>OY970359.1:0-2610871 GCA_963718665.1 uncultured Phycisphaerales bacterium
GCAAAGGAGCAGTGAATGGTTGCAATCCATCAGGAGTTTCCGCAGTTTGAGCAGCTTCGACAAGCTCGATGATGTAACGATATCAACGTGCGAAAAGTCAATTACAACGTCGCAGCCGTCGCCTCTTTCGCGGACAGCGTCGATAGTTCTGGCAAGCTCTTCGTTCAGGCCCGGTTCCGGGGACGCCTCAACAAGAAGTATGTTTTCCGACAAATCCCTGATATCCATTTTATCGCTCCTATTTCATACTATCGAAAAAGTATGGGCTACTCTATATAGATTATGTTCAAGTAACGGTTGTTTTGCAAATACCCTGTAACTCTTTCGTCAATTTCGCAGAGATGGATTACATATTCTTGGTAGCCGCAAAAAAGGAACACCGCCGCCCGCTTTTATGGGACTAATTGCTGTCCGGCGAGGCAATA
Organism: uncultured Phycisphaerales bacterium; assembly: GCA_963718665.1. Taxonomy (GTDB): domain Bacteria; phylum Planctomycetota; class Phycisphaerae; order Sedimentisphaerales; family Anaerobacaceae; genus Fen-1362. The sequence continues at coordinate 426 of OY970359.1, forward strand.
TCCCATCCGCCGCCCAAGGCTTTGTAAAGGGCTATTAAATCCGTAGAGAGATTGCGTGTGCTCTGAACAAGAGCGTCTTCGGAACTGTTAAGCGAACCCTGTGCGACAAGCACATTGAGGAAATCGGTTTGCCCCTCTGCGTAAAGCTGTGAGGAGAGGTCAACGGCCTTTCGGTTTGCGGCTACGGCGTCAACGAGGGCTTTATGGCGTTCGTGCTCATTGACGTAGGCGATAAGTGCGCTTTCCACGTCATTAAGGGCGGTCAGTACGGCTTGTTTATAAGTAAGAACCGCCTGCTGCTGGAGTGCCTTCTGGACTTCTATATTTGCGCTGACCTGGCCTGCGTTGAATATCTGCCAGTCAACCGAAGGGCCGAAAGACCAGTAGCGACGGTTCCAGCTTAAGTTACCGGCGCTATTTGCCTGGGTGGAGATTGAGCCGGCGAGATTGAACTTCGGGAACAGGTCCGAGGTCGCAACGCCTATTTGCGCCGTTGCGGAATGTATCTGTGCCTCGGCTCGCCTTATATCCGGACGCCTGCGGAGCATTTCAGAAGGCAGACCGGCAGGCACTTCGGGCGGCGTAAGAGGTATCGATGAGGCCGGGGAAAGCTCTTCCAGCAGAGAAGCGGGCTCCTGACCAAGCAGAACGGAGATGCTGTATATAGCTTGTCGTGCGGATGTCTCAAACACGGGAATTTGCGACATTGTTGTGGCGGCTTGGGCGTCGGCGTTCGCGACGTCGAGCGCACTGACAAAACCGCCTTGAAATTGCTGGCGGGTCACATCGGCGGTGTGTTTTTGCACCCTGAGGTTGTTCTGGGCGATGATTATTTCCTGTTGATAGCCGCGTAGCTGCACATAGTTATTCGCAACTTCGGATACAAGAGTTACCAGGACATCTCTTCGGTCTTCAATTGCCGCGAGAATACCCGCATCTGCCGACTCGATATTGCGTCTGGTGCCGCCGAAAATGTCCAGCTCCCACGCCGCGTCCAGACCCGTCTGAAACAGGTTTGTCGTCGAGGCAGGCACAGCCCCTGATGCAGGTGTATGGTTGCGTGTGGCACTTCCGGTTACATCGGCGGTGGGCCAGAATCCAGCGCCAGCCACGCCGCGTGAGGCCCTTGCCTGGCGGATTCTTTCTTCTGCCTGCTTTAAGTCGAGGTTCGACTTCATCGCGCGTTCGATTAACGACGTGAGATTCGCATCATTAAATTCCGTCCACCACTTCAGCAACATCGCGTCGGGTGAGGCGGCGTTTTTGGTTCCGACCCAGCCGGCGGGGGCGTTCGGGTCCTGCGGTTTATAGTCCGGGCCTACGAGGCAACCCGCCTGTAATAGCAGGCAAGCGCAGCATAAAGGCAAAAAGATTACGGATAATATTCTTCTGTTTTCCGTTTTCTGTCTTCTGTCTTCTGTCTTTTTCATTCGTATCTCAATGCCTCAATCGGATCCAGACGAGATGCCTTCCATGCCGGGTAATAGCCGAAAATGATTCCAACGCTTGCTGAGACGAGAACCGAAGCCACAATGGCCGCCATTGATGTTTCCGTGGGCCAGCGCAGAAAGCGGGTTATAAGATACGACCCGCCGCAGCCCAGGATAATGCCTAAAATTCCGCCTGCAAGACACAGGACCACAGCTTCTATCAGGAACTGACGCAGGATGTCCCTTGCCCTTGCGCCTACCGCCATTCGTAAACCGATTTCCCGCGTCCTCTCGGTAACTGATACCAGCATAATGTTCATTATTCCAACGCCGCCGACAATCAATGAAATCAGGGCGACAGCAAGCAGAAGCTTGGTCATAAGCGTCGTTGTGGAAGATAACGCGTTTGTCATCTCGGTCATATCACGGATATTGAAGTCATCGTCTTTTGGATCATGAGTACGGTGACGTTCGCGCAAAAGGGCGGTTATCTGGTCTATCGCCGGATGAATCTCAGCAGTGGAGTTCGCAGCAGCCACAATCTGGTCAACGTTGGTAAAACGCACCGGCTGAGGGTTATCCGCCGCCTGCGTGTCCGAAGGCACCGGGTATAAAGAGGTCACTGAAGTAGGATATAACTGGCTGGGAGAGCTTGTCGTCGAGGTTGTGCTTGTTGTTGTGGTGCTGGTCGATGTTGAAGACGAAGCGCCTACGCGAAACTTGATGGTTGTCCAGGGAGCAAGAATAATATCGTCCTGGTCCATACCCATCATATTTGCGCCTTTGGCGCTTAGGACGCCTACAACTTTGAACGTTATGTTCAGAACCCGCATTTCTTTTCCTACCGGCGATACTCCCTGAAAAAGTTCCCTGGCAATCGTCTGGCCGATGAGACATACCTTTGCCGCACTGCGAACGTCTTTGTCGGTGAAGATGTCGCCCTGCGCCATATCGGTCCAGTCCCGGACGGTGAGGTAATCAGCGGTCGTTCCGTAAATGCTCATCGGTACCCAGTTGCGGTCCTGATAAACTGCCTGGCCTCTGGCGCGAACAAGGGGGGCGGCGCCTTTTACGGCAGGGCAGTCACGGATAATCGCGTCGCAATCCTGCGGCGTGAGCGTCATGCTGCTGCCTGCGCCAAAATTGATGCCGCTGCTTGTGGCGGCGCCGGGCAGGACAAGAAGAGTATTGGCCCCCATTCTCGCGATGGTTTTAGCGATGGCATCCGATGAACCGTTGCCTATTTCCATCATCGCGATTACCGCGCCGACTCCGATGATTATGCCTAACATCGTAAGCATCGTCCGCATCGGGTTTTTGCCTATTGCCCGAAGCGCCGTTCGCAGTATTCGCATTATGCGGAATAACCTCATTATGAACCTCCCTGTGATGTCTGGTTGTTCACGATTAAGCCGTCGTGAATGTGAATCTGCCGCTGAGTATGCCGGGCGACATTCGGGTCGTGCGTTACGATAATAACCGTGATGCCTTCCTCCACGTTTAGCTTCTTAAACATTGTAAGCACCTCTTCGCTTGTTTTCGAGTCGAGGTTGCCTGTCGGCTCATCGGCGAAAAGCACCGAGGGCCTGTTAATCAGCGAGCGGGCAACTGCGACACGCTGCTGCTGACCGCCTGATAATTCCGACGGCTCGTGGTGCATCCGGTCGCCAAGCCCGACCCGGTTCAGAAGCTCTTCGGCCCGGCGCTTGACCTCTTTATCCGACAGATGCTCGCGCGTGTATGACAAAGGCATCATCACGTTTTCAAGCGCGCTTGTGCGGGCCAGAAGATTGAAATTCTGAAACACAAAACCAATTTTATGATTTCGCAGATTCGCCCGTTCGTCGGCGGACACCCCCGATATTTCCCGCCCCTCAAGCCAGTATTCACCGGATGTCGGATGGTCAAGGCATCCGAGGATGTTCATCAGCGTGCTTTTGCCCGACCCCGATGCCCCCATCAGCGCGACAAACTCTCCTTTGTTGATTGAAAGCGTAATACCCCTAAGAACGGGAACATCGATGTCCCCCATATAATAGGTCTTATAAATATTTTCAGTTCAATCAGTTCCATAGTATTCGCAGCGAATCTGCAAAATTTATTAACGTCCTGCCGGTCTTGGTCGTCCGATTTGCGGCGTGAAAGGATTAACCGTTCCGGAACTGCCCGCAGATATCTGTTGTTCTCCGGTGATTACCTGGAGACCTTCCTTAAGCTCATCCTGCGAACCCACGCCCTGTATTTCGGTCATTGTATCGTCGCTTGTGCCCGCGAGCACCTTGATTGGCCGGACGAAGCCGTTCTCGCTTACCCACAACATGGCTTTTTTGTAATTTGAGGGACGCGTCTGCGGCGCGTTGGGGTCACGCTGTTTTTTCCCTGAACCTTTACCCTGTTCGGCGGGGTCATTTAATGCCAATTGATACGCCGGCGCAATCTCCTCAGCCCTTGGTTTCCATCTAAGAGCCGCGTTTGTTACCTCAAGAACATTGTCTCTTCGGCTGACCTCAAAATTAACGTTTGCGGTCAGGTAAGGAAGTAATTTACCGCTTGAGTTGTCCGTGTCGACCTCGACTGTGTAAGTAACGACGTTTTGCGTCATAGTTGCGTTGAGCCGAATTTGGCCGACCACACCCTTAAACGTCTGGCCTTCGTAGGTCGAAGTGGTAAATGTTACCGGCTGGCCCGGGTAAATTTTCCCTATGTCGGCCTCGTTGACGGAAACCCATACCTGCATTCTTTTGAGGTCCTTGGCAATCAAAAACAAACTCGGCGTATTCAGGCTCGACACCACCGTTTGTCCGATATTGACCCGGCGGTCAATAATGACGCCTTCTACCGGCGATTGAATAGTGCAGTATGAGAGGTTAAGTTTTGCGTTTTGAAGGGTCGCCTCTGCCTGGTTGACAGACGCTTTGGCCTGTAAAATCGCCGCCTCCCCGGCGGTCACGTTGGCCTGTGCAACCTCAAAAGCCGCCTGATACGAATCATAACTGCTCTTGGCAAGCGCCTCGGAAGGTCCTAACTTCTGGGCACGTTCCCAGTCCAATCGGGCCTGTTCGAGCTTCGCTTTCAACTGTAATAGGTTGGCCTTGGCGCTTTCCACGCCGGCCTTGGCTTGGTCCAGCTGAGCGCTCGCCAGGTTAACTTCCGAGGCATAAGTCGAATCATCAATTTTTGCTAACAATGTTCCTTCCGCTACAGGTGAGCCGTAATCAATCTCATTGCCGTCTTCGTCTTTGCCAAAGGCAATGATGAGGCCCGCGACCTGTGCGCCCACGTCCACCAGCTCTTCCGGCTCAACTGTTCCTGTTGCGCTTATGGTTGCCAGGATGTCGCCGCGTGTTACCTCGGTAGTGCGGAATGAGACCTTTTTAGCATTGTTCTTGTTGTAATACCACCATCCGCCCGCTATTCCGGCTGCTATTCCTATTACAACTATCACTGAAATTATCTTTTTCACGTTATATTCCTAAAAAAATCACCTAACTCTTTTAATATACTATCGTTGTAAGACGCTTAACCCTTAACTTATATTGCCCCGTTCTTCCCTAAATTAACAGTTAATCTGAAACTTTACGCTATTTGGCGGGACTTGTTCAAATAGAACGGCTACAGAGGGCTGATATCCGCGTAATTATAATACCAAAATTGCCCCATCCGAATCAAGGTTTTTTGTACAACGCGGGGCGTTTAGACGTTAATACGATTGATTCGTCCGGTGTCAGCAGATAATATCTGATATGGGTTTTTTCGGGACGAAACTTAGAAGAATAAGGGTACTGACGGCTATGATTAGAAAAGATATAGAGGCCTTTCAAAAACGGGTCAAAAGCGAATTATACGAGAATATTATCCCGTTCTGGCAAAAGCACACTGTTGATAATGAATTTGGCGGCTTCGCGGGCCAGGTCGGTCGTGATTTGAAAATCGATAAACACGCAAACAAAGGATTAATCCTCAACGCCAGAATACTCTGGACCTTTGCGGCGATGTATCGCTTTGACGCCAACCCTAAGTATCTCGAGCTGGCAAAAAGGGCGTATGATTATCTGAACAGCTATTTCCGGGATACCCAGTTCGGCGGGATGTTCTGGCAGGTTGACTATCGCGGACAATGCGTGGATGACTCCAAAAAAATTTACGGCCAGGCGTTTTATGTTTATGCCCTCGCCGAATACTATCTCGCGACAAAAGACGCCGGCGCACTTGCGCGGGCAAATGAGATGTTTGAGCTTATCGAACGGCACAGCTTCGACAAAGTCAATACCGGCTATTTCGAGATATGCAACCGCGACTGGACTGTGGCCGAAGGCGCACGTCTCAGCGACAAGGATATGAACGAAAAGAAATCGATGAATAATCACCTCCACATAATTGAGAGCTATACGAATTTGTATCGCTGCGAGCACAAGCCGAAAGTCGCGGAGAAAATCCTCGGCCTTATAGATAACTTTACCCGCCGAATCATTGACCGCAAAACATTTCACTTCAACCATTTCTTCGACGAGCTTTGGCGGCCCAAATCGGATTCATACACCTTTGGCCACGATATCGAGGGAAGCTGGCTGCTTTATGAGGCGGCGGAAGTTCTCGAAAAGCCCGCGTTAAGTAAAAAGGTTGCGGCAGTTGCCCTTGAAATGGCCCAGGTCGTTTTCAAGGAAGGCATTGATAAGGATGGCGGGCTGCTTTACGAGGGCAGGGGGGGCAGGATAATCAATTCAGACAAGGAGTGGTGGCCCCAGTCCGAGGCGGTTGTGGGGTTTCTCAATGCCTATCAGCTTTCAGGCAAAGAGCATTTCCTCCAGGCCGCTTTGAACAGCTGGGACTTCATCGAACGCAAAATTGTTGACCGCGAGGGGGGAGAATGGTTTATGAAGGTCTCGCGAGACGGCTCACCCAATTTGACCGACCCTAAGGTCTCGGAATGGAAATGTCCCTATCACAATACGCGGACATGCTTGGAGGCGATACACAGGTTAAACGCCATAGGCAAATCATGAAAAATGCCTTCTGGGAGAAATGGCAGGTGGCGGCTTAAGCCGCATCAGAAAACCACGTTACATTGACCAATTTAGGCAAAATAGGCTGCTTTAAGATTAGCTTTCCCAAAAACTTAGCATCGGATGAGTTTTTTTATAGTACGGAAGCGTGCTGTTGCGGATCATTATTTCAAAGCGAATACGTCCTTGAGTTTTGCCTCTATCTGCTTGTGAATCTTGTACACCGGACATTTCTTTGCCCATTTGAGTATCGATGCTTTTTGTCCGTTTTGCCTCAGTTCAAATCGGTGAATAGCTACCTGATTGGAAAATGCCTGATGCGCTTGGCCAACTTGCAAAGAATATCTGACCTACATTTCCCGTATGACTTATGCCTCGCGACTATCGTTGACCATTCAACTGAGGCCTCCCGGTCAGTTCACAGTTAGCGACAACGTTTGGGTGTCGAATTGCTTCTTGGCGTCGGTCACTTTCACCGTGAAGTTAAACGTGCCGGCCTTCTTCGGCTTGCCGGAGATGACACCAGTGGTGGCTTTGAGTTTCAGGCCGGCTGGCAATTTACTACCGGCCGCCAGCGACCACTTGTACGGTGCCACACCGGTGCCGGTGGTGACTTGGAGCGTTGCGGTGTACGGCTCTTTGGCAGTCGCGTCCGTCAGACTGGTCGTGGCGATAGTCGGGGGAGGCGGTACGACGATCGTGAACGCCGCAACCGCAATGTTGCTGTCGACCATATTTGTCTTGAACGCTTTGGCATTGAGCGTGACTGAGTTGATGATGGTGATGCCGGTTTTTTTGTACACGGTCGAACTGCTGTTCGGATCGGAGCCATCAACGGTATAGCGGATTGTTGCGCCTGCGGTAGCGCAACCGAGCTTGACTTTGACTGAGTCCGTGAACATGCCGCCAGCCGGTGTGATGGTCGGCGTCGCTACCACTGCCCACCCAGGCACGGCGCACTTTGAGATTGTGTTACCCAATATGTCGATTATCTGGGCTGTAAAGACCGGTCGGGTTATTTTACCTCCGCTGCTGGCGTATGACTCTTCTAACACTGTGAAACTCAATGTACTACATGAGGTAGATTGGACGTACGAGCCTGGTTCACCTCCACATTGTAATATGACGCCGTACAAGAGGTTTCCTAGAACATTACGGAGATCCACGGTTGATCCAGGAATAGAGGTTAGCGGGACCAGCATTCGTATGTGATCGTCACACTCAATAGTTCCAAGAGGGCAAAAACCGGCGTCCTTCTCAATCGGCTCAACCGAGTTGTTAAAAATCCAACAACCGCCGTATAGCGTAAAAAGTTGCTCCTGTACCGATTGCGACATTGCATAAACATTGTCAGCCACGTATTTCACAATCTGCGGTGGCTCAGGAACAAGAAGACCGGAAGCTTGACCTGCAAGTAACTCAGCGCCTGCACCGAGGAAACCGAACTCGACCGCGTCCTGTGCGGTATTAAGAATCGTGTTAGGCAGATCGACCATCATACAACAAAGGTCAAATTCGATGTCTGAAACAAGAGCAGAGTTGGGGACGACGTACACGGCAATCGGCGTGGAACTGGCTTGGCACAAACCGGCCTGTTGCAATTGGCTCAAAAGCGCGCTTTGTAGATCGGTTAGTTCGTTAGTATTGAGCACCATCGCGCAATGTGATGGTGGTTGGATATCGATTTCCAAGAATGTCTGATTCAAGGTTACAGGGCTTGTCACAAAACCAGTTTGGGTCTGGGGATTTTCGACGAAGACTTGAAGTTGATCCCCTGGGTTAAAGTGATAGCCCACATATTGATTGTACTGACCAGTGAAGCCGTTTATGAGGATGTTGGTGTCTGTCCAACTCACCACATTGGTGTCTACCCAGTCTCCCGTAAAACCGGCATTCCAGTCTTGAGTCTGGTCATAGATACGCAAGAACGATGATGTCGTAGTATACGGGCTGTTGGTGCCGAAACCGGATCCCTGAATCGACATTCGGAGATTCCCGCCGCTAGCCGGCCCGACATTTACACTCGTAATCGTCGGGGTGCCAGCAGTTTCTGTTGCGAAACCGCCCCATGCTGTCTGTGGGCCGGTGTAGTCGGTGTCGCCCGAATTCCAAATTACGATGTCTACTGGGTCTCCACTTTGCAATGTTGCACCGCCCTGACCATACGAGCCGGCAAACCCATTGATTACTATCTCAGTATCCGACCACGACTGATAATTAAGAGTCACTGAGCACGGTGACCCTTGCCCCCAGCAGCCGCCGCCAGCCCAGAATACGGCGGGCGAAACGAATGCGAAGTAGTTCAAATTACCCGTGAATGGCATGGCCACGGGAGCATTCCCGAATCCCGATCCTTGAACGATGATTTGGAGATTTTGGCCACTGCCAGAAAATGTGACCGCTGTGATCTGCGGTGTCACCACCCCAGGCACGTTGCCGCCCCAGGTTGCGCTTAGGCCGGAACTCGGATTCATTATACATAGGTAAATGGCATATCCTGGCTGACATTCGAAGCCGCTTACCACGATTTGGGTATCCGACCAGGAGTTATAGGTCAGCCCCAAGGCGTCACCAGAGGCTCCCCATTGAGAACCTAATTGCCAGGAGTCCCATTGTTGGGCCAAAACCGTAATGTAGAAGTAAGACGAGTCGCCCGTAAATGGCAGGTTACCGGGGTATGTTCCGAATCCCGATCCGGTCACAGTGAGCGTGTAATTGCTGGCACTTCCGGCGAACTGGACACTGGTAATCTGTGGACTGGCACTTGCCGCTTGGATAAGACAAGCCGACAGGGCTGTTATTAGAATTCCCTGCTGCCATGGCGATGCTATCCTTTTCATGTTTTTTCCTCTCTGTTAATGAACTGAAACCCTTCTTCGGTCATTCTCATTCTCCTTCGTTGCCTTTTGCCCCCCCAGCAAAGACGATTATGATTATATTCTTTTGCCGGTGGCTGTCAATTAAAAAAAATCGAAATTTACTGCTTTTCCATTATGTAATATCGGAGGAACACGGGAAATAAAGGTAGAGGGGGCGGGGAGAGTCAGAAACTTTAGAACTTTCGACCTTCGATTCGGTTCGGCCAAACGCGCTTTTTTCAGATTTTTCAAGCCACACTCATTAACAAGCCGGTTTGGGCCTAACTTACCTTTAACATCAAGCTATTTTAGTGCTGTTAGCTAATTTTATTATAAGTCAGCAAAACACTTGCATTTGCCGATTTTCCTGCTAAACTATTTAGCTTTGTGTTTACGGTTCGCAATTGTTTAATGTCTTATTACCTGAGTTTTTAAGGAGAACACAGTGGAAACACGGTTGAAAAGTGCTGTTGTAACGCCGGTGTGGGCGTTTTTGGCAGCGGCGGTCGCATTGTTGTGCGGCGTGCCAGCGGCTATGGCCAGCGAAGCCGAACTGATACTGCCCGACCTCAAGTCAGTCAAATTCTTCGGCGACAGGATTGACGGCTGGTCGTTGTTAATATGGGGACTGGCGATATGCGTCTTCGGCATCATCTTCGGCATGGTGCAGTACTCCCGCATTAAAAATATGAAGGTGCACAAGTCGATGCTCGAAATCTCCGAGCTGATTTACGGCACCTGCAAAACATACCTGTTCACACAGGGTAAATTCATTATTGTCCTGTGGGCCCTCGTCGCGGTAATTATATGGGTCTATTTCCACCTGCTGCGTGAAATGTCGAACCCCACGGTTGCGATAATCCTCGTATGCAGCTTGATAGGTATCGCGGGCAGCTATACTGTCGCGTGGTTCGGAATGAGAATTAATACCTTTGCCAACTCACGCTCGGCCTTTGCAAGCTTAAAAGGCAAACCATTCCCTGTTTACGAAATACCGCTTCAATCCGGTATGAGCATCGGTATGCTGCTCATCAGTATCGAGCTGTTCGTTATGCTCTGCATCCTTCTGTTCATCGACCCCAAATACGCCGGCTACTGCTTTATCGGTTTTGCCATCGGCGAATCACTCGGCGCATCAGTTCTTAGAATCGCAGGAGGCGTCTTTACCAAAATCGCCGATATCGGCTCCGACCTTATGAAAATCGTCTTCAATATCAAAGAAGACGACGCACGCAATCCCGGTGTCATCGCTGACTGCACGGGCGATAATGCCGGCGACTCTGTCGGTCCGACCGCAGACGGTTTTGAGACCTACGGCGTTACAGGCGTCGCGTTGATTTCCTTCATATTACTCGCAGTCAAAGACCCGGCTATACAGGTCCAATTGCTCGTCTGGATTTTCGTTATGCGGCTTGTAATGATTTTCACAAGCAGCGTTTCCTACTGGCTCAATGCTGCTGTGGCAAAGGCACGGTTCGCAAACCTCGATAAAATGGATTTCGAGAAGCCGCTGCTGTCCCTTGTATGGCTGACATCGTTCGTCTCAATCGGCCTGACCTATCTCGTTTCGTGGCTGGTCTTACCGACACTCGGCGACGGCTCAATGTGGTGGAAATTCGCCTCGATTATCACCTGCGGCACAATCGCCGGCGCATTGATTCCTGAGATGGTCAATATGTTCACAGCTGTCAAATCGGCTTATGTTCAGAACATTGTCAACGCCTCCCGCAAGGGCGGGGCACCCCTGACCATTCTCGCTGGTTTCTGCACAGGCAATTTCAGCGCATACTGGATGGGCCTGGCTATTATGGCCCTGATGGCAATTGCCTATGGCGTCAGCACCACCGGCTTAGACGTAATGATGATTGCTCCATCCGTCTTCGCGTTCGGTCTCGTGGCGTTCGGCTTCCTGAGTATGGGGCCTGTAACAATCGCTGTTGACTCATTCGGACCAGTCGCAGACAACGCACAGTCCATTTACGAGCTTTCGCTGATTGAAACTATTCCGAATATCAAGGCGGACATCAAAAAGGAATTCGGGTTCGAGCCGAATTTCGACAAGGCCAAGAGATTTCTCGAAGAGGCAGACGGCGCGGGCAACACCTTCAAAGCGACTGCAAAGCCCGTTCTCATAGGCACCGCAGTCGTCGGTGCGACCACGATGATTTTCTCAATCATAATAATTCTCACTCATGGCCTCCAACCGGAGCTTCTGGCAAACCTGTCGATTCTGCACCCGCCGTTCCTGCTCGGCCTGATGGCCGGCGGCGCGGTCATCTACTGGTTTACGGCTGCCTCCACGCAGGCCGTATCGACCGGCGCTTATCATGCCGTAAAGTTCATCAAAGATAATATCAAGCTCGAAGGCGCAACCAAGGCATCCAGCGAAGACAGCAACAAGGTCGTCGAGATTTGCACCAAGTTCGCCCAGAAGGGTATGATAAACCTGTTCTTAGTCATATTCTTCAGCACGCTCGCCTTCGCCTGTCTTGACCCCTATTTCTTCATCGGCTACCTGATTTCAATCGCCTTGTTCGGCCTGTTTCAGGCAATCTTTATGGCAAACGCAGGCGGCGCATGGGACAACGCCAAGAAATACGTCGAAGTTGACCTCAGGGAAAAGGGCACCCCGCTGCACGCCGCAACAGTTGTCGGCGACACAGTCGGCGACCCCTTCAAAGATACCTCCTCGGTTTCGATGAACCCCATCATCAAGTTCAGCACCCTGTTTGGTGTTTTGGCTATCGAGCTTGCACTCGTATCGAGCAGGAAGGTTGACATTACCCTGGCGATTGTCTTCTTTGCAATCTCGGCCTTCTTCGTCGCACGTTCATTCTACGGTATGAGAATTAGAGACGAGGATTAATCCGCCGCGACGGTTTTTGAAGTGGATACACAAGGGGATTTGCAAAACCGCAAATCCCCTTTTTTATTTTGCTTTTTTGAATAACGTAGTGATTTCTTTGGCAATGTATTTGGCGGCAGCGACAACCTCTTTCGTCGGCTGAGCCCCGAATACAAGCGTCTTTGGCTGGATACCGATGATTATCGCCTGAAACTTAAACGATTCGAGCAGATAACCAATTATTACCTTGAGGGGCAGTGAGTGCGTGCAAAATGACGTTCCGCCGATTGTTTCGGGTTCCATTATCTCGATATGTCCCGGCTCTTTATTGAATTCGGCGGCGTCGATAATTATCAAATGCGTCGGCTGAAACTTTTTTATCTCGCCCGTGAGATTTTCCGGCGCCGTTTCGCCTATAAAAACACGAATTTTCGGCGAGGTAGTTTGCTTTGTGATTGTTTTCTCGATTTGCTGTGCCGCCAGAATCCCCGCGATATCATCGCCGCGTAATTCCGACCCAACGCCTAATACGGCGACCCGCCGGGCGTTATTTAGTTTCTGTTTTAGAATCTTTGCCGGCATCTGTGCCTAAAACCACCAGTAGTTTGCCGTGTTCGAGCTGGGCCAGTTCGAAGTCAGGCGTAGCTTCGAGCGCATCTTTGGGGCAGGTATCGACGCACTGGGCGCAATACAGACATTTGGCGAGGTCTATCTCGGCGACGAATTTCTTTTCGCCAACTGGTCTGATTGTAATCGCCCCCGACGGGCAATCCCGCATGCACATTTTGCAGCCGATACATCTTTCCTGGTAGAACCGCAGCTTGCCGCGGAAATCCTTCGGCATCGGCTTTTTCACAAACGGATACATTGACGTCGCCGGCTTCTTGAAAAGCGACCGCAGCACCTGGCTTGTCATTTTTCCCGGTCTGAACATTATCTGGTAGCTCCCTTAATAATCAGGTCCGCGATAAACTGCAAAAACGCCAGCGGCGCGATAACCTTCCAGCAAAAGTTTATCATCTGGTCGATTCTCAGCCGAGCGACTATCGTCCGAGCCAGCGAAATCAGCCCGATTACGAACAGCACCTTTACGAGATATAAGGCGAATCCCGTTGCTGGCCCATAGTTCAGGCCGAAGGGCAGGAACACCGCTGCAAGTAATGACGCGCCGACGACCAGCTCCATATCAATCGCTAATCGGAATATCGCAAGAAGCCGCCCGCCGTATTCGGTAAACGCCCCTGCGACGATTTCCGTTTCCGCCTCGGGTATATCGAAGGGCACCTTTTCCAGTTTCCCCAGAAGGGCGATTATCGCGATTACAAAACCCAAAAGGTTACACAGGATGGCCCACGGATGAGTATTGAAATATACTGACATTTCGCTCAGCGACCATGTGTCCGCCAGCATCGCCGGCGCCAGTATGCTCAAAAACAGCGGAATCTCGTATGCGAACAACTGTGTCAGTGAGCGTGCCGCACCAATCATCGAATAAACGCTTCGTGAATACCACCCGCCGAGAAAATACGTCAGCGTGGGGACAGTCAGCAGATATATCACAACGACAAGGTCGCCCTTGAACGCGAATAACGCCTTAGAACCCCACATCGGCATATAAAGAAACGCCGTAAGAATCGACGTAATTGCGACAATCGGCATCATCTTGAAAACAAGCGTGTCGGCGTTCTGCGGCACAATGTCTTCTTTTGCCGACAGCTTTATGAAATCGGCTAAGGGCTGAAACCATGGGGGGCCAATCCGGTTCTGCATCAACGCGTAAAGTTTGCGGTCGATGTATTCAGCCGCAAGCCCAAACGCCGCGACGAATAAAAACCCCGGAAACACAAAGATATTGAACAACGCCTCTGTCATTAGTTCGACTCTCTCATAGTTCTAAGTTTTCGGTTTAATTCCGCGAAATCGATTCCCTGTTTGCTGTACCACTCAATGCCGTATGTCCGCAACGCAGGCCAGTCCATTCTGTCCGTCCGGCCATTGTCAATGTTCGTCGTCGCGATGGCCCTGTCCGTGCAGGAAAAGCACGGGTCAATCGCCGCAATCACAATCGGCGTATCTGCCAGATACCCGTCCTTTAACATATGAGCCACAACCTGCACATTAGCAAGTGTCGGCGCTCGCACTTTCACCCGTTCCGGCTTGTCGCTGCCGTTTGCCTTGACGTAATGAACGTCCTCGCCCCTTGGCGCCTCATATCGGCTTACCGCCTGCCCCGCGGGAATCTTTCGCGGCGCCTTAACCACTACTGGCCCATCGGGCATCTGCTTCAGTATCTGCCTGACTAACTTATACGATTCCATAAGCTCGCCTACACGAACCAGCGTCCTGCCGTAAACGTCGCTGTGGTCATCTGTGATTACATTGAAGCTCAATTCTCCATAAGCCGCGTATGGGTCGTCGCGCCTTACGTCTCTATTTACACCAGATGCTCTTGCCGTCGGACCTACCGCGCCTAAGTGTGTGGCGTCCTCTTTTGAAAGTTTACCGACTCCCGACAGCCGTTCTCGCAGTGTTATTTCTTGTGTGGCTACCTGTATGTAATATTTTGTCCGCTCTTCAAGAGTATCAATAGCGGTCAGTATCTGCGGTATCTGCTCCGCTGTAATATCTCGTCTCACGCCGCCGATTGTATTCATCCCGTAATTGACACGGTTGCCGGTCAGCAGCGCCAGTATGTCCATCACCAGCTCCCGGTCACGCCATGTGTACATAAGAAGCGTGTCGAACCCTATTTCGTGTCCTGCGACCCCCAGCCAAAGCAAATGGCTGTGAATTCTCTCAAGCTCCGAAATAAGCGTCCGGATATAAAGCCCCCGTTTGGGTACTGCAAGTCCTGCTATCTCCTCGACCGCCTGTATAAAGCACGTCGAATGTGAGTGTGAACATATCCCGCACACACGCTCGACAAGGTACATATCCTGAATATACGTCCGCTGTTCGCAGGCCTTTTCGATGCCGCGGTGGTTATAACCCAGCCGAACCGTCATATCTGTTATTTTTTCGCCTCTCAGCGTCAGCAAAAAGCTCTCCGGCTCTTTCAACATAGGGTGCTGAGGCCCTATCGTTAATTTAACTTCTCGTTCAGGCATTCTCTGTTACCTCCGTTTTCCCGCTTTCGTTCGCTTTCCAGTCCTTGCGGAGCGGATACTGACCCGCGGGCCATCCGTCGGGAAGGGGGTATCTGTTGCCGGGCGGCAGGCCCTCTACCTGCATACCCAGTAAATCAACCATCTCCCTTTCGTAAGCGTCTGCAGCCGGAAATCTCGCACTAACTGTTTTTATTACAGGTTTATCTTTAGGGACACTGATGTGTAAATTCAGTATTATCCCGCTTTCCCTCGCTATGTGATAAATTACGCCGAGCGTCAGCCCCTCATCAAGGCCGGTTATCGTCGCAAGAATTACAAATCCCAGCTTGTCCACAGCGTAGTCGAAAATCTCGCCAAATTCAGCCGCCGGCACATCCGCCCAGATACGTCGTTCCCGCTGAACTGTAATCTTTTCCGCCGGCAATCCGAATCTCTCGGTCAACTGCTGTTTTATTTTTTCTTCTTCAACTAACATGGGGCACTCCCAATTATATTCTGTTAACCACTGCTTCCTCGGCGGGCTTTTCTGCGTTTTCCACGCTGGCTAAAAGTTTAACCACTCCGTCTATAATTGCCTTGGGGCTTGCCGGGCATCCCGGTATATATGCCGAAACAGGTATCACCTGGTCTATGCCGCCCTCGACGTTGTAGCAGCCGTTGAATACCCCGCCCGAACAGGCACAGGTCCCGACCGCCACGACGAATTTCGGCTCAGGCATCTGCTCGTATATCCGTATCAGCCGGTCTTTTATCTGCCTCGTAACCGGCCCTGAGCAAACCAAAACGTCCGCGTGCCTCGGTGTGCCTCTTAATATCACCCCGAACCGCTCCACGTCGTATCTCGGCGTTAGGGCCGCGATAATTTCAATGTCGCAGGCGTTGCACGCTCCCGTGTTGAAGTGAATTATCCACGGCGACTTGATTCTCGCCCACGTTACTATTCTTTTAATCAGAGACATCTTCTTTTTGCCTTTTATTTCAAATTTTCTCTGCGTTCTCAGCGTGCTCTGTGGTAAAAAATCCGCAATCCGCAATCTGAAATCTAAAATTCCTTTTACCTCTTATATAAAACGAATAACCCGACAATCGCGCCGAGTATGTAAACCACCGCGATTAAAAACGTCTGCATTGTCGCTATCGGCACAGTCGCAATCATCAGGGCAACAACGTGCAGTATCGTGAAATAAAACGCGAACGGGAAAAACTGTGTGTAGTCGGGTTGTATCATGTGCGTTTTGATATCCTCGCCGCAAGAATACTCCTTCGTCAGTCCCGCAGGGATTTTCTTCGGCTTCAGCGCCAGCTTCGACAAAACATACGCACAGAAAAGTGCCACCAGCATTATCAGGATGAATGCCACCGGAGGCGACAGCAGTAGTTCATTTGACATCTTCTTTTTACCCCGTGAGATATTAAATTTTTAATGGTTATTCCCGCGAAATTATTTATCTCACGGGGTTTATCCCTTGATATTTCTTAGCAATCTTCCGTCTATCGATTTAATATTCTTATACACGCACAAAACTATTCCGACCGCCACCGCAATCACCACCACCTCGATGACTATCAGCGTTATGGCAAGCGCCTGCGCCAACGCCATTCGGCCGGTAACGTATCCCGCCAGGATGATAAACAGAGTTACGCTCTTTGTCAGAATCTCTAAGCCAATCAGCGCCCTTACCAGGTTATACGTCATTATCAAACAATAAAAGCCCGTTATCAGCAGAAGGACAGCCCCTATGCTGAACAGCCAGAATACCTGCGGTATTTCATCGGTCATTCGCTCAATCCTTAAACAACGCAACCACCCCAAATGCCCCGGCCAGCAGAATCACAATCTGCCCGACCAGGTCAAGGTGTCGCAGGTTCCATATAATATTACGAACATCACTTTCACCTGGTGCGACCTGTAAATGGAAATCCAGCGGGATATGAATCTGGTAAAGGGCCACCCCCGCCAGCACAAGTATTACAGGCAGAAGCCAGAATTTGGAAAATCGCTCTTTTTGCCTTGCCGCTGCCTGTTCATCGGTCAGCCGCTGTGTTAAGCTTATGCAGCTTATGAATATGGCGGATATCAATCCCGCGCAAACCGACAGCTCGAAAACCGCCGCCAGAGGCGAATTGAGCTTGAACATAATTATCGTCAGAATCATGCTGGTTAGTGCCAGCCCTATCACCGAGCGTAATAGGCGAACAGTCATTACCGTCCACGCGGCCGCTAACACTAACGCTACTCCAAGTATGATGTTTATTGTCATATCAACTCTTCAAAAATTTATAGGGCGGGGTTTACCCCGCCAAATTTATCTATTTTAGAAAACTGCTTATAGGCATCAAAACGCTGTTAAACATCCACGGGAAAGCGACGCCGACGCCGACCGTTATCGCAGCCAGTATCGAGGCGGCTGCTGTTATACCCAAACCGGCTTCCTTTACGCCGGCCAATTCTTCTACCGGCTTGCCGAAGAATATCTTTCGCTGCATCATCAGCAGGTACGCAAGCGTCAAAACGCTCGCCAATACCGCTATCGTCGCGTATGCGTACAGACCGTTCTGCCATAACGCTATCACGATAATCAGCTTGCTCCAGAATCCCGCAAGGGGAGGCACGCCCGCCGTTGATAAGAACGCTATCATCGAAGTCGCGTTGGTAACGGGCATCTTTGTCCCCAGCCCGCCTAATTTGTTCATGTCCGTCGTGCCCGATTGTGTCTCGACCGCCGCGGAATTGACAAACAGTAATGACTTGAAAATCGAGTGATTGAACAGGTGGAAAATCGCTCCGACTATCGCCAGGTTGGTCCCGCAGCCCAGGGCCAGGATTATGTAACCCACCTGGCTGATGCTCGAATATGCCAGCATCCTCTTGAAATCGCTTTGCCCCATTGCCGCGAATGCCCCGACGAGGATTGAAATAACGCCTGCTAATAAAAGTATGTGATTTACGGATTCGTTATTCGCGAATACCGAGGTCGTCAGCCGAATCAGCGCGTATATGCCTGATGTCTTGGTTGCTATGCCTGCAAGCAGCACCGATGCCGCCGCCGGCGCAGCCGAATATGCCCCGGGCAGCCACCCGTGAAACGGAACTACGCCGCCCTTGATTAACAAACCGCAGATAAACAGGCCGATTGCCACTATCACCAAAGGATTGCCCTGCGATTGTTTTACCGCGCTGCCCGCTGCCGCGAACGATGTGTCCCCGACTACCATCAGCATTATCGAAATCGAAAGCAGCATCATTATCGTCGCCGTCGCCGACAGGATTATATATTTGAATGCCCCTTCGAGGGCGTTGGTATCGCGCTGGAAAGCGATGAGGATAAACGACGCGACCGCCGTTACCTCGATGAATATATACAGCGAAAACAGGTCCGTCAGCATCACCGTCCCGTTCATTCCGATCATTGCGACTAAGACGAGGTTCACAAAGCTGAATCGCTGCTTTTCGCTGCCGACTGTCTGCATACCGACCAGAATCGTCGTCAGCGTTACAATGCCGATTGCCAGCAGCAGAACAAGCGTTAGGTTGTCGCAGGTCAGCCCCAGCGAAAAATACTTCGCCCACGCGTCTGTGCCGCCGTGACCCGTCGCAATCATCGTGACCGCGAGTATCTGCCACAGCGATATTATCACCCCGAACAAAAACGCCAGCTTCTGCGTTATGCTTCGCATCGGCAGATTCAGCAGCACTATCGCCAGCAAAGGCAGCAGTAAAAACGGTGACAGCATATTGCCCCTTAACTAAAACGACTTCATTAACATTATTACGACAAACAAAACGCCTATTAACGACCAGACGACATACAGCGAATAACTTCCAGTATGTGCCAGTTTTATCAAACTCGATACTCCCGCTGCGACCTTTACAGCGAAATCCTCATACAGCCAGTCGATTGCCCTGTCTATCCACCAGCCGAATCTCGATAAGCCCCGGACTATTTTTAACACGATATCATAAGGGTCAAACCAGCGGTTCTCGGCCTTTGTATAAATGCCCTCAAGGAACGGTGCGTGCCTGATATGGTCGCTCGCCTTGTACCCGCTGCCGTTGACTTTCGCCGCAAACAAATGATGCAGCAGCGCGCCAACAAGAACGATAACCGTAACCGTAATCAGCATTGTATTAGGGCTAAACTCGTGTCCCGCTAAGCGTTCCTCGCCCAAAATCGGCTTTATAAGGTTATCTAAAGGCAGATAATTCCACACGCCGAAAACCACGCATACCGATGCGATAATTATCATCGGCACAAGCATCGGCAATGACGCTTCCCTGACGTTTTTGTTTTGTTCGCTAATCTTGCCCAAAAACGCTGCGTGCCCTAATTTCAAAAATGACGCCGCCGTAAGGAACGTGCCCAAAATCGCCGCTAAGTAAAACACATTTCCTCTTGCTAATGCCGCGTCGTAAACAAGCTCTTTCGAGTAAAATCCATTGAATGGCGGCACGCCGGAAATCGATGCCGCCGCTATCACGAAACATATAAAAGTAACCGGCATCTTTGACCACAGCCCGCCTAATTTCGCCAAATCGGTTGTCCCCGCCTGCTTTTCCACCGACCCCCCCGTAAGGAACAGGCAGCTCTTGTAAAGGGCGTGGTTTATCATGTGAAACAGACCGCCAATAATCCCGATGGGCAGGCATGTGCCTATGCCAAGAATCATATACCCGACCTGGCTTATGGCGTGATACGAAAGCAGCCGTTTGTAATCCTTCTGCACAAGGGCCATCATCACTGCCAGCAGGATTGTAATCGCGCCGATTATCATAAGCAGCGTGCTAATCCACGACTCGCCGCTGAGCTTGAATATATCGAGCGATATTCTCGCCAGAAGATAAATGCCTAAAAGCTTCTCCAGCGACGCTGGCAGGAACGCCATAAAGGGCAGTGGAGCGTCAACCGCCGCGTCGGGAATCCACGTATGGAACGGAATCGCCCCAGCCTTTGATATCGCGCCCGTCATCATAAATACGAATGCCAGTGCGCTTAGCGAATCGACAACGGGCACATTCATTTTGGAAATCGTCATCGTGCCCGCCAGATACCCCGCAATACCGATACCCATCATCAGGCACAAATCGGAAGTGCCCACGATAATAAATGACTTGGTCGCGGTTTTGAATGCCCCGGGCCTGCCAATCGCAATCATCCCGAACAGCGTCAGCAGCAGCCCCTCCCAGAAAAACAGCAACAGGACAAGATTATCCGCTAACACCGCGCCGTTGGTCATCGCCAGGGTTACTAATAAATAGCAATAAAATTGATTAAGGCGGGGCTTATCCCACATAAATGAACAACTGTAAAGCACGAAAAGAAACGAAAATGCCGAGGTCGCGACGAGAATAAACGCACTGAAGTGATACAGCCGCAAAGCAAAATCGATTCCGAAGCCCGTCCAGGGAATTGCGAAATTTATATTTTCTTTGAAAAGCGTTATGGTCAGGCCAAGTGTCGCAGCCGTGGCAAGCAGGGCAATTGCCTCCTTGACGCCTCGGATTTTCTGGCCTATCAGCAGAACCACTATCCCGGCGACAAAAGGTATGACTATTGGCAGTAAAATATAGCTGTCTGTCATCTGATTACCCCCGGCAGATGTTGAATCGCGGCCATAACGAACTGCGTCGGCCACGCAATCGCGAATCCCGCGACAATCGATAATACCGCAAGCGACGCGACGCTAATAACCATCGTGGCTGACCCCTCCTTGGCAAGCTTGGTCTTCGGCTCGCCCAAAAACACCATACTGAATACTCGCAGCAGGTAAATAATGGTCATAATCGCGCCGATTAAGAAAGTCAGCATAATCCACAAATCATTTGCCTGAACAGTGCTCGTCATAACCATAAATTTGCTGAAGAACCCGCCAAATGGCGGAATCCCCATAACCGAAAACGAACAGAACAGAAAAGCCATCGCCGTAATTGGCATCGTCTTAATCAACCCGCCCAATTTGGTGATGTCCTTTGTATGGGTATTCTGCTCAACAATTCCCGCGCACAGGAACAACCCGCCCTTAGCCAAACCATGCATCATAATATAAAGGAGACCGCCGGTGATGCCGATTTCGTTGCCGATGGAGAGGCCCAGGAAGATGAAACCAATCTGGCTTACGGTAGAATAGGCAATTATGCGTTTCAAATCGGTATCGACCATCGCCGCCGCTGCGGAAACCAATGCGCTTGCGCCCGCGACTATCGGCACTATCGTATGCCACGAATCATCAATCGTAAACGTCGCGATAAACAGCCGTGCGAAGACATAAACGCCTATCTTAACAAGCAACGCCGCGTGCAGCAGGGCGGTAACCGGACTCGGGGCCACGCCTGCGTCGGGCAGCCACGTATGGAATGGGAGGGTGGCGGATTTTGAAAAGATGCCCGCGAGCATTAGAAGGACCGCCAGATTCGATAAGTGGGTCGTGCCGAGGGTTTCTTTTATGGTCTGGAGGTCGAAAGAGCCGGTTTGCTGGTAAACAATGACGAAGCCGATGAGCATCAAAAGTGAGCCGAACATCGTAACAATGAATGCCTTGTCGGCTTTAATGACGTGCAGCTTTTCCCTGAAAAACCCGATGAGCCGCCAGCTTGTTATGGCTGTGATTTCCCAGAAAAGATACAGGAATACGAGGTTGCCTGAGAAAATCAGGCCCAGCATACCGCCCAAAAACAGCAGGACCATCAGGTAGTATTCGTTCTGGTTTTCGTAATGGCTGATGTAGCCAAAAGAGTAAAAAATGATGATTGCGCTTATAAAAGCGGAAACAATCGCCATAAATACCGCTAACCCGTCGGCGTACAGGGTGAAATTGAATATGTTATTGATATTGGCCGTGAAATTGAGCGGCCCCGCGAGCATAACCGTGGGCAACAGAGCGATTACTAATAGAAGGGGTATTAGAGCCAGCGCCAGCGCAAGGAGATTTCGCAGGCCCGTGGAAATTCGGCCCGCCAGAGGCAGAATAAACGCCCCGATACACGGCACAAGAACTACGCAAAGGAGCATCAATCGATTATCCATAATCGCCCGTTTACCTGAAAAAGAGTCAAAACGAATTCCTTACACTGTTTACAAAAGGATGAGGCATATTAGCGACTTATTGGCCGATAGTCAAACAGAATATCGGATGGTTTTTGGCATAGGTTTTTTAGACGCGGATTCACCCCGTGAGATAGGCGAAGCTGCCATCTAACGGGGTCAATTAAAACTTGTTGTCTTATCAGGGACTTAGTGGTAAAGAAACGCACCTTTTACCATCAACTTTGCTGTCCGACAAACGCCTTTATAGTAAAAGGTTAAGTTTTTGCTGACAGATAGGTTCCCAATTAGATTCGTAAGGACAGGGTATTTTTTGGAGGATACAAAATGAACCGCAAAACAATTCTCTCAATTTCGGTTGTCGTTTTGTTATTTGTTGTCTACAAGCCAGCGAATCTTGCTGCCTCGCCGATTGGGACGGCATTTACTTATCAGGGACGTCTAATCGACGCCAATAATGCTGCAAATGGCTTGTATGATTTTCAGTTCAAGCTGTTCGATGCCAATAGCGCCGGTAACGAGTTAGGGACGGACGTGAATCTGCCGGAAGTTAATGTGGTTAACGGATATTTCACCGTTGAACTGGATTTCGGCAGTGTCTTTGACGGCAATGAACGATGGCTTGATATTGGCGTTCGGCCCGGCGACCAAAACGACCCCAACGTATACACGCTTCTGAGTCCACGGCAAAAAGTAACCCCTACTCCATATGCATTACAAACTCGGGGCATATTTGTAGATAACGCAGGCGACGTCGGCATCGGAACAACGGGGCCGAATTACAAACTTGATGTCAACGGTAATGTTAATGCCACGGCTTATTACGGGGATGGCTCTCATTTAACAGGGGTAACATCTGCTGGTTTTGGAGCTTGGGTGGATAAAACCAGCAATTATGGCGCACAGCAGGCGGCAACAGATGGATTTGTGGTTGTAATGGGTAATGGCAATAATTCTATGGCCCTTTCCATTTATACAGATAATAATCCAAATCCAACAACCGAAAGACAAGGTGGAGGATCATGGAGTAATTCTGGAGGGGCAGGACAGTTAAATTTTTGTTGTCCTGTAAGAAAAAATGATTATTGGAAAGTAGTCGTTCCTAATCAGCCAAATGGAGATTTTAAAGTTTGGTGGATACCATTAGGGAATTAATAAATTATGAAAAAGCCATAAGGACAGAAATAAAAAAGGTATTTCTTGAAAGGTTAAGAAAATGAAATGCGGAGGAATTTTGAAAATTTTGTTTGTAGTAGTATGTCTTGCGGTTTCGTCGGTTCAATTTGCTATGGCTGGACCATTAGGCACAGCCTTTACCTATCAAGGACGTCTCATTGACGCCAACAAAGCGGCGAACGGCTTGTATGATTTTCAGTTCAAGCTTTTCGATGCCAATAGTGCCGGTAACGAGTTAGGGACGGACGTGAATCTGCCGGAAGTTAATGTGATTAACGGCTATTTCACTGTCGAACTGGATTTCGGCAGTGCCTTTGATGGCAATGAACGATGGCTGGAGATTGGTGTGCGGGCAGGGAACCTCAACGACCCCAACGTGTACACGACTCTAACTCCACGACAAAAAGTGACACCAGCACCCTATGCGATTTATGCCGCGACTGCAGGCGGAGTCAGCAACAACAACGGTACTTTGCCTTCAGGAGTTATCGTTATGTGGTCTGGTTTAATAGCCAGCATTCCTGCCGGTTGGGCTTTGTGTGACGGAAATAACGGTACGCTTGACCTAAGGGACAGATTTATTGTCGGCGCAGGTAGCTCATATAGCGTTGGCGATACAGGCGGTGAGGCGTTTCATACCTTAACCATCGATGAAATGCCTCCGCACACGCATTCTTACCGTTATTGGCCTGGATGGTATTTTTCTGGGAGCTCTGAATATGGAGCAAAAGGCAGTCCTGACGATAGTCATCAGACCGGAAGCACAGGTGGCGGTAAACCTCATGAAAACCGCCCTCCGTATTATGCCTTGGCTTATATTATGAAGCTGTAAAGGAGTGTCGAAAATGAATATTTATAGTCAAAAAGGCAAGTTCACAGTTTTAATATGTTTTCTCATTACAGTACCGGCATTTTGCCAAAGCGGCGGGAATTATAACTTGAGTTGGAGCACGATAGACGGCGGCGGGGGGACAAGCAATGGCGGGCAATATGTGCTTATGGGCACGATAGGTCAGCCGGATGCGGCTAATTCAGCAGGCGGTAACTATGAATTGCTTGGCGGCTTTTGGCCCGGCGGGCTTCTGTGCTTTGTTGATTTCCCTGACTTTGCAATCTTTGCACAATATTGGCTTGAAACCGGCGTCGGCCTGCCTGCCGACCTTGACGGCAATGGAATAGTAAACCTGGATGACCTCAAGCTTTTCGTTAATGAATGGCTGTGCTTCTGCCCCTACAACTGGCCGTTAAACTAAGGTTTGAAGTAAGAGAAAGTGAAGCCGAGGATTTATCTTCGCAAGATTTAGGCGGGGGGGTTAAGAATTGAAAAAAGCTTGTTTTCTTTCCAGTTTAACAATATACTACTAACCACTAAGACCCAAAGACACAAAGTGTATTCTTGGTGCCTTAGTGACTTTGTGGTGAAGATTAAAGAGGTTCGCACCTTTGCCTGACAATATTGCTAAACGGCAGGAGTGCTTATAAATAGTAAGGAAATAAGTATGGTGGTATTGGATTTTCAATTAATAATTAAATAAGAACAGGACCGCAATGGAAGAAGAAAACTACTATACTGCCCCTATCAAAATCAAGAGGAATTTTCCTCGTTGCCAATTATAGAGATTCTACCCAGCCATTGATCAACTCTGGTAAAAGCGCTTCGGTTTGCGCCTTTATTATGACAGGCAGAATCGGCCTTTTTTTTCGGTCCTTCAGGATGAGAGCGACATCATCTCTATTATAGGCAATTTTGATTTCGATTGAACTTGGTATAATTTCAAGAACCTTATCTTTATCCTTGTTAAGTTTATCAGGGTAGCCCGTAACGGCACATACCAGCATATCATTTCGCTTAAGAAATTCCGGAATACCACTACCATCTTGTACTAGTTTCCCGATTAATTCTCGGATTACTCTAAGCCCATACGTTACATCAAGTTCGTGAGGGTCTCTCACTAGGTCCACTAGGAAGACAGTCGGTCCATCAACAAGGTTGTTCGCTTTGCCTGCAACTACAGATGGAAGAAACGCTACTCCTTGCTCATCTTTGTAATTAATAGGATTCGTCACTATACCAGGGACTTTTTCTTCACAACTAGTCAACAGTCTTTTTTGTGGCCATTTGTGATCTTCAAAGGATATGACGCGTGCCATAAATTACTCCTATATCAAAATTCTATTCCAATTGCCTAATTTTGTGTAGGCATGAAGAATTCAAATAATGTATTGCATTTTCTCATATCGATAGGTACATCAGAATTACTGGAAAAATAATCTTCATTATCGAGAACATATCTGATGTCGCCTCCATATACTCGAAGAATTGCCTTGGCAACGTGCAAACCAGCCCCGTGGTCCTCTCGCGAAGGGCTTGACGCGAGTTCAAAGGGATTCTTTTCCGATGGTTTTCCCGTATTGCCAACACAAATGTAATAATTATTTCCTTTTTTTCTAATCCAAATGAAGGCATGCCTGTTTTCCAGAGTAATGTTGTTTGGGGGTTCGTTGTCCCAGCCATGCAGGACAACATTCTTCAGAAGATTTAACAGGACAGAATAGAACACTCCACTGATTGTGGTTTTATTGTTTACGCCAACACCATACCCTATTTTCCAAGGCGTCCGGTCGTTTCGGAAATCCACGGCGGCTGCAATTGCTTTATCAACATACTCTCCAATAGAACGCTCTCCGAACTCACTGAGTCCTCGGTCTCTTATTACGGTCCCCTCTGTATTGGAAAGCAATGCTTTGACTTCAGCGGATTTCAGCATCATCGTTAACGTATATACTTCAAGATCTTCGATAGCTTCTTTTTTTTCTGTCCCAGCAACACTGTCGCTCTTCAGACATTCGACCGCTTCCTCGGCTTCTGCACTCAGGCCGGGAATCATATGCCTGAAACTATGTATGGCAAACTCCAAAGAACTCACCTGAAGTAGTTTTCCAAGTGAACTCGAAAGCCCGAGAATGTAACGTCTTTCCCACCATTCAATCTCATGTAATCCCGGAAATTTCAACCAAACTAAGGCTATAGGCCTTATCTGGTCTGAAACTACAAAAGCAACACGGGTATGAATTTCGTCATCCGTGTTTTGGCTCAAATGAATTTTGTCTGCCTCAGGGAGATGTTCCTGATCGGTAATTGAATAGCAATAGAAATCATCTGGCAATCGCTTAAAATTGGGGACATTATTCGGCGGCTGGGTTCTGGAGAATACTTGTAAGTAGTAATTTGACTGTAGACCTAGGCCGTACCGCATTTTTGCAGGAAGGCAAACATAAAGACTAAAAAAGATGTGACCAGGATTTGGTGCATTAAGCCGGATAAGGGTTTGGCTAAATCCTGCTTCATGCGAGTTCCACGGTCCTCGAATTCCTACTTGTGGATCACTTGGTTCAACGTCAACGGCCTTGGGAGAGTTCGCCTCGAATTTAATGCCATTGGAGATATATGCCGTTCCGTCTTTATTGATTATATCTATAGGCCAGAATGTACCCCATTCAGCCCCTAGAGCCGATAATACCCCTTTCATCAAAAAAGAAGGATCGGCAGAACTGGGAATACTCATCTGGCTTGTATAGAAATCAAGAGCTGAGGACATTCTTTCACGTTGCCGATATTGGTCAAGGCAAAGGAGGCCATATCTCGCTAGGTTTTCGAGTGTGCGCATAGCTCGAGCTTGGGGATCGAGGAAACAACCGTCCCTGGGACTTGTTAAGCGAATAACTGCTTTTACTTCATCTTCGTGAACAACAGGGACAACCATCAAAGATTTGCAGACCGCCGATTCAATTTCATGGGGCCATGCCCCTTTCTTGTTTTCATCTGGAGTATCACAATCATAGAACCTGACGCCGTTCCCCACGAAGTATTTTCGTTCTTCAATGCAAGTATCCGTAATAGTACCAGGTTGGATAATTATAGTTCGGGTCATTTTAAGGTCGGGGTTGCCGTCAAAAATGCGACCAAATTTTCTTCCAATGAGAATTATTAGATCTGCATATCCTCCAAAGTTTTCAGTTGCTTTCAATGCTGCTTCCCGAATGATGTTTGCGATCTGGTACTCTGCTTTTGCTCCAACAATCTCATTCATAGACTGTGGTTCAAGAGCCGAATTAAGTTCTCGAAGAAGATATTCTGGCGTCCATTGGACGGTTGGCATATCTTCATGGTATATCCTATCAATAAGCAGTTCACGGATGATGTCAGAAATAAAGCGTATCACTTTCTTGAGTGGTGGAGTAAAAACCGGTCTTTTCTCTGTGACGAAAAAATTGAAGAACAACTGGCCTACTTTGTTGCCTGTTTGTCCCAATCCCTTCCACATATATATTTTCGCTGTCGCCAATCGCCCCTGTTGTTTATGTTCAGAAAGATATTTATCCAACTCTCTTTTTCGAAAATTACCCTGTGTTACTCCTTTCAATGGCCGGTTACATTTTGTGGCCAGCTGTCTTATGTAGGTATCGAATTCATCATTATTTTCCAACCAGATGCCGTTTCGCCCCGCGTCAGATGTTGAGGAATCCCATTGAAAAATAATTTTGTCTGTAGGTCCACGCATTAGTTCTCTTTGAGTAACACCTGGCATCGCTATAACATCAAGCTGTTCGGTTGCTCGGTTATGGGCATAGACAATTATTGAAGAGGTTTCCAAGTACTCGTGTGCTACTTGAGCAATAGACTTGACACGGTTTGATATCTCAAAGTTGGAAGCAGCGATAGCACCGCATAGAGTCATTAGGGCATCGATATTAGCATCGGTTGGCATTTGGTAATCCCTTTCTGTCATTCACTCGCTTGCCTCCTAAATTCTCGGGCATGACAAACTGTGTAACCGTGCTTTATTCTCTCTGAAAACCCCTTTTAAGTCTGCTATATAAAGCCAAAACAAACCATCAAAAAAACACCGTCGAGAGCGAAAAATACCAATTGAATATATTATAGACAAGAGTTTTCGTCATGTCAAGCAATCAGTGTCGAAATATGGAATAGCTTAGGAACATCCATTCGGCATTGCCCTTGTTTTGTTATCAAGGCCTGCAGGCGAATTTAGCGAGTAGCGGACAGCGTTAAAGTCCTTATTACGTCAACACTTACAAAAAGTAGCGGGGACATTCCTCTGCCCATATTTTGCCATAACTTCTTTCCGTATAACGGCTTAAATTCTGGACAAAAACAGTTGTTATCCACTTTCGCGCAAGTCGAAAACCCTTAGATGCGAAAAAAATAAAAAATTTTTACTCCTTACAAAATAAGGACTTATCGTTTTTGACCCCATCAGGAAATCCCTTAGTTTTAGTCAAAAGCGCGAAGATTGCGCCATAGGGTAGAGGGATGTGTGGTCTCTCGGTAGTTCTTAATTTTGAGTGTTTAGTGTTGAGTTGGGGACCCGGCGTCGCCAAAAGGGCTATGCCGTGGCAAGCAAGGAGGATGTTATGACGAGTATCGCAATCAAAGTTCCAAATTGGTTAGACCGTATTTTCGCGTGGCCGATGATGGTTTGGCGCAGGCACAAATATGGGTATGACTATCGGCGGATTTATTTGGGTGAAGGGGAATGGACGATTGTTGACCAGCAGGATTACTATCGGCTTTGCAATTTCAAGTGGCATGTCAATGGGACCAACGGCAAATTCTATGCCGTTCGACAGATTAAGGTCGATAACAAGCATACAAAGAGAATGTATCTGCACAGGGAAATTATGAACGCGCCAAAGGGAATGCTTGTTGACCATAAAGACGGGAACAGCTTTGACAACCGAAGGGCGAACCTGCACTTGGCAACCCGGTCTCAAAATTCGTGCAACAAACGAAAAAGAGCGAATACATCATCACAGTTTATCGGGGTCTATTGGGACAAGGCGAAAAGAAAATGGGTGGCCAGAATAAAGTATCAGGGGAAATCAAGGATGATAGGTAATTTTGTCAACGAGATTGATGCAGCAAAGGCATACGATGAGGCGGCGAAGAAATATCGCGGGGAATTTGCGAGATTGAACTTCCCTGAATCAGCGTACAGCGTGTAGCGTTCAGCGGACAGCGAAGAAGCAAGAAGGCAGAAGTTAGAAGGGAGAAGTTAGAGGGCATTTTTAAAATCGTCCTTGATATTGCGTTGGCGTTTTGATATTAACAACCGCTTATGAAAACGGGTTTGAGAAAAATATTGGTTTGTATAGTTGTTGTCTTCGTATCAGCCGGCATAGGCAAAGCCGATTTGGCGGGGCGGGTCGAGACGATTGTCGCGGCGCAGGCACAGGGCAAGGTGCATATCGCAGTCAAAATCGTAAATCCCGCCACCGGCGCTGTCATTTACAGCCATAACGCGTCCCAGCCAATGATACCGGCGTCGAATATGAAGCTTGTTACGACGGCAGCAGCGTTACATTACTTAGGCCCGGATTTTGCTTACCTGACGGGCGTAGGCCTGATTGGCGATTCAATCGCGGTAATCGGCAGCGGCGACCCGCTTTTGGGTGACAAAGCCACTATGCAGAAAAATAATCTCGACCCGCGCTGGGTTTTGAAAGACGCAGCCGAGATTCTGCACAAAAACAACGTAACGACAATTTCCGATGTTATTATTGACGATACCGTATTCGACGATGAATATGTTCAGCCAAGTTGGCCGAAAAAGGAGCTGAATCGATGGTATGCCGCCGAGGTCGCGGGCATTAACTTTAATGACAATTGCATAGAGATTACTGCTGAGACGACTGGCTCAAAAGTCGAGCTGACCATTGACCCGCCGACCAGCTACGTAAAGATAATCAATAATTGCAAGGTATCAGCCACACAAACAGATACCACTATTGGGGGGGCGAGGCAACCCGGCTCAAACGTTATTACGGTATCAGGCGTCTGCTACAAAAAATGTGAGCCGGTCCGCGTTACAATCGACAGGCCTCAGGCATTTTTCGGCTATCTGCTTGCCGAAGAGATTAAACGCTCCGGCGTTGGTATCACGGGAAAACTTGTCGAAAGAGAAATCCTGCCGCAGGAGCAATTCAAGCTCCTCGCCGTTTATCGCACTCCTATATGGGATGTTTTTGACCGCTGCAACAAAGACAGTTTGGAGGTCGCCGCGGAATCACTGCTGAAGACAATCGCCGCATATCGCCAGCCAAGCGGCAAGGGCGGCTCCTGGGCACAGGGCAGGCAATTCGTATCGGATTACTTAGTTTCGCTGGGGGTATCGACCGACCAGTTCGTTCTCGACGACGGCTGCGGACTGAGCGAGAATAATCGCCTCAGCGCAAACCTGCTTACGGCCATCCTCTTAGACATTTACAAAAAACCCGAATGGCAGAAGTTCAAGGAGACCTTAGCGGTAGGGGGGGAAGATGGCACAGTAGGTAAATTCTTCAACGAGCCGAAATACAGGGGCAAAATCTTCGCCAAGACCGGCTACATCGGCGGCGTTAAATCACTGTCCGGCGTCTGCACAACTGAAGCGGGCGACAGGGTATTTTCCATAATCACCAACAAAACGAACGGCGAAAGCCGGCAAGCCATTAACGATATCGTCAAAGCCATTATTGACGAATCGCGATAGTTCAACCCCAATGACTTGTCATAGCTGCGAAAGCAGGTATCCAGTGGGTTTATAGAATGGTATGGATTCCCGCTTGCGCGGGAATGACACTCTTGTTTTGTTAGTCAAATGATATAAAATACGCCTTACAGATAATGCTAAAAATCGGCAATATAATTCTTGATGTTCCCTTTTTTCAGGCGTCGCTTAGCGGATACAGCGATTACGCTATGCGGGCAATTGCGCGTGACTGTGGAGCTCCTATGACTTTTGCGGGCGTAATGCTCGCAAAAAGCGTCATCCATCCGCGTGTCTTTAATAGTCCGGCATTCAAACCCGGCGATGATGAACATCCGATAGGGGCACAGCTTTTAGGCGAGGAGGCCGAAATAATGGCAAGGGCCGCTAAGGTGGTATCTCAGACGGGTTTCGATTTAATAGACCTGAATTTTGCCTGTCCTGCGCCCAAGGTAATTCGCCGAAAGCGGGGGGGCTTTCTTCTCAATGAGCCGGATAAAGTAATAGAAATATATAACGCCGTAAGGGAATCCGTCGATTGCCCGGTAACTATGAAATTGCGGACGAGTTTCGATAATCAGTCCTATGATAATTTCTGGGACATCAGCTCCAGGGCCGCGGCTGGAAAAGTCGATGCGTTAATTGTGCATCCTCGCGCTGTTTGCCAGAGATTTACCGGCTCGGCAAACTGGGAGTTTTTATCGGAGGTCAAAAAACGATTTCCCCGCACAATAATATTTGGCAGCGGAGATTTGTTTTCTGCTGATACAATAAAAAATAATATGAAAAACACCAGGGTGGATGGCGCTGTAATCGCCCGCGGCGCGATTGGTAATCCATGGATTTTCGAACAGCTTCGCGCGGGGAGTGATTTCGTTGCCCCAACTCTTGAGCAACAGGGCCGGGTAATTTCAAAACATTTCAATTTGATTTGTAAGCTCTATGGGGACAAAAAGGCCATTACGCATTTTCGGAAATTCGCGATTGCCTATTGCAAACTTCATCCCCTGCGCAGAAAAGTCCAAAAGGCCCTTTTTGCGGCAAAATCGGCTGAAGAATTCTTAGCCGTCGTAAAACAATGGTATGGATAGACACTATAAATATTAGACACGGATTAACACGGATTTACACTGTTTTTTTCATTTCTCTGTGTGCTCTGCGATTAAAAAACTCTGCGGCTAAACTTTTTAGTTGTTGGTATATCCGACACGGGTTATTATTTTAACTATGCCTGAATCTGTGAAAAAATCTTTCGTCATTTTCACGTATTTTGTTTTGATATTGGGTACCTTGCTGGTCTTCCGGCAGGTACACAATTTCGCTTTTGTTAATTATGATGATACTGACTACGTATATGAAAATCCGCACGTTTTGAACGGTCTGACCGGGGATGGTGTCATCTGGGCTTTTACCACCAACCGCACGGCCAACTGGCACCCTTTGACATGGCTGTCACTTATGCTCGATTGTCAATTGTTCGGCGCAAACCCCGGCTGGATGCATCTTGTAAACCTGCTTTTGCACATTGCCAATACCCTGCTGATTTTTGCGGTGCTCAGGAAAATGACCGGCGCATTATGGCCGAGCGCATTTGTCGCGGCGGCCTTCGCGATTCATCCGATGCATGTCGAATCGGTCGCGTGGATTGCCGAACGCAAGGATGTATTGAGCACATTGTTCCTTCTGCTTACATTGGCCGCGTATGTCAGCTATGTAAAACGCCACGGCCTGGTTCGCTATTTGCTGACAGTGCTGTTGTTCGCATTGGGCCTTCTTGTAAAACCAATGCTCGTTACTTTGCCGGTACTGCTGCTGCTTTTGGACTATTGGCCCCTTCTTCGCTTTGCTACTCCCTTAAGGGACGCCTTTCGGCGGAAGGGCAGGCCGCTCGGACGAATCAGAAGACAGAAGACGGAGGACAGAAGACCCGACTTCGCCCAAAGGGCTTCCACCTACGCTAAAGCTACGGTGGACGGGCCGCCGGGCAGGCAGAGGGCTGAGGGCGTGTCTCAAAAACTATCGGCAGTACAGTTAATAATCGAAAAAATTCCTTTTATTGCTCTTTCCATCGTCTCAAGCGTAATTACGTTTCTGGTTCAGCTTGGGGGCAGTGCAGTGATACATATCAACGCTCTTCCTTTGAAGGACAGAATTACCAATGCCTTCTTATCCTACGCAAGATACACAGGTAAGCTGTTCTGGCCGCAAAATCTCGCGGTATTTTATCCTTTTGACGCTGACAGCTTTGCGTTTTGGCAGGTAGCGATGTGTGTTTTATTATTGCTTGTTATATCCGTTTTTGTAATTCGTTTTGGACGAAATCAAAAGTATTTGCCGGTAGGATGGTTTTGGTTTGTCGTAACGCTTGTGCCCGTCATAGGATTTGTTCAGGTTGGCCGGCAGGCCTTTGCCGACCGCTATACCTATATTCCCTATATAGGTCTTTTCATAATGATTGCGTGGGGTCTGCCGGAGCTTCTTTCGAAATGGCCGCAGCGAAAAATCGCTCTCGGCCTATCGATGGTAATAATACTGACAACCCTCGGAATATGCGCGCATCAGCAGGTAAGCTATTGGAATAACAGCTTTACCCTCTTTTCGCAGACAATCGAGGTAACGCAAAACAATTATATTGCGTACAATAATCTTGGCGTTGCCTACAACAGCGTTGGCCGCTACCAGGATGCGATAGAGGCCTATAAGCAGACCATCCGAATTGAGCCGGACCAGGAGACATACTTTAATCTTGGCGTTGCCTACGGCAAACTTGGCCGCTATCAGGATGAGGTAGAGGCCTATAAGCAGGCCATAAGAATCAAACCGGATTACGCCCTGGCATATATTAATCTTGGCGTTGCCTACAACAACCTTGGCCGCTATCAGGATGCGATAGAAACCTATAAGCAGGTCATAAGAATCAAGCCGGATTACGCCGAGGCGTACTTTAATCTTGGCATTGCCTACGGCGAACTTGGCCGCCAGCAGGATGAGATAGAGGCCTATAAGCAGGCCATAAGAATCAAGCCGGATTACGCTGAGGCATATATTAATCTTGGCATTACCTGTTACAAACTTGGCCGCTATCAGGATGCGATAGAAACCTATAAGCAGGTCATAAGAATCAAGCCGGATTACGCCGAGGCACACTATCATCTTGGCGTTGCCTATTTGGTAACCGGCGACAGGAATTCAGCCCTTGAAGAATACAAAATCTTAAAAACCCTGGACGCCGAGAAGGCAAACGAATTGTTTAAATTGATTAATAAGTAGGTATTCCCGAGCCAGCTGAAATGGTATGGCCTGTAACAAAAAAAGTTTTGCCACAGAGTTTTTTAGCCACCCCCGCCGTTTTGCTTCGCAAAACGAGACGCGGGGGCTACGCAGGGCTTCGCTGCGATTTCCCTTGCTTTTGACGACAATCGTGAGGATAATACCTGTCACGGCGTTTACCTCGGCGTAGTTCCTTGACGAAGCCGGGTAGAGGAACGCAGCCGGACTGACAAGAGCAGGAGTTCTGAAAGACAACCGTAAATACGGTAATGGCGGTTTTATATGGTATTGCAAAGTTACAATGCGACAACATCGTCAAAGCCATAATAGACAAATCACGCTAACTTGGCTGGCCGTTTTTAATTGACGGCAGGCAATAATCCCGATAAATTACGAGCTCGATAACCAAATGGTAAAAGGTGATTAAATCGCATGGAGTTTGTGGCCATTGATGTCGAAACAGCGAATTCTAATGTGTCATCGATCTGCCAGATCGGTCTCGCAGTGTTTCGCAATGGACAACTTGTTAAGGAATGGAAGACGTACATCGACCCGGAAGGCTGTTTTAGCGGAATAAATGTTTCGATTCACGGTATCGATGAGAACACGGTTAAAGGTGCCCCTACGATACCAGATATTTCCAATAAATTATATCGATTTATGGATGACCGTGTTTCTGTGTGCCATACACATTTTGATCGCGTAGCCATTCAACAAGCATTTGATAAATACAAGTTGCGTCACCCCAATTGTAGGTGGCTAGATTCGGCGCGAGTGGCACGCCGAACATGGGCGAAATTTGCGAAGCGCGGCTATGGACTTGGTAAAATCTGTGCGTTCTTGGGCTACGACTTCACCCCTCATGATGCGTTGGAGGATGCCAAAGCAGCAGCATATATACTCAATACTGCAATTGAAAAAACCAGTCTCGATATCGAAGGTTGGCTTAGGCGCGTTAAGCAACCAATATGTTCGTCAGGTACGGACCGGGCACGCAATAAAACGCAATAGGAGTCCAGGATGCCCTTGTACGGCAAGGTGCTGGTTGTTACAGGTGCTCTTAAGATTCCGAGGAAAGAGGCGGCTGATATGGCGGCTCGTGTTGGGTACTATATCGACCAAAGAGTTACCGAGAGGACGACGATATTGGTAGTGGGAGATCAGGACGTTAAGAAATACGTTAAGAAATTTGCGAGCTATAAGAAAAGTTCAAAACATCGGAAAACAGAAGACTTGATATCGAAGGGTCAAACAATTCGGATATTGGGTGAGACAGATTTTCGAAAACTTGCTCAATTGGCAAACTAAGTTTTGTCTAACAATTGTTATGCAATGGTTGCAAGAACGGATATAGAAGCGACTTAACTCCCCTGAAATCGGCGGAATTATAACGTGCGATTATTTTTTCGGCAGGGTGATTAAGCAATTGCCTATTGAGGATTCCGAAGCGGGCTCGTCGCTTCGCTCCGTGTGTCGATTTCCGATTTATTGGGTCTCCGGCGGCAAACTATTTTAATGGCAGATGAATCGTAAAGGTAGTACCTTTGCCGGGGTGGGAATCGACGGTGATTGTTCCACGGTGAGCGTCGATAACCTTTTTGCAAAGCGAAAGGCCGAGGCCTGTGCCTGAGCCGGCGATTTTTTTGTGCTTTGTGGTGAAAAACGTATCGAATACCCTGCTCAACTCCGATTGCTCTATGCCGCAGCCCGTGTCGCTGATTTTTATTCGAATACTGTTGTTGTCCGCCTGTGCGGAGATAGTCAGTTTTCCGCCGTGGGGGAGCATCGCTTCACGGGCGTTGAGGACGAGGTTCATAATCGCCTGCTGCAACGAGACAGGCGAGGCATAAACCTGCAAATCTGCACTAACGAGTATCTCAACCGTTATCCCGTCTTTTGTGAAATCCCTGCAAAGGCAATCGAACACCGCGTTGACCATAGGCAGCAGGGGGGTAACGACCTTTTCACCGCAACCGGCTTTAGCCAATGAGAGGATACTTTCCATTACTTTTCCGGCCTGGCGGCAGTTTTTGGCGGTCCTGCGAAGGGTGCGCTCCGCAAGCTCCTTGTCGTCTATGTGCTTGAGCGATAACTCCGCGTAGTTGGTCAGGGGGGTAAGGAGATTATTGATTTCGTGGGCTATCATCGCGGTCGCGGAGCCGAGGTTTGCCAGGGCTTCGAGCTGCACCATATCTTTTTCGAGCGACTCATTGCGTCGCTGCTGCTGTGCGAGCTGCCCGTGAATTGCCCTGCGTTTTGCGATAATACTTGTCAATGCCCTGCCCCTGTTGTAAAATTACAGAAACGCTCAAAATAACCCCCACCACAGGGGTGGGGGCTAAACATTTACAAGGATAGTATCGACCTTTTTCTTGTTCTTTCTTGAACCCGAACATATGAACGAGCAGAGAATACTTGAAGAGCTTGTGATGCTTCTTGAGAGCAATGGTGTGGCGATTCGTCGTGAGCCGCTTGCGGGCGGGGCAGGGGGGTTGTGCACCGTCAGCGGCAGGCATATATTCTTTCTCGATACGCAGGCATCGTCGGTTGAGGCGGCGTCCGCCGCCGCGGAAGCGGTCGCGAAGCTCATTGATATCGAGAGCATTTATCTTCGTCCGGAAATACGCGAGTTTATCGAGTCGAACGGGTCATCGATTAAGGAATGATGACAATGGCTAAATCCAGAAAAGTCGCGATAATGTTGGCTGAGCAATATCAGGTCACCGAAATCTGGTATCCTTACTACCGGCTGAAAGAGGCGGGGTTCGACTGTGATTTTATCGCGGCCGAGGCGAATAAGGAATACCCGTCAAAAGAAGGGTATCCCTGCAAGTCAACGGTGGCCGCCAAAAACGCAAAAATCGACGATTACGTCTGTATGGTTGTCCCCGGCGGGTTTGCCCCTGATTTTATGAGAAGAAGCGACGATATGATTAAGTTCGCCAACGATATGGTGAACGCGGGGAAAACAATAGCCGCTATATGTCACGGGCCGTGGCTATTGTGCAGCACCAAAATTCTCAAGGGCAAAACAGCAACGTGCTTTATGGCGCTTCGCGACGACGTGAAAAACGCTGGCGCGAAATACGTCGATGAGGAGTGTGTCGTCGATGGCAACCTGATTACCTCCAGAAAGCCGGATGATTTGCCGGCATTTTGCGCGGCGATACTAAAAGCGATTGGTAAATAAACTTTTAATTCAGCGGAGTTACTTACTATGACAAAGAAAAAACTCAATAACCAGCCAAATAAGACGCCCGTCATTCTCATCGTTGACGACAATCGCGAGAACCTCGAATTGCTGGAGGCCTATCTTGAGGATATTGATTGTAAGACAATCGCCGCCTACGACGGGCCTGAAGCCCTTGAAATCATTAGAAACGATAAGCCAGACCTTATCCTGCTCGATATTATGATGCCGAAAATGAGCGGCTTCGAGGTCTGCCGAAGGGTGAAAAATGACCCGGCGACCGCCCATATCCCCATCATTATGGTTACTGCGCTCAACGATTTTGGCGATATGCAGCGGGCAGTCGATTGCGGCACCGATGATTTCGTTTCCAAGCCCGTCAACAAGCTCGAAATGCTCACCCGCGTCAAAACAATGCTCAAGCTCAAGCACCTGACCGACAAGCTGGAACGCACACTGGCATATCTGGCTGAAATCGAGAAACAGGCACAAATCCAGGCCGACTGATTCGTGAATATTAGAAAATCACTGGCAGGGGGGCAAGGTCCCAAAACTAACCGTCTGTTTTTCTGCCGCAAATGGAATAGTCGTTACAGCCGACACTTTGGCGCATAAAAATTCTCCCCGCCGGCCAATTTCCTTTAACCATCCTCAACCAGTCAATATCGGTGTGCCGATAATGCCTGTGGACGGAGGTTCCAGCCATCTGGTCTATAAACAAAAGACCGGGCTTAACGAGGGGGATGGCTTCCCAATTGACAGACAACTTATGGGCCAGTTGCTATCGATAATAGGAAACGGCATCGGGGTCGAGATAGCGGACCTGATATGGCATTGTCTTCGCGAGTCCGCCAAGACGCTCGCCAGAACAGACCCCGCACACGCGCAGATGCTTGAGAAAGTCGTTGCCCTGGCCGACGCGAGAAAAACGTCGCTGCTTCGTCATCGGCTCGAAGAATACCGCACTATGCATCCGCGTTCACATTATGTCAATCTTGCGGCGGCTGCGATTGCCCTGGCAGACAGCCGGCTAAATGACGCCTTCGACCTGCTGAAATCGGTATATTCCAAATGCCCGCGAAATGTTACCGCGTTATACGCTTTGGGGCATTGCTGCGAACGACTCGGGCGAGAGGAAGACGCAATTGCCTTTTACCAGGATTGTCTCAAGTTTAAAAATCATCTCCAGTTCCCGCGTCAGCGTCTGGCGGCGATTTATTTCAGAAACGGGCAAATCGAAAAGACCATTACCGAGTACCAGCGTCTTGCCGCCGAATATCCTGATGACCTCTCAACGCTGCTTACGCTGGCACATCTTTATATAGCCGTCTCGCAATACAAGCTGGCGATTGATACGTTTTCTAACGCGATTCTTATGCAGCCGGATAATTTCTCGCCTGAAAACGACGAGATTGATTCGCTTGTCGAGGCAGGGCAGTTCAATGACGCTCTTGATATGATTGAAAAGGCCCTCGAAGAATACCCGGACAGGCCTGATTTGCTTTTAAGGCGTGCCTCCATCTTCGCCTCGCTCGGGCAGGATGAGCAGGCACTCGATGAATTCAATCATACCATAGCCGTATGCCCGCATTTCCTTGACGCCAATATCAAGCTCGGCTCTCATTATATGCGACTGGGCAAACCCGCATCCGCAGCGATTCAGTTTACGCAGGCCGCCCTTATTAATGACCGTCTTGTTGACGCTTATATAGGCCTGGCGACCGCCCAGAAACTCAGCAATAGTATATCCGAGGCGACGACTTCGCTTTCTTTGGCCGCGACAATCGACACCAACGGGCCGATGCTGTTCGCGCAGGCCGCCTGCCTGCAGTATAATACATCGTCTGCTGACTTCGAATTAAGGCCAATCGATATCATATTGGATGCCCAGACGCAGATGCTTAAGCTGAGGCCTCAAAACCCGGAAGTGCATTACCGGCTGGGTATACTTCTGATGAGTATAGGCCGTATTACCGAGGCGACTGAGCTGTTCAAAAGGGCGTTGACGCTAAATCCTACCTTTGCGGCGGCCCGAAATAAGCTGGCCGTATGCCTGTATGAGACCGACGAAACGGCCTTTGCCCTCGAAACATTAATCCCGCCCACCTGTCTTCAGCATGATACCCTCGACCTGCATTACCGTGTCGCCCTGCTTTATTGTGATAAAATTAAATTCGCATCCTGCCTGCTCGACCTTGAGCAATGGCTGCACGAAACGCTTGCCACAACCGACGCGGTAGTCAATATCTCGATTGTCCTGCAAAACCTCGGCCTGCTCGACCCGGTTTACTCGACATGGGATAACTTTGTTCCCGCCGTCGCCTGCACAACTGAATAAATGCCGCAAACGCCTGTTATAGCCGTAATCCCGCTAAATCCGCCCAAACCTGCCTAAAAACCTGAATGAAACATAACATATATTATGAGACGTTAGATATTGTGTGCTCAGATACAGGTTTGCTCTATCTTAAGGGCTTATTTTAAAAGTTTTCGTTCTGTGTCTCAACAGCGCAACGCAATGCTACAGGCGGGCCAAGTATCTCGTAATTCAGAATCGCCTTGCGGAAACCGTCGGCAGTTGAGTATTGCTCCGCAAGCTCCGAAATATAATGATGATGAATAATTTCCGGCTCGCTTGAAGCTTTTGCGTTTTCAGGTGTGAGTGCGTCAACCTTTTGTAAACCCGATTCAACTTTTTGCAAATTCGGCTTATAGACCGGTAAGGGTATGCCCACATCCGGCTTTTCGAGAATCTTTACGACCCTAAGCTTAGGTCCTTCCTGCTCAGGTGCGCTTTGCATCTGGTAAGCCGGTTTTCGGGTTGGTATCTGCACAGGCCTGCGAGGCGGCGGTGTTTTGGGCTGAGGCGACCTGGCAGGGGGCTGAAATTGTTCATTTTCCCTCTCTTGGACCTCCCTGCCGGTCTCTTTTTGGGCTTCTGCGTACCGCTCCCTGATTATCTTTGCAATATCGCCAAAGCCGGGTTTGTGTTTTTCCTGGCCTTTGGCTGATTCCTCTTCTGTGCCCTTTTTGCCCTTTTGTGCGGCCTTGGCAATCGCGCCAACCACCCATATCACAAAAAAGATAATCAGCGGCACAAGCTTGCCGAGATTTTCTGTCTCGTCGCTGCCCAATACTTTGTTTAACCAGTAACTCATTATCTCTTAATCTTTTTTACTTCTTGTCCACCTTTGAAATCGAGTCCCTCATCGACGTATCCGCACTTATATTTTTCATCCGGTAATAATCCATTATCCCGAGATTGCCCTTGATGAACGCCTCTGCCATCGCCAGCGGGACTTTCGCCTCATTCTCAACCACCAGCGCCTGCTTCTCAACCACCAGCGCCTGCTTCTCAACCACCAGCGCCTTCATCTCCTGCTCGCGGGCGACGGCCATAGCGCGGCGACCTTCCGCTTCGGCCTGGCGCATTCGCTTGTCTGCTTCAGCTCTTTCGGTTTCCAGCATGGCACCGACGTTCGATACCTCCTTGTCTTTAGTGCTTACGCCGGCAACGCTTACGTCAGCAATATCGATAGAGACAATTTCGAATGCCGTTTGAGCATCGAGACCGCTTTCTAATACTTTCCGCGAAATTCGGTCTGGATGTTCCAGAACATCTTTATAAGTTTCTGCTGAACCAATTGCGCTGACAATGCCCTGGCCGACACGGGCAATAATAGTTTCATCGGTAGCGCCTCGTACCAACTGGTTAATGTTCGACCGGACGGTAACTCTGGCTCGTACCAATAACCTGATGCCATCCTTGGCAACGGCATCAAGCAACATCGCCCTATCCAGCGGACAATCTATAATTTTCGGAGTAACAGTAGTTTCTACCGCTCTGAGTATGTCCCGCCCCGCCAGGTCGATTGCGCGGGCGACATCAAAGGAAAGTGGAATATTGGCCCGATTTGCTGCAATGATGGCTTGAACTACATCTATGACATGGCCGCCCGCGAAATGATGTGCCTGCAACTGCGCGAAAGTGACTGGAAGGTCGGCCTTACGGGCAATAATCAAAGCATTGACACAAACCATGACATCGCCCTGTGCCTGATACGACGCTAAAAAGCGTTTTTTTTGTGCAGCTTTTTCTTTTAACCATGGTTCATTAGGCTGCATATCACTGTCTCGCTCCTGCAGGTCCTTGTAGCGAAATTCATTTTTATCAACCAACCATACGCTTTCGAGCTGCTGGGTGGTTAAATCAGAAACACCGGCCTGCACAGCCGCAATCCTGGCGCGAACTATATACTCGCGAGGAACACGACGCAAATACATGCCAATCAACTCAAAAAGGCTGACGTGTGCCCCGCTAAAAAAGGCCATAATCCAAATCCTTATGAACGAAATAAAGATAAGGAAGGGAATAATTGCGATTACGCCAATTATAATTACTGCTATTACCAGGCCATTGGCTTCAGCCAATAAAAAATTTGTTTCCATTTTTGTATGCTCCTAATAAAACTTATATTTTTTTTGCGACAACTATATTATTTCCTTCGACTTTTTTAACTATTATTTCAACCGATGCCTCGATCATTCCACCCTGGGAGACGACGCTATATCGTTTACCACCTATTTCAGCAATACCTGATGGCCGCAACTCTGTAACAGTCATCCCGCCTTTATCTCTAAGGCGACGGAAGTCTTCGCCACTGATTCCGGGCTCGCCGCGAGCTTTATCGAATTCTTCCTGATGTTCCACCAGTATCATTCTACGCCCAAAAGGTATCTTCGGGAGAAGCTTGACCCCAAGCAAAACCAGCACAGGAATACTGATAAAAATAATAAACAGGATAACCAATCCCATTGATACGCTGGATATAAAACCAAGTATTACGGCTGCCAATAAAGAAGCTATTGCAAGAACGCTCAGTATACCGCCGGAAGGCAGAATCGCCTCAAGAAATACCAGCAGAATTCCAACAACCAGTAATAAGATTGCGTATGTCAAAACACTCCCCTCAATAGCATTTACTTAAGAGACACCTTGGTCACCAGATATTTCCTTTACTACTATATTGTTTCCTTCAATAGATTCAACAATAATTTCTTTATTCTTATCTATGAACTCTCCGCGAGAAACGACATTCACCCTTTCTAGTCCAAATTGAGCGATACCGGAGGGTCTTAGCTGGCTGATGGTAATGCCTTTCTGTGCGATTTCGACCAGCGGTTTCTCAGATGACATTCCATATTGTACCGCATCAGTTTCCACCGGCGAAGCCAATATCAGCTTTTTAGCGATAGGAATTTTAGGTAGATATTT
Organism: uncultured Phycisphaerales bacterium; assembly: GCA_963718665.1. Lineage (GTDB taxonomy): Bacteria > Planctomycetota > Phycisphaerae > Sedimentisphaerales > Anaerobacaceae > Fen-1362. Next base: position 43,170 of record OY970359.1, read on the forward strand.
TGAAAACAGCCAAGCCAAAACCAGAAACGCGAGGAATCCAAGCCCAATCGCCCAAACCTGGTCTGTAAACATTTTCCAGTCATAGTCGCTTCTGGGCCATGGAATCTCGCCGGGCGGGGTCTTTATGAGCATCCCGAATAATCCGGCCAACACGAAAATTATCCCAATAACTCCCACAAAACCAAAGCCGGGTATGACAAAAACCTCAACAAGTATCAGCAGCACACCCGTTACGAATATCACCACCTCAACCCAGTTGGCCATCCCCGTCAGGAACTTGCTACCGACGATTATCACAAAACAAAGCACTGCAACTAAACCCGGCAGCCAGAGCCCGGGGGTTTGAAATTCAATATAAAGGCCTAACAGGGCAATTGTTACCAAAACTCCCAGTACCGCCGGCGAATTGAGCCAGCGAACCATTTCCTCCGACCAGTTTGTTTCGAGCGTTACAGGCGGTCCGCTGAATTCGACGCCGTCTCGTTTTTCAAGGAAACTCAGTACGCCGTTGACGTCCTTGACGACTGCCCTGGCGATGCCGTATTCGTAGGCCTTGCTCGCCGTAAGCGTAAGCAACTCTCTATCGTTATTGACAAGTTCCTTATTATCAAGGTCATAAGTATTGGCATCTTTGGGAAGCTGTTCCGTTTCAAAATACTCCCATTGGCTGGTTTCTTTATTTTTTACCCTGTAAACCTCCGTTCCTACTGTTACCATTGCCTTTAGCAATGCCTGCGGGTATTTGTTCGCCTCGCCCGCCCTTGCAAACGTCGCCCGCACAAACGACTCGATTTTTTCCCTTTCAACCCCTTCCAGTTTGCCGCCCAGCGTTATCGGGGCACAATCACCTATTGTCGTGTTTTCGCGCATTAAGATATCGTTGCAAGACACTGAAATCATTGCCCCTGCCGATATTGCCTCGGTATTTATGTAGGCAACCGTATGCGCTCTTTTAGCGACATCGAGGATAAAATATTTTGATATGTCATCCGCTGCGGCAACCTCTCCGCCGTAGGTTTCTATCTGGTAAATCAGGTAACCAGCGCCGCCGTTGAGCGCGATTTCCGTTCTTCGCTTTATTGATTTATAAAGCCCATCGTCGATTGTCCCCTTGCAGACAATCACCGCCGCCTGCACCATTTTTTTCTTTTCCGGCGCAGCGGCTTCTTCCCCGCGAATGACAGATAACCCCCCTATTGCCAATACCGTCCCCAATAACATTATTCGGCTTAAATTCTTCATAGCCAAAATCTCGCTCCCGCCTAATTTAACTCGACAACTCAAAACTAATTTCATGCCATTTTGCGCAGAATTTCGACGCCCTTGCGTATCTTGTCGTCGCTGGTCGCGTAGCTTATGCGAAAATGTGTATCCTTTTCGCTGAACACGTTGCCCGGTATTACAAGGACGTTGTTAGCTATTGCCTTTTCGACGAATTTGCTCGATTGGCCGTCCGGTGCTTTTACGAAGGCGTAAAACGCCCCCGCGGGCTTAACTACCTCGAATTTATCCTTCAAACCTTCGTAAATCAAGTCACGTTTTTTGCGGTAGGCGGTCACAATAGAAGTTACATCATAATCCATCGCCGAGGCGATCGCTTTCTGAAAAGGCGAAGGCGCGCATACGAAAGTGTATTGCTGTATTTTTATCATCTGGTCTATGATTTCACCAGCTTCGCCCCCTGCCGCAGCGTAGCCGAGGCGCCAGCCCGTAACTCCGTAGATCTTTCCGAACCCGCGAAGCAGTATTGCCCTGTCGCAATACTTTACTATTGTTTCGCTGGGGCCGTCGTAGCTATATTTTTCGTATATTTCGTCACTCAATACAACAATATTATTTTTAGAGGCAATATTTGCAATTTCTTTCAATTGCTTACCGCCGAATATCACCCCCGTCGGGTTACAAGGCGAGTTGATTATTATCATCTTTGTTTTGGGCGTAACTGCATCTTTAATTTTACCCGGGTCAAGCTCGAATTTCGGATAGCAATCCACAAATACGCATTTGCCGCCTAACATATTAACCAGGTGCTTATACATCACAAAATACGGGTCGGGTATTATTACTTCATCCCCGGGGTTAATCAACGCCAGAAACGCCAGCAGAATACCGCCGCTGACGCCGCTGGTTATCATCAACCTTTGTTTTTCCCAGCCGAATTCCGCCTTGAGGCCGCCCGCGATTTTGGCAAGCAGCTCCTCGTCGCCTGCCGTCTGGGAATACTTATTGACGCCCCGTTCTATTGCCTGTATTGCCTCTCGTTTAATCGCTTCGGGCGTATCGAAATCCGGCTGACCTATCGAAAAATTAATCGGGTCCTTCATTTGTGCGGCAAGCGCAAAAACCTTCCGTATGCCGCTCGAATCGATATATTTCATTCTGTCTGCAAGTATTTTTTTCATAGCCATATAATATACCCCCCTTTTCTTCGCAAGCCAACTGAAAAACCGTTCCAAAAACCCATTTCACCTGCCCTGCGCAGCGTAAGTAAAGCAATGGGCATTGCGAAATTGCTGGGCAGAATCTAATAACAACCAATGAATGTTGACTAAGCCGGCGTTTGCCGATAGAATTCGATTTTGTAAATTGTAATAAAGCGAGAATGGCAGGTACAATCAGGATTGAACTCGAATGGACAAATCGGCTATCAGGATACTGTGGGCAGAAGACAACCTGGGCGATATCCTTCTCGTTAAGGAGGCCTTCAAGCAGGCAGGCCTTGCCCCTCATCTTAATGTGGTTGACAACGGCGTTGAAGCGACGGATTTCCTTTTCCATCGCGGCCGATATGCGCACGCACTGTCGCCCCAGCTTATAATCTTAGACCTGAATATGCCCAGAAAGAACGGCCGTGAAGTCATACGAGACATCAAGACCGCCCCCGCCCTGCTGCAGATACCGCTTGTTGTCCTGACCTCTTCAAGCGACGACCTCGATGTCCTCCATGGTCTCGACCCTAATCGCTGCCTTTATCTCGTCAAGCCGACAACCTTCCTCGCATTGATTGACTTGGCCAAACAAATCAACAACTTTTGGCTGTCGATTACCAACCCGGACACAAAACCTTGACGAACCTTCTCACTAATGGGCACAGGACTTCTCAGCACAACAACCGCCAGCAGTTTTTCTGTTCAGATTCCGGTGCCAACTCCTGAACTGGCTTCTTTACTTCTTCTGACGCTGGCATTGCCTTTTCTGCTGAAAACCCGCAGGCACAAATCCTGAAAACCACACAACAAAAAAGGCCGGCGATTCACCGGCCTTTTCAAGCATCGTTCAGGTATCTGTCTTATTTCTTCTTTGCTTCTTTTGCCGGTTTTCCAGCAGCGGGTGCTCCAGCTTTTGCGGCTGGCGCTCCTGCCTTGGCTACCGGTGCTGCTTTTGCGCCCGGCGCCGCCGGAGCCGCCCCTTCTGCGGCTGGTGCGCCTTCCGCACCGGCCACTGCGCCTCTGCGCCTTCTTCTTTCGCTTTGGCCACCTTCTTGGTATGGGTTTTTCTGTGACCAACCTTAGGCAGTCCGAGAACAGACCGACCATCATCCCATTTTTCCTCGTCCTGCAATTTCTCTATGCGCTCCGCTCGTGTCAACACGTTGCGGTGCCTAACAAGTGCATCCTTCAATCTCAACGACCGGTCAATCGACATCAAATATTCTCCTAAAACTTAATCGTCAAACTTCTTCCCATAGGCGTCACTAAATGGATTAGGCCCGAACGTTTCGAACCCAGCCGGCGCTTTATAACCCGCACCAAGCTCAATTATCTTCTGCTTAGCCAGGTATCCGTCGGTCCCCACCTTTCCGGGATTATCATATTTATTTTTTGTTACCAGATAATACCAGTTGTCCTTTTCAATAATCTCAGTTGCAACGCCCATTTTGTCAAAGTACTCTTTGGCCGGTTCTAAATGCGACCTGACCTGGTACATCTTTAATACAATTCTGTTTTTTCCCGTCGATGTCGGCTGATTGGCCGCCACTGTTGCGGCGGAAGTATCCTGCGCTGCCGGCTGTTTTAGAACAGGAGTATCCTGCGTTACCGGTTTAGGCGTTACGGGCTTCGCAGCCGCCGGCGTATTCGCCGGAATATTCCTGTTGCCAACCCGCTGGCCTAATCGAAACAACACTACAGCCGCCAGCAGCATACCAAGCGCAATCGCTATACCAACCTGATACGGTATCGAAAATTCAATCCGGCCCGAGTTAAACTGAGCAAAGCTGGGTTTTCTTACCCATCGCACCACATTGGGTAAGGTTTCCGGATTAGTCGAAGGGTTTTCCCCTGCCGTGCTATTCGGATGCAACTGCTCATAGCCCGACTTCGACCCGGCCCTGCCAATAACCTCGTACAACGCCTTTTTCTTCGTATTATGTACCATAGCAGTCGCCGCCTAAAACCAGCACCTTTTTACACTATTGCCGCATCCTTTTCAATAACAAAATTCAACTATTTAACGCCTGTCCACCTGCGTTAGCATTTTTTCCTGCCTTACTTTTGCTCCCTTAGGTATTCCTTCAGCAAGTGGCTTTTTGTGTGGAGCTATTCATATCCACTGTCTTTTGCAGAAAAAATGCTTCTACAGTGCCATACAGTTGTCACACCCCCCAGAAAATTCCTTGAATTTAATGGAGATCTGGCTGATTTTGATTTCTGTTGCACACTGGAAAAATCGCCCACACCCAGCAACACTTTTACACCACCCCCCGCTTTACCGGGGGGTTTTTTAATGGTCAACGAATTTATGAGCAGAGGTTTCGCACGGCGGTAACACAATCCGGGGAATCGTTTTTCGGGTAGCGTTTCTGCATAGCCGCGGCGACAAGCCCCACAAACATTGGCTGGGGACGCAATGGGCGGGAGGTCAGGCAGGGATGCGCCTGGGTTCCCACGAAATAGGGATGCTGTGGCAATTCGAGGATTTGCATAATGGGTTGTCCCGGAGCTTTGCCTGAAAAAACAAGGCCTGCTTTTTCGAAGGTTTCAATATATCGCGGCGCGACTTCGTAGCGGTGCCTGAAACGCATTCGGACGGTGTGTGCCTTCGCGAACAACTGCCAGGCAAAGGTATCCGGTTTAAGCTCGATATCGAAACCGCCGAGGCGCATATTGCCGCCGAGGCCTTCGATTTTTAATTGCTCCGGGAGATAATCGATAACGGGGTTCTCGCAATCCTTGTCAATTTCGGTGCTGTTTGCGCCTGCTAATCCGCAGACGTTGCGGGCGAATTCGATTACGGCCATCTGGAAGCCGAAGCATATACCGAGATATGGTAAATTATTTTCGCGGGCGTGTTTGACGCAGCAGATTTTGCCCTCCGCGCCGCGTGTGCCGAAACCGCCGGGGACGATAATGCCATCGACATCGGCAAGATGCTGGGCCACGTTGGTATCACTGATGCCGGTTGTCTCAATCCATTTGATATCCACCTTTGCACCAAGCGCGATGCCGGCGTGTTCGAGCGAGTTAATAATTGAGGCGTAGCTGTCGCGGACAGAAGTATATTTACCGGTGATTGCGATTGTAACGGGCTTTTGTGCGGTGTCGATTCTGTCGGTGAAATCGCACCACTGCGCCCAACTTTTGCGTTCGTGGCGAAGATTAAGGCGGTCCTCGATTTTCAAGAGACGCGCGACCTCGAAATCAAGCCCCTTGTCGCGCAGCATAGCCGGTATCGTATAAATACTGGCGGAATCGTGCAGGGAGATGACCCGTTCGAAGGGAACATTACTATAGACGCTGATTTTCTGGCGGACGGTATCGGTAACAGGACTCGTGGCCCGGCAGGCGATTATGTCGGGTTGCACCCCAAGCTGCATCAACTGCTTGATTCCAAGTTGTGCGGCCTTCGATTTCTGCTCGCCCAATGTCTGCGGCTCAAGAATATACGTCAGCGCGACAAAGCAGGCGCTGTTCGGGCCTTCCTCGTAGGCCAGCTCGCGCATCGCCTCGATGAAATACGCGTTTTCGAGGTCGCCCACTGTGCCACCTATTTCGACGAATACAATATCCGCGTTTGTTTTCATCGCGAGATTTCGCAGGCGTAATTTTACTTCGCCCGTAACGTGCGGAATCATCTGGACGTCCCTGCCAAGGTAATCGCCGTGGCGTTCCTTGTTGAGGACGTCGCTGAAAATCTGCCCCGACGTGCAGAAGTTCGCCCTGCTCAAATCCTGGTCGAGCATACGCTCGTATGTGCCGAGGTCCATATCACATTCCATACCGTCGTCGAGGACAAAAACCTCGCCATGGCGGAACGGATTGAGAGTGCCTGAATCTATATTAAGATAACCTTCGAGCTTGATGGGGGCGATTTTAAGCCCCTTATCCTGCATAAGCTTTGCAAGGCAGGATGAGAAGATGCCTTTGCCTAAGCCGCTCATCACTGTTCCCATAACGAAGAGGTATTTCGTCTTGCCGGGCTTATAGCCGGGAGGCATAGGCGAGAAAAATTCGCTGTCGGTTGATGTTTTACTTACCGATGTCAACAGTTCACTATCCTTCATAAATCACCCTTGCCACAGAGATTATTTATTTTTTAGCCACAGAGGTCACAGAGCACACAGAGATAATTTTTTCATATTTAGAGTCAACTATCTATTTCAGAAACAATTCCCGCAAAGCTAACGTCTCCATAAGACTCGGTTCTGAGTCGAAGAGCGAATACGCTGTGATGTTCATTGAGTCTAATTTTTTAAGCACCTTTTGCCTTTCTGATGCGGGGATATCATACTTAATCAGAGCACCTTCTTCATCTCCCTCGACATCTTCATGGTTAGCAAAATATGTCTCCTTGTTTTCTACACCAACACAAATTGAATACTCGCTTTGCTGTAAATAATGTTTGTAATCAGTTGCTATGGTATGGCCTAAAGGATATATACGCGGTTCATCTCCATACTGACAATTCCACAGCCCACAAAAAATGGATATATATTCTGCTTTGGAATATATATCCCTAAAAGCAAAGAAAGCGGCTATGTACGCGGATTTAGTCCAATCTATTAAAGGACTAGGAAACCCATTGTGCCTTAAGTATGCCATAAATTCATAAGTCGATAATGGTAATTCAAAATCTCCGAGGTGTATCGTTGAGACCGCTGTTTCAATATCCCATTTCCTACCGGTGCACGTAGCAACGTGTTTACAAACAATTTTTAATATTCTTTGGTACTCGGAAAACTTAACCTTCTTTTTTATTCTATCGAGGGTCGATTCCAGATGATATTCCGAATCGCTTACTCCTCTGAAAAGAGGAAAGAATTTACAACCATATTTTTCATAGAGTTGCTTCGTCTTATCATTTATATCAACCAAGGCCTGTTCAAATTCTTCCCAAGATTTGAATACTTTATTTTCCATAGTATTGTCCGTTTTACAGCTAAAATCTTTTTTCTATGTGCTCTCTGTGGCTAAAAATCATTTATTTCCTCTGTGGCTGTATCGTTTAACGAATTCCGCGTATTGTTCAGGGGTGTCGATGCCGGCGCAGGTGTGTTTTACCTTTGCGACAAGTATATCGAAGCCGTTTTCAGTAGCACGCAATTGTTCGAGTTTTTCTAATTTTTCCAAAGGCGTCTGCGGCAGTTTTGTTATTTTCAGCAAAAAATCCCCGCGATAAGCATATATGCCGATATGACGCAGATAATTCTTTATTTCGCCTATCCCTCCCTGCTGACGGTCGTATGGAATGACGGAACGGGAGAAATAAATCGCTTTATAGATACTCGATACTCGATTCTCGATATTCGTAACGACAACCTTTACAAGGTTCGGGTCGGCAACTTGTTCTTTCGTCTCGAAATCGGCAACCAGCGTTGCCATTTGGCATTTGGGATTATCAACAAGCAGCTTTGCGACGGTATCGATATTCGTGGGGTCGATTTCCGGCTCGTCGCCCTGCAGGTTTACAACAATGTCGTCAGCGTTCAGCGGATAGCGTTCAGCGGACAGTTCCTGGATTGCTTCGGCTATACGGTCTGTGCCGCTTGGGCAATCAGGGTTAGTCATAATACATTCGGCACCGAAGGATTTCGCGGCCTGGGCGATTCGCTTGTCGTCCGCGGCGATGATTACCCTGTCTGGTAATTTGGCGAGTTTGGCCTGCTCGTAAACGTGCTGGATGAGAAATTTGCCGGTATCTTTGGCGAGAACTTTGGCCGGGAATCTTGTGGACCCGTAACGTGCTGGAATACAAACTATGATTTTCGGTTTTGGCATTGCCAGTAGTTTTTTTTCCAAACTACAGCTACAGTATATTACCAGCATCACTCGTTGATGTCAAGACAGGCAAGTTAAAAATTTGTGAGAATATTTAAGAAAGAGCGGACGGATAAAAAATGCTTTACAAGCCGCGGATTAGGTGAAGAATAAACAGGCAGGTAATAAATTCGGATTCACGAATGACAAACAGTTAGGAGAGCAGAATATGAAGAAAATTTTGCCGGTTGTCATACTTGTGATAGTTGCAGCGGCTCTTATCGGGATAGGGATTTCCAACAAGGGCAAAGGGAAAGGCAAATTGCAGATTGCGGTAATCCCCAAGGGAACGACGCACGTCTTCTGGCAATCGATACATCGCGGGGCGTTGAAAGCGGCGGAAGAATCGGGAGCAGAGGTTTTCTGGAACGGCCCTGACCGGGAAGGCGACAGGGAAAAGGAAATTCAGATTGTCGAGGACTTTCTCACGCGGAAGGTATCCGGGATAGTGCTCGCCCCGAATGACGACAAAGCGCTTGTGCCCGTTGTTGAAAAAGTGGCGGCAAGCGGCATACCATGTGTGATTATCGACTCGGCCATCCAGACGGATAAATACGTTTCGTTCGTCGCGACAGATAATTACCAAGGCGGCGTTATGGCGGCCAAAAGAATGGGCGAGATTCTCGCCGGCAAGGGAAGAGTTATTGTGATAAAGTACGCACCCGGCTCGGCCTCAACTACCGAAAGGGAAAACGGCTTTATGGACACCATCAAAAAAGATTTTCCGGATATTACGGTTGTCGATAGCAAGTACGGGCTGGATACGGTAGAAACATCGCTTCAGGCAACGGAGGACTTGATGACCAAGAACACATCGCTGGACGGGCTTTTCGCGTGCAATGAATCGACGGCGACAGGCGCGATTAGGGCGCTGCAAAGTGCAGGCCGGGCGGGAAAAGTCAAAATGGTGGGTTTTGACGCGGGAACGTTGTTAATTGAATCGCTGAGAAAAGGCGATATCGATTCGCTCGTCGTGCAGAATCCTTATAAGATGGGTTACGAAGGCGTAAAATGCGTAATCGACAAGATAAAAGGCAAAGAAGTTCCGAGGCGAATTGATACAGGAGTAAAACTGATAACCAAAGAAAATATCGACACGCCGGAGATTCAGGCATTATTGAAATAGCGAGCAAAACTGTTGATGGTAAAGCCCCCCCTGCTATTGTAATGAAGGGGATATCGAAGCGATTTGGGCCGGTGCAGGCATCAGCGAGGTTGACCTGACGGTTGCCAGGGGGAAAGTTCACGCCCTTGTAGGCGAAAACGGCGCTGGCAAATCTACGCTGATGAAAATTCTCGCCGGCGTGCACAAGCCCGACAGCGGGACAATCGAAATAGCAGGTCATCCCAGCGAATTTGCCGAGCCGCAAGAGGCGATTGAGGCGGGTATATCGATGATATACCAGGAGCTTGACCTCGCGGAGCATTTGACGGTTGCGGAAAACGTATTTCTCGGCCACGAACCGGCGGGAAGGATACCGTTTACCATTGACCGAAAAGCGATGGTAAGCAGGACCGCAGAGCTGGCCCGGAGAATGAACTTCGATATCGACCCGACAAGCATAGTGAAGGATTTATCGACCGGCGATTGTCAGATTGTCGAGGTCCTCAAGGCGCTGATGCGCAACGCGTCGATAATCGCCATGGACGAGCCAACATCGTCATTGTCGGAGAAAGGCACACAACGATTATTCCAGGTGGTCAGAGAACTGCGAGAACAGGGCATATCAATCATTTACATTTCGCATCGGCTGGAGGAAATCACAGGTCTTGCGGACGATATCACCGTGCTGCGAGACGGCCGTGTCGTGCAGAGCGATTCAGCGAAGAAAATGGACATCCCGCAGATAGTGCGATATATGGTCGGCAGAGAGCTTACGGACCTGTTTCCGGGACGAAATGTAAAACTCGGCGATACTTGCGTAAAAGTGGAAAACCTTTCCTCGGCACAACACATAACGGATGTTTCTTTCGATATACGGGCAGGTGAGATTGTCGGAATGGCGGGACTTGTCGGGGCAGGCAGGACAGAAGTCGCCGAAACCATATTCGGCGTCGAACCAAAAATCACCGGCAGGATTGTTATCGACGACAAGGAAATAACAATAAAACGCCCCGCCGATGCGATAAACAACGGCATCGCTTTGCTTACAGAAGACCGCAAACGAACTGGTTTGTGTTTACAGTTACCCTGCGGCTGGAATATAACGCTGCCGAATCTCAAAGGAATCGGTATGGACAAGGTTATCAGCCCGAATAAGGAGAACAAAATCGCTGCGGAAATTGCCGGCCGCATAGGTATTAAATGGCTCGGACCTCAGTCGCCCGCGGAATCATTATCAGGCGGAAATCAGCAGAAGGTCCTGATTGCGAGATGGCTTTTGGCTAAATCAAAATTTATGATTTTTGATGAACCGACACGTGGAATTGACGTTGGAGCGAAAAAAGAAGTTTATTCGCTTTTGAATCAACTCGCCGAACAGGGCAAGGCGATATTATTCATATCCTCGGAACTGCCTGAGCTTTTCGGGATAGCGGACAGGATTCTGGTTATGAGGCGTGGTCGGCTGGTGGGTAATTTGAAAAAAAGCGAAACTACACAGGAAGCAGTTATGCATCTTGCCGCCGTAGACCCCGTTGGAAAATATGCGACCGGAACGACTGAAAACCATCAGGAGAACATGTTTTCCAACGGGGTGGAAGGAAACTAAATGGGAAAATTAATAAGACAGTTGCTGCCGTTCGGAAGTTTAATGCTGATAGTGTGTATTCTCGCAGCATTGAGGCCGGACACTTTTTTAACGATGGATAATTTTCTCAACGTGCTGAGACGTTCGAGCGTTTACGGGATAGTCGCTATCGGGATGACCTTTGTGATTATATCGGGCGGCATCGACCTGTCGGTTGGTTCGATGCTGGCGGTATGCGGTATGATTGGCGCATGGGTAATTGGAACAACAGGCAGTGTCGCGGGCACAATCGCGGGTGCCGCCGCCGGGTTACTCAGCGGGTTAGCCAACGGATTACTGATAACCAAGTTTCGTCTTCAGCCCTTTATAGCAACACTGGGGACAATGAGTTTTTTCAGGGGAGTCGCCCTTGTAATGAAGGATGGCCAGCCGATTAACGTCCCCGATTACAAGTATCTCGGCGAGGGAGTGATAATGGGGGCGCCGGTCTCGGTGCTGATTTTCGCGGCGGTCATAATCATAGCGATACTCATTCTCAAATACACGCCACTGGGACGTTATACTTACGCCATCGGCTCAAACCGCGAGGCAGCGTTTCATGCGGGTGTAAGAGTGGAAAAGAACCTCACCTGGATATATACTATAGTCGGCCTGCTGGTTGGTATAGCGTCGATGATTCAGGTAAGCAGAACAGTATCGGCGCAGCCCACGGCGGGACTCGGAGTCGAGCTTGACGTAATCGCCGCGGTTGTTATTGGAGGAGCAAGTTTGTCGGGCGGACAGGGAACGATAACCGGAACAATCATAGGAACACTATTGATAAGCTTTTTACGAAATGGCTGCACCCTGCTCGGTATATCGACCAACGCCCAATTGATTGTTATAGGTATGATTATCGTCATAGCGGTCGCGGTTGACCAGTTGGCGCAGGCCCGGACGAAAAAAGCCGGGATTTAATGGTGATATAATAAGCCGGAAAGGTTGGAACGAAATATGCTTAAAAATATACCGGAAGTGATTTCTCCTGAGCTTATGAAGGTGCTTATGGAGATGGGACACGATGACGAGATTGTTCTGGCGGACGGCAATTTTCCCGCCGCAAGTGTCGCGAATAAACTTATCAGGTGCGAGGGTTACGGCGTTCCAGAAATCCTGGAAGCTGTCCTGAAATTTCTGCCGCTCGACCAATACGTTGAACACCCCGTTGCGTTAATGGCGGTTGTGCCGGGAGACAAAACAAAACCGACCATCTGGGAGGAATACCGCAAAATCATCAAAGCGAGCGGCGAAAAATTCTCTGATTTTGAGTTCGTCGAAAGATTCGCGTTTTACGAAAGAGCCAAAAAGGCCTACGCGGTAGTCGCCAGCGGTGAAAAGGCCCTGTACGCGAATATAATTCTTAAAAAAGGCGTTTTATAATACTATACCGAATTATCAGGGAGATTTGACAATGGCAAAGAGAATCGAAGCAGCGAAACTGCCGGGGACAAAGGGCGAGCCGAAAGTTCCGGTAATAGGAGTTTTCGCGACCGGCGACCCAAGGATAGACGAAGCAAGCCGACAGCGATGTCAGAATATCGTAAAAATGACGGCCGATACCATAAGCGGCAAGGTGGTCCTGCCCGACAAAAAGCCGGTGCATGTTGTTTACTCAACGATATTAGTCGATGGCGAAAAACAGGCGGACATCGTCGCGGAGCAATTCCGCAAAGCCGGCGTCGATATACTGGTTTGCGTCCCCGATACATGGGCTTTCCCGCAGCTTACGGGCATTTCACTTTTGCAGCAGTTCCCCGCAAATACGCCGATAAACATCACCTGCGGCAATAGCGGGCCAAGACCCGGCGTCGTTTACGCGCACGCTCTCAACGGCGCAATCAGCCAATACGGACGATTATGCACTCTCAACGTCGGCAACTGGCCCGATACGGGGACAAATCCCAAAATGAGCGCAGAGACAGCCAAATGGCTCATCGACTGGTGCTATGCCGCCGTGACCGCAGTGGGATTACGCGGCAGACGAGTCGTGATTTTCGGCCACGACTCAATGGGAATGGAAACCGCCCTTGCGCATATACTGCCGACGAGGAACACCTTCGGAATCGAGATTACCCGATTAGATATGAAACTTCTCGCGGATATGCTCCGCAAAGAGGCATACGACAAGAAAGAATTAAAATCGCTTCGGGGATGGATAAATAGATACGTTGGCGACCGTCTTCAGTTGCGAGACGAAGATGACAACACGCGCTTCAATCTCAGTTTGGCGATGTATCTGATTGTCCGCGATATTATGGCAGACCTCAACGCCGTAGGCGGCGGGTTTATGAGCCAGCTCGAATGGGGAAGCGACAAACGAGGACTTCCGCTGCCCGTGGCCGACGCGATGGAATCATTGTTTAACAGCACCTTCGACAACACGGGACGTAAAGCCCCCCTGCCTTATGCGACCGAAGCCGACGTGCAGGGGCTTTTGACGATGCTGTTTATGACATACCTGTCTGGAGGCAATCCGCCACTGTTTATGGACTTCAGAAAGGTCTGGGAAGCATGGGAAATTAAAGAGTTGGCTGCGAAAATCGACCTGACAAATCTCGATGAAACGGCGGACTGGTTCAACAAGGGTCTTGTCGATGGGGACAATTCAGGAAGCGCGGCTTTTGACTGGTCGGCTAACCCTGGCGCATCGGTAAAAGACATTATGGCGGGCATTCTTATGCCGCTGGCAGACCCTGGTTATTTCCCCGGCGGCGGCAACTCGGTAACGTTTATATCCCCCGCCGGCATCGAAGGCATCGCGGGACGACTGGCTTTCAGCGGCGCAACCGGGTTATTCAGCTTGATTTGGGACCAGGCACAAACAACGGATGTGCCGTTAGAACTTGCCAAAGCGATGTGCAACCTGACAACGCCCACCTGGCCTCATACCTTTGTCGTGCCCAGGTTCGCCAGCATGCTCGAATACAAACAGTATGCCCCTGCCAATCATTTTCATATGACCTGGAATTTGCCCGCGGCACGACTGCAATACTGGATGGACTTGACCGGCGTTTCGAGCGTTACCCCCTGGGCTGCAAGACCCAAATTTATCGAAGGCATTGACCGCCCACAGCCATTGGTGCACTTGCTGAACGGCAAATTATGAGACCACAGCAATAAAACGCTTATTTCTTAAATTTTTCAAGATTGGTCATTGACAAAAAAAACAGAATGTGGTAAGATGATATAATTATGAAGCAGATTAACCGCAAAAAAGTTAATTTATGGTGGTGGCCTGTTGGATAAATCCGATGGGCAGGCGGGAAATCTGCACTAAGAAAAAGCAATAAAACAAAGTTATTTACGCGGCCTGTTGGATTAAAAACAACAGGCCGCTTTTTTTATGGCCGGATATAACCCAGATACTCATATAATAAGGACGCAAAAAATGGATGATTACAAGCAAATAATAGAAAACGCGAAACCGGGCGATATAATCCCGATTGTCAAACGAATCGAGATGGCGGACCCTATGGACTTCTTCGCCAAGATAACCGACTACGGCCGGACAAAGAACTGCTGCCTGCTCGAATCAAAAGAATACATTCGCGGCTCAAGCGCGTTGAGCTTCGGCACAGCCAAACCCGCGCTATACCTTACGGGCAAAGGAAGGGAATTCGAAATCAGGGCGCTGACCAAAACCGGCAGGAGAATGATTAAATACCTGACCTTCGACCCGAAAAGGTTCGGCTTTTGCGAAACAGCGGACTTCAACGCCGAACGGATTAAAGGAACCATCAGGAAACCGGCAGGATTGGTTGACGAGCAGACCCGCCTGTCGAGCACAAACCAGATGGATGTCCTGCGTGCGGTGGCTTTCTCATTTCGCCTCGCAAGCAAGCCATTCCGTGTTACCTGCGGATTGCTCGGCGCGTTAAGCTACGACTTTATCGACCAGTTTGAGAAACTGCCCGCCAACGAAACCGATCTTTTAGGCAATCCCGATTACGAATTGTATTTCGCGGACAATATTTTCCTGATGGACCACGAGCGAAATGAGGGCTATGTGGTTGTCAATGTGATAATTACCAACGGCAACAGGGCAGAGGTAATAAACGAGGCGCAGGAGTGTTTCGACTATTATGAAAATATCGCGAGGTTCGAAACACCCAAAGCAAAAAAATACGAAGCCCCCCTGCCGACCGAATCGACCGATACCAGTCAAAAGCAATATGAGCAAATGGTTCGAGATGCCAAACAGCACATACTCGACGGGGACATATTCCAGGTGGTCCTGAGCAGGACAAAGATTGAACCCTGCATCGATGAGCCGCTGGATGTGTATA
Source organism: uncultured Phycisphaerales bacterium (assembly GCA_963718665.1). Classification (GTDB taxonomy): domain Bacteria; phylum Planctomycetota; class Phycisphaerae; order Sedimentisphaerales; family Anaerobacaceae; genus Fen-1362. Next base: position 58,440 of record OY970359.1, read on the forward strand.
AGCGATTGCGTGAGCTGAACCCCTCGCCCTATATGTTTTACATAAACACGCCGAATACGACGCTATTGGGGTCAAGCCCCGAATTGAATCTGCGTGTAAGCGGGACGGAGAATCGCAGCGTGGAAATCAGACCGATAGCCGGCACAAAACCGAGGGGCAAGGTCAACGGCAAACTCGACGCCGATATCGATTTCAGGTATGAAGCGGAATTGAAAATCGACCGCAAGGAATTAGCCGAGCACATGATGCTGGTCGATTTGGCCAGAAACGACATCGCCCGCGTGGCGCAGCCGGGAAGCAGAATCGTAACGGAACTGCTGACCGTCGAAAAATACGAATCGGTGCAGCACCTGGTCAGCAACGTCAAGGGGACATTAGCCAATAATCTCGACGCCTTAAGCGCGTATCTTGCGACGATGAATATGGGAACATTGACCGGCGCCCGAAAATAGAGGCAATGAAAATCATCAGACAGCTCGAAAAAACTAAACGTGGCTACTATGGCGGCGCGGTTATGTATCTCACAGTTGACGGTCAGTTCGACAGTTGCATAACGATAAGAAGTTTGCAGATTAAAGACCGCAAGGCGTATGTTCGCGTCGGTGCTGGAATTGTCCACGACAGCGTCCCCAAAACTGAATTCGAGGAAACCGAGCACAAAGCCGGCTCATGTATGCGGGCTTTAACGAAGAAATAAACGAGGATAAAGTATGAGTAATAAAAAAAGAAAAGTTTTGTTTATCGACAACTTCGATTCGTTCACGTATAACCTTGTCGATGACTTTTGCAAACGCGACTGCGACGCGAAGGTTTACAGGGCGGATACGTCAATTGAGGATTTGAAAAAAGTGGCCGATGAGTTTAAGCCGGATTTATTGGTGATTTCACCGGGGCCTGGAACACCTGCTACCGCAGGCGTAACGCTCGCCGCGATTGATTACTTCAAGGACAAGCTCCCCATATTCGGAGTTTGCCTCGGACATCAGGCAATAGTCGCGTATTTCGGCGGCAAAGTAGGCCACGCCCCTGAGCCGGTGCACGGCAAACCGTCACGCGTAACACACAACGGCCAGGGCGTATTCGCCGGCGTTGAAAACCCGTTGCAGGCGGGACGCTATCACAGCTTGTGCGCATTGACGATGCCGGATTGCTTAGAGCCGACCGCGTATTTTGAAAGCGTGAATATGGGCATCAAACACAAAACGCTGCCAATATATGGTGTGCAGTTTCACCCCGAAAGCATCTTGACACCCGCGGGCGGCAAAATCATCGAAAACATTTTGAAAATCGCCGAGGATTACAGCAGTACACGGGGGGGTTGATTATGGCAACAATAGCCGAATATATTGAACCATTACTTCGAGGCCAACACCTGACCTTCGAGCAGGCGGGCAAGGTCCTGGATATTATCTTTGAGGGCGAAGTACCCGAAACGCAAATCGCCGCGTTTTTGACGGCGATGCGATGCAAGTCGGCTTCCTCTGCCGAACTTGCCGGGCTTGCCAAATCACTGCGGGCTCATTGCGTCAAAGTTGACGCAGGCATTGATAACCTCGTCGATACCTGCGGGACAGGCGGCGCATCAGTGAAGACATTCAATATTTCAACCGCCTCAGCCATTGTTGCCGCAGGTGCGGGCGTTCACATCGCCAAACACGGTAACCGTGCCATAACAAGTAAATGCGGCTCAGCGGACGTTTTCGCTGAGCTTGGCGTCAATATCGAGGCCGGGCCGGATATTGTGGCAAAGTGCATAAAAGAAGCCGGGATAGGTTTTATGTTCGCACCGAAATACCATCCCGCGATGAAATACGTCCAGCCCGTGCGCAAATCACTGGGTTTCAGGACGGTATTCAACATATTAGGCCCCCTTGCCAACCCCGCCGACGCACAGGGACAGGTGATGGGCGTCCCCGAACAGGGGCTTATGCCGATTGTAGCCGAGGCACTGCATTTATTAGGCGTTAAACGGGCGATGATTGTCCACAGCGACGGCCTCGACGAAATCAGCACTATGGGAACTACAAAGATTATGCAGCTCAAGGCAGGCAAAATAACCGAGTCGATGCTGAACCCGGCTGACTATGGGATTAAAAAGGCCTCGCTGGAAGACCTCAAAGGCAGCGATGCCAAGAGCAACGCCCAAATAGTAAAAAATATAATAAACGGAAAAGAAACCGGTGCCAAGAAAGATATTGTTGTGCTAAACGCGGCAGCAGCGATAATTGTAGGCGGACTTGCGGATGACTTTGCCTCGGCAATAAAAATAGCCGGACAATCAATCGAAACAGGCAAAGCAATACGACATCTTGAAAAATTAATTGCTGTTTCAAATTTATCCGCCGTGGCAGACGGCTGAGAAAGGAATTTCAATGAGAATGGTGGCGGTCAAAGTGAAGATTTGCGGCTTCACAAACTATGACGACGCAATGGCGGCGGCGGATATGGGCGCCGATATGCTCGGGTTCAATTTTTATCCCAAAAGCCCGCGATATATAAAGCCCGCCGACGCCTCGAAAATCATTGACCGGCTGCCCGCCTTCGTTGATATCGTGGGACTGTTCGTCAACGACACCTTCGAACACATCGAACAGGTAATCGACGAATGCCGTCTCGACTGGGTTCAGTTTCACGGCGACGAAACGCCAAAATACTGTGAGCAATTCGGAACGCTCAACGTGCGGACAATGAAAGCGATTCGCGTCAAAGACGCAAAAGACATCAAGCACGCGGAGGAATATTACACCGACGCGATTTTGCTTGACGCCTTTGACCCCAAAAAATACGGCGGAACAGGGCTTGTCTTCGATTGGAACATCATAGGAAACATCAGTAAACGCGTATTTCTGGCAGGCGGCATAAACGCCGAAAACATAACCAAGGCAGTGGAGCTGGGCATTTACGGCATCGACGTTTGCAGTGGCGTCGAGAGCAAACCCGGCAAAAAAGACCACGCCAAAATGCGGAAACTTTTCGACATCATTCAGAACTTGAGAGGTTAGATAACGGCTATGAAATACAAAGGCAGATTCGGTGACTATGGCGGTTTTTATGTCCCTGAGGTACTCATACCGGCGCTCGAAGAGCTTGAAAAGGCGTTTTACCGGTTCTACAAGGACAAGGGCTTCGTTAATGAGCTGTCGCAACTGATGACGGACTACGCGGGCAGGCCCACACCCCTGTACCACGCCAAACGCCTCAGCGAATACGTTGGCTTCAACGTGTATCTCAAACGCGAAGACCTGCTTCACGGCGGAGCGCACAAGGTCAACAATACGCTGGGCCAGGGATTACTCGCCAAATATATGGGCAAAACAAAGCTCATCGCCGAAACCGGAGCAGGTCAGCATGGCCTTGCCACCGCGATGATTGGCGCGTTATTCGGAATGGAAACGAAAATTTTTATGGGCGCAACTGATATCGAACGCCAAAGCGTCAACGTCCACAAAATGAAACTTTGCGGCGCCCAGGTCATATCTGTCAAAGGCGGCACAAGCACGCTGAAAGACGCGATTAACGACGCCCTTCGATACTGGACAGCCAACGTTAATGATACATTTTACCTTTTCGGCACAGCCGCGGGACCACATCCCTACCCGACGATTGTGAAGCATTTCCAGAGCTGCATAGGCAAAGAAACGAGACGGCAATGCCTCCACAAACTCGGCCGGCTGCCCGATATGGTCCTTGCCTGTGTCGGCGGCGGAAGCAATGCAATAGGTATGTTCTCCGGCTTCCTCAACGACAAAAACGTCCGCCTCATCGGCGTCGAAGCAGGCGGCAGAAGCTTATCGAGCGGCAGACACGCCGCGTCAATTTCAGCAGGCAAACCGGGTATCCTGCACGGGGCAAAGGCATATCTCCTCCAGAACGCCGAAGGACAGGTCAACGACACCGAAAGTGTCAGCGCAGGACTCGATTACCCCTCCGTCGGCCCTGAACATTGCTACCTCAGCGATATTGGCAGGGCCACCTACGTCGCGGTGGAAGATGAAGACGTCCTCGATACATTTGGTTTGATGTGCAGAATGGAGGGCATTTTACCCGCGCTGGAAAGCACGCACGCAATCGCTTACATAGTCAGCCAGAAAGGTAAACTGCCCGCCAAAACAATCGCGGTCGTAAACCTCTCAGGCCGAGGCGACAAAGACGTTGGTATCGTTGAAAAATTCAGACCAGTGAAGGACTGAAGAATTGCAGATTTCGGATTGTTGATTGCGGATTGATAATAAGGATTGGAAAATGAAATCTTATAAACAAGTTTTTGCGGAACTCAACCACGCGGCTGTTATACCCTTTTTCGTAGTCGGCGACCCGGATTACAAAACAAGCTTAAAAATTGTCAAATCGGCAATCGACGCTGGCGCGGACATACTCGAATTAGGCATACCGTTCTCAGACCCGATAGCCGACGGCCCCACAATTCAAAAGGCGGACATCCGCTCGCTCAAAAACGGTATGACCGTCAAAAAAGCGTTAAAATTTATCACTGAAATCAAAAAGCACAAGGACATTCCCATCGGCCTGTTGATGTATTACAACCTGATTTTCCAATACGGCACAGAGAAATTCTTCCGTGATTTCCACAAAGCGGGAGTCAACAGCGTCCTTGTTGCCGACCTGAGCATAGACGATGCCAAAGAGATTATCGGCCCGGCAAAGAAAGCCGGCCTCGATACCGTCTTTATGGTTACGCCCAACACTTCAAAAGAGCGATTGAAACTCATTACCTCAAAAACCACCGGCTTTATCTACGCTGTTTCATTATTAGGCGTAACAGGCAGCCGAAAAACATTATCAACTTCGGTTAAAGGCCTCATCAGCAGAATCAAAAAAGAAACCGATTTGCCTGTATGTGTCGGCTTCGGCATTAGCACGCCCGAACACGCCGCAAAGGTCGCCAAATCAGGCGCAGACGGCGTTATCATTGGCTCAAAAATCGTAGGACTGATTGAAGACAATATCAAAAATAAAAAGAAGTGCCTGAGTGAGACATCGAGGTTTATAAGAAAGGTAAAGTCGGCTATTCCAGAATCCTGACCACCCCCCTGTCGCCATCCACCTGGATGGTCTGGCCGGTTTTGATTATTCTTGTCGCGTTGCCTACGTTTACAACGGCAGGAATGCCGTACTCGCGGGCAATAATGGCTCCGTGTGAAAGCAAGCCGCCCTGGTCCATAACAATCCCGGCAGCGGGGATAAAATACGGTGTCCAGCCGGGGTCAGTGAACGGAGCAACAAGAATCTCACCGGCTTGAACCTGCTCGTTGTTGTCGGCTCTCAATATCACTCGTGCCTTCCCGCTAACAACGCCGGGGCTTACGGCCAAACCCTTTAACTGTTGGACATCGGCCTTTACTTCTTCAGGAACATACCTGTCAGGGTCGAACTTACCAATGATTAAATTGGGCGGCGTTATGGACTGCCACTTCTCATACTCGGCGCGACGAGCGGCGATTATCTCTTTGATATCGACTTTAGATTGATTCCGTGTCAACTGACCAATTTCCTCCAGCTTAAGGAAGAAAACATCGTCGCTGTCCCCTATTAAAGAGCGGGCCGCCAACTTTCTGCCGAGTTCGAGCAGTATCGAGCGCATAGATGCTATTAGCTTTATGGCTTCACTTTTGATGTTCTCGCGAAATGCCGAACCATACTGAGCGCGAACGAGCAGATGATTGAAAACAGCCCGCTTGACAGGATTGGTGAGTTTTCGACGGCAGTTCTGCGCAAGTTGTTCACGCTCGGCGGCAATGCGCTTATGGTTTTCAAGTGGATTGGTTCTGTCCATAGAGCCGAGGTAACTACGAATAAGGCCGAGGATATAATCGGGTGTTTCGGCCCACCGCCGGTTATAAAGCTCGATCTCGCCGCGGCAGTGGTGTCCATGGGCCTTCATAAAGCGGTTCCAGTCAATTAGAAACTCCTTACCTGAGGAGCTTTTGGTAAGTCCCTCGTGCAAAATGTCCCATCCGGCATTCGATTGAATCAATTCCTTTAGGGCAGGGCTATCGTTAACTTTCGCAGCCAGCCGCCAAAGGTCGAAACCGGCTTCTGCGTCTTCCATATTGCCCAGGCCTGCGAGCAACCTTCCTGCACATGACTGTTCATCGGGAAGCCATCTCTTGCATATAATTTTGAGGATTGGGAAATAGACCATCCAGTAAAACATGGGAAGTATTTTTTTGATGATTCCCTGAAGGTCTGTAACGGCATCCATCAGGCAGTCAGCCAGCCGTTCGGCGGACAAGCCGGAAATATCGAGACAGGCCCATTTTTCATTCATATTCCTAATGTTGGCGAGAACGGACTGGGATTTGCGGCTTGTATTGCAGAGCATAGATGCCGTTAGCAAAGGCAATCTCAGAAGGAACTTCACGCGGTTGCGCTTGATTTTGGGCAGGTCTTCCGCTGGTGTATTTTTTAGTTTTTCAATTAGTTGTGCCAATTCCGGCTCGCTTCCGGCAAATTCACTCCAGTCCAGGTTTCTTGTAATCCTGAATTGCTTTGTTACAGCGGCCCAGAAGCCGACATTAAAGTACACCCGGCCGGCAATCAGGTCGTATGCCCGGATGTTACCTTTATCGATGCACAGCACGTCAAAGATAAAATCGAATTGGTTATCTGTAAGGAACCCAAGCATCCAGAATGTGGCCGGCGTCACCACATCAGGCAATACCTCCTTCGCAGCAAAACTGGCCCATATTTGCTTCTCTTCCCGGGATTTTGCTCTCGGTATGGTTGTGATGGGTCTGGACTGAAGCAGAAAAATCTTGTCCTGGTGAATCGCCCATTCGATGTCCTGGGGACAGCCGAATTCGTTCTCGGCTTTTATGGCGAGCTTCGCGAGCTTTTGGGCCGTCTGGTCGTTTATACAAGGGGCAGTCATCGAACGTGAAATAACATTCGGCCCCTTCTTGTCCATAACAACACAGTCAGGAGAGACCCTGCCTGAAACAAGAACGTCACCGAGACCAAAACAGGCCTCAATAACAATACGATTATTGTCACCGGTAATAGGATCAGAAGTGAACAGAACACCGGAGACATCTGCCGCAATAAGCGACTGGACAATTACGGCCATTTTTACTTTCCGATGGTCGAAGTTGTTTTTCTGCCGATACATAAACGCACGTTCCGTCCACAATGAGGCCCAGCATTTTTTTATGGCAGTCAGGCAATCTTCGATGTTGGCAATTCCAAGGTATGTGTCATAGAGGCCTGCGAAGGAATGACCGGGCAGGTCTTCTGCGGTGGCCGACGAGCGAACAGCCAAACTGTTGGCTGCGAGAGTATGGTAATACGATTCAATTTCAGCAGCAAGTGAGTCATCCATCGGTGATTCAATGATAGCCCTGCGCACATCAGCCAGGGGTTTGGCAATGTCGAAGCTTTCAGACCTGCTTAGCAATAGAAGAGCTTCATCAATCATCGCCTTGCCAATATGTAACCTGTATGAGTTGGCGGCAATACAGAAGGCGTCAGGGACAGGTAAACCTATGCGTTTAAGACGCCAAAGACCGACCGCTTTTGCCCCAACAATTGGTTGGTCGGAGTTCGTAATGCCGTCCAAAGGTATAATTAATAATCTATTGTGCTTCATCTTTTCCGGCATCCACTATAGCACTTAAGGACCATAATGGCAAAAGTACAATCAGGGAATCAGTCTGATAAATCAGAGGATTTTTTTGCACTTTTTTTCGTAGCGAATGCGATAAGCTTGGTATAAAATCTGATGCTGAGCGTGTAATCAGAAAACCGGAATTGAAAGCGATATTTTTCGGAGGGCAATATGAGCAAGGTACTGTACATCAAGGCGTCGCCGATGAAGGAACGGTCAAATTCAATCGCGGCGGCAGATGCGTTCGTCGAGGCATACAAGAAATCACATCCCAAAGACCAAGTAAAAACAATCGACCTGTTTTCAGCAAAGCTGCCTGAATTCGATTTTGTTGCTGCCTCCGGCAAATACAAGATTATGCGAGGCAAACCACACAGCCCCGAAGAAAAGCAGGCGTGGGATAAGGTTGTCGTGACAATCGCGGAATTCAAGGACGCAGACAAATACGTGCTGGCAGTTCCTATGTGGAATTTCTCGATACCCTACCGGCTAAAGCAGTATTTTGACATAATCGCCCAGCCAGGCCTGACTTTCACCGTCGATTCATTGGGCAATTACAAAGGATTAGTTACCGGCAAGCCCGTATTCGTTGCTTACGCCAGCGGCGGCGATTATCCGGTCGGTACTCCCGCAGAGGCGTTTGACCTTCAGAAAAAATATATCGGGCTGATACTGGGCTTTATGGGGCTGACCGATATTCGCTCGGTGGTTGTTGCGCCGACGCTTGCGGGCGGCCCCGAAGTCGCCGAGCAAAAGCGAAACGTCGCGATTGAAAAAGCAAAACAAATGGCCAGCGAGTTCTGAGCGTTAAGTGGTAACCAGCAGGTATGCCCGTATCAGTTCCGCAACGCTCCACGCCTGGGCGAAGCACCCTTTCGGCCTTTGCGGCTCGTTGCCGTCGAATATCTCGCAGATGCTGCCTATGCAGCCGTCGCCGGTGAGATTGGCCAGCAATGGCCTGATGAAATTCGCCGCGTTTTTTTTGGTATCGATACCGGAACCGTTCACCTTCAGATACGCCTCCACAAACGGCCCTATAAGGTAAGGCCACACAGTCCCCTGGTGATAGGCGCTATCTCGCTGGGACTGAGGCCCCGTGTATTGCCCCTGATACCTTTTGTCATCAGGCGACAAAGTTCGCAGGCCGAACGGCGTCAAAAGTTTTTCCTCGACGATACGCACCACCCCTTTTTGCTGTAACAGGGGCAGCGGCGAAAACGGCAGCGACACTGCGAATATCTGGTTGGGTCTAAGCGTCGCGTCAGCCGTCCCGTCAGGAAGGATACAGTCGTTCAACCAGCCCCACGACTGGTTCCAGAATATTTTGCAGAAATTCTCCCTGACTATTTCCGCCCTTGACCGCACAGTATTAAACAGTTGATTGTCATTGCTGTCAGTCAAATATCGTGAAAGCAGCATAAGCGCGTTATACCACAGCGCGTTGATTTCCACGGGCTTGCCGTATCTCGGCGTAAACACAATCCCGTTGAATTTGGCGTCCATCCACGTAAGCTGCGTGCTCGCGTCGCCTGCCGTTATCAGGCCGTCGGCGTCGGCATGAATTCCGAATTGCGTCCCGTGCTGATAAGAATTGACAATCGAAATAACAACAGGCAAAAGCTCCTCACGGAAAGTCCGGCGATCGCCCGAAGCATTGAGATACGCGAAGGCCGCATTTATAAACCACAGTGATGCATCCACGCTGTTAAAGTGGACCGCGCTGGAATAGTCATCGAATCGGCTTGGTATCATACCGTTTGAAGCAGCTTTAGCAAAGGTAACAAGAACGGATTTCGCCTCGTCGAATCTGCGCGTCGCCAGCAGCAAACCAGGCAATGATATGAACGCATCCCTGCCCCAGTCCGCAAACCACGGGAAACCCGCTAATATAGTTGACATCGCCGTCTCGCCAAGGTTGCGTTTTGCAATAAACTGGTCTGCCGCAAGATAAAGCGTCTCAAGTGTTTTATCATTCTTCGCCTGCTGAATTACTTCGTTCTGGTGCCCTGATAGCTGTCCTATGACCTGTTCGATATCAGGCAAAACAAATTTATCCGCCGTAGCGGACGTCTCAGGCCCGCTGAGGTTCGCCCACAAAACCAGCTTTTTCGGCGAATCAATATGATACCTGAAAAACCCAGGCGTAAACAAATCCTCTGTAAAATCCTGTCCCCTTTCCCTGTCCGCCCGGTACAGGAATTTATACCACCACTGCGGATTCTCTCCAAAGACCGCTTCCCGGCAGTTTATCAGCAACCGACACGAGCCGGGTATGTCGTGACTAATCAGCAGTCCATCCGCCGCCAACCGGGTCTTAATGTGCACATCCGATTTCTGCAGCGAATGAAAATCACGCAGTCCTACAATCGGCCTAACCGTAAAATCAACCGGCTTCGGAACTTCATCGAACGAATAAACCACCCCCACCGTGTCCTCATCCTGCAGCAGGTACACCGATTTTGTCAGCTTCAGGTCGCCGAATCGGTAATGAAAATGAGCGCCGATATCCCTGCTGAATCGTTTTAGCCGGATATACCCGTCCGGCGAAATCTTGTCCGGGAATTCTATCGTGCCTAAATGAAACTCCGCGGGTCCCCAGTATATCGTCTCAAAGCAGCTGGACAGCGCCATTATTCTGTTCGCCGGCGGCGTAAGTGTGCCCGTCAGCAAACCGTGATACCGTCTCGTATTGCACCCGATAATTGTCGAAGAAGAAAACCCCCCGCGACTGTTGGATAGAAACCACTCCTTCTCCAGCAGATTTTCAAGCGGTATTTCCGTAGTATCCACCGAGATACTGATGTATCTGTTTTTTTGCTGCATCATAAGCATAGTATTTCCCTGTACGATTACATCGTCCTTTGGGCCGATTATAATTTAATCTCATTTCTGCCCTGATGAATGCGCAATTTGCGGCCATATCGAACAAATGGGGCATAAAAATGTGGCCTATGATTATTCCAGCGGTTGTCTGGCGGTGATGGCATCGGAGAGCATACGGGAGTTGGCGTATTCGAGAGTTGTGCCGGTGGCGAGGCCTCGGGCGAGGCGTGTGATTTTGACGCCTGTGCCCTTGAGGAGCGAGCTGATATAAAGCGCGGTGCCGTCGCCGACCATATTGGGATTGGTTGCCATAATAATCTCCTCCACCCCCCCCGCTTTGACACGCTCGATGAGTTTATCAATGGTGAGGTCCGCCGGCTCAATGCCGTCTAAGGGCGCGATATGTCCGCCCAGGACGTGGTAAACCCATTTGCACTGGCCTGTTTTTTCAAGAACGATTACATCTTTGGGCTGTTCGACGACGCATATCCTGCTTTTATCACGGCGTGTGTCGGAGCAGATTGGGCAGGTTTCGGTTTCAGCGAAGTTGTAGCAGGTTTTGCACTGCTTGACTTTAGTTTTGACGTCGCTTATGGCCTGGGCGAGAGCGAGGGCATCGGCGGGTTTCGATTTGAGGATATGGAAGGCCAGCCGTTCGGCGGTCTTCGAGCCGATACCCGGAAGGCGAGCCAATTCCTCAATCAGTTTGTTAACGGTTTCAGTATAGCCAGTCGTCATAATTCAATTCGGCGGGGTCGAACCCCGCCCTACATATAAATATCAACGCAAAGATTTTATCATGAAGACACAAAGACGCAAAGTCATTTATGATTTATTGTCTCGAAGCAGTGTCTTGCAAAACTAACGACATTCTAATAAAATTCTAACACGATGAAGAAACTTTTGGTTTTAACAACTCTCTTGTTACTGATTGGGGCTGTAGGGTGCAAGGATTCAGTGGACCCTAACGAGCCCGTTGGTTTTATTCAGGTTAAAGGGTCGGATACGATAGTCAACGCAGCACAGGAGGTAGCTGAGGAGTTTATGAAGGATTACCCGCACGTCTTTGTGGCGGTTACGGGCGGGGGCAGCGGAGTGGGAATAGCGTCGCTCATCAATAAGACCTGCGACGTGGCAACGGCATCACGCGAAATGAAACCAAAGGAAATAGAGGTCGCGCTCAAGCACGGCGTAACACCCAAAGAATTCACGGTGGCATACGATGGCGTAGCCCTGATAGTCAACAAAGACAACCCGGTCGATAAACTGACCATCGAGGATTTGCATAAGATATTTACGGGCAAAGCCAAAAACTGGAAGGAATTCGGGGGCAAAGACCTCGGTATAGTAACGCTATCTCGCGAAGTAAGTTCTGGCACGCATATGTACTTCAAGGAAGAAGTTGTCCAATTAGGCAAAAAGGGAAGCACGGAGGAGTTTTCCAATGAAACGCTGCTGTTATCTTCGTCGCAGGCAATAGTTGAAGAGGTGGCGGCGAACGAGTCGGCCATCGGATACTTGGGGATGGGTTATACGTCGGAGCGGACGAAATCGCTGGCGATAAGCAACGGGAAGGAATATTATCTGCCCGATGTGGATAACGTTATGAAAAAGAAATACCCGCTTTCACGCGGATTGTACTTTTATACTGACGGTGAGCCAAACGGCATAAAGAAGCTGTTTATCGATTTCGCGATGGGGTCAAAGGGACAGGAACGGTTCAAGGCAACGGGTTTTGTGCCCGTGGGAGATACTGTTGTCGAAAAGAATTAGCGAGTTCGTTATCGAGGGGTGCATCAAGCTAAGCGGGCTTGTCGTAATTCTTTTTGTCGCTTCGATATTCCTGTTTTTACTCAAAGACGCCCTTTCGCTGTTCGGGGTGTACCACATACGTGATTTCCTGTTCGGGAAAAGCTGGCTGCCTATATCGGAGCCGCCGAAATTCGGAATGGTCCCCCTGCTGTTAGGTTCGCTCTACGTTACTCTTGGCGCAATTGTTATTTGTGTCCCCTTAGGCGTATGTTCGGCGATGTTCATTGCTGAAGTTGCTCCGACACACCTCAAGCACGTTCTGAAGTCGCTTGTTGAAATTTTGGCGGCGATACCGAGCGTGGTTCTGGGATTCATCGGCATCGTTTGGCTTGGGCCTTTTCTGCGAAATACCTTCGGGCTTAGCACGGGTATGTGCGGGCTTACGGGAAGCTTGTTATTGGCGTTTATGGCGTTGCCGACGGTTATAAGCATATCGGAGGACGCTCTGGTGGGTGTGCCGAAGGCGTTCAAGGAAGCGGCATACGGTCTTGGGGCGACGCGGTGGCAGGCGCTTTGGCGGATTGTATTGCCGGCGGCATCATCGGGTATTATCGCGGCGGTGATGCTTGGCATAGGCAGGGTCATCGGCGAGACAATGGTGGTGATGATGGTTACGGGCAATTCGCCTGTGATGCCTAAGTCGCTTTTGCAGCCATTGCGGACGCTGACGGCGACGATAGCGGGCGAGATGGGCGAGACGGTGGCGGGTTCGGAGCATTACTTCGCGTTATTCGCGGTTGGTCTGATACTTTTCATAATAACATTCATAATCAATTTCATCGCTGATATTTGTCTGCGAAGGGCAAGGAAATGAACGCCGCAAGAGTACGGGAAAAAATCGCGTTCACGATACTGGGCTTAATCACGCTGCTGATTGTGCTGCCGATTATACTGACGATTTTCTACGTGGTGAAAAACGGCGCCGGCGCGGTAAGCTGGGAGTTTTTGACCCAGTCGCCACGACACGGGATGAGAGAAGGCGGGATATTCCCCGCGATAATCGGCACGATAGTTCTGATAATCGGCACGATGTTGTTTTCGCTGCCCCTGGGGATACTGTCGGCCATATACCTTGTCGAATATGCGAAGGATAATCTGTTTACCCGGCTGATAAAGCTGTCGGTGGTAAATCTTTCGGGGATACCGTCTATTGTTTACGGATTGTTCGGGTTTACGCTGTTCGTGGTGTTTCTCAATTTCGGGACCTCGATATTAGCCGGCTCATTGACGCTGGCGATTATGAGTTTGCCAGTGATTATCACCGCGACAAAGGAGGCGCTGGAATCGGTGCCCTTCGCTTACAGGGAAATCAGTTTGTCGCTTGGGGCAACGAAATGGCAGACAATTCGATATTGTGTGCTGCCATACTCGATACCGGGGATACTTACGGGGACGGTCTTGAGCTTGAGCAGGGCCGCAGGAGAAACAGCCCCGATATTGTTCACGGTAGCGGCATTTTACCTGCCTCGCCTGCCTCATTCGATTTTTGACCAGGTTATGACGCTGCCCTATCATTTGTATGTTATATCGACGCAGGTGCCGAATATGCCCGCGAGGTTGAGTTTCGCAACCGGTCTTGTGCTGATAGGGCTGGTGTTTTTGATGAATTTAGTCAGCATAATCCTTCGAGCGCACTACAGGAAGAAGAAGCAATGGTAGCCGAGGCAGTAATAAAAACTGTTAATCTCAAATGCTCGTTCGGCGAAGCGACGGCTTTAACGAATCTCAATATTGATATTCGCGCAAACGAGATTCTGGGCATAATCGGGCCTTCTAACAGCGGCAAGACGACGTTTCTGCGTGCGCTCAACCGGCTCAATTACTTAAACACATCATACAGGCAATCAGGCGAGATAATTTTCGAGGGCAAAAACATCAGCCAGATAAACGACAGCATATTGCGGAAGAAAATCGGAATCATATTCGCCCTGCCGCAGGTGCTGCCGATAAGTATTTTCCATAACGTGGCATACGGGCCGAAGGTCCACGGTGTGAAAGATAAATCAAAAGTGACCGAAATGGTCGAGAAAGCCCTGAAAAAGGCGTATCTTTGGGATGAGGTTAAGGACCGGCTGGATTTGTCGGCGACGCGGCTTTCGGGCGGCCAGCAACAGCGATTGTGCATCGCCAGAACACTGGCGGTAGAGCCGGACGTAATATTATATGATGAGCCGTGTTCGGGGCTTGACCCTATTTCGACCGCCAAGGTCGAGGACGCGATGCGGGAATTGAAAAAGGACTACACGCAGATATTAGTGACAAACAACACCAAGCAGGCAGCAAGAGTCAGTGAACGCTGCGGATTTTTCCTTATGGGAGACCTCGTCGAGATAGACGAAACCGAAGAAATGTTCACCAACCCGAAAGACAAACGCACCGACGACTATATAACCGGAAGATTCGGCTAAAAAAGATATGGACTTTGAGGCGAAAATATCGACGCAAAATCTGAACCTGTACTACGGGGAGTTTCTTGCCCTGAAGGATGTGCATATCAGGATTCCGGAACGCAACGTTACCGCAATAATAGGGCCTTCGGGGTGCGGGAAATCGACGCTTTTGCGGTGCTTCAACAGGATGAACGACCTCGTCGAGCAGATAAAAGTCGAGGGTAAGATTATTATCGAGGGGCAGGATATTATGGCCCCCGAGACGGATTTGATACATTTGCGCCGAAAAGTCGGGATGGTCTTCCAGAGACCGAATGTTTTTGACCTGTCGATATACAACAACCTGCGATTCGGGCTGCGGATACACCGGCTGCTCAAAAACAACAACGACATTATGCAGGCGATTCAAAACGGCCTTGAGCACGTCAATCTGTGGAACGAATTAAAGGACAAACTGAGAAAAAACGCCCGTTCGCTGTCGTTGGAACAGCAGCAGCGATTATGTATCGCAAGAGTTTTGATACTGAAACCCGATATAATATTATTGGATGAACCATGCTCGGCGCTGGACCCGGTTTCAACGCTGAAAATTGAGGAATTGTTGCGCGTGCTGAAACAGGAATATACGCTGGTGATAGTAACTCATAATATGCAGCAGGCGGCAAGGGCGTCGGACTATACTGGATTTTTGTATCTTGGTCAGTTAATCGAATTCGGCGAGACCGACCAGATTTTTACGAACCCCAAAGAGAAACTTACCGAAAATTATATTAGCGGCCATTTTGGCTGATTTGTCAGGGAGACAAAAAATGCGCGAAAGTTTTGAAGAACATATCAAAGGGCTCAATGCAGAAGTTGTCGCGATGGGCGAAATGGTGGCGCTGGCTACCAGCCGAAGCGTTGAGGCGCTCGGTAGTCGTGATATCGAAAAGGCCAAACAAATCATCAATGATGACCTGCTCGTCAACAAGAAGCGATGGCAGATTGAGGAGAAGTGCATCAACCTGATTGCGCTTCAGCAGCCGGTGGCGACCGACCTGCGGGACATCATAGCGGTGCTGAATATCGTTACCGAGCTTGAGCGGATGGGCGATTACGCGGAAGGCATCGCTAAAATCGTCATCATGCTGGGCAATGAGCCGCTTGTCAGACCTTTGATATTTTTGCCCAAGATGGCGGAAAAGGCAAATAGTATGCTCAAAAGGAGTATGCAGGCCCTTGTCAACAGAGACGCCAAAATGGCAAGCGCTATTTGCAATGAGGATGACGAGGTTGACAAGCTTTACGACGAGGCGTACCACGATTTGCTGATGCGGATGATTAAGGACCCGAGTATAATATCGAAGGTAACGCCTCTTATCTGGGCGACTCATAATCTCGAGCGAATTGCCGACCGAGTTACGAATATCTGTGAGAGGATTATTTTCCTTGCGACCGGCTCTATGCCACAGGTAAACGTGTCGAAGTACTGATTAACTGTCGAATAATTCAGCAAGGTCTATATTATTATGACAAGACCACACCTTATAGCAAAGCTGATACTTGCCGCAGTGGGGGTTAACTTGCTAATGCATTCCCTCGGCGGGATTGGTTCAGCAGTCGTTATGTTAAGTCAAAAAGATCTCCTCCCGGAAGCCTTTGCCATAAGAGTGTTCATCATCGCCGCTAAATCAGCAATTACCTTCGCCGTATCGCTGATTTTGTTGTTCCGGTCTGATGGTCTGGTGAGAATAATTGCCGGCCCTGATGCTGACGAGTGTGCAAAAGTCGATGAACGCTGGACAATAGCAGGTTTAAGAATGACAGCGTGCTTTTGCGGACTCCTGATTCTCTATCGTCGCATAGACCTTCTTTTTTATTATATCCCGGCCTTCATTAATGGCTCAGGTGTTTTTTCTTATACGATATTAGAAAGGCAATCATCGAGGATTTCATCAACTAGGGCATTGATAATAATCCTAGCAGAAATTGCTGAATGGATTCTCGGAATATATCTGATATTTGGCGCTCCTCATTATGTGCGCCGGCAAATACAGGCGATAACAATAGAACAACAACCCAAAAACAGCGGAGTCGATAAAGATGAACAAGAATGAGTTGCGCGTGATGGCAAGAATAATGCTGATTGGCGTTGGGCTAAATGTCCTTCTGCAAACATTCTTAACTATTTCGACAAGCGCCATGGCGATACCGTTCGCTGCGTCTGCCGGAATAAAAATGTCTACGATAATCGTCATAGTTGGGATATACGCCTTAATGGCACTGGCAGTAGTATATTTTCTCGCACGCTGCGCAAATCGGTGTTCTGCCAAAATAGTCGAATCAGAGCCGGTCGATGATACGCAAATTTCATGGTTGGCCGTTGCATTCCGTCTTATATGCGTAATATCGGGCGTGTTATTCCTTTTTTGGACAGTCCCAAACCTGATTGTTACTGTGTTTCATTATATTATGAATATGAATATCAATAACAAATCGGGACAACAACAAATATATGTGAGTATGTCGTCGATAACCGATATTGCAAAATATGCAGTCCTGCTGGCAATAAGCATATATCTGGCCTGCGGAGCACCGGGTTTTGTTCGCTGGCAGGTAAGAAGGACACTTAAACAGTGCGGTAAAATTGAAGAACAAAAGCCAACCTGGGGTTAGGCGTCTTCGATGTTTGTGATTGTGGCGTCAAGGCCCATAATGACGGTTTTTACGGCCGGGTCGTTGATTATCTCATTTTGCCGCTGGCTTCTTGTCTTGGTATTATCCTGTTGTGATTGACCATTTGATGTGCCCTCCGCCAATCGAAGGTTGATACTGAGGGGCAAACCGATTTTTTCCTGCAGGACCGATTTAATTTGCTCAAGCCGGCCATTGCTTTCGCACATCTGTTTTTGAACAGCGGAAGAGGCGGGAAACTCAAGTATCAAAGTGTTGTTCTCAAGCCGAACCGGCTCTGCGCAGCTTAGTAATCCCGCAGTGCCCGGGCCAAGGGTTTTAATGATATCCTGCCAGTTGTTTTTTATCGACTCAAGCCCGCTAATCAGCGGCAACCGCCCCTGCTCCGGAGGAGCCGGTTCTGCGACCTGGGCTGTGCGATGCTCAGTAGTTACTTTTTTTTTATCCTGCGGGGGATTTGATTGTGAAAGCAATGAGTCAACATTGAGGAAATGCTCGCTCATCGCAAGGCGGAGTATGGTCGCTTCCAGAAGCGGCTTCGCGGACTCCGTGTTTTTCAGCGACCAGCGAAGTTTTTCGAGGGTAGTAATGTTATAGACCAGCCCTGCCACGTCAAATTTTTCGGCTAACTGCTCCGCACGCTGTCTTTGCTGCTCGGTGAGAATCACAAGTTCGCTTTTGGCGCCTGCGGCTTTTATTACCATCAGGTCCCGCATATATTCGACGAGGGCATCGGCAATCTGGACTTCGGTAAGGCC
Organism: uncultured Phycisphaerales bacterium; assembly: GCA_963718665.1. Taxonomy (GTDB): domain Bacteria; phylum Planctomycetota; class Phycisphaerae; order Sedimentisphaerales; family Anaerobacaceae; genus Fen-1362. Next base: position 76,517 of record OY970359.1, read on the forward strand.
CGTGTTGGTCAACTCCCCTGCCGCGACGAGAGCGCCCGATGCATCCGAATTGCCTATGGCGGCAACAAGGCCGCAAACCTTTTCGCTGTTCGGACAACCGAGGTATTCCTCAAGCAGATTCGCCGAAAGCGGCTGAACACCCGTGCTGATTAGCCGGTCAAGCAAACTGAGAGCGTCGCGCATCGAGCCATTGGCGAGCTTGGCAAGGGCGAGAATAAGGTCTTCTTCGTATTTGATTTTTTCCTGGTCGAGGACGGCCTTAAGCTGCTTACTGATATACGCAGGCGATATGTTTCTGAAATCGAACCGCTGGCAGCGGGATTGAATCGTAGGCAGCACCTTATTGGGTTCGGTAGTTGCGAAAATGAACTTGACGTGGCTGGGCGGCTCTTCGAGGAGCTTCAAAAGAGCATTAAACGCCTCGGTGGTGAGCATATGCACTTCGTCGATGATGTAGATTTTGAAGCGTGCACGAGCCGGCCTGTAAACCGCGTTATTGATTAGGTCGCGGATGTCGTCTATACGCCGATTTGAAGCGCCGTCGATTTCGATAACGTCGATATCTTCGCCAAGGTTTACAGCGAGACAACTATCGCATTTGCAGCAGGGTTCAGCCGTAGGCCCATCGGCCTTGAGGCAGTTCAGTGATTTCGCCAGGATTCGGGCCATAGTGGTCTTGCCTACGCCTCGTGTGCCGGTGAAAAGATAGGCGTGGGCGACCCTGTTGGTTTTTATAGCGTTTTTGAGCGTCTGCGCAATCGGCTCCTGCCCGACGACGTCGTCGAAGGTCTGCGAACGGTATTTGCGTGCTAAGACGGTATAAGCCATAAAAAAAAGATCGGCCGGGTTTACCACGGCACGGCCAAACACCGCGTATGGCTGCTCGGTTCCCCGCCTGACCAGGTTAACGGGTCGGTCTGCATGGGACCCGGCCGGTAAAAACGATTTCCTAATTTCCAATTTACTATTCAGGCGCTTGCAGTATAACAAGTCAGCCGAAAATTTCCATAATTTTCGCTTGAACAATTTGTCCCGAAAAGCTAATTAGGATATTATGAATCGAATCAATAAAACCGGATATGGGAGACAGGTATGAAGGTAAGCATTGAGGATACCTGCACGGCCTGCGGGTTGTGCTGCGACACCTGCCCAGAGGTCTTCGAAATGGGCTCCGATAAGGCGGAAGTTAAAATAGAGGATGTCCCGGCGGAACATGAAGACGCAGTGCAGCAGGCAGCGGATGAGTGTCCCGTGGAGGCGATAGTCGTAGAATAAATCAGGATGACAGCTCCCGGCTTTTGTTGCGGGCGGCGGTCAGCGCGTCGGCGAGCAATTGAGGGAAATTCTTTGCCGCGAAGACCTTCAGGGCCGCCTCGGTCGTACCGCCAGAGCTTGTTACCTTGCGGCGAAGTTCGCTGGGACTTTCGCTGAATTTATCACGCTCGGCGGCGAGCAGAGCGGCTCCTTTGGCGGTTTGCAGCACGAGTATTTTCGCAATTTCCGGAGGCAACCCCATCTCACCTGCAATTCTTATCATTTCTTCCATCATCAGGAAGAAATACGCTGGCCCTGACCCGCTGACGGCTGTTACAACGTCTATCAGGTCCTCGTTATCGACGATTACTGCCTTGCCAATAGCTGAGAATATCCGCATCGCCTTATCCATCATCGGACGCGCCTTGTTGTTGGCGAACAACGCGCTCGCCCCTTCGCCTATCAACGCCGGGGTGTTGGGCATAACACGGATTATGGGCTTATCGTTGAGCGCCGCGGTAATTTCGTCGATTTTTACGCCCGCCGCGATTGAGATGACAAGTGTGCTGTGCCTGACGGTTGATTCAATCGCCAGCAGCACATTAGCCATATTCTGCGGCTTGACGCTAAGTATCAGGACATCAACCTGCCCGGCCAGCGCAGTGCTGTTGGGCACCGTCTGGACGTGGTATTGCCTCGTCAGATACTCCAGCCGGTCGGACCGGATATCGTTGATAAAAATATACTTCGGCTTGCATATATTAGCGTTGATGACTCCCTTAATCAGGGCCTCCGCCATATTGCCCGCGCCGATAAAACCAATTGTGTCCATAATTCCTCCTTGCTGTAACCAAGGCCCGAATTATAATCTCTCATACAATCTCAAACGCATAATAATAACACGTTTGCGGAGAAAAACAATGCAAAAGCAGGTAAGTTTCGAGAAAGCATACAAAACCAAATATCCCAAACAGATTGTCATTGTAGTGGCAAAGGATAAAAATGGCAAGGCCAATCCTGTCACCCTGGGCTGGACAATGATTGCCTCGTATGAGCCGGCGATGATGGCTATAGGCGTCTATAAGGGCCATTACAGCGTCAAATGTATCCGCCATTCGAAGTGCTTTACGCTGGTTTACCCATCGGTCGATATGGCCAAGGCAACCTTGTTCTTCGGCGAACATTCGGGCAGGGACACCGACAAACTTGCCCAGTTTAACACCAAGACCGCGCCTACCAAAAAGATTGATTCGGTTTTGCTGACTGATGCCGTAGCAAATTTTGAATGTCGATTGGTTAAGCAGATTGCCACAGGCGACCATATTACCTTTGTGGGCGAGGTCGTTTGCGCCCATATAAATAAAAAGCCCAAAAAACGCCTGTATTCCTTAGGCACAGGACACAAAGTCGGCGCAGCAAGATAGCCAGTTCAATATGTTTTTGATTTCCCAATTTCGATATTTGGGCGTATGATGTTGCTATGCTTGTAAAGGGGCTTGTGCAGATATATACGGGAGATGGCAAGGGCAAGACGACCGCGGCCCTTGGACTTGCCTTACGCGCAGCCGGCCAGGGCAACAAGGTTCTCATTTATCAATTTCTCAAACCCCCCTGCTTAAATACCGGCGAACGCGTCGCGTTATCATCGCTGCCCTCGGTGAAAATTGAGTCGCTCAATATCCAGTGGGATATGGGAAAATCGCTAAAAGACCCAAAAGCGATATCGGCAGCACAAACAGCCATTCGCGAATCCCTTGAACACCTGACAAAGTCGGCTATGAATCGTGAATTTGACGTTCTGATTCTCGACGAAATTGTTTACTGTGTTTCAAAAGGTCTGACCAGTGTCGAGGACTTGAAAAAAGTTATCGAGGGAAAGGATCCGCACGTTGAAATTATCCTTACCGGCCGGGGAGCAACTCCTGAACTGATTGCCATGGCCGATTTGGTTACCGAAATGAAAAGCATCAAACACCCGTTTGATAAAGGCACAGCCGCGAGACAGGGGATTGAGTTTTAACGACATTTGCCGTTGACTTATCGGAATTGGCGGGAGATAATAACTGCACAGGTATTTAAGGCCAGCGCAATTATTTTAGGAGGACATAAATTATGACGGCGAAAACACACCCACGAGGAGCAATATGCACAGGTATTTTGTGCCTGACGATGTTTCTGGAATTCGCTGGTTTTGCCAATGGCAATAACGAACCCAATACCCCCCTGCCGTCCCGACCTGACGCAGGTCAGTTTAAATACACCGGCGTTCTTTGCGGGCATATCACCGACGCCAAAACAGGACAGCCGGTGACCGACGCAACTGTTATTGTGGAACGCACAGATAGAGCCAAGACAGACGCAAATGGCTATTACTACGTTAACACAACATACACTGACCGTGATTGCCAAATCGCCGTCGATTCAAATGACTACGTAGCCATAACCGATTACCAGTCAATGCCGTCCCTGCGTATTCAAAAGGGCACGCAAACCGTCAAAGATTTCAAGCTCGACAAGGCCTGCATGATACAGGTGCAGGTTGTTGATGAGGCAAATCAACCGATTGAAAACACGGAACTCTCGGCTGCATCCTTAACAGATGAATATAGGAATAAATTCAGTGAAATAAAACGTCGGACGGACAAAAACGGAGTCGCCATATTTGGCGGTTTGCCACCCAGCAAAACACCATATCAAATTGTCGCCAACCATTATGGTGTAACAGATGAACGGTCACATCAAAGGCAATGGGACTATGCGCCCGGCAAACTTGAAGCCCTGCTTAATGATACCAACGTCGTAGAATCAGGGCGGATAGTCCTGCAGAAAGGCACCGATGTTTATGGCAATGCCCGGTATGAAGACGGCGTTCCCGCGTCGGATTTGAAAATCGAAGCTTCTCCCAACTGGTGGGGCTATAGTTCTTCTCCGGAAAGCTATCCTATTGACGCCAACGGTAATTTTACACTCCGGCACGTAGCACCAGGTATATACCGTCTTATGGCGTACATACCAATGGTATCGGGCGGGTCAATGGGTATTACCATTTCGCAAACCACTTTGCCGCCGGCGGATAATGAGCCGCTTAAACTTACAATCCCGCAAAAATCGCCTCAGTCGCTTGTGTCTATCCGCGGAAAACTGGTTTTTCCCGGCGGCAAAAAAGCCAAGTTTGTCAACATAGAGGCCTACACCTCTGCCGGCAGAGACCGCTTTTCTCATTCATACCACTGGCCAAATTACAAAGACCCCTGTGATATGAATTTTGTAATAGACCGTCTTGAGCCGGGAAAATACAGGGTTACGGTCACATCTTCGGGTATGGAAGATAAAATCATTGAAGACGTTAATGCGCCAAGCGATGGGTTTATAGTTGAGCTTGTGCCCGCAGACAAGTTGCACCTGAAAGGCACTGTGCTTAATTATCAGACGGGTCAGCCGATTGAACAATTCAAGGCGAGGGCAAAGAAAATAAAGACGTTACGTGGACAGAATTATATGCCGCCTGATCAATGGTCCGCGTTTGATAATAACGAGGGCAGGTTCGAGATGGAGGCCCCTGGGCCGGGCATATACCAGGTCCAGATAGCCGCCGAAGGATTTGCGTGGACGTGGAGCAAGGACATTAATACCGACCAAGATGTCCCGCTTGTGATTAAGCTCGGCGCGGGCGGAAGTATTGTGGGCAAAGTAGTTGATGAAAAAGGCAATCCCGTCAGCGGGGCGAAAGTTGTGCCATTGTCAAAAGCAGGCGGAATAAAAAACACCTTACCAACATATATAAAAGACCCCTTTGAATCGGAAGAAGGCGCCGTTGAGACAGCAGATGGAAAGTTTGAGTTAAAGCACCTGCAGGCAGGCAGAGAAAGCATAAAGGTTCTGCATCCCGATTATGCGTATTCGATTGTCAGTGATATAGAGGTCAAAGAAGACCAGCCAACTGAAGGGATTGAAGTTGTATTGAACAAGGGTGCAACTGTTGGGGGTTATGTGTTTGATAATGAGGGGCAACCCCAATCAAATGTTACACTTTATTTTAAGAATATTTACAGCAGCGATGAAAAATCAGGACGTGTTGCAGAGGTAACAACAGATATAAATGGCCATTATCAGGCTGAATGTCTCCCTGAAAAGATGTTAACCGTTAGAAGACAGAAAACGTGGGAAAGCATGGGGGTGGTCTGCCGAACAATAGTCCCGGCCAATGGCAAGGTATCGCGTATTGACCTCGGAGGAAAGCCAAACGTAACGGGGCGGCTGATTATTGATGGTGAGCCAGTAACCGGTCGCAGAGTCACGCTATCGTCAATCGGCGGAGCAAATTCCGATTTATTTCGCTGTTACAGTATGACCGAAAACGACGGGTCATTTACGTTCGGCGGGATACCGAGGGGAAAATGGACCATTTATTATGACGACACTGAAAGACGCAATAACCAGATTAAAGTTGCAGATTTTGAATTAACAGGACAGAATGCGAATTTGGGGACAATTCCAAAGGGAGTTTCTACGGTAAGCATCTCAATTGAATACGAGCAGGAATCGCCCAAATGGGAAATTATAAAAGCGTATCTGAAGGATGATAATAATTTCTTTAATCAGCCGGTGACGGAAATAGCTATACCCAACGATTATAATCAACCTTTTACTGCCAAATACGTCTTACCTGGGGAGCATTATCTTGTCCTGGTGAGAAAAGATTATTCTTCCCTGAGCTATCCCATAAAGGTCACTGAAAGCAGCTCGAGTATAAATATCCGTTTGCCGAAATGCACAGCCGGCATCCATGGCCGAATGACAGGCAAATATCTTGGCGGACAAACCGTGTGGACAAAAGATAGGTCAGTTGTAAGTTATATAAGACCCGAAAACAACGGCGATTATCAACTCGACAATTTGCCAGCAGGTCAATACCTGCTCGGCGGCAATATGCTCATAAAGGAAGGAGCATTGCTTGAATTTGAATTAAAGGAAGGCGAACAAAAAACCTTCGATATAGATATCCCTGAAACACTACCCCACCAAATGGGAGGACTACAGGTTATAGTTATCGATGAAAATGGCGCTCTGCTTACGGGAGCCAAAGCATGGCTTCAGAACGGTGCCAGCATAGTTGAACCTGTCGCAGACATAGGCGGGTTCTATTTTGTTACAGAGCCGCAGAAATATGAGCTGCACGCAAAATTCACAGGTTATAAGGAATCAAAACAACAGGTCAAGATTGAAAATCTGGATTTGAAAACAACAAAGCGTCCTCCCGAACCTGTTTTTGTCCGGCTGGAAAAATAGGAGTTTGGGCAAATATTGAGATGTGAGGCGTTTTTGGGGCGGCCTTTAATAAAGCCCTCATTTCATATTCGGCACGCCGCATTTGATTTTACGCGGAATTCTGCTATAATGCTTCCTGGAGTCAAGGGTGATAAATGATGGTAACTGCAATGGGCAATATGGACACAGGCGGAATCCTGCTGATAGGTAATCCGGCATCAGTGGTTTTGGGAGGCATTCCAGCCGACAAGCCCGCGATTCAGGTCTGCGGCAATATACACGACGGCATTGAAACCGCGAGAAAAACCCGTTTCGCCGCAATCGCCGTGGTAATGAAAGGCACAGCGGCCAATTTGCGAGATGGCCTCGCCCTGCTTCGGGAAAACACCACTGCGAAAATCCTTCTGCTTGCGCGGATGCATGAGGAGCCGGAAGCAATAAAACTTGTAGGCAGCAATGGAACATCGCTTGCTGATGATTATCTCATTTGCCCGATTCAAACAGAGCGGCTTTACAATATCGTATGTCGCGGCCCGCTTATGGCTGTGGCCGGAAAAGAACCGACCGTTACCGACGCGATGCTTCTGGCAAAGATAAGCCGGCTCGAAAAACTGGCGACCGAGGACGATTTGACGGGCCTGAAAAACAGGAGATACCTGTGGGAATTCGCAAAACAGGTAATCGCCCGTGCAAAACAAGATAACGGGCGTGTAACCGTGCTCGTATTCGATATAGACGACTTCAAACATTATAACGACGTTTACGGCCATGCGGCGGGCGATGAGGTGCTAAAGCAGGCGTCGCTTTTAATGAGGCGATGCTGCCGAAGGCACGACATGGTGGCAAGATTGGGCGGCGATGAGTTCGCGGTGGTATTCTGGGACGACCCGCAAAACCCCCAGCCGACAGATGGCGGCGAAAGACGTTCATTCACCGCAGACCATCCGGGAGAAGTGATATTCATCGCAAAACGATTCCGCAGAGAAATTGAAAAGACCAACCTTCGGTTTTTAGGCCCGGACGGCAGAGGTGTGCTGACGATAAGCGGAGGGCTTGCAAGCTTAAACAGAGACGGCTCAACAACCGAAGAGCTTTTCTCAAAGGCAGACCAGGCGCTTCTCGAAGCAAAACGTAGCGGCAAAAACAGGATTTACCTCGTGGGCCAGCCCGAAAACGACATCGATAAAATCAAATAACCGCCCTACGTTCCCAGAACAATCGTCTCAGTTTTACTGATGAGTTTGTACCGAATACCTCGCCAGCGAATCGTCCTGCCAAAGACCGAGGACAATATCAAAACAAGCATAAGCAGCGACCAGAGCCAGAACAGCGTAATATCGGCTATTGCCGCGATTTTTAACCTGGGCCAGTCCTCCGCGAGCAGTTTACTTGCCATACTTTGCCTGAGTATCGCCCTTGTGAATTGCACGATAAAAAACAGAACCGGCACCGCGGTAAAAAGCCAAATGTACTGATTCTGTGTGATTCCGGCGTAAATCGCCAAAGCGGCCCCGCCCCAAAGCCCAAAAACGGAATATACCGCGCTGAACAAACCAAATGACCACGTCTGCGGCGCGTAAACTTTCGTGATAACGAACTGCCTGCGAGCAAATTCGAATAATTTTGCCCAAGTGGTCGATTCTGAGGTGGCCACAAGACAGCCGGGGACAAACTCGACTTTTTTATGAGCGTCTTTCACGGCGCAACTCAGCGAATAATCATCGCTTACGGCCTTTTGCCAGAGCTTTTCAATACCCAATTCTCTGAAGGTCTGCACCTGAATCGCCATTGACCCGCCCCAGGCGTGATTGAAAGGCGTGTTGCCCATAAGCTGGGCAATCTTGGCATTTACGGCTGATAAGGCAAGCGTGGCAAGGTTGCCTGTCCTGGGAACAAACCATCGATAGCCGGTTGCCGCCCCTTTTGATTCAGGATGCCGAAGAGGATAGACCAGATGATGCAGCCAGGTCGGCTTGACGCAGATATCCGAATCCGCAAAGGCCAGCGTCTCAATATCTTTAGGAATCCGGCAATAAGCATACAGAAGATTATGGATTTTCTGGCTGCACTCCTGCCCAACCCCGGAAACAAGCACCTGAACGTCGCCAGCGCTTGTGCTGGGGGCCAATTTATCCTTTAACCTGCACAATTGCCCGTATGCGGGGTCGGCCTTATCCTCTACTACAAACCACAACAGGTAATTTTCGTAATCCTGCCTGTAAAACGAGACAATGTTCTGCTCAAAATTCTCATCGAGGTTTTTGCAGGGTATTATTAGCGCAACACAAGGCGCATAACGCTTGTGCTTCTTATTGTACTTGGCCAGCGCGAAAAAATAATTTTTCAACGTCAGCGTTGAAAAAAGCAACTGCGAAATTATTAATACCCCGGCAATATAAACATACCAGCCCATATCGCCAAATTATCATTTATCAACCATCATTTAGCAATCTCCGTGTCTCTTTTTTTTGATTATCGATGATTGTCATTTATCCCTTGACTGGAATCGTAAATTGTAAATAATACTCTGATAAATGTCGTATGGGTCGGTGCCCGAGCGGCTAAAGGGAGCGGACTGTAAATCCGCTGGCGAAAGTCTACGGAGGTTCGAATCCTCCCCGGCCCATTTCCCTTTCGTATTTAGCCATATTTACATTCAATTGCTATCCTGCGTCTCAAAAGCCATAAATTGACAATGCCCCCCAAATAAGGTAGAAGACATGCTATGAACCTGATAGCTATAGATATAGGCAATACCAATATTGGCGTTGGGCTGTTTCTCAATGATGAGGAACAGTCCGTAAAGTCGGTACCCGGCGAAGCAAAAGCCGAACTGACCGAACTGCTCAAATCGACCTGGGAAATGATACCCGTTGCCAAACGCTCCAAAGAAGGCAAACGTGAAGGCGTAATCGTCATAAGTTCCGTCAAACCCGTCTGGACGCAGGTCGTGCGCGACATCGCAAAACAAACCCTCGGTGAGAATATACTGCTTGTGGGCAGTGAAATCCCCTTCCCAATCGAGCTATCGATAGCAGAACCGGATAAAGTGGGAACTGACCGGGCTTTGGCGGCCTCGGCTGCTTACGCGGTCGCGGAACACGCGGTTGCGGTCGCGGATTTCGGCACAGCCGTAACAATTGACCTCGTCGATGACCGCGGCGTATTCTGCGGCGGGGTAATCTTTCCCGGCTTTGAAATGAGCGCAAACGCCCTGCACAATGATACCGCTCAACTGCCGAAAGTAACGGTAACAAAGCCGCAATGGCCCTTCGGCAAAAATACCGTCGAGGCAATCAACGCAGGCCTGTATTATTCAGCTATCAGCTCATTACAGGAAATTGTCAGGCGATACGCCGAAACAATTGGAACCTGGCCGCAACTGGTAATCACCGGCTCTGGCGCAAAACTTATTAAAGATGACTGCGACTTCGTTGATAACTACGTGCCAAATTTAGTCATCAAAGGTATCGCCCTGGCCTACAACAAATATGTCGAATCGAAGGAGTAATCAACTCTCCTATGTCTGTCTTCGCAGCGGTAATGACCGGCAAGGGAACAGGGGCTATCGCCACGATACAGCTTTGTGGCGATTCGGCGGTGGATATTTTGAAGCAGATATTCTCCTCTCAAACCCAAAAACCTGTTGAATTCACAACGGGCAACATTTTGTTAGGCATTATCAAATCAGGCGATAAAACAATCGACCAGGTAACCATCGGCTGCGAAAGCAATAACTCATACGCCATTAACTGCCATGGCAATCCGCTCATCGTCGAAGAAATTATGCAATTGCTCCGCCAATATGGCGTCGAATTACTGACCGCTAAACAATTGTTTTGCAAAACCTCAGCAAATAACAACACAATAGCACTCGAAGCCAAATTGATGTTGCCAAAGGTTAAAACGCTCGAAGGCACGCGAATTATCCTCAATCAAATCGATTCCGGCCTTCCGGCCTCGGCAAAAAAATGGCTACAAAACCCGCCTGAAAATATCGCTGCTGAAGCACAAGAAATCATCGACAAAAGCAAAATCGCCAAACTCATCATTTCCGGCTGTTCGATTGTCCTCGCAGGCCCGCCCAACACGGGCAAAAGCACACTGCTCAATCAGCTCTGCGGAAAACAAAAAGTGATTGTAGCGGACATCAAAGGCACAACTCGCGACTGGGTCTCGGCAAATTGCCAAATCGGCTCATTAGCCATTGAACTGATTGATACTGCCGGGCTGGATGATAAATTCGCGGACGACATTGACAAAGCTGCTCAACAAACGGCAACAGAACTCATAAATCAGGCGGATATCGTCTTATTGGTCCTCGATAACAGCGAGCCGGCCAACCAAATCGATAAATCCTTCACAAATATACTGACCAATAAAAAAGTCCTGGTCGTCCTTAACAAATCAGACCTGCCCTTCGTTTCGCAGCGTGGCAGGGAACTGCCCTGCTTATTGGAAACAGGCAATACGCCAAACGTAGTTAGTATCAGCGCAAAACTCGGATCGGGAATCGACTACCTTTGCGACGAGATTCAGCAATTAGCCGGCGTTGAAAATTTTGACCCTAATCAGCCGATTTGCTTCACCCCCCGCCAGGAGCAACTTCTGGCTAAACTTACAAAAAACAAATCAAAAGACGCCGCACACACACTCATTACAGAGTTGTTAAGTGGTCCGCTGAATGTATAATCAGCCGATATGACCACCAGCAGCGACAATTTGACGCCGGCGATGAGGCAGTTTCATCAGTTCAAGCAGAAGTACCCGGACTGCATACTCTTTTTCCGGATGGGCGACTTCTACGAAACCTTCTACGAGGACGCCAAAACCTGCTCTAAAGTCCTGGGACTGACGTTAACCAGCAGGGATAAGGGCAGTGATAACCCCGTTCCGCTGGCGGGCGTTCCCTGGCACGCCGTCGATGGCTATCTTAGAAAAATGCTTCAGGCGGGCTACAAAGTTGCCGTATGCGAGCAGATTGAAGACCCCAAAACCGCAAAGGGCTTAGTCAAACGCGACGTGGTTCGGGTTGTTACACCCGGAACACTGACCGATGACATCCTGCTGGAAGCGAAACAGGATAATTTTTTAGCGGCGGTCTGGCAGACAAATTCGGCCTCGGCGATAAGCTGGGTCGATATCTCAACCGGGCATTTTTTCGCCCAGCAGCTTGGCGAAGACGAATTGCTCGATGAAATAGTGCGATTGTCCCCTGCCGAGTGCCTCCTGCCCGACAGGCGAGGCGAGTTATTCGAGGCACAGGCGAAAAAATTAGCAAAAGGTATCAGCGAACTGACCGGCGCAACGGTTACACAAAGGCCAAGCTGGTATTTCGACCCCTATCAGGCAAAACAACGGCTGCTGAAACACTTCGGAACAGTAACATTAGAAGGTTTCGGAATCAACGATTCCGATGGTGCGGTCATTCCCCCGGCCGGTGCGTTAATCGAATATCTTAACGAAACGCAAAAGACCGCGCTGGCGCATATCTCAAACATCAAAAAAATCAGCCGGAAAAAATTCCTGCACATCGATTACACCTCGCTCCAGAGTTTGGAGGTCCTGCGCACAATTCGCACCGAGGGCACGAAGGGGACATTGCTCGATTGCCTCGATTCGACACTTACGCCGATGGGGGGCAGGATGTTTCGCAACTGGCTTTGCAGGCCATTGTGCGAGTTATCGGCTATTGAATTACGCCAGGACGCCGTAGCAGAATTGAAAGACAGCGACAACCAACTGGTTGAAGTCCGCAAACTGCTTGGCGATATCGCCGACCCCGAGCGAATCGCCGCACGCATCGCTACCGCGAGGGCATTGCCGCGAGACCTCGTCGCTTTAGCCCGCACCTTGCGACAAATACCCAAACTGCGCCAAACTCTGGGTCAATTCAGCGCCAAACTGCTCCGTGATTTGACGGGCCGATGCGACAGTATGGATGAGTTGGCCGATTTGCTCGATTCCGCAATCGAGCCAAATTGCCCGCTGCGCCTGACCGACAGCGGCGTCATTCGCACAGGGTTCAATAAGGAACTCGACGAATTGCGCTCAATATCACGCAATGGCCAAACCTGGCTCCAACAATACCAGAAACAGCAAATCGAACGAACCGGCATCGACAAGCTCAAAGTCGGCTTTAACCAGGTCTTTGGCTACTACATCGAAATCAGCAGGTTAAACGCCGACAAAGTCCCCGCCGATTACGTCCGCAAGCAGACAATTACCAACGCCGAAAGATATATCACCGATGAATTGAAAAAATATGAGACCCGGGCCCTCGGCGCAGAAGAAAAAGCCCTCGCTATCGAGCAAAAGCTTTTCGAAGAGGTTCGAATTCAATCTGCCCAATATATCCCCCGCCTTCAGGAACTGGCGGACACAGTCTCGCAATGCGACTGCCTCGCAGCCCTCGCCTATATCGCCAATCGTCGCGGCTACATCAGGCCCAAATTGACAACCGATAACGACCTTCTCATTCAGAACGGCAAACACCCCGTCCTCGCTGAAATGCTCGGCGCGGAATTTGTCCCCAACGATATCTCGCTCGGCAATCAGTCGGGTGATGTAATGATAATCACAGGCCCCAATATGAGCGGCAAAAGCACCTACATAAGACAAACCGCCCTGCTCGTCCTTATGGCTCAGGTCGGCTCATTCATCCCCGCTAAAGAGGCAACCATAGGCCTTGTTGACTGCATCTTCACCCGCGTCGGCGCATCCGACGAACTAATCCGCGGCCAATCAACCTTTATGGTCGAAATGACTGAAACCGCCAATATCATTAATAACGCTACTTCAAAATCCTTAGTCGTCCTCGACGAAGTCGGCAGAGGCACAAGCACCTACGATGGCCTCGCCCTCGCCTGGGCAATCACCGAGCACATCGCCGGCAAAATCAAATGCCGAACGCTCTTCGCCACGCACTACCACGAATTGACCGAACTCTCGGAATTGTTTGCAAATATCAAAAATTGCAACGTAGCTGTGCGTGAATGGATGGATGAGGTGGTTTTCCTTCACAAGATTTTGCCTGGCGGCACCGATAAATCCTATGGCATTCATGTCGCGAAATTAGCAGGCATCCCAAGACCGATTCTCGAACGCTCTAAAGAAATCCTGGCTGAACTCGAAACCACCTTCCAGAAAGAGGCCGCCGGCTCACACCTTGCCAAAAACAAAACCAAGAAGCCCGATGCCGATACTCTCTTCGTCCAGAAGCACAAGAGCATCTTAGATAAACTCGCCTCTGTCGATGTAAATAACCTCACGCCTATCGAAGCAATGAATCTGCTCAATCAAATCAAGAATGATATGAAGCCCGGCCAAGCTTAAGTACATTACTTCACAACCAATTTGCCCGCGAGTGCCCCCGTTGACCATGCAATTTGAAGATTATAGCCGCCGCAGGGGCCGTCAACGTCGATTGTCTCGCCCGCAAAGAATAAGCCGGGGCAAACCTCGGACTGCATCGTCGTTGGGTCGATTCCGGCTGTGCTTACGCCGCCATTGGTAACAATCGCCTCATCTATCGGCTTTGTTGCTACAATCGGGACAGGCAGCTTTTTCAGTAACTGAATCACTTTTCTTCGCTGCTCTTTTTTCAACTGGCTCGCGCTTGTTTCTGTAATTCCCGCCAAAGTGCAGATAAGCCCGCCTAATTTTTTAGGAGCCAGCTCGAAAAGAACATTTGCGATGATTTTTTTGGAATACTGCGATAGTTGCCCCATCAAATATTCTTCTAATTGCGATTCGTTCATCGCGGGGACAAGGTCGATGGTAACTTCAATCGGCTTTTTAGCGGGCAGATAATCAACAAGCAATCGGCTCAAATCCAGAACCGCCGGCCCGCTTATTCCGTCGTGCGTAAATATCATCGGCCCGCTGACACCGATTTTCTTTTTATTCACCATCACGGATATCGTAACGTTATCTCGCGAAATTCCCGCCAGTTCAGCGCACCATTTTTCAGTCGATACAAGCGGCACAAGCGCGGCTCTCGGCTCGATTATTGTATGCCTTAGGGATTTCGCTAATTTATAGCCGTCGCCCGTCGAGCCGGTAGCGGGGTAACTCACTCCGCCCGTGGCGATAATCACTTTGGGAGCCGACGTAATTTCACTGCCGGTGAAAACCGAGAAGCCGTCGCCTCGCTTTTCGATTTTATCTGCCCCCCTGCCAAATATAAACTGCACGCCGAGGTTATGGCATTGACTCAACAAGGCGTCGCAAACGTCGCCTGCTCGTTCACTCACCGGGAACACACAACCCTGTTCATCGACCTTGGTTTCGATACCAATCTGGCTGAAAAATTCGCGTGTCATATAAGGCGAAAACTCGTGCAGACAATACCGCAGGAACCTCCCCGATTTACCGTACACCCTAACAAAATCATCGACCGTACCCGTGTGCGTGATATTACACCTGCCCCCGCCCGTCAAAAGCAGCTTCCTCCCCGGTATCTGGTTCTTCTCTATCACGACCACCGTCGCTTTGCTTTGCGCCGCGAATATCGCCGACATCAACCCCGCCGGCCCCGCCCCGATTACACAAACGTCTGTTTTCATAGTGGCTCCGAGTTTAGCTGAGCAGGCCTGTTGTGTCAAAGACCACTATTGCAATTCAGCCCGCTACACATAGGATAACAGCAAAAATTATGCCCCTGAAACCAAACAATTTATGTTCAATCGCATTGTTACTGACGGCCATAACCGCAATTGCCTTTGCCAGCGATAAACCGCAGGATAAGCCCACGCTATACGTCGCGGTCAACGAACCGAATAACCGAATGGTAAAAGCCGACGAGGTAAACCTACCCTTAACCGACGGCTTGAATATTGTCATCGCGACGCACGGATGGATTGAGAGAGAACAATGGCCGAAGAATTTGGCCTTCGATATCAGAGACAAGGTCGATTCAAACGAATGGGTCTGTGGCTGGTTCGACTGGCGAAACGAGGCAAGGGTTGTCAACCCAAGGGACGCGGCACATTTCGCACGTGAAACAGCCGGCAAAATGCTGGCGGAGCAGATTCTGAAAATATCGAACAATCCGCGGCACATTCATTTAATCGCTCATTCCTCCGGCTGCTGGGCAATCAGCGAAGCAGCTAAAATCATTGCCCAAAAGACAAACGCGAACATTCACCTGACGTTTCTTGACGCCTATGTCCCGCTGGGCTGGGACGCAAACTCACTTGGGGATATACCTGCTGAACCGAACAAAATTTACTGGGCTGACCATTATTTAACACAGGATATCACTGGTAACGTTACCTATTGCCGGCTTGCCCACGCCCATAATGTTGATATAGGCGAAATCACCCCCGGCCTTAAAGACCACAGGTTCCCATTTCACTGGTATCCCGCGACGGTCCTCGGTAAATACGACCCGAACGATAAATACGCCGGCGAAAAACTGTATTACAAATCAGGCAATCTCAAATATGGCTTTGCCCGCTCACTCGAAGCCGGAAAAGCAAATTGGGAAGCATCATTGAAGCTCCCGACAGGTAACAACATCATAAAATTAGCAAAACCCAAAGAACCCTTCGACCCTTTCGGCTGGTTGTTCAAAAACAAATCAAACTGACCAACAGACATTGGCAATTAGGCAGCCACTTTGTTATAATTCTGCCTTTCTGAGATTTTTAAAATAATCGAATTACTGAGGACATTATGGCAAAGCTGACAAAACTGGGCGACATAGTATCACTGTGCAAAAGGCGTGGTTTCATATTTCAATCGAGCGAAATCTACGGCGGCCTCGCGAGCTGTTACGACTACGGCCCACTGGGCGTTGAACTGAAAAACAACGTCAAGAAGGCCTGGTGGAAAAACGTCGTCCAGATGCGAGACGACGTCGTCGGCCTCGATTGCAGCATCCTTATGCACCCGCTCGTCTGGAAGGCATCGGGCCACGCCGACCACTTTGCCGACCTCGTCGCTGAATGTAAAAAATGCCACGTCCGCACCCGCGTTGACCATTTGAAAGACAAAGCAAACGATTCAGCACAGGAACATACCGAACACGTTGCGATTACCCCCGGCGAAAAACAGGACTTGAGCAAAAAGGTTTGCCCCTCCTGCGGGGCGGTAGGCAATTTCACGGAACCAATGCCTTTCAAATTAATGTTTGAAACCCAGATGGGCGCAAACGTCGAGGATTCAATGACTCTTTACCTGCGCCCCGAAACCGCACAGGGTATCTTCGCCAACTTCAGAAACGTTCTCGACACCACCAGAGTCAAAATACCCTTCGGCATTGCCCAAATCGGCAAAAGCTTCCGCAACGAAGTAACAACCAAGGCGTTCATTTTCAGAACGCGCGAATTTGAGCAGGCCGAACTGGAATTTTTCTGCGAGCCGGGAACCGACGACAAATGGTTTGAGCACTGGAAAGAACAGCGTTTCAACTGGTATTTGAACCTCGGCATCAAAAAAGACAACCTGCGTTTCCGTGAACACGAAAAAGATGAACTCGCCCATTATGCCAAGGGCTGCGTCGATGTCGAATACAGATTCCCGTTTGGCTCAGGCGATTGGCAGGAACTTGAAGGCATCGCCAACCGCACCGATTACGACCTACGCCAGCACCAGCGAGGAATGCGCACGCTCAACTCCTGGTATGAAACCAAGGGCGACCTGTCGAAGATAAAACTGAAAGAAGAGGCCGAGGACTATCTCAAAGGGCCTCTGTCATACTTCGACGACGAAAAGAAAGCCCGGTATATCCCTTATGTGATTGAACCTAGCGCAGGTATGGATAGAAGCACGCTGGCGTTTCTCGTTGACGCTTATGATGAAGAGGAAGTCCGCGGCGAGACGCGAAATGTCCTGCGATTCTCTTCGGCTATCGCGCCGACAAAAGCAGGCATATTCCCGTTAGTCAATAAAGATGGCATGCCCGAAACCGCCCGCAATATCTTCAACGACCTCAAGGGACGTTTCAACTGTGTTTACGACGAAAAAGGCGCAATAGGCAGACGCTACCGCAGGCAGGATGAGGCGGGCACGCCTTTCTGCGTCACCGTCGATGGCCAGACCGCTCAGGACCAGACCGTTACCGTTCGCCAGCGCGATTCGATGGAGCAAATCCGCGTCGCCACCGACCAGTTAAAGACCTACCTGCGCGATAAACTGGATATGTGAAATGATACAGACACGGATTTACACTGATTAACACTGTTTTTTATTTTTTTCTCTGTGGTTTCTGTGTGCTCTGTGGCTAAAACAAAAATATTATTTGTTCTCCGTGGCCAACAATGATTCTCGACACAATCGACAACACCCGTTTGTACATCGGTCTGCACGCCGGCTTCGCCAGGGCGTTTGAGATTCTCACGGATAAAACCCTGTCGCAAAAACAAGACGGCAAATACGCCGTCGATGGCGAAAAAATCCACTATACCACCCAGCATTATACAACCAAACCGCTAAACGAAGGTAATCTCGAAGCCCACCGCAAATACATCGATATCCAATTCTTATTAGAAGGCGTTGAACTCCTCGGCTACTCGCCATTAAAGGGTCTTACAACCGCCGAAGTTTACAACCCTCAAAAGGATATCGCCTTTTTCAATACGCCTAAGGAAATCACAAAAGTAAAACTCGAACCGGGCCTTTTCTGCATCCTTTTCCCCAACGACACCCACCTCCCCTGCCGACAGCTCGCAAGCCCAGCCGATGTCCGAAAAGTGGTTATCAAAATTCAAATAAAGGAATAGCGATATGAAAAAACTTTACCTTTCAACTACAGACAAGAAAATTTTCGGGGTCTGCGGCGGAATAGCTGAAACGTACGATATCGACCCAACCATGGTTCGGCTGGCGATTGTATTCCTCACCCTCGTGACATTCGTAGCGCCTTTGATAGTAACATACATCGTCGCCGGGATAATTATGCCCCGTAAACAATGATGGGTTAAACCGGCAAAATTGATTACTTGTAGGACTTCATAAAATCCTGCTCTTTGAGCCAGCTAACTAACTCGTCGGCTAATTTGCGGTCTTCAGCAACTCGCGGGTGATTCATCGCCTGATATTTAAAAACAAAATGGCTGATGTTCTTGTCGTCCGATTCGAGTTGAGTAACAATATATTTCCACGCCATATTGAGCGGCTCACTGTGCATCCCCCCATACATACCGCCACGCAACAGCACGATATGCGCCTTCGGATATGCGGCACGAATTGCACGCACAAGTGAAATGTAACCATCATTGAAATCCACAGGGAACGGCTGTTTTTGCTTCACTGTAAATGACTCATCGTTATCGCCTAAGTTCACAAAAACAACATCGGGCTTCCACGCGTTCAGGTTCGCGACCGCCGATGACGCTTTCGGGTAGATGCGATTCCACATCTCGCCCGCCTTTACATCGACGTAGCCGGTGATAATACCCATCCCGCTGACGGATATATTGCGATGGTCCGCCCCAAGCGCCTCCGCTACCATCGCCGCGTAGCTAAGCATCCCGTTGTGTGTCCGTCGGTTATCCCACTGGTCGGCATTGGCGTCTTCATTGCACGCCCCGACGGTCTTCGAATCGCCGATAAACTCCATCCTTAGTTTATACGCCACCGGCGCAAGCAACCACACCTTGGCTCCATCGCCAATCTGTATGCCATTAAAATGCACGCTGCCCGCGTTGGCCTCGCTGCGTTTGGAGAGCACAAGATGATGACGACCCGCGCCAAGCCCCGTAAACGTCGTGCCCTTCGCCGGCATTCCCTCGTTGACCTCGACTATCGTAGTCGAATTATCAATCTTCGCATCGAAGAAGTTCTGCCACGTCGGCTTGTCAAAAAGCAGCGTCAGCGTATTGCCCTCGAAATCGATGCTGATTCTGCTCGCCTGCCAGACGACAACCGGCGAATTCGCGTCGGAAAAATCAAATCGCCCCTCATAGCGGAAACACTTGTCCGAGGCAGAAATCGTTTGTACCCCGTAAGCCGGCGCAGTTACACAGCCGGCCAATAGCAACGCACCCATTATTAAAGTCATTCGCGTTTTCATATACTGGATTGGATACCAGCATCCCGTAATCTTGTCAACTGCAACTTAAAATATGTGCTTTGCGGCAGGCGTCCCGCGCTGTATATTTTACTTCCTGATAGGGCCATTGAAAAAGGAATTGATAATGAGCGATAACAGAACACTTGTAATCCAGTTGAAAGATTTCGCAGGTCAGCAGGTATCATTATCCGGCTGGGTATATCAGGCGCGCTCCAGCGGCAAGGTGCAGTTCATCATCCTGCGCGACGGCTCCGGCCTTTGCCAGTGCGTCGTCGAAAAAGGCAAAATCCCCGACGACGTATTCGACAAGCTCGAACACCTCGGACAGGAATCATCGCTTACGATAACCGGCCTCGTCCGCGCAGAACCTCGCAGCGTGGGCGGTTTCGAGCTGGCCGTCACAAACGCCCAGGTCATCCACGCCACAACCGATTACCCCATCACGCCAAAGGAACACGGCGTCGATTTCCTCCTGAAACACCGCCATTTGCACCTTCGCTCGCAAAGACAGTGGTGCATCGGCAAAATCCGCCACACGGTCATCGACGCCATAAGGCGATTCTTCAACGATAATGGTTTCACCCTCATCGATACCCCCATATTGATGTCGGCAGCGGGTGAGGAAGAACAATCCCTTTTCGAGGTCGATTACTTCGGCAGTACCATGTTCCTGACCCAGACGGGACAATTGCATCTCGAATGTGCCGCCGCGGCCTTCGGCAAGGTCTATTGTTTCGGCCCCACCTTCCGCGCTGAAAAAAGCAAGACACGCAGACACCTCACCGAATTCTGGATGGTCGAGCCCGAAGTCGCGTTTATCGATTTACCCGGCCTGTTGGAACTCGCCGAAAATTTCGTCTCTAATATCGTCTCCCGCGTCCTGCAGGATAATAAACCTCAGCTTGAAGCATTATGCGCAGACATCGCAGGCCTCGAAAACATCAAGCCCCCCTTCTACCGGCTGACTTACACCCAGGCGGTTGAAATCCTCAAAGGCGAAAAAACCGTCAAATTTATGGCTGAACAACTAACACAGTTGAGCCGGGAAAAAGAAACAATCGAAAAACGAATCGCCCAGCTCGATACCGAGCAGGCGGGCCAAATCAAGCAGTGGAAACGCGATAAAAATGCCGCTGAACTGATTGCCCTGCGAAGCGACCTCGAAGAAATTAACATCAAAATAGAAAACAACCCCAAACACGCCAAACTCGCCGCCGAATTTCAGTGGGGTAAAGACCTTGGCGGCTCCGATGAGACAATCATCTCAATGATGCACGACAGGCCCGTCTTCGTAACACATTACCCAAGAGAAGCCAAAGCGTTTTATATGAAGACCGACCGCGACAATGCCAAAGTCGTACAAAATTTCGATATGCTCGCCCCCAAGGGCTTCGGCGAAATCATCGGCGGCTCCGTCAGGGAAGACGACCACGATATGCTCCTCAAACGTATCGACGAGATGGGCCTCAAACGCGAAAACTACGACTGGTATCTCGACCTGCGAAAATACGGCTCTGTCCCCCACGGCGGCTTCGGCCTCGGCGTCGAAAGAACCGTCGCCTGGCTCACAGGCGAATCACACATCCGCCAGTGTATTCCCTTCCCAAGAATGATGGACAAGGTCTATATTTGACCAAAAATCGATGGAACCCTGGACGATACAAAAACTGCTGAGCTGGGTCACTGAATACTTCACCGGCAAGGGTATCGACTCGCCTCGGTTGAGCGCGGACTGGCTGTTATGCTATGTGCTTGGCCTCAAACGCATCGAGCTATACACCCAGTTCAATAAAGTCGTGGGACAGGAACAACTCTCGCAGCTTCACGAATTGGTAAAACGGGCAGGCGCACACGAGCCAATCGCGTATCTGACCGGCAAAAAAGAATTCTACTCCCTCGAATTTGAAATCACAAAGGATTGCCTTATTCCCCGTCCCGAAACTGAGCTGCTCGTTGAACGCGCAATTGAATTTTTGCGAACGCGAAATGGTGAACAATTCATCTGCGACCTCTGCACCGGCTCCGGCTGTATCGCAGTCGCCATAGCGAGGAATTTCGCCAATTGCCGGATAGTCGCTACCGATATCTCAGACGCCGTACTGGCCGTCGCCGAAAAAAACGTCGCAAAACACGGTTTGATGAACCGGGTAAAACTTCTGCAGGGCGACTTATTCGAGCCGGTCATCGCCGGCCTCGGCCCCGCCAAATTCGACCTCATTGTGTCCAACCCCCCTTACGTCAGCGAACCCGAGTACGAAAAGTTAGCCCTAAACGTAAAAGATTTCGAGCCGAAGTCCGCCCTGACCGCCGGCCATGATGGATTGGACATTATCAAAAGAATAATTGCCGATGCCAGCCAGCATTTGAAACCCACGGGGACATTTATGCTCGAAATCGGCAACGAGCAGGGAACCACGGTTCGCAACCTGCTCGAAACCGCCGGGTACTTTGGCGATGTTAAGATAGAGAAGGACTACTCCAATCTTGACCGCCTCGCTGTTGCTGTAACAAAACCCGCTAAATAATAACTTCTCTGAAACGTTACGGACCTATAAAAAGCTGCATCATTGCCAAAAAACACGCATAGATATCCCCGAAAAACAATATTTTTGCTGTTTTTCTAAAAAATTTTTGCTTCCATAACTCCTTATCTGTCAAATAGTTATCGAAGGCCACCGTCTGCCATATCCCCCCCCAAAAAAAACGAAAGATTTTGCTTGCTTTCGCAGCCCTATATCTGGTAAACTATGCATTATGTAAGAGAGTCACACATCACGATTAGGTGTGTGAAAAACAAGATAGAGTGATGATTGAAGGAGAGTGGGTATGAATAGATATTCTGGTGCAATTCTTTGTGTTCTTTTATTGTTTGCTGTATCAACTGTTAATGCGTCTATCGTCGGCTGGAATTGTGCCGATGATAAAGATGGCGCAATCGTGATGACTCCGACAGGTTGGACGGACAATGGGGGCCACGATTACACTTACTCAATGAACTGCGCACAGTATGGGACTCTGGGGCATTTATTGGGCGATTTCACGACCGACACAGAGCAAGACCCGACTGTTGGTATCATCGAGGATATCAGCAACGACACGGGCTTCGATTGGACGGACTACCATATCACCATCGGCATGACCAAGGCCTTCACATTTGTGAGTTCATATATAATAGCGCCGGATGGTTGGACAGAGAGCTTCAAACCTGTGTTATCCGGACAGCCGTTACCGGGCAACATAAGCCCTGGGACAGGTTGGGTCGGGACAGTCGACTACGTTAACGTAACGGGTGCTCCTATTGTCGTAGACAGTGATGGCCTTTTCGGGTTCAAAGTATCGTTCACCGGGAGTACGGATTTCTACACGGCACAGATTCCTACACCTGAGCCGACGACGATTATTCTGCTTGGGCTTGGTGCGATATCCGTCATCAGAAGAAAAAGAGCGTAAATATAGCAGACATACTTGAGCAAGCAAACAAATCAAAAAAGCTCACGCAAAATCGCGTGAGCTTTTTTATTTTATCGTACAGCAATAACCCGCCGGAGTTTTAAGCCGTAACGTCGCGTATCTCCTCGTAAAACTTCGCGTATTTATCCTTGTCTGCGGTCTTGCGCATCTCAATTGCCGCGCGAGGATGCTCATTCAGCATACCCGTAATCATATAGGGTATCAAATAACCCCACTCGATATCCTTCTGCATCGGCAGCATCTGCTCTTCGATGACCCTCAGGATGGGACTTAGCTTAAATTTCGGGTTCTTCAGAAAACTGACTAATAATTCAAGCGGACAGTTGCCCGGCCCCCTGCCTATGCCGTATAACGAGCCATCGAGGAAATTGGCATTATGGATAATGCCCTCGATGGTATTGGAAAACGCAAGCTGCTGGTTATTGTGACAGTGCATACCGATTTCCTTGTTCTCCGGCAGATGCTTTCGGTAAAGCTTCACAAGGTATTCAATCTGCTCGCAATACAAAGCGCCGAAACTGTCCACTACGTAAACAACATCCACCGGCGATTTGGCAAGCTGGTCAAGGGCCTCTATTATATCCGGCTCAATCTCCTTCGATATCGCCATTATATTGACCGTCGTCTCGTAGCCAAGACCGTGACAGCGGTTTACCAGCTCGATTGCCTTATCCATATCTTTGACGTATGTCGCAACCCGGACCATATCTATGGGGCTTTCATCCGCTGGAACAAACTCCTGCTCTTTGACGCGGTGCGCATCAACCATAATACTAAGCTTCATCGCCGATTCTATCCCGTCGGTGATTTCCTTTATCTTCTCATCGTCGCAGTATTTCCACGCCCCGAAATCCTTAGGCGGGGAAAGCTCCCGGCTGCAGCGATAACCCATCTCCATATAATCTATGCCGCTCTGCGACAACGCCCTGTAAACCTCGCGGACAAACTCGTCGGTGAAATAATGGTTGTTCATCAGCCCGCCGTCCCGTATCGTGCAATCCAGCAACTTTATTCTTTCTCTGTACACGTTAATCCTCAACCAATAAAAATTATAGTTTTCCCAAGACCTTCTCAACCACGTCTTGTTTTACTTCGACGGCCCACTGTCCCTCCCTGCGGTGGACAGCCCCTATTCTATCAATTAAAACGAATCTTGGCCACTTATTTATCGCCTTTTTATCGCGCTTTATTATATCCGTCAAAGCCGCTGCGTCTATGTTTGTCGGTTTCCGGACAGGCACACCCAATCCAACAAGAACCTTTCTGATTCTTGCGAGCCGTTTCTCATCGCCCAGCCCCGTCTCGATTTCAATCATCCCCGCCGCGATAATCCCGATTGCCACCGCCTCCCCGTGCAATAATTCAAAACCGCTTCCCCATTCTATCGCGTGGCCTATTGTATGCCCGTAATTGAGCATCCTCCGCTGGTTTTTCTCCGTCGGGTCCGCCTCAACAACCTGCGCCTTGATTCTGCAATTATGATACGCGACCTGCTCCAGGACATCAGCCCGTCCGCGCAAAATCGCGTCAAGATTACTTTCCAGGAACTCGAAGTATTTCTCATCCGCTATCAACGCGTGCTTTACCGATTCGACCAGCCCCGCCCTGTATTGCCTTTCATCGAGCGTCTTCAGCGTCGCCACGTCGATATAAACGGCCGACGGATGCCAAAAACAGCCGAAGGCGTTTTTGCTCAAAGACGAATTCACGCCCGTCTTGCCCCCTATTGCAGAATCCGCTTGCGCCAATGTCGTCGTCGGTATCTGAACCACCTTTACCCCCCTTTTGAATACCGCCGCCGCAAACCCCGCTATGTCGCCAACCACGCCGCCGCCCAGCGCAACCACAATCGTGTCCCTGCCAAGATACGCATTCTCCATCGCCTCAATAATCGAGACAAGGGTATTCATATTCTTCGACGATTCCCCCGGCTTAATAACGTAACTGGGAATGTCCCTGCCGCAAAGAAGTTTATCGAGATGCCCCGCCCCGGCCACGTTAGCGTCAGTAATAACGAATTTACCGACGGCGCCGAACTGCGATTCAATCTTCGACCATACGGAACCCAGGATATCCGTCCCGATTTCTATCCGGTATTCACCCGCCTTCTCCGCAGGTACTTTTACAGTTAATTCAGCCATCTTTTAATCTCTGTGTACTCTGTGACCTCTGTGGCTAATAACGTATTATTGATTTGACCTTATAACCCGCGAGCTTCTTTATCCCTTCAAGCTCCGTCAGCTCAATAAGAAACACCACGCCCACTATCTTGCCGCCTAACTGTTCAATCAGTTCGCACGACGCCTTTATCGTCCCGCCCGTCGCCAGCAAATCATCCACCATCAAAATCTTCGCCCCCGCAGGCACCGCGTCTTTGTGTATCTCAACCGTGCTTGTACCGTATTCGAGGTCGTATGCTACGCTAACGGTCTTCGATGGCAGTTTGCCTTTCTTGCGAACCGGGACAAATCCCACATTCAACTTTGCCGCCACCGCCGCCCCCAGAATAAATCCTCTGGCCTCGACGCCCACGACATACTGAATCCCCTCGCCCGCAAAATCCGCCGCCATCGCGTCAATCGCCGTCTTGAAGGCCTCCGCATTGCCCAGCAATGGCGTTATATCACGAAACAAAATCCCCTTCTTCGGCCAATCCGGCACATCCCTAATATACTTTTTCAAATCCACTCTGTCCTTGCTCATAATATCCGTGCTCCTGCTATTGTTTCCTAATGTTCCTCCTTTTATTTTACCACTATAAATTACAGTATCCAGTGTTAATTGCCTCCCCGCCCTCTTTCGGACAGACAATCTCACCGCTAAAATCAGGAATCAGAAATTTAAAATCGACAATCGGCAATCGGAAATGACTTCGTGCCCTCTTCGCCCAAAACCGGGCCGGTTCTTTGTAACTCAAAACTAAACACTAAACACGGAGCGAAGCGACGAGCCCGCTTCGGAAACTCAAAACTCTAATTACGGCTCTTCCATAAACTCGTAGAGCTTCGTCAGCGCCTCGTGCTGAATCTGCCGGATTCGCTCACGGGTCAAACCCAGCTTTTCACCGATTTCCTTTAATCCCATCGGCGCTTTGCCGTTAAGCCCGTAGTGCAGCCGTAGAACCTCCGCGTCTCTCGGGTCCATCTGGCTCAAAAGCTGTATCACCTTCGCCTTTTCCTCATCTTCAACCATATCATCTTCCGGCCTGCCCACGCTCTGGTTGCTGATATTCGCGTCGAATGACTGGTTCTCCTCGCCCGAATCTTCTTGCTGATTGTCATTTACCGAGCCGAGAACCTTCACCGTCTCGTCGATAATCCTCGCCTTCTTCACAGACATACCTGTCACGTCCGCCATTTCCACAACTGTCGGCTTTCTGCCAAGCTTGTTCCCTACCTCCGCCATCGTATGACGCCACTGGTTAATCAGCCCAATCATATACCCAGGTACATGAACAGGCCTGATGTCTCCCAGTTGTGCGCTCTTTATGCCCTGCCTTATCCACCATGCCGCGTATGTGCTGAATCGCGTCCCGCGATTCGGGTCAAAATAATCTGCCGCCCTTATCAATCCGAGGTTGCCCTCCTCAATTAAATCGCCTAATGACAGCGCCCCCTGTTGGCGTATTTCTTGGCGATACTGACTACCAATCGAAGATTGCTGCGAACGAGCAGCTCTCGTGCCTCCGGGTCATTATCTTCAGCTATCCGCAAAGCCAGTTCATGTTCATCTTCAACTGAAAGCAGCGGCGCCTCGTCTATTTCATGCAGATACTCTTTTATTGTCACATCAAAAGCCATATTTGCCCCCAACCCTTATCTCGATTTATAATCGCATTACCCCTTACACTATAAATTATATGCTACACGCTATTAACTATACGAATATCGACACAGATTCCCCCTCGGTTTACCTGAAAAATGACGCGGCAACACGTTTTATCAGAAAAATAATCGCCTTGTTATCGGCCCGTCCCCGGCAAATTAGCGTTAATCTGCGTCTAAAAACTTTTTGTGCTTTTTTGTGGCTAAAGGCACTTGCATAAATATTCCAAAAAGTGACAATATCGTAACAAAACCGTAACATCGGCGAGTCAGAATAAGAACCTGACGCTGGAATCAGATGTTCAGAATGGTTGCGTATTTCAGGAGACAAGCAATGAGAAGGTATTTACCTGTAACCCTGCTGGCCTGCTGTCTTGTTTTAACCTTACTTGTTTGTGGATGCTGTATATGCTGGGGGTGGCCCGCAAAGGCGCACTATGAAACAACTGAGCAGCTATCGGCTTCAATGACAGGATTGGAGCAGATAAAAATCGATACGAGCTTCGGGAACGTGAAAATCACAGGCGCCGACACAACGGATTGCACCGCAACCGCCACAATCAACGGCCAGGCGCCGACTTTGGCAGAGGCCCAACAACTCGCGGAGCAGACAAAAATAACGCTTGTTACCGAGGGCAAGGTCCTGGTATTCAAGGTTGAAAAGCCGACTCTGAGCAACAACCGTTCAATCGGGGTTAGTTACGATGTTACCGTGCCGACCAGAACGGGCATAAAATGCGAAACCTCCTTCGGCAATGTCGAGCTGAAAAATATCACAGGAGATATCGACGCAAAAACCAGCTTCGGAAAAATCTACGCGGAAAATATCACAGGCAAAATGCAATTAGACACTTCATATGGCGAGATTGACTGCGAGAAAATAACCACTGGCTATTTTACGGCAACGTCGAGCTTCGGAAAAATGGATATCGATTTCTCCGCCGCCTGCCCGGCCGATATACGAGCGAGAATTGAGACATCATTCGGCGATGTGGATGTGGATGTCCCGCCGAATTTCGCGGGGGACGTAGCCGTTGAAACGAGCTTCGGCAGCGTCAAAACGGAACTGCCGATAACCGTTAAAGGCGATTTCGGCAAGACCAAGCTTTACGGCACAATCGGACAAGGCAAAGGCAAAATGGACCTGAAAACCAGCTTCGGCTCGATAAAGATAAAATAACGACTTAGCCCGCGATATAAATGGCTACGGCGAACTGACGTTTCTTGATACCGTCCATACCCTCGCCTGAAAATTCTTTATATCAATACCCGTCTTTGATTAAAATGCTCATAGTCTTTTCGACTAATCAAAAGGACTATGGCAATTCCTGCCCCCCACGGCTACCCCTAATAGGTGCGGGGGTGTGGCTAAATAAAAATCCGTGAGAATCCGTGTCAATCCGTGGTTAAAAAAAGAGGCCAGGAACATTTCTGTCCTGACCCCTTATCATCTCTGTTACAAACCGCTTTTATGCTGTTGGCTGTTCCGGGCCTGGCTCATCCGATGCTGGCGGCTGTTCTTCCGCTGGGGTGCCTTCCGGCTGCCTGCCCTCTGTGGCGACGGCCTCTGCGACAACAGCGTCTGTGCCTTCGCCTGCCTGCCCCTCAGGGGACTGCCCTTCAGCAGCCCACTGTGCCCTTCGCAAACTCAAGCCAATCTTCCGTGCTTCACTGTCAACCTTCAATATCTTCACCTCAAGCTCATCATCAACCTTGACGATATCCTGCGGCTTCTTGATTTTCTGGTCCGACAGCTCCGAAATATGCAGCAATCCCTCGAGGTCCGGCTCAAGCTGCACAAATGCTCCGAAATTCGTTAGCTTCGTTACCTTGCCCCTGACAATATGCCCGGGGATATACTTTTCCGGTATCGCGTGAAGCCACGGGTCTTCGCTCAACTGTTTTACGCCAAGCGATACACGTTGCTTTTCCGGGTCGATATCCAGAACGACGCATTTTACCTTATCGCCCTTTTGCAGTGCCTCATTCGGATGGCTGAACTTCCTTGTCCAGCTAAGGTCCGAAATATGAATCATCCCGTCGATGCCTTCTTCAACCTCGACAAACGCACCGTAATTCGTAAC
Source organism: uncultured Phycisphaerales bacterium (assembly GCA_963718665.1). Classification (GTDB taxonomy): domain Bacteria; phylum Planctomycetota; class Phycisphaerae; order Sedimentisphaerales; family Anaerobacaceae; genus Fen-1362. Next base: position 105,436 of record OY970359.1, read on the forward strand.
GCCGCGGACCGTCGCGTTGACCAATGTCCCCGGCGGATACTTCTGTGCCGCTACCGACCACGGGTTGGTTTCCGTCTGCTTCAATCCGAGCGAAATCTCCTGTTTGTCCTTGTTGACGTTAAGGACCATCACCTCGACTTCGTCGTTAAGATTCAGCATCTCGCTCGGGTGATTGAGCCGTTTGGTCCAGCTCATCTCGCTGATATGAACAAGCCCCTCAATCCCGTCTTCGAGCCGGACAAACACGCCGTAATTCATAATATTTACGACCTTGCCCTTGACTCTCGATCCGACCGGGTAATCATGCTCGACGTTTTCCCACGGACTTGGGCTTTTCTGCTTCAGGCCGAGCGATATCTTCTCGTTCGACTTGTCAACGCCGATAACTACGCACTCAATTTCCTCATCGAGCCGCACAACTTCCGATGGATGACTCACGCGGCCCCAGCTCAGGTCTGAAATATGAAGCAATCCATCTACGCCGCCCAAATCCACAAACACGCCGAAATCCGCGATATTCTTGACGATACCTTTTCGCCTCTGGCCAACCTCGATTTCGGTAAGAATTTTTTCTTTGCTCTGTTTGCGCTCGTCCTCAATCAGTTTGCGTCTCGATATGACGATATTCCTGCCTTCGATGTCAATCTTCAAAACCACGCACTCAACTTCCTTGCCGATGAACCTGCTTATATCGCCGGGCCTGCGTATATCGACCTGCGACGCCGGAAGGAATACCGGCACACCTATATCAACCAGCAATCCGCCCTTAATCCGGCGGACGACCTTACCCTTGACCGTATCCCCTTCCTTCTTGGTGCTAATCAGGTTCTCCCAGCCCCTGATTCTGTCGGCTTTGTGCTTGCTCAGCAGAAGCAGACCCGTCTCCGAATCCGTATCTTCCAGCAGCGCCTCTATATCTCTGCCTTCCGCTATTTCCGATGGGTCATCGAACTCTGCCGCGTCAATCACGCCTTCGCTCTTGAGCCCCACTTCGACAATAACATCGTTCCCGATTTGGGTGACGATTTTGCCCTTGAGAATCGTCCCCGGCTGATGCGAATCCACCTTCGCCTGCAGCGCCTCCTGGAACATCTCGTTTTCCTTTTCACCGAACATCTCATTGACCTGCTGGTCAATCTGCTCGGCAGTCAAACCCAACTTGTTAATTATATTTCTGTCAACCATAAACTTGCTATTCCCCTGTGGTGTCTCGTTTTACGCTCGTCTGCGCCCCACATTTACGCCGACGAACCACCGAGCAACATAGCCCGGCTAAAAAGTTAATAATCAAAAATGCGCCTGCCTACGCAGCAAATGCTAAAAATCGTACATTGTATTTCGTATTTCGGTTATGTTTCAACTGCTTCCAAGTTCTTCACGAAGTCGTCAATAATCCACTGGGGCGTTGAGGCCCCTGCTGTAACACCTGCGGTCTGACAGCCGAAAACCTGTTTTTTATCAAATTCGTCCCAGTTTTGCAAATGAAATGTTTTATTATTGTACTTTTTGCACAATTCAGCTAATTTCCGCGTATTAGCGCTCTCCCGCCCCCCCAAAACGAACATAATATCCACTTTCCTGCACAATTCGACCGCCGCCTGCTGCCTTTTAATCGCCTCCTTGCACAGCGTATTGACCACCTTCATTTCATCAAAGCCGGCCTTCGCTATCGCAGAAAGCATCTGGCTGAAAAATTCGGGGCTTTGCGTCGTCTGGCACACAATTCCCAGTCGCCCGCTTCCTATTGTGCTTATATCCGACTCATTACCCACGACCACCGCCCCCTTTGTGCAGCCCACTACCGCCCGCACCTCTGGGTGATTCTGGTCGCCGACTATAACCACCTTATACCCCTGCTCCTCCATCTGCATCGCAATTTGCTGCATCCTTTTGACCAAAACACACGTCGCGTCAATGATATCCGCGTTTTTTTGTTTAAGATGGGCCATTTCCTGCGAGGCCGCGCCGTGTGAGCGTATCAGCACTGTCGCCCCCGCCGGTATCTGCTCCACGTCATCGACGGTTACAAGACCCTTTTTGGCCAATCGCTCGACAACGCCCGGATTATGAATAATCGGCCCCAGCGAATAAACCCGGCCCTTCTCCGCCAATACCTTCTCTGCCGTGCTTATAGCGTTGCGAACCCCCGCGCAAAAACCGTATTTTTCCGCGACTATAACTTTCATTTGAAACAGGATTTTACCACCAAGACACTAAGACACGAAGGACTTTTTGTGTTTAGCCCCAAGGTTTACCCGCCGTCCGTGTGGCGGGCCTGCCCACCTTACTCAATGCGATATCTGCTCGTTAAACGTCCGCAGTCGCATATCAATCGCGCCCAAAGCCCATTCAATATAATGCAGCTTATGCGACGGCTTATAATGCGCCTCATTCATTAACCCCTCGCGAACCGTCTCCAGAAAACTCTTTATTATCTTGGCGCTGATTTCCGTTGGGTTGGACGCCCACGTCTTCAATTCCTCGTATTCACGCCGCAGCTTCGCGCTGTTCTTCAATTGCTCCGCCGTCAGGTAATCCGCCGGGTTATACGCTAATTGAAGCCCCTTCAAACACATTATCAACGGCTCATAATTCGCCCGCTGCTCCAGCCGGATAAATTTGTATTGCTGGGTACACGCCGTTACCGAAGATGGCGTCTTGTCCCCTTCGCCGTCCGCGCCGACAAACCACTGTCGCTGGCTCGTCCTGGCGAATACAAGCTCTTCTCCGCTGGTAATCTCGTCGTGCCCCATCCTCGAAATCCACAGCCGGCCCGTCTTGTTCACCTCTGTCCCCCCGCCCAGCGCCAACAAACACTTCACGAACCCCAGGGGCAAAATCTTCTGCTTGCCGATTTGCCTCTTCCGCATCTGGAATGACAAATGCAAACTGTGCGGCTTAACATTGTAAAACGCCGTTATCTCGTTTATAAGCTGATTCAAAAGCCACGGGCACGCCGTCGCGGGCCTCGACAACTCAAGCGCAACATTCAATCGCCCCGGGGCAAGCTCGAGAAACCCCTGCCGCCTCGTCCTCTCCGCAGACCCGCTGTGGTCGTCAATGTACCCCCCAAGTTTCCACGACAATACATCGAGCTGAAAATCATGAAAATACCGAAAACAATCGTACACCGGGTCCTCTTTTTTCCCCTCCTCGACGTCGTCTTCCACCATTGCCGCCCCTACGTTACTCAACTCCGTCTCGCATCCCATCGGCACCAGACCAGGCTGAAAATTCGACCGTATCGAGTTCAACTGCGTCTCCACAACCCTCGCGTCAAACAAGCTCCTCGCCGCCCTCACCGCGTATTTAACGTAATCTATCAAATCGTACTTCTCGAAAGGCATCGTCTTGAGACACTGCTTCACTATCATCTCTACCGCCGAGATGTTGTTGTTGATTATCTGTAACGCTATCAGTAAGCTCACCGACCGCTTGAAATACCGCTCCGATGTCCGCATGTGTTCCAGCTCAAATCGAAAATTCGCCTGTATCCTCTCGTCTAACTGGTTCAGAAGCACTTGCTTGACCACAATCGCAAGATAATTATTGATATATTTCGCTGCCTGCGGGTCCCCGTATAAATGCCTTATACTCGGCCTGGGTCGGTTAAGCTCATGCTCTAAAAAATAATCGCTCACCGCGTCCGTTCGATAATGCGTTATCACCAAATCCCGTTCCGTCGTCGCCAATAGCTCCCGCTCCGCTAATCGCTCCAGTTCCGCATCGATGCTCTTGTCCCCGGGACGTGTCCGCTTCTTCAGAAAATTGTCTATCCGCTTGCGCAGCCAAAGCTCATGTATCAAATTAACGTGGAACCTGTCCCCGAAATGCTTCTTCATCGCCTCGGCGCTCACAAGATACGACTGCGCCGTCACAAGCCCCTGGGCAGTATGCACCCTCACCGTCTCTCTTTCGTATCGTTTCCCCTCGTACCGGTCGATTTCCGCCATCGCCCTCTCCGGCACGTCATAAATCACGAAACCCTCTATCTTCGCCCCCTGCGACTCAACCGCGTAAAAATACACATTGTCCGGACTTACCTTCTTGTGCCCTGCTAAAAACGCTGGCTCTGCCAGCAAAGTATGAGCATCCGCCTTGTTGCTCTTGCGAGTAAAACTCATCCCGCATATCGACTCGAATATCTGCGGGTCCCTCAGCGAACCATATACAAACAGATTCACCGTCGTCTTCGTCGTCGTCTTTCTCTTGCCCCTGACCATCTATAAATTCTCTGTGTTCTCTGTGGCTGAATAACTAAAAACCCAACACTTAACACGGAGCGAAGCGACGAGCCCGCTTCGGAAACTCTTATTGTCCCTTACGTATCCTGTTGTAAAGCTTGAATAACTCTTTGAACGCCCGCAGAATCACCGTCAGTTTCGCCCCTGTTTGTTTGCCTGCCTTTCGCGGGTAATGATGGACCCCCACTTCTGCAATCCTGAATCCGCGTCGCGTCGCCCTCGCCAATATCTCCGCGCTAATCAGCGCACCGCGCTCGACATTGTCATCCCTTGGAATATTTCCGCTCGAAACAGCTTAAACGCGCAGTCGATATCCCTGATATGCATCCCGAACAAAAGATTCACCAATCTCGTCCACATCCACCCATTCAGTTTTCTCACAAACGGGTCTTTCCGGTCTAAGCGGTATCCGCACACAATGTCATTCTGCTTTATCAAAGGCAAAAGCAGCTTTATCTCGCCAATATCGAACTGCCCGTCCCCATCGGTGAAAAATATCAACTCTTTCTTCGCCGCTCGTATCCCGGATTGCAGCGCCGCCCCGTATCCCATATTCTGCGGATGATGCACTACCCGGACTCGTTTGTTTCCTGCCGCGATTGCATCTGCTCTTGCCCCTGTTTGGTCTGTGCTGCCGTCGTTGACGAGGATTATCTCGTAATCCGCCCCCAGGCCTTCGAGAACCTCTATCGCCCGTTGGGTTGTCTGCCCAATATTATCCTGCTCGTTATAGCACGGAAAAAACACGCTTATCGAAATCTGTCGTTCCATAATCCTTATCCACTCACCTGCCCCCGAGAAGTTGCTACTCTGGCTTTGCAACAGGGGGTCCAGTTTCTTCATAATAATATTTAGCCCCGCCATCTCCGCCCTTGGCGAGTGGCGGGGTTAATCAAACCTAAGCCCGGATTATTCTAATCGCTGATTACACGGATTTCCATAGTTGTTTCGGTTAGCCCCGAAGCCTGCTTCGGGGTCTGTCATTCCCGCGGAAGCGGGAATCCATTTGTAGGGCGGGGTTTACCCCGCCGTTTCTCCTAAATTATCTCCGCCAATTCTATCTTGCAAATATCCCCACATTGCTTAAACTAATTATCTATGGCTAAGAAACCTGCATCCAATTCAAAGAAAACTCCCGTGTCGGGCAAACCCTCTTCCCTTGTTGATACACGCGTCATTTATTGCGGCGATAACTTCGAACAGCTCAAAAAACTCCCCAATGAATGTGTTGACCTGATTTATATCGACCCGCCTTTTAATTCAAACCGTAACTATGAGGTCTTCTGGGGCGAGACAAAGGAAAAACGCGCCTTCGATGACCGCCACGCCTCAACGCAGGCCTATATCGACTTTATGCGTCCCCGCTGCGTCGAACTCCACCGCGTCCTCAAGAAAACCGGCTCATTCTATTATCACTGCGACTGGCACGCCTCTCACTATGTCAAAATAATGCTCGACCAGATCTTCGACGAAAATAATTTTTCCAACGCCGGCTGCATCGTTAAATCTGCTTTTATGGCGCACGTCAAAATTCAAAATTATCCGCGACGGGACGATTATCTTGCAAAGGACGAACTTTTCCATCGTCCAAAAAAAACAATCAATACCGCAGAATTATCTGAAGCCATTACGCGGGCCTATAACCCGGCATAATTCGGAGGAAAATGTCTTGTCAATGAGTCCATATAGAAACTGGTTCATCGCCGGAGCCGCTGCCATTTGCTTCGTTACGGGCCTAACGCTCTCACATCGAATTGAACCGGGTGTGCGCGTGCAAAACGTGACGCTCGCCGAAGAGACGCCTGCGCTTAAGTTCATTCCTGCCGGCCCGGGACCGCATCCGGTGGCACTGCTCGCCCACGGATACGCTGTCTCGAAAGAGACGCTCTTTCGCTACGGGGAGGCGCTCGCAGCCGCCGGATTTATTTGCTATAGCGTTGACCTTCCGGGGCATGGAGCGTCGACGCGGACATATACTTATATGGAAGCCGTGCATACACTGGAGGCAGTTGCACGCGAGGTCGGCCCGGTAGATGTTTTCGCGGGTCACTCGCTGGGCTACATAACCGGAGGCGAGGCAGTGCGGGAAGGGGGGATGAAACCGGGGCTTTTCATTGCCATTGGTTCCATCATGCCGGTTCTGGGTGATCATGCCCCGCCGTTGCTTATTTTGGCAGGCCGGTTCGAGGAATTCCTTCCACCGGCCCTCCTCAAGACCCGAACGGACGTGCATCTGGTGATTTCTCCCTGGTCCGATCATATGCTTGAAGCGTTTGATCCTGTGCTGGTGAATGCAGCCGTCGAGGCCGCGTGCGCTGCGGTCAACAAGACACCGCCGCCGCCGCCCACTGCCTGGCGCTGGCGACTCCTTGGCGCAGTGCTGGCAATGCTGGCAGCGGGCAAGCTGGCCAGTTGTTTGACGGATTTGTTTTTGCAATTGGCTCGATTCCGCGGACTGTTTATCGGTGTCTTCATTGCTGTCGCCTTCATGCTTACCCTGGGCGGCAGGTGGCTCGATGCCACGCCACACTTACGGTTACAGGGCATCGCCATGGGTGTTACCTTCCTCCTGGTAATGATTGCAGGCAGGCTCCGCATTCCGCGATGGAGCTTTGCCGCGCTTGGTATCCTTGTGGTGGTAATTGCCGTATGCTGGCTGAAGGTGAGCCCAAGTGTGACCGTGTGGGTATTCGTGGCTTGTGCTGTGGTCTTCACGCCCGCCCTGATCGCAGGAGTTGTCATCGGCTGGGTTGCCGCCCGCCGCGGGTCCCGACTGCAAGGCGACATCGCCATGGCCATCTTCGTGGGTTGCGCCGCCTTTCAATGCGTGGGACCGCCACGAACGGCTCCTGAAGTGCCTCAACCGCATGACATCATCAAACTGGACGCAAAACTTCTCGATGCCTGTATCGGCGAATATGAAATTGCGCCAGATAATGTATTTTTCACTGGAACGAAGGTGACTATTCGGCGAAATGGAGATCATTTAGTCTGGCAAGCTTTTGGAAAAATCCCATTACCAGGTGCTTTGGATCTTTATCCCGAATCGGAAACAAATTTCTTCCTCAAAATCACTGATGCGCAAGTGACATTCATTAAGAATGAGAAAGGCGAAGTGATGGCGATAAGCCACCATATGGCGGGGCTGCCGGATAGCGAGGGAAAGAAACTTACAAATTGAACAGAATGTTTTTTCCGGCGCAGAATTTGAAACGCCAGTGGATTGGCATTGATATTTCGCCCACGGCCTGCCGGGTGATGGCAAAACGCCTGCGAGATGTCTGCAAAATGAAAGAGGATGAAACGCTCTGGCGGAAAGGTCAGGGCTTCGTTGTTCGGGACCTGCCTTGGACGGAGGCAAAGCTGCGGGCGATCCCGCCGTTTGAGTTTGAGAACTGGGCCGTCATTGCTCTGGGCGGCAGACCCAATGTCGCCAAGGTTGGCGATATGGGCATCGACGGGCGTATCTATCCGGTGTCGGCCATGCCGAAAAAGGACAAGGGAGAGCTTGGCTTTATGGATGTCTGGTATCCCATTCAGGTCAAGCAGAAAGATAAAGTCGGCAGGCCTGATATCGATTCATTCGAGGCGGTAATGGCCAGGGAAGACCGCACACAGGGCTTTTTCGTTTCCTTTGATTACTCATCGGATGCGATGCGGGAGATTGAGGCGTTCTTCAAAAAGACCGGCAAAATCATCCGTGCCATTACTGTCAAAGACATCCTCGATGAGCAAATCGCCTACAAACTGGCGTAAATCCTTAGCCTTATGTTAAAGATATTTTGGGAGTAACATAAGTTGTCAACTTTTGACTTTAAGATTGAATACAATAAATGGCTTAAGCATTTTGACTCTAAAGAAAAGAATAGTATTTTACAGCAATCCTATCACATGCTTTACGAAACACTTATATATAGGTGCATTTTAAAAGCTAGGTCTATTGCTCCAAAAGATGATGAAGGCAAACTTAAGCTAAATGGAGCAATACATAATTTTATAGACAAATGTTTTTTCATTACCCAATTAATGACTATCAGGCGACTAACAGATAAAAAAGGTTCTGATATTATTTCTCTTTACCAATTATTAAAATTAATGAAACAAAACAATAAGCACTTAACGAGAAAAAATTATTTTATGATTTTGCAAGAGAAAGGATATCACTATGATTATTCTGAAATTAGGAAAAGAGAGGAAGAGTATATACGGAAAAATTTAAATGAGGATAATCCCACAATTTGGATTCCAGATGAATTTGATTGGCAAAAATCATCTGATTTTCATCTGAGGTTCGATAAATTATCAAAGACTCAATTTAACAATAGAACTCCGGAAGATATAATAGCTCCCTCCGTTTTTGAAAATTTATTTAATAGATTGGGAACCTGTGAAAACCTGCGAGATCATGTTGATAGTTTTATAGCCCATTCATTAAATTCGGAAAAAATAGAAAAATTAGATGATGAGGCATTAAGAATAACTCTTAATCAATTATGGGGAGCACAGAAGATTATTTGTTCAGTTATAAACTTTGTAGGTTTATATCTAATAGGCATATCGGATTACATGTTGTTACCTCTAACACATGGACAGATTTTGCATTACATTGAAGAGCCTCTGGTTTCAAAAGAGAAAAAAACAGAGTTATATAAAGAAGAAGAGGTTTTCCGAAATGAAATGTTTTCTTGGAAAATAAACATTGATGAATTGATAAATTAATTCTAAAGAAAAAGAGGTCAGCCAGCCCTGAGTGTGTCGAAGGAAAGCTTTTTTCCAGGGCGATTCAAAGATGAAACCGGCAATCGCAAATCTGTGTCATTTTACAATCAGCCAGCAAACACCTTAGGTGTGGGCGACAACGTCGCCCGGCAGACGAGATAAAGGTCTTGCGCATAAACCGCGTTTGGAGCACAGACCTTATCGAGTATGCCTCCCCGGCTGACTAAATCCGTGCAATCTGTATAATCCGTGGTTAAAAACTTCGTGTACCTTCGTGGTTAAAAAACAGTGTAAATCAAATTCTCTGCGTTCTCTGCGGTAAAACAAATCGGCATTCGTCAATCGCAAATCGGCAATCATTTAATCCGTCCGCCGAAACCTCGCCTCCCTCGGCTAACATAACCTGCGTCAATCTGCGAAATCAGCGTCTAAAAAAATCCGTCTTCTGTCCTCAGTCCTCTGTCTTCCTTTTTTTTACTCTATTCTCTGTGACCTCTGTGTACTCTGTGGCTTAAAAAAACTCTGTGGCTAAGTTTACCATCTCCTGTCCTGCATCTCTTCTATCACCTTCTGCAGCTCCACCTTCTCTCGTTCATACAATTCAACTACGTCCTTCTTGTTCTGCTCTACCGCCTGTGGCTCAAGACGACTTACCCCGATTAGTACTCCGACCGCCCTGAAATAAAAACCGCTGTGCTTATAATACTCCTTCTTGTTCGCCTCGAAATCGTCCACCACCTTCTGCCAGAATCCATCTATCGACTGCCTCAGCTGCGGATAACGCTCGTAATATATCTGTATCAGTTGCAACGGCGTCCGCGTCGGGTCCGCCTCGTATGCCTTTATCGCGTGCTCCAAACCCCTCGTCAGTCGTTCCGGCGTATTTTCGAACAACAGTGAATTGTGCGCTATCATAATGTCACGATAGACCTCGTTAGGATATATCGCGTTCCCGTCTTCGATGCCGTCGAATAACTGCTTTCCCCGCGGCGTCGATATATCAACGAACAGCTTTTCCTTGTCGCTCAGAAATATCAGCCGCCAGCTCTGCGCATACTCAAGACCCTTCACAAACGGCGTCTCGAACTGGTTCGTGGGCATCAATACCACCCATACCTTATATTCCTTCAGTCGTTTGTCTAACCACGCCCCCGTCTGTACATAATCATCAGGCGTAAGATTCTGGTTTCTCCTCATCGCCTTAATCGGCGTCGGCCCGCCCGACATTATCTCCGACCACTTCCCGTATGCCTCGTAGTCGTATGCCGCCTGCGCCCTGCCGTCCATAAACAACTGTAATGGCGTATGACCGTCCGCGTCAGGCCTCTGTCCCCACGCGACAAAGCCCCCCTCCGTCCAGTAGTTGAACATATTCCCCCGCATCTTGTTCGCCGTTATGAATTCGCATGCGTCAAATGGCTTCGCCGCCGAAGCCGTCATTCGCATAAACATAGAATCAAACTTCGCATCCGTAGCCCATGGGTCTATGTATATCTTCTTGAATTTAATACCCCAATGCGTCCCAAGCACGCCGACTAATATCACCGCCGCGGTTGTCAACAATATCTGAACGCCAAAAGGCATCCGTGGAAATGAAGCACGACCATACTTCCGGAAATTCCTCGCCGCCGCTGCCGTCTGGATTATCTGGTCTGCCAGCAACGCTATCAGCGGACAAACCGCTATTCCCGCTATAGGTATAAATCGCCGCGACCGATACGCCATATACGCCGTCAACGCCGCAATTACTAACAGGGCAAGGTCTATCTTCGGACGACGATACGGCAACTCATCCCCAACGGCTTCTGCTTTCCCTCCTGTTATCTCCGTCATCAATGCCTTCACGTATGGCGCTACAAACCACGCCGCTATACATAAAATGTTTACTGCGTAAATCACCTGGAAATAATAGGGGTATTTTATTTCTAAGTTGGCCTCGAACAATGGCGCCCATGTCCGCTTCAAATCCCAAAACTGCCCTAAATGCCATAATGGCTCAGTAAACTTGAACGGATTTATCAGTGCCGCAGAAATCAATACCGTCGCTATCGACGCCGCCAGAACGTAAACTATATTAAGCGATGAATACCTCGGCTTCTTCGAAAGCCGCGACGCTATCGCAAACAACCCGCAATAAAACGGCGTCGTTACAAACGGAAATATGTATCTCCCCGCGTACCCCGGCTCATTGTTCGTCGCGTATAACACGAAAAGCCCGAATGGCAATATCAAATATATCGTGTGAATATTTACAAATACTGCCAGCCACAATATCCCCACAAACAAACCGTTTATCAGAAAACTCGCAATCATACTTCCCGCTATACTTGGATCCTGGGGCGTATTTTTTGCGATGTCAGTCATTGAGCACGAAATCATTATTGCCCAGATTACCAGCGCTGCCCCTGCAAAACCCACCGTATATGCCAGCGTGTTCGATTGCTTTAGCTGATATCCCGCCTGCGATTTCATCACCTTTACCTGTACCTGTTTCGGCACCAAAAATCGAATTATCGACCATATCACCACCAGCCCTATTCCCGTCACCGTCATCACCAAAAACGGAAACGCCGTCCCAACAGGGTTATCCCACCGAAACGCCGGCCACCACTCATGAACATTTCTCCAACCTTCGGCGTTTTCGGAAATGCTTATCATGAAGGTGTGGGTGATATTGGTGAGGTGGAAAGGATTGAAAATGATGGAGGCGAGAAAAGCAAGAAAGCCGACAGCAATAGTGTGCCAAAGGGCAGGTAAAGTAGTTCCGGGTAAGGGGGCAATTGCGTGATTGGCAGGAGCAAGTTCGAGCTTGACGGCGAGCTTTCGCCAAAGCAAGCCCAATACGTGGATTCCAACAACAGGTGTAAGCATAATAAAGACGTAAATGTAGCCGCCGTGGACGTTTGCCCAGAATACCGTGACGGGAAGCAAAAACCAAATGTAACGGTAATTACGATAAGTTGAGAGGGCCATGATGAGCAAAAACACCGCGACCAACAGGTTGGAGAAGCCGGCAGGCCTGATATCGAGGAATGACCGGCCTATGAACATAGCGGCACAGGCGGCTGCGGCAGACAAGGCAGGATGAACACCCATAACCCTGCCCGTATAGTAAACGCAAATCACAGTAAGTATGTATATTGCAAACTTCCAGTACACAAGCGTATTGAACGACAGCTTCGGACCATCGGCGAAAGGCGACTTATACGCCAGCCAGTGGAAAATAACGTGTGTGAGCCAGTTCTGATCTATCCAGCCGGTGGGATGCCAGTATTTGAGGGTATTGATGCTGACCTTATCGGCAATGGTCTGCGCCCAGTCGGGCCAAGTGGCAATCTCTTCGGTTGTGGGGCCCTGCCTGTGCGAATTGGCGCTGAAGGGTTCATTGGTATCGACGCCGTGGTTGTAAAAATGCCTGCCGCAGGCAAGCGCGACCCACGTATCGCCCGCGCCGACCATACGCGTGCAGGCGTGAAGGGCGAAAATGAGCATAGCAATAAGGCCGATGATCCCTGCCGTTTTACTTCGCAAAAGCGAAGCTGCGGGGGCCTGCATCTGTTTATTTTGCTGCATCAAATCCGGCATAAACTCCTTTCACCTTTAACCACTACTGAACTATTTACATAAACCATTACCCGCACAGGCGTTACCATACTCCAGCCCGCCACAGAACACAGCGGGTAAACTTCTCACCCTCCTGCATACACCGCCAGCGCAGGGGTATAATAAGGCCTTAACTATATATCGTCAAGAAGGGCGTAAGTTCGTAAATGACAACGGCATATTGATTATTGTTCGTGGTTCGTTGTTCATAGCAGTTAGTCGATAGTCGATAGTATTTAGTATATCGTAATTTGGATGCCGCATACGGCGGACAAGCATCGATACTCATCTTGGTAAAAACTGTACTCCATAAGACAAGTCACGGGTCTTCACCCCCACTGTTTCGCAAAGCGAAACAAATCGTGGGGGCTTCGCTACATATATAGAGACGGAAAAGGGTCATTTTGCGACAAAAAAACAAAAAAGGTTTTACCGCAGAGAACGCGGAGAACGCAGAGTTTTTTTTAACCACGGATTGGCACGGATGGACACGGATTTAGTCAGCCGGGGAGGCGTACTCGCAGCGGTCATTTCTCGATACTCGTATCTGTGAATGCCCGCTACTCGTCCGCCGGACGACTTTGTCGCTCACCGCCAAGGGCGGAGTGTCGGCTGACTGTAAAATAACACAGATTCCATTTCTGATTTGGGACGCGGAGTATTAAAAAACTTGCTTTTATTGCCGGTTTGAAGATTTGTTTTACCGCGTGGCTTGGCCATCCCTTACGGGAGATAACCCTACTTCGCCCGTTGGGCTACGCAGGGCAGGCCACGGAGACCGCAGAGAGTTTTTTTAGCCACAGAGGGCACAGAGCACACAGAGTTTTTTTTAGACACGGATTAACACAGATTTACACTGTTTGGTCAGCCAAGGGGCGTACTCGATAAGGTCTGTGCTCTAAACGTGGTTTGTGCGCAAGACCTTTATCTCGTCCGCCGCCCCTTAGGGGCATCGCCAGAGGCGATTTGCCGGCTGACAACTTTCCATATCGCCCTTTTATAAAGCTGACTGTATTGTTTCAGGTTTCGCCGCCGAACCATAACAAAGAAAAGTCCCCGGTTTTTATTTGACCAAAATAGGACTTGGGGATAGGATGGCATAATTATCGAGGATTTTTTGAGGATTACAGATATGCGGTATATTTATGTGATTTTGACGGTCCTGATACTCTCGTCGGTATGCAATGCAGAATCATCGCCGAATGTCCAACCAGCGGCAATATTGCCGGCCAATCGGTAATATTTGACCCTATTAAGATAGACCGAACTATCGAATAATATACGGAAACCATAATCATAGAGGATATGACAAAGATGACAATGGGTTATAAAATATTCCTCAACTGTACACGCAATGACATTTTAACTTTGCCACCTGCGGCTCAGAAGACCGCGGCACTGAAAGAAGTGAAAATGTTTGTTGTACCGAAGGCACTAAGACGGGGTATACTCGACATCGACAAAATTATACCAGACGCACTAGTGAGCGAGGAAATGGCGGAAAGGTATCGTGAGATCACTCCGCCGGTGTATTCTCTCATTATTCCCGATTACCAGTCAATCGCCGATGAGGTTGAACAATCATATGTTATTGGGAATGATTTCTCTGCTATTTCGGCATCGTGTGTAGTAATTGAGAGACTTCTGAACAAAGCTCGTATTGATTTGCACAAGCACCATAAAGAAAAGATCAGTGCACTATGGAATAGAGGACCAAAAGATGACTGGCCTCCGAACATTAAAGCTCTGAAGAAGTGGGGTTATCTTGATGATGCTTTTGCGTCCGAGTTAACTTATATATACAAAGAGATAAGGTGCAGGTATCTTCACTCCCGCGAGATTAAAGACATGCGCCAAGATGCTAAAAGGGCTATCACGGCGGTATATAAACTTATGAAAATATTCATTGGCTTTCCAGAAGATTTATTCGATGGCATTACGTGTAAGGACGAAGCCGACCCAAGGTATCTGGCTTTCTATAAACCATATTTACAGGACATAGAATTAACTGAGGTCAGCGAACAATATGCAGAAAGTGATAAAATTCATCCAAGGAATTATTCGGTATTTAACAACTGGGGTTGTGCTCTTTTCCTTTTAGCAAAACTTAGAAAAGATGATGAACTTTTTAAGCAGGCGTGTCAGAAATTTGAGCAGGCCGTCCAATTTGTCAATATTGAATCGGAGAAATTCCCGATATATTACAATTGGGGGGTTACTCTTGCCGAGTGGGCAAAACTTAAAGGCGATGAGGAGCGTTTTGAGCAAGCGAACAAGAAATTCGAGCAGGCAATAAGAATTAATCCAACCAGACCCGATGCATACGATAATTGGGCTGGTATCTTCATTCATTGGTCAAAACTCAAGCGTGGAACACCTGAATTTGAGACTCTGCTAAAGCAGGCAGAGGAAAAAGCCCTTCAGGCGGAATCTTTGCGAAAGGGTTCTTCTGCTTATAGACTTGCCAAAATATACGCCATAAGAACTGATAAAGAACAATGCAAGAAATGGCTTTTGGCCGGTCAGGAGGCCGGAACATTACTCACAAGGGACGAAGCTATGAAGGACAGCGACCTTGACAGTGTGAGGGGTGAGCAGTGGTTCAAGGAGATAAAATGGAAAGGGGAGAAGTAAATTTAGTTTCCGAAGCGGGCTCGTCGCTTCGCTCCGTGTTTAGTGCTTAGTGTTTAGTTTTTAGTTTAAAAATTGCCGATTGCCGGTTGGCGATTTAGGAATAAGAATGGATCCCCGGCAGAAAACCAAGGGAGCTAACCCCGAGGACAGGCGGGCGGATAAGGATGTCTTCACTACGAGAGGGAGAGCCGGGGGAACACAGAATAAATATCCAATATTAAATGTTCAATGATGAAGTAAAACGCGTCTGTGGCGGGTAAACCCGGCATACAGGAGACCCATATAGCACAGAACAATTGAAGGCGCTATCCACAAATTAATATTTGCCGCCCTACTCTTTATGTTATGGGGTCTGATGTTTGCTAATCTCGTCCTCGACGGCTGATATAAAGGGATCCGAAAGCAGGTCCTGCGGACTCCAGAGCGGGTAAGTAATTGAATGGATTCCAACGTACTTCGACCGGTGGTGGACATTACACAGTACCCACAAATTATCCGGGCTATGGTCAACCCATGCACTGATTTCGTCGACAGTCATGTCCCTTTGATACATCGGCTCGTTTGAGTGCCGCGCAGCCAGATGCGGGCGAATTGCCTTGTTGAATTTGACCGGATCGACAGCATTAGCCAAGGCCCACTCGATGATATGGTGATGGGTTTCAATTTGCTTGGCACCATATCGGTTCTCCGCATTATTTTTGAGCGTTGAGTTTTTTACGCCGCATACCAAACACGGAAGGTCCTTATTGACCACCAAATCATGATGGACTTTGGCGTAATCAGGCGACTCCTTCCTAACGTCGTGTTCCGGGTAAAAGTCGGCTTCTTCTAACCGTCTGAATGTTCCATGAATTGCTACTGACCCGGCACTGCTCCGTATGTCGCTCTGCGCGGCAATATGTTTCCCGGGCACAACATACTCGTTGACTCCTGTGGTTTTGTGTGGCATTTTAAATCTCCTTAAAATATTTTATCTGGACTTTTTTAGTAAATGGAGCTCAGTAATACGCGACGATATATCGTTATAAACCGCTATAATTAAAGGCGTTCTCACCCCCAAAATGTTGACGATGAAAAAAACCTTATAATTGTCAGGCAACGACAGCGGATTGGCTCTTCGACAAACTCCCCGTCAGAACTGTGAGCTAATCAGCAATGAACAACTCCCAAGTTGGCCCACCACATAGACGGCGGGTAAACCTGGGGGCTAACCATTCATAGCGTACAGCGTTCAGCGTTTAGCGGACAGACAATTTTCCTCCGGAAAATTCAATCGAGATAATCCACCAAAAAACTTGATAGCAGCACGGTCATAAGCACGAGCGGCGGGGATTTCATCATCGAAGCGACCGAGCCAGATTTTTTTGCCGTTATATCTGATGTGGACAGACCATTTACTGCGCTGTTTGTCGAAATGGACGCCGATGTAACGAGAAGAGGTGTTTTTGCGTTTTCGTCTGTTACGCATATTGACGGCCTGAGTTACGACGCGGAGGTTGGCGCGGCGGTTATCGAGTGAATCGCAATTCCAATGGTCAACGACGAGGCCTGCGGGCGGGGATATAAGCTGACGGTGCAGGTAAATTATTTTCGAGCGCAGGTCGTTAGTTAATTCGCTGCGGGCGGCGTAAAGGTTTGAGCCGTTGCCGTGGACGAACCATTTGAAGTGCCTGATTCGGTAGTAATCAAGCGGCTCAACGATAGTGAAGCGGCCCTGGCCTAAATCGATTCTGCGATAGGTATAGCCGAATTTGAGCAGGCGGTAGGTGAGCAACGGACAGGTGAAAATAAAATCCAGCCAGACAGGTATCGTTATTGTCAGTTGAGCAGACATCGTTATTCCTCCATTCAAAGAAATCCCAAATTTCAAATTCAAAATTTCAGACAAACAACAAAACACAAACGAAAATTGTTTTGATTTATCTTGCGCACAAGGCGCGAAATCTGGGATTTCTATCCCTGCCCCCCTGCCAGCATCTGCCAGCGAGTTAGAATTTTACAAAATAACGCTTGTAAGTTAAGGGAAATATAACTTTTTGGTAAAAAATTGATTTTTGCGGCGTAAGTCGTTGTCAATAGGTGGCTTACCAGTTTTGGGTCAAGGCGGCGAAATCGACAAAATCGACTCTGCCGCTTTGGTTAGTGTCCATACCATCGCACCAGCCGGGTGATGAGCAGGTCGTCGAGAGCCAGTTATCTGCGAATGCCGTCAGGATATTGATTTTTTCCAGATTCAGCGCGGCATTCGCGTCAACGAGGCCATAGCCGAAAATGTCGTCTCTGCCGGGCGAGCCAAGGTCCTGGGCGGAATCAAAAAGAATATTAGAAACTTCCGTTGGGGTAATATTGTAATTGGCAGCGGAGAAGATTAAAGCCGCGACACCCGCGACGTGAGGGCAGGCCATCGAGGTACCGCTGTAATAGGCATAATAATTCGCGTTGACCGTAACGGTGCCGGATATGCCCGACTGGGCGAGCGTCTGGAGTGTGGTGCCGTCGGCTTGTGAAATCGATACAACTACAAGAGGAGAGCCGCCATTTAAACTAAAGGTACTAATAGAATCGCTACCATTGTCTGAGATGATAACGCCGATGGCGCCTTTGGACTGGGCGTATGCCACTTTCGCGGCGAATGTGGTGGTGCCTCTGAGGATATGGGCGATGTTTCCAGCGACACTACTGGGGCAGGAATCCTGCTGGTCGGCGCCGGTAGCAAGGCCGCAATTGCAGATTGAACCGCTCACGATCCCGGCAGCCGTGCCAAGTATTGGGTATGACACGTGGTCAGTGCCGCTCCATACCACGTCGGCCGTTGCATCGGTAGAGTTAGTTTCGTCAACCGGACAAACAGTTGAGTACACATTCACTCCCGGCGCCGCAAGCGCTATGGTCGGCCCATAATTTGAGAAACTCGCTATGTTTTTGTTCTGGTCAATTGCCGCGACGGAAATTACCGAAGACAAAGACGCCGGGTAGAAAGGGGTGTTTGTGTCGCTATTTCCCGCTGCCGCGACCAGCAGCGTGCCGGCTGCGAGTGCGTTGCTGCAGGCGGTATCCAAAGCCGACGAGTAGCTACTGCTGCCCAAGCTCATGCTGATGACTTTGGCGTTGTCATTGACTGCCCATTCAATGCCGGAGATAAGCCAGCTTATTTGACCAGAGCCGGTGTTGTCCATTACCTTGGCGATGAGTAAATCGGCCTGCGGGGCGACCCCGACAACGCCGATATTGTTATCCGCCGCCGCGATAGTGCCGGAAGTATGAGTGCCGTGGCCTAAAAAATCCTCCACGGGTATTATTGCACCGGTGTTGTCGGTCGCAAAACTCACCGAATCGACAACATTGCCCCTGTCGGGATGATACATAGTTATTCCGGTATCCATAAGAGCAACTCGCACGCCTGCGCCTGTGGTTCGCGGCCATACTGTCGGGGCGTTGACCATAGTGATGCCGTAAGGAATGGTCTGGGAAGAAGACAAAGCGATAATGCCTGATGATGAATAAGCATTGGTATCGGGGCTGCCGAGCGCGTAAATTTTGTAGTCCGGCTCGATGTACTCAACGTCGGGATTTGCCCGAAGCTGCCTGACCTGGTTGGCGTCGAGACGAGCTGCTACAGCGGGAATAATATTGAAGTCGTGCGATACAGGGAAAGTCGGACGATTGAGCATATTTTGCTTTTGTGAATGGCTCCTGTAAACGACTATATAGTCATCCGATTGCGCTTTGACGGGCCGGACGATTAGCGATAATGCCGTAAAAAGTACTGCCAAAAACAAGGTATTTGTATGTGTTAGTAACTTTCCTGAATATCTTGCCATAAATAAATTGTGCATACCCTGCCTTCCCAACATCATACGCCCGGCTATACAGCCGAGTCAAACCCCTGTCATACTATTGAGTATTATACAGTATTATACAGGCAAATCAGAGATACAGTTTTATAACAAATGATTAATTTTTATAAGGTAAATCCCTACCGGAGCAGTTCTGCAGCGTATTGCACTTTGATTTTAATTTGCGGAAAGAAACTGCTTTTACTTTTTTGTCGTCCAATAATAAGTTTTTGTTGACATTTGGCAGCCAGCGTGAAGAATGTATTGTTTTAAGTTTAACGGGTTCAATAGAACCTATTGACAATTTCAAACCCCCTGATGAACAAGGAGAAGCGGTATGGGCAACGAGAAAAAGGCAATCACATCATTGATGACAGAAGACAGAAAATTTGCGCCGCCGGCGTCAATCGCAGCCAGGGCGCACATCGGCAGTATGAAGCAATATCAACAGATGTGGGAGCAATCCATAAATGACCCCGACAAGTTCTGGCTCGAACAGGCCAAATCGCTGACCTGGTTCAAAGAGCCGAAAAAGGGCCTCGAATATACATGGGACACCAAAAATCGCAAAATTGAGCATACATGGTTCGCGGACGGGCAATTGAACGTTTCTTATAACTGCTTGGACAGGCATCTGAAAACAGCCGCGGCGAAGAAGACCGCGCTTATATGGCAGGGAGAAGAAGATAACGCTGTCAGGAAATACACTTATGAGCAACTGCACAAAGAGGTGTGCAAATTCGCCAACGTGCTTAAATCAAAGGGCGTAAAGAAAGGCGACCGCGTCGCCATATACCTGCCGATGGTCCCGGAACTGCCGGTTGCGATGCTGGCTTGTTCCAGAATCGGCGCGATTCACTCTATCGTCTTCGGCGGCTTCAGCGCCGACTCGCTCAAGGACAGGATTAACGATTCGAAATGCAAACTGCTCGTAACGAGCAACGTCTCGATGCGTTCGGGCAAACATATAAAGCTCAAAGACATCGCCGACGCTGCTCTTGCCAATACGCCAAGTATCGAAGGCGCAATAGTTGTAAAGGTCGGCGAAGAACCCTGCAATATGAAGGCAGGCAGAGATACCTGGTATGCCGACGAAATGGCAAAGGCAAAAGACGATTGCGTTCCGGAGAAAATGAACGCCGAAGACCCCCTGTTCATCCTTTACACCTCCGGCTCAACGGGCAAACCAAAGGGCGTCGTGCATACCACGGGCGGATACCTGCTGCACGCGGCGCTCAGCCATAAGTTCATTTTTGACGTTCACGATAACGACGTTTTTTGGTGCACCGCCGACATCGGCTGGGTAACGGGGCACACTTATATCGTTTACGGCCCACTTGCCAACGGCGCGACAAGCTTGGTGTTCGAGGGCGTGCCGACCTATCCCGACGCCGGACGCTTCTGGCAGGTCTGTGACAAGTTCGGCGTAACCATTTTCTACACCGCCCCTACCGCTATTCGCTCCCTGATGCGACTCGGCGAGGAATGGCCCGCCAAATACAAACTCGACACCCTCAGAATCCTCGGCTCCGTCGGCGAACCCATCAACCCAGAAGCGTGGATTTGGTATTATGAGAAAATAGGACATAGTAAATGTCCCATCGTCGATACGTGGTGGCAGACGGAGACAGGCAGCATACTTATTACGCCGCTGCCGGGGCGCATACGATAAAGCCGGGAAGCGCATGCAAGCCGTTCTTCGGCGTTGACCCCGTTATTCTGCGCGACGACGGCAGCATGTGCTCCGTAAATGAGGGCGGTAAACTCTGCATACGCAAACCCTGGCCTGGGATGATGAGAACGATGTGGGGAGACCACGACAGGTTCATCGATACATATTTTACGATGTTCCCTGATTTGTACTTCACTGGCGACGGCTGCCGGAAAGACCAGGACGGCGACTACTGGCTTATGGGAAGAATCGACGACGTTGTAAACGTATCGGGCCACCGAATCGGCACGGCTGAGGTTGAAAGCGCATTAGTAAGCCACGAGAAGGTCGCCGAGGCCGCGGTAACGCCGGTTCCGCACGATATAAAAGGACAGGGGCTGTATGCCTTCGTAACCCTTAAAGAAGGCGTCGCGGAAACCGAAGAGCTGAAAAAAGAACTGCTTCTGCACGTCCGCAAGGAGATTGGCCCCATCGCGGTGCCCGAGGCAATCCAGTTCGCTCACGGCCTGCCCAAAACCCGTTCGGGCAAAATTATGCGGAGAATCCTGCGAAAAATCGCCGAAGGCGACACATCGAACCTCGGCGATATCACCACCCTTGCTGACCCGACCGTTGTGGAATCGCTTGTAAAAGGAAGAGGCAAGTAAATAAATTGCGGATTGCAGATTGACGATTGCGGATTTGCTGTCACTCCTGCGAAAGCAGGAGTCCAGAAAACATCTGTAATTGACTGGATTCCCGCTTTCGCGGGAATGACAAAGGGAAATTTCATTTAAGGAAAAGGAAGAGAATATGGACGCAAACGTAACGGAACTGAAAGACAAGACGGGGAATCCTGCGCCCTTAGGGCTTCTGGGGTTCGGAATGACAACGGTCCTTTTAAACCTGCACAACGCGGGATTTTTCGGAATGGGTAGTATGATTCTTGCGATGGGCATATTTTACGGCGGACTCGCACAGATTATCGCAGGCATAATGGAATGGAAGAAAGGCAATACCTTCGCGACAACGGCGTTCTGCTCCTACGGCCTTTTCTGGCTCACGTTAGTATGGCTCATAGTCGCGCCGAAACTCGGATGGGCGGACGCCACGGCAAAAGAAGGAATGGCGGCGTACCTGTTTATGTGGGGCCTGTTTACGTTTGTGATGTTCATCGGCACTTTGAAATTGAACAGGGCTTTGCAGGTGGTTTTCCTGTCATTGGCGGTGCTGTTTGTAATGCTGGGAATCAAAGACCTTAACGGCAGCGCCGAACTTGGCACAGCAGCCGGCTACGAGGGCATATTCTGCGGTTTCTCAGCCATTTATACGGGCCTTGCGCAGGTTTTGAACGAGTGCTACGGCAGGATAGTATTGCCTTTGGGACCAGTGAAGAAAACGTAAGACCACAGACGGAAGGGAGAAGGCAGAAGTTAGAAGGGAGAATTAGGAAGACGAAGGACGGAGGACTGGTTTCGTCGCTCGTGGCTCGTGCCTCGAAAATGGAAGACAGACGAAAGACCAGAGACGCAGGGCCACAGACAGAAGACAGAGAAAATCAGGATACCAGATAATCAGGTCATCAGGAAGAAAATGCTGATTAGGGTTTTTCTCTAAAAATCACATTTATCCATTCACTTTGCCGGCGCGGTGGAAGCTCGAACAACCAAACTCTGCTGGAGTTTAACGCACTCAGGATGGAAATCGGCGGGCGATTTCAGCCGCTTAAGCAGCATATTCGCGGCCATTTGCCCCATTTGTCTTGAAGGAACAGCCACGGTCGTCAGGGGCGGAGTAACAATGCTGCACAGGTACTCGTCATTAAAGCAAACCATGCTGACCTGCGATGGAATCGGAATTTCAAGCGTATGAGCTCCCTGAAGAATTCTCATCGCCTCGATATGGTCGTAAGCCAGAATCGCCGTCGCGTGATGTTTCATTATCGAAGAAGCCAGAAAGGCGGTCGCGGAACTAAACGCCTTGTCATGGTCTTTCACCGGCTCAAGCCCCCGCATTTTCAATTCAGAAAGGTATGTGTTATGCCTATCGGTGATACTTCTATGCTTATAGTGCTCACTGGTGGGGCCTGCGTAAGCTATCCGGGTATGGCCAAGCTCGGCGAGGTGACGCATAGCCAGCCGTGTTCCCTCAATATCATCGGGGAAAACTAACGAGCACCTCGGCCCCCCGACGCCGTTGATAACCACATAGGGAATATTGTTCCTTTCCAGCACTTCGATAGTTTCAGGGGAACATTGCTGAAGGACAATCGCCCCATCGACCTTCCAGGGGGGCAGTTCGCAGCGGTCCTTCGCCAGATTAGGGATGGACATACAAACATCATATTCACCCGAGTCCGAGTGCAGCTCACGAACGCAGGACTCGACTATGGTTTGATAAATGTTTCCCGGCCAGCCCAAGGCGACGTCGCAACCGAGAA
The DNA here is from genome assembly GCA_963718665.1 of uncultured Phycisphaerales bacterium. Lineage (GTDB taxonomy): Bacteria > Planctomycetota > Phycisphaerae > Sedimentisphaerales > Anaerobacaceae > Fen-1362. The sequence goes on from OY970359.1 coordinate 128,563, forward strand.
TGGCGATTACGCTGGTTTTTTGCCGAACAAGATTTTTTGCCGCCAGGTTTGGCCGATATCCGAGAGAGTTGGCCATATCGATAATACGCTGATGAACCTCCGGCCTGACGGTAAAACCGTGCTTGTAATTACTGTTTAATACCCGGCTGACGGTGGCCTGGCTTACGCCGCAATGAGCGGCTATCTCTTTTATTGTAGGTGCACCATTGGACTGAGTTATAGCCATCGATATACGTTTCCTCTCAATCTTCCTTATTATGAACTATGATAGCCAAAAATGCAAGAGATACTAGTACTAATTTCGGATTTCGGATTGGCAATTGGGGAATGGGTCCCCTGTGCCAAGTCAGGTAAGCAGCACTCGGGGATGATGCTGCGCATCAATTTAGGAATGCGGAAAAACTCTTGCTTTTATTGCCGGTTTGACGATACACCAACCTTTTAAGGCCGGAATGCTATTTTGGAAATAAGTATGGTATCCTCGGATTCCCCCATATTACTTTTTGCTTCGATTCTTAATGATTTGCATACTCTGATTAAATATCCTTTTTGATTTGATACGGCTATAGTAATATGCGATTATAAAAACGATTATACAAAATACGATAGAGAATGCTGCCCCACAACGGTCAATGCCAAAATCATTCCAGCTTAACGGCCATAAAGCATTAACGATTTGCAGAGCAAATGACAGAATCAATAAAACTAAACCTATTTTAGTGTCTACGGATTGTTTTGTGAGGATTTTAATTGACTCTTCATTATTATAATCAAGGTGTGGAATACTAATTTCAGCAATTGCTTTGGGTGATAGGCCCAAATTTACTTTTACTAAAAAGTAGGATGCTTCAAGCGTTAAAATCATCGATGTCCATTGAATAAAGGTTCTAATCATTTAGGTTCTCCGCATACCTTAAAGGATTAACACTGGTTATCTTGTTCCATCCTTAATTACGAACAAATAATAACTATATTCCGCCCGGAATTCAAGAGCAGATTTCGTCGTTCGTCCCGCCTGCGGTGAATAAACCACACCTACGGCGGGTAAACCAGAGCACAAAATGTCCAATATCTAACACCCAATAACTAATCCGCCTGCGGCGGGTAAATATCGAACGTTGAAAAAATAAATTACAACCCGTGGAGGGGGAAGAGGGTGGATTTGAGGGTATCGAGGGTGGCGGTGAGGGCGGGCATAACGGCGTCGCGCTGCTGGGCATTAACGGGAAGCTCTCTATCGCGCAGGCCGCCGTGCCATTCGGTGGTCTGGAGCATAATTCCGCCCATAAGCATATTGGCGTCAAGCTCGGAGTCGGCGCCGCAGAGCGCGGACCATGCAAGCGCCCAGGCGCGGACGGTATTTGCGACGTTATAGCCGCCACCGCCTGTCATAAGGATGGGCTTTTTGAAGGCAAGCAGGTTATGAATGATTTCGGAGTAAACATTGTTTGTCAGGCGGAGATTGGCGAGCGGGTCGCCCGCGAGGGCATCTGCGCCAAGCTCGAAGACGAATACGTCGGGCTTGAATGCGCCGATTAAGGGCAGTACCACTTCTTTGATTGCGAGCATATATGCCTCGTCGTAGGTACCGATGGGCAGCGGGATGTTGACGCAGTAACCCTTACCTTTGCCTTTGCCGATTTCATTTTCGAAGCCGGTGCCGGGGAAAAGGGTCCTGGGGTTCTGGTGGAGTGAAATTGTCATTACATCGGAGCGCTGGTAAAAAAAGGCAGTGACACCGTCGCCGCAATGAACATCGACATCGAGGTAGAGGACTTTTTTGCCCTGCTCGGCGAGGATTTCGCAGGCAAGGGCAACATCGTTTATGTAGCAAAAGCCCGCGGCAAGCTCGGGGTGGGCGTGATGAAAGCCGCCCGAAGGATTGAAGGCGACGCCTGCCTTGCCGTCGAGGATGAGCTGTGCGGCCGTAATAGTCGCTCCCACGGCCAACACCGCATACTCATATACTCCCTTGAAAACCGGGCAATCGGTCGTTCCGAGACCCATATTGAGGGCTTCGTAATTCCATTGGCCCTTTGAGGCATTCTGGAGAGCATGCAGATAGCGGGCGGTATGGAATTTCTTGAGGACGATTCGGTCGGCGGGCTCGGGCGGGACCTCGATTCTATCCGGCGCGGCGAGCAGGCCCATTGAGTTTACGACTTCGCGTGTTTTTTTTGCCCGCGTCGTATTAAAAGGATGCTCCGGCGGATAGGAAATTTCTTCAAGCCGGGGCGAATAAATAAAGGCAGCGGGTTTATCGCTCACAATCAGGTTCTCCCGTCAGGCAAGGTCATAGGATATGTTGTAAACCTCGCCGTCGAAAGTAGTGTTGACCTTGTAGCCGGAGTTATGGAATATGGCGAGCATCGGTTTGTTGCTCGGCATAACTTTTGCGAAGAACCGCCTGACGCCCCTCTGTTTGGCAATTTTACAAATATAATCGAGCAGGTAGGTGCCCATTCCTTTTTGCTGCCATTCGTCGTGAACGATGAAGGCGACTTCGGCGGACTGAGTTTTGGGGTCGAGGAAGTACTGAGCCATAGCGACGATGTGCTCGTCGCCTGAAGGGCCGGGGACAACGCCGACGATAGCGACATCCTTCTGGTAGTTGATGTTGGTAAGCTGCTGGACGTCCTTGTGGGGGAAGGTCATAGTGTGGGTCATATATCTTGTCTGGACGGATTTTTCGCTGAGGGAGTAAAGCATTTCGGCCAGCTCGTGCTCGTCGTTGGGCTTGACGGGCCTGAAGAAAATTTCGGTGCCGTCGCGGAGGGTGTCATAGCGTTCCAGCTCGGCGGGATACCTGACTTTGTCCCAATCAAGCTCAATCTGGTCGGCGTAGATGTATTTGTGTGTCTTGGCGGCCTGGATAAGCTCGGTTCGGAACTTGGGATGGGCGATATTGATGAGGTCGAGGACCCTTTCGCGGATAGATTTGCCGTGAAGATAGGCGATGCCGTATTCAGTAACGACGTAATGGACGTCGCCGCGGGTGGTAACAACGCCAGCACCTTCGGCGAGATGGGGGACTATTCTGCTGACTTCTCCGGAGCGGGCAGTAGAGGGCATAGCGATAATGGCTTTACCTCCCCTGCTTTTGGCGGCGCCTCTGGTGAAGTCAACCTGTCCGCCGATGCCGCTGTAGAAGCGATAGCCGAGGGAATCGGAGCAGACCTGGCCTGTGAGGTCAACTTCAAGAGCGACGTTGATGGCAATCATTTTTTCGTTCTGACTGATGAGGTGGGGGTCATTGACATATTCGGAGGGGTAAAACTCAAAGAAGGGGTTGTTGTTGATGTATTCGTAAAGGCGTTTGGTGCCCATGCAGAAACTGGCGACGATTTTGCCGTGGTTGACGGTTTTTTTGGCGCAGGTAATCGCGCCGCATTCGATGAGGTCGATAATCCAGTCGCTGAACATTTCGGTGTGGATGCCGAGGTCTTTTTTATCTTTGAGATATTCCGCGAGCGTCTGGGGGATTCGTCCGATGCCGCATTCGATAGTAGAGCCGTCTTCGACGAGGCGGGCGATATTTTCGCCGATGCGCCGCATAACGTCGTCTGTTTCGGGGACGGTGATTTCGAAGACATCCTCGTCGAAGGGGACAAGGCAATCAATGTTATTGACGTGGATAAAGGAATCGCCGAAAGTTCTTGGCATACGGGAGTTGACCTGCGCGAGGACGTATTTGGCGTTGGATGCGGCGGATTTGACGATATCGACGGAGACGCCGAGGGAGCAGAGTCCGTTGACGTCAGGCGGCGTAACAGATATAAGCGCGACGTCGAGAGGAATCCTGCCGCTTTCGAATTCGTTGGGGATTTCGGAAAGAAAGATAGGAGAATAATCACCGATGCCTTTGCTGAACGCTTCGCGGACGTTGTCGGCGATGAAGAACGAGTTCATTTTGAATTTTTCGCGGAATTTTTCGTTGGCATAGGGAGCGTTGCCCATAGTAAGGAGGTGAACGATATGCGCGTCGTAGATATGGGCGGAATACTCAACGAGCGCGGCGACCAAATGCTGCGGCTGGGCGCAGGCGGTGCCAATGAAGATGTTGTCGCCTGACTTGACGAGCTTCATCGCGGTTTCTGCGGTTGTTACTTTTGATTTGTATTTTTCTTTCCAGTCGAAATCAGCCATAATAAATTTTCCTGTTTTAAGCTTTTTCCACCCTTATCCTTGCATCGACGGCGACGGGAGTTGTACCCGCCGGCCCGACCATAAAGGGATTGATGTCCATTTCCTGAATTTCGGGGAATTCGGTGACAAGCTGTGAGAGGCGCTGCAGGGCTTCAGCGACGGCGGCGATATCAACGCCCTTCTGTCCCCTTGCGCCGGTAAGCATTTTATAAGTTCTTGTGCTGACGAGCATTTGTTTGGCCTCCTCGGCGGTAAGCGGCGCGAGATAGAATGCTACGTCGTGCATAACCTCGACCATAGTACCGCCCATGCCGAACATCATAAGGGGGCCGAAATGCGGGTCGCGGTTCATACCGAGGATAAGCTCTTTGCCGCCGCCGCACATTTGCTGGACAAGGACGCCGAGAATTTTGGCGTTGGGGAGTTTTTTGGGGATTCTGAACATCATGAGGTCGAAGGCGTCCATAACCTCCTGGGCGTTTTCGAGGTGGACTTTGACGCCGCCGACGTCTGATTTGTGAATGATGTCGGGAGACCATATTTTGAGGACGACGGGATAGCCGAACTGGTCGGCGATGTTTGCTGCCTGGACGGCGGTATTCGCGACGGCGTCCTTGGGTGTTACGAAGCCGTAGGCCTCGAGAACTTCCTTCGATTCGGCTTCGCCAATCTGACGGGTTCCCTGCCTTAGATTTCTCTGAAGGATGGTTTCAACTTTGTGGCGATTGACGGAGAAGAGTTTGACGATACGTTTCGGTCTTGCCTTCCAGCGGACGTAATCAACCATAACCTTGATGGTGAGAACGGCGGCCTCGGGGGAATCGTACTGCGGAATTTTGTTATCCCTGAGAATGACGTTTCCTTTGGCGACTTTTTCTGCGCCGAGGAAACAGGCGAAGACGGGTTTGCCGGATTTTTTCTTCAGGACATTGACAATAGCTTCAGCAGTTCCTGTGGCGTCGGTCATTGCCTGCGGCGTAAGGAGTATCAACACCGCATCAACATTGGGGTCGTCGAGGACGACGCCAATGGCAAATTCATAACGGTCGGGGAGAGCATCGCCGAGGACATCAATGGGATTGTGGAAATTGGCCGCGGCGGGAAGCTTTGCGGCGAGGCGTTTTTGGGTTTGGTCGGTTAATTTCGCGAAGGTGAGCTGTTGTTTTTCAATGGCGTCGGCGGCCATAATACCTGCGCCGCCCGCATTGGTGATAACTGCAACCGAGGCGCCTTTTGGAAGCGGCTGATAAGCAAAACCCTGGGCAAAATCGAACTGTGATTTGATTGAGAAGCAGCGAATGACGCCCGCCCTTTCGAAGACAGCTTCGTAGGCGGTTTCACTGCCTGCAAGCGAGCCGGTATGCGAGGAGGCGGCTTTTGCGCCCGCGGCGGTAACGCCTGCCTTCATAAGGAGGATGGGTTTTTTCTGGGAGATTTGTTCTGCGATGCGAACAAAGGTATTGCCGTCGGTGATATTTTCGAGATAGCCGGCGATAACCTTGGTATCGGTGTCATTTGCGAAGGCCTCGATGATATCAATTTCATCGACGTCGGCTTTGTTACCTATACTGACGAGCTTGCTGAAGCCGATGCCGTTGGCGTTTGCCATATCGAGAATGGCAGCGAGCAGGGCGCCGGACTGCGACATATAGCCGGTAGAGCCAACGACGGGCAGCGTGCCGCCGAAACTTGCGTTGAGTTTGCTGGCAGGAACGATGAGGCCGAGGCAATTGGGACCGATGATTCGTATTCCGGCTTGTCTTGCAATCTGGAGGATTTGTTGTTCGAGCTTTCGGCCTTCCTCGCCGATTTCCTTGAAGCCGGCGGTTATTACAATCACGGCTTTTATGCCGAGGGTGGCGCACTCCTGCATAACAACGGCGACGCCCTTTGCCGGGACGACGACGATTGCCAAGTCCGGCACCTGGCCAATTGAAGTGAGGGAAGGGTAACACTTAAGCCCCTCGACCTCGTCGGCCTGAGAATTGACGGGATAGATCGTTCCGGGGAAGCCGGCGTCAATCATAGACCTGAGGATTTCGTAGCCGACTTTACCTTTTTGGCGTGAGGCACCCACAATAGCAACTGATTTCGGATTAAAAAATTTATCAAGCATAATAATAGTCCACAACAACCTTTCAAGAACCCACCCAGATATTGGCGAGCGGCGAAATGCTCACAACAATAAACAGCACTGGAAGGGCGTGAATTTTATTAGATATCCTCGGCAAATGCAAGAATTTTCTGCTATGATTTATTGCCTTGTTAATCGCAGGATTAAAACTTTAATATAGAGCTGCGGCTATGGAAGAACCGAAGAGATTTGTCGTTCAGAGGCACCAGAAAGAATCGGAGCCAACGCACTGGGATTTGATGCTGGAGCGTGGCGGGATTCTGGAAACATATCGGCTGGCTGAGCCGCCTGAAAAATGGGGGAAAGGGACAATCGCGGCGGTGAAGATATTCGACCACCCCCTTAAATTCCTCAGCTATGAGGGCAGCGTGAATGAGGGCAAAGGCCGAGTGGAAATAGCCGATTGCGGAACATACCGTCTAATCAAAAAGGACGAAAATCAAAAGCAGATTTCGTTCGCGGGTAAGCTGCTCAAATGGGAATATCGACTTTGCCTGATTGAAGACAACAGATGGGAGTTGAGGAGCGTTTAACCCGGTTTTTGGGCGATTTTGAGGACGGCGTCGATATATTTGGCCGCAGCAGCTTTATCTTTTGCTTCGGCTATGACGCGGACGATGGGTTCGGTGTTGCTTGAGCGGATGTGAATCCAGGCGTCGGGGAAATCGAAACGGAAGCCGTCTGAAGAGTCAACTTTGGCGTCGGGGAAAAGTTTTTTAACAGCGTCGAGGATGAGTTTGACTTTTGCTTTGTCGGCGGGGAATTTGTATTTGGTCATTGAGTAGTGCGGTATTTCACCAACAAGTTGGCTAACGGTTTTACCTGTCTGTGCAAGCAACTGGAGGGCGAATGCCATAGCGACGATGGAATCGCGGATGGGGCCGACGCGGAGGTCGATGACACCGCCGTTGCCTTCGCCGCCGATGATGCAGTTATTTTTGAGCATCGCGGAGGCGACGTTTGCCTCGCCGACCGGGGTGCGGATGACGTGCCCCCCTGCTGATTTAGCAATGTCGTCAATCATACGGGAAGTTGAGAGGTTTGCTGCGGCAGAGCCGGTTTGTTTGCTGAATATAAGTTTGGCGGCAAGAGCCAGGGTATATTCCTCGCCGATGTATGTACCCATCTCATCGACAATCGCAAGGCGGTCAGCGTCGGGGTCCTGGGCAAAGCCGATGTCGGCGTGAGCGTTTTTGACGGCATCGCAAAGGGATGTAAGATTTTCGGCGGTTGGTTCGGGCGTATGAGCAAACAGGCCCGTCGGTTCGGTATTTACTGGGGCGATTTTGCAGCCGAGAGCGGTAAGGAGTTTCATGCCCGGTCGCCCCCCTGCTCCATTTACACTGTCGAGGACGATTTTGAATTGTTTTTTAGCGATTGCCTTTTGGTCAACAATACGAAGGACTTTATCGAGGTGGATATCATCGGCCTGGCTATTTGCGGAGACATTGCCCTGTTTCAGCGAATCGGCGGAGACAAAATCCTTGTTAAGGAAACGATTTTTGATTTGCTCAGCGACATTGGGAGGCGGCGCCATAGCGTTATCGAGAAGCAATTTGACGCCGTTATATGGCAAGGGGTTATGAGAAGCGGTAATGATTACGCCGCCAGCACAGGCGAGATGCCTGACCATAATGCCGACGGTAGGTGTGGTGACAATACCGAGGTCAATGACGCTAACGCCGACGGACGTAAGGCCTGAGGTTACGGCATCAGCGAGAGATTGCCCGCTGGGCCGAGAGTCGCGGCCCAGGCAGACAACTAACTTTTCGATGTTGAGATTGCGCGAGCGCAGGAAAGAGCCAAACGCGCGACCGTAATCGGCAGCGACTTGCGGGGTGAGGTTTTCGCCGACAATACCCCTGAGACCGCTAACGGTAATAATCAGTTCGCGTGCCATTAACCGCACACCCGTCGAGTCGCTGCCGATTCGTTTCCCATTTCCACGTCTGCGAAGTTAGTCAAGCTGGCAGACATAAATTTCATTAACGAAGTCGAGCTTGCGAAGGTCGTTGATTGTATCCTCATCAGGCGCCTTATCAAGCGAGACAGCGAGGACGGCTTTCTGCTGGTCGAGCTTTTGGCCAACGCCCATAGTTGCGATGTTGATTTTGTGCTTGCCAAGCACCGTGCCAAGGTGGCCTATGACGCCGGGGCGGTCTTCGTTGAAGATAATGACGACCGCACCCTGCGGGGTTATCTCGGCGTTGAAACCGTCGATTTCGATAATTCGCAGGAGCTTTTCGCCGAAGACCGAGCCGGTGATAGTGCGAGTGGCTTTGTCGGTAACAACCTTAGCGGAGAAGCTGGAAGCGACGTCTTTTGGGGTCGGGTTTTTGGTTTCATCGATACTTATGCCTCGTTCCTTAGCCAGGACGGGAGTGTTGACCAGGTTCAGCGGCATCTCGAAATGCTTCTGGAGCAGGCCTATTGCGAAATTGAGTGTTACGGCCTGGAGAGGCATTTCAGCGATAGCGCCGCGATATTCGACCTGGACCTGTTTGATTTGTCCTGAAGCGAGAGTGCTCAGGACAACGCCTATTCGGCGGGCAAGCTCGGCATATTTGAGAACCAGCGGAGGCACAGCACCGGCAGTCGATGGCGCATTGAGGGCGTTTCTAATGGAATCGCCGCGTAAAGCATTTACAAGTATCTGGGCGGCCTCAACAGCGACCTCGATTTGGGCTTCTTCGGTGCTTGCGCCGAGGTGAGGCGTAACGAGGCAATTAGCGAATTCCTTGAACCGCGTATTTTCGGGCGGCTCCTTCGGGAAAACGTCAAGGGCTGCGCCTGCGATGCGTTTTTCGGTCAGAGCCGTGTAAAGCGCATCTTCATTGATGATGCCGCCGCGAGAACAGTTAACCAGGCGAACGGTCGGTTTCATCATTTTGAACTGTTCGGTGTTAATCATACTGAGCGTCTGCTCGTTCTTGGGAACATGGACGGTGATGTAATCCGCCTCTTTGTAGATTCTTTCGAGCTTGTCGGTGATTTCGATACCCAACTGGTCGGCTCCCGCTGGGACGGCAAGCGGGTCATAGCCAAGAATCTTCATATCGAAGCCCCTGGCCATTTTGGCGACGGCCATACCGATTCGGCCCAGACCTATGACGCCGAGAGTTTTGTTATTGAGCTGGTTGCCTTCGTATTGTTTCCTGTCCCATGCGCCGGCCTTAAGTGAATTACAGGCGGGAACAACATGTCGGCTCATCGCAAGCATCAGGGCCATAGTGTGCTCGGCTGCGCTGAGGGTGTTCCCGCCGGGCGTATTCATAACAAGGACGCCCTTGCGGGTCGCTTCTTTTACGTCAACGTTATCGATGCCGACGCCTGCTCTGGCAACGGCTTTGAATCTTCCGGGATTTGCAAGAACTTTCGCGGTAACCTTGGTTGTGCTGCGGATAATCAGGCCATCGTAGCCGCCGATTATACCTGCCAGCTCGTCTTCGCTTATACCCGTCTTGACGGTAACTTCGACATCGGACATTGCTTTAAGCAGGTTAATGCCTTCCTGTGCGAGTTTGTCTGTAATCAGAACCTTTATCATCAAATCATCCTTATATAAAAAAAGTTTCAGGTAAAATTTAGTTTATCAGTTTCACCACCCCGAGGCGGTTCGCTCATCCGATATTTTGAAACCGGTTTTTGGACAATTATAAAGATATCTTGTAACACAGTGCGAAGCGGCGGCGGCCAGACGGACAACAGCAGCATCCCGGCCCCGCCGCTCTGACTCGAACCCCACCTGAACAAGACGTGAGTTCTCGGTGGTCGGCCAGAGCTTTTCGCCTGATGAGACCCTGTAAAGCGACGCGTAAGCATCAAGTGAGCCGGCGACGTAGCCGCCCTCTGGTATATCGCGGATTTTGCAGTCGGTAACGGTAACGACCAGTACCAGGTCGGCGCCGAGTTTTTCACCAACCTGCGTCGGGGAAAGCGTATAAAAATCAGGCGTTGCGGCTCGCAAATCGGCAAGAGAGTGATAATCGATAAACAGCGAGGGCGATATCCTGGCCCTGTCTTTGTCCTGAAGAATTTTGGTTATCATATCGGTGATATAGAATCGCAGGTTGGGATAGGCGCTTAGATAAGCGGGCTGGTCAACAAAGACGAGAATTTTCTGGTCCTTGTCTTTGGAGAGGTCGTATTCAGCCGAAGCGCCTGCTTCGGCAGAAGTCGGGGTGCTGATGACGGATACCAAACCCACGGCATCACAGCCGGCGTAAAACAGAACCAGCGGCAGGCCCGCGCAAAATAATACGGCGGGCCAAAACGAGCATATCGTGATACCAGATTTTGCCTTTTTCGGTTTCACTTCACCTCAGCGTCTTCAATTGCCGCTGTTCTGTGCTATTGCTCTTGCGAGCGTTACAGCCCAGCCGGCAGCCAAAATCAACAACAACGCGGCGAGGATGTATCGCAGTTTCAGCGATGCAAGCCGCCGCTCAAGTAACGGTGAATATACGCCAAAACCGGCGACAAGGAAAGCAAAAAATGCGATTATAGTCGCAAGACAGCAGAAAAATCCCGCGGCGGGCTGGGCGTAAAAGGCGTCGCTTATATGCCCGTGGGAAAAAGCGATGACGGCGGTGGTCATACCACAGGTCGGGCAAGGGAGGTTATAACGCTGCTTAAAGCCGCAGGGATAAGGATATAAAGAGAAATGGAATTGGCCCATAAGCCAGCCAAGAGTAAAGCCGGCGGCAATGACAAGAAAGACGGCGGCCGCAATCAGCCGCTGATTGGCGGTAGCACGCGAAAACAACTTCGGCAAGATTGGTTGTTGGCCTGATTCCATAAGGGCGTTACAATACCGGTATTCTCAGATTGCGTCAAGAAAGGAAAAATATATGGGACTTGAACAAAAGGATTTGAGCAGGATGCTGGAAGCGGCGGAGGTCGCGGCCCGATTGGCGGGACAAAGGGCGATGGAGGAATTGAGCCATATTAAGGTGTCCGTGAAAGGGCCGGACCAGCTCGTAACGCAGGCGGATACGATTTGCCAGCAAATAATAATCGACCGGATAAAGGAAACATATCCGGACGACGGATTTATAGGCGAGGAAGGCCCGAAAGGCAAGATGTTCAAACAGCCGCCAAGGGGAAGCAAAAAGGTGTGGTGGGTAATCGACCCGATTGACGGGACGACCAATTTCGCCAAAGGGATGCTGTTGTTTTCGGTATCGATTGCGGCGATGTATGAGGGTGAGCCGGTGGTGGGAGTGATTTATGACCCGGCGACGGACTCGATGTTCACGACCGTAAAAGGAGGCGAGGCCCGGCTAAATAACAGGCGAATCATCGCCAGCGACGACGGCTTCGACAACTTCTCCAGTATCGGCACCGACAGCTTCTTCGATAATGGCGTGCCGAAATGGGTAATCGCGCTTATGAAAAAGGCGAGGTTGCGCACCTTAGGCAGCTCGTGCCTGCAATTAGCGTATTTAGCGAAAGGTTCGCTTGTCGGGGTGGTTTTTGTCAGGCCGAAGATTTGGGACGTGGCGGCGGGCATCTTGATAGCCGAATCCGCGGGCGCAATCGTCAGCGGCTGGAAAGGCAACAAGCTTTTCCCGATAAACCTCGACAATTACGCGGGGCAGGAACTGGCGACCGTCGGGGGAAACAAAAAGGTTTACTCAGAAATGGCGGCACTACTCAAATAATTTCGGATTTCGGATTGTAGATTGCGGATTTGCAATAAGGAATGTTGATTTTATGACACCGGAAGAATTGAAAAGAAGAACAAAAGCATTTGGGCTTACCGTAATCAAATTGGTTGACCAGCTTCCTCGAACTCGTTCAGCAAATGCTATTGGAAATCAATTGGTTCGCTCTGCTACCTCCGTTGGCGCCAATTACCGTGCGGCCTGTCGTGCAAGATCAAAAGCAGAATTTGCTGCAAAATTAGGAATTGTTGAGGAAGAAGCGGATGAGTCGGCATACTGGATTGAGATGTTGATTGAAGCGGGTATGGCACCGCAGAATCGTGTTACAGAAATGCTTAGTGAAGCCAATGAACTGGTAGCAATAGTCGTCGCTTCTTTGAATACCGTAAAGAAAACACGATAACTTGTTAGTATGCAATCTGCAATCCGCAATGAATCACCTTGGGTCTGGCACTTGTTGTATAGCAATAATTTTTACTTTTTTCACCTGTACCCCCCTGCCGGAGGCGAATTTTGTCCCCTTTTTTAAAAAATCTGCTTAGATAGTGTCATATTATGTCACTGCTGGGGGATTTTCTATTGACTTTGTTCATAATGCTGGTTATAGTCAGCTTGTTATGATAAAAAACACTACCCAAGGAGAGGACATTTTATGAGCAATCCTAAGTTGCTTATATTTGCGGGGGTTATCTGTCTTGGAGCTTGTGGCCTTGTTCCGGCCTACGATATCCCTAATCTGGATCTGAACAACGACAGCAGGGTCGATTTTTCTGATTTCGCCATACTGGCAGGCAACTGGCAACAATCAGGAACCAACCTTGCGGGCGACATCGATAACAGTGGAACGGTAGATATAAATGACCTTACTGTTTTTTGCTGGTATTGGCTTACCGAATATAGCGAGTATCAGCAATGCCAAAAAGCGGATTTGAATAACGATGGCATAATCGCCTTTGAGGATTTGGCCATATTTGCACAAAACTGGTTACAGGCGGGCACAGGTCTTATCGGTGATTTTGATGACAGCAATCTCGTTGACTATGCTGATTTAGCCGTAATGGCGGATTGCTGGCTTAAAGGAAATAGGCCGGAGGATATCTGGGAACAATTCAAAGCGGCTTTGAATGCCGGTGATACAAATAAGGCACTGACTTTTGTCTCTGAAATATCGAGGGACAAATATGCCTCTATTTTCCAAATCATCGGGCCAGGCTTGCCGGATTACGCCGCAGGGATGGGCGATTTGATTTTAAAATCGACCTCCGAAATAGATGGAGAAATCAAATATGAAATGACTCATCAGGTCAGTTCCGCCACATATCTCTTCCCGGTTATTTTTATAAAAGATGAGCATGGAAACTGGCAAATATACAACTTCTAAAAATTAGGATGGCGAATAAGTGGTGACGGAACAAGAAAACGACAAAAAACCAGATAACCCGCAAAGAAACTGGGTTGATACTGCAATGGATATAATTTTCCTAACGCCAATAGCCATCGTGGCATTTATTGGAGGAGCTTATTTATTGATAAGAGTAATAGGACGTTTTGTGCCTTTTTGGTTCTCCGGCATCGCAGGTCCCCTTACAGTTCTTGCGTTTGATGTGTTATGGGGTGTTATTATGAAACAGTGGCATCCTATAAGCGACCAAATGAAAGTACTCAAAAAAATTCTATTTGTAATTGTATATGCCTTCTCTACATCAGTATTGGTATGTTGGTTAATAGGCCGTCTTTTCCGTCATGTATGGTGAGGATTAGGAAATGAATAAATATGGAATTCCGACATTGCTGATAATAACTATCATTCTTCTTGCATTTGGCGGCACCGTTTTTGGTTTTTGCAACCAAATTACGCATCCTGCAATAACAAGCAGTGCCGTCGGGGAATCGGTAATTGACGACTATTTGAAAAACCAACTTGGTATGGTTAATGGCATTCAGACCCAATTAAACTATCAGCCTGATTGGTATCAGATGTATATTCAATACAGGTTGCAAAGAGGCGGTTATTCGACAGGTGGGCCTAATAGAACAGTTTTAGAATGGATGAAATCGGGTAGTGTTATCGAAGATGAGGATAAGGATGTTTGGCCTCCATTCCTACCAAGTATTCGACCTCGGCATCATTTTCACGACCCTTTACGCAATTCAGGACTCGATGATAAAACAGACCATCCAAACTATGCTAACCTATTTGCGTGGACCACTCATTTTTACCCGGGCGAATTCGATGTTACTGGCCAATCTGCCATAGTGTGGGCTATAAAAGGAACAGCACCGTATGATAAAGAGCCGACTACCAATGCGCAATCATGGGTTAATGCAAGAGATGATTTTTATTCGGCATTGACCGACCCTAATTCGCTCTGGAGGGAATACTATCTTGCCTCTGCATTTTTGGATTTGGGTTCTGTGGCACACATGATTGAAGATATGGGCGTGCCTGCACATACGAGAAATGATTTTCTGTTCGGACACTATCAGCCCCCTGCGAGTATCGGTAATGATTTTGAAAACTGGGTTGAAGGAATTGTTAAGAGTGATGGCAACCAATGCCCGTGGTCGAGCAGTTCGCCTGTGATTTTTGATAAACTTGCCAAATATTTCGATGCTAATGCTTACTTAGGTGATTATCTTGGCGATGGCGTTTTGCCACCAAATACCTGGGGGCTTTCCGAATGCAGCAATTATCAGTTTCTTTCAACAAGCACGATGTTCGGGTGCACCGGGATAAAATATCAATTTCCTAATCCTGCCAAAGAGCATCTCGGCCCAGATTTATCAAACCCCGTACCGGAAGGGGTAAAATTGTATTTCAATGGCTCAAACTATGGTGTTTCTCATCTTGCCCGCGAATCCTATACATACTATTTTACAGACGAACACGGCGTTTACGGCGAGGAAATAGACAATACTAACACTACAGACGATGTGCAGGTCTTTGAAGATTACGCCAATATCACGGTTCCGCGAACGATTAACTATGCGACCGGCCTGATAAATTACTTTTTCCGCGGAAAACTGAGTATCGAGCAAACCGATTGCAACAATGGCAAAATCGTGATTGCAATTACAAACAAATCGACCAATTCCGATGTAAACCAAATATTAAAAGGTGGGACATTCACGCTCTATTGGGATGATTCGTCAGGCAATAGAACCGTCGTAAGCGATTTTACCGTTTACCAGCCGGGCACTGAGCCGATAGCGGGCAACGAGTGGAATTCGTCAGCACAAATGAATTATGGCCAGACCACTAAGGCGGTTTTCACTCCGCCGACTTCGGATGATATTCAATATGTTCTGATCTATGAAGGAATTATCAGCTCAAACCCAAATTCACCCGACTCGGACGATACACGCCAAATCGCGACGGGCAAGGCGCAAATGTCCCTTTGTGACATTTCCAGCACTTATTCGGCAGTATTAACTGGTGTTGTTACGTGTTATCCATCTCCATTTCCGGATTCCGCGGCAGAAACTCTTAATGACGTAAATGTTACCTTAAATTTTTTATGCAAATGTTACAATAGGTGCTGGTATTGGGGTCATAGCCCAGACGGATATTGGCAATATGTGCTATGGTTGGATTATTATGATTTAGGTGCACATTTTTACATAAGAAGCGAACGGATGTACTATACAAGAACCGCTTTTGTAAGTTATTTTAATTTAACAGGTGACAATACGCTTGCAAATGAATTATCTGGTGACTGCGCAACATTTGACGGCTACGATTTAATTAACGCTTGTGAATTTTGTGCGTGGGGCAGGATAGGAGCATGCGCAAGTGGCGGCACAGTGCATTTGGTCAGGAACTAAGTATGTCTTGTTGTGGCGGATTTTTGCCAACAGCGTGTAGAAGCCAGCAATCAGTGTTCGTATTTTAAAATCGACAATCGTCAATTAACGCGGGTCTGGGACAGGTTGAACAGCAAGTATTTTTACTCTCCCAAGATAGGGAATAGGATTGGTTACGGGGTTGTAGGCCGGGTTCGGAACAACTTCGCTTCTGTCGAAAATAGCTATGACGCGTTTTTGGGGGCCGTTGGAGCCGATGCGGACAAGGATATAAGCCGTAAAGACATCGCTGCGAACCGTTACAAGGTTGCTGATGCGGTCGAAAATAACATCCCGCTCCTCAAATGCGTCGCCATTACAGTCCGTGGGCGAGGGCGTCGCTAAGCCGATGGGGATAGCTTTGCCTACGTAATAATCCATCCTGTTCAAACTGTTCGAGTCATTGTTAACAATGCCGACATTCATAAGTTGGCCGATATTTTTGAAGGGGCCGTAAGTGTCGCGGTAATTGGCGATTGAGCGGGCGAGGTCATAATTCGTGGTGTTGGAAGAGACCCAGGGCAATTGAGCGAGGACAAACCACGGTGCAGTGTTGACATTGATTCTGCCTTTAATTCGGGTTTCAGTAGTAGAGACATTCGGGTCCATCACAGTCAGATATTTGAAAAGATTCTGGAAGTTCGCGTCAGCGATATTAAGGCGAACTGATGCTTCCGTACTGTTTTGGTCTATCGAAATCATATCACAGGATAAGACCTGGCCGATTTCGCCGATGTCTGTAAATTGTTTGTTTGCCGGGTGCGCTTGAATCATTGGGGTGGCGGTAGCGACAAAGCTGTTCGCATGGCCAAGTGTAGGCACGGTCATATTCGGGTTCAAAATCCGCCTGATACACCTGTTAACGGTTATATCTCTTTCAAAACTGTACGGCGAGGAACTGCTCATATTCTGCATCCAAACGCTTCCGTTTACACCGGCAGCGGGGACGGTTAATAAATCAACTATAATATTTACGTCCCGGTAAAGTTTTATAGTACTTCCCGGGCTGAAGTTCATGTCAGTAGTACTCTGTGTATCTGAATTTAACCAATCGATTGGTATATCTGCCTTTGGGTCAATATTTGCCAGCACATGAAACTGTTTTGTGCCGGTCCAGATTATATTAATATCAGAATACAGGGACCCATCTGCATTATAAATGCGGAGCTGCCATCCGTTTGGGTCGTCGTCCTGCGGGTATGGCTTGAATAGTTCTATGGCGTAAGAACGATATACTACATTAGGGTCGAGAGGATTATAGTTAGGGTCGTTGAGGCTGGCGGGTTGATAAAAGTTCTCAGCGATTTCTGATATGTAAACACAGGGTGTTTCGAAACCATAGTGTAGAGTCCCAGTACATGGGTCAGGTACGACAGTAACCGTGTCATTGGGGTCATACCTTGGGTCATTGGAAGGATAATTAGGACCATCGATGTAATCCATCAGGTTTGCGGTGATTTGTGCGACTTCACCACTTGAAAAAACACAGGGGTCAAGGGCGGCACGAATAGCATTGTAAATCGTATTAGCATTAAAGTCAAGAGGGGAGTTGATATTGAACATTTTATTGCCTGCGGGGTTGATAATCCTGTCCATGTTGTGAGTCGTGGCGATGTGGCGATAGGCATAGTTGGCGTCAAAGTAAACATTGTCGTCGTTGACATAGGAAAACCAGCCATTCAGAGAATAACCAGTTACGGTGTCGAAGGGATGCGTCTTAGCCGGTGAATCGAATTGTTTATCCCAGGATTCCCATCTTGTATATGTATCGTTCTGGTCTATCACAAAACGGTAACGCATTTCAAGCTCATCAGAGATGTCGAAGGGAGTGTAGCTTCCATTAGGCAGACCATATTGCCAGATGACGTTGCTGGTGTAAGAGGCGATATCGTTTGGGCCTGAGCCGCAGCGATAATTAACAAGATTGTCCGCATTGGCCTGGATTGTAAAAGTGGCCGGATTATCGTAGGGTCTTTGGGCCAGTGCGAGAAGGTTGATTTGCGTCTGGCTTGAGCCGTCGGTAAGATTGGGGGCAGCGTTAACATTGAACCAGTAGCCGGTGTTGGCATTAAGCATACCGCCATTGTCGATGATGCGAATGGCGGCGTAGATGGGTTTGCCTTTGCTCGAATTCAAATTCTGAATCTGCACCCACATCGAATCGCTGACGCCATCGCCATCAGCATCTGCCATAGACCAGGATGCCGGCGTGCTGTTTCCTGCCGTGTCGCTATGGTCATAAATAATGACAGGCGGAAGGTCATAGGCAACGGAACCAAGCTGGTAAGGATAATATAAATCAGTAATGTGAGGCCATAAACCCGAATCATTTGGCTCTAATGAGGCCAGCCAGGGGCTATTGTCGTCGGGATAATTGTAATATGTGCCGTTTGGGTCAACGCCGGGAACGTTATGAGTAAGAACATTCGATATTTGTGAGACAACGGTATCGACGGCTAATTTGAGGTCGTGGTTATCCTCGACTGCTGATGTGGCGACTGAATCAACGCGGGAAGAAAACAAAAACAGAACGCCCAAGATTGCAAGAAGTGTTGTAAGAACGACCGCGAGAATAATCGCCGACCCTCGGCGAAACCGCTCCGTCTTCTGTCTTCTGTCTTCTGTCTTCTGTCTCATATCAGTCGCCCAGATAAACGATATGGGTAAATGTTTGGCCATCCTTGAACACGCCTTGTGAATCGTAAAGCGTGAAGGTGAATTTTAACGCCTGCGGATACACTGGTTTGTTAGCTATGTTGCGCGGATTAAGAAGCGGGTCAGGATAATAATATCCTTGTGCCCCACTATATGAAAACCAGTTTGAAAAGGACGGTGCGGGTGCGGCCGTATTAAAGTAAAAGCCGAATGGATTGAGATTCATATTCATACCCGATGAACCAAAATCGGAATAGGTAGTGTTGCCGCTGCTGCCGGGGTCGATGCTCGGCCACCAATAAACATATTCCTGGCCCGCATTAATATACGAGTAACTCCATTGAACAGAAAAACTGCCCACCTTTTCGGCCATCAGCATATGCGGGTCGTTTGTGTCAACCAGGTCAACTATCGGTCTTGAGATAAAACAAGCAGTGATTATCTGGTTGACATTAGCAGGGCCGTTTGTAAGGTCGTTTGTTAGCGCCTGCCACTGCGACAGGGAAAAACGGTCGTATTCATACAAATCGTTGTTATGCAAATTGAAAGGGTTAAGAGGGTTAAGAAAGTTATACGGGTCGGGCCAAGAGTTGAGGTCGGTTTCGGTGGTTGAGATTTGCTGTCTTCGGGCGAGAAGGCGGTAATTGCCGTGGAGGTTTTGGGGGTCATTCGTCCATTTACAGCGATAGTCATAGCTGCGTGCCTGACCATACTGGATTCTCGCAAGATTGCCGACGATTGTTTTATTTGCCCATTGGCCTACCGACTGGAAATCGCCGTCGGCGAAAAACATAATCTGGTCTAATCTCTTATTAGGGTCATTGGGGTCCAATTGAAACCATATAAACAGCGGGGCATTTTTGCGGAGGCCTCTGAAATCGCTACTCAACTGGTCGGTAATGGCGCGGAATTTATGCATAATTTCGGCCTGGGCAGTGGCGACGCGGTATGCGGCGATGCTGGTTTTGAAGACCGTGCCGGCAAAGACAACCACCATCGCCATTACGCCTATGGCGACGACGAGTTCGACGAGGGTGAAACCGTCCTGTGTATTGTGTTGTTTGTTGTTCATAGTTCGTAGCAATTAAAAGCGCATAACTTTTTGATAAACACCAATACAGGGGTATCGACTGCTATTAACGGGAGGCGGAACGACCCAGACCTTTGATGGAACCCCCTGCCAGTCCTTGTCCAGTCGGATCACATTTGTCACACTTGGGCTGGCTGAATATCTTTCGAGAACACGATATATATTGCCGGTTGTATCATCCAAAATGGTATAGCCGTCATTGATAAAATTAGGTGGGACCAAAGTATCATTTATCAAAAGCTCATCCGCCATGCCGCCGGGTCTTGCAGATACAGATACGAAAACAGGAACCGGCCTTGATGAGGATACGAGACTATTCGATCCCCGCATATAATATGCCGTATTTTTTCCGACTTTGCGGGAAACAAAAACGGTAACTTGAACGTCGTTAATGTCCATACTTCGAGATATAGCAGACCACCAGTATTGCTTGGAATTGGGGTCGGATGTCGGCGTTGATGGATACGCAAACTCGGCATTGGAAGCAGTACTAATATAGCTAATGCCGCCATAAAGTTTTATTTTTGCGAAGGCCTCGTCAGCGACTATCGGGGCGATGGTGCGCTCTGTGGCAACCGTCGTAAAATGAATACTCACGGGAAACGCCCCCGCGATAAAAAGCATCCCAACCGCCAGCAACCCGATAGCAATGAGAACCTCGGTGAGGGAAAACGCGTGTCTCGTCACTCGTGACTCGTGACTCGCAGTTCGAAGTTCAACGTTCTGTGTTCGATGTTCAATGTTCATTATTTTATCGTTAGTTAATGATTGTCCCCGTGTAAGGATTTATATAAATCCGTTTCAACTGGTTGAGATAGCCGGAATATGGGATGCCATTGTTGCATGCCTGATTGAATTTTTTGGTATCGTAAATGACAAAATTATTTCGGCTGAATTCAGCACCATAACCGAGATAAGCGTAATCATCCTGAATAAACATACCGATTTGGTAATAGGCAATGTTTGATTGAGAATTAAAGATGTCATCCATCGAGTGCTTAGTATTATCCGTGTTGCTATTATCCGCTCTGAACACCCCATCTTTGTTTCTTACACGAACCTCATGAATGACAAGTTTGCCCGAAGGCGAAAAAATAATTGAGAAGGTAGTGGTATCGTTAACTTCTGGAAGTGTGTTGATATACATATTATCATTGATTTGTTGGGCTCCGATGGATTGAGATGATGCTGCTTGCCATGTCGTTCCCCAATTGGTTCGGACTACCAAGTCCATAACGCCGATTGAATCGGGCAGCTTGATTGGCTGGACACCTTTAACCGCACGGAAGCCACTGGCAAGATTGCCCGATAAGTTTCTGTCTGTTTCATTGATGATGAATATTATATATTGCGAGGCCTTGAGTGGGTCGGGGTTAGTAGGGTCGTAGCGTTTCTGGAATCGTATTCCTGCGTAACGCTGCTCTTTGGAGGCGATGGCTCGTGCGCTGGCGAGGGCAGCGTTAATTATCGATTTTGCGCCGCTTTCGGATTCAAAGGAATTGAGGAGTATATTGGCAACAGGGACAGCTAAGCCGAGCATCAACGCGGCTATCCCGATGACAACCATCATCTCGGCAAGCGTTACACCAACCTGTCTGCGTTTATTTCTCATTTTAGTTCACGTTAGATATATCATCAGCCGTATCAAACTGCCTGTCCGGCCCGGCGGACGTTATTACGGGGAAAGTTTTCTTGGCGGAATTTCTATAGGTAACATAATTCGCCCAGTTTCCGCCGGGGTTAGCGAGAATATAATCAGCATATTCAGGGTAATAGTCGTATCGCAGGGGCGTTCCCCAGGGGTCAATGATTCTTGTAAACGGGAATGTAATCGTAGTGGTGCCTGTGATTAAATTTATAGTTAAAGGCGCCGGTGGGCTATCATTGCTGTTGTTAGTCAGCAGCGATTTGTCGATTTTATCGAGTGTCACCCGGCAATCGGGAACCTGTCTCAGGATAAAATACAATGCCTCAGAACCGGAGAAAGTCGGGTCATTTGTCCCGCCGGAAATGGTTACTTGAGGCGGATCGTATAAATTGGCTGAATATAAAGCGTTGTGAAGTGTGTTTGGGAGATTCGGATAGGGAGAGATACTCGTAAGGTTGTAGCCGTTGCAATCGAGGGGGAACGCAAGACCGGCGTAATTTGCGTCTTTGTATTCATAACCGAAGTCGCGGAATTGTTCGAGGGCGTTGCCGATGAGGACGAGAGTATCTCTTGTCAATCGCTCCTTGCTCTGGTCGTCGATGCGTTTGGCGATAGTAACGACCATCGAGATGAGTATGGCGATGATGGCAATCACCACAATCATTTCGATGAGCGTAAAGCCGGTTTTATAAGCGCGCGTTTTCATAAGCAATATCAACCGCCCAAATGCCGGCGTTTAGTAGTTGTGCATGTCGTCGGCTGTGCCGTAATAGCCGTCAGGCCCCGCAGATATTAAAATATAGCTATCCGGATTGTATGGCCGCACAATACCCGGAATCTTCGGGTCTCGTATCCCATAGCCAATACCCGTCCCCCCATAAGTAGTGCCGGGGGTATAAGTAGTTTGGCTGCCATAGAAAACGGGGTAATCGGTACTGGTACCGGAACCAGCAGGATAAGCAAAAGGATGTGCCAGGCCGGAAGAACCATTTACGGTGAGCTTTCCGAGGTCAACTAATGGCTTGTCGTCGAGATAATTATAAGTTCTACCTGCTAAATTAGATGCCGGCACATAATTCGGGTCGATTGTTTTGTTGGCGGTATTTGCCTTGTAATACAGAATCGGAGCGCCGGCCATAATGGGTTTGCCTGTGCTGTCGTTATCGGTTGTTTTCCTTACTTTGAAGACATCGCAAATCACATTTGTATCGGGAGCAAGCGTACCAGTGTTATAGAACAGTTTGCGAAGCGTAAACACATTGGCTGTCGCCAGCTCAAGATAAGGGCCTTTTCTTGTCTGCAGGTTTGCTGTCGCAGGCGTATAAATCATGTTACCACTGCCATCTGTGCCATCCGCCCGCCAGGCGGAATTAGGATTAAACCCCATTAGGTCCCAGCCGAGAAGCGCCTCGGCAAGTTCTTGTGCTCCACAATAGTTAGGCGATGTTGAGCTGGAAGTCTGGTAGGACACGGCGGAAGGCGGGTAGTCGCCATAATCCTGCTTGAAGGCCTCCAGCGCCATTGAGATTGCATTAAGCTGTGCCTTCTCCGCCGTCTCTCTTGCCTTTGCGCGAACCATAGCGATAGAAGGCAGCAAGATGCCTAACAATACGGCAATGATTATTACGACCGTTATCAGCTCCACGAGTGTAAACGCCCTGCGATTATTCATCATAATCATCCTTATAATCATCCTTTCGACTTCAAACCAGTTTAGTGGTCCTCGCCGAGTTTTTTTAGTTGCCGAAATTATAAATATCGTCGCTTGTGCCGTATTCACCGTCAAAGCCCGCCGACATCAGGATATACGAATTCGCCCTGTATGGCCTGTCGCCAGACGAGATTTTGGGGTCGCGGATAATTCTATAGAACTCTTCCGGACAGGCGTTCGTGCCTGTAATCTGGAAAAGTTCCGGGGTTGTCCCGCCTGATGCCAGGCGGTGAACGTTGCTGGAGATGGGGCTTCCGCTGGGCAACCAGGGCATTCCCATATTAATCAGGGCCTGATTGTCATAGAAGTTGTATGTGTAAGTACTAGCATAAGCCTGCATAGTCGGATTAGGCGCTGTGCCGCTCGGAGGAAACAGAAATTTTGTCTGGTCTGCCCTGTAATAAAGGATTGGCATACCCATTTTTTTGCCCGTGGTTTTATTCGTAACGCGATTATAGGAATCGCACAACACATAGGTACAGGGGTCAAAACCTTGCACGGTAGGCCCATAACTATTAAGGGCGGCCACGGCGGAGGTTATGGTACCATTATCATAGATATCACTAAGAAGGTATGCATTTGCGTGCTCAAGCTCTAAATACATCTTGCGGGACTGTATGTTTGCATTATAGGTCGGCGTATCGGGGTAACCATAGGGAGGATACATAGTAGTAGTAGGAGTCGGGGTCGCCGAGCCGAAACCAGCGCGTTCAAAGCGAGAACTCGGATTGAATCCCTTGAGGTCCTGACCGACCAATGCCTCCGCCAGACGCATCGCGCCGCAATAGTTATTCCCCAGGTCATCCAACGCGTTGGAATCGGGATAGCCGTCGAAATCGGAGTTAAACATATCAAGCGCGACGGCTATGCTGTGGAATTGCGCCTTCTGCTTGACGTCTGTCGCGTATCTCCTGACGCGATTCAGCGCGGGCGCCAGCAAACTGATGAGAATCACGATGATGCTCATAACCGTGAGAAGCTCGATAATGGTAAAACCAATCCGCCTGCTTTGATTGCCGTTAATCGGTTTCATTTTATTCTCCTTGAATATTCGCTATAACTCCGGTTTTAAAAAGTTCGTTTTTTACCCGCCGACGTTCAGCGTGGTAATAATTTTAATCATCGGCAGGAACACCGACAAAACGATGACCATCACGATTCCGCCGAGGCAGACAATCATTACCGGTTCCAGCAGGTGCATCAGCGACGCGACCAGAACGTCAACCTGCTCGTCGTAATTGTCCGCGATTTTGAGAAGCATCTTGTCGAGGTCTCCCGTTTCTTCGCCCACCGCCACCATATTAGAGACAATCAGGTCAACCGTTTTGGACTGCTTCAAAGGCGTCGCGAAGGTGTCGCCCTGCCTGATTGAGTTCTGAACGTTGAGAAGCATTTTGGCATATATTTCGTTGCCTGCGGTTTCGCTGGTAACGTTAATCGCGTCGAGAATTGGAACGCCCGCCCCGATAAGCGTGCCTAACGTCCTGGTCCAGCGGGTTATGGCCACTTTTCGCGTGAGCTGGCCCATCACGGGCAGCCGGATTTTGATGGCGTCGAGAACGTATCGCCCCGTCTTAAACCGCCTGATAACACGGGTCAGGAAAATAAACGCGAAAGGCACGCCTATAATGATTGCCCAGCCGAAATCCTTGGCAATCCACTGCGCTACATTCAGCACGATCTGCGTAATCATGGGCAAGCCCTGTCCCTCAAGCATTTCCTTCAGAACGTCCTGGAACCTGGGAATAACGAATATCATCAGCAATATGAGCATCGTCATAGCAGCGGTAAGAACCACTGCCGGATAAATCATAGCGCCTTTGACGCGTGATTTCAGCTTCTCCGATTTTTCCATAAAATCGGCCACGCGGGACAAAATCAGGTCAAGCACGCCGCCCGTCTCGCCTGCCGCAACCATACCCACCATTAAACGGTCGAAGCATCTGGGAAACCGGCTCAACGCCTCAGACAATGTCGCGCCGCCTTCGATGTCGTCGGCGACGTAACCGATGATACGCCTGAATGTGCCTGCTTTCTGCTGCTCCTCAAGAATTCGCAGCGACCTCAAAATCGGCAGACCCGCGTCCTGCAGTGTGGACAACTGCCTGGAGAACTGGGCAATCACCTTGATTTTGACCTTGCCGCCCGCCCCGCGTCTTCTCTTCGGCTTTGCAGCAGCAGCGCCGGCAGCAGCGGCAGCCTTCTTGCCGGCTCCAACAGATATTACCTTTGTGGGGAAATACCCCATATTTCTTATCTTGCTGACCGCTTCCTTCTGGCTTAGCGCCTCAACCTCGTTTTTTATCGCCACTCCCTGCGAGTCCAGAGCTTCGTATTTAAACAGCGGCATAAACACCTCCTATGAATTTTTTATTCATAAGTTATTCGCTTTCCGCGATTGTTTCCTTCACGACCTCGTCTATTGTCGTCAGGCCGTTATATATCGCCGACAAACCCGCCTCTCGCAGCAATTTCATACCTGTCTTCTGGCTGGCCGTCCTAAGAACATTTGTTGATGCGTGGTTCATAATCAGCTCGCGCACTTCGTCATTGAACGTCATAATTTCAAAAAGGCCCGTTCTGCCCTTGTAGCCGGTATTGTTGCACCTATTGCAGCCGGCGCCGTAATAGAACTGTTTGCCCTTGATATCCTCAGGAGAAAGTCCAAGCTCCATAAGCTGGCTTTCCGTCGGCGAAAACGGCGTTTTACAATGCTCGCAAATTTTCCTCACTAATCGCTGGGCGATGATGCCTTCTATCGTCGCCGTCAGAAGGAACGGCTCAATGCCAAGGTCCAGAAGTCGCGCGATGGAACTCGGCGCGTCATTGGTGTGCAGCGTTGTGAATACGATGTGGCCTGTCAGCGAGGCCTGGGCGGCGATTTCTGCCGTTTCAAGGTCACGAATTTCACCGACCATTACAACATCGGGGTCCTGGCGCAGAATTGAACGCAGGCATTTCGCGAAAGTAACCCCGACTTCCGGCCTCATCTGGACCTGGATGATGCCGTCAATATCGTATTCAATCGGGTCTTCGGTGGTGATTATCTTGGTCTCGATGTCGTTAAGCTCGTTTAACGCTGCGTATAGGGTCGTTGTCTTGCCGCAACCCGTCGGGCCTGTAACAATTATGATGCCGTTGGGCTTGTGAATAAGCTGCCGAACAACATTCAGGTTATCTGTCCCGATTCCGAGCTTTTCAAGGTCTAATTGCATCTGGCTGCGGTCGAGAATACGAAGCACGACGCTTTCGCCGAACATCGTGGGTAAAACGCTGACACGCAGGTCAACCGGGTTTCCCTGAACGGTAAGCGAAATACGGCCGTCCTGGGGAAGACGCCTTTCCGCGATATCTAAGCTTGCCATAACCTTAATTCTCGAGCTAAGCGCCGCGGCGATATGCTTCGGCGGCGGAACCATCTCGTAAAGGATGCCGTCGATTCGATATCGCATCTTGTATTCGTTTTCAAACGGCTCAAAATGTACATCCGAGGCCTTGTCCCTGATTGCCTGCATCAGCACCAGGTTCAAAAGCTTCTTTACCGGGTTCGATTCCGAAAGCTCTTTTAATTCATCAAGGTCGATACTCTGGTTTCGCCCCGCGAATTCGGCAAGGAACCCGTCTTCCTGAATTTCACTGATTAACTCGTTTATTCCCTGCCCCTCATCCTTCTGCTGGTAGTATTTCGCAATAGCCGTTTCAAGCGCCTTTGTGTCAACGATTTTAGCAGTAACTTTCATACCAAGAAGAGTGCTTAAATCGTCCGTTGCCCGGAAGCTGTCGGCCTTGTCAACCGCCACCACCAGTTCGTTTGTGTCCTCCTTGAATTCAATGGGCAAAACCCGATATGTCTTTGCCATCTGCGGGGCAAGCTTGTCCAGTGCGCTCTTGGGAACCTCGACTGCGTCCAAGTTTATAAATTCCATTCCTCGCTGGGCGGCAAGGGCAATATGCAACTGTTTTTCCTGTACAAGCCCAAGCTCAACAAAAATCTCTCCGATAGGAATGTTCTTGTGTTCCTGCTGCTGCCTTTGTTTTTGCACTTCGAGACAATGGTGGACTTTTTCGCGGGTCAGCAAACCCATCTTCATAAGCACTCGACCTATGGGTCTGCCTCTTAATTGTTCTATTGGCGGCATCTTATCCATAAACTCGTCCCTTACCTTCGCCTTGCCTTCAATTACTATTATATGTTCGTAATTAACGCTGTGTCAAGTAATTAGCAATTGGACATACGGTTAATGAGACAATGTTTTGGTCTCATAACCTTAAGTTGCTCTAAAAAACCATATCCTGCAAACTCAAACTTGCCCCCCTGCCACTCAACAGTAGCATAATCAGTGGGTATCCCCCCCGCATTATCCTCAGCGGCTGGCAATTGCACCTCCGAACATTACATAAATGCTTAAATCACAAGGTATTATGTTCGCAGAATCGGCCCGAAATCATCTTCCTCCTCAGGAGGTCTCTCGTGTGGTTTAAGGGTCTTGAGCCGAGCCATTGCTTTATCATGCAAAGCGCCGGGCATCCTGGCTTTATCAAGCATTTCCGACATCGTAATCTTGCCGGATTCATACAGTTGCCACAAATGGTCATCCAGCAGTTGCATACCAAGTTTTCTGCCGGTTTGGATACTGGAATCAATACGATAGGTTTTGTTTTCGCGGATAAGGTTTGCAATAGCGGGCGTAACAACCATAAATTCATACGCAGCGACTCGACCTTTTCCTGTGGATAAGGGGCAAAGTGCCTGGCTAAGCACCGCGATGAGGTTACTGCTCAACTGGATGCGTATTTGTTCCTGCTGGTCAACAGGGAAAACGTCAATAATACGACTAATAGTTCCTGCCGCGCTTGTTGTGTGCAGAGTGCTGAAAACCAAGTGTCCAGTTTCAGCGGCACGGACAGCGGCTTCAATCGTCTCAAGGTCTCGCAATTCGCCGACGAGAATAACGTCAGGGTCCATACGCAGCACGCGACGAAGGGCTTCTGAAAAGCTTGGAACGTCAATTCCTACTTCACGCTGGTTAATAATCGACTTTTTATGGTTGTGGTAATATTCGATTGGCTCTTCGACGGTTACGATGTGGCGGTCGAGATTTTCGTTAATGTAATTGATCATTGTCGCAAGCGTAGTCGTTTTACCGCTACCGGTCGGCCCTGTAACTATGAAAAGGCCTCTTGGTCTGCGGCAAAGAGCTGCGCATATTTTGGGCAAACCAATTTCCTCAAAACTCAGGATTTTGTACGGAATCAAACGCATAACCATTGAAACGTTGCCTTTTTGTTTGAAAACAGACACACGGAATCGGCACTGCTCGCCATAGGCAAAACCGTAATCGGTGCCGCCCTCTTCCTGAAATTCCTGCTGGTTTCGTTCTGGCGTAATGCTTTTCATCAAAGCGAATGTGTCATCCGGTTCGAGGACCTTTGTTTCGAGCGAGCGCAGCCGGCCGTCTATTCTTAAGACGGGCGGTCTGCCGACCGTGATGTGAATATCCGAGCCGCCCATAGTTACGCAGGCCTGAAGCAATCTATCAATATTTACTGTTGCCATTTAATGATTCCTGATAAAAAACAATGTATCAATCGCCCATCACGCCTTCCATTTGAGCAATTGCCGCGACTTCCGCCGGCGTGGTTACTCCTTTGAATATCTTGAGTTTGCCGTCTTCCATAAGCGTTCTCATGCCGCTGGCGATGCAGGCCTTCCGCAGCTCACTCGTCGGGGCCTTTGAAAAAGCCAGCTCCCTAACTTCGTTGTTAAGCTCAACCATTTCAAATATACCCTTACGCCCCTTGTAGCCAATGCCCTGACACTGGCTGCAGCCGGCGCCTTTGTAAATCGAGTTATTTTTTAGGTCCTCAGGGGTAATATTCAGCAGGCGAAGATAATGAGGGTCGGGATCCTTATCAACGGTTTTACAGTTTTTGCATATTACCCGCAGTAATCGCTGGGCCATAATGGCCTGAATCGAGCTTGCGACAAGGAAGGGTTTGACACCCATATCAACCAGACGCGTAATCGCACTTGGGGCGTCGTTGGTGTGCAGCGTGCTGAATACCAGGTGACCTGTAAGTGCCGCCTGAATAGCGACGTCGGCGACGATGCCGTCACGAATTTCGCCGACGAGAATCACGTTCGGCGCCTGGCGCAGCATAGCACGCAGTATCTTTTCAAATGTAAGGCCGATGTCCTCCCTTACCTGCACCTGGTTCATACCGGCGAAGCTGTATTCAATGGGGTCTTCTGCGGTGATGATTTTTTTGTCGGGCTTGTTCAACTCCTGCAAAGCGGCGTAAAGCGTGGTTGTTTTACCGCTACCTGTCGGGCCTGTTACAAGAAATATGCCGTTTGGCCTTCTTATGATTTTCTGGAAGCGGTCATAGTCATCGGATTCGAAACCGAGCGCCTTAATACCGATATTTACGGCGTCGGGTCGCAGAATACGAAGCACGACGCTTTCGCCGTGGTTACCGGGCAGAGCAGATACGCGGAAATCGACGTCCTGATTGCCTATGGTTCGTTTAATACGGCCGTCCTGGGGAACACGTCTTTCGGCGATGTTCATACCCGAAAGGATTTTCAGACGCGTCATCAAGGGCGCCTGCATATTTTTGGGGATATTGTCTTTTTCAAAGCAAACGCCGTCCAGCCGGTACCTGATTCGCACCCTGTCGGACATCGGCTCGATGTGAATATCGCTTGCTCGAATATTAACGGCTGTATCGATTATGAGGTTTACAAGACGAACAACCGGACCGTCGTCGGCGCCGGCAACCTGTCCGGCCTTGAGAACTTCCGCCTGAAACTCATGCCCCGCCTCGGCGAGTTCGGCCGCGGTGGCATCGATACTGTGCCTTAGCCGGTCTGATTCCTCGGCCCTGCTCTGCTCAAGCGTATCGGTTAAAAATGACTTGATTTTGGCGGGATTGGCAACATAGCAATCAAGCTCCTTGTTTGTACGGAACCGGACCGCATCCATCGCGTCGAGATTTACGGGGTCCGAAATGGCCAACTTGAGCTTGCCGTTATCCATTCCGAGAGGCAGCACATTGTGCTTTTTGATGAGGTCTTCGGGAACAAGTTTGATTACTTCGGGAGTCAGGGTAGTAGTATCAAGGTTGATGTATTTCATGCCGAATTGCTTGGCGACGGCCTTTGCGAGAGTTTCCTCGTCTATAAGGCCTTTTTCAATAAGCACCTCGCCGAGCCGTTTTTTGCTCGCATGGCCGACCTTAATAGCGTCGATGATGGCCTGTTTTTCAACCAGGCCTGCCTTATACAAAACTTCCCCCAAATGTCTGCGTGCTGTTTTGGCCATATATACCCGCTAAATAGAGATTTGGTATCACGCGTATTATAGCAGTTTTTGTGCTGTTTGTCAATAACATCGGTCGAGCGGCTGGTGTTGCACTATAAAAGCTTATTTGTGACGGCCGGCGGCTTTAAGCAGGTGTATGAATAAACGATTGTCAAGGCAGACGAGCGTGAAATTCCGCCCGGGTTTATGCCTGGTTTTCCTTCGGGGATATCGACGCCAAGATTGGCGAAGTAATCCTGCCAGGCAGGTAGTATTCGGCCGGTTTTCGGGTCCTTGAAGGTCATGGGCTGCAACGGGAAAACCGGCTTGCCGCCGTTGGCCCGGCGGAAAATCTCGTAAATCAATTTGGAGCAGTAATACGCGTCGTTATCGATTGCGAAGACCTTATCGTATGGTTTGCCTTTCAACGCCTCGGCCTCTTTAATGGCAGCGGGTATAAGATGCCGGTAAGGCGATTTCAGACGCCCCACGATGACTTTTGGCTGACCATTCGGTTCAGTTCCCCGGCTCAAAAAGGCCTGTAAATCAGTGGCGACAACCCCCTTCGAGACCGCCTCAATCACAACAAGCCGGCCATTGGCGTCCTGAGCCACGATGCCGACGTGCGATAGCCGCATACCCTTATAGCCGGTCGTAACGTCTTCGATTGCGTCGCAGAGAGGTCCGCAATTAACGTCCTTGAAAAGCAAATCGCCCGTTTGGGGAGTAAATCCGACATTATGGGGACATTCGATGTTTGCGCAGCCGGGGATGATTATCGCGGACAGACAAGCCAGTGTCATCAGTATTGCTATTCGCATAATGATTCTCTCTACTTTTTTTGTCTTTTTTCGGCCAGCCAGGTTTTCAATTTTGCCAAAGGCCAGGCATTAAGCACGTCCGATTTCGTCGCCCAGCCCCTTGCGGCAGTCGCGACACCAAAGGGCATATAATCAAGCTGGTGCAGTTTATGGGTGTCGGTGCTGATGACTAATTTCACCCCCGCCTCAACTGCCATTTTACAGTGAACGTCTTTGAGGTCAAGCCGATAAGGATTCGAGCTAACTTCCATTGCTATCCGCGTCTCGGCGGCGTGCCTGATTACCGCGGATATATCGATATCCATCGGCTCGCGTTCGCCAATCAGCCGGCCGGTCGGATGGCCAATGCAGTTAAGATAAGGGCTGTCCATTGCTTTTAGCACGCGTTTCGTGAGCGTTTCCCTGTCGCTGGACATTCTCGAATGAATAGAACCAATGACAAAATCAATCTGGGCCAGTAATTTATCATCATAATCAAGCGAGCCATCCGCGAGGATATCGACCTCCGTGCCAACCAAAACGGTAACGCCTTTGAGCCGGTCGTTGAGTTTGCGAATCCGCTCGATTTGCTTAGCCAGACGAGCAGGTGATAAGCCGTTGGCAATCGCGACGAAAGGCGAATGGTCCGTTATGCAGATGTATTGATAGCCCTTTTGCTTGGCAGCATTGACTAATTCCTCAATCTCACAGGAGCCGTCCGAGGCCGTCGTGTGCATGTGCAAATCGCCTTTTATGTCCTCAAGGCGCACCAAATCGGGGAGTTTATGCTTTTGGGCCGCTTCGATTTCGCCCCTGTCCTCTCTTAACATCGGCTCAACGTAATCGAGTCCGAGTTTTTTATAAATTTCGTTTTCCGTCTCGCCGGCTATCATTTTTTTGCCGCGGAACAGACCATATTCGTTCAGTTTCAGTTTCGCCTTGACCGCTATCTCACGCAATCGCACGTTGTGCTGTTTCGAGCCAGTGAAATACTGCCAGGCAGCACCGAAACTCTTATCCGGCACAACGCGCACATCGACATGAACGGGACAACTATTTGTTTTTATGATTGCCGCTCCTTTGGTGTCCCCTGCTGCGATAACCTCCTGCACGAATTCCGCTCCGACAAAAGTATCGATAATTTTTTTGCCTTCCTTTGCGGCGACAAGAATATCGACATCGCCTATGGTTTCGGCGCACCGGCGGAGTGAGCCGGCATACTCTATTTTTTTGATGCCGGGTAAACCCTTAAGAAACTCAATCACGATAGTTGCCGCGTTAAACGCCTGATCTAATCGAATTCTTCCCGTTGATTTTTCGAGGAACTTAATGCCTTTGGCAATAATCGCCGCTTTTTTATCGCCGAAACCGGTCAGTTCCGCTAATTTGCCGGTCTCAATCGCCGCTTTCAAATCAGCGATACTTTTGACCTTGAGGTTTTCATAAACCGCCTTGACGCCCTTTGGCCCCATCCCCGGTATTTTTAACAGCTCCAATAGCGTTTGTGGAATGTTCTTCAAAAGCTCCTGATGAGCCGTAATTTTGTCTGTCTTTATGAATTCCTCGATTTTCGCTAATGACGATTTCCCGATTCCCGGCGTCTCCGCCAATTTCCCCGCCGCTAACATTTCTTCGATATCCGTCGGCATATCACCGATGACTCGTGCGACCTTGCGATAGCTGTTGATGCGGAATCTGTCCTCGCCGAGGATTTCCATCACGTCCGCCATCTCAGAAAACAATTCACTTATCGCCGCGTTCTTCATTGTTTATTCGCCAAACTCCCATCCGGCTAATCTGTCTATATAATAATCGAGTAGCGAGCAATATCTGAATGCGAGTTTAGTGTTCTTTTCTTCCTTATATCTGGCTTGTTCAGATTTGACAAAGTTAAACCCCTTAATGACTAAATCTTTTAATTCTCGTAGATTTTGGTCGCCAAATAAATCACGCAAACTATGAATGTTGAGGAAATCTACGATTGGAATACCATCTTGATCCTCGATAATAAAAGATAAACATATGTCTGCTATTTTCCTATTTATCAAATGAAAAGGGTCGTCACGTATGTCATTTTTCCACGAAATAAGATATTTTTTAAGCTCTTCACCTATGACTATCCGTGGGTACTGAGCAACTCTCTCTGCTATATCATATGCCCCATAAAGTGCCGAACCATATATTCCAAATTCGGGCCAATCGGCAGCTATTCCAATTTCGATACCTCCACGTAGAGGGATACCTGCCTGCAATCCCACTATCATAATAGTAGCGCACCCACCTAGCATCATCATTGATGAAGAAAGGTTAAGAATACCCTGTGAGTTTGAAAGATTGCTATAAAAAATCATCGCATCACCAAAGTGTTGCGACCGTATATCAGACTGATCCATATTCTTTAGGATATCTTTTTGTTCGGAAGATAAAATACTATGCCATGCAGACGATTGTTTGTGAATCGCTGAATTGAAATAATGTTCTAATGTCTGTCGTGTATTATGAACTCTTCCATACGTATCTTTAAGACTTCTCATAAGCTCATCTGTCTTACCTTCACCAAGAAGTACTTTAGGAAGTTTTGCTAAACATTCTTTCTGACCAAGAACATCAATATAAGTAACTATATGATTGCATACCTTGATATCATGTTGTTTTGGAGGATTATCCGTCATATCAATTCTTTAATTCCTTTCCTAAAAAAATATAGTTAGTACTATTTTATCATATTACCAATTTTCAACACACCTGCGGCTTTCAGTTTAGATTGTTTTATCCGCAACAAAACTTCATTGGCCTGCTCAAGGGGGAATTCTTCTATTGTGGGGACAATTGGAATCTGGGCGGCTAATGGCAAAAACTCCTCGGCATCCCTGCGAGTTACATTTGCGACGCTTTTGATTTCTTTTTCCAGCCAGAGGTATTCAGCGTAATCGAGGGCGGGGATGGGCGTTTCTTTGCGAATAGCGTTTATGACTAATCGCCCGCCACGGTTAAGAATCTTGAGCGCATCGCGGACACATTCCCCTACTGGAGTAAAATCCATAATCTTGTCAAGTTTGACAGGTGGAATATCCCCTGACAGTCCTGTCCAGGCCGCACCTAAGGATTTTGCCAGCTCCGCGTGTCCGCCGGTCTTGGAAAATGTAAATACGGGATTATCGGGGAATTTGTGTTTTATGATTTGAATGACGATATGTGCCGACGCCCCGAAACCGTATAGGCCTATTGTTTCGCCTTTTTGGATATCCGCAAGTCGCAAAGTGCGATAGCCGATGACACCGGCGCACAATAATGGTGCTGCCTGTGAATCGGTGAACCGCTTGGGAATCGGGTATGCGTAATTCTCGTTTATGACCATATATTCCGCGTAGCCGCCGTTAGCGTCCTTACCGGTCCATTTCGCCTTCTCGCAAAGGTTCTCCTCACCCTTTTTACAGAAATCGCATTGTCCGCAGGAACTGTAAAGCCAGGTAACGCCCACCCTGTCGCCGACTTTATGCTTACTTACACCTTTGCCCAACTCCGAAACCATCCCCACCACTTGATGCCCCGGCACAACTGGTAATTTCGTCGGCAATCTGCCTTCGGCCTCATCCAAATCGGTATGGCACGCCCCGCAAACCGAAACCTTTATGAGTATCTCCCTTTCTTTTGGTTTCGGTATGGGCAATTCAACCAAAGTCAATGGTTTGCTTTCTATGGGGCCGGTCTTAGTCAAAACAATTGCTTTCATTTCGCAATTTCCTGTTTGAGTCGATTTTCAAAAATCAGGTAACTGTCGCTGCCAAACAAGCAAAAGACAACTTTTTTCAAACTCGTTTTACCTTTGAGGTATTCGATTGTTGTCCGTAACATAATTTCGGCGCACCTGTCAATCGGGAAACCGAATATACCTGCGCTTATGGCTGGGAAGGCAATGCTCCTGAGATTATGTTTATCCGCCAGTTTAAGCGAATTCAGCGTCGCATTTTTGAGTTTATTATCTTCGTCGCCTTCCCTCATCCTTGGACCAACAGCGTGAATAACGTATTTGGCCCTGAGTTTGCCGCCCGTGGTGATTACCGCCCCGCCAACGAATGTCCCGCCTATTTTATTGCACTCCTGCTGAATCGTAGGCCCGCCTTTTCGTCTTATCGCGCCCGCGACTCCGCCGCCCAGAATCAATTGTGCATCAGCAGCGTTTACGATTGCGTCGGTATCCATCTCGGTGATGTCGCCGTCAATAAGTTCAAGAACGGTATTTGCAATATCCGCCTTCATAATATGCCTATAGATTACTTACGAAACCACGAATTGGAAGCAAAAAAAACAAGGTGATAACGGGAATCAAGCCCGGCACGAACAGGTATTTCGCAGGTTGATATGAATGGGTAATTTGTAGATAAAAGGCGACGGTGGGAATCGAACCCACGAATAACGGTTTTGCAAACCGTCCCCTTAGGCCGCTTGGGTACGTCGCCAAAATCGAATTTTAATCTACTAATATATGCGCGATTTTGCAACTAAAATTTCGTGATGCTTCGTCTTAAATTACTCGCCGGCCAATCCGGGAATAGGCCGTTTAACCTGCTTTAGGCGGCTGGTGAACGCTAAGGCCGAAAGCATCTTCCCACGCTTCTTTGAGGACTTCGGAAACGGTCGGGTGCGGAAAGCTAACAGAGTGAAAATTTTCGGTTGAACCAATGAGCATCCGGGCGCCAGCCAAAAGCTCGGTAACCTTTGCGCCGACCATAGTAACGCCCAATATCTTATTATTTGCCTTCTCACGAACGACCCTGATTTCGCCGGCGGTCTCATTGTGGGCCAAGCTTCTGCCGTTGGCCCTGAAAAAGCCCCTGCCGACGGCAATATCGATACCTTCCTTTACGCATTTTTCTTCGGATTTGCCAACCGAGGCAATTTCGGGGAAAGTATAGACGGCCCTCGGTATAAGTGAATAGTCGCCTATTGTTGAGTTGCCGCCCAAAAGGTTATCCGCAACGACCTCCGCTTCGGCAAACGCACCGTGCGCCAGATATGTCGTGCCGACCACGTCGCCTATGGCATAAACACCGGGGATGTTCGTCTGCATCCTGTCGTTGACCTTTATCGCAGGGCCATTGGTCTGTAATTTCAGGTTGTCGATGGTTTGCCTGTCGCAGGCCGCTTTTCTACCTATGGCTACGAGGACCTTTTCAGTTTCAAGGGTTTGCCCCGACTGCAAAACTACTTTTGCCACATTACCTGCCTTGCCAACCGCTGTAACCATCTGGCCGGTTAAAACCGTGATGCCAAGTTTTTTGAATTCGCGTTCCAGAAGCCGGCTGACCCATTTGTCTTCGGTGTTAATGATTCGCTCGAGCGCCTCGACGATTACGACTTTTGTTCCGATGGCCGCGTAAACGCAGGCAAGTTCGCAGCCGATAATGCCGCCGCCCACGATTACCATTGACGCCGGAATTGCCGGTAACGATAACGCCTCTGTGCTGCTGATAATGGTTTGTCCGTCAAATGGGAATGCCGGTATTTCAACAGGTATTGAGCCGGTAGCGACTATGATGCCCTTTATGGCGTTGATTTCTATTTGCCCTGTATGGGTTTCAACGATGACCACCTTCGGCGAAGAAACAATGGCCGTCCCCGCAAATATCTTAATTTTGTTTGCCTGCAGAAGACCGGAGAGCCCTTTCCTGGAACCTGAGACGATTGCGTCTTTGCGCTGCTGCATTTTTACCCAGTTTGGCGAGACCGATGGTATATCGATACCCATGACGCCTGCGTTTTTCGCCTGCAGCAGGACCTCCACAGAAGCAAGCAGCGCCTTTGAGGGGATACAGCCGCGATTCAGACAGGTACCACCCGTCTCGGCCTTTTCGATAATTGCGACCGATGTGCCTTTTTGCGCACATCGGATCGCCACGTAATAACCGCCCGGCCCCGAGCCAATTACAACAACGTCAAATATCTCTGCCATTTACATCGCTCCAGTTTTTAAGACATTCCGCAGTCGCAACGGATACCTTATCTTTGTCTTCGCCATAAGCCCCGGCTGATACCATACCCATCGCCTCTCCCCAAAAGCAAATGTATTTTATCTTTTATGCAGGATTGAACAAGGGAAATCAGGCAACAGGAATAACGCCTTTATGGGAAAGCAAACCGAAACTTGTCTGCTGCGGGCCGAATCAGGAAAAACTAAACTTTTCCGAAAACGACGCAGGCATTGTGTCCGCCAAAACCGAAGGAGTTGCTCATCGCGACGCCGACTTTGTGTTCCCTGGCTTTCAAAGGCACAAAATCCATCTTCGCGTCGCAACGCTCGTCCACGTTATCGAGGTTAATCGTGGGCGGGACAATCGATTTCTTAATAGCCTGGGCACACACTATCATCTCGACGGCTGCGCTTGCCCCAAGCAAATGCCCGTGCGCGCCCTTCGTCGAACTTACCATCACTTTATACGCGTGCGGTCCAAACACAGTCCTGATTGCCGAGCTTTCCGCGATATCGTTCAATTCAGTTCCGGTCCCGTGGGCATTGACGTAATCGACCTTATCGGGCGACACCTGCGCGTCTTTTAACGCAAACTCCATCGCCTTGGCCGCCCCCGCCCCATCCGACAGAGGCGCGGTAATATGATTCCCGTCGTCGGTCGCCCCGTATCCCAGCACTTCCGCGTATATCGTGGCCCCGCGTTTCTTCGCATGCTCGTATTCTTCGAGAACCGCTATGCCTGCGCCTTCTGAAAGCACAAATCCGTCCCTGTCCTTGTCGAAAGGCCTCGATGCCTGTGCGGGACTGTCGTTTCGCAAGCTAAGCGACCTTGCAGCGCAAAAACTCGCTAATCCTAACGGCGTTAGTGCCGCTTCAGTTCCGCCCGTTATCACCATGTCGCTGCGGCCCGCCACTATATTACAAAACGCCTCGCCAATCGCGTGGTTGCTGCTGGCGCATGCGCTTGATACGCAGAAATTCGGTCCGCGCAGGCCATACTGTATCGCGATATTGCCCGCCGCGGCGTTGGCCATAAGACGCGGAACCGTAAACGGCGAAATCCTCATCGGCGCCTTTTTCAAAAGTATAAGGTGCTGTTCCTCGATTTCTTTTATGCCGCCGATACCCGTTCCGACTATGACGCCCATCCGGTACGGGTCTTCCTTGCTGAAATCCAGCCCGCTTTCCTTTACCGCCTGAATTGCCGCGGAAACCGCAAACTGGGAAAATCGGTCCATCCGCTTGCTTTCGCGGAAGTCGATATATTTGGTAACGTCGAAATGCTTGATTTCGCCGCCGAAGTGAACCGGATACGCGGTAGTATCGAACGACTCTATCGTCGCGATACCACTTTTACCATGGCAAAGCGCCCCAAAAAACTCGTCAGCGGTTTCTCCCAAGGCGGTAATGCAGCCCAGACCTGTAATTACGACTCTTCGTCTGCTCATTTTCTATAGCTGCTATTTCTTCTTTGCCGCCTTGCCCACGTTTACTATGTAATCAACCGCCGCTCCGACCGTCTGTATCTTCTCAGCTTCCTCGTCGGGAATGCTCATTCCGAACTCGTCCTCGAATTCCATTACCAGCTCGACTGTATCCAGCGAGTCGGCATTCAGGTCGTTTATGAAGGAAGTTTCGCGGCTGATTTCCGCTTTATCAACGCCCATCTGCTCACTAATTATCTCTATTACCTTTTGCTCTACTACCTGGACATCTATATCAGCACTCACTTGCTTGTCCTCCAAAAACAACGTTTTTTTACATAAACAAACTGTTTACCAGCGGATTCACATCTCAACGCTGCGCCATCCGATGACGGTCGGGTGGTATAATAACTGCCTGAAGCCCTATCGACAACCATTTTTTTTGAATTTTTTTGGAAAAAATAACCGCCAGCTAATAATTCATAACAATTGGCTGGTGTCAACCACCAACAGACGCTTTCAGGCAAATTCTCAATTTACCCTTGCGGTTTGGGCGAGAAAAGTCAAAATAGGCCAAATAGCGTTGATATGGATAATCTCAATACGAACAACCAGGCGGGCAATCACTTTGCCGATTCCATAGATGTCAGGAAACACGGCTGGCTGCGCCGTCTTTTCGCCTTTATCGGGCCTGCCTATTTAGTCAGCGTCGGGTATATGGACCCGGGCAACTGGGCAACGGATATCGAGGGTGGCGCACGATTCGGCTATTCGCTTATCTGGGTACTGCTGATGTCCAATCTTATGGCAGTCCTTTTGCAGACCCTTGCCGCCCGGCTGGGGGTTGTTACGGGCTTTGACCTGGCACAGGGCTGCCGACGGGAATATCCGAAGCGATTCAATCTCTTATTGTGGCTGCTGGCGGAAATCGCGATAGCCGCAACCGATTTGGCGGAGGCACTTGGAACCATAATCGGGTTAAACCTGTTATTCAAACTGCCGCTGTTGTGGGGTTGCTTAATTACCGCGTGTGATACATTCCTGCTGTTGGTATTGCTGCGATTGGGCGTCCGCAAAATGGAGGCATTTATCGTATCGCTTGTGGCAGTCATAGGCGGCTGTTTTATATTGGAGGTATTCCTCGCGAAGCCGGAATGGTCAAGCATCGCCGCGGGATTTAAACCCAGTTTGAATTCGCAAAATTTATACATTGCCATCGGTATGATTGGCGCAACGGTTATGCCTCACAACCTTTACCTGCATTCCTGCCTGGTAC
Source organism: uncultured Phycisphaerales bacterium (assembly GCA_963718665.1). GTDB lineage: Bacteria > Planctomycetota > Phycisphaerae > Sedimentisphaerales > Anaerobacaceae > Fen-1362. Next base: position 168,231 of record OY970359.1, read on the forward strand.
AGTCAAGACGGATATCTAAAACATTCACCGGCAGGGAGCAGGCGTGCAAATTCAATTTCCTCGATTCAACCATAGCATTAAATTTGGCGTTTTTCGTCAACGCGGCTATCTTGATTATGGCGGCAGCCAATTTTTACAGCAGAGGCATCGAAGTTACCCAGATTCAGCAGGCACACAATTTATTAGATACTATTTTAGGCAGTAGTATCGCTCCCATCGCCTTTGCGATTGCCCTGATTGCCTCGGGCCAAAGCTCAACTCTCACAGGCACAATATCAGGACAGATTGTTATGGAGGGCTTCCTGAACATTAAAATGCGTCCCTGGCTGAGAAGGATGATGACACGCGGTATCGCCCTTGTGCCCGCGGTTATAGTAATCGCAATAGCAGGTAATGAAGGAACGTATCAGCTGCTGATTTTCTCGCAGGTTGTGCTCAGTTTGCAACTGCCCTTCGCGATTATACCGCTGATTCATTTCACTTCCGACAAAAAGAAAATGGGCACGTTCGCCAATAATCTGCCCGTAAAAATCGCTGTATGGGTTGTGGCAGGGATTATCGTGGCGTTGAATTTGAAATTAGTTTATGATGAATTTATGGTTTGGGGCAGCTCATCACAATGGCTTTGGTTGGTTCTTGCTCCACTTGCACTTTTGCTGATTGGTTTGCTTGGCGCTATCACGTTTTTGCCGCTGTTCCGCAAAGGCACAGCGTGGACAACAACGGACGACCAAGCCGGCGAGAGGTTAGCGAAACAAATCAAACCAATGACCATCAAACACGTCGGCGTCGCACTTGAGCATACCGAAGGAGACGCAAAAATCATCTCCGCCGCTATCACTATTGCTAAAAGCCACAATGCAAATATCACGCTGGTTCACGTCGTCGATACCCCCGGCGTAATGGTTTACGGCAACGAAAGTGAAAGCGCTCACAGCACAAATGACCGGGCATATCTCGAACAATTAGCGGAAGAAATCGCGGAGAGGGAATTTCAGGTGAACACTGATTTGCGCTTCGGCAGGCCAGTCGAGGAGCTTGTCAAATCCGTCAAGGCGAACGGCTTTGACCTTTTAGTGCTCGGTTCCCACGGCCACCGCCTTATGGGCGATATCATATATGGCGAAACCGTTGACAGCGTCCGCCACGCAATCAATATCCCCGTCTTTGTCGTCCGGACGCATAACCAGGAACATCCGCAAAGCGACCACTGAAGACAGAGGACAGATAACAGAAGACAGAAAGGCAACAATGCAAAAATGTTGACATTCTATTACCCCTAAACTAAATTCATAGATTAGAGAATGGATACTATCGGAATACAACTTAAACGATACCCATACGAAGAGCCATACCATTTAAATCTCGCTTTGTCTGCGAGTAACGGCCTTTTTGCAGGGCAGCTTGAATATTTCTGCAACGCAGATGATATAAAGAAAATCGGCACAACTCTTCAATCTTTCCCGAATAAAATCCCCGATGAGTATTTATATGAGATTGGATCGGCACAAAAGGGAAACAATTCTGCATATTATTTTGCGCTACACGCCTACACAACGGATATGAGTGGGCAGTGTGCCTTACAAATTGTTATTGATAACAATCGGGACAAACCCGATGAAGGGGCTTGTCGCTTTTCAATCAAAGCGGAACCATCAGCAATCAACCGTCTCGGTAAATTACTGCTGAGATTCTCAGAAATGAAGCATCAAACACTAAATTGATCGTTGTCGGGAGAGAACGATTGTCTGATTGAAAACGAATAAAAATCTGCCGCTTTCGCTGTTCTGCCCAAAAACCAGAAATAACTTCAATCCGAATCAAACTAAAAACTCAAAACTAAGGACTTAACACTACATCGCCATACCGCCATCGACGCCAAGGACCTGCCCTGTGATGTATCCGGAGTCGTCGCTGGATAAAAACGCCACTCCGCGGGCAACATCCTCGACGTTGCCAAACCGTTTTACGGGTATGAACGCCATCGCGCCTTCCTTTACGGCGTCGGGCAGGACAGCCGTCATATCGGTCTGGATAAAGCCCGGCGCGATGCAGTTGGCGGTAACGTTCTTTTTGCCGACCTCGCGTGCGATTGATTTGGTCATACCGATTAATCCCGCCTTGCTGGCTGCGTAGTTTGTGGAGCCCGCCTGGCCTATGACGCCCGCGACGGAGCTGATACTGACGATTCTGCCGAATTTATTGCGAACCATCGACCTTACAGCAACGCGCGTCGCCACGAAGGCCGCGCGAAGATTTACGTTGATGACCTTGTCGAAATCCTCGTCGTCCATCTGAATCATCAGCCTGTCGCGCGTTATGCCTGCGTTATTGACCAAAATGCCTATGCCGCCAAACTGGTTAGCTAATTCTTCGAGAAGCGCGGTGAGCTTTTCGGAATTTGTAATGTCGATGCACTTGGTGATAACATCGTATCCCTGCTGTTTGCATACAGCCACAAGCTCTTCAAGCTGCACCGCGTTAAGGTCTAAGCCGGCAACGATACGCCCCTGCTTCAAAAGTTCCAATACGATTGCCCTGCCGATTCCTCTTGCAGCGCCCGTTACTACCGCTAATCTTTTTTCAGACATTACAAATTTCTCCAGATTACGAAATATTAATCGTTTTGCGCAAGTATATTGGTTTTAGAACAGGATGCAAGCCGGTAGTTGGCAGCCAACATACAGCAAATGCCTGTGATTACTTTTTATTTTCCTTCCAGAGCCAGATTGCCAGAGCAGCTGTAACGATACACGCCGGGATGCTCATCCACATCGGCACCACAAAAAGATCAGTTATAACCTTCACCTGCAAAATCAGTCGGAGCAAATGTGCGATTGAAACAATCAACAGGAATATCACCGTGATGGTTGTTGCCGGTTTCATAATCATTCTCCTTAAAATTTACAATTCGCTAATTGCCGCCGCGGAAGAAACGTTAATTATGTTTGCCCTGCGGTGGATGCGTTTCATCAGGCCGGTAAGGACCTTGCCTGGACCTATTTCATAAAATGTATCTGTGCCGTCGGCCATCAGCCGTTCAACGCATTTTTGCCAGTATATCGGCTGGACAAGCTGCCTTGCAAGTGATTCGCGAATCTGGTTTGCGCTTGCATAATAATCGGCTGTGATATTGGCGATAACTTTCGGCTGGGTCGGGTCTTTAATACCGGTCTGGGCAAGTGCCCGGCTAAGCGCATCCGCCGCCGGGGACATCATCGTCGTATGAAATGCGCCGGCGACCTCCAGCCGGATTGCCTTCATCGCACCGTATTTTCCCGCTAATTTTTCCGCCCGTTCACAGGCCGATATTGTGCCGCTTATTGCGATTTGGCCCGGGCAATTGAAATTGACGCCTGCCAGCAATTCCCCCTGGGCCGCCTCGGCGCACAGGGCTTTGGTCTTTTCCTCATCAAGGCCGATGAGCGCGACCATGCCGCCTTTGCTGTTGTCGGCTGCGGCCTGCATCGCCTCGCCGCGCTTTTTGACCAACTTCAAACCGTCCTCAAAACTAATCAGTCCCGCCGCGTAAAGTGCGGTATATTCGCCCATACTCAGGCCCGCTGTTACATCCGCTGTGATATTTTTTGTTTTTTCGCCCGCTCTAAATATCTCCAGAATCGCCGCCGAAACTGTAAAAATCGCTGGCTGAGACATTGTCGTTGTATTCAACATCTCGGCAGGCCCTTCGAAGCAAATCCTGGCGATATCGAATCCTAAAATCTGATTGGCCTTGTCAAATATGGCTTTTCCTGTGCCAAACGCCTCCACGACGTCTTTGCCCATCCCGATAAATTGTGCGCCCTGACCCGGAAATAAAAATGCTGTTTTCATCATTTCGTCCTTAGTATATAGTATCTCGTTGGTTGTTTGGGTTTCAAAACCGCGAGTTTTATCGCAGAAACAGCAGTGGGTGTCAAGAGACAGCCGGTATTTCAACGGGGCAAAATCCGCCAAAATTGAACCATGGGTGAGTCATCCGGTCGGATATGCGGTAAAAAACGCAATTTCGTCTTGACAAACCTTCCGCTGTAAAGTATCAATACTCGTTTTAATCGAGGATGCTTAAATCAGAAGCGATTTTTGGAGTACCAGTTAATGCTGCCGATAAAAAAAATTAGTAAGAGCCGAACTCATTCACGCAGGGCACATCACGCCCTTAAGCCGGTGAATTACACCGTATGCCCGAAGTGCGGCCAGGCAAAGCTGCCACACGCCGCATGCGAAAAATGCGGTTATCTCAATTCAAAAATCACCCTGAAAATAGCGGAAAAAACCGAAAAAAAGGGGTAATTCCTGATGCGTATCGCTATAGACGCGATGGGCGGTGATTATGCACCGGATGCTATTATTTCGGGCGCAGTTGAGGCACTTGCTCTGCTCGAAAAAGGCGACGAGGTGATTCTCGTCGGCCGCAGGGAAGCTATTGAACCAAAGCTGCCCAAAATGGCTGCCTACCCCGCTACGCTTACTATTGTTCATGCGCCCGATGTTATTGGTATGGACGACCCCCCTATCGATTCATTGCGGAAGAAACCCCGCAGCTCGATATCGATTCTTGCCAAGTTAGGCAAGCTGGACCGGGCCGACGCAGTCATCTCCGCAGGAAATACAGGCGCGTGTGTCGCGGCCTTCCAGATGCGTATGCGAAATCTGCAGAGCGTCAATCGTCCCGGAATCGCGGTGGTCTTCCCAACCTTCGAAGGCCCCGTTACTATTTGCGACGTCGGGGCTAATATCGCCTGCAAGCCAATCAATCTTTACCAGTATGCGGTTATGTCTTCGATATATGCACGAGAACTGTTCGGGATACAAAACCCCAGGGTAGGGCTGATTAGCATCGGCGAGGAAGACGCCAAGGGTAACGAAGTAGTCAAAAAGGCGAGAGGACTCATAAAACAGGACCCGAAAATCAACTTCATCGGGAACATCGAGGGGCGGGATATCTTCAAGGGCGCCTGCGACGTGGCAATATGTGAAGGATTCGTGGGAAACGTCATCCTGAAGCTGACCGAGGGACTTATCGAAGGGCTTGTCAAGGCAATAAAGCAGGAGATTATGACGCATAAGTTCCGGCTGGTAATCGGGCCTATGTTCAAAGGGTTAATGAAACGATTCTTCAAAAAGCACGATTATCACGAATACGGCGGCGCGTTGCTGCTGGGCATAAACGGCACAGCGTTGATTTGCCACGGGGCAAGCGAAAGCAGGACGATAAAAAACGCCATAATGGCGGCGAAAAAATATCACGTAATAAACATAAACGGTAAAATTGCCGAATACCTTTCGGCAAGCAACATAGGCGGCGAAGAAGGACAAAACGCCGAACCGGAGGAAGAAGGATTAAGGGCCAGGGATGAGCAATAAGATTGAGTCGCACCACTCGGATTTCAACGCGGTAATCACGGGACACGGTTCATACGCGCCGCCCGGAATTCTTACGAATGAAGAACTCGCCAAAATGGTCGAGACATCGGATGAATGGATAAAGACGCGGACGGGCATCGAACGCAGGCACATCTGTAAAAATAACGAAAGCACGGCGCAATTAGCGACCGAGGCCGCCAAAAAAGCTATTGCCAAAGCCGGGTTACAGCCGGAACAAATAGAGCTTATCATCGTCGCAACAATCTCCCCTGAAATGGTATTTCCTTCAACAGCGTGCTTTGTGCAGCAGAACCTCGGCGCAAGAAAGCATGGGCATTCGACCTGGCGGCAGCATGCAGCGGGTTCATTTACAGCATTTCAATTGCGCAGCAGTTCATCGAAAGCGGCAGGGTTCATAACGCCCTTATCGTCGGCGCGGAAACGCTGACTAAAATCACCAACTACAAGGACCGCACGAGCTGTATTCTCTTCGGCGACGGCGCAGGCGCCATAGTCATCGAGGGTAAGCCGAAAGAAAAGGGAAAACCGCAAAGAGGCATCATTTACAGCACGATGTACACCGATGGCAGCTCGTGGCAGGCGCTGAATTGTCAGGCGTATGGTTCTCGCAATCCTGTAAGCAAACCTCTGGATGACCCCAAAAAGATTTTTATGGAAATCAAGGGACGAGAGGTTTATCAGCAGGCGGTGCGAAGAATCGTCGAGACGATAACGGAGTGCCTGGAGAAATGCAAAATCACCCTCGATGACGTTAAAATGATTGTCTCGCACCAGATGAACGCCCGAATCATCGAATCGGCAGCCAAACGGCTGGAACTGCCGGATGATAAAATATTCATCAATATCAACGAATACGGCAACACTTCCGCAGCTTCAGTGCCGCTCGCCTTTGACCAGGCCATACGCGAAGGGAAAATCCAGCGGGGAGATATTGTTATCCTGGTCGCTTTCGGTGCAGGCCTTACCTGGGGCGCCAACGTCATACGCTTCTGACAACCGCTTTGTGATTTTGCGGTACGTTATTTTTTGCTCGTATCCACAAGAGTGAAGGCGGAAACGTAATTGAATTTCTGACCGCCAAGCGATGCATCGACCATCAGGCCTTTGTCGGTAGCGATGAACACGGCCATTCCTGAATGGTAATCGGCCTTGGCTGCTGCGCCGGCGGTAACTGCAACGCCTGTAACCTGCGCGGAGAAGGTGTATTCATCGGTTTTGAAACTGTCTAAGTCGGATTTGTCTCTGAAAAATACTATTTCACGGAAATATTCACCGCCGAAAGAGAAACCGAGTGTTGCCTGTTTCATGTCGCAGTAACCAACCATCTGGCCTTTTTCGTAAACTTCGCCTTTGCCGTAGGCGCCGCCGAGCCAGAATGCCCCTTTGAAGACCTTCGGCAGGACCGCGTAGCCATAGGATTGATTGAAGAATTTATCGATGCCTGGGTCTTTTTCCTTGAATATCGTGATGGCTTCATTGACTTGTGCGCTTAGGACGGCCTGTCCTTCGGCTTTTTCGGGTTCAACAGAACAACCCGCGAAAAATAACGACGCCGTAAGTATTACCGTAACAAATTTTATTGCGTTCATTTTAGCTCCTTTCGCATAATTAACAGTTTGTCTCATCTTTTACTTCTACAGCAGGCAATTTGCAAGTGTTTTTGAAGATCAAAAAGAGCAGGGTCAGAAAAGCATCGAGTCGGCGAAGGCCGATTGGAAGAAGGGGTCATTGGCGATTTCAATATATTCAATTCGGCGGGCAAGGTCCGCCGCAAGCGCCCGGAAGCTGGAGCTGACCAGAATCAATTGAGCCCCGGACGAAGCTGCGTTGCCTACGGAGTGGATACGTTCGACAGGGACATTCGGCAGCAGGCCTATGCGAAGGGCTGATTGCCGGCGGATGTAATTGCCGAATGCACCGGCGAGATAGATTGCTTTTATGTCCGCGTCGGCAACCTTCAGGCGATGCTGAAGAATATGGATGCCCGCGCGGATTGCGGACTTGGCGAGCTGAACCTCGCGGATATCCTGCTGAGTGAGATAAACCGCCGGAGTATGGCCTTTGTAAGCAAGGACAAAAGCGGGGCCTTCATCTTTGGGATGAGAATGTGTGTGTTTAATTTTGGTTATACGTTTCGCGATGGCCGAGGGTAGGGACATTTTGGGGTTGAACCGGCCTGTAAAATCAATGACGCCCGAATCGAGCATAACAGCGACGGCGTCGATAAGGCCTGAGCCGCAAATCGAGACGGGTTTGCCCCCCCCTATTACGTCAATGGCGATATTGTGTTTCTCGAGAACGACGGCCTCGATTGCGCCGTCGGCAGCCCTTGAACCACAGGCGATTCTTGCGCCTTCAAAGGCAGGTCCCGCGGCACAGCTCGCAGCAATGAGTTTGTCTTTTGTGCCGAGTAAAACTTCACCATTGGTTCCTATGTCAATGACGAGGGTCATCTGGTCCGCGGAATCGAGCGACGTCGCCAGAGCAACAGATGTAGTGTCGGCTCCGACAAAGCCGGCGATATTGGCAACGGTGTGAACATTGCCCGCGGGATTAACTCGCAGACCGATTTCGGCTGGAGTGGAATCATTTGTATCGAGCGAGAATGCCTTATATGGCGCCTCGCCAAGCTGAGTTACTGGTAATTGAAGGAAGATGTGATGCATCGTGGTATTGCCGACGACGCAGGTTTCGTATATGTCGTTATTTTTAGCATTGACCTGCCGGCAGCAATCGTCGATGAGGTCGTTAAGCCGACCTGCAATCAACTCGTTTAGCTCTTTTAATTTTGCGTCGGTCCCGGCGTAGCCGATTCTGGAGATTACGTCATCGCCGAATTTTGTTTGCGGATTAAGGGTGGCACAGGTCGCTAAGAGCCGGCCTGTTTTCATATCTATTAATTTGACGACGACGGTTGTGGTGCCGATATCGACCGCCAAACCGAGTATGGGACGAATGCCGGCGGCAGAGAGGTATTTCTTATAAATATCGGCTCCGACGGCGTCTTTGCGGGCGGCCCCATCGGTGAGGATTTTGTGCTCAACGAAACGGGAATCGGGGAGCACAAGAACCGTCATATTTTCGGTAACGTGATATTGGCAGGCGAGGACGGTTTGGCCCGCCGGCTGAAGGACAACAGCGCATTTGCCGCAGGTGCCCTTCTCGCCGCATATAGTATTGAGAACGATACCCGCCAACCCCGCGGCTTCCAACAGCGTTGCGCCGGGGTGAATGGAAACCTGCCTGCCGTCGGGCTGAAAGGTAACGGTAAAATGCTTCATTTTTAGACCGCTATTAAGTGTGTTTAACTGCCTAAAGCGGATACCTATAAGCTTACCAGCTTATCTTGTGGCGAATTTTCCACTTCTGGTGGCGCTTTTTGCTTCCGATTTTGCGCCTGCGTCTTGGTTTTGCCATACTATACTTACTCCGTCAATCCAAACATACAATCAAAAATAACCCTGTTTATTATATCGGGCGTTTGATAATATAAGAAAAGCGATGAAATGTCAAAGTGCAATTTGATTTATGCGAATAATCTTTGACCCAGGCAAGCGGAGAAACTTATATGATTCAGTGCACGCAGTGCGAATTATGCGAAATCGGGCCTGACGGCAGGCGGGTATTCAAATGCGACCCCTTCTCGAATATCAAGGAGCCGGAGTGCGTCGCGAAGTGGCAGCTTATTCGGCTGGATATGCTGTTGGTCAGCTACCAGAGTATGATGCGATGGCAAAAAGAGATGGAGCCGATGCAGCGGAAAATGATGAAATACGTCGATAGAGAAATGAACGACATCGATGAGAGCGACAAGTGGAAGATAGACGAGGAGGAGCCGCCGCAAGATGATGACAAAGGACCGAAACCGGACGATGGCGGAAAGCTTTAGGGTTGCGGATTTCGGACAAGAATGGGTCCCCTGTTGTAAAACCAGAAGAGAAACTTCCCGGGGATTACACTGCGCGTTAATTTATTGTCGCGATGTGGAGGATGCCCCGTTGGTCGCGGCTGCCCCGCGGATTGCGGCATCTCTGACAGAATAGATGATATTCATTACTTCATCCCGATTTTTAATGTCCGTGCTAAGGGTAAGAAGCTTGTTAATTTGCTCCCAAAGCCATTTTTCATCAACTTTGGCGGGCGGGGTAAGATATAAAGGCATACCCGGGACACAATAAGCCCCATCCGGCAGCACTTCTTCGACCTTTTCGCCCTTGCCATCAACAAAACTCATATGCTCTTTGGCAAAGCCCTCGACATCCGCCACGCCAAGCTCCTTACAAACCAGCGACGCAAGCGACTTAATATCAATGGGGGCAACAGAGGAGGGCAAAATACCAAAAGCGTGGCCTCCCCTGCAGAAGGCGGCGAACCTCAAAAACAGCTTTGCGGCTGTGGCCGGACAGGAAAACCTGCGTTTGGGAATTTGGCCGTCGATTACGCGAAGACGAATTGGTTTGCCTGTTTTTACGCCGTCTATTAATGAACGCAGGAAATACGAACCGCCCGTGGAGCAGATATTGACTAATTGAAGGGTCCCAAAACGAATCCTCGGGAAATTCGACGCCATTTGTCTTACCAGAAAGTCGAGACAGAAGTTTGTAACGTCGTAAACGCTCGAAGGGGCATTGGCCTTTTCGGAAGAAATAAAAATGCAGGCCTGCATAGACGGACAATCGGCGGCGGCATTGAGAATGTTGTGGGTACCCCGGATATTGGTAACTATGAAAGCTTCAGGAGAGATGTTTGAAAGTTTGACGGAGGTCCTTGCGGCGAAACTAAAACACACGGTGGGCTTATAAACTTCGAATATCGAACGCATCCACTTCTCGTCGGCGATATCCCCGATTTCGTAGTGGACTTTTGATGATTCGAGGGGTTTGTCTTCGAGCGACTCGACGATGTCGTACATCGCCTTTTCGCTGGCGTCAACAAAAACGAAACTATCAACACCCTTATTTCTCATAAGCCCGAACAACTCGCGCCCTATCCGGTTGCCTATGCCGATAATCAGGACCACGGCCCCTTTAATAAAGCGAAAATCCTCATCAGACAGCTCAAACTTCTCCAGCTCATTGGAATCAAGATAAGATTTAATCAGGACTTGCTCTTCGTTTTTGGTTAGCACAACATCCCCCATGGCAAATAACCGTTACAGGCGTCAAAACCCATACCAGCACAGGCATTAAAGACAGGAAACAAGGCAGGATTGATAACCGGCAAACTACTGAATTGGCTAAATAATACGGCTGTTTTGACCGACATATACAATACCCGAATATATAATTTTTGCAGCAACTGTTGACCGCACAAATTACAATAGTATAATCGGCTAAATGGCTTTAAAAAGCAATAGGGCAAGGGATAAAACACAGCGCCGACGTCAATTTCAACGTTGCCAATAAGGCATAAAGTCGAATTTAATCAACATAAGCCGGGATTGTATGTCGAATGGTTTTAACATAATCCGCTTTTGTGTCTTAGAATATCAACCTGGGGATAATCTCGTGGTCCAATCCGTCAAAATTCCGCAAGAGGTGTATTAATGATAATAAAAATGCGTCTAAAAAAACTGCTGCAGGAGCATAATTTGTACAAACGCGGCATTATGCAGGTTATGGCCAAGGACCTGGGGCTGCACAGGCAGACAGTTTCGAAGATGTTCAGCGACGAAATCGGGACCATATCGACCGGCACTTTAAGCAAAATCTGCTCCTGGTTAATAGAGAACGATGTGCCCGCAAAGTCACTGCCTGCCGCGCTTTTCGGGCGAGGGCGGGGCAAATTATGGCAGGAATTCGCTGAGAAAGAAAAATGCAACTTCTTCATAGGCGAATATCACGAGCCGCGGGAGCAGGAGGTGCTTTGGAAGTGGCTCAGCCGGAGTGATACGACGGCGCTGGGACTTTTCGCCCAGCAATTATCAACACCACAGGAAGATAATGCCACGACGCCCGGACTGTTTTTTGAATACATACCATTCCATTACCCTCTGCAAAGCTACGATGTCAGACAGGAACCTTTGACGCAGGACATACAAAGGAGCGGAAAAATCTTCCAGAAGATGCTGTCGGACAAAAACACCTCCTCGATATTAATCGGCAGCCAGCGGGTTAACTATCTGCTGGAGCATTTTGTGGCCGATTTATTCAAATGCGCCCCATTTGCCACCTCTGCACAACCTCGCGTGCCGTGGTTTACGGTATATCGTGAAAGCGACCACATGGTACCAAGCTGCTTTGGAGGCAAAATCAGGCCCGGAGGCGGCAAAGAATGTTCGACGCCGGGGCTGCATTACATCAATGAGAGGGGCAAATGGGTGGCCTTTCCGTGGCATTTGCACGAGCAGGACGGCGGGGTAGTGATTATTGTCCGCGACAACGAAAAAGACACGATGAGTATGGCGGTATTCGGCTTCGGGGGACTGACGACCGAGGCAATCGCCAGAGCTACAGTTCTTCAGGAGGAAAAATTCGTTGAGCCGCAATGGGAAACAGGCAGCAGGGAAATCGGGGTTTTTATCTGCTTAGTGAAATACCAGGTGAATCATCTGCCGGGTGAAATAGAGGAAACGGTTACCCCGACGGATTACGAAATAATACCGATGAAGGAAAAGGTATTGAAGCAATTCCTGCTCTAACGATAGTCATTATGCCGAAGCAAAACAGCCCTCCTCCGACGAAGGGCTGCATTGCTTGTGGTGTTGAGGAAGGTATTATTTTTTGTATTTTTTCTCACAGGTACATTTATCAGCCAGCTTGTTACAGCCGGAACAGACGGTATCGATTATCTCTTTGCCGCATTTCCTGCACGGTGAACACCCACATGTCTGACACATTGCAAATCTCCTAAATGCCAGTTTTTTTACGAGCATCACCTACGTATTACTATACTGTTTGACGAATTTGGATGTTATTAGAAAATTACCTATTTAGCGGTTCTCAAAAGCTTACCGCAGGGACAAAGACAGATTAACAATTGACGGCCGGATATTGGGGGATTAGGATTTCGGGTATGAAGAATATAAAAAGCCATCAGGTAAACACTAAGTCAGCGGAGGCATTCGCGGAGGCAAGACGGTATATCCCAGGTGGAGTAAACTCGCCGGTGCGAGCATTCGGAGGTGTGGGCTTAAAGCCATTGTTCATAGCCAAGGCCAAGGGAGCAAAAATTTACGACATAGACGGTAATGCCTATATTGACTACGTCGGGTCGTGGGGGCCGATGATATTGGGGCACGCTCATCCGGCGGTTGTGAGGGCAATAAATAAAGCAGCGAGAAAAGGAACAAGTTACGGTGCGCCGACCGTCGCGGAGACGGAATTGGCAGAAAAGATACATAACGCTTTCGCGTCGATTGAGAAAGTGCGATTAGTAAGCAGCGGGACAGAGGCGGTGATGACCGCGATTCGCGTCGCCCGCGCATACACGCACAAGGATTTGATAATCAAAATGGCGGGATGCTATCACGGGCATAGTGATTCGTTATTGGTGTCGGCTGGGTCGGGAGCGGCTGAACACGCTGTGCCTTCGAGTGCGGGCATCCCCCCTGCCATAGCGAATCTGACGGTTGTAATACCATATAATGATGTTGAGGCGGTGAAGAATTGTTTCTTAGTTCACCGGGGTAAAATCGCGGCGGTACTGGTTGAGCCGGTGGCGGCGAATATGGGAGTTGTGCCGCCTGCGGAAGATTATTTGCAGCTTGTGCGGGCTTTGTGCGACGCCGAGAAATCGGTTTTGATTTTCGATGAGGTGATAACGGGCTTTCGCGTGGCTTATGGGGGAGCACAGGAGCTTTATGGTATAAAGGCGGATATAACTTGTCTTGGAAAAATAATAGGCGGCGGATTGCCATTGGCGGCTGTTGGGGGACAGGCGCAGATTATGGATATGCTTGCGCCAACGGGACCTGTTTACCAGGCAGGAACACTAAGCGGCAATCCGATTGCCACGGCTGCCGCAAACGCGACGCTGGACATATTGGCCAGAGGTGATTGCTACGGCAAACTCGAAGCAAAAGCGGGAACGTTGGCTGACGGATTGAAAGACGCAGCCAGCGTGGCGGGCGTCCCCATCGTTATCAACCGGGTTGGGTCGATTCTGAGCTGTTTTTTCACTGACAGGCCCGTATGTAATTTTGAGGATGTTCAATCAACTAATATCCGACAGTTCAAAAAGTTTTTCGCGTCAATGTTAAGCAATGAAATTTATATCGCCCCGAGCGCATACGAAGCAATGTTTGTCTCCCTGGCTCATTCGAAAAAAGACATCGATAAAACGATTGAGGCAGCAAAAGCAGCGTTTAAAGCGGTTGACTGATTAGCGGTCGTGTCGATTTCAACTTATAGACAACCTATTTAGATATTCTCAGGCGAAACCAAAAAAAAGAGGGGTCTGCCCACACCCTAAGCGAGACCCCTCAACGCCCCTTTGCAGGGACATTTGGAAATAATAATAAATGGTAAAGCAGAGGCCGTCAAGATGCTTTTTGAGAAAAATGGATATTCGAAAATCCTGTTATTATAGAGCTAAACAGCCGCGGTTGGTTCTGATATAGTATGCAGTCATGAAACGGGAAACCGACAAAACAGGAAAAAGATTGGTTTTACTGACCGGTGTGATTGCTATAGTCGCGGGCTGTTTGGCGGCGTATATGCCTGCGATACTGCAAGGCGGGTTTATCTGGGATGACGACCTGTATGTGACCAATAACCCGCTTTTGACGGCCCCGGACGGGCTGCGTCAAATCTGGTTTTCTATCGACGCTCCTCCGCCGCAATATGTGCCACTTGTATATACAACCATAAGCACAACATTCTGGATTGAACATCAACTATGGGGGTTCAATCCGTCGGGATATCACGCGGTAAACGTGGGGATTCACTGTATCAACGCATTACTATTGTGGGTGATTTTGAGACGGCTGTCGATACCGGGAGCGTGGCTGACGTCGGCGACTTTTGCGCTGCACCCGGTGCAGGTCGAATCGGTGGCGTGGATAACCGAGCGGAAGAATGTTTTGATGGCGTTTTTCGGGCTATTGATGGTGCTGTGCTGGGTGGAATATGTATTCGGGGACAAAGGCAGGCGAAAGGCGATTTTATTATATGCGGGTTCATTGCTTTTTTGTTCGCTGGCACTCCTTAGCAAGGCGACGGCGTGCACGCTGCCCGCAGTTCTCGTTTTGATATTGTGGCTCAAAGGTTCGCCTATTGGGGTGAAGCGTCTACTGGAAATTGTGCCTTATGTCGCCATAGGGTTCGGGACGGGGCTGCTGGTAATTTGGAGGGAGCTGCGTCTTGGAACGGGTTTTCTCAATCTTGGGCTACAGGCAGCAGATAAGTTGATAATAGCAGGCCGGGCTTTATGGTTTTATCTATGGAAGCTGGTTTGGCCAGGGAATCTGACGTTTAGCTATCCCCGCTGGAATATCGACGCAACTGATGTTTGGCAGTATGCCTGGCCGGTGAGTTTCGCAGCGGTTATGGCTGCCAGCTGGCTGCTGAGAAAACGAACAGGACGCGGGATACCGACCGCAATTATTTTTTTCCCGGCGATGCTGTTTCCGATGCTCGGATTTTTCTCTCTTTACACGTTTGTATATACGTTTGTCGCAGACCATTATCAGTATCTTGCGTGTATCGGGCCTATAGCGATTGTTGCCGGAATCACGGCAACGGTTTATCGCAGGTCGGGTGAAAACTCCAAATTCATAATCGTGTCGGCAGCGGGTGTTTTGCTGATAACGCTTGGGGTATTGACCTGGCGACAATGCGGGGTATATAAAAACTCGGATACGCTATGGGCTGATACGCTGAATAAAAATCCCGATTCGTGGCTGGCACACGGGCAAATAGGAGAGTCGCTTTTTGGACAAGGCAAATTCGACGAGGCCTTGATTCACCTTGACCGGCAGCTCGAACTTGCCTCTTACCTGAAGAAGATTCACCCAATGGCTTACTCGGACGTTTATTACTGCAAGGGGCTTATATTCTCCGCCAAGGGGAAACTGCAGGAAGCAGCAGAACAATTCAAACTGTCGCTCGAAATCAATGACAAATCCGCGCTGGTGCATTACCTGCTGGCTGATGTATTAATCAAACAGGGCAAGATTGAGGAGGCAACAATGCATTTGCAAAGAGGCTTTGAGATAGCAAAAGCCAAGGGGGCAAACAATCTGGCCGAGGAAATCCGGCATCGGCTGGAAACAGTTGAAAAACAGAAGACCCTGCTTCGCTAAAGCTACGCAGGGCAGGCAGCGGACTGAAGACAGAAGATAGTAAAGCGTATCCAATAAAATACTTGAACTGATGAATAGAGAGGGTCATAATAGCGGTCGCATACGAAGGGTAAAATATAAAAACAGTTGAAATAAGAGCGCATTATGGATTTTGAATTTGAAAATGAATCGGAATCCGGTAACAGGAGAAACCAAATGAGCCAGGAACAGTCAAGGATGGGTAATCTGGTCGATACGACAGATTGTCTCGAGGCAATAAGTGCAATAAAGTTCTGGAAGAATTTTTTGTTTATAGTAATCCTGCTGGCGCTGATTCTTGTGCAGGGATCGTTCTGGGTTATGAATCTTCACTTAGTCAGGGGAGATAACGTTGTACTTGGTCCCGCGGGCGGCGAGGCAACAGGAGAGAAACAGCCGGCAACGGAGGAGGACAAGATTAAGGAGGCGGCTAAACAAATCACGGCGGATACTAATGCGGCTGCTGAGCCAAATTTACAACAAACGCTGCATATGGGAGCCGAACCGAACAAGCCGGCGCCTGTGGAGGTAACAGTGCGATTCGAACTGCATGCCAGGCACATCGCAGCGATCGTACGTTTCCTGGACTTTATCCTTATACCATGCTCGCTGCTTTATTGTCTGACGATACTTTTCGCGATGAAAGTGTCGCTGATTGGGCGATTGGGCGGAATAAACCATATCGCAAGAGCATTCTTTATGTCTCTGTTGTTTGTCGTGTTGCTGCTGCCGTGGCAATTGATGTTTGCGCCGGTATTCGCCGGCGCTATGTTCACACCATCCGAGATGATGGCCGCGTGCCAGGCAGACAAAACCAAACTTGCATACGTGTCGATGATTTTCCGATTCAGCGTTTACTGGCGCTGGCAGTACTGCTGTTGCTGGGATCGCAGATGCGGAGTATGCGATGGGCAAGGGCGACGCTGCGACGGCTTGACGTGATGTGAGATAAAACCCCGGCCATCCCTGCCAACGATATGCCGGGGCCAAACAATTATGACAAGTCCGTTATTCGTCAAGAGAAAGAAGCCAAAAAAGGAGCATAATGCCATTCTCGACTGGCTGGAGTATACAGGTCTGAGAATCCTTGTCGGCATACTGCAACTGTCCAGTGTTGAAGCAAACCTGAGATTCGCCAGGTTTCTTGGTCGATTGTTGTGGAAGCACTACGGCCGGGGGAGACAACGGGCATTGGATAATCTTCGCACGAGCTATCCCGATAAGGACGAGCAATGGTATGAGGAAACGGGACGAAAGAGCTGCGAGCAGCTTGTGATGCTGGCGGTAGATGTTATTTTTACGCCGCGTCTCGTCAAGAAAGACAACTGGAAGCAATATTCAAGATTCAAAAATGCGGAACGCGCGAAGTGGCTGAGCAAGGAGGGAAAGGGGCTGATTCTTGTCGGGGCACATTACGGCAACTTCGAAATCATCGGCTATATGATGGGGCTTTTCGGGTTCAATGTTTACAGCATCGCAAGGCCGTTGGATAACCCGTATATAAGCAAATACCTGTATGGGGTGCGGGAACGGGCGGGGCAAAAAATCATCGACAAAAAAGGCGCGGCGGAACTTTTTGGCAAGGTGGCGTCATCGGGGGCGACACTGGGCTTTATAGCGGACCAGGACGCGGGCGAAAAGGGAATCTTCGTTGACTTTTTCGGCAGAAAAGCGAGCACCTACAAGAGCATCGGGTTACTTGCGCTGACGGAAAATCTGCCGATAGTCATCGGATATGCCAGAAGAATAGACAACCGCTTTTTCTTCGAGATTGGAGTTACGCGGATAATAATGCCTGAAGAATGGGCGAACAAGGAAGACCCCCTGCTTTGGATTACAGCAGAATACACCAAGGCGATTGAAACATTTGTCCGCGAAGACCCGACCCAGTACTGGTGGCTCCACCGCCGTTGGAAACACAGACCAAAAAACGAACTGCCCGTTTCTGCTGTATGATTTTCCCCCTGCCATTCTGCGTTTGATATTATAAATTGACGCGATGATTTTGCAATGTTGCAAAAACACAAAAGAAATAGTCCCGATGTCGATTGTTCGACTCTCGGGACTATTTCGCTTTTATTCGCTTTCGGCGGATTCAGTCAGTCAAAGATTGCTAATTGTCGGTTTTGCCGGCCTCGATGTCTTTTTCAGCTCTTGTCTGCTGAGGTTCCGGCCCCCGGAATTCCGTTACCTCGTACTGCTTTTTCTCGCGTTCCGTCAGAGACATATCGTTGATAATCTTAGGAGTAATGAATACGACCATCTCGCTGTTGGTTGTCTCTTCGCCCTCAAACCTGAACAAATAGCAAATGATTGGTATATCGCCGAGAAGCGGTATCTTGTTGACGGACTTGGAAACATCTTTCTTTCTGAGTCCGCCGAGGACGACCGTCTGGCCGCTGTCAACCAGCAGTGTTGTCGAAGCTGTACGCGCATCAACAACCGGCTGCGGATATGTAAGCGCGCCACTGGCAAACGTTACGCTACCGGTCTGTACGCTGAATTCCGGCTCAACCTTCATCCGTATTTTCTCTCCACGTGCCAGATGAGGGGTAACTTTCAGTTTTACGCCAACGTCCTTGAAGTCGGTCGTGCCTATATTGCCGCCGCCGGAGGTCTGTGTCAAGTCCTGATACGGAATCTCCGAGATAATGTTTATCGTGGCTGTCTCATTGTCCAGAACAAGGATTCTCGGATTGGCAAGCAGTTTGGCATCAGTGATGTTCTTTTGCGCCGAGATAATCGCATCGATATCGAGGTTATTGGATAACCAGCCGAACTTCAACTGTCCGGTTACGCCCGATGTCTCGGCTGTATTGCCGCGGAACATACCTGTTTCAAATGGGTAGGTTTGGCCGGTCTTGGTCTCGCCCATTGTACCTGGGGCGTCAACTGCCGCGCCGTTTGTATAATACTGGGTGTTGCTTCCTGTGTTCCATTCAACACCCAGGTCAAGAGCATTCTTGCTGGTTAAATCGTATATTCTCGCTTCGACAAGTATCTGCGGAGTAACGCGGTCTATATCCTCAATGAATGTGCCGATTGCTTTTATATTGCTTTCGGTATCCTTGACGATAATGTTGCTCGTGCCAGGGTTGGTCGTTATCGCGCCTCGCTGCGATACGAATTTAGAAAGCGATTTCTCGACTTCCTTGATATCTGCGTAATTGACCCGGTAAATCTTGGTCACCAGCTTTTCCGCTTCCTCTGAAATTTCTCCCGTCGGAGCAACTCTAATAATATTTTTGCTCATAACGTAGTCATAACCCTGAGAGGCGAGTATGTTACGCAGCGCCTCTTCGAGGGGAACGTTGCTTAGCTTGGCGGTTACTGTTCCAGTAACCTTCGGGCTTTTGACGACATCGACATTGGCCTGCTCGGCCATAATCCTTATGACGTCGTCAATGGCGGTATCCCTGAAATCCACACTGATTCGTTTCTGCATTCGCTGTTCGAGGGTGGGCAGGACATCCGCCTTGCTGTTGGCATTGGCATCGCTTTCATTGGCAGCCGATACCGCGGCGAATACAACTGTTCCCGGCAACAGCAATAACACGGCTATCACCAGCAAACACGTTACCTGATTGGTCAACATTCTTATACCCTGTCCCTTTCTAAACGTTACACAAATTTCTTTTGATTTAAGTTACATTTAATGTTCGACTTTTTGGCTCCATTTTTTATCGCCCACCGCAAAATCGACGCTATCGGGATTTATTTTTACGATGGTAGCGCCGGCGACAGTGTCTCCGGCAGAGACGATTCGGTCGCCAACAATAGCAGAAGGATTATCTTCACTATAAACGATACCTTTAACGGCCGGGCCTTCGGCAGTTCCCTTTCCCGAAGTTGAGACGGCACCGAAAACCATTGGGTCTCTGAGGTTGGCAGGAATCGGCTGCGGTATTTCCCAGTTGATTTTGCTGCCTAAGACAGGGGCAACAGCTTTATTTGAGGGCTTGACCGAAATTCCAGGCGAGGTTTTGACAGCGTTCACAACAACAAGAAGTAAAACTATCGCCAAAACCGGTGAGAGCAGAAGCATCATTTTCTGCCTGCCCGATGCAGCGCCATGTTTTAAGGTAAGCAGTTTGGCTTTGACTTTATCAATGATTTTCAGCAGAGGTGAATCTTTGGGCTGTTTAATAACAAACTCGGATTTTGACTGCTTTGCCGGAGCCGAAACGGGCAATGAAGCTGGTGCAGATGGTTCAAAGGCCGTCTGTCTTGGTTTGGGCGGCTCATAAACAACCTGTCTTGTCGGTTGCGATGTTGCTTGCGTTGGGGGTTCTTGGATAGTGAACGGTTTGGGTGATACAACTGCCGGTTTCGGAGTTACGGTCTTCGCAGGAGTCGCAACAGGAGCAGGCACAGTCGATGCAGGTGCAGTTACTGCCGGGATAACCGTGGTGGAAGTCGCAACTAGCGCAGGAGTTATCACCCGGGCAGGAGGCGTCGCTGGCGCAGGTGTCGCGGCAGGTGCGACCTGTGTATGCGGCGTTATCGGTGAAGCCGGCACGGTTGAACTCGCATCCGGCCCCGCAACATTCTTCTTGGGTATCTGGATACCCGTAAAGATTTTGGAGACCTCTTTCTGCAATCCCAGTTTGCTTTTATCCATTGTTCAACTCCCCTGTGGGTCGAGGGCCACGACAAGAACCTTCTTGCCCTTTCGTCCAAGAGCCGCAGCAAGATTGACGGTTGTCGTCGTCTTGCCGCATCCACCCTTCTGATTTGCTATTACGATTACTCTCATTTTTTATATAACAAGCTGTCGCCTGCTTCTCTTAACCGGCTTGTTTCCTTCTGACAAGAAATGACAATGACATATCAACCCTGTTTGCGGCCCCGCCCTGGCCATCACGCTGCACTCTGAACCTGTCAACAAAAACGACGGGCTGATGCCTTTCAAGGGTATTAACAAAATTGGCAAATTGCATAAAATCAGACGCAAAAGAAATTTCCATTTTGTTTTCCTGGAGGTTCTTTGTCGCAAGCTGGTCCGGCTGTCTGCCAATCTCCGGCGTTTTGACGGTAAAGGCCCTAACCTGCCTATCGCCGGCGATACGACTGACGGCGAAAGTAAGGTTGGGAGAATCTTCATACTCAGAAACATAATTGCTCAACCTGGTCTTGAGCGATTCAACTTCGGCGGCCAGCTTTTTCTTGTTATCTTCGAGCGAAGCGTCAATAGCCATATCAAGCCGCCCCTTCTTTTCAGTCGCTTCCTCCTGGATCTGCGCCTTGATTTTCAACTGCGGGGTAATAAATAAATAATACGCAATCGCAAACAGAAAGAACGATACGCCCCAAACTATACCCATCGCTATAATATATTTTCTATAAGCACCCATAATTTCTCGCTATATCCCCGGTTTGAATATACAGTCAATGTCGTAAGAAACAACATCTCTGCCGTCCATGGTTCCATTTGTCTGCGAAGCAATAACGACGTCTTCGAGCTTTGTGCCAATGACATTCGAAGCAAGCAACCGGTCACGAAATGCCTTGATTTCACGGTCGAAATCGGAGTTTGGATTTCCGCAGAGTCGCATCCTCAAGGTTCTAACGGTAATGCTTGTATCGCCCGTTTTATCTTTCTTGTCCTTTTCCGCAATCGCACTGCCGCCTACGGCTGCCTTTTTATTTATTGAGGTCTGCTTAACCTCCAAACCGTTAAGTACCGCTGAATCGGGAAGATTTTGGACCAGCGATACAAGGATTGGCGACCACTGGGTATGCGTCCTGATAGAGCTTGCTACATCGGAGAGACAATTATTCAGGTTGATTTTGTCTCTCTCCCATGACTCCTTGAGCTTCAAGGTGTCGACGAGTCGTTCTATCTGCGTGGTGTAATTGGCAACATTTTGTTTGTTAATCGATATGACGACTTTATTGTTATAATA
This sequence comes from uncultured Phycisphaerales bacterium, assembly GCA_963718665.1. Classification (GTDB taxonomy): domain Bacteria; phylum Planctomycetota; class Phycisphaerae; order Sedimentisphaerales; family Anaerobacaceae; genus Fen-1362. Next base: position 189,786 of record OY970359.1, read on the forward strand.
GTAGCTGGCCATCAGTATAGCAACCAGCATTGGAACCACGAAGGTAGCAACAAAAATGGCGATGCCCTTTGGCCTTGTTCTAATCGGACGTCCCTGACCTTTAAGTAAATCTATGGTAAACATATCAGACCGACCTCATAGCAAGACCCGCGGCAACAACCATAGCCGGACCTTTTGACTGAATTACTTCAAGACACTGCCTGTCCACATTGCATTTCATAGTATCAAAGGGATTCCAGAGGACTACTTTGATGGGCAGTTGTTTGTTGAGTATATCGACGAATCCTTTGACCATTCCAAAAGTTCCGCACACAAGAAGCTGCTCGACTGGCGCAGATTTGGCCTGAGTGCTGTGATAACGCAGGGTTTCGGCAACGTCGCTGACTAATTTTATGGACGCCTTTTCCATACTGGCCTGCAGATTCTCCGGAGCTATCGTTGGCGAGGCGGAATCGTAAAGCTCATCTTCCACACTTTTTGCGCTAACGTTGTTTTCTTTCGCAATCTGACCGACAATATCATTCCCTGCGTAAGGGACAGTTCTGACAAACGGCAAACCATTTTCGCCCATTACGGCGAGGGTAGCACAGGATGTGCCGATATCGAGAACCGCTGATGTGCTGATGTTTATGCCGGTGTTTTTGTCTGCATTAAGACAATTAAGCAATGCGAGTCCATCGACATCCATCATAACACAGGACATATTCGCTTTCTCTACAATTCGAATTTTACGTTGTATCACATCATTCGACGCAGCGACGAGAACGCCCGCGGCGGTATTGTCGGACTCGTCTGACGGGATAATCTGATAATCGACGACGCCTTCATCGACGTTGAATGGGCAGACCTGCGACGCTTCAAGCCGAACAGCGCCATCAAGCTCTTCTGTTTGCAGAGGCGGGAACTTGAATGGTCGCACTGCTACTTCAGGCCCCGAGACGCTGCATACCGCCCAGCGAGCGTTTTTTCTGGCGAAAACCATGCACTTCTGAACCGCTTGAACAATGTTCTCTTCTCTGACAGCAACGTCGGCGTTATCCCGCTCGATATCGCAAACGTGGGCGGCAACAACTGTGCATCCGTCGCCGTTTTTGGCAAGCTGAATCATCCTGACAGAGGATGAGCCGATGTCAAGTCCAAGAACATCATCCTGGCTACACCCGAGCAATCGTTTCCAGTTAAAACTCATAATGCTTTCAGCCCTTTCTTCGGCCAAACCATGCAAAAGCAGTTTTTTCGTACAACCGCCAATGCGATTCAATATCAAACGCCATTCATTCATCGGCCTGCAAAATGGTGTGTTTTAGATATAAATTGCGATGAGTGAATAATGTGGCGTTTTTGATATTTATCCATTATTGCGGGTTCCGTATGCCCTATAAGAAACGATGATTGATATCGCTAATGCGTCTTTTGGGCCTTTTCAGGTCGTTGTGCGGTTATAATGCAAAGCTGAGAAATAGTCGGCTTGAGCATGTCTATAAAACAAAAAGCCCCCTGCCGTAGTTATCGGTCGTAAATTGGTTTGTCCCGCGTATTGGGTAGTGCGTGCTGTGTCGCACAGCGCAGGACAGCGGGAAAGAACCCCCGCATTAAGAACAATACTTTTAAAGCATAGGAAATAAAGTCAACGAAGACAAATTATGAGGGAATTGATGATTGATGATTACAGATTGTCGATTGCGGATTAAAAAAATGGTGTGCACAGCACACCCTGCAAATCACAAAGACGAAGAAATGTCCAACATCGAACATTGAACAGAAAAACCTATCAGGGTATTTCGGTAAAATTTCCTGCGCTGTCGAGGGTCATCTGCCTTGGGGCGGTGGGTGCGTCACCACTGAGCGACTTGGTGGCATCAACGGTAATCAGGTAATCGTTGTACCCGTTGAACGCTATGGAGAAACATTCATCGGTGAAGAACTTGCCGTCGAGATCCCCGCCTGTCACCCCTGGATTTACGACAAAACCAAGCTGTGTCAGGGTCGTGCCTGGATAATTGTAGCTTGAGCCCATTTGCGCACAATAGGTTCGTGCGGCGGTGCGAATAGTGCCGGCGATGGCCTTGCCTTCAGACCATTTGGAGGCATCGGCTCGGTTCAGCATATATGGAATCGCCGCGGCGGATAATACGCCGATGATGAAAAGAACTACCATCAGCTCGATAAGCGTGAAACCTTCTTTAGTTCTGGAATTAAATATCATAACAATCCGTCTCTCCGGAAGCATCCATCCTTCGCCCCCACGTCTTCTCGCCGAAGAGAATGGCGGTGGCTACGGAATACACAAGGTGGGGGTCTTTACAACCCCCACCCTTTAAGTCAACAAACTCAAGCGTGTACCTTTTGTTACACACCAAACCAGACACCGGACTATGGAGTAAATGTTCCGGTATTGTCCAAAACTTCTGTTGCCGGCGTTGTCGGTGCCTCTGTGCTTGTAGACTTTGCCGCAGTGCACGTAATAGTATAAACATCGTAGCCAGTCATGGCGACAGTATAGCATTCCTCTGTGAAGTACTTGCCGTCAAGGTCGCTGACTTTGGCGCCACTTGAGCGCAAGGTGAAGCCAAGGTCACTCAGAGCCGTCCCGGGATAGGTCCAGGTCGTGCCTTTCTCAGCTTCGTAGGCACGAATCGCAGTGCGGATACTGCCCATCGCGGCCTTGCCTTCCGACCACTTGGCAGCATCGATACGGCCACGCATAATCGGTATGGCGACCGCTGCCAGGATGCCGACGATGAATATGACCACCATCAGCTCGATAAGTGTAAAACCTTTTCTGTTCATCATTTGCTTTCTCCTTTTTAAAAACTGTAAACCGGTTTAATTACCATTTCCGACTTGCTACTATGCAAATCGGCAAATTTTGGAGGCAACTTTATTACCTCCAACGTCCGACTTGTTAGCCACCGTTGCCGTTGCCGCCCATCGTGAAGATAGGCAGGTATAAGGCCAGGATGACAATCAATACAATCCCTCCGACCGTTACAATCATAATAGGCTCGAGCAGGCCAAGTACCGTGTTTATAGTGGTATCGACCTTCCGCTCGTAATAATCGCTGGTTCTTTCGAGGACCTGGGGCAGGGAGCCGCTTTCCTCGCCTACCTGAATCATCTTGATGACCATATTCGGGAAAAATCCGGCCGAGGCCAAACTAAGCGATACATTTGACCCCTGAACAATATGTTCGCGGCTTCGAATAATCGCGTCTTTAATTACGTCGTTTTTGGTCATAGTGGAAAGAATATCGAATACCTCGAGGACGGAAACGCCCGCCGCAAGCAGCGTCGCCATTGTTTTACAGAAACTGGCAACAAAGGCCTGGCTGATAATTTTACCTATCAGCGGTATTCTCAGGGCAAGCTTGGAATAGAAAATGTGACCTTTCGGCGTCTTGTTGATAAAAGTGGCGACGAAGGCAAACAGAAAGCACGAGCCGATGATGTAAATTATATTTAAACGAAGAAAGTCGTAGAAATCCATAAACGCCTGTGTAAAGGCGGGCAACTTGCCGCCGAACTGGTCGAATATGGCGCGGAATCTCGGGATGATGAACGTCATAATGCCCGTAACAATCAGGACAATAAAACACAAGACAAATATCGGATATGACATAGCGCTCTTGACCTTTTTGGCCAAGCGGTCACGGCTGTCAAAATGTTCCGCGACTCTCTTTAACGCGCCGGGCAGATTACCGCTGGTCTCGCCGGCAAGAACGATGGCTTTGGAGAGCTGGTCAAAGACCTTTGGAAACTCGGCGATACCGCTGGAGAAGTTTTCGCCCTTTCGCATTTTATCGAGAATGCGATGCAGCACTTCCTGGAGCTGGAGGTTTTCTATATCGGATGATATGGTTTCAATCGCGGTGGTAATTGGAATACCACCCTCGACCATCGTCGTCAACTGCCAGCAAAGAGCCGCGATTTCGGCGGACTTGATTTTCCTTCTTTTCTGTTTTTTGGGCGACATGTTTAACGGCTTCAACAATTTCCTGAATCGATATCGGCGTCAACCCTCGCTCGCGAAGCCAGCCGATTACGTCATTGGCGGAATTGGCCTGTGTCAGCCCTTCTTTCCGCGAACCCGTTGTATCACACGCACTATATTTGAAGGTCTTCATTAAAAGAATCCTTGAAAAATCACTCCTCGCTCGTCTAATGTTTGCAGTTCCCTCCGCTGCTTGTGTATCGTCCCGTGGAAAACGGACCTTTAATAAAACCCGTTTTAACTGCTGTTAAATCAATATCAGCGGTTTTTACGTCCTCTATTTTTCAGGCGTTTCCAAAATCACAACTGTCTGCCCCTCCTGCTCCACCTCTATATCCCCTATATCCTCACTAAACGTTACACCCAGCACCTCCTCTGCAGTTGTAAGCCCCTGAAGCATTTTTATCACGCCACTTTCGAGCAGCCCGCCATAACCTTTTTCCCTCGACGCAGCCCTAAGCTGCGACTCTGTCGCGGCAGCGGTAACAAGTTCCCGCATTTCATGGTCCATAACCAGAAACTCAAAAATTGGCAGCCGTCCGTGGTAGCCGGTGTTTCCGCATGCGGGGCAACCCCTGCCACGACAAAGCTTGGCGTTTTTCAATTTTGCCGGGTCAACTTTCAGCCGTTTCAATACCTGTTCGCTGAGTGTTGTCGGTTCCTTACATTTTTCGCAAATCTTTCTGACTAATCGCTGGGCGACTACCAGGTTAAGCGATGAAGACAACAGGTACGGCTCAATTTCCATATTAATCAAGCGAGTTATAGCGCTGGGAGCGTCGTTGGTGTGGAATGTGCTCAGCACTAAGTGCCCCGTCAATGACGCCTTTATCGCAATTTCAACTGTCTCTTTGTCTCGAATTTCTCCTATCAGGACAATATCAGGGTCCTGTCTGAGTATGGATCGCAGGCAGGACGCAAACGTCAGGTCAATTTCCGGCTTGACCTGGACCTGGTTAATGCCTGCAAGACGATATTCAACAGGGTCCTCAACCGTGGTTATATTCACTGTCGGGTCTTTGAGGTGATTAAGACAGGCATAAAGCGTGGTGCTTTTGCCGCTCCCCGTAGGCCCCGTTACAATCATAATGCCGTGCGGCTGGTTTAGTGCGTTCTTCAGCACGGCCAGCAGCTCCGGCTCGATGCCGAGCTTATCGATATTGTGTGATGTCCCGGCAGTATCGAGAATACGCATAACTATCTTTTCGCCGTATATCGTTGGAAGCGTTGATACGCGAACGTCAATATCCCTGCTGGCCGTCCTGATTTTGAGACGACCATCCTGAGGAAGACGACGTTCGGCAATGTTCAGATTCGAAAGAATCTTTATCCTGGCAAGGACTGCGCCCTGCATATTCCTCGCAGGAGGAACCATATCTCGCAATATGCCGTCGATTCTCATGCGAATCATCATCGTCTTTTCCTGCGGTTCGATGTGCACGTCGCTTGCGCGGCTTTTTACTGCCTGGCTCAACAGCAAATCGACAAATTGAATAACCGGGGCTTTGCCCGCCTCTTCTTCACTGTCGCTATCGCCGTCCGCAGCCTCTTCGAGAATCGACTCGACTTTTTCGTCGGCATCCCGGTCAAACCTGTCACCTTCCGTCTGCACCAGCTCTCTTAGCCGCTGTTCCTCCACATCTGAACCGTGATAGATAATCTCAATGGCCTTGCGAATTTCGGGGGCAGAGCCGATGACGACCTTGATAGGCCGTTTTATTTTAAGCGTTATGGTATCGATAGCTATGACGTTGAGCGGGTCTGCCATAGCGACGACAATTCTGCCGTCAACTTCGCCGATGCCAACGAGGCAAAATCGCTTGGAGACGGCCTCGTCGAACATTCTCGCGATATTCATGTTGATTTTGGACATGTCGTCAAAATGAAAATATTCCATAGAGAGATGCTCGGCCAGGGCCTGTGTAACCTGTTCCTCAGTCATCATATTGAGACGAACAATGGCCTCGCCGAGCCGGCCGCCGAACCTGCGCTGTTCATCAAGCACCTTGCTCAACTGGAGACGGGTAAACACTCCCTTGGACACCAAAAACTCACCAAAAAGATGCGTGGTTTTAGGCTTTTCCATAACAGAGGTCTCTGGAGCTACCTTCATTCCAACACCTTAGTCCACATAAGTTCTTTCACGAGCATAATTCACACTAACCACCATGCAAAACCCGGCATTTAAATTAACACAGCCATATAGAACGCCGGGATTATCCTCCCTCTTTAAAACAGGCAGTCGCACACAATTAAAATATAGAGAAAAAACGGGGTGCTGCCAAAAATAACGGTCTAATAAAAACCTGTGAAACACATCCGATGACGCTGCCTCTCTCGTATTTGCCCTCCGCCATCCAAAAGATATTGTTTTATGGGACCGGCACAGTCAATTCGAGACATTAATACTTTCAAAGTCGCGGCAAATGTATTAAACTTTTTGCCTGCTGCCGCTCGGGGATTGAATTGCCGCCAGAGCAGCAAACTTGTCGTCGGCAAACTCAAATACCTCGTCGAGTCCGACCACGCTGAAAACGCTCCTGGTAGCTGACGGAACATTGCAGAATATCAGGCGATGCCCGCAGTCGCTGAGCAGCTTGCGCAAGCGTAAAAGCCCGGATATGCTCGTCGAGGTCATTATGTCCACGCTCGAAAAATCCACAACAACATCACAGTCGCCGCGGTCTCGGACGATTTCGACAAGTGTTTTAAGCTCACTCCTCATCCGCGGTTCGCGCGGCAGGTCAACAAGAATAATATCATCAGACCAGTTCTGAAATCCCATCACTTTTCTCCTAAAAGACCATACAGCTATATCCTGTTCCAATCACCCCTATCGGCACATAAAGCCGGATGGTTAATCAAAAAGACCTGCACAAAATCAGCCAAAAACCCTCGCCGACAACCGATAATAATTCGATTAATCGCGACTACGCAAGGACAGGAAAATTGAAAGGATTAGCCAAAAGGGGGCTTGTTTTCCGATTACCGAACAGTAATGGCGACTAATTGAACGGCTACTGAACTTCCAGACCCAGGGCAGTGATATCGTCAACCTCTGAAGGGGCAATGTTCTGGTTCTGCGCCATCATATTAAATCTGTCCATCATTTCGACAATCTGCAGGTCTTTAAGCTCGAGGAATTCCTTCATAAAATGAAAGCCCGTCAAATCATCGTAGCTGCCTATGAACGGCTCAGCGCCGTCGGAATAGAGCAGAATTTTGTCGCTGGGTTGAAGCTGGACTTTGTCCTCGGAATATTCGGCTTCCTTGAAGACGCCGAGTAATGACCCGCGTACCTCGAGCTGTTTTGGCTTCTCACCCTGCCTCAATAGTATGGGATAAGGATGCCCCGCGCGGGCGAATGTCATCTCGAGCGTCTCGGTATTCAGTAGGCAATAACAGCAGGTGGCAAACTGGTAGCCGGAAAGTTTCTGTGTGGCCATTTTCTTGTTGAGATTCTTCATTACCTCGGCAGGCGAGAAAATGTGATACGCATTGTCAACGGTGGTTCTCATAACCAGCGCCTGTTTGAGAAAAATGGTCAACAACGCCGCGGGCATACCGTGCCCAACAACGTCGGCTACATAGAAGCCAAGATGCTTTTCATCAATTCTGACGGCATTATATATATCACCGGAAACCCACTCAGCAGGCAAAAAGACCGATGCCCATTTGATTTTGTCGGTATTTGGCATTTGGGTGGGCAGGAAGTCCTGCTGGACGAGACCGGCAAGGCGAAGCTGCTCGGTAAGGTTGTCAACAAGAGCACCAGTCATACTGAGCTGCTCGGCGAGCTTGTTTTTGTAAATGGTTTGTATCTGCTTTGGCGGAATGGCCGGCTTAACCGCTATCCCATCGCTTTTCTTGCGATAGGCAAGATTCACGCTTACCCTGGTCCAAAGCTCATCTATCGAAACGGCCTCGGTCATCCCCCCCATGCTGAAACTGCTCTTCACCGGCGCCAGTGAAAAACTTTTCACCGGGACTTTTACGCGGTCGGTAATTAGTATTACGCCGATATTTTCCATTTCGAGCGTCTCAATTATCCTGGCAAGCTTCTGCTGCTGAGCGGCATCTGAATCCTGGGCGTCAATGATGACCGTTCCGACAAGACCAAGCTTGTCTCTGACGTCACCGAATTTATCTACGCGCAGGATTTGATGCGTAAGGTTCCTTTCCTTAAGCAGGTGCTTTATTTCCTGTGGTATCTGCTTATCGTTGGTCAGGTAAAGCACATCAACAAAATGTTTTTGAAGCTCGATGGCACTTAATAATTCGCTCTGGACCATTTATTTATCCCCTTTTTAATACCAGCCCGAACTGGGCAGTAACAAATGCAATTCAATACACAACGATAATAATCAACAGGCAACAAATATGATTTTCGTCTTGTTCCCCGCAACACTTTGTTAGTTTTTTTCTTTTTTTGCGTCTTTAGAGATTATCGGCTATAAGCCGTACCTGCCGGGAGTTTTGCGGATTTTAGACCGATAAAAAAAGAGTGCTATTCGAAAATATACTGATTTGGGTCCGAGAATAACAATGGTTGCAGTGTGATTGAATTTTGTGATGAGTTTTACCCGACAGCCGTCAGCCGGAGAAAATCGCTGAACCGATTCGCAAAATTGTGGCCCCCTGCTCCACCGCAATTTCGTAATCTGAGCTCATCCCCATACTCAGCTCTTCAAAATTATGCCCGACAACCCTCCCGCCCCGCATTTCGAGGAAAAGCTCCCTGGCACGGGTAAAACACTTGCGAATCACGTCCTTGTTGTGCGTCAGGGGCCCCATCGTCATCAGTCCCACCAGTTTTATATTAGACAGGGTATCAATCTGCTCAGCCAGGTGCAGTGCGGCCCCCACGGGAACCCCGTATTTCTGCGACTCCTCAGAGGTATTGACCTGAAGCAGTACACGCGAGACGGTATTCATTTTGGCGGCTGCGGCGTTGATTTCCTCGGCCAGACGAAGAGTGTCAACGGAATGTATAAGCGTAACCATAGGCAAAACCTGCCTGACCTTGTTTCGCTGAAGGTGCCCTATCATGTGCCAGTTCACCTTGCGTGGCATCCCCGGCTCATCGGCGTTATGCTGAATAAACTCATCAACCTGGGTAACAACCTTTTTGAGCTGCTGGACCCTGTTTTCGCCAAGCTCGGAGAACCCAAGTCGAACAATCTCCTCGATTGCCTCCTGCGAGGCGGACTTCGTTACGACAACGAGTTTGACCTCCGCGGGGTCCCTGTCCACGCGGGCACAAACCGAAGATATGTTTTCCCTGAGACGCTTAACACGTTCGGCTATCTTTATCATAAACAACAAACAGCAAAATACACTGTTTCACTCACCCCAACAACACCACAACGGGATATGTCCCGCACGCCAGTAATTTACGCCAATACCGCCTGTGTTGCAAGCACATTTGGCAGATTTGAGCATGAGTTTTGAGTCGCCAAAAAAGGTGCTAATTGGGTGTTTTTAACTTGCTTTTTGTGGCTGGCAGGTATATAATAATCAGAGTTCAGGCAAATTGTTGTGAACAGGCCCAATTCTGAACAACGGGGGCAGTGATACTTTTTGTTTGACAGGTCAATCAGGGGCGGGTTAGATTCCACTTTTTGCCATAGTTATTTTACATCGATAAATACTGCGTTGGAGCAGTTCTTGAACCTCGGCGAGGCAGCGTGGTTTACCGGTTTCCCCCCCAGCCGGCCCCACCACCTCGCCTTTTTTATTAATTCTTAATCACCTTTTGGCCTGTAAAATGCCGGCTTAAAATCACAAAAACCGCAATAGCCGCAATCGCAGTCGCCCCGCCAAAGATAAAAGTATAAACAGGCGATTTGTCCCATAAAAATCCCGCAACGATGCCAGCGGGCAAAGCGGCCAGACCTGTAATAGTAGAGTATGTTCCAAGAGCGGTCGCCTTGTAATCAGGTCCCGCCAGGTCGGATACCAACGCCCTTTCCGTGCCGTCAACTGCCGCGAACACCACGCCATATAACGCAAACAGGATAATATAAAACCCCAGCGAATTGCAAAATGCGAAGCCAAACGACACAACCGCGAACAGCCCGAATCCGAAAATAAGAACCTTCTGCCGGCCAATCTTGTCTGAAACAACTCCCAGCGGGATAGACAGCACACTGTAAAATATATTGAAAAGTACATATAAAAGAATCGGTGCGGTAGTCCTCCAATGCCCCTCGAACAAATGCTGCGACCTCAGGACAAAAAACATATAGCTGAAATTGCCGAGAGCAAAAATGGCAGCCACCAAAATAAAAAGCTTCAGAGGCCTCGGCAAAATCGACAAGCTGAGTTTCAATTTTGCGTTTTGCCGGCCTGTTTCCGGCTCGCTGACAAACCGAAGCGGAACCAGCGACGCAAGACCTATTACCGCAGAGATAATTATTATGGCGTTGAATCCAAGCCCCGTGAATTGTAAAAATAGAAACGCTACTCCCGCGCCAAGAACGGCTCCCGCACTATCCATCCCACGGTGAATGCCAAAGCTTTTCCCCCGCTGAGCCGCGTCCACCGATTCGGCTATGATAGCATCGCGAGCAGCAGTGCGAAGCCCTTTACCAACCCGCTCAACTGAGCTGAAAACAACCGCCCCACCGGCTGTTTTTGTCAGACCAAGCAAAAGTTTGAAAACCGAGGAAATACCGTAACCCGCGTAAACGAATATCTTCCGCTTGCCCGTTTTGTCCGACCAGTACCCGCACAACACCTTCAATAAGCCCGATATGCCATCACGAATACCGCCGACAAGGCCAACAATCTGCCCCGTCGCCCCCAGCGATTCCAAAAACATCGGCAGTATGGGCATTATCATTTCGCTGCTCAGGTCATTGAGGAAACTGACTATACTGAGAATTATGACGTTCCTAAACCCGCCCTTTTTGCCGGCCTGCGGTGAGCTTGCCGAATCCGTGTTTTCCATATCCTATTGTCCCCGAACCTGAACCGTAAAATTCCTGCTCCTCGGCCCGTCAAATTCGCAGAAGTATATCCCCTGCCATGTCCCAAGAGCCAGTTGACTATCCTTTATCAAAACCGTTGTGCTGCAGCCGACAAGCGAACTTTTGCAGTGAGCGTCTGAGTTGCCCTCGTCGTGCCGATAGCCCGCGCGAAGATGAGGAATCAATTCTTCCAGAGTAAGCAAAATATCGTGGGTAACGGACGGGTCCGCATTTTCATTTATTGTAATGCCCGCCGTCGTATGGGGACAATATATTATCGCGTCGCCCTCTTTAACACCTGATTTACTAACAGCCGAAGCGACCTCGCTTGTTATGTCAACAAACTCGCAGTGACTTTTCGTACTTATGTGAAAATCCTTAGTAATGATTTTCATTATGCCCCCCTACATTTGCTCGATGACTTCGATACCCAGAAGATTATGCAGGCCGTGCTCGATTGTCTTCGCCGTCAAATCGCAAAGCAACAGGCGCGTTGGCCGTTTATCAGCAGATGCGTCAAGAACGGGACAATCATTATAAAAGCTGCTGAACCTCTGCGCAAGGTCATAAAGATATGCCGTAAGATAATTGGGCCTGTAATCACCCGCTGATGACTGCACCGCTTCGCCATAGCGAATCAAATGCTTCGCCAAATCCAGCTCACTCGGCCCTGTAATGCTTAATGTCTTTATGCCCGCAAGCTCTCGCTCGATATCAATGTTCCTCTCGCCGGCCTTTCTCTCAATCGACCTTATTCGAGCGTAGGCGTACTGCATATAGGGAGCGGTGTTGCCCTCCATCGCCAGCATCTTGTCGAAACTGAAAATATAATCGCTCGTCCGGTTATTTGTATAATCTGCGTATTTCACCGCACCTATACCAACGGCGTTGGCAATTTTTTTCTTCTCATCTTCAGATAAACCCGGATTTTTCTCTTCGACAACCTTCCTCGCCCTATCGACTGCTTCATCCAAAAGCTCTTTGAGTTTTACGTTCTCGCCCGACCGCGTCTTTAAGGGTTTGCCATCCTCGCCAAGCACCGACCCAAAAGTAACGTGAACCAGTTCGGTCTCCGGCTTAACCCACTTGGCCATTCTCGCTACCGCAAATACCATTTCAAAATGCAAACCCTGACGGGCATCGGTAACGTAAATTATTTTATCCGCCTTCAATTCCCCTACCCGATATCGAATCGCCGCCAAATCAGTCGTCGCATACAAATACGCCCCATCGCTCTTTTGCACAATCACCGGCAGCGGTTTGCCTTCCTTATCCTTAAACCCCGCCTGTGGTGAGCCTGTCGAATCCACCGGAAAAACACACACCGCCCCTTCCGACTTTTCAGCAATACCACGTTTTAATAACTCGTCTACAACTTTGTGTAACTCATCTTTATAAAAACTTTCACCACGAACATCTTCTTCGGTAAGCGTAGCATTTAAAAGGTCATATATTCGTTGGCATTCTTTCAGCGTAATATCTCGCGCTTTTGACCAAAAGCTTAAGCAATCCGCTTTACCCTGTTGTAATCCCAATAAAATGTTTCTAGTTTCATTTTCAACATCAGGATGCGGATTTTCGATGGATGCTTTATTTGCTCTAACATACAGCTCTTCCAATTGCTCTAAACTCAAATTAATTCTTTTGAGAGATTCCTTTTCATATTCTGTGCGATTTGTTGAATATAGGTCAAAAAGATATTTATCATTATCAGTAAGATTAAAACACGCAACGCTAATTGCCTGAACCACCATCCCCATTTGCAGGCCCCAGTCGCCGATGTGATTTTGGCGGATGACCTTGTGGCCCTGGAGCTCCAGCAATCGGCAGATACAGTCGCCTATGATTGTGCTGCGTAAATGCCCCACGTGCATTTGTTTGGCAATGTTGGGGCCTGAAAAATCGACGACGATTGTCTTCGGCTTTTCGGCCTTTTCTATACCAAGCCGGTCGGTGTCTTTGCTGATTTGCACAAGATTCGCCGAGACGAATCCGGGTTTCAATCGCAGGTTTATAAAGCCGGGGCCTGCTATTTCAGGCGTCTCGCAAATATCGCTGATATCAAGTTTAGCGACGATTTGTTCAGCTAATTTTCGAGGATTGGTCTTGAGTTGTTTTGCTAAGGGCATTACGCCATTGACCTGATAATCGCCGAATTTGGCATCCGTTGCGGGCCGAACCAAAGCGACACATCCCGCCTGCCCGGAGACCTCGCCCATCACTTCGCTGATTCTCGTTTCAAGTATATTAAGAACGGACTGCATCCACGACGACCCGCAAAATTCTAAATTCTTACTTCTTACTTCTAAATTTTTAATTATAATTCTCTGTGTGCTCTGTGTCCTCTGTGGCTAAAAAAACTCGGTGGCTAAATTTTGACTTTTTTCGCATCGCCCCAGAGCATTTCCAGGTCATAGTAGCCGCGTGACTGCTTATCGAAGATGTGGACGACAACATCGACAAAATCGAGCAAAACCCAGTGCGAGGTCTCATAGCCCGCTCTGCCGAAAAGCGACGATTTTTGCTTTTTGGCGATGTCTGTTATCTCGTCAGCCACGCTTCGCATCTGCCTGTCGCTTGTGCCGGTAAGAATAACGAAATAATCGGTAACCTGCGAGACCTTCCGCAGGTCGAGGACGACGACGTCGGTGCAATGCCGCTCGCCGGCTAATTTGGCCGCCGCGACCGCTAATGTCTTTGCCTTACGATTTAATTTTCTTATCAAACTGTCTTCCTGAAAATATCAATAAACGACCACAATAATACAATCAACCGTCCCGTAAGTCAATTGTCTGGCCTAACAACGCCGACTTCGCCCCCGAATTCCTTTACAAAATCGGAAAATAACTCTCACATAGGGTGGGTTTTATCCCAGCGGAACACTATCCGCTATACGCTGCACGCTGAACGCTGATTTACGTGTGATAATCCGCATTTATTGTCACATAACCCTTGCTGAGGTCGCAGCCGACGCAGAAATCACTGTATTTGCCCACGCCCAAATCAACCGTTATCGTGTGGCTTTTCTGTGAGACAATCTTGCTCGCTTTTTTGCGGTCGAAATTCGTCGGTGCTCCGTTTTTGAATACCGCTAAATCGTCGAGTTTGCAGGATACCTTTTGCGGATTCAGCTTAACGCCCGATGAGCCGACTGCGCAGATGATTCTGCCCCAGTTAGGGTCTCCGCCGTGAACTGCGCATTTGACCAAATCATAATCCGCGACCGCTCTTGCTGCCTTTGCCGCATCCGCCTGGTTTGCCGCACCTGTGATAATCACTTTAAATATCCGCGTCGCGCCCTCCGCATCGAGGGCCATTTGCTTGGCCAAATCCTGGCACAGGTCTATCAGCGCAGCCGCGAACTTCTTGTATGACGAATCCTGATTTTTTATCAGCTTATTTCCCGCTAAACCAGACGCGAGGATTATCGCCGTATCATTGGTGCTTTGATGGCCATCAACGGTTAGCTTATTCAGTGAATCGCCTATCGCTGCCTTGAGCGCCTTCGCTAGTAATGGTTTTGTAATCGCGGCATCGGTCGTTATAAAGCACAAAGTTGTCGCCATATTCGGCCCAATCATCCCCGCGCCCTTGGTTGTCCCGGCTATTACGATTTTCTTACCAGATATCTCAATCCGCCGACAGGCAATCTTGGCTTTGGTATCCGTTGTCATTATCGCCTTTGTAAAATTCATCCCCGCTGTCGCTGAATCCGACAACTCCCCTATCGCGTCTTCGATACCCGCAGTAACGTTTCCCATCGGCAAATGCTCGCCGATGATACCCGTTGAGGCAACCAAAACCTCGTGCGGGTCAACCACAAGATAACCGGCAGTTTCCGCGCACATTCGGACTGCCGTTTTGATTCCCTTTTCACCCGTGCAGGCGTTAGCATTGCCCGAATTGACAACCACCGCGTAAATCGTATCGCTTTTGGCGTGCTTTTGACTAATCTGCACCGCCGCCGAGATGATTTTATTCGTCGTGAACACTGCCGCCGCCTTCGCCCCGGCCGGGCAGACAATCATTCCCAAATCGTGCTTACCCGATTTTTTTATCCCGCACTTCACACCCGAAGCCAGAAAACCCTTCGGAGCAGTTACCGTATTATCAACACTCATTATTCACACCTCTTTATTGTCTCGTTGTTTGTCCTATCCGTTGCTAAGTTTGCCTGCGATAGCGATTTCACGAAAACCCGCCATCGGGTCGTAAAATTTCTTACTCAAATCAACGGCGTTTACCATAACGCCCGCTTTATTCTGCTCCAACTGTCCCGCAATCACCCCATCGGGCTGTATAAAACACGATGGATACGGCGAATAATATCCCGACGCATTTGATATACTCACCCAGAAATGGTTCGTCGCCGCGTGACACTGCATCGTCTGCCTCATAATATGCGTATGCACGCTTGGCCCTTTTTGCCGGGCGTTATAAAACGATTGAAATACACAGTTAACCCCCTGCTTATACAACGCCCTGTATAATTCAGGGAAACGCAAATCGAAACAAATCAGCAGCGAACACTTCACACCATTTATGGTAAAAAATACGAACCTGTTGCCGGGCGCAAATCGCCGTATTTCCCCAGCCGTGCAAAACCGCTTGTCATATCTGTCAACCATTTCCCCGTCGGAGTTTATTAGATAAAGGCAGTTATATGGTTTATCAGGACTGGTTAGCGGATGAACACTGCCCAAAACTACCCACAGTTTCAATTTGCCTGCCAATGTCATTATCCTGCTGGTTTCCTTTTCGAGGAGTTCCCAGTCGAAACCATCGAAGTTGGGAAAATCAAAACCGATATAGCCCGCCAATGCACACTCCGGAAAATGCGCAATCTCCGCCCCGGCCTTTTTGGCCTTTTGCATTTGAACGCAAATCTGCTGCGCATTCCGCGTAATCGATGCGCTCACAGCAAACTGACACGTCGCTATTTTGATATTACTTTTCACCTTTTTCAGTCTCACATAATCAACCTAATTTTTTAAGAAGGTAAGGCGTAAACAATATCAGAGAACGATTTTTCGATATTACCTTTTGGGAAGGTTATGTGTTCATAATCAGTCCCAATGATGCCTTTTTTAAAATCGATTCCATCCTCACAAATTATGATTATGTACTTGTTGTGCGCCATCGCAAATGTCGTTTCACCAATTATCCAAGAACTATCTCCTGGAGTAACGAGACAAAGAAAAATATCTTGTGAGAAGATACGATCTTTAATTTTTTGTGGTATATCTCGCGCTTCATATCCTTCACCTTCAACGATTTGAAACCCAATTCTTCGAAGAAGCTTTTCTAATGCAGCGCTAATATTTCTTCCGCTTTCATCAAATCTATGCGCCATAAAAATCGTTTTCTTCAGATTATATCGAGATAGATATGGAGATTTTTCAGGGGTCGGATTAGACGCCTGAAAGATTCTGCGTGACTGCTCATGTAATCCATCGAGAAAAGTTAAATCGTCTGCCTCTATATCTAAAGTAATACTCGAAGATGTTAATCGAATACCCCACATGATTTCCTGTTTACCTTTTTTGTTTTTCCAATGAGAGTGGACATTAACTTCTTGGGGATTTGGATGTTTTCTAAGAATTTTCAAAATATCAGCGTAGTTACGACCTTGAAGCCACTGCTTATCATCCAAATCAACGTGATACTTGTCGTTGGAACATACTCCAGTGCGCTCTTCAAATCCTGTTTCGGTAAAATAGGTCTCAATATCACAAAACGCATTTAATAAATTGAGAGTGCTTGGGTAAATTGAGTATTTTCTACCATCACGCATACTTTCCTCAATTCTTTAATAGAGTTTATTTTAATCCCAGTGTTTCATCCAAACCGAAAATTATATTCATATTCTGAATCGCCTGGCCCGATGCGCCTTTAATCAGGTTATCGATAGCCGAGAAGCAAACGACCGTCCCTTTTACGACCGTCGGGAAAACGTGGCAGTAATTTGTCCCCGCAACGTCCTTGACGTTCGGGCTGCCCTCGCAAACCTGCACAAACGGCTCACCCGCGTAAAAATCCTTATATAGCTTGGCCAAATCGTCGTTGTACACCTTGTCCTTCGGCTTGCAATACACCGTCGAAAAAATCCCGCGGTCGAAAGGCCCTGCGTGCGGCTGAAACAGAACACCCACCCATTTACCCCCCACCTCTACCGCAATCTGCTCTATCTCAGGCAAATGCCGGTGCGTCCCGATGCCGTATGCAAATATATTCTCGTTCATATTCGGGTAATGAAATTTAACAGACGGATTTTTACCCGCGCCGGATACGCCAGTCACGGCGTTGACGATAATCTCATAAGGATCTATCAGCCCCTTTTTCAAAAGCGGCGCAATCGCCAGAATCGCCCCCGTTGGAAAACAGCCGGGATTGGCTACAAGCTGAGCGCCTTTTATTTTATCACGGAAAAGCTCCGGCAGACCATAAACAGCCTTGGCCAGATTGCCCGTGTCAGTGTGCTTTTGATAAAACTTCTCATACACCGCCACGTCCTTTATCCGGTAGTCCGCGCTGAAATCGACAACCTTCATCCCCGCCTCCAGCATCTTCGGCACAAAGCCCATCGATACCTTATGAGGCAGGCAGCACAACGCAACGTCCGCCACGTCCGCCAGCTTTTCCAAATCCAGCGGCGTAACCTCCATTTCGCAGCGGCCCTTGAATCGCCCGAATATATCGCTGATAAGTCCGCACTCTTCAGGCAGCGCGCTCAAATACGTCAGTTTCGCCCCGCTGTGCCGAAGCAGTATCTCAATCGACTCCGCGCCCGTATATCCGCTTGCCCCGATAATCGCAACACGTACCATATTTTCTCCTTAAAAAAAAGCCGTCGAGTATTGTTCTCGACGGCCATTGTAATAATCAAATTGTAGTTTTGCAAACCTGCCCCCAAGGGGTTAGCGTTTCGAGAACTGGTATCTCTTTCGAGCGCCCGACTGGCCGGCTTTCTTCCTTTCGACCATTCTCGGGTCGCGTGTCAGGAATCCGCTTTCGCGCAGCATCTGGGCAAGACTCGGGTCGTATATCTTCAGCGCCCTTGCTATTCCCAGCACCGTCGCGCCCGCCTGCCCCGTCGTGCCGCCGCCGTTTACGTTGACAAATACGTCAAGCGTCTTTTCGGCTTTGGCCGCCGCAAGCGGAGCCATCACTGCGCTTCTGTCCTGGTCGCTCCTGAAAAAATTATTAAGCTCCCTCTTATTGATGAGCATCTTGCCGTCGCCGGGTCTTATCCGCACACGGGCAACCGATGTTTTTCTTCTGCCTGTGCCCCAGTAAAAACCGCCCTTATCTGGCCCTTTTGCCGCCGGAGCCGGCGTCTCTGTTTTTACTACTGTTTCCTTTGCCTTTGCCATAACCTGCTATCTTTCCGAAAAATTATATCTTCATCTCTTCGGGTTTTTGCGCCTGATACGTATGTTCCGGCCCGCGGACAATCTTGAGCCGAAGAATCATATGCCTGCCTAATTTGTTCTTCGGCAGCATCCTTTTGACCGACATCTCGATTACCTTTTCGGGTTTCGATTTGAACATATCCGCGAACGTCGTGTATCGGTGTCCGCCCGGATAATGCGTGAAATAATCGTATTCCCGCTGTTCGGCTTTTGCGCCCGTAACGCGGACCTTTTCGGCATTAACGACGACTACACAATCGCCGCCGTCAACGTAAGGCGTATATGTCGGCCTGTTCTTGCCCATCAGTATCCGGGCTATCCTGGTTGACATTCTGCCAAGAACCAACCCATCGGCGTTTACCAGCCACCACTTACGCTGGGCCTGCACTTCTTCTGCTTTCATCATAAACGTCTTCATACGAACTCCATACAATCATCTAAAGCCCCTTATTTTAGCGAATTTCGACGATATGTCAAATGCCTAAATGCCTTTTTTAAAGATTTTTTCCCATTTACCTGTTTTGGGCGGATTTAGCTACCGCGCAGCGTCATTCCGAGCGAAGTCGAGGAATCTGTTAAAATCTTTTGCCCTTGGCATCCTTATCCGTATTTAGTATTTGTAGGGCATGTTTTCCCCCGCCTCCGGCGGCTTCCGAATATACGACACGTAGCGAAGCGCAGGGCCCGCTTCGGCAATACTAACGACTATCGACTACTAACTGTTCACTGAACGCTGTAAAATTAACTGGACAGACGCCTCCGCCGGAGATATTCTCATTTGGTACGGAAATCCAATAAAAAACCATTTTTTTAAGGAGAGGCGAATTATGAAGTCAATCAGAGCAATTCTGGCAGTCGCGGCACTTGCGGTCGTTTTGTCGGCATCGGTTGTGATAGCGGCCCAGGGCGTTACCGGCGAATGGAATTTCACAAGCAAATTCGAGGCCATGACATCTGACGCGACAATGACAATTACCAAAAACGCGGACGGCAAATACACCGGGACGTGGTCAGCGCAATGGGGTGAAAGCACACTATCGGATATTACGGCAGATGCCGGCAAAGTTAAATTCACCCAGACCAGCAACTTCGGCGGCCAGGATATGAAAACCTCTTACGAAGGCACTCTCGAAGGCGGAAAACTCAAGGGCGCAGCCAAAGGCCCCTGGGGTGAGTTTACTTTTGAAGGAACTCGCGGAGAAACAAAAAA
The DNA here is from genome assembly GCA_963718665.1 of uncultured Phycisphaerales bacterium. GTDB lineage: Bacteria > Planctomycetota > Phycisphaerae > Sedimentisphaerales > Anaerobacaceae > Fen-1362. Next base: position 209,370 of record OY970359.1, read on the forward strand.
CCAGGCAGACCCCCTCGTCGGCGAATGGCAAATGAATATTATGATCCCAGCCAGAGAAATCGTTGAGAAATTGACCATAACCCAAAACGCCGATGGCAACCTCGCAGGTAAATGGGAAGGAATGCGTGGTGGAGAAAATACAATCTCCAATTTGAAATTCGCCGACGGCAAACTGACGTTTACGCGCACCAGCAAAATGGGCGGCAACGACTTTACATCGACCTTCACGGGCACTGTTACAGGCGACACGATAAAGGGCTCTTTCAGCAGTGACTTTGGCGAAAGGGAAGCAACCGCCTCGCGCGCCGCCGCTAAAATGGAAATGCCAAAGGCCGAACCAAATAAACCCCCTCCCCCCAAAAGATAGGGTTATTCTTTCCGAATCCGTATTTAGCCCCGTCATCATCGCCGAAGGCGTGTGACGGGGTTTTGGTATGCTGTTAATTTAGGCAATTTAATCATCCCCCATCGCCAAGAGCTACGGCGGGACAGGCACGCTCACACGCGAGGGTCAAAAAAAATCCGGCGACTCTCTAAATATTTTTTTATTCTTTACAGCAAAAGAACTTACCGATTTTGGGCATAAAAATAATATGTCGTAACTCCTTAAAACCCACGCAATTTCACCCTATATATAGAGGGACGTTGTTCCTCTGTAGCAGCGCAGAAGCACAAAACATTTCGCCCCGGGTGGGCACGGTCGCAGGAACAGAAGTTCCATTTCGGATTTCAATTAAACCAGAAAAACTCTGTGAACTCTGTGCCCTCTGTGGCTGAAAAATTTGCTCTGTGGCAAGAAAGGGAGAGGACAGTATGTTTGCACAACTAATAAAGATTCAAAATTGTCTCGACTTTATTATCACCTGTCCACTGCTCGCCTGTCGCCTGTTCCGTTATGGCTACACCTTCCGCAAAATCGACATCGGCGAAGGTTATTTCACGCTCGTCGAGCCGCGCGACTATTACCGAATCAGACGCTTCAAATGGTGTGTTTGGGGAAACGGTAGTAAATTTTACGCTGTCAGAATTATGGTAACTGGGCCGGGAAAGACAAAGATAATGTATTTACACAGACAGTTATTGAATGCGCCCAAGGGGGTTTTGGTTGACCATAGAAATCGCGACCCATTGGATAACCGCCGAGAAAATCTGCGGTTCGCGACACAGTCAGAGAATATGCAAAACAGGGGCAAAAGAAAAAATGGCACCTCGAAATTCATCGGCGTATGGTTTGTGAAGGTAAAAGGAAAATGGGAAAGCAGAATCACCCATAAAGGCAAACTAATATACATCGGCTGCTTCGACTCCGAAATCGACGCCGCCCGCGCCTATGACGCCGCCGCAAAAAAATTTCGCGGGGAATTCGCGAGGTTGAACTTTCCGGAAAATACTTGAACCCCGTCACTCGCCGGGGGCGGAGATGACAGGGCTAATTATTCTTGCGGTGATTTTTATTTACATAATTGATTTTTATTTGAAGGGTATTCGCGTCGAAACAATATCGTTTATTAAAGCCGGCCGTCCATACCCGGCCCCGCATTCCATTTTTACGAAGCGCATACACGGCACAACTCTTGTATCGCTGCACAACAATCCCGATTGGCTTGGGAATATATTCCGCCACAAGGTGAACATGCTTTGCGCAAACCGACAGGGCATAAATTCGCTGGCCCAACTGAATCGCTTGTTGCCGGATGGCCTCTGCCGCAATCCGTCGCTGGTTAAAAGACAACTGCACCGCGTCTTTCGTAAGCGCCTTTGAATTTGCGTCCGCCAGTTCTTCATTTGGGGGCATAATTTCCCCGTCTTTGGAATATTTGCGTTTGTCCCCTTGCAGCCAGCTTCCGTAGGTTGTCCACGTCACCATATATCCGATTGTCTTCGCCATATCGCAAATTTTATGAAATCATATTTTCTTTTTCAATTGATATTTAACGTTCTTCCTCATCCATATAATATTTAGCCCCGCCATCTCCGGCTTGCCCGAAAGGGCAAGACGAGTGGCGGGGTTAATTTGTCGTTCCCCTGCCATCTCCGGCTTGCCCGAAAGGGCAAGACGAGTGGCGGGGTTAATTTGTCGTTCCCCTGCCATCTCCGGCTTGCCCGAAAGGGCAAGACGAGTGGCGGGGTTAATTTGTCGTTCCCCTGCCATCTCCGCCCGCCTGCCCTCGAATGTTTTTGTCGGGGGTGGCGAGCCTGTCCCGCCGTAGTCCCTTAGGGACGAAGGGGGATGGCAGGGTTAATTTCGCGTGTGATGGGGTTTATCCGCCGCAGGCAGATTACACAATGAACGCCCGCATCGGGCGTTTGTATTTACCACCATACCGCCGACCTTGTCGGCGGCGTATTTAGCCCCGCCATCTCCGCCCTTGGCGAGTGGCGGGGTTATTTAATCTTATGACGGGGTTTTTGAAATTGTGTGGCAGGGTTACTTTCGCAACGCAGGCAACTCCCGTAAGGGATGCTGCAACAACGATTTTTACACAAAAAACTGGTCTGGTCCCTGACAGAAGACCCCCTGTGGGGCAGGCAGAGGAGCATCCACCTTGGGATCTGCGCTGCGCTCCGAGGGGCGGGGAAAAACGGCTGATGGCCCCATTATTCCGACAAGGTCATTTTGCCGCTTTAGCAGCGGTTCGTATCATTTCTGCGATCTTCCCTTGTTTGTGCTTGTATGCAATGTCCAAAGCTGTCATATCATCACGGTCTTTGATGCTAGTATTAGCCCCTGCCTTAAGTAGCATCTCTGCTACATCGGCACTTCCTAGAAAAGTAGCTATCATTAACGCGGTCTGACCAGATATATCTTTGAGATCAGGATTTGCGCCAGATTCAAGCAGGAGTTTGCATACTTCGATATTTTTGTAACGCGCACCGTACATTAGTGGTGTAATTCCGTGTACATTCCCCATGTCTGGGTTTGCACCAGCATCTAACAATAACCGCATAATCTGCGGATAACCCTGCGCCGCGGCCATCAAAAGAGCTGTCCAGCCAGCTTCTGCTCGTTCATTGACATCGAGGTTCTTTTGTTGCAAGATATCTCGTACTTGCTGTTCTTGACCGTGCTCAACAGCTCTGTGCAGCAAATGCTCAGCATAATGCTCAGCATATTGATCACTCATACTTTTTATTACGGCTTGATTGATTGCGAAGGATAATAATTTCCGGGGTGTCTCGTTATCCTGATCAGGGTGAGCGCTGATATACTCCTCCGCATAGCTCTCCACAAGATTGATGGGAATTGTGATTTCCCGATTGCCATCCTTAGGATTTTCAGGAATGCACAGAACTCGGAGTGCTTCCTTCTTACTATGCAGATTTTGAATCCTGACACCACGGTTCTCGGGGCTCTCATTCTTTGGATTGTCGTCTTTGTGATATATTAGGAGTTTAATATCCTCCAATGGTATGACACGGAAGTTAATTGGAGTTTGGGATTGTGTGTCCGAGAATTTCTCCCGTATTGTCTTCTGGATAGCCTGAGGATCTATGACCTTAGAATCTGCATTTATAGGAAGACCAACATTTTGGGCAGCCTGTTTGCCATATTTATGCAGAAAATAGAAATAGTCGTGGGGATCAAAGATTATTGTCTTTAACTGAACAATACGTTTACGGTAAGGAACATGATTTCCTTCTTTATCTTGACTGAAACAAAGTGATGCTACTCGTGGTCCAAGCATGAAAAGATATGCAAAAGTAACGAGGCAAGGGCCTATTACCTGGAGTACCATTGGTGTGAAGTACCAAAGCACATAGTAGGTAACCATCAGAACAATAACTATAGGAATCGACATCTTGAACACTGCGCGGGTGGCCACAGGCACACGGGAAAGATTAATGGCCTTGGCTTCCACCTGGGTCCGAATCATAAGCGAAGCAAATGCTACAACCGACACAAATAAGCCAATGAGAAAACCAACTGCAATGAATATGAAATACCATGCCGGTAATACGTCTGCAAAAGAGGTGTTTGCTGCGATAAGTGAATAACTTAACCAGAGTGCCACACAGGAGAAAAGTATTGTAAGCCCAACATGTAATCGTGCCCGATATAAACGATGCGATAAATGCATCCATTCCCAAATAAGATATAATGTGGCGGCTACAAGCATCGCTGCGACAAAACGTGAGTAAAGCTGCTGATTCTCCAAAGTTACATTGAGTATTGGTAAAGTCTGAGAAGGAGCAAGACCTAAAAAGCGCGCGAGTAAAAGAATCCCTCCGAGCACCCAGATTAACACCTCTGCTTTGTAGGGTACTGCCGACAAATCTGTCTTGATATCATCCATGTCATTTATCCACAGCTAACAATAATAATGAATAATTAGGAAATAATTATCTACTAACGACTACTAACTATCCCCATACCGCGGCGAAGGCGCGCTTCACTTTTTCGGTCTTCATAAAAATCAAAAGCAGGATGGGGTAAATAAAAGCCATCAGCGTCATGCCTGCATAGGTAACCCAAAAGTGCCACCTGCCTACGTCTTTCGGCAGATTTGCCAAACCCAAAAGAATTATAACAGCGGGATAACCACGGATAACAGTGTGCAATCCGATACTAACCCATGCGTATATAATCGAACCGCGTCTCGACCATTTTTTCATTCTTAGAAGCCCTATGCCCAGCACAATCAGCCAAATCGATAAAACAACACTAACAAGGCACGAGAGTAAGAATAATGGCATCCCTGGCATTGCGGTCTTGCCCATTAAAACCGGCGCTATTATTTTGTATAACTGCGGATAAGTGCTTATAAAAGGGTAACAGCCGAGCACAAAACCCAGCAGCCCGAACACCGCAACAGATATCGGCCTTTCAATAACCTGCGGCGGTTCTTGCGTTTGATTGGAATCTAAATCCGACATAAATCGATACCTCCCAATATCGTCTTGCGTTTTAACTATCCGCTATCCGCTGCCCGCTGTACGCTGTACGCTATACGCTATACGCTATACGCTGACCCTACGAACAGCCCATACTGTTTCCGCAATTGAAGCATTTATAGCAGGTTCCGTTGCGGACGGTGATTGAGCCGCAAATATCGCAGGCGGGAGCATCATCCTGAAAGTGCTGGAACTGGTAATTGAACTGCTGCATAACCGCGGCGTCGGACTTTGTGCCATCCGCCTGTTCGGGTGAGCCGGCAGTTACCACTATCCCCAGACCCGCTAACCTGTTGGCGGATTTGGCTGGTATCTCGACAATTCGAGAGGGCTTGATTGTATCTTCGCAGGCATCGTCATCCTCATCGACTTTTGAGACGGACTGGATTCCTGCTTTCGCAGGAATGACAGACGCTTCTGAGGAGGCCTTGGCCTCTTTAACCTCGGCAATTTTCTGGGCGAGGTCGCGGGTCTTTTCCACGACCTGCCGGGCCGTAGTAACGTTCTTATTTTCGCCCCCTGCTGTCGCGGTGCGGTTCGGGGTATTATGTTCCGCGTAGCCGGGGATGAACTGGCAGCCCATCCAGCAGAAGATATAGTCGATTACGCTCTTGGCGAACGGAATATCTCTGTTCGAGGTCATTCCCGCCGGCTCGAAACGAGCGTGCCTGAACTTATCCACTAAGGTAATCAGCGGCACACCGTATTGCAGCGCCATCGACGTGCAGGTTCCAATGACGTCCATCAATCCGCCGACGGTGCTGCCTTCTTTTGCCATAGTGATAAATAATTCACCGGGCTGGCCGTCTTCGTAAAGACCGACGGTGAGGTAGCCCTCGTGGTTGGCGACGGAGAATTTGTGGGTGATGCTGTGGCGGGTATCCGCAAGGCGATGCCTGTAAGGTCTGGCGGGGGCAACGACGGCCTTATCCTTGTTTTTATCTTTGTGATTTTTGGTGGAAACGGGCTGGAGCATCTTGGAGCCATCGCGGTAAATGGCGACGGCCTTGAGGCCCAGTTTCCAGCCCTGCATATAAGCGGATGCGATTTCATCGGCAGTGGCTTCTTTGGGCATATTTATGGTTTTGCTGATGGCGCCTGTGATGAAAGGTTGCACCGCGGCCATCATTTTGATATGCGCCATATAGTGAATATAGCGTTTGCCGTTGCGGGGCTTGAAGGCACAGTCGAAGATGGGCAGATGCTGAGTATTGAATTTTTGGGCGCCTTCGATGGTTTCGTGCTCGTCGATAAAGTCGGCGATTGATTTTATTTCGTCTGCGCTGTAGCCGAGGCGCTCGAGGGCCATACCAACGGTGTTATTGACGAGCTTGAGCATACCGCCGCCGGCTAAGAGCTTGTATTTTACGAGAGCGATATCGGGTTCGATACCCGTTGTGGCGCAATCCATAAGGAAGCCGATTGTGCCTGTGGGGGCGAGGACTGTAACCTGGGCATTTCGGAAGCCGGTCTTTGAGCCGGCGTCGAATGCCTCATCCCAGGCGTCCTTGGCGGCGTTGCGGAGATAAGCCGGACAATGTGATTCGGGGATGCTGGAAGCATGTTGCCTGTGCATGTTTATAACTTTGAGCATCGATTCGGCGTTTTTGGGAAATTCGTCGAATGCGCCTTTTACGGAAGCGATTTCGGCACTGACGGTATAGGCGGCGCCTGTCATTACCGCGCTAATGGCGGCGGCCAATGCCCGTGCCTGGTCGGAGTCATAAGGAAGCGCCAAGGCCATAACCAGCGAACCGAGATTGGCATAGCCAAGACCGAGGGGCCTGAAAAGATGACTGTTGATTGCGATTGCCTTATCGGGGTAGGAGCCGTTATCGACGAGGATTTCCTGTGCGATAATGAACAGGCGGACGGCCTTTTTGAATGCGGTGATATCGAATGTGCCATCTTCTTTGAGGAATTTCATCAGGTTGAGCGAGGCGAGGTTGCAGGCGGAATCATCGACGAACATATATTCGCTGCACGGATTGGAGGCGTTAATCCGTCCGGAGGCCGGGCAGGTATGCCAGCGGTTGATGGTGCTGTCATATTGAACGCCCGGGTCGCCGCAGAGACGAGTGCCTTCGGCTATAAGGGTCATAAGCTCGCGGGCGTTGTGCTCTTCGATTTTCTGGCCATTGGTTACGGCGTAGGTGGCCCACTTGGCGTCTTTTTCGACGGCTTCCATAAATTCGTCGGTAACGCGAACCGAGAAATTGGAGTTCTGGAACATTACGCTGTTATAGGCCTCGGCGTTGTGGTCGCCTGTGTAGCCGGCTTCGATGAGGGCCCAGGCCTTTTTTTCTTCTTCGGTTTTGCAGGTGATGAATTCTTTGATGTCAGGATGAGTAACCTTCATTGACTGCATTTTGGCAGCGCGGCGAGTTTTGCCGCCCGATTTGATTACCGCCGCAATCTGGTCGTAAACACGCATAAAGCTGAGCGGGCCTGACGGTTTGCCGCCGCCTGAAAGCTTTTCCTTGGAGCTGCGAAGGGTTGAAAGGTCTGTCCCTGTCCCTGAGCCGTGCTTGAAGAGCATCGCTTCGCTTGTGGCGAGGCGCATTATATCTTCCATTGAGTCCTTGACGGACTGGATGAAGCAGGCGGAGGCCTGCGGGTATTCGTAGGAGTTCTCGCAGGGGACGGCCTCGCTGTGTTTGGGGTCCCAGCGATAGTTGTGCGAACCGCCCTCGATGCCGTAAACATCATAAAGGCCTATGTTGAACCAGACGGGGGAATTGAATGCGCCGCACTGGTTGACGCAGAGCCAGGTTAATTCGTTATAGAAGATTTCTGCGTCTGCGTCGGAGGCGAAGTAGCCATCTCGTTTGCCGCGGTCTGCGATTGTCCGGCAGACACGGTGGACTAACTGCTTTACAGAATTTTCGCGAGCGAATGTTGTAACGTCGCCGTAGAAATATTTACTGGAGACAACTTTGGTCGCCAGTTGTGACCAATTGGTCGGGACTTCGATATCATTTTGCTCGAAGACGGCTTCGCCCGTGTCGTTGGTAATTTTGGCGGAGCGCTTTTCCCATTGCAGCTCGTCAAAAGGATGAACACCCGGGGCGGAGAAGCACTGCTCTATCTTCATACCCCGATTGAAGTTAGACGAAACGGGGACAGTTTTGCCCATCGGCTTGTTTGATTGAGTGTTTTTGAAAGGATTATCAGGGTTGAACGAGCCAGCCATTATAACGCCTCCATGCAAAAGCCGCCTAAAAGGCGGGGATTATTAAATATACAATATGTTGTTAAGGCGGGCAAAATAATACCATATATAGTGTAACGCCCGCAAAATCAGTATCGGCAAGTTAACGGGATTTCGATATGGTGTAAAGAGCAAATTAACGATTTTTTCATCATTTTTTTGCGCTTTTCATATCTCTTTGTTACTTCACAATCTATGGCGCGAAAATTTTTTTCAAATAATAGAAAATTCTTATAGACCGGCAGCAATTAACCACTGTTGCGCAATCCATGCGTGCGCCCAAATTTCGGGATGAACCATATCAAGCGACCAGTTTTGGGGCGGAACTTCCTTTATACGCTCATTGATTGCCTTTTGCAGGGGAACCAAACAAGCGTTAAAGTCGTCGGCGATGCGGCGAACCACCTCGATATAACGGCGAAGATGAGCGAACATAGGGTCGTTAAAGTCATCGCAGAACATAAACGGCTCGCATATCACAAGTTGGCTGTTACATCTTTGTGTCACCATCATCAAAAGCTGCCTGTAAGTCGCTTCGTATTCGTCGAGCGGGACGGCGTAAGGCAAGTCGTCTTCGGTAGCGAACTGTCGCCAGACGTCATTTACACCAATCATAATGCTGAGGATATCGGGGTTGTGGTCGAGACAATCCTTTTGCCAGCGGGATTTGAGATCGCGAATGGTGTCGCCTGAGATTCCGGTGTTAAGGATATTAAAGTTGTATGCTGGGTATCTGCCAAGAAGAAACCTGGTGACGAAGTTGACATAGCCGAAGCCGAAGGGCTTGTAGGCGCGGCGACTCCTGTCGGCGTCGGTGATGCTGTCGCCGATGAAAAGATTTTTTGGCCTGGCCTTAGTTCTATCTTGTTGGGCATATAAGGGATTTTAACATTTAGACGCGAAGGAACAAAGTTAGAAGTGAGAAGTTAGAAGTGAGAAAGGAACACCGATTGCCGCCCGCCTTCGTTAAAACTACGGCGGGTAAAATTTTGGGATGCGGATTAAAAAATTGCTGATTTCCGATTGCCGATTGCCAATTTAGGGATGCGGATTTTGTCTAATAAGGTAAAATGGGCGGCTGATACAGCAGGGGTAATTAATAGAAAGGTAAAACAATTATGACGGAAAACCATCAAAAAGTGCGTCCGGGCGGATTAACGGGGTTCCTCGATAACATTTTCAGGAGATCGGTTCATAATGAAAGAGTGTGTCCGGTCGGATCAGCGTGGGTACTCGACAATATTTTCAGGAGGTGGATTCATAATCCGAGGAAGATTTTCAGGGGCCTTGTTAAAGAAGGAATGGTCGTCTTAGATGTTGGCTGCGGGCCAGGGGTATTTTCTATCGCAATGGCGGAAATGGTCGGCAAAAGCGGGAAGGTCATCGCGGCGGATTTGCAGGACGGGATGCTTGAAAAAGTTAAGAGCAAACTCAACGAGAGCAACAAGGCGATAATAAAACTGCACAAGTGCCAAGAGGACAAGATTGGTGTTACCGAAAAGGTCGATTTTGTTCTGGTGTTTTATGTTCTCCACGAGGTCCCCAGCCAAGAAGGGTTTTTGCGGGAGATTAAGACGATTCTGAAGCCGGGAGGCGGGGTTTTGATAATAGAGCCGAATTTTCACGTAGGTAAAAAGGCATTCGAGGAAAGCATCGCCACGGCAATATCAGTAGGATTCGAGTGCGAACAAGGGCCGAAGGTCTTTAACAGCAGCGCGGTAATTTTAAGAGTTTTGAGTGCTTAGTTTATGTCACGTCGAAAAACTTCGTTTTTAGCGTAAAAACGCAACTTGCCATTAGTTGTCATTAGTTTTGCCGGCGGCATGATAGATTTTTTAAAATATTTTAAAGTTTAGCACAAAAACAGTTGATGGTATGTATAGCTTATGCTATACTATAGCAATGGCAGGAGAACAAAGATTCAGTTTGGTCAGGAAGGCCTTGGAAAAGAAAGGTTATGAATTAACAAGAATTTCAGGGTCGCATCATATATTTACGAAAAAAGATTCATCGTTAGTAAGCATACCGGTGCACAAAGGAAAGGTAAAAGGGTTTTATGTTAAACAAATCGAAAAAATTGAATAAGCCATTTGACCCTCAGATTTTGGGTACTGCCAGGAAAATAGCTGAAAAGTATGAAGTCATTCTGAGTTTTGAGAACAATGAATGGTATGGTAGAGGTCTTGAAATGCCAAATGTATTTGGAGATGGGAAGACGCCCAACGAATGTATTCAGAGTACAAAAGAAGGGCTTGTTTCGGCCATCGCGCATCTTCTGGAACTTGGCGAAACCGTCCCAGCGCCATCAAGTGAAGGAAAGCGTACCGAACAAGTAAATATACGTTTAACTGTCGAAGAAAGAACCATTCTTTGTGCGTCAGCCAAATCAAAAGGATTTCAGGGCCTCGCTGATTTTATCAGAGCTAAAGCATTAGCTCCTCAATATTAAAATCCATGATATTCTACTAAGTATAAGATCATGGAAATGAGATCATTTCTTGAGGGTGATGTTCTGAAAATTCTCACAAGCTAACCTTGCCTTTTCTACGCACAAAACAAAACCAAAAGAACACTAATACAAGATGCTATTGCCGCTATCGCTGCCCAAAAACAAGACCATTTAGCCAACACACAAGCATTGAACATCTCTTCTGTTTGTAGAACGTAATATATGTTGTGGCAGAGTTCTTTATATATCTCTTCGCAAAGTGCTATGCTTTCACGGAATAACCACTCATTAGAAAGATGCTGCTCTGCCGTGGCACACAGCTCGTCGGTTGTTTTCAAGTCCGTTCCAAAATATTTAGTGGCACAAACAACATCCGCCAAGTTTTGAAGCTGTTTTATTCCATCATACAATTTTATCAGTCGTTCCTTCAATTGCTCTTTGTCTGCTATATTAACATCCTTCTGTATATCAGCAAACTTTTGTTTGTAATCTTTGATTTCTTTGTTTGTCATTTTTTCACCTGCCTTTTCTTTTTGGCCTACGGCCTTAACCATTTTGCAACAATGCCAACTGAAGCGAACTACAGACTCCTACCGCGGAGCCATCCAGATGACATTCCCGTTCGGGTCGAACAACAAAAGAGAGGATTCGGGATATGTAAAGACCTTCCCATCCGGTGTGGTAGTTTGGCTAATACCAAGAGCCGCGCGACCCTTGTCGTTCTTGTCGAACAGGTCCAACACTGGCCCGTCTTTGTCCACAGCCAGACTGGCGCGGAGTTTTCCATTCTTGTCGTTCAGGCCCAGCATTGACCCCTCTTTGCCCACGGACAGATAGGTGCGGATATTTCCGTTCTCGTCGGATATGCTCAGCCCCGGTCCGCTTTTGTACACGACCAGACCGATGCGGGTCTTCTCGTTCTCGTCGTTCAGGGACAACCCCGGCCCGTCCTTTGACACACTCAGAACGATGCGGGTCTTGCCATTCTCGTCGCTCAGGCCCAGCAGCGTTGGCCCGTCCTTCACCACGGCCAGCCCAGCGCGGGTCTTGCCATTCTCGTCCACAAGAATGAACTGCTTGGCCTTGATGACTTCCTCGCGGCTGGCTACGCCTGCGGTTGTTGTTACTCTTACTATGACTGCGGCCATTGCTACTACCGCCACTAGAACCACAACAGCCAGCAATAGGCGATTACGGCGCTTCGCACAAGCCAGTTCCTTTTCCATTTTTTCTATTCTTTCCTCAATGGTCATTGATATTCTCCTTTCGTTACCCTTCTGTAGGTTTCTGCCTTTGCATCTTGTATCTTTTGTCCGAAACAAGTTTAAACCCGATTTATTTGAGCAGAATATCAGATATACACGCCACCGGCAAGGCCAGTGGTTTAAGGTTAAGCATTCCTCGCGAAGGATTTAAGATTTAAAATTTCCGAAGCGGGTTCGTCGCTTCGCTCCGTGTGAGATTTGAGAAATAACAAACCCCCACCGCGCGGGGTGGGGGCTAAATCAGAATCTGGATTCCTGCTTTCGCAGGAATGACAGCGGGATTACAATAATCGCAATATGGATAAATCGAAATCAATCAAGGAGCAGATACAAGGGTTTCCGACAGGGCCGGGGTTGTATTTTATGAAAGGGGCCAAGGACGAGGTTCTATATATCGGCAAGGCGAAGAACCTGCGGTCGCGGGTGGCGAGCTACTTCCAGCCGGGCAGCGATATAATGGAATCGCGCGGGCCAAAAATTGTCGAGATGCTCAACAAGGTCGAAACGGTAGATTACATCGAGACGGAAACCGAAGTTGACGCGATGCTCAAGGAGGCGCGGCTGATAAAGGACATCCAGCCAGCGTATAATTCCGACCTGCTTGACGACAAGACGTTTCCGTATTTAGAGATTACGACGGGCGATGATTTTGCGGGCGTTTATATAACGCGTAAGCCACGGGCGAAGGGGAATCGCCTCTTTGGGCCGTTTGCCAGCGCGAAGGATTTGCGGGCGGTATTCGTCGAGCTGCAAAAGATATTCAAATTCAGGAGCTGCACGCTGGATATACGGGCGGACGATGAGAAGCGGCGATTTTTCAGACCCTGTATATTACACAGCATAAACCAGTGCGTCGCTCCCTGCGGGGCGAGAATCGAGAAGGCGGAATATAAAACGATTATCCGCGATTTGATTAAATTCCTGCAATCGAAACGGGCGACGGCGCTGAGGCAGCTTAAAAAAGAAATGGAAGAGGCGTCGGCGAAGATGGATTACGAAAAGGCGGGGATGCTGCGCGACCGGATTCGGCTGATTGGAAAATTGGACGAGCGAGGTGAGCCGGAAGAGGACGTTCAGCCGGAGGTGTTCGCGGCGGAACCGACCGAGGCATTAGTGAAACTGCAAAAGATTTTAGACAGCCCAAACCCCGTGCGAATCATCGAGGGAATCGATATCGCCAACATTGGGGGCAAAGAGGCGGTGGGGTCATTAGTGAAATTTATCGACGGCAGACCTTTTAAGGCGGGGTATCGGCGATTCAAAATCAAGACGGTCGAGGGAAGCGATGATTACGCGATGATTGCGGAGGTTGTCAGACGCAGATACAAATATGCGCTGGCGGGTGAGGAGCTTTGGCCAGACCTTATCCTCATTGATGGCGGACTCGGCCAACTACACGCCGCTGAAAATGCCCTTCAACAAATCACCAATCAGAAATCAGCCATCAGCAATGTCAAACTGGCCAGCATAGCGAAACGAGAAGAGGAGCTTTATTTGCAGGAAAGTAAAAGGCCTTTGAAGCTGCCGAGGAATTCGTCCGCGTTGAAGCTGCTGCAATACGTCCGCGACGAGGCGCATCGGTTCGCGCAGCATTATCATCATCTCCTCAGGAGTAAAAAACTCCTAGAATGATTATAAGTTACACAAACCAGGAGGCGAGGCGCATCAGGAGGCGTTTGAGGAACGGTTTGGTATAAGAAGTGGCGATGAGGGTTTGTCTGATTGCGTCCGAGGAGCCGGGGCCGAAGCCGGTCAGAATTGTGTTGGCGACGTTGGCGGATTCGTTGATTTGGAATTCGTAGCCGCGGATTACGGCGACGGGGATTCCTTCGCCGGTCTGGCCGAAGACGAGCGCGGAGGCGGAGCACAATTCGTGGCCGATTAAATCCATACCGCCGAATTTCGGTTTGTCGAAGATGTCTTTGTGACCGAATAGTTTCGAGACGGGGTTGATGCCGGAGGAGCCGACGGCAAAATCCATTGTGCCGAAGGGAATCATTTCGGTATCGGCGAGAATTACGGCCAATTTTTTGCCTGTTAATTTCTGAAGTTCTTCACGGATGTCTTTTGCGGCCTGGTCGGGGTCTTCGGGAAGCAAACTGACGACGCCTTTTTCGTGGTTCGAGCCGTCGATACCTGCGTCGCAGGTATGTAATCGGCTGTCTTTGCCCATAGTGATGCAAAGGGCCTGTTCGTGCTCGACAAGCTCGTTTGTTACCGCTGCGTTCTCAGAAGAACCGAAGATGTGCTTTTTGATAACGCCCCTGAGGGGCATAATCGCGAGGATTTCGTTATCCTCGTCGAAAATCATCTGAAGCCACTGTGCGTCCTTGCCGGTTTTTTTTGAGATGAAGAGCGCCTTTTCGCCGGGGACAACGTCGGCCATCCGTCTTATCCGGCCCTGGGCCTTGGAGACGATTTTGCTCGTGAGGACAACAATATCGTTTTTCTGCAGGCCGCCGATTTCCTGTTCAGCACAGGAACGAATTATTTCGGCGAGGTTGTCGCCCTGCCTGATTTTGGGGATTGTCCCGAGGCCGAATACTTCTATTTTTTTCATAGTCAATCCTCTCTGATTCCGGCAGCCGTTATACCTTTTTTCGTCAGACCGGTTATACGTATGTCGTCGCGGATGAGTTTTATTTCCGCACGGCACAATCGTAAATTATTTATCGCCCACGAGATGCCCGCGTCGCCTTTGGCGTCCAGTATTTTTGGCGCGACGTATATGACGATTTCATCGGCAAGTTTAGCTTTCAGGAATGAGCTGATGACAATCGGGCCTCCTTCGACAAGCAGATGCCGGACGCCGCGTTTGCCCAATTGGGTGAGAAGAAATTGCAAATTTGAACGTGATGCGGGGCAGGCGATAATTTCAGCCCCCCTGCTTACGATTTGCTTTGCCTTTTTGGCTTTTGTCCGCAGAGAAGCGGCCCGCGTTACTATGAGCAAGGGGACATCCGATGCTGTTTTCAGCAATTTACAATTGAGAGGGATGCGAAGGTGATTATCGAGGACGATTCGTAATGGTTTTTTGCCATTAGCCGGCCGAGGCGTAAGCAACGGGTCATCTTTGAGAACGGTATTGATACCAACAAGAATTGCGCCGACTTGTCTTCGCAGGTTATGGGCGTCTTTTTTGCTTTGTTCGCAGCTTATCCACCTGTGCTTGTCATCGGTTTTGGCCCAGGCGAGTTTGCCGTCGATTGACTGCGCCCATTTCAACGTTACCCATGTTTTGCCTGTTGAGGCATATTTCAAAAATGGCGCATTAAGAACCCTCGCCTCAGTTTCACATAACCCAATGTCAATTTTGATACCCTCATTTCGTAGTCGCCTGATGCCTTTGCCATTCGCGTGCTTTGACGGGTCGATAGTCGCGACAACGACTTTTTTCAATTTTGCGGCAATTAGTGCATCGGTGCAGGGGCCTGTTTTGCCAAAGTGACAGCAGGGTTCGAGGGTAACGAACATTGTCGCGCCTTTTGGGTTGGCCCCCTGCTTTTTGCAATCCGCAAGCGCATTGATTTCGGCGTGCGGGCCGCCAAATTTTTTATGCCACCCCCTGCCGATAATTTTACCATTTTTGACAATGACCGCCCCAACCGCGGGATTTGGTTCAACATTACCCAGACCGCGTGCAGCCAATTGCAACGCCAACTCCATATAATTCCTGGCGCGTGTCATAACATTTCTTCGAATTCTTGTTCGGTAATAATTTTCACACCGAGCTGACGGGCTTTGTCGATTTTGCTGCCTGGGTTATCTCCCGCGAGGACAAAATCGGTATTTTTGCTGACGCTGGACGATACCTTTGCGCCGGCGTTTCTGATTGCCTCTTCGATTTGCTGGCGGGAAAAATTTTGCAGTGTGCCTGTAACAACGATTGTTTTGCCGGCAAGTTTGCCTTCGGCTTTTTTCTTTTCAGGCAGTTGGGGCTTTACGCCCGCCGATAGTAATTCATTTATGATTGCGATATTCCGCTCGTTGTGAAAATACTCATAAACACCTTCGGCGAGTTTTTCGCCTACCTGCTCAATCGCGTCGAGTTCGGCCTGGGTCGCTTTCATAATCGCTTCGAGCGAACCGAAGTGCCCGGCTAAATCCCGCGCGGTCTGCACGCCAATATGACGAATGCCAAGTCCGGCGACAAGCCGCCAAAGCGGCCGGGTTTTACTTTCTTCGATTGAGTCGATGACGTTTTGTGCGCTTTTATCCGCCATTCGCTCCAACCCGAGAAGGTCGTCTTTGGTTAGTTTGTAAATGTCGGCGATATTTTTTACCAAGCCGGCTTCCACCAACTGGTCAATCAATGCTTCGCCTAAGTTTTCGATATCCATTTGCCCCCTGCCGGCGAAATACCTGATTCGCTCCTTCAATTGGCCGAGACAATGCGGATTGATACAACGCAGGAAAACACCTTCCGCATCTTTTTTGACAACGCCTCCGCAATTGGGGCATTTGGTTGGCAGCTCAAACGGTTTCGCCCCTTTTGGCCTGCGGTCTTTTTTGACTTCGACGACCTGCGGGATGATTTCGCCCGCTTTTTCTATAATAACGGTGTCGCCCTCGCGGACATCGAGACGGCTAACCTGGTCAAAGTTGTGCAAACTCGCCCTTTTGACGGTTGTGCCCGCCAATAATACCGGCGTCAGATTCGCCACGGGGGTCAGTGTGCCACCCTTGCCCACCTGGACGACGATTGATTCGACTTTTGTTTCGGCCTGCTCGGCGGCGAATTTATAACTTATACACCATCTCGGCGAACGGCCCGTGAAGCCAAGAATCTCACGCTGTTCGAGATTATTAACTTTGACAACCATACCATCGATTTGATAGTCAAGTTTAGCGCGTTTGTCATCCCAGCTATTGCAAATATCGATTACCTCGTCTATATTTTTTGCTTTTTTGATATTCGGGTTTACTGGCAGGCCAAGTTTTTTGAAAGCCTGCAACATTTCGTAGTGGTTTTTTGCCAACGGCTTTGAAACCTCGCCTGTAGCGTACGCGAAAAAGGAGAGGTTTCTCTGGGCGGTAATTTTCGAATCGAGGAGTTTCAATGAGCCGGCGGCGGCATTGCGGGGATTTGCGAATAGCGGCTCGCCGGTTTTTTCGCGTTGCTTATTGAGGCCTACGAATGATTTCGTGGGCATATACACTTCGCCACGAACCTCAATGGTCTCAGGCGCATCGCCCGTCAATCGAAGCGGAATCGCCTTTATCGTCCTGATATTGTGCGTTACATCGTCCCCTTTTGAGCCGTCGCCCCTTGTGGCGCCAAGCACAAGCACCCCTTTTTCGTATCTCAAACTTACCGCGAGGCCGTCAATTTTCAATTCGACAACATAATCGTAATCTTTGCTTTCAAGCACCTTTGCCACCCGCTCATCGAACGCACGCAATTCCTCGGCATTATAAGTATTATCCATACTGAGCATCGGGACGGCGTGGCGAACCTGGGCAAAGCCATCAATCGGCCTTTCCGATACCCGCTGGGTTGGCGAATCCGGTGTGATAAGCTCAGGATGCTTTCCCTCAAGGGCCTTTAATTCGGCAAATAGCTTGTCGTATTGCTGGTCGGTTATTTCGGGCTGGTTGAGAACGTAATAGAGGTAATCGTGCCCGCGTATCTCGGCACGCAACTGTTCGATTCGCTTTTTAATATCCGCTGTCATACGTAAGGTAAATTTATACGTTCAAAAGGGTTATTTTGCAATACGCAGATAATACTTACCCATCAGGCCATGGGGGATACATTCTTTAAAAAAAGTAAGATAATTGTTGCTTACCGGGCGGTGGGAGCATAGAATACCACTGGTTGTGTTTTGCGTATTCAGGCGGTGTTCGCACTGTCAAAATCGGCCAAAGAGATTAAGAAAGGAAAGCAAATGAACATTTATGTGGGTAACCTGGCACCTGATGTAACCGAAGACGAACTGAAACAGGCGTTCGAGGCGTTCGGTCAGGTACAAACGGCAACGGTAATAAAGGACAAGTTCAGCGGCGAGTCCAGAGGATTCGGATTTGTCGAGATGCCGGCAAAAGCCGAGGCACAGACGGCTATCACCGAAATGAACGGCAAAGACCTGAAAGGGCGAACACTGAACGTTAATGAGGCAAGGCCGAAGACCGAGCATCGCGGCGGCGGCGGATACGGCGGCGGCGGTGGCAGACGCGGCGGCGGTGGTGGTTATGGCGGCGGTGGTGGTGGCAGACGCGGCGGCAGCGGTGGTGGTTATGGCGGCGGCGGTGGTGGCAGGTACTAACCGTTAGCAACGAAACACAGTATTTTCAGGCAGCCGGAACTCAATATTGAGTGTTTCTTAGCGGCGGCCATTAGTCAATAAAATATAAGAGCCCCTCTCAACGATGAGGGGCTCTTTTTTTGAACAATCAAAAAACTCGAAACGCTGTTATTCAACCTGTCGTTTTTTTATAGAAATAAACGAAGGGCATTCCCAGCACATATAGTATCCTCTACCTGTTTAGCGTGAAGCAGGTTCCATATGAACAAGCACATCGACAATCTGCGGGAACACATTCATTATCTCTTTTTGAATTGTATGATTTAGCAGATGCGAATCTCGCATCGTCATATCCGCGTCAATCTGGATATGAAGGTCGAGATGCACGTCATCGAGCCGGCCGCGGGTGCGAATCTTGTGGCAGCTTTTTACGCCCTTTATTCCAAGCACAACGGCTTCAATCTTCTTCGTATCCGTCATGGCAACAGCATCGCATAATATCGCCGACTCCTGCCGTATGATAACGAACGCCGAATGGGCGATAAATCCCGCAATAATCAGCGTAATGACAGGGTCAACAATCGGCATGCCCAGCTTCACGAAGACCAGCGCCACGATAACCGAAAACGAGGTAAATATGTCCGCCCGCGTGTGCATCGAATCGACAACTAAAATGTCACTCTGCAATTGTTTTCCTCGCCGATATTCATAAATCATAACCGCGATATTGACCATAAGAGTAATAACCATTACCGCAAAACTGATAAAATCGACATGGGGAACTATGGGCTTGATAATCCGGACGACGCCCGCTTTGCCGAGATTGAACGCCACGATAAGAAGCATCGCGGCTATCCCCAGGGCAAAAAGTGTCTCGTATTTCTTATGACCGTAAGGATGGTCCTCATCCTTCGGCTGCGAGCAGAAGCGAATCCCGATGAGACCGATTATATTCGAAATGCCATCGGACAAAGAGTGAAAACCGTCGGCGGTCATACTGGTCGAGCCGCTTATATATCCAAAAATCATCTTGGCTGCCGCAACCGCCCAGTTCAAAACCAAAACAATCCACAGGACTTTTTGAATCTCACGATAATGCTTTTTCATATCAGCCATTATGCGATTCCTCTTGCCCCAAAAGTTGTCTCGGCGACTTGCATACTATCGATGGAACTAATCTTTATCTTAACAAAACACCCCCCTTTCACAAGGGAGGCGTTTATCAACAACAATACGAATGTCGTATAGCTGTTCAAAAGCTCCCCGACCAGGGCTCGAACCTGGAACCTAGCGGTTAACAGCCGCTCGCTCTACCGATTGAGCTATCGGGGAAACACAAATATCGCGTTAGATTATCACAGATTTGGCGGGGTTGTCAAGTGAAAGGGCCGATTTTGAAGTAGTATCCGCAAAAAATTAAAGTGTAAAACAGGTCTGCCCTCTGGACAAAAAGGTAAATTATTTGTATACTCTAAGTTTTTCAAGGTTTGGACGGTCGCGGCGAGAGCCGATAATAAAGAGGGTTTAAGCCACCCGGCCTATCGACAGACAAGGCAGATACGCGTATTTCAATGGTTTTAAAGATATGGCAAGAGACATACTTGACATAGGCGGGTACACTATTAAAAAACGCATCGGGGTCGGTGCGCGCACGACAATCTACCTTGCCACCGACGACTCGGACGGCAAAGAAATCGCGTTAAAACGCGTCATTCTCGAAAAGCCGGAGGACGTCCGCATCTTCGAACAAGTCGAAACTGAATTCAAAATCGCGCGGAAAATAACCCACCCGTATATTCGCAAGTGTTACAAGCTCAAAAAAATCCGCAGCATGCTCAAGACCAAAGAGATGCTGCTTGCGATGGAATATTTTGACGGGCAATCGCTTGAGGAAGGGCCTGCGCTGAGCTTGCTCGACGTAATGCTCGTATTCCGAATGGTGGCGACGGGGCTTAACGCGATGCACCAGTGCGAGCTGGTTCACTGTGATATAAAGCCGAATAATATCCTGCTGAACAAAGCAGGCGCTATCAGAATCATCGACCTTGGACAGAGCTGCCGGATAGGGACAACCAAACGGCGGATTCAGGGGACACCCGATTATATCGCCCCCGAACAGGTTCAACGCAAGCCATTAGGCCCCAAAACCGACATTTTCAACCTCGGTGCAACAATGTACTGGGCGTTGACCGGCAGAACAATCCCGACCATGATACCTAAAAAAGACCCATTCGGACTGCCCGTGCCACAGGAGCAAGTGCGCCCGCCTAATGAAATCAGGCCCCAGATACCGGCAGGCATATCCAAATTAGTGATGGATTGTGTCGAGGAAGACCCAATAAAACGGCCCACAGATATGATGGCTGTGATATCCCGTCTGGATTTGATGATACACAGCATACTCAGCAACAAGTCAAAGACAAACTCCCAATAACCCTTGACAGAACAAAGCCGTAAAGCTATCCTTCCCTTAGGTTTAGGCAAGAATCTGCTATTTAAACAATACGGACCCGAAAGATGCCCGAAAAAATCATCGAACTGTTGAATAAAGGCATGGAAGCCAACAATGCGGACAAATTCAGACAGGGTAATCTTGTTCGTCTGCCTTCTCACGGGTCTGTAATAATCACGGGCGACCTTCACGGACATCGGAGAAATTTTGAACGGATAGTCGCGTTAGCCAACCTGGGGCAGAATAAAAACACCCATGTAATCCTTCAGGAAATCATACACGGCGGCCCGGAGGATGAAGAGGGTGGATGCCTGTCATACAAGCTGCTGTTCGACGCGGTTACTTACAAGGTAAATTTTCCGGACCGTGTGCACATAATAATGGGCAATCACGATACGGCGTTCATCAGCAACACCGACGTTATGAAAAACGGCAAAGAGATGAACGTGGCGATGCGTTCCGCGTTAGACAGGGAATTCCGTCACGCCAGCGAACGGGTAAAACTGGCGATAAAGCAATTTTTATTTTCCCAGCCGCTTGCGGTCAAATGCAACAACGGAATACTTGTCTGTCATTCACTTCCGGGGGACCATTATGCCGATAAGTTTGACAAACGCATTTTTGAAAGGCAGCTCAGAATCAACGATATCATCAGGCCGGGTTCGGCGTATTTGCTGACGTGGGGCAGAAGTCACAGTCAGCGTTTGCTGGATGCTATGTCAAAGTCGCTTGACGCTGAAACTTTTATCCTCGGCCACCAGAGACAGGAAACCGGATGCAGCAAGGCGGGAAATAATCTGATTATTATCGCCTCGGACCACGACCACGGATGCGTGCTGCCCATAGACCTCGCCAAATCATACACCGTCGAGAAACTGCTGCAACTCATTATACCATTGGCGGCGATAGCATAAGTTTGTCGCCTTTGTAGCAAACCTGAAAAACACCACGTATCCCGAAACAGCCAAAAAGCATCTCCAGCGTGTGCTTAACTTGCTCAAAAATCATACATCGACCAGATGAATGACTTTTTTTGTACGTCCAATAATAAAGACACCCTACGTTATAATATCGGACCATCAAAATTTTAATGGCGTTGAGTTAAAACGCCGGCTATACCACATATCACCCCCCTGCCGTTCATAGCACATAACCATCTTATCTACAAGCACTTACGCGCTACGCACTTCGCTTGACGGTTAAGCCGGAGGCGTCCCGGATTAAACCGCATATAAAAACCGTTCTTTGATTAAATCGGGCCTGAAAGATGCCGATGTTACAACATCGCAACTTTTAGAAAACTGTGCACTTGCGAAAAAATATTGCAAATAATTGGACGTAAAGTTATTTTTGGCTATTACTTATCGCTAAATATTATGGTCTTAAACTATGAGCGAGCAATTTACGATACTGGTTGTCGAAGATGAGACGCATATCAGGAGGGTGCTGGAATACAACCTTAAGCTGGACGGCTTTGAGGTGTGTCTGGCCGAAGATGGCGCTATGGGCCTGAAACTTGCGCATGAGAAAAACCCGGATGTAATACTGCTTGACTGGCTTATGCCTGTAATGAACGGAATGCAAGTTCTCGCGGAACTGAAGGCCGACAGCAGCACCGAACACATCCCGGTCTTTATGCTTACCGCCAAGGGTATGATTAGCGACGTCACACAAGCGATTGAAATGGGCGCCGACGATTACATCACAAAGCCATTTAACCCAATACAATTAGGCAAAACCATCAGGGAAAAACTTGAAAAATGCGCAAAAGCAAAAAAGAGCTGAAATCCGTTCTTTCGCCGGTTTTGCCGACGAAAAGAACCTGGCTTACGTTAATTACCTATGTTGCGGGGCAAATTTTTAATTTGGAGAGTAATGTTATGAAAACGCGGGGAACCCAGCCGGCAACAAACTGGCTTCTGCTGTTATCCGTCATGATAAGTTTATCTTTGAGCGCACAAACATTGGCGACGGAGCAAAAAGAGGCAAAACAAGGAACCGATTTGACCGAGCTTTCAATAGAAGACCTGATGAATGTCGAGGTCGTGTCCACAGCGACGCTGACCAAGACCACACCTCGCCTTGTCCCTGCTGCAGTAACCACTATCACCGCCGAACAGATTAAGGCCTCCGGCGCCCGCAGTTTGTATGAATTGCTCGATATTTATGTCCCCAACCTGCAGGTGATAAGCCATCACTGGGAATCAGACCACATGGGATTGCGAGGAATGATAGGCGACCGGGATGATAAATACCTGTTACTCGTCAATGGACGCGTTATGAATGAGCACACACACTATGGAGCACTGACCGAACGCGACCTCGTAATGCTGCAGGACATTGATCATATCGACATCGTGCGAGGTCCGGGTTCCGCCCTTTACGGCCCCGGAGCAATATCGATGGTCATTAACATAGTTACTTTTAACGCCAATACCTTCAAAGGCACGGAAGTTACAGGCCGGATGGGCGCTATCGAGGAGTTCTATTCAGGCGAAGTGAAACACAGTCATGCATTCGACGACAATGACGGCGGCCTCTTCGTATATGCCGGCGGCGGCAAACAAGACGGCGCAAGTAAATATGATGCTCCAGAAGTTTTCCCATATACTTTCCCCGGCAGTTCCTATAACACCGGCGCAGGCGACCCATTTACAAAAACTCCTATATGTCGTGACGGGCAATCTGCCAACAACGAACCGCCGGCAAAACTGCACATCGAGTTAACAAAAGGCGACTGGGATATCTGGGGACGTTACACCCGCGGCGGTCAGCAATTCCCCTGGGCTCCCGGCCTTCTTGCCCCATCACCAGTGGGGTATAACGTAACGCCTGTTACTAATAACTATTACAGTTATCAACAGATGACCGGCTTCATCGGGCATAAACAGGAACTCACAAAGGATATCGATATTGACTACTCATTCAGCTATGACACGATTGATTTTTCGGAATACAGACAAAATTCAATGACCAATGACTATCGTGAAGATGAGTACCTCGGCAAGATATTATTGCAATGGACGCCCAACGAACAGCACAAGATTGCCTTTGGCTCCGAGCTATCCCACCGTGAACTGGGTTTACAGAATCCACTATCCGATATAGCCCCGATAAGCCAGACACTGGGTTCTATGCCGCGATGGTCAACAAATATGTATTCACTGCTGGGTGAATGGCAATGGAATATCAACAGCGAGTGGACAACATTCTTAGGGGGCAGAATGGATAAGCATACATATACCGACGCAATGTTATCGCCCCGTGCGGCGATTATTTACTCGCCGACCGAAAAAGACACTCTTAAGCTGATGTGGTCTCGCTCGGTGCGCAAACAACGAAGAAGAAATGAAACTACAAGCTATGAATGGCAACAGCACAAGCACCCCGGAAAAAGTCGATACCCTCGAATTTCGTTATGAAAGACAAGAAAATAAAAACTTCGACCTCGCCGCATCTATATTCATGCATTACAATTTCGAGCTCGTCTCGTGGGACGAAACCAATAAACAAAGTTCCGTCGTCGGGACACAGAAGGACTGGGGCGCCGAGCTTGAGGCCTCCTACCATACCGAAAAGACCAGTTTAACTCTATCGCACGGTTATACTAAACTGCTTGCATTTAGTCTTGTACCGGGCGCAAGCACTTATCAAACAGCCAAACCATACGGCTACGGCGACGACCTGGATAACTGGTCCAATAATATTACCAAACTAACGGCTCAACAAAAACTCGACGACAAATGGACTTTGAACGCATCATTCCGTATCTACTGGGGATTCCCCGGTACGAAGGATTATAATAAATATTATCCCACTATCTACTCCGGCGGCGGCCAATTTATCGAAGATGGATGGGAAAAGGCATATCGAGGCGACTACTTCCTGAACCTCGGTCTGCAATATAAGCTGAACAATAACCTGACCATAGGTATAACCGGTTACAACCTGCTGGGTATTTTTAATATAGACCTCAACAAACGCAATTACCTGGACAGCAACGGTGATTACCGCTGCGAGGCGCCGGCCATAGGCGTTTCTGTGGAATATAAATTTTAACGACAGGATACCATAGGTATAAACTTATGAATCGAGAAAAAACACATAACTTAAAGAGCAAGACCTCGCGGCCTGCGGCAGGAACAGGAGCCGGGCGAATAGCCGGACTATTTGTCCCCTGCCTCGTATTGCTGAGCTGTATAATGATATCCGATGTTTACCCGGAATCACAGTCGGCTCAGTATAAGGAATACGAGGTCAAAGCTGCCTTTATGTATAACTTCCTGAAGTTTGTTGACTGGCCCGAAGAAAAAACGGCAAAAACCGGCAACCAGATAACCATCGGTATCATCGGCCAGGACCCGTTTGGCGCCGCTGCCGATATCCTAAAAGACAAAAAAGTCGAAGAACGCAACGTTGTTTTAAAACGTATTAACAGCTTACAGCAGCTCAAAGACGCCGCAGAAAAAGACAAGGTGGAATTGACTGAAAAACTTAAAGCCCTGACCAAAAACCATATCATATACAGAGACAATGACAACAAAATCGTCATAAAACCGGAGGATGAGTTTGGCGAGCTCAAAAATATAACCGACGCGGCCGCACGAGCTGCAAAAATAGAAGAGCTTAAAAAACGGGGATATTTGCTCGCCGACCCGTCAAAGACGGAAGATATCAAGGCAGTAATCGAAACAATTGCCAATGGACAAATGGACGCTCTCAAAAAGTGCCATTTGCTGTTTATCTGCCAATCGGAGAGAAAAAACACCAGGGAGATAATTGACCTTTTAAAGAATAATGGCGTCCTGACTGTAGCCGACACGCAGGGATTTCTCGAGGATGGCGGTATCGTAAACTTCGTTATCGAAGACAACAAGGTTCGATTCGACATAAATCTGACCGCATCCGAAAAAGCCGGATTAAAAATCAGGTCTCAGCTCCTCCGTCTTGCTAAAAAAGTAATCAAAGATGGTTCTGAAGTAACGGGCCTCTCCGAAACCACACAGAAAGAGGCCAAATAACCATGCTGCTTATCCGGAATTTGGCCATTAAGCAAAAGCTGATTGTCATCGTTATGCTAACCTGCTTGTTGGCATTGATGGTGGTAGGCGGAGCATTTGTGTTCTGGGAATGGCGAGGCCTGCGGAGCAACCTCGTTGAAAAGCTTTTTACCGAAGCACAAATCACCGCAGACAACTGCAAAGCCGCGTTGACATTTGAAGACACAGCAGATGCGGAGAAAACCTTAAAAGCCCTCAAGGCCGATCCCTCAATCGTCTTCGGCTGTGTTTACAAGAAAAACGGAAATGTGTTCGTCAATTACGCAAGGACCAACACGGACAAAGAACATTTGACAATCCATGTTCAGCAGGCGGGTTATAGTTTCTCAGACAATCTATTGACCGTCTTTGAGCCAATAGTGCTCGACAACGAGACAATAGGCACTGTATGCCTGCGTTCTGATCTAAGCCCTATGCACGCGGCGTTAAGACGCAACGCACAAAACACTGCTGCCGTTCTGTTTCTGGCTGTCATAGCCGCATATATTGTCTCAGCGCGACTGCAGCGTTTCATTTCAGGACCGATTCTCGGCCTGGCCAAACTCGCACAAAGCGTATCAGAAAAGAAAGATTATTCCGCCAGGGCTCTCAAAAACAGCAATGACGAGGTCGGTCTGCTTATCGATTCATTCAATGAAATGCTTGAGCAAATACAGGAACGCGACTCAGAACTGGTCAAAGCCAAAGTAGAACTGGAGTTGCGAGTCCAGGAACGCACTTCCGAACTGACCACCGCCAATAAACAGCTCACCTCTGAAATAACAGAGCGAGAAAAAGCGGAACATAAACAGGTGGAACTGGTCAAGGAACTTGAGGGCGTCAACCAGGAGTTAAAAGATTTCGCCTATATCGCCAGCCACGACCTTAAAGCGCCTCTTCGAGCGATAAAGACGCTCGCGGACTGGATATCCACCGACTACGCCGACAAGCTCGACCAGGACGGCCAGGAGCAATTGAAGCTGCTCAGGCAACGAGTTGACAGGATGCACAATCTTATCGACGGCATTCTGCAATACTCCAGGGTAGGCCGTGTCCGTGAGAAACTTACCGATGTCGAGCTTAATAAGCTCCTGCCGGAAATCATAGATATGCTCGCCCCGCCGGCGAATATAAAGATTACCGTCGAATCGGACCTGCCGACGGTCAAATGCGAGGAAACACGCATTACACAGGTCTTCCAGAACCTGCTCAGCAACGCCGTGAAATATATGGACAAACCCGAAGGACATATAAAAGTGCTTTGCTCCGAAGACGGCGAATACTGGAGATTCGGCATCGCAGACAACGGCCCAGGTATCGAGAAGAAACACTGGGAACGCATCTTCAAGATATTCCAGACCCTTGCGCCGCGTGATGAATTCGAAAGCACAGGTATCGGACTTACGGTCGTGAAGAAAATAGTAGAGCTTTACGGCGGCAAAATCTGGCTCGAATCCGAGGTCGGCAAGGGAACAACGTTCCTGTTCACCTTCCCCAAAGCCGGCGCTCCTGAGCCGCCTCCGGAAGAAGATACTGTCGAAGTCGGCGCAGAGGAGAACTCTGATGGCAGCGAAGGCCAGAACAATGAGGGCTGAAAATGAAAAACTACAAACCAACATTGTTAGTTGAAGATGACAGCGTAGATGCAATGAAGGCACATTATCTGATAATCATGCGAGCTTCGGCACAAAATGGAGGAAAGGCAATATGTTGGATACCGTAGCCGTTCCGGAACAGTTTGAGCCGATTTTCCGGAAAGCTCAAGAGTATGTGAGCACTTACTTCAGTCAAAAGAAGGAAGACGCCTCAACGGGTACGATAGAGGTATTCGGCCAGAGGTATATTCTTATCAGAGCGGCCTCGATGTCGGTGGATTTCTTCGACACCATAAAGGGTATGTTCAAGGACTGGGGAGAGGAGAATGCATCAGAAATGGCGAGGACCCTTCTTTTTGACGTTGCACACGCCATCGGAAAGATGGACGCCAGGAACTTCCATCAACGAATGGGTCTGCAGGACCCCATAGAGAAGCTTTCCACAGGGCCAATTCATTTTTCTTATACAGGATGGGCTTTTGTTGACATATCAGCTGAGTCAAAACCAACAACGGACGAGAACTACTATCTTATATATGATCACCCATTTTCGTTTGAAGCCGATGCGTGGGAAAAGAGCGGCAAAAAGAGCAATTCCTGCGTCTGTACTATGAATGCCGGATATTCATCCGGATGGTGTGAGGAGAGCTTTGGAATTCCGCTGGTTGCCTCTGAGATAATGTGTAAAGCCAAGGGTGATAGCGCCTGCCGGTTCATTATGGCACATCCCTCCAGGATAACACAGTACCTTCAGGCATATCTGCACAGCCATCCGGAAATACCCGACGATGCAATGCTCTATAGAACAGGCGGATTTTTTCAAGATTTCAAGCA
This sequence comes from uncultured Phycisphaerales bacterium, assembly GCA_963718665.1. Classification (GTDB taxonomy): domain Bacteria; phylum Planctomycetota; class Phycisphaerae; order Sedimentisphaerales; family Anaerobacaceae; genus Fen-1362. The sequence goes on from OY970359.1 coordinate 237,353, forward strand.
GGCACAAGAAACTCTGCGAAAGAGTGAGGAGCGATTTAGAACCGTCTTTGAGAATACCGTCGTCGGCCTGTACAGAACGACACCCGACGGCCGAATACTGCTGGCAAACCCGGCGCTGGTGAAAATGATGGGGTACCAGTCCTTCGAGGAGCTGGCACAACTCAACCTCGAAAAAGAAGGTATCGACCCATCCACGCCCCGCTCGGTGTTTAAGGAACGCATCGAAAAAAAGGGCAGCGTCGTTGGGCTTGAGTCCGTCTGGATAAGACGCGACGGCACCAAACTGTTCGTCTCCGAAAGCGCATCCGCCGTAAGAGACGGCAACGGCAATATTCTTTATTATGAGGGCACCGCCGAGGACATCACAGAGCACAAAAAAACCAAGAAGGCACTCGATAAACTCAACCAGAACCTTCAGTCGGCAATTGACGAGCTCAGCCGGTCGAACAAGCAGCTTCATGATTTTGTCCACGTTGCCGCCCATGACCTGAAAACACCGGTTCGCGGAATCGGCACCCTCGCGGACTGGATTATCACCGACTATGGCGACAAACTCGACAACCAGGGCCGCGAACAGGTACGCCTGCTCAAAGCCAGGGTCGTCCGAATCGACAAGCTAATCGATGGAATGCTTCAATTCTCGAAAATCGTTCGCACAAAGCACAAAGAGCGGCAGGTCAATCTAAATACCGTGCTGTCCGACATTACAGGCACGATACCATCATCCGACCACGTCGAAATAGCCGTGGACAGTATGCCCGCTATAACCTGCGAACGCGAACATATTGAACTTATCTTCCAGAATCTTCTGACAAACGCGGTAACCTTTATGGATAAAACGAATGGTAATGTGAAGGTCAGCTGCGTCGAACAGGGAGATTTCTGGAAGTTCTATGTCAGTGACAACGGGCCTGGCATTGAGCAGAAGTATTTCGAAAAAATCTTCAGGATATTCCAGACGCTGCCCAAAAATGATGAGTCGGAAACCACTGGGATAGGCCTGGCAATTGCAAAGAAAATAGTCGAACTCTATGGCGGAAAAATATGGGTGGAATCACAGCCCGGTTCCGGCAGCACATTCTATTTCACGTTCCCCAGAACCCTTGAGGACACATCATATGCAGCCACTAAAACCAGTACTGCTTGTTGAAGACGATAACGTTGACGCTATGACAGTCAAACGGGCGATGCGAGACCTGCACGTCGGGTACTCCGTGATGCATTCTGTCAACAGTGAAGAGGCAATGGAATATCTGACTAACCCCGACAATGAAAAACCCTTTGTTATTCTGCTGGACCTCAATATGCCCAAAATGAGCGGTATTGAGTTTTTGAAGGTAATTAAAGCGCATCACGAGCTCAAAACCATACCGATTGTTGTGCTGACAACATCAAAGGAAAAACGGGACGTTCTCGAAAGCTTCGAACTCGGCGCCGCGGGATATATGGTTAAGCCCGTGGATTACTCAAAATTCGTGGAAATCCTCGGCAAAATAATAACGTACTGGAGCACAAGTGAACTGCCTAAACCCGAACTTATGACTGCCGAGATACATCGTAAACTTAACGCTCCTTTTTGAGCAAAAAAGTCGGACAACTTGAAATTGCCGGATAAAAAATGGAAACAGAACTAATCAAAAATACGCAGACGATTGCAGCGGAAAACACTGCTCCCGACAGCTGTCAGCATCAGGAACAGCAAACAAGAGAGCAGTTGTTAAGCTGCATAAGGTCTTTGCGAGCCCGCATTGGCGGCCTAGAACGGCTCGAAAGCGAGCACGAACGCGTAGAGCAAGCGCTCATCAAGGCGCTGCGGGAATGGGAGGAGACATTCAACGCGACACGAGACCCGATTATGCTCGTGGATAAAGAATTCCAAATCGTGCAGGCCAACCATTCCGCATCGCGATTTTTCGGTAAACCGTTCGGCACGCTGCTTGGGCAAACCACCCACAAATTGCTTTATGAAACAGAACTGCCGCCGGACAATTGTCCTTTAAAAATTGCCAGGCAAACCAACAAACACGAGGAAGCGGAATTATACCTGCCTCAGAAAAACGTATGGGTTGTTGCTTCTGCGGACCCGGTAATGGACGATGACGGAGATACCGCTTATTTTGTCTATATATTCAGGGATATTACCTACCGCAAAAAATCCGAGGAGACCCTTGCGAAACTAAATCAGAACCTCAGCAAAACCGTCAGGGATTTAGAGGCCTCAAACCAGGAGCACCGCAATTTCGCTCACGTTATAGCTCACGACCTCAAGTCGCCCCTGCGAGGTATCGGCTCAGTAGCCGACCGCCTGATTAGAAACTACTCTGACAAACTTGACAAGGAAGGCGCCGACCAGCTCCGGCTGCTTATTATCAGGGCCAAGCGAATGAGTGATTTCATCGACGGCATTTTACGATATGCCGAAATCGGATACGTTTGTGAGGAACGGCATAACGTGGACGTAAACGCCCTGATGTCGGAAATAATCGGGGAAATAGTAATCCCGGATAATATCGAAGTCGTTATTGAACCAAATATGCCTATCGTGTTCGCCGAACGGCTGCGGCTCAAACAGGTATTACAGAACCTTTTGAGCAACGCCGTTAAATACATCAACAAGCCAAAAGGGCTGATAAAAATCGGCTGCACCGAAGAAAGCAATTTCTGGAAATTCAGCGTCGCGGACAACGGGTGCGGAATCAATGAAAAATACTTCGAAAAAATATTCGAGATATTTCAAACGCTCGTGCCACGCGATAAAAAGGAAAGCACCGGCATCGGGCTTACCATAGTAAAAAAAATCGTGGAACTATATGGCGGCAAAGTATGGGTAACATCCAAAATCGGCGAAGGTAGCACGTTTTTATTTACTCTGCCTAAAACCATTAATCAGGGAGACGAAAAATGCCATTGCTAAAACCAATACTGCTTGTTGAAGATGACATGGTGGACGCAGCCACCTCAAAACAAGCCCTGCAGGATATCAGGGTAAAGAATCCCGTCATTCACAAAATGGACGGTGAAGAAGCCCTCGAATATCTCAGGGACCCGAGCAACGACAGGCCGGCGTTCATACTGCTGGACCTCAATATGCCCAGGTTGAACGGAGTCGAGCTGCTCCAGATTATGAAGGCCGACGTCGAGCTTCAGCATATACCTGTGGTTGCGCTGACGGTTTCGAAATATGAGCAGGACAAGCTCGACACATTCAACTTTGGCGTAGCAGGATATGTAATAAAAGAGGTTGATTACGACGCTTTCCTGCGGTCTATGGACATTATTATTCAATACTGGGCCTGGAACGGGCTTGTAGAAAAAGAAAGGGAGACAGATAATGCGAGATTGTAAACCTATCTTACTGCTTGAAGATGACACTGTTGACGCAATGACCGTCAAAAGGGCATTGAAGGACCTCAAAGTCACAAATCCGCTGGTACGGGTTGCCAACGGCGAAGAGGCCCTTGTTTACCTTAGAGACGAAACCAAACCCAAACCTTGCGTCATCCTGCTCGACCTCAATATGCCCAAGATGAACGGCATAGAATTCCTCAAGGTCGCCAAAGCCGATGACAAGCTCAGGAGAATCCCCGCGATAGTGCTGACCACCTCGAAAGACGACCAGGACAGATTCATAACCTTCCAGCTCAGCATCGCCGGCTTTATCGTCAAACCCGTGGACTATATCAAATTCGTTGAGGCAATGAAAATCGTCAACTTGTACTGGACTCTTAGTGAACTGCCAAACACCGAACAGGAGAACGTCGATGCGAAGCTCACGACCGATACTGCTTGTCGATGATGATAATGCCGAGATGATGACGGTAAAGCGGGCATTGAGCGAGCTCAATGTTCATAATGAGCTTGTGCATCATCTCGATGGCGAAAATGCCCTGAATTATCTCAGGGACGACGCCAACAGGAACCCCTGTGTCATTTTGCTTGACCTGAATATGCCTAAAATGAAAGGTGTTGATTTTCTTGCCGCCGTCAAAGCGGACGCGGAATTGAAGCAAATACCCGTGATTATCCTCACCGTTTCCAACGACGAAGACGACAAGATAAAATGTTTTGAGTTGTGCGCAGCCGGCTACATTGTAAAACCAGCCACTTACGAAGAGTTCATCAAAGCGATGGATACACTCGACGCATACTGGACTCTAAGCGAACTGCCCTTCCCGGACGCATAAACCTATGGAAGAGAACAGATACAGAATACTCCTGGTTGAGGACGACCGGCTTGACCAGATGGCGTTCAAACGAATGGTCAAGGAGGAAAACCTCCCTTACGATTACACAATCGCCGGCTCGGTCGCTCAGGCCGGCCAAATCCTCGGCGGAGAAAAATTCGACCTGATTTTCCTAGACTATCTCCTCGGCGACGGAACCGCTTTCGACCTCCTCGATTCCATCGTCAATACCCCTACTGTCTTTGCCACCGGAACTGGCAGCGAGGAGCTGGCGGTTAAAGCGATGAAGGCGGGAGCATCCGATTATCTCATAAAAGACCCGGCCAGAAATTATCTGAAGGTCCTTCCTGAAATCGTAAAAAACGCCATAAGGCATAAAAAGGACAAGGACGAGCTTAAACAATACCACGAGAAGCTTGTCGATTTGGTCAAAGAGCGGACCGAACAACTCGCGGAGGAAAAAGAGTTGCTGGCGGTAACCCTTTCGAGTATGGGCGACGCCGTAATCGCGGTTGACGCCGAAAACAGGATAACGCTTTTTAACAAAACCGCCGAACAGCTTACCGGCTGGCGATTCGAAGAAGTGCATCATAAGCCGGTCGATGAGATAATCAGGATTATCAACGAACAAACCAAAAAGCCCGTTGACAGCCCTATCGACAGGGTGCTCGAATCAAGAGAAATTGAAAGCGGCACAGGCAATGATGCGCTCATCGCCAGGACCGGGCGAGAATGCCCCATAGCCGCGACGGCCTCGCCCATCCGAAGAAACGACGGAACTATGACCGGCATCGTAATGGTGCTACGCGACGTCTCGCAGCAGCGTGAAATCGACCGTATGAAGTCGGACTTTATCTCATCGGTTTCCCACGAGCTGCGAACCCCGCTTACGTCGATAAAGGCATACGCCGAAACAATGCTCGATGACCCAACTATGGCACAACCAACAAGGCAGGAGTTCCTGCAAATCATCAACGAGGAATCCGACCGGCTCACAAATCTTATAAACGGAATCCTCGACATTTCCAAGATAGAGGCAGGCACAATCGAAATCATTCGCAAACCCATCAATGTTGCCTCGGTCGCAAAACGCGCCGCTGAATCGCTCGAATACGTCGCAGGCAAAAAGAAAATCCGGCTGCAAACAGATATCGCGGAGCATCTGCCCGAGCTGCTCGGCGACGAAAACAAAATCTACTCAATGATTACCAACCTGATTAATAACGCTATCAAGTTCACCCCCGAAAACGGCGCCGTCTCGGTATCCGCAAAACTCATCAACAACGAGCTGGTCGTAAAGGTCTCCGATACCGGTATGGGAATACCAAAAGATGACCTGAATAAAATTTTCGGCCGATTCTATCGCGTCCACCGACCCGGCAAACAAATCCCGGGCACAGGACTCGGCCTTGCAATCGTCAAGGAAATCGTCATCAGGCACGACGGCAGAATCGATGTCGAAAGCAAGCTCGAAAAAGGCAGCACCTTCACCGTCTATCTCCCCGCCTGTCCCCGAGAAGCTCCTACTTTGGCCCAGTAACAGGGGATCCAGAATAAAATCACAAATTCGTTACTCCGCATCCCAAAATTTTACCCGCCGAAGTTTTAACGAAGGCGGGCCGCAATCGACAATCGTCAATTATTTAATCCTCATCCCCCCGCCTGTTCCCGAGAAGTTGCTACTTTGGTCCCGCAGCAGGGAACCCATCTTCAAATCCGCAATCTGCAATCGCACACGTAGCGAAGCGCAGAGCCCGCTTCGGAAATCATCAATTGCTTAATCACCCTGCCGAAAAAATGATTGCTACAGGTTATTTAGTAATTGTCATTTCCGTGATATGAGGTAAATGTGTTAATACGTGTTTTGAGGCCAAAAGACAACTTTCGTCTTTTTGGTATTTCTTATTCAATACTCGCCTAATCTCTTGTATCTTAACGAATTACATCCCTTCGTCCGGGAAAATCGGAAAATATTTCAAAAAACACAGATTTTCTGCGTTTTTTGCTTGACATTATGGGTGTAGTGGAATAAAGTGATGTAATCCGAGTATCTCTATTGGATTACTGGGAATGACAAATTTGTATAGTTTTAATCGAATCGTTAGCCGAGGCTAAAAGGCATATATCTGAACTTGTAAGAGAAGAGTGAGAGTGATGAGAAGAAGAGAGCGTTGGTTTTGTACTCATAGTCAGAATGAGTATCCACCTTTTATTTCTCTCCACATCAGCCCTCACCGATTAATTTAATGTCTATTTATTAATCTTACTTTTGGAGGAAAGAGAATGAAAAAGTCAATAACAATTTGTGCAGTAGTGGTAACTATTTTAGCAATTAGCAGTGCGGCGCAGGCCGCCATCATAGGCATCGGTACTCCCAGCAGTTCCTTCGCCAGCATCCAATTCGACGACACCACGTCGGTGAACCCTTCAGCATTGAACGGCATCACAAATTATACTATCAGCGCGCCCGCGTGGAACGGATCGAGCTTCACCATGCCAACGCAGACCGATCCCGTCACGTTCGACCAAGCCACGGGCAATCTCCTCGGGCAAATCATCAACCCGACGACCTATGCCGTCAGTTTGAACGGCGTCACGCTCACTCAGTTAGCCGTAAACACCGGCTATGCCCAACTTAATCTCAGCTTCAACATACAGTACCAGTTGGACAGTGGTGGGCTGGCCAGCCAGGCCACGCTCTTCCCGACCTTCGCTGTGAATGGCACCGTCCAGCCTGCAAGCACAGGCTTTGCCGAATTCGGCGGCACCATCGACTACTATGGCACGAGCACCTCCGGCACCTTCGGTTTGCTAGATACCGTGACCTACGGCACCACCGGCAGCAACCCCTACGTTTGGAACACGCCCGGCCCCTTCAGCGCCACCGTCACTGGCGTGCCGGTCGTCGGAACGACACCCATGCTGCAGGGCAATACCGATCTTTACCTGGTAGGCAATTTTACGTTCATGGTGGATCCTGCCACGATTAACATCGAAACCGTCCCCGAACCTGCAACAATGTGTCTGCTTGGTCTTGGCGGTTTGCTGCTTCGCAGAAAACGCAGCAAAGCATAAAGAAATACTAAGTGTGAAGAAAAGTAGTAATTCTAAGTTAAAGGGCTGTGTTTAAAAAACACAGTCCTTTTTTTGTTATTTCAATTTTACAAATAGGCAATTCCGCTTCTCAAATCATAAATGACGTGTGCCTTCGTGGCTAAAAATCCCGCGAAACGCACCCTTGACTTTCCCCCCCTCAGGCGATAACCTTATCGCCATAATATTGGGCAGCCCCCTGGCGCAAGGGATTGCAGACGCAAACCACTATAGTAACAAAGGATGGTTTGAACCTATGAAGAAAGACAATGAGCCGCAGGAGCGGTTCGAGAATATACCAATACTCGATGAGCTGAAGAACTCATACCTTAATTACGCGATGAGCGTCATCGTATCGCGTGCCCTGCCGGACGTCCGCGACGGCTTAAAACCCTCCCAAAGACGAATTCTGGTCGCGATGAACGACCTCAACCTTGGCCCACGAAGCAAACACCGTAAATGCGCAAAAATAGTCGGCGACACCGGCGGTAATTATCATCCGCACGGTGACCAGGCGACCTATGGAACCCTCGTCCGCTTGGGCCAGGACTGGAATATGCGTTACACGCTGGTTGACCCGCAGGGCAACTTCGGCTCAATCGACGCAGACCCCCCCGCCGCGATGCGTTACACCGAGGCAAGAATGACCTCGGCGGCGACGGATATGCTCGAAGACCTCGAATACGAAACCGTCGATTTTGTGCCCAACTACGATGAGACAAGAACAGAGCCGACGGTATTGCCTTCGAAGCTCCCGAATCTGTTAGTCAACGGCTCAACCGGTATAGCCGTTGGTATGGCAACCAACCTCCCGCCTCATAATATCGCCGAGGTTTGCGACGCCCTGCTGCTCGTCGTCGATGACCCCAAATGCGGCTTCAAAGACATTATGGCAAAGCTGCCCGGCCCTGATTTCCCGACAGGCGGAATAATCTGCGGCAGACAGGGAATTGTCGAGGCCTACACAAAAGGCAAAGGGCATTTAGTCGTAAGAGCCAAGACAGAAATCGAACAGTCGAAAAAGGGAAAAGAATGTATCGTCATAACTGAAATCCCCTATATGGTGGTCAAGACGAGCATCGTTTCAAAAATAGCCGACTGCGTCCGCGATGGGCAAATCGCCGAGATTTCCGACGTCAGGGACGAATCGGACCGCCACGGTATGAGAATCGTGGTCGAAATCAAAAAAGATTGCGATGCGCAGGTCGCGCTGAACAAACTTTTTGAGTTCACCCAGTTACAGACCACCTTCGCAATCGCCAACGTCGCGCTGGTCAACAACCGGCCCGAAACGCTCAATATCCGCCAGATGCTCGATCTGTTTATCGACCATCGAAAGGTGGTCATACGCAGACGAAGTATGTTCCTGCTCAAACGCTGCCAAAACAGGGCGCACATTCTCGAAGGCCTCATCCTGGCGGTCAGCGACATAGATGAAATAATCGAACTCATCAAAAAATCACCCGACGCCCCCACCGCCAAGCTGAACCTGATGAAAAAGCCGTTGAAACTGGCGGAAACCGAAACCCTGCGAAAACTACTGTCTAAGGAATTCATCAAGGAAAAGACAAAGGAAAAGCAATTCCTCACAAGCCCGCAGGCGGACGCCATCCTGACGATGCAATTGCAGCGGCTGACGGGCCTCGAAATAGAAAAACTCGCAAAGGAGTATAGCGGCCTCGTTGAGCAAATCGAAGGTTACGAGGCGATTTTAGCCAAGGACTCAGTCCTGATGGATATCATCCGTGAAGACATTCACGAGATGAAGACCAAATACGGCGACGCCAGACGCACAAAAATCACCGCAAAACAGGCCGAGACCTTCGACCTCGAAGACCTCATCGCCGACGAAGAGGTCATCGTTACCGTAAGCCACTCCGGCTACGTCAAGCGAATGCCTATCGACACCTATAGAAAACAAGGTCGGGGCGGCACCGGCATAATCGGCTCTGACACCAAGGAAGGCGATTTCATCGAACACATGTTCACCGCCTCCACCCACGACTACCTCCTGATTTTCACCAACCGCGGCAAGTGCTATTGGTTAAAGGTCTATGACATTCCCAGCTTGACGCGGCAGAGCAGGGGAAGGAGTATCGCCAACCTGCTCAACCTCGGTGACCAGTCAATCGCCTCGGTAATCAATGTTGCCCGGCTTGTTGAAAACGAGGAATTACCCGAAGACAAACAGCCGCAGTTAGTGATGGCAACACAGAACGGCCTTATCAAAAAGACAAAACTCTCCGCATACAGCCACCCGCGCTCCGTTGGCGTTACCGCAATCAAGCTCGACCCCAACGACACGCTCATCGAGGTCGCCCAAACTACCGGCCACGACCACATAATCCTCGGCACACGCGACGGTATGGCGATAAGATTCGATGAGCAGCAGGCACGCTCAATGGGCAGGGTATCAAGGGGCGTCCACGGAATCAGGTTACGTTCCGGCGACGCGGTCGTCGATATGGTAATCGCTGAAGAAAAGGCATCGCTATTGACTGTCTGCGAAAAGGGTTACGGCAAACGCACCTCGCTCGACAACTACCGCTCCCAGAACCGCGGCGGCGTAGGATTGATAAATATCAAGACCACCGACCGCAATGGAAAAGTCGTCGCACTCAAAGCAGTCCAGTTTGAAGACGAATTGATGCTGATTACCGCAAACGGAATCATCATCCGCACAGGCCTCGACCAGATTCGTCCGATAGGCAGAAACACACAGGGCGTCCGGCTGATTAAACTCAAAGAAGGCGACAAACTCGTAGCCGCGGCAAAAATAGGCCCAGAAGTGGCGAAAGAACAGTCCGACGATTCGACAATACAAAAAGCGGAACTGCCGCTGCCGGAAGAAACTGTGCCGGAACCGGAAGAGGAAGAAGAAATCGAAGCCGAAGATGAGCCGGAAGACAGACAAAAGTCAAAACCGGAAAAGGACGAACCCAAGGACAAGGGTAAAAAGAAACGCAAGTAAATCAGGGAATCAGGGAACCAGAAAATCAGGAGAACATTTGGCTGACGCCCTGATTACCTGATGACCTTAAAATGGCTAAAACAACACCAAAAGCTGGTGATAAAACAAAAGCTGCCCCCCTGCTCGTGTATGTAATCGCAGGCGAAGACCCCTCCTTAGTAAACGCAAAATACACCGAAATCATCGACGGACTTGTCCCAGCCGAAGAAAGAGATGCCGGCCTGTTAGTTGTCGATGCCAACAAAGCCGTCATAGCCGAAATTCTCGATGAGCTGAGGACACTTCCTTTTTTCACAAAAAGAAAAATTGTCGCGATTCGAAACGCCGATAAATTTATCTCAGCCCACGGTCAGCAGGATGAAGAGGATGAGCAAGACAAACAAGACAGCCAAGGCGCCCCTGCCGGAGCAAGCAACCGCGAAATCCTCGAAAGATATTTTGAAAATCCCTGCCCTACCGGCATACTTGTAATGACGGTTTCCTCCTGGCCGAAAAACACCCGCTTAGCCAAAAAGCTGCCAACTATCGGAACTCTGGTAGAGATAAAACCACCTAAAAGCGAGGAATTCCCCAGTCGGATTATTAACTACGCTCGCGATGCTCACAATAAAACCCTTGATTACAGGACAGCCGGATTGCTAATCGAGCTTGCAGGCGAGAACCTTACCCGACTATATACCGAAATCGATAAACTCGCCACTTATGCAGCAGCCGAGAAAGCGATAACAACCGCCCACGTCGAATCGCTTATCGGCCGGAATCGAGAATTCGACGCATTCGAGGTCATCGAATCCTGCCTTCAGCGAAAAACCGGCCCCGCAATCGAACGGCTGCGCAAGATGTTCGCCGAAGATAAATCCGCTGAATACACAACCATCGGCGCATTCGCGTATCACATCCGCAGGTTATTTACTGCGAAGAAAATGCTTGATGAAGGATGCTCACAGTATGAGGTCGCAGGCAAAGCCCGCATTTTTTACAATAAAGAGGCACACTTTGCGCTGCTTAAACGATTGACCCTCAAACAAATCGGCGACCAGATTCAGCTCTTAGCTGCAACCGATTACGCCATAAAACGAGGCCAGGCCCAGCCCAGAATCGCGATTGAGCAATTCGTCCTGCAATTGGCAGCGTTGTAATTGCCCCTGCCAAATAATCGAACATTCTTAATCAATAATCAATTAAAAGCAGCGGGCAAAGACGCTTTATTGCCGCGGGGAATTACTTCTGTAAGTATTATTCATCCGTTCTAAAAGATGACGCCGGCAAACCTTCCTTATTGTACAAATTCGCGCCTTCAGGATTATCAGCCCAGGCATACCGGACTGCGACAGGATTGGTCAGTTGGTCATTCCAAACCACGATTTTATTCCCCTCAATTTTTGCCTTCGCCCAGACAAATTTTTTATCAGCGCCGGCAATAGAGAAGTACTTCAGCTCCCCATCTCCTTTTGCTGTTAATCCGCTGCCCGTATTTGTAAACGTCAGAATGATTTTATTTCCTTCGACTTTCATTGACTGGTAAATCGGGCCTGAATAAACCACTTTTTCATCGCCATAAGCCACCTTTTGAGCTGCGAGCGCCAGCCGTTTGCCTACATCCTCTTTATTTAAAGGATGAATGTCGTTCCATTCGCCGAGGTCGATGGTTACAGCCATTCCAGTATTAGGAACAGCAAGCGTTTTAAGTTGTGCTTCTCTCGTTTCGGCCCAGCCGCTTTCAGAAGGACTGGTTTTAACCTCCATAAAATTGGCCAGTTGAACATACAAGAAAGGGAAATCCCCCTGATTCCATTTTCCTCTCCAGTCGGCTATCACCGCGGAAAACAGCTTTTGATATTCACTCGGCTTTGCGGTATTGGATTCGCCCTGATACCAAATTACTCCTTTAATTTTATAGTTTAAAAGCGGAGCTATCATGCCGTTGTATAATCCCGCCGGCTGCCACTCAATAAAAGTTTTGCCTGGTAATGGGTCCATTGCAGCGCCTAATCTGTATTGCCACTGGCCCTTTAAGTCGATTATCTGCCCTGCTGCTGAGAGATGATACGGCTTATCCAGAACAAAACCGCCCCGGCCTGAGTTACTAATAACTCTTACTACGATGATATTCCTGCCTGCCTTTAGAAGGTCTGAAGGAATATCATATATTCTCGGCGGGTACTGGTACGAAACAGAGCCCACAGACCTGCCATTAACATAAGTAAAATCGCCATCCACAATCCTGCCCAGCCAAAGCTTTGCCGGTTTACCGGTCATAGAAGCCGGGACGTTAACTTCTTTTCTGAACCAGACAACGCCGTTCACGTTTCCCAAGTTACCGTCAGCCCAGTACCCGGGCACATTCATTGTCGGCCATTGCGAAGCGTCGTAATTTACATCAAACCAGGGCTTTTGACCTTTTGTCAAACCATTATCAAGCTGCTGGATACGACTATACCACGCGTCGCTGACAGCTTTATCTTTTTCAGCGATTTGGTTAAGGTAATTGCTGTCTTTAAATTTTTTCGCTGTTTCCAGGCATTCAGGAAACGTCTTTAAGGCATCCTCGCTCAACCATGCCTGTGCCGGCGAGCCGCCCAAGCTTGCATTTATTAAACCTATGGGGACATGATACTTCTCAAACAATTCTTTCGCGAAAAAATAACCCACGGCTGAAAAATGAAGAACGCTCTGGGGACTTGCCGACTCCCATCGGCCCGACTTCAAATCTTCCTGCGGCTCCTGAAAATCATATCTGTGCAGAACAATAAACTGCCTTATGTTAGGGTTGTCGGCATGAGCGATTACATCCGGATAGCGGTATTTTACCCTGTCCATAGCCAGTTCCATATTCGACTGACCTGAACATACCCATACATCGCCTATCATGATATTCGTTAGAGTTATATGATTACCGGCGTTAATATCCATACTGTATGGGCCGCCTGCTTTTAATTCAGAAAGCATTACCGCCCATTTGCCATCTGTGTCTGTAGTGGTATTATATGTTTTGCCGTTAAAGTTAATTGTTACTTTTTCACCTTTATCAGCCCAACCCCAGATTTTGACATCAGCGTCTCTTTGCAGAACCATACCATCGCTTACCAAAAGTGGAAGTTTGACCTGGCAAAGGGCTGCCTGAGAAATCAGCAATACAAAACAGCATATTGCCGAACTAAGTATTTTTACCTTCAACTTCATCATTATATTTTTTCAGTGTTTATCAGAACTAATCGGATACGTATTCGAACCAGTCGAAATCGGCGGGGGTTGTGGATTTTTGTCCGTTGCCGGTAGCATACATACCAAAATACACGCCGGTGAAGCACATTCCATCTTCAAAACCAATCGCCTCAACGGACAAATCCTTCGTCAGGGCCGTACCTAATACCTGCATGGCACAATTGGATGACCTGCAGAAAAATTCGTAAGTCAACGGCGTCGCCTTGACCGACAACACAACAGGCCCTGCCCCGATATCAAAATATTCAACGGGCTCTATAATTTTGCCTTTGAGAACTTTCCTGAATAAAACCTGTCGTTTGCCATTTTTAAACGTAACGCCGATTTCATAATGATGTTTGTCATTGCCGCGAATGACAAGGCCGGCTTCCTCATTTTCGCTATTGGGGTCAAATTCAAGCAGGGTCGAAGCGACGCAGTTGAAATCGGTCTGGCGACGGCCAACAAAGGCGGGCGAATCCTTGTCGCTCATAGTTACCGCCGAGCCGTGAAGACGCAGAAAGCCAGGACGTTCCGTGAGAGACCAGTCGCCATCATAAGGATTCCTGAGAAAATTCCACTGCAACGCGAGAGAAGATTTATCGAAATCGTCCCTTGCAGAGGGCTGTTCCCAGATATGCTGCGGCAGGCGAGGAGCGGGCATAGTCAGCTCTATTGTGCCGCTTCCATTAACCACCGGCCAGCCATTGCTGTCGAAGGCAACCGGCGCCAAGAAGGTTTCACGGCCTATGTGGTGAAAGCGACCGCCCTGCGGCCGGGTTCCAAGACAAACCAGCCACCAGCCATCAGGCGTATCTACTAAATCGGCGTGACCAACGACCTGGATTGGATGGTTTGGAATGTTGCGATGCGTTAGAATGGGGTTGTTCGGGTCAGATTCGAATGGTCCCCACGGCGTATCGCTGCGCGCGATTGTTACACTATGGTCATAGCTGGTTCCGCCCTCTGAAATCATAAGAAAATATTTGCCGTTGATTTTATACAAATGCGGTCCTTCCGCCCAGATACCGCCTGTGCCGCCCCATATTTTTTTCAGGGGCCCTGCAAGTTTGCCTGTTTCGAGATTGAGCGTTCCCTGAGCAATATAGCCGTCGCCCTGACCTTCGTGGCGAGTGTAATAGACCTTTCCATCGTCATCGAAGAAAAGAGACGGGTCCATGCCGCTTTGGTCGAGCCAAATCGGCTCAGACCAGGGCCCCGCCGGATTTGCGGCAGTAACGTAAAAATTGCCCCCCCCGTCCACATTGGTTGTTACCATATAAAATTTACCCTTGTGATAGCGAAGCGTCGGCGCGTAGATTCCGCCTGATGCACGGACTTTGTCTAAGGGCAACTGGCTTTTGCGAGTCAGGCAATACCCGATTTGACGCCAGTGCACGAGGTCTTTACTGTGAAAAATCGGGACGCCCGGAAAGTACTCAAAGGAACTGTGCACAGTATAATAATCATCACCCACCCGGCAGATACTCGGGTCAGGATAAAAGCCGGATATAATGGGATTGCTAAAAGTTTTCGGTTGCTGTTGTGTGCAGCCGAAGACCAGAAATACAGACGAAACAAGCGGAATCCAATACTTCATACTTATAATCATTTCGTATTTGCGGCTTTAATCACGGCATCAAAGGCCGGCTTGGGCTTATAGTTACGGTCGAACAACAAAGGATAGTTTGTGCGTCCCTTTACGGGCCAGTTATTAAGCCAGCTTGTCTTGTCGGAAACGCCCCAGAATGTAACACGGGCGATTGCGTCTTTATGTTTGAGCAGAATCGCAAAAAACTCCGCGTAACGGTCAGCGAGTTTTTTCTGAATATCATCGGGAAGGCCATTGGCGTAAGGATTAAGCTCTTTTTGCAGTTCTACCCTGACATTGATATCCGCCCCGCGATAGTTATTGGCGCTTGGCAGTATGTCGATATCCATTTCGGTAACCATAACCTTGACGCCGAGTGCAGCCATAGCATCGATAAACGCCTCAAGGTCTTCACGCGGCGGATAATCCATACCCCAGTGCCCCTGAATACCGACGCCGTCGATGTGGAGGCCTTTGGCCTTGAGGTCTTTCACCAAGCGAACGCAGGCATCACGTTTGGCCGGCTTATCGAGAGAAAACTCATTGTAATACAATTCGGCATTCGGGTCGGCCTCGTGAGCGTATTCAAATGCCTTTGCAATGAAGTCCTCGCCGACGGTTTCGAGCCACTTCGTTTTGCGAAGCTGACCTTCGTCGCTGAGCGCCTCGTTGACAACGTCCCAGCCGTTGACCCGGCCTTTATAGCGACCGACGATGGTAAAGATGTGGTCTTTCATACGGGCAAGCATCGCATCCCGGCCCAGCAGGTTGTTGGTATCATCCCTAAACGCCCAGGCGGGTATCTGGTTTTGCCAGACAAGGGTATGGCCCACGATGAACATCTTGTTTTTTTGGCCAAAGTCCACAAAACGGTCCGCCGCGGCAAAGTCATACCTGTTCGGCTCCGGATGAATCAACGCCCACTTCATAACGTTTTCAGGCGTAATGGTATTGCAGTGCTTTTCAACAATAGCGGCGGCCTGTGAATCCTTGCCTGAAACCACGTCATCGTTGACAGCGGCGCCTATTAAAAACGCTTTCGCGAACACGTCCTTGAGAGCCGGAACATCTGCATCAGCAAAACACCTGATAGTGCCTGTCAAAACAATTATCAAACATACCACGCAGGTTGGTATCATCACTTTCATAGCAAATTCCTTTCCTGTTTAAGCGTATTTGAACTGTTTGCGACGTTCCGCCAATTCGTCGGCCATCTGGATGGTCAGGCGTTTGTTGAGCTTGTAGATGATGAGCAGGACGGTGCAGACGGCAAAGAGCAGGCCAACCACGATTCCGCTGCAGACCCGGAAACCCTGCACCGCCTGGGGCGCGTCAGGCAACTTGGTATTGTAGTTGAAAAATCCGGCCATGAACCACAGGAACGAGGACGAGCCGAGCGCCAATCCGGATTTTAACGCAAAGCCGATGGTGGCGAAAACAATGCCGGTAAATCGGCGTCCGGTCTTCCACTCGGAGTAATCAGCCACGTCCGCGTAGATGGCCCAGATAAGCGGGATGGTTGGGGCATAGCAGATCGCGATCAGAATCGTCAATGCGACCATGCCGTTGACGTTGGTCGGGCCAAGCAAATAGAATGCGAAGGTGCTTAGGGCAGCCAACCCGAAACCGCCAGCAGCAACGGCCTTCTTGCCGAATTTCATGGAGAGGACCGGCGACAGTAGGAGGACGATGATGGTAACGCCTGTGCCAATCATGTTGATGATACTGTTGAAGACGTCGGCAACATTGGAATTTGCCAGGTTAGACCTGTCTCCATGCACAATATAACCAAGCCACTCGAGAATGCCGGCGGGCCGGGGTGCCCCGGGTTCAATCACAGGCCCGGTGAGGCCCAACTTTTGCACCCAATCGTACATGGCCGCTTTGTCGACATAGTGATGATAGTAGTTGTAAAGCGCGCCTCCGCGGAATGTCAGGATGGCAAAATGGACCAGCGTCATGGCAAACATCACGACCCACGGACTGTTTTTGATCAGGCCGGTAAAATCCTGCATGAAATCTGATTTTTGCTGTGGCGGCGGTTGAATGCGTTCTTTGGTGCTGAAGAACGTAATCAGAAACAGCACGAGGCAGAGGGAGGCCCAGATGGTCATGATCACCCGCCAGCCGTATTGCAGATCATGGCCGACGGCGAATTTGGCGACCAGAGGCAGGGTAAGCCCGCCGACGATAAACTGGGCCGCGTTCACCGAAATGAACCGAAACGAATTGAGTTTGGCTCGCTCATTGACATCGCCAGTCATCACGCCGCCCAGCGCAGCATACGGCATGTTATTCATTGAGTAAATCGACATTAGCAGGATATTGGTGATGGCGGCGTACGCAATCATCGCGCCCATGCTCCAGCCCTTGGGTGTGGTGTAGGCGAGGACCATAACGACGCACCAGGGCAGCGCCGTAAACAGGACCCAGGGACGAAACTTTCCCCATCGCGTCTTGGTGCGGTCGGCGAGCACTCCCACAATGGGATCAGCGACCGCATCCCACAACCGTGCCACAAGAAGAATAGTTGCCGCGGCACTGGCCGTGATTCCGAACACATCCGTGTAAAAATTCGTCTGGAAGAGAATCATCGTCATAAAGACGAAGTTCGCGGCGGCGTCACCCAAACTGTATCCGGATTTTTCCAAAAACGAGAGCTTTTTCGATGCATCCTGCATTTGTGTCCCCTTAAATTTCGTCTTCGGGTTTACAAACCTAAACTAAACTAATATAAGAGGAGAATAGCAAAACGCCGCCGCTTTTCAACCATAATGTTAAATATTTTTATCATTATAACGCCTTTGCACATAAGGACATACGTCATTTAAGCCCACTTGGTTTTTTGCTGTCTTGGGTGGGTAAAACTTTGTCGGTAAGGTTAATCCCGCCGGTCAGATTTGGCGGGGTTTACCCCGCCCTGTGATTCGCAATAACGCTGAAAAATTATCTCTACGGCACAACGGATAATACTTCTGTGATAACGCAAACGTCTGCCAGCAACGTTAAACAGAATGCTGTGAAACCGCAGGAAGAACTGCTTAAATTGCAGAAAACTGCACTATCCTGACTGCAAATGGAATAGACAAAATACTTACCAGAATTGAATTTGTTTTTTGGCCTCGGCGATTGCAACGGGTGGACCTTAACGGCCGTGTTTTACGGCGAACAATTAGCTGTATGGCCTGAGCAATAAAGACCCATATCCGCAACCCACATCCCGGGGTTTTGGGGACGACCATCGTAATCCTTTGTGACGAAAATATCCTGTTTTTTCATATATGAGACGTGGCTGTCATAGAACGCGACATTGGCGCCTTCACTGTGGCGATAAATTGTAGGACCATAAATCACTGTACTACCTGCTGGATATACGGTACCAGCGTCGTGTCTATACGCTCCAATAGTCGCCTGGTGGTAAACATCCCATGCTACTCTATAATCAGCGCCATCCCAGCCAACCCACCAGTCAATACCATCTACAAAGGCAAGTTTTTCAGAAGCCCTTTTTATCGACTGAGCCGTATTGCCTGCAGAAGGGAGAGTAGTCCAGTCTGCACTATCACACACTGTAATATTCCCATATTGTCTAACGAATTCCGCGCAGTTATAACCATAACTCACTGAAACCGTGTTGGTATTGACGGTGCTCACGGCGTTGTAGATATTTTTGCTTATATCGTCGCTGGGGCAAAGATATTCTTTTTGAACCATAAACTGACTTGCTGCCTCATTCGCAGTAAGTACATCTTCCGCATTATGACGGAGTTTCATTTGCATAATGTTCCGAAAAAGCGTGTTCTGCATCCAAGGCGTCGTTACAATCGTCGGAACGCTACCTCCTCTGGTGGTGCTTGTAGAAACACCGGTGACCCCAAAATTAATGGGCACAAAACTCCCATCGCACGATTGTGAATAAATCAAATTAGCCGTCATAAGCGTCTTCAAATGATTGGCGCATACTATCCTCTTGGCAAGGTCTCTGGCCTTGCTGAGAGCAGGCAGCAATACCGCCATCAACAAAGCGATAATTGCAATTACAACCAGAAGTTCAACCAGCGTAAATCCTTTTAACTTTCTCATAATACAGTTTAAAAAATCCTTACAATACAATTCTCAACAAAACCAGCTCACCATCCCGTTTGAAAAACGGGAGCCGTTTTGTGACGTCTGAAAGTTTCAGTTTCAATTATTCCACCAATAGCTTTCGGCCTCCAAATAAATTGTTACCAGTTAGGTGGACAACCGGTGCCCGGGTTATCGCACAGGTGCCATTGCGAAGCAAAAATAGCAAAATCATAGATGTCCACCTGGCAGTCGCCATTCAAATCGCCGGGCAGAGTCAATCCTCTTGCAATGACCTCGGCACAATTCTTGGGCTGCCACGCGGCGTAATGCGCTGCTATACGGTTGGCGCTCAAAACTCCCGAATAAACGGCAAATTCATCGACATATCCGCCGAAGCAGTTGGTACCCATTCCAATGTTCTGCTCACAACCAATCTGGAGAACATAAAAGAAATTAGGTCCAAGTCGTGCGTTGCCGTTGGGGTCAACGATGGTTGTTGAAGCGGCAAGTGAGCCATCCACATACAATTGAAGACCCATATCATGTCCCAGGTTATTCTCATTTTGGTCGTATGTAACGACTATTTGATGCCACTGCCCGTCCAGAGGAGCATTTGTGCCCGGATACCACCATTGACTACCGGCGAGAACTCGCAGTTTTCTCAGGCCTGTAGCACCATCGGTGTACAAACCCATTCCGGGGGCATTGGGCTCTTTAACAGGCCCGTTAGTTCCGCTATCCCAAGACATACCATCAATCTGCTGGAAAAGAATTGCGTATGTGTCAGGCGTAAGTGTGGGATCACTCTTCATCCAGAACTCATAAGTTGTGTCTTCGGGAGCAAAGTTCCCATAGGCGTCCAGAGTAAAGGCGAATTCGGGGCCCCACCTATTAGTGAATCCTGGTCCTGACCTGAAGGGGGTGGGGGTATCACCGTTGTTCCAGACATAAGCTCTTCCTTGATTACCGCTACCTAGAGAGGCCGAGTTATTGCAATAAAGGGCTCTGCTGCCGATTGCGCCGCCGACTGGTTTGGTCTTTGCATTGACACTATAACCAGCCCAGTAATGGTTTGAAGAAGAGTCGACCGGCATTGGGTTGTCAAACTTCAGATACACACAAGGGTCGTCAGCCATCACTTCCGCCGCGTATGGACCCGGCGATATCGAATTGAACGTAACCACTATGTGATGCCAGGCGTTATCATTTATCGCTTTGGTAATGTAGCCCGTGCTGCCGCCGCCGATAAGGCCGACGGCGTTGGTTTCCGCGGAATACATAGCGCCATAACTGTGCTGCTCGGTGTTTCCGCCATTATGCTGGAAAAACCTCGGGTAGTCGCTGTTCTGCGTTGTCTTGAGCCAGAACTCAACGGACACATTCGTAGTGGACAACTGCAGACCGTAATCGCAAACGTCAACACAATCGCCTGTCCCGCCGTTAGCGCCATGCAGAACCGCGGCCTTACCAATATAACCGCCGGCGTCCTGACCAACAGCGCCGATATAAGTGATGTTCATATCCGCTGCGCTGCCGCTATTTGCAGCTTTACTGCCTTGGTTACTATTGGCATCTTCAAATTGCAGATAAAGCAAAGGATGGTCCCCGTTAACCGCGGCCCTGTAGCCCGCCGGCGCCGCGTTGAAGTGCGCAGCTACATTAGCGTCTGTTAAGACGTAACCATACACCGCGAACTCATCAATCTCGCCGACAAGCCCGCTATAACAATAGTAGCGACTTCCCTCCGCACCGATTGTCAGACGGGGATAAGGGAAACTAATCGCCTGGGTAGTGCTTGCAGTCCCCACTTTTACCCCATCCACGTATAACGTTTTTGTAACGCTGTTTGCCGAAGCAACACCTGTCAGCGACAGCCCGAAAATAACCGCAATCACAATTGATAATTCAAATTTATATTTCATATTTCCTTCTCCTTTTTTTATGTCTTTTTGTCTTTTCATCGCAATATAGATCTCAAACCGTCAAAAACATCCGTTCGGATCCGGGTTATTACAAATCAGCCAGTTATGCGCCGCCAAAGCAAGGTCATCGAGTCCCACAGCACAGTCGCCTGTCAGGTCTGCCGGATAGTTAAGACCATAGAAACCAACCGCACTGCAATTATTTATTGCGATGGGGCCGGTTTTATAAAAATTCACGTAGATAATGCTGAACCCTGTTGAGTCGCCCGCGTTTGGCGTGAACTCCCAGCTAATTGTATGGATGCCTTTAAAAAGGTTGGCGGTAACTTTATCGGTTTCCACAAACGCCCCCTTAGTCTGATTGTTCACGTCACCCAGTAACTTGTCATCTAAATAAAGATTCATGGATATAAGCACGCCGTTAGTTGTGTTAAGACTCAGGGAAATGGCATACTGACCATGATTAGCATCATCGACGTTGATATCGTAATACATAAAGTCACCTGAATCTAGGTAGCCGACCTCCTCTCCAAAATTGGCATCGTAGTAGGTGCTTGGGCCAAAGGGGGTTAATAGTGTGTCTCTGGTGTTTCTATTGCCCGCAACATCCCACTTTCCCGCCTCAATCCGAATCAAACCAAGGGAATTAGGTTCAACAACAAAAGGCGACTTCTGTCTAACAAACTGAAGGGCGTTGAGTTTATTCGTATAGGTCAGGTATAAATCCTGAGGATTGGAATTGTTGACGTCCACGCCGTGGAAAATCACGTAGTTTCCGTTCTCGACAAACGTTCCGGCACCAATGCCGCCGCTTACTGTTTTAGTTGTTATGACACCACTCTGATCCAGTATAAAGCTTCCTGCGTCATTTCCATAAACGTAGATATCATAAACATCCTGGTATGCGCCCTGACCCCAGATGGAAATATTCGGTTCGGAGGTGACAGGCGCTGCGACAAATCCGTTATCCATCAAATTCTCGTCTGAGTTATGCAGATAAGTATGATTTTGCCCATTGTCGCCAATCCACACCTGAGCAGCATAAACACTGGATAAATATTGCTGTGCTGGCGGCACCAAAGCCCCCACAAGCGCCTCGCTCCGTGCCGAACCTACCGGCACCCCCCATCCTCCATAATAAGGAGTCCAAACGTATGCGTCACAGGCATCATAGACGTTGGTGGAAATGTTACCAATGTAGGCACCGCTGCCGATATAGGACGTGTTATCATTATAACCCCTTATGGCAACATTGATGACATCTGTCGCCATTGCAACCCCAACGGCAACCAGAACAATTGATACGATTGTTAGTAATTTAATTTTCATCATCTCAATACCTCCTATATGTATTTACGATACATCACCCTTGTTTACCCTTTACTAACTTCACGTTTTTATATTCAGCCGGCATATCCGGCCCGTCTCTTTCATCTACACCACTGCCTGCCGAAGTACCAGGCAGATAACTAAAGCATAATCCCTGTCGATTTATTAACCAGTGCCGTCGTCGAAGACCGCACTATAAGGTCCTGCGAAAGTTTTACGCACTCAGGACGATATTCCGAAGGCGACTGAAGATGTTTGAGCAGCAAATTCGCGGCTATCTGCCCCATCTGTCTTGACGGCACCGCGACCGTTGTAAGGGGCGGAGCGACAATGCTGCACAGGTATTCATCGTTAAAGCAAAGCAAACTGACCTGCTTGGGAATCTGAATTTCAAGCATATTAGCGCCATGGAGAATTCTCATCGCCTCAATATGGTCGTACGCGAGAATCGCGGTTGCGTGATGCTTAATCACCGCTGAAGCCAAAAAGGCAGATGCCGAACTGAAAACCTTGTCATGATTTTTCATCGGTTCAAGCCCCCGCATTTTCAGCTCGGAAAGGTATGTGTCGTGCCGGTCGCTGATACTTCTATGCTTATAGTGCTCACTGGTGGGACCCGCGTAAGCTATCTGAGTGTGTCCGAGCTCAACAAGATGACGCACTGCCATCTTTGTTGCTTCAATATCATCGGGAATGACCGATGAACAACTGGGGCCGCCAACACCATTGATAACCACATAAGGAAGATTTGCTCTTTCCATCTCTTCGATGGTTTCCTGCGAACATTTCTGAAGGACTATCGCTCCATCCACCTTCCACGGCGGCAGTTCGCAGCGGTTATCTACCAGATTGGGAACGGACATGCAAACATCATAGTTGCCCGTGTGCAGCTCGCGAACGCAGGATTCGATAATGGCCTGGTATATGTTGCCGGGAAATCCCAAGGCAATGTCACAACCGAGCATCGCGATTACGCTGGTCTGTTTTCTGACAAGATTCTTGGCCGCGAGATTGGGACGATACCCAAGTGAATTTGCAATATCGACAATACGTTGATGAACTTCACGTCTGACGGAAAAACCATGCTTGAAATTACCGTTCAATACCCGGCTAACTGTCGCCTGGCTTACACCGCAATGGGAAGCAACTTCCCTGATGGTCGGTACGCCGTTGCTTCGAGGGGTACTCATTTTTTCTTCACCTTAATCCAAATTACATAACATCTAAAAACCTGAAACTGTTAACAGGTTTATATTCACTATATATTGCTTTTTCTTATGCTTTTTGCTAATCTATTTGGAAGGCAATAAGGTTTGCTTCGCATAAGATTGCATATTATTCAAATTTGCGAAGAGCGTCGTGACCACTAAACGTCCAGTAATCGTTTACTTATACATTAGCATTGTCGTTTAGCAATGTCCAGCTTTTTTTTAAAAAAATTTCTTTTACCCCCAAACCCACCGAAATCAACCCGTAAAAATGTGGAGTTACCATTCGCAGAGAATATGGCTTGAGAAGCAAAAACCCGTTTTTTGGCCGATTCAAAGGGGGTAGATGTCAAAAAACATAGCATTTGCCGGCCAAAACATAATATCGTTTACCGGAAACGGACAATTTCAGGTAAAGCATAATAATCTTTGCGAGCTATTATTTTATTACATAAATATAAGCTTGACTGGCCTAATACATTTAGGTTATAGTTAAGTAATCGTTTACTATTGCTGCGGCAAAAGTCGGGGCAGTGTCAATTGGCCGGTTATCAGAGGCCCCGCCGGGGTGATTAAACACTTATCGGACGTGATGAAAAGTTAAAAAGCCCGATTCTTTGGGGTTCCAAAGCTTATTTCCGGTTTAGCCACCTAAAAACTACCCCTAAGAACGTTTGAGGAGAACAAAATGAATGGAAATCGCTTTCACGCATGCGTGTTTTTTAGCTTAATCCTGCTATTGGGAACATCCTACGGCGATGTAAACAACATCCTGGTCAACCCCGGCTTTGAAAGCAGCACAACCGGCAACTGGGCAGCTCGAAGCTGCACTTTCGCAAGAACTACAACCCAAGAGCATAGCGGTTCTTACAGCGGACTGGCAAGCAGCAGGAACGCGAGTTGGGAGGGGATACAACAAGATGTTACGGGCAAAATGGTGGTGGGAGCAACCTACCAAGTATCCGGCTGGATTAAAACAAGTAATGCCGCCAGCACCCCTGTCGACCTGTGTTTTCAGAAAACCGACGGCAGCGGAATTACTTATGCCTGGGGAGCCAGTGGCACAGCCAGCAGCAGTGGATGGACATATATCTCAGGAAGTTATACCCTTACTGTAAATGGCACGCTTACAGATCTTCTGCTGTACGTCGAAGGTGCGACTTCAGGAACAAGTTATTATAATATATATTTAGATGACGTGAACGTATTTGGCCAGGTTCCCGGCATAGCAGGTCCAAACGCGACAGGTGAGGTTAATTTCACCGTTACTCATCAAACCCTCGAAGGTTTCGGCGCAGCCGGCGCCTGGATTGAAGATACGCTTGTTACCCTCGGTAACTCTCAACCAAACATCTACAATGTGCTCTTTGGTAACTTAGGCCTCGATATATACAGGATTCGCAACGACTATAACGAAAGCGATGCCTCCCCTTATATGAGCGACACCGCCACGATAATATCCAATGCAAACGCGTCGTTAGGCCACCCCATACGCGTTCTGCTTTCCTCCTGGTCTCCGCCCGCATACCTCAAGAGCAACAACAACACCGAGGGCGGAACGCTTGCCAAGGTCAGCGGAAATTACGTTTATTCCAATTTTGCACAGTGGTGGGCCGACAGTTTGACCGCCTGGTCCAGCGCCGGGGTAAACCCGTACTATATAAGCATGCAAAACGAACCCGATTATACCGCAAGTTGGGACACCTGTTATTTTGCACCCACCCAGACAGACGCTAACGCCGGCTATGAACAGGCATTCGCGGCCTTATACACAAAACTCAATACATTACCGAGCCACCCGAAACTTCTCGCTCCGGAAACGGCAAACTTCACCGATACCCCCGGTTACATAAGTGCCCTAACTACCACCGACACAAACAACGTCTATGGTTATGCCCACCATCCCTATGACGCCAGTGCAAGTTCCCCCGATGGAGAAGACAGTACAATGGCGACCTTCGCCTCATCATACGGCAGCAAACCCATAATGATGACGGAATTCTCCGGCTCCGGCCCATTTGCCTGGACAGACGCAATGAACCTCGCGATTTTTATAAATAATTTCATGACTATAGAAGGGGCTTCGGCTTATCTGTACTGGGAATTGTTCTGGAACGGTAACGGCTCGCTTGTAACCATTACATCATCAAGCTATACAATCAACACTGTTTATTACGCTATGATGCATTATTCCAGATTCACAGACCCCGGCTGGCAGCGAGTTGATGCAAACTCTACCTCATCCGATTTGAGAATATCGGCCTACAAAGACCCCTGTGAGCCAAACGCGGCAATCGTGATAATCAATACTTCAACCACTACCGATATGAATTTGACACTTGCTTTGAACGGTTTTACGCCGCAAAACTCCGGGATATACCAATCCACATCCAATGCTAATTTCGCATATATCGGGACATTCAGCACATCGGCGCCGGTGTTTCTGCCCCACCAGTCAATAACAACAATCCACCTGGCGGGATTTGCAGATTGTGCTGGTGTTCAGGCAGGTAACTATCGTCTCGACTCAGACCTCAACGGCGATTGTTACGTTGACTTGCTGGACCTGCAGGTAATGGCCGACTACTGGCTGCATACCGATTGTACCGCACCGGGTAATTGTCAAAACGCGGATTTTGCGCCGACGGATGGCACGGTTGATTTCCTCGACTTTGCCGACTTTGGCCTGCAGTGGATGCAGTGCAACAACCCGCAGGACGCAAGCTGCTCACCAAACTGGTAAAAACAAATACCTCACCTCCTGTCGATATAGAGGCCGGTTTTAAGCCAACAAACCGGCCTTTGCGAGAATGTTTTTATACCCAGAAATCGTTTGCATAACCGTATTGACTAAGTTATAACTAAAATGCGAAATAACTACCGCGAACTAAAATCCGGCATTTATTATTCAAAGCAAGAGATTGATATGAAAAAAATAAGGAACCCTGTTTTGCCCGGCTTTAATCCTGACCCATCTATTCTCCGGGTAAATGATGACTATTATATAGCAACCAGCACTTTTGAGTGGTTTCCGGGCGTCCAAATCCATCATTCAAAAGACCTCGTCAACTGGCAATTACTAACGCATCCGGTTACACGAACAAGCCAGCTCGATATGAGAGGCAATATATCGTCCTCCGGCGTATGGGCCCCCTGCCTGAGCTATCGTGATGGATTATTTTACCTGATTTATTCGAACGTCAGGTCATATAAAGGGCCTTTCAAGGACGTTTATAACTGCCTGATAACCGCAAAAAATATCGAAGGCCCCTGGTCTGAACCCATATTCCTTAATTCCAGCGGTTTCGACCCCTCCCTGTTCCATGATGACAACGGGAAAAAATGGCTGGTAAATATGTTGTGGGACCACCGCAAACTAAAATTAGGCGAACCAAACCATGACGATGGGGCCAATGAAGACGAGCACGAATCCATAAAAGGGTGCTTCGCTGGCATAGTAATCCAGGAGTATTGCCCCAAAAGCAAAAAACTTGTCGGCCCCGTGAAAAATATATTCCAAGGGACTAAAATCGGTCTTGTGGAAGGCCCGCATATATACAAGCGAAATGGCTATTACTATCTTCTGACCGCTGAAGGCGGGACCTATTACAAACACGCCGTAACAATGGCCAGGTCAAAAAACCTTTTGGGGCCATACGAAGTTGACCCTTCTAACCCGCTATTAACTTCGGCCGGGAAACCAGAACTGGAATTACAAAGAGCGGGACACGGCAGTTTAGTTGAAACGCAAAATGGCGAATGGTATCTGGCGCATCTGTGCGGCAGGCCGGTTAAAAGCAATACCGAACCTAAACTGCGATGTATGCTCGGAAGAGAAACGTGTATTCAGAAATGCAAGTGGACAAACGACGGCTGGCTTAAAGTCGAAGGCGGTAATAATCCTTCCGTCCTGGTCGAGCCGCCCGGACTGCCGACAGCTGAATTCACGCCCGAACCTGTCCGGGATGATTTTGATTCCGATGTGCTTGGCGTCCATTTCAGCACACTGAGAATCCCGGCGGACCCGAGCTGGTTAAATTTGAAAGACAGGCCCGGCCATCTGCGCCTCAAGGGCAGAGAATCGCTCGCGTCCCCGCATGAGCAAAGTTTGGTTGCCAGAAGAATTACCTCGTTTAAATGCCAGATAACAACATCTGTCGAGTTTGAGCCGGAGAACTTTCAGCAAATGGCGGGGCTTATCCTGTTTTATGATATTCAAAACTACATCTACCTGCGGATAAGCAATGACGAAAACATGGGAAAACATCTGGGTATAACTACCTCCGACAACGGTTATTACAGCGAGCTGCGGAAACATGAAATCCGGCTTGGTAATCAGTCCCGATGCTTCTTAAGGGCCGATTATGACAACGGCTCCCTGCAGTTCTCATACAGCCCTGACGGCAGGAAATGGGAAAATGCAGGCCCTTCGCTTGACGCGACACGACTCAGCGACGAATACTGCAAAGATGGCTGTTTTACCGGCACATTCGTCGGCTTATGTTGCCAGGACCTGTCCGGCGCTCACAAACACGCGGACTTCGACTTCTTCGAATATAAAGAATTGTAATTATCCGCAACGTGGTTTTCTTTGGTAATCAGCAGTCCAAAAAGAAAAACGCCCTCGTATTTCCGACTGTTGCCGGAATCACGAGGGCGTTTTGTCATTTTAAAAACTAATATTCAGTGTAGCTAATTAGCGTTTCCTGCGAATCAAAGCAAGACCGCCCAGACCAAGCAGAGCCATTGTTGCCGGCTCAGGAGTGAGCTGGATACCGTCAATGTAACTGGTATCAGCGCTGCTGTCGCCGGTGATGCCGTCACCACCGAAACCCCAGACATAAACGTTGCCGCTGCTGTCCGCGGTTAACGTGAACACGGCCGGTGCCTGCGTAGCCCCGTTTGTTGTCCACGTGATGGTTTGCTCATCTGATGGTGCCAAAAAGCCGCTGATGTTGGTATATCCGCCCGGTGCATACGGAGCTATAGCTGTCCAGTTCATTGAGTGGCTACCAGTCCAGTCGTAGGAATACAGCGCAATCTGGTATGACGCACCCGCAGTCAGTCCGCTGGCCTCGACTTGTATATAGTTGGTGCCCTGCGTGTTGCTGCCGCTGCCGCCCACAAAGAGAAAATCACGGAACACATCGTTGTCGGCGGTTAAATCGGGAGAAGGATTTCCGCGGTCTCTCGAATTGAGCATTACCGAGTTATAGTTCTTGGCCGTACCGGGTAAGCTAATTGTTAACTGCACGGAGCCAAAGGTCTTCGAAATGCTCGTGACACCGGTACCCGATGGCAAAACAGTCCCATCGCCGTATTGAGCTACCGGGCCGCCCCATGGTGACCACGTCACACCGTAGGGGTCTGCGCTAAATGACGGGGTGCTATACGACCCGTTCCAGCCCTCAGTAGGACAGGCTTGCCCTGATGTACCGCCGTTGAGGTCAACCGACAGCTTCGCGTTTGTTAGAGGTCCTGTAAATATCCCCGTGGACGCCGAAGCCGTCAACGCTAACGAAAGAACAAGACATGCTGAAATAATAATTTTACTCATATTTTTACTCCTTTCAGTTACTTAGCGTTTCCTGCGAATCAAAGCAAGACCACCAAGTCCGAGCAGAGCCATTGTCGCCGGTTCTGGAACGCCTGTTAACCTGGCATTATCGAAATACATATCCGGTGGAGCTCCGCCGCCCGTATTGAGAGTAATAATTATCTGACACCAGCTGCTTTCCGTCATTGCATTGCGGAAACTGGTGTAATCTACGTTCAGTGTCTGTGTCCGCTGGCCTGACCCTGCCCACCAATAAAAATTAATGGGATTTCCGCTTGCTACAGTTGTGTAGCCGGGACCTCCGGCGTTCATTGCAACCGAATAAATCTGCGAATAACCGCCTGTTATTGTTGGACCGGCGGCTGCAACCGTCATATCGATAGAGAATGTATTGTGGCTCATAAAATCAGCCGTTTGGGTTGAGTTCAAGCTTATAGCAAGACTCTGAGCCCAACCTGATTGAGTCACATCCAAGCTGTCGCTGCCGAGTGTAGCGCCTATTGTGCTCTGAGAATAGGTAACGCCATTACTCAAAGTGATGGGAAGTGGGTTAGCGGCTACCACGTTGTTGCTTATCCAGCCACCCCACCCATCGCCGCTGGTATTTTCCCAGTTGCCGATAATACCGGCGTACGTTGTGGACACCATAAGCAAAGAAATACAAATAGTAATTAATATTTTACTCATACTCTACTCCTCCTTCAAAAAATGTTAATATTCAAACTACCCTTCTCGTTAATACTTTTTTCGACGTTTAACTATTGCCTAAATTGATTTTCAACCACTTGTGAGATATTGAATCCGTGCGATATGCGTACAAACTCTGACCGCATCTGGCGCATATTTCTGGAATATCATCTGAATTGATCTATTCTCTCGTAAACTCACCTTCGTACCCTTCTCCATTACACGGCCTATAATATCCGGCGAATCCGCCGGACTCTCTTGCTATTATAAGGCGTTAAGTAATCGTTTACTTGTAAAATACACCTTAAGCAGCGGCAAGTCAAGAGCTTTTTGCCTTTTTTTTCAAAAAACTTTGTTTTTTAGGAAAATCACACCCATGACCCGCAAAATTAAGGAAAAAACAAGGTTCTGGCAGGTAAAAAAGCGTCCTCCCTATTCCTACGCCTTTTTGGGGCTTTCAGAAATCGCTTGTGAAGCCAAATGGTCCTTTATGGGTGCTTATGCCAGATTCGAAATTCACCGCTGCAATGAAGCGTTGCGAGCATATAAAGCATCCCATCGTAGTAACGCCATTGCCCAGTTGGGACAGGCGTATTCCACAACGCCTCGATAAATTGTTTTGCCCGTGGATTGGCAGCAGCGAGACCAGCGACGGCATTCATTGCCACTAATCCAACAGAGTGGTCTGAGCCGAACTGATTACCATCAAGAGTAAACTGGTTTCCGTGAGTAGATATCCCTTTTGACTCAAAAAATGCCTGCAGTCGGTCGCTTAACTGTATTTCGCGTGTATCCCTGCCCCACCATGCCCAGTCCACCGACCAGTTCATCGTGGTGCGCCACGAGTCAAACTGAAAATTAGCGGAATTGCTGTTCCAGGGACTTGCCCACGGTGTCCCGTTGAAATTAGCATACTCTGGAGCCAGACCCGTGATGGGATTGGTCGCTCTCTGGAAAAACTCCCGGCTCGCTGAAGCGGCTTGCGCCAGAAAGCTCTGTCTGCCTGGGGTCCCCATCTCGCCCAAAGCTCATAAAACGCGGGCAAATGATAAGATGGGTCCGTATGCTCGATGTTTGCAATATCCGGAGTGAAGCGAACCATTTTGTGTTCGGCATCGAAAAGCCCGCCGGCTGTCATTGTGCCTTTTACCGTTGAGCCTGTGATATTCGCGCGGTTTTTCATATTGCTTAAAAGCCGGTCGGCCTCGGCCTTGTAATTATAAATGCCCTGGCCATTGCCCCAGCGGTCTGCAGCAAAATAAAGCGACGTAACAAAATATTCTTCGCCGTCAGGCGCGGGCATCTCATCATTCGGCACACCATTGGTCTTAACCGACCAGGCAAAGAAACCATAAGAGGGGTGATTCGGCAAATCGCGGTACATATACGTCTTTGCCCAGTTCCACAGAGCGTCAAACTCGGCCTTTTTGTCCAACTGAACTGCAATCATCATCCCATAGGACATACCTTCGGAACGCACATCGTTACTGCCTATGTCCCAGATATAGGCAAGCGGGCCATTTGCGTTTGTGCCGGCAGGAAAATAAATCGCCTGTGTGCAGGGGTCGCCGTGAAACAATTGCCGGAAAACAGCGTTGACCTTTTCTGTAACTTCCTTCTGAGAATGGCCTGCTTCGACAAACAGGTTACGATAATTACCCGTCGCGAAGGCGCCGGAACCATCCGCATTATTGTCGACAGCTTTTGATTTTTCGCTGCCTGAGGTATTACGATAGCTTTCGGGCGGGCCAAAATAACTCGGCCTGACATCTCCTGTATTAACCATAATTTTCTCCAACACAACACCGGGGTCAACCATCCACACCTTCAGTGTATGATAACCCGTATCAGGCAGCAAGTGATTGCTTTTGACTGTACGAGCATTGTTTCTTACAGATTCCTGCCAGTCCTCGTTTGAGTATGCAACGATATAATTCTTCGGCACAATGCTTATGATTTGCGGCGGCTGGTCATCAAACGATACAGCGTAACGCAGGTCCCTGTCGGGGACGAAATTTAACGTTGGAGCAACAATCGTCTCGACTTCGATATTGCCGGAATGAAACAGGAACATTTTATATTCGAGACAAGGAGAATCCTTCGGCGGCGTAACGCTCTGTGCGGTAACCGGGAAAATAGTCATAGCAGAATCGGTCCGCCCATAATCGTCGATTTTCTCCCAGCGAACCGGGCCGGCATCAATCTTCCTTGTGTAATGCTCCGCTTCCATCGACACATAACCATCGGCTTCAACAAAACCCTCTAAAGAATCCTTGTTAGGTTCGGCAGGATTAAATGAATTGATTTTGATGTTTACCTCTTTTGCACCCGGACCGGAAATCTTCACAGAGCCGTTAGTGTCGCCTGTTGGCGATTTGCTGTAGTCGATATTCACCCAGAGGCGCGTTTCTTTTTCAACAGTTCCTTTCGTTGCAGAAAGGACAATCCAGTCAGCGCTTGGTTTGGCCGAGAATTCAAACGGTGTTTGTCCACGATTGAACACATCGATATATCGACGTTGTGCGCCAAATACGCTAAACCCCGGCAGAACCGGTTCATCCGAAGAACCGGGCCAGGCGGACCTCAAACCTTCAACCACAACGCCCATATTCGCGTTGGCTGGAACGTTGATTTCCTCGACTTTGGGCATATTATTTTTTGGCGGCGGATTCCAGGATGTATAACCAATATGCGCCGTGTCCATCATATGGTTCCATTTGCCATTGGCCATTTTACGATTGTAATACCGGGACAGCTCGGCATCAGCTTCAAACAAAGCCCTGGTCTTCGCGGCGAGGTCGTTGGTGCTTGCGCGTTTTTGCTCAGCGTATAATTTGTTTTTGCCCGCAGTGACATAAAGCTCAGTAACCTGGGCGCAGGCCTTTGTCGGGTAGAGAACCAGCTGGAAAAATGCGTCTTTGGCGCTATCGGGCAGGTCTTGATAGATTTGCTCGGCTTTGGCCGTAATAGCGTTAAAATCGGCAACTACAGTGTCTGCCTCACGATAATTGACGATGCTGAACGTGTTGGGGTCGATAAGTTCGGGCTTGCGTCTGGCATTATATTTGGTGTACTTAGACACGATATCAGCAATCTGGTCGGCATATTGTGGGCCAAATTCACGCTGGGCCCACAGCCGGGTAAATTCCGATATTTTCTCCTTAGGCCATCTTTGCGGGTCCCAGGCGAAGGTCATAAAAAATTCCATGGGAAATTCCATCGGCTTGAGGTCACCGACGTTGACTATCCAGATTTTAGTGGCGCCGTAATTATACGCGAGATTCATCTGCTCCCAAACCTTGACGATTTGGGTATTATTGAGCCATTCGTATGAGCGTGGCCCGCCGTGGAAATCAAAGTGATAATAGATACCCGCCCCGCCGCTTCTCTTGCGTTCCTCCAAGGTCGGCAGACGCCTGATATTGCCCCAGTTGTCGTCACACCACAGTATCGTCACATCATCTGGAATGCGCAGCCCCTTTTCATAGTATTCCTGGACTTCCTTATAGGGACACCATAACTGGGGCACTTTGGTCACATCGGGATTAATCTCTTCCGCTATTATCTTTCGCTGAACATTCACAATTTTTACCAGCAAGGCCATACTCTCGGCCACCGTGCCGTTTGGAATCATCGGCGTATCATCAGCCCCGCGCAGCCCAATGGAGATGATGGTTTCATAATTCTTGTTGCGTCTGACGCCTTCCCGCCAGAAGCTTTGGAGAGTATTGGCGTCGGTATAATAGTTCCATTTTTTGCTGTGCCGCCTGTCCCACTCCTTTTGCGCACGAAGCATCGGCTCCTGATGAGAGTTTCCCATAACTATGCCGTATTCGTCGGCAAGACGGGGATTATTCGGGTCATCTTCATCGAAAGCATTGTTCCACATCGCCGGCCAGAGATAGTCGGCCTTTAACCGAAGTAAAAGTTCAAAAACTTTGGTGTAGAATTTACTGTTATAATCGCCGAATTTTTCTTTAACCCAGGGACTGAGTGCCCAGGCCTCGTCATTGAGAAAAATGCCGCGATATTTGACCGCGGGCGGCCCCTGAACATATCTTCCCGCCTTTACAAAAAGAGCATCTTTATGCTGCACAGGCACATCCGCCCACCAATACCACGGTGATACACCTATCTGCTCCGAAACGTCATATATGCCGTAAATCGTGCCTCTTTTGTCACTGCCCACGATAACAAGGGCACTTTCAACGCCCGGCAACGGCTCCGGCACAACCTGAATGATAAACGATTCCCATTTCCCCGCGATTTGATTCACATCGATTTTGCCATCTTTAATCAGCCGGTCGATAATCGGGCTTTTGCCAATCGTGCCGATGATTATCGTATTTTTCCCCAAAGCGGCTTCTGTATTTAATACTTTCGCAATTTGCCCCGTGACGCGATTAATGTCCGCCCGCAGGTCATTACCAGCGCGAATAACGCCGGGGTAATCATTCGAATCGACGTATATGCCTGCGACATCGTTTTTTTGCACAATGCAAAAACCGCCCTTACTGAGATTGGAGTCCATGTATTGTTCCTGTCCAATGGCAAAACACGGGGAACTAAACAAAACCGGGCAAATAAAAACAAGCCAAAGCTCCTTCCCCAAAATCCTCGCCCTGCGCATTGCGCCCCGCATACCCATTTGTTGAACAATATGCCGAGTAATCATAAAATATCCCTTAACAATCTTTTTAAGTTGGTCATTTGGCTCGTTATATTTAATAACGCATTGTGTGCGTTTTTGAAAGCAGCTTTTTTGATGCCAAACTATGTTAAGAGATATATCTCTTTATGCCGGTACCCAACCACAAGCACCAAGGAAGAACGAAGAGGGCGGGATTCGCTTCGCGGCTCGCTTTCGGCGTGTCAAACCCGCGTAAGCGGTGCTTCGCACCGCGAGGGTTCTCATCCCGCCTGACCAAATGAGATAACTTCAGCGGAGAGGGCGGGATTCGAACCCGCGGTACGGCAAGCCGCACACACGCTTTCCAAGCGTGCTCCTTCGGCCACTCGGACACCTCTCCACAATGATTTATGATTTCTGACTTTCGATTTCTGATTTTGGCCCTTCGGGCCTGCGCTTCTTAAAGAACTCTGTCAGCAACGCGCCGCACTCGTCGGTCAATATGCCGTTTGTAACCTCGACACGGTGATTCAGGCGTTTATCCTGAACGATATTATACAAGCTTTTCACCGCGCCCGTCTTCGGGTCGTCGCAACCATATACTAATCGGTCGATACGGGCCAACACCAAAGCCCCGGCGCACATACAGCACGGCTCCAAGGTAACATAAATCGTGCAATCATTCAAATGCCAGTTTTCGAGAGCCGCTGCCGCCTGGGTAAGCGCGATTATTTCCGCGTGGGCAGTCGGGTCCTGCAATTGTTCCCGCTGGTTGTATGCCTTTGCGATTATGGTATTGTTATGAATAATCACCGCCCCAATAGGCACATCGCCATTCTCCTCGGCGATTTGCACTGCGCTATAGCAATACGCATATATTGCTCGTCAATAGCCGGCTGTATGGTGGGATTAGAAGCTGATTCAATCATAAATCAAAAGTTGAACAGTAGAACAGTTGACCGCCCCCGCTGCTGCCTTGTGACAGCAAGACGCGGGGGCTCCATTTTTCCCGACCATAGTCGGGAAAAATACCCCCAAGGGGAGTCGAACCCCTGTCTCCAGGATGAGAACCTGATATCCTAGGCCACTGGACGATGGGGGCAATACGGATTTACGATTGCCGATTGCCGATTTATGATTTTCGCCCGCCTTCATTATCATTTCGGCGGGTAAAATTTAGGATTTTAGTATAGCGGAAATCGACCGGCGGTCAATAAAAAAACAGTCGGCAGGAATGCTGCCGACTGTCATAAACCTTAGTGCGACTGAATCAAGCGTCAATTTACCGAGCCGACAAGATGCTCCTTGCTGATAAATTGCGGCCCGCTCGTATTCTGTGTCCGGTTTTGCTCATCGAGCTTCTTTTCAAGCTCCTTGATTCGTTTGGACAATTCTACACGCTGCCTCGTTCCGCTTGCGGAACTGAAAAGTGCAATACCGACGCAAGTAATGAAAAGCAGAGATGCCCAGTCGTGTGCGGGACTCCAGCCCGGCTGCGGGTAAACAATAAACGGCAGCGCGGCTACCAGAAAACCAATGCCTATCAGGTATTCCACAACCCATATTGGATTATTCTTATTCATATTCCGACTCCTTACCTTATAACATTGTATTAAGTTCTCATATTGGGCATGTAAAGAACGCCTGTCTCTATCTTGATTCGGCGTTCTATAGGGCTTACGTTAAAAGGGCTTCGCTTTTAGCACTATAAAAACTGGCTTATAAACATAGCGATAACACTTATCGGACGTAGATATCGTTCAAGGAATGAACCCTGTGAAAGGCAATAGCGGCGGTCGGATTCGAACCGACGACCCTGGGCTTATGAATCCCATGCTCTAACCAACTGAGCTACACCGCCAATAGCAATAAATCTACAGAAAATTTCCGTCTCTTGCAAGTAATTCTTTAGCCAACTACGCCTAACAAGCATAAAAGGTTTTGCTTTGACGCGGGCGGCAATTCCCGCTATCCTTTTCGCGACAGAAAATATGATAAGGAGCTTGAAAGTGAAATACAAAGCAGTTGACAAAAGATACGAAAAAATGAAATACAATCGCTGCGGGCAAAGCGGCTTATTACTGCCCGCGGTTTCACTGGGTCTGTGGCATAACTTCGGCAACGTTGATGATTTTGAGACCGGCCGGGCAATCGTCCGCCGGGCATTCGATCTTGGCATAATCCACTTCGACCTCGCCAACAACTATGGCCCTCCGCCCGGCTCAGCCGAGAAAAATTTCGGCAAAATCCTCAAACAGGATTTGAAGGCATACCGCGACGAGCTGATTATCTCAACCAAGGCCGGCTACCTGATGTGGCCCGGTCCTTACGGCGAATGGGGCACAAGAAAATACCTCCTCGCCAGCTTGGACCAGTCACTCAAACGCCTCGGCCTCGATTACGTTGACATCTTCTATTCGCACAGGTTCGACCCAAATACGCCTCTCGATGAAACATTGTCCGCGCTCGATACCGCCGTCAAACAGGGTAAGGCCATTTACGCCGGCATATCGAATTACAAGCCCCAGCAAACCGAACAAGCCGCAAAAATCCTGCGCCAGTTCGGCACGCCCTGCCTGATTCATCAGCCGAGATATTCGATGTTCGACCGCTGGGTTGAAGACGGCCTGCTCGATGTATTGGAAAAAGAGGGTATCGGCTGTATATGCTTCTCGCCTCTGGCACAGGGATTATTGACCGACAAGTATCTCAAGGGAATCCCCAAAGACAGCCGAGCGGCAAAACCTCACGGCTTCCTCAAACGCGAGCAGATTACCGAAGCCGTCGTCAAAAAAATCAGCGCCCTCAACGACTTGGCAAAACAACGCGGACAGTCGCTCGCACAGATGGCCCTTGCCTGGGTATTGCGGGATAAGCGGGTAACCACGGTACTGGTCGGCGCAAGCAAGGTTAAACAGCTCGAACAAAACGTTGCTGTTCTCGATAATCTCCAGTTCATCGATGAAGAGCTAAACCGTATCGAAACTATCCTGAAGGTTTCTTGAGCAGATTAGACCGAAGGGTAGTCACCCAGCTTTACTATTACTATCTGCCTTCTATTTACCCATACCCCCTATTTATCCCACATCTCTTAAAATGCGGGTTTAAGACAATAATTTTGCCTCACCGAGCGTTTTTATCCCTGTGATTTGTTAGTGCCGCTTTACAAATATACAAGGAAGTGGTCTAATAACCTTTCAGTCGATGGGGGACTTAATATGTTTTTGAGAAAGGTATATGCCTGAAAGCAACGGTAATAGTAATGGCAATGACAAGGCGCCGATAGCGACCAGCAAGTCGTTTCTGACTGCCGGGCCGACGCTGCACTACAGGCATACTAATGTGCTCGGCTTTTGGCTGTTGACGATAACCTTTTTTGCCGTAACCTGCCTGTTCTGGTCAAAAATACTAACCGGCTCACCCTGGGCATTCAACCCCGACTCGGCAACGACGCCTGCGTCCTGGCAGATAGGCCGATTCCTTCTGACAGGCGTAAGCATCTTTGAATACCCCTGGCAAACACTCGTCCTTGCCCTGCTGATGGCGGTAATGACAATCGCACCTATCCTCACAGCCCAGCTTCTCAGTTTCAGTTACAGCTTGCCCTTGATTCTGGCCGTGTTTTTCCTCGCTGATTTGCCCGCTTTCGCAGTCAGCTTGCTGATAAGCTGTATTGCGGTTGCCTGTCGGCCTCTGCGGTTTCGTTCACGCATCACCTCGATAGCATTATGTATGCTGCCGCAACTCATATACTGGGGCATTTTCGGCGGTGCCAGAAACGTCGAGCCGATTAAATGGGGATTTTCCTTCACTCCCTGGATTGGCGCCTGGCTGATTGGGCTTGGCGTGGCGGGCGCGGTGCTCGGCATCGGGCATTTCAATAGGTACAGGCCGGGGCTGATTTGGTCAGCCACCACAATTCTGCTTGTTCTCGCGGCAGTAACCTTCAGCCTCAGGATAGGGTTTGATGAGCTGGATTATCAGCTTTACATCGCCCGCAATAACCCGGAGCAGGTGGCAGAATTTCACGACCACAGCATTACCAAGGCAATCGACCGGGCCATAAAAAATCCCGCTGTCGCAAAATACTTAGGCGGCTTTTTCTACCCAACTGAGCCGATAGCATTGCGAAAAGAATTAAAATCCGAAATCCAGGCGCAGCTCGTTCACGACCGATGGCCAACGTGGTTTG
The DNA here is from genome assembly GCA_963718665.1 of uncultured Phycisphaerales bacterium. Lineage (GTDB taxonomy): Bacteria > Planctomycetota > Phycisphaerae > Sedimentisphaerales > Anaerobacaceae > Fen-1362. The sequence goes on from OY970359.1 coordinate 275,989, forward strand.
TCGTCCCGCCTGAATTGAGATACCAGGAAAAAAGAGAATGGCTGCTTGAGCAATACGACTTGTTTATTAACCGCCGACCCAAAAGCAAACGCATGCCCATCGCCCTGTATTACAAAGCCCTGTTGACCGAATACAGTCCCGATTACCGTATGCTGGACGAGAAAGAAACACTTCATTTCTACAGCGATTACCCATTCGATCGTTCACGTGCCGTGTGGTTCCAGTTATACGCCGGCTTTGCCAATAGTCCCGAATCGCTCGAAGCACGCTGGCGAATCGCGATGCAATGGGCGGGCCAGGCAAGGTTCGATGAGGCGCAAGCTATTATTGCCGAGGCCTCAAAACTGCTCGAAACACGCCTGAAGCTTCTTGCTGGCGACCAGCCCGCCGAAGATTCCATCTTCAGCTTGTTCCGCCCGCCTCTCGATTCAGCGATGACCGTATCAAAACTAATGGAATTGCAACGAAAACTCAGCCAGTTGCGCACCCTTATCGGCCCGGATAACTACACCTCCAAACCGGATTCCGTAAAACGGCTGGCAAAATTTGTTACGCTAAACCAAAACAGTCCGGATTATGCAGGTCAGCTCGACGAGCTGCTCTCGGAAATGGGTAAAAACGACCCCTTGCGGGACAACGTCCTGCTCGCACAGATTAAACTCATACCCGATGAACAGCTCCTCGCCGAAAAACTCGCCGAAATGCACACGCAACATTACCGCACCGACGGCGGCATGCAGGCGCTCTACGAGCTTTCCCTGCTCAAAATCCACTTCTGGCAGCAGCAGGACGCCGCAAACGCCGAACAAAAAAATAAATGTCTGTCGGACGCCAGGGCGACACTGACGGAATTTCTGCGTATGTACCCCAATAGTTTTCCCGCAGAGCAGGTGAAGAAAAATCTCGCCAGTTTGCCCGCGGGCGACTAATCCCAGCCCCCCTGCTAACCCCAAATTATCCGCATATAACAGGTGTTGACAATCGCGTGTGTTTGCTTATGCTTTTGGTTGATTTTATGGAGAGTTGACATTATGCCTAATGTTGCGGCGATAATTTGTGCGGCCGGCCCCGGAAAACGATTCGGCGGTAAACGACACAAGCAATTCGTCGATATCGGCGGTCGGGCCGCGTTCCTGCGAAGCGTCGAACTGTTCTCGAACCGCGAAGACGTCAAACAAATCCTCCTGGCTATCCCGCAGGAAGATGAAGAAATTGTGGAAATCCGCTATGGTGCGAATCTCTCGCTTTTCAACGTCAAAGTCATCATCGGCGGCGTAACCCGTTTTGAAACCGTCAACAAGGCGCTCCAGTTATTAAAAGACGATATCGAGCTTGTCGCGATTCACGACGCCGTAAGATGCTGCGTAACCGCCAAATGGGTTGAAGATGTAATCAAAACCGCCGCCAAAACCGGCGCCGCGATTCTCGCCTGCCCCGTTATAGCCACCCTCAAGGAAGTCAAAGACGGTATCGTTGTAAAAAACGTTGACCGAAAAGGTCTTTACGAGGCGCAGACACCGCAGGTCTTTGAGGTAAAGCTGTTGAAACAATCGCGTGAAAAGGCCCCCAAGACAGACATCGAAAAAATTACTGATGATTCGCAGTTAGTCGAGGCGCTTGGCCGCAAGGTCTCGATTGTTGAGACCGATTCCTCAAACATCAAGATTACATACCCTGCAGATGTCGCGATTGCCGAGGCCATTCTCAAGACCCGTCCCGACCCGAAAAAAGAGGGCTACATCGGCCCATTCTATGAAGCGCAATGGTAACTTTTAGCCCCGTAGGGGCTGAAAGTTACCCCCGCGTCTCGTTTTGAGAATCAAAACGGCGGGAGCCATCAACCTGAACGCCGAACGCTGTACGCTGAACGCTGTCTAATTAACCTGCCAATCCTCGCAAACAACGCCCGCGATTCGCCTGCCCCTGCGTTTCGTCTTGCACCCCCCTGCTTCTCTTTGTGAAGCCCCTCAACTTGTCTCGCAAGAAGCAGAGGGACAAGCAAAGCGTGGGGGCATAAGAAGCAAAACGGCCGGGGTCTTTTTCCGGAAAGTTCAACCTCGCAAACTCGCCATAATACTTTTTCGCCGCCTTATCATAAGCGTGTGCCGCTGCAATCTCGCTGTCGAATCTCCCTAACCAGATGCTTTTTTTGTTATACACAATTATGCTTGTCCATTTGCCTGTCTGCTTGCAAAAGCATACTCCCATATATCGCGAGGAAGTATTTTTTCTCTTTCGTCTGTTTTGCATATTTTCCGCTCGCGTCGCGAAGCGCAGATTGCTCTTTCGATTATCCAATGAATCGCAATTCCTGTGGTCAACTAATCTTTCGTCGTTAGCGCCCATTATCTCTCTGTGCATAGACAGCATTATTGTCTTATACGGCTCGACAAATTTTAATCTGACCGCGTATAAGTTATGTCCGCCGCCGTGCACAACCCATTTGAAATGTTTGAGCCGGTAATAATCCGGCTGCTCTAAAATAGTCCATTTGCCTTCGCCTAAGTAAATCCTGCGGTATGTGTAGCCGTAACGGAACAGGCGATAGGCAAGCAGTGGACAGGTGAAAATAAAGTCGAGCCAATTTTGAACTTTGATTGTAATGGTTGACATAATACTCTCCTCGGAGCGCAGCGCAGATCCCCGAGAACCCGCCCCATTGGTTTCGTAACAGGGGACCCACAAGAAATCCCAAATTTCAAATCACAAACAACAAAACACAAAACGGAAATTGATTTGATTTACCTTGCGCACAAGGCGCGAAATCTGGGATTTCTATCCCCCCTACTGCCCTATCTTGGGCTACTACCCACCTCCGGTGGATTGGACATTGGAAATTGGTTATTGGACATTCCAATCCGTCCTCCGACCTCGGTCATCCGTCCTCAGGACCACATGGTCCCTCTATATATAGGGTGAAATTGCGATGGTTTTAAGGACTTAGGAAACTTTATTTTTCCGCCCAAAATTTGTAAGTTCTTATGGGAAAAGGAATAAAAAAAATTTCAAAAATTGCCGGATTTTTTTGGGGCCTCGCGAGTGAGCGTTTGATTGAATTGCCTAAATTAACATCGTTTCGCTGTAGGGAAAAGGTCTATTTTTAAGCTGAAAACATAGTATATGCTTGTATGTGGTAGTATGCAACGGGTTTGGGGAACACAGATTTTTTAGATTAGCAACTTATTTTCATGGATTAGAAATAATCAATGTAGCTATCTTGCGGCTGACGTTATTCTGCCAATCAATCCTCTAATTTTTTTATCCACCCTTCAAGCTTTTTTACATCAGAAGCCATTCCTACCTTTTTGTACAGTTCCAGGGCCTTCAACCAGTATTGGCGTACCTTGGTCTTGTCTCCTCGCTTAAGGTACACGTTTCCGAGATTGCCATAACTATTTGCCATTCCCTCAGACCGACCAAGCCGCTCGTTAATCTCCAGCGATTTGCAGTGCATCTCTTCGGCCTTGTCAATATCGCCGCGTATCTGGTACACGATTCCGAGGTTTGACAAAATAACCGCAGTACTTTTTTCGGAATTGATTTCCTTCGCAAGTTCCAATGCTTCACCAAGCACAGTCTCTGCGTCATTAAGCCTGTTCGTTCCAATCAAACTGTAAACATATGTTTGCATTGCCTGCAATTGAGCCTTTTCGCTCCCGCTTTGTTTCGCTTCTTTGAAGAGACGTTCCGCCCAGTAAACCCATTCCTCGTAGTTTGTTTTTCCTCCTAAATACGCTCTTATTACTAGAAGCTCCAACCTACTTTTTGCATCTATATCATTAAGGGTTTCTCCTCCGGCAAATTCCTGATTCCAAAATCGAATCGCATCTTCGAGTTTGTTTTGACCCACAAGCGATTCAAACAGGGGTATCATATAATCTCGAATAAGTACAGACTTCTCTACCCCTCCTTGCTTAGCCCTACTTAATTGATCTCTTAGAACATCAATATCCGCGCCTGTACCTAGCGCCGGAAATCTTTTTGGAGATACTCTTCATCTCATCAGCAAGCACCGTTTCCTGAAATCGAAATAGCATCATCCACTGGAGCAAATCATCGGCGCTGCGGAAAAGCTCGCGTTCATTCTCTGCGTTCAGCAGTAATACAGTACGTATCTTCCCCGCAGCAAGGCTTTCGCGTTGCAGATTCAGTCTTTCCCAAAAATCCTGGAGATTCTGTTCTGATTCATTTTCCTTTATCGAATCTCTCCGGACAATAAGAACAACCTCTCCCATGCTCAGCGACCTTGAAAGCTCTCCGATTACGGGAGGATCAGCTTCTGCCTGTGCAATATGAATCGGTATCTGTGTTAAACCTCCTTGAATTCGGTTGATAATCGCATCCCCCACCAAAGGTCCCGGAACTATCACTCCGCACACTCGCCCCTCGGACTGCCTAAGAAAAGAAAGCAACCGGCCAAGCTCATCCTCGTCCAGCTTAATTGCCGTAGTATTCAAATTCATCGTTCTTTTAGATGCTCAGCCACAAGCGGATGAACTCTGTGCCATCCCTCACCATTATATTCAAGCACAGCCTGCGCCTGCAATAGAAGCAGATTGATTGGATCCGATTCGACTTTACGCGGACTCTTTTCGATATCTTTCAATCTTGCCATCATCTTCTCAACTGTTATATCGCATTTTTCATAATCTTTTGGTAACCCTACATCCCCTATCAGTCTTACCAGTTTTGCTTTAACCCGATTAAGACCGTAACGTACATCTTCTTTAATTATACATTTCTTACTACGTCCCTTTTTAATCGCCTCCTGTGCTGTCATTGCTGCGATAGCTATCGCCTCAAAAAGATGTCGTAACACCCCCCCGTCTTTTCTATTGCCAGTTCAATCGCATCATCATCTATGAGTGTCTTAATATCCATTCGTCGATCAAGGATTTGCCGAATAACTTTTCGTCCGATCTCGCATTTTTCACCATTCTTCTCTACGACCTTTATCATCGGTATCGTAACTTTCTTGAACAAACTATCCAAAATAGCCGAAGCAGGTGTACACAATAGCCATATTGGTGCCGTAAAAATCATTTTGCAGGAAATATCCGCCAAAGGCGCCGGATTTCTCAGAAAAATAGTATCTGTCGCCTCGATCGAAAGCTTGTCGAGATCCTCTATTATCAAAAGCATTTCGCGCTTGCTTTTTTCCTTTACGGCCAGTCTTGCCTCCTTCACAAGAATGTTCACTTGATTCACCAGCTCTGAAAGCCGATGATTTTCCCTTGTCACACACCGATGTAGAGTATTCGATCCTGTCTTGATGTCCGATTTCAGATATGCGCCTATTCCGATTAGCTTGCCAAGAATACTTTGACTTGTATCAGCGTGTGCTCCTCCCTGTAAAACCATTTCAAGTTGCTGTTCCTTGATTTCAAATGCCTCACTGAACCATTTGTATATGGATTCAAGCGTTTTGTCATTCAGTTTAATGTTCAAATTCTTAACTTGGCGTGTTACCGCTTCAACAATCAATACCAGCAGTGCTTCCAGAGAGGCCTGACTTAATTGCCCCTCGTCCATCATGGAAAACGATATTACGGTATAGGTAGCTATCTGTTCATCTTGAAATTTAGCAATTTCCGTTGATTTCCCAGAACCGGGATGTCCCGTTACCAGAACTTTAACGTTATTCTCTGTTTGCAGATAGTTTGCTATCTCTGTTCGTCGCGAAAGGTTGGGGTCACGGGCCTCAGCCGTTTCCTCAAATAATTCATCCAATTGACTCAGATGCAATGGTTTAAAATCCAATACTCTGAGAACATCTTCCAGTTTTTTTGCACGACTACACATAAAAAAACCCTTGAAATATATAATATATTTTAGCTGCTATCCTGGCGATGTCAATCGAATACCAAACCTGCTGTTGCTCGCAATGTTCATAATATACAACGTAATTGGGAGTTAGTCCAGTATTCCTTCTCTCTTCCAACTTCTCACATCTCCCTTATTTCTTTGTGTCTTTGTGGCAAAAACTATCCCCGCTTTTTTCTTTCATTGCTCTGCCTTGCGCGATAAAATCCCTGTTTTGATGGGTGATGATTCAAGGATGAAATATGCTAAAGAGCGATGTAAGGATACATCAGCCGGCGACAAAACCCCGGCGAGGATGGGAAGTGGTTACGAACGGATTTAACGGACTTGCGGGCAAACGGTTTCATTTCATAGGCGTCGGCGGTATCGGTATGAGCGGCCTGGCGATGCTCCTCTTGAAGCACAAGGCAATCGTTACCGGCTCAGACCGGAACCCCGGCGAAACAATCGACCACCTCTGCGAATTCGGCGCAGATATAAAAATAGGCCACAAAGAGCACAATCTCAACTCGCAGGCGGACGCGGTTGTAATATCAGCCGCGATAAAAGAGGAAAACCCCGAACTGAAGCTCGCCCGCCGGGAAGGCATCCGCGTCTATAAATACGCCGAGATGCTGGGCAAGGTGTTCCAGTTTTATCAGGGTATCGCCATATCGGGCACCCACGGCAAAAGCACTACCAGCGGCTGGCTCGCCTATCTCCTCAAACAGGCGGAATTATCGCCGAATTTCGTCGTCGGCGCAGTCGTTACCCAGCTTGCCGGCTCATCGGGCATAGGCACCGGTCTGCATTTCGTCGCCGAGGCCTGCGAATACGACCGCAGCTTCCTGAACCTCAAACCGCAAATCGCCGTCATCCTCAATATCGAGGCAGACCACCTCGACTACTACAAAGACGAAGCCGAAATCACCGAGGCGTTCCGCGATTTCGCGCTTGGCACAAAAAATTCGGGCGTAATCATCTTAAACAGCGAAGACAAAAACACCGCCAAAATCATCTCCGACCCGCGTCTGCTCGAAAACAACCGAAAAATCGAGACCTTTGGCTTTAGCGAGGATTGCAATTATCACCCCGCCAATATCGTCGAAAAAGAAGGTCTTTACTCATTCGACGTTTATCACAACAAGGAATTGCTCGGCTCAACTCATATAAGCGTGCCGGGCAGACATAACGTCGCCAACGCCCTTGCGGTAATCGCCGCCGCCCAAACCGCCGGCATCGCCGCAAATACAATCCTGCGGCTATTGCCCGGCTTCACAGGCGTTGACCGCCGGCTGATGCTAAAGGCGAAGGTCAATGGCATAACCATTCTCGACGATTACGCACATCACCCTACCGAGATTCGGGCGTCGCTGAAGGCGATTAAGGAGCATTACAAGCCCAAGCGGCTGTGGTGTATTTTTCAACCGCACCAGTACAGTCGAACGAGATTTTTGCTGGACGACTTCGCCGAAAGCTTCAAACTTGCCGATATTACCATTGTGCCGGAGATTTATTTCGTCCGCGATTCTCAGCAATCGAGAAAAGAGGTGAACGCCCAGGTCCTCGTCGATAAAATCCGGGCAAAAGGAAGCGAAGCTTTGTTTATTGACGGCTTCGATGCAATCTGCGATTATTTAACCAAACAAGTTCGCTCCGGCGACGTGGTCGTTACCATGGGCGCCGGCGACGTTTGGAAGGTGTCAGATGGAATTATTCAGTGGTTACGAAAAAATAGTTGAAACGAAACATCCGCTGGCGAAAGAGACGTGGTACGGGCTGGGCGGACCGGCGGATTACTTTATCAGGCCGGAGGATACCAACCAGCTCGCCCAAGTTGTCAAGCGATGCAACGAAAATAAGGTGCCGATTTACGTTTTGGGATACGGTTCGAACCTTTTAGTCAGCGACCAGGGCGTTCGCGGGGCGGTAATCCAGCTCAAAGGCGAGAAATTCTCGCAGATTAACTTCGTCAAAGAGCAGGTTGTCGCAGGCGCGGGCGTCGAGCTTAGCCGGCTTATCCTGACCTGCGCCAAAAAAGGCCTTTCGGGCCTCGAACCGCTGACGGGTATTCCCGGCTCGATAGGCGGAGCGGTGCGGATGAACTCGGGCGGAAACTTCGGCGATATCGGAACCGTCGTCGAAAGCGTTACCCTAATGGATAAAGACGGCAAAGTTTCCGAAAAGAAAAAACCGGAGCTTCAGTTCGATTATCGCCAGACAAATATCACCGCGAAATTCATCCTCGAAGCGAAAATAAATATGACCGAGGGCGACCCGGAACAGATTACAAAAACGATTAAGGAAAACTGGGTCTATAAGAAAAATAACCAGCCCCTCAACACCGTTAATTCGGGCTGCGTATTCAAAAACCCGAGGGGGCTATCCGCGGGAGCTATGATTGACCGCGCGGGACTAAAGGGGCTGCAAATCGGCGGGGCAATCGTCAGTGAAAAGCACGCCAACTTTTTCATAGCGCAAAAGGGCTGCACCAGCCAGGATGTTCTCCGGCTGATTGACATCGTAAAAGAAAAAGTATTAAAGCAGTTCAACGTCGAGCTGGAGCTTGAGATCGAAATCTGGAAATAAAAAATGCGGTCTCATCCTTCTCCAAATCAAGAGTCATCACCGTCGCCTGACCAGCTCCCGATCCCGGAAGGGACGCCTTACGGCGAAGGGATGGCCAAGCCCATTAATCCGCCAGACGGATGGCGGATAAAAGCGGCAGTCCTTATGGGCGGCATAAGCAGGGAACGCGAAGTCAGCATCCAAAGCGGCAAATGCGTTGCCGAAGCCCTGAGAAAAGCGGGCGTCAACGTCATAACCTCTGATATAAAACCCGATGCGCTGGGCATACTCGACGACGAAACAATCGATGTGTTTTTCATCGCCCTTCACGGCACATTCGGCGAAGACGGCCAACTGCAGAAAATACTCGAATCAAAAGACCTCATTTATACGGGCAGCTCCTCGGAATCCAGCCGGCTGGCATTTGACAAGTGGGAAAGCAAAAAACGATTCATCGCCGCGGGAGTAACGATGCCTGATTCGATTTTGTTCGAGCCGGGCAAAAAAAACGCTCGTCTTGAGGAACAAATCCGGCAACTCGGGTCAAAATACGTCGTCAAACCGCTTCGGGAAGGCAGCACTATCGGCATATCAATCGCGGACGACCCCAAACAAGCGGTCGAGGCCGCGAGAAAATGCGCAGCGGAGTTCGGCGACTGTATGATTGAAAAATTTATAAAGGGCAGAGAGATTACCGTGAGCATCCTCGGAAAGCAGGCCCTGCCAATTCTGGAAATACGCCCGCCCGCCGGATTTTACGATTATCACGCCAAATACATCGACGACAAAACAGAATATCTCTTCGACTCAATAAATGACCCCGCTCTGGTCGATAAAATACAGAAATCGGCGATTACCTGCTTTAATTCGCTTGGATGCAGGGGCGCCGCGAGAGTTGACTTTATTATCGGCGACGACGGCGAACCTTATGTGCTCGAAATCAACACCATTCCCGGAATGACGAGCCACTCGCTTTTACCGAAAGCCGCCGCTAAAATAGGGCTTTCAATGAGTCGGCTGTGTCTGAAAATAGTGGAGCTGGCATTGGCTGATTCTGCAATAGCCCATAAAACAACCGGCCGGAGGCAATAAAATTGGCTGCGAAGAAAAATGGTTTTAATATATTCGGGCTTGGCTCGGACGGCGGTAAGCTGTCCGGTAAGTCAAATATCATAGGTTATATCAAGGTAGCATTGTTTATATGCGCTTTGGTCCTGGTATTGGCAGGTTTCACGTTCTTAGACGGATACGTAAAAAAGCAAACCGCCGGCTCGTCGGGCAATCGAACCATTGAGCTGGTAGGCGAAGTACCGAACTGGGTCAGCGAGGAGATTAAAAACAGGATTTATGCCGCCGCCACCGCTGAAGCCAACAACAGCGCTAACGACGACGAAAAAATTGCCGCCTCGGCCCAGCAAAATATCGCTCACCTCGTTCCCTGGCTTGCCGAGGCGAGGGTCCGGACCACTCACAAAAGCATACTCATCAGCGGACGCTGGCGAAAACCAATGCTCTTAGTTACCGCCGAAAAAAATAAATTCTTTATCGACGCGGATATGGTCGTTCTCGATTATTCGCCGATTGGTAATTTGCCGGTCATAAACATAACGGGTATGGAGCTTAGCAAAATCCCCCCTACCCCGGGCCAGGTCTGGCAGGGAGATGACCTCGCTGCGGCTATGGCGGTGCTCAATCGCCTCGCGCGTATGGATACCGCTGTAAGCCCCGACAAGCCGCTGCTTCACCACATCGACAGAATCGACGTCGCTAATTTTGATGGCCGGAAAAACAGACGCGAACCACACATCTCACTTTACACGAAAGACGGCACACAAATCATCTGGGGCGCGGAACTGGGAACCTGGCAAAGGCATCTCGAAAGCCCCGACGACGACAAGTTAGCCAAGCTTTATACCTACTACCAGCAGTACGGAACGCTATCGGGAGTCAAATATATCAACCTGCGAGACCCTCAGCAGAAGATTTATCTGCCGGTTGATAAGTACTAATTTGTAGCAGCGTTCAGCGGACAGCGTGGAGCGGACAGTCAACAGTCGTTAGTCGTCAGTATGTCGTAATTTGGATGCCGGCTGACAAAAATCGAAATAAGATTAATACCCGCCCCAGTTAACAAGTAACAACAAATTTAGCGCAGAGAACCCTACTTCGCCAGTTGGGCTACGCAGGGCAGGCAACTGAAACCACGGAGAACTATTTTTTCAGACAAGGATTTTTAACAAGTTGAACAGGGAGCTTTTTAAGCTCTGAATTTTCTGATTATCGCCGCACCAAGGCCGAGAAACAATAACGTGCATGGCTCGGGAATCTGAATTGCGATACACGCCGGATAACTCAAACCCGAAGCGAAGAGAGACATGTTTCCACTCGAATCGAATTTTTCAATCGTCCCGCTGTACCAACCGGTTGCATAAAGATTACCACTGCTGTCGAAGACAAGACCTATAGGATTGTTAAAGTGAGAAGCAAAGGTGGTTCCGTTTCCACTGGAATCGAATTTCTCAATCGTCCCACCGTAGAAACTGGCTGCATATAGATTACCGATGCTGTCGAAAGCAAGACCCATGGGGCAGTTCAAGCCCGAAGCAAAAATGGTTTCATTTCCGCTGGTATCAAATTTTTCAATCGTCCCGCTGCTTTGATTGGCCGCGTAAAGGTAGCCGCTACTGTCAAACGCAAGACCAAAAGGGAGTTCTAAGCCCGTGGCGAAAATGGTTCCATTTCCACTGGTATCAAATTTTTCAATCGTCCCAGTGTTTTGACTGGCCACGTAGAGATAGCCGCTGCTATCGAAGACAAGACATGTAGGTTCTGTCAAGTCCGATACGAAGATGGTTCCGTTTCCGCTCGAATCGAATTTCTCAACCGTCCCATTGTTAAAATTAGTTGTGTAGAGATCGCCGCTGCTGTCGAAGGCAAGCCCCGTAGGGCCGTGCAATCCAGATGCGAAGGTGGTTCTGGTTCCGCTCGAATCGAATTTATAAATATTACCGGGCCCATAGAAATAGAGGAATTCAGGGTTATAGCTTGACACATAAATATTATCGGCGAACGCGAGGGTGCTTGGCAGCAGGACCAGCACGGTTACGGCCAATATCACTGTATTTATTTTTGGGTGCGTTTTCATTTGTCTCTCCTTCTTTCAAATAGTTTTTGTGAATAATGTGTTTAGGAACTCCCGGCCAATTTGACCGGCTATAAACTAAGTCCACCTCAAGCGAGAATTGTTACACTTTTTTTAGAATTTCCCCGTCTTAAGCGGATTTCCAGGGAAATAGCCCATTTTCAGGAGAAAACGGGGTCAGCCCGACCTGAACGGAGTCGAAGGGGAGTCGCTTTTTTACTCTGCGGTCTTTGCGGTTACAGCAATTTTTAACGCCGCGGGTAATTCAACGTAACGGTATGGTATTTGTAATTCAGCGCAAAGGCGATGTGATTTATGAGGGTGTTTTATCGGTATCATCCTTTTTGTGTATCGCTCCCCGCAGGCCTTCCATTTTCAAAAAACCCATCCACCAGACAATAAGAAACGACACGAGGAAAATCACCGCACACACAACGAAGGCATATCTCGTTTGAATCATACTTGTTAGAATGCCTAAGAATGCATAAAGCCCGGCGAGCGCATAACATATACCGACTGTTCGATTCAAGGGTATGCCGCGGTCAATCATCTGGTCGTAAATATGGCCACGGTCCGAGACAAGTAAGGGCCTTTTATTGATAAGCCGTCTCAGTAAGGCGGTTCCTGTGTCTAATATCGGCAGTCCGAACACGACTATTGACGCTACCCACCAGCGAGGGACTATGCGGGCGAACAGCATCATAATCGCGGCTGATACAAAGCCGAGCAACATAGAGCCGGCATCGCCCATAAATATCTTGGCGGGATGTCGATTGAAAGGCAGAAACCCACAAACTCCACCTACAAGTGCAAGGCAGACGATAATCCTGACTATATCGCCCTGCTCGCTGAAAGCGAATGTGGAACGACGGATTGCAAGAATCAGCATCCCGACGGTGACTATAACGGTTACTTCCCCGCACAAACCATCAAGACCGTCTAACAAATTCAGCGAGTTGGTGGCCCCAAGAACAAAGAAAATAATAATCGGAATACCAATCACTATTTCGGTGGTATCCGACATCGTTTGCCAGCCAAAAGATTTAACAATCTCACTCAGGTCCGGCTGGATTTCTGCCAGCATAATGGGTATTGCGGCAATAATCTGACCAAGCATCTTCTTACCGGGACTGATATCGAGAATATCATCGACAATGCCGACAAAACAGGCTATGGCAGCTCCGGCGAGAATACCGAAAAGCCATCGCATCACATCCGACAGGACATTTTGACCTCGGATAATATAAATACCGCATAGTGCACCGACGATAAAACCAGCCAGCACCCCCACGCCTCCCAGATAAGCAACCGGCTTTTTATGTGTTTTGACGAGGTTGTCGGGCTTGTCAACTATGTTGAACCGAAGCGCAATAGCTTTGCATAACCATGTGGCAATCAGCGCAAAAACAAAAGATAACACCAGCACAGGCAAAAACTGCACATACCAATCGAACGACCTTTTGGACCCCAGAAAATCGTCCAGCATATCCTTTTTATCCAGCCCTGTCCTGGCAGGCCGCTAAAAAAGCCCGTCGAAGGCATAAAATCGATGAACTATGAGAGATACGACCCTTGTTAATAAGTTGGTATTTCCCAATATTAAACGCCTGGCTACGCAACCAAGCATTTCGGTTCAACGTTCCTTGTTAATCATAAGACGCCTCTATGCCCTTTGCCCCCCAGCGGTTCGACTCGGCTCACTGGAGCTCAAAGGCAAATGCTATTATACACATCAGGGCTTGAAAGAAAAAGGGATCAGTAGTAGTTTTTTTACTCTGTATTCTCTGCTGCCTGCCCTGAGCTTGCCTGTGGTGAGCTTTTCGAACCAGCCGAAAGGCACTCCGCGGTCACAACACCCTTCAACGCCACGGGTAATTCAACATATCGGTATGGTATTTGTAATTCAGCGCAAACGGCCTTGAATTTTTTAATGGCCCCCTCCGTCAGTTCGCTTTGAAACGTCGCTTTGCCTTTGCAGCAGAAAATCCTGCATCCGGAAAAGCGGTAAGCGTGAACGCCGCATTTTCCGTCAACCTGATAGCGGCATCGGCCACCTACCATTTGCTTTATATTCGCGATGCCAAGCTTCTCGACGAAAAAAACAAGCTCAGGCGTGGTAACATACAGGCGATGGTCATATTGCTCAAAATCACAGCACTTACCACAGGCGGCACAATGACCCGCAATATCCTTATTGGCGAGCTGCTGCTGTTCAATCCACTTATAAATTTCGCTCACCCGCGCAATGATCTGGGCGTTTTTCTCATTTCCATCCTTCGCAGTAGCTCCATTACCTGCATTTGGGCCCTCTGAAGAAGTTTTGCCAGGTTGAATGGAAGACCGGTCTTCGTCGGGACTGCTACGGAGGACGGGCCGCCACCACTTATTATTTTTCTTTTTATCTCGTATCTGTTCGGGGCTGTGTAACCCACCTCGATTTATACCCGGGCACGTCTGGCCGGTAGAATTCCAGGTATCCGGGCTGACTAAATTGTGCTCCCAGAAAGGCCAGTTCCGGCACTGCGCAGGGCGAACATCGTAAATCGCACAACCTCTGCCCTGTTTGGTTTGTTGCAGGAATACGCAATCCCGCGTATGCGGATTCTCGACAATCGTCATCCGCAAACCCACACGCCTCAAAAACTTTTGCTTCAATTCTTTGGCCGGCATTTTCAAAAAATCGGCTATCAGCCGGATTTCAGGCCTGCTTAGCCATATATACCCCTGCTCAGGCCCGGCGCAGCAACGCCCGCACTGCAAACACTCGAAGTGCAGCCCGGCCGAGTACCACGTATTTTTACTATTACCGCGATTCATAGCAACTATTTTACCACAGAGCGGGATTAAGAGTTTTAAGTTTTTGGTTTTGCACCCCACTGCTTCGCTTTGCGAAGCAAAGCGTGGGGGCGTGAGTTTTGAGGTGAGAATGCGTCGATTAAATGCTTTAGCGGCGCCATTCCGCTTTGCGGACCATAAGGGGAGGCATAAGATGCAGCCGGGATTTGTGATGTCTGGGGCTGCCGAAACACCGGCTGCTCGGATACCAGCGTATCGTCATAAGCTCCGGCTTAATCGCCAACTTGCCTGTTTTTGCTGTGCCAACCATCGTTAAATCCCTGCTAATATATCTGCACGAAGTTTGCTGCTGATGGTATCGACTAAAACAGGCGTTCACTTAATCTGTTTAATTTCCCGCATTATAGGACGCTGCCGCCTCGACCTGGGGCTTAGAATATCTCACCGAGGTTACCCTGCGTGTTTTTCCAGCCGGCGGGCTGTAAATCAATTGTGAGAATCTCCGTCCTGCTGAAAAACCACTCGCCGGCCTCTTTTGTCAAATTCGCCTCAAGCTTAAAAAGCATCATCTTGCGGTATTCGTAAACAGGCCCCTTGGGGTCAAACATAACACGGGCGGTAAACTCAACCTTCGCCTCGGAAGGTTTGATATCAAGGGAAACAATCGCAGGCACAATCTTTTCAATTACCGGCTCCGAAAGCCGCCATTTGAAATGATCCAGCAGTTCCTGTTTGGATGGATGAATCGAGTCGCTGTAATTTTCCCAAATCAACGGCTCAATCGCTCTTATATCTTCCTTCTCGACCGCCCTGCACGCCTTGGCGAGAACTGCCTCTATCTTCTCCTTGTCGGTCTGGACCAGATAATCAATCGCAAAAGCCGCTATCGCGATAACCACGGGTAAAAGCCAGAATAACCAAGCCCGCCTGGGCGGCAGCAAATCGCGAAAAAACGCCACCACCAGAAAAACCACACCCGCCACAATCAGCAGCAGCCACGGCTGTTCAAATATATTTGTCATTGGCTCACCTCCGGCCAATATCTCAATTACCCCGGCAGGTCCAGCTTCACAAGCGATTTTCGAATTTGCTTTGTCCTGTCGTAATCGGTAACGTCCGGCGCCAAAGCCGTAACGCTAATGTACCCTTCCATCAGGGCCATCATATCCGTCGATGGGTCATCAAACGGCCCAGGCCCGCCCGCAAGCTGATAAACCGTCTGGCCTTTCTCATCAATCTGCGGCTGATAATACTCATCGAACGCCTTGTTCGACTGGGGCACAACCTTAATTCCCCGTGGTCTGCCCGCCGAAAGCCGCGGTATATTTATATTGACGAGAGCTCCTGTCTTTACAGGCATAAGCTTTTTAAGGATGTGCATACAATACCCGGCGGCGGTATCGTAATCCATCTTCTCCTCCGCCGCCAAGCTCGTTGCCACCGACGGTATGCCAAGAAGCACCCCTTCCATCGCCGCCGCGACCGTTCCCGAATAATAAATGTTAATCCCGGCGTTTGCGCCGTTGTTTATCCCCGCGACCAAAAGCTCAATCGGTTTGGCGCACAACTGCATCGCCGCGAGCTTGACGCAATCGGCGGGCGACCCCTCGATGCTGTAACCTGAAAAAAGACCGTTCACATCGACCTTGCTGCAAACCACAGGCCTGTTGAAAGTAATACTGTGGCTTGCGCCCGACTTGCTCGCCGCGGGCGCGACAACCGTTACCTCGCCGATTTTCACAAGCTCTTTGTATATCGCCGAAAGCCCCGGCGCAAATATCCCGTCATCGTTGGTCAGTAGTATGTTCATATTTTTCTGTTGATTATTGATTATTGATGATTGATTATCAATACTGATTATGAAAAAGTTTCAGCCGGACCAGAAGTGTTTATTGATGAGCAGAGACGAGGGGCGGGCATTCGACGCATGGGCAATCAACGAGCTGGGCATACCGGGCATCGTGCTGATGGAAAACGCGGGCAGAGGATGCGCACAGTTTATCATCGAAACACTTTCCAAAATTAAAAAGCCCGTGGTCTGCATTTTCTGCGGAACCGGCAACAACGGCGGCGACGGTTTCGTCATCGCAAGGCACCTCTTCAACGCGGGCTTTGCCGTAACAGTCGTGGTATGCGGCAGCATCAACAAAATCAGGGGCGACGCCAAAATCAATCTCGATATACTCACCCGTCTCGGTTTAAAAATCGAACGGCTGGATATGGAAGACGCAGAGGCAATCGACGCCAGCGTTACCAAACTCGCCGGCGAAGCCAATATGATTATCGACGCCATATTCGGAACAGGGCTTATCGGGGCACTGCGTGATGAATACAAACGGCTGATTGAAAGCATAAATGAGCTCGGCTGCCCCGTCCTCTCCGTTGATATTCCCTCGGGCCTGGATTGCGATACGGGTCTGCCGCTCGGCGCATCGATAAAAGCCAATTGCACCATTACCTTCGTCGCGGTCAAAAAGGGATTTGTTTTCGAAAACGCCCGGGCATATACGGGCGATATATTCGTCGCCTCGATTGGCGTCGAACCCAAACACGGGTCGTCGCAGAAATAATAGCTTAACCTGTTACTTCAATCTGTGAAATCTGTGGTTTAAAACGCCCCGGGATTGCCCGCCTGCGTCTTGTACCCGATGAAATACAGGAATCTGTCCGCGTTCAGTATCGGTATCGATAACGCCTGTGCCTGGCTCTGAATATCCTTGTACTTAGCTGCCTGCTGCACCGCACGCTCGTATTTCTCCATCGCGTTGGGGTACTTTTCCGTCTCCTGCATTGTCGGCTTCGACGGCACCACGGGCGGCGTCCCCAGAATCACGTAATCCGTATTCACAGTCACAGTGTCGGCAACCTTGCCGCCCCACTTCTCCACCAGGCCGCGTATCTTCGCGATAGCGTCATCATCAATAATCCCGTCGCCGTTGAGGTCGAAATCGCCCGCGACCACAAAAGTATTCGCCTTCGTCGGCGACCAGATAAGATTCGCGATTATATCGTCAGCAAGAATCGGGTTTTTCTTGTCGGAACGAATAATTCTCGCCGCCGAGAAACTGTCCCCGATGCTGTAAACCTCTATCTCGGCTTTTCCTTTGCCGTTCCTCGGAATGGGCTGGCCCCTGTCGTAAACCGCAAAAGTAAGGCCGCGGTAAATATGGTCATTAGTGCCAAGATTAATTTGCACAGTTTTGGCCTGGTCATCGACCAGAATTATCTTTCCAGCCGGCTCAAACGCCTTTATCTCCGTCTCCGGCGGCGGCTGAATGGGCCACACACTTTCCTTTAATATCTTCTGAATGCGGTCCTGAGCCATCTGAAGCTCCGCCTGGCTCTTCAATAACTGCTTGTTAGTTTCCTCCCGGGCCGTTTTTTCCTGGTCGAGCTTGCCATACAGGTCTTTAACCTGTTCATCGCTCTTTTTCTCAAGCAGCGCCTTCAGCTCATCATAGCCCGTCCGAACCTTGTCAAATTGCTGCTGTAACCTGTCCTTTTCCGCCAGCAGCATATTTTCTTTTTCCATACTGACTTTTTTCGCGTCGTCAAACTGCGCCTGAAGATTATTAAGCTGTTCCTTTACGGCCGACTCAGATGCCTGGGTATTTGCCAGCGAGACGTTCAGTTTGTCCGCCACCTCAAGCAAAGTCAAGTTCGGGTCAATGTCGTTCATTTCAGGATATTGTTTCGCTACCGCGGCAATTATTTCTTTTACCTTCGCCTTCGCCTCACTAACCTTGACTTCCGCCGACTTATCGCCCGGCAAACCAGGTAATATCAATGACACCGCCTGGTCGAGATAGTCCGTCATCACCTTCAGCTTGCTCTTGCCGGGTTGCTCAGAGCCGATAATGGCCCCTATCTTCTGCTGCTCAGCGGAAGTCGCAAACTCGCTTAGCCTCTTTTGCGCCGCCTCGGCAAGACCCCGCTGTTCTTCGAATTTTAAATAGTAGATGACCCCCGCCGTTGCTGCTATAATAAACAACGTCACAAATGCTATCAGGGCGTAAAGGGTACTGTCAGCCGAGCTCTTTTTGCCGATTGGCATAACTACAACTCCTCAGAAATTAGTAAAAAACCTTGGTTTTCAAGGCCTATAAGCATTATATTATCGTCAGAAAGTTACCCAAAGTCAACAAAAAAACCGGCTGAAAGTAAATCTGGGCAAGAGTTGTCGGCTCTGTGAATTGGAACGGTGATTATGGCAGTTGAGCGATTACAAAAGATATTATCGGCCTCTGGCGTAGCGTCACGCCGAAAATGCGAGGAAATAATCCTCGAAGGCCTCGTCTCCGTAAACGGCAAGGTAGTTGATACCATCCCTGCCTTCGCAGACCTCGACAAGGACACCATAATCGCCGCGGGCAAACGAATTAAGCCCCAGCCAAAGATTTATTTCCTGCTAAATAAGCCCAAAGGCGTCATCTGCACCAATTTTGACCCACAGGGCAGGACCAAGGCAATCGACCTAATCCCCACACGCCATCGAATCTTCTGTGTTGGCCGGCTCGACGTTGATACGCCCGGTCTGATTATCCTAACCAACGATAACGACCTCGCCAACCGCCTCACCCACCCAAAATATGGTCTCACCAAAACCTACCTCGCCGAAGTCAAAGGACGAATCGAAGGCGAACACGTCGAAAAACTCAACAAGGGCATCTGGCTTTCCGAGGGCAAATCCTCCCATACCGCCGTCAGGATACTAAAGCGGGGACATCAAAGTTCACTCATTGAGGTAAGTATTACCGAACGCCTCAACCGTGAAGTCCGAAGAATGTTAGCTCGCGTGGGGCTACCCGTCAAATCCCTCAGGCGCACCGGCATCGGCAAAATCTCAGACCGCGGCCTCGGCATAGGCCAATTCCGACTCCTCACACACTCCGAAGTCAACTACCTCCGAAAATCCACCGCCGACAAAACGCCCGGCTAAGGCGGCAGCGTAACCACATCGCTTCCGCTGAAACCGCCAAAAACAATACCGAAGTCCGTAACACCGGCATCGGCTGGGAAATCGGTCTTCTTTATCGTCAGGGTAAACGTGCATTTGTTGAAATCAAAAGTCGCAGCGGCAATGCCTATAAGGTTGGAAGAAACATCATACAATTTCACATTTGAGCAGGTGAATTTGCCTTTGGTGTCTTTGAAGTTACCGGCTGGTATCGTAAAGGTCTGTGAGCCAACGGTAATATTGAGTTGATAAGTAAGCAGACTCACATCATTAACGTTTTCATCGGAGAACCCGCCGCTGACAGCAACCTGGGTAATATCGCCGGTGTTCTTATTGCGTGTGAATTTTGATTTATCAACCCGCAGCGAGTTTTTAACACCCATCAAAAGGTTAATGGGTATGGGTTTTCCGCCGTTGACTATCGTCTCATTGACACTCGTCTCGGCATTATAATCGTCGATTCCAATTTGGACGGTTAATGGGCACGACAAGCCCAACAAGTCAACGTTCTTGGCCGTAAATGAAAACGTTGACGTATTTGTATTGAAGACAAACGACGTCTTCGAAGGTTTATTGGTTATCGTGCTGCTGAATTTGTAGTTCTTAAAAGTCGTTGAATTCCTCGGGAAGACCTGGACAAAAGGATTGACCATATTTGCAGAATTGATGTCAACCACAATCCCGCTGGCGGCTGAAATCTCATCCACAGTGGCGTTTAGCGTCCCCGACAACGAAATCGCGTCGTTGTTATTACTGCCTGCCGTTACGGTGCATTTCTCGACCACGCATTTCCCTGCCACAGCCGTTGTGTTGATAATGGAGACCGGAACAATATCGCTCCAGCCCGTTTCACCATCTACATCCACAGACCTGGCCAAAATGACGTAATTACCGTTGCTGACCTGTGTCGTATCGAACGTGTATTCCCATTCCCCGCTCGTATCATTGAAATCAGCAGGCATATCCTCGTAACCAATCGGGACGCCGTCTCCGCTATTCGGCGAACGCAGGTAGAAATAAACCTCGCTTACAGGGTAATTACTGTCTGTCCAGGCCGTAAAAGTAACCTCGCCTGAAACACTGGAATTGAAGCTGCCTACGACGGGTATCGCGACGACATCCTGTGAGGAGACAAAATCTATCGCCCAGCAGTTCCCCGACGTCACCGCGCCATTCTGTGACTGGCCGGTGTTTGCTGTCTGGTCGGTAAATGAATGGCCGTAACTGGCAACGCTGATTGTATAGGTCGAATTCGACGGAACGTTGGCAAGGGCGTATATGCCATTGGTATTGGTTGTGGTCTGATATGTTCCGCCGCCGGTCATCACGGCGGTTACGGTCGCACCGGAAATCGGCGTATTGGTGTCGGCCGCCGTAACGCGCCCGCTTATAATTTCACCCGTGCCGCTGATATAAATGTTATAAATAGTGCTGTCAACAATTTCAAACGAAGATGCTGTTGGGTCGATGCTCGCTGCATCGATATTCGGCAGGTTATACCAAACGTCATCATCGCCGTCCCAGCCCATATTCAGATGATGATACAGCGTCGAGCTTTGATATCCGTAACCATCGGCCACAACGGCGTGACCGTCGCCCTCGAAATCGGAAATGCCTAATATAACCGGGTTGCCGTAATCAAGATTTGGGTTAATCATTCCATCCAAGCCGTCTCCTATGTTGTCTATCTCATCACCACCTTTAATCGCGTTGCTGTAACCAAATGTGTCAACCATTGCTGTGGCAGCATCGCTAATATATGCACCGGAGCCGTCGGACTCGTAATCCATTTTAACGGCCACCCCGGCATCGTAGGTGAGATCGCCGATGGCTTCTCTCTGCGCCAGCGTTGTGCTGCAATCGGGAGCAAGCGGCATCTGACTCCAGTTATACGCCCCGCCGGAACCGTCGCCGCCGCGAAGATGCGCTGTCTGGGAAGCCCCATTGACAGTAATCGTAAAACTCGGTGTCCCGACTCCGGACACAGGGTATTGCCAAAAACGCATATACTGCGCCATTGCCGTAGCCACACACCCGGCCGGATAATTGCTCGGGTCCCCATTGCCATATCCCCCCGGCGTATAGTAGTTGTAGCACGCCCTATCGCTACTACATGAGATAACATCTTGTCCCCACTCGGTCTGAAGAAACGGCGAGACACGAACATCCGAAACACTGCTCACGGGCTCTGCCCCGGACACGGGGTGACCACCCCACCTGCCGAGCAATTCCGCCCATTTGGCGAAGGCCTTCTCTCCCGATTTATGCACCATGGCCTGCTGTTTTGTAAGGTCCCCCGTCGAATTGCCGGCGAGCAATTTTGCGTGAACCGACCGTGATACATTGATTCTTGCGGGAATGTCCCGGCTGACTAATGCGCCAAGTGGATTACGAGCCGACGAGTCATAGCTGCCTCCCGATGAAAAACACACTATCGGCTCAACAAGGTCGTCCGCGGATACAACCACAAATCCGTTGGGCTTAAGAACAACAACGTAATAAACCGGCTGACCGTTGGAATCTGTAAATGTTTTAACGTTTTCAACCTCGCTGCCGAGCCGGCTGCCCATGGGCTTCGCTTCCTTCGCCAGCCATCCGTTTACCACCTCACGTGCCAAATTCGAAGGGACGGCCTTTGCCCATACTATTGCGCACCACGACCCCTGCAGCACGAAAAAACACAATAACGACAACAGGTAAACCCTAATCGCAAAACACAAACGTAATATCTTTTTCATGTCTTTCATCGCATCGCTACCTAAGCAGCTTTGCCTCCGAATCCTATAAATATGGTTATGAACTACACCCCTTGTTATTTAACTCAAATACCCTCAATTTGTCAATAACCTTTGCAAAAACAACACCCTAATTTATACTATTTACGCGTATCGTTCATTGGTTGTGCGGCTCGTTTCGTCCTGCCCTGGCTCGATGCCGAGGCGGACAAGTCGCAAATCATCAATTGGCTAATCCCCCGCCATCGACATAACTGTTTCAACGCTAAAAATGGCTTGCATTTGGCCCCCAAATCGGTTATAATAACCATTTAGGTTACGGAGCTTTTGTGCCCCCTAATCCAGGTGAAAATTAGTGGCGGGGTTATTGGGCGCTCACGCCGAAAAAACGTCGGTTTTTTGAAAATTCAGACGGGTCGCGTGAATTTGGCAAAAACGCACGGATGCGCAATAATCACTTTTCGGACTTGTCCGACAAGTTGGAGAGCAAACACTTATGGCCGGTATGTTCTATTCAATCAAAGAGGTCGCTGAAAAGCTCGGCAAAAGCGAAGATGAGGTTAGGCAGATAGTAAAAAGCGGTCGGCTGCGCGAGTTCCGCGACGGGTCGAACCTGCTGTTCAAAGTCGATGAGGTAAATTCACTGCTGTCGGATACGAGTTTTATGGCAGTCAATAAGCCGTCAGATACGCCGGCCCCGACGAAAAGCGAAGAAGTCGGAGCAGATGAAGTACTGCTTGCGCCGGAAACAGCCGGCCCCCCGGAAAAAGCCGACGAGGAGCTTCAACTGACCGACGCCGATACGCAGATTGTCGATGATGGTATTAAGGTCCTGGGCGATACCGACTCATTAAGCAAAGAAGGCAGCGATGAGACATTCAAAGGCCTCGATGAAACAGCCGGTTCACCCGGCAAAGAGGCATCGCTCGAGGAAATCGAAAAAGACGCGAATTTGGATACCTTCGGCAGCGGTTCAGGTCTTCTTGACCTGTCGTTGCAGGCAGATGACACATCATTGGGCGGAATACTTGACGAGATTTATACTCCCGGCGGAGAAGGTAAAGCCCCGGCGGCAGGTGAGCCGGCGGCAGATAAGGCGGGTGCGGAAGGTTCGGCAATGGAAGTAGCAGCCGAAGCGGACCAGATGCTATCCGCAGACCAATTCCACGAAACGCCTATAGCAGCGCCCGCAGCGGCGGCTATGGCGTATGTCGAGTCGGCTCCTGACGCGATGAGCAACGCACTGGGCGTTATGCTGTTTATACCCATTTTAGCGGTCGTTTACACAATTATTGCGGCGATATCGGCGCTGAGCAGCGTTACGCCGGATATCGTGAAGATGTCGCAGAGTTTCATCTGGTATATCGCTATCGGTATGGCTGTCGCGTCGATTCTGATAGCCATAGTGGGCATGGTAATGAGCGGCGAAAAGAAACCCAAGGCACCGAAAGCACCAAAGCCGCCAAAAGTCAAAAAGGAAAAGCCGCCTAAACCGGTCAAAGAGAAAAAGGCGAAATAGTCGATAGTCGTTAGTCGATAGTTGTTAGTCGTTAGTAAATTGTAATTTAGAATTTTGAAGCCCTTCGATTTTTTCGGGGGGCTTTTCTTTTTTACCCCGCTGCTCAACAGCGGTTTTTAATGTTTCTTAATAAGCTCTAACATTTCTCGGTCGAGCTTGTGGCCCTTATAGTTTTCGTATTGCACATCGGGTCGGGTGCTGTCTAAAACGCCGAAGTCACCCCGCAGGTTCCACAATGCCTGTCCCCAGCCGACCTCTTTCCAGAGCGAAAGCACGTCTTTCATCCAGGCAAGCACCACCTTGTGCGGGGTTTTGTTATAGCAGCCCCATTCCCCGACGTGCACGGGCACGCCCATTTTTACAAGAGGCGTCCAGGTGTCAATCAGCATTTTTTTCAGGACGACCCTGTTCCAGACCTTTCCGTCGTCAGCTTTCATAGGCCAGGTCGGCACGCCGGATGATTCTAACGCGCTCTGCCGCACCCAGTCGGCATGGTAATGGGTTACGGTCATAGGCGTATAGCCGCGAGTGCTTTGAACGACGCCGAGGTCGGCGATGCCGAAAATCGGTGTTCTGCCGTAGTTTTGGCCGTCGGAGACAATCAGCCGGTTCGGGTCTTCTTCCCTTATCGCTTTTGTCAGCGCGGTAACCACCCGCACGTGAGGCGTTTCGTCCGGTGTGTGAGGCGGCTCATTAATCAAATCGAAACTGAGCTGCGAGCTCGGTATTCCTTTGTATCTTTTGGCGAACATTTTCCAGTGGAAAATCGCGCCGTCGAGGGCCTTTTGCATATTTTCCGGCGTATCTTCGTAAAGGTCCACCGGCTCTTTTTTGCGGTCGTTGACGCAATAGCCGGGGATACGGTGCAAATTGAGGTTGATGTGAACTTTGTATTTTTTGCCCAGCTCGACAACCTCGTCTATTTCTTTGATTACCCCCTCGTCAATTTTGAACCAGTCGTCTTTCGACGCCCATCTCCAGTAGGACATCGGTATGCGGGCAAAGTCGAATCCCCATTCGGTCATTATCTCGAAATCTTCCTCTTTGAATCTGGCTCTTGGTCCCCATTCGCCGAATTTCTCCAATAGATTAAAGCCACGGTAGCGGGGAATGGTCAGCTTTGGCTTTTCCGGTTCAGCCGATACGCCGGTTTTTAAACCAACGATAGATGTCGCCGCGATTATGCCGCTTGTCTTGAGGAAGTCACGTCTGTCCATACCCGGTTCTCCATAGCCCATTTCGATTATTTCACCGTCTGCGAACATCCTAACAACCTACCGGATTAAGTCAACCACCGCATTACATTTGTAGAGAACACGGAATTTTTAGACACGGATTTCTGTACGCTGAACGCTATACGCTGTCCGCTGATTCTGCAAAATTCAATCTCGCAAACTCCCCATGGTATTTCTTCGCTGCCTCATCATACGCCTTCGCCGCTTCGATTTGGGTCTCGAAACTCCCTAAGTAAATTCTTTTCCCCTGATACCTGATTCTCGCCCCCCACTTTTTGATTTCTTTTATAAAATAGAGCCCGATATATTTCGATGCCGTCTTTCCTCTGATTTTTGGCCTGTTATACGTATTCTGTGCAGGCGTCGCAAATCGCAGATTCGCCCTCCTGTTATCGAGAGAATCCCCGTTTTCGTGGTCAACAAGGGTCCCTTTGGGCGCATCGAGAATTTCCCTGTGCAAAAACGATGTCTTGACCCGCCCTGCAATGGTTTGTTTGAGGACCCGGACAGCATAGAAACGCTCGTTTTCGCCTGCTGCTGACCACTTCAGATGGCCGAATTTATAATAATCCGCCGGCTCAACTATCGTCCACTCCCCTTCGCCCAAATATATCCGCCGATATGTATAGCCGTAACGGAGCAGGCGAAAGGCGAGCAATGGACAGGTGAAAATAAAATCGAGCCAAACAGGTATCGTTATTGTTAATTGTGCAGACATACTTATTCCTCCTCGGAGCGTAGCGCAGATCCCCGCCTGCCCTCGACTGCTGCTCACTCGGCTTTGCAATCGGGGGAGAACCCGCCCCATTGGTTCCGCAACAGGGGACCCATAAAGAAATTCCAAATCCCACTTTTTAAATTTACAATCCGAAATTGGAACTTCTGTTCCTGATGCCTTGCCCTCCCGGGGCGAAATGCTTGCTTGCCTCGGCGTAGCTCCTTGAGCGAAGCCGGGCGCTCTGCGCTACTACTTTTTCGGAAGACAGACGACAGAAGACAGATTAGCCGTCCTCCGACCTCAGTCATCCGTCCTCAGAACCCAAAGGTTCTCCTATATATAAGGTGAAATTTTGGGTGTTTTAAGGAGTTACGAAACATTAATTTTCTGCCCGAAATTGGTAACTCCTTGCAAGACAAGGAATAAAAAAAATTTCAAAAATCGTAAAATTTTTTTGGCAATATAGGCAATATGTCAATAACAGTTACACAGTATTATTTCCCGGCCTGCCCTGAGCAAGCGTAGCAAGTCGAAGGGATTTTTTTAGGGCACTTGCGAGACAAACGTTTTAAACAAACATATCGCTTACCTATTTTAACATTTCCCCGTCTCTGGCAGACAGATTTCCACTGCTCACCTGTTCGACTTTTCTAATATCTCGCGCAGCGTGACGCTGTTTTTAATGTGCCCTTAACGCTGGTTTTTACGCGGAAAATTTGGTTTTGAGTGAACAGTTTTCAACTGCTCAACTATCTACTTTCCCGGGAACCTCAAAGAAACGTTAGGAAAACCACCCATTTGCATTATCCAAAAACGATCCCCTGTCGCACCAGATGATGCTGATCTTTAGACTCAGTAGCCATTTTTCTATGTTGGGATTCGGTTTCTTCGGAAGAAGAATCGCTTTATGGGGTTCGCCAAATTTCTCCTTCCCTTGGAAAGCGTAATCCAGAAGCTGCCCCACCGCCATCCTAATGTGTTCTCGCCGTGCGGAGCTTTTGGCCTCAATTAAGTTTCTCCTCTCTTTTTCATATCCATCACATCTAAGTGTTCCATATTTTGCCGCTAAAAGTATTCGATCCTGTTTCTTTATCCAGTCCCGATAACTATCTATCAACTTAGCTTCAACCTTTTTAGCCCTAGTAATTCTGCTCTTCGTTTGAACCTTGTAGTCGAGTTGATGATTTTCGGGCAGATCAACTAAGTCAGTGTTCGGAGTTGTTATTGTTAGGCTACGTTTGTGCTCTGTCGTTACGCGATGTTTTTCGCCAGCTTTCATGTTCTTGTTGCCGAGATGGTGTTCCATCCAGTTGCAGACTTTTTTGTGAGCATCGTTTCCTTCGGGGTGAAGTTGAACCAATGCTTTTGTGTGGCGAAGAACATCGCTGAGTGGTATGCCAGATGGCGGTCGGCTCCACGGTTTAAATGGGAACAGTTTTCGCAGAGACCCAAACTTCTGACCTTGCGGTGACATGAAACCCTTCATCCTTGTTGCGTATTCGCCGTGAACTATTCCAAAACCAACAATTTCTGGCTCGCCCTTATGTCGCCTCGCAATCAGTATAACATCGCCGGGTTTTATGCCTCGCTTTGTCACGCCAGCGAACTTGGGACCTATTTGGCCATGACCGTAATCATCTGGTTCCCATCCCATGAAGACCGCGTGTTCCCGGACTGACGCTTCCCTCCACTCACCAACCGTTGCCTCGTTTATGTTCGGCGACACCACCCAATAAACAGTCTTTGATTTTGCCTCTTTCTTATTTGCCATAACCAGAAAGCTTAATCCCTGCCCAATAATTTGCAAGCCCCATTGCTGAATTATCTTGTCCTAATTATGCTTTTAGGGTATATTGCCTTACGTACTTAAGCATAATAGTTGGGCTTCAAAAATGAGTGAGAAACACACAATTCGAAATAGGATTATCATTGGTGTTTCGACAGGAATCATCTTAACTATTCTTACAAGTGCATGGCTCACAGGGATGCTGATCATGTTTCTCCACTGGTTGTGGTCGGCTATCAAGTTCATGGGCAATCTTTTAGTTCACCGAGTTGCGATACCAGTGTGGATTATCGCACTGTTTGGTATTTTAGCGATCTTTCCAATTTTGCATCTTGTGCGTCTCCTCGGAAGGAAAGAGAATGATTTGTCGGAAGACACTTACACCGAAGACAATCTGTTCGGCGTGGTCTGGAGATGGCGTTATAACTCCAGCGGTATAAATAACCTATGGGCATTCTGTCCGCATTGCGACCTCGAACTTGTATATAGCGAGAAAAGATCCGAATATTGTGCGCCTTATCTCCATCCACCTGAGTTTACGGAATTCATATGTGAAAACTGCAATATAAAATCAGAAAAACTGCTGGGGGACAAATCCCATGCCCTGGGTCAGGTTGAACGAGAAATCCGCCGTCGTCTTCGGACAGGTGAATGGAAAAAAATTCTAGAAATAGGAAAACCTGCCGACCATGGGTAGAATTGGAAAACAAAGAAAATTAAAATTATGGCACGATAACGAAAAATAATTGCTGTTCCCAGTATTACAAGGCACTAATGAGGAAAGGAACATTGGAATTATGCCAAAACGCAAGCCTTACGAAAAAAGAACTGACCTTGAAAAGATTCACTCGCAATGGCACAAGCTAACCGGCCTTCACACTCATGAAGAGTGGTCTGCTGCAATTGTCCGAGCAGCGACCGCTGCTGAACTTGCCGCCAACTTCGCTATACGCAAAGAGTTCGAGAGCAAAAGCAAATTCAACTCGAAGTTTATAGACAGCTTGTTGCGTTGGGGCAACGGGCTTGAAGGAAAGATAAATCGCTTGTTAATTCCGCTAACTATTGGCGAGAAACACCACAAGATAATAAAGAAGCTCAAAGGTGCTTCAGAACAAATCAATGGCAAACGCAATGCTATTGCTCATCGGGGTGAGTTTTGCAACGAAGCGGAATCAAAAGCTGCCATCCAACAGTCGAGAAAATTCGTTGAAACTCTGGTACAAATTTACGAACCAAGCTTTGTGCTATAGGACATAAATCGATGGCCCCCAGCGAACTCCGCATAATCTGTGTCTAAGCAGTCAGCTTTACAAAAGGGCAATAAGCCCTTGTGGATGAAGGCGGGTGGCAAGCACACAAACAACGTTTGGAGCATTGCCTCCGCCAAGAACACAAAGCTGACTGTCCTCTGTGCAATCTGTGTCCTCTGTGGCTAAACAAAAAAACAGCGTAACCAGCGTAATCAGCGTCTAAAAAAATCCTTTGTGTCTTTGCGCCTTTGTGGTAAAAATCTTTGTAATCAACAGGCACGGAATTCCTGGAGTCAGAATGAACGAGTTTGCGCAACAGGGCAATAGTGGACAACAGCCGGCAAAGCATCAAAGGCGGCGCAGATACAGCGGGACGCACCCGAAGCATTTCAATGAAAAATACAAGGAGCATAATCTCTCGGCCCACCCGGAAATCAAAGAGCATCTGCGGGCCAAAGGCAAAACGCCCGCGGGCACACACGTGCCGGTGCTCGTCGAAGAGGTAATGGCATGCCTGAATCCAAAGCCCGGCGAAATCGTCGCTGACTGCACCGTTGGTTACGGCGGGCACGCATCCGAATTCCTCAAACGCATCGGGCCAACAGGAAAACTGATTGCGATAGACGCGGACAACACAGAATTAGAACGCACACGCAATCGGCTAAGCAAAGACAACGCTCCTGTGAGTTTTCATCACAGCAATTTCGCGGGGTTAGCCAAGGTGCTGAAAAAAGAAGGACTCGCGGGCTGCGATATAATTTTCGCGGATTTGGGCGTTTCGAGTATGCAGATAGATAATCCCGAACGAGGGATGAGCTACAAGCACGCCGGATCAATCGATATGCGAATGGACAGCCGATTAAAACAGACCGGCGCGGATTTGCTCAATACGCTTTCCGAAGAAGAATTGTCGAATGCGTTTTTGGAATTGGCGGATGAGCCGGACCATAAAAAAATCGCGGAGTTTATTGTAAACCAGCGGAAGGTTACGCCGATTACGCAGACCGACCAGTTGATACGGATAATTTTCAGCGTAAAGGGCCTGACCGAGAAACTCTGGAAGAAGCAGAATCGGGCAGGATTCGGCAAGCTGCACCCTGCGGCGCGGACGTTTCAGGCGCTACGCATATTAGTCAATGACGAACTTGGCTCACTGAAAGAATTATTGAGAATCGCGCAATACTGCCTGCGGCCCGGCGGGCGAATCGGGATAATAAGTTTTCACAGCGGCGAGGACCGGCTTGTGAAGCGGTGGTTTCGAGACAACGTCCGAGCGGGCATATACCAGACGGCCTCACCTGACGCGATTGTGCCCAGAACAAAAGAGATTATGTCGAATCCGCGCAGTTCGTCGGCCAAATTCCGCTGGGCGGTAATAAAATCGCAGGAGGATACTATAACCCCTACCACACCCCCAGGCGGGCCTGGGGGCTAACCGACACGGAATGAGGACGAGAATAACCTGTAAGATTTTGCAATTTTGGTCTTGACGGGCGGAGTGAAAACGGTTTTATTTATGTAGAAGTCCCGGAACGCCGGGAGATGATAAAAAGGATTTGTCAGTCAATCGCGCTTGAAAGGATGATAAGATGCGACTCGCCACAGTTTCAGTAATCAGTATCGTATGTGCTGCAATGATATTTGCCAGCGGCTGCGTTTCCGACCAGCAGTTCAAGGACCTCAAACTGCAGAACGGTGCGCAGGAAAGACGCATAAAAGAGCTTGAAAGCCAGGTGCAGGCGGCGAACCTGGAGCTTGAGCAGGCCAAGAGGCAAATCGAGGCGCTGGGCGGCAAGGGTAACGTTGAAATGCAGGCACTGCAGCAGAGAATCGCGGCACTGGAAGAGGATATAGCAAAGAAGAAGGCACTGATTGAGGCAATGCAAAAACAACTGCTTGGCGCGACGCAACTGCCCGCGGAACTCAGCTCAATGCTGGAGGACTGGGCAAAGGGAAGCGATTTGGTCAGTTTCGACGCGGCAAGGGGTATTGTAAAATTCAAGAGCGATTTGCTCTTTGAGAAAGGCAGCGACGAGGTAGCACCATCGGCTTTGGAAGCAGTAAAGGCGCTTTGCGTGATTCTTAATACGGACCAAGCCAAAGAGTTTGATATCATAATCGCGGGGCATACGGATGACCTGCCGATTTTAAAGCCCGAAACAAAGGCAAAACACCCGAGCAACTGGTATTTGTCGGCACACAGGGCTATCACGGTTCTGGACGTTATGACGGCTAACGGTATTGCATCGGAACGCGCGAGCATCAGGGGATTCGGCGAATTCAGACCCATCGTGCCAAACGAGCTAAACAAGAAGGGCAACCCGCAGAACAGGCGAGTTGAGATTTACATCGTCCCAAAGGGCGTGTAACACGATAACGGTCGAAATTCGCAATGGCTGACAGGACGCTGATAATTATCAAGCCGGATGGGGTGCAGCGGCATCTTATCGGGGAAATCATAGGGCGATTCGAAAAGAAGGGTCTGAAACTTGTCGCGGCCAAATTTTTAAAACCCAACAATACCATCGCGAGCAAACTCTACGCGGTTCATAAAGGCAAACCCTTTTATGATGGGCTGGTAAAATTCCTCTGCTCATCGCCTGTGCTGGTGATGGTATGGGAAGCCCAGGGGGTAATCGAAATCGCCCGCAGAATGCTCGGTTCGACATTTGGTTATGAGGCAGTACCGGGGACAATTCGCGGCGATTTGGGCTGTTCGAGGGGCTTCAATCTTGTTCACGGTTCAGACAGCACGCAATCAGCCGATTACGAAATCCCGATATTTTTCCGGCCTGAAGAAATCGTGAACTACGAATTCGCAGACGAACACTGGCTATACGGCAAAAACGAGTAAAACCGAACCGGTCTTCGCAAAATTAAAGGCCGTCGTCTTCGCAAGGAAACGACGGCCTTTAAAATTTAAAACTCAACAATATATTTACAAGTTCAGTTTTTTAGTTACCCCATACGTTGCCGAAAACCGCGAAATCCGTAAAGTTAACGGTTCCGTCGGTATCGAAATCGCCCGGGACAGGTGTCTCTGAACCGGTTATGAGCCAGTTATTGCACATCACTTTAACATCGCCAAGGTCGATATAGCCATCACAGTCAAGGTCGTAAATGTTGTCCGCTGTGTAGTTTTGCCCGGCCTGGTCAACCAGCACACCGACATAACTCCCGTTGTCTGGTGTAAACGTAAAGTGCTTTTTGGCCGGCGTCACCGTACCTGTCCAGGCGTAACTGACCCAGACCTCATAAAAACCATTTGCATCGGTTATGGCCTGCCCGCCACCGTTGTCCGCGCTAACCAGCACGTTCTCTATGGGCACGTTGCATTCGTTAATGATGTAACCGGTGATTTTGAACGTGAGCAACATGCCGGCATAGCCCTGGCCGACAGTATAATCCACATTGACATCCTCATAACTTGTGCTGTTCGGTTCGAAGGCATAGGCATACTTCATAGGTGTTACTTTCCCCGACCAGTTGTAATCAACCAAGACCTCATAGTAACCGCTTGTATCTGTCAGCCAGGAACCGCCGCCGTATTTGCTCGTCCAGGGTCCGCCGCCGTTTTCGGCAGAAACGCTGACATTGCTTATCGGCGTGGAATTGCCGGAATCAAGCACATAGCCGGCAATCTTAAAGGTCATAAGTGTGGCCGTGTAATTCACATCGTTGTAATCCTGCATAACATTGCTATATGTACTGCTGTTCGACTCAAAGACGTATCCTTCCTTCTCAGGAGCGATGACGCCCGACCAGCCATAGCCGACCGACAATTCGTAGTAGCCGTTTGCATCCGTTATAGTGTTAGTATCACCTGCTGACATCAGCACATCTTTGACCGGCGTGTTACCATCAATCTCAACTACGTAACCGGAAATCGAGAAGATAATCCTGCTGAACGTCACGGCAACGGTATGAGTGGCCGTGATATTGCTTAATGTGTAGGTCGTACCGCCTGTCTGGACATCAGCACCATCAACCTGCCACTTGTCAACCGTGTAACCAGTCGTTGGTGTGGCGGTAAACAACTGGCTGCCATTGTAATTGACTACCGCGCTTGTCGGGGTAATCGAGCCGTTGGCGTCTGCTGAAGCAGTAATCGTGTATGTGAGTATCTTGAAACTCACAGCAACGGTATGAGTAGCTGTGATTGAGCTTAATGTGTAGGTTGTGCCGCCGGTTTGAACTGGGCTACCATCAACCGTCCACTTGTCAACTGTGTAACCGGTTGTCGGTGTAGCGGTAAACAACTGGCTGCCATTGTAATTGACTACCGCGCTTGTCGGGGTAATCGAGCCGTTGCGCACTGCTGAAGCAGTAATCGTGTATGTGAGTATCTTGAAACTCACAGCAACGGTATGAGTAGCTGTGATTGAGCTTAATGTGTAGGTTGTGCCGCCTGTCTGGGCATCAGCGCCATCAACCTGCCACTTGTCAACCGTGTAACCAGTCGTTGGTGTGGCGGTAAACAACTGGCTGCCATTGTAATTGACTACCGCGCTTGTCGGGGTAATCGAGCCATTGGCGCCTGCTGTGCCGGTAATGCTAAAAGTCTGAATACCGAATGTAGCGGTAACCGACTTATTTTTATTCATTGTTATTGTTGTTGGATTAGAAGCACCGTTAACATCTCCGCTCCATCCGATGAATGAGCAGCCCGCAGCAGGATTGGCCGTCAAAGTAACGACCGTTCCAGGGGTATATGAGGCATGGTCAGGATTCCTGGTAACTGAGCCACTACCCACTGTGCTGATAGTTAATGTATACGTTGAAGGCGCTGCGGCCTTAACCACATAGCCAATAAGCGACTGGTTAGCCAAGGTCTGGGTTACAGTCGGTGTTTCATTGACACCTGCCGCATTTTTGTGCCCATCCATACCATCGTAACCAGTTACGGAAAGATCAACGTCTTTAGTCCAGCCGGTCGTAGTCAGGTAGGTGCCCGTGGCACTGCTGGCGGCATTTTCAATTACCATATCACCGTTGTTAGTTGCAAGTGGAGTTGTTGCTATTGAATAAACATCTGTTAAGCCATTCCTGGCAGTAGCACCGAGCAGAGTTGTTTGATTGACATTCTGAAGGAATACACTGGTGTATGTAACATTGGAAGGTGCGTTGGTCCAAGTGGGAGTAAAGGTGGTGGTTGTCGCAGCGGTAATGTTTGCATCATTGAGGATAAATGCCACAACGTACGCCCGACTGCAACCGGAACCAATAATTTTGTCGGTTATCTTCGTCATCGAGCGTCCACCATAGGTTACACCGGTCAGATTTGACGCACTACTGCTCTTAGCATGTGCGACGAAGAGCAGCGCGCGGTTGCGCACTGTTTTCTTTGCGTGGGTCGTACCTGTTGTCCACGAGCCCAGGATGCTGACAGCGGATGTATAATCCTCGCCCTCCTGAACTCCGCCGCCGGATTGCTGCTGGGTGGCGAGCCATCCGCATTCCTGCAGGAACTTGGCGCGATAGTCATAGGCATTTGCAGATACCGCAAAACCCATTACGGAACATAAGACCAAAATGCCACTCAATGCTTTCGCTTGTCCGGATATTGATGGCGTTTTAATTGTTTTGTCCCCCCAACAAAAAACGTGTAAATAGCACCCCTATACTACATCCTTGCGGAGGGTAACTGGATTTGGACAGACGAAATTATCTACCCATCGCTTTCCATCATCCGCTTACCCGTGTGTACCCATCCGTGTGAATAAAGAAAAAAACCAAAACCAGAAACAACTTCGGTTTTTTGTATGCGTTAAGAAGCTGAAAAGAACATTTGGGGCAAGATAATTGCCTGTTGTCAGAACAGCAGTGCAACATCCCCCTCCAACGCAAATATTAAAACGTACCTCGTGACGCCAGTTTTTATTCACCAACCCCCCTGAACAGTCACTAATGTCTTACACAGCAGTATTATACATTATACCAGATAATATCCACAACAGTCAAGGAAAATCTGCTCGGAATTTGCGTCCCATAAAAACGTGCAATACTTATGTTTCACGCGATTATGCTACGCTAAAAACACATACAGTATTGCTCGACTAACCTTAGGTCTGGCGAGCAACGCGGCGTCTGTCGGATTCTTTGAGCTGGCGTTTGCGCAGCCGAATCGTATTGGGGCAGACCTCAACCAGCTCGTCTTCCTGGATGTATTCCATCGCGACCTCAAGAGACATTATGCGTGCGGGTCTGATTTTGGCGGCTTCGTCCTTGCTGGTCGTACGCATGTTGGAAAGCTGCTTGAGCTTTGCGACGTTTACCGATATGTCATCATCTTTGCAGTGTTCGCCGACAACCTGGCCATCATATACGATTTCTCCCGGCTCAACAAAGAACAGGCCACGGTCATACAAAGCATCGAGGGCATAGGCGGTAACGGGGCCTGTGGTGGTAGCAATCATAACACCTGCTTTTCTCTGTGGTATCGCACCACGCATCGGCTCATATCTTTCGAAGGTATGGTGCATAACGGCCCTGCCCTGGGTGGCGTTCATCATTCTGGCGTGGAGGCCGAAGAGGCCGCGGGAGGGAATTAAAAATTCCATGTGAATAAAGGTGTTTGCGCCGCTTTTGGCATCCATTTTAATCATTTCACTTCTTCGGTCGCCAACCAGGCTCATAACCGCACTCTGGCAATCCACCGGGCAATCAATCGCGAGCAATTCTATCGGCTCGTGGTCTATGCCGTTTATTTTCCTGATAATGACACTGGGTTTTCCGACGCAGACCTCATAACCTTCACGCCTCATATTTTCGAGGAGGATACCAAGGTGCATAAGTCCCCTGCCTGATACGTTGAATTCTTCGGGGGTTTTGCCCGGCTCGACTCTCAAGGCAACGTTATGCTGAAGCTCTTTTTCGAGACGTTCGCCGATGTGCCTGCTGGTAACGTATTTGCCGTCCCTGCCGGCGAAGGGGCCGTCGTTGACGCGGAAGGTCATTGTCATCGTGGGTTCATCGACGGGAATAACCGGAAGCTGGGTGGGGTTATCTGGGCAGGCAATGGTGTCGCCGATACCAATGGGGTCAAGTCCGGAGACGGCGCAAATATCGCCTGCCTGAACACTTGAAACGACCTTGCGTGTAAGCCCCTGAAATTGATAAATCTGCATAATTTGTTGCTGGGTATGAACACCTGCGGTGTCGATTACGGTAACATTTTGGCCTTCACTGAGATTGCCCGCGAAAACCCTTCCGATGGCGATTTTGCCTACGTAATCGGAATACTCCTGATTTGTCACAAGCATTTGCAGCGGAGCATCGGGAATTGCCTCCGGCGGCGGGACGTATTTTATGATGGCATCGTAAACGGCCTTCATATTGTCGGTTTTAATTTTGAGGTCGTTTGATGCCCAGCCCTGTCTGGCCGAGGCGTAAATAATGGGAAAATCCAGCGCTTCGTCACCGGCGCCGAGCTGAACGAGCAAATCGAATACTTCATTGACGACATCGTCGGGCCTGCTGTTTTCGCGGTCAACTTTATTGATAACTACTATTGGCCGGAGCTTATTTTCGAGCGCTTTGGTCAATACAAACCGCGTCTGGGGCATAGGGCCTTCAAAGGCATCGACCAGAAGCAGGACGCCATCCGCCATTTTGAGGACCCGTTCGACCTCGCCGCCGAAATCGGCGTGGCCCGGGGTATCGATGATGTTGATTTTGTATTCGTCGTCCTGCGAATCGGTATAAAAAATAGAGCAATTTTTGCTGAGGATAGTAATGCCCCGCTCCTGTTCGAGGGGGTTGGAGTCCATAATGAGTTTGTTTTCGCCGCCCTGGAGCTTATCAAGCTCTTCCTGGCGGAACATTCCGGACTGGTAGAGAAGCTGGTCAACCAGGGTTGTTTTGCCGTGGTCAACGTGAGCAATTACTGCAACATTACGAATATAATCTGAATACATCAAAGACCCTTTACAAGGAATAATCAAAGTTCGAGATTCGGCTTAATCACTTTCGCGTGAGCGAAGTAGTTTATACTATTTTTCGCCTGTGTCAATACAAAACTGTGTAAGAAGCCCGACAGAAGGTAAATTTGCGTGATTTTCAATCATTTCGATGGCGGCGATTGACAAACGCAGCGGAATTATCGATAATCCTGCAGAAATAGCCGAAGTGGCGGAACTGGCAGACGCGCAGGATTCAAAATCCTGTCCTGGCAACAGGGTGTGGGTTCAAGTCCCTCCTTCGGCATTTTTTACAACCAAACGAATGCAAAACAAAACGAAAAATAGGGAGCATTCACTGGCAAAGGCGCTTTTGATTTGCGCCGGATTTACAGCGTTATATCTGCTGATAGCGGGCAGCAGCACGCTATGGGACCGTGATGAGCCGAGATACGCGAGGGTAACGGCGGAGATGGTTGAGAGCGGCAATTATCTTGTGCCGACTTTTAACGGGGAGGTGTGGTTCGATAAGCCGATTCTGCTTTACTGGTTGATGTCAGTGCCTGTTCGATTGCTTGGGCCAAGCGAAATTGCGTGCAGATTCACGGGGGTTATGGGGACGGCGGTAACTTTGCTTTTGACGTTTTTTATCGGGAAAAAACTTTACGACGCAAAAGCGGGATTATGGGCCGAGGCGATTTTAGGCACGACGCTGTTAATGCTTTTTGTGGGAAGCTCGGCGCTGGTTGACGGCATAGCATTGCCGTTTATTGTCGGGGCAATGGCTATTTTCATTGGTCGGCTGGGAGAAAAAATACAGGCATTTGACGCCGGGGTAATGGGAGTTTTGATTGGTCTTGGGATGCTGGCAAAAGGACCGTTAGGATTGCTGCCTGTGTTCGTGATTATCGTCGCTATCTGGTTCGGGCGGGAGAATATCGGGGGCTTTATTCGCAATTTCCTATGGGTTTGTCTTGCGGTGGCTATCGCAGCGGGGATATTTTTGCTGTGGGCAGTGCCAGCTAACAGGGCAACCGACGGGGAGCTATACCGGGTATTTTTCGGAAAGCATATTGTCGGGCGCGCGCTTTCGCCGATGGAAGGCCACGGGGGAAATTTTCTTTTATACCTGCCATATTACCCGGCGATTATGGTTGCGGGATTTTTCCCGTGGGTGATTTTTCTGCCCGGCGCATTTTCGGCAAGTTTGGGAAAAAGAATCGGGAACACGGGGACAAGAAATATTTTATTGAGCTGGATAATAGTAACGGTCGTCCTGATGACTATCGCGGCGACGAAGCTGCCGCATTACATATTGTTTGCCTGGCCCGCGATGGCGGTGATGACAGGAGCAACAATTGTCGCATCAAGACAAAACGTTTTAAATGAGCGTGACCGCAAATGGCTTCGCGGCGGCGTGTGGTTTTCGGTGCCGGTGGGATTAGGCATCGCAGCGAGTTTAATCGGCATCGGGTATTTTACAAAAAGCGAAGGACTTATAACACCGGGGCTTATCTGCGGAGC
Source organism: uncultured Phycisphaerales bacterium (assembly GCA_963718665.1). Lineage (GTDB taxonomy): Bacteria > Planctomycetota > Phycisphaerae > Sedimentisphaerales > Anaerobacaceae > Fen-1362. The sequence continues at coordinate 313,919 of OY970359.1, forward strand.
AATCGCACTGGTGATGACAATAATCTGCTGTAATTTACAAGTACGGGAAAAATTCAACGGCACGGCAAAAGTTATTCTCGCGGGGACACTAATTCTCATTATACCGTTATTATTCGTATTGCTGCCCGCGGTTGAGTCGATTAAAATCAGTCCTCATATAGCAAAGGCAATCAGGGAAAAAACGGGCAAAGACGTGCCGGTTGCTATGTATAAATACGCCGAGCCAACGCTTAATTTTTACGTTGGAAGAAAAATAACGCAATTGCGCAAAACAGACGACGTCGTCGAGTGGCTTAAAGGCACAGAAAACCGTGTGCTGATAATTCCGAGAAAAGATTTCGAGGGCATCAGGCAAAACGTGGGTAACATAGCTTTTGAAGAGATAGCGTCAAAAAAAGGCGTTAACTACTCCAAGGGCAAGGAAGTCGAGGTTATCGCATTATTAGTCAAGACACAAACCAGACAGTAACCGCTGAGACCGGAAAAACAAACCGGGGGACGGTTGTACTACTTTTGCTTGCAGGCCTTCTGCTTGCCGCGACAGCGGTTTGCTTTTTTGTTGTTGATGAGCGAGTGTTCTCATATCTGCGAGAAAATCCACAGAAGTGGGACAGGGCACTTTGGGCTCAGGCGTTAAAACTATTAGGGAGGGGTTATCCTTTAATCTGGCTTCTGCTGGCGTGGGTGTGGCTTACGGGAAAACACAAGACGGTAATTGTGTGCCTGCTGTCATTATTGATAACATTAGCCGCGGTAACAGTAATAAAAGAGACGGTCAGGAGACCCAGGCCAAGGGACGTTATACGCTCCCAGGCAAATGCCGGAAATAATAAATATATTATTAAGACCTGGTCATTTCCATCGGGTGACGCAGCGAGTGTATTTGCGGCAGGAGCTGTTCTGGCGTTTGCGATGCCCTGGCCGGCCACGATTGTTTTCGCCGCCTGCTGCTGCGGGGTCGCTATTTTGCGAGTCGTGGCGCTCGCACACTATCCTTCAGACGTACTGGGAGGGGCAGCAACCGGAATTTTATCCGGGTGGTCGGCAATTTTTATAAGAAACCGATACCCGGAAATTGAAAACATTTTCAAGGGACGGGAGAGGATGCTTTCTTTCATAGGGATCGTTCTTATTCTTATATTAATATGGCTACTACAAGGCCTTGATAAGCTGATTATACTGCTGGAGTTTTATGTGCCCATTGCGTTAATTATCGCCGTTTTTGACCGGCGAGGACAGTTAAAGCAAATCTGAACAGCAGACATGATTTATATTAACGAATTGGGAGGGCAAGTACTGCGAGTAGTAACACTGGAAGATAAACTACCATACACAATGTTTTTCCCGACAGGAATACAAATTATTAAACTCGACTGCTATCCTGAAGGGTCATCTATATTTATTTCTTAGCGACAAACGGCGAAAGTTCGCGGAGGCGGGCGATAATTGGTGGGATTTTTTCGACGGTGAAATCGACTTCTTCCTCAGTATTGTATCGGCTCAAGCTGAAGCGGATTGAGCCGTGGGCTGCGGTAAAGGGGACACCCATAGCACGAAGGACGTGAGATGGTTCGAGCGAACCGGAAGTGCAGGCGGAGCCGCTGGAAGCACAGATACCGAATCTGTCGAGCATAAGCAGAATCGATTCCCCCTCGATAAATTCAAAGCTGATGTTACTGGTATTGGGCAGTCGGCTTTCGGTATCACCGTTGACCATACAGTCGGGACATTTTGCGAGAATGCCCTTTTCGAGCTTATCGCGGAGGGACTTGACCTTTTTATTTTCCTGGTCGAAATTCTGCATCGCCAACTCACAGGCCCTGCCAAGACCTATTATACCGGGGACGTTCTCAGTGCCGGCACGACGGCCTCCTTCCTGATGACCGCCGAGCATAAAAGGAGCGAGACGAGTGCCCTTGCGGACATACAGGATACCGACGCCTTTGGGGGCGTGCAGTTTGTGACCCGATAAGCTGAGCAAATCGATATTGCTTTTAGAGAGATTGATTGGGGTTTTGCCGACGGCCTGAACTGCGTCGGTATGAAAGACGACACCTTTACTTTTCACTATCTCGGCAATTTTCTCGACGGGGAATACTATGCCTGTTTCGTTATTGGCGAACATAATCGTTACGATTGCGGTGTTATCGTCGAGATGTGATTTCAACTCCGACAAATCGAGCCGGCCTTTTTTATCGACCGATAATTCGACAACGGTATAACCCTGGTTTTCGAGGTCGCGGCAGACCGACAAGACGGCCGGGTGTTCGACGCGAGTCGTAATTACCTTTCGCTTGTTGGGATGAGCGACAAGCGTGCCTTTTATGGCGGTGTTGTCGCTTTCGGTGCCGCAGCCGGTGAAAATGATTTCGCCGGGGTCGCAACCGAGGAGAGCGGCAGTTTTTTCGCGTGCCTCGCGGATTTTAATGCCAACCTGGCCGCCGAAGGTGTGCATACTCGAAGGGTTGCCGTAGAGGTCGCAAAAATACGGTTTGATTTCTTCAAGGACCTCATCAGCGACTTTTGTGGTGGCGTTGTTGTCGAAGTATATAGTTTTCATTTTTTATTTCCTTTGGTCGTCGGTCAAATCCTTTGCCTCTTCGACATAGATTTCGGGGCTTACAAACTCTCTTATTTTGGCCTCTACGAGGTCCTTCATCGTGATATTCGCCAAGGCGCATTGTGCGCACATACCGCGAAGGGCAACGATGACCTTGTTGCCGTCAACGTCTATCAGGTCGATATTTCCGCCATCCGCACGCAGCGCGGGCCTAATCTGCTCGTTGATTGTCTGCTGAATGAGCTGAATTTTCTGGATGTTGGTCAGCTTCTGGCCTTTTACGGGAGCAGGCACCGTTTTTTGTTTTGCTCTTTCGCCTTTGATGCGTTCGATTATTTTTTCGATTTCGCCTTTGCAGCCGCCGCAACCGCCCCCTGCTTTGCAGTAATTTGTAACCTGCTCGACGACATCGAGGTTGTTTTCGCGAATGACTCTTTCGATTTCTTTTTCGGTAACGCCGAAGCAGGTGCAGACAACTTTGCCTTCAAGCTGGTGTTTCTTTTTGCTGCCACCCTTGTAATTTTCTATTGCCGCTTCAAGGGCTTCTCTGCCCATAACCGAGCAATGCATTTTCTGTTCGGGCAGACCGCCAAGATAATCGGCGATATCTTTGTTTGTAATTTTGGCCGCCTCTTCAAGGGGCATTCCCTTGATTATCTCGGTCAAGGCGGAAGAGCTGGCGATTGCACTGGCACAGCCGAAGGTTTTGAATTTGGCGTCTTTTATTCTGCCTTTCTCGTCGAGTTTGAAAGTCAGCTTCAGCGCGTCGCCGCATGCAAGCGAACCGACCTCGCCGACGCCGTCGGGATCGGGTATTTCGCCTACGTTTCGCGGATTGAAAAAGTGTTCTCTAACTTTATCCGTATATTCCCACATAATTTTCTACCTTTGACTTGTCTTAAGCGCTTGTTCAAAGTCAGCTATTATATCATCGATATGTTCAGTGCCAACCGAGACGCGTATATAATCGGGCGTTACACCGGCGGCGAGCTGTTCCTGTTCATTTAACTGCTGATGCGTTGTGCTGGCAGGATGTATCACGAGGGTTTTGCTGTCACCGATATTTGCAAGATGGCTTGCGAGTTTGACGGCGTTTATGAATTTGACTCCTGCTTCTTTGCCCCCTTTAATGCCGAAGCCCAGTATAGCCCCCTGCCCATCTGGCATATACTTCTTTGCCAGCTTATGGTCAGGATGCGAGGGCAGGCCGGGATAGTTCACCCAACTGACCGACTTGTGCCCTTCGAACCATTGCGCGACTTTCAAGGCATTATCGCTGTGTCTGGGCATACGCAAATGCAGCGTCTCGATTCCCTGCAGGAACAAAAACGCGTTAAATGGGGACATACACGAACCCATATCACGCAGCAACTGGACCCTCGCCTTGAGGATATACGCCAAATTGCCAAAGCTTTCAACGTATTTGATTCCGTGGTAGCTGGGGTCCGGCTCGGTCAGCTCGGGGAATTTGCCGTTCGCCCAGTTGAAGTTGCCTGAATCGACGATTGCGCCGCCTATGCTTGTGCCGTGGCCGCCGATAAACTTGGTGCAGCTATGAATCACGATATCGATACCGTATTCAAATGGTCTGAACAATATCGGCGTCATAACAGTGTTATCACATATAACGGGCAAGCCGTTCTTATGGGCAATATCCGCTATTTTATCGTATTGTAAAATGTCGTTTTTGGGATTTCCCACGCTCTCGATGTAAACGAGGCGGGTATTTTTCTTAACCGCATTGGCGAAATTTTCCGGTTTTTTAGCGTCAACGAATGTTACCTCAATTCCCAGTTTGCGCAAGGTATGACTGAAAAGCGTAACCGTTCCGCCATAAAGCGAGCTGGACGAAATGAAGTGGCCGCCTGCGCCGCAGATATTCAGGATGCTTACATAAGTCGCTGATTGCCCGGAGCTTAGCCCAAGGCCGGCGACGCCCCCTTCCAGTGCGGCCAGACGCTTTTCGAGAACATCGGTAGTAGGATTCATCAGCCGGGTGTAAATATTGCCGAATTCCTTAAGTGCGAACAGATTCGCCGCGTGATTGCTGTCTTTGAAAACGTAGCTCGATGTCTGGTAAATCGGGACCGCCCTGCTACCGGTGTCTGGATCTGGCTGCTGACCCGCGTGTATGGCTAACGTTTCGAGATGAAGTTTTTTCTCGTCGCTCATTATTTATGACCTTTCTATTTAGCAGGTAAAATCGCGACCATTTTTTCGAGCGCGTTTTTAGCCCTGGCCGCAATATCTTCAGGCACTGTGATTTTATAATGCATATCTTCAAGAGACCAGAGCACCTTATCAAGGGTTATGCGTTTCATATTCGGGCAAATCGCCCGAGTAGCCGCCGGGTAAAATTCCTTGCCCTGGTTTTCTTTTTTCAACGTATGAATTATTCCTGTCTCAGTAGCAATAATAAATTGTTTGGCGTCGCTTTGCTTCGCGAATTTGAGCATCTGGCCCGTGCTGAGGAGCTTATCGCTTACGGCCTTCACCGGCTCGGTGCACTCGGGATGCGCCATTACAATCGCACCGGGATGCGCATCCCTGGCTTTTTTTATGTCGTCTTCGGTAATAAACGCGTGCGTCGGGCAATATCCGGGCCACAAAATCATTTCACGGCCTGTCTTTTCAATCACAAACCTGCCCAAATGCTGGTCGGGAACAAAAATTATTTTGCTGTTTTTCGGCAGTGATTCGACAACTTCGACGGCATTTGCGCTTGTGCAACAATAATCGCTTTCGGCTTTTACCTCCGCGGAGCTGTTCACGTAGCAGACCACCAAAGCGCCGGGGTTCTTGTGTTTCAATTCTCTCAACTGCTCGCCGGTAATCATATCCGCCATGGGGCAGCCGGCGTTTTTATCCGGCAAAAGGACTGTTTTGCCGGGCGACAAAATCGCGGCGGTCTCCGCCATAAATTTGACGCCGCAGAAAACTATCACGTCGGCATTCGTCGCCGAGGCCTTGACGCTCAACGCAAGCGAATCGCCCGTGAAATCCGCAATATCCTGGATTTCGCCGGGCTGATAATTATGCGCAAGTATGACGGCGTTGCGCTCGGCCTTTAGCTCTTTGATTTTTTTCATCAACGACTCGTTCATTTTTTCTTTTTTCTTTTGCCGCTTTTTTTGGCGGAGTGTTTTTTATATACAAGCTCGGCGTTGGGGGTTGTAACGGTAACGCCCGGCGGAACGGATTCCTTAATCCAGACGTTTCCGCCGACGACAGCGCCTTTTCCTATTGTTATATCACCCAGAATTGTCGCCTCGGCGTATATTGTTACGTTATCCTCAATCGTCGGGTGGCGTTTGCCTCCCTTAATAATCCTGCCTTTCTCATCTTTCTGGAAACTTAATGCTCCCAGCGTCGTGCCCTGGTAAATTTTAACGTTATCGCCAATAATGCTCGTTTCGCCAATCACGACGCCGGTGCCGTGGTCAATAAAGAAGTTTTTGCCGATTGTGGCGCCGGGGTGAATATCGATACCCGTCCTGGTATGGGCGCACTCGGTCATAATTCGCGGAATCAGCGGCACCTCTTTTATGAATAGCTCGTGGGCAATGCGATATATGGCTATCGCTATTATGCAGGGATAGCTAATGACAATCTCTTCGGGAGATTTCGCGGCCGGGTCACCGTCATACGCGGCCTTGACGTCGCCTTTAAGCATTTCCCGGATATGAGGCAGCTGCGTCAGGAGATGAATGGTAGCATCTTCGGCCATTTTATGGCAGCCGCCCGTTTCGCAATTTTCCAGCCGGCAGCGGTATTTGAGCGCACGTTCTATCTGTGTGGAAAGCTCGGTGTAAATGTGGCAAAGGACGTCTATCACGACGAAGTTGACGTTCGATTTTGTTACCATTCTTTTGCCGGTAAAACCGGGGAAAAGGACCTCGAAAATCATATCAAGTACTTCGAGGATTTTGTCCCGCACAGGCAGATTGGTCGCGTCGATGAAGTTTATTCCCAAATCGCCCTGGTAGGTCCCGACGATTTCAGCGACTAATTGTTCAAGCTTTTTGTCTGTCAAATCAGCTTTGGCCATATAAGGTCCTCTCCTATAACCACCACGCGGCTTCTATGTGACGGCGGCAAACATTTCAGTAGATATATAACGCTCGCCGGTATCGGGCAGAATCACGACTATCGTCTTGCCCTGGTTTTTGGGACGCTGCGAGACCTGGATTGCAGCCCATATCGCCGCACCGCAGCTTATCCCGGCCAGTATCCCTTCTTTGGATGCCAGTTGACGAGCGGTCTCCATCGCATCCTGGTTTGTAACCTGAATTATTTCATCAATTATCTCACGGTTTAGCACGTCCGGCAAAAAACCGGCGCCGATACCCTGAATCTTATGCGGGCCTGGTTTGCCGCCTGAAAGCACAGGCGAATCCTTCGGCTCAACCGCAATTACTTTGAGATTTTTGTTTCGGCTTTTCAACACCTCGCCGCAACCGGTAATCGTTCCCCCCGTCCCGACGCCGGCCACAAAAAAATCAACCTTGCCATCGGTATCCGCCCATATTTCCTCGGCTGTCGTCTCACGGTGAACCTGCGGATTGGCAGGATTACTGAACTGCTGAGGCATAAAGGTGTTTGGGGTTTGGGCCATAAGCTCTTCGGCTTTTTTTATCGCGCCTCTCATTCCTTCGGCAGCAGGAGTAAGAACAAGTTTTGCGCCAAACATCGCCAGTATCTTGCGCCGTTCTATGCTCATCGACTCCGGCATCGTCAGAATCAGATGATATCCCTTTGCCGCACAGACAAAGGCAAGGCCTATACCCGTGTTGCCGCTTGTCGGCTCGATGATTACAGTATCCGGCTTTATCAATCCCTTGTTTTCAGCGTCCTCTATCATCGACAACGCAATCCTGTCTTTGACGCTGCCGCAGGGATTTCTGGACTCAAGTTTTGCAACTATAGTCGCCACGCCCGGATTCAATTTGTTAATCCGGACAAGAGGCGTAAAACCAATCGAAGCAGTTATATCATCAAATATCGCGCTCATAGCAATTTCCAATTCTATATCTGGTAATCCGACTTGTTGACTTTAGATTTTTCAATCACATCCTGCAGAGTTGTTGCCTGTAAAACATTTCTCACTGCCCGCTGGATATCGCTCCACACCTGCCTGGCTACACAATTGACCGCCTTATTACAGTATTTTTCGTTGCTTACACATTCCACAGTAACAACCGGCCCCTCAAAGACATCAAAAACATCGCTTAGTTTAATCTTTTCGGGTGGATTAGCCAGAATATATCCTCCCTTTGCGCCGCGCTGACTTCGTATAAGGCCCGCAGATTTAAGGGCAGCCATCAGTTGCTCAAGGTATTTGACTGAAATATCCTGATTCTGGGCAATCACCCTTGTCTGGAGAGGCCCTTTTCCGAAGTGTTCCGCCAACTCCAAAACCGCCCGCATCGCATATCTTGTTCTTGTTGATAGCTTCATATTCCATTCTCCATTATTCCTACTACCCTGGTAGTATATTATACGAACAGCCCTATATTTGGTATTAAAAAAATATGTAAAATTTTCAAAAAAAGTGTTTTAAACAGGCTTTTCAATATGATGCTATCGCTTATATCAGTAGTATTAGTAGGATATTGTCATACAATACATACGGACTGTGCCGGAAAGAAAATCGACTGTGTCTTTCGACATAGCTGTTCCAAGAGCCGTAGTATATAGCGATACTGTTACGGATAACCTTGACGCAGGTTCGGCGTAACAATAAGATTGGTGTATGGCAAAACAATCTCTGCCCAAGCCATCGCTGGAGCATCTTCGTCGGCTAACCGATGATACGGGGCTTTTTCAGCACGCCAAGTTCACAATACCGCTTCGCAGCGAGGGCTACACGACCGACGACAACGCCAGGGCTTTAATCGTGGCGACAAAACACTATGCCCTGTACCGCAAGCCGGAAACACTGCAACTAATCGACAGGTATTTGGCTTTTGTTCTTCATTCGCACAACGACGACCCTTCTTCGCTATCGCTACGAAGGGCAGGTGGCACGGTGAAGAATTTTATGGATTTCGACAGGACCTGGCATAAGGCAGAGCCGGTCAATGACGCATTAGGACGGGTAATCTGGGCATTCGGGGCTGTTTTGGCACAACCTCCTTCCGAGATTTATGTGCCTATAGTTCAAGAGCGAATCGATATAGCGATGCCACTTATCAAGAAGCAATACCCGCGGGGATTGTCTTATTCGATATTGGGTTTGGCTGGTTATCTTAAACGGCTCCCAGATGCAGAGAATGCTAAAAGCTGTATGGCAACCGCAGCGGATTTGATTGTGTCGCGGTTCAAGGAAAACACCAAACCGAATTGGCCCTGGTTCGAGAACATACTCACTTATGACAATGCGATGCTGCCTTGTGCGCTTTTCACGGCCGGTATAACACTTGGTGAAAAAAAATATCTGCAAGCCGCGAAGAAGGCCTGCGATTTTCTGTTGGCCAATACTTTTACGGGTGCTCACTTTAGTTTCATTGGTTGTAACGGCTGGTTTCCGCGGGGAGGTCAAAAGGCACAGTTCGACCAGCAACCAATCGAAGCGGCGGGGACAATTCTGATGTTAGACGCCGGATATAAGACGACAAAGGACAAAAAATATCTGATGCTGCGGCAAAAAGCATTTAACTGGTTTTTGGGCGAGAATGACTTGGGGATTCCACTTTACGATTCGAAGAGCAAGGGCTGCGGCGACGGGCTTGGTGCAGAAGGCGTCAGCTTAAATGAGGGAGCGGAAAGCACACTTAGTTTTCTGCTTGGTCTGCTGACAATGTGCGAAGGTAAACATCTATGATTGTCGCGAGTTTCAATGTCAATTCTTTGCGGGCGAGAATGCCTATTGTTCTCGACTGGCTGGCAAACACCAAACCAGATGTCCTGTGTGTGCAGGAAACAAAAGTTCAGGACAAGGACTTCCCGGCTGAAGTATTCGATGAGGCAGGGTACAACTATGCCTTCGCGGGCCAGAAAAGTTATAACGGCGTGGCAATCTTAGCGAAAAGCAGAATCGCAGACGTACAGGCCGGCTTCGACGATGAACCGAAAGATGAACCCCGGCTGATAAAGGCCGAAATAAATGGGATAATAATCGTCAACACTTATGTCCCACAGGGGTATCTTCCCGAATCAGACAAATTTCAATACAAACTCGAATGGTTCAGACGATTGCGCAGGTTCTTTGAAGAACATTTCAAACCAACTGACCCGGTTTTGTGGGTTGGCGATTTGAATATCGCACCGGAGGCAATTGACGTTTACGACCCCGAAGGATTATTGGGAAATGTTTGTTATCATCCTGACGTTCATAAAGAGTTAAAAAACGTAATGAGCTGGGGATTTGTTGACTCATTTCGGCTGCATTGCAAAGAGCCGGGGCAATATACGTTCTGGGATTACAGGCCTATTAACGCCGTGAAACGCAACCTCGGCTGGCGATTAGACCATATTATGGCGACTAAACCATTAGCCGAAAAATGCACCGCCTGTTACATCGACAAAGCCCCACGGTTATTGCCTCGTCCCAGCGACCACACGCCGATTATCGCGGAACTTGACTGGTAAAGAAACTGATATACCGCAAGTCCAACCTGCCAAGGCATCGTCGGCATATTATTAAAATTGTTATGGCTTTGCCTGCTGCTGAGTCATAAGATTTCGCTGGGTTTGTCCCAGAGCCGCCATGCCGCCGAGATTCATCGTATCGAGAACAGAACTCGGCACAATCATAAGCGAGCCGCCTGCCCGTATGCCTTCATAAACGATGTTCATTGCGCGAAGCTGCAAAGCAACAGGGTTATCCTGGTATCCTTTGGACGCCATGGCGAACTTTTCGGCAATTTCCATTTCCGCCTGTCCGAGTATTCCTCGCGCCTGCCGTTCTCTTTCGGCCTGGGCCTGCTTGGAAAGAACGTCCTTGAGGTTTTCAGGAATGGCTATGTCGCGGATTTCGATTGAGGTAACACTGATACCCCATGCCTCGGTCTTTGCTTCGAGCACCTTCTGAAGCGTCTTAGCCACCTTTTCCCGGTCGGAAAGAATTTCAGCAAGGGAATGGATGCCTACTATATCCCGAAGCGCGGTCTGAACAGCCAGTGAAATTGCCTGATAGTAGCTTTCGACCTCAAGCAGGGCTTTTTGGCTATCCCAGACATGCCAAAACGCTATTGCGTCGATATTCACAGGCACGGTATCGCTGGTAAGCATCGACTCGCTGTAAAAAGTTGTGGTGCGAACTCGCATATCCACAATACGGATAACACTTTCGAGGATGGGTAAAATCATAAAAAAGCCCGGGCCCCTGACAGAACTAAAACGACCTAATCGCAACACAAGGGCTTTATCCCATTCGGCCAAAAGGTGTGCGGACAAGGACCATAGTGCCGCAAGAATAAAACCGACTATGAACGTGGCAACAGCAGGAGCCGTTCTGTCTGCCCGTAACAGAACTATGCCGCCAATAATTGTCCCTACAGCAATGATAACTGTAAGGAAGGTAATTGGTGCATAAGTCTTCATTCGCTGAATCTGGCGGACAGCATGGTCTTTATTAAGTTGTGTCATAGCATCATACATAGAGTTCTCCTTTTTGCGAATAGTTTCAGTTAGTCCGGATGATACTTTTTCTGAAATGGCTTGTAGAAGATTGAAACGCACGAGATTCTCCTTTCCGCCGAAAGTATCGGCAACTTATTCGGGTTGTTGTTTCTGCATACTCCGCAAGTATTCGACTATTTCATCGATGGTGAGATTTTGCAAATGGGCTCTTGAAATAAAATCTCTGCAAAGTTCTTCCAGCGCCCGCAGATTTTCACGATTCTTTTTCGCAGGAATAGACGGCTGCGGCCGGACAAATACACCTGTTCCCTGCTGCGTATCGAGAAAGCCGAGAAGCTGAAGCTGCGAATAGGCCTTTACCACAGTATTGGGGTTGACTTCCAGTTTTACAGCCAGGTCGCGGATAGTTGGTAATCTTTCGCCCGGCAGGATTGTGCCTGCGGAAATACTGGATAATATTATATCCACGAGTTGGCGATAAAAAGGCACATAGCTTTGTTTGTCTAACTTAAAGTTTATCATTGTATTAGTATTATAGTACAGTAGGTAACCAAGTCAAGAAAAATCTTTTCAAAATTATGATTTAAATTCGGGAGCTGTACTTTTAATCCGAATATCTCACGGTATTTGCAATAAAAAAAACAGCATAACTGCTTGCTAAATAAGAAGTTACGATAACGACTCAGCCCAAGCGACCATACGTCGATTATCGTGGAGTTTGAATGGTAGTTCCCCTTATCGGCCAGCGTCGTCCATATCAACGATATCCTCTTCTTCAACGGGCATAAACCACTTTTGGGCTATGAACGTTGGTATAACCGCGCTTGCGATTACAACACCTACAAGGACTGAATACTGCACCTGGTCAATGTAGCCAGCGTTAAGCCCGAACAAGCTCGAAATCGTTCCAAAGGTAAGTCCCGTGCTCATCAATAATGTCGTGTATGTGCTTCCGTTGCGAATATATTTTCTCGCGAAGAAGTAAACGCCGATGAATTTGGTTGCTATTTTCAGCAGGAACAAAATAACAAATATCCCTCCTGCCGTGATTAGCATAGGCACCGATATTTTAAGCCCGCCAACGATGAAGAATACGGGCGTTATGAATGCATAAGCGACGGTACGAAGACGATCCCGGACCGCTTTATTGCCGGACGTTTCGCCGAAATGGCGCGACATCAAAAGCCCTAATATAAACGCCGGCAAAATCGCGTGCCCGTCACCCAATTTGGCAAAATACATAAATGCAATCAAAAGCAGGAATACGTATTTTATTTCCGGCTCAATCACCTTATTTTTCAACGTCTTGCTGTCAAACACTTTGTGTGAGAATTTTTCGGCAAAATATATCACATTCAGAGAAACCGATATGAAGACCAGCGTGTATATTGTCGGTTTGATGAAGAGAATGCTTAACGCAAGGGCGGTTCCCATTTCGGTAATGAAAGTTGACGCCATAAGAAACTTGCCTATCTGTGTTGATGACAATCCCGTCTCAACCAATACCGAATAGACCACAGCGAGCGAGGTCGTCGATAAAGCAGTGCCCGCAATCAGAGATGCCTGAAGAGACCAGCCCGCGACAAAAAATGTATAGAGGAAAACACCTAAGAACGGACACAGAAAAGAGAACCCGCCTATGAGCATACTTTCTTTGAATTTCTCCCGCATCAAACGCGTATCAATCTCGGTCCCCGCTAAATACGTCAGGAGAATGCCCCCAAAACCGGCCAAGTACATCATCCATTCTTCCGGCTTGAGACCAAAATACCCCCCTATCGCTCCGAGCAGGATTTCAATTATGGCTACCGAAAGCCCCAACTTCAAAGACAGCAAACTCGAAACGAAAATCAAACCACCTACAACCAGCGGAACCAAATCTGCATTCATACTTTAATTTCCTTAAAAAGAAAAAACCTCTATCAATCTTTCGATAGAGGTCTAAAAAATAACCCCTACCGTTGCCGGTAGAGGTTATTATCCCTATTTATGAGGGCGGTTATTAGGCGAACCTCATCGCCACCTTATTTGTAATAATAAAGTAACAGGTGTGAACTTTCAACACAATTTTTGATGTTTTTCGAGCCCCTTCACGAAGGTTCATATTGATTTGACATTTACGGTTATAATGCCGATAATAAAAGATAAGGGGATGGAGTTCCCCATAACCGCTTGTATTGGCTGATAACTCCTGACGATTTTCTGCGGCAATTTGGCTGTAGAAACGTAAAATAAGTTGCGCAAAAGATTAAGGAATGCGGTTATGGGCGGCAATAACAAACCGAAAGAAAATCAAATTTACGCGCCACTAACTCTGAATATTCAAGAAGAGCTGGAAGATGCCCTTGGTATTTTTGATTCACTTGGCACGGTATTTAGCTCGGATTCACAGAAGCTGCTCGAGCTCAAAGAGCGTATTAACGAAGGCCGATTCCATCTTGCGGTTTTAGGGCAATTTAAACGAGGCAAAAGCACCTTTCTCAACGCATTACTCGGGGAGACGCTACTGCCGACTTCTGTCGTGCCCCTGACGATGATTCCAACCTTTATTAAATCGGGCCCGGTCAGACGAGCCATAATTTATTACCAAGACCAAAATAAAAAAACCAATGAGATACAAGCGGATGAGCCGGAACAATTGAATGTGTTTCTGCGAAAATTTGTAACGGAAGTTGAGAATCCAAAGAATCGTCTCGGCATATCGCAAGTCGAAGTTTTTCATCCTGCCTCTATTCTTCAGAACGGCGTAGTTATGATAGATACCCCCGGTATCGGTTCAACTTTGAAGCATAACACGGAGGCGACGCTCAATTTCCTTCCTCAGTGCGACGCTGCATTATTTCTCGTTTCAGCCGACCCGCCCATAACTGATACGGAAGTGAAATTTCTTAAAGAAGTGAGGTCTAAAGTCCCGCGGCTGTTCTTTGTTTTAAACAAGATTGATTACCTGTCCGGTGAAGATAAGGATAAGGCACTGGAATTCTTCAGGAAAGTTTTGGCAGAACAAGCCGAAATCGACTCTGATTCGCCTGTATTCTGTGTTTCTGCACAAAAGGGGCTTGAGGCAAAAGGAATGAAAGATTCCCTTGGGTGGGCAAAAAGCGGGATGGAAACAGCAGAAAAATACTTGGTTGGATTCCTGGCAAGCAAAAAAATAGAGGCACTGAATGAAGCGGTTGCCCTGAAAACCAATGATATCGTTACCGATTGCCTTATGAGAGTGAATCTCACAATCAATTCGCTCAAAATGCCGCTGGTAGATATGGAAAGGAAAATGGCCGTTTTCGAGGCCAAACTTAAGGAGTCACAAAACGAACGAATCGCTTTTGGCGACATCCTGACAGGGGAAAGAAAACGGATGGTCGAATCGCTTTATGATTATGCACAAACGCTTAAGAAAAAGGCCCGGTTGTATCTTGATAGCGTTGCCGTGGAACACGCAACCAAGGGAGAGAAATCTCTGGATGAAGACACTGCTCAGGAGGCATTGGATGAGACAATCCCCGGATTCTGTGAGCATGAGGCCGGCCAAATGAGGAGGATATTTGACCAGCGAGCCACTGATTTATTAAAGAAGCACCAGAAGAAGGTAAATATTCTTGCTGAGTCCATCCGCAAAACGGCGGCCCAACTTTTCGATATTTCGTATCAGCCGCTCCAACATCCTGCCGTTATGCCATCAATGCGGGACCTTTACTGGATTACTCAAAAGTGGGACACATCTTTTTTACCCATTCCATTCGGTCTGCTGGAAAAAATTTTACCTAAGCGTATTCGTGAAGCAAGGGTTCATAAAAGGATAAAATCGCAGATTGACGACCTGGCAAATTACAACGTGGGCAAAATGCGGTTAGAGGTGCAGGAAAATATCGAAAACGCTTATGCTGCTTTCGCCAGAAATCTGGATTCATCTATGCAGGAGATTATTTCTTCGATTCATATCGCCCTAAAAACAGCATTTACAAGAAAAAAAGACCAGTCCGAAACGATTGCAGATGAGATGCGAGAGTTAGAGTCGGCAGCTATGAAATTGGCTGATATCAAGAATAAACTTGTTCGGGATAGTGTCTATGCAAAACAATGAATTAAAAACTGAAAGGACTTTTAGGAAAATATTATGAACAATCAAATTACATCGGTCAAAGCAATGGAAATTCTTGATTCTCGCGGGAATCCAACTATTCGCGTATTTTGCACGCTTAAAAACGGCATTACCGCCAAAGCGTCGGTTCCATCGGGCGCATCTACGGGAGAAAACGAAGCCGTCGAGCTACGCGACGGTGACAAAAAACGTTATGGCGGTAAAGGAGTGTTGAAGGCCGTTGAAAACGTAAATAAGCTCATAGCTCCCCAAGTAATCGGATTATACCCCGAAAACCAGGCCCGAATAGACGAGATTATGATTAAGTTGGACAGAACCCCCAACAAAAACAAACTCGGCGCAAACGCGATACTTGGGGTTTCAATGGCGGTCGCCCGCGCAGCGGCAAAAGCGGCAAATCGGCCTTTGTATGCTTATCTGGGAGAGCCATCAGCCGTGCGCCTGCCGATACCAATGATGAATATTCTCAACGGCGGAAAACACGCGGACAACAGCGTTGACTTCCAGGAATTTATGGTTATGCCAATAGGTGCGCCAACTTTTGCCGAGGCCTTACGCTACGGCGCGGAAACATTTCACGCTTTGAAATCAATTTTGAAAAAGAAGGGATATACAACAAGCGTCGGGGACGAGGGCGGCTTCGCCCCCAATCTCAAAAGCAATGATGAGGCCTGCGACGTTATCGTTTCAGCAATTGAAGCGGCCGGGTATAAACCGGGAAAAGACATAGCCATTGCGCTGGACCCGGCAGCCAGCTCGTTTTATGAAGATGGAAAATATAATCTGGCAAAATCGGGGCAGGGACAAAAAACCAGTTCTCAAATGACTCAACTTTACAAAGCATGGATTGAGAAATATCCGATTGTTTCTATCGAGGACGGCCTTGCGGAAAATGACTGGAAAGGATTTCAGGAGCATACTTCCGTACTTGGCGGCAAGATTCAGATAGTTGGAGATGATATTTATGTTACCAACACCGAATTTATAAAACGAGGAATTGAAGAACATACAACCAATGCCGTTCTTATAAAACTCAACCAGATCGGCACCGTGACTGAGACAATTGAGGCAATCGAATTATGTCGTAAGGCGAAGTGGGGTTATGTAATTTCACATCGTTCGGGCGAGACAGAAGATACCTTTATGGCTGATTTCGCTGTCGCAATGGGCGGCGGTCAAATCAAGACCGGTTCTGCCTGCCGAAGCGAACGAATTGCCAAGTACAACAGGTTGTTGGAAATCGAAGCCGAATTAGGTAAGGCGGCGGTGTTCAGTAATCCTTTGGCATAGCGTTGAAAATGATTTGATAATGGGATTAACAAAGGCCTTATTCTGTATAGCAGCCATCTTAAGCGCTTTGGCGGCGATTATGGCCTTTCTAATTATTTATGGAGAATACGCGCATCATTATCCTGACAAGCGAAAAGTATTGAAAACAGCTCTTGAGGCAGGCATTTTTACTCTTCTTTTCTTTTTTGCTTTGGGGTTGTTGTTGGCAATATTTTTGCCGTTGTATTTTTAGAAAAGATGGAAGAAACAAAAGACACTCGCATAAGAATTATCGAGGCGTTTTCTTCGAATGGATGCCCTTTGTGCGATATGTTGCGCCGGGATGAGCTTGATAGTTTGTATCAATGGGTGGGGCAGAGCAATAATAATGCCAAAAACTCTGAGCAAATAAAACGACTTTTAGACGCAGGCGGATTCTGCAACTATCACTTTTGGCAATTCCAGGAAATGAGTTCTCATTATGGTAGCGCAAACATAGGCGCTCAATTAATCGAAAAACTATTAGAAATCTTAAGAGCGGATAAACAAAAATGTTTTGTCGATGCGAGTAAAAATGGAGAGAATCATTTGAAGATTTGGTTAATCGAGTGTCCTCTATGCTGCGAGTTGAGCAAAAAAAAAAGAGAGTATCTTAAGGAGCTATCGGTTGTTTTGACGGACAATAAGCATAAGACAGAGTACGAACAGAACTGTGGCCTATGCATACCGCATCTTATGAAAATTACAGGTTATGTTGATAACGATTCGCTCCTGGATATCCTATATGA
The DNA here is from genome assembly GCA_963718665.1 of uncultured Phycisphaerales bacterium. Taxonomy (GTDB): domain Bacteria; phylum Planctomycetota; class Phycisphaerae; order Sedimentisphaerales; family Anaerobacaceae; genus Fen-1362. The sequence goes on from OY970359.1 coordinate 331,221, forward strand.
AACAGAAATATATCAATTAGAAAAAATTAAAAGCGATGCCTCCGGTTTCGTCAGTAAAAGGTATCCGCCTCAACGTTGGAAACAGACCGAAGACGAAAAGAAGTCATGGTTTCGAGCCATTGAAAAGATAGCAGGCAGACGTGGTGCTTAGAGTGGAAATAGCATTATGGTCTATAAAAAAGAGTGTCAGCGAGATAAGAACGAACGACGCGAAGACGCACTTCGACCAAGTCGTTATCTTGGTTATGACCACGATTCTCTGGGTATGCACTTGGTTTCGCGAGAGGCCTACAAAATTGCTGTCCATTGTTTCAGACGAGCTATCTGGCTAAACCCCTTTGAGCCGGTGTTCAAAAAACATTTAGCGCTGTGCCTGTATAAACTTGAACGAAACACCGAAGCGATTAAGCGGCCTGATAACAAAAAGGACAGGTAGGCACTCAAAGTAGAGGTCATCAGCTTAATCAATCGCTAAGCAGTTCAGGCGAACCTCATCGCCTTTATCGATATGAACGGAATTTTATGTTTTCCCTGACGTTATAATTCAGAACGCACATTAGAAAAGCCCCATCCTCGCCCACGGCAATCACACGTTCATGGTTGCGGAATGCGAGCAGGCCGAAATGAAACGGCACAAAGTGCATATAATCCGGAAATAGTTAATGTATCTTGTCGCTTTCGCGACTAAGCAGATAACGCCAAAGGGGAAACTCTGTATATGGGTAGTTGTCAGTAATAATTGATGTGGTTTCCGTAAGGTCATCCATACTTTTTCCATCCCGCATATAAAAAAGATTAAGCAGTTGCTCGCTTGTTATGCAGACCTTATCAATTTCACTCAAATCGTTTACAAGCTGAGGGTTTGTAAAGGCGTGCTCTATCTTTGACCGGTCAACATTTGTCGGGGCAGAAGTGCCGAGCAGGTAAAAGCCCCGGTTGTGCGGGCCTTTCCAGAGGGTCATGTTCTTGAAAACGGAATAGAAAGTTTTACATATATACATACTATCCTGCTGGTTGCCCCCCAGGAACCACAGGCACATAACGCCGCCCGGCGTCAGGTGCTCCCTACACAGCGTAAAAAATTCCCGGGTATAAAGATTTACCGTGCCGGCATTGTAAACGGGAGGCGAAGGGTCAACAATAATTACGTCGTATTTGTCGGGACTCAGCAGCAAGAAGTTACGACCATCGTTGGCAATGAAACGGACATTCGGACGGCTTATAACTTTTTGTGCGTCGCTGTGATAATAGCCGAAATATTTATAAACCTCAGGCACAAGCTCAACACATGTAATATTCAAATCATCATAAATACACGCGGACCTCATGGTAGTCCCCATCCCGAAGCATATCATGAGCATTTCTTTCGGTTTATCAGCCAGCATAACCGGAAGATGTGCCATAAGTTTTGTCTCCGTGCACAAAAGGGTCTGCCCACAGCCGTTAATCCAGAGTTGCTTGATGCCGTCTCTGACAAAGCTGGTTACGGTTCCTTCCACGGTCTCCCGGTTGCGATATATCTCATAGTGGTTTGCGCCTTGTGCAATTCTGCTTTCAATGACGGCCAGAAACGGGTCTCTGCCTTTAAATCCAAGTGCAAGCAATATAACAATCGGAACTATTAGCAGAAACCTCAGTTTGTAACCCTTCGACGTGCGAGGTTCGAGCCACAAAAGAACCAATCCGAGCATGATATTTACGAAACCCAGTATAATTACGGTTTTGCTGGAGCCCAGCAGACTGATGAAAAGGAAGCCCGTAAAAAGAGAGCCGGTAACATTGCCCACCGCATTAAATGTATACAGGATACCCACGGAAGTGCCAGCAAGGTTCGTGCTTTTGGCATAGCATAATGAGGCAATAGGAAATATGGCGCCAAAAAGAAGAGTAAGCGGCAGCACCAACACAACCGGCGAAAGCACCCTCGTTAAAAGATTGGTATCCAACGGACCGAAAAGATAAAGGTTGAAAATCGACAAAGCACCGATGGCCAACTCCAGGATTCCAAAAATTAACAGTGGAGTCCTGAGACGGTCCACATACCTGTTCACAAACATACTGCCAATCGCCACTCCTACAAGGAATATTGCCAACATACCGGAAAACGCGTATATCGAGGTCTGCAGAAACAGAATTAGCTGTCGCGTCCATACCACCTCATAGGCCAGTGCCGTAAATCCGCTTATCATAAACGCGATGAGCACCATTTTTCGCACCGTGTCCGAGTACATCGAAATGCGGTTGCCCACAGCATTGACAGCTACGTCGCGCGTGACGCCGGTTTGTCCGGTGAATCGTAATTGCCTGCGGTAAATAACAAATGTTATGAAACCGACCACAAGGTTTATTAACGCCCCAATGAATATGGTATTCCACTCGCCGATTGCGCCGATGGTAATGAAACCGCTCAGGAGAACACCCAAAACAGCTCCTAACGTATTCAATCCATACAACAAGCTGAAGTTCTTTCCGAACATCCCGCCTTGCCTGACAAGGTAGCTGGTCAAAGCAGGAAGTGTGCCGCCCATCAGCACCGTAGGAACCAGCAGCGAGAGAAAGGACACAACCACTTTTGACAATGAAATCGCGGCGGCGCTTTGATGAGTGATTATAGAAACGAATTTGTAAACATCAACCGAGCCAATCAGGATGAAGGGTGTGACAATGGCAAAAACTGCGAGCCATATCTGCAACAGAGCAAAAATTTTCAACTGGTCATTGCGTTTATCAACAAGCCGGCCGAATATAAAGCTGCCCAGGGCCAACCCAGCCATAAAGGCGGCCAATGTTACGGCTGTGGCATAAGCGGTTACGCCAATTGTTCTTGAAAGGATTCTAAGATAGACAACCTCATAGATAAGGCCGCTGATTCCTGACGCGAAAAACAACAAAAAAACAATCTTTTGTGATACCGCCTGTCTGCTTGTTTTCACTTCTCCCATTTTCTCCTTTTTGCCCGGATTGGAGCAATAGACCTACCCTGGATAGATAATGCGTCGAAAGACCTGGGGTACTAGGATTCGGACCTAGACTAACTGATCCAGAGTCAGTTGTGCTACCATTACACTATACCCCAATAAAAGTATTGACCGCAGGTGCACATCTAATTTACACTGATTGTTATGGATTTGCAACTATATTCAAGCGACGTAAAAAACGCGACGGACATCTTGAAGGACATCCTGCTGTCATTCATACCGTTGTTCGTGGCAGTCGATGCAATCGGAGTGCTGCCGATATTTGTTTCGCTGACGGACGGCCTTGACAAACAGCAAAAAAACAAAATCATAGTCCAGTCGATGGTAACTGCTTTTTTGCTGGCGGTCGGCTTTATCCTCATCGGCAAACTGGTATTTAAACTGCTCGGTATTACCATCGGGGATTTTATGGTCGCAGGCGGCGCGCTGCTTTTCTGCATAGCAATAATAGACCTTGTGAGTCATACCAAAGAAAGGCATATACCTGTCAAAGACCTCGGGGCTGTACCGATAGGTACCCCGTTGATTGTTGGGCCGGCGGTTCTGGCAACCTCGCTTTTAATAATCTCCGAATACGGTCTTCTGCCAACTGTCATCGCGGTGATTGGGAACATTCTTTTCGCGGGTCTAATATTTAGCGGCTCATACTGGCTAATAAAAGGTCTTGGCGAAGCTGGAACGAAGGCATTATCAAAGATAATGAGCTTGCTTTTGGCGGCGATTGCAGTGATGCTGATGAGAAAGGGCATCCTGCTGTTTGTTGGTCATGCCTAACGAACCATCAGGCATTGACGAACACATCGTGATTGAAGATGATATTGCCAACCCATCCTTCGCCCCTTAGGGGCTACGGAGGAGGGGCCGGAGACAGATACTATGGCGATTTCAAAAACAGGACAATCGTGGGAATTCAGCAACTGTCTGTTAATTATTGCCCATCCCGATGATGAAACGCTGTGGGCAGGAGGACTGATGCTGCTGCACCCGCAGACACGCTGGACGGTAATTACGCTTTGCCGAAAAAGCGATCCTGACCGCTCCGCCAAATTCAACCGTGTAATGGATTATCTTGGCGCAAAGGGGATTATGGGCGACCTCGACGACGGCCCGGAACAAAAGCCCCTTGCTGAAAAGGAAATCAGGAAAACAATCTTGTCGCTGCTGCCTATGGGCAAATTTGACCTGATTCTTACGCACAGCCGATGGGGCGAATACACACGGCATTTGAGACATGAGGAAGCATCAAGGGCGGTATTATCGTTGCACACAACAGGCGAGCTTCCGAGCAAATTGATATGGATGTTCGCGTATGAGGACGGGGGCGGCAAATACCTGCCAAAACCCAGCCGGGACGCTGATATACAGATTTGGCTGCCCGATCCTATCTGGCAGGAGAAATACGGAATTATTACGGAAATGTATGGTTTTGCAGCCGACAGCTTCGAGGCCAGCTGCTGCCCGAAACAGGAAGGGTTCTGGCAATTCGGCACAACTGTTACGCCCAATCGAGGAGAAAAAAAATGAAGGTGCTGCTGCTTTATGATTATCCGCCTTCGCCAGCGGGCCTTGCAACACAGGGGCATTTGCTGCACCGGGGCCTGACGGAGCTTGGCGTGGACGTGCATTCGGTGAATTTCGAATCGGCGCAGGAAAAGGAATGGTATTACCGCTGGTTCGAGCCGGATATTGTTGTGGGCGTGGGATACTGGGGGCATACGCCTAACTTAGTGCTTCACCCGCAAAGGTATGGCGTTCAACCGGTGCCGTGGTTAGTCGCGGATGGCTATATGGGCGATTATCACGAGATACTTGAAAAACTGCCGTTGATACTTGTTACAAGCAAATGGGTAAAAAGCGTTTATGTTCGAGACGGCCTGAGCGGCAAGAATATCGAGGTGCTGCCCGTCGGCTGCGATACCGATGCCTTCATACCACGAGACAAAAATGACCCCAAGGTTGTGGCGGTTCGCGAATCGCTCGGCGTTGCGCCCGACCAGATAATGATTATGACTGTGGGCGGCGACGCAACATCAAAAGGGCGCAGGAGGTTATGCAGGCGCTTGCTCTGATTGATACAAAGGCGCCTGACTGGAAATATGTCTGCAAGGTCTGGCCTCAGCCGAGAACTGAAAAGCAAAATTCAATCGATATGCAGTTGGCAACCGACCTGGGAATCGAAAAAAATGTTACCTATACGACGAACGTTACGAGCCGGAATTTTATGCCTTATCTCCTGGCTGCCTGCGATATTTACGCGGCGCCATCCCGGCTCGAAGGATTCGGGATGATTCAGGTTGAGGCGGGCGCCTGCGGTAAACCCGTCATAGGCATAAAGGCAATGGGACTGCTTGATACTATCGTTGACGGCGAAACCGGCTTTCTGGCGGAGGTCTCAACCGAAATCCGGCTAAGGGAAACGATTCTCAACGACGAATCAGGGCACAAAATAAGCCGCAAAGTGGTCTTCAAAGAACCGCGAATCGTCGATTACAGGGCCAGTGTGCACGATATCGCCAAATACCTGATGGAGCTTATGACCAACGCCGAATTACGAAAAAAAATGGGTAAGGCGGGCAGACAGCGGGTGGTCGAGAAATTCGATTACCGCGTAGTCGCAAAAAAATTCGTCGAGATAATCTCAAAGCAGCTGGGAATTTCGTAACGTGAATAAATCTGATAAAGCATTGATTACCAGAGCAAAAGAGGCGGCGATAAAAGTCCTGCTTCACAATGCTCACGGCCCATACAAGGGTCTGCCTCGAACAGCCGGCTGGGGATATCCGGAACCATATACGCGCGACCTGATGGTATCGTCGCTGGGTATCCTGTTGACGAGAAACACCAAGTTAATCAAGTCCCTGCAAAAGACGCTCGAAACCGCCGCCAGCAATCAAAGTCCGCAGGGGCATATCCCGTCATTAGTTCACGACCGCGAAGACCGCGGGTCAAGCGACTGCACCCCCCTGTTTTTAACAGCCGTCGCCCTGTTCAGGCAGGTAACTGGAAAGAAAAATTTTCTCGAGCCGGCAATCCGCAAAGCGATTGTTTGGATGGAACATCAAAGCCCCACAAACCGCGTCCTCGTCGCCCAGCTGCCGACAAGCGACTGGCGTGACGAGCAATGGGTCCTTGGATATGGGTTGTATGTGAATACCCTTGTGTATGCTTATCTGCATTTGTTCGGACAACACAGGCGAGCGGCGGAGCTTAAGGAGCAGATGGGCAGATTTTTTGTGCGCGGTGACAGGCAAAACAGGCACATACACGAAGGACTTGTGTTGCCGAATAAACCATATTACGCATTGTGGGCTTACAAGGTCTATAGAAGCGAACGCTTTGACCTTTTAGGTAATAGCATTGCGATTCTTACGGGGCTGGCATCGACCTCAAGGGCGAGAAGAATAATATCGTGGGTCGAGGCGGAATGCCAGTCAATGAGAAAAAATGGTGAGCTGGCGGGGAATCTGCCGCCGAATTTCTTTCCATATATCAGGCCCGGGGACCCTGACTGGTTTGCCAGATACGCGAAATACAACAAACCCGGAGATTACCATAACGGGGGTATATGGCCTTTTGTTTGCGGGTTTTATGTGGCAGTGCTTGTGGCGGCAGGCAAATACGAACTTGCCGAGGAAAAACTGCTGTCATTAACGGAACTTGTGAGGCCTGCCCGCAAGGCAAAGGTTGAGTTTGGATTTAACGAATGGTTCAAGGCACAAAACGGCATCCCCCGCGGCGAGGACTGGCAAAGCTGGTCGGCTGCGATGTACTTTTACGCCGCCCAGTGCGTAGAGCAAAAACGAACGCCTTTTTTTGACCGGATTCGGCAATTCGCCTGAAAATAATCCCTGTGCCCTTTCGATTGACAGATATTTCCTGACCGGCTAACCTATACTTATGGCTCGTCTGCTGCAAATCTTGTTTGTCTGCTCGGTTGTAATGTTGGCCGCCGGCTGCGACAACGCTCAGAAAAAACCGAATACCGAAGGTATTAAAATAGGCGACATTGCGCCGACCGGCAAGCGTGCTCAGCCACAGCACCTGCGAACGACCAATATCGAAATCATAAGTTATGAGCTGCCTGCGGATAACATCACATCAATGGAAGGCGTCTGGCAGATGCTGAAGCCGGGGACACTGCGATACAATGACCTTGACGGTTTTGCAGCAAACGGGTTGCGAGCTGCTATGGGCAATTTCGCCGCGTTTAATAAAGTTACCAAGATATTAAAAAACGCAAACGCGAATAATCTGCCCAAGAATTCGCTGTTATTGTCGGACAACCAGCCGGAAATGATCAATATAACCAGAATATCGCACAAGACCATCTCTTTCATAGGTCGGCAGGGCGTCGTCAAAAACGCAGATGTCGGGCCTGGAATTGTCGGGTTACAGGTGCTCTCGAGACAAATCATCAGCGATTCAGCTTTACCCGGGACAAACAAGCCGCCTGAATCCAACGTTGAGGTACAGGCGAACAGGCCGCAATTAGCGAACATCCAGATAACGCCTGTAATTTTTTCCTCGACCGAAGGCGCTGCGCCTGCGCTGGCGGAACGAATCAGGGAAAACGACTTACGGATTTACTCAGCGGGATTTTCCGCGATGATGAAGCCGGGCGATTTTGTCCTGCTAAGCCCGCGAGAATACAATCCCGATGAAACCACGGCGTCGGGCCGATTCTTTACCCAAAGCGGGCCTAAGCCGATTATCACGGTTTATTTGCTGGTCTGTGTATCAATTTTTTAGTCATGCCGATAAAACCGATAGTAGCGCTGACACACTGCACCGAATACAGAGAACCTGTCGTTGCCGAGGCAATCGCCAGACAATTCGAGCTGTTGGGCGGAATCGAACAATTTATCAAAAAGGGTGACAGCGTCCTGCTGAAGCCCAACCTCATCGCTCCGAAACCACGCCGCTGCGCCACGCAAACCGACCCCGCGGTCATAATAGAAACCGCCAGGATACTTAAGGATTTTGGCGCAAGGCCATTTGTCGGCGATTCGCCGGCGTGGGGAGACGTTTTTAAATGCGTCAGCATGCTGGAACTCGAAGAGCCGCTGAAGAAACTGGGTGTACCCGTCAGGCAGTTAGATAAGCCGGTGAAGCGTAAGATAGCCGGCGTCGATGTCGGTATAAGCTCGGCTGCCCTTGATGCCGATAAAATTATCAACCTGCCGAAATTCAAGGCACATCAGCAGCTTGTGGCAACGTTCGCAGTAAAGAATATGTTCGGCTGTGTAAGCGGCAAGTGGAAGGCGTACTGGCATTTCGCAAAAGGCGGCAATGAAAAGAAATTCTGCAAGCTGCTCATCGAAATATACAAACTACTAAGCCCCGCCCTGACCATTATCGACGGCGTAATCGCGATGGACGGCCCGGGGCCAATCAGCGGCAGACCAAGGGCTTTGGGCTGGCTAATCGGAGGAACAGAGCCGATTGCCTGTGAAATAGTATGCAGCAAACTGATAAATTTATCGCCGGAATCACTGCCCATCATCAAAACCGCCAAACAAATCGGTCTCGGTTGTGCTAATTTTGACGATATAACAATCGTTGGGGACCCATTTCCACAAACCGTCTGCACCGACTTTGCATTAGCCAAGCCGATTCCAATCAGGTTTTCATTGCTTCACGTTTGCAAAAGCATCTGCAAGCAAATCCTTCTGCTCGCCCGTCCACGTTGACAGTCCCCTGCCGTTGGGCTAATATCCGGATTATGCCTGAAAAAACGATTAACATATTAGGTATTGAGACGAGCTGTGATGAAACAGCCGCGGCGGTTGTCGCAGACGGCAAAACCGTCAAGTCATCGATTGTAACCTCGCAGGCCAAACTGCACGAGAAATACGGCGGAGTCGTTCCCGAAATCGCCTCACGCGCCCATATTGAAAATATCTACCCCGTGATAACCGAGGCACTCAAAACAGCCAATGTTAGCAAAGATGATATCGCCGCAATCGCGGTCGCAAACCAGCCGGGTCTGGCTGTCGCGCTGGTCGTGGGCGTAACGGCGGCAAAGACACTGAGCATGGCCTGGAATAAACCATTGATAGCGGTCAATCATCTTCACGCGCATCTGCAATCAGCAATGATAGCGGAGCAGGATTTGCAGTTGCCGGCAATTGCGCTGATTGTTTCCGGCGGGCATACCTGTCTTTACGAATGCGAATCACCTCTCGAATTGAAATTGATTGGCCGATGTATCGATGACGCGGCGGGCGAGGCGTTTGACAAGGTCGCCACGATTTTGAAGCTGCCCTACCCGGGCGGCCCATCGATTGAAAAGGCGGCCAAAACGGGCAACCCGCACGCGATAGATTTTCCGCGTTCAATGCTGGGGGCGGATTCGCTTGATTTTTCGTTCAGCGGCCTGAAGACGGCGGTGCTTTATCACTGCCGGGGACAGGAAATGAAGGGACAATCCAAAGTCGATTCGATGAGCAAACAGGAAATAGCCGATATCGCAGCGTCGTTTCAATCGGCGGTAGTTGACGTGCTGATAGAAAAAACCCAAAGAGCAATCGACAATGTAAGGGCAAAGACCGTTTTATTGGGCGGGGGCGTCGCGGCAAACAGCTCGCTGCGGGCCGTTCTTGTGAAGATGTGCGAATCATATACGCCGGCGAAAAAGCTGCTGGTAGCCCCGAAAGCATATTGCACCGACAACGCCGTTATGGTAGCTTCGCTTGCGTATCATAAATATAAAGCGGGTCTGTTCGCGGACCTGACGCTTGAACCAAAAGCAAACGGTTAAGGAGTAATCATATTCAGCCGGAACAGTTAAAAAAGTTGCTACAGCAGGTCAAAAACAGCGATGTAACCATCGATGAAGCGGTCGAGAAGCTGCGTCATTTACCTTACGAAGACCTCGGTTTTGCACGCGTTGACCACCACCGTCATATCCGCCAGGGGTTTCCTGAGGTGATTTACTGCCCCGGCAAGACAAACGAACAGATAATCAAAATTTTCACTGCGCTTGCGGCAAAAGGCAATAACGTCTTGGCCACAAGGGCAGGGGAAGATGTCTTTGAGGCAATCGTGAAAACGGGAGAATTCCCTCTCGCCCGATATGAAAAAGCAGCCAGAGCAATAGTTCTCGAACAAAAAAAGCTTACGCCATCGAAATCGGTCCTGCCGATAGTAACCGCGGGCACGGCTGATTTGCCCGTCGCTTCCGAGGCCAAAGTTACCGCGGAGATTATGGGCCAGCAAACAGAACTGGTCTGCGACGTGGGCGTCGCGGGCCTGCACCGATTGCTTGCTCACGTGCCAAAATTGCAGCAAGCCAACGTTATAATCGTAGTTGCGGGAATGGAAGGCGCGCTTGCCAGCGTTGTGGGCGGACTTGTGAGCTGCCCGGTAATAGCAGTGCCAACAAGCGTTGGTTACGGCGCGAGTTTCGAGGGGCTATCCGCTCTTTTGACGATGCTCAATAGTTGCTCTTCAGGCGTTACGGTTGTGAATATCGACAACGGTTTTTCCGCGGCTGTTACCGCCACACTAATAAACAAAAAAATTGACGCAGGAAAGTAGGAATAGGTGGGATATTATCCCCGCCTCACATTTTCAGCAAAGCCGCTAACGACCACTGTACCGGCTATTTAATACTCTCTTTTATAACTCTTTATAACTTCTCTGACAAATCTCTCCCAATCACCCTTTGTGTCTAAGAAAAAAGCCCGCTTTTTTCCAAATGTTGATTCAGTTGATAAGTGATAAGGCTTGTAGCTTTCACTCCTTGTCAAATAACAATATACCCAACCTCTTCCTTCGACTTTAACTCGATAACGACGGTATTTCTCTGCGTCATCGCCAAAAGAACCTAACGCTTTTATTTCAATGGCCACATTGCCTACCAATAAGTCAACTTTAGCTCTTCCATAAAGAGGAACCTGCTCTTTTACAAGTGTCGACAACCCCAGTACCATTAATTCTTGGCACAAACAATAGCGAATTGTTTGTTCGTAAACCCACCCATTCAGTCCTGTAACATTTGGTTTCCTGCCCTCAGCAGCAGGTAAAGAAGCAAGCAGTTGACGCGCTTTATCTAAATTCTCCTGATAAAGCTTTTCTACTGTATTCTCATCGTATTTCATCTTTTTGATCTCTGACTATTCTGCTCCACTTGTACCATCTGTTCTTGGTTTCACATAAGTTCTCCATTTATTCCTGATTATAAATCCTCCGACCTGCTTATCAAATCTTTTATTGACCGTATCCAGCGTAATTTATACCATACAGCAAGAAATGAGGTTATATGCAGATAATAAAAAACATCCCGAAACTAAAACCAAGAGCAAGTGACTCTCATAAGGGCGATTTCGGCAAGGTTTGCATTATCGCGGGCAGCATCGGTATGAGCGGTGCGGCTGCTCTTGCAGGAAGGGCCGCGTTGCGGGCAGGCGCGGGATTAGTGCGAGTAGCAACACCTAAAAGCATCCTACCAATTGTCGCGTCAATCGAGCCATCCTTCACAACCATCCCCCTGCCCGAAGACAACGCGGGCAGAATCGCTGCAAGTGCCGTTAATACAATCCTTAATCTGATTTCTGATAATGACTGCATCGCCTTCGGGCCGGGGCTTGGCATTACGCAAGGCGTATGTGCGATACTTGAACGGCTGCTGGAGCAAAAGGGGCTGCGATTGATTATTGATGCCGACGGGCTGAATAACCTGAGTAAAATAAACGATTGGCCGAGTCAAAACAAAGCAGACATTATTTTGACGCCTCACCCGGGTGAAATGAACCGGCTCTGGACGGGACTTTTCAGAACCCCCCTGCCCGCTGACAGAAAAATCCAAGCAATACAAATGGCAAACAAAACAGGGACGACCGTCGTATTAAAAGGGAAAGGCACGGTAGTTACTGACGGCGAAAAACTATATGTGAATAAAACAGGCAATCCCGGTATGGCTACGGGTGGGACAGGCGATGTCCTGACGGGCATAATAACCGCGCTGGTTGGCCAGGGGTTGAGTAATTTTGACGCGGCGGTGCTTGGCGTTTACGTTCACGGGCTGGCAGGAGACATCGCGGCAAAGAAATTTGGGCAAATAAGTTTAATCGCCACGGATGTTGTTGAGTCGCTTGGTGAGGCGTTTAAGAAAATATAAAATCACATAATACTGCGAGATTTAAAATGGACAAAACAAGAGAATTTTTTGCGAAGTTCAAAACGGATATGGATAAAATGAAGGCCGAGATTCCTGATACATTGCAGGGCTTCGGCGGACTATTTCAAAAAGTGATGAAAGACGGCGCATTGACCGTAAAGGAAAAGGAATTAATCGCCCTGGGTATAGGCGTAGCTTCACACTGCCCACCCTGTATCCGTTCCCACGTACAAAAATGTCTGGAAGCCGGGGCAACCAGACAGCAGATTCTCGAAGCGGCATCGGTATCGGTTGTAATGGCAGGCGGCCCTGCTTATGTTCACATACCAATGGTTCTTGATACGCTCGACGATTTGCAAAATACAGGTTCCGATAAGAAATAGGGTTTCAGCCACACAAACCTTCGTTATCTGAGCATAGAGCAAATAACCCGCATATCGTCTATTTGCCGGGCCGATTTTTTCTGGCAATTTTCACTTGTCGCTGGTAGATTATCATCGCTTAGATAGCTACACACTTTAAGTCGGAAAAAATGGATAATAACCAGACAAATTCGCGTTCAAAGCCGGATAAAGAAATGACCGGAGGCGGTACGGCCGTGCAGAAAGCCGAGTCGTCTTCGCATTTCAAGCGGAATCTTGTCCCCCTCCATGAGTACGCCGCGAGGCAGGGAATCTCAAGCGACATAGTCGAACAGCAGGGTCAGCTCGGCGTCATCCAGATAAGAAAATTCAAGGGGCAAAAATTCGTCGTGGATGTTTCCCCTGAGCAGCTGAGCGAATTTGAAAATGAGAACACTGCAGAAACCACCCGCAAAGCCGTTGTGCCTCGCGCAACAACCTCCTCCAAAATTTTCACCGTAGTCCTGGCCGCTGTTACTATGGTCATTATAGTCGGCCTCTTTTGGCTTTATATGGACGCCAAAACGAAATTGGACGACCTTACCGCCGAATACAAAAGCATCCAGAACAGATACAACGAAATGACCCGCACAAACCAAAGCTTAAAAGCGATGCAGGAACAGCTTGTAAGCGCAAAAGCGGAATTTGCCAGCATTCAGAATCGAATTGCCGCGTCGAAAACCGATATGGAAAAAATTCAGGGCGACCTGAACAAAACGAAACAAAACCTCGACACTATTCAGTCGGAACTGACAACCGCCAACGAACAGATGTTGCCATCCAAAGTCGAAATAAAAAACATCCAAAAAGGCTTGAACGAAATCAAAAACCAGCTGGATACGCTCTATCGGCAAAATACCGAGGCGGGGGTAAGGTAGCCGCTTTGTGGTTTCCCTCTTGTTATTGCATACCTTTTATTTTCAGGCAATTCAGCAGTTTCCAGCCGGCCGGCAAAACAGCCGCGGCAAGAACCACCTTGAGAATATCCCCAACGATAAAAGGATAAAGGCCGACCGCTAACGCAATCCTGATATTGGTCATAATCGCAAGCCAGCACACGCCAAACGTATATAACACGATTTCACCAGCGAGCATAGCGGCTATGGTCGTGCTGACTCGCCTGTCCCAGCCCATTTCGGCTAATTTGCCGACGACATACGCCACTGCAACAAAGCCGACAAGATAACCGCCCGTCGGACCTATCAAAGTCGCCGGCCCCATTCCGCCGGCAAAGACAGGCAGCCCCAAAATCCCTTCCACAAGATACGCAATAATCGTCAGAACACCCCGCTTAGAGCCGAGCAGCGCCGCCAGCATCAAAACGGCAAATGTTTGACCGGTAATCGGAACCGGACTAATCGGAAGATACACTTTTATCTGCGAGCTAAGGCCAAGTATCAATGAGCCGCAAATGATAACCATCGCGTCATACAAAACCGCCGAAATCTTTTCATCGGGCCGAAAAACATCAACAACCGTGTTTTTAATCATAACTCAATGCGCCTTCCAAACGTAAATTACTATGTGTTAGCGTTAACGCCACTGGGATTATAACTGATGAAACCAGCCGCGTCAAACACCGCGGTTTGGGCTTGATTCAGGACTACGAAAATATATAATGTTATAGCAGTGCCGTTCAAACACAGGTGAGGTTCAACAATGAGAAAAACAGCTATAATTCTATACCTGCTGATAATCGCCGGCTGCAAAACACCGGACAATCCCCGGCCCGTTTCCCGATTCGATATCGCCATTGAAAACCTGAGCATAACAAGCCAGAAGCTGGAAGACCTGCGAATGGAAAAGGACATTTTCGTTAGATTGCTGGATGACTTTGAAAAGCAAAAAGCAGAACGCATTGGCATATTAGACGCCAACGAAATTGATAAGCAGACCAAGGTCTTCGCCGAATGGCACAGAGATATTGCCCAGCGGGAAAAAGACCTGACTATCGAAGACACGATGAACGTCCTCGCCGCTCACAGAGAGATTTTAAAACGCAGAGCCGCCGAACGAAATGAAATCACACTTGCCAGCCCGGCCGGAAAACCATGAGCAGCCCGCCGAGAAGCGAGCGGGATGAATACTGGGCGGTACAGGACTTGAACCTGTGACATCCTGCGTGTAAGGCAGCGCTCTGGCCAACTGAGCTAACCGCCCGATTCAATTCGGGTCAGGATACCCTTCCCGAACGCTTGCGTCAATATCCTTGATGGTTTATACTCGTATCTGATATTGAAAACAATTATTCGGAGACGCATTATGACGGTGTTTGAGGTAATTAAAAAGAGATACTCGTGCAGAGCTTATATTGATAAGCCGGTGGAACAGGACAAGCTCGACCGGATTTTTGAGGCGGCCAGAGAGGCGCCGTCGGCCAAAAACCTGCAGGACTGGCGATTTGTTGTCGTAACCGACAAAAAAATAAAACAGCAGGTTGCCGGCTGCACGAATCATCAGGATACGTTTGGACAGGCCGGCGCGATTATCGCGGCTTGTAGCGTCTGCAAAGATACGATGAAATGCGGCCAGCAGATTGCACCGATTGACGTATCAATCGCGCTGGAGCATATCGCCCTTATGGCGACGGAACTGGACCTGGCGACCTGCTGGATCGGCTCATTTGACGCCGAAAAGGTCAAACAGATTCTGGCAATTCCAAAAGATGTTGCTATAATTGAACTGATGGCGCTTGGCTATCCCGAGAAGGGTCACAGGCAAACGACACGGGAACCAGTTAAAAATATAGTTTGCTATGACAAGTGGCAGTTTTAGTGAGCAGTAATGGGGACGTGGTGCAACGGGAGCACACCGCGGTCGCATCGCGGGAATGAGGGTTCGATTCCCTTCGTCTCCATTTTTTTATTTTCTTCGGCAAGCCCTCGATATCACAAAACCTCACGTTAAGAAATGAGCGACGGTATGGCAACTTGCGGCGTATGCTCAGGTCGTGCTATACTGACGGTATGGCTATCAAGGATGAAGGTCATTTTGCCAAGTTAGTGGTTCCGGTAAAGAAGATTGGTCTTCGGAAAGGGTTTTTCCGCTGGCCCGGTCGGTCTGTCTTTGCCTGTTCAAATATGGCCGACGCAATCGGCCTCAAACAGCTTGGCTGTGATTTATCGAAGCATCGTCTCATCGCAAATATAAACAGCGATTCATCCCGACAGGCAGCGTTAAGAATATATCGCGATAAAAACATCACCAACAGCGAGGCATACCGTTTAACAATTACTCAAACAGGCATCGAAATCCACGCGAAAACAGAAGCAGGCGCATATTACGCCCTGCAAACATTGCGCGAGATGACGGCAATATATGGGAAGGTCCTGCCCCTGTGCAAAATAGAAGATGAGCCGGATTTTCGCAGGCGGGGCGTATATCTCGATTGTTCAAGAGGGAAAGTGCCCAAACTTGATACGCTGAAAGAGCTGACAACGTGGCTCTCTCATTGGAAAATAAACGAAATACAGCTTTACGTTGAGAACGTATTCACTTTTAAAAAACATCCTGAAATCGGCAGGGGTTACAGTCCCTTCACACCAGAGGAAATCCTTTCTCTTCAGGAACATTGCAAAAAGCACCATATTCGACTTGTTGGTTCGCTTTCAAGTTTCGGGCATTTCGAAAAAATTCTGTCCCTGCCGAAATACAGACACTTAGGCGAAAAGCCGGGGTTTAGCGGCTTTCCGGGAGGCACAACTCTTTGCCCCATCGACCCAGACGCAATCAAGCTTGTCGCAGAACTTTACAGCGAGTTTGTGCCGCTCTTCGATGCAGAGGATTTCAACGTTTGCTGTGACGAGACATGGGAGCTTGGAAAAGGTCGCAGCGAGAAAAAGACGATTCGTATCGGAGTCGGGCAGGTTTACCTCGATTTCCTCCTGAAGATTCATCGTCTTTGTGAAAAACACGGCAAGCAAATGAACGTCTGGGCGGACATTATATTGAACCATCCGGAATTATTAGGCAAATTGCCGCGAGATATAGTCCTGCTTAACTGGGGGTATGAACAGAACGGGGCAAACATCGCCAGAACCGGAGAAATCGCAAATTCGGGGCTATCGTTTATGGTTTGTCCTGGGACAAGCGGGTGGCTGACTCACGGAACACGCCTGCCCAACTCGATGAGTAACGTAACTAATTTTGCCGCTGCGGGCCGTAAATATCACGCGGAAGGACTGCTGAATACCGACTGGGGCGACCAGGGACATCGTAATTTCCTGGGAGTCAGCTTGCACAGTTTCGCACACGGGGCCGCCAACGCGTGGAATGGTAAAGCCGTTGATAACGCCAGGTTCACCGAAAATTTCTGTTGTCACGCTTTTGGCCAAAAAAACAAGCGTATGGCCGAGGCGATAAGATTGCTCGGCAGCACCTATATCACCTGCGGCAAAACTTCGCCGAATAAATCGTTGTTGTTTCAGTCCTTTTTTGAGCCGATGCTGCGGGACAAAACAATAGAATGCAGCGCAATTGATTTGATGAGCGATGAAGGTCTGCAACAGATAGCGATTGAGTTATCCGGTGATAATCTCTGGCCGGCGGATATAAAGGGGGATTTTGAGCAACTGGCATTGCGGGAATTGAAGCTGGCCGCGCGTATGGATTGCTTAGCAGGCAAAAGGGCATTGGCAGTAAAGTCGCTGCGAGCGGGGCAAAACGTGAAAAATTCCGAACTGCGACACTTGCACAGGCAAATGCATGATATCGGGACAGATTTCAAGAAACTATGGCTGGCACGCAATAAGCTTTCCCGGCTGAACGATAATATGCGATTATTTAATCTCGCCGAAGATGAGTTGAAAAAGAGATTGTGATGAAGACAAAGAGCCGAATAGCTGAGTTTTCACAAAAATCGAGAATGCGCGTCGCAGGTTTGATGTCGGGCACGTCTGTTGACGGCGTTGATGTGGCGATTATTGATATCGATAATGAAAAAGTGAGTGTGCAGGCGTTTGAAACATTTCCTTATTCCGCGACGTTACGCCGGGATATCCTTCGGCTTTGCGGAGCTGAATCGTGCAACGTGGCCGATGTTTGTCATCTGAATTTTGTGCTTGGCGAGGTCTTCGCCGAGTCGATTTTCAAACTATGCAAAAAAAGTGGTATCGGCCTCAATACGATTGATTTGATTGGTTCTCACGGCCAGACCATTTATCATAATCCCAAAGGCAGGCGTTTCGGCAAAAAGACCGTTCGGTCAACCCTGCAAATAGGCGAGCCATCGATAATCGCCCAGCGAACAGGCATAACAACAGTGGCGGACTTTCGGCCCAGGGACATGGCCGCCGGCGGACAGGGCGCCCCGTTAGTGCCATTTGCGGATTATTTTCTGTTTCGCGATAAACATCGCAATCGAGCCATTCAGAATATCGGCGGCATCGCAAATGTTACCTCCCTGCCGGCGGGCTGCCAAACAGGTGATATAATCGCCTTCGATACAGGCCCCGGCAATATGATAATAGACGGAATCGTTTCAATCATAAGTAAAGGTAAACAAAAGTTTGACCGCGGAGGCAAAATCGCAGCACGAGGCACAATCGACAAAACAATCCTCGACGATATGCTGAAGCATCCGTTTTTGGGTCTGCGCCCACCAAAATCAACAGGCAGAGAGGGATTCGGCAGCCGGTATTGCGACGCGTTATATCGAAAGATGAAGAAAAAATCGATACCAGCCGAAGACATTATAGTGACTGTTACCGCGTTTACCGCTAAGAGCATCGTCCGGGCATATCGAAATTTCCTGCCCCGAATGCCTGATGAAGTAATATTGTGCGGAGGCGGCGCACATAACTCGACTCTGGTCAAAATGCTGCGGCAGGGTCTTGGTAAAAGCAAAATTCTGACAAGCGATGATTTTGGAATCAGCTGCGACGCCAAAGAGGCGATTTCATTCGCGATTCTCGCATACGCGACCATTAAAGGCGAGCCAAACAACGTTCCCGGCGCAACGGGAGCAATACAACCATTAGTTTTAGGAAAGATTATACCCGCATAATGAGAAAGCACAGACCACTTCCGACGACGGAGCACAGCAACCAGAGAAGTAAAAATATCGACCGGCTATCGACCTTGGGGATAGTCGAGCTAATCAACAGTGAAGATATGCTGGTTGCGCAGGCCGTCGGCAAAGAACGTAAAAAAATAGCCGAGGCGGTTGATATGATAGTGGCACATTTCCGGAAAGGAGGCCGATTATTTTACGTCGGCGCGGGGACAAGCGGCCGGCTGGGCGTTCTCGACGCTTCGGAATGCCCCCCTACTTTCGGCGTCAGGCCTACGTTAGTGCAGGGAATTATCGCGGGCGGCAAACGCGCACTTGTTCGGGCAGTCGAGGGGGCCGAGGATAAAGCGAATGAAGGAGCTAAAGCGATAATTAAACGCGGGGTTTGCGACAGGGACACAGTCGTCGGGATTGCCGCCTGCGGGCTGACTCCTTACGTACGAGGCGCATTGAAACAGGCGATGCAAATCGGAGCGGGCACAATCTTTATTACCTGCTCGGCCAAAGGCATCAGGGATATTCCGGCAAAAATAATTATCAATCCGGTTGTCGGCCCGGAGATTATTACCGGCTCAACAAGAATGAAGGCAGGCACCGCAACCAAGCTTGTGCTCAATATCCTCACAACGGCCGCAATGATAAAAATGGGCAAGGTGTACGGTAATTTAATGGTTGACCTCAACGCGACAAATCAGAAACTGCGAGACAGGTCTCAAAGAATCGTTGTTCAACTAACGGGACTTTCCCGTGCGAAGGCAATCAAACTGCTTGAACGTGCCGGGGGGAAAGTTAAAGCCGCAATCGTAATGCATTTTCGCAAAGTTAATCTGCAACAGGCACTTGTCATCCTCGACGAATGCGGACAGTCGTTAAGGGAAGCCATTAAGGAAGACGTATGAGCGAATTTCTTACCGTGCACCAAATTTCAGGAACACTTAGTCTGATTGATTTAATAGAGGTAGGCCTCGCGATTATCCTTCTTTTTGTTATTTCCTATATCTTCGGACGCGAAGAAAAAGACACAAAAGATTTTTTTATCGGCGGACGAAAGGTCCCCTTGATTGTGGCCTGTCTGTCTTTTGTCGCGACGGAAGTAAGCGCGCTGACTATTATCGGCGTGCCGGCGACCGCCTACAGCGAAAATTGGCAGTATCTTCAGTTTTTTATCGGTTCGGCGGCCGCGAGAATTATGGTGGCGTTTCTGTTCATCCCGGTATTTTACCAGTATAACTGCACGAGCATTTATGAGTTTCTCAGATATCGCTTCGGGCCCCAGACGCAGTATGCCGGCTCGATTTTCTTTTTTATCACACGCTTAATAGCATCCGGCGTCAGATTATACGCCGCGTGTCTGGGAGTGGGGATAATCCTGGGCTGGCCTTTGGCAACGACGCTTTTGGTGTTTACGATGGTAAGCATCGCCTTCATCGCGTTCGGCGGAATAAAAGCGGTGGTTTGGGCAGGCGCATATCAAACTCTGGTTTTCTTTTTGGCAGGCGGTGTGTTATTTATTTATCTTCTGCTTAAAATTCAGGGCGGCCTACCGTCCGCCTGGCACATCGCCAATGAGGCCGGCCGGCTGAGTATTTTTAAATTCGATTTTGACCTCAATAACCCGACAACCTTCTGGGCAGGCACCGCCAACGCGTTTTTCATAGGCCTGGCCGTATTCGGAACAGACCAGGAGCTTATGCAGCGACTGCTTACCGTGAAAACCCGCAGGGCGAGCCAGAAGGCAATTATTTCTACTATACTGGTAGGTCTGCCGATTCTATGCCTGTACCTAGGAATAGGGACACTGTTTTATGTTTTCTACAAGCAGAATCCCGGCGTGCCCGCGCCGGAAAAAACCAAGGAGGTCTTCTCCCACTTTGTAACATATTCTCTTCCCATCGGATTAAAAGGACTGATGCTCTCGACAATTGTATTGGCCAGCATTGATTCGCCATTAAGCTCACTATCATCGTCATTTGTAACGGATATTTACCGCCCGCTTATTAAGAAGTCCGCGACGGAGGGCCATTATCTGTTCGTTTCCCGGATTGGAGTGGTTACGTTCGGCCTGATACTGGCGATTATCGCTTTCGCGTGCCAGCCGGTGGAAAATATTCTATGGTTTGCTTTTGAAATAATGTCTTTGACGGGCGGCGCCACGCTTGGCATTTTCCTGCTGGGCGTATTAACAAAACGCAAAGCCAATATCAGCAATGCAGCGGCAATGATTATCAGCGCATTATCTATGACGGCCCTTTTGCTGCTGTCTCATGGCGGATACATCAAGCTGGCCTGGAGCTGGCTGATAGTGGCAGGCACAGTGATGACGTTCGTCCTGGGCTATCTGTTCAGTTGTTTCGGGACGAGATTTAATAGCAAAAGCCGGTCGTTTTAGAATTATCGCTTTTAGGGAGATATCAGATGATTCCGGCTACGCTCATTTATGCGCAATCCTGATTTCTTCGGCAATTATTTTCAGGCCCGCTTCGACCTTATCAACATCCTGGGCGTAGCTTATTCGAATGCACTGCTGTTTGTGCTCCCAGTCATCTTCAAGGCCGGGGAAAAAGTAATGGCCGGGAACTATGAGAACGCCGCGTTTTTTCAGCCGTCGATATAATTCAGCATCGGTAATCTTCAATCCGGGCAGCCAGAGCCACAAGAAGAACGCCCCTTCCGGCTTGTGAATATGAAAATCAATTCCGTCGAGCAGTCCGCAAATTTTGGTGACCGCCCATTTTGCCTTGTCCTGGTAATAGGGTCTTATCACTTCTTTACTCAGCCGAACCAGTTCGCCTGTTCGTATAAGCTCAGTTCCAATCGCGGCGCCGATGCTGGCCGTGCTCAAGCTCATCACCGCGTTCATCTCCGAGACCATTTCGATAATTTTTTCTCCGGCGATAACAATACCCGTCCGCGTCGCAGGCAGACCGAACTTCGACAAGCTCATACATACAATAGTGTTTTCATTCCAAAGCGGTCTTGTCTCCGTAAAGATTATATTCGGGAAAGGTGAACCGTATGCGTTGTCAATAATCAACGGGATACCTTTGGCCCGGGCAAGTGAATCGAGCTTGGCGACTTCGGCGTCGGTCAGCACGTTGGCCGTGGGGTTGGTAGGCCTTGAAATACATATCGCGCCAATATTCTCGTCCACATTAAGACGGTCAAAATCCACATGATATTTGAAAATATGCTCATCGATATGCTCGATATCGGGCTTGTTCGCCGTAAACAACCCATCAGTAAAACCCACGTCGCAGTAGCCGGTATATTCAGGAGCGAGCGGCAGCAAAATTTTCTTTTTTGAGCCGTCTTCAAACTCGCCCGCGAAAATATTGAAGAGCATGAAAAACGCCGACTGACTGCCGGCAGTGAGCACGATGTTCGCCAGCCTGATGTTCCACCCGCATTCAGCCCGCAGCAATTCACAGATTGCCTCAATAAATTCCTTGTTGCCCTGCGGCGGGTCATAATCCCCTACTGCTTTTTCGAATGCGCCTTTTTTCGCAAGAAGCCCGCTCATACACTGTCGAAAAACCCGGTCCACTTCAGGTATATGTGACGGGTTACCTCCTCCGAGCATCAGAACGTCAACACCGGCCTTTAGCCCCTCGCCCATATCAACCATTAACTGGCTGATTCCCGACCTGCGTTTTATCTTTTGACCAAACCTCGATACTTTCATTTCGCCGAAGTTTAATTCACTTTAATTTTTGCGAATTTGCGTTTGCCGACCTGTATTGTCATCCCGTTTGCGGGAGTGATTTGAGTATTCGGGTCAGTAACCTTCTGGCCATCAATTGTTACGGCCGACTGGGCACACATACGCTTGGCATCGCCACCCGATTCGACAAGTTTGCAGTTGATGAGCAACTGCTTTACTGAAGTCGGCTCAGCAGGTAATTTAAATTCCGGCATTTCATCGGGCAGTTGCTTTTGAGCAAAAACCTTTTCAAACTGCTCCGCAGCCGAATCAGCGGCTACTGCATCGTAAAACTGCGAGATAATTGTTTTTGCAAGAAGAACTTTCGCCTCTTTGGGATGGGTCTTCTGCGAATTAGTCAGTTCGACAATTTTTTCAGCAGGCAGGTCGGTAAGAAGCGTAAAGTAATTTGCCATCATATCATCGGAAATGCTCATCACCTTGCCGAACATATCGTTGGGCTGGTCGGTAACACCTATGTAATTACCCTTCGATTTGCTCATCTTCTCTTTGCCGTCCAGGCCGACGAGAATCGGAACGGTAATGACAATCTGTACCTGCTGACCATAAGCGCGTTGAATATCCCTGCCTACGAGATTATTGAAGGTCTGGTCTGTGCCGCCTAATTCGACGTCGCTTTTTACGGCAACAGAATCGTATCCCTGCATAAGCGGGTAAATAAATTCGTGCGTGTAAACATCGATATCTTTTTCAAGACGCAGCTTGAAACTATCTCGCTGGAGCATCTGAGCAACGGTCTTCTTGGCGGCAACCTGAATAAGCTCCATCAGGGTCATTTTTTCGAGCCATTCGGAGTTATGCCGGACTTCAAGTTTGTCGGATGAGGTATCGAGAATTTTGCCCGCCTGCTCGAAATATGTCTTCGCGTTTTTATCGATTTGCTCAGGCGAAAGCATCGGGCGAGTGGTATTCTGGCCTGTGGGATCACCTATGCGGGCAGTGTAATCCCCGATAATCAAAACGGCTTTGTGGCCCAGGTCCTGAAACTGGCGCATCTTGCGAAGCACAACGGTGTGTCCCAGATGAATATCGGGGCTTGTGGGGTCAAGGCCAAGCTTTATTCGGAGCTGGCGTTTATCTTTGGCGGCATTAGCAAGCTTTTCAGCCAATTCGGCCTCGGTGAAAATCTCAGCCGTGCCACGTTTGAGCAATTTCAACTGTTCCGGAATCTGCATCGCAAAAAATCCTCATAAAAATCAGTAAATTCGCCGTCGGCGAACAAGTCGCGGCGATTATACGCCTGCCGGAGGGGATTTGCAACGCTTATACCTGTTATGACTGACCACAGCTTGAATCAATTAAGTAAACCATCTTAGCCAGGGGCGGAGGCAAAGTATTGAACTGGTATCTTGAGGCAATCAAATCTTGACCCATTCTATGCAGGCGATACAATAACGGCCGGAATCAGAATTTAAAGTCGCATTTGGTGTAATAGATTCGGGAGAAGAGTATGTTTGAAGACCAATCGGAACAGGAAGTATCCTCGATGGCAACAGCCAGAATAGGACTGGCGATAATTTTTGTCGTCCTTGCGATACCGTTAGGTGTCTGGGTGCTAACTACCGTTAACGCATCCATACACGACATGAACACACCAGCGATAGTGCAAAAAATAGTTCCCGCAACGGGCATTTCCTGCGATATAAACACTCCGGCGGGCAAATTCGAGCTGCCGAAGCCGATGTTCGCGGGTATGTCTTATTTCATTCTTTATTTGTTCCTTCTCATACCAACGGCAATAGTAATAGCCCTTATCAAAGGCAGTGTTGCGCTGCTTAATCCCGATTTAAAAAGACAATTGCAGCGATTCACCGAATCGATACGAAAATCAATTGCCCCGAAACAGTAACGGCACAGGACATGACTATCTACAATCCGATTTCGGCATCGGTGAGGTAACAGTCGGGTTCTAATCGCCAATTTTTTATGTCGGGGTCGGAGCCGAGGAAGCGGAAGTTGCCCTTGCACAAATCAAACCATTTGCATTTGAGGCAGCGTTTGTCGGCAAACTTCGATTTATTGCGAAGTTTATGCAGTACGGGTTCGTTTTCATTTGTCCAGATTTGTTTGAAGCTCTTTTGAGTAACATTGCCTAAGGGGTAACTTCGCCAGAACTGGTCGGCATAAACGCTGCCATCCCAGCCGACTGAGGAGATTTTTTCGCCTATGCGATTGCCGCCATTGGAGACAAGCAACTGCTTTTGCTGGTCGATATTTTTCCCCTGCTGCTGCATTTTTACAAGCAGATATGGCCCATCGGCGTGATTGCCGACAGTGAGGACCTCATCGAGAAAACCTTTGGCAACAAAATCGGCGGCGCGTTCCAGAATCACGTCCATAACCTTTCGGGTGTCGGACGAAGAAACAACCTGCGACTCGATATCTTTTGCCCTGCCGGACCTTATGAGGTGATAAAAACAAACTCGTCTTACACCGTTATCTTTGCAGATATCGAAAACAGCGGGGACCTGCTCTTTATTAGAATTGCTGATTGTAAAACGCAGGCCCGTCCGCAGGTTCGTTTTTCTGCAGTTTTCGAAGCCGGTCATAGTCGCTTTGAAGCAGCCGCTTGTTTGGCGAAAACGGTTGTGAAATTCTTCCGGGCCGTCGATTGAAATCCCGACGTAGCCGACGTTCGCCTCGGCAAGCTTATTGGCTGTGTCGCCGTCGATAAGTGTGCCGTTGGTGGAGATGACTGTTCGCAAACCGATGCGTTTGGCTTCGGCGAGCAATTCAAACAAGTCGGGACGAAGAAGCGGCTCACCGCCTGAGAACAATACTACGGGAGCGTTCACCTCAAGAGTATCATTCAGGAGTTTTTTCGCCTGGGCAGTGTAAAGTTCGGTGTCACGGCGTGTCGAATCGGAGGCGGCGTAGCAGTGGAGGCAGCGAAGATTGCAGCGAGAGGTACAGTTATAGACAACGATGGGGCCAACGGAATCTCTATTGCCGTAACGCAAATGGTCGGATTGTCCCGCAAGGCCGCAATATAACTTTGAGATATTTATCATTTAGCCGTTGTTCGTCGTTCGTATTTCGTATTTTGTATTTCGTGCTGTTCGATGGCGGCAAGCAAGCCGTCAAAAGTATGCTCAGACGCCTCAACATCAACTTTTACGCCAAGCTCGGCAAGTTTTTTAGATGTAACCGGGCCTATTGAGGCGACTTTGGCATCTTTGGATTTTACGAAATCGACTGAAACCTGTTCAAAAAAGCACGTTGCGGCGAAAGGACTCGCAAAGGTCAGCCAGTGAATCGGCCTATCAGACAACGGTTTCATATCGCATAAGTTTTTTTCGTGGGTATAGACAGGGACATTATCTACCGATGCGCCGGCGGCTTCGAGCAATTGCGGCAGGTCATCGGAAGCAATTAATGAACGCAGAAGCAGGACTTTTTTGCCGCGGAGGTTTGTAAAGTCGACAAGCCCCCTTGCAAGGTCTTTGCTGGTAAAGGCATTCGGGACAAAGTCAGCTTTGATGCCAAATCTCGCGAGTGTTTCGGCGGTCCTGACACCGATGGCGGCGATTTGGGCTGAGCCGAAGGCACGGGCGTCCTTACCGAGTTTTGCCAGCGCAGCGAAAAAGGTCTCGACGCCGTTGCAGCTTGTGAAGATTACCCAGTCGTAAGCGTGAATCCGGGTGAGTGTTTTTATAAAGTCACTTGAGCCAGTAAGCGTTTTGATTTTGGTAACTGGTATTTCAATGGTAACAGCCATCCTGCCTGCGATTTTTTCGGCGAATTCGGCGCTTCCTTCAGCATCGCGTGTAACTACCACTGTTTTCCCGAACAAGGGTAATTCAGCAAGCCAGTTGAGTCGTGAGTCGCCGGCGGCGGTCGGGCCAATGAAAACAAGTGCTGGCGGCGTGATTTTATTTTGGGCGCAGCTATCGGCGATTGTTGTCAGGGTAGCTTTGACGAATTTTTGCGTTGGCAGCGTCGCATCGGCAACTACGGCCGACGGTGTTTCAGGGGACATACCATTTTCGATGAGCCGACGAGCAATACCGTCGAGATTTTCCATCCCCATATAAAAGACGATTGTGCCGGTGAATTTGGCGAGCAACTGCCAATCGATGCCAGTTTGTTGTTTACCTTCAGCTTCGTGGCCCGTAACAAATATAACTTCGGATGCAAACGCCCTGTCGGTAAGAGCGATACCGGAATAACAGCTTGCGGCAAGCGCGGCAGTAACACCCGGCACGACCTCGAAGTCGATTCCGGCTTCTGCAAGAACAGCCGCCTCTTCAGTCCCCCTGCCGAAAATATACGGGTCGCCCCCTTTGAGGCGAACTACGGATTTACCCTCGCCGGCTTTTTGGACGAGCAGATTATTAATCTGCTCCTGCCTGAATGATTCAGGCCCGACGCGTTTGGGGACGGCAAGCAGTTCCGCATCCGGACGGGCATAACTCAAAAGGCCCGGATTAGCAAGCTTGTCGTAAATAATACAATCGGCGCATTTGAGCAATTCCAGGCCGCGGACCGTAATCAGGTCCGGCCGACCAGGCCCGGCACCAACTAAGTAAACCTTACCTTTTCTATTCGTCACATTCATAAGATTCGTAATGATTGTATTATATCCCTTTGGGCAGTAGAATATAATCCCTAAATATAATGCGGAGGCACAATGGAAAACCAGATTGATATGTCGGTTGAGTTCGCGGGTTTGAAAACGGCTAATCCTGTGTGGACGGCCTCGGGAACGTGCGGCTACGCCGACGAACTGGGCGATTTTATGGACGTCGGCAAACTCGGCGGGTTTATTACCAAAAGCGTTACAATAAAACCCCGGCAGGGAAACCCGACGCCGAGAATAGTCGAAACCGACAGCGGTATGCTCAACGCCATAGGGCTCGCCAACGTGGGCGTCGATGAGTTTATCGCGGAGAAACTGCCCGCGATTGAAAAAATGTCCTGTGCGGTATTTGTGAATATCGCGGGCGAGACAATCGAAGATTACGTCGCAGTCGCACAACGGCTTTGCGAACAGAAAGCGATAGCGGGTTTCGAGCTTAATATCAGTTGCCCAAATGTGAAACAAGGAGGAATCACCTTTGGGACTCAACCGGCGTTGGTCAAAGAAATCACCTCGGCTGTCAAATCGGCCTGCGGAAGTAAAATACTGATGGTCAAGCTCACGCCCAGCGTTACGGATATAGCAGTAACCGCAAAGGCAGCCGTCGAAGGCGGCGCCGATGCGCTCAGCTTAATCAATACCTTTACCGCTATGGTCATAGACATTGAAACGCGCAAACCCGTGCTTGCGAACCGCACAGGCGGTCTGTCAGGCCCGGCGATAAAACCGATTGCCATTTATATGGTCAACAAGGCCTTTAACGAGGTAACAAAGGGGACGCAAGTGCCGATTCTTGGTATGGGCGGGATAAGGACCGCCTCAGACGCGATTGAATTTATCCTGGCAGGCGCAACAGCCGTCGCGGTCGGGACATCGAATTTCGTCGACCCTAATTGTGCCGTGAAAATTATCGACGGAATTCATAAATATTGCGACAGCCACGGCGTAGCAGCCATCAGGGACCTTATTGGTAAAGTTGAATGATAAAGATGAC
This sequence comes from uncultured Phycisphaerales bacterium, assembly GCA_963718665.1. Taxonomy (GTDB): domain Bacteria; phylum Planctomycetota; class Phycisphaerae; order Sedimentisphaerales; family Anaerobacaceae; genus Fen-1362. The sequence goes on from OY970359.1 coordinate 359,025, forward strand.
TAAAATCATCGTAACACTGGTAATAGGACTGGCCCTTGTTTGCGGCACAAGCCAGGCAGCCGAGAAAATTGCCCTGACCGACTTATCGGCGTGGCTGCCAAACAGCGAATGGAACACCGCCGGGGACGCATTCGAGCATCCGCGCAACGAATACCTTTTGTCGGTAAGGCAAGGCACGGGCGTCATAATCAACGGACGAAAGGGTAAAAGCCCGCCGCTTGCGAGCAGGGAAGAATTCGGCGACGCGCGGATACACGTTGAGTTTGTGATACCGAAAAACTCGAACTCCGGCGTGTACATCCAGGGCCAATATGAGGTCCAGATACTTGACAGCTGGACCGATGCCAACATCCCGTATCCGGGCGGCGAATGCGGGGGGATATACCCTCGCTGGGATGAAACCAGACCCGGAAAATCATACGACGGCCATTCGGCTTTAGTGAACGCCTCACGTCCGCCCGGACAGTGGCAAACCTATGATATTATCTTTCGCGCAGCCAGGTTCGACAGCGAAGGGAAGAAAATCGCCAACGCAAAAGTAATAAGAATATGGCAAAATGGAACACTTATACAAAAAGACGTGGAACTGACCGGCCCCACCAGAGGCAGTTTCAAACCCAATGACCTGCCCAAAGGGCCGCTTGCCCTTCAGGGCGACCACGGGCCGGTGGCATTTAGAAATATATGGGTCGTTCCTCTTGATTTTGACAAGACGGGATTGACGAACCCGTTTTTCGCGATGGATACGGGCACGATTGATGAAACGCACAAGTCCGCCCAGGCCCAGGTCGATATGCTTAAAGAGCTGGGGTACGCAGGGATAGGATACTGGGAAGGAAACCCCGCGCAGGGCACAGCTGGCATTGTTGAAATGCTTGGCGAACTCGATAAATCAAACCTCAAAATGTTCGGGGTGTATTTCGCGATAAAACTCGAAGACCCGCCTGAAAAATATACGGCATTGATTGAGAACAGCATCAGGACGCTGACAGGCCGCAAGACAACGATATGGCTGGCAATGACCAGCGATGTTCATCAAAAATCATCGGTCAGCGGCGATGAGCAGGCGGTCGCGATAATCAACGGGATAGCCGACATCGCAAATAAGAACGATATCGCGGTCGCCCTGTATCCGCATGAGAACTTCTGGCTTGAGAAAGTCGAGGATGCCGTTCGCCTCGCGGAAAAAAGCAACAGGCGCAACGTAGGCGTCATTTTTAACCTCTATCACTGGCTAAAAACCGATAAACCCGCGAATCTGCAAACCATCCTGGCTAAAACGTCGCCCTACCTGCTTATCGTAACGATAAACGGCACAACCGAAGCCGGCTCAATAGAAACACTGGACAAAGGGACCTATGACGTTTATTCGTTCCTGCAATCGCTGAAACAGGCCGGTTTCAAAGGCCCCATAGGGTTACAGGGCTATGGTTTAAGCGGCGATATCCGCGAAAACCTCAGACGCTCGATGCTGGCCTGGCGCGAGTTTTCGCAACGGCTGGCGGTCCAGGACGCCGAAAAACTTTAAAACCTCATCCACGCAAACGCCCCGAATTTAGGCACACAATCTTTGGGACGGATTTAATGCCAAAAAACGCCCAAAAAGATTGACAAAGCACGTCCCATAAACTATACTGGTTATGTGTCAGAGTATTCTTTCCACACTTAACGTTATGATATTTGAGTTTTTAAGGAGAACCAAATGACCTCTAAAAGAACAAAAGGATTTACCATTGTCGAGCTGCTCACGGTAATGAGCATTATCATTATTCTGATGAGCATCCTTATGCCGGGCCTGCAGAGAACCCGCAGATACGCCAGGGTCGTAGTCCAGAGGAGCCAGTTCAGCGATATCAGCAAAGCTCTCGAATTATATCGCAACGACCATCAGGAAACATACCCCGATTCAGGGGCGACAGATGGCAATGCAACAACAAACGCCGGTTACTGCGGCGCAATGAAACTCTGCGAAGCATTGGTAGGCCAGGATGGTATGGGATTGGACCCTTCATCTACCTTCCAGGCCAAAACAAGCACTTATCTTTTCGACCTGTGCGTACAAACAGACTCTGCTACCATCAGCAACACTCCCGCTTTAGTAACAAATTTGCAGGAAAGAACCAAATACCTTGATTCCGATAGCATAAAAGCCGCACGTCTTAAAGATTTGTACCCTTGGTATACGTCTTCCACTGGTACAAATTACTACGCCCCAAAAGCATCATTTCAGGCCACTGTGGACGCAGTTCCAGCAACATCTCCATCCTCATATCCGAATTCCGTGCTCACCGATGCATTTCTGCGAACCCCTTCTGCCTGTGGCGGCAAAAAACTTGGTATGCCCATCCTTTATTATAAAGCCGACACAACTAAACTGGTCCATGACCCCAACTTTGACCCAACTTCAGGCATATATAACAGCATGACCACCAATCCCAGCATTTACAACTTTGATGATAACTATGGGCTTATAGGGCTTGGCTGCCCCTGGGAAAGTACACAGACAACTGTCCAACCGATGTATGGAACCGCAAACATCAAACTTTTCTACAAGGCAATTACCAATGCAGCCATTACCTCCACCTCAAGACCGCACAACGAAGATTCATATATCCTTTTGTCAGCCGGCTGGGATGGCTTATACGGAACAAGCGACGACGTGTATAACTTCTCTAATTAAAAACATCTTACCGCAGAGATAAAAAATTTACTGCCGCGAGGTAGAAGGGCCTCGCGGCAGTTTTATTTATAGACACGGAATAATTTTATCAGACACCGATTAACACTGATTTACACGGTAAAAACAAAACAGTGTTACCTATCCTGAGCTTGTCGAAGGAATCCTGTGTAAATCTGCGTCAAAAAAATATTGTGATTTTTGCTTTTTTTGGCGTCAACCTTCGATGTTCGTCTAACGCCTTGAATGTAGTGGCGGAGTTTTCTAAAAAAGAGGAGTTTGTTATTAAAAAGCATTAAACCACTCCCGAAAAGGAGTGGTGAAAAATATAAAAATTTTGTGTCTTAGTGCCTTGGTGGCAAAAAAGGAGAAAAAAATGTCACACCAACACCCCCTCATTCTGTCGCTCATTATCACCATCGCGAGTTTCCCCATCACAGCTAAGGCAAATTCTTTGGAAGGAAGCACTTCTCCGTACATTTTAAACGCTGAATTATATAGTTCTCAACAGTATGAGATAGACACCAATGTTATCACTTTCAGCGAATTCCCGGTAGATACAAATATCACAAATCAATACGCCAATCGAGGTGTCATATTCGGAACAGACGGAAATATCCCTTTTATCACCACCGACTCAGCGAATCCTACAAGTCCGGTTTTATCAGGAACGCCAAGATTTACTGGTCCAATCGAAGGCAGGTTTGTTAATCCGAATGACGGTGTAACGCCGATTGTCGTATCCGCGTTTTCTTTCGATGCGGGTTATTTTGATACTAATGGTTCAACACTCATTGAATGGTTCGACCCCAATAACAATAAACTGGGAGAACAAACAAATTCGATTATCGGTATCCAGCATTTTAATATAGGTGGCTGTAACATTGCTCGCTGGCGGATTTCGATAATAGGTTCTGAACCTGCTGGCTTTGCAATTGATAATCTGAAAATTGACTTGAGGAATTGGGATCTAAATAAGGTAGCCGACGTCAATAATGGCGATTGCGTCCTCCCGGGCCGCGAAATCACCTACACTATCACCTATAATTCCAATTGCACTGGCGACACCAATGTTGCACTTATTGACTATCTACCCGTTGAGGTCGATTATAATTCATCCTCCCCTGAAGGCGATTATGACCCGGCTGCGCGAACCGTTACTTGGAATATCGGAACTGTTCCTCTCGACAGCAATGGCACATTTTTACTCAAGGTTAATGTTAATAATCTCGCAGAACCTTGTGGGGTGATTACGAATACTTGCGAATTGGGAGGCGATCACACATATGGTCTTGCTGAAGAAAATACACCTGTATGCGCTTGGAATGCGGGGGTTATTTACGTCGATTGCAACCGCACAGGCGGAAAAAACAACGGTATGTCTTGGCAAGACGCTTATCTGGATTTGCAAAATGCATTAAACAGGGCAAGTATCGGAGGCGGTTCTCAAATCTGGGTCGCCAAGGGAACTTATAAGCCCTCTATTCCAGACCCTTGCAACACATCTTACGGTCTGATATTCAAACTTATCAACGGCGTCCCTCTATATGGGCACTTCGCTGGTAATGAGACATCGCTTTCACAACGAAATCTCAGTGACCAAAACAATGAAACCATCCTCAGCGGGACATATAACTATCTTGTAACCGCTTCCGGCTTTAGCCAAAACAATATCCTTGATGGCTTCACTATAACGGGAGGATATTATTCCCGCATCGCAATATTTAACGCCTACCTCACGGTTTCAAATTGTTTCATCAATGGAGCTGGAAACATATACGGCGGGATAAGCGAAGCCGGTTCCGGTTCTGCGCGAATTGTAGATTGTATCATATGCAATAACGGGCCAGGCATATTCTTCGATTCCTCTTCGTCAAATTTAACGGTTGTTACCGGATGTAAAATTTTTGCAAACACTTCTTTTGCTATTAGCATTATTGGACCTTCAAATTACGATATTCATGATAGTTGGATATATCGCAACGGCGGAGAAGGAATATACTTTTACCCAACGACCGGCTTAACAACCATTCGCAATAACACCATTTTCGGAAATAAATCTTGGGGTATCGCTTGCGGCTCTTCAATAAAACCGATAATCACAAGTTCAATTATCTGGGGCAATTCATCTGGAGACCTCTCTGGATGCAGCGGGAGTTATTTATGGCTGACCGCCAACGGCGACCCTTGTTTTGTTAATGCAGATGCGAATGATTTCCATCTCAGGCCTGCCTCACTTTGCATAGACGCAGGCGACCCTTGTTTTATGGATTTCAACGACACCGATATTGACGGTGAATGCCGGGTAATGTTCGGAAAATCAGCCATCCGGGTCGATATCGGGGCCGATGAGTTGGACTGGCCAAAGGCAGATTTTGACCGTAATAAGATCGTAAACTTTGTTGATTACGCAATTTGGGCGCCTGCATGGAAAACAACCGACCCAAACAAGTCGCTGGATCTGGATAATGACGTCGATATGGATGACCTTGCCCAGTTCTGCGACGACTGGTTATGGCAAGCCCCCTGGCAGGAATAAACTCAACCACCAAGGCACTAAAACACCAAGTTTTATAAAGAAAAACAGTGTAAATCCTGTGTTAATCCGCGTCTAAAAAAATGTTGAATTCTCTGTGCTCTCTGTGTCCTCGGTGGCTAAAAAACTTTGTGGCAAAACAAAACTGCGGTTAAAATACTTTGAGTTTTGGCGTCTCGGTGGTAAAATTTCAGTGTAAATCAGTGAAACAAACGGTTATAATTTGAACCTACCGGGTAGGTAGCTCAGGTGGTAGAGCAGTGGACTGAAAATCCACGTGTCGTGAGTTCAACTCTCACCCTGCCCATTAAAATCTCACTATGGATTTAATCCGCAGTTGCCTTCAAATCCGTTCGGTTCACTTATTGAGCAGAGAAATGAAACAGAGGAATATTTTAGATATGAGCGCAAACAACAGCCGTCGCGAATAATACGCCCACAACAAACCATTCCCACCATTTGGCTCTCGATGTTTCGCTGACGGCTTTCATTATTTTGCCTCCGTGTCACACTGATAAAACTCACAAGATTCCACTATATCGGGAAATCGCCTCTCCACATATAGTATAGGAACAGGTATAGTGATGTAAAAATGCGTATTTAACAAACCGACACAATAAAATGCGAGGTATTTAACGATTGTATCGACTGCGCCGAACAGATTCCCTTCACAAAGAACAAAAAGCCCGCTTTTCAGCATTGTTAACCAGAGCACAAAGTAATTTCTTGACAGGCCTATGGTTAATTTTGTAAATTGGTTCTTGATGACTTTGTGAATGTGAACACAAGCACTAATTAGGCATAATATATATTGTGAGATACAGCAAGATTCCAAATGAGACGGTTCGTCGCCTGCCGGTTTACCTTCGGGGGCTGGCCCTTATGTCCCGGCAGGGACTCAGCAGCGTCTCCAGCAGCAAATTAGCGGATTTTGTCAGCGTGAATCCCTGGCAGATAAGAAAGGACTTCTCCTACTTCGGCGACTTCGGGACACGCGGCGTCGGTTACGACATTGAAAACCTTGCTAAGCAAATCAAAAAGATATTAAAGCTCGATACGACGCAAAAAACCGCCCTGGTGGGCGTCGGCAACCTGGGTTCGGCCATAATGGCATACACAGGTTTTGGAACATACGGTTTTCAAATTACCGCCGCCTTCGATAATGACCCCGCCAAAATCGGCCGCAAGATGAACAATGTCACGGTCGAAAGCATCTCAATGCTCGATACGCTTGGCAAGCGAGAGGTGGACATGGCTATTATCGCTGTGCCCGAACAGGCGGCACAGGATGTGGCGGATGCGCTGGTCGGGGCGGGCATAAAGGGAATATTGAATTTCTCCCCGCGAAGAATTATCGTCCCCAAGAAAATAAAGGTGATAACAATAGATATAGCGACGGACCTTGCCCGTCTGCCCTACTATATATGAAAATAGAGGCGTTCGGGTTTTGAGAAATAATGTTTGAGAACATTTTTAACAGAGGCGTAAAATGAGAACAGTAACAATCGACAAAAACGCTTTCAGGCGGTTTGTGGATGAAATCATAAAACAGCAGCGAGTCATCGGCGTCTGCGCCAAGGGCGACCGTTTCGATTTTGAGCAGCTCGAATCCGCCGACCAGCTTCGACTGGATTATGACGTAACGCTTCAGCCGCCGAAAAAATACTTCCTGCCTCCGGTTGAAACGCTGCTGACTTTCGAAGTCGGCGACGGCTACAAGTCGGTTTACGATGATACCGCGTTTGTCCTTCTGGGCGTTCATCCTTATGATATGGTGGCGTTAAATCAGCTTGACAAGCTTTTCAGCCAGGATAATTACGATACCCACTATATGAAAAGACGTCATAACGCAACGATAGTCGCCTGCGACGTGATTTCACCATCCAAAAACGTATTTGCCTCCTCGATGGGCACGGCGACTGTCAAGGATGGTTTTGACGTTCTGCTGACCGATATAGGCAACGCGTTTGTTATGGAAAGCGGCTCAAAGAAAGGTGATAGCTTTATCGCCAAAGCACAGGGCGCGGCTGACTCAAGCGAAAAGGACCTGCAGGCAAGGCATAAATTTCAGGCAGAAAACGAAAAACGGCTTAATAATCACAAACTCAAATGCGAGGCATCCTATCTGCCCAAACTGCTCGAAGAGGCATACGACCACCCTGTCTGGGAAGAAAAGGCCAAGACCTGCTTTAGCTGCGGCTCGTGCAATCTCGTCTGCCCGACCTGCTACTGCTTCAACGTGCAGGACGACGTAAACTGGGACTTCATATCGGGCAAAAGACAGCGGGCCTGGGATGGCTGCCTGCTTGATGGTTTCACGAAAGTGGCGGGCGAGCACGAATTCAGGAAGAAACGAGCTGACCGCTTCAGGCACCGCCTGTATCGAAAATGCAAATACGTGCCCGAAAAAATAAGCAGCCAGATAATGTCATGCGTCGGGTGCGGGCGATGCGTGGGCGCGTGCCTGCCGGATATCGCAAACCCGGTCAAGGTTTACAACAGGTTAGTTGACGATTTGGGAATAAAGTAATTCAAGTCGAGCGATTCGACATAAAAATATAGGAGCGTTAACAATGTGTGAACGTTGTGTTATCGAAAAAGACATTTACCTGCCCCGGCTGGCAACCCTCGAAAAAAAGCGGCTGATGAACCCGACCGAGATGTATCTTCGGCTGTCAATCGATGACAGCGAGCCGTTTGACTTTATCCCGGGCCAGTTCGTCGAGGTATCAATCGCGGGCGTGGGCGAGGCGCCGGTTACAATATCATCATCCCCTACGCAAAAGGGCTACTTCGAGCTGGTCGTCCGCAGAATCGGCAACGTTACCAACGCGATTCATCGGCTAAGAATCGGCGACAAAATCGGGATACGAGGCCCGCTGGGAAAAGGCACATACCCGGTGGAAGAGGCAAAGGGCAAAAATGTCGTGTTTATCTGCGGCGGCATCGGGCTGGTGTCCCAAAGGTCTTTTATCAACTACATCCTCGATAACCGTGCCGATTACAAAGAGCTTGCTGTCCTGCTCGGAACAAAGTGTCTGTCGCAAAGGTTCTTCCACTCGGAGCTCGACGCCTGGTCGCACAGGAGCGACATACGATTTATGGAAACAATCGACCAGACCGACGACTGCTGGCTCGGCAACGTCGGCGTCGTTACCACCCTTATTCCAAAAATTGAAACTGAGCTTCAGTCGGCGCTGGTTTTTATCTGCGGGCCGCCGGTTATGTATAAATTCGTGCTGATGGCCCTGCAGGAAGCGGAAGTGCCCAGAGAAAGAATATTCCTGAACCTCGAAAGAAAAATGAAATGCGGCGTAGGCAAGTGCGGGCACTGCCAGATTAACAATTATTATGCCTGTATAGACGGGCCGGTATTCCGTTATTCCGACCTGCGTATAGCCCCGGAGGCAATCTGATATGGACAGACCAAGAGTAGCGATTTTCGACTTCGCCTGCTGTGAAGGATGCCAGTTGCAAATCGTCAACCTCGAAGAGGAGCTGCTTGACCTCATCGATAACGTTGACGTGGTCGAATGGCGAGAGGCGATGAGCGAGCAAAGCCACGAATACGACATCGCCATAATCGAGGGGTCAATTACCAGGCCCGAAGACGAGCAACGATTAGAGATTATCAGGACAAGGGCAAAGACGCTAATCGCTCTTGGCGCCTGCGCCACAATCGGCGGAATCAACAAGCTTAAGAACAACTTTGAGATGAACGACGTTAAAAAGTGTGTTTACGGCAAGTCGGCCGATATGCCTCATCTTGAAACTATGCCGACAAAAGCGGTGGATGAGGTGGTCAAGGTGGATTTCAAAATCCACGGCTGCCCGATAGACAGGAAGGAATTCAGTTATGTTGTTCGCTGCCTGCTTATGGGCAAAAAACCGGAGATACCCGAATGGCCCGTATGCGTGGAATGCAAATCGAAAGGCAACCCGTGCCTGTGGGACTATGGGCAGGTTTGCCTGGGGCCTATTATCAGGGCCGGCTGCGGCGCAAGATGCCCGTCGTCGGGCTTCAGATGTTTCGGTTGTCGGGGCTACATCGATAACCCGAACGTCAATGGCGCAAAGGATGTTATTGAACGATATGGCTTGAGCGTCGATGCGCTCAAGGCAAAGATGGTTCTTTTTGGAATCGGTCAGGGGCCAACAAATGCATAACAATCTCGATATCAACGTTCATCATATAACCCGCGTCGAAGGACACGGCAACATAGTCGTAAACGTGAAAAACGGCAAAATCGAAAAGCTCCAGTGGCAGGTGTCCGAGGCGCCGCGATTCTTCGAGGCGATGGTCCGGGGTCATAGCTACCAGGACATACAAACGATTGTCTCGCGAATCTGCGGGATATGCTCAATCACGCATTCGCTGGCCGCGACCAAGGCGGTCGAATCCGCGCTGGGCATAAAGGTTTCCGAACAGGCGGATAAGCTCCGAATACTGATGCATTACTCTGAGCAACTGCAAAGCCATACCCTGCACGTCGGATACCTGGCTGCACCGGATTTCTTCGGCACGCCATCCGTTGTGCCTCTCGTCGCCAGGGCGACGGACACCGTAAAAACGATTGTCAAGGCGCACAGAATCGCCAATACCTGGTCGGACCTCATCGCCGGTAGAACGACTCACCCTGTAACGCTCATCCCCGGCGGCTTGACCCGAATACCAACTGAAAAACAGTTACGCCAATTACAGCAGACGCTCAAAGATGCTGTGCCCGACCTCAAAAAAATCGCCGAGGTGGTTTTAAGCGTCGTGGCAAACATCCCCAAATTTGAACGCCCCACCGAATACGTATCGCTCAAACAGACCACCCCGCCGACATACACCTTCTATCACGGCGGCGTAACATCCAACGACAACAAAGGCGCGGTTGTGCCCGTTGAAAAATGGCACGACGTCGCGAACGAATACATGGTTGAGCAATCGACGGCAAAATGGGCAAAGTGGCATCGTGACGCATACGCGGTCGGCGCGCTGGCAAGATTCAACAACAACGCCGAATTGCTTAGCCCGATGGCCAAAGACGCCGCCAAGACATTCGGACTCCAAAAGGGCTGCTGCAACCCGTATATGAATACTGTCGCCCAGCTTGTCGAGTGCTTCCACGTCGTTGAGACAAGTATCGAAATTATTGACCAGCTGCTGACCCGTGGCCTGAAGACGGAAAAAGTTATATCCTCGCCCAAGGCCGGCAAAGGCGCCGGATGCGTCGAGGCGCCTCGCGGGATACTGTTCCACGAATACGAATTCGACAAGAACGGCAAATGCGTCGCTGCCGATATTTGCATCCCGACGAACCAGAACCACGCCAATGTACAGAAAGATTTCGAAAAGCTGCTTCCTGAAATCCTGGACCAGAGCGAAAAGGACATTCGACTGAAACTTGAAATGTTAGTTCGCTCTTATGACCCGTGCATCTCCTGCTCAACGCATTTCCTCAACGTGCAGTTTGTGAGGTAAATTCACCGCCGAGCACGCTGAGACCGCAGAGGAAAAAATCCAAAATAACCTCTGCGTGCTTTGCGAACTCTGCGGTAAAAAAGCTGTGTGACAAATCAAACGCCCAAAAAGGATACAGTCGTCATAGGACTTGGCAATCTGCTGTTGTCCGATGAGGGCATAGGTATTCATTTAATCCGAAAGCTTTCTGAGCATCAGGACAAATTCTCTTCCGTTGAATTCATCGACGCGGGCACGGGCGGAATGAATGTTCTGCATTTAATCGCAAACCGCAAAAAGACCATTATCATCGACTGTGTTAAAATGGGTAAGAAGCCGGGAACAATCAAGCGATTCGAGCCGACTGACGCCCAAACCACGAAAAAAATGACGCACTTTTCCCTTCACGAGGCGGATATCCTGCAAGTTATAAATTTATCCGTACAGCTCGGAGAATGTCCGAACCAGATAGTGATTTTCGGCATTGAGCCGGAATCGCTTGAGTTGGGCCAAAAACTGAGCAAAACGCTCTCCGACGGAATTGACAATTACTCAATCGACATCTGCAAAGAACTTCGCTAAGATTTCTGCAATATATAAACATCATCAACCGTCATAGATTGTGAATTATGAAACCTGCAGGCAACGAAAAACTGGGCCGGGCCTTTACGCTCGTGGAATTACTGGTGGTCATCAGTGTAATCGGGCTTTTAATGGCAATACTGCTTCCTGCGCTCGGCAGAGCCAGGGGCGTTGCAAAACGAACCTACTGTGAGTCAAATCTTCGGCAAATCGGCGTCGCGATCAGGGCATATCTTGACGATAACCGCGATATATTTCCCCTTGCCTGTGCCTACCCGTGGTCTATTACTGACCCAACTAACCCTGGTTACCTTCCGCCTATAACAAATTTCTTAGGCCCCCTCCTGAAAAATCCAAAGGTCTTTATCTGCCCCGCGGATACCACCACCCCTACACCCCCTTACTCCCCCTATTACTCAAGAACTGGAAATACCAGTTATTGCTACCGAGGTTACCCGGAGCCGCCGCCCATCCCGCCAACTTCATGTTATCAAATAGACGGCCTGGGTGGAATAACAATATACCAGTCATGCGATGCCCAGCAGGGCATCAAACTGAACAACATAGAAGTTATGAGTGATTTTGACAAAGTTCACCCGGGATATACGGGGACATTCAGGAAAAGGGTCGGTCAGAAAAACTATTTGTTTGCCGACTGGCATGTCGGCAACTATAAAAACCAGGACCAGTAAAATATGACAAAGAAAAATAAAAAAATTCTGATAGCAGTAATCGTTTTGGTTATCGGTGCGGCAATTGCTATAACGATGGCAGTCAGTCATTACAGCAAACCCGATTTCACAAAAATGTCCCCTCAGCAGATTCGCCAGTATTTCGATTCCAACGAGTTCAGGGACGCAAACGAGGACAAAAGACGGGAAGCATTCGAGCAGATGCGCGACGCAATGGAGACAAGGATGATAAATCGGGCAAATGAGTATGCCGCATTGTCCGCCGACGAAAAAACGGTTTACTTAGACAAGATAATCGATGAAATGGAGGCCCGGCGGGCGGCAAGAGACGCCAACGATGCCAACGGCCCGCCTGACCCGAACAGATTTCGAAGGTTCGGCCCTCAAGACCCCAATTCCCAGCGGCGACAGCAGGCCTTCCGCCAGCAGTTCCGCCAGCCGAATCCTGAAAGAAGAAGAGAACGCTCTTCAAGAATGAGGCGCTGATACGATGGTTAACATGATGCAATTCCGTCAGGATTTGATGAATCGTATGCAGGAACGGGGCATACAGATGGGCCCAGGTCGAGGCGGCTTCGGCGGCCCTCCGCCAGGCAGATAACCAGACCTATTACATTACTGTCATTCCCTCGCAAGCGGGAATCCAAATATCATCATAAATCGCAGTCTATCCCACGGGGACGGGCTGCTTATATCAGTTGGTGCAAAGAGGTGATGTAACAACTTGCAATTTCTAAACCCTCAAATAGTCTCTTGCTGTCTTTCCCCCAAAAAATAATTGCAAAAAATCCGGAATAATCATCAACTTTTAGTGCTCTACAAACGCCTTTGAGTGTAGAGGCTTCTGAAAAACTGAGGCGCAACTTTTTTCGTGTTTCGCCAAAAATCTTTGAAAATACTATTGAGTTTTCGTAAAGAATTGCCGAAAGATATGCGAACAGCAACCGACAATACTAACCTGAATCTGAACGAAGCCTGCCGACAAAGCGCTGTTCGCACAGTTATCCCCCAAGCTGATTCCGCAGGTTTTTTTCAACATTATGTTTCCTCCGACATAGAACAGGGCAGGGCAGGACGCGCCCTGTCCGCCATAATCTTTTTTTAATAATTCCAATATATGATGGAGGCTATCATGAAAAAATTAACAATTATATTATTAGTAATGTTGTGTCCAAAAATACTGCTTGGTGCGGGGATAACCATCATCTCAACACTGCTTGTCTCGCCCCTTCCAGAGAATAGGTTTTGGGTGGAAAACAGCAATATGAAATGGGTATATGGCTTTGGAACGGGCTATCAGTCCTATTTACAGGATGCTGTTGGCGAGCCGATCGTGGCCAGAACAATCGCCTTCACAATAAAAGGCCACAACAACGGCGGAGCTTATATGCTGACAAACACTCCACCTTACACCAAAGTTTATGGACAGGATACCTTTGGCTCCGCGGGATGGCAGAAAACCTCTGGCAAGACGGGGGCTGACGGCTCAATGCTCGCCGGGGCAGGATATGGAAATCCAAACGTGTTTATGAGGGCGTGTGATTATTCGTCTTCTCCAGTATGCAATCCCCCACTGCCCGGCAACCCAACGCCTTTGGTCACAAGCGGCGGAACCGGATACGACTGTTCTGTGCTTGATATAGAAATCGCCTTCAAAAAACTCGGCAAGGTGCTCTCTCAAAGCGCTTATATGTTTGTCGAACTTGTTGACGGCTCAAACATACAATGCCAATGGTGGTACTCAGCGGATGCTTCTGTCAATTCAAATTCAACCTCTGCTTCTTCGTCCGCCGCTTCCAATCGCTCCATTGCCGTAAGCAGCACAGCCACGCTGACAGTTATACCGACACTGCTCACGCCGCGAGCGTTCGCGGGAGCGGACACAGATAATGTGGTTGACGGGCCGCCGCAAGCGTTCGACATTTCTTCCGTTAATGGCTGGTGTCAATGGGTGCAGGGCTGCTATGTACAACGACTCTGTCTTATACCGGAATCTTTTGACGGCGATGAAGATAACAAGCCATACCGGACGCTTGACCAGTGTTCGCCGTATGTTTATGTTGAAACATTGCCCGGAACAGACGATAATCAGTGCATGATAATTTACAGCTTAACGGATTCAAATACTCTAATCGCCAGCACGAATGTCACGATGCATAAGCAGGGCAGCAAGTTCGTCTCCGATTACATCGTACCCACCGATGAGCCGAATTATTCCGGCACGATTGTCGGGGAGTCAGGGCAGACTTACAAGGTGATTTTCGTGGAGGACGGCTGCCATTTGACTATACAGCCATTCACGCAGCCGCCGACCGATGTGGTGAATTTTACGGACTTTTCGAGGGAAGCGGCGTCTTATGAAACGGTGGACTCCGTGCTCCCTTTTTTCGGAAGGTACTTAAAAAATAAATATACACCGTAAGGAGAAATAATTTAATGGCAATCACGAAACAACATCTTAAAGACAGAAGCAAACACTACGGAGCAACCGATATAGTAACGCTGTTTGGGCTGAATCGCCTGTTTGGCTTGATAAATGGGGATATAAACACAGAATACGCTGACAATTCGTACCCCTATGTTTTCGTAAAATCCTTGTCCGGCACAACCGATCAGAACATGCTTTTGGTCAGCTACTCGAAAACAAACGACATAGTTTGCGCAACAAATATCGTCATGCACTACTCTGCGGGATTGTTTTATTCAGATTATTTTGTGGTTTCCTAGGAACCAAACTTGTTGGCTACATTTTATGATTCCGCAGGAAATATCTATCGCGGCGTATATGTTGAACCGAACGGCATGGTCGATGTATATTTCCGGCAGATTCAATTTACAGGATTTCGCCAGAGAATCAGATGGAGTTTCCTGGGCTGGCCAAATGAACGGTTTTTTTGAGATATATTTGCGCAATAAACTCCTCCAGTGATTCGAGCCAAATCCTAAAGTGGCTCTCTAAATATAACAGGGTAGGCCAGCGTGGTGCGACTTATACCATGGAGTGAACTGGCCGAATCATTAAGGGATATGTACAAAAACAACACCGACAAAGGCGGTGCCTCCAACTTTAATAACATTCGGCCGGGCCGAGGACCATTTTGTAAAGGCCTTTGTCAAAAAAGAATTGGCGAATACTTGTGCAAAGATGACACTTGCCCGCATACAACTTCGATTGCGTGTAACCGGCTTTGACTGCCTCGTCTAATAATCCCACCGGGCCTGAATTGAACAGCGTTTCAATCAATTTATCGTTACTCGGCTGCCAGTTTTGCCAGATTTCAGCTAAAGGCCGTTTAGCGATATTTCCAACAATTATCCCGCTGCAGGTCCCGCTAAAAATATTGCCATAGGGGTCAATATGTACGCCTTTGGCGTCGAGAAATGCGTTCGAGCAATTTCGCGTTGCAATTTGTTCAACTGTCTGTGATGCGACTAATTCAGCAATTTTGCCAGCCGCCCTGCCTGTAAACCGGCAGGGGTAATCTTTCAATGCTTCAACATAGCCTTTGTTCCGCTCATCTGCTGTAATATTCTTCATCTCAACCGGCTTATCAAGATACTTTTCCCACCGAACCAGAACACGGTCCTGCCCAAGTAACTCCTTCGCTACGCTCGCCAGTCGTTTTACCAGCTCGATATCGACGTATTCCTGATGAAACGGGTCGCAACTGATTTTGAGCCGACGCACACCGAATTCATCGAGTGTTCTTACTCGCTCTTTGACAATCTTTTCATCAACTGCCCAAAAGCCGTTTGTTTCAATCATATCAACAGGACCAAGGTTGTTCTTTTTAGCTTCCCGCAGAATCTCAACTAAGTGTTCCCAGTATAAAAATGGCTCGCCTCCCGTAATATGAATTTTAGCGTTATCTCCCGCTAATTCTTTCAGCGATTGCCAGGCATTTATCGCCATATCGACCGGCATCAAGCCCCCGTTCTTCGCTGCGCTACGAAGGGCAGGCCCCTGCCGCGGCGAGCAGTTATAATAACAGAATTCGCATTTAGCGTTACATTGATACGTCAGCAGAAGGCCAGCGTTACGCCAAATTTTGAACTTCGGCTCATCCCGCCCCGCCTGCTTATTATAATTGTTTCTTGAAAGCAAACTCATAACCAGCGATTACCTGATTTCCCGATAATATTTTTTAAGATGAATCTGAATGACAGTAACATCGGCTGGCGTGATGCCGGAGATTCGTCCCGCCTGACCAAGCGTTTGGGGGCGGAACAACGTTAATTTTTCCTTCGCCTCAGGCCTCAGGTGCGTTACCGCACTATAATCCAAATCCGCCGGAATTTGTTTTTTGTCCCATGCCTGCAAACCGGCGGCAAGACGCTCCTGTTTGACAAGATACCCCTCGTATTTGGCGTCGATGACAGCCGCATCGATTACTTCTTTGTTAAAGCCAGCGTCTTTAATTTCGGGCATTCCCGCCAGCGCCGGCGCAAAAGGACTGTTCGGCCTGCGAAGCTGTTCCCACAAGACGATTCCGTCCCGTTTATTTTTCGTAAGATATTCCCTGAGTCGTTCTATATCGCTTAATTTCTTCTGGAATCTTTCCCATCGCTTGTCATCAACCAGGCCGACCGCCCTGCCAATCTCCGTCAGGCGTCTGTCCGCGTTGTCCGACCGCAAACTTAATCGATATTCCGCGCGTGAGGTAAACATCCTGTATGGCTCATCCGGGATACCGACACCCTCGATGCCAAGCCCCTTGGTAAGTAAATCATCAATCATCACGCCGATATATGCCTGGTCCCTGCCCAGAACAATCGGCTCAGCCCCCTGCAGAAATCTCGCGGCGTTTATTCCTGCGATGATGCCCTGTCCCGCCGCTTCTTCGTAGCCGCTTGTACCGTTGATTTGTCCCGCAAGGAAAAGCCCCGCAATTTTCTTTGTCTCAAGATTGCTCTTCAACTGCACGGGCGGACAGTAATCATACTCAATCGCGTAGCCATAATGCACAATATCGGCGTTCTCACAGCCCGGCAGGTTCCTGATAATCTCATCCTGAACGTCTTTGGGCAGTGACGTGCTGACGCCATTACAGTAAATAACCTTTTGCTCCAATTCCTCCGGCTCAAGAAATACCTGGTGACGCTCCCTGTCCGCGAAACGAATAATCTTGGTCTCGATGCTCGGGCAGTATCGCGGGCCGGTCGATTTTATCTGGCCCGTATAAAGCGGCGCACGGTCGAGATTATCGCGAATTATCTTATGTATCTTTTCATTAGTATAGGTAATCCAGCAGGGTATTTGCGGCCGGTCGATTCTGTCATTCATAAATGAAAACGGCGCCGGCTCCTTATCGCCCTGCTGGACTTCGAGCTTTTCATAATCAATCGTGCCAGCGTCCAGCCGTGGCGGCGTTCCGGTCTTCAGCCGTTTGACAACAAGACCCAGCCGCTCAAGACAGCCCGAAAGGTCATCAGACGCCGGCTCACCTCGCCTGCCTCCCTCGAAACTCTCCTGCCCTATGTGCATAAGCCCGCGAAGAAATGTCCCCGTCGCCACTATCACCGTTTTTGTATCGCACAACCAGCTGTCTTTGCCCCGCACACCGACAACACGACCATTCTCAACAATAATCTCGACAGCCATTTGCTCGATGATGGTGAGGTTGGGCGTTTGTTCAAGTGAGGAAATCATAAATTGCTGATACCTGTATTTGTCCGCCTGGGCGCGTGGCGACTGCACAGCCGGGCCTTTTGAGCGATTTAGCATCCTGAACTGAATCCCCGTCGCATCGGTCGCCAGCCCCATAAGCCCGCCAAGCGCGTCAACCTCGCGGACAATCTGACCCTTGGCCAGCCCGCCTATCGCCGGGTTGCAGCTCATCGCCCCGATTTTATTTTTATCGATAGTGATAAGAGCCGTCTTTGCGCCGATTTTCGCAGCCGCGTGCGCGGCCTCTATACCGGCATGCCCCGCCCCGATTACTACACAATCAAAATTATTTGCGCCCATTTGATTCTGCTAATGCCACAGCGGAGGCGATGGCAAAATTGGCGGTATGGGTAATGCTGACGCTTATCTGCGTGATGCCGAGTTTGTCGGCGATTTTTTTGACCTCGCCGGACAACTTCACCTGGGGCTGCCCCGTTTCGGTATTAACCACCTCGATATCCGTCCAGGCGATTTTGCCCCGCCAGCCCGTCCCAACAAGTTTCAGTACCGCCTCTTTTGCGGCAAACCGGCCGGCTAATTTCTCAATCCCGTTTTTGTTGGAATTAGCGTATTTCTGCTCCCCGGCGGTAAAAACCCTGTCCAAAAAACGCTCGCCGTGGCGTTTGACCATATCCTCTATCCGAGGAAAATCAACCAAATCTATGCCATGTGCGATTATTCCCATCCGATGATCCAAACACTATTTATTGGCCACTCTGTAAATTTCACGCACGCAAAAATCCACAAATTTTGCCCTGTCTGCCGCCGAGGCCTGCTCAACAAGTTCATCATTTACCTTATCAATCGCCTGATGCATACGCTCGACTGATATCCGCGCCTTAACCTGGTTCTGAACCTTCTCGAACGGCTCGACGCTCTTCGGCTGATATTCAACAAGTTGCATAACAAAAATGTGCCCTTCCACATCGATAGGCCCCGCCGTTTCTCCCGGCTTCATCGTCGCCGCCTTTCGGGCCAGAACATCATACGGCGCCACAAGCGAATCCGGGGCGGCGTTCACCTCCCCGGCCGTTAAGGCATCGTTCGCCTTTGAATAATCCTTCGCTAATTGCTCAAAATTCTCGCCCTGCTTGATACGCTTCACAATACCATCGATAAGCTCCATCGCCTGCTCCTGGCGAGGCCTGTTGACGTCGATATCCCGCATCTTCGCCGGCTCAAGGTCGATAAGACGAAACTGCAATACCCCCGGCGTTCCATACAACTCCTCTTTGCTTGCATTATACGCCGACATCATCTCGCTATACGTAATCGGCTGGTCTTTCGGCATCTTCTGGGCCAAGTAACTCTGACTCAATATGTATCGCCTTTTATATTGCTCAAACTTACTCCAGTCCATCCCCATCTGTTTTAGCGACTGCTCCGCCTTGGCGTAATCCCCGCCGAAATCCATCACGTATTTTCTGACTTCCGCGGTGGTTACCTTATCAAGCTCATCATCAATCTTATCGCCTGCATCTTTTTTTGCCCTGCTGTAAAGCAGCGCATTAACTATCTTGTCAATAAGCTGATGCTCAATCACCGGCCCCGCGACACTTTTGAATTTCTCAAAATCGGTCCTCTGCGCCGCCGCCGCCAGCTTTTCAAAAACAGGACTAATAACTTCATCCGATGTGATTGTCTGGTCGCCCACAGCCAGAGCAAAACCGCCGCTGACTTCAGGAAGCCCGTCGCGTTTGGCAAGCGGCAGCTTTGCCATCTCTTCCGGCGTAAACTGGGGCTTGTCCTCGCAACCTGCCAGAACCAAACCGGCCGCCAATATCAATAACATCGCTTTGCGCATATAATAAACATCCAATCCTTTTTAATAACCAGCCCGCTTCTGAGCTTGCCCACCCCGGCAATCCGTAGGCCGGGGAGCTTGCCGAATAGGTCGAACCCGTTACCAACGGGTAGATTCTACGGTAAAACCCCGGCCAAATCCACAAAAAGCTTTACAGACCGATGCCGTCCTCTGCCGATAAATACTAACGATTGAAAAGGAGACAAGCTATGAAAAAAGCATTTGCGATTGGCGCTATTTTAACCCTTTTTGCGGGCTGCAACACCGATATTGTTACCACCGATCAATTAAAGACCGTCAAAAACAAGTGTGTTTACGTTACGCCAATCGAAAGCCGTGACCCCTCTGTCGGTAAGGTTCTCAAAGACATCCTCGAAAAGGAATTTGTCCGCAAAAACATTCGATTGTGTGATGCTGACAATGCCAACGTCATACTCACCGGTTCGGCATTTCTCACAACCCGCACTGGCGGAACCGGTTGGACTGGCTTGTTTGACTTTTTTAATGAAAAACCCGTCTCAGCTCAGGCAATCGAATCGGTAACCATTACCGCCAAAGATAAATCGGGCAACATCCTCCTCACTGCCTCATATAACAACTCAGAACTGAAAACTACAAGTAAATTCGCCAAGGACTTCGGCTCAACCCTCGCAGACAAATTGAGATAGAGAGGCCAGACCTTTATTTTAGGGTTGCGTTCTTTTTTGCGACTTCTTTGGCCTGTGAGGCCTTAAGCCGGGATAATTTACCAGCCAGGTTCTTATCCGATAATGCCAAAATCTGGACCGCCAGAACAGCGGCATTCTTCGCCCCTGCTTTGCCGATTGCTACCGTCGCCACCGGAACCCCTCCCGGCATCTGAACCGTGCTAAGCAAGGCATCCAATCCCGCCAAACCTTCTTTAGCGGCAAGCGGCACGCCGATAACGGGCAGCGTCGTCTGGGCAGCGATTGCTCCTGCCAGATGGGCCGCCATACCCGCAGCTGCAATTATCACCTTTATGCCTTTTTTAGCAGCCCCTGCGGCAAACTGTGCGGCCGCCTTGGGCGTCCTATGAGCCGAGATTATACGCACAAACGGCTGTATCCCAAAATCCTTTAGCGTATCGATGCAGGTCTGCATTATCGCAAGGTCGCTGTCCGAACCCATTATCACCGCTACCGATGATTTGCTGTTCTTATTAGCTGCCATTTATCTTTCTCTCCATTAACTCCGTGAGATATCACAAGCTCTTTTTTACTCCGTGGGACAATAAACAATTTATCTCACGGGGTAAAAAATTTACCTATACCGCCATTGCCATAATAGTATAATCGTAGCTTGACAGGTGCACAATATGCAAAAGAGAAAACCCATAGTAGCAGGCCAATTTTACCCCGGCCGACCGGACGAGTGCGCTGACGAGATAAAGCAGTGTCTCAAAGAATCGCCTTTGAATATGCCCCTTCCCGATAGTATCGCTGCGGGCATTGTCCCTCACGCGGGCTGGACATTCAGCGGCTCAACCGCGGCGATTGTCTTTGCCGCAATAAAAAAGAAACACCCGAAGGTCGATACCTTTGTAATATTCGGCGCAGCACATGGCTACATCGGCCATCCCCCTGCCGTTTACGACAAGGGCAGTTGGCTGACACCACTCGGTGAAATCCCCATCGATGAAGCGCTTGCAGACGCCATAATCGAAAGTGAAACCGCGATAAGCGACCGCAACGCACACGACAGCGAACACAGTATGGAAGTCCAGGTCCCGTTCATTCAATACCTTTTCCCCAGCGCGAAAATACTGCCTATTCTCACACCGCCGGACAACGATGCGATTCGCTTGGGCGAAATCGTCGGAAGTATCATTGCCAGCGACAACGAGAGAAAAATCGTCTGCCTCGGCTCAACCGACCTGACTCACTATGGCCCGGGATATGGTTTTGTTCCTATGGGGACAGGCAAAGACGCGTTAAAATGGGCAATGGAAGTCAACGACAGGCAGTTCATCGACTATTCGCTGAAGATGCAGCCGGATAAGATGCTCGAAAGCGCAAATGAGAATTATAACGCTTGCGGGGCCGGCGCCGCTGCGGCAACCGTAGCCGCCGCCAAATCCCTCGGCAAGAAAAAAGGCATTCTCCTCGCCCATACCAACAGCAACGAGATAATGCTTCGCAAGATGGGTTCCTCCAGCCGGGAGTCCGTCGGCTACGCCGCTATCGTCTTCTAAACCGGCAGAAGCACTTTTTTTATCAGTTGGCAGACCAATCAGCCTCAAAACTTTCTGGAATTGTTTTGACAATTCGGAACATTTATCTAAACTGTTATTAATAGTAGGGATACACAATTGCTGTAAAAAGGAAGGACCTAAATTGTTGTTCCATTGCATCAAATAAGGAAAGGATAAAATGCAAAAGGCAAGTATTATCGTAAAAACAATGTCAATCATAGTTATGGTGTTGGCTTCTGTCCCATTTGCGACAGCAGCAAATTTAGCAGATTATTTTCCTCTGGGTTTAGGAAGTTCATGGACATATCAGAATGTTGCAGACCACGACGATATGTACACTATAAGTGTTTTTGAACGGTTCCTATTCCACAATAACCCAGCAGTTAAATTTGGAAAAGGCATTGATGATTATGCTATTGGTTATAACAACGGATCTTCTGTAAATATTTACTGGGGCGCATCTGGTGCTATATCTATTGGAAATTTTACAGACGGGACTTTTTTTAATTTGATGGAACCCACTAATTTTGTACTCTTGCGGATGTACGACAACCTTAATCCTGCGCTCAAAAGTGTTTACGGCGTTAACGACACCAATCTTGTGCTGTGGGTAACCTACGACAGCAGTTATCCGAAGAATTCACAAAATAGTATCGTAGAATCAAATCTTGGTGTCTCCATTCCAGACTATGCCGTTACAGGTATTGAATGGTATGCTAACGGTGTAGGTGAAATTGTTAACTTGGATGTCGATGCAGAAACTGGCAATATCGGGACACGATACGAACTAATCGACTACAATATAGTGTCCGAACCATCTCAATTCGGTACCGTTGGCGGAAAAAATATCAAGCTGATACAGAAGGATTGCGATGGTAACAATGTAACATTCAGCCTGACAGGAGGCGGTTATGGTGAAGTAAATAGTACTGACTGTGCTTTCTCCACTATTAATCTGTTCCATACAACAGTAAACTCGGCGCTGACGATTTCAACAAAAGGCAAAGTCTACACGAGCGCAGGCAGCATAATTTGTAACGGGCCAATTAAAAGTATCACGGCCAAAACCACTGAACTGTCAGGCAGTATTACAATTGGCTCTTCTTCGAATCCCGAAGCGGCTGTAACGATTGTTTTTGACCAGGCAAACGACCTTGCGATAAACAGTCAAATGCCAATACAGTCGATTTCAGCAACAGAATGGCTAGGCGGTTCAATTAACGCCCCCTCGGTCGGCAGTATAACAATCAAGGGTGATACAAAGCGAGAAATATCAGGCGACTTATACGACGTCAATTTAATCTTGAGTCAACTGCCGGATGTTAAAATAATGGCCTTAGGCAGCCTAACCGTGAATGGCTGGATAGATTCCAGTCAAATAATATCGCAAGGAAACATCGGCACAGTAACCGCCGGTGCAATGATAAATTCGGTCTGCTTTGCGGGCGTTAGTCCCGCTTATTTAGTGGACGTAAATGCTGCTGATGGCGTTCTCGATTTGCCCCCTGTCTTAGATGATACTTTTAATGAAACGGCAACAATAAATAGTATCGCGATTAAAGGTATAAAGAGCGAGAATCCGCTTTACTTCATCAACAGCAATATCGCCGCGAAAAATGTTTCCAGCATGTATATCGCTTATCCAAAGTATGACAATGCCGGCGCTCCGTTTGGTATCAGTATGTATAACAACCCCGCCAAAACATTCACAATTAAGGATGCCAACGGAACACATTCATGGAAGGGTAATAATATCGGCACAGCAGTCGATTGGCTCCTTGGAAACGGTGGTGATATGCAAATCCGCAGAGATTAGCCGGGCGGGTAAACATCCGATGAATTAAACCTGAGGGGGCTTTTCCCACAAAACCCCCTCTTTTAATTTTATTCTGATCTCTCTCAAAACTGCCATGCTGGCAGACAGGATTTGTAAAAGCCGGGTTTTGGCAGTCACAATCACAGCGAAGAGCTATCGGCAACCCCTTTCAAGACAAGCACTTGCGGTTAGCATTTCCGCTAAACACTTGCTGGCACGGGGTTTGCAACTCTAAAGGCGCTATGGTAGCGGACTTGCGACAATTCGATGAGTTAAACGTGCTGGCTATACGGTCGGACTGGGACTGGCCGGGGGCTTTGCGCGATATATTCAGGCCAAGAGGCATAAATCTGTTGGTCGCGGAGCGCACCAATGATATAGTTAACATTCTGCGGCATCGGCGGATTTGCACAACGATTATCGATACCGACCTCGACGAGCCGGAGGCGGGGCTGTGGACGCTGAAGATTATCCGAATGGAACAGCCGCTTATGCCCTGTATATTACTGGCAATGCGAGCGACTAATATGATGCTCGAAAAGGCGCTGCAGTTGGACGTCTTCAGCGTTATGGCAAAACCGGTGGATATGAATATTTTGAGAGACCAGTTGAATCGGCTGTTCGTGAAAAGATACGGCAGCCATATTTTCTCGTCATAAACATAGAGCAAATGAAGGTAGAATTTTTGAAAGGAGTAGCAGGAAATGAAAGTAAGACCATTGGCCGATAAGGTCCTCGTCCAGAGAGTGGAAGCGGAAACTAAAACAGCGGGTGGAATTGTCCTGCCCGACAGCGCAAAAGAAAAACCTCAGAAAGGCAAAGTCGTCGCGGTAGGCGACGGCAAAGTCCTCGACGACGGCTCACGCCAGAAACCACAGGTCAAAAAAGGCGACACGGTGCTGTTCACCAGCTACGCAGGCAGCGAAATAAAAATGGACGGCAAAGAATACCTGATTATGACCGAGTCGGACATTATGGCGGTCATCGAAGATTAAGCCGGAATTGATAATTGAAATTAAAACCCAGAAGGAGAAGTAAGATATGGCAGCGAAAAAGATAGCGTTTGGAACAGAGGCGAGAGCGGCGATACGGGAAGGCGTAAGAAAGCTCGCCGCCGCCGTTAAAGTAACATTAGGCCCCTGCGGCAGGGTCGTAGTTCTTGAAAAATCGTTCGGCTCACCCACCGTAACAAAAGACGGCGTGTCGGTCGCGAAAGAAATCGAGCTTGAAGACGCATACGAAAATATGGGCGCACAAATGGTCAAGGAAGTCGCGTCAAAGACATCAACCGTCGCGGGCGACGGGACAACCACCGCGACCATCCTGGCCGAAAGCATATTCGAAGAGGGGCTGAAAAATATCACAGCCGGCGCAAACCCGATGCAGGTAAAACGAGGCATTGATAGGGCGGTCGATACAATCGTAAAAGAATTGCAAAATATGAGCGTATCCGTCAATTCCAGCAACCAAAGAGAGTTTATTGAGCAGGTCGCAACGTGCTCTGCTAACCAAGACGCAGAAATTGGCAAAAAGCTGGCTGAGGCGATGGGCAAGGTTGGCAAAGACGGCGTCATCACCGTCGAGGAAGGCCAGTCGCTCGAAACCGTTGTTGACCTGGTTGAAGGTATGCAGTTCGACAAAGGGTATCTCAGCCCGCACTTCATCAACAAGCTGGAAAATATGACGGTCGTTTTAGATAAGCCGTATATCCTCATCCACGAAAAGAAAATCAGCTCGATAAAATCGCTTGTGCCGTTGCTTGAAAAGGTCGCAAAACAGGGTAAGCCCCTGCTGATTATCGCTGAGGAAGTCGAAGGCGAGGCGCTGGCGACATTAGTCGTCAACAAGCTCCGCGGCGTTTTGCAGTGTGCAGCAGTCAAAGCACCCGGATTCGGCGACAGACGCAAGGCGCTGCTGAGCGATATCGCTGTGCTGACCGGCGGTCAAGCCATATTCGAAGACCTCGGCATCGATATCGAAAACCTCGAACTGAATATGTTAGGCAGGGCAAAACAGGTTACTATCGACAAGGACAACACAACGATTATCGAAGGCGCAGGCAAGACGGAAGAAATCAAAGGCAGAATCGAGCAGATTAAAGCCGAGATTGAAAAATCAACCAGCGATTACGATATCGAAAAGCTCCAGGAACGCCTTGCGAAACTCTCCGGCGGCGTCGCGATGATAAAGGTAGGCGCAGCGACGGAAGCCGAGATGAAAGAAAAAAAGGCACGCGTCGAGGACGCGCTGCACGCATGCAGGGCCGCGGTAGAAGAAGGTATCCTGCCGGGTGGCGGAGTGGCTATGCTGCGAACAATTCCAGCTTTGGAAAAAATCAAGGCGCAGGGCGATGAGAAAGTCGGTATCGATATCGTTCGCAGGGCGATTGTTGCACCAATCAAACAGATTGCCCTCAACGCAGGTCTCGACGGCTCAATCGTGGCGCAGAAGGTTATGGAAAACAATGACAAGAACTTCGGCTACGACGCGCTGCGAAAAGAATACGGCAATATGATTGAATTCGGCGTCATCGTCCCCACAAAGGTCGAACGCATCGCGCTGCAAAACGGCGCGTCAATCGCGTCACTATTACTGACAACCGACGCGATAGTAAGCGAAATTCCCGAAAAGAAAGAATCGCCCGCTATGCCTCCGGGCGGCGGAATGTACTAAAAAACGCTGACGACAAGGCGGGCCTGAAAAACCCGCCTTGTTGCTTTATAAAGGAGATTTCAAATGTCGTTTCAGTTTTACAGCAACGTAATCTCGCAGGCATCCCGCCGAATTGCGGGCGGCATATTCGCAACGGGACTTATGCTAATTGGTTTCGGCCTGCTGATTTACCTGATGCCAAAGTTATTCGCTACCATAGCAGCCATCCTTTTCTTCGTCGCTGGCATCGGCACCTGCGTAACTGCCGTCAAAATCTTCGCAGTCCAACGCCGGATAGACAAAAATATCAACAACGAATCAACTGAATATCGTGAGAACGTCAGAATCAGGATTGAAGACCACTAATCAGCTTGAAATTATTGAGCAAGTTTACCGCTGCTTTGATATCGCCAAGCCGGTCATCGCCTCCCTCACGTTCCACGGCCAACGCCCCGGCAAAACCAGCAATCTTCAATGCCTTCAAAAATTTATCTGCACCAACCTCACCCGTCCCCCAGACAACTTCGCTTCCCCATGTCCCCGGCGTTTTGGTCTGCATCGCGTCTTTGATATGAACGTGTTTTATCCAGGGGCCAAGAACGCCAACCGCTTCGACTGGATTGCCCTTGCCATACAGGATCATATTGGCGGGGTCAAAGTTCACACCCAAAGCAGGATGATTTAATTTTTCAAGGAAATCGCGAAGCTCGCCCGCCGACTCCTGCCCTGTTTCCATCAATAGCGTTACCTTATGCTCGCCCGCTTTGTCTGCGAGCATCCTGGTTCGCTCAGTCAACGTTTGGGCCTTTGCGGGGTTTTGCATATCGATGAAACCAAAGTGCGTCGAAAGAAACCGCACCTTCAGCCCGGCAGTCAGCTCAATGGCCTTTAATGCCGACTTCCGATTATCCCGCCAGCAATCATCAGGCACTATCCCGCCCGTGGCTTTTATCGATTCGAGCGTCGAATAATCCTCCTGTGGAAAATTAATCATCGCGGCAGTAATCTTCAGTTTGCTTTTGGCGACTTTGGCAAGATACTGACTGCCGTTGTCGGCAAGCGCAGGCGCAATCGCTAAATGAACGCAGTCAACCCCTGCCTCGGCGATTTTCTCAAAGTCGTTGCCGAGCGACCAACTGCAAACCCCTACAGGCCAATCGAGACATTTCATCAAATCGCAATCTCCTTTTTGCTTTCAGCGGACTGTTTCTCCGCCAGAATTATTTTTATCGCGCTGAGAGAATCGGCCGGACTGATTATCTGGGGCACTTTTGTGCCTTTGATTTTCTTTACGAAGTGCGCGATTTCACGCGACCAGCCGTCACCCGATTCAATCTTAGGCGTTAAACAACCGCCGCCGGCCAGACACACTTGAAGCGTCGGCGTATGCCTGCAATCATATATAATCGTCGCTTTTTCGAGCGAGATAACAAAACTCATTTCAAATTTGAAGCCGGGCGACATAACAAAGCCGCCCTCCGCCGATACGACCTTGTTGTTCTTATAAACATATTGCGTCGTAACGTAATCGAATCCGCCGCTTGGCCCTATGACTGCCTCCGACCTCACCGCTTCGGGCAATCCGAACAGATACTGAATATAATCGGCGTCGTGGATATGCAGGTCCATAATCGCCCCGCCGCTTTGTTTCGCGTGGATTAGCCAGTTCTTCCAGCTCCACTCCGGCACCGTGCTGACCCGCCGAAAAGACGCGGCCAATACATCACCGTATTTTCCCGAATCCACAATCTGTTTCGCTTTCGCGTACTCAGGCCAAAAGCGGATACAATGACCGATTTGCAGTATTCTTTTATTCGTCTTAGCGGCAGCAATCATACCCTCACACTGCTCGACATTCATCGCCATCGGCTTTTCACACAAAACGTGCGCACCCGCATTAAGGGTCTTTACCGTAAAATCCCTGTGCATAAACGTCGGCAACGTAATCGAAACAGCATCAAGCTGCTTTCCAGCAAGCATTTTTTCAAAATCCGTATAAAGCGCAACATCCCCAAGGTTTAAAGCTGCATCATCGCCTCCGATATTGCCCTCTATTTTTTCACTGCCCTTCAAGCGTGTCTTGTCGTTGTCGCAAATCGCAGCCACCCGCACGCCACGTAAGCCGCGATAGCAATGCAAATGCTGCCTGCCCATAAAACCAAATCCGACTATTCCTACCCGCACCAATTTAACTCTCCTCAACGACTCAAATCCCTGTTTTTATCCTTTGAAAAATGCAACCAGCGCAATAATTGACGCGAACATAATCACCGCGGGCACTGAGAAAATCGCCCGCCAGTTAAACCGGTCTTCCTTCCTGAAAATATCCATCACAACACCAGCAAACTGCGTCCCTAAAAATAACCCCACTCCGGTCGTTGCCGCGAACACAAGCGCCTGCACCGAACTGCGGATTTCAGGCGGAGATGCGATGTTAGCGAATATCTGGCCGGCGATGATAAACAGGACATAAGCAAGGCCGTGAAGTGATTGCGAAATAACTATCAGCGCACGCGGTTTTGAGATGACGTAAACAAGATACAATAAAAACCAGGCCGCCGCGCCAATCGTCAGCGTCCATTTGAATCCAAACAAGCCAATAAATTTATTAAGCAGGTAGTATGTGGCTACGGCCTGCACCACCTGGGCAATAGCCATCGCAGCCGGCACGTTCCTGCCGGTTATTCCCGTGTCCATCATAAATCGTGCGCTGCCCAAAAAATAAAACTGCATCAGCCCCCCTGCCACGAGTGAAACAATCATAAAGACCAGGAAATTGGTATTCTGCAGCATAGTCATCGCCTTCAAAACAGGCGTCCCGCCGGCCCCGGCAGGCGGCGTCGAAGGTAATGCCAGACAACCGGCCGCCATAATAATTGAAAGCGCCGCGGCGAGAAAAAGACAATCTCGTCCCTTCTCAGCGGTCTTGAACGTCCACCGCCAGCCCGTCAGGAAATACCCCGCAATCGCCCAGGCAATCGGCGCCCACATAAAGACCTTTCCCTGCCAGGCGGCATCGGTAACATTAGCAAAAAGCACCGCGTTGACCAAAGGAAGCGTCGCTGCGTAAAACACCGAATATAAAAACATTACGACAAACAACACTGCAAACCTCGTCTGCACCGCCGCAATCAGCAACAGTACCGCACCAATCAAATGTGCCCCCGCGAGAATCCATTCGGCGTTGAGCCACTTATCCGCAATCTGCCCTGAAATCAAAGGCGAGATAATGCACGCGAGAGGCAAAGTGGCGTATATCCACCCCGTCTGTTTGCCGCTGAAACGCAAAGGCCCCAGCAATCTCGCCGCCAATACAGGCATCCATGCCCCCCAAATCGCGTATTCCAGCGCCATTACCGCACTTAACTTTATGTAAAGCAATGTGCTCATTTTTGTCTCCCTAAAAATGTGCCCACATTGTCAATACCCGGACGCGTTAAATCCAGTATAATCTAAAGAAGCCCCTGAGAAAATGGCGTGCAATCCGCAAAATCAGAGGTTAAAATATGGCGATATGAAACTGCCAAAACTTCAAAAACCGGATAGTTATGTCGGCCTGTACATCGTCGATTTCGGCGACGGTTCGACAGGGCTCACCGCAGGTCATACGGGAGTGGGATTCACCGCGCAGGAGGTCGCTGAGCTTTTTGAAAGCGAAAAGTTCGGCCATTGCAAGGCATATAAGATACACAAGGCATATCCCGACGGCCGGCTGGAGCTGAAAGGCGTTCAAAAAGAAATTTTCCAGCTTGAGACAGGCCTGTTCTTCTTCTCTGCTGATATCGACGCCGCCCGCAATGATTACAAGCGATTAGTCAAACTCGGCATTGAGACCAACTTGCCCTGCAAAGCGATAGTTCATCTTGCCAGGTACAACGAAGATAAATTCGCGGCAGCGCTTATTTACCCCGCCGAATATGATGATGAGATAAGCGGCTGGCTGCTTGAACATCAGTTTAAATCAGCGGGTGTTGCCGAAGGAGGCATAAGCGCTGTAACGAGATACTACGACGCAAAGCCCGAAATACTGGAAAGACATCAGTTGTGGGGCCGGTCATCCATCGAAAGCCGAACAGGCGAGGAGCTTCTGGCCTCGACAAAAATCGCCGTGCAAAGATAATCACTTTTTGAAAAATGGTCCTTCATCGCAAAACTAATACTGTCCTGGGCTTTTTAGCGGGGTTAATGTCGGCTGTCTTCGGAACCAAGGCCGCGAAACCATCTGCAGAGGATTTGAAACGGGCGGAATTCACAACCAGCACACAGCGACTCGGAATCCGGTTCACAGACCGCATAAGGGATGTCTTTCGATTCAAGTGGCTTAAGAAAACGTGAGACCCCTATGAAACCACACCGTATAAATAGTATGCGAGAAACAGATAACATAATTCCGCCGACAGGTGGTGAGCCGGTGCTCAGCGAAAACGCGCTGACCGTGCTGGAGAATCGCTATTTAATCAGGGATGAACAGGGCAAAATCATTGAGACGCCCGGTCAGCTTTTCAACAGGGTTGCCCGTCTTGTCGCATCAATCGAGGCAAACTACGGCTGTAACGAAACCGAAGTTGCCCAGTGGCATAAAAAATATTATGACATTATGGCGTCGCTGAAGTTTTTGCCTAATTCGCCAACGCTAATGAACGCGGGTAGGCCTTCGGGAATGTTGAGCGCATGTTTTGTTTTGCCGATTGAAGACAGCATCGAAGATATATTCGAGACAATCAAAGACACCGCCCTGATTCAGAAGGCAGGCGGCGGAACAGGTTTTTCACTCGACCACCTGCGCCCCACCGGCGACCGGGTCGCGTCGAGCGGCGGAACAACGTCAGGCCCGATTTCATTTTGGCGGGTATTTTCCCAGACAACCGACGCGATTCAACAGGGCGCATTCCGCAGAGGCGCAAATATGGGGATGATGAGCGTTACTCATCCCGATATCATCAGGTTCCTGCACGCCAAACAGGACTTAAAGGCCTTCACAAATTTCAACATCTCAGTAAAAATCACCGATGCCTGGATGAACGCCCTCGAAACAAAACCCAACACGCTGCACGTCGTTGAAAACCCCCGGACAGGTCAAAAATACCTCCTGCCCAAGCAAATCGACATCAACAACTATGTGATACAGGACCTGTTTGCGCTACCCGGCGACAACATATCACAATTTGAAAACACAGGCAGGTTTTATACCATCGGCGATTTGTGGAATATGATTATCACCTGCGCCCATAAAACAGGCGACCCGGGCGTGGCGTTCATTGACCGCATCAACAAAGATAACCCGACGCCCGCACTTGGCGATATTGAAGCGACAAACCCCTGCGGCGAACAGCCGTTGCTGCCCTACGAGGCCTGCACATTAGGCAGCATCAACATCGCGAAATTCGTTACCGACAAATCCGAAATCGACTGGCCTGCGCTGGCTGAAACAACGAAACTGAGCGTCCGATTCCTCGATAACATCATCGACGCCTGCCACTATCCTGTTACCCAGACAGCCGAAATCGCCCACGCAAACCGCAAAATCGGACTGGGCATTATGGGCTTCGCGGACTGCCTTTTTATGCTCGGCATACCATACGACAGCAACGAAGGCGTAGCTGCCGCGGAATCAATTATGAAATTCATAAACGAAAACGCCAGGCAGGCAAGCAGTGAATTGGCTGAAAAACGAGGGTGCTTCCCCAACTGGCCCAACAGTATCTGGAACAAGCAGAGAAATTTGAAGGTGCGAAACGCCGCGATTACCTGTGTCGCACCAACCGGCACAATAAGCATCATCGCCAACTGCTCATCAGGTATTGAGCCGCTTTATTCGCTCGTTTTTGTGCGACAGGTCCTGTCAGGCAAAAAATTACTCCAGGCAAATCCGGTTTTCGGGGAAATTGCCGCAAACAGGGGTATTTGCAGCGAAGATATCGCCCGGCAGGCACTTCAAACCGGCAGTATTCAAACGATATCTTCAATCCCCGCTGAAATCCGCAAAATATTCAAATGCGCCTATGATATCAGCCCCGAATGGCATATTCGTATGCAGGCCGCATTCCAAAAGCACTGCGACGCAGCCGTCAGCAAGACGATAAACTTCACTGAAAAGGCCAAAACCACCGGCGTTGACAAGGCCTACCGGCTCGCGTATCACCTTGGCTGCAAAGGAATTACGATATACCGCCGGAAAAGCAGACCCGATGAGCCGATGACGCTTTGTTAGACAGCCCCGCCAAGCCGTTTTAACCCCCAAATCGAACACGGAACCGCAAAAAACGTATATTTTATAAGGCCAACTAAATGGGGTAATTTTTGGATTAAAGCACAAATTATGTGTTTGCCGATAATTGGAGCAGCAGAACAGAGTTTTTCTCCCCTCCGGAAAACATCGGGTAGCGAGGCGTTATCCGGTGTTTTCTTTTTTTATAGAGACGACAACTACACTCAAATCGCTTAAAATTCAATAAATGGCTTGAAAACTAATGGGACAACGAGTAAACTACTACGGGTTACCACCCGTAGTATTGCGGCGGAAGAATAAATTTCGGGCAATGTAGCCGATATAGTAATATCGGAATAACGAATGTAAAGAAATAGAGTCGCACGTTTTTTGGATTAAGGAGAAACCAAAAATGAAGAAACAGTTAATGGCACTGGTTGGGGTGGTCGCGGTTTGTATGCTGCTGGCGGTTGTGAGCAATGTGATGGCAGCAGACGTAAACCAGCCAAAGGAAAAATCGAAGGACAGCAACAGTTTGGTCATAGGTATCGTCAACGTAGTTAAAGGCAACGACGGTAATTTCACTGAAATAAAAGTGGTGGTGTCACGCAGGGAACTCATATACAAGGTGGTTCTCGATGCAAAAGGCATAGAGCTGGGAAAGACAATGGCTGACAAAAGAGCCAGAATCGAAGGAACCATAGAGCAAAAAGGTGATGTTCAATGGCTGACCGTAAAAACGTTTAGCGACCTGAAACCCAGGGGAGATGCCAAGCCGAAAGCAAAACCAACCCAGTAACGCAAAATAGGACAAGCCCAGGCAAAATCAGTAACGTGATTAAATAATGAACACTAAGAGCCGCATAGTAACGCGGCTCTTTTTTTTGCGCCAAGACAGATTTGTTATGCGTTTTGGCCGTGGCATTTTTTGTATTTTTTGCCTGAGCCGCAGGGACAAGGGTCATTGCGACCGACCTTGGGGCCTTCAAGCTTAATCTGCTTGACCTTTATCTCGCCCTGAGGCGCCTGCGCGGCGGCACGCTGACGCTCGGCCATAGCAAATTGCCCGACTTGGTCGTGCGCGGTCTGGCTCACCTGCCAAACGCTTCTGGCTCTTACGCCGGCTTCGAGATGAACCTTGAAAACGATATCCGTCACCCGCTCATCGATATTGGACAGCATCTCGCTGAACATTCGGTGCCCTTCCCGCTTGTATTCGGTCTTCGGGTCCTTCTCGGCCCATGAACGCATCCAGATACTGTCCTTGAGATGGTCCATATTATAAAGATGGTCTTTCCAGGCGGTGTCATAAACCTGGAGCAGGACGTATCTTTCAAGCTCGCTTAATTCCCTTCGCAGAAACTCCTTGCCCGCATGAAGGATTATATCTTTTCGCGTTTCAATATCCGCGAGCCGTTCGGGCGTAAACGCCGTCCCGAAGCGGTTATTGGTCCATTCGGTAATCGCCTGCGTATCAGGCAGGTGAAGCGCATCATCGATTTCCTTTGTCAATTGACCATTGCTGTAGGACTCGCTCAATTCCAGAAGCTGCCTGTGCAGCGTCTGCGGCTGGATTTGCTGTATGCCCTCGGCGGTAAACTGGGCGTTATATTTTCTGTTCGCCCAGTTCGCCAGCGATTCAAATCCATATACATTTGCCCCCTGAGGTCCATACACCATATTCATCGCGAACTCGACTGGATATTCGATTTCACGTCTTTTATACCTTGCCCTGATTTGCTCCGCGATAAGTCCCTCAATCTGCTCCGGCTTTAACGCTTTCAGATCATCAACGCTCAGCTTTATATCGAACTTAGTGCGAATCCATTCCACAAGCCGGCGAATCGCGAAATCAGGTTTCAACGGCTCAGCAACAGGTGAACAGTCCTTTTTCTCAATCTGCTCATGTGCCGCGGCAATCAATTGCTCTTCGAGCTGCTCAGGCGTCATCTGCTTGACCTTGTTTATGCTCAAGCTGACGCTGAATGCGCTCATCGCCCATTTGCACAGACCCGGAATGTCCCACGTTGACTGGTCTTCGTAATCCTCGAAGTATTCGCCAATCGACAGCGATATATCGTTGCCCGCGCTTTCCTTGGCCTTGTCCTTGATGATTCGCTCAATCTCTTCGGCCGACAATTCCTCTATTTCAGATGGTTTCAATTCAACGCTGAACTGGCTCGATGCCCATTCACAGATGCACTTAACGGGATACGCCCTCTCCAGCATTACCTGACAGGTCTTGGCGGTAGTGCCACCTATCATTTCATCGATAATTTCTTTAAGACCCTCGCCTCCCAGGATTTTTCGCCTGCGGGAATAAAATATCTTGCGCTGATAATCCATCACCTCGTCGTAATCGAGCAAACTTTTTCGCGTCTCGAAGTTTCGCTCCTCGACCTTTTTCTGCGCCTTGGCGATGCCCTTGCTGATTCTTTTGTGATAAATCGGCTGCCCTTCTTCCCAGCCAATCCACGACAACGCCTTTACCGTCCATTCCGGCGCAAACGTCCGCATCAATTCATCGTCGAAGCTGAGGAAGAACTGGCTCGATCCTTTGTCACCCTGTCTGCCGCAGCGTCCGCGAAGCTGGTTGTCGATACGCCTTGCCTCGTGGCGTTCGGTACCGAGAACGTGAAGCCCGCCTATATCAGCGACGCCCTCTCCGAGCTTGATATCCGTTCCCCGGCCTGCCATATTAGTCGCAATCGTAACGTTGCCGTGCATTTTCCCGTCACGACCCTGATGTTGAAAGCCCGCCTTCGCGACGATTTGCGCCTTGCGCTCATGCTGTTTGGCGTTAAGCACCTCGTGCTCAAGGCCGAATCTCCTGTTAAGCGCCTCCGATAACATTTCATTTTTCTCAACGCTCACCGTTCCAACCAGCACGGGTCTTCCCGAAATGCTGATATTGTTCAACTCCTCCAATATCGCGGTGAACTTTTCGGGCATCGACTTATAAATCACGTCTTCCATATCGTCCCTGATGCAGGGCTGATTGGTCGGCATAACAACGACTTCCAACCTGTAAATTTTCATAAACTCTTCGGCTTCCGTCATCGCGGTCCCCGTCATACCCGCAATCTGGCCATAGAGTTTGAAGAAATTCTGCAGCGTAATCGTGGCAAGCGTCTGGCTCTCCTCCTTGACCTGCACGGCCTCTTTCGCCTCGACCGCCTGGTGCAGACCGTCCGACCACTGCCTGCCGTGCATCAGTCGCCCCGTGAACTCATCGACGATGACGACCTTGCCTTCCATTACGACATAATCTTTTTCCTTTTCGAAAACTACATGCGCACGCAGCGACTGCTCAAGCATGTGAGGCCATTCCATATTCGAGCCGGTGAAAAACGACCCGACTCCCGCCGCCTCCTGTGCCGCGCTGATTCCCTCGTGCGTCAAATGCACTGCCTTTCGGTCTTGCTCAACCTCGTAATACTGGGTTGCGCCGCCGGTTTTGCTCTGCGCCTCTTCAAGCTCCTTTTCGAGCCGTTCTATCGTGGCCTGCGTCTTTTCGATACGACTTTTATCTTTGGACTTTTTGGCCTCGCTCAATTCGCCATAAGCATTGGCAAGGGTCTTTTCCGACGTATCAATCTGCTTTTTGACCCGGTCGTAACCACTCTGCAGCCCGATGAGTTTTCTCGCTACGTCGTCAGCCCTTTTGTATCTGCTCACGTCATCGAACGCGGGTCCCGATATAATCAAAGGTGTTCTCGCCTCATCAATCAGAATCGAGTCAACCTCGTCGATGATTCCGTACTGCAAATCTCCCTGCACCATGTGCTCAATCGACAGCTTCATATTATCGCGCAGATAATCGAAGCCGAATTCGTTGTTGGTGCCGTAGGTAATGTCGCTTTCGTATTGGTTTTTTCTCTCCTCGCCTGCGGTATCCATATCCGCCTGTATCGCGCCGACGGATAATCCAAGCGCGTTATAAATAGGCCCCATCCATTCGGCGTCGCGCTTCGCGAGGTAATCATTTACGGTAACGACGTGAACGTGCCTGCCCGTCAGGTGCACAAGATACGCGGCTAACGTCGCGACCAATGTTTTACCTTCGCCGGTCGCCATTTCCGCGATTTTGCCTTCGTAGAGGACATTGCCGCCGACCAACTGCACATCGAAATGCCTCATATTGACTGTGCGTCTGGCCGCCTCACGAACAACGGCGAACGCCTCGGGCAGCATATCTTCCGCCCTGCCGCCATTTTTGAGCTTATCCTTGAATTCGGCTGTCTTTGCCTTCAACTGCTCATCGGTCAACTGCTTAACCTGCTCTTCAAAGACGCCTGCCTCGCGGGCGACGGTCATATACGTCTTAACCAATCGCTCGCTGCGTGAGCCGAATAGCTTTACAATCCTTTTGCCGAAATTCTTTAACATCAGCGTTCAGCGGGTAGCGTACAGCGTTCAGGATTAAACATCCTATACAGCATCGCGCCCACTTCATCCATCAACGATTCTATATTTGCGTTTTTATCAGTATACCCCAAATCCACGGATAAAAGAAGCTGCGTTTGCAATTCAAGCAACGAGCCATAAGCGTGGCGTAAAAACTGATTATATTCGGGCTTATGTTTCCTCCCATATCCTTCTGCTATATTAGACGGGATAGAAACAGCCGCCCTTCTCATTTCCTGAACCAGACCGTATTGCTCATTGTTCGGAAATGCTTTTGTTATTTTATAAATTTCCAGGACCAGCCGGTATCCTTTTTGCCAGACAATCAGGTCCTTAAAAGTTTTTGTTTTCATACTTTCCATAGTTCTGTCCGCTGTTTACTCTTCTCTGTCCCTGTCCGCTGAACGCTGTACGCTGTTCTTTGTTTACTGTTTTTCCTGCACGCCGTCCGCTGTACGTTGTTTACTATCTTTTCTGTACGCTGAACGCTGACCGCTGTACGCTGATTCGGCAGTATCTTAAACTCCGGTTGTATTGTCAAGGATGGGGAAAGGTGTCGAGCGATTTTTCGAGGGGAACCTGTAGAAATGCTTTTTTCAAACCTTTAATTTTTCTAACATCACCGCGCCGAGGCCGAGAAGTAATAGCGTGGCGGGTTCAGGGCAAGATAGGGAACTCATCTCCTTTCAAATGCGATGGATTTTTAGAGCACGACAAAAAAGCGTATTCTTTTGACGGAACATTATCCAGGATGTAAAATAAAACAGAGAAGCAAAATAATAGAAACTTAAATCTTAAGGAGACGAACGATGCTATTGATGAGCACTTTAAACTTGATACTTATAGGTGTGGGGGTCGTAGTGTTGGTTTTGGCTATTATCCTGAAAGTGAAAAGTTAAGGTCGAGGAAAGAATCCACCATTTGACAAGCCGGAAAAAAGGCGAGATTTACCGCCTTTTGGCTGCTATCACAGCACCGAGGCCGAGAAGCAAAAGCGTGACGGGATTGGGGCAAGTATTGCTGTCTGGTGTCTTGGGTCTGTGGTCTTGGGTCTCAACTGAACGCTGTCCGCTGCACGCTGAACGCTATTTAACGTTTATTCTCAAGCAATTCACACATTTTTTTCCTGGCATAATAACGATTAAGCCCCTGGCTGCGGCTCTTTTGAATTTTTACTGATAGGCCGCTGGTGATATGTTTTAGATAAACGCAGGTAGAGCTTTTATTTACTTTCTGGCCGCCTGAACCGCTGCTTCTAACGAACTTTTCTTCTATATCTTTTTCGAACAAATTGCATTTCCGCATACGCTGCGCAAGCTCTTGCTTTTTCCGTTCTGTAATTCCAAAGTTAATCATAGGTTGTCAGTTGTTTTCTGTTTTTTCTGTACGCCGAATACTATCGTAAACTATGGTTGTGTTGTCAAGGACAGGGAAAAGAGGGTATGCTAAAATGGGTAATTGAGCCGTTTTCCCGATAAACCATCCCTTCTTTTCAGCCGATATAATCTCATAGCGAGATATGGATTTCAAAAGGAGAACTGCCATGCGTTTCAGATTAGCAACAACGGAGGACCTGAAAATAATTAAATCGTGGTTGAAAGAGGAATTTGACCGTTCTGGGACAGGAAATGGCTTTTACAACAATACAAACCTGATAGAGGAGGGGCAGAAAAGAGGCGAACTTACTGTAGCAATAGACAACAAGGATAATTTACCTGTGGCCTTTTATCTCGGAAACGGATGCTCTGCTGAAATTCTTGAAGTTAGACCAGATTATCGCGGAAAAGGTATAGGGCGTTTATTCGTGGAACACATTATTAAATGTGCGAAAAACAAGGGCTATCCTGCTATATCTGGTTTTTGTTGTCCCGAAGAATCGCTTCCTTTTTGGTTAAAGATGGGCTTTAAACGAACGGGCAATTGGGTGAAATTCAATGTATCGACGAAATCGGACGAGAATACGACATGCTGTGGTTACGGGTGAATAAAATTATTAGATGACATTTCTGTTACACCCCCACCTCTAACAGAGAAGCATGTTGGTAAACCGGCCTTAAAGGAGTGAGCAATGAAAACTATCTTACACAAGTCCAAATCCTATGCCGTAGAGGCATTGCGTTTAGCCGGTAAACAGATGCTCTGCGATATTATCAAGTGGACCGTAATCATTATCATAGCCGCTATTGTGTTTCTAATCGTGTATCACATTCTTTACGGCCCAGACCCCTCCATTGCGGCGTCCAGGTCAAGATAGGAGCCAGATGGTAAGTGAGCCAGCGTCAGCTAACTGGCCTTAAAAAATGGTTAATCGTAAATACAAGCCCGGACTTCCCCGCAAGGGATGGCATAGGGTCGATGAATGGGACTTACGTGAAGATGGTTCATCACCAGATGAAACTAATTATGCCACCTGCGAAGCGTGCAACCATTACCCTGTCCGGTATGTTCACGTTTTACAACACGATAAATACCCAGACAAGATTAAAGTTGGCCGTGATTGTGCGGGAAACCTAACTGAGGATTATAAAAAACTACAGGTCAGACAAACTAACAGAGAGGCCGAAAAATTAAAGCGTTTATTGCGACGGTGGAAGACATCTCGTTTGAAAGTCGAACGTTTCCTCTTAACTGTGTTCCCAGATAAAAATAAGCAGGGCTTTTGGAAGTGGGGCTTTGTCAATCGCTATACGGGTTATACCAGAATCAGTAATCGCTCTTATCCAACGATTGATGAGACCAAACTTGAGTGCTTGAATGAATTATTTGCTAAATGGTTATCTAACATTGTTTAACACAAAGAAAAAGGTGCCAGATAAGAATTGATGGGCTAAAGCCCATCCTACGAACTGTCCGCTACCCGCTGAACGCTGTCCGCTGAAAACTATTTTTATCTTCTTCTTTTGGCTTTTTTGTGTTTTCGGCGGACGGCGAATCTTCCGCCGCCGTGTTTGGCGCGTTTGCCCTTTTCTTTGGGCCTGAGCTGTGGACGGGAAGGATGAAGGCCGCCTTCGAGGATAGCTAAAACAGGCGTGACGTTTAACTGCCTTGCGGCGACATTTACGGAAACGATGCGGACTTTCATCGGCTGTCCCAGGCAAACAATCCGCCCTGAATGTCTGCCTACGATGGAGCCATGTTTGGGGTTGTATTGCCACTGGTCAGGGCCTAAATCCGCAAGCTGCACGAGGCCCTCGATACCGAGTTTACGCGACTGGACAAATATGCCGAAATTCGTCAGGCCCGTAACAACACAATCCATCTCCTCGCCCACCTTATCTGCCAGCATTTGCAGAATCAAAACCGCCTTCAATTCGCGCTCTGCGTCGTCGGCTCGCTCCTCGGTAAACGTGATGTGCCTGCCGATATCCGCCAACTGCTGATTATCAGGCATCCAGTCAGAGCCCGCTTCGAGGTCGCCTCGCAAATAACAATCCAAGGCACGATGAACGAGCAGGTCGGCGTATCGCCTAATCGGGCTTGTGAAATGCCCATATAATTCCGAGGCGAGCGCGTAATGACCTATATGCAGAGGTGAATACTGCGCCTTTTCCATACTTCGCAAAACGACGAGGTTTATCGCAAGAGAGCTGTCGGTGCCTTTGACGGAATTAAGAAGCTGCTGCAGCGAGGCCCGGTCTGGCAAACGGGGCAAGCTCAATCCCAATGACCGGACAAGCTCGGCAAGATTTCGCATAGTAAAGGCATCCGGCTCAGGGTGAACCCGCCTCATAACCGGGATATTATTGCGGTCCAGAACCGTCGCCACGGCCTCGTTGGCCTCGACCATAAACATCTCGATTATCGTATGCGGATAACTATTATCCGCCGGCTGGCCATCGATAACCCTGCCCGCTTCATCGAAAACAAGCTCCGTCTCAGGCAAATCGAGGTGCAGCATACCCTCTCTATCGCGGCGTTTCTCGATTATCCGCGCAAGCGTATTCATATCATTTAATAAAGGCATCACTTCGGGTTTTATATCTTTGGTGTGCCCTTTTAGGAAGCGGTCAACCTGCTGATAAGTCAATCGCTGGGTCGAACGGATAATACTGTTGCGATAATTGCGATTTACGACGTTACCGTCATTGTCGTAAGCAATATATGCGCTTTTGACTAATCGCAATTGGTCGGGCTGCAAACTGCAAACGCCGTTGCTCAGCATCTCAGGCAGCATCGGGATGACCCTGCCCGGAAGATATATGCTGTTGCCCCGCTCCTTGGCTTCCTTATCCAAAGGCGTTCCGGGCGGCACAAAAAACGTAACATCGGCGATGTGAACACCCAATAGCCAGTTGCCTTTCGCGTCGCGTCCCAAACTAATCGCGTCGTCAAAATCCTTCGCGTCGAGCGGGTCAATCGTAACTATGATTTTGTTGGTTATATCGTCCCTGTCGCGTATATTTTCCGGCTTATATTCGGTCGCGGCCTTATGCGCCTGAAAAATACAGGAGTCGTTGAATTCGCCCGGAAGCTGGAACTGGTGAGCAATCGAGGCGATTTCGCTTTCGTATCTGCCCGCTTTGCCCAGCACCTCGACAATCACCCCGCGAGCGAGACGTCTTTCTGTGGGATAAGATAATATCTCGATGACCACCTTGTCCTTTTCTCTGGCGTTTTTTGCAGTAACGTCATCGACGGTTATGGGGTCAGTCGCTCCCGAACCATCCGGCTGTACAAGCCAGCCCTCGGGCTTTCGCATCAGCGTGCCTACAAAGCGGTTGCGTCCCCGCTGAACAATCTCGATGATTCTGCCGCTGTAACGGATTTGCTCTCCCCTGGTAGATTTCTCGACGACCTTGGCGGCAACGACATCGCCCGTCATCGCCTCCATCGTATCTCCAGGCGGGATAAATAAATCGACGTGGGCCGCCGATTCCAATGGCGTAACAAAGCCGAAGCCCCTTGGATTGGCGCGGAAGGTCCCGATGATTCGTCCCGCAAGGCCGGCAAGCCCGACTACGCTGCCGTCGCCCAGGACGACGTGGCCCGCGTGATGAAGCTCATCGAACGCTCGCTTGAACTCGGGATAATCAGCATGGTCGATACCCAACGCCCCGGCCAGCTCGCTGACCTTGACCGGCTTGTAGTCGGCGTGCTTCAGTAACTTGATGATTTTCTTCTTATATACTTCTCGCATTTTAACCACTAATGGCTTGGCCATCCCTATCGGGAGACACAAAGGCACTATTTTCTAATTTTACTTTGTGTCTTGGTGCCTTCGTGACTTTGTGGTTAGGCCGGCGCTTTTGCTTTCAGCGCGTTAAGCTTTTTGGCAAGACGTGATTTTTTGCGAGCGGCTGTCTTTTTATGCATAGTGCTGGTCGATGCGACCTTATCCAGCCGTTTGGCCGTCAGACGGAACTGCTCCGCTGCCGCCTTGATGTCGCCACTGGCAATCGCGTCCTCAAAACGCTTAATCTGCGTCTTGACGCTGCTCTTTCTTGCGCGATTAATTGCCCTTCTTTTTTCGTTCTGCCTTACTCTCTTTTTTGCCGACAACGAATGAGCCACTTCTGTCTCCTAAAAAACACTTCTGTTAACAATTTTCCTGCACACAGTTATTTTCAATACCTGCTATTTCGCTTCTTTTCTCAGCCGGTCAACCCGCTGGGAAACATCTTTGAACCCAAAATCAATCTGGGCTATTTTACGATATATGTCGAGGGCCTCAGCCCTTTTGCTCTGCTCCTCGAAGGAGCGGGCAAGATTATACCGCAATTCCTTCGCAATGTCGTCATCTTTTATTTCATAAGATTCGATTGCCCTGGTGAAAATATCCTCCGCGTCGGCATACCAGCCCTTCATAAAAAAGCAAAGGCCTATCTTGCCCATCGCCGCAACCTTGTGCCTCAGGTCTTTCTGGGCCTCCTGAAGCATCGGAATCGCCTCATCGTACCTCTTGTTGTGGACTAAGCGCAGGCCGTATTCGTATTTCGCCTTGAGGTCGGTAGGATAGTTTTTGACGCAAAGCCCGTAATGTTCCATTTCCGCCTTGTTCAACTGCGCGATTAAACCGGCGTGCTTTGATTTCGCGACGCTGTCTTCGGGATTTGCGTCAATTACCTCGTCCGCCTCTCGTATCTTGCGTTTTACCTGCCCGATTCGAATCAGGCCCGCTCGTTCCTTGAAGCTGAAATCCTGTCTCTTTTTGTACGCATCATCAAGCAGTTTTATCGCTTCTTCTTCCGCCTGGTCGGTCCTCATATCCGCCAGAACGCCTGCCAGTCCGAATATGCTATGTGCCGACTCAGGATTTTGCTCGTATGTCTTTCTCGCCGCCTCTACCGCAAGAACCCGGTAATCATTGCTCTTGACCACCCCCTGCTGCGACTGAAATACTTCCTGCTCCTCGCGATTTTTGATTGATTTGCGGAAGTCGCCCGCCTGGTCATATTTGCCTCGCGAGACAGTCAGCTCCGCGGATAATCTCTTCGCCTCGTCGGCTATTTCGCCGTCATCTGGACGCAATTTCGCCGCATACTGGCAGGCGGCAAGCGCCCTGTCCCACAACCCAATGGCCGCGTATGAATCCTTCAGCAGCAAATACGCATGTCGCCGACGGCGATTGTGAGGCGTTGTTGGCCGCGAACAGCAAATCCGCTATCCATTTTGCCGTTTGATTGTATCCGCCGGCCACAGCCGCTTTTAACATCGCCTCGATATACGGCAAATGTTCCGGGTCCCTGGCCATCAGATATTCGGCGTTAAGCAACTGTTCGAGGGGGTTCTTGCCGCGGGAATATTTCATTCTTTCCATTATTGAGGGTTTCTTGCCGCCCTTGGCCTGTCGTCTAAGGGCAAGCTCCCTAAGCTGCAAATGGCCGTCCTGAAGCGCATCAGGGTTACATCGCAAACCCTGGAGATACAAATCTATAGCATAGTCAAAATTGTAGTTTGCGGCCGCTTCGTCGGCCTTTTCAAAAAACAACTTCGCCTTTGCGCATATTCCGTTGTCTTCAGGCATCAATTTCCTCAAAAAATCACTTTATGAAGCTTCCCACACCATAATCGTATTCTTCGGCCAAATTCTGTCAACAAATAAATCCGCCACGGGCGTATAAATGCTTGTATTGAAATCCCGACTTTGCTATAAAACCGTGATACCTTAAACCTGATTTTTTGGAGAATATGATATGCTGACAGCACTTGAGCAGTATGACCCGCAAATATATGAACTTATAAGGCAGGAAGGCGCACGCCAGAGCGCCTGCGTCCGGCTGATCCCATCAGAAAACTACGTTTCCAAGGCGGTAATGCTGGCAAGCGGCAGCTGCCTGACCAATAAATACGCCGAGGGATACCCGGGCAAACGGTATTATGAGGGACAGCAGATTACCGACCTCATCGAAACCATCGCCCGACAGCGAGCCATAAAGATTTTCAAGGCCGACCACGCTAATGTCCAGCCATATTCCGGCTCGATAGCGAACCTCGCGGCTTATATCGCGCTGGCAAAGCCCGGCGATACGATTATGGGACTTGCGCTGCCTCACGGCGGACACCTCACCCACGGCTGGAAAGTCAGCATGACCGGCAAAATCTTCAACTCAATGCAGTATGGCGTCAGCGCTGAAACAGGCAGGTTTGACTATGACCAGATCCGAGACCTGGCAAAGAAAAACAAGCCCAAAATCATAATCTCCGGCTGCACCGCTTATCCGCGAGAAATCAATTTCGAGATTTTCGGCGATATCGCCAAAGAGGTCGGCGCATATCACGTCAGCGATATCGCCCATATCTCCGGCTTAGTCGTCGCGGGTGTCCACAAAAGCCCGGTTCCCTACGCCGACATCGTTTCAACAACAACACACAAGACGCTGCGAGGCCCGCGAGGCGGAATGCTGCTCTGCAAGACCGAACACGCCGACAAAGTCGATAAGGCCGTATTCCCCGGACTCCAGGGCGGCCCTCACATGCACACGATTACCGCGATTGCCGTCGCGCTGGCGGAAGCCGACACGACTGAATTTGTCGCTTACGCAAAACAGATTGTCAAAAATGCAAAGGCGATGGCCGAGAAACTGCTCGAATGCGGATTTAATCTCGTATCGGGCGGCACCGATAATCACCTGATTCTCATCGATTTGAGAAACAAAAACATCCCCGGCAAAAAATTCGCCAAGGCGCTCGACCGAGCCAGAATCGAAACCAACTACAACACCGTGCCCAACGACCCCGCCCCACCGGCAAATCCGAGCGGCCTGCGAATCGGAACGCCCGCGATTACCACACGTGGTATGAAAGAAGAACAGGCCCGACTAATCGCGGAATAT
This sequence comes from uncultured Phycisphaerales bacterium, assembly GCA_963718665.1. Classification (GTDB taxonomy): domain Bacteria; phylum Planctomycetota; class Phycisphaerae; order Sedimentisphaerales; family Anaerobacaceae; genus Fen-1362. Next base: position 404,001 of record OY970359.1, read on the forward strand.
ATAGGCAAGGTCGCCGAGAACATCGATAATGAATCGGTCATCGAGCAGGTCGCCAAAGACGTTCTGCTTTTGTGCTCGCAGTTCCCGGTGCCGGACCACTTCATTATTCCGAACAGGAAATAATCGCTGGTATTTGCAGCCGTTTACTTTTCGCTGCGATTTGTGTGCAGGGATGCGAGAGAGTCCTCTGAAAATAGCTGTCCTGGGCCTCAATGACGCGGGCAGGTCGCTGCTCGACGCGGCCAAAGGTCTCGACTGCTTTACCATCGCGGCTGTGGGTGATAATGACACAAACCTGGCGCAGCAGGTCGCCAAAGATTACAACTGCGCAGCATACGACGATTATCGCCGGCTGATAATACAGAACCAGCTCGACTGCCTGCTCGTCGCCGCACCGATTCACAATTGCGCCGAATATCTCAAACTGGCGATAAAAAAGAAATTTCACATTCTCAAGCTGCCGCCATTAGCGAGAAATTTCAGCGAGACGGCGGAATTCGTAAAGATGACGCAAAACGAGGGAGTTACACTGGCTGCGGCCAACCCGGGAAGATTCGCTCAAAGCGCACTTGCGGCAAGGGGATATTTTCTGCAAAACCCGGCACAACAGCCCTTTCTTATCCTTGCCGCAGCAGGCGAGCCGACACCGGGCACATCAAGGGCAAAATGGCGAGACGACCCCGTGCTGGCCGGAGGCGGCGCGATTCTTTACGACTGCTGGGAGATAATCGACCAGATAATTCTGAACTTCGGCCTGCCCCAGCAGGTGTATTGCGTCGCAGGAAGCACCGCAGGCGACAGACAGCAGCGACTATACAGAACTGAGGACAGCGCTATCATAACAATGAAATTCGGCGACGCGATGTCGGGCAATCTCCTCGCGGGGCACGCCTCTGTCGGGCAATCACTCGCAAACCAGCAGCAAAAATGGTTAATCGCACAGTGCCAGGATACGATTGTAAGATGCAACGACAAGGTGTTTGAAATCGCTGATTCGTGGGGACAGCGGCTCAGGCAGGACAAATTCGCGGACGATTCGCCCGCCCGGATGAAAATGGTACTGGAGAATTTCGGCTCTCATCTGCTGTGGCCCGACAAAAACCCGCTCGTAAGCCCCGCAGCCGACACCCTGAAGATTATGGCATTTATAGAAGCTGCTTATCTTTCCGCACGCACCGGCATGCCGGAAGAGCCGGCGAGAATACTCAAAATAGCGTAATGTTTTCCGGCCTGTGACAGGCAAACCGCATTTTTTTTCAACGCAATCACTCCACTGCCGGTCAATTACCTGCGTGGTTCGTCAGGCAGATTTTTTAACCTGTCCAGAATGTTCTGCCGGTATTCATCTTCCCCCGTTTTTGTCCCCGCGATACCGTCCAGATAATGTGACTGGATTCTCGCCCTGAGATAATCGATGCGATTTTCGGGCGAAGGGTGCGTCAAAAAGAAATCGCAGGAATTGTTCGTCTCCTCCTCTTTCTGCAGTATCTGCATCGTTTCGACCATACCGTTGGGGTTGTAGCCGGCCCTGAGCATATATTCCATACCGCCGAGGTCTGCGGTTTTTTCGTATTCCCTGCTGTATTTGAGATCCATAAGCTGCAGGGCGATATCGGCGGCAGCCACCTCGCCCTGGTTTCTTGCCTGGGACGCCGCAAGGATAAACAACGCGCCCATTCCCGCCTGCTTGCTCATCATATTTTCCGTATCTCTTGCGACAACGTGAACGGTCTCGTGCGCCAGTATGCCCGCGAGCTGCGATTCGCTTTCGAGTTTGGCGAGCAGTCCTTTTGTAATAAAAATGCACCCGCCGGGAATCGCCAGGGCGTTTATCGACTTATCGTTGACGGCAACATAATTAAAATCAAAATCCGGATTGTGGCTGAATCTGGCGATTTTATGGCCTACGCCGTTTATATAATCCTGCAATATCTGGTCTTTGATTCTGCCTTTAAGCTCTTCTTCGACCTTCGGGGCAATCTCTTTGCCCAACTTTATATCGTTATGGTAGTCACGGTCGAGCATCAGTTCGTCTTCGCCGGTAATCGGGTTTGCGGCACAGCCAAAAGAAAAACACAAACCAGATATCAACAAAAGCAAAACAAACTTATGCATTTTCAGTTTCCCCTTTATAATTTACTGTTTATGATTTATTATCCTCAAATTGTAAATCAAAAATAACAAATCGAAAATAGAAAATAAATATGAATGAAACACTTGTAACGGGCGGACTGGTCTTTATTGTCGGGCTGGTTCTTGTTCTGCCGTTTTTATCCAAACGGGTCGAAAAACAGCTTGAGGCCTTCCTGTTTGTTATGGGGTGCCTCGCTGTAACCATCTCCTGGCTCTGGTCATGGCATTTAGTGAAAGAGGCGCTCATTGAGCCGATTAAAATTACGCTGGCGGTGCTGTTTGCGGGCGTGATTTTCCGATTCATCAGGCCCAAAGTAGGCGCATGGGCGCATGGTTTCGCACGTCTGTTCGGTTATTCGGCGCTGTTCTTCGTTATCGTTGCCGGGCTTGGCTTATTGTCCAGCGTCATCACCGCGATTATCGCTGCTCTAATTCTCGTGGAGGTCATAAGCGCATTACGCCTGCCAAGAATTCTCGAAGTGCGGCTGGTAATTATCGCCTGCTTTTCAATCGGTCTCGGCGCGGTTCTGACGCCCATCGGCGAGCCGTTATCCACTATCGCTGTATCCAAGCTTTCGGGCGAGCCATATCACGCAAGTTTCTTCTTCCTGCTGAAACTCTTAGGTAAATGGGTAATCCCGATGGTCCTGCTGCTTGGCATATTGCCGGCGTTCCTTAAAGGCAAGCACGAGGGGCAATCGCCCACACTCACCGAGGACAAGCCGGAAAACTTCAGGGATATATTCATCAGGACAGGCAAGGTCTATCTGTTTGTCCTCGCGCTCGTTTTTCTGGGTGCCGGTTTTACGCCAGTTGTTGACAAATATATTGTGCATATCCCTTCAGCGGCGATTTACTGGGCAAATACCACCTCAGCAATTCTCGATAACGCGACGCTGACAGCCGCGGAAATATCCCCCGCTATGTCCATCGACACAATCAAAGACGCCCTGATGGGTCTGCTAATCGCGGGCGGTATGCTCATCCCCGGAAATATCCCAAACATTATTTGCGCAAGCAAACTCTCGATAAAAAGCAAAGAATGGGCTGTATTCGGCATCCCCCTCGGTATGGTCATTATGCTCGGCTGCTTTATACTTCTGCTTTTGACATAATCTCGCATCAGCGCTTGCGAAATTACCTCATTTTCAGTATAATCCTGCCGATATAGAACTTACGCCAACGTAGCTCAATGGTAGAGCTCCGGTTTTGTAAACCGGAGGTTATCGGTTCGAATCCGATCGTTGGCTTTCGCTCGCTTCAAAAACCTCATAAAACAGCAAATTTAAGGGCAAATAAAGCCATCCCAGCCAAAAATGCTATTTACTTGCCCCCTTTTTCAGGATATAATAATACTGCTGCATTGTTGGACTTGTAACACCACACTCATCTCGAGAGGAACCGAAAAGGGGGCCAGTAACGATGAAAAGAACGGCGTATATTTTGGCCGCATGCCTAATCGCAACCTTGGCATTCGGAATCAATCGGGCAAATGCAACCACAATAAGCGGCATTTCACAAAACGCATCCACCATCGGCAGATATACCAAATACGAACTGACATTTACGCTTTCACGGACATATACAAACCCGTTCGACCCCTGCGTAGTTGACGTTATGGTAACGTTTCATCAGCCCGACGGGACCAACGTGAATATTCCGGGTTTTTATTACCAGGCATATTCCACATCAGGAAGCAATCCTGAATATTATACTACAGCAGGCGCAATATCCTGGAAGGCAAGATTCGCACCTTCGCAGCTCGGCTCATATACCTGCGATATCAAAGTCAAAGACGTGGATGGAACAACAACAGCAACAACCGCCGGCTCTTTTACCTGCCAGGAAAGCGGCAAAAAAGGGTTCATCAGAGTTGACCCCAACCAGCACGACTTTCTCAAATATACTAATGGCGACACGCGCATTAACATCGGCCAGAACATCGGCTGGAATAACGGCTCACTTCCTGGCGGCGGAATCGCTGGCTGGAATTATTTCCTCACAAAATTGCACAACGCAGGCGCAAACTGGGTGCGATTATGGTGCTGCACCTATGGGGCTGATTATGGAGTTGCGCTGGAATGGCCAATCGGATGGGGCAACAACTACTTCCAGGGCCCGGGAAAACCTTCCCTGCAAACCTCGCTTAGAATGGACGGGTATGTCGCAAGCGCAGAGCAAAACGACATCGCCATTCAGTTTGCCCTTCAGCATCACGGCCAGGTCAGCACAACCACAGATGCCGACTGGGCCTCCAATCCTTACAATATCGCTAATACCGGCGGTTTCCTCCCAGACCCCTGCAAATACTTCACCGACCCCTGTGCTATACAATTGACCAAAAACAAATACCGCTACATCGTAGCAAGATGGGGTTATTCGCCGGCAATTTACGCCTGGGAGTTATTCAACGAAGTTCAGTGGACCGATGGCTGGAATTACGACCAGTCAACCGTTGTAAACTGGCACAACATTATGTCATCTTACATCCGCAGCATCGATGCGTTCAATCACCCCATTACTACCAGCAGTCATGAGCCAGGTTTCGAAAACATCTGGAATCTCCCCGATATCAATCTGGTTGAGAATCACTATTATGGAAATGATACTATCCAAGTGTTCGAGCAGACAGCCCTGACCCTAGCGGACTTCAATAAACCGGTGCTTATGGCCGAATTCGGATTAGGGGGCGGTCCCGAAGGAAGCCCTAACGAGCCGGAACCTTATGCGACACAATTAAAAGAAGGTCTGGAGATGCATAACGGCATCTGGAGCGCCTTCTTCGCCAAAAGCAGCGCGCATCTGTGGTGGTGGGACAATTATATCGACCCCTGCAATCTTTATGGCGTATATACGCCGCTTTCGATTTACGACGCCAATGAGAATCTTGCCGACTGCAATTTAGTCAGGGCACAGCGAGCCGCCTCCGGAACCGAGGCGTATTTTGCAAATCCGGTCCTCACCGATTTCTGGGCGATATCCGACCAGAATATATTTTATCTCAATGTGGATTACTTCCCCGGTATGGGAAACCTCTCTCAATGGCTTCAGGGTTCCTGTCAGCCAGCCCTCAAGTCAGACCCCAATTTCCATTTGAATATGCCGACTGCCGGCTCTCTTAAAATCCACGTACAGAGTACCGCAAACTGGACCCCTAATATCCTGAGTGTGCTTGTGAATGGAGGAAAGGTTTTTTCAGGAACATATCCTGCCGATTCAAACAATTTTATAATCTCGGTCCCCCTTTCGGCGGGCCAGCAATCCGTGCAGATTAAAAACGATGGCAACGACTGGTTTGAAATAACCAGCTATGAATTCGCCCCCAATAACGTCTCGCCTCTGGGTTCTATGGGGCTTGTGGGCAAACAGCGGGGCTATTTCTGGATTTATGACACAAACAGTCAATACGGGCTTGTAAATAACGGAACTTTCCATAATCAACCCGTTATCGCCCAGGGACTCGACGACGGACTTTACAACGTTTATGTTTATGCGACATGGGGCGCCGGAGGCATCATCAACTCAGGGACAGCCAATTCCGTAAATGGTCAGTTGACATATACACTTCCCGATTTCAGCAAGGATATCGCCGTCAAAGTCATCGGCGTTGTCGATATTTATGACCTCGACGCTTTTTGCAATTACTGGCTGCAGACAGGTTCGAACCTGAGTGCGGACCTTAACCACGACGGCAAGGTGGATTTCGCCGACTTCAGCACATTAGCCGGCTATTGGATGAACAACAGTCCCGGGAACTGGCCTTTTTAAACTGAATCTTACTTCATAATTTCAAAATACCTCGGGCCGTCTTTTACAGACGGCCTTTTTTCTAATATTGTCCGCAAAAAATACAGCTTTGAGTACAGTTGCAGTCGCCGCAAGGTAACATAAAAACCCTCTTTTTCGCTGCCCGCAACTAACTAAAAAGAATGGCCAAAATCGCCCTTCTAACATTATTAAAAAATCCCATAATATGCCGATATACTTAAGATACGAAAGGACAATGGGGGCGTTCTTTGTCCTAAAAATATTGCTGATATTCATCGCCAGCGGATTTGGCAAGGAGCAGGCGTGATAACATTTTTTTCAGTAAAAAAACGAATATCGCCGGCTTGTTCCAAAGCAGCCGAGCCGGTGAAACATCGCTGGCTGTTCTGGCTGCCTTCAATAACAGGATTTGCTGCGCTTATATGGTTTCTCATCAGGGTAATACCAAAGCCATCACGAGCTGCATATCCCTGCCAGCGCGTTGCGTTCCCGTTAGCGTCTGGCTTCATAATCTGGCTAATGGGGTTGGCCGGTTCGGCAGTCGCGTTTCGTAAGGCAAGGCATTATTTCCTGCGGGCGAGATACATCATCGGGATGATGTTTGTTTCCCTCAGTATCGGCTTCATCTGGATGGCGATGAGCCATACGACACCTAAAATCGTCCTCGCTGATTCGCAGCCGGCTAACGAACCAATGGGCACTGCGCAAGGTATTTGTCCCGGTCGCGTCGTCTGGGTTCACGACGCCAACGCCACCAATGAAAACTGCACCAACACATATACCCCAGTTGAAGACGGCTGGTTTCTCCCCAAAAACAATAATCAGGCGGTGATAGATAAAATGGTCTCGCAAATGCTTCGCAGTTTGACGGGAGAAAATTCAGATGAGGCCGCATGGGATGCCCTGTTCAAAAATTTCAACCAGACAAAGGGCAGGGGCAACGCCGGCTACTTACCAGGCCAGAAAATTATGATCAAAACAAACTTCACAAGCGCCTGGGGCTGGGGCACTGATTATCCCAATATAAACTCAACCGATTACTCAATCGTGAAAAACAGCTGGTACGGCACAGCCGAAACATCGCCGGAGGTGGTGCTCGCTTTTTTAAGGCAATTAGTGAACGTTTACGGCGTGCGCCAGCAGGATATTTCAGTCGGAGACCCGCTAAAGCATCTCTATAAACATACATACGACCTGCTGCACACGGAATTCCCGAACGTGGTCTATATCGACCACCAGTCCAGCACTTTGGGACGAACTCCGATTGTTCCCAGCGCAGCCCCTGTAATTTTTTATTCCGACCGCGGCACTATTTTACACGAAGATGGCAATTCAGCCCCGGTCTATAATGATTACCTGCCCACCTGCATCACAGAAGCCAATTATATGATTAATATCGCAGCCCTTAAAGGCCATAACAGGGCAGGCATTACTCTTTGCGCCAAGAATCATTTCGGCTCACACTGCCGTGAAGACGCCAGCCATCTTCACGAAGGACTGGTCAGTCCCGACGAAATCCACCAAACCAGGGCCGGGATGGGGTTATATAGAGTCCAGGTAGATTTGATGGGACACAAGTTCCTCGGCGGCAATACCGTGCTGAACGTTGTGGATGGACTTTGGGGTGCGCCTGAATCAATTGAAAAGCCAGAAAAATGGATATCAACCCCGTTTAATAACGACTACCCGTCAAGCATCTTTGCCTCCCAGGACCAGGTCGCCCTGGAATCTGTTTGCTTCGACTTCTTAAAAACAGAATATACTCAGGCAAATCATCCGGACAATTACTGGCCCCAGATGGCTGGCGTGGATGACTACCTTCACCAGGCGGCGGACCCGAACAACTGGCCGGCGGATATTAACTACGACCCCGAAAACGATGGCACTCCTATCGGAAGTTTAGGTGTTCATGAGCACTGGAATGACGCCAACAATAAGCAATACACCCGCAACCTCGACCCGGTGAACGGTAAGGGCATTGAGCTGGTCAATCCCGCATTAGACCACTATTGGGTCTCAATTACGAATTGCACCGTTTCCGCCGGCAAAAACAACATCGGCGCGATTTCAATTTCGGGCACAATGGACGTTAACGCCAACAACCTGAATGACGCCAACAACATCACGATTACCGTTGATTCAAATGATATGCTTTCACCCTGCACCAAAATCTTCCCTGTTGACGGAAATTCATTCAAAAATGGTAAATATAGTTATGCCCTGACCAAGAGCGGAACAATAAAATCTTTCAAATACGATACGAAGACCGGAAAGTTTTCCTTTACCGCTAAAAATGTTGACCTGTCGGGTTTGTCTTGTCCAGTAACAATGCGAATCACAATCGGCGATTCGTCCGGTGCCGGCCATGCGGGTGAAAGAATAGTCAACGGCCGCAAACCGACCCCCATAAAACTTATGCTGGGGGTCAAAAACACCCTGAGAATTGACAATTTCAAAGTTACGAAGGGTAAGAATAAATTATCCATCAATGCGGCTATCGCAGTCGAACACACAAATGTAAATCTTTCCGATGTCAACGTCACCATTACTCTTGATTCGCAGACCTTCACCATTCCCGCCGGCAGCTTTATCACAAAGAAAAATAAATTCGTCTGCACAAATGCCGCTGTTAATGAGGGCGGTTTCGCCACCGGCGTTTTCGACGCAAACAACTGCTCCTTTACTCTCACTATAAAACAAACGAACATCACCTCGCCATCGGGCTATTGGAATCTCGCCATCAAATTCGCCGATTTTAACGAATCCGGGCTGGTTTACCTGCCTTAATCGCAGCCCTGAATAATCACAAACCCCTTTTATTGCATCAAAAACATGACAAAGCCACTTTACCTTGACGTCCGGTCCGCACAATATATAATTGTAATCGTATTTTGTCGTTATGGCGGGTTCGTCATTTTCGCTGCAATATATTAGCCGTGAAAAACGTTTCTAAGATAAGGGAAGCGATTGATATTCTGACTTTTTTTATGAAAGGGTAGATATATGAAAACTGCGATTGTGCTTGTGATAACAACCGTGTTTGCGGTTGCCCCGCTGTATGGCGAGGACTCGACCCAGCCGCCGCCGACACCGGCGCAAGAACAACCCGAGGTTTTGACACGCGGCCCCGTTCACGAGGCGTTTGCCGAACCGGTTGACCTGAACACGCAGCCGGCTGTGGTGGCCCCGACCCAGCCGCCCGCCAATATAGTTGAAAATCCGCCCGCGGATAAGCCCGTGGGCGATCAATACGTATGGGTCCCGGGTTATTGGGCATGGGACTCTGAACGCAACGACTACATCTGGGTCAGCGGCTGCTGGCGAGCCGCCCCGCCGGGCAGATACTGGGTGCCTGGCTACTGGTCCAAAACAGACATGGGCTGGGAATGGGTTCCCGGTTTCTGGGCACAACAGGTCAGTAATGTTCAGCAAATCGAGTATTTACCCGCCCCGCCTGTAATTGCTGATGTGGAACCGCCGGGAGCTCCGCCCACAGACGACAATATCTGGGTGCCGCCCTGCTGGTATTGGTATCAGGGCCAGTATGTCTGGCGAAACGGTTACTGGCTTACGGCCCAGGAAGGATGGCTTTGGACGCCGTCGCATTATGTATGCACGCCGCGAGGTTATGTGTTCGCCGCCGGGTACTGGGATTACCCCCTGCGGAGGCGAGGCGTTTTGTTTGCGCCGTTTTATATCCCCAGGCATGTCTGGGAACGGCCCGGTTTCTCGCTATCACTTGGCGTCGCAGTAGATATCGGCGCACTTCAGCTCAATCTGTTCACCTGTCCGCGATACAGCCATTTCTACTTCGGCGATTACTATGATGACTTCTATATCGGCATAGGCATCTTCCCGCAGTTCGAGTGTGAAAGTCGCCATTCCTGGTATGACCCTATTTATGAGCATGACCGATGGAGCCACAGGGCTGACCCGCGCTGGGAAGAGCACGAAAGACATGATTATGAGTTAAGACGCGCCAACAAGGATATGCGCCCGCCGCGAACGTACAACGAAATGGAACAACGAATGGCAAAATTGCCCGAGGCAAAACGAAAAGATATCCAGATGGCACGGACTATGGACAAAGTCATCGCAGATAAGAAAACAACGATGAAATTCGAGCCGATAAAGGCCGACACCAGGCAAAAGATTTCAACCGGCGCAACCGATTTACGCAAATTCGGGGAGGAGCGAAGCAAATGGGAATCCTCACCGGCCTCAACGAAATCAGGCGGGCCAAACATAGAGCGCAGCGGTCAGACAACACAGCCGACAGGACAAAAAGCAGGCCCCGCAGCCGGTACCGATAACAAGACCAGGAACGCGTCTGTCCAGGAAACCAAACGCGGTCAGTCGGAACAGGTAAAGATTCCGTCTCCGCCGATTGTCGGCAAACAGGAAGGATTCTTCAATAAAACCTCGCCGTCTCAACCGGACAATGAACGAAAAACCGACGTCAAACATACGCCCCAAGACGCACCCATGGACAAAGATTCGTCCAGAGACAGAGGTTCGCAAAGAGATGACCACAGATAAACAATTGTTAGCGGCGCAAAAATTGTGGCAAAATAACAGCGGCAGTAATGGGAAACAAACCATTGCTGCCGCTTTACTTTTTGCCGTCTGCCCGATTGTGCTGATTTCTCCGGGAATCACTTTAACAGGGTTTAAATCTTTCCGTTTTCCCTTGACTGTCTGTCCGCAAAACCTATGATTAAAACCGTCTTGTGCGGGGGTACACGCAGCAGAACCAGCCGCATTTTGTGGAACGAAAAAATCAAAAGAATACGGGTTATATGCTGTGGATTCAGGACATCGCGAAAAGCGGGTAAAACTGCTCATATGCATCGGCCTTGTGGCAGCCACATTTGCCACGTATGAGCCGACACTGCATAACGGCTTCGTCAATTACGACGACGATAGATACATAACCCAGAATCCTCGCATAACCAAGGGGATAACGCAGGATTCCGTCGTCTGGGCATTTACACAGCCGCACTACTATATGTGGCATCCTCTCACCACGCTAAGCCATATACTGGATTGCCAGCTTTTTGGCCTGAATGCGTCCTGGCATCACCTTGTCAGCTTGTTGATTCATATTGTCAACGCCCTGCTTGTGTTTTGGGTTCTCACCAATTTAACAGGGTCAATCTGGCCCGGCGCATTCATCGCGGCGGTATTTGCGCTGCACCCGATGCAGGTGGAATCGGTGGCGTGGGCAGCCGAGCGAAAGACGGTGCTAAGCGGATTATTCTGGTTTCTAACAATATCCGTTTATATCTGGTACACAAAACGGCCGGGCACAGCACGATATATATTGCTGTTTCTGGTCTTTGGCCTTTGTATTATGACCAAACCCGTCGTCGTAACGCTTCCACTTGCCCTGCTTTTGCTGGACTACTGGCCTCTTGAACGGGTCAAATGGGAACTCAGCATTAAACCTTTAACTCCAAACGCCCAGGCCAAGCGAAAGATATCGGCTGCACTATTGATAATAGAAAAAATACCTTTGCTTATATTGTCCGCTGTGCTGGCCATGGTAACATTCATCTCGCAACAAACCGGAGATGTGGTCAGCTCGCTTGAAATACTGCCTCTCAACCTCAGAATCGCCAACGTATTTATTTCCTACATAAAATATATCGGCAAAATAATTTGGCCGAGCGGACTGGCAGTTATTTATCCATATTTTAACTTAAATCTTACAGACGCCACGGTGATTATTTGCACCCTGTTGTTTGTCCTGGCAACAATTTTCTGCATCTATATAGGCCGTCGCAGAAAGTATGTACTGGTCGGCTGGCTGTGGTATGTAGGGACGCTCGTCCCGATGATCGGACTTGTTCAGGTCGGTGCGCAGTCGATGGCCAACCGGTATATGTATATATCGATTCTGGGTCTGCTTGTCATTGCGGTCTTCGCCGTCAAAGAGTTTGTTGCCGACAACGTTCGCCGGAAAATTTTGGTCGCTGTATCAGCCGCAGGTTTGCTGTTTACCCTCGGTATTCTCACCCACATGCAGGTCAAACACTGGCAGAATGACTTCACTCTATTCGGATACGCCATTGAAGTCACCGAAAATAACGTTGTCGCAGAAAGTGGTTTTGGAAGCGCTTTGTTTAGAGCGGGCCGATACAACGAAGCTGTGCCGCATCTGACCAAAGCTTTGCGGATATCCCCTGCGTATTCCAACGCCCGCAACGACCTCGGTATGGTTTTTCTGAAACTGGGAAAACTTAACGAGGCCAAAGCGTGTTTCGATGAGCTTATAAAACAAAAGCAGAGTTCCCCCAAGGTATATGTGAATCTCGCAGTAACTTACGCTCAACAGGGTAAGTATGACTTGGCAATGCAGAATTGCGCCAAAGCGGAGCAGTTAAAGCCAGACGACGCTGAATCGCTCAATAATATGGCCTGGCTTTTTGTCACCATCGGCGACACATTCGCCCAGGACGCCAACAAAGCGATAGGTTACGCCCGGGGTGCCTGTGAGCTGACGGCTTATAATAACGCGGACCATCTGGATACCCTCGCTGCCGCCTATGCCGCTGCGGGCAAATTCAACGACGCGATAGCAACTGCCGAAAAAGCTTTAAACGTCGCTAAAGCCGCGGGGCGGGAAAATACATTTCGTGAAATCCAGGGTCGGCTTGAGCTTTACAAGGCAGGCAAGCCATACCGCGAAAAATGACCTCCGGTAGGTAACACCTTTGCAACGATTCGTCCCAGCTTTATTTTTGCCGCTGCGAAGGATGAAATAAATCGGCTAATTGCTTTGTGATTTGAGACCTGCGGACCTTCCGGCGGATATCCTTGAACTGCGGGTGGTCGCCCATAATGAGCGTGCCTCTTTCGATGGTTTCAGTCGCGTCGGCAAGCCGATTCATCGCAAGATAAACAACCGCCGAAGCGCGAATCGCCAAAACGTGTTGCGGGTTTATCTCCATAGCGCAGGTGAAAAACTCAATGGCATCATCGAGCCGGCCTTTAATCGCGTTGGCCAGCCCCAGGTAATAGTGTGCATCCGCGTCGCTTGAATCAATATCGAGTGCCCGTAACAGGCAATTCGCCGCACAATCGAGCGTATCGTCCTTGTCTTCGCCCTCGGCTTTCTCAGCGATAACCAAAAACATCGAAGCCATCGACACAAGCACATCCGCGTCGTCGCTCACCAGCTTTATCTCCGAAGCCAGAAATGTTTTTGCCTTTTCAAGGTCGCCTCGCTCAAGTGCGTACTGTCCCAGCCGATATCGAGGACCGGCCAGCATCGTATCTCGTTCAAGCGCCTGCGTAAAATACTTCACCGCGCTGGCCTTGTCCCCCGCGTCAAGAGCAACGTCGCCCAGGTAAAACAACGCCATTGCCGTATCGGGCCTCAGCTCAAGGGCACGATGGAATTTTTCCTTCGCCGACTCTACATCGCCTCTTTCGAGCAGAAAGAATCCGAAATCTACGATTACCTCCACGTCTCCGGGATTTATACGCAACTCTTTAAGAAAGTGCTGTCTGCTGCGTTCGGTTTCACCTTCCGCCCACAGTGCCTGCGCTATATGGTAATTGATTTGCGGATGCGAGGGTTCCATCTCCGCGGTTTTCATCCAGCAGTGAATTGCCTTTTTGAACTGCCCGCGGGCAAATAAACTGTTGCCTATGTTATAATAGCAAAGAGCGCAATCCGGATTTATCTGCTGCGCCAGGTAAAACATCTGCTCGGCCTGCTCGTGCAGTCCCATTTCCGTATAGGTGATTATCCTGTTACAGTAACACGGCTCAAAGCTCGCGTCCAGCCCCTCGATGTGCTCAAAGGTCTGGATGGCAAGGTCATAATTTCCTACCCGCGTGTAATCGACCGCCAGCGAGTTGAGAATCTCAAGGTCGCACGGATTCAAAGCAAGGGCCGCCTCGTAATCTGCTATTGCTTCCTCGAATTTGCCAAGCGAATCAAGCGAAAGCGCCTTGTTAAAATGCAGTGCACAATTCGCAGGATTTGTTTCAAGGGCGTCGTTAAGCTCTGTGATGGCCTGAATTACCTTGCCGTCCTCATAAAGCTCAAACGCCTTTTGCGCCTTCTGCTCGCCGCCGTCAAAAGATTCGTATGGCTGCTCGTCAAAAATCATAGAGCCACTCCATTTAAATTAGAATTTAGAATGTAGAATTAAGAATCGAATTAAGCGGTCTTATTTCTAAATTCTGAATTCTTCATTCTTAATTGCTTATCGCCAATCCAAAGCCCGCGGTTAACCGGTTTTTGGCCACTGTCTTATGACGGCAAACAAACGGAAATTTCACTGGCAATATCGCCCGTAACATCTTATAATTGAACAAGTTAGCTAAATTAGGCGGGCTTTATATGCCGGTATGATTTGGCTGACGCGGTTGTTTTTATGGAAAGCAGGCCGTAATGGTCTTATAATGTACGTGGTAGTCGCTCGATGCGCGCGAGTATCGTATATCGAGAAACAGGTACTGAGTTTGGAGATTTGCAAGTATGATTAAGGAAATAAAAGGTCAACTCACGGCGGGCAAGGGAAATTACGCCATTGTCGTCAGCAGGTTCAATGAATTCATCACTTCTCGTCTGCTTTCAGGCGCAATCGATTGTCTTAAACGCCACGGGGCAAAAGAGGAACAGATAACCGTCGTCTGGGTGCCCGGCGCCTGCGAGATTGTTGTCCCCGCGAAGAAACTCGCTGTGGCCGGCAAGTTCGACGCGGTGCTTTGCCTCGGTGCGGTAATACGGGGACAGACCCAGCATTATGAGGCCGTATGCCAGCAGGTGGTTCGTGGCATAGGCCAGATTAACTACGATTCGAAAACCCCTGCGGTCTTCGGCGTGCTGACCTGCGAAACGCTCGAAGAAGCCGTGGACAGGGCCGGGGCAAAGAAAGGCAACGCCGGCGCAGACGCAGCTATGACGGCTATGGAAATGGCCAGCGTAATGGGACAGCTTTAACACATCGATGCTCGTACGGGTATCGAAGAATAAGTATTGAAAAAATGGTAGGGTGTGCTGTGCACACCAGTCAGGAGAGTTTGACGCTTGGATCCGAGGACAAAGGCACGCCAGCTCGCAATGCAGGCCTTGTTTCAGCTCGATGTTCAGGGCGCGTCACTGCTTGCTGATTTGGACGATTTTTTCAGGGAAAACGCCCCTGAACTGCCCGTTCGCACTCTCGCCTCGGACTGGACAAGAGGCGCCTGGACCAATATCTCCGCCTGCGATGAACTAATAACCGGTGCGGCTCTTAAATGGAAACTTTCCCGGCTTTCGCAGGTCGATAAAAGCATACTGCGTCTGGCGGTTTACCACCTGAAGTTCTGCCCCGACATCCCGCCCAAAGTTACAATCAACGAGGCAATCGAGCTTGCGAAAAAATTCGGCACAGATAAATCGCCCTCGTTTGTCAACGGCGTCCTCGACGGCGTCCTGAGAAAAATGATGGAAGTAAAGCAGGAGGCCCCAAAATGAGAAAAATTGCGGTCCTCAACCAAAAAGGAGGCGTCGGCAAAACCACCACTGTCGTCAATACCGCCGCCGCTTTGGCAAATATGGGCCAGCGCACCTTAGCCATCGACCTTGACCCGCAGGGACACCTGACCACTCATTTGGGCATCAACACCGACGTGGTTCACGCCGGCTCATACCGTGTCCTCACCCAGTCCGCAAACGTCGAAGCGGAAATGATGCTCGTCAGACCAAACCTATGGCTGCTTCCCGCCAATATCGACCTCGTCGGAGCTGAATCCGAGCTTGTAAGCGTCGTAGGCAGAGAAACAATCCTCCGAGAAGCATTAGCCATTCTGGAAGACAAACTCGATTACATAATCATCGATTGCGCCCCGTCGCTTGGTCTTTTGGCCCTGAACGCGTTAGCCGCTGTTGATGAGATTTTGATACCGCTTCAGCCGCATTTTCTGGCACTTCAGGGTTTAGGTAAATTGCTTCAAACCGTCTCACTCGTCAACAAGCGAATCAATCCCGCCTTGAAGGTCAAATGGGTTCTGCTTTGTATGTTCGAAGCCCGCGCGTCGCTGCCAAACGAGGTCAAAGCCGATATCGAAAACTTCCTTTCGAACGCACGCAACACAAACTGCACTGGTCAGAAGCGCAGATTCTGCCCGTTTATGTCCGCAGGAATATCACATTGGCCGAAGCCCCGAGTTATGGCCAAACGATTTTCGAATACGACCCCTCTTGCCACGGCTCAACCGACTACAAACAAGTCGCAGAACTCATACACAACCAGATGCAATCGCCAATACTCCCCGTCGAAACACAGCAGCCCCCCATAAAAATTGTTGAGATATCGCCTGCAAATTCACAGGCCGCTGTCACAGAAGCTGTATCATTAAATCCTTTGCCTCAGACAGAACAACCACAAAATCCTACAATATAAGCTGCTCTGGCCTTTGCAGAAGACCTCCGATACATGCGAGAAATTTTGCGGCATAGGGGTCGGGAACGACTCTCGAATCCACGGCTATCGTCAAATCGGTGATTTTGCGGATAAGAATTTGACCATCCTTCGGAACGGCGGTTCGCAGTGTGTTGCCAACGTTCAAAATCGTCGTCGCAGGCGGCGGAACAATACCGATAAATGAATCGATATCGTAAACGCCAAGGTTACTCAGCCCAATTGTCTCGCCGGAAATCTCGTCGAGCGTAAGTTTGTTGCTTCGGGCTTTGTCGGTTAATTCTTTTTCAAGATTGGCTATCTGGGCAAGCGTCTTTTTGTCGGCTTCTTTGACCACGGGCACAACCAATCCGTGCGGCGCGTTCACGGCAAAACCCACGTTGACTGAATCGGCGATTTTTATCGAGTCGCCCTGCAATGAGCCGACCATTAGGGGAAATTCCTTAACCGCAAGGCCAAGGGCCTTGATATAAAAAGCATTGGACGTGATTTTGACGCCCAATTGCTTTTTCAGCTCGTGGCGCCTATCCATAAGCTCAGTCGTGTCAGCATCTATCCCCATATAATAACAGGGTTTGGTCTGCTTGCTCTCAAGCATCCTCTGGCCTATGAGCTTTTGTATCCTGCTCATAGGAATACGCGTTTCAGGTTTTGCCGTCATATTTTACAGTTTTTTAGTTGCTATTTATTACTTCCGATTTACGACTGGAAGATATAAAATAGCAGATAGCAAAGCGAAAATCAAACAATGTAATTGCGGGAGGCAAATATGACTGAAGAATATTCAGTAACTACCAAGGTGTACCCCACCGAAAATATGGGTCTGCTCAGCATGCAGGATATGCTTGCCTATTTCGAGAAAAGAGGAGCGATGCGGGTCTCGGACCTTCACATCAAGGTCGGCGCCCCTCCCGCTTACCGAATCGACGGCGACATAACCTATCTTAAAGGCAGCCCCGTCACACCCGAAGTCGCCCAAAAGCTCATATTCCCAATCCTGAGCGAAGATAATATCCACAAGTATCAGCATGACAACGACGTCGATTGCTCATACCGCGTCGGGGCATTGCAGTTCCGCATAAACGTCTTTCGCGAAAACGACGGGGTAAGCGCCGCAATACGGGCGTTGTCGCTGGATATCCCCAAAGTCGAAACAATCGGCTTTCCGAACAATATCTGGGAGGACATTATCGACCGCAAGCAGGGGCTGATACTGGTGACCGGAATTACGGGAGCCGGCAAATCAACAACAATATCGTCCCTGATAGACCGAATAAGCGAGAAAAAGGCCTCCCGGATTATAACGCTCGAAGACCCAATCGAGTATCTTCTTCCCAACAAGCACAGCATGGTGTCGCAGCGAGAGGTTGGCAGGGATGTAAAGTCATTCAGCCACGGCCTGCGGGCAATGATGCGTGAAGACCCCGACGTCATATTCGTAGGCGAGATGCGCGACTCCGAGACAATATCGATGACGCTTATGGCTGCCGAAACCGGACACCTGGTATTTTCAACCCTCCACACAAGAGACGCCACAGGCACAATAACCCGCATCCTGGATTATTTCCCGACCGGCAGGCAAAACGAAGTACGCAACCAACTCTCGCTCGGACTTGCGTACATCATTTGTCAGAAACTAATCCCCAAAAAAGACGCCACCGGTCGTATTGCCGCAATGGAATTGCTCAACAACAACAATTACGCCTGCGCAAACCTCATAAGGACGGGCAAAGTCGAACAGATATACTCCCAGCTTCAGACAAAGACACGCCCCAATCCTGACGAAAAAATGATGACGATGGAAAGACACCTTGCCCAGCTGGTAAAGCAGGACAAAATCGACCTGCTCGAAGCGAAAAAATGGGCCAACGACCAGAAATCATTCGTTGACGCGATGAAAATGGTGGAATCCGCCCCAGGCGAATAAAAAAAAAGATGACGATACAGTTTCACTGTCCCAAATGCGGTTCTCTTATCGCCTTCACCGACAAACACGCCGGCCAGTCCGCGAAATGCCTGACCTGCGGCCAGCGGCAGATAATACCCAAAAAATCAGACCAAACACCCCAAAAAATCGAGCTGAAAGTCGAGCCGGAATTTCCCCTGCCCGGATTTTATCGCGCCGTGTTCGTCGATAGCTGGAAGATATTTATCGACAAAAACAACCTGACCTCCCTTGTGTTCATAATTGCCGCGATATGCTTTAAGTTCTTCTCTGCCGGTGTCTGCTGCATGGCGGTTATAACGTATTTCGCCGTCTGGGGCTATTTTTTCGGATTCTATCTGCAAATCATTCGTGAAACCGCCGAAGGCGAAGACAAGCTGCCCGAAATAGAAATGGGGACAAGCATCACGTTTCTGGGATACATATTCAAACCGATTTTCACCTTTGTATTCGCCGTCTTCATTGTACTGCTCCCATTCATAATCGCCCTCGCGTTTTTCAGCGATAAAGGCGTCACCTGGGAGAATATATGGGAAACAAAAACAGCCCTGAATCTGGTTCTGCGGGGATTGTTTGTCGCGGGGCTTTTCCTGTTCCCGATGGCCATACTGGTCGCCGCCGTCCTTGAAGACCTTCCCGAACTGCTCCGTTTTGACCGCCTGTTTGTCCCCGTCATCAGGGCGTTTATTCCGTATTTGGTGGTCGTAGGCCTTCTCGCCGCCGCCTGCTTCATCGAAAATAACGCCGAAAAATATGATTGGTCATCGACGCCGCAAATCGCCGGAATACTCGCGATAAACCTGGCCGGTCAGGTTGTCGCGATTATTGCTATGCGTTCGATAGGGCTTTTTTACAGACACTACGTCTGCTATTTCGGCAAATCGTGGTGAAGTTATACCTGCGTCGTATTGTCGGGAAATAAAAAAGGACCTTTGCGCAGGCGGCGCAAAAGCCCTAACTCGGAAAGAAACTTATATGGCCCCCCCAACCCTTCGCCAGTATGCCTTAACACAGGGCGAGAGTTGTTGTATTTGCCGATCCTGACTCGGCCCGGAAAGATGGTGCCGGCAGGAACGATATTGGACGGCCATTGTGCCACATTTAAGTGGTGGCTATGTCCGCTTTATCCGCTCTCTCCATTAAACAATAGGAAATAAAACCCGCCGTGCCAAACCGCCGGATGACAGAAAACAGATGACGGAAAAATAGGGTATCTGCCCTCCGTCCACAGTCCGCCTGTCCTGAGCAAAGTCGAAGGGCTGTCTTCTATTATTATTCCCTCGCCTTTGCGAACCAGTCCGGGTCTTTTGCCAGCTTTTCGCGGGCATCATCCGTCATCATCATAAACGCCGGATGTGTGCTCTCCCAGGCACGTCCGGTAAAGGGGCTGTTCCGCATCTTTTCAATCTCGCGGACGACATCGCCAAAATAGCTGCCGTAAATATGAAGTGAGTCGCTTATATCTACGTATCTGCCGACAGCGACGGGCTTGTTTATCTTCTCTGAAATCTTTCCGGCTATTGTCCTTTGCAGGTCCGTCAGCGCGTAAACATTCATAAACCACGCCTTATACAAATCCCTGCTTCGCCAGTGCGTGTTCATATTCAGCACATAGCCGCCCGCGTTATCCGCCACCAGCCGGCACCATATCCTCTGCAAACATGGCGGGTCGTCGGTCGCCGGGTCAGCCGTAGGCATCCACGTTATCGCCTGCGCCCTTCGGGTATGCGCGACCTTCGACAAGGCGTCGATAATATACTGAATCTGGTTTACTTTTTTGAATGGCTTTTTGGCCTTGGGGTTTCTTATGTCCTCAACCGGCGAATACGCAAACACACGCTCGTGATAAGTATATGTCCATTTGCCCGCCGCTGGGTCTATCCAGTGGTCGTGAATGCCGTCAACCACCTCCTGCCTGTATGCCTCAAGCTCCTCGGGGCCGCCCGGAAAATTCTTGTGTATCCTCGGCTCGCTGAACGGCTCCGCGACCGTTATCATTACCGTCGCGTCCTTGCTTGGCGGGTCGTCGGGCTTGTCGTATTGCGTCTTCATATCAAGCCCCTGGTCCCATACCGCCAATACCGCCTTCTCCCATGCCTCAGGCAAACATCTCGCTGTTACTGAAATCACCGGGAGATTTGCATTTAACAATTGCGGTGAACTTGCCTGCACTGAGCTTTGCCGAAGTGTCGAATCCATCTCTGGCTCCTCCATAAGCTATATTGTTTATCATTCCCGACACGGCGGGAATCCATCTTTATTTCAAGATTTCGAGCTATTTGCTGAGATCTAATTCGTCGGGGGTAATGTGAAAGAACTCGCGTTTATTCGCCGGCAGTTCTGTCGCCAGCGTACGTTTGGCCTTATATGCGTATTCGCTGCCCGGATATCTCTCGATTATCTGCCTGCAATATTGCACCATCGCCCCATAACCTACTCCCGGCAACTGGGCCATTTTTCGCTGCTGTATCGCCAGCTCGTATAATTGTTCTGCACCGGCTTTTTCATCCTCGGTTAGCTCTCTGAATTTCCGCGGTTCGGCTGGGGGCTGCTGCGCAACCGGTTGCACTGCCTCCGGCTGTGACGTTGTCGGCTGTGCAGGTGCATTCGTCTCTGCCAGATTCGGCTCGGCACGCATACGTTGCTCATCATGACGAAATGTGTCCCCAACCGTCCTCTCCGGCTCCGCTGGTTTCGACATTTGATTAGCTACCTTGCTGACAATAACAAAAATAACCACCAGCAACACTACCACCGCCACTATTTTCAACCAAACCGTACTCATAACAATCATGCCTCCAATTATTCCCGGCGATTGATTATTCGCGCCGGATTGCCTACAATTAACTTGCTATACTATGTATTCTACACTGAATCGTAAATTGAAAATACGGAATAGTCAATTGCTATGTTCACAGGAATAATCCAGCAGGTTTGCGAGGTAAAGGCACTTTCCAAAAGCGGCGATTCCGCTGCGCTTACTATTGATCTCGGCCAATTGGTTAATCAGGCCAAAACCGGCGACAGCATAGCCATAAATGGCGCCTGCCTGACCGTCTCGAAACTCGCCGGCACACTGGCAACCTTCGACGTCAGCGGCGAAACGCTCACCAAAACCACCATTGGCAAACTGGCCCCTGGCGCAAAGGTCAATATCGAGCTTGCCCTGCGTGCCGACGACCGATTCGGAGGCCATTTCGTCTTGGGCCACATCGATGGTTCCGCAACCATACGAAAAATCGATAAAAACATCGATTTCGCAACCTTCACCTTCACCGCCTCAAAAGACCTGCTCGACCAGATGATTTCAAAGGGGTCGGTCGCAGTCGATGGTATCTCACTAACAATAGCCGAATTGAATCCCGATGGTTTCACTGTAGCAGTCATCCCGCAAACGCTTAAAGAAACCACCCTCGGGCGAGCCAAAATAACTGCGCAGGTAAACATAGAAATTGATATAATAACCAAGACGGTCAGAAAGTACCTGCAGCAGCTCTCGCCGGAGAAATCTGGCCTGACCCTCGAAGACCTCAGACAGCAGGGTTTTTGAGTACCTCATGAAAGTAAACAATCGTCTAAATACAGGTATGAACAATATTACAAATCACAATTCGATAAGTGAAGAGCCGGTCATCGGCATAACGATGGGCGACCCCGCCGGTATCGGGCCGGAAGTCGTCGTAAAGGCGCTCGCCGACCCGGCCATAAGACGTTGCGCCAAGTTCATCGTCTTCGGGATGGATGAGCAGTTGCGCTACGCCGCGGACAAAACGGAAATTGAGCCGTTCTGGGGCAGGCATCAGCACGAAAAAATCAGCAGGGACTATCCCCATAAGGTTGTGGTTGCCGATTATGATGAGTTTTCAGTGCCCCCCTGGATAAGAGAACCGACAGAAATTGCCGGCGCTGCCTCTCTGAAATTCTGCACCGACGCGATTGATGCCGCACAAAGGGACATTATCGACGCGGTGGTAACGGCGCCGATAAACAAAACAAGCTGGAAATTAGCCGGCTCGCACTGGCCCGGACATACCGAAATGTTCGCCAAACTCTGCAAATCGCCCCGAAAGGCAATGATGTTTGTCGCGGGGCCGTTGAAGCTTGCGCTGGCGACGATTCACGAGGCGTTATTCGAGGTGCGCCATAAATTCACAATCGGCAGGGTATTCGAACCGATTGACCTGCTCAATATCGCCCTCAAGGAATACTTCGACATCGAAAACCCCAAAATCGGCGTCGCCGCCCTCAACCCACACGCGGGCGAAAACGGCCAGTTCGGCGACGAGGAACAACGCATCATTTCCCCGGCAATCCTGATGGCGCAGGGCCAGGGCATCGATTGTTTCGGGCCGATTTCCGCAGACACGCTTTTCCTGCGGGCAGTCCATGGCGAATTCGACGGCGTCGTCGCGATGTATCACGACCAGGGTATGATACCGGTCAAACTGCTCGCCTTCGACAAAGCGGTCAATGTTACTATAGGCCTTCCGATTATCCGCACCTCTCCCGCTCACGGCACCGCCTTCGACATCGCAGGCAAAAATATCGCCGACCCATCCAGTATGATGGAAGCCATAAAGGTCGCCGTCCAGATGGTGCAGACAAAAAAGGCACATCCGGCTGGTGCGGTTGCAGTTAAAAAAAGCACCTGATATGCAAACCAAACAGCAAATCCGTGAGTTGCTCGATTCCGCGGGAGTAAGACCCAACAAGCGATTCGGCCAGAACTTCCTCATCGACCTCAACCTGATGCGCCTGCTCATCGACACCGCAAACATTCAGAATAACGACGTTGTCCTCGAAGTCGGGCCCGGCACCGGCTCGCTTACCCAGGCAATCGCCGAAAAAGCGGGCTTCTGTGTCTCAGTTGAAATAGACAGCGTCCTCGCCAATATCGCCAAAGGGCAACTCGCCGACAAATCAAACGTCGAAATCATCGCAGCCGATGTTCTTAAAAATAAATTTGAAATCGAACCCGTCGTAATCGACGTTTTGAATCGCGCCCGTGCAATTCACAACGGACGATTACTTCTCGTCGCCAATTTGCCCTATATCGCCGCAACCCCCCTGATTATCAACCTCATTACAGGCCCAATTATCGCGGACGCGATGTTCGTTACAGTCCAGAAAGAAGTCGCTGACAGGATGAACTCGCAGGCGGGCATAAAAGATTACGGAATCCTCAGCATACTAATGGCCGCGACAGGCGAAGTCAGACATATCAGGACATTGAAACCAACCGTTTTCTGGCCTCAGCCGCAGGTCAATTCTGCTTTTATATCCTACGCCCGCGACCTCGAAAAAGTAAAATTAATTAAAAGTGTCGAAATGCTGAGCCGCGTCGCAGGCGCACTTTTGCAGCACCGCCGCAAGATGCTCAAAAGCTGCTGCAAACTTACAGCCGACCAACTGGGGGAAATTAAGAACTGGCCTGAGATTTTAAATCAACTCGGCATCGACCCGGAAATCAGACCCGATAACCTCACCCCGGAACAATTCGTCGCAATCGCCAATCTGTGCAACGAAACTAAACGATAGCTTCGCCGTGCCGATGGCTGTGGCATTCGATATTCACCGCGACGGGAAGTGACGCGATATGACAAGGTGCGGTCTCAATCAGAACAGCCAAAGCAGTCGTGTCCCCGCCAAGACCCTGCGGGCCAACTCCCAGCCGATTGATTCTGATAAGCAAATCCTTCTCTAATCCGGCGTAAAACAAATCAGCGTTTGACTTATCGATGCTGCGAACCAGCGCCTTTTTACTCAACAGGCAGCTAACCTCGAAATTGCCCCCGATGCCGACACCCACGACAAAAGGCGGGCAGGCGTCCGCGCCGGCATTTTTAACAACCTCAACCACCCAGTCGATAATCTCCTCTGTTCCCGCTGTCGGCTTGAACATCCGAAATGCGCTTTTATTTTCGCATCCGCCGCCTTTGGCCATAAAAGTTATTTTGAGCTTGTCCCCAGGCACTATCGACCAGTGGATAATAGCCGGGCAGTTATTGCCCGTGTTTTTGCGGTGCTGCATCGGCTCACTTACTACGCTTTTACGCAAGATACCTTTTTCGTACCCGGCTGTTACCCCCGCGTTAATCGCATCGACAGCCGTCCTGCCTGCGGGACATTCGATAAACACCTCGCCCCCCTGCTCGATAAAAACAACCGCAAGCCCCGTATCCTGGCAAAGCGGTATCCGCTCCTTCGAAGCCAGATGCGCGTTTTCAACTAATTGCTGAAGTATTTTTGCCGCTAAAGGATTCGATTCCTTTTTGGCGGCCGTGGTAAGAGCCGTCAGTACATCGGCAGGCAGCTCGTAAGCCGATTTTATGCAAAGCTCCTTGACCGCGTCAACAATTTTTGAATACGCAATATGCCGCACGACAGTTTACTTATCTTCTATATTGATAACATAGCTCTTGTAGGACGTATTACCTACCGCGTCGGCCAGTTTAAACGAAATTATGTGCTGACCCGCGGACAGTTTCTCCACAATAATCGTGAAGTCCTTGCTCGTAGTATCATAAATCAGGTCATCCGGCACAGTCGCAATCCAGTTGGCGTCGCTGTCAACCGTGTATTCGACTTTGCCGATAGCGCTAAGCTCATCGCTGACCGTCATTTTAATCGTTATCTTTCTGCCGGCCTTTTCGAGTTTGTATTTCACTATCGAAGGCGGTGTATTATCAACAACTACCGCGTCGCTTACCCGGCTGCCCGTTAGTTTGGTCTCGGGCGAATTGCTTCTCTCATCGCTTGCCGTAACCCTGATTTCGTACCTGCCGTCCTCGACAGTTCTGCCGTCCCATTCATAACTACCAGTCTCAACATCGTGTGCCGCCTCAATCCAGCCAGCCCAACCTATTTTCCTGAAATCTATTTTGTAAATCAGCTTGTCACCGTTGTCGTCTTTGGCATCGTAACTGATTTTGAATACGCCATTTTTGCCCGGCCCTTCCATCCGCGTTACGTTCACCGATTCAATCCTCGGCGCCAGATTTGGAACCGCCGATGGCACCACGACTTCACGCACAACCGGGCTGGCCTTTCCATCGCTGCCTCGCAGCACGAGTTTATACTGGCAGAACCTGTTCACGGGACAATCCAGCTGCACAGGGCCGGTAACTTCCTTCGGCTCCGTCCACTTTGAAAAACTCTTGTCGTTTATGTCTTTCACATTCCCACTGCGACAGGCCATCAGCACCCTGCATCCCTGCGGCACGTCAGCTTCAATCTGAAGTTTGCCCCACTTCGCCGGCTGGCCCGCGTCAACAAGTCCCGACGTATATACGCCCTCACTCGCAAAAACCTTTCCCAGCTTTACCAGCCGGGCAGGATTCGCCATCCCGACATACGCGTTATCGCCGACCACAGTGACAGCCGTAATCTGCGACGCCTGCTTGTCTTCAAAAACAATCGCCTCTTCCTCTGAATTCGGCTCCACAGCAAAAAGCTTGGCGGTGTTGCCCGTTCCAACCAAAAGCTCCTTACCCTGCGCCGCTAAGCAGAAAAATACTGCGGACTCATTGAATATATCCGTAACAAAGCCGTCTTTTGTAACCTTGTAAATATGGCTCGCCTGTGTGGGGTTCGGCGGCATTGGAACAGGCGTTTTATGCTCCGCTGGCTGTTCGCCCGCCGACTCCTTTGTGTTGGCAATCTGAAGTTTTGTCCCGCCGCTGCCCTCTTCAGCTTCACCTTCTTCGTCATCATCCTGCTTTTCAGGACGACCCGCCTGTGGCTGCTGAGCGGCAAATTTTGTCTCGGCCCCAACCGCATTGGCTGAAGTAGCCGTCGCATACAACTCCTCACCCATGAAAACCAACGCCGTTATTTCCTGCTGCTCACTGTCATACAAAATCGCGGCGTCTTTTGTCTTCGTATTTATCCTGTAAATAAGCCCTCGGCTGTCACTGCCGGCGTAAATAAAACCGTCAGGCCCCTGCGCAAGCGAAAGTATGTTCTTGTCGGAACTGCCATACAGCACCTCGCCGCGCTTTCCCGAGGAATCGACACGATAAATCTTGCCTTTCGGCCCCGTTCCAAGATAAATATCCCCCCCCTTGTCCGCCAAGATTGCGAATATGTAATTCGCGTCGTTCGGCTCAAAAATCGTTTTCAGCTCGCCGCCTTCCAGCCGGCACAACGCGCACCTCTGCCCGCTTATGCCCACCAAAAGATGTCCCGAAGCATCCGCCGCCATCGCGAAAATATGCTCATTGGCAAAATGCTTGTCCTGCTTAACCGCATTTGGGTCATTAGGTTCATTGACTTCACGGTCGTTACTGTCCTTGGGACGCTCCTTCTTTGTCAATTTCGCCGCGTAAATCTTTTTCAACCCGCCCGCGCCGAATGAGTAAACCCCGCCGTTCGGGCTTGTCCCCACATACACGGTATCTCCGATTGAAACGATACTGTTGATTGACCAGACGTCATCGAACTGCTTCACAAGGATTTCGGCACGCCTGCCTAATTGTATCGTCCCGCGGGAGCCGATTACCACGTCGTTCACCTCGCCTTTTTGAAATTCACGGCTGCTGTTATGACGGGTGATTTTGCTCGTCACCGCGCTGCAAAAAGAAGCCGACAGGCACACTAAAAACATTATCGCGAAAACATATTTTGACTGCATTTTCTTAATCACTGTTCCACCGTAACATTCATAATTTTTTTATCCACTATTATCGTTGACGTTCGCACGCTTTTATCAATCCAGCCGGGATATACCTGCATCGTATTGGCCCTCCTCGAATCGCCAAGAACCATCGCCTCTGTCGCAGGCAGCTCGGGCAGCTCCGCCTGCTCCAGCGCAACCCCCCCCGCAGGCAAAACCAGGACACAATGAAGCTCATTCCTGCCGACCGCCAAAATCCTGTTCATCACCCCGACCAGCGTATCCAAATTCTCCGGAGCAAACCTGTGCGGGACCGCCTTTCTCAAAAAGTCCCCATAGTCGAACCCGCCACAGATAATCAACTGATATGTCCCCGCAGGGGTATTCTCCGGCACGGTAAAATTGAAATTGTATTTTTGTTTCTGCGCCCGCACCGACTCCGTAACAACCTCCACGTCCAGGTTATCGCCCCTTTTGACGCGGGAGCCGGACAGCCCGACAGACCATATAGCCGAAGTAATATCCTTTTCGCGTATGTCCAAATCCACGTTAATCGACTTTATCCGAACCTGCCTGTATGGATTACTCATCAGCAAACCCAGCGGGCTCATCGTGTCACGCACTGCCTCGTCCAAACCCCCGCCCGTCGAGACATTATCAAAAACCACAGTTCCCGCCCCGTCAGTTTCGATAGTGCCCTTGTATGAAACCGTATTATCAGGCGGCATCTCTCCCTGAAAAACCCCCGCGCTCATAACAACCGCCCTCAGCAGCCGCGGCGTCAGTATTCGGTTATCCGCAATCCGGCAGTTATATTTCCTCGGCTGACTGTCGTTATACCGGGTCACGCTCACCGTCAGCGGAATCATCCTCGCCTCGGCCCCGATTCTGCCCCGAACAGCCGTTGCCTCGTCCGCTCTCAATGCGCCTATCACGTTCACCGATGTCCCCACTTTAAACGACCGCATCACGCTCGACACAACCGTATGCACCTCGCCCATCGCCATCGGTAAATCCACAGGCCCATAACCCAAAAAAGAATGCCCGAAGGCGTAAATATCGTCGCCCCTCACCTCGGTAATCGTCCCGACAACCTCAATGGTAATATCGCCGGTAACTAACGGCACAGTCAGACATCCCCCCGGCACCGGCTTAATATCGCAAACGTCGCTCCGCCCTCCACCGCCCGCGCCCGACACAACCATAAATCCTAAAGGCCGTAGTGTTTCATCCAAATCGCCTGTAACCGACTCCGGCATACCCGAAACCACTATCGGACAGGGCAGCATCGACGCCCCCGCGAATTCCCCGTGCGATGACGTTATCGGCGACAAAATCTTCTTTTCAACCTGGGCAAAATCAATCGGCCTCGAAAAATCCAGCGCAAAGCCAGGCCCGCTGTTTAATGATTCACCACCTGACTGGTTAAACGCGGCCCCGCCCACGCGAAGCATATCCGCAATCGGCGTTACGCCATAAAGCGGGTCTTTGCTGAATTGCCACCCCATCGCCATCGCGCCCGCCAGCCGGCCATTTATATAAACAGGCGAACCGCTGCAACCTGCGACAGGCCCCGTATGAATGAACCGCTCGTCGGTCCCCCGAACTAATATGGCGTCCCGCCCAGGCATAAAATTGTGAACAACACTCAGAACCTCCAGGCCAAACTTCTCGACCTCCGTCCCTTTATAGACCGTCAGGCAATACGCCTCCATACCCGGCTTAATCTCATCAACGCTTATATACCTCGCGGGGTCCCAAATTCCCTCCAATCCCTTCGCAACTCCCGCCTGCGGCTTTTCCGCTGCCCCGCAAATAGCAGCAACGCACATCACTGTGCAAACCAGAAAACCTGCCTTAATTCGCGGCTTATCTTGAGCCATTGACAACCCTTGAAATCCGTTTCCAATATAAAACTTTAATCTTAACCCCCTAATACCACCATTGCAACATAAAACAACCTCTGGTAGAATATGGCTTTTGTTGCTTCGCTGTTCGTAAATAACAGGGTTTTTGCAAGATATTTTAACGGAGAATAAATATGAAGGCCGAACATCGCCATGAACTGAAAACCAATGACTTGGCCTTATGGCTTGGTAATTTACCAAACTGGGCAAACCAGAACCTCAGGACAATAATATATGTTCTCGTTGTTGTCGTTCTTGTGCTTGCCTCGTCCATTTATATCCGCTATCAGAAAACGTCTGTGGCCGAACGCGAACAAAGTAATCTGACCATGATTGTATCACAACTGCCGCAGCAAAAAGCGTTTATAGCCCAGAAACAACTGGAAAACCAGGACAACGCCTACATGCTTTTCCAGCTCAACGACGAACTCGATAGCATCGCCAAAAATGCGTCCAACGACGCGGTTGCCGCAACGGCACTGATTAAAAGCGCCGAAGTCCTGAGAACGGAACTCCATTTCCGTTTCGGCGCTGTCAGCCAGCAGGATATCACCACACAGATAGGCAAGGCGAAAGATTACTACACCAAAGCGCTCGACACATACCTTAAACGAAGCCCCAATCCTACCCTCGAAGCCATCGCCAAAATCGGCCTTGGTTTATGCGAGGAAGAGCTTGGCAACCCCGATGCGGCCAGAAAACTTTATCAGGAAGTGGCAACCGGCGCCGCCTATGAAGGCACTGCACCGGCAGTAGCCGCAAAACAACGGCTCATGATAATGGACTCTTTCTCTGAAAAAATCGCTCTCAAACCGATGCCAAGACCAGCGATACAGGCGCAGCCGCCGGTAGCCAGCGAGCCAAACGTACCGGCCCAGAATTGATTATCGCGCGAAATGCCGAATAAAGATACGAACCTCACACTTCACGTCGGCCGTGCCCTCCAGGAACGCCGGCTCGACAAATATCTCCACGGACGATACTCCAACTACAGCCGGGTTATGCTTCAGGAAGTCATCAAGGCAGGTGGCGTAAAAGTCAACGGCAAAAAGGCCAAACCAAGTTTAAAACTCAACCCCGACGACCTCATCGAAATCACCCTGCCCGAACTGCCCACTAATGAAATCCCGCCTGAAGATATACCCCTCAATATCCTCCACGAAGACGACGACATAATCGTCATCAATAAATCAGCCGATATCATCGTCCACCCCGCACGGGGCAACACCCACGGCACTATCGCAAATGCCCTCGCCTTTCACCTCGCCTCAGCCGAGGCCGAAGAAGATGAAGATGATGAACCCGAAACCGACGACGCCAATTTCCCAATCGCACTCGGCGAATTTCGCCCGGGCATCGTCCACCGGCTCGACAGAAACACCACGGGCGTGATGATTCTCGCCAAAAATGCAATCGCCCAGTGGAAAATCTCAAGACAGTTCCACGACCGAAAGGTCGAAAAAAGCTATATCGCCATCGTCCACGGCACCCCCGAACTCACGCGAGACCGCATCAACGCCCCGCTCGGCGTCAATCTCAAATTCAGATACAAATACGCCGTCCGCCCTGAAACAGGCAAAGAAGCAATCACCTTCTACGAGGTCCTCGAAAGTTTCCGCGGCTTCTCACTCCTGAAACTCACCCCCAAAACGGGCCGGACCCACCAGATTCGCGTCCATCTCGCCCATATCAAACACCCAATCGTCGCAGATGATATGTATGGCGGCAAACCCGTCTATCCCTGGCAATTAAAAGACGCCGAACTAACCCCCGAAGCTCCCGTTATTTCCCGCTGCGCACTCCACGCCTGGACGATTTCCTTCAAGCACCCCACAACCGAAAAAATCGTCTCCTTCGAAGCCCCCCTGCCCGACGACATGCAAAACCTCCTCGATTTGCTGAGAAAATACCGGAAAAAATAATCTTCCTAAATATCATTCCCCTTGCTAAGCCACGTCTGCCAATCCTAATGAGTCGCCGAATTTGGTTATCAATGCCTGGCGGATATTCTTGTGCGTCGGAACAGTAAGCATAGGGTCTGCTGAAACAAGTTCAAATGCGCAGCGTCGAGCCAAAACCAACAAATCATAATCGTCGATGATATCGGCGATTTTCAAATCGGGCAGGCCGTGCTGTCGCGTGCTGAAAAGCTCACCGGGGCCGCGCAATTTCAAATCGTGCTCCGCTATCTCGAAGCCGTCGTTGCTTCGTTCCATCATTTCAAGCCGGCTTTTCGCCACTTCATTCTCCGTTTCCTTATCCGCGAATAAAAAGCAAAACGATTTATCCGTCCCCCTGCCTATCCTGCCACGCAACTGGTGCAGTTGTGCCAGGCCGAACCTGTCCGCACCCTCAATAACCATTATCGTCGCGTTTGGAATATCCACGCCCACTTCTATCACCACCGTCGCGACCAGCGCCTTTATTTTCCCTTTGCGAAACTCCGCCATTACCTCTCTTTTCTTCTCCGAGTTCATCCGCCCGTGCAGTAATTCAACCTTGAACTCGCCAAATACCTTCGATAATTCTCGCCAGCCGTCGGTCGCCGCTTTTATGTCCCCTTCCTCCTCGACGCCCGTTATACGCGGATACACAAAATACGCCTGCTTGCCCGCCCGCAATCGCTCGCGGATAAATTCGTATGCCTTGGCCCTGTCATCCGGCGAAACCCACCGCGTAACCACCGTTCCTCTGCCCGGCGGACTGTGTTTGATTATCGACACGTCCAAATCCCCAAAAACCGTCATCGCCAAAGTTCGCGGAATCGGCGTAGCAGTCATAACGAGGCAATGAGGTGTCCCGTCCTTGCGCAACTCCGCCCGCTGATGAACGCCGAATTTATGCTGCTCATCAATCACAACCAAACCGAGTTTTTTGAATTCGATATCCTTCTCTAACAGTGCAACTGTGCCGACAACGATATCTATCTCGCCTGCTTTTATATTTTTGAGAATTTCATCCCTGTCTTTGCCCATCAGCCCGCCCGTAATCAGCACTCGTTTCACATCGCTATTGCGCAGATACCTTTCGATGCTTATAAAATGCTGGTTCGCCAATATCTCAGTCGGCGCCATAATCGCAACCTGCGTCTTGTTCGCCACCGCCAACAGCGTCGCGTAAAGCGCAACCACCGTTTTGCCTGAGCCGACGTCCCCCTGCAAAAGTCGATTCATCGGTATCGGCCTTTGCATATCAGAGATTATTTCAGCTATCGTCTTGTCCTGGTCTTCAGTCAGTAAAAACGGGAATCGCTTTCGAATCCGCCTGTCGATTTCCTCGGATGATTTCATCTCTACCGCCGAAGCGAATTGACTGTGCCTGTGCCTGCGAAGCGCAAGCCCCAATTGCATCAAAAACAATTCGTCGAATTTCAGCCGGCGTTTCGCCTTGCCTAATTTACCCTCATCAGGGGGCAAATGAATCCATCCAAACGCGTCTTTGCGTTTTATCAGTTCCGCTTTTTTAAGAAACTCATCGTCATAGAATTCGCCTACGAGTCCGCCGATATTATCCAGCACGGGCCTGATTATCTTCTTAATCTGCATACTGCTCAGCCCGCCGCTCGCCGGATATACCCCCCCGCTGAAATACTCCGCCGGTTTCGATGCCTCTTTCTCCATCACGCGAAACTTCGGATTGGTCAACTGCAGCTGATGTTTATATTCCCCGACCTTGCCCCACGCCATAACCGCCTGGCCTGGCCGTAACTGGTCCCGCAGGTATCCGCCGTTAAACCATATTATCCGGCAAGTCCCCGTCTCATCGCTCACCATTGCCTCAAATATCGCCGGCCTGCGGTAATTCTGAAAATCCGTTGACTCAACCAGCCCCACAATCGCCGCCGTCTCCCCCGTCTCCAATTGTCCTATTTTCTTCGGCTCAGGCGCAAATACCCAGTCACGCGGAAAATATTCCAGCAAATCGCCAACAGTAACAACCCCCAGCTTTGCGAATATTTCCGCCCTTGCCGGCCCCACCCCCTTCAAAAATTGCACCGGCATCGACAACTTAATCTCACCACTCGGTTTTACGCCTAATTCACTCACTCCTTATTCCTCAAACGCGCATTTGCCGACGAGTTTGACAAACCGGACGTCGCACACCACCCGCTCAATAAGTTTGCCTTCTTTTTTTATCCCCACGATAAGCTCCTGCACACCGCCTTGGCCAACCGGCACGACAATCACCCCCCCCGCACCAAGCTGGTCAATCAATTGCTCCGGCACCTTCGGCACAGCAGCCGTAACGATAATCCTGTCAAACGTTCTTTTTTCATACCAGCCAGCACTGCCGTCTCCGACATAAAACTCAACATTATTGATTCCCAGCCGGCCAATAATCGCCTGTGATTTCGCCGATAACTCTGCGAACCGTTCAATCGTATAAACCCGTTTCGTCAATTTCGCCAGAACCGCCGTCTGATACCCGCTGCCAGTGCCTATCTCCAGCACCTCGCAAAAATTATTCAGCCGAAGCTCCTGCGTCATCAGCGCAACAATATACGGCTGCGATATCGTCTGCCCCATCCCAATCGGCAAAGGGTAATCCGCGTATGCCCGCGACTCATACGACTCAGGTATAAACTCCTCGCGCAATAGGCGCCCCATCACCGAAAGCACCCCCGCCTCGGTTATGCCCCGCCCCTTCAGGTCATGCTCGACCATCCGCTGACGTTCCCTGGCAAATTTACTGTTCTGCGGCCCTGTTATCATATCCCTAATAATCCCGTCAAAAACATAATTTTGCAACCCATTTCGCCGGCGTTCATCTGCTAAAACAACAGTTTTATCGCCGCCGCCAGCGCCAAAAGCTGTATCGTAATCTCAAATACTTTTTGAGGCATCTTTTTCAACGCCACTATCCCCAAAACCGCACCCGTTATAATAAAGGGCAGCATAACAAAACCAAGTTTTATTGATGCAGCGTTAATCAGCCCCAGGTGCACACTGAACGGCACCTTCATCCAGTTGACAATAAAGAAAAACCAGGCGCTGGTCCCCACAAACTCAACCTTTGGCAGTCGCATCGCCAGCAGATACACAATCATCACAGGCCCTGCGGCATTCGCCATCATCGTCGTCGCGCCAGCGAAAAATCCCATCACCTCCGCAAACCACCACTGCGTCGGAACATCCTCACCTCTTCGATTGCGCCACCAGTTGACCGCCAGCATCGCCACCACGATTACGCCGATTATCGGCTTCAACTGCGCATCGCTGATTACCTTCATCACAAAATATCCCGCGACGATACCAACAAGCGTCGCAGGAATCAGCCGGATAATATGACGCCACATCGCAGATTTGTGGTAATAACTCGCCGCGAAAATGTCCCCCAGAACCAATATCCCCAGCACCATTCCCGTCGATTGCTTCGCCGGCATCACCATCGCCATCAGCGGCACAAACAGTATTCCCATCCCCGGCAATCCCGTCTTGCTGATGCCGACCATCACCGCACACAACGCTACTACCACCCAGCCGAATAAATCCAGTCCCATCATTGCATAATCCTTTATTGCTACCGCCCAAGGAATCGTTACAATACCATAATTCCAAACGAATTTAATATAGCTAACCGTTAAAAACTTAACTTTAGTAACGCTTGGTTTCTTTGAAAAAGGTGATTACTCAATGCTCCAATCGGACTTCAGACGTTATCTCGTTGATATTGACTCCGTTACCACGCACCAGCAATCGACCGACTATCTTGTAATTGGCGCAGGCGTCGGGGGCCTTCGCGCGGCAATCGAGGCCTCGCAGCACGGCTCTGTAACCGTCGTCACAAAAGGCACCGTCGAAGACAGCAATACCTGGCACGCCCAGGGAGGTATCGCTTCGGTCCTCGAAAAAACCGATAAATTCGAATCGCACATCGCCGATACTCTGCGCACAGGCGGCGGACTCAGCAATGAAAAAACCGTTGACCTCGTCGTCCGCCAGGGACCTGGGCTTATCAGGCAATTGCTCGACTGGGGCTGCGCTTTCGATATGGTTAATGGCAATATCACCACTACAATCGAAGGAGGTCACAGCCACCCGCGCATCGCACACGCCCACGGTGACGAAACAGGCAGAATCATCGCCCAGACCCTCATCGCAAAAGCAAGACAACAGCGAAATATCACTATCATCGAAAATTTCTTCTCAATAGACCTGCTGACCGACAATCACAAATGCCTCGGCGTCATCGGCTGGCACAGGGAAAAAGGCGCACGCATAATCTGGGCGCTCAACACAATCCTCGCCACGGGCGGCGCGGGCCAGCTCTACCGCGAAACCACAAACCCCTCCTGCGCGACAGCCGACGGCCTCGCTATGGCATATCGTGCCGGCGCAGTCCTCCAGGATTTGGAATTTGTCCAGTTCCACCCGACAACGCTCTATATCGCAGGCGCATCACGAGCGCTCATTACCGAAACCCTACGCGGCGAAGGAGCCGTCCTGCGAGATACCAAAGGCCGGGCCTTTATGAAGGACTACAACCCCGCCGCTGAACTCGCACCCCGTGATGTCGTCAGCAGGGCCATCCTCACACAAATGCTCAAAACCAAAACCACCCACGTCTATCTCGATATCCGCCACTTCGATAAACAGCATTTCACCAAAAGATTCCCCGTCATAAGCGAACTCTGCGACAGCTTCGATATCGATATCAGCAAAGACCTCA
Organism: uncultured Phycisphaerales bacterium; assembly: GCA_963718665.1. GTDB lineage: Bacteria > Planctomycetota > Phycisphaerae > Sedimentisphaerales > Anaerobacaceae > Fen-1362. Next base: position 439,458 of record OY970359.1, read on the forward strand.
TTCCCGTCCGCCCCAGCGCACACTATATGGTCGGCGGCGTCAAAACCGACATCGCCGCGAAAACAAATATCGAAAACCTCTACGCCTGCGGTGAAGTTACCTCAACGGGCCTCCACGGTGCTAACCGCCTCGGCAGCAACTCCCTCCTCGAAGGCCTCGTCTTCGGCAGAATTGCGGGCCAGACATCACTCGCTCCAAAATCCGCCGGCTTCGGCCAGTCGATTATCAAATACCAAATCCCGCACTCCGAACTTCGTCATCTCGATACTTCCGACGTCAGAAACTCCCTCCGGGCGATTATGTGGCGAAACGTCGGCATCACAAGAAAATCCCCCGAAATGAGACAGGCCATCGACCAGATTCGCTTCTGGCAGCGATATGTTATGGATAAGGCCTTCGATAACTCTCAGGGCTGGGAGCTTCAGAATATGCTCACCGTCTGTCTCCTTATTACCCAATCCGCCCTGGCACGAAAAGAAAGCCGTGGCGTCCACTTCCGAAGCGATTTCCCGGACACCGACGACCAGAATTTCAAAAAACACTCCGAAATTAAAAGGGCGGAATAATCGCCTTTTTGGTATAATATCTCCCGCTGCACCGAACAAAATAATCAACCGTCAATAGCGCATTGAAAATCAAAAGAGCGGGTTGGGCAGCCGCTGGCTCTTCGGGGCCGGAGGAAAGTCCGAGCAGGACAGGGCACGGTGATGGCTAACAGCCACCTCCTCACTGCTTGCGAAAGCAAGAAGCGGGAACGGGATAGTGCCACAGAAAATACACAGCCGACGTCCCGAGCAATCGGGGCAGGCAATGGTGAAATGGTGCGGTAAGAGCGCACCGCGGAGTTGGCGACAATTCCGGCAGGGCAAACCCCACCGCCTGAAAGACCAAGCAGCCGGTGCTCGGCCCGGGCATTACCGGCGGGTAGGTCGCTTGAGCCAACTGGTAACGGTTGGCCTAGATAAATGGTTGTCCAAGACAAAACTCGGCTTACAGACCCGCTCTTTTGATTTTCCTTCTCGACGCAGGCCCGCAAACTTCAAAAAATCGCCTTAATTATCCATCGCGTCCAGTCCCTCTAAACTGAGCTTCCCGCTCTTGCCGAAAGACCCAAGACGCATCTTGACCGTCACTATGTCATTATCGATAACCATCCGCAGCCGGCCCTTGTCTAAGTTGATATGGTCGAACTCCACGCCGTTCGGCTCGCTAAGACGAACAGCAAGCGCCGGCGAAGCGTCTAATTTGGTCAGAAGCGATTCCATCCCCTGACCCGCCATCATTCCGCTCACGTTCAGCGTCGCGTTGTCCGTCCCAATTTCACTTGTGTCCTTGCGGGTATCCGCATCAACTTTCTTTAATATCGCGATGCGCCTCGCGTTTTCATCCGCGTATGGCTCATCAAGAATTTCTTTCGACAAAACCATCTGGCAGCCGAAATCCACTCCTTCCCACGGCTCAACGAACAACTGCTTCGGCCTCTCATGCGAAATAAAATAGTATTTCCGCTTCGCTATAAGCTCGCTCTCGTCGAACGACACCATATTAAACCACATCTTATGGCCCTGTTTAGTAGTCCCCGCAAGGGCCGCTATGCTTTTGCTCTGGCTCAACAGCGTATCCTTGGGCGTCCCGAACCGCGAAAGCACGTCAGCACTCGTGCTCCGTTTAAGAGTCGTCTGCTGATACTGCGCATATATCTGCTTGTTTGTCAGCGGTCCTTCTGGTGTAACCAAAACTACCGCCTCACAACCCGCTGCCAGACAACACATCACCATAAACAACGCTTTCATCGTTTTCATAGCATCACCATTTTAACAGAGTTATTTTTATCTCTGCGGTCTCCGCGTTGCTCGGCGGTTAAAAATTCGTTAGCCGTTTAACGAGGTTTCACGCCTTCCTTTACGTCAATCCACTTCATCATCTTACGCAATTTACGTCCGACATTTTCGAGCTTGCTGTTGTAATCCTTCGCATAGAGCTTGTTGAACTTCTTCAGCCCCGTCGCGTTTTCCTTCATCCATTCTTTTGCGAACTTGCCGCTGGTGATTTCCTTGAGGATTTTCTTCATCTCCGCCCGTGTCTTGGACGGGATGATTCTCGGCCCGCGAGTAAGGTCGCCGTATTCCGCCGTATCCGAAATACTATACCGCATATAGCTCAGCCCGCCTTGGTACATCAAATCAACGATGAGCTTCACCTCGTGCATACACTCAAAATACGCAATCTCCGGCTGATAACCCGCTTCCACAAGCGTATTGAACCCCGCCTTTATCAGTGCTGACAGGCCGCCGCAAAGCACGCACTGCTCCCCGAACAGGTCCGTCTCGGTCTCTTCCTTGAACGTCGTCTTGATAATGCCCGCTCTCGCTCCGCCTATGCCGTTGCCCCAGGCAAGCGCAATCTTCAGAGCACCGCCCGTCGCGTCCTTCTCTACCGCCACGATACAAGGCACGCCGCCGCCCTTCTGGTATTCGCTTCTGACCAAATGCCCCGGCCCTTTCGGCGCAATCATCACTACGTTATTGCCCTTTGGCGGAACAATGTATTTGAAATGAATATTGAACCCGTGACAGAAACCAAGTGTCTGCCCCGGCACAAGATTCGGCTTAATATACTTCTCGTAAAGCTTCCCCTGCACAACATCCGGCAGCGTAATGATAATCAGCGAAGCGCCTTTCATTGCCGTCTTGATATCAGTCGGCTTAAATCCGTGCTCTAACGCTATCTTGTAATTCGGCGTCCCCGGTAACTCCGCAACCGACACCTCGATGCCGCTGTCCCGCAGGTTCAAACTGTGAGCATGACCCTGACTGCCGTAACCGATCGTCGCAACCTTTTTGCCCTTCAACGGAGCAAGCGACGCGTCCTTCTCATAAAACATCTTCAACGCCATTGTTTTATTCTCCTTATTTTAATTTGCTTAAATTACCCCCGCGGCTTCGCTTTTGCTCGCCTCTGCGTCTCTCGAGGTAAGTCGAGGCAGCAGGCGAAGCAAAACGGCGGGGGCGATATTTGCCTTACTTCATGGTTTTTCGCACGCTCACCGACCGGCCAGCCCGACGCTTGCGGTTTATCATCTTCCTGCCTTTACTCGTCCGCATCCGCACTAAAAATCCGCTCTTGCACTCCTCTTAATCTTACTCTTGCGATGATTTTCCACGCCTTGTCTCCTTCATTCCTTTAGTATTTAGCCCTGGGTTTCACCCAGGGTTTCGGTTACTTTCAATCATCGTGGAATTATACACCAATCCCCTTTAAATGAAAAGGCAATCCTTCCAAAAACTGATACCCCAACGACGTTTACTTGCCGCCCCTGCAATCTGCGTTTCAATGCCCCTCAACGTATTCTATTCTGTTTTTCAATGACTTTTCATCGAAACAGAACTTCGTATTATATCCATTTGTCCACACCCTCCCCTTAAACCCGTTTTTCTGCAGCGCGACTCGCCCCGCGTTCTTGTAATAACCCACAATAACCCCTATTGGAACATCAACATACTCACACACGATATGAACGTGATTCGAGAACACCCTTGCCGCGAGAATCTTTTGCTTGAATCTCTTCGCCGCTTCCGTAATCGCCTCCCTTACAATCTCTTTGTCTTTCCGCCCCAATCGCTCCGGCTCATGCTCCAATTTCTTTTCGCAATCTTTTTTAATTGCGATGTTCTCTCCGCGAACCTCTCCATCTTTGACGTATCCCTTTTTCTCCCCCTGTAACCACGTCCCGTATATCGTCCACGTCACCATATATCCGATTGTCTTCGCCATACGCAGATTTTATCCCAATACCACTGGCTTTGCCAGTGGCGTATATAGCCCCCGGCTATGCCGGGGGGTGCAAACGCGAGGTCCGCTTTTACCCCACTATCTCACCGGGGTTTGCCCAATGAACGTCCGCTTCGGGCGTTTGTATATAGCCCCGGTCTCCGGCCGGGGTTGCAATCGCGAGGAATGCTTAACCCTTTATCCGCCGTAGGCGAATTGCTTATGTGAGGTCAACTTAAACCCTTTTTGAACGCCCGCTTCGGGCGTTTGTATAGCAAGGAACCTGCCATATAGTATTAATAAAACGTAATTTCTAATCCAAGCCCCAAACTGCCCGCCAATTGAATAAATTCCGGCGGGAAGTAATACCATTTAACGGGAAACTCGTCACGGTCCTCGCGAGCAACGCCAAAATCCAAGGTTACATCTTCAACACCCGGATAAGCCAGAAGAGTAGATATTTGTTCTGAATTTTCTTTATCTTCCAGAAAAACTACTGCGTCCTGAATCTGCTGTTTTAAATCTTCGAATCTAGCGTCACTGACACAAATATTAAATCCGGAATGATCTATCTTAGGACCATCTGGTTTATTTTTATACCTTGGCTCTCCCAGGCGATGAAGACCGGATACTTGGCAGGGATGCTCCTTAAGATAAGCATCTACATTCAACTTTTTACCGCCTACTCTAAGATAACATGACGACATTGATAACCTCACAAAGCATCTTCCGCCCGGCAAAGTTGACAGGCAAAGGTGTTATTCTCTTCCGGCCATAAGTTGGCAGTATACCGCTAAACTGGTCAGAAAAGCAAGAGTTTTAAGAATCCGCATCCCAAAATTTTACCCGCCCGCCATAAGGCGTCACTTGCGGGAGTAGTTTTAACGCAGGCGGGCCGCAATCCCAAATAAAAAATATGTTCAAGTGATTCGTTTTAGTGCTTTGAATTTGTTTCGGATTTAGGGTTTAGGATTTCGGGTTTTAAGTGTCTGCCTCTTCGGTCGAACCACTAACCGTCTTTTCCTGTCTCGGCATCGCTATCGTCCCCGTCCGCGCGACGTTCTTTATCCCGTATGGCCGGCACATCTCGATAAACGCCTCGATTTTCTCCTCAGGCCCGCTTATCTCCACCATTATCGTCTTCTGTCCAATATCAACAACGTTGCCCTTGAAGGTCTCTATCAACGCCAGTATCTCAGGCCTCTTTTCCGCAGGCGCAGCGAAAGTTATCAGCATCAAATCTCTCGCGACCACCGTCTGGCCCGCAAAATCCTGGACCTTCACAACGGGTATTATCTTGGCAAGCTGTTTACGGACCTGCTCAAGCACCCTGTCATCGCCAATCACGACAATCGTCATCCGGCTAAGTTGCGGGTCCTCCGTCCGCCCGACGACTAACGAATCGATATTGAACGCCCTCGCCGCGAACATCCCCGAAACATGTGCCAAAACTCCCGGCTTATTCTCAACCAACGCGCTTATTATATGTTTCATAGGTCTTACCTTCCTGTCCCGGCATGCCTTTGGCCGGGATCCAGTTTTTACTTTTTACATTTTGATTTTTGATTTTCTTCTATGCCATACTTTCCAACATGTCTAATCCGTCCATCTCGTGCAGGGACTTACCCGACGGAACCATAGGCCAGACGTTTTCTTCCGGCTCAACCCTGAAATCCACAACGCAGGGCATCTTCTCGCCTAACATCTTCTTTATCGCCTTCGGCACATCCGCCTTTTTCTCAACCGTTATCCCGACCGCGCCCAGCGCCTCAGCCACTTTCGAGTAATCCGGGTTCGCAAGATAACTCTTCGAATAACGCTTGTTATAGAATAGCTCCTGCCACTGCCTCACCATTCCCATATACCCGTTATTCAAAATGCAGACCTTTATCGGCAGCTCATATTGGACCGCCGTCCTCAGCTCCGTCAGCGTCATATTGAAGCTGTGGTCCCCGTCAATATCGACAACGGTCGCCTCCGGCATCGCTATCTGCGCCCCTATCGCCGCGGGCAACCCATAGCCCATAGTTCCCAGACCGCCTGAAGTAATAAACTGTCTCGGCCTCTTGAACCGGTAGAACTGCGCCGTCCACATTTGGTTTTGTCCGACGCCTGTCGTAACTATCGCGTCGCCGCCCGTCAATTCGCAAATCTGCTCAATCACATATTGCGGCTTTATATTCGTCGCCTTCCTGTCGTATCCCAGCGGATATTTCTTTTTCCACTGCGCAATCTTGGTGAACCAATCCTTGCGCTCGCGGTGCTCAACCATCTTAGTCATCTCACCCAATATATATTTCGCGTCGCCCACAACCGGAATGTCCGCCCGAACGTTCTTCGCTATGCTCGCCGGGTCAATATCTATATGTATCACCTTCGCGTGCGGCGCAAACGCCTTGACCTTGCCCGTCACCCTGTCATCGAACCGCGCGCCCACCGCTATCAGCAAATCGCACTCCTGCACCGCGTAATTCGCAAATGCGGTTCCATGCATTCCGAGCATATCAAGCGATTCAGCGTTGTTCTGGTCATAACTTCCCAGCCCCAATAGCGTCATCGTAACCGGCAGATGCGCCTTATTCGCAAGGGCGCGCAGCTCCTCGCCCGCGTTGGCGCTGATAATCCCGCCGCCGACGTAAAGCACCGGCTTCTCCGATTTGTTTATCGCCTCGGCTGCCATTTCTATCTGCCGATGATGCCCCTTTATCTTCGGCTTATACCCCGGCAGTCGCATCTCGACGGCGGCGTCATATTCCGTCTTGGCGACCTGAACATCGACCGGCAAATCAACCACCACCGGCCCAGGCCTGCCCGTCGAGGCGATAAAGAACGCCTCCTTAATCACCCGCGCCAGGTCCCTTACATCCTTGACTATGCAATTATATTTTGTAACAGGCCGCGTGATACCCGTCGTATCCGCCTCCTGAAAAGCGTCATTGCCGATTAGCTCCGTCCGAACCTGCCCCGTTATGGCGACAAGCGGAATCGAATCCATCATCGCCGTGCCAAGCCCCGTAACAAGATTGCACGCCCCCGGCCCGCTCGTCGCGACTATCACGCCGACCTTACCGCTCGCCCGCGCATATCCGTCCGCCATATGTGCCCCGCCCTGCTCATGTCGCGGAATTATAAATCGAATCGGCGCATCATACAGCTTATCAAACAGGGGCAATACCACTCCACCAGGGTAGCCGAACATTGTTTCAACGCCCGCGTCAATTAGTGCCTGGACGGCTATCTCAGCGCCTGACCTTTGAATTGAGGATTTTCCAGCCGAATCGGCTGACTGTGAAGAATCGGACTTCATTACATACTCCTTTCGCAGCATATCCCGGAAATTACAGCTTTTCGGGCCTCTTTTGTCAGGCCTGTCGTTACCACCACAGCAACGACCTGCCCATACAAAGTTTATAGCCCTGCTATAATCCCGTAATTCTGCTCAATTATAGTATTTACGCACTACCCTGTCAATTGTTTTCGGCAATTTTTCGCACCACTATCACAAATTATCCACCCTGCCGCCTTCGAAATTCGTATAAAATTATGTGTGCAGAACAATAAATAGAGCTATAATAACACCCCTCCTTTAATAAAAATTTGGAGACCAACTATGTGCGAACAATGCGGTTGCAACCACGATAAAACACAGGATGCCTTCGAGACGAAGGTCAAAGCGATAATCGAAGCCATCAGGCCGAATTTGCAAAGCCACGGCGGTGACGTCGAACTCGTCGCCACCGAAAAGGGCTCTACAGTCAAGGTCCGCCTTCAGGGCGAATGTTCCGGCTGCCCGGCGCAAGAATGACCCTCAAAATGGGAATCGAACGACTCCTCAAAGAAAAAGTCCCACAGGTCAAAGAAGTCATAGCGGTTGACTAAAAATTTTAGACACGAATACGAAGAAGCATTCTCCCGGTTTGCGGACGCCCCGGCTGCGAGGGCCTTCGGGCTTGGCAGGCATGCGTTGTTCATATTGCTCAAAGCCCTCGATGTAAACCCCGGTGACAAAGTAGGCGTCTGTGCTTTTACGTGCCTGGCTGTTGTAGAAGCTATTAAAGTTTGCGAAGCAATCCCCGTATATCTCGACATTGATGAATACCTCTGTATTGACCCGCATGAAATTCTTATACAGGATACCGGTTCTCTCAAAGTTGTGATTTTACAGCACACCTTCGGCAACCCGGGGCGATTCGAGCAGCTTCTGGCGGCCTGCAACAAAATCGGCGCAAAAGTTATCGAAGATTGTGCCCACTCGCTTGCGTGCACGTGGAACAATCAAAAATTAGGCAAATGGGGCGAAGGAGCCGTAGGCCAGGGAGGGATGTTGACCGTCAATTCAAGCGGCTTACTCGAAAAGGTTGACCGTCAAATCAAGCGGTTCGCTGCGCCCGCATCCAAAAAATCAGAATTTATTATTGTCTCCCTTCGGCGAGCATATCACCCGTTCAGTCAGTCGCGTCTCGATTGTTACCTCGGATATAACTACTCCCGGCTGCGTAGTATGTTACATTTCAGGGGGAAATCTTTTCTGAAAAACAGCTTTCCTGAATGCGCGGATACCCCCGATTGGCCGGAGAAATAAAGGCAAAGGCGGGATTGAAACAAATCGAAAGCTGGCCTAAATTGCGGCAGATACGACTTCAAAATACCGCGATGATAGAGGAATCCTTCAGCAACGCTGGCCTGTCCCTTTGGCCCGTAGAACCTCAGGCAAACATCACAATGATGAGATACCCATTACGGGTATATAAGAAGTGGGAAATAGTCCATCGCGCAGGCATTCGAGGCCTCGACATCGCGGGCTGGTATTCCAGCCCCGTCCATCCGCTCAGTGATGCCGACCTCGCCAAAGTTGATTATCGCCGTGGCTGCTGCCCGAGAGCCGAAGGCACAATTGAACGATTAGTCCACCTGCCGACCGGCCCATCGCTCAATAAACACAAATTAGAAGCGATGATGAGAATATTAAACGGGGTTTAAGATTGACTATGGGCGAGGGCTAAGAGGACGAGGAAATAAGCCGTGAAAGATACGAAGGCGAGCAGAAAGCCGGCGAGGGCAGGGATTGCGGCTGCGAAACTGGTTTTGTTGCGCCGGCAGCGTATTAACGACAATATGGCAAAGGTTACAGATGCAGCAGGCAGAATGGCGCAGAGAGTGTGAACGGTGTTATAAAAAGGAGTTTCCCTCACAAGGCAAATATCGGTAGAGCTGTTGTGCAGGGCTATAATCCTGTGGATTGAGGCATAGAAAAGTGGTATCGCGGCGACGGCAAAAACGAGCGAAACGAGGCCCAGTCGGCTCGTCTTTGCACCGGGGCATACGGCTTCGATATTGTTTGTGTCCGGTTTTTCTGCCATTTTGGTTTCTCGTAGTTTATACGATTGCCGGCGGCTATCGGCCCGGAAAATTATTCGCCACGGCAACGACCCCATAACCGCTACCCGCTGTTCACTAAATACAAGCGACTAACGACTATCGACTGTCCGCTGTTTCTGGAAAATTTAACCTCGCAAATTCCCCGTGATATTTCTTCGCTGCTTTGTCGCGTGCTTTTGCCGCTTCTATCTCGTTTTTGAATCCGCCTATCCAGTAACTTTTCCCCTTATGCTTGATTTTAACAGCCCAGCGATTTTGTGCTTTCTCGTAAGATACCCCGATAAACCGCGATGTTGTCTTCGATTTGGTCTTTCGTTTGTTGCTCGAATTTTGTGCATGCGTCGCAAGACGCAGATTGTCCCTTCGATTATCTAACGACTCTCCGTTTTTGTGGTCAACAATTCGCCCCTTGGGTGCCCTCATAATCTCTCTGTGCAAATATACTGTTTTGGCTCCTCCCTTTTTGCTCCTGATGCCCCCTATGGCGTATGCTCTCCTTTCGTGACCGCCTAAGCACCACTTGATATGTCCAAAGCGGTAATAATCCGCCGGCTCAACTGTCGTCCATTCCCCCTCGCCTAAATATATCCTGCGAAACTCATACCCATATTTGTGCCTTCGATACAACATTACCGGCCAGGTGCAGATACGGTCTAACCAATTAGGTATCGTTACGTTAATCATTGTCATAATGTCCTCTCCCTTGCCCTCGACTCAAGCTCCATAGGAACCGCAATCGGGGGTCCATTTTTTCGGAGCGCAGCGCAGATCCTCGGGGTTAGCTCCTTTGGTCTTCTGCCGGGAACCCATTTATTGTTCGTTGTTTATTGTTAGTTGTTCCTACAAACTATGAACCAACGACTAACGACTACAGATGATTTGCCTATCTTGGCGTGAAACTTGCCCTCCCGGGGCGAAATGTTTGCGCTTCTGCGCTACTACTGCCCTATCTTGGGCTTGCTACCTTGCGGCTCTCCGCTGCCTCTTTTTTTCGCCTGTTCTACTGCTCAACTTACTACTTTCCCGCGAAGCGCCGCCTGTTCTACTGCTCAACTTTCTACTCTCTCGCGAAGCGTCCCGCTTCGCGCGTCCCTCTATATATAGAGTGATTTTGGGGGTGTTTTAAGGAGTTACGAAATATTTTTTTCCTGCCCAAAATCGGTAAGTTCTTGTAGGAAAAGGAATAAAAAAAATTTCAAAAATTCCCGGATTTTTTTGGGTATATAGGTAATCTCTAAAAAACAGGTTTAGCCGCCGCCGGCATGGCGGCTTCCTTATAATGTTTAGCCCGGCAACTTTATTGCCGGGTCATAAAAATTGTAAAACCAATTTTATCGCGACCTATCCGGCGTAGCGCAAGCGAAGTCGGAAACGCGGGGCGGGAAAAAACGGTTGCTGTCACCATTATTCCCAACGGGGTTGGGTAAGTTGAAAACCCCCGGCAGAGAAATGTTTTTTTGTGAAAATAGGCGGTAGTTCTTAGTCTTCCTCTTTCGCATCTTACTGAGAGCGATCTTGGCTATCTTTAATTTTTGGCCAATGGCAATCTTTAAACTTTTTGCCACTGCCACAAGGACAAGGTTCATAAATTGAGACTTCTCTTTTTCTTACGACAAAATCCGCTTCTGAATCATCTAATGGAACTTGAGATGTATCTTTGGATATTTGAGAATTAACAAGATTCTTCATTCTTTCTACAAGTTTGGCTTCATCATCGCTTGATTTAGGTTCTATCCGCTTCCCACCAGGCTCCCAATGAGGAAAAAAACGTTTCCATAACTGGAAAGTAATAGATTTTCCATTCGCAGGAGGTCCAAAGCCATATTGTGCTCCCCATACATCTTTTCTATGCTCTCCTAGTTTGCCCCACTCATACGACAGATTCTTCAAGTCTGCCTTTAAATCCTCCCCGGCGACAAATGTTTGGTCGGAATTTAGGAATGTTCCAGCAATAGACTTATGAAAATTGTCGTTAGAAACAAAAACCATGCAAAATGGCAAATAATAAATGTACTCTAAATCAATTTTATTAGTCGGCCTCGTTCCAATAAAGTTGCAAATCAATCCAAAGTAGAATAATACGAGGGCGTTAAAGCAGTAATATGCATAGGGTGAGAAGTCTTTAATCAACTTATATTCGCCGCGTTCCCACCTAATAAAAACACGCTGAGCCATTGGAAAATCGATACCAAATTCCTCTATTAACCAGACCAAAAGATTCGTTTGATTATTTTCCTGTGACAAGAATTTGTTTACATATTGGTGCAATTGTTCAACACTATCAAATTGTTTCAATACTTTAATTTTTTGTTTGGCCGTATTTTTAAAAAGTTCCAAGTCTAAAGACCTTGTCGATTCCCGCCATTGCTCAGAAAGAATGTTTTCCGCTTCTGTGAAATTGCCAGATTTCCATTCATTAAGTGTTTTTTCTTCTGGCGAAACGTCAAATATTATCCCCTTCTTGCCAGAATCACCTTCCACAGGGACACCACCACCTATATAAGGACGTCTTCTCATTTCCACCGGATACCCTAAAAGCGAATTTATAATCAGATATCTGTAATGTACGCTAATCGCTGAATCGAATGGCAGTATTTTGTTTACCATACGCATTATTTGATCTTTGGAGACGGCTCCTTGCCTTGTTGGTTTTTTTAGGTCTCCAAGTATTTCTATGAGAAGGATCGGCGTTATATTTATAAAATATAGTTTATTCAGAATAAATACCTCATCAAAAGAAAGTGACTGTAGTGCCGATTTGTCTAATATGATTGTTGGCCCCATTATTACCCTATTTATTACCAAATAATATGTGGCTGTTCCTATTTAATTAATCCGCAAAAATCCTATCGCGAGCTGTTCAATTAAAGAATCTTCAGAATATTCAGTAATTACTCGCCATCTAAACTATCTTGTGATAAGCATACAAAATTATCTAGTGACAATCTCATATGTTCTGAGATTATAATTTCGACGTGTCTTCTTTCAAAAAAGTCTTTGCCAAAACAACACTCTTTTAATTTTTTACCGCTTCCGCAGGGGCAATCTTCATCGGCACCAGTGTCCTCAGCTATCTTGATTCTACGGGTGCTTTCCTCAGTACGAGAAATTCGTAATGGATTACACTTTTTAACAAACACTAAATCTTTAAGATACTCAACACCAGTAAAAGGTATCGACTTATTATTAATGGCCATCATCTTGCATCTTTTGTCTGCTGGATTTTCTACCAAAGACACGCTGAGAAGATTCTTGATTTCCTTGACAATACCGTAGGCTAATTTCCCCCTATAAAGCTCCCCTGCTATATGCTCGCACTCTAAGCTTTCCATATTCCTACCACAGATGCTGCAATCTACTCTACTCACAACAGCTTCAATGCTGGAAAAAACCTTGTAAGGATAAAGTTTTTCTAATGCCTGTGCTTGCCTTTCCAAAAATTTGAATAAAGAAGTTCTATCAAAATGCGAAAATCTTTTGAGCAAGCGGAGAGAATCCAAAACATCTTGTAGCGTATCCCACGATCCAGGATAAGAGCCAGCACAGATTTGGGACCAGTATTGGGCGTAGCAATTTAACAGAGAAGCAAACCTGTCGAAGATAAAGCAATCATTATAAAATTCGTCCGGACGATTATTGGTTCCGGATTTCTCGTAATCATTTACTAGGGCACAAGTTTTTCTGCGACTTGTTTGGCGGATTCAAAATTTAAATTCGCCAACTCATTATAGTAGGACTCAAGGGTTCCTCGGCAATCAAGCCAATATTGTTGCAGACTCTCTGTTTTGAGCAAGATATTATCCATTTATGAAATCATTAATATCAAACTGTTTGATTTTTTTTAGCCCTTCGACAGGACCGTTATATTCGAATTTCTTAAACTTGCCTTTGTCTTTATAAATAACGTTTAGATGAGCCTTAGGGTCATCTTTTGAAAGGTCGCCTCGCACCATAGATTTAAGGTAGTCATAGACAAAGTTAAGAAAAAGCGGTAACGCAACGTTTGTCGCCAAGAAAACCATGGGAAGCCATATCTCGGACGATTTTAAATCGATTACGTTCTCACATGAACTGATTTTAACGCTTATTTCTGACTTGTTCTGTCTGAGCCATTTAGCGAATCTATAAGTATCTGGCTTTAGGACTTCATGACCTTTTCTAAAATTATCTTCTGCAGAAAGAAAGATACCATTAGAATTTTCGATGAATTCTTTGCATTCTTTGGCAGGTTCAATTTCTGCTAAGGTAAAAAGCTTTTTTTCGTTTTCCATAGGTTCGTTCCTTATATTTCAATTTCCCCGCTTATCAGTTTCGGCAAAAGCAAAATCATATTTCAGACGAACCTAACTATCTGTAAACAGCGTTTTCCAGAACAGCAAAGTTGACGGGCAAAGGTGCGAATCTCTTCCGGCCTTAAAAAAACGTTTTCACCAAACCCACTATAGATTTTCATAAACGAGGTATCAAATTAAAATCCATCCCTTTGGGATACCGCATTTTTACTTTTTACCTTTTACTTTTTGCCTTGAACAACCTACCCGCTACACGCTATCCGCTATTCTTAAGATGCTTTGCTATCCTGCTCGCGCTTGGCGCTTTTATCACTCCTCTTTCGGTGATAATCGCCGTGATGTTCTCCGCAGGCGTTACATCAAACGCAGGATTGTAAATATCAACGCCATCGGGCACTATCTTTTTAGTGCCCGTCTTGAGCGAAGTCGAAGGGCTGACTCCACCTATAAACCGAATCTCCTCCGATGGCCGCTGCTCGATAGGAATATCTTTACCTGTCTTTGTTTTCAAATCGAACGTGCTCGATGGCGCAGCGATATAAAACGGTATTTTGTGCGCTTTAGCAAGAACGCTCAGGGCATAAGTACCAGTTTTATTGGCTGCGTCGCCATTGGCGGCGATTCTGTCTGCCCCGGTGATGACCATATCTATTTTGCCATCCCTCATAAGCGCAGCAGCCATATTATCGCAGATGACCGTCGTATCGATTTTGGCCCGTTTCAATTCCCAGGCGGTCAATCGCGAACCCTGTAACAAAGGCCTTGTCTCATCGACAAAAACCGTGAATTTTTTGCCTCGTTTTTTCGCTTCATACAAAACCGATAAGGCCGTGCCCTGCCCTGCTGTCGCCAATGCCCCCGCGTTGCAATGCGTCAATATCCCTGCTCCACTTTTTATGAATCTGGCGCCGTTAGCGCCGATTTTGCGGCACATCTCGATATCTTCCCGGCAAATATCATTGGCCTCTTTCAAAACCGCTTTGCAAAGCTCATCCAACGTCCCTGCCGAACTTTTTTCAGCGCATTTTACTATTCTTTCAAGTGCCCATCGCAGGTTGACAGCCGTGGGCCTGCTGCTCGCCAAGTATTCGCAATCCCGTTTCAATAACTTCACCGCCAAGTTCGCAGAGTTTATTTTATCTTTTTCTCTGCGGTCTTTGCGAGCTCGGCGGTAAATATTTTTCTGTAATGCCAAAACCGCCCCATATCCCCCTGCTACCCCGATTGCCGCGCATCCCCGAACCGCCAATGTCTTTATCGCGCCATATAACTGCTTAACGCCTACACAGCGAATTATTTTATATTCCCCCGGCAGTTTCCTCTGGTTGATAATCTCCAGACAGCCATCGACCCCGCCAATCCATTTAAGCGTCTTTACCACCATTGCCCCATTCCTTATTAAAAATTGACGCCTTGCGTCATCCCCGAGAACCAGCTTCTTTGGTTTTGAAACAGGGGACCCATTTCAAAATCACCATCGCGCAGTTTACCCGCCGTGTATTTTGGCGGGCGAATCCACAACTAAAGACTCAAAACTCAACACTAAACACTAAATACTCTTTTCAGCTTTCGCATCCTCTTCGAGTTTTTTGCGGAGGTATTTGCCCGTATAGCTGACCTCATTTTTGGTAATTTCCTCAGGCGTTCCCGTCGCGACAACCGTCCCGCCCCTTTCGCCGCCTTCAGGCCCAAGGTCGATTATGTAATCCGCCAGCTTTACCACGTCGAGGTTATGCTCGATAACGACCACGGTATTGCCCAAATCAACAAGTCGCTGCAGAACGCTGAGCAGATTGTGAATATCGGCAAAGTGCAATCCGGTTGTCGGCTCATCGAGAACGTAGAGTGTATGCCCGGTCGCCGCCTTGCCCAGTTCCGCCGCAAGTTTCACCCGCTGGGCCTCACCCCCCGACAGCGTCGTTGACGCCTGACCGAGTTTGATATATCCAAGGCCGACGTCGTTGAGCATTTTCAAAAGGCGGATGACGGTCGGGAAGTTCGCGAAAAACTCAAGCGACTCCTCAATCCGCATATCCAGCACATCGGCTATATTCTTACCTTTACAAGTTACTTCCAGTGTCTCCGGATTATACCTTTTTCCTTTGCACTGCTGACAAGTCACATACACATCAGGAAGGAAGTGCATCTCAATCAACATTGTACCCTGGCCCTTGCAGTATTCGCAACGGCCGCCTTTGGTATTGAAGCTGAAACGGCCTGCCTTGTAGCCGCGGATTTTGGCCTCGCGTGTTTTGGCGAAAAGCTTGCGAATCTCATCGAGGGCGCCGGTATAAGTCGCGGGGTTACTGCGGGGGGTTTTGCCGATAGGCGACTGGTCAATCTGGATAACCTTGTCGATTTGCGTTATGCCGAGGATGCTTTTGTGTTTGCCCGGATGCTCGCGGGAGCCATACAGGCGACGGCGTAACGCGGCCAAAAGCACCTGATTGACGAGGGTGCTTTTACCTGAGCCGGAAACGCCGGTAACGCCGATGAAAACGCCGAGTGGGAATTTGACGTCGATATCCTTGAGATTGTGCTCGGCAGCACCCCTTACCTCGACGCATTTGCGAAGATTGTATTTGCGTCTTCTCGAACCGAGTCCGATTCGCTTCCTGCCTCCGAGATAATCGCCCGTAAGCGACCTTGTGCAATTTATGATGTCCTGCAATTTGCCTTCGACCACCAGCTCACCGCCGTGTGCACCGGCGGCAGGGCCTATATCGATAATATGGTCGGCACTTCGCATAATGTCTTCATCGTGCTCGACCACGATGACGGTGTTGCCTATCTTGACAAGCCGCTGCAATATGCCAAGCAGCCGGTCGTTATCGCGTTTGTGAAGCCCGATTGTCGGCTCATCGAGAACATAGCAAACGCCGACAAGGCCGCTGCCCACCTGCGTTGCGAGGCGTATTCGCTGCGCCTCGCCGCCGGCAAGCGTGCCGCTCCTGCGGTCAAGCGTGAGGTATCCAAGACCGACATCGAACATAAAGCCGAGTCGCGCCTTTATCTCTTTCAATATTTGTTCGGCTATTACGGCCTTTTCGTTTTCGAGCTTGAGCTTGTTGAAAAACACCTGCGCCTTTTCGATGCTCATCGATGACAGCTCGTGAATGTTTTTGTTTCCAACCGTTACCGCGATTGCTTCGGGCCGTAATCTTGCGCCGTTGCACGCGGTGCAGTGCTGTTCGCTGAAATAGCTGTGCAATTTTTCTTTGACGTATTCGCTTTCGGTCGCCTTCCATCTCCGCATCAGGTTCGGGATAACGCCTTCAAACCATATACCGTATTTGTCCTCATCTTCCTTATTCGTGCCGTTCATCAGGAGACGTTTTATTTCATCGGGCAAATTCCCGAAAGGCATCGTCTTATCAACACCGAAGTCCCGGCAAAAACGGTTGACTAAGCGGTTGTAAAAAATATTCATCCGCTTGCCGCCTTTGCGCCAGGCGTCAATCGCGCCGTTTTCGAGCGACTTGGTTTTATCGGGCACAATCAGTTCGGGGTCGAATTCGAGTATTGTCCCTAAACCATCGCAGCTTTTGCACGCGCCATAGGGGCTGTTGAAGCTGAACAACCTTGGTGACAATTCTTCGAGCGACGCCTCAGGGTGCTGCGGGCAGGCGAATTTCTCGCTGTATATCGTCTCTTCCCACTTACCATCAGTTGAATCTGTGCCGGGTTTCTGGCTCAAAACCACAATCGCCCCATCGCCGAGTTTCAACGCTGTCTCAACTGAATCCGCTAATCGAATTCGCACCGCCTCGTTTATAACCAGCCGGTCAACGACCGCGGCGATATCGTGCTTTTTGTTCTTATCGAGCACGGGCGTGCCGCGAATATCGTAAATTCCCCCATCAACGCGCACCCGCACAAAACCTTCTCGTTGAATCGAGGCGAAGATGTCCTTGTGCTCGCCCTTTTTGCCGCGAATCAGCGGTGCGCAAATCTGCACCTTCGTCCCTTTGGGTTTGCTGATTAGCCAATCGACAATCTGCGATGAATGCTGGCTCGTAATTTCCTTGCCGCAAACCCGGCAGTGAGGCGTGCCGACTCTCGCGAACAGCAATCTAAAATAATCGTAAATCTCCGTCGTTGTCGCAACCGTCGAACGCGGATTGGCTGATGCGCTGCGCTGTTCAATCGCGATTGTCGGGGGCAGCCCGGTGATTTCGCCGACCGCGGGCTTTTGCATCTGCTCTAAGAATTGCCTCGCGTATGAGCTTAGTGATTCGACGTATTTGCGTCTGCCCTCGGCGTAAATGGTATCGAAGGCAAGCGAGCTTTTGCCTGAGCCGGAGATACCTGTGATGACAACCATTTTATCGCGGGGGATGCTCAGGTTGATATTCTTGAGGTTATGCTCCGCCGCACCGGTTATTTTGATGAACTTTTCCGTTTGCTCGCTCATTAGCCACAGAGTTTCTTAGCCACAGAGGACACAGAGGACACAGAGGACACAGAGAAATAAATTAAAAACTGTGTAAACCCGTGTTAATCCGTGTCTAATTTCAAAAGTATTAATCCGTTTAGTTTACCTTACGTTAGACACTGCAAAATTCATTGATAATCCAAACTTGTTATTGTAGCAAAACTAAGCCACAGATTACACAGTTTTCACAGATATTTTTGGCCACAGAGCACACAGAGAATTATTTTTTCAGACACAGATTTACACAGATTAACACTGCTTTTTTCACCACGAAGACACGAAAAACACAAAGAATTTTTAACCACGGATGGACACGGGTTAACACTGCTTTTTATTAAGCCACAGATTTCACAGATTACACGGCTTTAGTCAGCCGGAGAGGCGTATTCGCAGCGTTCATTTCTCGATACTCGTATCTGTGAATGCCCGCTACTCATCCGCCGCCCCTTAGATAGGGGCATACCTTAGGTATTTACCGGCTGACTATAAAATAACACAGATTTGCACATAATTTTGGGACACGGATTTACACAGGATTCCTTCGACAAGCTCCCCCGATAAAAACATTCGAGGGCAGGAGGATGAATAATCGCAATGGTCTAATTGATAGAACCCTTATTTCGGATAGCCGATTGTCTGGGCGACTATTATCTGTTCGGGCTTTACTTTGACTGCCTCGCCGAATTTCTTCTGGTCAACCATTCCGCGCACTACCGCCGCCAGACCCTGCGATGCACAATACAAATAGACGTTCTGAACCATACAGCCCACTTCGACATCTCCCCAGATTTTTCGTTTTTCTTCCGAGACGGGGGCGGGGCCGTGACTTTCCTTCGGATTTCTTAAGGTAAAGACATAAACGAGGTTGAGCGGCGCGATGAATACGAAATCCTGCATTCCGGCCATTTTCCTGAAATCGCCCTTCGCGACGGGTTTAAGCTCGTGCTTTGCCGAGTCATACAAATAAATGCCCTCAGGCAGCACAGCGTAAATATCAACGCAATAAATGCCCATCGCCGCGGGCGAAGTGCGTTTGCCATCAGGCCTGTTTGTGCCGTCAGCCGACCAAAGCAGGTCAGACAACTGCTGTGAGGTGAGCTTCTTATCCGAGATATCGCGCGTTGACTTTCTTTTCTTAAGCGCCTGCATCAGGGAGATCCCATTGTTCAAATCAGGGGGATTGAGTTTGATTACGCCATCCGCCTGGGGAACCGGCTGTAACTGACTGGTTGAGCCAGCAGCAGCATTAGCGTCACCACTCGCGCCGGACGTCGTGTTGACATCCTGCGAAAAACCGGAAGTTGTAATACCCAAAATGCCAATAGCCGGCACGGCCTTCAAAAATGTCCTGCGATTCATATATCCTCCAATCTCTTTTGACATCAAAAGTTTCGGATACTCCTGCACAACTGCCGTTCCAAAATTTATTGATAACTCAAAGTTGTTATTGTATCAAACCCTGCCCCAAAACACAAACTAACCCGGCGCAAAAAAAGAGCCGTGTTGTCCGAAGACGCAAACGGACAGGTAAGGCGTCAATTGTGGATTTGGGATGCGGATAACCCCGCCACTCGCCTGCGCAAAAGTTTAGGCGAAGATGGCGGGGCTAAATATCAGGTGACGTTTATTGGCATTTGACTTTGACCTTTACGGCATTGGTCCTTTCGAACTTGGGCTTTCAAGGCCTTTTTACCCCTGTTATTTTAGCAAATCCATACCAAACATCCTTCGCGGGCATATAAATTTACACATATAACCCATTGTATTCCGCCGAGAAATCTGATATTATGACTTGTGTTAAATAACCCCGCACCCACACACATATGGAGTTGGCTTATGCACAGGCAAAAAACACTTGTTCGGCGTGTCGGGTTTACGCTTGTTGAACTGCTCGTCGTTATCTCTATTATCGCCCTTCTGATGGCCGTACTGTTGCCCGCCCTTAACAAGGCACGCACACAGGCCAAACGTATCGTTTGCTTAAGCAACCTCAGGCAGTTGACCCTCGGCTGGACGGCTTATGCCTCGGGCAACAATGATAAACTCGTCAACGGCGCTCCTGAACAACCTTTCGCTGCATGCCCGGTCTGTTCAACCGGAGATACTTGCGGAGCTACTGTGCCAACCACTACTTCAGATTCTTATCATGTAAACGAGTTACCATGGATCGGAAGCTATAACATCGCAACGACTTCGGATTGCGGCAAGAATTGCGCTATTGATTCCGGCGCACTATGGAGATACATAAATGACTACAAACTTTACCATTGTCCAACAGGTATGAAAGGCGAAACAATTACATACTCGATTGTCGATGGAGTGAATGGTCGCCCCGATGGAAGAGCATCCGCAACCGTCCCGGCAGGAATATGGAAAAAAACTCTCGGTCAGATAAAAAGATCCGCAACGCAGATTGTCTTCGTCGATGAAGGGCGTATCACAGCAGATAGTTTTGCAGTCACTTACGCCTCTGGCGGCTGGAGCCCTCCGGGGGACTGGTTTGACGGCCCTGATGCCCGGCACGGTAACGGGACGACCGTCTCCTTAGCCGACGGCCACGCCGAATACTGGCAATGGGCTGCCTTAGAAACAGTCAAACGTGCCCAATTGGTTGAATTGGGAACGGCAACAGGGTACTTCCCAGCGGGCGCAACACCAACACCGCCTGACGGCGCATTTCAGGACCTGTACAAAATGACGATTGGCTGCTGGGGACAATTAGATCCCAGTATCATTGTCACTGGACATCCGCCCAAAGTTGAGTGAAAAACCCGGCTTTTCGGACCTTCTTTTGTGGTGAGCACGCCTGCCCCGGCAGGCACGTCGAATCCACCGGTCTGCCATTTTGACTGTCATTTTGGCAAATCCATATCAGATATCCTTCGCGGGCATATAAATTTACATATATAACCCATTGTATTCCGCCTGCAAATATGATATTATAGGTTGTGCTGGTTTTTTGAACATTGGCTGATTTACATTTATTATGAGGATACATTTATGCACAAGCAAAAAACGCTTGCCCGGGGGAGTTTTCCTGCCAAAGGCGGAAACGCAACGGGGTTTACACTTGTTGAACTGTTAGTCGTTATCGCTATTATCGCCCTTCTGATGGCCATATTGCTGCCCGCATTGAACAAGGCACGCGAACTGGGCAAACGAGCCGTCTGCCTAAGCAACCTCAAGCAGTTGACCCTCGCATGGTTGACTTATACCGAGGCCAACAACGATAAGATGGTTAACGGCGCACCTGTATCGCCAGCTCCGGCAACTCTTGCCGCTTGCCTGGCTTGTCCGACCGGGGATAATTGCGGGGCTGTTGCGCCAACTCCGACTAACTCCAGTGCCACAGATCCTCACCTTTATGAGCTTCCCTGGATTGGAAACGCCTATGGAGCCACTGATGACTGTTGTAAGAAATGCGCGATTACAACCGGCGCATTGTGGAGATATGTGAATGACTTTAAGATTTACCGCTGCCCGACAGGCAATAAAGGCGAAATGATTACGTACACAGCATTAGATGCCGTAAACGGCCTGCCCAGAACAGATACGCAGTTAGCAGGAGTATGGCTAAAAAACAGAAATCAGATAAAGAGGACCGCAACTCAACTTGTCTTTGTTGACGAAGGGAAAGTTACACCGGATAGTTACGCAGTCAATTATAACTCGCCGTTGTGGTTTGACCCACCTCATGTGCGACACAGCGGTGGAGATACTTTCTCCTTCTCAGATAATCACGTTGAAATCTGGAAGTGGAAATCGAAAAAAACGGTTGACTTCGCCGCAAGCTGTGAAACAGCTCCGGCGTATAACGTCTTTCCATCCGCAGCGCAACAGGATAATGATACCTGTCAGGACTTATACTTGGTGCAAATACGCTGCTGGTCGAAAATCGAGTCTTCGGCCATTGTGGCCGCATACCCGCCCAAAATTGACTGAAAAACCCGCGTGAATCGGCAAACTTCGGGGACATTTACCAGCAGCAGGCCCGGCATGCTCACATAGTATGATTTCATTTCTGAATTTTCTCCAATTATAATCATTTTCCCAATATAAACCGTCAACATTTGGCAACCGACAGACGCCTCTACTTATACAGTTAAGGTCTTTGTATGTATGGTGGAAGATTTGTTTAGCCACTGATTACACAGATTACACTGAAAAAAAATATGCGACAGGGAGCGAAGCGACGATCCCGCTTCGGAAAATCAGTGCAATCTGTGGTTAATAAAAGCTTTTTGTGTCGAAAAACTTTATACACACTTTTTGGAGGACACACTCATGAAAAAGCTCTTTTTGGTATTTGTGGTTATCGCAATCGTCTCATCATCGGTTCAGGCCAAATACTCAGGCGGCTCCGGTGACGCCAACGACCCATATCAAATCGGGTCTGCTACAGACCTGTTAACCCTAGCGGGAAGTACAGGCGACTACAATGCAAACTTCATTCTTATAGCGGATATTGACCTCGCCTCCTATACCTTCACGACAGCCGTAATTGCACCGTATATTTATAATCCTGATGATGGTTACTTTCATGGTGTCCCTTTTATAGGTGTTTTTGACGGCAATGGGCATAAAATTACAAACCTGTTCATAAACATTACTAATGATTATGGAGGTGATTACCTCGGCCTGTTCGGATATCTTAACTACGGTGAGATTAAAAATCTCGGCGTGGGAAATGTTAATATAACTTCTCTGCAAGGTTCATCTATTGGAGGTTTGACAGGGGAAAATTCATGTGGAATTATCATTAACTGTCATTCCTCAGGAGCCATTAATATTGTATATAATCCGACTGTTTGTCCAGCTCCTACGAGCATTTGTCTTGGCGGGCTAATAGGTTACAACAATTATGGTAAAATAAATAGTTGTTCTTCTTCAGTAAGTATAAATGGAGGGCATAATACACATTCTCTCGGCGGTTTAGCAGGATATAATTATTATGGCGATATAAATAATTCTTTTGCAACTGGCAATGTTACCGGAGTATCTTCTTTTAATTCATTTGGTATGGATTTTGGAGGACTGGTGGGAGGAAATTATAACGGCATAATTAGTCAGTGTTGGGCCTCAGGAAATGTTAGCGGAGATGCTGAACAAAATGCACGAGGAAATTGTTGTTTTGGCGGTCTGGTAGGTCTCAATTATTATGGGGGTACCATCAGTAACTGTTACGCGACAGGTAGTGTTAGTGTTACGAGTGGTATCAGGGGTGGTTATATCGGTGGGTTAATTGGGGAGAATGGTGATTATGACAGCAGCGCTACAAACTGTTATTCAACTGGTGCTGTAATTGGAAATCCTTATATTGTTTATGGCGGACTTGTTGGAGAAAACTCTATTGGTACTGTTACCGCTTCTTTCTGGGATATGGATACGAGCGGATTAACATTTAGTGACGGCGGCGAAGGTAAAACAACGGCGGAAATGAAAACAGAAAGCACATTTACCGATGCCGGCTGGGACTTTGTCGGCGAAACCGCAAACGGCACGGAAGATATATGGTGGATAATCGAAAACATCACTTACCCCAAACTTAACTGGCAAAGAATGATTATGCCGCCTGGCCCGGGCGGTCCCGGCAAACCTAATGATGGCGGCATATATTTCCCGGACTACAATTTTGACGGTATCGTCAATTTTGTCGATTTTGCCATATTCGCCAACGCCTGGAATACTGAAAATCCTTTCATATCGCTCGACGGCGACAATGACGTTGACATCTACGACCTGAAAATCTTCTGCGATAACTGGCTGACGTATACGAACTAACACTGATTCTGTTAGCCACAAAAAGGCACAAAAAGCTTCAAAATTTGTTTTCACCACGAAGAAGCTTAAATTTTAATGACCTGGAAACCACGATGTAAAAGTCGGGGTTTTCTTTTTTATCTACAATAACTCCCGTCTCCTGTCCGCTCTTGGCGAGACCTCGCCTGTCGCTATGCGGCTTGGCGGATGCGTTTTTGGGGCCATACAAAAGGCCTGGAAATTTCTGCTTGCATACATCCCCCGCTTTGGATAATCTGTGGTTTTTCTTCGCGGCCGTGGTTTCGATAAATCAGGCCCCGGCAAGGCAGTAAAGACCTTTAACATATTAAAAATGACACTGATGATATTAGAACCCGTCAGACAGGCAAAACCGCCATCTAACGGGTTTAACACGGAGATGAGCTATGTTCAAAATCAGTGGAATTGACCTCGCCATAATTATCGTCTATTTCTGCACCGTTATTGTGGCGGGTCTGTGGGTTTCAAGGCGAGGAGCAAAGAACCTTGAATCCTATTTCTTAGGCGGCAAGTCGCTGCCGTGGTATATCCTCGGCATTTCCGATGCCTCGGGTATGTTCGACATAAGCGGCACGATGGTGCTTGTTACCTGGCTGTTTATGTATGGTCTCAAGAGTATCTGGCTGCCCTGGGTATGGCCTACGTTCAATCAAATCTTCCTGATGATGTTCCTCAGCGGCTGGCTGCGGCGGTCGAACGTCCTGACCGGCGCCGAATGGATTAAGACGCGGTTCGGCGAGGACAAAGGAGCAAATCTCGCTCACATCAGCGTGGTGGCCTTCGCGCTAGTAGCCGTCGTGGGTATGCTGGCCTACGCCTTCAAGGGCATCGGCAAATTTGCCGTAGTGATGCTGCCCTGGCGTTTTACGAATACTACCGAGGGTATTTTTTCCGACGCGAACATTTACGCACTGATACTAATGGGGCTGACTTCGCTCTACACCATCAAGGGTGGAATGATAAGCGTGGTCATCACCGAGGTTATGCAGTTTACCATTCTTACTGTCACCGCCCTTGTTATCGGAGGAATCGCCATCTACTCGGTCAGTCCGGCCGAAATACAGAATCTGATACCGGCGGGCTGGACAAGCCCGTTCTTCGGGTACAAGTTAGGACTGGACTGGACGGGCGTCTTTGACAAGGTGAATCTGGCGATACAGGCCGAAGGCAATGAGCTTTTCGGCGTCATTTTCTGCCTGATGCTGTGCAAAGGCATTTTGGCGAGTTTGGCCGGCCCGATGCCAAACTACGACATGCAGAGAATTCTGGCTACTCGTAACTCTCGCGAGGCCTGTATGATGAACGGCTGGGTGACGACGGTCCTGATGTTTCCACGCTATATGATGGTCGCCGGCCTGACAGTCATAGCGTTAAAGTTTTGCACGCCGCAGCTCAAAGCAATGGCTAAGCCGGACTTGGAGGGAATCCTGCCTGTTGTCCTGTTCAACTATATGCCGCGGGGTGTAGTCGGATTCCTGCTTGCGGGCCTGCTGGCGGCTTTTATGTCTAATTTCGCCGCCACCGTCAACGCTGCCCCGGCGTATGTCGTCAACGACATATATAAACGATACATCAATCCCAGTGCACCCGCACGAACAGAGATACTAATGAGCCGCCTCTCGTCACTGGTAATACTCGGTCTGGGTCTTATTCTGGGCCTGCTGGCCAAAAACCTCTTCAGCATTATGTGGTGGATTGTTGGCGCCCTCAACGGCGCTTATGTCATTGCCAATGTCCTCAAGTGGATATGGTGGCGATTCAACGGCTACGGCTATTTCTGGGGTATGATAACAGGCATCCTCAGCGCAATGTTTGTTCCCGGGCTGATGAATTTCACATTCGGCCGTGACATCAATGCCCTTTACACCTTCCCCATCATCTTCGCGGTTTCGGCTGTGGGTTGCTTTGTGGGCACCTTCCTGACCAATGCCGAAGACGAGGCGATACTCAAAAAATTCTACAAGACCGTCAATCCCTGGGGCTTCTGGGGACCCATTCGTGAAAAGGTCGTGCAGGAAAACCCGACCTTCAGGCCGAATCGAAACTTCAGCCGGGATATGACCAATGTTGTGGTAGGCATTATCTGGCAGTTGTGCCTTGTCACGCTGCCCATCTTCATCGTCCTCCGCGACTGGCCGTGGGTTATCGAGATTGCCGTCACCCTCGCGGCAACCTGTATATTCCTGAAATTCAACTGGTACAACAAACTTGAAAAGAACTAAAAAACAACAGGAACAAAAGATATGAATAAGAAGACATTCGACGCAAAGGTTAAAAAGCTGTTCGCGTACCATAAGCGTTTCATCTCGCGCAAAAACACCAAGGTCAAGGAGACCAACGGCGTTTATTATCGATATAAATATCCCGTGCTGACCAGGGAACATACGCCCGTCTTCTGGCGATATGACCTCGATTACAAGAGCAACCCGAACCTTATGGAACGGCTAAGTATGAACTGTGCGTTCAACCCCGGCGCTATCGAGTTCGACGGCAAAATATGCTTAGTCGTCCGAGTCGAAGGCGTTGACAGAAAATCATTCTTCGCAATAGCGGAAAGCAAAACAGGCGTCGATAATTTCAAATTTTGGGATTACCCAATTCTTCTCCCCGAAACAAGCGACCCGGATATCAACGTTTACGATATGCGATTGGTCAGGCACGAAGACGGCTGGATTTATGGCCTGTTCTGCTCTGAACGCAAAGACCCGAATGCCCCACGCGGCGACTTGTCATCCGCGACCGCTCAATGCGGCATCGTCCGAACAAAAGACCTCAAAAACTGGGAACGTCTCGATGACCTCAAAACCACATCGCCCCAGCAGCGAAACGTCGTTCTTCATCCCGAATTCATCAACGGCAAATACGCCCTTTATACACGCCCGCAGGATGGTTTTATTTCCGCGGGTTCAGGCGGCGGCATCGGCTGGGGACTCTGCGACAATATGGAACACGCGGTAATTACAGGCCCAGAAACAATCGTCGATGACAGGCAATACCATACAATAAAAGAGGTCAAAAACGGTCTCGGCCCCGCTCCCATCAAAACCGAAAAGGGCTGGCTCCAGCTCGCCCACGGCGTCCGCGCCTGCGCAGCAGGATTGCGCTATGTCGTTTACGCGTTTCTTACCAAGCTCGACCAACCCAACAAGCTCATCGCGGAACCGGGCGGTTTTCTGATTGCCCCGCAGGGCGAGGAACGTATCGGCGACGTATCGAACGTCGTCTTCACCAATGGCTGGGTCGCCCGCAAAAACGGGCAGCTCTTTATTTACTATGCCTCTTCGGATACACGCTGCCACGTCGCGGAAACGACCGTTGATTTGATGCTGGATTACGTTTTGAACACCCCCGCCGACCCTGGTCGCTCTTATGCTTGCGTCCAGCAGAGATATAAACTGATTTCCAAAAATCTGCCGATAATGAAAGCGATGAGAATAAAGCCCTGAAGACGGCTTTTTACTTTTGCCTTCTTTTGAAACATTCTTCCATAATGGCTGCGGTTGCGGTTGCGCCGAAGCGTGTGCAGCCGACTTCGCGGACTTTTAACGCCATATCGAGGTCTCGCACGCCCCCTGCCGCTTTGACCTGCACCTTTTTCGATACGGCCTTTCTCATCAGTTTCAAATCCTCAATCGTCGCGCCTCCGCCTGCAAAGCCGGTCGATGTCTTTACCCAGTCGTGCCCGCCTCTTCGCAAAGCCGGCACGCATTTTTTTTCAATTCATCCGTCAGGTAGAAATTTTCAAGGATGACCTTCACAAGCACTTTATTCTTATGAGCAGTATCGACGACGGCTTTTATATCGTTGCGAACATAATCGAAGTCGCGGCTTTTGAGTTTGCAGATATTGAGCACCATATCAAGCTCAACAGCGCCGTCTTTAATCGCCTGCTCGGCCTCGAAGACCTTTGTTTCGGTCTTGTTGTACCCATGCGGAAAGCCGATTACCGTAGTGGGCTTTATATCCGTCCCTTTCAACAGCATAGCCACTAAGGGCAGCACTGAAGGCGAACAGCAAACGCTCGCCACACCGTATTTTTTTGCGACTTCGCAGCCCTTTCTAATCTCATCAACCGTCAACTCCGGCTTCAAAAGCGAATGGTCTATCATTTTCGCTATGTCTCTGCTCATCCATTCCATTGTTGTTCTCCAAATAAAAATAAGATATCAAACCCAATTATCAATTATCAACTTTGGAGATTCAAGCTTTTAAATCAGCAATCTAAAATCATAATCTCAAACCCCTTTCCACTGCTTTTCCACAATCAGCACTTACGATGTGCACAAACTGTTAAACGTAAAAAAAATTCAGCCACAACCCCATTGTCCGCCGAGAGATGGAACAAGTTGAAAAGAAAATTAAAGAAACTCGATTGATTCAATTCGCATCCTCCCAATAATTGCAGTTGTTCTGCCTGCGGTGAGTAAAATTGAACCGCTTAATATAGTGTGGTTTCCAGCGTATGGAGACGCGAGAAAAACTTAAAAACGATTAGCTGCTTTGTCCGTCTTTCGTTGCCCGTAATGGCAAGTGAGGACGGTGCCGGAGAGGTAAAATGCAAGGTATTGTCAAGGAGGACATCCGCACTTCGACTAAGTGCGTGGAAGTCCGCTCGAATGAAAACGCGATTATCGCAATTACTGACGCTATCGCGGAAAAAATCGGGCAGCAAAAGTTCAGAATCTGGTTTAAGAACTCGACTCGACTGACACTTTCGGATGGTCTCTTGAAGATTGGCGTTATAAATCCGTTTATCGCGAACTGGCTCGAAAGCCACTTCAGCTCGCAGGTTACAGAATCGGCGCGTGCGGTCGTTGGCGCAAGCTGCCAGGTCAGTTTCATCGTTGACCCGCAGCTTTGCGACAGCCACAGAACCGCCACATTCGACTGGCAGACAAAACCGGCCCTGAATTCCCCGATTACAGTTGAATCAGGCAGGACCATCACACAAAGGCCGACATACACCGGTCAGAAGCTCAAGCTCACCTTCGATACTTTCGTTGTCGGCCAATCAAATGAACTCGCATACAACGCCGCGAAAGCGGTTATCAATGATAAGCAGAGTCCTTTCAATCCGCTGTTTATCCACGGAGGGTATGGTCTCGGCAAAACGCACCTGCTGCAAGGGATATGCACTGAACTGCGTCGAACTAAACCGACAGCCAACTGGCTGTATATGTCGGCGGAGGATTTTGCTAATCAATTTGTGCTGGCCTTGAAGACGAGAAAGCTGGATGCTTTTCGAAGTCGTATACGACAAACGGACTTGTTGGCTATTGACGACATACACTTCCTGGCCAGCAAACCAGCAACGCAGGAAGAGTTCCTGCATACATTTAATACGTTGGATTTGGCCGGCAGGCAGGTTATTCTCGCCTCCGACTCTCATCCTAAAATGATTACCCAGATTTCGGAAAAGCTCATCAGCCGATTTGTTTCGGGGATGGTGGTGAAGATTGACCAGCCGGATTTCAAAACCCGCTGCGAGATTTGCAGGCGCTATGCCCAGGGTATGAAGAAACCCATCTCCGAAGACGTAATCGCATACGTCGCCGAGCATCTCCGCAGTAATATCCGCGAACTGCAGGGGGCAATACTCAAGATTGCCGCTTTCGCCTCGCTGCAGAACGCCAAAATCGGCTTGGGCTTAGCGCAGGAGATTCTCGCCGAGCATATCGGACGCTGCGACCCGATAGTACATATATCCGATATCGAGTCAGCCGTCGCCGACTTCTTCGGCGTCAGCTCTTCGGCGATTCATTCTTCAAAAAAGGACCGCACGGTCTCGCTGGCAAGGCATTTCTGTATGTATCTGGCGAGAAAGCATACGAAGATGTCCAGCTCGGAGATTGGGCGACTGCTGGGGGATAAGAATCACGCGACTGTTCTTGTGGCGTGCAAAAAGGTCGAGGAACAACTCGCCCGCAATGCCCAGCTTAACTGGCAGGATTCAACGGGCAATCGCGTTGCCAACGCAACGACTATCCTCGAACAATTAGAAAAAAGCATCAGATAAGACGCGCAGACACAAGACCTCAGACCTAAGACGCAAGCCAAGATTACTTTTTCTTTGGCTGGTCTTTTTTGTCGGAGAGACCGAGTTCAGCCAAAGCTGCCTTACGGGAGAGTTTGAACCTGCCCTGGTCATCAACAAGCAAAAGCTTGACGGGGATGATATCGCCGAGTTTGCATACAGCGTCAACGCTCTTGACGTAGCTGTCGCTCAACTCGCTGACGTGGCAGAGGCCCTCTAAGCCGGGGATGAACTCGACAAAGGCACCAAATTCCTTGATGGAAACGACTTTAGCATTGGGATAAAGAGTGCCTACCTTGGGGGCCTGGGTCATTGCCTCAATCATTGCCTTTGCCTTGAGGTGGCCGTCGCCGCCGACGCAACTGATGAAGACGGTGCCGTCATCCTCGATTTCGATTGTAGTATCGGTCTGTTCCTGGAGTGCCTTGATGTTCTTGCCGCCCGGGCCGATGATTTTGCCGATAAATTCGGGGTCGATTTTAACGGTAACAAGTTTCGGAGCGTAAACGCTAAGCTCCGGTCTGTGCTTATTGATTGTCTTGGACATAGTATCGAGTATTTTAAGGCGTGCTTGTTTTGCCTTTTCCATTGCCTCGACCATAATGTTGTGCGGAAGGCCATCGGCTTTAATATCGAGCTGGACCGCGGTAACGCCCTCGGTGGTTCCGGCGACTTTGAAATCCATATCGCCGTGGTGGTCTTCGTCGCCTATGATATCGGTAAGCAAAACATATTTGCCGTCGTCGGCGGTGACAAGGCCGACTGATATGCCCGCAACGGGCTTCTTAATCGGGACACCGGCGTCCATCAGGGCGAGCGAGCCGCCGCAGACCGAGGCCATTGAACTTGAGCCATTCGATTCGGTAATATCGGAGATGATTCTTATCGTATAGGCGAATTCTTCTTCGGGAGGTCTGACCATTTCGAGTGCGCGTTCCGCGAGAGCGCCGTGGCCTATTTCGCGGCGACCAGGGCCTCGCATCGGCTTGACTTCGCCGACGGAAAACGGCGGGAAGTTATAATGCAGGGCAAAGCTCTGGGAATATTCATCCTGGAGGCCGTCGATAATCTGGGCATCCTGAATCGTGCCCAGGGTGATGCAGACGAGGGCCTGGGTTTCGCCGCGGGTGAAAAGGGCTGAGCCGTGGACGCGGGGTAAAATGCCGACTTCGCAGGTGATGGGGCGGACGTCGTCGTAACTTCGGCCGTCAAGGCGTTTGCCTTTGAGGGCAAGGTCGCGGATGATTTCGCCTTCGATTTTATCGAAAATCCGTTCGACCATTATCTCGTCATAATTTTGAGCGGACTCACCTTCCTGTTTGCAGTATTGCTCAATGAGGCGGTCGAGCAATTCGTTGACGGCGATTCTTCGCTGTTGTTTAACCGGTATCAGTTTGAGATTGCGAAGCTCATCGGCGATTTGTGAGCGGATTTTAGAGCAGAGCTCTTCGTCAATTCCGGAAAGCTCGGGCATTTCTTTTGGGACGCCGACTTTCTTCTGAAGCTCCTCGATAAGTTCGCAGACAACCTTTACGGTCTCGTGCCCGGTTTTGATTGATTCTGCGATAACTGCTTCGGGTAATTCCTTGGCGGCAACTTCAATCATATTGATAGCGTCTTTTCTTCCGCCGACGAGAACGTTCAAATCACCTTCTTCGAGCTGCTGGTGGGTAGGATTGATAATGAACTGGCCATTGACTCGTCCGACCCGGCAGGCGCCGGTAGGGCCATTGAACGGTATTTTGCTGATTGATAATGCCGCGCTTGCTCCAATCATCGCGGGGACATCGGGGTCGTTTTCCTTGTCGGCGCTGAGAACCGAGGCGATAATCTGAACTTCGTTAAAATAACCATCCGGGAACAGAGGCCGCAGAGGCCGGTCAATCATACGCGAGGTGAGAGTTTCCTTCGTTGAGGGTCTGCCTTCACGCTTGATGAAGCCGCCGGGGAATTTGCCGGCTGCGCTGTGTCTTTCACGATATTCTACTGAGAGCGGGAAAAAATCAATGTCTTCGGAACGAGGCGGAGCGACAACTGCGCAAACAAGGACGACCGTTTCGCCGTAACGGACGACGACTGCGCCGTCTGCCTGCCTGGCGATTTTGCCCGTTTCGATGGATAAGGTTCGACCCGCTATTTCTCTTTCAACTTTTACAACGTTAAACATAAGCTACCTCATAAACAGCCAAGTCGCATCGCGTAAGGGCGAAGTGCGGCCAAAGCAATGGGTTTAGTGTTATTTCCGCAAGCCGAGGCGGGAGATGACGTCGCGATATCGCTTCGGGTCTTTTTTGCCCACGTATTTAAGCAGTGAAGCCCTTGTGGCGACCATTTTAAGCAGTCCGCGACGAGAGGAATGGTCCTTGCGGTGGCTCTTGAGGTGTTCGGTAAGCTCGGTGATTCGCTCGGTCAGAATGGCAATCTGGACCTCCGGAGAGCCGGTGTCACCCTTATGAGTTTCGAAATTGTGAACAATACCTTCCTTTTTTGTTTTTGCCAGCATTTTTCCAATAAACCTTTCTGATATTCCCGGCGGGCCAAAACCCGCCCTACATTAAGACACAAAAGTTACAAACAGGGCATTTTAGCAGTTTTTTTGCGGTCTGCAAGGGTAAAAAGCGGAAATAAAGGCGCGATTTGCGTCCGGAGGAAACCTATCAGGTAATCAGGGTGCCGATAGCTGCTGAGCCATACTGGGTGAAATCATCAGTGCCGTATGTCTTGACCGCGCCTTCCTGCATAAGGTCCCAGAGGTGCAAAATGTCGCTTTTGAGGAAAACAGTGGTGACTTTTTCGTCGAACTGGGTGCCGAGACGATTTTCAATTTCCGTGATGGCCTTATCGACGCTCACAGTATCCCGATAGACGCGTTCGGAGGTCATAGCGTCAAAGCAGTCGGCAAGCCCGACAATTTTACCCATAAGCGGAATCTGGTCACCCTTAAGCCCGGCGGGATAACCTTTGCCGTCAACACGTTCGTGGTGATTAAGAACGCCTGGAATGATGTCTCGCATTTGCCTGATGCCGCTGAGGATATTGGCGCCGATGGACGGGTGCATCCTGAGGCGGTTTTTCTCCTTTGCAGTGAGCCGACCTATTTTGCAGAGCAGTTTTTCATCGATACCAATCTTGCCTATGTCGTGAAGCAAACCGGCGAGATAAATTTTCTGGATTTGCTCTTGGTCGAGTCCTTCATCTTCGGCAAGATGTTCGGCTATCCACTTGGAAATGAAGCCGACACGTTCCGAATGACCCCGTGTATAGCGGTCTTTGGCGTCGATGCTGCGAGTCAGCGCCTTGAGCGAGCCGATGAATAATTCCTTGAGGTCGCCAAACAGACGATTGTTCTCGACGAAAACGGCGCATTCGCTGGCGACGGAGGTGAACAGCTTGGCATCAGTAGAGTCGAAGTCAGGCTTCTCTAAGCGGTTTATGGCAACAAGCATACCGATAACACGGGCAGTGAGGGGCTGCTTGTTGCCTGTGTCCTGAGACGGGTGCGTTTTAACCTTGCTCGTAAGAGGAACAATAATGATATTATGAATATTTTTGGGCCATTCATATTTGAACGAACCATCGAAGTCGCTGTCTAAGAGGACTTCTTTGCCCTTGTTCAACTCCTCCTGGAGGCGGCTATGAAGAAGCAGGGTCGTGCGGTCGTCGATATCGATGACGCCAGCGCCCGCTACAAGGACAAAGCGTGATTTGTCATCGACAGTTTTTTCCTGGAGAATGGCGATACCTTCGACGCCGACGATTTCGGTCAAGCTGTCGCAGGCCATCTGGAGGAAATTGGCGTCCGGCTCGACGATTTCCATATTGGTGCTTATTTTATAAAGCAGGACAAGCTCCTCGTATGTCTGTGCCAGCTCGGAGCTAATCATATCCATCTGCTCAACGGACTTTCGCCCGGCAGTGAATTTTTCGACGAAAAAACGAAGCAATTCAGTGAGCAGATGCGACTGCTGCTGGTTGTTCATATCGGGAGTATTGCCGAGGTCAATAATAACGGCGACGCCGGTTTGCTTTTTTTCGCCTGTCAGGGGGACAAGAACGGATGAAATATACCTGCTGACCACTGAAGAATCGTCCTGTGGTTTGTCATTTTTATCAGGATGCTTGAGGCAGTCGCGGGCGATTTTGGCAAGCCGGACGGGGTCGGTTTCAAACTCGCCTGTTTTGCAGAGTAGCAGAGGCCTGCCTTCGAAATCGCAGACGGCAAAATTGACGCCCAGCGCAGTCAGCCGGCCGCCGAAATTCTTCAGCTCATGAATTTCTGATGCTATCAACCCTGTTGCAATTGTATCGAGCATAAACTGCTCCGTTTACGGGGTAAGGCCAGGCGAACGCCAAACGCGGCAATTCTTGAAATACCTCCTCCCCCCTGCCAATCATTACGTTTGACCAACCAGCTCCTTCTGGTAGAGGATGTCCTCTATGTTTCTCAGCAACTCTTTCGGGCTGAAGGGCTTCGTCAGGCACAGTGACACATTCAGCCGCTGCTGGTCGGCGTCGTCTATCGCGAAATTCCTGGCGGTAAGAAGAACAAAGGGAATACCGCGGGTCTTTTCATTTCCGCGGAGTTTTTCGAGAAGCTCCAGGCCACTCATAACAGGCATCATATAGTCGGCGATAATAATGTCCGGTTTTTCATTACAGGCAAGCTCGTATGCCTCCTGCCCGTTGCCGGCGGTTATGGGTTCGTAACCGTTATTGCGAAGTTTTATCGCGACGACATGAACAATATGCACTTCGTCATCGACGACCAGGACTTTTCTTGATGCCATTCGTTGTTCCTTTCCGTTCCCGGCTGACATACACAGCGGTCAGCAAATAGTTTATCTAACAATTTTTCGGCCTGCCGGGGGATGTCCTTAACCTGCGTAAATATAAGGAAATTCGCCGTAAAATAAGGTTTAAAGGCCTAAAACCCGTCCCGCAAACCTATAAGCCGTAATGGCTTAAACCAGCCCCGTGGCAGATAGTAATTTTTAAATTGGCAAGGACCGATAAAAAAGGCCGGCGGAGTTTTTTATGAGACGATGTAGGCGGTTAAGAAACCGGCGGACAATCAGGGTATGCCATAAAAAAGAATGACTCGCTGAAAGATTTGGAAATCAGCGAGTTCATCTTTTCCCGTCGCTCGAAATAGGATGAGTGGCGGGTCAACGGGCGTTTTTCATAAAGCCGCGTGTACGGCAGAATCATCCGGCTTTATAGCCCCCGTTGCGAGATTGATGACCCAGCCCGCCTTACCCGAGCCAGCGGTGCTTGGGCCGTTTTCGAACCGTACTGCGCTGTTGCTGTTAAACGGATTAACAGGCATCGACGACAGATAAGGCCCGCGATTATCGGCACCCTTCGTTGTCAGGGCCTTTTCAAAACTTGCATAGGTCTCAGTGGGCGGGAGCTGCTCGTTGTGCTGGATTTTGTAGAGTTCGAGCTGGCAACGAACTGTCTGCAGGTCCGCGAGGAAGCGTGCCTCTTGGACGCCTGTGCCTCGTGCGCTGAAGTCAGGAGATAAAATACCAGCGCCTACGCTGCAAATTGCTCCCACCAGAGAAACCTGAATCATTGCGAAACCGATTCTCGCTTTCGTCATTAAAAATCACCCTCGAAGCTGTTGGAACAACAGCTTCCCTCGTAAATAACCTGGTCCTGAACACCCGGTTTATCCGCCGCCTTTGCGGCAAACGGGTCGGTCCCTCCTGATACGGCCCCCCAGCCGGTCCCTTAATATAATAGCTATATCCCCCTGTTTACTCAGATGTAGCCGGTGTTCACGTAAAGTATATGGAATTTAATAGACAGTGCCAAATTTCGGAGGGCGCAATATAGGACATTATGCAGATTTTTTTTGCCGCAAGGGCCGAAAATATCGCCTGCTCGGGCAAGTCGGCTTAAAAACGTATGTAATCGGGAGTGTTGGTAATGCGGATTTTTCTGGCTGTCGGGCCGAGATGAGACAGTTCTATTTTTATATAGTTGATTCCCGCCAGGGCCTGCTCAACTTTGTCTGCCCATTCGATAAGAACAACCGCGCCGGGATGACAATAATCGTCGAAGCCGATTTGCTCGAACTGGGCGATTGAATCAAGACGATAAGCATCAAGATGATAAATTTCAAGACGCCCAGAATATTCATTTACAAGAACAAATGTCGGGCTGGTAACTTCGTTGGCTGCGTCTTCGGCGCCAAGCCCCGCAACGATTCCCTTGATGAGATGCGTTTTGCCGCTGCCTAAGTTGCCGTAAAGCGCGATGACCTCCCCCCCCTTCAACTGCGACCCGAACTTCTGACCAAACTTAACGGTCTCGTTTGCGGAATTTGTTGTTACATCAATAGTCATCTTAAATAATCAATCATTTCAAATGGTCGTAGCCGGAGGGCTTTAAATCAGTTATTTTGCCGTCGGGCATTTTTATCTGCATTTTGCCGGCATTGGTAATCGTTCCGATTCTCGTAATTGGCACAGAATCATTCCACTGTTTCAACAATCTGCCGCAATTATCTTCGGCCAGCGTGAAAAGCAGTTCAAAATCCTCGCCGTCGTTGAGTGCGGCGAAAAAGGGGCCTGACCCCTTTTTTGCGTCGAGGGATATCGGGATTGAATTCGCGTCGAGAATTGCGCCTACATTGCTTTGGGTACAGATGCGATTCAAGTCGCTGCTCAGGCCATCGCTTAAGTCCATCATCGAATTGAGCTTAACAAGCGACGTGATTTTGAGCGCCTCTTTGACACGGGGTGTGAAATTAAGGTGCTTGCCGAGCAACGCCCCGCCAAGTGAACCCGTAACACAGATTGCGTCGCCGACTTTTGCGCCATTTCTGCGAACAGGCGGATTAGCCCCTGGTCTCGAAAGCATCGCGACGTTAATTACGAATTTACTGCTATCCGACCATTTCGTGATATCGCCGCCTATGAGTGGGCAGTTGAATTTATCGCAAGCCACGATAATGCCTGAGTGAAGCTCTTTGAGCTGGGCTTGGCCAAAACCAGCGGGCAAGCCAACACTGACCACGGCTGCAACGGGAATAGTCGCCATCGCGGCACAATCGCTCAAACTCGCCACCATTGCCTTATAACCGACCTGTTCAAGGGTTGCGGTTTTCAAATCAAAATGAACGCCATCGAGGAGCATATCGGTCGTGATTAGAATCGAGACGCCGTCAGCCAGACGAATTTCCGCCATATCGTCGCCGATACCAATGGGGAAATCGCCGGGGGGCAGGTTTCGCTGCCGGGCAAACCAACCGGTAATGATGTCTTCGCCGTTACTCATCGCTTGGACAACTGTTTTTGCCAATAGGCGATTTGCTCTTTGGCCTGTTTCGGGCCTGCTGAGCCAATCGTAACGTATTTCGCGACAACATTGGCGGCGCCGAGCGATTTATAAACGTCGGCCTTTATTTCCGGAGAGAACTTTTTTAATTCGGCAAGTTTCAGGTCGGCGAGGTTAATCCCCTGCTTTTCGCAATGCGCAACCAGAGAGCCGACTACGCCGTGTGCCTGCCGGAACGGGATACCTTTGCGAACGAGATATTCCGCCAGCGAGGTCGCATCCAAAAAGCCGGCGTCGAGGCCTGAGGCGATGCGTTTGGTATCGAAGGTCGTATGCGCAATAACCGCGGAGACCATATCAAGGCACTGGCTGATTGTATCGGCGGCGGCGAAGATATGAGTTTTGTCTTCCTGCAAATCGCGGTTGTAGCCGGTGGGTTGCGCCTTTAATAAGGTGAGCATACCCATAAGTGCGCCGTATGTCCGGCCGGACTTACCACGAACAAGCTCAAGGGCGTCGGCGTTTCGCTTCTGCGGCATCATACTCGACGACGTGCAGAAACTGTCGGCTATATGAACAAAGCCGAATTCGTTGGAACAGAAGATTATCAAATCCTCGCTCAGCCGGGACAGGTGCGTCGATATAAGTGCGCAATCGAAAATGAATTCCGCGCAGAAATCCCGGTCGCTGACAGCGTCGATTGAGTTATAAGCCATATCAGAGAAACCCAGTAGTTTGGCGGTGTTTTTTCTGTCCAAAGGCAGAGTCGAGCCGGCAATCGCGCCGCGCCGAGCGGCGAAATGCTGACCAACTGCCGACAATTGTCTAAGCGTATAAAATCCCGCTGAAGCTGCTCGACGAAATTCAGCAGATACGACGCGATAACAATGGGCTGCGCCCGCTGGAGATGGGTATATGCGGGCATTACATCATCGGTATATTTGGCCGCCTTGGCGACAAGCGATTTTTGCAGGCCGGAGATTTTGACCTGGATTGTATCAATCTCGTCGCGCAGCCAGAGCCGCAAATCAGTGGCGACCTGGTCATTCCGGCTTCGGCCCGTGTGCAGCTTTTTGGCGGCATTACCTGCTTTTTTGACAAGGGCATTTTCAATCGCCATATGAATATCTTCGTATGTCTTGTCGAATTTGAATTTACCCTCGGCGATTTCATGCCCGATTCGTTCAAGCCCGCGTTTTATTTTAGCAAACTCAGCTTTGGTAATGAGCTTGCGCTTCGCCAGCATTTGCGCATGCGCTATCGAGCCGGCGATATCGTATTTGTAAAGCCGTTTATCGATGCTAAGGGACTCAACAAAATCGACCATAAGTCGGTCAGGTGCGCCGGCAAGGCGGTGTTCCCAGCTTTTAAGTTTGGCCATTTTTATCACTCCAAAAAGGGATTTCTTCGCAGATGATACGCCCCCCTGCCGGATGTGTCAAGCTGCGGGAAACGCCACAGCGGGCTTTATATAAGAAAAGAAAAATGGTAAATTAGAGAGCTATATGAAAAGCAGATGTCCGGTATGTGATAAGGTTATCGATGAGGCAACCCGGCAGAACAGCCGGGATGGGAAGTTTTATCCCTTCTGCAGCAACCGATGCAAACTGATAGACCTAGGGAAATGGCTCGACGGCAATTACAGAATAGCCGCACAAGCGAATGAAGAAGAGGAACCAGGCGAACAGGCCGCCAAAGCAAATAACCGGGACAAAACCGAAAACGGTTGACAAGCCGCAAATATCCGCCAATAATACGGTTGTGGTATTGCAGCATTGATTCGGAGCATGTTTCAGGTCAATCGAAGCTGTTTGAAAGGAATCGAAATGAACGGCGAAAACCAGGCGGGCATAATTCTCGACAGCTTGCTGTTTCCGAGGATATTCCGCAGCTTTCGGATGGCGATACAGCCGAGCAAACTGATAATCGCGTTTTGCATGATAGCGATGACGGGCTTAGTCGGTTGGCTTATGGATTTGCCGAAAACAGTGGTAACAACGCCGGGGACAAACGGGATCGAGACGGAACTTAATCTTTTCCTGACGGCGCCGGAACGGCTCGACTCGTACATCGAAAGAAACGAAGATACCGAATACCACAGGGGGGTCTTTTCGACGATGTGGGGTTTCGGGATTGCGAAATTTCACGGCTCACTAAAAGCAATTTTCAGATTCGACCTGTTCGGCGTCCTGGATAATATCCAGGAGTACCTGCGGGCAATAAAATGGGCAATCCGGTATCACTTTATTTACTGCCTGATTTTCGCGGTGATAAATCTGAGCATCGCCGCGGTTGGCGGCGGCGCAATTTGCCGAATTGCCGCGTTACAATTCGCCCAAAACGAAAAACCCGGCATCACAGAGTCGCTGCGATTCAGCACAAAAAGATTCACAAGCTTCTTCGGAACGCCCATTGTGCCTATGATAATAATCGCAATCGCCGGCGTTTTCGTAGTATTAGTTGGCCTGATAAGCGATATCCCGTTTGGCCTTGGAGAGATTGGCACGGGCCTTTTAATGCTGCCCGCCCTTGCCGCCGGGGCAATCATAGCCGCTGTTATCCTGGGTGTTATCGGCGGACTTAATCTGGCATTCCCCGCCGTCGCATATGACGGCTCCGACGGCCTTGACGCCGTCAGCCGCTCATTCAACTATGTTTACGCCAAACCCTGGCGACTGGGCTTTTATACGGCGACGGCGGTAATCTATGGTGCTATTTGTTATATCTTCGTTCGCTTCTTCGCGTTTCTGCTTTTGTGGTCAACATACAGGGGACTTCGTGTGGGGGCTTTTACGCAAAGCGCCCGCGGCCTGACGGATAAAATTGCCGCGATTTGGCCTGAACCGACTTTTCCCCGCCTGCTGTCATACTCTCAGGCAACCGGCAGCGGTTCGGAATCAATAGCGGCGCTTCTGGTATATCTTTCCGCCCTTGTAATCGTCGGGCTGGTCGCATCATTCATAATCAGCTTTTATTTCTCGTCGAATACCGTGATATACGCATTAATGCGAAATCAGGTGGATGAGACGCCGCTGGAGACGGTTTACACCGAGACAGCGGAAATAAAAAAGCCCGTTCACCTGAGTTGACCGCCGACCGTTAAAACTGTAAGATAACGCCAAAACTGTTATGATATGATGTCTTAAAATACCACCCCAACTGTCCGATAAACACGCCAGCGGCGTTTCTGGGCAGCCGTTTAAGTGACAATTGAAGAATATATCTTTATAATGCAGGTGGCTTGGCCTGCCGATACTAAGTTATGACCGAACCAAACTCTGATAAGCAGACAAATTATAAAACCGCAAATCTGGCGGCTTCTCAATCCGTGCCTAACGCGATGCTGAAGTTTCGCAGGCCTCTTATAGTACTGGCACATCTTGTCGCATTCGCGGTGTCACTGCTGCTGTCCTTCCTGGCAACATCGAATATGCAGCTACAGGCAGAGTGGCTGACAAAACAATATCCGCCCCTGCTGGTATTGGTCATTATCATCAAAACAGTGATTTTCGGACTCTTCAAGCAATATCGCGGGTGGTGGCGGTACGTCGGTATATCGGATTTGACGGGCATAGTGCGGGCGTCGCTGGTCAGCACAATACTGATTTTTGGGTTGTGGGTGGCGGGGCTGTATATCGACCCTGTCCGAAAAAACATTCCTAATATATCTGACGTCAGCCAGGCGGTATTTGTGGTGGATATGTTCTGCACCATATTACTCCTCGCCGGGCTTCGCATGGCCACCCGGCTGTATTACGAGGAATTCCGCACGGTCGAAGCGGGCAAACTAAAGCGATTTTTGATTGTGGGAGCGGGCAACACCGGCGAATCACTTCTGCGAGAGATTCATCGAATGGCCGTGGCCGAATATGATGTGGTGGGTTTCATCGACGACGACCCCGCCAAACAGGGCATACACATACATGATATCCCGGTTCTGGGGACAGTTGAGCAGCTTCCTGAGATATGCAAGGAGAAAAACATCGAGGAGGTAGCCATCGCGATGCCCTCGGCGACGGTTCCCCAGCGAAGGCGCGTAGTGCAGGTCTGCCAGGGGACAAAGGTCCGCTTCAGGACGGTCCCGTCGATGACGGATATCGCGGGGGGCAGATTCAGGGTTTCGCAAATTCGCGACGTGGATATTAACGACCTGCTGGGTCGCGAGGCAATCCAGCTTGACACGGATTCGATAGAGACATTTATCAGGGGAAAAATAATTCTGGTTACCGGCGCGGGCGGCTCAATCGGCTCGGAAATGTGCCGGCAGATTTGCCGTTTCGGGCCTAAAATGCTGCTGCTCGTCGAGCAGGCGGAAAACCCGCTGTTTTATATCGAGCGAGAGCTTCGTGAGAGATTCCCGGATATCGCTATGACTGCCGTCGTGTGCGACATTACCGACCAGCTTCGAGTTGAGGGTATTTTCGAGAAATACAGGCCTGAAGTAATCATACACGCTGCGGCACACAAACACGTGCCTTTGATGGAAGGCAACCCAGGCGAGGCGATTAAAAACAACGTCGTGGGTAGCCGCACGGTCGCGGATGCCGCGGATAAATTCGGCGCGGAAAGTTTCGTGATGATAAGCACCGACAAAGCGGTCAATCCCACCAGTATAATGGGGTCATCCAAGCGAATCGCGGAAACTTATGTGCAGGACTTGAACAGAACAAGCAAAACGCATTTTGTTACGGTGCGGTTCGGCAACGTGCTCGGCTCAGAGGGTTCGGTTGTCCCAATCTTCAAAAAACAGATTGCACAGGGCGGCCCCGTAACGGTAACGCATCCGGAAATGAAACGCTATTTTATGACAATACCCGAAGCCAGCCAGCTTGTCCTTCAGGCGGCATCGATGGGCAAGGGCGGCGAGATTTTCGTGCTCGATATGGGCGAGCCGGTGAAGATTGTGGATTTGGCGACGGAATTGATTACCTTAAGCGGCTTCAGACCGGGCGTTGATATCGAGATAGTTTTCACGGGATTACGCCCAGGCGAAAAGCTCTTCGAGGAGCTTTCGATAAAGGGCGAGGATATGCAGGAAACCAGACACCCGAAAATCGGTATCTGGAAGAATATCCCGATGGATCGCGACCGCCTGCGGGCAAAAATCGAGGAACTCGTGGCAATCGCTAAAATCGGCGAGCACGCCGCTATAGTGGCGAAGATTAAAGAGCTTGTCCCCGAATACATCGGCAGCAACGGCAATAAAACAACTTAATCCGACATATCCAATTACCTGAAAAGCAAAAGGGCCGGCGATAATCGTCGGCCCTTGTTTTTTTATCGCTGTAAAATCTGATTAGTTTTCAGATTTAGGCGGATCGTTTTTATCCTCCGTAGCTTTAGCGAAGGAGGATTCCCTCGGATGCGCAGCGGAGTAAACTTCCTTTATCTTGCCGGTCGTCAGATGCGTGTATATCTGGGTGGTTGAAAGCGACTGATGGCCGAGCAATTCCTGAACACTGCGGAGGTCTGCGCCACGATTGAGCATATGGGTGGCAAAACTGTGCCGGAGTGTATGCGGGCTGATTGCGGGGTCGAGGCCCGCCATTTTGAGGTATTTGTCCATTTTCCGGCGGACGCTTCGAGTGCTGAGCCGTTTGCCGTGCTTATTGACGAACAGGACCTTGCCGTCGAAGTTGCCGTTGAGCTGGGCACGCTTGTTCCTGAACTCCATATAATGCTGGACGATTTGCAGGACCGAGGAGCTGATGGGGCAGATTCTTTCTTTTTTGCCTTTGCCCCTGATGTGAACGACTTCGCCGAGGAAGTCGATATCTTCGAGGTTAAGCGCGACAATTTCGCTTACCCGCATGCCGGTGCTGTAAAGCGTTTCCATAATCGCCCTGTCACGGGCGCCGAGCCAGCTATCTGTCGGCGGCGTTTCGAGCAGGCGTTTTACCTGTTCATATTCGAGGAAACGCGGAAGGCGTTTTTCCTGCTTTGGCGTACGTATGCCGACTACCGGGTTTGAGCTTACGCGGTTTCTTTTGACCAGGAACTTATAGAAGCTGCGAAGCGTCGCGAGCTTTCGTGCGATGGTGGCCTTCGAGTACTGCTTTTCATTCAGCGACGCCATATACGACCTTATGGCATTAACATCGGCTGATGCGAGCAACTGGTCAACATCGACCTTGGTCTGGGTCGCGACCGCGGTAGCCGTGCCGGAGTCGTGTGAGCCAAGCCCGTCGTCGTGGCCGTGCACATCGGAACCGCCTGCGTCGCTGTGGCCGGTGAGAAACCCGCCAAACTGAAGCAGGTCAACGCCGTAGCACTTGGCCGTATGGGGGCTGAAACGTTTTTCGAACTGGAGGTAGTTTAGAAAGTCCTGAATAATTACGCTGTCTTCCATAACTTGTCCGCCTTTATCACAAACAAAAAATTGCGAGCCCCCGGGGAGGCCTCGCGGTTTTTGGTTTATTGTTTAACTTTTACCTTGTCAGCAATTAGTTCGTCGGCCTGACCTATAAGGGACTGCGTAAGCTTGAAACTCAGGACAGCGGCGTCGAACCAGTCGAAATCGGTCCGGCCGCTTCTGGCCTGGTCAACAAGGACATCCAGTAATTTATCCTCAGAACCCGCTTCATAACGGAAGATAAACTTCTGTTTGCCCTTTTTGAGAATGAGTTGTTTGCTTGCTTTACTCACAGCGACCAAGTTCCTTCATTCCTAAATTCCACCGGGGACGACATTCCCCTTTTCTTTATCGGTCGTAATACGGAACACTTAAGTGGCCAAGTATAATTTTCTTCACCGGAGGCGATAATATCGCCGTTGGCTAAAAGGCCACAGGAGTTTTATCGGCCAATAGGCCACAGGTCTTTACAAATTGAAGGAGATTGTTATGAGATTTTTAGAGGATTTTCACGGTCGCAATAGCTTACGGACGTTGCGGTTAAAACGCCCCGAAGAAGGTTTTGCCCTGCTTGTTTTCGGACCAGATTACCCTCTGGTCTTTAAGCTCGTCGAGATAGACCAGCGCATCGGCTGCATCGAGGCCGAGAACCGAGCAAACGTCGTTTAGCGAACAAGGTCTGCGTTTCAGCATTGATAACAGCGTTTGAGGAACATCGGAGGCAGTTTTTCGGCAGTGTCCGGATACGAAATCCGCAATAACCTCACAATTAGGGGAAAGCCGGCGGGCTATCTCTTCAAGCTTGTCGGGGGCCACTTTTTCGATATTTTTTTCGGCAGTCGGCCTGACGGCAGTATTCAGATGAACCTTGTCGGGGCAGATTTTTTTTATCGCCTCGGAAATTTTTGCAACCTGGGCATCGTCGGTGTTCAATTTATCAACGAAGAAAACCTCAAGCCAGATTTGGCCTGGATAATCCCTTTTTAAGGCGCACAAGCCCTCAACAAGCATGTCAAAAGTAAGCTGTTCAACCGGGCGATTGATGGCCTCATAGGTTTGCTGGTCGCCGGCGTCCAGTGAAGGTAAAATCACGTCAGCACCGGCACAATCTTTTCTGACCTCGGGCAGGCAAAAAAGCGTGCCGTTTGTAAGGACGGCCACGGGGATAGAGGTTAGTTTTTTGATGCCTGCTATGAGCCGGCCTATACCTGAATGCAGGGTGGGTTCACCTGAGCCGCCAAGGGTTATGTAGTCA
The DNA here is from genome assembly GCA_963718665.1 of uncultured Phycisphaerales bacterium. Classification (GTDB taxonomy): domain Bacteria; phylum Planctomycetota; class Phycisphaerae; order Sedimentisphaerales; family Anaerobacaceae; genus Fen-1362. The sequence continues at coordinate 484,059 of OY970359.1, forward strand.
GCCGCAAGACCGGCATCCAGAATATCCTGTAGTTCGACGAGAATGTCGTTGACCGGGACATATTCTTTCCGCTCAAGGGTTTTGCAGGTGGTTTTGCCGAGCTGGCAATAAACGCAATCAAGGGTGCAGGTCTTGAAAGGAACGATATCTACGCCCAAACTGAGTCCCAGCCGGCGAGAGGGCACCGGCCCGTAGAGGTGTTTACCTGTATTAGCCATTTTTTGCTCCGCTGGTTATTTCGAAGATTTTTCTGCAATCCGTTAGCAGTTCCTCAACCCATTCAATGGGCATAACAACAGCGGAGTCGGATTTTGCCTGCCGAGGGTTGGTATGAACCTCAAGGAAAAGGGCGTTTGCGCCCGCGGCAATCGCGGCTTTTGCGAGAATGGGGGCGAATTGCCGCCTGCCTCCCGTCGCATTGCCCAAGCCCCCCGGCTGCTGGGTGCTGTGGGTCGCATCGAAAACGACGGGGCAGCCAAGACCCTTCATAATACTGATAGCGGTCATATCGTTGACAAGTCGATTGTAGCCGAAGAACGTGCCACGTTCGGTGAGCATTATTTTGTCGTTGCCGCACGAGCGAATCTTCTCGACGACGTTGGTCATCTCTTTGGGCGAAAGGAACTGCCCTTTTTTGACATTTACCGGCTTGCCCGTCTCGGCGCAGGCACAGAGCAAATCGGTCTGCCTGCACAAAAAAGCGGGAATCTGAAGGGCATCGACAACTTTAGCGACCTTTTCGGCCTGCTCAGGCAGGTGAACGTCGGTCATAACGGGCAATTTAACCTTATCCCTCACAGCGGCTAAGATTTCGAGGCCCTTTTTCAGCCCGGGACCCCGAAAACTGGAAACGCTGCTGCGGTTGGCCTTGTCGAAACTTGCCTTGTAAATAACACCTATGCCTGTGTGTGAGGAAATATCCGCGAGCCGATTAGCAATATCAAGGCAGATTTGCTTTGTCTCGATTACGCAAGGCCCTGCGATTAGAAACATCGGGGCCTTGAGGCCGATATCAACAGAACCGATTTTGAAGGTTTTTGTTTTCATATCTGCCGTCTCATTATCAACATTATGCGGTTGGTTGTCAAACCCCTATTACTGCGTTTTGTAAGTTCCTCGGCTATTATCTGTTTTAAAAAAGGACGCGAGCTTTTTTTACGAGGATTACCGTGTTTTTAGGCCAAAATGGGGAATTTTGAAGAGATAGTCCAAAAAAACTTAAAAATCTGCTGATTTGCCAAGTTTAAGCTTGACAATGTAGATGGGAAGGGTAGCTTTCTAACAGGTAAATTCGGAGTTATTTGGGCCCTCTAAAAAAAGAGAGTAGAGTGATAATGAGGAGAAGAGAGGGCAACGTGGATTCTGAAATTAGACGTGCATTTCTCTTTGCTCCCCATTACCGAATATGAGGAAGAAACGATAAATTTTTAGGGAAAGGGAAGAAAATGAAAACAAATCATCATCAACTCTGCATGGCGTTATTCGCCATGACCTTGCTGGCCTCAACAGCCCCGGCGACTATTACGGTGTACTGCGACGCAAATGAGTTTATGAACGCAATCCCAAGCCCGGGCTACTTTACGGCGTACTGGGATACGCTCAACGGAGAGAAGGATTATGTGGCTCAACTTAATGATGGCGAATATGCATTTCATGCCCACGCTGATAATGGGTTGCGTTCCGAGTTTGGCGGTAGTGCGTTATCAACCTGTGATGCGACCGACCTGCTACAGTTCACGTTCGAGAATAGCCCTGAAGAGGTTCATAGCGTCGGTGGAATCTTTGCCAGTACGGACTACATGGGCAATCCCACCGGTCAGGAGCTGGATATTGTGGTGGAAGACATTTTACACTCGACGGTGACGGTGCCTATCTGGGGCAGCTGCTTCGTCGGGTTCGTGAGCGATATCCCGCTCGCTTTGCTGACGCTCGACAGCGTGGACGACTGGCCGCAGGTGACCATCTTCCATGCCGACAGCCCAGAGCCAGCGACATTGGTTCTCTTGGCGTTGGGTGGGTGTACACTTTTGAAAAAACGCAGGGCATAAAAAGCTCGAAAAGACAACTTGTGTTACAAATCGAAGGGCTGTGCGAACAACACAGCCCTTTTTCTGTTTTCTATATCTGATTACCAGCCCAAAAACCTAAGAGCATCTAACATAATGAAGAAGCCACGGATTGACACTGTTGATTTTAGACACGGATTAACACGGATTTACACTGTTTATAATTCATTTCTCTGTGTCCTCTGTGGCTAAAAAACTCTGTGGCTAAACTCCTTTTTGTTAGAGTGTTTAAATAATCAGCCGAGAGATTTACGAAATGCCGAACTATTTCAACGCCCTTAGAATTTGCGCCCTGATACCCGCCGGCTTGGCGCCTTCGGGAACCATCACTCGCACCGCTTTGGGAATAATGGATATGCTGACGGGCACTGCCGGGCCCGGGTCGCCGTCTATTTCGGTAGCCAGTTTCGGATTCGGGGAATTAATGGTTACATTTTTACCCTGGCGATAGATGACGTCGCCGCAGCGAGGGTGCCGCTGAAAGATGGTCATCACGGAATGTTTGACTAAATGTGTCCTGTGGGAGCATTTGTAAACGCAGACATCAAGAAGCCCATCGCTGTAGTCGGCGCGTTCGAGAATATTAAGGCCCAGAGCATATCTGGAGATGTTGCCGACAAAAACAAGTCCCCGCCCGTCAAAAATCTGCTCGCCATCGACCTCGACGGTAATCGGGTCGAAACGATACCGCCAAAATGTCCGCCAGAGCGGCCAGAAGTAATCGAAATAATTGATGTGTCCGATACGATTCCCGCTGACCTCGGCGACAACCTCGCCGTCAAAACCGAAACCGGCTATCGAGGTAAAACACCTGCCGTTGGCGTTGCCCAAATCGAAATCGCGGGTAAAACCCGCTTCGAATGTCCGCGTCAGCGTCTCAAGCGATTTTTCGAGGCCCAATTCGTTCGCAAGGAGATTTTCGGTGCCGCCGGGAATAATCAGCAACGGCTTATCGCTACCCGAAAGCCCGTGCGCAACCTCCCTGATAGTACCGTCGCCTCCCACTGCGACAACCATTGAGCAATTAGAGTCGGCAGCGGCATCTGAAGCAAGCTCGCAGGCGTGCTCCAGCGAACGGGTGAGATTCATACGAACTTCGAAGCCCCTGTCCGTCAGGTATTCCTCGAATCGCCAGCCGGGCAGCTTCTCGCCGGTGCTCGCGCCGGACTTGGGGTTGATTATATAAGCGATATAACCGTCTTCTGGTTTAATTGCGCTCATAGTAACCGCTAAAAGAAAACCCTATTGTTTTTTCTTCCGCGTCTTCGGAACTGCTTGGCCATCATTACGGCGTAACTCTGGTGTATGTGCGGCAAATCTTCCAGACCCAGTTTTTTCTGCACGGCGGCGATTTTCTTTTCGCCCGGCCCTTCTATTTCCACAAACCTGCCTAAAAGCGGCAGCTCATCGAGCGCTACTTCACATTCGCCATAATGCCACGCCCGACGCTTCTTTTGATACACAATCGTCTTTTTATACCCAATCGCTTCAAGGAACATCTCCGCCAGCCGGCCATCATCGACCTCGAACTGAATTTCCTGTCTTTGCTTGAAACGCCCTTCCCGCCTCGGGCCTTTGAAAGTTATCACGACCTGATCCCTTCGGCCGATTAACTGGTGTCGAAGGCGCAACGCGCTGTCGGATTTTCTCAGCGACGACTTGCCGTCGTCAAAATATGCGTCGGTATGAAGCCGCTCCCGCAAAAACTCTGCGTCGAGGGCCTTTAACCTTTTTTCAATGCCCTTGAACGAATCAACCTTCAGCTTCGCTTCGATTTCGATATACATAGGTCCCCGATATCAGCTTAAACTACTATATTCACAAGCCGGGACTTGATTACTATTACTTTTTTCGGCTGTTCGCCCGCAAGGGCTGCAATGACCTTTTCGCTGGCCAGCGCCTTTTGCTTTATCTGCTCATCGTCCGCCTGCGCGGCAACAACAATCTTGTCTTTGATTTTGCCGTTGACCTGTATGGCTAATTCTATTTCGGCTTCCTTTACAAGCTCAGGGTCAAACTTCGGCCAGGATTCATAAGCGAGCGTCCTGGTATGGCCCAGTTTTTCCCAAAGCTCCTCTGCGATATGCGGCGCAAAAGGCGATAAAATCAGCACCAACTGCTCAATAACTGACTTCGGCAAAACGGGCTGCTTTATAAGATGATTGACGAGAATCATCATCGAGCTGATTGCGGTATTAAAACCAAATGTCTCGACGTCGCCGCCAACTTTCTTAATTGTCTGATGTAGCAATCGCGTTGTCGCTTCATCGGGCTGGGTATTCTGAATTGCAACGTTAAGGTTGCCCGTATCCTCATTAATAACTAATCGCCAGACACGCTGCAAAAACCGGTGCACGCCCTCAACCCCCTGCATACTCCAGGGCTTCACCGCTTCCAGCGGACCCATAAACATCTCATAAAGGCGCATCGAATCCGCGCCGTAATCAGCGACAACCTTATCAGGATTAACAACGTTGCCGCGCGACTTGCTCATCTTCTGGCCGTCTTCGCCGAGAATCATTCCCTGGTTGACCAATTTTTTGAACGGCTCTTTGGTGCTGACGTAACCAATATCAAAAAGGAACTTGTGCCAGAAACGAGAATACAGCAAATGCAAAACCGCGTGCTCCGCGCCGCCTATGTAAAGGTCAACGGGCATCCAGTATTTTCCCTTCGCGCCACCGCAGCAGCGATTATTGTTATTAGGGTCGATATACCGCAGATAATACCAGCAGCTTCCCGCCCACTGCGGCATCGTGTTCGTCTCGCGTAATGCAATCCCGCCGCATTGCGGACAGGTCGTCTTGAGCCAGTCCTTGGCTTTCGATAATGGCGGCTCACCCGTCGCGGGCGGCGTATAATCCTGCATATCGGGCAATTTCAACGGCAACGCTGATTCAGGTAAGCCTACTATCCCGCATTTTTCACAATGCACAAGAGGAATGGGTTCTCCCCAGTAACGCTGCCTGCTGAACAGCCAGTCGCGAAGCTTATAATTAATCGCCTTTTTACCAAGCCCTTTCTGCTCAAGATCTTTTGTGATCTCTTCTTTCATTTTGGCCGTTGGCATTTCGTCGTATTTCCCAGAATTCACAGCAATCCCATTACCAACCATCGCCCTCGGAAAAATCTCAGGGTGTGCGATATAGCGATCTATGAGTTGTTTCCCTGGAAGGGGCTTGGGGCCATCTTGCCGTAATTCAAGCATCCATTCATCACTAGGTTCTGGAAGAACAACAACACGAATCGGCAGATTGAATTTCTTCGCGAACTCGAAATCCCTGTCATCGTGCGCAGGCACAGCCATAATAGCGCCCGTGCCGTAGCTGATTAGAACGTAATCGCTTATCCAAATCGGTATTTTCGTCTCGTTGACCGGGTTGATTGCGTAAGCGCCGGTAAATTCGCCCGTCTTTTCCTTCGCCAGATCTGTGCGGTCGAGGTCGCTTTTGCGAGCCGCCTCTTCGCGGTATTTCTTCACCGCGTCCTTCCTGTCCTTCGTCGTGATTACGTCAACAAGCGGATGCTCCGGCGAGAGCACCATATAGGTCGCGCCGAAAAGCGTATCGGGCCGTGTAGTAAAGACGCGAATATTTTCATTCGAGCCGGCAACTTTGAAATCAACCTCCGCGCCGATACTCTTGCCAATCCAGTTTCGCTGCATTTCCTTGATTGGCTCAGGCCAGTCAACTTCGACAAGGTCTTCGAGTAATCGCTCGGCATATTCCGTTATACGCAGCAGCCACTGCCTAAGAGGTTTCCTGATGACCGGGTGTCCACCTCGCTCACTCACCCCCCCTACGACTTCCTCGTTGGCAAGCACCGTCCCCAAAGCAGGACACCAGTTTACGGGCATTTCCGCTTCGTAAGCCAATCGATGGTCATCTATATATTTTCGTTTTTCAGCGTCGCTCAGTCCCGCCGGTATAGGCAGTTCTTTAATGGACCTTGCCTTTTGCTGTTTTTCATCAAACCAGCTATTGAAAAGATTCAGGAATATCCACTGCGTCCATTTATAATAATTCGGGTCGGTGGTATTGACCTCTCTGTCCCAGTCGTAGCTGAAACCAAGCGACTTGATTTGCCTGCGCATTCCATCGACGTTATTCTGCGTTGTCTGGGCGGGATGTGTCCCCGTTTTTATCGCGTATTGCTCCGCGGGCAAACCGAACGCGTCCCACCCAATCGGGTGCAGAACATTAAAACCTATCATCCGCTTATAACGTGCAACTATATCGCTCGCGGTGTAACCCTCTGGATGCCCCACGTGCAAACCCTGCGCGCTTGGATACGGGAACATATCGAGAACGTAATATCGCGGCTTACTTTTATCACAATCAACCGCCGCAAACGTCTTGCCGGCCTCCCAGTTACGCTGCCATTTCTTCTCAATCTCGTTAAATTTGTATAATCCTTTTCGTTCTTCCATTTTACTTTTTACTTTTTCCTTTTTACTTTATCTTTTGGAATGTGGGCAGCTATTATCGCTGCACCCGAAACACTTTTTCGATTGACCTTCTTTGACCTGCGCCGAGAATACCGAAAACTGCTTTTTCAGCTTCCCGCTGCTGCAATGTGCGCACTTTCGTTCGCCTTTATTGCCTGCGTTTTCCAGCAATTCGGTTATCTTGCCGCAGTCATCGCATTTATATTCGTAAATCGGCACCGTTTACCCCGTGAGATACTGTTTAACTTTTTACTTTTTATCCCCGCAAGACCTTATCTCACGGGGTTAACCTCGTTTCTAATGTTAATATCATTCTTAAAGCGTTTTATGTTATGATTATACGGGGTAAATATCAATACCAAACCGTATCAGCCGACGGTGCGTAAATAAGTTACTAAATCGCCTGTGAAGGATGTAATTGTTTCAAGGCGCAGTGGTCGATTATATAACAATGATGAAATGATACTTTCAGAAAGGATGATAAGGCAGAAATGAGATTAATGGCTCCTATTTTTATGCTGGTTGGTTCGAATTTGTTTATGACTTATGCCTGGTATGGACATTTGAAAGACCTTAAGGGCAAGGCGGTTTTCATCGCCATCGTGGCAAGCTGGGCGGTCGCATTTTTCGAATATTGCCTCCAGGTCCCCGCCAATCGCATCGGCTTTCAATTCTTTTCGCTGGCGCAATTGAAGGTCATTCAGGAAATTATAACTATGACCGTCTTCGCGGTGTTTTGCGTCGTATATATGAAGCAATCGCTCAAGCTGGATTTCCTCTGGGCCGGTTTATGTCTGCTCGCCGCCGCGTATTTTATGTTCAGGGGCTTCACGTTGCCGAGCTAAAGGATAGATATGAAAACCGCTAAAATCAGAATCACAGTTTTACTCCTGCTTGTAATCTGCCTTGTCGCCCTCGGCTACTTCGGGCGGGGATACCTGTTGAACGAAATAACAATTCACCAGCTGCTCAGCGAAAATAAGCAGCTCAAGGAAGCAATCACAAACCTCACCGCCGAAGAACAGATTGGCTACGCCAAGGTCATTAAACAGGAAACACAAAACAACAAAGTTATAACCACGCTTCGCTTCGTCGAAACGGCCAGAGACGACAAAACCAAAAAAATTCTCGAAAAGAACTACACAATCGAAGGCGACGTCGTTCACTTCGACGCCCTGATTGTGAAATTCGGCAACAAAATGGTGCTGGATGGCCGTGAGCGGTCGATGTACCTGTGGCGAAGAATCTACGGCGAAACTATGGCCCCGCAGGATGGCTTCGCGATTGAGTCGCCCGGCGCTGAGCCCGCAAGATACGCCGATTTAATGAGCCGGTTATCAATTAAGCAAAGAGAAATGTTCTGGTCGAATATCTGGGATTTGGCTAACAATGTGGAGAAGCTAAAACAGGACGGCATCACGGCTATTTACGGTAACACCGTATATTCCAAACTTAGCCCCGGCCTCATCTATGTCTTCAAAATCAGCTCGACGGGCCAGTTGTATCCCGAAGTTGTCCCGGATATGTAACAAAACCCGAAAAAGGGACCAAGCCTCTTTTAAATTCTCGCCAAGCTTGACAGTGTTTCCGCCTGCTGGGACAATCTCTTCCCTATGAGCAAATATGAGCAAAACAGCTTATTCGGCGAAGACAAAACCGACAAAGCCCCCGCGGGCCACATTATCCGCGTGGCGTTCGAGTCGGGCGTCGATGCCGAATTCGATTACCTCGTGCCCGACAAGCTCTGGCCCATCGCTGCAGGCCAGCGAATCGAAACGCCATTCGGAAAATCAAACAAGCTCGAAACCGGCTTCTGCGTGGGTTCGACAAGCTCGCCACAGGTCGAAATAAATGTAATTCCCGCACAGCCGGCTAAAACCAAAAAATTCAAACTCAAAGCAATATCGGCTGTCGTTGACAAAGAGCCGCTCGTTGACGCTGGCCTGATGGAGCTGGCTCGCTGGATTAGCGATTATTATGTTTGCCCCCTTGGAATGGTGCTCGGCGCAATCGTCCCCGGGGCCGTCAAAAAAGGCGCAGGTGAAAGGAAACAAAAATACGTTTACTTAGCCATAGCACCGGAAAAAATTGAAAAAATAGCAGACCAGATAAAAGGCAAAAAGCAAAAACGGGTTGTTCAGCAATTACGAAATGTAAACGCCTTTGAAATCGAATCAGCAATGGAACTTGAAGAACTGCTCGAAGCCGTCGGCTGCACCGATGTCCCCGTCAAAAACCTCGTCGAAAAAAGCATTATCAAAATCGCCCAGCGAACCGTCCTCAAATCTCTGCCCGCTATACCCGAAGGTATGCTCATCAAGCGGGAAAAAGTCATCCTCAACGATGACCAGCAAAAAGCCCTCGCAAACATCATCAGCAGAATCAACGAAGATAAATTCGGCGTCACGCTTCTCTTCGGCGTTACCGACAGCGGCAAAACCGAACTTTACATAAAAGCAATCGAAGAAACACTCAAAAAAGGCAAAACCGCAATCGTAATGCTCCCCGAAATAGCGCTGACCACCCAGACAATCCAGCGTTTCAGCGCAAGATTCGACCGCATCGCGGTTATGCACTCAGGCCTCACCGCCCCCCAGCGAAACACCCAATGGCACAAAATAAAATCGGGCGAGGCCGACGTCGTTATCGGCGCACGCTCCGCCGTCTTCGCCCCGCTGGCCAACCTCGGCCTCATCGTAGTCGATGAAGAGCACGAGCCAAGCTACAAACAGGACACCACTCCCCGATACCACGGCAGAGACGTTGCTATAAAACGCGCACAATTATGCAACGCACATTGCCTTTTAGGAAGCGCAACCCCATCGCTCGAAACCCTGCAAAACTGCAAAACAAAAAAACAGTTCTTCAATATGGTCCGTCTGCCCAAACGCGTGATGAACCTCCCCTTCCCCGAAATGCGGCTCGTCGATATGAAGGATTTTGCCTCGCAACTGATGAGCGAGCCGTTGACAAACCAACTCACCGAAACACTCGCCAGAAACGAGCAGGCGATTTTGCTACTCAATCGCCGCGGCTACAGCAACTTTATCTTTTGCCCATCCTGCAAACACATCCTGCGGTGCCGAAATTGCGACGTAACGCTGACCTTCCATAAAACACCCGATAGACAAATTGCGCCAATCCCTACAATCACGGGCCGACACATGCACTCAGGCCTCGCAATCTGCCACTACTGCGGCTCACAAACCCTTGTCCCCGAAAAATGTCCCCTCTGCCGCAAAGGTATGACTATGATTGGCCTCGGCTCCCAGCGTCTCGAAGAAGACCTCGCCAAACAATTCCCAAACGCCAAAGTCGCCCGTGTCGATAGCGACTCAATGAAAGGCGCCGACTACTACCGCGTCCTGCGCGATTTCAGCGAGGGCAAAATTAATATCCTCGCAGGCACGCAAATCCTCGCCAAAGGCCTGCACTTTCCCAACGTAACCCTCGTCGGCATCATCAGCGCAGACACCTCGCTATATCTCCCCGATTTCCGCGCTAACGAAAGAACGTTTCAATTGATTAGCCATGTCGCAGGCCGCGCGGGCCGCTCCGCCAAAAAAGGCATCGTCTTCATCCAGACCTTTTTAACCAATCAGCCCGCAATTCAATTCGCCCTCAAAGGCGATTTTGAGGGTTTCATAAAAGAGGAACTGACTCATCGAAGCGCCTGCAACCTGCCCCCCTTCTGGCGATTGGCCCTTATTACCCTGCGCGACAGGACCTTTGAAAAACTCGAATTGGCCGCCAAACTTATGCGAGAAAAAATCGACCGCATCGTAGCCGACGAAAAATTACAAATCCGGGTTCGCGGCCCCATACAGGCGATTATCAGCCGAATCCAGACCTTTCACCGTATGCAGATAATTCTTCAGGCCCCCCAGCCCGCCATTCTGCACCGGCTATTTACCACCCTCCGCAATTCCCCCTCTATTCGCCCCGCCGTTACAATCACAATAGACATCGACCCCATTGACCTTTTATAGGTTGCAATTCCGCGGCTGATATGTTAATTTTATCCTAAGTTGTTAGACGCAGATTAACGCAGATTTACACTGTTTGAAATTTATTTCTCTGTGCCCTCTGTGTTCTCTGTGGCTAAACCCGGGGTGTAGCTCAGTTTGGCTAGAGCGCTTGGTTCGGGACCAAGAGGTCGCTGGTTCAAGTCCAGTCACCCCGATTTTTACTCCCATATTTTGTATTGGAAATTTATCTGTCTGCCTGCTAACTTCTCCCTTGCGTCTTAACTATCCGCCGCCCGCTAATTCTTAAATCCGCAATCCGCGATTGTTTGTGAATTTTTTGATTTGGCAATTGTGATTTGTTTAGGATTTTTTGATCTGTACGCTGAACGCTGAACGCTGTCCGCTGTTTAAAACCGATACATCACATTTATCGCACCGTACGAGTCCGTGCTGGCCTGCTCTTTATATTCCCTCGTCAGGAACGTCTGTGAATAGCTCATCTCGAACGATTTGTATCTGTAAACCGCCCCAATCTGGAGCTGCCCAACCGCCGGCTCCGTCGTAAGTCCGGTCAAAAACCGGTTATACTCAACCAGCTTGCCGCCAATCCGCGTAAAAATATACGCCGATTGAACCTCTGCAGGTTTATCAATGCACGCCGACGCCGGCGCCTCAAGTCGCCCCGGCCCAAAATCATTCGGCAGATTTATCCCATATCTGAAAACTATCCCCAGGTCCGCGTTGCGGTGCAGCGTTCCAACCGTCGCCCCGTATTCCAGGTGCGCATCAAAATTCTCTGTCCGCTTGAAATACTGCTCATCGACCCTCTGCCTTCTCAGCCACGTCAAGTCCGTCTCGAACTCATTGCCTAATTGATTATTCCATCCCTCCGGCTCCGGCACCCCCATAAAGTGGTGCACGAAATCTTGAACCTGCCCCCCGCTCGCCACAGGCCCTATCATTCCTATGTTCAGCTCTAAATGTTCCATCTGGTTTTCAGAGGCCCGCTGCGCAAATATTCCCCCATACAACCACCCCGCGAATACCATGTCGTGTTTGGCCCTTTTCTCAGGTTCGCTAACGTGGTCGGGCGTGTACATATTCTGACCGAAAAAATATCCCAGGGCGGTATTTACTTCCCCGTCGTTTTTCCCAAAACCATTCCACCGCGAATAATCTTTCAGAAAATTGACGTCCGGCTGATGCGTGAAAGCAATTTCTGTCCCGTTGGTATAGTGCCGGTCTGTGCTATATAATGGCTTGATATACCCACCGTCGTTTTCCATATACAGCGTTAGAGTTTCCTCTCCTAATACGATGCCCATCATCGCAACGCAGATAATCCCCGCAAGGATTGCTATGTTAACCCTGTGTTTTTTCACCTGCTTTTTAATAAAAATTAACCCCTAAACGTCACACTTCGGGCAAGGTCTTTTCATTGTTTATATATCGCCCATTTTGCCGTCAAATATTAGATCTCGCCGTCTCATTTTCCGCCCATTCTATAAAAATATCGAATCCTGTCCACCTCTCTTTTCCCGTCCATTCTATAAAAATATCGAATCCCGTTTACCTCCCTTTTCCCGCCCATTCCGCCAAAAAATCTGTTAAAGCATTACTGTGTGTTGCGGATAAGGATTCCTGCCCGAAAGGGAAAATAACTGATATGAACAATGGGCGGTACAGGATTCGAACCTGTGACCTCGTGCGTGTCGAGCACGCGCTCTAACCAACTGAGCTAACCGCCCGGGATACAAAATTCCGGCCGGAGCATATTAACGGAAATTGGCGGGGAGTCAACCTTTTTATCGTTAGCGAAAACGGGCGGATAGTCAGTGTTGGGCAATAAATGGACGGATTGGATTTAATTTACTTGGCAGAATGGGCGGGAAAGAGGAGATTCCCAGTCAATCTTTTTAATGGTATCTTAAACGGTCAGAAGGTTAAATTTTTTGGCTGGAGGAAGTTGCCGAAGCGGGCCCTTCGCTCCGCTACGTGTCGGATTTCAATCCTTCGACGCACTACGTTTGCTCCCCGGCCTACGGATTGCCGGGGCAGGCAGGACAACGCAGAGCATCAATTTCTGGTTTCAGATTTAAGCTGGCGGGTCATCAGGTCGGTAATGGCGGATTGGACGGATTTGTTCTTAAAGATGATATCATAAACGGCCTGCGTAATAGGCATCTCGACTTTGTATTGCTGCAACAGGCCCTCGACAACGGATTGGCAGGTGGCGATACCCTCGATAACGGATTCGGTGGCGGATTGGGCAAGCTGGGGGGATTGGCCTTTACCGATTCTTTCGCCGAATGAACGGTTCCTGCCCTTTGGGGAAATGCAGGTTGTAACCAAATCGCCGAGGCCTGTGAGGCCCGCGAAGGTGTGGGGATTAGCGCCCATAGCGACACCAAGGCGAGATATTTCGGCGAGGCCCCTGCAAAGGAGAGCGGCCTTTGCGTTGTCGCCCGCGCCGATACCATCAATCATTCCGGCGGCGATGGCGATGATATTTTTCATTGCGCCGGCCAACTCGACGCCGACGACATCGGTATTGGTATAAATGCGGAACCAGGAGATGCTGAGGGTGAGCTGGATTCGCTGGGCGAGCTGGTCGGAGGCGGAGGCGACGCAGGCGGTGGCGGGTAATCTCACGGCAAGCTCATCGGCGATTGTGGGGCCTGATAATGCGGCTAAGCCGGATGAGGCGTCGGAGCCGAGGACGTCGGCGATGATTTGGGTTGGGCGAAGCAGGGTTTTATTTTCGATACCCTTTGCGACGGAGCAAATGGGGACGCCTTTGGGGGTGTGTTTTTTCAGGCGAGTCCAGATACTTCGCATAAACTGGCAAGGCACGGCGGAGATAATCAGGTCAGCATCAACAATAATTTTTTTGTCGTCGGGTTCGAAAATAATCGTTTCGGGGAGTTTGTGGCCGGGGAGGAATTTTACATTTTCTCGGCTATGAGCTATCTGCCGGAGCTGTTGGGCATCGTAACCCCAGAGACGGACGGGGATTTGTTTCTCCGCAAGGAGCATCGCCAGGACGGTTCCCATACCGCCATCGCCGATTATTGATATGTTTTTAAACATCGTATTAGCCACGGAGATATTATAGCCACAGAGAGCACAGAGGACACAGAGAATTTTTGAACCACCCCCGCCGTTTTGCTTCCGACTTCGCTGGACAGGTCGCAAAACGAGACGCGGGGGCAGGCAGATTACACTGATTATGCGGATTTTTCAACAGAGAAGAATTTTAGACGCTAATTTCGCAGAGAACGCTGTTTTTTTTATTTGCCACAGATTTCACCCCCGCAGTTTTGCTTCCGACTTCGCTGGACAGGTCGCAAAACGAGACACGGGGGCTACCCCCACAACTTTTCCCTACGGGAAAAACGACGTGGGGGTCTGCGCTACGCTCCGACGCAAGGCTTCGCAGATTTACACGGATTTGTCGGTGCTGGCCGAAACAATTTCTGATTTATGATTGCTGATTTCAGAAGAAATAAGTATGGTGTCCCCTGATATCGAGAAAGATTTAACTTCGCTAAAACATAGACTTTAGCTTTGCTTCTAGAACTTCTGAATTTATCGGCTCATCATATCGCCATTCAACTAAAGTTACTCCCTCTGTGCAGCATTTTAGTTTTTTCTTTTGATCTCGCTTTTGGGTATGCTTAAAAGCTTCTTCTCCACCAAAAAAGTCGACCGGTTCATAGTGTTGTTTCCCTTGATATTCAAAAGCGAGTTTTTTCGATGGCACGAAAACATCTAAATGTAGCGGCTTGAGCCATTCAGGGATTGCATGATGCTCGGCTTCGGGAAAAATTGTTTTTACTAAATTATAAAGTTGCATTTCTGAAACCCAACCCTCGCCAATTCTTGGAAGATTATGATTTCCACGCAGTAAGTTTTCTGCTTCCCTCTGTATTTCTTCGACGAGTTCTATAAAAATATTTTCGCGTTCTTCAGCTCCATCAATGCAGAAATTATTCCCGCTCATGTTGTTTCTTATTAAATCTGTTTCATAAAATATTTTCCCGTTGATTTTGTGGCTACGACCGGTATATCGTATTCCTTTAGTCCCATAGTCAGATTTTTTAATTTCAGCCATAGATTTTACGGTAGTAAAGTCTGGCTCTTTCTTGCCCCATCGCCATAGGTTGTGTTCATATGCTTCTATCCCATTAAGATGAAGGCCTTTGTCTAAAATGAATCTTTGATAGTATGCAGGAGAATATGTTGTCCAAAGCCCCTTGTATTCCTTGTCCTCGGGAGCTTCGATGATTCTGCAATACTGAACTTGGTCTGGATACCTATCGAATAGTCTGCCTTCAGGGGTTTTATCGTATTGGGACGAAAATGAATCAATAGTAACTGGAGTACTATCTCTCTGATATTTGCCATTCCACAAATAGACACCTTGGTGCCAGTCATGTTTTCTTTGTTCGATTAACTCTTCCATAGTTGGAGTGTTATCAACGAGAATATCAAGTGGCAACTTAAGTCCTGCTTCTCGATATTGTTCAAGTGCTTTATCGATACATTAACAATATTCCGATAAATTAGAATTGACCAATTCATTCCGCGATGATTCGCTTCTGAAGTATAAGAGGTCCCTTCCTGTCAGGGGGATTTTAGCAAGACGTTTAAGATAGATTAGTTCATTGTTAAGTTCGCCATAAAATCTATCGCCAAGCGTATTATAATATTTATTCACCGCATCCTCATATTTTCCATTGGAAATTAGTTTACGAATTTTCTGGTATTCAGGAAGAAGCTCTTTGGGTCTTTTGGTAGCTTCTATTTGCCTCATAGTTGTATAATTAAACGAGTCAAGGTATCCTTCATTTCTAAGTTTTTCGTTCACTTTTGTCATATCCTGTTGGTATGTTTTCCAGTATTTATTATCTAAATAGTTTGCAAGCTCCTCTGAAGTTTTATCGGTTTCTATTTGTAGTCGCTCCGATGCTTTCCGGATGCGATCTTTCTTTGCATTGGAGTTATATGAATACTCGTAGCCTTCGCAGAGATATAAAATAAGCGAAAGAACCTCAGCCCCATATATCTTAGGATACGGCAAACCTCCAGCAATTTTATAAAAAGATGCCATCAAATCAATTTGTTCATTTGTAAAGGTGACGATATGCCATACATCCTCTCCCTCACCCCTAATTTCATGTTTATTAGCTAGCTTGGCAAGTTCAACTGCTTGCGGATATCGTTTACTTTTAGAAAAACCAAAGTGTATTTTATACAAATCAGACATTATGACTCAATCATATAAGATAGGGAGCGGTCTATCTTTATTCCCTTTTATCAACCTCGTCTCTCGTTTGTATTTTCCTTCCACCTTTGCGTTTAGAATGATTTATAATGTATTCATGCCGATACAACATATAGTTTATTCGATAAAACCGCGTGAAGACCTCAGATATATTGTTCAGCAAGTCTTCTATTTTGATATTAAGCGGCCATGACACTTGAATAGAACCGAAATCTTCATAAATGTCTTCCGCATCAATATCGTTTTCATTTTGTTGTATTGCAAATAATATGCTGTGTCGGGCTAATCTAAAAATATTACTACTTACCTTTTTTTTGGCTTGCAAAGCAAGACATGAAGGGAAATCAGGTATGGAGTTTTCTTCGAAAACAAATTTTCCGTATTCGTTAAGTTCCAGAACATGTCTCCAAAATTCGTCAGGCATACGACTAATATGTTGCGGAAAGAGAAAAGCCGTTTCGATATTAAACTCAATGTTCTGCCAATTATAAAAACGAAAACTATGTTGGAGCTTATTTGAGTGGATCTCTAAAATATCTCCACTACGGAATAACTCCCAGTTATCGCTGGGGGTTGTTCTACAGGCAATCTCGGTAAGAATATCAGCTATAGTATCAAGGTATGCCTTAAAAAGATCTGTATTGTTTACAGAGTTATCTTCTTGCTGAAAAGATCTGAAATACTGGTCTATATTAGCCGCCCATTTAATAAGTTTGTTTGCGGAAAATTCCATATAATAGCAACCTCTGTAATTCCTCAATACAACATCAAAATAATTTAAGCGTAATTTAAGGTGCCAGATTTTCCCTCTGCTTCTTTCTCAACCGCTCCTTTTTCGCCCATACATTTTTAACTTTTGATTTGTTATTTTGATTCTTGCCCGCCTTCGGCAGAAATTCGCTTCGATGTTGACTCCTGACGAGAATAGGGAAATTATAAGCTGAAACGGTGGAAAAAAGCAAAAGGAAAGGGAGAACGAATTGAAGCCCTCGACCCATTCGACTTCGCTCAGGGCAGGCAGTTGAGCAGCGTTAATCTGCGTTAATCAGCGTCTAAATATCCTTCGTGTGCCTTCTTTTTTCGTGGTAACTCCCTTAAATACAAGCACTTATAACAAAAACGCATAATTTTTCAAGAAAAGTTGTATTTGTCTTGACTTGCAGATATTGTTTGGTAAAATTCTAACCCGCTGGCAGACGCTGGCAGGAGGCAGGGATAGAAATCCCAAGTTTAGCGCCTTGTGCGCAAGGTAAATCAAACCAATTTTCGTTTTGTGTTTTGTTGTTTGATATTGCTCTGTAGAAAAGATTGAAGCATAAGGTTTAGTCATGGCGATAAGTGTTAATAATAACAATAACTTAGGTTTCAGCCATAAACCGCGTTGGAAAGGATTCCACGATGGCCAAACACGGAGTTATGACCAAATCACCTGTTATGCTGGCAAAGCAGGCACTTCAGACAGCCACAACGGCACTCTCGCCATATTCAGCCAATCGCTCACGCCACGATTTTACACAGGCACAGTTGTTCGCCATTTTGACTCTGCGACAGTTTTTTCAAACCGACTATCGTGGGATTGTACAGTTGCTGGCGGACTTCACGGACTTGAGAGCTGCGATTGGGTTGTCAAAAATTCCTCACTACACTACCCTTCAAAAAGCACAGCAACGTCTGCTAAAAAAAGGGCTTGGGACAAGCTGTTAGCCGCCATTTTCAGTATTGCCAGCCGCGATGGCTTAATCGAGGAACGCCCCGAGGCATCCATTGATTCGACGGGGCTGGAAAGCCGGTTTGTCAGCCGACATTTTCTAATGCGTCAAGGCAAACATACCCAGCAATATCGCCGATGGACAAAACTTACGGTTGTCTGCCACAATGCCAGCCATCTGATTGCTGCCGGCTTGGTCAGCACTGGTCCCAGCAATGATTGTTCCTACCTTATGCCGGCAGTTTCCCAGGCGGTAACTAATCTGCCTATAGACCGGCTTTTGGGTGATGCAGGATATGACGCAGAAGCCAACCATAAATTCTGTCGTCAGTATCTCGGCATCCGCTCGACGATTATCGCTATCAACAACCGACGAGGTAAAAAAGGCGAGCTTACAGGCCATTACCGAAATCAAATGAAGAATAACTTCCCGAAACGTAAGTTTGGTCAGCGATGGCAAGTTGAGAGTGTTATGTCTCGCATGAAACGTCGTCTTGGCTACGCCCTTCGTAGCCGAACGAATGAATCTCGCAGTACCGAGTGCGTCATGAGAGTTCTGACCTACAACCTGATGCTTCTCTATTTACTTTTCATAAAGAACTTTTAATTAAAGGTTTCTACAAAGCAGTTTGAGATTTGAAACTTGGAATTTGGGATTTGTGGGTCCCCTGTTGCAAGCCGATGGAGCCGCCCCTGCCGTTTTGCAAAGCAAAACGAGACGCAGGGGTCTCCGCTACGCTTCGAGGATCTGCGCTATGCTACGAGAGGAGATAAGTATGTTTACACAACTAACAATAAGGGTTCCCGTCTGCCTTGACCTAATTTTTGCATGGCCTGTATTGCTTTATCGCAAGGTAAAATACGGTCATCCATTTCGCAAGATTCCACTAGGCGAAGGGAGGTTCACGATTGTTGAGCCGGGGGATTTTTATCAGTTGAACAGGTTTAACTGGTGCGCGAAGGAAAACGGGCCTCGAATTTACGCGGTGCGGTTAGTGGGCGATTCGAACAACAGGACAAAGATTATTTCGATGCACAGGGAAATAATGGGTGAGCCGGCGGGGATGCTGGTTGACCATCACAATCGCAATACCTTAGACAACAGGAAAGAAAACCTTCGCTTGGCGACACATTCGCAGAACCAGTTCAATAAAGGAAAGACCACCAAAAAAACAACATCGCGGTTTATCGGGGTTTTCTTCGAGAAACAATCCGGCCGATGGGTAGCAAGAACCACAGTTGGGGGGAAAAGGATATGGCTTGGCAGATTCGATGATGAAACAGAAGCGGCGAAGGCATACGATGAGGCGGCGAAGAAATACCATGGGGAATTCGCACAGTTGAACTTCCCAAATCTCACCGCAGAGAACGCAGAGAACGCGGAGTAAAGTCGAATGTCCAATATCGAATACTAAATGTTGAAGTGAATTACGCAGCAATGCGCCGCCGTACCGGCGGCGGCTAAACCCGCCGTGACACGGCGGGCTAAATACGGATACGGAAATGCACTACGAAAAACTGGACCCCAGATCGTAGTCTGGGGCTTCGCTGCGCTACGAGAAATCAATCCTTTTCGGACAGGTCGTCATTGTATTTACTACGATTGGCATTCCACCATTTTTGGGCCTGGTCGTAGTTGTCGAATTCCTGAGAGACGAGAAAATTAATGGCAGATTTGACGCTGTCGCGGAAATCGGGATCAGAATCATTCAGGCCTGTGATGAGTATATCCATGGCAGCGGGACTGGAAGCATCGATGAGCGAAGAAACGGTGTCCTCTTTGACATCCTCGTACTGGCTGGTGATGCCTGCCCCAAGGACAGCCAGGCGAATATCGGGCACTTGCTGGTTGGCGGCCTGAATTGCGGCGTTGCGGACATCTTCGCTTTCATCTGCGAGGGCGTCAACAAGGACTTTGCCGACGGCAGGGTCGGTGACATTTTCGCAGGCCTCGATTGCGCTTTTGCGGATATCGGGTTCGGTGTCGTTAAGGGCTTTGGCTGCAACGTAAACAACATTGGGGTCGTTGATGTCATTCATTGAGATCGCTTCCATCGCAGCAGTGCGAACATCGAGGTCGTTATCATCGAGGGCTTTATAAACAAGAGCGGGTATCAATTCGGGATGGGCATCGGCGAAGTCGGAAATAAAATCCACTTTTTCTTCGGAGGTCTTGAGGGCATCGAATGGTTTCAAATCATCAGGTTCGGGCAGGGTCGGCTCTTTGGGCTGTTCGGCGGCAACGGGTGGTTCGGTTTTTTTCTGGTCATCGGCAACCGGCGGACTGACTTCTTTGGCGGGCACTTTGGCAACAGTGGTTGTTTTATTATCCACAACGGGTTCAGCAGGCGAGGCGACTGTATTTTGATTAACTTCAGCCGGCGGCGGCTGAATATTGGCGTCCTGTTTAGGCGGTTTATTCTCGCTCGATGCCGGCAAGGGATGCGTTGGGGACGATTTACTCTGTTGTTTCTTCGGACAGCCGACGGCGAAAACCACCGCCAAGGCGAGCGTTACCATCAACACAGTTTTAACAGCCATTTCAAACCTGAATATACGGTTCATATTTTATGCTCCTCAAAAAAAGTTCAGCCACCCGCATAGCGGCGGGCGAGGTCTCGCCAGAGGCGGACAGAGATATTATAGCCACAGAGCACACAGAGGCCACAGAGAATTTAAAATTAGTCACCCCGCTTCGCCCACAGGGCGAAAATGGTGTTTGCGATGTCGGTGTTGTCGATATATAGGCCGCGGAGGTGGTCATTATTTCTTTGCCCTGAGCGGGGGTCCGTCTTCGCCGAAACAGGCCTGTGAGGTGCCCTGTTTCGTGGTCGAATGATGACAAGTAAAAGAACCACCAGTTAAAACTGGCAGTATTGAAATCGGAAGAATAAAATCAAGCCGAGCAATATGTTTCTAATCAGCATCTTCATATCCGAATGACGATTATAATAACAGGATATTATATTTACCAGCGGGGGCTTTTTTTTTGGCGTCGAAGACGTATAATCAGACCCGTCGGACATATCGGACTTGTCTGACAAGGAGTAATAATGAGTTATTTTCGTGATAATATCGAGCAGATGAAGGGTTATGAGCCGGGGTTTCAGCCCCCCACTGCTTCGCTTTGCGAAGCAAACCGTGGGGGCAGGCCAACCACGGAGGTGGTAAAGCTCAACACCAATGAGAACCCTTACCCCCCTTCCCCGGAAGTTTTGAAGGTGATAGGGGAGATAAAGCCGGAGCAGTTGCGCAGGTATCCCGACCCGACGGGAAGCGTATTTCGTGAGGCGGCGGCAAAAATCAACGGGGTAGAGCCGGACTGGATTATGATTTGCAACGGCGGGGACGAGCTGCTGAGTATGGCGTTTACCGCATTTTGCGACAAAAAGCGGCCGGTTGCGTATCCAGTGCCGACTTATTCGCTTTACCCGGTGCTAGCGCAAATACAGGGCTGCAAGGCAATCGAGGTGCCCTTCGACGAGGAATTTAACCTGCCTTCAAAATTGGCGAGGACCAAAGCGGCTTTGACAATCGTATGCAATCCGAATGCGCCGAGCGGGACACTTATAGAGGCCGAAGAGTTGGCGGAATTAGCGGCGGAGATAAAAGGTGTTTTGCTGATTGACGAGGCATACGTGGATTTCGCGGAGCAAAACTGCATTGAATTAGTCAAACAGTTCGATAACATAATTATACTTCGTACGCTGAGCAAAGGTTATTCACTGGCGGGATTGCGTTTCGGATACGCGATTGCGAAGCCGACATTGATAGAGGGACTGCTGAAGGTCAAGGATTCATACAACGAAGACGCGATAGCGATAGCGGCGGCGACAGCGGCAGTACAAGACCAGGAGTATTTCAAAGAAATAATCGCGAAGGTAAAGGAGGAACGCAAACGGCTGAGTGAGCAGTTGAGGGCGATTGGATTTACGCTGCCGGAAAGCTCGTCGAATTTCGTATTCGCGGAACACACAAAGCGCAAGGCGAAAAGTATTTTTGACAAACTTGTTGAGAAAAATATATATGTGCGATACTGGGATTTGCCAGGTATCGAGAATAAGCTGAGAATAAGCGTGGGGACAAGAGAACAGAATGATACGCTTTTGTCGGCGTTGAAAGAAATAGTATCCGCGTAAAGGACTATGCTATGAAAAAACGAATGGCGAAAATACACAGGAAGACAAAAGAGACAGACGTCAATATCTCGCTGAATCTCGACGGAGCCGGTAAATATGAAATCGATACGGGCGTCGGGTTCCTCGACCATATGCTCACGCACCTAAGCAAGCACAGCAAAATCGATACGACCATAAAGGCCAAAGGCGACCTCGACGTTGACAGTCATCACACCGTCGAGGACATCGGGCTTTGCTTAGGCGAGTGCCTTGACAATGCGCTGGGAGACAAGAAAGGCATAAACAGATACGGCAATAGTTCTGTGCCGATGGAAGATTCACTTGCGAATGTGTCGATTGATTTGTCAGGCAGGCCGAGCTGCGTTTATAATGTGGAATACCGGACGAGCAAGATTGGCGATTTCGACGTGGAGTGCCTTGAGGAGATGCTGCGGAGCTTTTCAAACTCGGGCAAATTCAACCTGCATATAAACATCCCCTACGGCACAAACGCACATCACACCGCGGAAGCGATATTCAAGGCGCTAGGCCAAGCATTGGGGGCGGCGGTTAAAATAACAGGTAAAGACATCCCCAGCACAAAGGGAACACTGTGATTGAACCAGAACCAATTGAGTTTCGAGCGGGGATAGGCACGGACATTCACCGCTTAGTCGAGGGCAGGAAGCTGATGCTGGGCGGGATACAGATTCCGCACCCGATGGGGTTGCTGGGACACAGCGACGGCGACGCGGTGCTGCACGCGGTGATAGACGCCCTGCTTGGGGCCGCTGGTCTGGGCGACATAGGGACATTTTTCCCCGACGCCGACCCCAAATGGAAAGACGCGGACAGCAAGGAACTGCTATTCATCGTCAAAGAAAAATTAGCTGAGAAGAAATGGGATATCATCAACGTCGATGTAACGATTCACGCGGAACAACCCCGGCTGGAACCATTCAAGGGACAAATCAAGCGGGTAATCGCGGGACTTTTGGGAATCGATTTCAACGCGGCAAACGTCAAGGCAAAAACGAATGAAGGACTTGGCGAGGTCGGCGAAGGCACAGCAATAGCGGCAACGGCGATAGCAATGCTGAGGAAGAAAATCAAAAGGGTATAAGAAGCAATTTCGGATTGCAGAAAAGCGGATTTGAAATTAGGAATTGAAGATGACTTTGAAATTATATAACAGCTTAACGCGGCGATTAGAGGATTTTAAGCCGGTGAAGGAAGGCAGGGTCGGGATATATGTTTGCGGGCCGACGGTTTATGGGCACGCGCATCTTGGCCACGCGAAAAGCTACGTTAGCTTCGATATTCTCGTCCGCTATATGCGATACCTCGGCTACAACGTAACATACGTTCAGAATATTACAGACGTGGGTCACCTTACCGATGATGCGGACCAGGGCGAGGACAAAATCGCAAAGGCAGCGGCGAAGGTCCATAAGCACCCGATGGAACTGGCAGAGATGTACACGCGCAGTTTCTTCGAGGATATGGACAAGCTCAACTGTGTCCGGCCCGATATAAGCCCGCGGGCAAGCGGCCATATCGTCGAGCAAATCGAATTAGTAAAGACGCTTATCGAGAAAGGTTACGCATACGAGGCAAACGGGTCGGTTTATTTCGATGTTTCCAAATTCACTGATTACGGCAAACTTTCGGGCAGGAACGTCGAGGATATGATTGCGGGGGCACGGGTGGAGATTTCGCAGGAAAAGAGAAACCCTGCGGATTTCGCGCTCTGGAAAAAGGCGGAGGCGAATCATATTATGCAATGGCCAAGCCCGTGGGGACAGGGATTCCCCGGCTGGCACCTTGAGTGTTCGGTGATGAGCACAAAATACTTAGGGCAACCCTTCGATATTCACGGGGGCGGGCTGGAAAACCAGTTCCCGCACCACGAATGTGAAATAGCGCAGGCGGAGGCGGCAACGGGGAAGCAATTCGTCAATTACTGGCTGCATAATAATATGGTGACGGTCGATGGCCAGAAGATGGGTAAGAGTTTGGGCAACTTTATTACGCTAAAGCAGGTTTTTACGGATTACACCGATGTAGAAAAGCACGAGAGATTAAGCAAAAAATATGACCCTATGGCAGTAAGAATGTTAGTCCTCAATAGCCATTATCGTCATCCTATAGATTTTTCCGATGACGCTTTAATTGCTGCTCAGAGTGGATACGATAAACTAACGGATGCGGTCATCGCAGTAAGAAAGCAAATTAAAAACGCACCAAACGGATCTGTTGATAATAATGTTGCGAACCGCCTGAAAGAATTGAAAGATAAATTCGAGTCGGCAATGAACGACGACCTCAATACTTCGATTGCATTGTCGGTGATGTTTGAGTTGGCGGGTTTGTCTAGTGAAATGCTTAAGGATAGTAATCCTGTAACACCTTTTAAAGATCTATATAAAACATTACGCGCTGCCTACAAAAAAGTAACATTAGAAACGCTTACAGCAATTGATAATCTGTTTACGAAACTCGGCGGCGACGTATTAGGTATTGTGACAAAATCAATGGAGAAAACAACGTCATCCACATTTGTTGATATGAAAGACGATATTCTTGATAAGTACAAAATATTTGTTGAATGGAGAAAATTAGCAAGAGACAAAAAAGATTTTGCCACTGCGGACACTATCAGAAATTACTTAAAGACTTCTGGATTAGATATACAAGATACATTACAAGATAGTTTCTTAAAATATCTTGAAGATTATTCATACCACAAAGAGGACGCAGAAAACTACATGCTATTTTTAACCAAAGAATTAAAGAAAATTTACGAAAAATGAAGATACTTGGTATAGACCCGGGATTGCAGGTTTGCGGGTATGCGTGTATTGAGTCAAAATCAGGCGAAACAACCCTGCTTGAAGGCGGGGTGATTCACACAACGGCCAGCAAGGCAGTTGAAAAGAGATTAAATCAGATAGCAGAAGATATTGACTCGATACTGGACAAGTTCAAGCCCGATGTCGTTGGGGTGGAGCAGTTGTATTCGCATTATGCACATCCGCGAACAGCGATATTGATGGGGCACGCAAGAGGGGTTATATTGCAGAGATGTGCCGAGGCGGGCGTTGAGGTTAAGAGCTTCGGCGCGACGCGGATAAAGAAATGTATTACCGGTAACGGGCACGCGTCGAAAGAGCAGATGCAGAGGACAATCAAGACGCTTCTGGGATTGTCGGCTGTGCCTGAGCCGAATGACGTGGCGGACGCGATAGCGGCGGCGATGTGCTGTGCAGAAATGATGAGAAAAACTGGATTCCCGCTTCCGCGGGAATGACAACTAAAACATTAAATTATGATAGCACGACTCGAAGGAAAACTTGTTAAGCTGGATACCGAAAGCGCATTAGTACAGGTGGGCGCGGTTGGGTATGAGGTTTTGCTGCCGGGGTATTGCATAAGTGCGTTAGCGGGCAGCATCGGCTCAAATATCACACTTTGCACGATGGAATACTATGAAGGAACATTGGGCGGCGGGAACCTTATCCCCAGGATAGTCGGATTTTTAAGCGACGGCGAAAGAGAATTTTTTCACAAGTTCACCAGCGTCAAAGGCATCGGCGTGCGAAAGGCGCTGAGGTCGCTGACAATACCGATTGCCAGTATCGCATCGGCGATTGAAAACGGGGATGACAAGACACTGACCGCGCTTGACGGCGTGGGTAAAAGAACAGCGCAGCAGATTATCGCGGAACTTAAAGGCAAATTAGGCAGATTCGCAATCGGGGTCGGGCCAACTGGTGTGGCTGCTCCTGCTTTCAAACCATACCAGGCAGAGACGCTTGAGATTTTGATTGCCTGGGGTGAGAAGCGAAATGAGGCAATGGAGCTGATTGAGCTTGCGTGCAAGAAACATCCGGATATAAAAAACGCGGAAGAGTTAGTACCGCTGGTGTATAGAATGAAACAAGGAATTGAAGTATAAGGACTGGATTCCTGCTTTCGCAGGAATGACAACGAGAGACGAGTAACAGGCCACGAGCGACGAAAATGGCGATAGACAGGGTCATAACGAGCGATTCGAGAAATGAAGCGGAGGAGAATTTCAACGTTTCGCTTCGGCCAAAGCAGTTGCGCGAGTGCATCGGGCAACAAAAGGTAATCGACAAGCTCAAAATAGCGATTGAGGCGGCGAAAAAGAGAAATGAGCCGTTGGAGCATATCCTGTTTTATGGCCCGCCCGGATTGGGCAAAACGACATTAGCCAACGTGGTTGCCAACGAAATGGACGCCAACATAAGGTGCACATCGGGACCTGCACTGACAAAACAGGGCGACCTGATGGGGCTTTTGAGCAATATCAACACGGGCGATACGCTTTTCATCGACGAGATTCACCGGCTGAGCACGCCTGTTGAAGAATTTTTGTACCCTGCAATGGAGGAATTCAGGGTTGATTTCACGGTGGATAGCGGACTGCACGCAAAGACGATAAATTTCCCGCTGAAACGATTTACGCTAATCGGCGCAACGACACGGGCGGGACTGCTGAGCGCACCGCTGCGAAGTCGATTCGGGATGCTGTATCATCTCGAATTTTACAATACGGCGGATTTGACTTTGATTCTCAAACGCTCAGCAAAACTGCTGCAATTAAATTGCGATGAAGGGACACTGAACCTGATTGCGACACGGTCGCGCGGCACGCCGAGAATCGCGAATCGGCTGTTAAAACGCGTGCGCGATTACGCACAGGTAAAGGGACAGGGCAAACTGACAACCGCGATTGTCGAAAGCTCGTTGAAGATGGAGCAGATTGACGAACTTGGTCTCGACGAATTAGACAGGTCATTTTTGCGGGCTTTGGCGGGGGTATATGAGGGTGGGCCTGCGGGTATAGAAGCCATCGCGGCGACGCTGGGTGAGGAACGAGACACGCTGGAAGACGTGGTTGAGCCATATTTGCTGCAAATCGGATTTGTCCGCAGGACGAAAAGAGGCAGAGAGATAACAAACGAGGCGTGCAGGCATCTTGGTTTGAAATACAACAAGAAGCCAACTGCCAACGATGAGCCGGAACTGTTCGACTCCGGCCAGCAGTAAACTCAGCTTATAGAATAGGAAATTTTAATCTGAATCACCCTGCGAGTATCTTTGGTTACCTTTGCCCGTTCGCTTATCCTGACGGGGCAAAGCCAGATTATTTTTCCGCTGTCAACGACAACGAGTAATCGCCTCCGCAACGATTGAGATATCTTCACAGCGGTTAAAAACTTGCCAACTCTTTTTTCGCCTGCCAAACCTAAAGGCCAGAATTTATCGCCACGTTTTCTCAGGCGAACTTCCAGCGGCAGTTTCAATTTTTTAAAATCGAACCATTCAACAAGATTCGTTTTGGTCTTCTTGAAGCCGGCCAGGTCTTTCTGTTCGATTTCGATAATATCCGCGTTGATTGTATAGGGGCCGAATTGCGTCGCTCCGGGCACTTTTAACGCAACAGGTTCTGCCGTAATTAATTGGGCCGGTTTAGTTTTCAGATGTTTCTCAAAAACGATTTTGCCCCCCTGCCGGCTCACTGTTATGCGATTCGGAAGCTGCAAGCGTCCATCATCCGGTAATCGTAATATGCTTGTGTAATGCCGTTCTGTAACGTCCTGCTCACCTGTGCCAAGATGCATCAACACCCTGCGGATAATCTCAATTTTGATTTCAGCGGGCCGATTGGCAATTTTGCCGGAATCTACAACAATTTCGTTCTCATTTACACTGGTGATATCGGGCCAAATCATATCAGTTGTTCGGCAAATCATAAGATAAAACCCGCGAGACACTTTTGACAGAACAGCAAGGTTTTCGACTATATCGCCTGTGGAATTTTCCTGCAAAGCGGGGAGCAGGCGATAACGGATGAAATTACGCCTGTATGCAAAATCAGTATTAGTCCTGTCGGTGCACCAATTCAAATTGCGGCTGTTGAGGTATTGAATAATCTCATTGTGAGTGGCGCAAAGCAAAGGCCTTATGAATGTGATTCCGTCGGTAAACTTTTTCGCGGGCCAGATTCCGCATAGTCCGCGGAGACCAGTTCCGCGAACCAGGCGGTCGATAACTGTTTCGGCGTTGTCGCTTTTATGATGAGCGGTGGCGATACAGGAACAATTTTGCGATTTGGCAATATCGACCAGATTCCGGATTCGCAGATTTCTCGCGGCCGTCTCGATTGAGAGTTTCATTTTTTTCGCGTAATCACGCACGTCGATTTTCTTAGTGATGACGGGGACTTTGAGTTTTTGGCACTGCTCAATCACAAAATCTTCGTCTCTTTGCGCCTCGTCACCTCTCAACTGATGGTTGATATGTGCGCAGCAGATACCGAGCCGCAACGCAGCCAGAACATGTAACAAGGCGGTGGAATCCGCGCCGCCTGAAATCGCGAGCAGAACTTTTCCGCCAGCATGGGTAAGCTGTTCGGCTGCGATAAAGTCCGCTGTTTTTTGTTCAAGTTTCTTCAGCATCGACCGTCAAAAGCAAATGGGCCTGACTGTCGGTCAGGCCCATAATTACGCGAAGTATTCATTCGAACAAATTCAAGCCGAGGTTACGGCTGTGGTTTGACTTCCCCGGTTAATTCCTTGACCCGTTGTTCGGCAAAGGCGACCCACCGCTTATGCTCATCCGATCTGGTTATCTTCGACAGGGCCTCCTGATAAATCTGCAGCGCCTCAGTTCTTCTGCCCAACTGGGTATCAAGAAGATACGCCGCCTTGAACCTGGCCGGGGTGGGCGTTTGCGGGTTCCACTGGTAGGTTCTCTGGTAATTCTTAACGGCGTTAGTGTAGTCCTTGAGGTACTCATAAATTCCGGCCATTCTGAAAGCAGCATCGTCTATTTTGTCGCTTTTAGGATATTTGTTTATAAACTGGTCATACTTATCGAGCGCCTTTCTCAACAAGGCCTCGTCCTTGACGACCTTTAACGGGCCTGCCTGCTCTTCGATACGGACGGCCTCGGCATACAGGGCGTTAGCGTCCGAAGCGGCGCCGACCCTGGTATTCAACGTCTGTGATTTGCCCGCATCCTTACCGTTACACCCTACGAGAACGAACGATAACGTTATAACCAATACGATAACTGCTAACCTTGCCATAATGGCCTCCTTTCAATTTCATAAAACAGCCGGTAACTCCGCCGGCTACTCTCAATCACTTAACAATTTACCCAAACCCCGTCAAGAACAAACCGGCAAAAAATCAATCCGTCGATTTCCTGATTATAACCGCGGAATAGCCGCCGTCGTGGTCAAAGGACTCCGCCGAGGGCAAAATCAGCTTTTCGGATTCAATTTTGAACCTGGGGTTTTCCTTAATAAATCCGCGAACAAGCAGGCCGTCTTCTTCGGGCTGGATGCTGCAGGTGCTGTAACAGATAACGCCTTTGGGTTTCAGCATACCGGCGGCCTTCGATAGCAGCATCATTTGTGTCTCTGCAAGTTTATTGACGTCGTTTTTGGTAATTCTATGGCGAACCTCTGGCCTGCGGGCCAGAACACTGGTATTCGAGCAAGGCGCATCGACCAGCACACAATCAAAAACGCCCTGCTTTTCAACATCATTATATTCGATTGTCGAGATACTGCCTGACAAACCAAGGCGGACAATATTTTCGCCGACCATTTTCAGGCGATTGGCGTCGATATCCGTCGCAATTATTTTAGCCCTGCCGCCTGTCGCTTCCGCCAACTGCGTTGTCTTTGTACCCGGCGCGGCGCAAATGTCGAGAATCTTCCAGTCCGGCTGCGGCTTCAAAGCCCGCACCGCCTGCGACGCGGCCAAATCCTGAACTGTGAATAACCCATCATCGAAGCCGGGTAATGCGGTTATTGCTTTGGGGCTTGCCAGTTTTATCATTTGCGATTCGGGTTCAATCTCGCAGTCAACTTCAGCGGCTTTGAGTTTCTCCGAAAGTTCTTTCGCCGTGGTTTTGAGCGGATTGGGTCTCAGGTAAACGCTCGGTCTGCGATTGCTCGCAAGGCAAATCTTTTCTGCCTGCTGCCTGCCATATTCGTCGAACCAGCTTTGAACAAGCCAGTTGGACAACGAAAACGCACAGGCAAGATACTCACACGGCGATTTGTCCGGGTCGGAAAGTATCTCCATATCGAATTCGCAGGCCGTATTCGGCGTTTGCGGGATAAGTTTGCGGAGCGAGGATTGCTCGGCGGGCTTTTGACGATTGATTATGTGTTTTTGCGTCTGGCGAAGTATCGCGTTGACGAACCCGCCTCCTTTTGTATTGGCGATATGCTTTGCGTATTCGACCGCCTCGCAAATTATCACGTATTCTTTTGCCTGCGGGCAATAAACCAGCTCATATACCCCTACCCTGATGATATTCAGAATTTTACTCGGTATATGCACAATTTTAATTCCCGATACTTT
Organism: uncultured Phycisphaerales bacterium; assembly: GCA_963718665.1. Taxonomy (GTDB): domain Bacteria; phylum Planctomycetota; class Phycisphaerae; order Sedimentisphaerales; family Anaerobacaceae; genus Fen-1362. The sequence continues at coordinate 514,064 of OY970359.1, forward strand.
TTCGATAACAAGGTCGATGACCAGCCGGTTTTTTATCACGCCGAAGACGAGGTCGGTCGCTTTTTGCCTGTTGGCAAGTTTTGGGTACTGGTCTAATGCGTCGCCGGCAAATTGTTTGTCTTTGCGGGTTTCGGTGAGCACTTCGGCTGCGACGCCGCGAGCGGTTATAGGTTTCGGCTCAGGCATATCAATCCGTGATTTTGACGAACCGGTCGCCCGGCAAAACGCGTCTGCCGTTGACGAAATCAGCGAAACTCATCAGGCGGGAATTTTCCGGCTTCAACTGCATAATCTGCAAGCGGTCTTTGCCGCAGACGACGTTGAGGTTTTTGTCGATTGTGCCGGGAGGCAGGTTCGCGGGATTATCCATTCGCAGGATATCCGCTTTAGCGAAGATGACTCGTTCCGCCCGGCTCGATTTTTGCGATTTGTAAAGAGCAGACACACCAGGCCAGGGCCACAAGCCAAGCATTTTGCGGTGCAGCAATTCCGCCGGCTCAGTGAAATCGAAAAAACCGTCGGCTTTTTTCAGTTTCGGGGCACGGGTGGCTGTGGCGTCATCCTGTTTTGCGTATTTGGCTGTTCCCGCCGCAATCTGGTCGATTGTCATAACGAGCAACGGCGCCGCCAGTTTCGCCAGCCGGTCGTGAAGTTTGCCCGCTGACTCCTCGCCGTCAATATCGGTACCGCATTGCGCGAGTATGTCGCCCGCGTCCATTCTTTCCGCAACCGTGATAATACTGATGCCTGTTTCGGCGTCGCCGTTGATTATCGCCCAGTTTATTGGGGCAGCTCCGCGATATTTCGGCAGCAGCGACGCGTGAACGTTTATCGCTCCTTTTGGGGCGATACCGGTAACATCTTTGCTGATTTTCTGGCCGAATGCGATGACAACCAGAAGGTCGGGTTTGCAGGATTTTATTTTACCGATAATCTCGGATGAGTTCACATCAGGGGCTTCAATGACGGGCATCTTATTTTCAACTGCCCATTCGGCGACGGGCGTCGGCTTTTCTTTGCGTCCCCTGCCCGCGGGCTGTGCCGGCTGGGTGATAACGAGAGCAATTTTATGCCGCGAGCCAAGTATCACGTCGAGACAAGGTAAACCGAATTGGCCGCTTCCTAAATAAACGATATTCATTGGTCTTTGGGGATTCCAGTTTTTCAGGAGCCAGCGTCGTTGTTCGCCTCTTCGAGTTTTTTCAACTGCTTTCGGTAAGTGATGCGGGCTATCGTCGGCATACGATTGACAATTGTAACGCCCTCGATGTGGTCAAACTCATGCTGAAGTGCGCGGGCGTAAAGTCCGTCGCCCTGCTCGGTGAAGGTTTTGCTGTCAAGGTCGGTTGCGGTAACAGTCGCAATACTGTATCGCTTGATTTTGGTATATACGCCCGGGACGGAAAGACAGCCCTCTTCGTTTTCTACAATCGGGCCCTCGCCCTTAACTGTCGGATTTACATAAACACGGACATTATTCCTGCTGCCGTCGAGAGAAATTATAAACAGGCGCAGAGGCACGCCCCCCTGCGGGGCGGCAAGGCCGACGCCCTTAAGCTCAACCATAATATCCGTCATCTTAACGACAAGTTGACGGATTGTATCGTCGATTTTATCGACCGGCAGTGAGGGTTCGCCCAGCACTTGTGCCGGGTAATGCGTTATATGACATTTTTCAATATCAATCGTCATCCTGGCTCTCTAATTAAACTCATCGCCTTTGAAACTATTACCTAAATACGCTTTCTTGACGATTTCGTTCTGGATAACCTGGGCCGGGGTGCCTTCCGCGAGAACCTTGCCGTGGTCGATGATATACGCCTTATCGACCACCTCAAGCGTTCTTTCAACGTTGTGGTCGGTAACCAGGATGCTGACGCCGGAGGCGACAAGCTGGCGAATGTCATTTTGCAGATCCTGGACGGTAATTGGGTCAACGCCGCTGAAGGGTTCATCGAGAAGAATAAGCGACGGCTCAGTAACCATAGCGCGTGCGATTTCGAGTTTTCTGCGTTCGCCGCCCGACAGAAACCGTCCTTCGCTCTCGGCCACCTCGGTCAGGCCAAACCGTTCAATCAGCTCGTCGGCGCGGCTATCCCTGTGCTGTTTTGTAACGGCCATTGTTTCGAGAATGGCGTAAAGATTATCGCGGACGCTGAGCCGCTGAAAGATGCTGGGCTCCTGCGAAAGATACCCGATGCCAAGACGTGCCCTTTTGAACATCGGCAGTTTTGTGATGTCATTGCCTTCGAAGACAACCTGACCAGCCGTTGGGATTATCATCCCCATAATCATCCGGAAGCTGGTGGTCTTGCCCGCGCCGTTTCGGCCAAGCAGGCCAACGATGCTACGGTGGGCGATTGAGATTGAGACGCCGTTGACAACCGCCCTTCCCGAATACTTTTTCACTAATCCGCTTGCTTCGAGCAAATTCGTATCAGCCAAGGTAATCCCCTTATTGAAGTAACATATTATTTTGGGGTATTATATCACCACCGTCATCCAAAGCAACCAAATAGAACCCGCCCCGGCATTTTGAAGCCGACCGCAAACAATCGCGAAAAACCAACAAATACACTGGCCTTTTTGTGGTTTTTCTGCTATTAAGTTACATTCGCATTATGTGTTTTATGGTATAAACGGCAATCAACGATGAGTGAGATATGTTTGCAATTATAAGTGATATACATTCGAATATCGAGGCACTAACTACCGTCCTGGCTGATATCGAGAACCGCGGCATAAAAACCATTTACTGCCTCGGCGACGTCATCGGCTACGGCGCAAACCCGCGGGAATGTTTAGACCTGGTCCTCAACAAGACCAAATGGTGCGTTTTAGGAAACCACGATTACGCCACGCTTTATGAGCCGACAAATTTCAATTACGGCGCAGAACAGGCCAGCTTCTGGACACGTTTCAACCTCGAAGGCGAACCTGACAAACAGGCCAAAGACAACCGATGGGGTTTTTTGGGCAAATTGCCTATGAGAAGGTCTTTCAAGGCAAAGCTCGGCGACGTCGCGGCAACCATCGATTTTATACACGCATCGCCCCGCAGACCCATCAATGAGTATATCTTCCCCGACGACGTTTATACCAACCCCGTAAAGGTCCGTGTGCTTTTCGAGCGGGTCAAGCACTTGTGTTTCGTAGGCCACACGCATTTGCCGGGCGTATTCCTCGATGAGCCGGATTTTTACCTGCCCAACGAATTAGGTAACGTATATCCGATTGTCGAAGACGAAAAGGCGATTATCAACATCGGCTCGGTGGGCCAGCCACGCGACCACGACAACCGTGCAAGCTACGTTTACGTCGAGGAAAACGAGGTGCATTTTGTCCGTCTCGAATACGATTATAAAACCACCGCCGAAAAAATCAGGGCGCTGGGGCAGCTCGATACCTTCAACGCCGACCGGCTTGAAGAAGGAAGATAAAACTGTAACAGAAGACGAAAAACAGAGGACAGAAAACAGAAATATGAATTTAAAAACCATACTGGCACTGATGTTAATTGTTTTTTGTTCGCCCTGCATAACTCTGGCTGCCGACGAAGCACCATCTCTACAGACGGCGCCTCAACCCAACTTCAGCGCAGTCGGCGGAGGTCCCAAAACCATAACCCTCGGCTCGCTCGACCCGAACACCGGATTCAAGTTTCTAATCGACCTCACATCCCGCGGCGCCGGTATCAGCGACGCCAAACTCAGCGAATTCGGCGACCTCGACCACAAAAATCCTCAGCCGCTCGTGATACTATCGCCGACAGTCAATCTCGACGGCACGCCTGCTTTTTCAATGGCAACCCGGTCGCTCATACTGGACAACCAGCTGCAGTTACGCTTAGACAAGCTCGACTGGACAGCCGGCGACGTCGAAACCGATAACGGCGCACAAACCGCCCGCTTTGAGGCAATCATAAAAGACAAGACCACGGGCAAATTCGCCGTCAAACTGACAAAAATCTACCGTGTCACCCCCAAACTTTACGACCTCGACTGCGAGTTAGTCATAGAGAATCTCTCTTCCGATGAACATAAAATCCAGTTTGAGATGACCGGCCCAGCCGGCATAAAAAGAGACGACCCGAGGACTGACTCAAGAAAAACCATCGCGGCTTTCAGAGATACCAAAGGCGAAATTGTCAGCACATCCCTGCCCATTGGCAAGCTTCAAAAGGCCACAACACCTGAAAGCAGACAGCTCGCCCAGCACAACGCGGGTTTTATCTGGGCGGCAATCACCTGCAAATACTTCACGGCCATCGTCATTCCAACGCCCGACGCGAATATGAATTTCTGCAACTGGATAACTGATAAGGAGGGCTGGTTCGCAAATCCGGATGGCGACTACCAGAATAATAGCGGCGACGAAACCATAGGCATCGACCTTAGAACCACAACTATTACGCTTGCCCCGGCAGGAAGTAAAACTTTAAGCTTCAAGTTATTCCTCGGCCCCAAGGATAAATCGCTGTTCGACAAAGTACCGATGTATCAAAACCTCGGATTTGTCAACACAATGGATTTTATGGCCTGCTGCTGCCCTGCCGCAATCATCCATCCTCTGGCCTTCGGAATCCTCTGGCTTTTGAAATGGGTCTATACGTTTATCCCCAATTATGGCATCGTAATCATTATCCTCGTCCTGCTCGTCCGTCTGATGCTTCACCCTCTCACCCGGCTGAGCCAGGTGTCGATGAGCAAATACTCGAAATTCAACGCCTTGCCTGAAGTGCAGGACATAAGGAAACAATACGGCAAAAATATGATGGAGATGAACCGCCGAATCGCCGAGGTGCAGAAAAAATACGGCGTGTCTCACTCCGCGGCGGTTATGGGAATGCTGCCGACAATGGTGCAGATGCCGATATGGATTGCGCTATACGGCGCTGTTTACGCCAGTATCGACCTTCGCGGCGCACAGTTTTTGCCCTTCTGGATTACAGACCTCTCGGCTCCCGACGCGTTGTTCAGGTTCAAGGCGGTATCGCTGCCCCTGTTAGGCACGCTCGACTCGTTTAACCTGCTGCCGATTCTGATGGGTGTGGCGTTTTACCTCCAGCAAAAACTTATGCCCGCACAGGTCGCCACCGACTCGCAAACAGCACAACAACAGAAAATTATGATGTTTATGATGCCAGTGATGTTCCCGCTAATGCTATACAATTCGCCTTCGGGGCTGAATCTTTATATTATGGCCAGCGTTTTTGGCGGCGTCATTGAGCAATACATCATCAAAAAACACATCGCCAAACAGGAACTGCTGGAAACCGAAAACTTCGTCCCCGTAACGAGTAAAACCGGCGGCAAAGTCAAAAAGCCAAAGCCGAAACCGTTCTTCAGAATATAACTAACGTTAAACGGTTGCGGTTGCGCGGCTCGTATCGGTTGCGTCAAACGTTACTCGTCGCGTAATACGTAACCGTAAGACGATTGACGAAACGAGCAGCGTAACCGACAGACGAAATACGCTATGTATGCCCCAAACGATACAATCATAGCAGTAAGTTCCCCCACCGGCGACCATCGAGTAATTTTACGAATAACCGGCCCGCAGACACTCGATATCCTGAACCATATTTGCGCATCACCTCTCGCCGACAAAGCGGGCATAACGGTTTGTCGCATATCAGATATAAATCTCGACGCGGTTGTTTACCTTTTCCGCCAGCCGCGTTCTTACACGGGAGACGACCTGGCTGAAATACACTTATGGACAAATCAGGCAATCACTGAAAAGTTGATGGAAAAGTTATTATCACTCGGCGCCCGCCTCGCTTCCGCGGGCGAGTTCACCGCAAGGGCATATCTAAATAACAAAATCGACCTCGCACAAGCCGAGGCCGTAAACGAAGTGATTACCGCCTCGAACACGTTTCAGCTTGCCGCAGCGGAAAACCTGTTAGCAGGCCGGCTGGGGCGATTATCAAAAACAATTCGCGAATCAATTCTCGACCTTCTCAGCCGGCTCGAAGCGGACCTTGATTTCAACACCGAAGATATCGCTCCCGCCAATAAAGCAGATATAATCGCCAAATTGAACGAGACAGTAAACCGGCTAAACGACCTCTTAGCCGGCTCGATACGCAGCGAATCAACGCTTGACCTTCCAGCAGTCGGAATCGCAGGAACTCCAAACGCAGGCAAAAGCACGCTGCTTAATAAGTTGCTTGGCAGACAACGCAGTATCGTTTCGCATCAGCGAAAAACAACCCGTGATGTCCTCACAGGCGAATTCGAGCTTCCCGGCTGTCGCTGCGTTCTCTTTGATTGCGCCGGGCTTACAACCCACGCCGAAACTGTAATTGACGAACTCGCCCAGCAGGCCGCAATTGAAGCGATACGAAACGCAATGGTAGTTGTCTTCTGCGTCGATATAACAAAGCCTGAATGGGCCGAAGATATTGCGATACGCCAATTGATAAACCAATCGAATCTCACAGCAATCGCCACAAAAACCGATTTGCTTTTGGAAAAAGGTATTGCCGAACGGCTCTCAAAACTAAAATTGCTCTTCGGCTGCGATTTCCTTCCCGTCTCCGCACACAGCGGCACAGGCATCGATAACCTAAAAACACAAATAACCGAACTAATAATCGCCGCCACATCCAAGCACGACAAATCCACCCCGGCGGATAAATACGGCATCGCATTGACCGCCAGACACAGGCAGGCGCTCAATAATGCGATTCACGATATCATCCAGGCCAAAAAAGAAATAAAGGCAGGCAGTGAGGAACTGGCCGCCATGATGCTCAGAACCGCCTATAACCAGCTAAGCAATATCGAGCAGCACAATATCGATGAACAGATTCTCGACCGTATCTTCTCACGCTTTTGCATCGGGAAATAAAAAGAGCTTTCGCACTTCTTGTCTTTATGCCCCGTATGCCGTATTTGCGTTTACTTTTTATCGTCCATTTTTACTGTACAGGAACGCGTTCGACTCTGCACATTTTGCCTCTTAACCTGTTGAGACATACCTTTACAAGCATAAGCATCACGGGGACTTCGACGAGCGGGCCAATGACGGCCGCGAAGGCCTGGCCGGAGTTAATGCCAAAAACAGTTACTGTCACGGCAATAGCCAATTCAAAATTGTTGCTTGCGGCAGTAAGAGACAAAGTTGTCGATTGACCATAGCCGGCGCCCGCCTTTGCGCTGATGAAAAAAGTGATGAAAAACATCGCGACAAAATAAATCAGCAAAGGCAACGCGATACGAAGCACATCAACAGGCAGGGAAACTATAAACTGCCCTTTCATACTGAACATCACCACGATTGTGAAAAGCAGGGCAATCAATGTAACGGGGCTGATTTTGGGAATGAATTTGTTTTGATACCAGTCCCTGTTTTTAATCTTTATCAAAGAAAACCTTGTAACAACACCGGCTATGAACGGTATCCCCAGATAGACAAAAACACTTTTGGCGATTTGGGAAATGGAGACGTTGACGACGCTGCCGGCCAAACCGAAAACGGGAGGCAGGACCGTTACAAATATGTAAGCGTAAACGGAAAAGAACAATACCTGAAAAATCGAATTAAACGCCACAAGACCCGCGGCGTATTCCGTATCGCCTTTGGCGAGGTCGTTCCAGACAATGACCATTGCGATACATCTGGCGAGCCCGATGATAATCAGGCCAACCATATATTCCGGATAGCCCCTCAAAAATACTATCGCCAGGACAAACATCAGGACCGGGCCGATTACCCAATTTTGAAGCAAAGACAGCCCCAGTATCTTATAATTGCGAAAGACCCCGCCAAGCTCCTCGTATTTTACCTTTGCCAAAGGCGGATACATCATCAGAATCAGCCCGATTGCGATGGGGACATTGGTCGTGCCGTATTGAAAACTGTTCCAGAAATTCACAATCGAGGGATAAAAATAGCCCGATGCGACGCCGATACCCATCGCCAGGAAAATCCACAAAGTCAAATACCTGTCCAAAAAAGATAACTGTCTTGCTATGCCATCTTTCATCCGTATCCCCTTATTTTTACTTCGCCGTATAAATCAGGTACAATCCTCCGAAAATAACGAGGACTCCGCATACCCATCTTAAAATAATTGCTCCCTGCGAACGCTCGTTCCAGTTCATATACCGCTGAACAACCTCCGTAAATGTCCCCGCAAACACAATCACCGAGCAATGGCCGAGACCATAAATAATCAATAGCGATGCCCCATATAACAAATTTGTCTGCGCCACTTTGAATGTTACTCCAAGAATCGGCGCCATATACGCAAACGTGCAGGGGCCGACCGCTATTCCGAAAATAAGTCCCAGGAGCAGCGCCGCTAACAACCCTCTTTTCTTTATATTTACCTGTCCCGGAGCCGACCACGGCATTGAGATGACTTCCATAAGGTACAAGCCGACCACAAAAAATATCCCTGCCACAAAATAATTCGCATAAGGCCCGATGTCGCCCAGAATTTTACCTGCCATCGCGGTAATAAGGCCTATGAGGGATATGGTCAGTAAAATACCCGCCGCAAACACCGCTGAAATAGCAAACGCCCTTTTTGTGCTGATTTGTCCCTGCCTGTCAACGAACCCGACAATCAGCGGGATGCTCGCCAGATGACAGGGGCTAAGCAGTATGCTTAAGATTCCCCAGATAAACGACGCCGCTATTGCTATTGCCGCTGTACCCTCGACCGCCTGCGTCAAACTTGTAAAGATACGCTCAATCATTTCAGCCCGCCCAGGTCAACTCCGAATTCTTTCCACTTGGCGAGGATGTCTTTCTTCGGGAAAAAACCTTCGTGACGAAACAGCTCTTTGCCAGAGGAATCATAAAATATCTGCGTTGGGATTACGCTTATTTTATATTTTGGGGCCTCATTAGGATTTTTCCAGACGTCGATAAAATCGACTTGGAGTTTGCCATTATACGTGGTTTTAAGTTCTTCGAGTATCGGCGCCATCATCTTGCAAGGGATACATTTATCCGCCCCCAAATCCAAAAGCCGAGGCAACTTGGCAGTCATAGTATTTTCAAGATTCTGTGGTTTACTTTCCGTAGTCGTTGCCGGGTTTGAACTTGCCACTGCAACAGGTTCAGAAACCGAACCTCTGTTTTTTTGTTTTAAAGCGAAAACCATGCCCACAGCCGTAACCAGCGCGACAATAATTACAATTTTCATCGCTTTATTCATAAACGAAACTCCTTTGGATTTTATTAACGCCTTTAACCAGTTAAACAAAATCCATGTCCCTGCAAACATCGCAAGCAGCACCAACGGATTAGAGGGGCCATCGCCGCTACAAGGGCACAACATCAAAATTTTAATTTGCAAGCTGCTCATTCAGAAACTCCTTTACCTCATCCGGCAATCATTCCCCTGACTTATAATTACATCTTCTAATTTTTGACTGTTTATCGAATACTATCAAGAAAGCATCGCCTTGATTTGTTCGGGCGAAAGGACTTTCCCAGCAACTTTGACCTGTCCGTCTATCACTAGCGCGGGCATCGTCATAACCCCGAACTTCATAATCTCCTTTATGTCCGTCACCTTCTCCAGCGTGTGTTCCAAACCAAGCTCCTTCGCGGCGGTCTCAGCATTTTGCGACAACGCCTTGCACTTTGGACAGCCGGAACCGAGAATTTGTATCTTCTTCATTTTTCAAATCCTTACATCACGATATTAAAAAGATAACCTATAATGACAATCCCGACGGCGACGATGCCGAAAAACGTAAAAACAAGTTTGGGCTTCAATATGTTCCGCAGGATAATCGCTTCAGGCAGCGAAAGCCCTATCACCGCCATCATAAACGCAAGAACTGTCCCCAGCGCGGCCCCCTTTTCCAAAAGCGCCTTCACAATGGGTATCATCCCCGCGGCGTTGGAATACATCGGGACACCAAACAGCACCGCGGCAGGCACTGACCACCACGCCCCCTTACCCATAAATGACGCCATAAAATCCTGCGGCACATAACCGTGAATCCCAGCGCCAACCGCTATCCCCAGAATTACATAAATCCAAACCTTTGAAACAATGTCCCTGACCGCATTTAAGCCATAGCGAATCCTGTCCTCCCAGTCCATCGCATTTTCCTGTGCTCCCTCGCCCATCCGGGCCTCGAAAACCCAGGGTTCTATGTGCTTTTCCATATGTAACCTGCCGAGAATCCAGCCGGCAACTATTGCGATTAACAAACCAACCCCCATATAAAGCCCCGCGACCTTCCAGCCGAACATCCCGAAAAGCATCACTAACGCAATCTCGTTTATCATCGGTGCTGAAATCAAAAATGAAAACGTCACGCCAAGCGGCACGCCAGCCGTCACAAAACCAACGAACAACGGCACCGCCGAACACGAACAAAAAGGCGTAACCACACCCAGAAGCGCAGCCAGAATATTGCCCACAGTTTCGCTTTTGCCGCTGAGAATTTTTCTTGTCTTTTCAGGCGTGAAAAACGAGCGAACAATCCCTATCCCGAAAATAATCAGCACAAGCAGCATCAAAACTTTGGGTGTCTCGAAAACGAAAAACTCTACCGCCGAGCTTAAATGCCCACCCTCCGGCATCTTCAAGAGCGAATACGTGAACCATCGCACGAAAGCCGCCAAGTTCCAGTAAATCAGCCCCCATAGCAGTACCGCAGTCGTCAGAAACAATGTCCATTTCAGAATCCTCATTGCCTATGCCCTAAAGAACTTTCAATATTTCTTTGTCATCCTTAACTCTTTGTTTCAGCACACCCGACATACATTTGAAAAACTCCAGTATGCAGGGGCATTTGAGCCGGTAGATGACCTTCAGCCCTTTCTTGCGGTGTTCCAACACCCCAGCAGCAACCATAACTGACAGGTGCCGCGAGACATTTGAACGTTCCGCGCCAATTTGTTCGGCAATATCGCAGACGCATTGCTCGCCGTCCTTTAGAAAATTAATAATTTCGAGCCGGATAGGATGGCCTATTGCCTGCGCAATCTGGGCTTGTTTTTGAAACAACAGTCGTTTTTTCGAATCAGGCATATTCATTTCCCATCAATGTTACTATGTGATTACATACTCATATAGTATCAAATATGTTTGCCCGGCCAACAACTATTTTTCAATATTTTTTACGAAGTCGGGCGGGGGGAATTTTGAGCAGGCCGCGGTATTTGGCGATCGTTCTTCGGGCAAGGCCCGTGATACCTGCTTCGGTTAGTTTTGTCTTAATCTGGTCGTCGCTGAGGGGCTTCGATTTGTCCTCGGCGTCGATGATTTCCTGCAGTTTGGCCCTGATTGCCTCCCAGCTTTTCTCGTTACCCTGCGTATCCTCGATGCCACCTGAGAAAAACTTCCTCAAAGGCAGAATGCCCCATTCGCACTGCACGTACTTGCCGGCAACCGCGCGTGAAACGGTGGCAATATGCACGCCGACGTCCTCGGCAACTTTCGCCATAGGCAACGGTTTCAAATACAATTGTCCCTTGTCGAAAAATTCCCTCTGCCGATTAACAATCGAACGAGTAACCTTGAGCAGCGTGTTCTTTCGCTGCTGTATCGCGTCGATTATCCACTGGGCCGAACGAATGTTATTCTGCAAAAACTGTTTCGCGCTATCCCCGACCCTGTCGCCCGAGGCCATTTTAACGTAATCATCGCTTATTCGCAGCCGGGGCACACCATCCTCCACAAGACGAACCGTATAATCGCCCGTTTCTTCGGAATATTCCACAATCACGTCCGCGGTAATTGGGTGGTTATGGTTTCTGCCGATTTGCAGACCAGGTGAGGTGTCAAATTTGCTCAGCCGAAGAATAGTGTGGTTAATATCCTCCATCGAACAATTCATTTTCTTCGCTATATCAGGCAGCCGATTTTCGAGCATATCTTCCAGGTGATTGGTAACAAGGGCCGTCTCAAAACTGACATCCTCGTTACTTTGGTTAATTTGAATCAGCAGGCATTCCCGCAGGTCGCGTGCGCCGACACCCGGCGGGTCTAATTTCTGAATCAGCACAATCGCCTTATGCAAATCCTCAAGCGTAAAATCAGTCCGGTCCTTATTGTGCAACTGCTCTAATCGAACCGACAGATACCCCTTGTCGTCGATGTAGTCGATAATCATACTGCCCGCCTTTTTCACGGGCTCATCCGCCTCGACCATTCGCCACTGGTCTTCGAGGTAATCATGCAGCGACTGCGGCAGTGCGGCAGTGTTATTAATCGCGGCAAGCTTCGGGTCCGGCTCATCCGACCGAGGCCTCGGATAATCGTCCCTATGCTCGATATAATCCCGCACCTCTTCATCCAGCCGGTCATCACCCTTGTAATCCTCCGCCGGCCCCGCCTTAGGTTCGGTTTGAATTTCCGGTTCGGATGTCGCTTCGGCGGCCGTATCCTCCTGCTCCGCCGATTCATCCGCTTCCAAAACAGGATTGTTGTTCAGCTCCTGCTCTATCCTTTCCTGAAGCGCAAGGAGCGGCAGCTGGAGTATCTCCATCGACTGAATCATGTGCGGAGCCAGCTTCATCTGCTGCTCCAGCCGCATTTGTCCTCGCATTTCAAGCTTCATTCTGGCACATCCGGAATATCTTGACGGTTTATGTTCACCGCTTATCTCCTGCCATTATACCAAATACTCTAAAAAGAATCGGCAAGATTCCGGCAACGAATCCGCCCTGAACTGCCCGCTCCAAGTTACAGGCCAGCTTATCCTGACGGGGGTGGTGAAATGTAAATGATAACGTTCAAACCCCTAAAATTCCCCAAATTTCACGGGACAATTAACTACTAAACACCTTGCCAACAACAGGAATTTATGTTAATCTGGATTACTTGGCAATTGCTTCCTGGTCCAGTATAGTTTGAGGGTCAGAGGGAAGGTATGCAATGCTGGTTTATGAAAGTATTATTCTCAGCCACACACCAGGCAACGGTTGAATTGCCGGGTCAGGCAGGCATACTGGCCGCGGCAGATATACCGTTTAATCCTCTCAAGCTTATAATTCTCGTGGGATGGGTGTATCTGGGGTTGTATTGCGTCCAGCAGGTGGAGTTCAGTTTGGTAGTGCCCAAAAGCAAAAAGCCGCTCATAAATGTACTGACACTATTATTTGGCCCCATACCGCTGCTAGTTTTCCTGATAAAAGACGTTATCAAAACCCCCATCGCCGAGCGGGGAAATTTTTTCGGGGCGATAAAAGACCGGTTTTGGGCAATCAGCGAAACCATAAAATCCTCAAAACTGATGGGCGGCTCGAAAGAAAGCTTTATCAAGCTGCTCGATTCATCCGGCACCGAGCTTAAGGAGCTATATGGCCACGGGAAAATCCGTCGCCAGGACAGCCACATACTCAATTTGACCGAAAAAATTATATGGGACGCCCTTCAGGACAGGGCAAGCGATATTCTAATTGACCCCAAAAGTGACTCCATATCCATCGTAAGATTTCGCGTTGACGGCGTGCTGCGGGAAACCAACCAGTTAGAGGCATCCACCTGCCAGGCCATAGTAAACAGCATCAAAGCCATCTCTAATATGGATATCTCCGAAAGACGCAGACCACAGGACGGCGCATTTGTCGCCAAGATTCCGGATGGAACGGTCTCTTTCCGGGTGGCAAGCGCGGGCGTACTCAACGGCGAAAAACTGTCGATAAGAATCCTCAAACAGGACGCCAGCATATACACTCTTGAGAGCATAGGCATGACTGAAAAGCAAAGAAACATCGTCGAAAGCGCCATCAGGAAGCCATCCGGTATGATATTACTGTGCGGACCGACGGGCAGCGGCAAGACAACAACGCTTTACGCGATGCTCAATAAAATCGATTTTTACACGCGAAACGTGATAACAGTCGAGGACCCAATCGAATACGTCCTGCCCAACACAAGCCAGATTGAGGTCAACCCCAAGGCGGGGATAACATTCGCCAAGTCGCTGCGAAGCATACTGCGCCAGGACCCCGACGTAATCGTCGTGGGCGAAATAAGAGACGAGGAGACGGCCGTCATCGCACTTCAGGCCTCACAAACAGGGCATCTTGTTCTGGCGACCGTCCACAGCAACAGCCCCGCTTCGGCACTGATTCGACTGATGGATTTAAACGTTACCCCATTGATGCTTGCAACAGGCCTGAGCTTGATTATCTCACAAAGATTAATCCGCCGGCTGTGCAAATACTGCAAGGCCCCCGCAAAACTAAGCCAGGAACAACTAAGAATCTTTGAAAAAAAGAAGGTCAACTACGCCAACATCTACGACGCCGTCGGCTGCGAGAACTGTTACGGAAGCGGGTATTACGGCAGAATCGGAATCTACGATATGCTGACCCTCGATGACGAGCTTAAAAACTCCCTGTCTAATAACAAACTGCCAATAGAACAGTTGAGAAAAGAAGGCGACACACGGGGAAAATCAAATATACAAAAACAGGCCTTGTTTAAAGTCGTTACGGGCGTAACCAGCATCGACGAAATGAACCGGGTGGTAGGATAACATTATGGTGTTCTGGATAGGCATATTTATAGCTGTCCTTTTCGCTTACTCGGCGATAAAACTGGGCTTCTACCACGCATGGACGATGCTGTTTAATTTACTGGTTGCCGTTTACATAGCGGTCCGCATTGGGCCTGTTCTTGAGGAGTTTTTCCCTGCGGCCGTGAACGGACAATACGGCAAGACACTTTCGCTACTGACAACGGGAACGGGCACATTCCTGATTTTGCAGGGTATCGCATACGTCCTGTTGATAGGCCAGTTCGAGGTTACCTTCCCGAGGGCTGTTAATATCATCGGCTCAGGCCTTATGGGATTTATGGCGGGATTTCTGGTATGCAGTTTCGCAACGCTTGTTATCTGCACCACCCCTTTTTCCCAGCAACAATACGTAAAAGAAATCGGCTTAGACACCAAAACTTTCGAAGAAACCAGAATGCAGTCATACCTGGTCGGGTGGTGTAAGTTTATGGATACATTCGTCGCATCGGGTAATGATACGGTTGGTGTGGAGAAAACAATCAAAGAGCTGCTGATAAAGCCGGTCAATAATGCTGTCGCAGACGCCAATGCCAGGGGCGGTTTGAATCGGCCTATTAACACAAATGAACCCAATAACCGCATGAATCCGGCATCTGTACGAATGTCGCCGGAACCGAACAACATAATTCCCCCGTAGTATCTCCCCTTGGCGAAACTTTAGGAAATTATCGAATGCCGTAACGGGCAGAAATTGAATATCCCAACACTTTTAGCTGCGCGCCTGGTCAAGAATCAGGGTCTTGACCTTCTGGCTTGGTAAATTCAGTGCGCCATAAGCTGCTGCTGCTGCTGCACGCAAACCGGGGTCAACATCCTTTGAGCTTACCAATCCATAAATAGCGTTTATCGTGGCGTCATCGAGCTTACTGCCGTTAACTTTGGCCGATACAGCCAGCGAACCGAACGCCGTAACACGAATATCCTGGGAATTGCTCTCGGCCATCGCCATCGCGGCTATGGCCTGCTGGGCTTCTGGCGTATTCAGATATGCAAGTATCTGCCCGGCGAGCATCTGGATTTCCATCCTCTTGTCTTTCGTCGCAGCGATAAGTGCGTTCTGTGCCGCAGACAAATCAAGAACCGGGTTACGGGTTTGAGCAATTTTCAGCATTACTTTCGCTGCGCAAAGCGCGTAGATATCGGCAAGTGAGCTGTTCCACATCGGGATATTGTCCGAGGGCTGTTCTGAACTTTGTGCAAGTGCTTCCGCGAGGTTGGCGACGACGAGTTTGCTTTCGGGGAAGGCCTGCTTGGGGCCGGCAGCGGCAATCGCTATCGCGGCGCTGAATTTAACCGCTTTTGAGTCAAATGAAAGGGCTTCGGCCAGCGGTTGCGATGTGCCTACCCGATAAAACAGCGAGCTTTCGCCCGCCGTAGTCGATAATGCCTCTACAACACCCAATGCGACCTGGGCATCTTTGTCTTTAATCGCGCGGGCAAGCGCCTGATGCAGATATTCCGGGCCGGCGGTTGTCGCGTATGTCATCGCGTTGGCATGCCCCACGCCGAAATAGCCGGGCATCACAACATCGTATGACTCCGCTTTGAAAAACGCGGCAATCCACAATCCTATCGCCTGTCCGAAATTCTCGTCGGCCTTAAGCGCCCACTCGCAGGAGCGCATCGCCATCAGCTCGCTGAAATACCGTTTGTCAACCCGCTCGTTGTCAAGCCGGGTGTTCTTGGCGTCCCAGAACCACATATTGGCGAAATTGGCGTCCGCCGCGGGTGCAAGCGATTCGGCATGATAGTAATAATCCTCACCAAGCTGATAGCAAAGCTGTGCCGCCGGGACTTTCAACGCCGCAGGGTCAATTTTCTTTATACTTTCTTCAGCCAGCGACTTAAGCTCCGCGGAACTATCTTTCTCAGCAACATATTTGAGATACGGCAGCGACTGCGGATACCCAATTTTGCCCATTGCCTTGATGATTTCCGATTTGACGCCGACGTTATTGGTTTGAAGAGCGGCGGCAAGAGGCCTGATGGCTTCTTTGCTCATTTGTCCCAAAGCCGAAGAAATGTTCGGCCATTCGGCCCTGCGAGCATCATCGCCGAGAGCGTCGAGCATATACATTACCGCGTATTCGCCCGCGTTTTGCAGACGTTTGATTGCGTTAAGCTGACCACGGCTTGTGCTGCTTAGCCGGGCAATTTCTTCGAGGATGACCTTCGGTTCGGAACGACGTATGAACCTGCCCTGCTCAATTATATCCACAACCTTGCCGCAAAGACCGGCAAGCTCGGTATCCGTTGAACTATCTTTGGCCTTGACTATCAACGCGTAACCCTGGGGGTTGCCATCGGCCAGCGCAAACAAATCAAGCGGCGCTGCGTTGCTGTCTAAAATCGCCTGAGCATACCCCTTCGCGAGGTCGAACCGGCCAATATTCAGGTAGTGGAGCAGGTCGTTATAATTTCCTTCGAGCGTCTCGGCAAATACCGGAGCAGCAAAAATCAGTGCGATACCCACAACCATTACAAGATTATTTCTGTTAAGCATTGAAAGGTCTCCAAAAACACTTCGCCACTATCACCCTTAATATCACCGCTTCGCCGGCGTAACTCCCACCGCGACGGCGACTTACAGCCCCCGCCCCCCTGCGGGGAACGATATGGGCATAAGCATTTGTAGTAATCGTCTTTAGAAGAGTCATACTAAAGATAATTGGGCTGTTTGTCAACAAAAAACCCCCCAATGCCCCGCCGATGCCCATATTATCAGGCGTTGGGCGATTTTTGTCGGGGATGGTTTGATAATCCGTCCTCATAATTAGGGGCGGCTTTAATCATCCGGCGGTGGTTATTTTCTGGAATCAGCGTTTGAGATTGCTTTGTCGTCCCGATAAATCGGGACTCCTCGCAATGACAGAAATTGCGTTTCTTTGTCATTGCGAGCGAAGCGAAGCAATCTCAGATTTGGTAACAAACCATTCCACGGGAATCACAAAATGCCACACTGCCTTTTTGGAAACAGCACCATGCCCCGGTCGTCGCAAGGGCCGGCCGCGAAAAAAAAGTTTGAATAATTTTTATTGTAAGCGAAACACGTAAAGATATAATCAGCAACTTACAGCCGGACGGCACACCGGAACGCGGGCGGATAAACTGCCGGAGAGCAAAATATTATTGGCATTATTGTGGTTAATAAAACAATAGAATTAGAACACAGGAGAATGAAATGAGAAATCTCGTTCCTACGAGAGTGTTTCTAACCAAGGGTGTTGGTCGCCACAAGTATCGGCTCAAATCGTTCGAGGACGCGTTAAGGGCGGCAGGTGTGGCTCAGCAGAACCTCGTGCAGGTCTCGTCTATTCTGCCCCCCCGCTGCAAAGTTGTAAGCAAAGAGGTCGGTCTCAAACGACTGACCCCGGGCGAAATCAGCTACTGCGTTATGGCAAGGTCGGATACCGACGAGCATGGACGACTTATCGGCGCGTCCGTCGGGCTGGCTGTACCCAAGGACCGCAACAACTGGGGATACCTCAGCGAAGTCCACGGCTACGGAATGAACGAGCACGAGGCCGCCGATTTCTCCGAAGACCTTGCTGCCGGAATGCTTGGAACGACTCTCGGCCTCGAAGTTGACCCCAACAAGGCGTGGTCGGAAAAAGAGCAGGTTTACAAATCAAGCGGCCTGTTAATCAGAACCACAAACATCACACAGACGGCCCGCGGTATGAGAGACCAGTGGACGACAACAGTGGCGATTGCGATGTTCCTATTCGACTAATTACATATCCACCGCGAAGACCGCAGCGAAAATATTATAGAATAATTGGCGGGACCAATGGCAAAGGCAGTGTTTCTCAGCGACATCCCGAATCAATACCGCGACCCGGCACGGGCCAAAGTCGTTATTATTCCTGTGCCATACGATGGGACGAGCACTTGGATAAAGGGAGCTAACAAAGGGCCAGCGGCCATAATCAAAGCTTCTGAAACCGTAGAGAACTACGACATCGAAAGCGACTCTGAGCCATATAAGGTTGGGATATTCACCGACAAACCCGTAACGGAAAACAAATCGCCGGAAAAAATGGTCGCCGCCGTCGAAAAACGTGTGAGCGAACATCTGGCAAAGGGCAAATTCCCCGTCCTGCTCGGCGGTGAACATTCCGTAAGCATCGGCGCGATACAGGCACAGGTGAAAAAATACGGGAAATTAACCGTCCTGCAATTAGACGCGCACGGCGACCTCCGCGACAAATACCACGGCTCGAAATACAATCACGCCTGCATTATGGCAAGGGCACAGGATATCTGTAAAACCGTCCAGGTGGGCATACGGAGTATGGACACATCCGAAAAGCCGCGAGCCAAAAAGAGCAATATGTTTTTCGCTGAGACAATCGCGGGCAAAACCGGCTGGAATAAAAAGGTCTTATCACTGCTCAAGGGCAACGTCTATGTAACGATTGATTTGGACGTTTTCGACCCGTCGATAATGCCCTCGACCGGCACACCTGAGCCGGGCGGACTTTTGTGGTATGAGGTTTTGGATTTGCTCCGGCCCGTATTCCGCAAGACCAACGTTACGGGATTCGATGTCGTTGAAATGTGCCCGAATAAAACCAACAAAGCCCCCGACTTCTTAGCCGCAAAATTGGTTTACAAACTGATAAGCTACAAGTTCGGAAAGTAACCCATCCCTTAATAAAATCAATGCCATTGCACGCTTAGCGAAGCAATCTTGTTTCCGAAAGTCGTGTTTTTATAATTCAACTTGATCGCGGTTATACTGAAACAGATATTGAGTAATTAATTCTTTATTTTCGTTTCAGTCGGTCAATCTATTTTCGCAGCATCTCTTTATCTACAGGCCAGAAGATCTGGTGGCTATTTGGGCATAATATTAGAGTTCTATAGCACTAATGCCTATCTGGCAGATAGTGTGGCATTAATCAGCGCCTTTAGGTAATCTATAGTCCGTTGCACCTCATCCATTCGTCTCTGTTGCTCGATTGTCTGCTTCTTCATATCCCTAACGTCAACTCCGAGGTCGAGGCCGTAATTCCTCTCAGCCAAACGGAGCATATTCTCGTAAATTAGTTTTTGTTCATTGAGTAGCTTAAGCTTTGTGCGTAGAGTATTAATGTCTTTTTCAACAATAGGGACCTCGTCCCGACGTAACCTGTGGCCACGGTACCACTCAGAGGGTGGGGGAACGTAATTATATGTTATTGGGGGAAGATTTTCGATTTGTGTCTCAATAAGTTCGTTGGCATCTTGCATTTTTTGAATTTTATCACGTAATCTCTCTACCTTAAGTGCGTCTTTGGCCTCATCTTCCGATGAGCTGGAATCTTTATCGATGTTTTCTTTCGTTTCTTTCTGTTTTACAACAAATTCTTTTGCGAGTTTTTGGGCCTCGGCAATCTGGTCAGGATTCATCCTGGCGGTAAGGTCTTGTTTGATTTTAGAGACATCTACGCCATTCATACCTGCAAGTAATGCCCATTTGTACGCCTCGACATAATCTTCAATAACACCTTTGCCGTCATAATAAATTAAGGCAATGTGAACTTGCGCAGTTGCATTACCCTTGACGGCAGCTTTTAAGAACCACTTGGATGCTTCGTTATAATCTTGAGGTACGCAGTTCCCATCGGAGTACATCTCACCAAGCCTGCATTGGGCTGCCAGGTGACCTTTTACAGCAATTTTCGTGAATCGCTCACGGGCCTCATTGCAATCCTGTGGAACGCCATTGCCTTTAGAGTACATCTCTCCGACTTTGAATTGTGCCTCTGTATAACCCTGCTCAGCGGCCTTTACGAACCACTTAAATGCTTCGTTGCAATCTTGTTGAACACCGTTGCCTTTGGAGTACATTTCACCAAGCTTAAACTGAGCACTTGGGTATCCCTTGTTTGCACCGTCAATAATGGACCGCAAATAATTCGGGTCTTGAGGCATCGAATTGGGCTGTTCTGGTGAAGCAGCATACGTTGATGTGATTGCCAATAAAACGCATACAATAACCACAGTGTGTTTATCGAACATCTTATTCTCCTGCCTTTCACCCCCATTATAACCAAGAAAAACCCTCAGTAAATCTTTTTCTTATACAATATGCAGAAATATTTTTGTGGTTTATGCAAGTAGGAAAAATAAGCGTGAGCACATCGAAACGACTGACAATTTACCTCCCCCGCTCTTCGTTTCCCGCCCCCCGTCTTCCTTTTACCTTGTGCCCTTATGGGCTTGCAGCCATTTGGTGACCCACTGTTTTGCCTGGTCAGGGGACTGCAATTTTCCTTCCAGTTGGGCGATGTACATTTCTTTTGCCAATTGGCCAAGCGATGGGCCGGGGACAGCGCCGAGGGCCATAAGGTCGTGGCCGTTTAATAACGGCTTAGGCCTTAATTCCACGCCTTTTAACTGCTTTATCCTTTTGCGTAATTTGATTAAAGGGCCGACGGTTTGATTGCTCGCCTTTTGAATGGCTTTTTGTAAGGAGAAGAGGTCTTCAAAATACGGCTCAGATAACAGCAATTTCAATTCGGCCAGCGACAAGTCCTTTAGTAAACTGCCGCGATTATCTAAAAGGAATCCGATTTGTTTTTCCTGGTTTCTGCTTAGCTTGAGCAGTTCGCATTTTTCAATCGCGAAATCGGTCTCGAAGCCGACGAATAACCCCGCCAGGCCCAGAGGAAAATCGATTCTTTTAGGCAGATTAGCAAGCATACGAACAGCAAATCCAGTGCCGGGGCAGCCGCAGCCGGAAAAAATGCGGTGAGCCAGACCCGTTTCAATCAGCAGTTCTAATCCTTCGGCCCGGTTGGGACTGACCAAAATGCCTTCGAGTTCGGCGGCGATTCGCTCGCCGCTGATTTTGGTAATGTTTTTTGCGCTGGCGCATATCGCGGCTTTGGTTTTTGGCTCGATTGCAAAGCCGAGTTGTGTCGAGAACCTCACCGCCCGAAGCATACGCAGGTAATCTTCGCCGAATCTTTCGGCTGGTTTACCCACGGTTCGGATTATGCGTTTCTTCAAATCCGCCTGTCCCTTGTAGTAATCAATCACCTTGTTGGCGATGGGGTCGAAGAACATTGCATTGATTGTGAAGTCCCTGCGTGCGGCATCTTCTCGTGGGCTGGTAAAACACACCTTCGAGGGATGCCTGCCGTCGGCGTAGCCGGATTCAGTCCTGAACGTGGCAACCTCGATTTGAATCTTATCAATCAGGACGACGACAACGCCGAATTTCGCGCCGACCTTGAGTGTCCTGCGAAAAAGTTTAGCAACATCATTGGGCCTGGCATCGGTAGCGACATCGTAATCCTTGGGCTTTCTTTTCAGAAGCATATCGCGGACGCAGCCGCCGGCCAGCATCGCCTCGAAGCCTGCGTCCCTTAACTGCCTGACAATCCGAATTGCCACCTGTTTATTGGTCATACTAATCCTTGTAAAATCGAGATTGCTTCGCTGCGCTCGCAATGACGAATACATGCGATTTATGTCATTGCGAGGAGCAAAGCGACGAAGCAATCTCTTTTTTAAGTATCGTTACCGCCATATTGCCCCACTGGCGAGTTTCGACGATTTTAAGCGGCCCGTATGATTGCGACAAGACCGTATTTCGATGAGTGCGAACAATCACAAAGCCGCCCGCCGAAACACGTTCACTCAAACGAGTCAGCAACATCGCCAATGGCGAACCCGCCTGCGTATTGGCCGAATCAACATAAGGCGGGTCAACAAACGCAAGGTCATATTGCGGATGCTCGGCATCCATCGGCCAGGCAACACTAAATGCGTCGCTTTTAACTATTTTTGACTGCCCGCCAAACCCCGCCTTTTCGATATTCTGCTTAAGAACAGGGGTAATTTGCGGATTCTGCTCTACGAACGTTACGAATACCGCCCCCCTGCTGAGCGCCTCAAGGCCCAGCGACCCGACGCCCCCGAAAATATCCGCGACCGTTTTATCCGCGGGCAGGTCGTATTTTTGCAGAACATCATAAAGCGACTGCTTGACCCGGTCGGTAATGGGACGCGAATCCCTACCGGGCGGGCTGAAAAGATTCATTCCGCGTTTTAAGCCGGCGATGATTCTCATTTGTTCCAGTAATCGACGACGAGAACCTTATCGACGCATCCGCCGATTGATTTGCCGAATTCTTTATGGGCAGGATGAATCAGATACGCATCCCGGTCGGCCGCACTCGAAAACGACACAACAAAACAATGCGTAAAACCTTCCGAACGGTTTTCGGGGCTGATGTTGGTCCCTGCCTCAAAACCCTTGACAACATCGATTTTGCCGGGCAGAGCCGCGAACGCCTGCTCAACTTCCTTTATTTTTTCCGGCGTCGTCCCTTCCTTGAATTTGAACAGCACAATGTGTTTCAGCATTTTAGGGCACTCCTTCTGACATTCGGTTTTGGCTGCAACGCTGCATTTTCCCGCGCAACACCCGCTGCATACAACCGCGATTATGACCAGACACAACATGCTTCTAAGCATCTTCGATTACCTCCAATATTTATTTTCGTTTTAAAGCCGGCAATGCGGCAAATTCTAACAGCACACAAGAGCAAATTCTACGCCAAAATCCTGCAAACATGCCGTGGTATCATAGCGTATTATAAATAACAAAGGGATTATTGAAAGGAGCATATTATGAACAGGATATTAGCAATAGCCGCAGCGGCGGTCGTAATCACGCCATTGCTTTTCGCGGCGGAACAAAAAATGACGAAGGCACCTGATTTTACGCTGACCAACTACGACGGTAAAACAGTCAAGCTCTCGGACTACGCAGGCAAAATCGTCGTGCTCGAATGGTTCAATTACGAATGTCCTTTCGCAAGATACAACTATGAAAAGACAACCGCTGTTAACGACCTTGTCAACAAATTCAAAGACAAGGGCGTGGTATTACTCGCGATAAACAGCACAGGCCACCAGGAAACTGAGAAGAACAAGGAATTCGCGGAACAGTTCAAAGTGAGCCATCCGATTCTAAATGACAGCAAAGGCACAGTCGGCAGGGCATACGGGGCACAGACAACGCCGCATATCTTCATCGTCGATGCCAAAGGCAACATTGCCTACACCGGCGCATTCGACAAAGCCCCATTAGGCAAAATCCCCGAAGGCGCACAATATGTCAACTACATCGACAAGGCCCTGACTGAGCTGACCACTGGCAAAGCAGTGAGCATCGCAGAGACAAAGCCATACGGCTGTTCGGTGAAATACGGGAAATGAAATCAGGCGAATAGCTTGTTGACGGGGATGGCACAGAGACGAAATTTGTCGGCGGCAAGCGTTACCGTCTTCCACTTGGGACTTCGCTGTTTCATAAACTTTATGTAATCCGCAAGTCGCACGGCTAAAAACAAATATTTATCTTCGTTGAAGTCGAAAATCTCCCTGCCGTCGAAATCCACGTCGATATTTTGAAACCGGTACGCAAAGATAAATGCCGAGTCGTAATCGTCTCCGAGCGTTTTTTGCCACGCCGCCAAACCATCGACATCCTCCGTCGTTACCCAGCATTCCAGACGAGACAGGCCCGCCAGCGTTGTGCCTTTGAAGTGTCTGCCCTTCACTTCCGCGATTATCTTTTTGCCGGACGACGGGCACAGGAGAAAATCGAAACTCTTCAATTGGGACTTTTCATAAACCGGCTTATGCTGGTCCGCAGCGGGGACATATTCGATGTGGTTATCAATCAGCCAGTTCTCGAAGGCCTTCTCGTAATGGTTGGGTGCGTATTCCTTCATCAATACTTTTAAATACTCGCCAGAAAATCCTTCAGTGGAATTGTTTTTTGATTGCCGCTTGCCATATCTTTCACAACTATGTTGCCCGCCTTGAACTCATCGCCAATTATTACGCAGTATTTAGCGTTCTGCTCCGAGGCGCGTTTAAGTTGCTTAGATAAATTCATGGATTGATCAACAGGGAAACCCAAGAGGGATGAGCGAATGGAGACACCCGGAGGTACGGCTTGATAGGAAAGATTCGATATGATTTTCTGCTCCCTTAATTTGGCCGTTAGTTTTACGGCTTCTTTCCATCCCCAGAAGTTTGTAATCGCAACAAAATAATCGAGTGACTTGGAAGGAATTTTATTGTCGAGCAGTCCCTTTTCACGCAGCAGTATTTCAAGAATACAGTCCCCCATACCCATACCGGTTGCTGAAACAGTCGGCCCGCCAAAGTCACGCAAAAGATTATCGTATCGCCCCCCGCCGCAAATCGCGCGAAGGTCACCCTGAATATCATGCACCTCAAAGACAATGCCGGTGTAATAGGCTAGACCTCGGACAATACTTAGGTCAAGGATACAATATTCTTTGATACCCATTAAATCTAAGTATTCCCAACAATCTGCAATATCGCCTATGGCAGCATCAAGTTCCTTCTCTATTTGAGTACCAAAAGAATTTATAACTTCCTCGAATGTCTTGTCCATAAAAGCGATAATCTGTTTGGCGAATTCAGAACCAACCTGCTCCGTCAGCATATTCGAAAATACCTCCGGGGGCAGTTTCGCCTTCTTATCCAATAGCGCGTAAAGTGGATTCAGTTTCTCATCGGGAACGCCGATTTTTTTCAAAACCGCAGCTAAAAGTTTCCTGCTGGATATTTTTACTTTTATATCCTTGGGCGTAAGGCCGACTCCACGCAGGTAATCAACCGTCGTAAAAATTACTTCCGCATCCGCCAGCACACTGTCTTCGCCGATGATATCGATATTCCACTGGAAAAATTCGCGGAGGCGCCCCTTCTGAGGCCTTTCCGCCCTGCATAATCGAGGAACGGAAAACCACTTTATCGGCTTGGGCAATGCGTTGATTTTCTGGTTGACCATTCTCGCTAAGGTCGGCGTTATTTCGGGCCTGATTGCCAAATCCCGCTCGCCGCGGTCTTTGAAACTAAACAGTTGCTCGACGATTTCCTCGCCGCTTTTGATTTTGTACATATCGAGGTATTCGAAAATCGGCCCGTCATATTCCTCGAAGCCATTGCGAATCGAGGCCTTCTTCCAGCCATCCACAATCCAGTTATGGACGGCCATTTCCTCAGGATAAAAATCTCGCGTCCCTTTTACAGGCGGTATCTTCATTGTCCTTCGTCCTTAACGCTACACTTTTGGCGCCAAATACTATATGCTATACGAATCCCAGCGTCAAGAAATGCAGAGCAAAAGGAAACCAGATGCCGAAAAATGAAATTGAGATAATTTACGAAGACGCCAACATAATAGTCATAAATAAGCCCGCGGGCGTATCGGTTACAAATGACCGTTCGGGCAAACCACAGCTCACAGACCTTCTCGCCAAGCAGTTGGGCAAGGAGATGACCGCTAAGCTGCGTCTCGTTCACCGTCTCGACAAGGACACCTCAGGCGTGATGATTCTCGCCCTGAACCGGGCCGCCCAGAGACAATTCGCGGATTATTTTTTCAATCGAACCGTCAAAAAAACATACCTCACACTCGTCAAAGGCGCGGTCCTTGACCCGGAAGGCGTCGTAGATGCCCCCATCGCCCCCTGCAAAAAAAAGCCCGACCTTATGATAATCGACCACAGGGGCGGCAAGGAATCCGTAACCAACTGGCGACTACTCGCGAACTTTGGCCTCGTATCGCTGCTCGCCGCCACCCCGCTGACGGGCAGAACGCACCAGATTCGCGTGCATCTTGCCAGCATAGGCCTGCCCTTAGCCATCGATCCCCTATATGCAACCAGATCGCCGATTATGCTCTCAGAATTCAAAAGAGATTACCGCTTAGGCAAATTCCAGGAAGAAAAACCCCTCATCGAACGGCTCACCCTCCACGCATATCAGCTTGTCATTCCTGCGGAAGTAGGAATCCAGAATAACTGTTTCATTGCCAAGCTCGACAAAAAATTCACCGCGACAATAAAAATGCTCACCAAGCACAACCCCAAAGGCCCATCGGCCTTCTTCAATCCCACCGACTTCGACAGAATACTCGCAGGCCTGGCGATTTAGTAGAAGAAATTCTTTATCACCGGAAATGATTTGAAAAATTCAAACGCCGGCTCATCCCTGCGAGTTATCGACAAAACATTTTCACCGAAGCCGACCTGCGCAAGGACATATCTACCAAACGCCAATTGCCCCATAGCAACCTGGCCGACGGCTAATTGTCCCAGGCCAAAGTAAACGCCTATGGCCGCCTGCCCTATTGTGGCAAGACCAATCGATAATTGCCCCAGGCCGAACAGAAAACCAATCGCTAATTGTCCTATCGCGAGCAATCCGATTGACACCTGACCGATTGCGACAATGCCGCACGCGATTCGCCCGACGGCGATTACGCCCTTGGCACAGACCCGCCTTCCTGTTTCCGGGTTTCTGCCGTATGTGTAATGTATCAGCGGCAAACCAAGCAATCCAATGTGCGATTTGAACTCGTGAAAGCTCGTCCCATTCTCATAACCATACCGCATCCACGTCCCCATCGCCGTCTCTTCAATTTTATATTCTATCTTCTCAAGAAACGTATTGGGCATACTCAACTCTCCTGATTATTGTGTCTGATTCTGTTGTGCTGCCAATATCGCGGCAAACGCAATAGCCGCGGTTTCGGTGCGAAGAATTGTATCTGATAATCGTACAAATTGAACGCCCCTGCTCCTCAAAAACGCTTCCTCGTTTTCCGTGAAGCCCCCTTCCGGACCAATCAAGGCAGCAACATCGTTTGAGCCAAAAGATTGCCCGGCTAATGATGGGCAATCATTCGACATACCTCCCGCGAGAATCCGGCAGTTTGGGCTGTCTTCTTTTATCGCTTCGATACAATACTGCGAATTCATCGGCGGGTCAATCTGGGGCAAAAATAATCGCTTGCACTGCTTACCCGCCGAGATTGCCAGGTTCATCCACCGGTCGAGCGCCTTCGGGTTGGCCGGCTGCCTCACCGTTCGCTCGAAAATCACCGGGCATATCCGCTCAACGCCCAATTCCGTACATTTTTCAATCAGCCAGTCGAATCGCTCGCCCTTGGGAACGCTCACCGCAATAATAATACGCCGCGACTTCGGCATTTCGCTTCGCCGGACGTCCTCGATTTCGAGGGTAACGATATTCTTCCTTATTCCCGATATTACCGCCGTCGCCAGCCCGCCCAAGCCGTCGAAAAGCTCAACTTTATCCCCCGCATTCAGCCGCAATACCGCCAAGTGATGCGCCTCCGTTCCCTCAAGCTCAACTCTCGGCCCATCTATCGAATCGCAATAAAATCGATGTAATCCCATAATCGACTCACGCCCGCAAATAACATAATTGACTATCTTCCACGGAATTTATAAACTACGGTCTTTAACGGGAAAATGCAATATGCAGGAAAAGAATATAAAAATCGGTCTTGTGGGCTTCGGCACCGTCGGTGCCGGCGTCGCCAAAATCATCCTCGAAAATGCAAACGCTATCGCCGCCAAAACCGGCCTGCGTCTGGAGCTTGCCTGCGTGGTCGATGCCGACCTCAAAAGGCCCCGCCCGGTCAAGCTGCCCGATGGCCTTCTCACTAACGACCTCAACCGGCTCCTCAACGATAAATCAATCTCAATCGGCGTTGAACTCGTAGGCGGAACCAAAATCGCAAAGGATATTCAGCTAAAAATGCTCGCCGCGGGTAAACACGTCGTTACCGCAAATAAGGCGTTATTGGCCGAACACGGCGCAGAGCTTTACGCAGCCGCCCATAAAAATGACCGCTGCATCGCCTTCGAGGCAAGTTGTGCGGGCGGAATACCCATCATTTCAGGCATACGAACCGGCTTAGCCGCCAACGACATCAAGGCAATGTATGGCATCGTAAACGGAACCTGCAATTACATACTTTCAAATATGACCTCCAAAGGCGCCGATTTCGCAGATGCGCTCGCCCAGGCACAGCAAAAGGGCTACGCCGAAGCCGATCCCACCCTCGATATCTCAGGCGGCGACAGCGCACACAAGCTCGCAATCCTCGCCTCAATCGCCTTCGGCTCCTCAATCGAAATGAAAGATATTTACGTCGAAGGCATACAACACATCTCCAAAGACGACGTACGATTCGGCGGCGAAATGGGTTATTGTTTAAAACTGCTGGCAATAGCGGAAAAGAATGATAAAGGCCGAATTTCCCTCCGCGTACATCCGTCGTTTATCAGCAAAGAAAACCATCTCGCCAAGGTTGACGGCTCATTCAACGCCTTAAGCATCTTCGGCCACGCAGTCGGCAACGTTATGTTCTATGGCCGCGGCGCGGGTATGATGCCCACCGCCAGCGCGATTGTCGCCGACATAATCGAAGTCGCTCTCGGCAATTCCGCGACCACCTTCAAAAATCTCAATCTTAAGCCGCACGCCGAAATAGCGGGCTCGATTGATAAAATCGATAACCTCGTCAGCCGGTTCTACATCCGCTTAATGGTCAAGGACCAGCCCGGCGTCTTCGCGCAGATCGGCAAAGTCCTCGCCGACAACGCCATCAGCATTTCAGGCGTCCTCCAGCACGAAGCCACCGGCCAAGACAATACCGTCCCCGTCGTGGTTACCACTCATCCGAACAGACAGGATAAAATCACCGCCACCCTCAAAGGCCTTGCCGACCTCAAAGCCGTCTGCGACAAACCCGTCTGTATCCGCATCGTCGATATACCTGAGGATAAGGAATAATCTCTTTCCTTATCCACCCGCCTGTCCCCGAGAAGTCGCTCCTTTGGCTCTGCAACAGGGGAACCAGAAATTATTGTCTTATTATTTCACCGAACAAATCTGCCCATTCCGGATTTCGTTTTTCGATCAGTTGTATTTTCCATTCGCGCCGCCATCTTTTCACCTGTTTTTCTCTCCATACCGCTTCTTCCATACTCCTGTGCTTTTCAAAATATACGAGTTTCTTAACGTCATATTTCGCTGCGAACTGATTCGCTCGCTTATCTTTGTGTCTAACCATTCTTTTTTTCAAATCCTTCGTCATCCCGGCGTACAGCGTTCCGTTACGCGCGCTTGCCAGTATATACACATAGTATTCTTGCATAATGGCCATTATACACATTTTCCCCCCATCCCAAAAATCCTTGTCTTCTTTACCAGTTTGACGTGCCCCGCCAGACCGCTTTTGCTAAACCACGATGAGCGAACCAAGGGCGAGAGAGTTAGTCCCTCCTGTCTCGAAATAAAGTAATGTTAATATAGATAAAAAAGTTGGTGTCAGGTTCTGTCAGTCCTTGTAAAATAGGTAAAGTTCTGGTAAACTACATTATGGAGTAGGGTGCAGTATTTGAAGCTTTTTGGAAGGCCACCGGGCCGGCTTTAGGGTGTGGGGTCGGTTCCGGCGCCTTCTTTCAAAGAAAAATAGCTGGCCGGTTTATCTCCTGCAAAATTCAATTCTGCTTTATCAGGTAGTCCATAACAGTATTAATTATCCTCTCAAACTGGTCCCGGTCGAAACTGTCGGCCACGGAATCCATACGCCGCCGGATTTCACCTTCTAAGACAATTGTTCCTCTGGGCTGGAATCTTTCCAGATTTTCTAAAAACAATCTTTGGGCTTTACCGATTATCCCCATCGTCTCTTCGATTGATTTATTCATTATCGCTGCAATCTCATCCAAATCGAGCTTTTCAATGTAATAAAGCGCCATAGCAATAGATTCCTCCAAATCCAGTCCGGCAAGCGCCTTCGCCGCACAAAGGGCATCTTCACGTTCGAATAATAGCCGACCGTTAAGCGTATTGCCTTTTCCCAAATCCTCTCCTATCGTCTCCGTCATACAGCCGATGATAATCGATATCCCGGCTTTTGTTTCCTGCATTCGGGCCAGATAGGAAGATACGAGGGAATAAACGGCTATGGTCTCGGCCAACCGTTTGCTGTTGGTGTATTTGACGCATCTTACAATGACAAATGGTAAAAGTACGCGGATTAGCTCTCTGTAAGTTGAAAGATTTACCTTTGGCGTTAAATTGCTTACTCGCTCCATAACAATCCTCTCCTAACCACGGATTACTCAGATTAATACGGATTATCACGGACCCTTTTCCCCGCGAACGTAGCCTTGCGAAGCCCCCACGTCTACTTTTCAAAGAAAAGTGTGGGGGGCGGAAAAAATAAAGGGCACCGCCGCAATCACGCTCAGCGCAGGCCCGTCAGAGCCCTTGAAGAACGTGAAGGACGATGCCCTTTTGGCAACGCAGGTGCAGTCGCACCGCTGCTTAATAAGCAGCGGTGCTCTCTGTGTAGAAACAAAGAGCACCGAGCCTTCCAAACGCTTCTTCATTACGCATAAACTGACGGTTCGCGCTGAAACGCCTGAAATCTCAGTGTTCAATTACTATGGCGGTTATCTCTCCGCCGTGGGTATTTTACCTCTATGGTTTTGTCCGACAAGGGAAAATTAGGAAAAACTCAACTAAATATGCCAGTTTGAAAAGCCAGAAGCTTGACGCTGATTTACGCCAGTTTGTAAGCGATTTGCTCGTCTTAGGATGTCTTTGACAGTCAGAACTATTGCCCTTCTGAAAAAAGCTGTTTTCTTTCCCCGTTTAACGATATACTGCCACCTTAGGGCCGGGAGCATAGAATCACATCTCTGTCCATCAACATTGCCGTCCGGCAGATGCCTTTAACCCGTTTTATAGAGACTGTATAATCATTGTTATACTTAAGGAGTATGTGTCCGCAATGAAGATCATAACTACTAACGAAGGGCTGAAAAAGAACCTTTCCAGGCTTATTGAAAATTACACTAACATTGCGTTTGCAGTAGCGTGGGCATCTGCTAAGACGGAGATATTTCAAGAGCTAAGCGAGAAGCGGTCTCGAATACGTAAAGCAGTCATAGGCACTCATTTTTATCAAACACACCCCGATGTGTTAGATACTTTTGTTGGATCAGAGGAAGTTCGCTCCATATATCAACCGAATGGTGTTTTTCATCCTAAGGTCTATATTTTTTGGGATCAAAAGCACTGGGAAATATTAATTGGAAGCGCGAACTTGACTTATTTCGCATTGTATCGGAATTCTGAAGTAATGGTCTTGATCTCTGATGCTGATGAAGGCAACTCAACGCTGAAGGAGCAAATCCTCGAACTAATCGAGAACTACTGGAAAGATGCGAGTATTATCACTAAACCTTCGGTAATTTCATATCGCGCACGCTGGTCGAGGCAGCAACGTTCTTTGCAGCGTTTATCTGGCCAATATGGAAAAAGCACAGCGAAAAAACCTCCTATGGATTCATTGGTAGTGTCGATGTCATGGGAACAGTTTCTCGCTTCCGTTAAAAATGATCCTCATCACGAATTTGAAAATCGTCGTAAGCTACTCAAATTAGCCAGATCAGCTTTTGATAAGTATGGTCGGTTCGACTTAATGGAAATTGGCTTAAGAAAAACAATCGCCGGACTACCAAACAACTTCGAACCATACTGGGGGTTCTTCGGAAGTATGAATGGAGCAGGCTACTACCATCGAGCAGTTAATGAAAATAATCGCCACCTCTCACAGGCGCTAGATAAAATCTCATTGACAAATGTCCCCGTAACACGAGAGCATTACACAGAATATTTGGCTGAGTTTATCAAGGCATTTCCAAACGGCGGGGATGGCGTTGCTGTTGCCAGTCGTCTGCTGGCACTAAAACGGCCCGACCAATTCGTTTGCATTGATTCAAAGAACAAAAGGGAGCTTTGCAGAAACTTTGGAATAAAACAGATAGGCAAGGATTATGATCGCTACTGGGAAGAAATCATAGAGCAAATTATGGATTCTGTCTGGTGGAACGAACCCCGACCAAATAACGACATAGACAGTACAGTTTGGGATGGCAGAGCAGCAATGTTAGATTCCATCTTTTATCGCCCGTAACTTCATATCTAACGGCAACTCTCTCAAACTAAATCTGTATCAATGCTGGCATACCAGAGCATTCTGGCGAGTCAAATGTTTTTCCTAAATTCTTCTTTCCACCGTGTAATGCCCGTTAATAAAATACTAACTATGAACAACGAGTATCCAGCATCGAGCATCGAGTATCCCATTCGTGCCGCTTCGCAGTATTGACTTCCTGACCAAAAACCCATAAGCTATTGCATTCGATTGAGTATGTAACGAACTCGCAGGGCACACAGTTATAATGTTTTTCTCTGCGGTCTCAGCGTGCTCCGCGGTGAAAGAGGTTTGTGAATGAGCACTAAATACGCGATAATAATACCTGATGGCGCGGCGGATAACCCGATAGAGCAGTTCGGCAACAAAACGCCCTTGGAAGCGGCTAATACCCCGAATATGGACAAAATCGGCCAGACCGGCCGGCTCGGCGCCGTCCGCACCGTCCCCGAAGGTATGGAACCGGGCAGCGACGTCGCACAGATGTCGCTATTGGGCTATGACCCGAAAAAATACTACACCGGAAGAGCGCCGATTGAAGCAGTCGCAAGAAACGTCCACTTATCACCCGATGACTGGGTCTTCAGGTGCAACCTCGTTACTTTCGCAGACGGCAAAATGGCTGACCACAGCGCAGGCCATATATCCACCGAAGAAGGAACTCGCCTCATCGAAGAGCTTAATGAGCAGCTCTCAAATGATAATATCCGTTTCTACACCGGCGTAAGTTACCGTCACCTGCTCGTCCTCAAAAATACCGATGTCAACGTCAAGACCTGCCCGCCCCACGATTTCATAGGTACCCCCGTCGAAAAAATCCTCCCAAGGGGCAAGGGTTCAGAATTACTTATCGACCTGATGATGCGCTCGCAGCAGTTCTTCCACAACCACGATATCAACAAGGTCCGGGCGGACTTAGGCGAAAACCAGGTCAGCTCAATCTGGCTCTGGGGTCAGGGCAAAAAAGCAAAACTCGAAAGTTTCGAAAAACGCTTCGGCTTAAAAGGCGCAGGCATCACCGCTGTTGACCTCTTCAGGGGACTTGCGAAACTCATCGACTTCGACCTCATCGAAGTCCCCGGCGCAACCGGCTTTATCGATACCAACTTTGAAGGCAAAGGAGCGGCAGCGATTAAGGCCCTCAAGAATTATGATATCGTCATCGTTCATGTCGAGGCCCCCGATGAGGCAGGCCACTCGGGTAATCCCGAAGCCAAGAAAAAGGCAATCGAACAGATTGATAAATACATAGTAGGCCCGATTTACGAGGCGATTAAAAAATACCCCTCTTGGCGGATTATGGTCCTGCCGGACCACCCAACACCCGTAAAAACCGGCGCCCATTGCGGCGACCCCGTCCCGTTCGCTATGGCAGGCGACAACGTTTCGGGCGCTTTTCAGGCCGCCTTCACCGAATCAAACGCCGCAAAATCCGGCTTGCGTATTGACAAGGGGTATCAACTTATGGAATACTTCTTAAAAAGCTGATTGGACCGGCTTTTTGAACAGAAACAAGGATTATTTTAAGACAGTTTTAACGGAGTAGCTATGCCTATACTTGTTCAAAAGTTTGGCGGGACTTCGGTAGCAAACGCCGAGAAAATCCGTCGGGCCGCACAGAAGGCAATAGACGCGACCAAAAAGGGTTACCAGGTTGTTGTCGTCGCTTCAGCTCGCGGCCACCAGACAGACCATCTCGTGGCGGACGCAATGGAGCTTAACCCGAACCCGCCCAAACGCGAAATGGACCAGTTGCTCAGCACAGGCGAACAGCAGACGGTATCACTCTTCGCGATGGCGCTGGATGCGATGGGGCAAAAAGCAATCAGCTTTACGGGCTTCCAGGTCGGAATGCTCACCGACAGCACGCATACAAAGGCCCGTATAAAGAGCATCGACGCCAAGCGAATCCACAAGGAGCTTAAAGACGGCAAAATCGTAATCGTCGCCGGCTTCCAAGGCATCGACGAAAACGACAATATCACAACCCTTGGCAGAGGTGGCTCAGATACTACCGCGGTCGCCATCGCCGCCGCTGTGGGCGCAGAGGTCTGCGAAATTTTCACCGACGTTAACGGCATATACACAACGGACCCGCGCATTTACACAAAAGCCGCGAAAATGAAGGAAATCAGCTACGACGAGATGCTCGAACTCGCCAGTTTGGGCGCAGGCGTTATGCACAGTCGCAGCATAGAATTCGGTAAAAAATACAACGTAAAAATTCACGTCAGGTCCAGCAGCGAAGACGTTGAAGGAACATACATTATTGGAGAGGCGGAACAAATGGAAGGAATAGTTGTTTCGGGAGCGACGATACAAAAAGACATGGCGAAAATAACTTTGGTGGGCATCGACAATAAGCCGGGCAACGCCGCCAGGGTATTTCACAAGATGGCCCAGGCCAAAGTGGTCGTCAACGACATTATGCAGACCGAAATCAGCTCCGACAAGGCCAATCTGGCCTTCACGATAGGCACGTCGGACCTGCACTCGGCCAAAGAGGCAATCGCCGGCATAAAGAGCGAGGTAAAGTGTGACAATGTTTTCTTCCGTGAGGATATCGCGGAGGTCTCGGTTGTGGGCGTCGGGATGAGAAACCACTATGGCATCGCTGAAAAGATGTTCAGCGCATTAGCCAAAGCCAGGGTCAATATCGACTCGATTACCACAAGCGAAATACGCATAAGCTGCGTCGTCGATAAAAACCAGGCGGAAAAGGCCCTGATAGCAGTTTGCGACGCATTCGATTTGGATAAGCCAGCAGAAAAAAGAGCCAAAAAGAAATAAGCATTAACCCCCCAATAAATTGAGGGGCTAAACACCTGGATTCCCCCTAAGGGGGAATGACAACTGCTATGGCGCGATATGCGATGAGCAGACGCATGCGTAATGCCGTTGCCATCATTATTACGCTGACGGCGGCGACATTATGTTTTCTCGACCGTAGTTACATCAGCCGGTCATTAACCAAACCCCTGCAATCGAGCCATCAGCAGGATTCCGGAGACGTTTCAAAATATCACGGCAGGCAATTTGCCGTCGTAAAAGTCGTCGATGGCGATACCCTCGATATCGATATCCCCGATTTATCCGCCGACGGCGGACGCAAATACAGCCATACCAGAATCCGCCTTTGGGGAATCGATACGCCTGAAACCAAAGACCCAAGAACAGGGCCAATGTATTTCGGCAAAGAGGCATCGGACTTCGCAACCAAACTCGCCCTCGGCAAACAGGTAACTGTTTACTTGGAAAAAGAGAAGAACAGCAGGGACAAATATCATCAGCTTCTCGCCTATATCCAACTGCCCGACGGGACTTTCCTGAATGAGATTTTATTAAGCGAGGGTTACGCCTACGCGGATTTGCGATTCAAACACGGCTTATATAATAAATACAAGCAGTTGGAATCCGTCGCCCGAAGCCGCAAGATTGGCCTCTGGGCAAATGTAACCCCCGAACAAATGCCTAAATGGCGGCAACAGAAAATCAAAAATTAAAATGCAAAAGGCAAAATTGCGGTATCCCTATGGGATGATATTCTAACCACAGGCAAGCTCCCCCGATAAAGACATTCGAGGGCAGGCAGGGCAGGCCGCTGAGGTAAATAATTAACACCGATTTATTTTAGACGCTGATTAACACGGATGGAAACGGATTTACACGGTTTTTTCGCCGCGTCTTGAGTCGGAGCTAAGCTTATTAATTCAAACGACTAACCTTCCGATAAATATTCCCATCCTACGGTGGCCCCCACATCGTAGGATCGTTTATCCGTCGTATTTCTCTAAATACATCTATAGGATCTAGGGGTGTTATAGGGATTGAAAGCTGCAAGCGATCCAAATCATTTTCCGATATACTATCTTGGGGACCGACCGAATCCGCCTTCACCAGTGGCTGATCACGAAACGTTAGCAACTCGTTGTATTGGTCAATATCCTTTTGACTGGTATAAACAGCACTAGGGTATACGTATGATAAAGCTTGTAAGATGCTTTCTGTCATTCGTTCCATTCTGCTGTAGGCACCATTGGTGAGAGAGTCCCAGTAAATTCTGTCTATTTCTTCCTGTTCTCTTTCTCTTACCAACCAATCAGATATCCAGTCTCCGACAGTACATAAACCTAATGGGTCGATTTCATTAACCGGATTATTCAGGCAATAAAGATACAAATTTGGTCCATCGGACATACCGGTGGGGTCCTGGGTAATGAAACGGCCAACTTCGGGGTCATAGTATCTTGCACCGAAGTAAACCAATCCTGACGCGTCGAGCTCTTTGGTTAAGAATTGGTGCGAATTATCGGCCGAGCCGGTTTGAGCAACAATATTTCCAAAGGCATCGTAGCTATAACTTTGTGCAATTGCGCCGGAGGAGTCAGTCAAGTTTACCACGCTTCCCAAGCCATCGTAATGGTAATACTGCGAAGCGGACTGCTCACTAATAATCCCGCCGATTCCGCCCGCCGCATAGGGATTGCGCAGGTAACTGGCGGTAGTTGTGCCGGCTGCATTGCGCTCCAAAATCACGTTAAGACCCTCGTAAAGATAATTTGTGGTTGATGAACCACTTTCAACTGAGATTCTTTTCCCTTCGCCGTCGTATCCGTAAGTTTCGCTGACGTCGGTAGAAGTAAATTGAACAAGATGATTTCTTGAGTCATAAGTTAAATTTGCGGTCTCGTCTCCCTGCTGCTTCTCAACCAGGTTGCCGTTTTTATCGTAAGTATAGATTATTTGTTCTTCGCCGGTAATCTGCTCATCAGTAAGCTGGTTTAAGGCGTTATACGAATAATTATGCGTGATTCCATCTTTAATCATCTGTGTGCGGTTACCTGCAGGGTCATAAGCATAGCTAATCTGATAAGAATCAGCCGCAGAAGTTTTGCGCTCCTCAGTTAATTCTCCCTTGGCATCATAAGTATAATCAATTTCCCCATCCAGCGTTGTAACACTGGTTCGCAGACCTCTTATGTCATAGATATAGCTAAATTCAGCGAGTTTCGTAAAAGGTCTTTTTGCCTGCTGTTGAGTAAGTTTAGTCAGGCGGTTCATACTATCATAGGTATAAACTGCGTTTATCTTGTTTGGATAAGCCAATTTCACCAAATTGCCCAGCTTGTCATAAGTGTAGCTGGTGACTTTTTTCTGGGAGTCGGTGAGAGAAATTAAGCGGTTTAAGGCATCATATTTGTATTTAGTGATTTTTCCGTCGGGGTCAGTCAAGGTCAGGCGGTTGCCAGCTTTATCATAGGCATAGCTTACATTATCATTTGCTGCCGGGCCATCAACTTTAATCAGCCGTCCGAGTTTATCATAAGCATAACCGGTGGTCCCTTGCGCATCAGTCATTGAGATTCGCCTGCCCAGGGAGTCGTAAGCATAACTAACCTCTGAATCAGGATAAATAATTTCAATCAGGCGATTAAGGTTGTCGTATTGATAAGTGGTAGTTTGTCCTTTGGCATCAACTGAAGCAATACGGTTTCCTGCGGCATCATACTGGTATTGCACTTCATTACCCAAAGCGTCGGTTCGCGAGATTAAACGATTGAGGCTGTCGTATTCATAAGAAGTCCGGTTATTATTCTGGTCAGTTACAGAAATTAAATTCCCTTCTGTATCGTAAGCATAGTTAATCACATGGCCTGAAGCATCAGTTGTGGAAGTTACTCGATGGTCCTGGTCATAAGTATAGTAAGTGGTGTTGGCATTAGCATCAGTTACGGAAATTCGATTACCTGCTTCATCATAGGCATAGCTTACTGAAGACCCATCGGGATAGGTGACTTGGGTAAGCTTATTCAGCTCATCGTAATCAAAATTTGTAATATTATTTTTTGCGTCTTTGACTTGCGTCAAGTTTCCTACACCGTCGTAAGTAAAAAGTGTAATTCCTTTTGCAGCATCACTCTTGAGGGATAGGTTGCCTTGAGAATCATAGCCAAAAAGAGTTTTCTTGCCTAATTGGTTGGTTGCACTTATTGGCTGGCCGTAAATATTGTATTTATAGGAAACTGAACCGGCGAGAGCATCTACAGTTTTGGTAAGATTACCATACTTATCATAGGTATTAGTGGTAATATTGCCCTGCGCATCAGTAAAGGTTTGCAATAAGTTAAAGTTTGCCTCGTAATTAAATGAAGTAAGATTACCCTTGGGGTCGGTAACCCCGGTCAAATTGCCTTTCGCATCGTATTCCATGCTGGTTGTGCGGCCCAATTCATCGGTACGGGAGGTAAGATTTAAGTTACTATCCCATGTTGAGAGGATTTGGCCGCCTTGAGGATTGACTACTTTGGTGATTAGATAATCACTGTTATAGTAATGCACTGTCTGGTTGCCTCTGGAATCGGTAATTGTGGTCACGCTGTCAGCAGTATCAAAACTTAAGCTTGTGTAATTATTGTTGCCCTCGCCCGTAGAAGATGTGCAGCGGCCTGAGTTGTCAAAAGTAAAATATACCGAATCTCCCCTTGGATTGGTCTTCCTGGTGAGTTTGTGATTTGAGTCGTACTGATAAGTGGTTGAATTGCCCTTGGGGTCGATAACGCTGGCTAAGTTGCCGGAAGAATCGTATGTATAATCATAATTTCTTCCTACCGGGTCGGTTATCTGGGTTAGCTGGTTTGAATCGTTATAGCTTAAATTAATTACGCGTCCTGCGGTATCGGTAATTTGAGTGAGGTTATTCTTAGCGTTATAACTAAATGAAATAACGTTGCTATTGCGGTCTTTTATTTGCGTAAGCTTCCCGGAAAGATCAAAAATATATTGTTTACCATCTTTCTTGCGCCAGCTATAGTTAGTCGAGGCCTTGGTTAAGGTGGAATATTCACCTCGCTGGGCAGTATATGTGCCGTCTAAATTATCAGCAAATAAATAACCCTTTGCCTGCTCATCTTTTATTTTGACGAAATTAGCGTCGCCAAAACCATCATCCATTTCTAAATAAACATTATAACTATGCGTCCATCCAAAACCCAAAGGCTCTTCCGTTTCTTCCTGACTGTTATACGTGCGGACAAATTCAAATTTCAGGCCCCGCCCGGGTATAGTTAAGTCGGGGGTGATAACATACATATTGCCGGTTACGGAGTTTATAGGGTCGCCGACGGACGGATTTGGGGATTCCCCATTCGTGGCATCAATAGGAGGATCTGGCGGCTCCGGCGAAGGTGTTGGAAAGTGTATCATCGTGATTGTAAATACACCAGCATTTTGCCCTATGAATGTTGCATACGAATTAAGCTCCGTGTCTGTATCACTTGATGAGTAATTATCCTGAAAAGTACCTGATATTGTCTTATTTAAAACTGTGCCGACAAAATTACTAACTTCTGTGGCCGTTCCGCTCCCTTCCGAATCATTGTAATTGCTGGTATATGTGGTTGTAAAAGTTATCGAATTACCAGTTACCTTCCCTGTTAAAGTTGCACTCGTCGTTCCAGAACTATCGCTAGTATTAGAACCGCCGCTGAGAGTCCCATCGGGAGCTTGGTTTATCGTAAAATTATCATTAGGAAAATCAGGAAACGCAACATCACGACTACTTGTATTCTGAGTTCCATCGGAAAGTGTCAATGTGACAGTTTCTGTCAGGTTTATGGTGGAAGGCGTAATAGTTGTATCCCAAACTCCCGATACATCCGCATTCGTGGCAAAGGCAAAATTACTATTGCATAAGCAAAACAAAACTACTAATAAAATCCTTCTCATTTCACCACCTTGTTTTTGTATCGCTTCTTGTTAAACGACTGATTATGCAACCAATCTTTCTAATCGCATCATTGTAATATATCAAAATCTTCCTCGGATTACAATAATCCCGGGTTTCAAGACCTCAAAGGCAAGATTTATCAGCCGGAGGCGGGGAAATGTTAAGATGGGCAATTTAATCAAACGTTTGTTTGAGAAACTGGACGAACGCTGCCCCCCGCCGTTTTGATTCTCAAAACGAGACGCGGGGGTCTTCGCTGCGCTACGAAAAAAAAATCCGGTGATTTTCAAATATTTTTTTTATTCCTTGTCCTGCAAGGACTTACTGATTTTGGGCAAAAAAATCGTGTTTTGTAAGTCCTTAAAATTGCCTAAAATTCACCTTATATATAGAGGCACATAAGTGCACAAGAACACAGGTGCACAAGGAAAAAGGCAAGAGGCAGCGGAGACCCGCAAGGTAGCAAGCCCCGGGAGGGCAAGTTTCACGCCAAGATAGGCAAGGCACAACTGATATTAAAAATCAAAAAGTAAAAGGCAAAAAGACAACGCAAAATTCAAAAAGGTAGCGCAGAAGCGCACGCATTTCGGGGCAGCAGTCCCAAGAGAACATTCCGTTTTTTGATTTATGATTGCCGAAGCGCTTCGCTACGTGTCTGATTTAATAATAACGTGGATTCCCGCTTGCGCGGGAATGACAAATTAAAACCCTGCCACTCGCCAAAGGCGGAGATGGCAGGGCTAACTATGGAAGCTGGGCCCCAGATCGTAGTCTGGGGTCTTCGCAAAGCTACGAGGAGAGGATTATGACTACTATCCAAATCAAAGTTCCAAACTGGTTAGACCTTGCTTTCGTTTGGCCGGTTTTGCTTTATCGACAATGGAAATACGGCTATTCGTTTCGGAAGATTTTTATAGGCGAAGGGAGATTCGCGATTGTCGAGCCGACGGATTACTACCGGCTAAATAATTTTCACTGGTGCATAAGCGTAAGCAGGAGAAATATCTATGCCGTTCGGCTCGTGCTGACAGATAACTGGCAGTTGAAAAAGGTGCGAATGCACAGGGAGATAATGAACGCGCCTGACGGGCTTCTGGTGGACCATAAAAACGGCAAAACCCTTGATAACAGAAGATCGAACCTGCGATTAGCTACACATTCTCAGAACATGTGCAACAAGCCAAAAACAAGCACAAAGAGCACGTCGCGGTTCAGAGGGGTTTATTTGGATAAACGCAAAGGAAGGTGGGTTGCCAAAATCCAAATCAACAGAAAATGTATATGGCTTGGGTATTTCGACAATGAAATCGACGCGGCAAAGGCATACGATACGGCGGCGAAAATGTATCACGGGGAATTTGCCCACCTGAACTTCCCGGAACCACAGATTACACAGATTTCACGGATTATTTAACCACGGAAGCGGAAACTTTCAAGATAAAGAAAATAGGGTCAAAAGGCCGAAGAAACTGATATAACCGCGAATTTCTCAGCCGGAGCAGATACGGAAGGAATGAGATTATGGAAAATCAAACTAAAAACGCAGCCATTGCGGAACAGACCGTGGACAGCAAGCAATGCCAGACGTTCAATCCGAAAGCGACGCTGCTTTTGGACGTGCCGCCAACAGAAGCCGGGAAAACCACTGTTGAGCCGATGAAAAAAACGCCATCGAGCACGCCCGAAGAATCTTCTGAAAAATTATTGCAGGGACTTTCGCTGAATACGGAGGCCTCGGCAGAAAAAACGCCTCTCGCACAAAGGAGATGGCAGCTTGTATCACTGCTGACGGGAATACTTTTTGTTACGGCTGCCGCGATAGTTGTGTGGCTGGCTCTGGAGGTAAGCGCAACGAGAACGCAGCAAGGCCGGCTGGAAGTCGAGAACCAGTCGCTGCGGGAGCAGTTGAATCTTGCCGGCTCGCAGATAACAGGATTGAAAAATGAGATGGAGGCGCTGCTCAATCGCAACACAGCGCCGGTGACGGGAAACGCGAAATTAAATTCGCATGGCATTACGCCCATCGCTGCCGCGTCCTCTAAATCGGCTTCGGCTGACACAAGCCGAATAGACGCAATGCGGAAAGGAACATATTCCAAGGGGGCAACAAGAGAGGAGCTTATAGCGGCAATGGGGGAACCGGACCGCGTTTATAATTCTCGCGGATATGAGCAATTGGTTTACTTCGGCAAAAAACCCGGCCGTTTCTGGTTAACCGGCGGACACGTGGCCCAGGTCGGCGGATAAAAAACAGAAGACGCTCAAGTCATCAGAGGCGATTAGAGGTTATATTCTTTTATTTTACGGTAGAGGGTGCGCTCGCCGATACCTAAGAGTTTCGCGGCGGTCTGACGGTTATTGCCCGTTTTGGCAAGCATGTCGATAATCGCCTGTTTTTCTATTTCATTCAGCGGCATATCGCCTGAGGATTTCGACTGGCCCCCCGTGAGCTGGCGGATGCGATTGATTTCGGGAGGCAAATCCTGAACATCCAGCTTGTTACGGTCGGACATAACAACCATAGTTCTGATTGTGTTGCGAAGCTGGCGGATATTGCCGGGCCACTCGTAGCCGGCGAAGATATTCATTACAGAGTCAATTATACCAGCAACCTTCGAGCCGGTTTCACCTGCTGCTTCCTTGAGGAAGAAGTTGGCCAGCAGCGGAATATCCTCGCGGCGTTCGCGTAAAGGCGGAACCGAAACACTGACGCCCTTGATTCTGAAGTAAAGGTCCTGCCGGAATTTTTTCTCCTCGACTAATCCGGTGAGGTCATGGTTTGTCGCGCTTATGATTCGCACATCGACAACAATCGGCTTATTGCCCCCGACGGGGACAACAATGCCGTCCTCAATAACACGCAATAATTTCGCCTGCATATTGAGGGGCATATCACCTATTTCATCGAGAAACAGCGTGCCCTTGTCCGCGATTTCAAAAAGCCCCTTGCGGTCAATAGCAGCGCCGGTAAACGCGCCTTTGACATGGCCGAAGAGTTCGCTTTCGAGAAGTGTCTCGGTGAAGCCCGCGCAATTTATGGGCACAAATCGCCTGTTCCAGCGGTTCGAATTGTCGTGAATAGCCCTCGCCAGCAATTCTTTGCCTGTTCCGGATTCGCCCTGGATAAGAACAGCGATATTCGTCGGCGCCACCCTGCGAAGAACCTCAAATATGCTTATCATCCGGGGACTGTTTCCCAAGACGCCCTCGAATCTGAAATCCTCATCAGGAGCACGGCTCTGGGCATTGGCGTGTTTTTTGCGGACTATCAGTGAAGCGGCCTGCTCGACGAGCGAACGAAGCTGGTCGATATTAATCGGTTTGACCAAGTAATCATAAGCGCCGTGTCTTATCGCGTCTTTGCAGGTTTCGATGGTCGCGTATGCGGTGATGAGGATGACTTCCGTCTGGCTGTTTTTTTTCGCTTC
This sequence comes from uncultured Phycisphaerales bacterium, assembly GCA_963718665.1. Classification (GTDB taxonomy): domain Bacteria; phylum Planctomycetota; class Phycisphaerae; order Sedimentisphaerales; family Anaerobacaceae; genus Fen-1362. The sequence goes on from OY970359.1 coordinate 557,603, forward strand.
CTGCAGTATATCAAGGCCGTCGATATCGCCGCCGAGCTTCAAATCGGTAACTACAACGTCGATATCCTGGCTTCGTATGATTTCGAGCGCGTCCCGGCCCGTATAAACGGGGATTGCCTTATCGCAGCATTTACGCAGCGCCTCAGCCATACCGTCGGCGTGGTCTCTCTCGTCATCAACAACAAGGACAACGGCGTCTTTAATCATCGCACGTCCTCCGAAGGGGCGAGCAGCAGCCTGATTGTGAAAGCCGTCCCTTTCCCCGGCTCACTGACGACAGTGATTGTCCCCTTGTGGGCGTCGATAATTTTTTTAACGGTAGCAAGACCCAGACCTGTGCCGTCGGGCCTTGAGGATTGATACGGCTCGAACAAATGGCTAAGCCGTTCGGCAGGAATCCCTTTGCCGGTGTCGCTAATCTGAATTTGGGCGTATTGCCCATCGCTGACCGTCTGCACCATAACTTCGCCTTCGCCGCCGATGGCCTGCTGAGCGTTTATAAGCAGGTTGAGAACCGCCTGTTTGAGCATACCGGCGTCTATAAGACAAATCAGCGGTTCTTTATGAAGGCACTTTCGCAAAGTTATTGAATGCACGGCTGCCTGCGGGAGATAAAAATCGATTATGTCGTCGATGACCGGATTCAGGTCAGCCGCCAAAAGACGCGGCTGTGTGCGGTCCGCGTAACGGAGAAAACTATCGAGGATTTGTTCGAGCCGGGACGCTTCCTTATCGATTACGGCCAATTTTCTGCGTGCCCGCGCCAGACGCTGTTCAATATCGCCCGCCGGGCCTGTCTGGAGCTCTTCATCCACCAGCCGAAGATTCACTTTGATGGTTGACAGAGGGTTTTTTATTTCGTGGGCGATAACGCCAAGCAACCGGCCTAATCCTTCGACTTCGCTCAGGGTAAACCCTTCGGTTTTAGCGCCGCAGCTATTAACCGACTCAGATTGTTCAGGTGAATTCTTCATGAAACGGTAATTTTAACCGTATCTCCGCCGCAATTCAAGTAATGAAAACACGGTTTAACCTGCTGCGAAGACGGGTAAATGGCTGATATCCGGCACAAAACAACCGGGGTAAAAATAAAAACGAGGAAGAACGGCGTTAATCTCGCTTCCGCCGCCCTTCCTCATATGTCTTCGTTTAAGGAGGAGAGTGATGATTTCTTTTTTTCTGATATTTATACGAGGGTCTGTTTAGATGGTTCGCAAAATCCTAAAAAAATATTAAAAAATTAATCACAAAAACCACAGTTAAAAAACAACTGTTTATATGAACAAGGGTCATTTTTTAATCGTTTTGATTCCGAGGTGGCGGTCGGCAAAGTTAAGAAATTGCTGCCAGTCATAATCGGTCAGATTGTGAGTGCCTTTGCGAATATGATAGCCAATAGTGACGCCAACGGGGGTTTCGAGGGGAGGCATATCTTCTACCCCGAGGCCTTTTTTGCCAAATAGCTGATAGACCGGCTCGGCGTATTTAGCGGAGAGGAACGAGCCGCGAGGGTCACCCCAGAGGTCCTGTTCAGCGGTCGCGATATACACAGGACGAGGAGCCATCAGGGCGACGAGCATGTGCCAGTCAACGGGAAGGTCATTGACGCGGCTGTTATAGGTTTTGAAATTTTGGCAGAACCAGTGCGGCGCGTAACCATTTATTGATTTTACGGTTTCGCCGAAGCCGCGACGTACGATGACCGCCCCGCCGCAGCCGGATTCTCCGGAGAAAACGATTGCAAAGCGTTCATCCTGAGCGCCCGCCCACATTGCTACCTTGCCGTATCGTGAAAGGCCGGCAACACAAACCCTGTTGGCGTCAATGTCTTTATCGGTAACGATGTAATCCATTGCCCTGCTCAAGCCCCAGGCCCAGGCACCGATAGCGCCCCATTCGTCGGGGCCGGGCTGGTTCTGGTCGGGTTTGGCAAAATACTTGCGAATACTTTTAATGTAACCATTCTTATCATCCGGCTCTATCTGCGCGGCATTAAAGGTCGCCAGACCATAGCCGTGGTCCAGAAGCAACTGCTTTTTAGGAGCCCATTCCACAATAGCGATTAATGGAACGGGTTTTTTAGCAGCACTCGCGGGCAAAACGATATTCACATCCATTTTCGGCCCGCCGGCTTTGCCCGTGAAATATATTGTTACTGTTTTGGTAATGGCGAGACCATTCATATCGGAGCGGTTTTCCGCAGTAACTTTCCATGTCATACCAGCCGGCCTGCCAATCATCGTGCGGCCATACACATTGGTTTCGAACAATTTGAGGATTTCCGGCCTGCGTTTTTGTTTCCATGTATCGACGTCATTAACCTTGTCGCCATTGAGCATAACCAGCGGGTCCGGCAGGGTGAACTTAGGGACGTTCCCCTCATCGTATAATCCCGGCGGGTAACCGGGCGGGAGCGCCGCCGCTAAAACTAAATTAGAGAATAACGCGAAAAGCGAATATACAGCGATTTTTATAAGGAACGACAATTTCATAATTCGACTCCTTTCAGGCAATGCACCCATGAAGATAAGATTATTTCGCTAATCCTTCAATAGTATTTGTCTTAATTGCTATTTTACCTATGAATAACAGGTCACGGCAACAAGTAAACTTTAAGTGAGAAAACAAAAGTGGCGAAAATGAACAGCCGAGTATAATATATGGGTATTATGGAGCAGTGGCTGAGCGGCTGAAAGCGACGGTCTTGAAAACCGTTATACCGTTTACGGTATCGGGGGTTCGAATCCCTCCTGCTCCGTTACCTTTCTGCCATATCGTCTTGAAGGCATTAAAACCAATGCCTTCAAGACGTTCAAGGCTGTTTGAAAGCACTATTAAGATTTTACAGGAAACAAATCCCCCCAAAGACAATTCAGACACTTAATCTAACCGGTTTGTGCCTTGGCCTTATAGAATGTTAAAGCTTTTCCCCCGACACTGTGAACTGATTAAGACTTAATGGTCTTGCGTTTAGTCTGCCCCGCTTTCTTGGACATCAACTGCAACCAAAGTATCTCCGCGAGTCGTCGGGCCGCCTCTTTTAACATTCGATCCTGGTTGGAATAGATTTGTTTTTCAAGCCGATTATGAGCCATGACAATATTTTTCTTGTTTGTTTTCCTTTCAGCTTATCACGCTAGAGATATGTGCCAAGGGGGGAAAATTGACTACTTTAGCAAAAACGCCCTGGGTAGTTTTTAATATTTATAAACTTTTTATCCACCTATCGAAATAATCTATTGACAAATGCAACTCTGTTGCATTATCATAAAGACATGAATAGTTTAGAAAATACCTTATTGCAATTGAAAAACAAGGGATACAGATTTAGCTTTGTGCGTAATTTTATTTTGAGTTCGCTTGATAGAAACAAGAGACCTCTTTCGGTTTCTAATTTTCAAAAACTGGCTAAGGCAAAAAAGTTGTCTGCGAACAAGACCACAATATACCGCGAACTCAACTCCCTAAAGAAAGAAGGAATAATTTTAGAGATGCAACTAAGAGACAATAAAAGGTGGTACGAATTAGCCGTAAGAGAGCATCACCACCATATTGTCTGTATAAAATGCGATAAAGTGGAAGATTTTACCGGATGTGATTCTAAAAAACTAATAAATAAAGCATTAACACAAGCACCCGATTTCGCAGAAATCACAAATCACACGGTTGATTTTTGGGGGTTGTGCAAAACGTGCGCTAAAAAAACATGAATAAAAAGGCTATTTATTTTGTTCTCGGTTTTTTGTTTGTGGGAGTTTTAACTCTTATTGTTAATAACATCTATAAACCAACAACCCAATCAAACAAACCTCAGGTTACAGCGAGTTTTTATCCTCTTTACTTTTTCTCCCAGCAAATTGCAGGAGATAAGGCAGATGTAATAAACATAACGCCTGCCGGAGCTGAACCTCACGATTATGAACCAACGGCACAAGACATTGCTCAAATAGAAAATAGCAAAATGCTTGTCTTAAATGGCGGTGGGTTGGAGGCTTGGGGAAACAATATAAAACAAAATCTTAATCCTAAAAATACTATCGTTGTAACGGCTGGTGAGGGATTAACAAACCAACAGGTAATGGAAAACGGACAAAATATAATAGACCCGCATATTTGGCAAAGTCCTCCATTAGCCAAACAAATGGTTGATAAAATTACTCAAGGTTTTATACAAATTGACCCAACCAATAAAGCTTATTATCAAGCAAACTCCGATGCATTAAAAGTCCGATTAGATAACTTGGATAAAGAATACAGACGAGGATTAAGCGATTGTTTAGAAAAAAGCATTATTACATCTCACGCCGCTTTTGGATATTTGGCTACTACTTACGGCTTAAATCAAGTGTCTATCGCTGGGTTGTCGCCAGACGCCGAACCCTCCCCGCAACAATTAGCTGATATTGTAAAATTTGCTAAAACCAATAACGTAAAATACATATTTTTTGAAAGTTTGGTAAGCCCAAAATTATCAGATACCATAGCAACCGAAGTAGGAGCAAAAACTCTTGTGTTAAATCCGATTGAAGGATTGACCAATGAAGAAATATCTCAAGGTAAGAATTATTTTACAGAAATGCAAAACAATTTAGCCAATTTGAAAATAGCACTACAATGCAAGTAGACCACACAAAAAATATAATTGAGATTAAGGACGTATGTTTCAGTTATGGGAATGAGGAGGTCTTAAAAGCCATTACTCTTAATATACATAAGGGCGATTATTTAGGAATAGTCGGCTCTAACGGAGCGGGCAAAACAACGCTTCTTAAGTTAATTTTGGGGCTGTTACCTTTATGTTGTGGGTCAGTAAAATTATTCGGGCAAGACATAAAACAATTCAAGGATTGGTCAAGGATTGGTTATGTCCCGCAAAAAGCCACTAATTTTGATGTAAATTTTCCTGCTACAGTCAAAGAGGTTGTGGCAATGGCGAGATTTTCAAAAAGAGGATTGCTTCACCGAACTACAAAAGAAGATGAAGAAATAATAGGAAAATCTTTGAGGCAGGTTGATATGTGGGACTATAAAAACCGTTTAATAGGCGACTTGTCTGGCGGTCAGCAACAGAGAGTTTTTATTGCTCGGGCTTTGGCAGGACAACCAGAGGTTATCTTTTTAGATGAACCAACTACTGGCGTTGATAAAAAATACCAAGATGACTTTTATAATATCTTGAGAGGATTAAATAAAGATTTGGATTTAACATTAGTTCTCGTAACCCACGACATTGAAAGGATAACCAAAGAAGCAATGCACATTGCCTGCGTTGACCATACTTTAGTCTGTCATACTTCGCCAGAGGAATTCTTAAAAGAAGGCGAATTATTAAACATTTCGGGTCAAAGAGTTAAAATTATTGTTCCTCATCGTCACGCTTAAAATGTATGTATTTAGATATTTTTCAATATAGTTTTATTATAAGGGGGGTAGAAGCTGGGATTATAGTCGCCATTATTGCCCCGCTCATTGGTATTTTTTTAGTTTTAAGGCGCTACTCCTTAATAGCCGATACACTTGCTCACGTATCACTTGCGGGCATAGCGATAGGGCTTCTATTGGGCATAAACCCTGTTTTAACAGCTCTTGGAACTGCTGTTGTTGCCTCTCTGGGTATTGAGAAATTGAGGATTTCAAAAAGGGTATACGGCGAGTCTGCTTTGGCTCTTTTTGTATCTGGCAGTTTGGCTTTAGCTGTTGTTATTTTAAGTTTGGCTCACGGCTTTAACGCCAACCTTTTCAATTATCTGTTCGGGAGCATTGTTACTGTTACGATGAGCGACGTCTATACAATCGCGATTCTAGCAATTGTGGTTATAGCAATTCTTCTGTCATTTTATAAAGAGCTTGTTTATGTCACCTTTGACGAAGATGCGGCAAAGGTAAGTGGCATACCAACAAAATTGATTAACACGGTTCTTATTATTCTTGCGGCCATAACAGTTTCTTTGTCTATTCCAATCGTGGGGGTTTTACTAATCGCCGCACTAATTGTTGTTCCGGTAGTTTCTGCTTTGCAGCTAAGAAAAAGTTTTATTAAAACCATTTTATATGCAGAGATTATTTCTCTTTTTTCTGTTATCTCTGGCATATTTGCATCTTTTTACTTAAATCTATCTACGGGCGGAACAATAGTTTTAATTATGCTTGCCATATTTATTTCAATTTTTACGGCAAAACGCCTATAAATCATTTCACCGTGAAAAGCAAACGGAATTTTAAAATTAATTACAAATCTTTGAGTGAAAAAATGAATCAGAAAATTCCGTATCAGCCTATCAAAACTTGGCTCGAATCTAAAGATTTCAAAGTTGCCATTAGACGAACAAATTTCAAAACTCCAGGCAGAAATCAGTTACCTAAAGGTTCAATACGCTTCAAGCGATGAAGTCCTTAATGAAGCTCGCGACCTCTATTCCCGTTGGCCAAACCTTGATCGTGCGGAAAAAAGGCAGATTATTGAGAACATAACTGAAAAAGTCGTTGTTGGCGAAAAAGATATAACCATCAATCTATGCTATCTCCCTTTCTTTTCCGAAATGATGGCAGCTAAGACACGGCACGTTCCTGCTCCGATCTTCTCATGGCGATACGAAAGACACGGCCGTTCTTCTCACGGCGATATGAAAAACACGTCCGTTTTGAGAATAAAAAGCAAACCTTAACGACCTGTGTTAGAATATAATCAATATGTTTTGATTCAAAAACAAAAGGAAAGGACCGGTTATGTGCACTGTGAAATTCATTAAAACAATTGTCTGTTTCATAATCGCTTTGTCGGCGTTAACATCCCCGGCACAGGCCGAGGCCTGGAAATTCGGCGTTATGGGCGACACCCAGTGGACGTGTCCTAACGACCCGGCGGGCAAAAATCCCGACCGCGTCTCCAAATCAATCATCGACCAGATAAACCGCCAGTTCATCGACGCCAGGGTAAAATTCGTAATCCAGGTCGGCGACCTGACGGAAACCGGCACCGACGCCGCCGAGACGGTCCGCGCTAATGCTTCCCAGCCACTTTATGACGCCGACATAGGATTCTTCCCTATGCGCGGCAACCACGAGACCTACTCCCCCATACCCAACGGCTACGCCATTGCGGCCTTGCAGTCGAATTACCCGCAGACACGAGGTATCAGCAACACCTTCGGCGCCGCCAATTTCAGCAGTCCGACCTCGGTCAGCGCCGATCTGAATGGCATGAGCTATTCCTTCGACTACGGCGACCCGTGCAACAACGCCCGTTTCGTCATCATCGATAATTGGGCGACGCCGAGTAAAGACGTTAAAGTCGCCGGCCTCAAAGATATCTATTACGGCTACTCCATCGGTGAGCAGCAGGCCTGGATAAGCAGCCGGCTTGACAAAAACACACGCGGCACTGAGCATGCGTTTGTTTTCTCCCACCAGCCCCTAATCGCAGAGAACCACCAGGATTCTCCTTTTATTGGCTACACGAACGCCAACCAGGAAATGCAGAATGCCTTCTTTGCCTGTCTGCAGAACAATGGCGTAAAATACTACATCTGCGGCCACGACCATATGCACCAGCGATCCATAATTACCAGTCCGGACAGCAACTCCCGCGTCGAAGAAATAATCTGCGCATCCTGCAGCAGCAAATTCTACACCCCCAAAGACCCCAATGACTTCAGGTGGTATAGCCAGAAAGTCCGCGAGAAGTCCTTATCCAGGGAAATAAAACATGTCGGCTACTATATCTTCACCATCGATGGACCGCGAGTGACCGTCGATTACTATTCCGACAACCATGGCAACTGGCAGTCGGACGCCGACTACCCCAACGGCCCCAATGACGTTAACAACCAGATAACCCCCGCCTTCCATTTTGTTAAGAAAGAAACCTGGGGTTATACTCTCAGCGGAAAGTAGCTCCTGATTTGGGCAAGGATGGCCATCAAACGTCGTTAAGAACATATTACAGGTTCTAACATCGTTCCGGAGGAGCGACTATTTCACACTATTTTTACGTTTGATGTGTAAGAAGGTGATAGTCGAACAGATGAGCTTGCGCAAATGCGGTCAACTGTTCACCCTTCAGCTGTTCAAATTGCGGTATTGCAGGTTATGAGCGGCGTTTTTTTGTTAAAAAACCGCTTGCAGGGAGTCGATAATAGAGATTATAATAGGCGGCAGTTTGTGCGGGTGTAGCTCAGTGGTAGAGCGTCACGTTGCCAACGTGGATGTCGTGAGTTCGAGCCTCATCACCCGCTGTTAGTAAGTCGTGCCTCGTGGCTCGGCCCACGTGGCTCGTTTTTATCGAGCGACGAGTAACGAGAAACGAGCGATAGTTATGCATCAATGATGTATTGGTTTTACGCAACAAATTATAGTGTCGGCGAGTTACCGGCTAAATGAGTAGTTTGGCGTTGGTCGCCGACGCGTTTGGGCAACGAAATATGGAAAAAATGTGGCTGCGGGAATCAGGGTTCCTAATGCCATTTTTGTTTTGTATGAGCGTAAGCCCGGTACGATAGGAGAATAACATGGCAGAGCAACCACAGGAAACAACCCCAAAGAACACCGTAAAAATCGAACAGTCAGGCCCGTGCAAAAAGAAGGTCATTATCGAGGTCCCTCGTGAGACGATAACAAAGGCCACCGACGCCCAATACGAAACGCTGCGCAAAGACGCGCTGGTGCCGGGTTTCAGAAAAGGTCGTGCGCCGAAACGATTGCTGGAAAAGCGATTCGGCAAAGAAGTCGGCGAGCAGACAAAGCTGAAAATACTGGCAGAAGCGAGCGATTCGGCAATAAAGGACAACAAGCTGGATGTTTTGCGCGAGCCGGAGATTGATTATGAGAAGATAGAATTGCCCGCGGAAGACGCCCTGAAGTTCGAATTCGAGGTTGAGGTGCGTCCTGAGTTTGAGCTGCCAAATATCGAGGGCATACCGGTCGAGAAGCCAAAACACGTGGTAACCGAAGGAAACGTTGACAGGGAAATCGAGATGCTCTGCAAATACGCGGGGACGTGGACGCCTAAGGACAACGGCAAGGTTGAGCTTGAAGACCAGGTCGTCGCGGACGTGATGCTGAATATCGAGGGGCAGGAACAAAAAGTTGATAACACCGAAATATACGCCAGGCCGAGCGGCTTTGTGGCGGAGGTGCCCGTCGAGAAATTGGACGAAATCATAGTTGGGGCAAAAACGGGAGACGTAAAGACCACGGAAGTGGAAGTGCCCAAGACATTCTTCAGAGAGGACCTGCGAGGCAAAAAGGTCAATATCAAGCTAACAATTAAGGACATCAAGTGGCTAAGACCAGCGGAACTGAATCAGGACACGATAAGCAAATACGGCGTGGCGACCGAGGAAGAGCTGCGAAAGGCGATTCGCGAAAAGCTTCAGAGCCGGCTCGAAGGCCAGGCGAAAAACGAGATGGCCGAGCAAATTTACAAATACCTGCTGGACAACACCAGCTTCGATTTGCCTTCAGACGTTGCCGCGGACCAAGCAGTCGCGTTATTACGACGCCAGTATATCAACCTGATGATGCAGGGCATTGACAAAGAGCAGATTGACAAGAATATTGAGCAGTTGAAGGCGAACACCGAGCAGCAGGCAAAAGAACAGCTCAAGGTGTTCTTCATAATGGACAAAATCGCGGAAAAGTTGGATATAAAAACGACGGACGAGGAAATCAACGGGCATATCGCCCAGTTAGCCGTCCAGAAACACATCAGGCCCGAACGAATGAAAGAGGAAATGCAACGGGATGGTTCCCTCGAACAGTTCAAGCTTCAGGTCCGCGAACAAAAGTGTGTAGCCAAACTGCTTGAGTCGGCGAAAATAACCGAAGTTGAGCCAAAGGCGCAAAAACCGAAAGCGGAAAAGGCCGAAACACCCAAGCACAGGAAAACGACCGAAAAAACAGAGGTCAAACCTGCTAAAAAGGCCGAAACCGCGACAAAGCCGGCGCATCCCAAAAAAGCAAAAGCCGCGAATGAGGAAAAGCCGGCGAAAAAGACAAAGCCGACAACCCGAAAAAAGAAAACCTGAGCGTAAGAATATCCGATATTTAACAGAGCACAAGTGCAACAGTGCACAAAGGCAAAAGAGCACAAGTTGAAAAATTACTTATTCCTTATGCACTTGTGACTTATGCTCTTGTGACTTACGACTTATGACTTATTAAGGAAAAACTTGATGTTCAGCACAGGACCTGAAAAACATATGATAATTGAGCCGAAGGGACAGTACCAGGACCAGTACGGGCCGGGAGGCGGTCATTACCAGCAATTTCGCCAGATGAGTTTGGATGATATGCTGCTGGAAAACCGGATTGTGTTCCTCATCGGCGAAATCAACTACGCCAGGGCTACCGAGGTAATAATGAAAATCCTTTACCTCGATAACCAGAAACGCAACACGGAAATCAGCTTGTATGTGAACTCGCCGGGAGGCAGCGTTGACGACACGATGGCGATATACGATACGATGCGGTTCGTAAGCTCTCCTATTGCTACTTATTGCATTGGTCGTGCGCAATCTGGCGGAGCGATAGTTCTCGCGGCGGGAACAAAAGGCAAGCGGTTTGCGCTGCCACATGCAAAGATTATGCTTCATCAGCCGTGGGGCGGAGTTTACGGCCAGGCGGCGGATATAAAGATTCAGGCCGAAGAAATCCTCAAGGCCAAGAAAATGCTTAACGAGCTGCTTGCCAAGCTCTCAGGCCAGCCCGTTGAAAAGATTATCGCGGAGACCGAAAGAGACAGGTATTTGACGGCGGACGAGGCGCTCGCATACGGACTCATCGACGAGGTCCTGGAGCTCGACGAGTCAGGCAAGAAAAAACCGGACGATAAGAAAACAGACGAGAAAAAACAATAACCACTAAAGAAAGTGAAACTATGGCAGTTGACCAGAACTTAGTTCCGATAGTAATTGAAAAAACAGGTCGCGGCGAACGGGCATACGATATTTACTCCCGGCTGCTTAGAGACAGAATCATTTTTCTGAGCGGGCCGATAGATGATATTTCCGCCAACCTGATTATAGCTCAAATGCTGTTTTTGAGCAACGAGGACAGCAAGACGGACATTCATCTCTATATCAATTCGCCCGGCGGGTCAATCTCGGCAGGACTGGCCGTTTACGACTGTATGCAGTTTTTACGCTGTGACGTGGCGACCTATTGCATAGGCCAAGCGGCGAGTATGGCTGCGGTATTGCTGGCGGGCGGCAAGGCGGGCAAACGATTCCTGCTCGCCAACAACAGGGTGCTGATTCATCAGCCGTTGATTTCGGGAGAGCTGATTGCCCCTGCGACGGACCTTGAGATTGAGGCCAGGGAAATAATGCGTCTGCGCGAACGGCTATACACAATACTATCCAAACACACAGGCCAGTCAGCGGAAAAAATCGAGAAGGACTGCGACAGGAACCTCTGGCTGGACGCGAATGAAGCGATAAAGTATGGTCTGGCGGACAGAATAATCCAAAAGGCGCCGGAAATGGTCAAATCGGCAGACAAGGAAAGCTAAATTTGAGAATTATGTTCTTAGTTCGTAGTTCATTGTTCGTTGTTTCATTAGTATCGCTGGCATTCGCGTTTGGATGCGATAGCGGCACAGCCGGAAAACCAACGTCTTCACAGCAGGTCCAGCAGCTTACCTCGCAAAATACAGAGCTTCAAAATCAGCTCGAACAGACCCAGGTGGAAAACGCCCAGCTATTAAAACAGGCGGAGTCACTTTCCAAACTGCCGGGGGATAAAAGGGCCGACGCGATATATCACCTCAAGTCGGTCAAAATCGGCAGGTTCACAAACTTTTATGATGACGACAAGACCCCGGCGCAACCGGAAAGAAAAAGCTGGTCGTTTACGTTGAGCCGATTGATGAGACGGGCGACATCGTAAAGGCGGGCGGAGCTGTTGAGGTCCAGCTCTGGGACCTGAATAAAAAGGAAAATGAAGCCCGTTTAGCACAGTGGCAAGTTGAGCCGAATGAGCTTAAGACGCTCTGGCTGGGCGGGATGTTTTCGAGCAGCTACCGGCTGAGTTTTGATGCGGCCGGAATTGTTGACAAGTTCGACAAACCATTGACCGTAAAGGTCAACTTCACAGATTACCTGTCGGGCATGACGTTCACAGAACAATTTATCATTCGCCCGCCACAACCCGCCAGCAAAAAATAACCACCCCCCGCCGCTGTAATCATCTCCGCACCTGCCAAAATTCCTCAGAAACCAAAAATGAAATTCTCTGTATCCTCTGCCTACCCTGCCTGCCCCGGCAATCCGTAGGCCAGGGAGCAAGCGTAGCGCGTCGAAGGGTGGCTAAAAACTTCGTGTGTCTTCTTTTTCTCCGTGGTAAAGTAATTCGGCAATTATGTCAAAAACGAAACTATCAAAACTATTATCAAAGCAGGTAGTTCTGGCTGACGGGGCGATGGGAACGATGCTCTACCAGTCAGGCGTCTATATCAACGCCTGCTTCGATGAGCTGAATCTCAGCAACCCCAAACTTGTAACCAAAATCCACAAGCAATACGTCGAAGCCGGCGTTGACTTCATCGAGACCAACACCTTCGGCTCAAACGAGGTCAAGCTCGCTAAATATGGCCTGGCTGAACAAACCGAGAAAATAAACACCGCCGGTGTCAAAATCGCTAAACAGGCAGCAGGAGATAGCGTGTTGGTTGCTGGGGCTATCGGGCCTCTCGCACGCGATATCGCCCTTTACAATCAAATATCCAAACAGCAGGCAATCTCCGCCTACAAAAAACAGGCCAAAGCGTTAGCAGATGCCGGCGCGGATTTCCTCATCCTCGAAACATTCTCGAATACTGATGAGCTAATACTGGCTATCGGGGCCGTATATAGCGTAACCGACCTCGAAATCGTCGCCCAGATGACCACTACCGAGCTAAACGAGACGCCTTATGGCGAAAAAATCGACCAAGCAATCAGCCGAATCTCCGCTCAAAAAGGCGTAACTGCCGTGGGCCTCAATTGTTCCGTAGGCCCATCCGCGATGCTAAACGCCCTCGAACTAATCCACGCCGCCACCAATAAGCCCATTTCCGTCCAGCCAAACGCGGGGCTCCCCCGCCAGGTCGAAGACCGACTCCTTTATATGTCCACACCCGAATATATGGCGGAATTCGCAAAGCGATTCTACGAAAAAGGAGCACGAATCATCGGCGGCTGCTGCGGCACAACGCCCGACCACATAAGAGAAATGGTTCGCGCAATCCGCGCAATCGACAAGGCCGCGACATCAAAGACACGATTGGGCGCTGTAACAATCGAAACACCAAAAATAACCGAAGTGCGCGAAACACCTCTGGCGGAAAAATCGAAGTTCGCGGCCAAACTCTCAAAAGGCCAAAAGGTAACCACCATCGAAATCACCCCGCCCAAAGGCCTCGATATCGACCCCATCCTCGAAAAAGCGAGGGCCTGTGCCGATATGGGTATCGACGCTATAAATATCCCCGACGGCCCACGCGCAAGCTCACGATTATCGCCAATGGTTACAGCCGTAAAAATCCAGCAGGCCGCCAACATCGAATCAATCCTGCACTTCTGCTGCCGCGACCGAAACCTCATCGGTATGCAATCCGACATCCTCGGCGCATACGCTATCGGCCTTCGCAATATGCTCGTCATCACAGGCGACCCGCCAAAAATGGGCGACTATCCGCAGGCAACAGGCGTGTTCGATATGGATTCAATCACGCTGACGGGCGTAATCAGAAATCTCAACCGCGGGATTGACCTGGGCGGCAACCAGTTCAGCCCACCTACTTCGCTGGCGATAGGCGTCGGCGCAAACCCCGTCGCAACCGATATCAAACGCGAAATCGATAAATACCACCAGAAGGTCTTAGCGGGCGCGGAATTCGCAATCACCCAGCCCGTCTTTGACGCTGATACGCTTTTGGGCTTCTTAGATTCGACTAAAAAATCGAAAATACCTGTCATTGCCGGTATCTGGCCCTTCACCAGTTTGAAAAACGCGGAATTTATGGCAAATGAAGTCCCCGGCGTTGTAGTGCCCGCCAAATTATTGGAACGAATGAGCGCAGCAAAGACCCAGCAGCAGGGAAAAATCATCGGCGTTGAAATCGCGAGGGAATTGATTGACCGGATTAACGACCGCGTCGCGGGATTCGCCGTGAGTGCACCCTTCGGCAACGTTAAAATAGCGCTGGCCGTCTTGGGCAAAATCGAAATCGATAAAATCTGACAAAGGATTTCACCGCATGGCTTGGCCATCCCTTGCGGGAGAGAACGCTGAGAACGCAGAGTTTCTTAGACACGGATTAACACGGATTTACACTGTTTTATGCATAGCAAAGGAACTGGTATGCAAAAGCAAAACTTAGCGAGAGAACTGAGTGTTGAACTTATCGCGATAACGCCAGACCCGCAGAAGGTAATCGAGCAGGCGGGAAGGACGTGCTATTTGAGTTTCGACAAGATGGACGACAATTCGCAGGCCGGCTTCATCAAACGCCTCATCAAAATGGGCCACGAATCACCGCTCGAACACGCATACGCGACTTTCAGAATCAAAAACTGCTCCCGCGCGATGACGCACCAATTAGTAAGACACCGCCTTATGGCTGTCTCACAGCAGTCCCAGCGATATTGCGACGAAGAGGAATTTACCTACGTTGTGCCTGAAAGTATGCCAGCAGAATTGGTTGACGAATTCCATAACGATATGAAAACGATACAGGAAATGTATCGCAAATGGCGTGACAAAGGGCTAAAGAAAGAGGACGCCCGCTTCGTCCTGCCCAACGCCTGCACAAGCGAAATCGTCGTCTCGGCCAATTTCCGTGAATGGCGGCATATCCTCACCGTCCGCACAGACAAAGGCGCACAATGGGAGATAAAAAAAGCGGCCCACCTGATTTTAGACACCCTGAAAAAACTCGCCCCGGCCTGCTTCGAGGATATTATTCCGGAAAAGTGATGCCACAGATAATATAGATTTTTAGCTACAGAGGACACAGAGAGCACAGAGAAAATAAAAGTTAAAATAATTGCTTTTATTTCCACTTTGACTATATACTGCCGCCTTAAGACCGGAAGATATGACTTTCGTGCTGTAATGGGAATGAGTATTATGTCTCAAGATGATTCCAAGAAAAAAAAGGAACAAGATGGAATTAGCAAACATCCTAAATCACCTGCCTTCAACGTAATTCCGCAATACCCCCGAAGTAATCGATTATCATTTAATAAGTTCTGATGGCGGCAAGCATTGGGAAAAACGCCCGGGCTTACTTAGTGCAATAATTTGTGGCACCAAACCAGAAGATTCAGACCCTGCCATTCATGCCATAATTGACCCAATTATCAAAAAAGTTGTATCAGAAAATGACAACCAATTATCTCAGAAACTACATGATTGCGTCCATAAGTTACATGGGGTCAAATATCATCTTGAGACAATCCAGAAGGAGATAGCAAAACGAGTCGATGAACTTCGAAAGAATTATTCGGCGGGATCCGGAGTTTCAACTGAAATAAAAAATCCCAGACTCGTATATGAAACCGAAGCTTTTCTATACCAAGTAAAAAGTAGTTTAGATCTCCTCGTTCAAGCTCTTGGCTCCCGAATCCCTCCACTTACATCGATGCCAACTTTCAAGAAAAAAACCGTTGACGGGGTAAAACATGCTGGAGGTGCCGTCATAGACGCTCTATCCAAAAATGGCTTTCCTGCATTAGCTGAACTTTTTGAAAAATACAGATATCAATGGATTCAAAAGCTTGTTGATATGCGTGACACAGTGGCCCACTATAGCCAATTAAAAGGGTTCCATTGTTTTATTGAGGAGCCTTTTTTGGGTAAGGGACAAATAACTATTCATTTTCCAGCTATGCCGACAGGGGAGAGAGTAGATACCTATTGCGAGGAAACATATAAAAATCTTTTAGACCTTTATAATACAGTGCTTAATATGATGCCTGATCGTAAAAAATGATGCGTTGTTTTTTAGAGTTTGCCGTCGGGGTAAACCCCGACCTGCAATTTGCTTTCCTTTCCATTTTGACGATAGACTGTAATTTTATGGCAGGAAGAAACGGATATGGTATATGAACGAAGCTAATCCAAATGAAAAGAGTGATTTGAAGTACAAGGTTTACCTTGAGGAAAGGAAATTCCTTGTAGATGCCGAACGTGAGCAATCCCAATCATTTGACAAAGCAATTTTGACGCTCGCAGGAGGTGCTTTTGGTATTTCACTAACTTTTATCAAGGATATTGTTTCAAATCATGAACCTGTTCAACTACCCTGGCTGATATTAGCTTGGATATGTTTCATTGTCAGTATGCTTTCCACGCTGATTTCGTTTTTGACAAGTCAAAAAGCATGTGCAACGCAAAGAGAAATACTTGAAGCATTGTATTGTGATGAACAAGACAAAAAAAGTAATCACGAGAATACAGCAGCTGAACGGACAAGTTGGCTGAACTGGTTTTCAATATCAACTTTTATTATGGGCACAATTTTCTTGGCGATATTCAGTATAGTTAATTTAATGACTTGAAAGGAGTAGATGATATGTCAGAACCAAAAAAAAGAATAGAAGAAAGGGGTTTTGTTCCGCCAAAGCCGCCTACAAAACCAGGTGGTGCTGAAACTGGCTATGTCCCGCCTAATCCACCAAGGCCGCCTACAAAACAATCAGACACAAAAAAATAAGAGAACTCGTCGTCGGGGCAAGCCCCGACCTACAACTGGATTCCTGCTTTCCGAAATGGGTTCTTCGCTGCGCTCCGTGTCGCAGGAATTACAGATCCCAACCCAAAGATTTTCTATGCCCTCTGTTGCTTAAAAAACTCTGTGGCTAATTCAACGCAGGTATCAACTTAATCAAAAACTGCCAGACAGCATCTACGGAGGCGATATCGACGCGTTCCTGGGGCGAATGGGGGTTTTTAATCGTGGGGCCGATGGAAATCATCTCAATAGCCGGCAATCTCTCGCCAATAACAGCCGGCTCAAGGCCCGCGTGAACAACCTTAACTTCCGGCTCTTTATTATTGAGCTTCCTGTAAATCTCTTTTGCGCGTTTAAGCAGCGAAGAATTGACATCCGGTTTCCAGGATGGATAGCCGCCTACGGTTTCGACTTTGGCTCCTGCTGACTTTGCCAGGCCGGTAATTTTGGCGGTTATCTCATCGAGCGTTTGTTTCTCCAAACTCCTCTGAGAGATTAAAATTCGCAACTGCTTCTCATCACGAAGTAACTCAACTTTGGCGAGGTTGCTGGACGCCTCGACAATATCCTCAAACTGAGACGACATTCGATAAACACCCGTCGGCAAATTTGAGAGAAGATTTATGATTTCTAATTGCCGATTACTGATTGCTACCGCTGGTCGAAGGGTAGTTTCTTTCAATTCGACTTTTAGATTGGGTTCGGTTTTCGCAAATTCTTTTTTGAAAGACGACTCTATTTCAACAAGCATCTTTTTCGCAGCATTGAGCTTTGAGGCATCGAAACAGATAATCGCTTTTGCGCCTCTTGGGATAGCATTATGGACAGTGCCGCCCTCGATATCACAGATGCACAAATCAAAATCCTGTAAACCTTTCAGGGTTTTTGCTAATAGTTGGATTGCGTTTGCGTATTGCTTGTCGATATCGATACCTGAGTGGCCGCCGTGAAGGCCTGAGATTTTCAGGTAGAAGCAGGCAAGCGAATCGGGCACGGGTGAAAATTCGAGGGGCAGGCGTATTTCGGTCTGTTCGCCGCCCGCGCAGCCAACAATGAAGGATGTATCTTCGCCGTCGAGATTGATGAGGTATTTGCCCGTAATGAAGCCGGGCTTCAAACCATTCGCCCCGGTCAGTCCCGTTTCCTCATCGACGGTAAAGAGCAATTCGATTCGCGGATGCGATATTTTTTCGTCAAGCAGTGCGAGAGACAATGCGACTCCCACGCCGTTATCCGCGCCGAGGGTTGTGCCATCGGCTGTAATCCAGCCATCGCGTTCGACTAATTCGATAGGGTCTTTGGTGAAGTCGTGTTTCGATTCGGGCGTCTTTTCGCAGACCATATCGACGTGGCTTTGAAGGACGATTGCGGGGGACTTTTCGCAACCCTTCGTCGCGGGCAGCTCGATAATCAAGTTATCGACGTCATCGCTTCTAAAGGTGAGATTGCGGCTTTTGGCGATGGTCTTGAGCCAATCCATAATCTGCTTTTCATTTTTTGACCCGCGAGGGATGTGGTTTATTTGTCTGAAAAACTTCCAGACGTTTTTCGCCCTGGCCTGTTTTAACGATAGCTTTTTATCCGCTGACATATCCATATTCCATAAATAAACGCTCTGGGAACTATCCCCGGTGAGATTCGAACTCACAACCTTTGGCTTCGGAGGCCAACACGCTATCCAGTTGCGCTACGGGGACCGAATAACCCCTTTCTAATACGGCAAAAAGGCCAAAAAGTCAATAAAATCAGCTCAGGCGGCAAATTTTGCCAAAATGGGCCCCCGCAATATGAAAACCAGTTCCAATAAAATATTCGGCGGGATTCTTCGACTATTTCGACTACGTTCAAGACAGGTAAAATCCGCCCTGCAATCAAACTTTCACAATTCCTGACTTTGACAAGCCGCACTCTACTGGTTACAGTATCCCCATATTATGACAGCGCTTATTAATATTGCATATTTGATTGCGCTTTTGGCGGCGAGTCCGATGGCGATTTATAAAATGCTCAGGTACGGGCGATACCGCGCCGGGTGGGCTAATCGCTTCGGCAAAATAAACCGCAAACGACCCGACAAAAAGTGCATCTGGATTCACGCAGTAAGCGTGGGCGAGGTAAATGCGACGACAACGCTAATCCGCGAACTCGAAGCCAAATTCCCTGATTACGAAATCGCAATCAGCACCACGACCGACACGGGGTTTGCCCGTGCAAACGCGCTCTTCGGCAGCCGACTGAGCATTTTTTACTTCCCGATGGATTTTTCGCTAACAATGAAACGGGCTTTCGCGAACATCAGACCCGCGATGTGCCTGCTGATTGAGCTTGAGGTCTGGCCCAATCTTGTGCGAATCGCAAAGCAATCGGGTGTTCCCGTAATAGTCGTCAACGGCAGATTGAGCGAACGAAGCTTCAGAAGATACAACCTGATAAAAGCGGTAACGAGAAAGTTATTCGGCAATCTTACGCTGGCACTTGCGCAGAGCGAAGAATACGCCGAGAGATTCCGGCGACTCGGTATGCCTGCGGAGAAGGTTATCGTTACGGGTTCGGTAAAATACGATACCGCGCAGGTAGCAGACAAAGTTGATGGGGCTGAGGTATTGGCGGCTCAACTGGGTCTCAAAAACGAACGACTTTGGGTGGCAGGAGCAACAGGCGACGACGAAGAGCAGATTATTTTGGACGTTTACAAGCGGCTGGCTGAGCAAAAACAATTCGCGGATTTACGACTTGCGATTGTGCCCCGAAAGCCGGAGAGATTTGATGAAGTAGCAAATTTAATTAAACAAGCAGGATTCGGATTGATTCGGTATAGCGAAGTAAAGAAAGAAGCCACAGAGCATTTATTAGCCACAGAGAGCACAGAGGACACAGAGAAAAAAATCATAAATCATAAATCATCAATCATAAATGTAATTCTCGGCGATACGATGGGTGATTTGCGAAAATTTTATTCGCTTGCTGCGGTAATTTTTGTGGGCAGGTCGTTAGTGCCGATGGGCGGGTCGGATATGATGGAGGCGGCGGCATTAGGCAAATGTACGATTTTTGGCCCGCACGCGTTTAACTTCAAACAGGCCGTAGAGGATTTGCTGAAAGCCAACGGCGCAATCTTAGTCAAAAACGCAGATGAATTATTAAGTGCGATGACCAAATGCCTGACCGATGCCGATTATGCTCGACGAATCGCTCAAAACGGCCGGCAGATAATCAGAAAAAACCAAGGCGCAACAGCACGCACGATAAACAACATCAGCAAGATGTTGAAATAAAATCAACTCCGCAGTTTTTTATTGACGGCTTTGATGTGAGCCGGGGAAGTGCCGCAGCAGCCGCCGATTATGGTTATGCTGGCGGCGTAGATTTGCTGCGCGGCATCGGCAAACTCATCGGGCGTTACCTTATAGACGGCTTTGCCGTCGAGCAGTTCTGGTTTACCCGCGTTTGGTTCGGCGAAGACCAGGACCTTCGGATTAACTGCCTTGGCGGCGGCAACATACTTTTTTGCAAGCTCAACATATTCGTCGAGGGAGGTTGTGCCGCAGTTGAAACCCACGGCGTCTGCGCCAGCGGCTACAAGGGATGAGACGGCGGTTTTCACATCGACGCCCATCATAGTTCTGAAATCGTCTCCGCGTTTGTCGAAAGACATCGACGCGAGAACGGGTAAGACGGAGCCCGAGTATTTGACCGCTTCGACAGCGACGACCGCTTCATCGACAGCACCCATTGTTTCGATGATAAAGCCATCGACCCCTCCTGCTATAAGCGCCTTTACCTGGTCGGCAAAGATTCCCCTGAGCTGGTCGGGCTTCAAGCTGCCGAGCGGTTCGAGAAAGTCGCCGCTTGGACCTATATCGCCGAGGACATATTTATCTTTTCCCGCGGCCTTGCGGGCAAGCTGAGCGCCGGTTGTGTTAATGTCCCCAACGCGGTTTTCGAGGCCATGCCGAGCAAGGGTGAAGCCATTGCCGCCAAAGGTATTCGTAAGGATGGCGTCGCTGCCCGCGTTCAAATAGCTGTTATGAATCCGCAGGACCAAACCAGGCGATTCAAAATTAAGTAATTCACTGCACTTGCCCGGCTCAATACCCAGGCCAATCAACTGTGTCCCCATAGCACCGTCGAGCAGAAACAATCCCTTGCGTAACCTGTCTTTCAAATTCAGCTTACTCACAAAAATTTCCCCTTTCAAACTTGTATTGCGTTTATATACGGATTATTGCCGTTTCTGTTCGATGGCTTTGCCGTCGATTACCCGGTAAACATGGTCAAAACCACGCGGCAAAGGTCTCACAAACAACCGCTGCCGCTGCTGGACGCTCAATTCCGTCGGTTTGACGGATGCCAGCGAAATATCGGCGGAATCCTCGCCGCTTTCTTTGGAAACGGCAACTATTTTTATCCGCGAAGGAGTTAAAAATCCTTCGGCTGTTTTCTCATAGCCGGCAAATTCCGCTTTCAGGTAAATATCGCCCGATTCGTCGAAACGCTCCATCTTTGCTACCACATAATCGCATGACTCGATATATATTTTCTGAAGTATGACGCCGCGGTCGTTACGCAAAGTGAGCAGGTCGAGATTACCATTACGGCTTAACGTCCAGTCGCCCTGACGTATATCGACAGAGCCAAAGGCCTCAAGGGCTATCATCGGGCTGACGGCGAAGCCATTCCAGATTCTGGCCTGCGACCAGGCGCCAGACCAGTACGAGCTGACTTCTTTTGGTTTGAGCCAGAACCAGAATTCGTCGGCGTTTGAGCCGAACACCAGACCGGTGGCGTCAAAAGCGACGTCGCCCTGCAGGTAAATTTCATCAGGAGGATTCACCCAGAGTTTGACTGGGAAATTTTCTTTGCGAACTTTTCCTTCGGCGTAATACTGCAAAAGACACTGGCCCGTCGCGCAAACGGGAACTGCTTTTTCACGATGCGATTTCAATGCCGCAATCGCTTCGTCAGCGGTCGTTTTGCCCGGACAATGACGCATCGGCTGTACGGCACAGCCCGCGAAAAACAGCATCAACATTAAAAACACAAACCGATTTAACAATTACAACTCTCCCTGCAGAATCTGCCCCATCTGGGAAGTCAACTGGGCAACCTGCTCTTCACCCAGATTGGGATTGACCACTTCGGCGAAATCCTGTGTGCCGGTGATTCTCAATCGCCAGATTTCCCTGCCGTCCTGCGTTCTTGAAGAATCATATTTCAAGCGGCGTCTTCGCATCAGGACAAGCGTAAGGACGAAACGGAAATTAACCTTTTCCTGCTCGGTTTCCGTCGCCAGCCGTTCAAAGAACGCCATCAGCATATCATCATCGACGAACAACTGCTTTTTCTGTTCGGGCGTCGGCAGTTTGGTTTTCCAGTAACAAAAGACCTCCGGCTTTTGCTGCGTCCATGCCTCGGCGCAAAAATCACGCCTCGCAAACCCCTGCTCGGTCTGCACCAAGGTCGCGTAGTATTCCTCGCCCGGCTGGATTTGCCTGCCTGTGGCACAGCATTGCCCCAGCGGCTTATCAATTACCCATTCGTCCATAGTATTATTTCAACTCCATGTTGTGTCGTGCCGTCATCTAAATTTCAAGTGTTCGCACATATTGCTTACAGTGGCAGGCCCGATGCCTTTGACGTTGTCGAGGTCATTGCAATTCTGAAACGCCAAATCGCCCCGGCCGCTTTGCCGAAACTGTTCACGATAACTTATTATCGCCTGTGCCCTTGCGACCCCGACGCCCGGCAGCATCATCAAGCCCGCCGCAGGAGCATCATTCGGGTTTATCCTGCTTTCCAGCTCAATTCTGGCTGTTCCGCTTTCCGCAACGACGCTGCCAATCGTAAAGCACAGGCCAAAAACAACAGCCAGGCAAGAGGCGATAACAAACGCAAACAATTGAATCCTGTTCATACCGATATTCCGTTACCGGCCAAAGATACGGTCGCGGAACCTCTTCAATGCCAGGTATGATTCCTTGGGTTCGAGTCCCGCCGTCATAAGCCCGCTGTCGGGAACGGCTCCGTCCGCCACATCGGTGAAATTAGAATACATAACCCCGTCAATGCACGCCTTGCTGAGCGCTATCCTGTAAAACTGGTCGAGCCATTCCGCTTGTTTAACCTTATCCCAGGGGCCATGCCAGAAACCAGAAACATCGGCAGTACCATCACGGCCGGGAACCTCGACATTTGTGATATACATCGGCCTTGATATAGGAGCGTAGGAGTCCAGAATCGCCGAAATCTGCATCATATCGCGGACGTGCATGCCGGATTCATCGGCGCCGAAACGCATAGTAAGCCCGAAGGCGTCGAAATTTATGCCGCTCTGGATGACCATATCCATATAGACCAGCGGCGGAATGGTGTCGGCTGTCTGCCCGTAATACTCGCCCCAGGGATTGCTGACCTCTATTATCCTCAGCGCGCGTTCAGAAGCGGTCTTGACCGCCCTGTTGGCCGCGCGGGTTATCTCCAGCACCTGCTCGAAACCAAATCCGAAATGATTAAAGGCGTTAAGCCCGCTGACGACGCACCACGTCCTGACCATACCGCCATACCTGGCAGCCGCCGCTGAAACAAACTCGTATGCGTACTCGCGAATCTTCTCAAAATCGGGGTGGCTTTCGAGCAGCCACTTCGGCAGATATTCTTTAGTAAAGCAAAGCAAAGGCCCCGCGCCAATTGCAAGTTTTCTTTTGCTGAGCATAGTTATACAAACATCAAGTTTTGAAAAGTCGTATTTGCTTCTTTCCAGCTCAATATGTCCCCAGTTGAAAGGCACCATCGCCAGGCCGAATACGCCGGCCAATTGATCGAGGTAAGCCGGGGTAGTAACCTGCTTAGGGTCAACCCAGCAGCCGAGACAACCGCGGCCAAACCCGTGATTTTTACCTCTTGTCGTGAAAAGCAGCTTGGCATGTTTGGCCGCCAGCGATTCCGAAAACGCCATCGCTTTTTGCAGCGCCTGGTCGGCAAGCTGCGAGGCGGCTGGGCCGTCAGCAATTTCCTGGATGGCCTTGATGAACAAATCCTGGATATCCCCATACAGCGCAGCGGTATCTTCGGCATCCTCGAAAATAGACCAGTCCTCGCGTTTGTTGATGATTTGCATAAGCCGGCCGCGGGTCAGCTCCAGATTAAGATTATATGGCTCAGGCCTTTCGGGCAGACAAGTCGTCGAAAGCAGAATCCTGCCGAAACCCTCAACAGGCCACAGCAACGCCACGCCGGCGGTTTCCTCGCTTGGCTTGTAGCACTCCAGAATGCCGTCCACAAAGCTGACCTGCGCCTTGCGAATCGCCATACCGTCGGAGCCGAACATATACGCCCCGTGAAGGGCAAAATCCGTTACCTGTTTGCCGTTGTTAAAAATCTGAAATCTCACGGTATTCCTTTTATCAGAAATAAATTACTTCACCATATCTTAAACAACCGCGTGATTATAACATCAGCCGCTTCAAAGGCAAATAACCTTAAGGCCATTTTCTCTCGATAGTGATTTGAGCTGTCAGAGATTGACGGCAATGCCACGGTCGCGGAGATATTCCTTCATCTGGGTAATTGTGTAACTTTCGAAATGGGTAATTGAGGCCATAAGGACGGCTTCTGCGTGGCCTTTGACGACAGCGTCGTAAAGATGTTCGAGTGTGCCCGCGCCGCCGGAGGCGATTACGGGAATATTGACCGCGTCGGCAACCGCACGGGTCAATTCAATATCGTAGCCCTTCTGCGTGCCGTCGGCATCCATACTTGTAAGCAGGATTTCACCCGCGCCGCGTTTTGCGCCCTCGACTGCCCATTCGACTGCGTCGATATCTGTCGCCTCAGTGCCCGCCTTAACAGTAACCTGCCAGTGCCCCGCTTTGGTTTTCGACCTGCGGGCGTCAATGGCAAGCACGACGCACTGGTTGCCGAATCGCTGGGCGGCCTGGGTGAGAATATCCGGATTTTTTACCGCTGCGGTATTGACGGAGCATTTCTCCGCACCGCTTCGCAAAAGCTCATCCATCTGCTCGACGGTGCTTATGCCACCCCCTACCGTAAACGGGATAAAGACGTTTTCGGCGACTTTGCGAACAAGGTCAACGATTGTCTTGCGAGAGCGAATCGTCGCGGTGATATCGAGAAAGACAAGCTCATCGGCCCCGTCCTCGCTATAACGCGAGCCAAGCTCGACCGGGTCGCCGGCGTCTCGAAGATTCAAAAAATGCACGCCCTTTACCACCCGGCCATCTTTAACGTCAAGACAAGGTATTATTCTTCTGGTCAGCATCAGTTACCCCTTCCATTGGCTATCCGGGCGAAATTACGAAGCACCTGTAAACCCTGCCGGCCGCTTTTTTCGGGGTGAAACTGTGTGCCATAAATATTGCCCTTCTGGATGGACGCGGGCAGCTTGAAACCATAGTCGGTATAGGCAACTTTGGCGGTTTTGTCTGTAACATTGGCGCAGAATGAGTGAGCGAAATAAAAATGCTTTTCGCCTCCCAAGCCGTCAAATAACGCCATATCATTTGGCAATACAACCTTGTTCCAGCCCATATGCGGTATTACCCGGCCTGGCGGTATGGGAACAACATCGCCCGATACAAGACCCAGGCCATTGTGTATGCCGAATTCAGAGCTTTTGTCAAAAAGCATCTGGAAGCCCACGCAGATACCGAGTAGGGGTTTACCCGCCAGAGCAAGGTCTTTGATTACCGAGCCGAGCGAGCCGAGGGCATTTACAGCGAAACCGAAGGCAGCAACACCAGGCAGAACCAGGGCGGAGGCGGCCTCAATCTTCCTGCGATCACAGCTCAGCTCGACCGGGCAACCCAGGTGGTCAAAGGCGTTGCAGACACTTTTTACATTCCCAACGTTATAATCGATAACTACAAGCATATAAAAAATCAAACCCCAGGTTCAACCGAACATTAACCGGTAAATCGAGTATTATAGTTTAGCAAATTTAAATTGCCAGTCGAATACAATCACCTTACAATATAGTATCAGTAAAACTGATACTGCTGTAACGTGCTTCGCCTGCGGTTTCAGTTCAGAAGGTAACCCGTTGTCCGGAAAGACAGTTGAATTACAATCGAGGGAAAAGAAATGTGCGGCATAGTGGCATATTTGGGTCAAAGGACAGCTCAGCCAATCATTATCGAGGGACTGAAACGCCTCGAATATCGCGGTTATGACTCTGCAGGCGTGGCCCTGTTGAGCAACGGCGTTATTAAAATCCAAAAGACAAGCGGCAGGATAGCTGCCCTTGAAGCGATTCTCGATAAGCCCAACAAGGGAGAAACTCTCGGCCTTGGGCATACCCGCTGGGCAACTCACGGCGTTCCAAACCAGATAAACGCCCATCCACACAAAGATTACACCGGCAAAATAGCCGTAGTCCACAACGGAATCATCGAAAACTACTCAACACTGAAGACCTGGCTGCAAAGCGAGGGTGTTACCTTTGTCAGCGACACCGATACCGAGGTGATAGCGAACCTGATTGGCTATTTTTACGAAAGGTGCGACACAGGCGACAAACAATCGCCTCTGCCAAAACTTCTTGGCGCAATACAGGATACCGTCAGCAGTTTTATGCCTTCTCTTACACTGAAGAAACCCGAAGGCCAGAACAGGTTCGAGTGGGCGGTCCAGCGGGCATTGCAGCAAGTGCACGGCACTTACGGGCTTGGAATACTGTGCGCAGGACTGCCCTGATATGTTCATCGGAGCCAAAAAGGGAAGTCCGCTGATTCTGGGGGTAAGTGAAGGTGAATACATCCTCGCATCGGACGCAGCGGCGATTGTTGAGCACACGGCGAGAGCAATTTACCTTTCGGACAACGAAATGGTAATTGTTACCGCGGACGGATTCCATACCAAGACAATTGATAACATCGCGGTAACCAAATCGCTTGAAAACATCGAATTCTCGCTCGAACAAATCGAGCTTGGCAAGTTCAAACATCACATGCTCAAGGAAATCTTCGAGCAGCCCACGGCGCTAGCCACCTGTATGGGCGGCAGAATTGACCCGCAAAAAGACAGAATCCACTTAGGCGGCGTCAATGATTACCTGCGGGCGATGACGCACATAAAACGGATAATTATCACCGCCTGCGGGACGGCGTTCCACGCGGGGCTGGTCGGCGAATTCCTCTTCGAGCAACTGGCGAGAATCACCACCGAGACCGAATACGCCAGCGAGTTTCGCTATCGCAATCCAATCGTGGAAGACGGCACAACCGTCATCGCGATAAGCCAGTCGGGCGAGACGGCAGATACACTTGCCGCCGTAGAACAGGCAAAAGAACGCGGCGCAACGGTTCTCGGTATCGTCAACGTCGTCGGCTCATCGATAGCCCGCGCCACCGACGCAGGGGTATATCTGCACGTAGGCCCCGAAATAGGCGTGGCAAGCACAAAGGCATTCACTGCCCAGGTCGCCGTGCTGACAATGCTTGCTATCGAGCTTAGCAGAAGAAGACACATCAGCAGCGATGAAGCGACAAGATACATCAAAGAGCTGACTAAAATACCGGATAAAATCTCACACATCCTTGAACAGTCGGAAGACATCCGGAAAATTGCTGAGGCGAACATCAACCAGAACAACTGGCTGTTCCTGGGCCGGGGCGTCAATTATCCCGTCGCGCTGGAAGGCGCATTGAAGCTCAAGGAAATAAGCTATATTCACGCCGAAGGATTGCCCGCTGCGGAGATGAAACACGGCCCCATCGCCTTGATTGTCGATGGTATGCCTGCCGTATTCATCGCCACCAACGGCCCTCAATACGAGAAAATCATAGGCAATATCTCCGAGGTCCGGGCAAGAAAGGGCAAAACCATTATCGTCGCCACCGAAGGCAACGACCACATCAAACAGTATGCCGATTACCTGATAACCGTACCCGATGCGCCGGAATTGCTTCAGCCGATACTCACCGTCATACCGCTTCAGTTGCTGGCGTATCACGCGGCCGTCCTCCGTGGCCACGATGTCGATAAGCCCCGCAACCTGGCAAAGAGCGTTACGGTCGAGTAATATGCGAAGAAAGATTCAGACGGGTTTCACCATCATCGAGTTACTCGTCGTCATTGCGATAATCGCCGCATTAACAGCTATACTCCTGCCCGGGCTGGGAAAAGCCAGGGCAATGGCAAGGCGGGTAAGTTGCGGCTCCAACCTGCATCAAATCGATATGGCGATGCACCTGTACCTAAGTGAAAACAAGGACACATACCCCTGTGCTCAGGACCCGCTGGACCCAAATACCCCTACTCTCTGGCTTTGGATGGGGCGTGGCTGGCGGAGTTTCATCACGCCATATTTCGGCGAAAAAATCGATATCAATAACCCATCTGTCCTAAGGTGTCCCGGCGACCAAACACAGGCCAGTACATACGAGGCCACAAGCTACGCATACTCAATGGCTTTTTATCACAGCCCACAGCAGATTAACGATATGAGCAGCCCGACGGACAACTATCAGAATCCGAAACCTTCAATTTCGCAGGAGGCCGACAGGGTTGCCAAGCCGGCAGGGAAAATTATTGTCGGCGACTGGAACAGCAACCATCAGCGACTCAATCCGGGTGAAGACAAGGGTTGGTGGAACGGACTGGGCTGCCGGAACTTTTTGTTCGCCGATGGCCAGGTACAACTGCTGCAAGCCGGGAAAATCCGCAACGCCAATGATGAAAATCCTAATCCAAATCTTACAATCGACGGCATCGAAGGCATCGACTGGCCACAATAATCATTGCGGCTGTGGCACTCCATCTTAAATTGCCGATATAATAACAAAGAGAATTTTCGTTTCACTTGCTTATGCGAGGTGAAAAATGGGAAAAAACAGATTAGCCACCAGGTTACTCATAATACTGGTTCTCGCAATCTCGCTTGCCAGCTGCAAAGATGACAAGAAGCAAAAAGCCCTTGTCGAAGAAATTGCCCGTGCAAAAGCCGAAGCCGTCAAGCTCAGGGCGGAGACGGTGCAGTTGAAAAGCGAAATCAGCTACCTTAACGAAAAACTCGTTACCGCAAACCAAGCAAGAGATAATATGCAGATACAATTAGACCAGATGATTAAAGACAGCAACTCAGCGGTAACCAATACTGATAACATTCAGCAGGAAAACGACAAACTCCGGAAGCTGCTGGCCGAGCAATTAAAAAAGAACAATGAGCTGGAAAAACAGGTTGAATACTTAAAGATGGTTATCCGCGAAATCCAGGCAAGAATTGACCCTAATAAAATTGCGGAACATCCGCCAACGCCAATCGAAGATACAGCAGCCAGCAAGTAAGCGGTCCTTCAATGGACGTTAAGTTTGTTTGTAATGTAGTTGACTATTGAATTGACAGTGAACAAATCACCGAGCTTATTAATGTCCGGATTGTTTTGGAACGCCGATAAATCAGTGTGAGGCATCTTGCTTTTCAATTCAGCAAGTCCTTTAGCGGTTAATTTGCCGTGGCTGACCAGTTCGGGATTGTTCATCAGCGTTTCGACGGGGAAAAGCTCTTCGCGTGGGACTTTTATGCCGAATGCCTTTTCCAGTCGAAAGACAATGTCTAAAAAGTCGATACTTTCCGCCCCGAGGTCGCCCATCAGCGTAGCCGAGCCGGTTACCTCTTCTTCATCGACTCCCAGGGCATTAACCAGCACCTCTCGCACCTGCTCGAAGACCTGCTCTTTTGTGGCTGCCATATTCTCTTCTCCTTTTAGGCCAAGCCCCGGCAATATCCCCGCTACCGCCTTCAAACCGATGGTTAAATTACTTTAATTATCCCGCGGAGGCAATACCTCAACATCTCGAAAACACCTTTACAGAAAACGAAACCTCTACTATAATTCATTTGTTTTAGAGGATAAGCCGAAAACAACTTACTGATTCAGGGCTGCGAGAAACAATTTCGCAGCCCTTTTTTTGCGCAAAATTCTGCCCGGCAAAAACGGCAATAACGATATTAACACTTCCGGTTCTGGGAGTAATTACTTTGCGATTTTATTTGAACCGGCGAGGAAAACCAAACTCGGGGTGACTGGATTCGAACCAGCGGCCTCTTGGTCCCAAACCAAGCGCTCTATCCAAGCTGAGCTACACCCCGCATAACGGCCAAACTGAACCGTAAAGGCGTATTCTACACGCAGCCACAGGATATTGCAACAAAAACGACACTTAAGGAGAACAGAAGACGGATGACAGAAAACAGAAAACTGAGGAAAATCATCATTGCCAAACACATCGGCAGTTGCTATAATTTCTCGTTTCAAAGGCAGTATGAGCGTGTAGGTGTTAATAGCAGCGTTTTTTCGCAAAGGAGTATGTTAGATGTCAAGAGAATGTCATTATACGGGCAAAAGAGTATCGTTCGGCAATAAGATTGCTCGTAGAGGTAAGGCCAAGTACTTAGGCGGCGTCGGTCGCAAGATTACCGGTATCACCAGAAGAAAGTTCAAGCCGAATATCCAGAAGGTTCACGCGATTGTCGATGGCAAGATAACCCGGATAAGGGTATCAACCAAGGCGATAAAGATGGGGCTTGTTCAAAAACGGCTAAAACGCAACTACAAACCCGCCGAGAAGAAGGCCAGTTAACGGAAGTGGTTTGGTCGAAGAAGCTTCCTGAGCGAGGCGGGCTGCGCCTCGCTCTTTTTATTTAGTTTGGGCGGTATGGACAAAAAGATAGACAAATCGCAGGTGAAAAAGGTCGCCAAATTAGGCCGGCTGGATTTGAGCGAAGCGGAGATAGAGGAGTTCGCCGGGCAACTGAGCACCATTATCGATTATGTTGAGAGAATGAATAAGCTGAACACCGAAGGCGTCGAGCCGATGGCACACTGCCTGCCGGTAAATAACGTCTTCCGCGACGACATCGTAAAAAAATCCATGGGAACAGAAAAAACACTGGCAAACGCACCGGAGCAGGATGGCGCATTTTTCAAGGTGCCCAAAATTCTTGAAGAACCGTAACCATTTATGATTTCTGATTTATTATTTATGATTGGGAAATAAGAATATAATATGAAAATGGAAAGGTTTTGGAGAATTCTCGTTTCCTTTTTAGTCATAGTTTGTGTTGGATATGAAACGACGATTGGGGCAAACAAGGGAAAAGCAGGAGAGCAGAGCAATCAGATGTTAAATGAAAAAATTGCGAAAGTCATTGACTGCAATTATTTACTGTATTTGCCAGTTGACTACGGCAAGGACGACAAGAAATGGCCTTTGATACTGTTCCTGCACGGCAAGGGAGAAAGAGGAAACAATATCGAGGTCATCAAAAAACAAGGCCCGCCCAAGATGATTGCGCAGGGCAAAAGCTTTGATTTTATTGTCGTCTCGCCCCAGTGCCCCAACGATCTCTGGTGGCCCGAGCAGACCGATGTCCTGATAACTTTGCTCGATGAAATTGAGGCAAAATACCGGGTCGATACCGACAGGGTTTACCTGACAGGTCTGAGTATGGGCGGATTCGGAACGTGGACACTGGCAATCGAATATCCGAATCGGTTCGCGGCCATAGCGCCGATATGCGGCGGCAGTGAACAATATCTCGGGTATCGGCTTAAAAAAGTGCCCGTATGGGCATTTCACGGAGCAAAAGACAATGTTGTGCCGCTGATAAGGTCGCAGGAAATGGTCAATGCAGTCAAGAAGACGGGCGGAGACGCAAAGCTGACGGTTTATCCTGAGGCCGAACACGACTCGTGGACGGAAACCTATAATAATCCGGAACTTTACCAATGGTTTTTGTCACACAAGATAAGCGACAGGACAAAGTAACGGATTCGCAATGGATTGGCAAAGCGCAAAACAATTACGGGATAAGATTGCAGCCCGCCGGACCAGCAGTGTCGAGGTGACAAAGGCGGTCTTTGCGCGTATAGCGAAGATAGAGCCAACTATTGGTGCGTTTATCAGCACCTTCGAAGAGCAGGCGATTGCCCGCGCAGCCGAGATTGACAGGCATATCACCGCAGGGGAAAAAGTCGGGCAATTAGCCGGCGTGCCGGTAGCGGTAAAGGATAATATGTGCACGACGTTTGGAACGACGACGTGCGCATCAAAGATATTAGCCAATTTCCACGCACCATATAATGCCACAGTAGTTGAAAAACTGCTGGCGGCAGATGCCGTGATAATCGGTAAAACAAATCTCGACGAATTCGCGATGGGTTCGAGCACCGAAAATTCGGGGCTAAAACAAACCGTAAACCCATGGGACACAAAGCGTGTTCCGGGTGGAAGCTCCGGCGGGTCAACAGCGGCTGTCGCAGCAGGCCTTTGTTATGCTGCGCTCGGTTCGGATACGGGCGGCTCGATAAGACAGCCCGCGAGCTTGTGCGGCGTTGTTGGATTGAAACCAACATACGGGCGAGTATCGCGCTACGGCCTCGTCGCTTATGGTTCGAGTTTAGACCAGATTGGTCCAATTACACAAACGGTTGAAGATTGCGCCTTGACGCTGAATGTTATCGCAGGCCACGACCCGGCGGACAGCACCAGCGTCGATGAAAAAACCTCGCCGGTTACTGATTACCTCGCGAAATTGGATGAGCCGGTGAAAAGTTTAAAAATTGGTATCGCATCGAGTTTTAATGCCGGAGCCGATGAGCAGGTGCGAAAGGCAATCGACGAGGCGATACAAACCTATAAAAAACTCGGTGCGGCTATAATGGAAATTGATATGCCCCACCTTGATTACGCGATAGCGGCCTACTATATGGTCGCAACCGCTGAGGCGTCGAGCAACCTGGCGAGATACGACGGCGTGCATTACGGGCACAGGACACAAAACCCGAATGACTACATCGAGGTTTATACAAAATCACGTGCCGAGGGTTTCGGCAAAGAAGTCAAACGCCGGATAATGTTAGGCACATACGCGCTATCGAGCGGCTACTACGACGCTTACTATTTGAAAGCCCTGAAGGTGCGAAACCTTATACGCGGTGATTTCGTGCGGGCATTTGAAAAATGCGACTGCATTATGATGCCCGTCGCCCCCACTACCGCTTTCAAAATAGGCGAAAAGGTCGATGACCCGCTGAAGATGTACCTGTCGGACATTTACACTATCGCGGCGAATTTAGCGGGCATACCAGGCATAAGCATCCCCTGCGGCTTTGACGACAAGCAATTGCCCATCGGCCTGCAAATTTTATCGCCTGCGTTCAGCGAGGAAAAACTGTTGCGAATAGCGCAGATGTATGAAAAGCAAACTGACTGGCACAAGAAGAGGCCATTGATTTGAGTAATGTAGATTACAAAGTTTTGGTGGGCTTGGAAATTCACGTGCAGCTTTACACGCGGACGAAGATGTTCTGCGGCTGCGAGCTCGCTTTCGGCGCAGAGCCAAACAGCAGGGTTTGCCCCGTCTGCCTCGGTATGCCCGGGTCGCTGCCCGTTATGAACAAACAGGCGGTGGAATTTTCGATGCTGGCTGGGCTTGCGCTTAATTGTCAGATTCCGTCTTTCACCAAGTGGGACCGCAAAAGCTACTATTACCCGGATTTGCCGAAAAATTACCAGATAAGCCAGTATGATTTGCCGCTGGCCGTAAACGGGCATATCGAGATACCGACACAGGATGGCTCGCTGAAAAAAATCAGAATCCGGCGGGCACATTTAGAGGAGGACGCGGGCAAAAATCTACATACGGCAGGAAACTTCTCGCAGGTGGATTTAAATCGCGCGGGCACCCCCTTGCTGGAGATTGTTACCGAGCCGGATATGAACACCGCAGCCGAAGTGCGGGGATTAGCCGAAGAATTGCAGCGGATTGTCAGATACCTTGGTGTATCGGAAGCGGATATGCAAAAAGGGCATATGCGTTTCGAGCCGAATGTGAATCTCGTAATCAATCGTGCAGGCCAGCAATTCAAAACGCCGATTGTCGAAGTGAAGAACCTCAATAGCTTCATGGCGCTGAAGAAGAGTATCGAATACGAAATCGAAAGACAGAAGGATCGGTTCCTCGAAACCGGCGAAACAATGGAGATGGGCAACAAAAGCACACGCGGCTGGGACGACGTAAAAGAAGTTACCGTTCTGCAAAGAGAAAAAGAAGAGGCACACGATTATCGTTATTTCCCCGACCCGGATTTGGTGCCTGTGCGGGTCAACGAGCAATGGCTTAACGAAATCAAATCCCGGCTGTGCGAGCTGCCGCTTTCAAGACGGATTCGATATACGAAGAAATACAGTTTGAACGATTACGATGCAGGCGTGCTGACTAACGACCGCCCAGTCGCTGATTTCTTCGAGGAAGCCGTCAAGGCGGGCGGCGAACCGAAACGCGTTTGCAATCTCCTGACACAGGTAGGATTAAAATTGGCAAATGCCCGCGGATGCGCAATCACAGAACTTGGCCCGAAGGCTGCCGATATTGCCCGGCTTGCCCAAATGACGCAAACAGGCGAAATCAGCGCAACAGCCGCAAATACCATTTTGGAGGAAATGGTAAAAACAGGTAAAACCCCGCGAGAACTTGCTGAACAACTGAACCTGATTCAAAAAAGCGATGCGGGCGAACTTGAGGCAATCGTTGACGAGGTGCTCAAGAGCAATCCACAGGCAGCCGCGGATTTCAAAGAAGGCGGCAAAAAAAGCGGCAAGGCAAAGGGCTTCCTGCTTGGCCAGGTAATGCAAAAAACAAAAGGCCGGGCAAACCCCAAAGTGGCTTCTGAAATTCTTGATAAAAAGCTCGCCTGAGTTCTATTTTCCGCCAACAAACAGATAATTCATGGGAAGCGTCATATTTTTTCCACATTTATCGGGATTTCGCTGGACATCCTCTTTCTTGGGGCTAAAATCCTATAAGATATAGGGAGAATAGTATGCCCAGGTCAGGAAAAAACAACGAGCGTATAGAACAGACACCCCGTGGCAATAGAAAACTGACCAAAGTCGAACCGCTTCGCCCGCAGGCCGAAAATCTCGATAAACACTATAACGATTTGGCGAAGTTTCCCTCGGAAAATCCTTACCCGGTTATGCGTATCCACAAAAATGAGACGATTCTTTACGCCAACAAGGCAAGCGAGCCGCTTTTGAAGGCCAAAGATAGCGCCGTTGGTAAGCCAGCGCCATTGGAATGGCATCGGCTGACGCAGGAAATTCTTGCGTCTGGCCGCATTGGAGAACAGGAGACGGAGCACAACGGACAAATATTTGGCTTCAGAGCGGTACCCATTGCCAGCAGTAATTATGTAAATTTTTATGGCGTGGACATCACCGAACAGAAGAAAGCAGAGGAATCGCTAAAGGAGAGCGAAACAAGATTCAGAGAGCTGTTTAACAATATGAGCAGCGGGGTGGCAGTTTACGAGGCGGTAGAAGACGGCTCAGATTTCATCATCAGGGATTTCAACACGGCCGGGCAAAGAATGGAGAAAACCAGCAAAGAAGACGCTGTTGGAAAACGAGTCACACAAGTGTTTCCCGGTGTTAAGGAAATGGGCCTGTTGGATGTCTTCCGGCGAGTATGGCAAACCGGAAGGGCCGAGCAGCACCCAACAAACCTTTACAAAGACGGTAGAATTTCGGGATGGCGAGAAAATAATGTATATAAACTACCGAGCGGCGAAATAGTAGCGATTTATGACGACGTGACCGAGCAGCAAGTAGCACTGGAACAGTTGCAGGAAGAACGGAATCTTCTGCGGACGCTTATTGACCACATACCCAGCGGTATTTATGTCAAAGATAAGGACGGTCGATTCCTTGCCTGCAATAAATCTCTGGCTGAATTATGGAACGTAAGAGACAAGGATGATATTATAGGCAAAACGGATTTCGACCTTTTTGAGCCGGCAAGGGCACAGCACTATTTTGACGAAGAACAGAAAGTGATACAAACCGGCCAACCTATTATTAACCAGGAATTGCAGTGCACAGATAAAACAGGCAATGACAATTTCCTTCTGGTAGCCAAAGTTCCATTGCGGGATAGCGCCGGCAATATCACAGGGCTTGTAGGGATTCATCGGGATATCACAGAACGCAAACAGGCAGAGCAAAATCTCCTTGAGCATCAGAACCATCTTAAACAACTGGCGGCACAATTAACGATGGCCGAGGAAGGGGAACGCAGACGCATAGCAGGCGAAATTCACGATGAGATAAGTCAGACGCTTGCTATGGCAAAAATCAAGCTTGACGCTCTTCGAAGCTCACCACACTCCGAAGGAGCACCCGCTGAGATTAAACAGATAAGCTCTTACATAGAAAAAGTGATTCAGGAAACCAGGACATTGACTTTTGAACTCAGTAATCCCATTCTTTACGAATTGGGTTTTGAGGCCGCTGCCGCCGAATGGCTGAATGAACAGGTTCAGGTAAAACACGGTATCGCCACCGAGTTTCTTGACGACGGCAAAGCCAAATCCTTAGACAACGATGTTAAGGTGGTGCTTTTCAGGAACGTCCGTGAACTGCTCACCAATTGTATTAAACACGCCAAAGCGGAAAAAATCAGGGTCAATATCCGCAGAATCGATAATTCGACAGAGGTTATCGTCGAAGACAACGGCGTCGGTTTCGACCCGGTACAAGTCAGGGCAACGGCATTCAAAAAGGCAAAATTCGGATTGTTCAGCGTCCGCGAGAGTCTGGAAAATATTGGCGGAAGTTTTGAAATAGAATCAAAACCCGGTGCCGGCTGCAAGGCCACAATGGTTGTGCCGATGAAAAACACACAAACAAATAAGGAGATGTAACCATGCCCACGAGAATTTTATTAGTTGATGACCACGCAATTATTCGCCAGGGTTTGAGCTCGCTTCTGGAAAAACAGCCGGACATCGAAGTGGTCGGAGGTGTCGAGGACGGACGACAGGCGGTGGATACCGTTCGTCAGCTTGCGCCGGACCTTGTGATTATGGATATCAGTATGCCTAATCTCAACGGTATCGACGCCGCGCGCAAGATAGCTGAGGAAATCAGCGGCGTGAAGATTATCGCGCTATCCATCCACTCCAGCCGGCGGTTCGTTGCCGAAATGCTCAAGGCGGGAGCTTCGGGCTATATACTGAAGGATTGCCTTTTTGACGAACTAATGGAGGCAATAAAAACCGTCCTTGGTGGCGGAATTTATCTAAGCCCCAAGATAACCGGCGTCGTGATAGACGACTATGTCCAGCGTCTCTCGCAACAAGGGCAGCCCGACGGACCGACTCTGAGCGACCGTGAGCGGGAAGTGCTGCAGCTTTTGGCCGAAGGCAAAAGCACCAAACAAATCGCTCTCCAAATCCACGTCAGCGCCAAAACCATTGAGTCGAATCGGCGTAATATAATGGACAAGCTCAAAATCAACAGTGTCGCGGAACTAACCAAGTATGCTGTCCGCGAGGGAATAACACCTCTGGAGCAGTAAGCCGAGCAATTAAACGCCAAAAAGCATTCGCCCATTGGCTTTATAGCCACAAATCGCCATATCCTAATACCGTTATGGCATATATTACTATCTATTATTTAGGTTTTGCGAAGTCGCTTTTCAGGCAATTCCTTCCTGCATTCCGCCTCTAATCGGCCGATAATACCGCAGGTTACTGCTACAAAAACGCCCTTTGGGGGGCCAGTCAGGGATGGCTGGTTGCTGCTTCGCCGAGAATAACATTTCAAGTTAGCCGCCTGCGAGTTAAAATCGGACGGGGCAGCTTTCTGCACAATAAAAACCAATCATCGATGTCATTACTTCTGCCCTGAGTTTTTCTGAAGAATTTTGCTCTCGGTACCGGCAAGCAGCCGGATGATGTTGTCCCTGTGGAGGATAAAAACCATAACAGGGATAACCATCCCGACTATCAGCAAGGGCCACAAATCCGCAAATCGCCAGCCGGGGATTATTGCTATGGCAGCAACAAAGACAACGGGAAAAGCAAACGCAGAGGCAAGCGAAGCAAGTGACACATATCGCCAAATAAGCACAAAAATAATCCAGACAAGAAGCGTAATCGCCGCGCAAATGGTATAATAAGGCCATAAGCCAAGCGCAACACCGAAACTTGTCGCAACACCTTTACCGCCTTTGAAACCAAGATAAACGGGAAATACGTGCCCAAGTATAGCCGCACATCCCACGGCAAGCTGGGCAATCAACTCCCTCGTTGTCCCATTCTCGCCAAGCCACAATCCCACAGCCAATGTCGGCAACAGGCCCTTGGCCAAATCCAGCACAAAACAAACATACGCCCATCGCCTGCCCAAAGCGCGAGACAGATTTGTCGCGCCGATATTTCCTGAGCCGACCTTGCGCAAGTCAATTCTGTGAGCAGCGGCTATGAGCATCCCGAATGATACCGAGCCGAACAGATACGCCCCGATTAAAAACGCGGTTAATCTCATCGTCGCCTCCTCTTCTCCAGTATTTCATCGTAAACATCCTTAAGCTGCTGCGCAACCCTGGCGACCGAAACATCCCGGCGAAGATTATCGCTGATAATCGCGTTCGCTGCCCGATTAAGATTATCACGATTAGTGAAGTATCTGATTGCCTCACTTAACGCGGCAACATCGCGAGGGTCATCGATTGCCCTGCCGTGCCGATTATCCGCAAACAGGTCGATGGCCCCGTTAAATTTCGTGGTTATGACTGGTTTGCCCGCGGCAAGGGCCTCAAGAATGAACCGCGAACAGGGGTCATCGAAAGTGGGCAAAACAGCCACATCGGTCGCCGCAATCAACTCCTGCACGTTGCCGACGTCTCCGAGAAAGACGACTTTTTCTTCGACTCCCAGTTTTGCGGCCAGTCGGCGATACGCCGTCGAGCTTGCCCGGCCGGCAACAACCAATCTCGCTGGCGTATTATTATCCGTTTTTTGAAGCCGACCAATCGCCTCCACCAGACAATCGAGACCTTTACGCTTGAAATCATGACCGACAAAAAGAAACAGAACCGCATTACCTGCTTCTTTTGAACCCAGTTGAGCCAATAACTTAGTCCGCAATGAATCGACACGGGACTTATCTATCTGTCCGGCCGGCTTGATGCCGTTTGGTATGACCACCATTCGATGTTCAGGGATATGGTAGTGGGTCCTGAACTGCTCCGCCACGTAATTAGAAATCGCGACAACCAAAGGCCCGGTTTGCCCTTCTGCGAGCCGGTGTTCCGCACCAAACCACGCGGTCCTGCGAAAATTCAAAAATGCGGTTTTTCTTTTCAACGCCTGAAAAACGGGGCAGCGATACGTCGCGGCCTTACGGATTATTGATTCAGCAAAAGTCCCGCTCCTCGGCTGATAAATATCCGCAAAGTCAAAAGGCAGAACGCTGTGAAGAATATCATAATGATTCTGTTCGGTGTGTTTTTTCAAAGCCCTCGCAAAAACCTGATAACTCGTCCTTTTACCGGGCATATCCGCACACAAAATATGCACGTTTTGGGCTGTTGGCCGACCTTTGGCGGCAAGGATATGTGTGTCATAGCCGATCGCCCCGATGGCCTCGGCCAATTCACTGACCGAACGCTCAGCCCCGCCAAGCGCGACATCCGCCCGCTCAATTATGATTGCTATCTTTGGTTTCATCCGTCGGTATTATAGCCCGCTTAAGTTTCGAAAAGAACCGCCCTACCGTGTTTGGCGTCGTGTCTGGCCATACGCCTGGCCTTACCGGCGATGCGCCTGACAAATACTTTGTCGCCCGCGTTAAGTTTTTCGCGACCAAGATATGCCAGAAGAAATCGCAGCCGGTCGGTTTTTGAAAAGTATCCGGCGGGAGCCGAATAATGCAACTGGGCGATGTCCTTAACGCGGTATATTTCACTGAATAACACCGGCTTAAACACCCTTGCCAAATCTATCAGATAAAATCGACCATCCGGAACCCTGAATATGTGGCACAGATATAAATCGCGATGACGGCAGCCGGTATCGTGAAATTTTTTTATAAATAACGCCAACTGCCTTATAAACTGCCGGCGTAAAGCCATATTTTCCGCTGTCCCCGGCTCATTAAAAAAACCTGGCAAACTTCGCTCAAGCGATTGACCTTCCCGTATTTCCTCGATGGCCACAAAACTGCGTTTCTCGAAAAAACCTCTCCAAACCTGTCCCCACGCAATCATTTTTGGCGTATTTATTCCCATCGTCGCCAGTTTTTTCGCCGCCTCGACCTCCGCCATAGCCCAACTAACGCGTTTTTTCGCAGATAACCAGTTTTTAAATTGTGTCATTATCGGCGGATGGTCATATCGTTTAAGAAAAACCGTAGTGGCAGGCGACTCAATCTTAAATTCGATTCTGCTTCGATACGAGGCGAGATTTTTCTTGGTGAGATTTTTCCCCGCCCCAAACGCGAACATCGCCTCAATTGACGTCAGGCCAAGCCGTTCAAAGCCGGTCTTGTATGCCGGGTCGATAAAAAACTCCGTCATATCACGCCCCGCTTCCCGAAACTGCCCGCATCCAGAACTTTTGTCGCCGCTTTACAGACCATTTCGACGGTTATCGCTTCCATACAAAAATGCGACGTTTCCCTGCAAACCGGCTTATCGCAGGGTGCGCAGGGGGCATCGCCTTTGATAAATACCTCGTCAGCGTAACCGGGGTCCGTCCACGCCGAGTTATTCGGCCCTACCAGCGTAATGACTTTCCGCTTTAACCCGATGGCAATATGTCTCGGCCCCGTGTCATTGCAAATAACCAAATCCGCGACGGCGATAAGCGCCTTCAACTCCCCAAGCCCGACAGGCGTATCGCCCAAGTTTATCGGCTTGTGTTTCGCAGCATCAACAATATGCTCTGCAATATGTTTTTCGTCTGCGTTTGGCGCAACCGACAACACAACCGTCGTGTTATACTTTTCGGCCAGCCAGTCGGCGATTTGGGCAAACCTGTCCGCAGACCAGCGTTTGCTTGGCCCCGCCGCTGCGCCTGGAACAAGAATCACTACAGGCCCCTTCGCGTTGAAAACCGCCGGCAATTTCGCCTTCAATTTCTCTGTGTCTTTCGGCTCAACCGACAACTCGATGCGCCTGTCCCGCACATCTGCGCCTAACTTCGCCGCGACAGCCAGATAATAATCAACTATCGATATCGGCTCAAATTCTCCTGACGGCAATCTGGGCGGATACAACTTTTCGGTCAATAATATCCCCCGCCCGTCCCTTGCGTAACCAATACGAACGGGTATTCCCGCCAGCCGGCAAGTCAAAGCGGAGCCAAAAGAATTTTTGAACATAATCGCGTGCGTAAAATTATGCTTCTTCAGCATCCGGGCAGTGGCGAATACACCGCTATTATTTTGTTCGAGCCACGTGTCCGCTAAACCACAAGGTGAAAAAATCTGGCGCACAACATTGCTTGCGAAAAACGTTATCTTCGAGGAATTGAACCGCCCGCGAATCGCCCGCAGGGCAGGCGTGCATAAAATTGCGTCCCCCATCGGAGAAGGAAGCCAGACCAGAATATTGTCCTTCGTATCAGCCATTTTTAAGTAAATAGATGTGATTCCTGCGCAGTCCCACTACCTCGGCCCGCGCATGACGTAAAACGTCAGCGCCATCAACTGCAAAAGTATAGCGAACCCGATGGAAATAAGAAGCTGGTTGAACTGTTTCGTTGGGCTCGTCAAAAACCATATACTCGCAAGCAAACACAAAAACACTAGCCCCTGTGCGATACCCGCAACAAAACGGGTTATGGAAAATTCCCCGAACATATTATGTCGCTGCATCATTTTAATCTGGTCAAGGATATTGCTCAGCAGACGTTCCGTCGTCGGCTGTTCGGCCGGTTGAGGTGGTGCAGTTTGCTCTGGTTCGGCTTGTTGCGGCGTCGCGGCTTGTTGTTGAGACACAGGCTCTTGCGGCTTTTCCTCAATCGCCTGTGCCTGCTGCTCAGCTGGCAACACATTGGCAGGTTTCTGCGCCGACCGCGATTTCATCTTGATAATGTTCACGACTTCTTTGAGATTTACGGCCTTATAATCAGGAGCCGGCGCTCCCGGCTGGAGTTTTTGCTCATGCGTGCGACCCGCAAGCATTATCGTTCTGCAGCCGGCCCTCGCTCCCGCCTCTATGTCATTGGTGGTGTCGCCAACTATCCAGGATTCCCGCAGGTCGATATCCATGTCCCTGCTCGCCGCAAGGAGCATCCCCGGGTTGGGCTTGCGCCAATCGCTTTCCTTGCGGTATTTCGGAATCACCCCTTCAATATGATAAGGACAATAGTATATCCGGTCTAAGGACACGCCCTTTTCCGCAAGAAGCTGTTCCAGTCGTTTGTGAATCTGACCAAGAACCTCCTCGGTTACAATTCCTCTGGCCACGCCGGACTGGTTCGACACAACGACAAGTTTATACCCAAGCGACTTAAGCGAGCTCAACGCCTCCGGGCGCCTTCGAGCAGCTTGACCTGGTCCGGGTTATCTATGTACCCGGGGTCCTCTATTATCGTATTGTCACGGTCCAGGAATATCGCTTTGTTGGCCATAATTATCTTCGCCTATGCAAAACTTTGCTCAACGAGTTTACAGATTATGTGATACGCGAGCAGGTGAATCTCCTGACTTCTCGCCGCGGATTCACTGTCCGTGCAAAAACATTTATCCGCCAGCCGTTGTATCCTGCTGTTTTTTCTGCCGGTAAACGCTATAACGACAGCGCCCTTTTTTCTGGCGACCTTCACAGCCGCAAGGATATTAGGCGATGAGCCGCTCGTCGATATCGCCCAGAATATATCGCCTTTTCTCACAAGCGCCTCGGCCTGCCTGGCAAATATATTCTCATAACAACCGTCGTTGGCAATCGAGGTCAGCACCGAACTGTCAGTCGTCAGGGCAACGGCAGGCAACGCCCTGCGACTGGACTCGAATCTGTTCACTAATTCCGCCGCGATATGCTGAGCATCCGCAGCCGAACCACCGTTGCCGCAGATATAAACCGTCGCGCCTTTTTTAATCGCCTTTGCTATCGCGCCGGCAATATCGGCAATCGTCTCCAGCCCCGACTCTTCAAGCTCAGTAACCATTCTCCTGTGAGTCCGAACTATTTCGAATACCTGCTTTTTCAAATTTTTGCTCATCGCTTCCCTGATTTCGTTTTTGCTACCTGCGATTTCATTTTTTCGATTATAAGCGTCGAGCTTTTGCCCTTCATAAGAGGTGCAAATAACAGTTTGCCTCCGTATGATTTGACGAACTTCGCACCCACGACGCCTTTTTTCTCCCAGTCCTTCCCCTTGACTAAAACATCAGGCTTGACCTTCTTGATAAGGTCAATCGGGGTTGATTCATCAAATATCGTAATGTAATCCACCGACTCAAGGGCCGCCAGGACCGCCGCCCTGTCAACCTGGTTGTGAATAGGCCTGTCAGGCCCTTTGATTACTCGCACAGAACTATCACTATTTAACCCGACGACCACGACGTCGCCACGCTCTTTGCAGAACTTCAGGTATTCGATATGTCCCCTGTGTATGACATCGAAACAGCCGTTGGTAAAAACGATTTTCTGACTTCGTTTGCGACGCCAGGCCAGCTCCGCCAAAAGCGAATCAACCGACCGAACCTTGCCCTCGCCGCCGCGGTTAAGATAAACAATTTCAGTTATTATCTCGTCCCTGCTGACAGTCGCGCCGCCGAATTTCTCCACCTCGATTCCGCCTGCGATATTCGACAACTGAACCGCCGTCTTGAAATCGCAGCCGGCCGCAAGTGTCAACGCCAAAGTCGCCAATACCGTGTCCCCTGCCCCCGTTACATCATACACAATGCGAGGCCTTGTTGGTATTTGCTCATCGAAACCGGGGCTCCTGAGATACGCCCCTTCCTTATCCAGCGTAATGACTATCGCTTCGAGTTTGAGCTTTCGCACAAATTCCCTGGCCGCATGGGCCGCGTCAGCGATGGTCTTTATTTCGAACCCTACGCCCATACGCGTTTCATACCGATTAGGCGTAATGACCGATGCCCCGGTGTATTTCGAATAGTCGCTAATAGGCGACGGGTCAATCAAAACCCTTTTGCGTGCCTTCGCGGCAAGTTTAATTACCTTTTTGCAGAACAAATCCGCGAGGACACCCTTGTTATAATCCTGCAAACAAATGTTATCCGCCTGTTTAATCCTGGTCTCTAAAATCTTTGCCAGCCGGCCATATTGCCCCTCAGTCAACGGCTCGGTCGATTCATTATCCATCCTGAACAACTGCTGCTGGTGTCTATGCTGCGCCAGACCTATCAGTCGCTGTTTGGTCGTCGTCGGCCTGTCTGTAACAGTCATCAGGCCCGATACGTCCGCACCCAT
Organism: uncultured Phycisphaerales bacterium; assembly: GCA_963718665.1. GTDB lineage: Bacteria > Planctomycetota > Phycisphaerae > Sedimentisphaerales > Anaerobacaceae > Fen-1362. The sequence continues at coordinate 601,570 of OY970359.1, forward strand.
CTTCGCCAGCAGGTCTTTGAGCTTCTTCCCGTTTGCGTCATCACCTATAACACCTACGCATAAGGGAACCGCCCCCAGTGCGCACAAATTCGCCGCAACCAGCCCCGCCCCCCCGCAACTGTATTCGGTTTTGGTTACCTTCAGCACGGGCACAGGCGCTTCGGGGCTAATCCGCTCGGCGTCGCCATACACATATACATCGAGCATAAAATCGCCCACAAGCAGCACTTTCGGCGTGCCGAGCTTTGTTATGGCATTTAGAAGATTTTCATACATAGCGGTTTTCTGCGATTAAACAGTTCTTTTCCGTGGTATTTTACCCGCAAGCGACCGTTCAATCAACTCCATTATACGGTCCTGCCCCTCCACAAACTGCAACCTGACCGCCAGATATGCCAAAACCAACTCCCCCTCCCCCGACGCCGGCTGCGATATTTTGTTATAATCCTTCTCCGTAGTAAGCATCATCCGGGCACCCGACTTCGCCGCGTCGCGATAAATATCGTTCACGTCATTGACTGTATAATTATAGTGGTCGTCGTAAACCTTAGACCCAACGATATTCGCTCCTGCCAGCCCCACAGTCGCCAAAAACGCCTCCGGGTTCGCTATCCCGCAAAAAACATATATTTTTTTGCCTTTCAATTCTTCAAGCTGAATTTGCTTCTCGCCCGAAACCGCGAAAACCGGGCTGTGAATCGTCTGCGCTATTATAACATCGGGATTTATCCTGTTGATAGCCGCCGTCAATTCTGTCAGATTATTTTTCGAAACCAGGTCGCACCTGGTAAGTATTACCGCCTTTGCCCTTTTCAACGCCGAAACCGGTTCGCGCAGTAAACCCGCAGGCAGCAATCTGCCATAGCCAAATGGCTGCATTGCGTCGATGGTTACAATATCAATATCCCTGTGCAGCCGACGGTGCTGAAAACCATCGTCCATAATCAGGACCTGTGCCCTGCGTTTTTTTACCGCCTCAATCGCCCCCGCCAGCCGGTCAGGGTTTACCACTACCGCCGAACCGGAACAATTTTTAGCTAACATCCCCGGCTCATCACTCTCGCCCTTCGCCGCTTTATACCCGCGGGTCAGTATCGCGCAATTGACATTCTGCTCACGGAACAGATTGCATAACCAGATTACCAAAGGCGTCTTGCCCGTCCCTCCGACGGTTATATTGCCGACGCTTATTACCGGGACCGTTGCCTGTGTCCTGTCCGATGTTACAAGTCCCGCAGCCGTTACCGCGTATGATTTGGCCTGCCCCCCGTCATACAGCCAATTCCGCAGCGAGATGCCCAAACCATAAAAAACCGCGGCGACATTCAACAGCAGGCGCAACGCCGACGCGATAACGCCTGTGCTTTGCCCAGAAACAAGTTTCTTAAACCGCTCCTGGTTCATACCGATGATAGTCCGGGTCTCCATTGAACTACAAATTTCTGATTTTCCTTATTATCGCGTCGGCCATTTCCTGTGTGCCGACCGCCGTCGGGTCGTTGCGGTTTGCCTTCATATCGTAAGTAACATCTTTACCCTCGGCTATTACTTCCGCGACCGCGTTCTCAAGCTTGTATGCCTCCGCCGTATTCCCGATGTGCCGCAAAAGCAACACGCCGCTGAGTATCAAAGCAACAGGATTGACCTTGTTAAGCCCCTTGTATTTCGGTGCGCTGCCGTGAGTCGCCTCGAATATCGCGGCCTTCTCGCCTATATTCGCCCCCGGCGCAACACCCAATCCCCCTACTAATCCCGCACACAAATCACTGAGAATATCCCCGTATAAATTGGGTAATACCAGGACATCATACAACTCCGGCTTTTGCACTAACTGCATACACATATTGTCAACGATGCGGTCCTCGAACTCGATATCGCTGTTCTTCGCCGCTATCTGCCTGCTAATCTCCAGCCAAAGACCGTCGGTGAACTTCATAATATTGGCCTTGTGAACGCTCGTAACCTTTTTACGACCCATTTTCCGGGCGTAATCAAAAGCATATTGCACTATCCGCTCTGTGCCCGCGACCGAAATGGGTTTTATGCTTATCCCGGAATCTGACCTGATTTGTTTTTTGTTGTGCTTATTGAGCCAGTTTATAAGCTCAGCCGTATCGTCCTTGCCCTTCTCAAATTCGACGCCCGCGTAAAGGTCCTCGGTATTTTCACGGACGAGAACAAGGTCGATATTCGAGTATTTGCTGCGAACGCCCTTATAACTTTTGCAGGGTCTCAGGCAGGCGTACAGGTCAAATATCTGCCGCAAATGAACGTTTATGCTGCGAAACCCCGTGCCCACGGGCGTCGTTATCGGCGCCTTCAGCGCAATCGCGTTCTTTTTTATCGATTCCACCGTCGAATCCGGCAAAGGTGTCCCCGCTTTGGCCATTACATCAACTCCCGCCTCGCAGATTTCCCATTTTATTTTCGCGCCCGTGGCGTCGATGCATCTTTGCGCTGCCTGGGCTATCTCAGGCCCAATACCATCACCCGTTATCAGCGTAACATTAGTCATAATCTTAAGCTCCAGAATTAAATACGAGGGGATGATAGTATCGCTCAAAAGCGACGATGTCAATAACGACCATTGACAAAGGGGTATCAAACCTGTTATTCTGCTTGCCTGTTAAATTACCGGGAGCGTAGCTCAGTAGGTAGAGCACCGCACTTTTAATGCGTAGGTCCTGGGTTCGAATCCCAGCACTCCCATTTGGAAAATTGGAGGACGGAGGACTGAAAACGGAAGACGGCTAAGCCATCGCTGGTTCAAGAACATCTTCTTCGTTCGGCTGTGAATTAGCTAATTCACCCGGCCTGAACGGAAGTGGCTCATGAAATTTCATCGCCACGCGACTCAGGCCATTGCCAATTTGGTCAATTCGACAAACCTGACCCGCGCGAACAAAATCACTGATATCGAAACGGTCATCCTCGTGGTAATATGGAACGCTGAAACGGGTTGTTATGTTTTGGCCCGGATAAGGGCAGCCCTTGTCCGCATAGCAGGTAAAAGCAGCCCCTCCGCTGGAAACGTCAACCATTTGTCCTTGTGAAAGTAAACCGGCAAAATTCTCTGCGAACCACACAGGCCAGTGGTATCTTAATCTTGGCTCTCTTCTCCGCTCGGCTGTGTCTTGCATTGCCGGTTCCTCAAAAAAGACATTAATGTGTTTACTCCCTGCGAATCGTCTTTTTCAAGGGACGGCTTAAGAGATTGATAAGTGTGATTGATGATTGATTATCTAAAGCCCCGTTCCGCTCTAAATAATCAATAATCAATCGATAAAAAAAGTTGGGACAAAGTCGAATGTTCCGATAATCAGCGAATGACCTTATTTACCAAGTCGATAAACTGCTCCCCCCGCTGCTCGTAATTCTCGAACATATCATAGCTGGCGCAGGCAGGACTAAGTAAAACCGCATCCCCTTCAACAGCCAGGCCGTTAGCCAATTTAACCGCCTCTTCCAGTGTCTTGGCGTATTTGACCTGTGCCTTGTTTTGCGGATGATTCTGAATGATTTTCCCTATCGCCCCGGCGGTCTGGCCTATGAGAATCGCCGCCTTGGCCTTTTGGGCAATTTTTGCGCCAAACTCATCGAATGGGATATGTTTATCATACCCGCCCGCTATGATAATGGGGCTATCGAACGCCTCAAGGGCGACAATTGAACTGTCCGGCGTGGTCGCCTTGGAATCGTTATACCAGCGAACCCCCCCTGCCTCGCCCACGAGCTGCAACCTGTGAGGCAACGCCTTAAATGCGGGCAAGCACCCAATTATCTGCTCATCGGCTACATCGAAACGCTTTGCCGCGGCAATAGCACCGGCCAAATTGGCAAGATACGCCCTGCCCGGCAACCCATACTCGCTGTGAATTCTCGCTGGCACATCATCGGCAGAAAATTTCACGCAAACCCGCCCTGCGTCCTTCTGATATTTCGCAAACCACTTGCTGCCCACCTCATCATCGCTGTTGAAAATCGAAACCGCCGGCTGATTCGCGTCCGGCTTCTGATGTTGAAAGATTAGCTCTTTGGCCTTGCAATAATTCTCGAATGTCTTATAGCGGTCCAAATGATTCGGCGTAAGGTTCGTCAGCAACGCGACCTGCGGTGCCTTATCGCTTTGGGCCAACTGCTCAATCTGAAAACTCGACAGCTCCAAAACAACCAAATCGTCGGGTTTTATTTTACCTGCAATCGTCAGCATCGGCTCATTGCCTATATTGCCGCCCAACCAGACCTTTTTACCAAATCGACTTCTAAGCAAATGTGCCGTAAGTGATGTCGTGGTGCTTTTGCCATTGGCGCCGGTTATACCGATTATCTTCGCCGGGCAAAGCTCGAAGAATAATTCGATTTGCGATGTAACTTTTCTCCCTGCCTTGCGGGCAATCTGTAAAAACTTGTTATCCAAAGGCACAGCGGGATTAGCCACCACCATATCCGCCTGCTCGAAATCACCTCCCTCGTGTGAGCCGAGATGGTAATCAACATCGAGGCCTTTTAATTGAGCGATTGATTCCGCGAGCGCATCCTGTTTTGCCAAATCGGTAACGATTACTCTTGCCCCCGCCGAGCAGGCAAACTTCACAACATCCACCCCTCCCCCGAACCTCCCGAGGCCCATCACTAAAATCTTTTTATCTCTGAAAAGACCTTCACCCATATCTCTATGAGCCGATACGATTTTTTGCGAGTATAACGCTAAGTTACAGCGCATCCTGAACGGCCTTTGCGATATCCAGCTTGGCGTCAATCACTGCCTGCTCGATACACTTCTTCCAGTTGTCGCCGTACTGCTCCTTGTATTTAGGATTCTCATAAGCGTAGATAATCGAACGCGACGCGTTAATCAGTGCGCCGTTGCCGTCGTGCTTGCAGAACCGGACACAATCCGCGGCCGATGCCCCTTGTGAGCCGTAGCCGGGAACGAGGAACCACATATTGTCATATTTTTTCCGCAGAGCCGTCGTCTCTTCGGGACTCGTCCCGCCGATAACCATACCAACATTGCTGTAACCGGCCTTGCCGATTCTGCCGGGCTTATTTGCTATTTCGCCCACAACCGCCGCAAGTTTCTCATACATTTTTTGCCCGTCGCCGGAAGCGAAATCCTGTATCACAGCCGCGCCGGGGTTGCTCGCTCGAACCCATACAAATACACCCTTACCCTGCTTTGTGGCAACATCCGCGAATGGCTCGATTGCCTCTGCGCCCGCGAAACCGTTAACCGTTATCGCATCGGGGGCAAGCGTGTCCTCAAGGCCCGCCATTTCGGGATTTTCCAGATGCGCCGTTGCGTATGCCTCTGCCGTATGACCTATATCGCCTCGCTTGACATCTCCGATTACCTCAACGCCAAGTTCGTTCGCCTCGGAAATAAGTGAATAATAGCTTTCGATTCCCTGCCAGAGATATTTTTCAAAAAACGCTATGTTGATTTTCACCGCCGGCACCATCGGCGCGACAATCCTCAGCACCTGTGTGCAATAATCGAATATCGCATCGACCGCCGAGTCCACGTCGAACTCGTCATTCATATCGCTTCTGTTCGTTATCACCGCGGGAAGCCGGCTGTAAACCGGGTCCAAACCAACAATCAATGGTGTTCGCTTGCTCTTTATCGCTTCAACCAGCCGGTCGCCAAAATGATTAGCCATACTATTATAAATCCTTTCTTATTCGATTTTCGTTTTTCGCTTTAAGCTGCTTATATTTTGCTTTACTATAACCGCTCGATTGTTTTCTAACAAGCTTTCAGTGGCAATTAAGACAAAAAAAGATTCAGAGAAAATGAAGAACAGGAAATTCAAAGCATACTTCTGGCTTGCACTGCCTCTTGTGCTCGTGTTACTGGCGTTTGTCCTGGTAACGCACAGACCAAAATATTACGCCCCGCTTCGAATCGCCGACCAGAGACAAATCAGCGTCTATCTGAGTAACTATTTGATGCCGACAGTTTACAACAACTCACAGCTTGATGACCCCTTCGAGGTCGTAATCACGGAGGAAGGCCTTAATGATATAATCGCACGCTGGCGCCAGCCGGTAAAATTCAATAACATCACCTTCACTGACCCGCAGGCAATTTTCACGCAAAGCCAAATTATACTGATGGCGACAGCCAAAACGCGTTTTGCCAATCCCATTCTGACTGTCCGTATAACTCCCGCGATAAATTCATTCAGCCAGTTAAATATCCACGTTGACGGCGTATCCCTCGGCGAGGCCGGCATCACAACACTCACAAAATCAATGGGTAACAAGGCCTTTACTGACTGGCTTGCGTTCACGGGCACAGAGCCGAATAATATCGTCGCACAGGTATGCAGGTCGCTGCTCAACGATGAGCCGTTCGACCCGGTCTTCAAAGTAGGCGACAAATCTCTGCGCATCTGCAAAATCAAGCTCGAAAAAAAGAAAATAACCGCACTTTTGCTTCCTCTTCCCGACGCCCCACGCCCTTCTTCTAAAACAAAACATCATTGAATATCCAGTCGCATTATCGGACTATAGCAAAACCACTCGTAATAAAGTCCGCGATTTCCCTATTTTGTGGCGGAAATACCTCGCTACGCCCTAAAAAGCCGTCTAAATGCTCAATCCGTCGTAATTTAACAACGATATAAAGAGCATAATTCAGGTTTCAATGATTGTTTTTTCTGTTAACTGGGGACGATTTATGAGCACTTTATTGACCGAAAAACCGGGCGTCATGAGTGCTGACGAACGTGAAAAACTGCTCAAACAGATTGAAAGCATAAGCAAGGAATTCCAGGACTTCGTGTACATCATTTCACACGACCTGAAGGCGCCGTTGCGCGCGATAAATGCGCTGTCCGACTGGATTGCCACTGATTACGCCGACAAGTTTGACGACGACGGCAAAGAACAGCTCAAGATGCTTACCACCCGCGTAAACAGGATGCAAAACCTCCTCGACGGCGTTCTGCAATACTCAAGAATCGGCCGTATTAAAGAAGACCCGGCTCCAATCGACCTCAATCAGCTTTTGCAGGAAATCATAAAGCTGCTCGGCGCACCGGCTAATATACATATAACCGTCGAAGGCCGGCTGCCCGTTATCACCTCCGAACCAACCCGCATACAGCAGGTCTTTCAGCATCTGCTCAGCAACGCCGTAAGATTTATGGATAAACCCGAAGGTTTCATCAAAGTCGCCTGCGCCGAGGAAAACGGCTTCTGGAAATTCAGCATCGCAGACAACGGGCCGGGCATCCCCGAACAGCACTTCGAAAAAATCTTCCGGCTCTTCCAGACCCTTCAGGCCAAAGACCAGTTCGAAAGCACAGGTGCAGGTCTGACGCTCGCAAAAAAAATCGTCGAATTATACGGCGGCAAAATATGGCTCACCTCCACCGTCGGCCAGGGTTCAACGTTCTTTTTCACACTGCCAAAAACAGACGGCCAAATAAAAACCGATTAAACAGGGGACAACTATATGAAACTCGAACAAAATATATGGGCGCAAAAAACCGGCTGGCAGCCGTCAGCGCCCGGAGTAATTGGAAAATCCGCACAACTGGTCCTGGTTTTTGGTTCGACCGACCTGTTCAAACAGGCGCCCCTGCCAAAAGAACTGACCAACGCATATCCAGACGCACATTTTGTCGGCTGCTCCACGGCAGGAGAAATTTGCGGAACAACAGTATATGACGACTCCCTGACAACCGTGGCGGTACATTTTGAAAAAACCACCGTCAAAACTCATGAAGTGGAAGTCAACTCCGTTGAGGATAGTTTCCTGGCCGGCGAGCGCCTCGCAGCAATTGTGAATCCGGCCAACCTGAGCCACCTCTTTGTACTTTCAAAAGGCGTTAATATCAACGGAAGTGAACTCGTCAAAGGGCTTGAAAAAAACCTCCCTGAGAGCGTAATTGTAACCGGAGGCCTGGCAGGAGACGGCCCGAAGTTTCAGGAAACATTAACCTTCTCCGACGGCGTTCCCAAAAATAACGTCATATCCGCAATCGCATTCTACGGCCACAAACTAAAAGTCGGCTATGGCTCCGTCGGCGGATGGGACCCTTTCGGCCCCGAAAGAATTGTCACCCGCTCAAAAGGTAACGTCCTCTATGAGCTTGACGGGAAAAACGCCCTGGAACTCTACAAGCAGTATCTCGGCGAACACGCGAAAGGCCTGCCCGCCACCGGCTTGTTTTTCCCCCTGGGTATTCGAGATAATGAGGCAACTACCAGTTTGGTCCGCACCATCCTGGCCACAAATGACAAAGAGCAGAGTATAACATTTGCAGGCGACGTCCCCCAGGGCTTCCACGCCCGCCTGATGAAGTTTAATTATGAACGAATGATAGATGCCGCAGCCCAGGCCGCGAAAAACTGCCTCGACACAATCGATTTCCCTAAAGTCGAGCTGGCAATTATCGTTAGTTGTTGTGGAAGAAAGTGGATTCTTAAACAGCGGGTTGAAGAAGAAATTGAAGCGGTCCGCGAAATCTTCAGTAATGACACCATCCTTACCGGTTTCTACTCATACGGAGAAATAGCGCCGGTCGCGGGCGGCAGAAAATGCGCCCTTCATAACGAGACAATGACAATAACCGCGTTTTCCGAGGCCTGACAATGGATAAAATGCACAGCTTACTCAGACGCCAGATTAAAAAAATCTTCGGCTCCGCCGATAACATCCCTAAAGATTTTCAGGAAATAATCGGCGTCGTCAACGAGGCATACTTCAATTTCGATGCCGACCGGCTCCTGCTTGAACGCTCCATCGAAATCAGCTCACATGAATTAGTCGAGGCCAACTCCCAGATGCGGTCTATCCTTCAGGCCATACCGGATATGTTCCTCAGAATTGATGCCGACGGGAAAATCCTTGAATGCAAAATACCGGCAAACAACACTTTCAGCCATCTCAAAGCCAATGAACTCGTTGGAAAAAGTATTTATACATGTTTTGGCCCTCTGGCCGCACGCCGACTCGAATGGTCAGTCAGAAGGGCCGTAAAAAACAAAACCGTCGAAATCGCGGAGTATTCAGTCCAGAACCAGGCAGAACAATTCCGTGAAGCGCGAGTGGTCTGGCTGGGTGATGAACAGCTTATAGTGATTGTCCGCGATATAACCGAAAGAAAACTCGCCGAAGACCGCCTGCTTGAGAGTCGGCGAACGCTTCAAACACTGATGAGCAACCTCCCGGGAATGGCATATCGCTGCCGGAATGACCGCGACTGGACTATGGAATTTGTCAACGAAGGAAGCATCAATCTCACCGGCTATCGGCCCGCCGAACTCATCAACAACAGTAAAATAACATACAACCAGTTGATTCATCCGGATGAGTGCGAAAAGGTATGGGATACTATTCAGGCCGCACTGAAAGAACACAAACCGTTCCAGCTAACCTACAGAATAAAAACCGCTGACGGTGAACAAAAATGGGTATTGGAGCAGGGACAGGGCATATTCACCTCCAAAGGTGAACTGCTGGCCATCGAAGGATTTATTTCAGACATCACCGACAAAGTGCAAATGCAGGAATCTATCAAAGAAAGCGAACGTTTCCTTTCCGAAGTATTTGCCAGCATCCAGGACGGCATCAGCGTGCTTGATACCAACTTCAATATTGTCAGGACCAATGCGGCTATGGAAAAGTGGTATGCACACGCTATGCCTCTGGTAGGCAAGAAATGTTACGAAGCTTACCACGGACGCAAAACACGCTGCGACGCCTGCCCAACCTGTCGAACCCTTGAAACCGGCAAAGCTGATTACGATGTAGTCCCCAAAATAGGGCCGGGCGGAAAAGTTACGGGCTGGATTGACCTCTACAGCTTCCCCCTGATTGATACTACAACAGGAAAACTAAAGGGTGTAATCGAGTATGTTCGTGAAATCACTGATGTCAATGCACGCAGGGCCGCCGAAAAAAAACTCGCAGAATCGCCAAAAAAATCCGTCGACGATGAAGCCCCTGCCGTGGTAACAACATCGGCAACCGAAATATAATATGCAAAGCGCAAATCCAATAACAACCAAGTCGCCGAAAAAAGATGGGGAAGCAATCAAATTGCCCATCCTCATACCGCTATTTGCCTCAATTTTGCTGTTGCTGATAATTTTCACCCTCGCTATCTATCGTCTCCAGCAAAAACACATCAACGATGACGTCCAGGCCCGCCTCAACAATGTCTCTCGCTATTTTAACCAGTTCCTCGCCTCGGATGCCCGACTCATCGGCGAAACAACTCATTTCGTAAAGGATAATCCGGACATTCAAAACGCCTGGCTCGCAAAAGACCGCAACACCCTGCTGACCCTGACCGCCCCCATATTTGAAAAGCTCCACCAGGATTACAGGATAACACACCTGTATTTCATCGACGTTAATCAGACCTGCTTTCTGCGAGTCCATAATCCGCCGCGATTCGGCGACCACATAACCCGCTTCACGCTCAAATCCGCAGCCGAAACCGTAAAACCATACTGGGGCATCGAGCTGGGACCATACGGCACTTTTACGCTACGAGTGGTTCAGCCCTGGTTCGTAAACAATACCCTAACCGGATTTGTGGAATTCGGCGAAGAAATCGACCATATCGCGCCACAGCTTAAAAGCGTTGTCAACGTTGACTTGGCTTTTCTGATAGATAAATCGCTCCTCAACCGCGATGACTGGCAGGAAGGGCTTAAAATGGTGGGACGCACAGGCGACTGGGACCTGATGCCTAACTGTGTAATAGCCGATTCCACTATGCCTGAAGTTACGCCGGAATTTATAAAACTCGCTGGCCTGCCGCACAAAGAACATCAAGACCATATCCTCACCGCAAAACTGGACGGCTCAACTTTTTCCGCCGGCTTCGTCAAACTTTCAGACGCCGCGGGACACGAAGTCGGCAACATCCTCGTTATTAAAAATATCACAAAAGAACGGACTTCGCTCCAGATGCTGCTGGTAACCATCGCAACCATGAGCTTCCTGATAGCATCCACGCTCATTTCGTTCTTCTACATCCACATCGCCGGCATAGAAAAACACATTATTGAAACGCACGTCTCGCTCGCAACAGAAATCGAAAAACGAAAAGAAGTCGAGATACTGCTTCGCAAACACAAAGACAATCTTGAAGACACAGTCAAAGAACGAACAGGAGAACTTGAACAAACCAATAAATACCTTCAGGGAGAAATTGTTGAACGCCAAAAAGCGGAAAACTCGCTGCGAAAAAGCGAGGAACGCTTCAAACAGGTGGCCGAAAGCGCCGACGCCTGGATTTGGGAAGTTAATGCCGAAGGATTATATACTTATTCAAGCCATGTTGCAGAAAAGGTGCTTGGATATAAGCCGGAAGAAATCGTCGGGAAAAAATATTTTATGACTTCTTCACCCCGGAAGTGAAGGAAGAGTTCAAGAAAGCCGCATTTGAAACTTTTAACAAGAAAGAGAGATTTAGCGGCTTCGTTAATCCTAATATACATAAGAACGGCAGCACCGTCATTTTAGAGACGACCGGCACACCAATCTTGGACGACAAAAGGAATCTTTGTGGATATCGCGGAGCAGATGTAGACATTACCGAACGCAATAAGGCCCAGCAGCGTCAGACCCAGCTGCTCGAACAGTTGGAAAAGACCAACAAACGCCTCCAGCAGGAAAACGAACTACGCACAAAGGCAGAAAAATCGCTTGAAAAACTCAACGCCGACCTCGAATCTACCGCCATCCAGTTAAGCCGAACCAATAAACAGCTAAATGAATTCGCCCACTTGGCCACGCACGACCTGAAAACCCCCCTGCGCGGCATCGGCACGCTGGCACAATGGCTATACACCGATTATTACGACAAGCTCGACGACGACGGACGCCAACAAATAAACCTGCTGGTCAAAAGAGTCAGGCGAATGGACAACATTATCAACGCCATTCTGCAATACTCCGCAACCACCAGAGACAAACTCAAAGAACGCAAGGTCGATTTGAATATATTGCTCAAGACAGCCGTTGATAAAATTAACCCGCCCGAAAACATCAAAATAACTATAAACAAAACCCTTCCCGTCCTGATATGCGAAGAGGAACACCTCTGGCAGGTATTTCTCAACCTTATCTCCAACGCCGTAAAATTTTCCGACAAACCGCAGGCGACCATCATAATCGACGTAGAAGACGAAAAATACTTCTGGAAGTTCAGCGTCGCCGACAACGGCCCCGGCATCGAACCGCAGCATTTCGATAGAATATTCCAGCTCTTCCAGACGCTCAATAACCACGACGACGTCGAAAGCGAAGGCATTGGCCTGACCCTGACCAAAAAAATCGTCGAACTCTATGACGGCAAAATCTGGCTCACCTCCAAAGTCGGCGTCGGCTCCACCTTCTTCTTCACCATCCCAAAGCAAATGACCGCCGTCTCAAAATCCCCCCAGCCCGCCTAAATTCCACCGCAATAATTTCACATTCCTGACCTGCGATTACCGCGAATTGTTTTTTTGCGAAATATTTTTTATCGTAAGCTTTCCCCCTGTAAGTACTTATGGATAACAGGCGCAAAATCATTCGTTTTTTTTCATCAACATTAGCATTGGTCAGTCGCCTTCTGATATAGAAGCAGGAGAACTATGTTTATGACACTACCCAAAGTTCCAGAAATAGTCGCAATTCGGCAAGTTCAAGTAAACGCCGGTCAACACCCCACAAATGTATACGCAGGATTTATCGGAGGAAACCCCAATGGCTAAAAGAATCATTCTAATCTCATCATTTCCCATTTGCGTCGTTCTTGTGATTATTGCCCTTATTTTGGCAGGCGTCGGACACGGACAACCGGCAAGTACCCCTGCAAACATTGAACAGGCAAAATCACAGACTATCTCATCGGTTAATTTGGGCAAATTAGATGACGCTAATACAGCGATTGATAAGCTTATCGCCGGCTATGCCAATAATGCGAATTCGGCCTCGACCCTTGCGGATGCCGCAAACCAGTGCGCCTGGGACAGAAATTACGATGGCGCCAATAGGTTATACCGTGCAGTTGTTGATAAAGAGCCGAATAATCCAATGTCGGTTAAGGCCCGTTTAGGTTTGGCCCGGCTGAATGCCCTTACGCTTATTGAAGAAAAGAACTATCCTCCTGCTCAGCAGCAGGCCGATTCTATGGCCGTTGATTTCAACAGCGAATCGGACCTCCCGGTGGCATTATTTCATATCGGCAAGGAATTTACCTGGCAGCACAGATATAGCGAGGCAAAAGACGCTCTTGCCCACATAGATAATAACTCCCTGTCTGATTCATTTTCAAAAGAGGTTCAATTGTGGACGGCAAGGGCGAATGTCTGCTCGCTTATCAACAAGACAACCGATACAGAGGTCGTTGCCGCAATAGATAAGCTGATGACTGATTTTGCGGGCGATTCGGGCTTGGCGGAGGCGGTTTACTGGATAAGCAAGGAATATGAGTGGAAAAAAGGCACATCGATTAACAGGGCGGGCTGGTACGACACGCCCAACAGCGTATATCAGAAAATAATGCAGGAGTTCAGCGATACGCCTTATGGTCAGGAGGCGGAATGGGACCAGAAGCGATTGGCATACCGGATGAAAATCTTCAAATTGATACAGGAGCCGAATCAGGCCGCAACGGATGCCGCGATTGAAACTATGATAACTGACCTTAAAGGCAGACCTGAGCTTGCGGGTGAACTTTACTGGATTGCCTGCGGCTACGAAGAGCGGCCGGATAAAGGTTCACAGGCAGAGCAGATGTACGCCCGGATAGTAAATGATTGCCCGGGAACGGACGAGGCGGACAGGGCCGTTCTCGATGTCCGGCGAAGGATTTTTAGCGACGTTCTCGATTCAGGCGACGTAAATTCGGCTTATACACTGCTGGACAATTTTATCGCTGACTTCAAACAGAATCTCTACGCCGGCGACTGCCTGGGCCGGGTTACTATGGGTTGTTATAAGAAGGCAGAGGAGCTTAGGGACCAGAATCAGCCGGATAAGGCAATGCTGTATCACCAGGTATGCGCGAATGTATGGGAGCGGATACAAAACAACAGTCTGCCGATTACCAGCGACCTCGTGTATTTGTACTTCTACGTTGCCATTAATTATCACGAAATGCACAGGTGGACGGATGCTATCAATAATTATCAAAAAGTCCTCGACAACTGGCCTGATTTTGAACACGCCTGCGGGATACAGGCGGCAATCGGCGGCTGTTACGAAAAGCTTAGAGATAAGGAAGGAGTTCCGAAAGAAGGGGTAAATCCTTTAATAGAGGATGCCTACATAGCAATTTTGACTAATTACCCCAACTGTTATGCAATTAAAAATGCGGCATATAAACTTGCCGGGATCATGCTGGAAAAAGGTGATAAGGCCTCTGCTGCGAAGTATTATAAGAAGTTTCTTGAAACAGCCAGACCTAATGATGACCGTCTTGCACCTGTTAAAGCCAAACTTGCCGAATTGACCGCCGAAGGAGGGAACAACTAATGATAATGCTGCTTACAAAAAAGACCTTATGGACGTATATTATTACAAGCATGGTTTTATTTATAACAATACTTGTTAATGATGCCTTCGGTGTTGGTGGTGGTGGTGGCCATCCGCCTTGCCCGGTATGCTATAGCTGGGGTTATGATGATGTCTTGGATGAGTGGGGATGTTATATTTGGACCTGCGGTAATCAACAGTGTTGCAACGGAACATGTTTTGACCCTAGTACCACGGGATGCTGTAACGGCGTAACCTATGACCTTAGTTCCCAGGCATGTTGCGGCGGGGCGATTCAGACTAAAGGCGGCTGTATGGACTGCATAAATAACGCATGGGTATCCACTTGCGATTCCTCCCAGTGCCAGACCTGCGATGGTAGTGGCGATTGTGTATCAAAGTGCGACCCAAGCCAATGCCAGACCTGTGTGAACGGCAACTGTCCGGTTTGTTATCCGCACAAGTTGAACTGCTGTGATGATTACGATTGCTATCATTGTGTCGAGAAATCCTTCGGCGAAATCTGCCAACCATGTCTTTGGAAACCCTGGTCTTATGCGGTATTAATGACGTGTCATATGATGCCTGATCCACTATTTGACCCATGTTCGGATGGATGTTCAAATCCTTTTGGTGACCATCCAGATGACCCCGCCGATTGTTGCGCTCCGGATAATTCGAGCTTTTATTGGGCTTGTTATAACCACGATTTCTGCTATCAAACCTGTGGAATGCCCAAAAGCCCTTGTGACAATTACTTTGGCGATGATATGGAAGCTGTATGTTCGAGCACAACTCTCTTATGCCATATTGTATGTGAGGCCCAAAGGGTAATATACTGGACGGCAGTATCACTTTGCGGAGAAGGCCCTTACGAAAGTGACCAATTAGATGCATGTGTTTGTTGTGATTGTTCTTAACAGGTAAAATGAAATGAAATAGGAGATTTGAAATGCGATGCTTATCGAAAAATATGGCCGGACTTGTGATTTGTATTATGACGTCAAATTTATACGCAGAAAAATTGACCGTGGTTTGGGAAAAAGAATTAGGCGATGACAATAATCTCAGTTATGTCGGTCACGAGGCAGTATGCAATAATGGGACTCTACAAGTTGTTGGTTATGCGTTTGATTCAAAAGCGCGTTCATCCGGAAAGTACTGGTTCTGGCAGATTAATTCTGACGGTAACATCGTATCACATGAAGATTTCCACGCTGTTTCAAATGTACGTCCCTCGGATATTATTTTCGGCTCATGGCTAACAAAAGGATTGAAAGTTGACCAGAGCGGTATGTACTGTGCGGGCAAGTTCGGCTCAAAGGAGCACTCTTTCGCTAAGTTCGGAGCAAGCGACAAAAAATTGCTCAAAAAACAAATCCCAATTGACCCCAATAAAAAACCTGGTGATTCGAATCATATGTCAGAAGAATTTGTTCTCAAAATGGCTGACCTGTCGGATAACAAGTTCCTTTTGGTGGGAAGAGACTCGCAATCTAATGGTTTTGCCGCAAAAGTCGATTCGGATGGTGACGTTTATTGGTGCAGAGTGTTTGAGAAAAGCAAATTGTCTTTTATTGTCGATGCTGTTGAAGTCGAAAATAGTTTGATATTGTTGGAGTGTTTTTCAGATGGCGGACCTAAAAATAATTTCTATGAAGGTTTTAATTGTCGCCTTATAAAATGTGATTCCGACGGTAATATTCTTTATGAAAAGTCCTTTATCGGAAGCGGCGCATTTCCAAACAAATACCCGGAATTGCACAAAACCGATTCAAACAGTTTCTCAGTCGGTTACGACAAACAGTGCGATTTGACCAGAATAGAATATTGTGTGGTCAAATATGATGATAAGCTAAATCTGTTGTCTGAAAAAACAATCATCGATAAGGAAACCAAAACACCTGTTTATATACATATATTGCCGGTTTCATCTGGAGGGTTTATTACTGCTTATAATGATACTTTGGGCAAAATTACCGTTAGCAAATATTCGGGTTCAGGAGATTTATCGACCTCTTTGACTTTGGATAATATTGTTGTAATCGATGATTTCCGAATTGTCGGTTCAGGCAATAAGTGCTTTATTATCGCATTGTCAATGCCCGCAAGTACCGATAACCGTGTGAAGACGAAAATAGCTGCTTTGACTATTGAATAAGAAAGTGAAACGTATGGGTAAGCATTTTCTGGCAGTCTTGTATTCTGTATTGTTGTTATTACTATGTGTCAGTGGATGTTATGTGGCAGGCGGAAGGGGCGGAGGTGGTATTACGCATTATAGTCCACTAAGTAGTGTGGATTGCGGCAAACCATGGGTAATTTCAGTCGGCTATTCTCTTGCGATGGTTGACCGGAAAGAAAAACCCAGCAAGCTTATAGAAAGATTTAAGGCCGGTGTGGTTCATATTCATTATTCCTCAGATAATAATTTTATCGACGTTCCTATGGTTTTTGAAAGCGTGAATCCTGAAACTGGCAAATTGAAAATGAAGGCAGACATGAAACCAATCCCCTGTGATTCCAATATTGAATATGTAGGTTACCTTATAGATTTCATGTTCGACAATCACTATAAAAAGTCAAAATATCATATTGTCCCCGTCACCAAAAAATAATTTGTCTCATTTGATTCCGGCAGGATATAAAAAATGAAAAGAATGGTGTTATTTTGTTTTATAATCTCATACATTTTATGTGGTTGCAGCTACAATAATAAAACGGAAGATAAAGAATATATTCGGCGGTATGGAATGATGGTTGGTTATGTTCCCGGGCCGTTTTTCCAATATGGCCAAACAAAACTGGCCGAATCTCGGCATTTCGACCTTGGTAATATTCCTAACGAAGTTCGCAAAATAAAAGCTGTTGTTCCATTTTCTAATCCCGGCAGAGAGCCGTTAGTTATCGAAAAAGTTAACAGTCCCTGCCCCTGCTTTTCCGGCTGGGATGGTGATAAAGAGGTCACGCCTGATCAAAATGGCGTGATAAATATTTATTTTGATAAGGACAAAATAGAATCCGGCCATGTAAGTCGTTTTGTGCGCATAAATACAAACGACCCTGCCAATAGCGAAGTAAAAATACTTTTCGACCTCAACGTTATTCGTAGTCCGGAGGAAGAAGACATTCTTTCGCTGCGAGATGAAATCCAGAGGATAAAAAGCGAATTACAGTCCCTTCGTAAGGAAATCCGGCAACTGGCCCCTGCACGGAATACTGGCAGTAAGAGGGAATCTGTCCCTTCAAATAAGTTGGATACGAATGTTTATGATGTTAATATTGGTTCATCTCCGACCCTCGGACCTGACAATGCCCCTGTCACAATTGTGGAATTTTTCGACTTTCAGTGCCCTTTCTGTGCGAAGGAATATCCAAAGATTAAGCAAATTATGGCTGAATACCCCGGCAAAATACGGGTTGTTTTTAAGCATTTTCCGCTGAATTTTCACAAGCAGGCCTTCGCCGTCCATGCGGTAACGGAATTTGCTCTTCGCCAAAAAGGGCCGGATGCTTTTTGGAAATTGCATGATATGATTATGGCCGACCCCGAAAAGATAGATACCGCGACTTTACGAACATACGCACAAAAAATCGGATTGGATATAACCGAATTGGACAAACTATGGGCGGATGAGAAATCAATAGCGGAATTACTAAAGGCGGACAAAGAACTGGCGGAAAAATGCAACGTCAACAGCACGCCCACAATATTTATCAACGGCAGGAAACTTGCTGACCGTTCTTTGGATGGCTATCGCAGCCGAATTAAGGAAACGCTGAGCCAGGCCAAATGATAGATTTTGAATACTCCTGCAGGGCACAGGCAGCCATCGGCTGTTTTACGGGCTAATTATCGTTATGGTTTTGCTCTTAACAGCGACTGTTTATGATGCCTGTGGTGTTGGTGGTGGTGGCCATCCGCCTTGCCCGATATGCTATAGCTGGGGTTATGATGATGTCTTGGATGAGTGGGGATGTTATATTTGGACCTGCGGTAAGCAACAGTGTTGCAACGGAACATGTTATGACCCTAGTACCACGGGATGCTGTAACGGCGTAACCTATGACCTTAGTTCCCAGGCATGTTGCGGCGGGGCGATTCAGACTAAAGGCGGCTGTATGGACTGCATAAATAACGCATGGGTATCCACTTGCGATTCCTCCCAGTGCCAGACCTGCGTAGGCGGCCAATGCAAGGTTTGCGGCGGCGACGCAAACCAGGCCTGCTGTAACGGCACATGCTACGACATTAGCACCCAGGGCTGCTGTTATGGAGAATTGTACAGTTTTAATGACTGTAAGTATTGCGACGACGAAGCCGAAGCCCCGTTATCCACTTGTGACCCAAGCCAGTGCGAGACCTGCGATGGCAATGGCAGTTGTGTGGTTTGCGGCAACGACCCAAATCAATTCTGCTGTAACGGCGAATGCTACGAGAACGACGATGACGATTCTGAAATGCTACTACAAACCGGCCGGTTAACCTTCAACCAAGGCAAATGGCAGGAGTCTATTTCCTATTTTGAAAGAGCGATGACCAAATTTCCTGCCGGCAGTAAACCGCCCGATGCCCTCTATGCACTGGCGAGGATGTATGAAGAAACAGGGGATATATCTAAGGCAATGGATACCTACGGGCAATTGCTCACTTTATTGGAAGACGGAAGCCCGGTAATTCAAAAGGTAAAAACGCGTATTATATCGTTCCAGGAAGAATCCGGAAATTAGAAAGGAGATAAGTCAATGGAACTTTTGAAGCGTATGAATTATGAGATTGTTTTTATTATAGCGACAACCATTGTTGCGATATGTACGGCGCTTCCTGCTTGCACGATACGCGGAGAAAGAACTTTTGGAGGTGACAATACTGGCAAACGTTGCACACAGAATGTTTCACCTAATCCGAAATGCGCAACCAGACCTGGTGGAGAACCTTGCCCTCTTATACATACTCAGTGTAAACTCTCATGCACTGGTTCTTCAACTTGTACTGTTTGTTCAGATGCATCTGATGCATGTCGTCCCTGTAGGTTAGACCTTGTCCACTGTATAAATCAGCCCAACGAGGATTGTTATAGTGAGTAAAAATAATCTGTGCCGAATAAAATGAAGTATATAGGAGCTATTTTATGATTAAGAAAAATTATTTATTGACTGCCATAATCGTTATGTCTCTGATGGTGTCTTCTGAGGGTATGGCGCTTACGGCCAGCCAGGTCCTCGATAAGTATAAGGAGTCGCTTAACTGGACTCGGTCTGTTTCAATGCGTGTTGATGTAAATGTGGACATTCTTGAGTGGCCTGACGCAAATATCCCCCGGTATTATTCAAGGCCTCAATTTGTTTATCGGCAAGACGGAAATAACTGCGAATGGATTGGAAAGGGCCTTGTATTCGATGCTAACTGGAAATTATTGGATGACAGCAGCTTAAACATCCAGGACATCTTTGCAAATGGCCGGTATTTTACCATTTCTCCCACACAACATGGTCCGAACAAGATACCCCGTTATGCGATGATTACGCGCGATTCCAATCCGTATTATCAGCAGCGATTAGGAGAATTGAGCGCATCAAGCATATTTGGAGGGCCTTTGTTTGGCAAGATGGGTGGAAATAGTAATTATAGTATTGCCGACCTTCTTGGTAGTGACACAAATCTGCATTTGCGTCCGGATACAGAACCAATAAGAGGTAATTTATGTTATGTTCTTGAGGGCATAACAAAATATGGTCGCATAACGGCATGGATATCGTCAGACAATGCATACAATGCCCTGAAATGGTCTGTGGAAAAGGGACCAAATGACCTCGTTAATGATAAACCTGCAGGAACAATTGTAGAAAAAAGTATTTATGAATTTGACCTCGTTGATTTCCATGAAGTAAACGGGATAATTGTTCCTAAAGATGCCTATTTAACAACAACTGGAAAATTATCTTTTGATGGTAAAACTATTGCTCGTTATACATATCAGATCTCGCAGGTCTCTTTAAAGCCGGATTTCAAAGCCCTTGGCGCCTTCACGCCAAATGTGCCGGAGGGAACACGCGTAAAACTACTGGAAGCGCCGGGGGTTCGATATGTCTGGCGAAACAACAAAGCTGTCCTCGATGTCAATGAGGCAACGTTTGAAAAAATCGATAAGACAATCGAGCAGTTCAAGCAACAGCAAGATGCGAACCAATAGGGAAAGGTTTAAACAACAAGGTGAAACCGATATCACTTAAACCATTGCTATTTTTGGTTTTTCTGGTCGTTACTCTATGCGGCTTTTGCTTTGATTGCCAAGCAGCAGAACCAAATACTGTTTCCCTCCAGCAGAAATCATCCGGTGGTTATTGCGGGATTTATTCTTTGTATGGGGCGATGAAATATTTTGGGGTGCATGTTGAACCGAATGAGTTGCTGAAACCCGAATATATCGGCTCGATTCAGGGTAGCTCTCTTGCTGAGTTGAAAAAGGCCGCAGAGAAATATGGCTTGTTTGCTATTCCGGTCGCGCGTCTATCTACGAAAGACCTTCGTAAATCATCTTTACCCGTAATTATTCACGTCAAATCCTCACCAACCGACAGAAAGTATGACCACTATGAGTTATTTTTAGGTTCAAAGCAGGGACAAGCGTTGATTTATGACCCTCCGACCCCTATTGAATCGGTGGAGTTTTGGACATTGGCTCCGCGATGGGACGGCAGCGGGTTACTTATATCTAATAAGCCAATAAACCCCAATTTTGTTTTTGCATCTTCCCGCTTGCGATTCGTCGGATATACGGGGATTGCAGTATTATTAGTTCTTGCAGCAAGGTGGGGACATAGATATTTGTTTGATTATCGCCCAGCGATGTCTCGTAAACAAAAATTTCTATTGAGTATAGGTCAGTGTATGATTCTGGTACTGATTTCGGTTTTTATCGCTATTGTGTATCATTCATACAATGATGAGGGATTGCTTTTGCGTAAACAGGCAACTCAAGCTATTCAACTGGCGTATAAATCAAACCATAACAATATACACAAGACAGGCGATACCAAATGAAACGTCAAATTGTTGAAGTTTTTGTGATTTTGGTGCGAATAGCGATTGGCAGTATTTTTATAGCCAGCAGCATACCAAAATTGCGCCAGCCATACGATTTTCTGGCCAGCGTTTACAGTTATAAGCTTGTAGGGTTTCAATTCGGCCTCGCGGTGGCAGTGGTTTTGCCCTGGGTTGAACTTTTTGTGGGAATCTGTTTGGTGGGGGGTATTTTAGTAACGGGGGCGCTTTTGGCAAGTATTGGATTGTTCACAATGTTCGGTTTCGTTCTGGCGTCTGCTTTATGGCGCGGCCTCAATATAAGCTGCGGCTGCTTTAATTCTTCTGATACGAACATTATCAGTTACTGGACTTTAGGCCGAGCAATAGGGCTGTTGTTAATATCATTAGCAACATGGCTTTTCGCTGTAATTGTCACACGTATATCGAGTGAAAATTTAAACGTTCAAAAATGACATCACAGAAAAACCACGTTCCGGTTCAAGAAAAACTCCGTTTTGCTTTATCGCCCTTTCACAAGTAAATAAGTAAAGCGTGGTCAAACGGGCAGCGAACACCCAAAGCTACCTTAGGGCAAATGGATGCCGAGGCCACGTTAATTGCCGCTGTCAATTACCATGAGATGGGCAGGTGGACGGACGCTATCAATAATTATCAAAAAGTCCTCGACAACTGGCCTGATTTTGAACACGCCTGCGGGATACAGGCGGCAATCGGCGGCTGTTACGAAAAGCTTAGAGATAAGGAAGGAGTTCCGAAAGAAGGGGTAAATCCTTTAATAGAGGATGCCTACATAGCAATTTTGACTAATTACCCCAACTGTTATGCAATTAAAAATGCGGCATATAAACTTGCCGGGATCATGCTGGAAAAAGGTGATAAGGCCTCTGCTGCGAAGTATTATAAGAAGTTTCTTGAAACAGCCAGACCTAATGATGACCGTCTTGCACCTGTTAAAGCCAAACTTGCCGAATTGACCGCCGAAGGAGGGAACAACTAATGATAATGCTGCTTACAAAAAAGACCTTATGGACGTATATTATTACAAGCATGGTTTTATTTATAACAATACTTGTTAATGATGCCTTCGGTGTTGGTGGTGGTGGTGGCCATCCGCCTTGCCCGATATGCTATAGCTGGGGTTATGATGATGTCTTGGATGAGTGGGGATGTTATATTTGGACCTGCGGTAATCAACAGTGTTGCAACGGAACATGTTTTGACCCTAGTACCAAGGGATGCTGTAATGGCGTAACCTATGACCTTAGTTCCCAGGCATGTTGCGGCGGGGCGATTCAGACTAAAGGCGGCTGTATGGGTTGCGTAAATGATAACTGGGTATCCCTTTGCGACTCCTCCCAGTGCCAGACCTGCGTAGATGGTAACTGCAAATCTTGCAATGAAGCAGATCCGAATAAAGATTGCTGTAACGGCGCATGCTATGACCCCGCAACCCAGGGATGCTGTAACGGCGAAATCTATGACCCCAATACTGAAAAGTGTTGCTGCAATGGTACACCTCTCCCGAAGTGTAAGTTAACTGATGGAGAGGTTTGTGCAGACCCTTGTGGCCATTATCCCCCATGTAATTGGAGATGTACTTATATGACGGGTGATAATTGTCTTGGTGTATATTCAAGAGAATACAAAGGATGGACAGAAAAAATATGTAGCGGAGGTTGTCCAGGCGAATGCGAGTCCAATGAAAGCGTTTGTTATATACAAACACAATGTCAAACAGTTTGGATGCCTGTAGTGTCTCAGCAATGCGTTGGGCCCTCGCCAGCTGGCGGATGTAAGTCGCTAAATGAAAATAATTTTGGCGTATGGTGCTTTCACTGTGACGTTATGCCTAATACTCAATGTAGTATAAAAAGACAAAATGATGCCTGTATAAGTTGTGGAGAATAATTATGAAATCTGAAAAAATAATGTTTGTGATTGTCAGTTTATTGGCTTTTACGGCTTTTGTATATGGTGAGCCAAATGATTTTAAGCCGGTTTCGAGTAATGACGTAAACTACGTTTTGAATATGCTCGCAGCCCATACCCAGGATAATTATGACCGCATTAACACATGGGAGGGGGAAATAGAAAATACAGACTATATATGGTTCCACGGAACATCTGCCGAAAGAATTTTTAGGGGGTATATGGATAGCAATGAACAAGCCCCTGATGAAATTAAAGAAACAGTAAAGGGCAACAATGGCTTTTTGGTTGATAGCAAGAAGGACAACCTCTTAATTCGTAGCACTCCTGTCGGAAAAATAACTTTATTGGATATTAAAACCAATCGTTCATATGAATCAGGTTTGCAAAGAAGTGAAGATGCTGTAATTACAACGCCAGATTATCAGATAAAGTGCGACCCTTACAGATTGAACCGTGTTTCAAAAGAAACAATACAAAGGATGGGTACCAAAAGTCCTGTCTCAGGTAATATTATGATGGCTATGGGGGAGAATGACCCAAGAATTGTATTAAAAGGCCGAGGTTTACCTGTCTGGTCTATATTGGAATCTTTGGCCAAAAAAGGGTTAGAGCAGGGAGGTGTTTCCAACAAACTCGAAGAAAGAGTCAATGTCGGTTTAGTTGATTATCGAATAGAAATACCAGGTGTTGCAGATGGAAATGTTGTGGGATTCCTGAGTATGCTTTTTTCAGGCAATAAAGGTTTTCTTGTAACAGAATACGAGACCAGAAACAAAGATGG
The DNA here is from genome assembly GCA_963718665.1 of uncultured Phycisphaerales bacterium. Taxonomy (GTDB): domain Bacteria; phylum Planctomycetota; class Phycisphaerae; order Sedimentisphaerales; family Anaerobacaceae; genus Fen-1362. The sequence continues at coordinate 625,825 of OY970359.1, forward strand.
CAGCCTCCGAGCAAAAGAGATGATAGATTTTACTTTGGTTGATGGTGTCTATTTGCCGGCCCGAATCCATTACACTTCTTATGAAGATAGTGGAAAAATGATGGAGGATAGGATGCAAATATTCAAAAATATGCGGGTCAATAAAACTATTCCGGAGGATTCTTTTACATATAAAAACGCCGGTTTGAAAAATGGTGATTTATTCGACGACAAAATCGAAGGCAAGAAATACAAATACCAGGACGCGAATCTTGTCTCGATTGAAGAGCCAAATAAGTTGCCAGAGCCGAATAATCCGCCAAAATGACGGCGGATAAAATAGTTTGTCTCCAACTGGCCTGATTTTGAACCCGCCTGCGGAATACAGGTGGCCATCGGCTGTTTTACGGGCTAATTATCGTTATGGTTTTGCTCTTAACAGCGACTGTTAATGATGCCTGTGGTGTTGGTGGTGGTGGCCATCCGCCTTGCCCGGTATGCTATAGCTGGGGTTATGATGATGTCTTGGATGAGTGGGGATGTTATATTTGGACCTGCGGTAATCAACAGTGTTGCAACGGAACATGTTTTGACCCTAGTACCACGGGATGCTGTAACGGCGTAACCTATGACCTTAGTTCCCAGGCATGTTGCGGCGGGGCGATTCAGACTAAAGGCGGCTGTATGGGTTGCGTAAATGATAACTGGGTATCCCTTTGCGACTCCTCCCAGTGCCAGACCTGCGGCGGCAATGGCATTTGCGTATCAAAGTGCGACCCAAGCCAATGCCAGACCTGTGTGAACGGCAACTGTCCGGTTTGTTATCCGCACAAGTTGAACTGCTGTGATGATTACGATTGCTATCATTGTGTCGAGAAATCCTTCGGCGAAATCTGCCAACCATGTCTTTGGAAACCCTGGTCTTATGCGGTATTAATGACGTGTAACAGAGTCGATGATCCAACATTTAATCCAAAAACAGATGGATGTTCAAATCCTTTTGGCGACCATCCTAATGACCCAGCCGATTGTTGCGCTCCGGACAATTCGAGCTTTTATTGGGCTTGTTATAACCACGATTTTTGTTATCAGACATGTGGTGCCGATAAAGGCGGTTGTGACTCTGCCTTTGGCAATGATATGGAAGCTGTTTGTGCAGGCACAAGTCTCTTATGCCATGTTGTATGTGAAGCGCAAAGAGTGATATATTGGGCGGCAGTTTCACTCTGCGGAGAAGGCCCTTACGAAAGTGACCAATTAGATGCATGTGTTTGTTGTGATTGTTCTTAACAGGTAAAATGAAATGAAATAGGAGATTTGAAATGCGATGCTTATCGAAAAATATGGCCGGACTCGTGATTTGTATTATGGCATCAAACTTATACGCGGAGAAGTTGACCGTGGTTTGGGAAAAAGAATTAGGCGATGACAATAATCTCAGTTATGTCGGTCACGAGGCAGTATGCAATAATGGGACTCTACAAGTTGTTGGTTATGCGTTTGATTCAAAAACGCGTTCATCCGGAAAGTACTGGTTCTGGCAGATTAATTCTGACGGTAACATCGTATCACATGAAGATTTCCACGCTGTTTCAAATGTGCGTCCCTCGGATATTATTTTTGGCTCATGGCTAACAAAAGGATTGAAAGTTGACCAGAGCGGTATGTACTGTGCGGGCAAGTTCGGCTCAAAGGAACATTCTTTCGCCAAATTCGGAGCTAACGATAAAAAATTGCTAAAAAAACAAATACCGGCTGACCCGAATAAAAACCCGAGCGACTCAAATGATAAATCAGAGGAGTTTGTCCTCAAGATGGTTGACCTGTCAGATAACAAGTTTCTTTTGGTAGGAAGAGATGCAAAATCTAATGGTTTTGCCGCAAAAGTCGATTCGGATGGTGATGTTTATTGGTGCAGAGTGTTTGAGAAAAGCAAATTGTCTTTTATTGTCGATGCTGTTGAAGTCGAAAATAGTTTGATATTGTTGGAGTGTTTTTCGGATGGCGGACCTAAAAATAATTTCTATGAAGGTTTTAATTGTCGCCTTATAAAATGTGATTCCGACGGTAATATTCTTTATGAAAAGTCCTTTATCGGAAGCGGCGCATTTCCAAACAAATACCCGGAATTACACAAAACCGATTCAAACAGCTTCTTAGTCGGTTATGACAAACAGTGCGATTTGACCAAGATAGAATATTGTGTGGTCAAATATGATGATAAGCTAAATCTGTTGTCTGAAAAAACAATCATCGATAAGGAAACCAAAACACCTGTTTATATACATATATTGCCGGTTTCATCTGGAGGGTTTATTACTGCTTATAATGATACTTTGGGCAAAATTACCGTTAGCAAATATTCGGGTTCAGGAGATTTATCGACCTCTTTGACTTTGGATAATATTGTTGTAATCGATGATTTCCGAATTGCTGGTTCAGACAATAAGTATTTTGTCATCGCATTGTCAATGCCCGCAAGCACCGATAACCGTGTTAAAACCAAGATAGCCGCCTTGAATATTGAATAAAAAGGGAAAACATACGCGTAAATATTGCTCGGTATCGCTATATTTATTATTGTCTTTGGAACTACTATGTATCAGCGGATGTCAAGTCGCAGGCGGTGGTGGCATGTTCTATTGCCCTCCAAACAATATTATTTGCGATAAACCATGGTATATTACAGTGAAATATGTGGTTGTTCCGATTGACCCGAAAGAAAGATATGGTAAGCTGACTGAAAGATATAAAGATGTTATGATACATATTCGCAATTCCGTAAATAGTGATTTTGTCGCCGTGCCTATGGTTGTAGAGAACGCGAATCCAGCAAAGGGCGAAATACAATACATCGCAAATATGAAAGCGATTCCCTGTAACGCCGGTATTACGTATGTGGAATATTATATAGATGAAATGTTTAAGGGTGTTTACAATGGAACAAAATCATACAGGGTCCCCGTAAACAAAAACTGATTTTTAGTATGTAACCTCCATGGGAAATCTAAATGAAGAAGGCAGCGTTATTTTGTCTTATAGTAGTGTGTATTTTATGCGGATGCAGGCACAATCAGAATCAGGACGCAGAATATATTCAGAGATATGGAATGATGGTTGGTTATGTTCCCGGACCATTTTTTCACTATGGTCAAACCAAACTGGCCGAATCGCGTCATTTTGACCTCGGTGATATTCCGCATGAAGTTCATAAAATAACAGCTACTATTCCTTTCACCAATCAAGGCAGAGAAACGTTGATTATCAAAAAAGTTGATAGCCCCTGCCCCTGCTTTGCCGGATGGGATGGCGATAAAGAGCTTGCCCCTCGCCAAAAAGGGGTGATTTACCAAAAGGGAGTGATTAATGTTTACTTCGACAAGGACAAAATAGAATCCGGACACGTAACCCGTTTTGTGCGTATAAATACAAATGACCCGTCCAATAACGAAATAAAAATATTCTTCGACTTCAATGTTATGCGCAGCCCGGAAGAAGAAGATATTCGCTCGTTACGAGATGAAGTCCAGAGGATAAAAGGCGAGTTGCAGACCCTTCGTAAGGAGATTCGACAGTTTACTCCCGCAAAAAACGCAAGCAATAACAGGAGAGCTGCCCCCGCAAACAATCCGGACACGAATGTTTACGACGTTAATATCGGCACATCACCCACCCTCGGTCCGGATAGTGCCCCTGTTACAATTGTTGAATTTTTTGACTTCCAGTGCCCGTTCTGCACAAAGGAATATCCAAAGATTAAGCAAATTATGGCTGAATACCCCGGCAAAATACGGCTTGTCTTTAAGCATTTCCCGTTGGATTTTCACAAGCAGGCCTTCGCCGCCAACGCCGTAACGGAATTTGCTCTTCGTCAAAAAGGGCCGGAAGCTTTCTGGGAGCTTCACGACATGATTTTGGCTGACCCCGAAAAAATCGACGCCGCAACTTTACGAGCATACGCACAAAAACTCGGATTGGATATAACCGAATTGGACAAACTCTGGGCGGATGAGAAGGCGATAGTAGAATTACTAAAGGCAGACAAAGAACTGGCAGAAAAATGCAACGTCAACAGCACGCCCACAATATTTATCAATGGCAGGAAACTTACTGACCGTTCTCTGGATGGCTATCGCAACAAAATTAAGGAAACGCTGAGCCAGGCCAAATAATTCTGACTTTGAATACGCCTGCGGGATAGAGGCAGCTATCGGCTGTTTTACGGGCTAATTATCGTTATGGTTTTGCTCTTAACAGCGACTGTTTATGATGCCTGTGGTGTTGGTGGTGGTGGTCATCCGCCTTGCCCGATATGCTATAGCTGGGGTTATGATGATGTCTTGGATGAGTGGGGATGTTATATTTGGACCTGCGGTAATCAACAGTGTTGCAACGGAACATGTTTTGACCCTAGTACCAAGGGATGCTGTAACGGCACACTCTATAACCTTAGCACCCAGCAGTGCTGTAGTGACATCTCGCCTTCCTATGTATGTGGTATTAATCAAGCATGCTGCAACGGGTCCTGCTGTAACCCATACAAGTGCCAGACTTGTTTTAGTGGTGAATGTCAGGTTTTATACATAGTGTGTCCAAGTGCCGCTGGGGGGTGCCTGGATGGCGGAGCTTGTGGAGTCGGAAATTATCATGAAGAAATTCAGTGGCTAACCATGTATCCTATGGACGAATACCCATGTCAAGATACACTCTATACATGTACTGTGTGGACACCATTCGTAGATGAAAATTGTATGGTATCTATAGCTGTTTACTGTCCCGAAACGTATTTGGGATGTAACCCGGCAATTGGTACTTAGGAGACAAAAAATGAAATCGTCTTTGGTTTTATGTTCAGTAACAATCATAGTCGGGGCATTATGCCCTTCAACAACATCGGCTATTACTGCTGATGAGATTATCAACGGATTAGAGCAAAGAGAGCAAAGCATAAAAACTATTCATGGGGAATTTGATGTATGGGCTCAAATAAGAACAAATGATGGGAACACCGAAGAAATTGAGAAGCAATACGAATGGACCAAAAATGGGAACACCCAAAAACTAATCACAGAATACAAAATGCTACCAGAAAGGCTCAAGCCTAAAGAGCAAAATAATATATGCCCTACTTGCCCAAATCCAATGAAAATGCATGTAATGGCTAATAAGGAAATTCGCTTATTTGATGGGCAAACGACTCAACAATTTTTACCAGAAAGCAATAGTGCCGCCATTTTCCCAGGAGACCAGATATTTTTTGCAGGTAAAGTGCCTGAAGACTGGTTGATGAAAAGAATCAAGCGGAAATCATTGTCGGTTTTTTTAAAACAACAAGATAATTTCTTGAAATATACAGGAGACATTAATTTGGAAGGGCAGCGATGTCATATCCTAGAATTTAGCGATCACAATACGTATGATGGCAAACTATATATTGTAGATGGACAGAAACTATTTACGACCAAATTTGAGATAAACATAATAAATCACAATCTTCCATTCAACACACGAGAAGAGGATATATTCAGCGATTTCAAATCTTACGGTAATATAACTTTGCCATCGAAGGTTACCGTGACTGTTTACGATGTTTATCCGGAGAAAGAGCAATTATCAATGAAAGAAATTTTCACCGTTAAAAAATTAGAGATTAACGGTCAAATCACTAATTCTGATTTAAGCATGCGACTCCCAGTTGGTACGCGTGTTCATGATTCCGTAGCGAATAAAGATTTTGTTGTTCATTAGAATTTTCAAGGTGGTATTATCCTGACTTTGTACCCGCCTGCGGGATACAGGCGGCCATCGGCTGTTTTACGGGCTAATTATCGTTATGGTTTTGCTCTTAACAACGATTGTTAACGATACATACGGCCTTGGCCCGTGTTCATCAATGCCCTGCGGCCAATACGGTTTTGGCTCGTCTGCCGATTTTAAGCCCCTGTTTTACCCGCGAGGCAGGCAAATTTTACCGCCCAACCGATGTGAAAAACACCCGCTAAAACCCCAAAAAACGCCCTAACCCCTAACCTTCTATTAAAAAACACCATATAACCATTATCATATCCCACATAAGCCAGGCCAAAAAATCCGCCAAATTGCAAAAAAAATGATTGTTATTACCCGCTTTGACGATTACTATATGTTTTCGTGTGCGAAAAATTACGGCTGCCCCGTGTTCTCGGGGAATGTAGTTAGGTGTATTCGATGATTTTTGCAGGGTCTGCTTACAGTGCGTATTAGCCGAACAATTGCTCGGTTCGGCGAAGGTTTCGCGCCGATTGTGGCCGGTATGCAAGGGTTTTTGCTCCAGCGACGGCCTATGAATCGGGTTGTTATACAACATTGGGTTGAACTACGGAGGCACAAGATGTAGCGTCAAACCAACGACAACCTCGATTTATTGGGCTTGAAGCGTGGATGTGGAAACCGGTATGGTTTCCTTTTTTTTATTGCTCGTCTCCGCGAAGACGCTGAGTCGTAGCCGGATTGTAAGGAAGCATAAACAAATGAATCAGGAATTACTTAGAATAGTTGAAAACGTAGCCAGAGACAAGAACATCGACAAAGAATCCATCTTTGCCGACCTTGAGGAGGCAATGGTTTCCGCTATAAGGAAGCATTTCGGAACACCCGAAAGCGAAATCGTCGTCCAGATTGACCGGGCCAGCGGTCAGGTTACCGCCTTCAAGGATAAACAGCCAATCAATATCAATCAGCTTGGCCGAATATCCGCTCAGACCGCCAGGCAGGTTATGGTGCAAAAAATCAAGGCCGACGAAAGAGACAGCATTTACACCGAGTTTGCACAGAGAAAAGGCGAAATCGTCAACGGTTCCGTAGTCCGATACGAAGGCGGTTCCCTCGTCATCGGCCTCGACCACCGCACTGAGGCGTTTATGCCGAAGGGCGAGCAGATAGTCGGCCAAACCCACAGGCCGGGCGAAAGAATCAGGTGCCTCATTCTCGAAGTCAAAGAGGTCTCAAACCAGGTTAAAATCATCCTGTCTCGGACCCACCCGGACTTCATCCGCCGGCTCTTTGAGCAGGAAGTCCCCGAAATAGCCGAGGAAATTATCGAAATAAGGGCGCTTGCCCGCGAAGCCGGCTACCGAACAAAGGTCGCCGTCGCCTCACTCGACGAAAAGGTTGACCCCGTCGGCGCCTGCGTGGGCGTCCGCGGCAGCAGAATAAAAAATATCGTCGATGAGCTTGGCGGCGAAAAAATCGACATCGTCCGATGGAGCGATTCATCGCAGGTCTTTATTACCAACGGCCTTATGCCCGCAAAGGTTAGCGAAATCGCACTGTGCTTTGAGCTCGGCAGGGCTACCGTCGTCGTCGATGAGGACCAGCTTAGTTTGGCGATAGGCAAGCACGGTCAGAACGTCCGGCTCGCAGCCCGGCTCACCGGCTGGGATATCGATATCCTCACACCCGATGAATACAATCAGGGCATTGAACGACTCACTAAATGCGTTAAAAGTATCGAGGGTGCTGATGATACCCTCGTTGATAAACTTATTGCGCTGGGTATAATATCGATTCTCGACCTGGATGATGTCGGCGCTGAACCCCTGGTAACGGAACTCAATATAAAACCGGAACTTGCCGGGCAGCTTATTGCCGTAGCTGTCGAAGAAGCCAAAAAACTTGCGGCTGATAGTAAACAAAAACAAGCCGAAGAACTGCTACAGGAACAAGCGCAGCAAAATCCCCCGGCAGACAGCCCTAACCAAACCTGATTTTTGGGAGTGTCTCAGCAGTGGCCATAACAAGAGTATATTTGTTGGCTCGCGAACTTGGTGTCTCAAGCACCGCTATTATGAAAAAGTGCCAGGATGAGGGGCTTGACATCAAAAACCACATGGCCACTATCTCCGCCGGGCTTGCGGCCACTATAAAAGAATGGTTCAGTGAAGGAGACCATACCACCGCCATCGAAACCGCCCAGAAGGTTGACCTCGAAAAAGCCCGCGTCAGAAAATCAAGAGGTAAAAAAACCGCCGAAGCGGAGCCAGCTACTGCCGAAATACCACAGGAAACGCCCGCTGTTACCGAGATTCAGGAAGTACCACCGGCTTTGGAAACACCGGCTGAACCGACGCCTGCCACCAACAAACCCGCCCCGCCTCAGCCGAGACACGCCGTCGCCAGAATCGAACCGCCACCAATCATACCCGCCGGTCCTATGCTCGAAAAACCCGAGCCGGCCAAACTTACAGGCCCGCAGGTCGTGCGCATCGAGGCACCGGAACCCGCACCCGCAATGCGACGACCAAGACCAAAGCCGAGATACGATATGCCAGTAACCTCGCCTTTGATGGCCTCCGACAAGGATGAAGATACCATCGCACCGATGAGGGGCGGACAGGTCGCCACCAAAAAACCAAAAGAACGAACGCATGGTCGCCGGCGAACCGAATACGAAACCGAAACCGTTAAAAAAACCAAGCTGATTACCCAGAGGCGAGAAAAAGATTTAGAAGAAAGACGAGCTCGGCTCGATGCCGCAGGAAGCGAAGGTTTACGACTCAGGCCGCTGCGGAAAATCACCTCAAAAACCCACCCTGAAGCCGCACAGCCCGTAATTAAACCTACGTCTGCCTCAATTACAGAACCCATTACCGTTAAAAGTTTGGCTGCGGCGCTGGTCGTCAAGGTCTCCGATGTAATCGCCAAACTGCTGCAGCAAAACCTCATTGCCACCGCTAACCAGATTATCAGCACAGAAGTCGCAGAGCTTGTATCAATGGAACTGGGCATCGAATTGCACGTCGAACACAAGGCCTCCCTTGAAGACCAGATAAAAACAGAATTTGAAAACAGACCCAGACCCAACCTCAAACGACGCCCGGTTATCGCTACCATGCTCGGCCACGTTGACCACGGCAAAACAAGCTTGCTGGATAAAATTCGTTCCACAAACGTTACCGCAGGCGAAGCAGGCGGAATCACACAGCATATAGGCGCTTATCAGGTCAACGTCGGAAAGGGCAAAGTAACATTCCTCGATACGCCGGGCCATGAGGCGTTTACGGCTATGCGGGCAAGAGGCGCGACTATGACCGACGTCGTCGTGCTCGTCGTCGCCGCGGGTGACGGCGTTATGCCCCAGACAATCGAAGCAATTCACCACGCAAAAGCAGCCAACGTTCCCGTCATCGTCGCGCTAAACAAAATCGACCTGCCCGGAAGCGATATCAACCGCGTTTACTCACAACTGGCAGAGCACGAGTTGATTCCCGTGGAATGGAGCGGAACAACAGAAATCGTTAAAACAAGCGCAACAACCGGCGTAGGTATCGCCGACCTGCTCGAACACCTCGATTACGTCGCCGAACTGCTCGACCTTAAAGCCGACGACACCATACCCGCCACCGGCTGGGTTGTCGAAGCACACCTCTCGCAAACCAGGGGCCCCGTCGCCACTGTGCTTATCAAAGAAGGCGTTATGACCAAGGGAGACATAATCCTCGCCGGCTGCGCCTACGGCAGGGTCAAAACCCTCAAAGACGGCTTCGGCAAAAGCGTCAAATCAGCGACAAGCTCAACCCCCGTCGAGGTCAGTGGTCTTCAGTTTGTCCCCAACGCCGGCGACAAATTCTACATCCTCAGCGATATTAACAAAGCCAAGGCCGCCGCCAACGAAAACCAGATGCTCCATAGAGAAGGCGCTCTCGCCAAAAGAACTCAGATTACCCTCGATAATCTCTTCACCCATATTAAAGCCGGAACCGTCAAAGAGCTTAATCTCATCATCCGCGCCGACGTTCAGGGCTCAGTTGACGTCCTGACTAAATATATATCCGAAACGAGCACCGCCGAAGTCAAACTCAAGATTTTGCACACCGGCACAGGCGGCATCACCGAGGGAGACGTCGTTCTCGCTGAGGCGTCAAACGCTATCGTCATCGGCTTCAACGTCGTAGCAGACGAACTCGTCGCCAAAATGGCCGAGAAAAAAGGCGTCGATATCAGGTTCTACAACATCATCTACCGCATTACCGAAGACCTCCAGAAATCGATGGTCGGCCTGCTCGAACCGGAAGAGCGGGAAAAAACCATCGGAAGAGCCGCCGTCAGAACAACTTTCAAGGTATCAAAGGTCGGAACAATCGCCGGCTGCTTTGTCAACGACGGCGTCGTCAAAAAGAACGCGAAAATTCGCCTCATACGCGATAACATCGTCATACGCGACAATATGACCATCGAGTCGCTCAAGCACTTCAAAAACGACGCCAGCGAAGTAAAAGCCGGTCTCGAATGCGGCATCAAAATCGCCCGCTTCGACGACGTGAAAGCAGATGACATATTTGAACTTTACGAAATCCAGAAGGTGGCGAGAACCCTCCAGTAGGTATCGCTCTTTATACTATTATGCCCACGAGAAGACAGGAGAAAATCGCACGTGTCGTAAGGGAGGCGGTTAGTGACGCCATCGCCAATCACCTCAGCGACCCGCGAATAGAATCACTTGTCAGCGTCACAAAGGTCGATGTCTCCGCGGATATGCGCATCGCCAACGTCTATCTCAGCATGTTCGGCGGCACCGAAACCGCCCAGAACAAAACCTTCATCGCGATTCTCCACGCCAGAAGACGAATCCAGATGCTCCTTGCAGAACAGGTTAAAAGCAGGTTCTGCCCCGTTATAAATCTCCACAAGGACGAAAATTTCAAGAAAACCATCGAAACTATGAGGCTCATTGACGACCTGGCCGGTGAGTTCAAAGATAAAGATTCCATTGACCAGGAGCACGGTTGATTGTTATATTTGCCGGCATGGCCGTTCCGGCCGCGTTTTCACGGGTTTAAGGCCTGTGCCACGGGATACTTATGAAAGACAGTAAAGAATACTCGAAAAAAATTCAAAAACTATATCGCTCACTGAAGCGAAAACCGGGCAAGCATCACCCTGTTGAATACGATGAGCCCGTTGACGCACTCGTATTTGCCATCGTAAGCGAAAACCTCACGGAATCGCACGCGCAGGCTGCGATTAAAAAGCTCAAGGACTACTTTGTTGACTCGAATGATTTGCGGGTGGCAACCATCGAGGAAATAGTCGAAGTCCTCGGCCCGGATTTCGAGCCGGCACGCAGTATTGCCGCCACACTCGTCAGCGTGCTTAACGCCGTATTCAACAAACACAATATGCTCGGCCTGCAGTCGCTTCGCAAATTAGGCAAAAGGCCCACGAAAATACTGCTCGAAAAACTCAACGGCGCAACCCCCTTCGCCGTCGATTACTGTATGCTCACCTCAATGCAGGGCCACGCCATACCGCTGACCCCGAAAATGATTGAGTTTCTCAAAACCGGCCAGTTCATCCACGCCGAAGCCATTTACGAAGAAATCGAAGGGTTTCTCTGCCGGCTGATTTCAATCAAAAACGCCTGTGAATTTTACTCGCTCCTCAGGCGCGAAAGCGAATCGCCCAAAAAACAGCCGCCAAAAACAAAAAAGAAAATACAAAAAAATCCGTAAATAACGCAACTTTTCGAAAGAATATAAAATGTCACAGGAAGTTTTAAAATTAGGTATCCCCGCCGGAAGCTTGCAAAAAGCAACCATCGAACTTTTCGCCAAGGCCGGCTTCAACATCACCGAATCCGACAGAAGCTATCTGCCCGCCATCGACGACGACCAGATACGGCCGACAATGCTCCGCGCTCAGGAAATGAGCCGGTACGTCGCCGACGGCGTCCTCGACGCCGGCATCACCGGCTACGACTGGATAATGGAAAACAACTCCGACGTAATCGAGGTCTGCCAGCTCGGTTACAGCAAAGCCACAAGCAAACCCACAAGATGGGTCCTGGCTGTTCCCGAAGAATCGAAAGTCCAGAAGGTGCAGGACCTAAAAGGCGGAATCATCGCCACGGAGCTCGTCAACGTAACCAAAAAATTCTTCGCCGACAAAAATATCGACGTCAAAATAGAATTTAGCTGGGGTGCAACCGAAGTCAAAGCCCGCCTCGTCGATGCGATTGTCGAGCTTACCGAAACCGGAAACTCTCTCGTCGCCAATAACCTGCGGATAATAGACACCGTTATTACTTCCACAACACGATTTATCGCCAACAAACAGGCCTGGCAAAACAAATTCAAAAAGGAAAAAATCGAAAACATCGCCATCCTGCTCAACGCCGCCATCGACGCCCGCAACATGGTCGGCCTCAAAATGAATATCGAAAAGACCAACCTCGACAAAATACTGAAAGTCCTGCCCTCGGAAAAAAGCCCCACCATTTCAAGTTTGGCTGACCCCAACTACATCGCCATTGAAGTTATTATCGACGCCAAAATCGAACGCTCCCTTGTCCCCGCTCTCAAACGCGCCGGCGCTTCAGGAATAATTACCTATCCCCTCAACAAAGTGATTCATTAAGGGCATCTAAAAAATAGCGTTCAGCAGCCCTGCTAATGCTCCGCCCGCAATAAGCCAGGTCGAATTGACCTTGAACCGAATCAACAGCGCAAAAGAAATAATGGCAATCATAATGGTAAAGGGGCCGGTCAACGATGCCCTTCCTAACTGCCAGCTAACCGCAGCCATAAGTGCCAATGCCCCGACATTGACGCCGTCGAGAAAGGATGCCGCTAACTCAGATTTGCGAATGTGCGGCACAAGTGGTCCGGTAATTGCCACATAGACAAACGATGGAAGAAAGATAGCGACTGTGGCTACGATGGCGCCTGTTGGCCCGCCGAGCATATAGCCAATAAAAGTTGCTGTGGTGAAAACCGGGCCTGGCGTAAATTGCCCGACGGCAACAGCATCTATCAACTGGCTTTCTGTCATCCAATGTAGTTTTTGCACGAGGTCGGCGTTAAGAAAAGCCAACAGCACATAGCCGCTTCCAAAAAGCAATGCACCGACCTTCAGAAAAACAAGAAAAAGAGGCCACAATCCAAAAGAAGCTATTGCCGCTCCCTGTGCAACGGGGGTAGAAGCAGAACCCAAAAATAATATAGATAACGCGGTATGCCGCCATTTATTGGCGCCACTTATAATTGCCACGACCAACCCGGAACCGAGTAGAACCAGCAATACGTTGAGACCGAGGAAACTGAAAGCCATAGCGATAACAGCAACTGCCCCAAGAAATCTGGACTTTACCGCGCTGCGGCCAAGCCGCCAGATGGCCTGCAAAATGACTGCAATTACAACTGGTTTAATCCCGTAGAAGACGGCCGATACCTCGAGAAGCGTTCCGAATCGCACATACGCCCAGGCAATGGCGGTTACAAGAATCATTGCAGGTAAAATAAAACAAAGCCCCGCAAGTAACAGCCCTGCTGCACCTGCGCGGGTATAGCCGATATAAATTGCCATTTCGGTAGAGCTTGGGCCGGGGATGAGATTGGCCGCTCCAAGCAAATCGAGGAATTTTTCGCGGGTTAGCCACTTACGCCGGACAACGGCTTCATCTTCCATCATCGCGATGTGGGCGGCGGGTCCGCCGAATGCCGTCAGACCCAGCTTGAGAAATAATTTGGCCAGTCCGGCCAATCTTTGCGTCATAAAACCCTCACCTCCTCTTTGCGGAATCCATCGGTATTCTTATTCATTTGAGGGTAATAAAGGAACTACCAGGGCATCCCGCGGAATTTCCCCTGTCAGCGATTTTAAAAACGCGTTAATGTCCCCAAGCTCCTCTTTTGAAAGCTCTCTGCCTATCTGAATTTTACCCATAATCCATTCGGCCTGCTCCAATGAGCCAACCGAGCCGTCGTGAAAATACGGCGAGGTTTTTTCAACGTTTCTCAACATCGGGACTTTGAATACAAACTTGTCCGATTCTTCCTTTGTCACCTCGTATCTTCCGTTATCAACCGGTTCGCTTTTGGTATATTTCCAGTATGACTCAATGAGGCCGAATTTCATATACATCTGCCCCCCCGCGTAAACGCCCGAATGGCAGCCGGAGCAGCCGACGTCCATAAATGTCTTCAAACCCTTCTTTTCCCGTTCATTCAGTGCCTGCTGATTCCTTGCCAAAAACGCGTCAAAAGGCGAAGGCGTAACGAGTGTCCGCTCAAATGCGCCGATTGCCTTCGCGAAATTGTCTATTGTAACAGCATTTACATCGCCCGGGAACGCCTCCTTGAACAATGGGCCGTATCCTATTTCCCCCAGCTTCTTTTCGACCGCCGCGTAGGAAGGCATACCGAATGAAGCCGGCCCTGTCACCGACTGCTTCGCCTGGTCCTCGACCCCGGTTCGATTTCCAATCCAGTGCGCGGATATTTGGCCGGCAGCGTTCAAAACCGTCGGGCTGTTTCTTTGGTTGATTTTGCATTGGTTCCCGATTGCCTTTGGCAATCCGTCTGCCCCGTATAAGCTGAAAGGATGACATTTCGAACAGCTAACTGTCCCGTCCGAGGAAATACGGGTCTCGTAAAAAAGGATTTTGCCGAGCTTGACCTTTTCGGGTGTCACCGGATTTTTGTCCGATTCCATCACCTTCGGTAACTGGCCGAATACCTGCTTTGCCCGCGTTGCCAGGTCATCATCTGCGCTCTCGGCCAACGTCACAAAAGCAAAAGACAAAACAAAAGCAATTACAAGCGTCTTCACGTCTATCCACACTTTAATTACGATGACGATTTAACTTTTACCGACGGCGCGGTAAACTTTGCCAAATCGGCCAGACCAAGCTCGGCTTCGATTTCGCTGATTTGCTTCACCGCATTCTCGAATCCATTTTTACCAAGCATCTCCTGCTCGATATCCTCGAATTTGTCGTTCATCTTGTCTAATTGTTTAGCGGTTAGGGTTTGTTTCCACGCGGGGAAAATAACCGTGTCCTCTCTTGCCGCGTGCGGCCGGTACATCCGCACCATCGACTCCATCGCCTTTGCCAACGGCTCTGTGTCACCAGATTCTATTTTTGCGGCCTTTGTCACGGAAAGAATATACTCGGTTGTCTCACGGCCGCGATTATGCTGTTCGATTAGAATATCCGTGTAGCCCGCCGTATCGCCCCCCGCCTTTTTGACCGCCGGAAAAATAAATGCCTCTTCCAGTTTCTTCTCGTGATAATCCTCGCCAAAAGTGTGAAACAGATTGGCTGTCTTCTGAAGCGCGCCAGGCGAAACCTCCGAAAGATTGCTTCGCAGCCGCATTGCTGCTTCGCTGTAAACAAACAGTGCCCTTCGCAAAATACCGTGCTCCCGCATCAAATCCTCGGTCGCAGTAACTTCCCCGCCCATTGCCTCTTTGCTCGGCTCCGGCTCAACTACCCCCAGCGCCCTGCCCGCTAAAATCATACCGCTGCTTACGCCGCCGATACCGACAAGTAAATCTCTTCTGCTCAAGCCCATAGTAATCTCCTTAACCACAACTGCATATTAAATCTCTCGGTAAATCGCAGCTATAAGGAAATTGCTTAGACGTGAATTCATAATTGCTTAATGCCGGCCGGATTCCCGTGATACCTCATCGACCGAAACACGCGATGCAAACTATGCTGCTGTGCAGGATTACTTGGTTACTCTGCCGAGATATGAACCGTCTTCGGTGTTGATGCGAACCACCTCGCCGACTTCGATAAAAGGCGGCACCCTTATTCTCAGGCCCGTCTCCAAATCGGCGTCCTTCATCTGATTGGTAACAGTCGCTCCTTTGGGCTGGGGCGTCGTTTCCGTAACAGTCAATTCAACCGTCTTGGGAATTTCGATACTCACAACGTTGCCGTTATTCAGCATTGCCGTCAGCATCGTATTGGGCTTGAAAAACTTTATCAGGTCGCCGATTATTTCGTTAGGGACCGTTATCTGGTCAAACGTCTTTGTGTCCATCAGGACATGCCCGTGACTGTCCGAGTAAAGGTATTCCATCTCGCGCTTATCAAGATACGCCTGCTCAAGTTCCTCCGTGGCGCGTAAACGATTCTCAACAATGGTACCGTCGGAAATCCTCTTGAGTTTGGCCTGAACGAATGCCCGCAGGTTGCCGGGCGTCACGTGAGCAAACTTGGTGCAGATATACAACTGGCCTTGCACCTTAATGGCCATTCCGGGTCGCATTTCACTTGCCTTCACAACATTCTCCTATACAAGCTATTTTCTTCAATAATCAATAAAGGGCTTATTTTAGCGTAAAGACCGCTTCCCGGTCAAGTGCAATCACCGCAAATCATCGATAATCAATTACCGATTATCAGTTCTTGCCTTGGGGATTAAGGTATTTGAACTCGAAGAAAAACCCGTCGGGCCTGCTGATTCCGTAGCCCGCCGACAGGCCAAAATACTTTTTCACCGCGCCAAACTCAGGCAGCAAACTAAAGTCCGCGAAATCCCACGCGTCAGGTCCCGCAAGGACAGCCGCCGCAGGCCCCATTCCCATGGAAGCCCGCCGTGATTTGGCGCTGTCCTTCAGCATCCACCACAACAATTCCCCCGACGCCACGTTATCCTCAAATCCAGCCGACCCCACAACCGAAGGAATAGCCGCTTTTGCTGTGTTAAACCACTTTGCCGTACTCACCGGCTCGTTTTCCGCCCCGCCCAAAGTCCGTATCGCTCGCTCAACCGCTGGCTCCGGCCCAAAAATCAAATGCGTATCAGTAATCATAAAAGCCAACCGCTCCCCCTTCGGTGTCGCACGCTGCGGCCCCGCCTCCACCATCGGCACAGACCCGCCCAAAACAGGCACTCCCGCCGGCCCAATAAGATAAAGCGTGTATCCAAGTAATTCACGCGTCGGCTCAGGATTGTTCGGCGCAATCAGCCGTTTGTGAATAAGCGACAGTGACTTCTCCAGCGCCGCCCGATTGTTCACACTCACGGCTATATAAATATCCGTCGGCTCTTTATCCTTCGAAAACGGCTTGTTTACGCTCTGAGCAATCACAATCTCCGTGCCAAGATATTCTATTATGTCGGGCCTGATGGATATCCCCGGCTCACTGTCCGACCCCGTCCCCGGAATCGGCTGCTGAAGCAGCAGCGCCGTCGTCGGGTCAAATCCGTAAATTATGCTGCAAAGCTCGTCATACGCACGCTTGATATCCAGGTTCAAAAAACTCACCGAGCACGCCGACGCCGGCACAAATCGCGGAGCACGCACTGGGTCGGAACGCATCTCCAACATTTTCAAAATGCCCTTCCTCATCCCGGTCGTCCTCAAAAAAATCTTCCCACGAACCGTACTCTCCGCGTCAGGCACAATACCGGCAGAAAAACCAAGCCCCCCCGCTCCGTCAAGACCAAGATTAGCAATCTCCTTCTGTGATTCGCCCGTCGCGTCCCCATCGGCCAGTTGTTTTATCATCCGTTTTAAATTCACATATACATCGACGTCATGATATGGCCCGACCGCTCCCATCGTCGCTGTGTAATCCGTATCGCCCGCCAGCGATGAAGCCCCCGCGCCCTTAATCTGCGAAACAACGAACTTTACCGCCTCCGCGTCGTTTGCCATTATCAGGCAATCACCGACAAAACAATAAACGTCTTTTTCCGACGTCGGCCCTGTTTTTTCCGCCATATTATCATCGCTGTCTTTAACCGCCGGTTTTTCCGCCGCCGCCGTCGTCAGCGTTATGATATTTACGTCACGATAGCTCTCAATCCCCCTGTGCGCGCCTTTTTCAACGGACCTGGCCGTTATCTTCTCGATAACATCTCTCACCCTGCCGATATTGCGACCCCACTGACTTATCAGCATCATCGACATTTCCTGCTGCCCCACCGTCATCACAAACGTCAGTCGGCCTTCGGGCATAAGATTCGCGTCGAGTATGCCTTTTACAAATGAGTCCTTGTCGCCCTCTATCTTTTCACGAACCTTGCCGGTGAAGTTTTTCACAAACGCAGACATCGACGGGTCATTATATAACTTATAAATACTGGTTTTTTCGAGTTTGGTCCTGAACTGATTGAAGTCGCCTATATCCACAAGCAGCACTGTATCCGCCCCGACAAGCTCCGCCGTCTTCGGCAGTCCTGCCCCCTTCGCGTTGTCAACCATCACTGCTGCACAAATAACACAAATCGAAAATGCTGCTCTAATTTTCATCTGCGCCTTTCATCAATCAATCTTCGGCTTGCCTTTATTGCGTCTGCCGTCCGGCTGAATATACCTGTACCCCGTATTCGGATTGTTCTTGTCATACGCGAACGCGTCGCGGTTATCTATAAAATGCTTCACGTAATCCACAGGTATCGCAAACCCCAGCCCCCCGAGGAATACGTAACCCATATTCGTAACCCCGATAACCTCGCCCGACAGGTTAAACAAAGGCCCGCCTGAATTGCCCGGGTTAATCGCCGCGTCGGTCTGCAAATAAATCAGCCCCTCAAACGCCCTGTTCGTCGTACTGATAACCCCGTTGGTCACAGTCCGCTCAAGACCCAGCGGATTACCAATCGCGAACACCTGCTCGCCCGCCCGTATCTCGCCGATATCGCCGAGATAAACAAACTTCACCTGCATATCGCCCAAATCCTCAACCTTCAAAAGTGCGAGGTCAACGAAAGGATTTATCGCCTCAATCCGCACGCCCTTGAAAACCTTCTTATCGAAGCCGTCTTTTGCCTTCTTAAATACCGTTACCTCAATCTTTGTTTCCTTCTCGACGACGTGATAATTCGTTATAAGATACCCCTGTTCATTTATAAAAAATCCCGACCCCATCCCCGCCGGGCTGCTAACCTTGACCACCGCCTCCCCAACTTCCGCCACACACTGCTCAATTGTTCTCTTCTGGAATTTACCCGTGTAATACAGCCGACCTGTCGCTGGCTCCGCTTTTATCTCATTCGCTTCTGTCGCCGGCTGCATTGACACCGCATTCGCATCTCCCGTTTTGTCATAGTGATATTCGAGAACATCCTCTCTGGGAACAGCTATCACCGTAACACCGACGTCCACGTAAATCTGCTCGTGCCTCTCCGCTACAATATCACCCACGAGCTTTTGCCCTCCCTTTAGCACAACGACGTCCGCCTGCACAAATCCCGCAAATAAACCGGCCAACACAACACCCAACACGATTGTCCCGTAATATCTCATAAATTACCCGCCAATCAACGATAAATCCTTTCCCTGTTTTACGCCATAAACCCCGCCTTTTCAAGTACAAACCGCCCTTATTATGATTTCTGTTGCAAATCATCGCTCTTTGTTGACAATGTTAAATCATAAATCAAAATTTATCCGCCAGTCAGTTTGGCGGAATCATAAATCAAAAATTGAAAATGGTTTTCACGCTTCACAGATATATTTTTCGCGAGGTCATCAGGGTTTTTATCCTCGCAACCGTGGCTCTGACGTTGATGATGAGCTTGGGCAGCATTCTGCGCCCGGTCCAGGAATTCGGCGTCGGCCCAGGGCAGGTCGTCCGCCTTATGATTTATTTCCTCCCTGTTACCCTCACCTTTGTTCTGCCTATGGCCGCGCTTTTCGCCACCACCCTCGTTTACGGCCGGCTCGCCAACGACAACGAGCTTGACGCCTGCAAGGCAAGCGGCATTTCCGTCCTCACACTGGTTTACCCCGGCTTTATTCTCGCCGTCATTGTCGCCACCGCAAACCTGCTCCTCAGCTTTTATGTTATGCCTGCCTTTATACACCAGGCGGAAAACTCCCTCAAAAACGACGCCAGGCAAATCCTTTTCAGAAATATCCAGCGAAAGGGTTACTATTCCCTGCCCCCCGACGGCCGCTGCAGGATTTACGCCGACAACGCCGACATACAAAATAATGTGCTCTCAGGAGTTGTCGCCGTCGATATGGCCGCCAACGGCTCAATCAAAAGAATCGTTACCGCGGAAACTGCGAAAGTTGTCTTCGACCCTCATCAAAATATTAACGAGGTACGCATTAACGCCCACAACACCTACCAGATAGCCCCCGGTGAAGACGCCGCCTTCTTCGCTGAACAACTCTCCCTGACCGCTGAATTCGGCGCACTGCTCGGCGACAATATCCAGTTCAAAAAAATCGGCGAAATGAAACAAATTCGCCGAAACCCCATGCTCTTCGAACCCGTCGATCGACTTGCCCGCCACCTCTATGCCATGTTCACCGCCGAGCTCCTCGCCCAGCAGATTAACGACGCCTTCTCCTCCCCCGCAAAAACACCCTTCAAGCTCTTCAATGACCGTCAGGTTGTCGAATTTTCCGCAAAATCCTGTTCACTCAAGGATGAAGAATGCCTCATTCTCACTGATGACATTACTATTACCGAACGGCCGGTCAGCAGCAACACATCGCCCCGAACACTGCGGTGCCAAAAGGCCTTTATCAATATCGAAGGCGATGAAATGGCCCCCACGCTTACTCTCGATATTCAAAACGCCAAATGGACATCCACCGACCCGCAAAACCCGCAGACACAGGAAAATATCCTCGCAAGACAAATCATCAGGGGGCTTGTTATGCCCGCTGCCGTTACCGACAATTTCAAAACCGACGATATCCTTAGCGAAATAAGCCCAAAAGCAATATCTGCCGCCCTCCACGACGGCCCCGACAAACAGTTGCTCGCCCTGCAGGACCAGCTTCGAAAAAGAATCGCCAGAACACTTACCTCTATAAGTG
The DNA here is from genome assembly GCA_963718665.1 of uncultured Phycisphaerales bacterium. Taxonomy (GTDB): domain Bacteria; phylum Planctomycetota; class Phycisphaerae; order Sedimentisphaerales; family Anaerobacaceae; genus Fen-1362. The sequence goes on from OY970359.1 coordinate 646,360, forward strand.
CCGAAATGAACTCACGCCTCGTCTTCGGCGTCGGATGCGTAACACTTATTATGATTGGTATCGGCCTCGGAATCGTCCTCAAAGGCGGCCATCTCCTTACCGCCTTTGCGGCAAGCGCAGCACCGGCTCTCGTCTTCATCTCCTGTATTATTATGGGCAAAAACATCGCCGAAAACCCGTCTTCCAGAATCATATTCGGCGTCCCAATGATGTGGACAGGACTGATTATTCTCTCACTGCTTGGACTTGAATTATATCGGCGATTGCTTCGCCATTAAGCGTTTAATAAACCAGCGAAAAATAAAATGAAAATATTAGACAAATACGTTGCGAAAAACTTCCTCATCGGCTACGCCATTGCCTTTTGCGTCCTCATCGGCATGCGCATAACCATTGACCTCTTCGCAAATCTCGACGAATTCGTCGAGCATGCCGACCTCGATACCATGGCTGTAATCGCCAACATCATCACTTATTACTCGCTCCAGAGCACTTTGTATTTCCGCGACTTCGCAGGTATGATTACCGTCGTCGCCGCCGCATTCTCCCTCGGCAAAATGGTGCGATACAACGAGCTGATAGCCATGATGGCTTCGGGCGTCAGTTTAAAAAGAGTCATCACCCCCATCGTCATCCTCGCCGTCGTGTTCTCCGGCTTTCTCATAATCGACCAGGAATTGATTATCCCCGCTCTCGGCCCCAAACTCGTCCGGAGCTCAGATGCCATACCCGGCAAAGAATCTTACAAAGTATGGTTCATAACCGACGCCAGCGGCTCACTTGTATCGGCCAAAAAATTTGACGTGGCTTCCTCGACTTTTGATGACCTCATCGTCGTAACTCGATCCAAAAAACCCGATGCCCTCCTTTGGGAACCAACAGGTATTATCGAAGCCAGCAAGGCAACTTACGATTCCAAAAGCCAGACATGGCTCCTCACCGACGGCTTTTTCACCCCCATCCCGAAACTCGGCTTGCACCAGCCCGGCAGACAAAATGCCGCCGCCTCACGAACCCCTCTTTCCGCCTACCGCACCGACTTAACGCCAAACGACATCCCCATCAGGCGAAAAGCCGAGCACAAATCTCTCCTCAGCTCTCTGCAATTATCTCAACTGGCCTCGCAGGGAACGCAACTCAAAGACATCGCGAACCTCTACAGCCAGAAACATTTCAGAATTACCGACCCCATTATGAATCTCGTTATGCTTCTCGTCTGCCTGCCCGTCCTCGTTTGCCGCGACCCCAAATCAATGAAATCCGCCATCGCCATCAGCTTCGCCATCACCGCTGCCTCGCTCGTCATTAGTTTTGTCTGCAGAATACTCGCCACCGAAGACGTCTTCGGCAGAATCGTCCCCGAACTCTGGGCGTGGCTCCCTGTCTTTATCTTCGCTCCAATCGCCTTTCTTGAAATCGACTCAATGAAAACCTGAAAACAACATCAAGCATCCAGGCAAAGATCAACGGCTTTTTCTGCCCCCTCTTTACAAGGTTCAACTCTGTTTCCTGTTAGGCAGTTGCGAAGCATAAATTAAGCATTTTCCTTATTTCGCTTTACCGGCTTCGCCGCTATTTTACAAACACAATATAGCAGGTTTTAATGTGTCCAATTACGTGCGTAGTAAAGTGCCAATTTGGGGCAATACCTAAATCGAACTCATTATGAAGGGACAAATTTATGTGCTCTCAGCTAAATAGACGCGATTTTCTTAAAGTTGTCGGAGTCACTGGAATCAGCGCAACACTGTTTAGTATCGACTCATTGGCAACGGATTTGCCGATGCAAAACTTTTTCTTCGCCCAGTTGTCCGACACGCACTGGGGTTTCGATAACCCGGCCATAAACCCTGATTTTGCCGGAACATTGAAAAAAACCATTGCGGGTGTAAACGCACTCGAACAACAGCCCGATTTCATTGTCTTTACAGGCGACCTGACTCATACCACCGACGACGGTAATGTTCGGAGAAAGCGAATGAAGGAGTTTCGCGAAATTATTAAGGAGCTGAAGGTTCGGAACATCAGGTTTTTACCGGGCGAGCACGATGCCTCCCTCGACAATGGCAATGCCTTCAAGGAATTTTTCGGAGATACCCACTATACTTTCGACCACAAGGGCGTTCATTTTATCGCCCTTGATAACGTCTCCGACCCGCATGCGACCCTCGGCGAGGAACAGCTCGGCTGGCTCAAGGCCGACCTCGAAAAACTCGACAAAAACGCCAGAATTGTAGTTCTCACTCACCGCCCGCTCTTCGACCTTGCTGCCGACTGGGATTGGACCACAGCCGACGGAGCCAAAGCGATAGAGCTTCTGACTCCTTTCAGCAGCGTCATCGTTCTCTATGGCCACATCCACCAGGTTAATAACCACATGACAGGTCAAATCGCGCACCATTCCGCGATGGGCCTTATGTATCCGCTGCCCGCGCCGCACTCTGTCCCCAAAAAAATTCAGATACCCTGGGATGCCGCTCACCCATACAAAGGACTGGGTTATCGGCAGGTCCAGCCCAAAGTCAGCCCGGTTGATTTTGCGATAACCGACCTGCCGGTGGTCTCAGCCGGTGCAGACCAGCCGACAGAGCAGGTGATTAAAATTACCGCCAAAAAATTTGAGTACTCACCAAACAATATTACTCTGAAAAAAGGTGTCCCCGTAACGCTTTCGCTGACATCCCTCGACCAATTACACGGATTTAACTGCCCCAGCCTTAACATCCGCTCTGACATCGCCCCTGGAAAGGTCAACACAATCCGTTTCACGCCGGAAAAAATCGGCACTTTCGATTTTCATTGCGACGTTTTCTGCGGAAGCGGCCACGAACAGATGACAGGAACAATCACTGTTACAGAATAGTTTCGATTAGCTGATTTGTTTAACAGAACCTGTTATCTGGTGCGGGTAAATAGGAACGTTACTCTTCTTAATCATTAATAACTCCGCTCCCTATGTGTCCTTAATTTTTCACGGATTTCCTTGTTTATCCTCGCGCTGCACCATTGCTTGCCGCACATTGAGCAGTAATCCGCGATACTCTTGCCGTTTTCCTCTATTCCCCTGCACGCCTCCTCGTGCATTCTCACTGCCGTCTCCGGGTCCAGCGACTGCGCAAGATGCCTGTCCCAGTCAAGGTTCGCTCTGGCAATACTCAATCCCCTGTCCCTGTCCGCCGCGCCTGCAAGTCCCCTCGCCACGTCGCCCGCGTGCGCCGCAATCCGCGCAGCAATCACGCCCGTCCGCACGTCCTCGGCATTCGGCAAACCCAAATGTTCCCTCGGCGTAACATAACACAAAAACGACGCCCCGTAATACGCCGCCGCTGTCCCCCCTATCGCCGACGTTATATGGTCATACCCCGGCGCAATATCCGTAACCACAGGCCCAAGAACATAAAACGGCGCGTTATGGCAAATCTCCTGCTGAATCTTCATATTGTGCTCTATCTGGTTAAACGGCACGTGCCCAGGCCCCTCGACCATAACCTGGCATCCCGCCTCAATCGCACGCTGAGTCAATTCACCAAGAGTCCGCAGCTCCGAAATTTGCGCCTCATCCGTCGCGTCCGCCAAACTCCCGGGCCGCAACCCGTCCCCCAAAGAAAAACAAACGTCATATTCACGCATCAACGCGCACAATTCATCGAACATCTCATACAGCAGATTTTGCCTCCCGTGATAAAGCATCCATTCCGCCAATAACGCCCCGCCCCTGCTCACTATCCCCATTACACGCTTGCCCGTCAAAGGCAGATACTCCCTCAGTACCCCAGCGTGAATCGTAAAAAAATCAACCCCCTGCTTTGCCTGCCTCTCAATCACATCAAGAATTATCTTTTCATCAACCTCCTCCACCGTCCTGTCCGAAACCATCTGGTAAATCGGCACCGTCCCAAACGGAACAGAGCACTGGGCCAGCAATTCTTCCCTTATCGCGTCCAAATCCCCCCCGGTGCTCAAATCCATTATCGCGTCCGCCCCCATTTCTATCGCAACTCGCATCTTCTCAATTTCTTCCCCGACAGTGCTCCGAACGCTGCTCACCCCGATATTGGCGTTGACTTTCGTCGTCAGCACACGACCTATCCCACGGGGTTTCAAATTCCGCTTCAAATGAATCACATTGGCGGGTATCACCAACCGACCCGCCGCTATTTCATCACGCACTAAGCCCGCCTCAACACCTTCGGTCTTCGCCACGTATTCAACCTCCGAACTTATCCGACCGGCCTTCGCTGTCTCTAATTGTGTCGCCATTTCTTTTACCGCCTTAAAATAAAAAAATCGCTTTCATAAGGAAGCGATTTCAATCTCATATCAACATCTTCGACTGTCTTCTATCACTTCCCTACGCAGGCCTCGCCTCTTTCGGCTGTCCTGTTCAGGTTCAAAGGGTTTACTCTCAGGTTCGCGTCTCACGCAAACCACCCCTAGTGAACAACTGCTTTATATCTCAACGTTCTCGGCTAATACCAAATCGTAATGATAATATTCGGCTCCGTCTTCTTGCCGACAATATCGCCCGTAACCGTATTCGTCCGCTTTATGGTAACGCCCGGGTTATCCATCAGCCATTTGCATATCTGCTCATCCAGAAAATCAATCGCCCCCGAATGCAGCTTCGTGTAGAAATTCTTGACGCCCGTAATCCGGTCGGGCCAGCTCACCTTCTTGCCTGTGTCCTTTATAACAGGCATAGGCATATCTTCCGATGCTTCGCTTGCGCTGCTCGATGTGCCCCCTCCGAGGTCCAATGGCGAATGTGACACCGACAACCCGTCATCAAACGGTATCGGCTTATCTGCGTTCTGTCCGCCCGGCTTGCCTGCTTGAAACTCATCCATTATACTGCCCTCCAGAAAATTATAGATTCCTCATATTTCAAAAACATTTTAAGCTATTATTTAGTATAACAACCTTGTGATACCCGTCAAACACTTTATTATATCAGCAAATGAATACTAAAAAAATTACCGTTGGCTTTATATCCCTCGGCTGTCCCAAAAATATGGTCGATAGCGAACGTATGCTCGCACAAATCGCCCAGACCGGCTTCTGCATAACACAGGACCCCGACAACGCCGCCGTCGTCGTCATCAATACCTGCGGCTTCATCGAACCCGCCAAAGCAGAAGCCCTCGACGCCATCAATCACGCCCTCAAACGAAAACAAAAAGGCCATATCCAGAAAATCATCGTCGCCGGCTGCCTCGCCCAGCGAATGGGCAAAAACCTCCTCAATGAAACCGTAGGAATCGACGCCATCCTTGGCCTTGAATCACGCGACAACATCGTCGATATAATTAAATCGACCTTCACATCCGACAAACCCGTTTCCGCCGTAACCGCCCCCCTCAAAATCCCATACGACGACCGAATCCGACTCCGCATCACCCCCCCACACTGGGCATACCTGAGAATCAGCGAGGGCTGCAACAAAAAATGCTCCTTCTGCACCATCCCCGCTATCAGGGGCAAAGCACGCAGCAAACCCAGACAACTCATCCTCACAGAAGCTAAAGAGCTCGTCGCCTCAGGCGCAGTCGAACTCAATATCATCGCTCAGGACATCACCGCCTATGGCCACGACCTCAATATCCAAAACGCCCTGCCAAAACTGCTTACCGACCTCGCCAAAATCCCGCGACTCCGCTGGATTCGACTTCTTTATCTCTACCCCACCGGAATTACCGAACACCTCATCGAAACTGTCGGCACCTGCGATAAAATCCTCCCGTATTTCGACGTCCCCCTCCAGCACATCAACCCCCAAATCCTCAAAGCAATGCGCCGCCCTCATTCCAAAGACAAAATTCGCCGGTTAATCGAAACCCTCCGAATCAAAATCCCCGGCTGCGTCCTCCGCACCACCTTCATCGTCGGCTTCCCCGGCGAAACCAACGCTCGCTTCAACGAACTTCTCGCTTTTCTCAAATGGGCACGATTCGACAACCTCGGCTGCTTCCCCTTCTACCCGGAACAGGGAACCCCCGCCGCCGACCTCCCTCACCAGATTCCTGATAACGTCAAAAAACTTCGTATCGAAAAACTTATGCTCACCCAGCAAAAAATTGCCTTTGATAAAAATAAATCCCGAATAGGCACCACACTGACCTGCCTCGTTGATAGCATCGACAAAAATCACACCGCCAAAGCCCGCTTCTTCGGCCAGGCACCCGATATCGACCCCATCTGCATAATCCGCAATTGCCATACCTCCCCCGGCTCCCTCATTAACGCCAAAGTAACCTCCTTCAAAAACTACGACCTCCTCTGTAAAAAAATTTAATCTTGAATTACCCAAATCAATATGTAAACTCTGCCTATGCTAAAACTGGTTCCTAACATATTGACCTTTGGCCGGCTCGTCCTGACCATACTCTTTCTTGGTATGCTTCTCTATATACCCCAGGCCAAAGACAAAACCTTCGTTTTCGACAACGCCCTCACAGTCTTCATTATCGCCGCCCTCACCGACATCATCGACGGCCCCATCGCCCGAAAACTCAATGTCGCCAGCAAATTAGGCCGTATGCTTGACCCGCTCGCCGACAAAATCCTCGTCTGCGGTGCATTCATCTGCTTCGCCGTCATCCGCGAACCCTCCCTCTTCGCCATTCCCGAAACTTATATGAACGTTATCCGCTGGGGCATTGCCGCAATCCTGATTGGCAGAGAGGGCTATGTAACCATTCTTCGCCACGCCGCCGAGGCCAAAGGTATCGACTTCCGCGCCGTCGCCTCAGGCAAAATAAAAATGTTCCTCCAGTCCCTGGCCGTTGGAATCGTCCTTATCAAATCCGCCCACGCCCCAGCCGCGGCCTGGGCTAACTGGTTTGTCGCCATTACATTCCTGGCTATGCTCACGGCCACAATCATCTCCGGCTTTTCCGCCACCCGCCGAACCGCCCCAAAAAACGCCTGAAGCAATCTTAAACTGTTAACTTTAACATTCTATATTGAAAATTGAATATTGGATATTTCTTCGCCTTCTGCCTTCTAACTTCTCCCTTCTGCCTCCCCCAAATATCCTTTTGATGAATCAGGGTGGCCAACAAAAATATTTTATTTTTTCAATATTTTACTTGACATCGCATAGTATGCAATACATAATAAGTATAACAATACATTACTACGATATACGATATTTTATGAAAAGGAGATTGGTATGAAATTTGAAAGTCAGTTACTCAAAGGTATCGCCCCCGTAGTTGTGCTTCAGATTCTCTCGCGAGGTGAAATGTATGGCTACGAATTGACACGGACAATCGAAAACCGCAGCGACGAAATCCTCACGCTGGGCAAAGGCACCCTCTACCCCCTGCTTTACAACCTCGAAGCTAAACGCCTCGTCAAAGCCCGTGTTGAAACCGCTAAATCAGGCCGCAAAAGACGCTACTACTCAATCACCGGCAAAGGCAAAGAATATCTCTCAAGCCAGACCGAGCAGTTGCGAAAGCTGCGTTCAGGCCTTGATTTCGTCTTCGGCGGCGCGATTAAAACTGCATAAACGAATAAGCCGTTAACCGAGCATCGATAAATTAGGAGCAACGTTATGGCTGAAAATGATAAAACATCCGAAAACCTCCCCAATAGCGCCGTCGAATACATCAACCTCGTCATCAAAAAAATGCGATATCGCCGAAAGGCACGCGATGAAGTCCGCGAAGATCTGCTCGACCATTTCGAAGTTTACCTGAAAGATTGCGCCACTAACGAGGAAAAAGAGCAAAAAGCACAACAATTAATATCAGGATTCGGCGACCCGAAAATCCTCGCCGTCCTTATGCGCCGCGCAAAAAAACGCTGCCGGCCACTCTGGCAGAAAATTCTCGTAAGAAGTTTTGCCTCCGCGCTGCTCATCTTCGCGTATCTGCTAATCTGTGCCTCTTGGCTTCGCATGGGCACCCCCACTATCAGGATTAACTACGCCCAATTGATGACCGACCAGCAAAAACAGGGCAGAGACGAATCCCTCAACGCCAAGATAGAAATGGACAAGGCAGCCCTGCTTTTGAGCAAATCCGATGATTCGCTGGCAGTATACAATATGCCTCATCTGTGGCCCGGCGATATGAATGACGCCCAAAAACAGCTAATATCCAAAACCCTGCAGGCCAACGCGGAAACCCTGAATACGCTTAATAAATCACTGGAGAAACCGTATTACTGGGAAGATTACAATAGGTTCGGTTCGATTGCAATTGAAGCAAACTCAATCATTTATCTCAATCCTGACCTTATACAAAGCGATATAAAACTCCTCGCACAATATAGACAAGTTGCCAGGCTTATGGCAACTCGAATCGAATTTGGTGCATACTCCGGCGATATCGATGGGGCTGTCAACGATATAATATCGCTTCACAGATTCGCATCCCATCTGGAAGGGCAGGGATTGCTTATCGAACAGTTGGTGGCCATGGCAATAGAAGGCCTCGCCCACTCCAGAACAACTAATATCCTGGCGCGTGTTGACATCCCGGCCGCACAATTAAAACACCTGCAGGATGAATTAACAGTTACTTTTGCAAAACGCGAATTTCCCATTGATATCAACGATGAGAAAGCGTTCTGGTATGCGCTTATCCAGCAGTGTTTTACCGATGACGGAAGAGGCAACGGAAAAATGTTGAAAGCCGGCATGCACCGTTTCGTCCGCGACTGGAAAAATGCCGTCTGGTCTTTTCTTACTTTCAGCTACCCCGACAGGCGGCAAGCCCTTGCACAGGTCGAAAAAATATTCGCCGAAGGTCAACAAAATTACCAGACTACCCCTTGGCAAAAAAAAGGTAAAACATTTACAAAGCCAACTGATTCAGCATATGGGTTGTCTATATTCAGCTTGCTTACCCTGGCTAATGACAGGACTTCTGCCGTCGTCTGGCGTGCCAAAACACAACGAGAAGCCACTTTAACAATCCTCGCCGCCCTGCGTTTTCAAAAAGAGAAAGGTAAATTCCCCGATAATCTCGATGAGCTTGTTAAGGCCGGCTATCTGACAAAATTGCCTGTTGACCCCTTCAGCCCCGGCTCGCTAACCTACAAAAAAACCGCGGATGGTTTCCTCCTTTACAGTTGGGGTGAAAATCTCAAAGATGATGACGGACAGATTGCCCGTGATGAAAAAGGAAAACTTAAAATGTTCGCCGATACTGGCGACTGGGTATTCTGGCCTGTCGTAAAGAATTGATTCCGACTAAGTGGTTGGTCTGGGGCGGGGCGTAAAGGGCAGCAGTATCCGCTGTGCCTTGCGAATCCGTCGGCGGTTACGCTCAGAGGGCTTCTCATAATACGCGTTGCGCTTCATATCCCGTATCAACCCCTCTTTTTCGCACAACTTCTTGAATCGCCTCATCATTTGCTGGACCGATTCGCCTGTTCTTGATTTAACTTTCAGCATAATACAAAAACACCCCTTACACAAACCTGACTTGAAAGGTTTAATAAACTCAATTTTAACCAAATTATTCCTCTGATAATATATCCCCCCTGCCCGCCCTTTGCAAGCCAAAAATACCGAAAAAATCACATTCCCGCCTACCCCTTCTTTTATTGAAGAAACGAAGCAGATATGGTAACTTGGGCAGGTTATTTTGGAGATAACCGGTAAATGGACAAAATGCGTGAGACCATCGGGGTTCGCAAAGAGCGGGCCATATTAGTCGCAGCCATTCTGCAACACCAGAAAGACAACGACGACCTCAAAGAGCTAACCGCGCTCGCCGAAAGTGCGGGTGCTATCGTCGTTGACCGCTTTCAGCAGAAAATCCATAAAATTAATCCCCCCCTGTACATCGGCAAAGGCAAGGTCGAACAGCTCGCCCAGCGCGTCAAGCGATTCGACGCCGACCTCATCATATTCGATAACGACCTCCTCCCGCGCCAAATCAGGGAGCTTGAAGCGATTGTCCCCGCCAAAGTCATCGACCGCAGCGAATTGATTCTCGACATCTTCGCCACCGGCGCAAAAACCACCCAGGCCAAACTCCAGGTCGAGCTTGCCCAGCTCGAATACACCTACCCGCGTCTCGCCCGTATGTGGTCGCACTTAGACAGCGTCGCCGGCGCAGGCGGAGCTACCACCGCAGGAGCCGTAGGCGGTATCGGCACTCGCGGCCCCGGCGAACAACAGCTCGAAACCGACAGGCGACTCGTAAACAAGCGCATAACCGACCTCGAACGCGAACTCGAAGGTATTGACAAACGCCGCGTCCGCGAAATCGACAGCAGAAAAGGTGCATTCCAGATTTGCCTCGTGGGTTACACGAACGTCGGCAAAAGCACGCTCCTCAATGCCCTCACCGACGCCGACGCCTATGTCGAAGACCGCCTCTTCGCGACCCTCGACACACGCACAAGAAAATGGCAGCTCGAAGGCGGTTGCGAAGTCCTCCTCAGCGATACCGTTGGCTTCATTCGCAACCTCCCGCATCAGCTCGTCGAGGCCTTTAAAGCAACCCTCGAAGAAGCAATCACCGCAGACCTTCTCCTGCACGTCGTCGATGTCTCAAACCCCGACGCCGGAAAACAAATAGAATCAGTGAACAAAGTCCTCGCCGACATCGGCTGCGGCGAAAAACAAATCCTCCTCGTCCTCAACAAAATCGACGTCCTCAGCGGCGTCAATACAATGGAAACGCTCCAAACCCTTTACCCCGACGCCATCGCCGTCTCCGCAAAAACCGGCTATGGCCTCAAACGCCTCCTTGAAGCAGTCATCGATAAATTCCACGGCGGCGTCATCACCGTCAAAGTTACCACAAGCCAGGCAAACGGCAAAATCCAGAGCTTCATGCACGCTTACACGACCATCCTCGATGAAAAATACACCGCTAACAACGTCATCATCAAAGCCCAGTTAGGCCAAAACCAGCTTGTTAATCTCAAACGCCTCAAACCCGAAAAACTCGAAATCCTCACTGGCGGAAAATTATCGTCATGCGACTGATGACTATCGACTACACGTAGCGGAGCGCAGAGCCCGCTTCGGCAATCATAAATTGCAAATTGATTAATCCGCAATCTACCTTTCCCCTTCTAACTTCTAAATTTTTGCCATTTACTTTTTGCTTTTTGATTTGAGGTTGAACTGTCCGCTGAACGCTGTACGCTGTCCGCTGTCTTTGGTCTGCGGTTATTTCTCCGGTATTTTCAGTCGAGCATTGCATTGCGGGCATTTACCCGTCTTGCCTGCGTATTTTGCCGGCATCTTGACCCGCTTGCCGCACGCACAGGCGAACCGTATAAATTCGTCCTGGGGCTTTTGCGGCTCCAACGGTATCGTTTGCGGCTGCTCAGCAGGGTCGATTGATATGGTCTTTGGCTCAAATGGAACAGGCGGTATGGGAGCCAGAGGCAGCTCCTCTTGCAGGTTTGCCGTCGCGTTTAGATAATTAGAATATCCCGCTGAGGGCTCCTCAATTGGCGACGGATGCCTGTATTCCTCAATTACCTGAAAAAGCGATTTTTCATATCGTTCCATTGTCACCATCTTGAATTTCAGCATCAAAACCGCCAGAACAACGCCTCCCGCGAAACCTCCGAGGTGCGCAAAATACGCCACCCCTCCCCCGCCCCACATCGCTCCCCAGATATCGAACGCCAGCCAGAATAATATCATCCAAGCGCTGCTTACGTTGAATTCTCTGGGTTTTACAAAAATGATTAAATAACAGGTTATTTCATTTTGAGGAAAGAGCACCAGAAACATCCCTACGATGCCGTTTATAGCACCGCTGGCCCCAAGCGAGCTGCCGCCCGTAAATACGAGGTGAGAAATTCCCGCAACAAGGCCAAGGCCTATGTAAGCCAGTGCATAACGAATATTGCCTATTTTGGCGCAGATGGCATTACCGAATATCCACAAAAAAAGCATGTTGCCCAGAAGGTGAAAAATGCCCCCGTGCAGCCACATGTACCCGAACAATCCTTTTAAGTCAAATCCGTTCAAAATATACGGCCTTATCTCCCCCCACACATAATACCGCTCTAATATTACCCGCTTAACGAGTATCTCCTTTAATTGCTCCGGCTTATACTTCACAAGGCCGGTTATATCTTCAATGTCAACGACATCGAGGGGGGCTTTTTCTACTGTTTTTTCAATATCGTTAAGATCCTTCTCCTTCACTCCGAATTCTTTTGCCATCTCCTCGACCGGCACGTTCTCGTACTTTTTCATCATGCCGGGCATTTGTTCCCTGCGTTCATGGATACTTAACGTCTGAAGGACAAATACCGCGATTGCGCCTGCGATTATCAGCCAGTTCACTACCGGATACCGGTCCTGCGGAACATCAACTCGTACTGGTATTATCAATCCGTCGCCTCCCGACAACCGCCTGTCTGAATATGGCTCATTATGTTCTCCTCTGTTGCCTTGTCCCCTCCCCGCCAAAGCTCCCCTCATTATACCCTTTTAAATCCCCTTTTCAAGCGGTTCCCGCCTGTGGCAGGCTTTACTTTGATATTGGGCATTGGATATTCGATATTGGACATTCAATTCAGTCCTCCATCCACCTTAACTCAAAACTAAACACTAAAAACCCCTTCTCCCTTCTAACTTCTGCCTTCCCCTTTCTCGATGGCTGAAAAATACTTGCCTTGCCCTGCCGGCAGGGATTATACTTCCCCAAAGAAAGCGGCTCAAAATAGCGAGATTGAAATAATGTCTGTTTTTGGAGGTCTATCAAAATGAAAGCATTACCTTACATCCTGTTAATGTTGCTGGCGGTGGTATGGCCAAATAATGCCCGTGCCGCCGTCAAAACCCAAACCGTCGAATACAAAGACGGCAATACCGTCCTCGAAGGTTACCTTGCCTACGATGACGCCCTCAAAGGAAAACTGCCCGCCGTTTTAGTCGTGCACGAATGGACAGGTGTCGGTCCCTATGTTAAAAACAGGGCCGAGCAGTTGGCCGCCCTCGGCTATGTCGCCTTCGCCATCGATATTTACGGCAAAGGCGTCCGCCCCGCCAACACAACCGAAGCCGCAAAACAGGCGGCCATTTACCGCGCCGACAGACAACTTATGCGCCGGCGCGCCCTCGCAGGCCTTGAGCAGGTCAAAAAATACCCTTTTGTTGACCCCGACAAAATAGCCGCTATCGGTTATTGTTTCGGCGGAGGCGTTGTGCTTGAAATGGCTCGCAGCGGAGCCGACCTCAAAGGCGTCGTCAGTTTTCACGGCAATCTCGATACGCCGAACCCCGCCGACGCGAACAATATCAAGGCCAAAGTGCTCGTTTGCCACGGCGCTGACGACCCTTATGTCCAGCAGGAACAGGTTACCGCCTTCTGGAGCCAGATGCGTAATACGAAAGTTGACTGGCAATTGATTATCTTCGCCAACGCCGTCCACGGCTTTACAAACCCCGATAATGGCAGCGACCCCTCCAAAGGCGCCGCCTATAACAAAAAAGCCGATATGCGCTCCTGGCTGGCTATGAAAGATTTCTTCAAAGAAATATTCTGAACCTGACTAAAATTCGCATTTTCGCTATCGGCTCGTTTAGCCCTCAGGTTTACCCGCCGTTTGTGTGGCGGGCCTGCCTGGGGGTTTACCCTCTGTAGTTCGCAGAACGAAGGAGGGTCATAAAAATCCGCGTCTTATTAATTTCTTTCGGCCAATTTCGGCAAAATTGCCCATTTTCCGCCCTTGACGCCAAAGGCCGAAAAAGGTATCATTTCAAACTTTGTTTTGAATCGTAAACTTCCCTGTAAAAGGGCATAATTCCGCTTATATGCGGGTATGCGGTGAATTTATTAAAAGGAGAAAATGATAATGGCGAACAAAATGGTGTATTTCTTCGGCGGGGGCTCGGGCGAAGGAAATGCGAAAATGAAGAACCTCCTCGGCGGCAAAGGAGCTAATCTTGCCGAAATGGCCAACCTCGGCGTGCCCGTCCCGCCGGGCTTCACAATCACTACAGAGGTCTGCACTCATTACTATCAGAACAAAAAATCCTATCCCAAGGGCCTCAAGGAAAAGGTCGATGAGGCGATGCGCAGAATCGAAAAAATTATGGGCAAAAAATTCGGCGACCCCGCCGACCCTCTTCTGATGTCCGTCCGTTCCGGCGCCCGCAAATCCATGCCGGGAATGATGGAAACTGTTTTGAACGTCGGACTAACTACACAGACAATACCAGGATTGATTGCCAAGAGCGGCAATGAGCGGTTTGTGTATGACGCGTATCGGCGGCTGATAATGATGTACTCGGACGTCGTGATGGAAAAGGCGGCGGGCATTGAGCCAAAGGATGACGAGGGGATTCGCAAACAGCTCGAAAAGATAATGGACCACCTCAAAGAACAAAAGGGCTACAAGACCGATACGGATATGGACGCCATAGACCTCAAGAACCTCTGCGAACTGTTCAAGAGCAGGGTCAGAGAAGTATTGGGCAAGGATTTCCCTGATGACCCCAACGCTCAGCTCTGGGGCGGCATCACAGCGGTGTTCGCTTCGTGGAACGGCAGACGGGCCATCAGCTATCGCAAAATCGAAGGCATCCCCGATGAATGGGGCACAGCAGTAAACGTGCAAACAATGGTGTTTGGCAATATGGGCGAGAAATCAGCCACCGGCGTCGCGTTCACACGCAACCCCGGCAACGGCGAAAACTATTTCTACGGCGAATACTTAGTCAATGCCCAGGGCGAAGACGTCGTCGCGGGCACCAGAACGCCGGCCCCGGTCAATGAGGATTCAAAGAGCGACCACAACAAGGAGCTGGTATCGCTCGAAAAGGGAATGCCAAAGATTTACAAGGAACTATACGCCACTCAGAAGAAACTCGAAAAGCATTACCGCGATATGCTGGATATCGAATTCACAATCGAAAGCGAGCGGTTCTGGATGCTTCAGTGCCGAGTGGGCAAACGCAATGGCCCGGCGGCGGTGCGTATGGCTGTCGATATGGTAAAAGAAAAGCTCATCAAGAAGGAAGAGGCGGTAACTCGCGTTACGCCGGACCAGTTGGATGAGCTTCTGCACCCGATTATTGACCCCAAGGCGGAAAAGGCAAGCAAGATAATAGGAAAAGGATTGCCGGCGGGGCCGGGCGGCGCAGTCGGACAGATTGTGTTCTCCGCTCAAACAGCCGTTGACTGGAAAAAGTCGGGCAAGGACGTCCTTTTAGTCCGTGAAGAAACAAACCCCGAAGACGTCGAAGGTATGAGAGCCGCACAGGGCATCCTGACTGCACGCGGCGGTATGACCTCACACGCGGCGCTGGTCGCTCGCGGCTGGGGCAAATGCTGCGTCGTCGGATGCAGCGCAATCGAAGTCGATTACGGCAAAAAAGAATTGCACATCGCAGGCAAAATCCTTAAGGAAGGCGACTGGCTCACGCTCAACGGCACAAAGGGCGCGGTTTACGAAGGCAAACTGCCGATGCTCGACGACACCGCGGAAAACGTCCTGCTCAACAGCTTCCTCAAGATTTGCGACAGTATCAGGAAACTCGGCGTGCGCACCAACGCGGATACGCCCGAAGATGCTCAGAAGGCAAAACAGCTCGGCGCAGAAGGTATCGGCCTATTCAGGACCGAGCATATGTTCTACGGCAAAGGTTCCGATGAGCCGTTGTTTATCCTGCGTAAGATGATTGTCTCGAAGAACAAAGCGGAAAGACAAAAGGCGCTGGATGAGCTGTTCCCGTATGTTAAGAAAGCGATTAAGGGGACACTCGCGGCGATGGATAATCTGCCCGTTGTGATTCGTCTGCTCGACCCGCCTCTTCACGAGTTTGTGCCTGAGGACCAGGAAAAGCGAGAGCAATTGGCTAAAGAGCTGAATATATCGCTTGAGGACCTCGCAAAGAGAGCCGAGGCGATTCACGAAACCAACCCGATGATGGGACATCGCGGCGTGCGATTAGGCATCACGTATCCGGAAGTCAGCGAAATGCAGATTCGGGCGATTTTCGAGTCGGCAGCGGAACTGATTAAGGAAGGCAAAAAGCCCTATCCGGAGATTATGATTCCCGTTGTCTGCGACGTGAAGGAATTGAAGAACCAGCTCGATATGGCAAGAGCAATTTACAAACAGGTCGTCGCCAGGATGGGCGTAAAGAAGATTCGCCACAAATTAGGCACGATGATTGAAATACCGAGAGCGGCCTTAGTCGCCAACCAAATCGCCACAGAAGCGGAATTCTTCTCATTCGGCACCAACGACCTTACGCAGATGACGTTTGGTTTCTCACGCGACGACATCGGCGGATTCGTGCCTGATTATCTCAAGCAGGGAATACTGCCGGGAGACCCCTTCCAGAGTATCGACCAAATCGGCGTCGGCGAACTGATTAAGATTGCTATCGAGCGAGGCAGAAAGACACGCAAAGACCTCGAAATCGGCATCTGCGGCGAACACGGCGGAGACCCCGCAAGCGTCGAGTTCTGCCACAAGGTCAAGATGAATTACGTGTCCTGCTCGCCGTTCAGGGTACCAATCGCAAGATTGGCGGCGGCACAGGCGGTGGTAAACGAGTAAGTCGTTAGTAGATAGTCGATAGTTGTTAGTCGTTAATATAAAAGCCCCGTCGAAAGATGGGGCTTTTTCTTTTCCGCCTATTATTTATTACAAAAACCAAAGTTGTCCTTGAAACGATTGGCAGGAAGCGTAAAATTGGTTAGTACGCTTATAATGTCAGTATGGCATCTTAACGCGAGATTTTCGGGCCTGTTTATCAAAATCGGTCAGGCAATCAAAGAATTGCTGAAACACAATAATCATAGAGGATGAAAAAAAGTTACAGGGTTATATATTTTTAAGGAGATGATTATGAAACTCAATGTGAAGGCATTTGCGCTTGTCTGCGGGCTGATGTGGGGATTCGGGGTATTTTGCCTCGCGTGGTGGGTAATGCTGTTCGAGGGCGCAACGAAAGAAGTAACCTTGCTCGGCCATCTGTATCGCGGGTTTAACATCAGTCCTTTAGGCAGCGTAATAGGGCTTGTCTGGGCGTTTTTTGACGGGCTTATCGGCGGAGCAATCTTCGCCTGGCTCTATAATAAACTGGCAACCGCCTGTCCCGGCAAGCAAACGTAAGGGATTCTTGATTTGAGATTTCGGATTGCGGATTGCGCCTTCGCCGGAAAAACTTTTACATTGGGCGTTGTATATTCAATATTGGACATTGTTCCGTCCTCTGTCTTCCGTCATCTGTCTTCTGCCTGCCCTGAGCTTGTCGAAGGGCTGCCCGCTGTACGCTGTACGCTACACGCTGAACGCTGCTTCGCTCTTGACTCTTCGTAGCGCAGCGGAGATTCCCGAGTGCTGCTACCTGGCCATAGAACAGGGAATCCAAGTTGACAATATCCGGCCAACATACTAAATTGATGACAAATAATGGTGGGTATTATTGTGATAGGTAGACGATATGAAGAAAAAACTGATTGACTACTCTCAATATATAGTGAGACATGCAGCGCCTTTAGTAGAAGAAATGAATGGTCGAGGGGGGAGGTATGCCGATTGTGTCGAAGATAATAGAAAGGCCGAGGAATACAATAAAAAACATTATTATGGGAAACGAGGCTTCTGTCCATTTTGCAGACATAATATACCAAAAATTAATGACGGATTACATAAAGGAATAAGCTATTATGATGTCTGGTCATGTCCAATTTGTGGCTGGTGGGAAATTGAAAAACAAGAGTTTGGGATTCCAGCTGCAGGCCATCCAACCACGCAAGAATATAATTTTCAAGCAATAGTCAGAGCTTTTGATGTATCCGATAGGGAGCTACCCGAAGATATTCTTTTAACACATTTAAGAAAAGAGGCATCCATATTATATGACATACACCCTCGTAAGATGGAGGAAATAGTAAAATATGTATTTAGCAGTTATTATTCATGTGATGTAATACACTGTGGTAAATCACATGATGGTGGAGTTGACCTTATTATGATTGATTCTGACGAGCCAACATTGATTCAGGTAAAGCGAAGACAAAATCCGGATTACATTGAATCAGTTTCTGCGATACGCGAATTCTTAGGTGCATTATTAATAAACAGATCAAGGAAAGGTATTTTTGTTTCAACAACCGACCATTACTCCAAAGAGACTATTAAAACCATAAATATGATCCTAAAGGAAGATGTTGTCACGAGATTTGAGTTGATAGATTTCAAGAAATTTACGGCAATATTGAACATTATAAGAACTGAAAAAGATGAACCTATGGGTAAAACTAATAGAGTAGCTCTGCCTAACAACCGGTTCAAGAAGGAATGGCATTAAGCTGCCGCTCCATTCCAGGACATCAGCCAACCCATTATCATCCGTTGTTTGTCCGCCTAAGGCGGATAAATTTTTAATCAGTTCGGTGGTACAGAACGTAATTTGCAAGGAGCATTGATGAAAAAAAGTGGATGGCGTGCCGTCCCTACCCACGAAAAGACATTCACTGGGCTCCTGAATGATGAGTTTCTCTGCCTCGACGCGAATTACCCCAGGTGCTTACCTGATTTTGAGGACGCCAGAACGCTTCTGCTCGGTTCTGATTACAGCGGAGAACATTCGGAAGCTCCATACACGGTGTACTCCTTTCTAATGACGTCTTTGGAGTCTTGGGCGGATTGGGAGCCGGTTCGACTCCGCGTGAGACAAACATATCTACGTGACTCACGGCGAATGTCGTACAAGCGTCTGAGTGATGGGCAGAGAAGACAAGCCCTGATTCCATTACTGGAGTCTGCAAATACCCTAAGGGGCTTGTCGTTTTCTGTCGCAATGAACAAGCAATGTGCCTCTATTTTTGCCGCCAACTCACCCCTAGACCTGAATAATCCTCAGTTTGCCGCTTATCAGAAATGGAAACCAGCAGTTCTCAACAAAGCGTTTTTTGTGTTGCACGTTTTTGGTGTTTTGCTGGCCGGTCTTGCTTCGACTGGGCAAAACGTGATGTGGTTCACTGATGAGGACAGCATAGCCGCCAATGATGATCGAGTACGTGAACTGACGCAACTGTTTGCGTGGATAAGCAGCCAATATCTTACATTATCGCTCGGGCACTGCCGATGCGGCACAAGCAGGTGCGATGATGGTTCTGGTCAGGTCGAGGACTTCCTTGCCATCCCAGACTTAATCGCGGGAGCGATATCAGAGCAACTCTGTCTCAAGAGTATGGATCCGGCTGAGTTATCGAATGTTTTCTGGATGTCTCGAGGTGATTTCTCGGACAAGACACGGAAGATAACTTGGTGGTTCGCCGATTCAAAACAACCGCTTAAACGATTTGTGTGCATCGTTGACCCAACTGCTGATGGAAACGGCCATAAACTCAGTTGGTTCCACTTTCACGACCAAAAATGACAGCGGGGGAATAAACAGGGACATTCTGTTTTTGGGGAAAACCCCGCCGAGCGAGAAATAAAACACTAAAAGCACCCCCAGGTAGGCCTGGGGGCTAACCTTTATCTTTCGGAATATAATCTTCCCTGACGGGCGAAAAAATCTCGGTTGCGGTGCTAATTATTTAAGGAAATAGTGTTAGTTAGCGTAAAACAACTTCGTGCCCCTTCTTTTTCTTCGTGGTAACGCATTTAAAAACAAGGACTTACGGCAAAAGTCAAATATTTTCCCAAAAATGTTAGATTTTTATTGAATATCATCCGATTGTTTAGTAGGATGTGGATTCATCGGCAGATGCCCATTCGACAAGCTCAGGGCAGGCCGGTAGTAGTAGCGCAGAAGCGCACGCATTTCGGGGCAGCAGTTCCAAGCGGGCAAAAGGACGACAGAATTGAACGTCCAACGCCCAACATCGAACAACGAACATTGAACAATTAAAAACTGGGTCCCCTGCCGCGGAACCAATGGGGCGGGTTCTCGGGGATCTGCGCTTCGCTCCGAGGAGAGAGGTATGAAGATTCAATTTGCGATTAATGTGCCGAGGCGGTTAGAGGTTGCGCTTGTATGGGTGGTTTTGAACTATCGCCGATTGCGCTACGGCGAGGCGTTCAGAATCATACCGCTTACAAAAGGATTGCGAGCAATCGTATCGCCTGAAGATTACGACCGGCTTGCCGCGTGCAACTGGTGCGCGTCCAAATGCCGACATACAATTTATGCCCAGCGAACAGCCAGAACAACATCTGGCCCAAAAAGGCAGCATAACGTGCGAATGCATCGCGAAGTGTTAGGCATCACCGATGACAGGTTCGTTGACCATCAGAATCACAACGGCCTCGACAACCGCCGCTCAAACCTGCGAATTACCACACCCGCCCAGAATGGCTGGAATAGAAATAAAACCGCCTCCTCGTGTTCCTCTCGTTTCAAAGGTGTGTGTTGGTCAAGAAAGATGGTCAAATGGCATGCCCAAATCAAAGAAAACGGCAGACAGACAACTATCGGCTATTTTGACGATGAGGAATCGGCTGCGAGGGCCTATGACGCCAAGGCAAAGGAGCTTTATGGCCAATATGCTGCGTTGAATTTTCCGGGGCCGGAAAAAGACCCATTGGCCAAATGGAGCAATGCGATTTGCTACGGGAAATTCACAGGATAGGCACAGGCAGTTTTGAGTTCTTAGTGTTTAGTTTTGAGTTAAGAAAAACGGGCCGGGATTGACAATTGCAAATAATCGGTTATGAGTGTAAAATAGTCAATCGTAGCGGTGAGAGTAGCTCAGTTGGATAGAGCATCGGATTGTGGTTCCGAGGGTCGCGGGTTCGAATCCCGTCTTTCACCCTTTCCCGGTTATCAACAAGGGATGAGAACACGCCTGACGCGAAGCGGCAGAGCAGGGTTCGACACGCCGAAGGCGGGCCTCGTTTCGAGAATCCCGTCTTTCACCCTTTTTTTGGGGTTAGATATTGAACGCAGGATATGGCGGATTAACACCAATGACGAATGTTAAACGCCTTCCATCCACAATGCCCGAATCAGCGGTGAATTCATTAATATGACGGCTGCCAAAAAACCAATAGACAGCAACAGGGGGAACAGTAACACATCTTTGAATACTACATAAATCTTTGACATGGCAAACACTCCTTTTTGTTACAATTGCCGAACTTATCCCTTATCTGCGTCTTTCCTGACACAGGTATTACTTGCGCGAGCCGGTTGGATTCCAGGCCCGATATTTCCGCGACCAAATAATACTGGGCCGAACAGGTTTGTTAACCTGACCGGCCCGGCGACTTTCACACTGTTATCTTAAAGCACAATCGCACAAACGATTATGCGAACAGCCATGCTGGGTTCGCCTGTTTTTGCAAACAAGACCTAACCCAGCGAAGAAAAGGGAGAGAAACTAATTTACCCGCCTCCACTACTACTTTACCCGCCTCCACTACCGTATTACTATCGCAAACCTGAGGTCTGCGTTTTTGGACTGCTGGATTTGTGTAGAGAGTCCAAATCCAGCGAAGAAGGGGAGAGAGAATGAGTTTATTACCTTGTCGCGGCCGATTGACCGCGTATGGTTACGAGCTGGATTTGAGAAGAGAGAGAGTATCAAATCCAGCGAAGAAGGGAGAGAGAATATGTGTAGAATTTGTTATCTTAATCACCCCGCTCTAAACAGAGCAGGATGTCGATATTCGTGCCGGGTTCGTTTACCTCGCTTTAGATTATATAATCTGTCTGGGGTAACAAACCCAGCTTGGGGGGAGAAAACTCCTCGTGAGCTATCTAATCACGGCGAGGGCCGTGCGTGCTCTCAGAAAGATGATGGCTTTTCAAAACCCCGACAGGTCTCGGCGAAATCGCCAAGCCGCAGCCGGATAAGCCATCGTAAATCAGCCTTCTCTCATTAGCTCCTCAACATTACCAGCAGAAAATAATATTGCCTTGATAGCAACGCCATCCTGGATACCGAGCAGATTGGCAACCGTGTCTCTTAAGACATTGTCGGTTGCGTCCTCAGCAAGGACCGCAGAGACGCCCAAAGACCTGGCAGCGATTTCCTGAGCTTTGCTGCCTGGCTTTACGATGGCAATCGTAGGGATATAGGGTTTAGCCGCTTTGAAAGATTTGAGAAATCTTCCATCGGGCATATCATCCAAATCCCATCTGCTGATTACGCTGTTCACCTTTTCATTTTTCAAAGAACGAGCAGCCTCACGACCTGACTGCATTTTTATCAACCTTATCGGCAGTTCCCTTAACACTTCACTTCTGCCGCCTAAGCCCACTGTTAAAACTGTCGCCTGAACAAGAACTACCATCTACGTTCCTAAGTACTCTGCGGCTTATTCGCCTACGGGTGTTTTTATTTTTTTTCTTCGCTAATATATAAAGCGAATGGCGTGCCAGACCGTGCCGCGAAAAAAAGTATTTTTTAAGTCGTTTACAGCAAAGGAGTTACATTGGTCGATTTTTACAGAGGCCTTGATAAGGCATAAAACAATTGCCGACCATATTGGTCATAGATAGGCGACAATTATTGTCGTAAGTCATTGCGTTAGAATGGGACTTCGATGATATGACCACTTTGGCCGGGGGCGACCGAAATGGAACATCTTCCTCACCCCCCTGCTTGCCACGGTGTAGCCATAGGCGAAGCCGAATCCGCTATATTCTATACGCTGCTTGCCACGGCGAAGTTGAATAACGAAGCCGGGTATGCTGCCTGCTATGCAGGATATTATTGACGAAAGACAAAAACTGGGGGATTGGGGGAATCTATTTCCGATTGCAGATTGTAGATTTGAAAATGGGTCCCCTGTTCTTGGCCAAGTAAGCAGCACTCGGGGATGACGCTTCGCGCCAATTGCGGATTTGGGATGAGGAGGATGCGGTTTTTAGATGTTGAAAAATGATACCGCTTGCGGTATTGTGGGGGCGGGAAGTTGGGGAGAATTGAAGTCGATGGAGTTATGTAAGGATGGCGAAAACAAAAGCAAATGAGCGGGAATTTGCGGGGCAGGTAATCTCGTGGATAAAAGAGCAGTTGAAAGAAGGCGGATTGCCTTTTGAGAATGCCACGAATGACTCAAGTTTATATGGATTGCCACGAGTAAAATTCCCTGATGTTTTACTGACACAGGATTTTGAAGGTTTGCGGCCATTTTGCGGATGGGAATTGAAGACACCGAAAACGGATGCACGTGACAAAATACTTTTGAAGGACGCCGTCAAGAAGGCACAGACGATTGAGGCAAAGAACTTTGTTACGTGGAATATGCAAACGGCAATAATCTGGAAAACACCCGAGAAAATAAGGGCGACTGTCAACGAGGACGACAAGATTCGAGAATACGATACTGATACCCAGATTACGAAAGTCGAAGATATCAGGGACAGACAGAAGGCGGATTGTCTCAGAGAGAGGTGTCGGGAAATAGTATCTGACCTTGGGCGACTTTACGAGGAAGAGAAGATAAATATACCAGTAGCAGACGCAACGGTTTTCGTTGGAATGGTTGGAGCTGCTTCTGAGAAAATGGCAAGTTCGCTTTTAGCGGATATAAACAGGGCAAGAGCGAACAGGGAATTTGCCAAGAGATTAAATGCCTGGGCGGCCAAGCAGGGAGTTTCTAAATACGACCAGGATTACTGGCAGACACTTTCACAACAGATATCATACAAGATAATAGGCAAAATTCTGTTTTACCTAACCCTTCGACGACAAAACCAAAATCTTCAGAAAATGGCCCTGAATGGCGACAACTACAAGGCCGCAATGAAACGTATGCGTGCAATGTTTCAGTCGGCATTAGAAGTTGATTATCAGGCAATATTTGAGTCGGACATTACGGACGAAATAGAGCTTTCAAGAGATACGGCAGAGGTGGTAATTGACCTTACGGACAAACTAACCCACTGGAGTTTCGAGCAAGTGCCGTTAGACGTGGTGGGAAACGTTTTGGAAAAGTTAGTGCCGGAGGATGCACGACACAGTTTAGGTCAATATTTTACACCTGACCGGTTATCAGATTTGGTAATTGCGTTTTGCGTAAACAATGGCGATGCGAATGTGATGGACCCGACATGCGGAACTGGGACATTTTTAATTCGCAGTTATAATCGGTTGCGGCATTTGGGACTAAAAAGGCAGGCACATCACGAATTGCTCAATCAAATTTGGGGGTTTGACATAGCGGGATTTCCGGCGGAATTAGCAACTATAAACCTTTGCAGACAGGATTTGGGCGATTATCTGAATTTTCCACGAGTTTTATCAAAGGACTTTTTTGATGTGTCGCCGGGTGAGGAATTTGAATTTCCACCTGCAAAGAAAACGATAAAAGCCGGGGAACGAATACGCGTCAAAATTCCGAAATTTGATGCGTTGGTGGGAAATTTCCCGTTTATCAGGCAGGAACTTATTGAAAAGGTTGAACCGGGATATAAAGACCATCTTGCAAGAGTGTTGTATAAGAATTGGGGATTGGAATATCTAGATTTATTTCCTAACGTGAAGCAAGAGGGGCAAGGGGAACAGGAGGTAGAACTTGCCCTATCGGGACAGGCGGATATTTACGCGTATATGTTTTACCACGCGGCGGCGCACCTTAAATTGGGCGGACGGATGGGGTTTATCACGAGCAATTCCTGGTTAGATGTTGCATACGGGTATGAATTGCAGAAGTTTTTCCTTTCGAAGTTTAAATTAGTGGGGGTTTTTGAAAGCAGGTGCGAGCCGTGGTTTGAACAGTCGGCAGTAAATACTGTTTTCACGATTCTGGAAAGATGCAACGATAAAGAGGAGATAGAAAAGAATCCGGTTTACTTCGTTAAAATGAAAAAACCTTTGTCGCAACTTTTCCCGCAGGACGCCTTGACTGATACACAGGCAAGATGGGACGCGATAACAAGGTTTGCGGAAAAGATAGAAGAACTGGGTATTAGAGCAGAGAACATTGGAAAGACCGGGTTTGGCAAGAGTAAAGGGTTTAAAAGGTTTGAAAAGATAAACGCCGAATACGTAAAACAGCCGGAGATTGTGTCATACGAAGATGATGAAGTTAGGGTGAGGATAATCAAGCAAAAGGGTTTAAAGGAAGAAGTTGAGGCGACAGAGCAGACAGTAAAGTGGGGACAATATCTGCGCGGGCCGGATATTTACTTTGAAGTATTGGAGAAGTGCGCAGACAAACTTATACCACTCGACCAAATTGCAGATATTCGTTTTGGGATCAAGACAGGTATAAACGAATTTTTCTATTTAGATGAAGACCAGGTTAAGCATTGGGGTATTGAAAAGAAATTTTTGCAACCTGTTATGAAATCGCCGAAAGAATGTGATGGAATTTTACTAAAGCGGACGGATTTGAAACTCTTTGCGTTTGTATGCAATGAAGATAAATCAGAGTTAAAGGGAACGGGTGCGCTGAAATATATCAAATGGGGTGAGCAACAAAAAACGGAGGAAGGAAGGCCGTGGCCGGATGTGGAAAGCGTAAAGGGAAGGGGAAATTGGTATGAGTTACTGAAAAGAGAGCCGGGGAAATTGTTGCTTCCAATGATTACAGGGGACAGTTTGCGATGTATCGTAAATGAATGCAATGCTTATGTGGACCACAATCTATTTGAGGTTATTTCGGAAGACAAGGATATTCTCGCGGCGCTGGGATTATACTTAAATAGCACGGCAGCGTTTCTTAGCAGAGAGTTGACGGGACGGGCTAATCTGGGGGATGGCGCCTTGAAGGTTGAGGGTACAGATTGGGAAAGGATGCTTGTCCCGAAAAAAGATGTATTATTAGAATTGGCCAAAGAGGCAAAAGAACAATTTGGAGTACTTTGCAGACGCAGTATCAAAGATATTGAAACAGAAGCCAAACGACAAGACCGCGTAGAATTTGAGGCGAAAGTTTTGGAAGGGTTAGGACTATCAGGAAAATTTTCAAGTGATATTTTGGCAGCGGTAGTCGATCTTGTCGAGGAGCGACATTTACTGCCGAAGATGCGGACAGTGAAGAAAAAGAAACGAATCGAGCATGATTTGGAGAAGTTGAAGGAGGAGGTTACGGAGGAAATATTGCCGAGCGGAGTGAAGAGATTTCCCAATGCATTTGTTAAAGCAGGCTCAAAGACGGAATGGGAAGAGATAGGGATAGGGGCAGAGAGGATAAAATTAGGTGAGAGGGGAATAGGGGTGCAGGAGATATGCGACGCAGAGGAGAATCATTTGATGGAGGTGCGGTCGATTGAGAAGGCCAAGTATATAGTGTATGGGAAGCAAAAAGATGAACAGATAGTAAAGGTGCCGGATAGCGCAATAGTAATAAAGAAGGCGGTAAAAGATTATGAGATTTACGCACGCCAGATAAAAGAGGAATTATACAGGGCGTTTATGGAGAAGTGCGGCGACCATCCGCTTTCAGAAAATCTAACGATGCAGGTTCTTGAGGAATATGGTTTACCGGATGCGAGGTGAGAGGTTTCTCAAGTATGTTTTTCGTAGTCGATAAGGGGCGATAGTAGAAGGCAAGAAATAGCGTACAGCGTACAGCGGACAGCGTGTAGTTGAAGATGGAACTTGAGGTGTCCGAAAAAATCGGACAACTGAAATCGCGATAGTAGAAGGCAGTGATAAGACAGAGGACGGAGGGCAGAGGGCGAAAGAAGGAATCGTCCGGCGTTAAGTTGTCCATACTTTGTGTACAACTGAAAATAAAGGTGGTAGTTAAGAGGGATGAACCGTATGGAAACGACAAAAATAGCCATTTTCAGAGGCAAACAGATAAGAAAAACCATTCATAAGGACGAATGGTGGTTCTCGGTTGTTGATGTGTGTGAGGCATTGACTGAAAGCCCTGATGCCGGAGCGTATTGGAGAAAGTTAAAACAAAGACTAAAAGAAGAAGGAAGTGAAGTCGTGACATTTTGTCACGGGTTGAAATTGGAAGCGCCGGACGGTAAAATGCGTGATACTGATTGCGCTGACACGGAAGGCGTATTCCGCATTATCCAGTCAATTCCCAGCCCCAAAGCGGAACCCTTCAAACGCTGGCTGGCAAAAGTCGGCTATGAACGCATCCAGGAAATTGAAGACCCTGAACTTGGAACAAAGAGAACTCGCGCACTATACAAGGCCAAGGGGTATCCCGACGGCTGGATAGAGAAGCGTATGCGAGGCATTGCCATCCGCGAGGAATTGACGGAGGAATGGAAAGAACGGGGCGTAAAAGAGGAACCGGAATACGCCATCCTCACCGCGGAAATCTCGAAGGCAACGTTCGGACTGACGCCTTCACAATATAAACGGCTTAAAGGATTGAAACGCGAAAATCTGCGCGACCATTTCAACGACCTTGAGCTGATATTCAATATGTTAGGTGAGGCAGCAACAACGGAAATAACGAGGAATAAAGACGCGCAGGGATTTTTGGAGAACAAGGAGACAGCCCGCGAAGGAGGCGAGGTGGCGGGCAAAGCCAGAAAGGACCTGGAGTCGCGGACAGGCAGGAGAGTAGTATCCCGTAAGAATTATCTGGAGGGACCTCCGGACAGAAAGGCATTGCCGGAGAAGAACAACCGATGAGCGAGGTTGTTTCGGTCATTTCTGGTATGACCCTGATGTTTGGCGACAAGAGTTAAATCCGTCTGTTTATTTCGTGGTTGAGATTCTAAAAAAGAGCCGGTATCCTGTCAGCAATGAATAACGATGTCGCATTAGGCCTTGCGTGGTACGTGGTATTCGTCCTGTCGCTGAGCTTTCACGAGGCGGCGCATGCGTTTGCGGCGATGAAACTCGGCGACAAGACCGCGTATTACGGCGGACAGGTCAGCTTGCATCCGTTTGCACACATGAGGAGAGAACCCATCGGGATGATTGTGCTGCCGATTATATCGTATATTTTAAACGGCTGGATGATTGGATGGGCGAGCGCGCCTTATGACACCGCCTGGCGCAGCGCCATCCGAAACGCGAGATAATGATGGCGATGGCGGGACCTGCGGCAAATCTTATTCTTGCTATCGCCGGCGTGGTGATAATCCGAGTGGGATACGCGATGGGTTATTTTTCTCCGCCGGCAAGCATCACGTTTTCGCATATAGCTGACGTGGAGAGTGCGGGCTGGGCGAACAGCATAGCGGTAATGACGAGCATACTTTTTACGCTCAACTTAGTGTTGTTTATTTTTAACCTGTTACCTATACCGCCATTGGACGGAAGCTGCCTTGTGCCTCTGGTTTTGGACAGTGAAAACGCTTATAAATACAAAGCCCTTATCAGTCAGCCATCCGTCGCGATTATCGGATTGGTAATCGCGTGGCAGGTTTTCGGTTATATATTTGCCCCGATTCACCTCTTCGCGATTAATCTTCTCTACGCCGGCCATCACTACGGTTAGGCACAAAAGACATTTCTGATTTATGATTTTCGATTGATGATTTTGGGATGCGGATTTCGGAAGAACAGGACAGGGTTACTGTTTTGCGTTTTCGTCGGCTTCGGCGGCGGGGATGCCGAATTTTCCCATAAGGCGATTGAGCTGGCGGCGATCGATGCCGAGAATTCTTGCGGCGGCGATTTTTCGGCCTTTGGTGTATTCGATGGTCTGGGTAATGACCCTGCGTTTTACTTCATCGAGGGTCGGCAACTGGTCTTTTGGATAAGAAGGCGAATCAGCTATTATGATTTCGAAAGGCATTACGGCGGGCTGAATTTCGGGGCCCTCAGTGAGGACGTAAGCACGCTCGATGGCGTTGGCGAGTTCGCGGACATTGCCGGGCCAGGCGTAGCTAATCAGGAGGCGTCTGACGGATTCACTGAATGTCTTGGGCGGCTCGTTGTAGAAGGCCGACTGGTTTTTGAGGAAGTATTCGGCCAAATCGAGGATGTCTTCTTTGCGATGACGAAGTGGAGGCACCTCAAGCTGAACAACATTGAGGCGGTAATAGAGGTCTGAACGGAACGTGCCCTTTTTGACCATATCCTGCAGGTCCTTGCAGGTCGCGCACAGGACGCGGGCATCGACGGGATACGACATAGCGGAGCCGAGGGGCGTTACACGTCGTTCCTGGAGGACGCGGAGGAGCTTTGCCTGAAGCTCGAGGGGAATTTCGCTTATTTCGTCGAGGAAAATCGTGCCGCCATCTGCCGCCCTGAAGAAACCGAGCGTGCTGTCAACGGCGCTTGTGAATGCGCCTTTGACGTGGCCGAATAACTGGCTTTCGAATAACTGGCCTGTAAGGGTGGTGCAATCGACGGGAACAAAAACGCGGTGGGCGCGACTGCCTGAGACGTGAATTTGGCAGGCGACCATTTCCTTGCCGACGCCTGTTTCGCCGGTAATAATAACCGGACATTCGCGGGTGGCAATAGCCCTGATAACTTCCATTACGGAGTTGAACGCGGCGGAACTGCCGAGAAAATGATTATGCGTGCGAGTATAAAATGACTGCGCAGACGCAGAATCCTGCTGTCCGTGCTTGCCGCTTCCATTCTGAAAGCTCAGCTCTTTTGCGCCAGGAGGCACCTTGCGCGAACTATCACCCATTACTTATCGCCCCATCTCCAGTGCAGACACATTCTCCCCTGCACCGCTGCAAAAACACAATTTTGGCGAGAATACCCTGCGTGAAGGTGAGGGCACTCTCTCCCATTTCTTCTTCATATCTTATTCTACGTTACTTAAGGAACAAAGTCAAATGAATTATAGGACTTTTTGTTTTTTGTTGCAGAACAAGCAAAATTGGCATGATAGATAAAATTGGCTTGAGGTCTAAAAGCAGCCCCAAAAACAGCTAACTTGTTTTGCTGCAAGAGGTTACGACTAAAGGTACGGCGATTATTCAAGTGGATGGCAAAATAGAGGACAAGCAATGCTATTTTCTAAGCCAAATTCAATATACTACAAAGCCCGTATGAAAACAGTTATTAGGCGACAAAAACCCTCAGCCCCCTACTTGCCAAGCAGCTCAAAGGGGGAAATATAATCCCCGTGCTGCTGGGCGGCGGATTTGAAGCGTTTTCTGGCTTCAGCGAAGGTATCGAACAGGATTTTGGGAGTATCGGGAACTTTTCCCCGATAAATCTTCTCGACACGGTCGAGTTTGGCGAGATTTTCGGGGACACGAATTGTGAACTGTTTTTCGTAATCGTCTTTCGTGAACTGGGTTTTGAGATGTTCTTTGAACAGTCGGGCGAGGTCATCATACATAGG
Organism: uncultured Phycisphaerales bacterium; assembly: GCA_963718665.1. GTDB lineage: Bacteria > Planctomycetota > Phycisphaerae > Sedimentisphaerales > Anaerobacaceae > Fen-1362. The sequence goes on from OY970359.1 coordinate 676,456, forward strand.
TATGAAGCCGGTCGGCGTTTTGATTGCATCGACATCGCCATTGACGCGAAGCTCCGCCCAGAGAATCCAGACGAGCTTGTCAGCCATTGTATTCAGATATTTCCCGTCTTTGCCTCTGAGGAAATAATTGACGGAGAAGATGAGGGGCGGTTTCTTGACGCCTTTGGCAAAGTCGAGATTGATTTGGACATATTTGCCGAGCGGTATCGAAACGAAGTCGAGATTCGACATAAGGTTGAATGTTCTGACACCCTGCTTGCCGATAGTAGCCGCGGTGGTTTCCGATTCGAGGGCAGCACCTTTCAGGATAATACCCTCGTTCCAGTCAAAGGCCTGTTCAACCGGATTCCAGGTGTCACTGTCGCGGCCTCCGTAAACCATACCGCCAACGGAGACGCCATTTGGGTCGTTGAGCGCGGGGTCGCAATTGTCGAGGTCAGGGATGCTGAGGGTATAACGGGCGTTTTTGTGAGCGGGCGGAATGGGATTGCCCTGGTCATCGGATTTACCGTTGAACCATTCGCCGGAGAAATTGGTGCCTTCGGGCGGTATTTCACAACCCATACCGAGCCAGTAGGGTTTTTTATGAGCATCAAGGAGGACATTGGAGAAGATGACCTCCATTGGGTTTGTGAGGACCTTGTAAATGACGGGGTCGTCTTTTGCGCTGACGTCCTGGATGATGCCGAAGATGCCCTTTTCAACGTTGACAGCACGGATTTGGCCGCCTTTTTTGCGGAAATAGGCGATATCATCTCCGACGATTGTTTGGCCCGGCAACATCGAGGTTGAGGTCTTGCCGCAGGCGGAGGGGAAGGCGCCGGTGAAATAAGTAACGCGCCCTTTTGGTCCGTGTGCGCCCATAACGAACATGTGTTCCGCGAGCCAGCCCTCTCGTGAGGCCTTCTGGATAGCGAGTCGCAGGGCGAGTTTTTTGAGGCCCATAGTGTTGCCGCCGTACTGGGTGTTTACGGAGTAAACCAATTCGTCTTCGAGGTCGATATAAACGCGGCGGAGTTTGTCGTTTTTGCTGATGCCGTTTTCAAGCTCGCCCTCGGAGTGGAGAAATCTGAAGAAGCCGTGGTTTTCGCCGAGTTTTTTGAACTGCTCGTAGCCGGGGCGATAGAGAAGCGATTCGCTGTGAACGACATAGGGCGAATCGGTAATCTGAAGACAGGGGATGGTGAACTCGGAGCCGACGGGACCGAGCGTCCAGAAGCAAATAATCATTTCCCTGCCTGCCATCGAGTTTTTGAGGAGGTCGCGGATTTCTTTGGTTCCTGCCTGTTTTTCGACGGATTTGAGTGATTCGCCAAGCGATGAGCCGGCGGGCAGGAGGTATCTTGTGCTGAAGGTATCGCGTCCCTGGTCGTTAATGCCGTCGAAATGACAGGTGTGGCCCTTAATGTCGAGTGGCATTTCCTCGCCGTTTTTGATGGCAAGGGCGCGGATATGCGCTACGTCCTCCGGCGAGTCGATGCAGACATAGACGGAAGCCGGATTTGTCAGCTCGATAGCGTCCGCGATAAAATGATGCATCTTAGGGTGGTCAACCGCAATTAATCGGTCATAGTGTTTTCCTTTAACCCTGTTTTTCAAAATATCTTTTACTTCACCAGCCATAGTGCCTCCATAGCGTTTTTTAGTTCAAAAAATCGCAAGAGTATAAACCGCGTTCTTGCAGGCCGTCAACTTAATTTTTTAACAAAATTTCGTTTTTTTAGCCCGTTGTATTTGCCTCGTCCGCGCGGTAGTATCGTGAAAATAATGGAAAATGGAAACGTTAATGATACGGCCGGAGAATTAAGCGATGAGAAAATGCCTAATCCACAACAACAGATTTATCGCAGAGACCACAAAGGCCGCGGAGATTATTTTTTGTTTTATTCTCTGTGGTATCGGCGCACTCGGCGGTGAAAGCAAAGCGGCCCCCGACAGCGGCATTCGAGGGCAGGTGGGCCTTGGGGGGATGGATAAATCGGTAGTAATGATACGCAGCGCGGGGCAGGAATTCGATTATATAACACCGTGGAAGCCGAAGGCGATGAGTCAGGGGGTCGGGTCAGGGTTTATCATCGAGGGCAACAGAATTCTCACTAACGCGCACAACGTGAGCAACAACAAATACATTGAGATTCAAAAAGAGGACGTGGCGAAACGGTATCCCGCAAAGGTGGCATTCATCGGGCATGACTGTGACTTGGCGTTACTGACAGTTGAAGACAAGAGCTTTTTCGATGACACAAAAGCGCTTGAGCTGGCGGAACTGCCGGGCGTAAACACGGCGGTCGAGACATTCGGATTTCCAATGGGAGGCAGGCGCATATCGGTGACAAAGGGCATCGTATCACGGATACAGGTGGACACATATTCGCACACGGGGGCGGATTCACACCTTGTGATTCAGACAGACGCGGCGATAAACCCGGGCAATTCGGGCGGGCCGGTGATGCAGGACGGCAAGGTCGTGGGCGTGGCATTCCAGGGGCTGAGGCAGGCGGAGAACATCGGGTATATGATTCCGACGACGGTGATAAGACATTTTCTGGCGGACATCAACGACGGCAAATACGACGGGTTCGGGACATTAGGCGTGATGCTGTACCCGGGGCTGCATAACCCGGCATATAAGGATTATCTTAAAGTGCCGGCGGACCAGCAGGGAATTGTCGTGATTGATACGATAATGCACAGCTCAGTCGAATCGATTTTGAAATCGGGCGACGTGCTGACGCAGATTGATCAGTACGCAATCGACAATGACGGGAGAGTGGAAATATACGGGTTGAAGCTCGATATGTCGGAGGTGGTGGAGACAAAACAAATAGGGCAAACAGTAGAGCTTGCATTTTACCGCGACGGGAAACTTACAAAGGCGACGGCGACGGTTGCACTGAACAGGACTGTTTTTGAATTTGCGAGGCAATACGATATCGAGCCGGAATACGTTTGTTTCGGGGGGCTTGTATTTGTGCCGGCGACACGCAATTATCTCGAAACCTGGGGAGCCGAATGGATTATAGATGCGCCGTTTGAGCTGCGGTACCTGTTCCACAATTCGATGCAGCTAAACAAGGACAGGGCAAGGAAGGAATACGTGGTGCTTTCGGAGATAATGCCGGATGAGATAAACGCGTACGCGGGCGGATTCAAAAGCCAGGTGGTCGAAAGCATAAACGGGACGACAATTGAAGGGCTTGCGGACGTGTGGAAGGCGTTCGATAAGCCGCCTGAGGGTTATTACACGATTGCGTTTATGGGTATGGACCGGCCATTGATACTGGACGCGAAAGAGGCGCACACACAACAGGCGAAGATACTCACAAAATATGATATACCGCAGCAGATGCGATTGCCTTCGACCGGTTCCAACAAGAGGGAGGTACAACAATGAGAATCCTATCAATAAATCGTTTTGCTCTAATATTTCTGGTTGTGCTAAGCATAACCGGCGTTTCAGCCAGGGCGGGAGAGGACCAGACACGCGAGGCGATGAAGGGGTCGATTGTATATCTGGAGATTTCATCATACGGTTACGACCAGATACGGCCGTGGAAAAATACCGATGTCCAGCAGAAAAGCGGAGTGGGCTGCGCGACGGGGGCATACCAGGTAATAACGCCGGCGTGGAACCTGACGGACGCGAAACTAATCAAGGCGAAGGTGTCGGGACAAAACGAATACATACCGGCGACGATAAAGACAATAGATTACGAGGTTGACCTTGCGCTGCTGGAGCTTGAGCCGAACGCAATGAAAAAGCCGTTGAAGCCGATAAGGTTCGAAGACAAGTTTCAGCGGGGAGCGAAGCTGAATTATTACTGGCTCAACACCAACGGGGAGATGACCACGGGGCAGGGATATATGGACCGTGCGGAGGTGCTGCGCTCGACGGTTTCATACGCATATTTTTTGAATCTGATAGTTACGAATACATCGCAGGAAACAGGAACAGGACAGGTTTTTTGTGACGGAGCAAATCCCATAGGGATTTCCTGCTGGAGCAAAAATACCACCGAGACGGGACTTATACCCGCAGTGATAATCAACAACTTCCTTGCCAGAGCGAAAGACGGCAACTATCCCGGAGTGCCGGCGGTCGGGTTCACAACCGAGGCATTGCTCGACCCGACGACACGAGCATATCTCAAGATACCCTCGACGATGAAAAACGGCGTGCAGGTTGCGAGCGTGTATAATATCGGGACGGGCAGCCCCTCGACTTCGCTCGGGACAGGCGATTCGCTGAAGGCGGGCGACGTGATTCTCACAATCGACGGCAAAGAGATTGACGCATACGGCAAATTCCAGTACCCGGCATACGACCGCATAATGTTCCATCATTTAATCACAAGTCACAAAGTCGGCGATGATATTGTTTTTGATATATGGCGAGACGGGGCTAAACAGCAGTTGCACGTGCAGGCGAAAAATTTCAACGTGGGCGAGATGCTTGCCCCCTACTACGAATACGGAGAGCAGCCGGAGTACGTGGTTACGGGCGGATTTGTGTTTCAGAAGCTGACGAGGCCATACCTGGCCAACTGGGGCAAGGACTGGGAAGGTAAGGTTACGCCTCATTTGCTGCATTACTTCAGGGATATGGCGTTTAAGCCGACGGCCCAGCGCAGAGAGATTGTGATACTGAGCTATGTTTTGCCCGCGCAGATAAACCTCGGCTATACCGACCTGTCCCAGATTGTCGTCAGCAAATTTAATGGTATGCCCATCAGCCGATTAAGCGACATCGTCAAGGCGCAGAAGCTGAACCCAAGCGACAAATACGACGTCGTGGAATTCGAGCTGGATGAGCCGACGGTGGTCATACCGCGTCAGCAACTGCCACAGGCGGACGCGATGATTGCGACGAACTACGGGATTCGCAAGGCGGTGAACGTTAAACAATAAAAATAATAAGGACGTGCAATATGTGTCAGACCTGCGGATGTTCGCCCTGCGAGCTATGCGGGGCGCCGATAGAGGACGGGGTTTGCAGCGGTTGCGGCGAGCCGGCGGAAGAATGTGTCTGCATACCAAAGAAAGAATAAGCTTATTGATTATTGATGAGTGATTATTGATACTGCAAACACTCAACAGATGGAATATACGTTTTCAAATTATCAATAATCAATAACCAATTATCAATTTCATTGACAGTAGTCCCGCTAAAAGTTACCTTATTTGACTTATGAAAGTTCTATTAAGCTGGCTTAAGGATTATGTTGATATCGAGCTGTCGGCGCAGGAGGTCGCGGAGATTCTAAGCAATCGCGGATTCCCATACGAGGGTATCGAGCAACTCGATAATGACACGGTAATCGACGTTGAGGTAACGAGCAACCGGGGCGATTGCCTTGGGTATATCGGCATCGCGCGTGAGCTTGCCGCAGCGACGGGCAAAGAATTGAAACTGCCGAAGGTTGAACTTGCGGAATCATCGAAGCCGGCGTCGGAATTCGCGAGCGTTGAGATTCGCGAGCCGGGATTGTGCCAGCGTTATACGGCGAGAATTATCGAGGGGGTTAAGGTTGGGCCGACGCCTGACTGGATGCGCAAACGGCTTGAGGCGATTGGGATGCGGAGCGTTAATAACGTTGTTGACGCGACGAACTACGCGATGATGGAGACGGGACAGCCGCCGCACGCGTTTGATTACAAGAAATTATTCGGCGGCAAAATTATCGTTCGCAAAGCACAAGCAGGCGAGCAAATCATCAGTATCGACGGCTCGAAATGCGAATTGACTTCCGATATGCTCGTAATCGCCGACTCGAAATATCCGGTCGCGGTGGCGGGTGTTATGGGAGGACTTGATACGGAAGTAAGCGACGCGACAACAACGATACTGCTTGAGGACGCATTTTTCTCGCCGTTGAGCGTACGGACGACATCTCGCAATTTGTCGCTGCCATCGGAGGCGGCGTTTCGGTTTTGCAGAATCGTAGATATCGAGAATATCGACTGGGCATCGAAGCGAACCGCTCAACTGATGATTCAGGTATCGAGCGGCAAAGCAGCGAAAGGCGTTATCGACGCGTACCCGGGAAAGCCAAAACCAAAACAGGCGATGCTGCGTTTGGCGCGATTGAAAAAGCTGCTTGGTATCGATGTGCCGAATAACACGGTAATCCAGATTCTGACAAGATTAGGTTTCCAGCCAAAGCAAAACGGCGAGCAGATAACCTGCTCGGTGCCGACGTGGCGAAACGATGTTTACCGCGAGGCGGATTTGATTGAGGAGGTCGCCCGCGTATATGGTTACGACAAAATACCGACGGAAAACGCGATAACGATTGAGGTTTCGCCGACCGATACCCGCAAGAAAACAATCGACGCGATAGGGACATACCTTACGGGATGCGGATTTTACGAGACGGTAACAATCAGCTTTATCGACAGCAGGGACGCGGAGCTGTTCGCTCAAAACGAAGATAAACGGCATTTATCAGTCAAGGACGTTACGAGAACCGGGACGAATCTTCTCAGGCAAAGTGTTTTGCCTTCGCTGTTCGGCGTAATCAAAACCAATCACAACGTAGGCAACACCCCCTGCCGGCTCTTTGAGATAGCAGACACCTATACACCAGCACAAGCAGGAAAGTTACCCGTTGAAAAGACACGTCTGACGATTACCTGCGACAGCGATTTCAGGGACATCAAGGGCGTTGTCGATGGCTTGCTGAAAACAATAGCGGCAGATGCAGTTGTCAAATTTGAGCCAACGGAAATCAACTGGGCACAGGCGGGCGTAAAAGTCCTCGCCAATAACAAGCAGGTCGGCTTAGTCGGAATGGCATCGCAGCAAGTCCTTGACAGATTCGACTTCAAAAACACAACAATCTGCGGAGCGGAATTGGACCTCGAAGGATTACTTTCACTTCGGGCCGGCGTAGTAAAGGTTAAGCCATTATCCAAATTCCCCGCGATAAAACGAGACCTTTCGCTATTGGTAAACGAGGACGTTGTCTGGGCGGATATCGAAGCCGGCGTAAACAAGAAGGCCCCTGCTGAATTAGAGGAATTGCAGTTTGTGGATATATTCCGCGGCAAAAGCATACCCGAAGGCAAAAAGAGCGTAACGCTTTCGTTATGGTTCCGCGACGCCGATGGCACACTGACCCACGAAGCCGTCGATGGCTTCCAGACCAACATTCTGAAATCGCTGACCGAATCCATTGGCGCAGAATTAAGAACCGCGTAACTTCCAAAATCACCACAAAAAGATTTTACTGCAGAGACCGCAGTTGTTCATTGTTGTTCTTAGTTGTTCCTTGTTGTTGCACACTGTTGACGTGAGCATCTTCAGGCGTCTTTTCTAAACTCATCTGAAATCACAGCAACTCAACACCAGCATTTCAAAGGGTTTAACGTCAGGTAAAAATTCCTTTGGAGAAATTATCAAGTGAAAGCCGATTCATTCTGCGCAGACCCGATAGAATCGGGCCTGCTACGAAGAATGAAATAGGCGAAGAAGGTAGTTACAAGGTCCGAAAAAAGCAGACGCGACAAGTTAATAAGGGGCGATTTTGCTTGCCTTTTTCTTTGAAAAAACGTATAAGTAAATATAGCAGGCACCCCTGCGGTGTTTGGTATAGAAAGCCATATTTGAAAAAACCGATACCCTTAACCCTGGGAAATCAGGCCTTGAGGCCCGAAAACGCCTATTGAACTTGGACTTTCGGACACAAGCAACGATTGCCCACCTGAAATTAATGGGTCTTTCCAATTCGCTTTCTTACGGCATCTGCGGAGGTAAAACCTCCTAGAGAGAAGGGCCTGTTTACAACAGGCCCTTTTTTTGTCCCCTACAAGGCATCGGAGGGTGTATTTCAGGGTTTTTAGCGTTAAGCGGGGGTGTATTTTGGCCGATTATATGGGGGGTGTAAGTGTTTACGCTAATTAGCTTTATGGGACGGTCGGCGGGGTAAACCCCGCCCTACAACTGAAATGAAAAAGAGTTGCAACGCTGAGAAGAGGTGAAAATGCTTAAGATTCGTAACTACACGGTCCTGCCGGCGCTGCCTGAGGCTTTGACTGACCTTCAGGCAATCGCGGTAAACCTGTTCTGGTCATGGAACCCTGAATCTATTGATTTATTTTCGCGGATTGACCCGGCACTGTGGCAGAGCTGCGGGCATAATCCGGTCAAGCTGTTAGGCAGCGTTCCACAGGAACGGCTCAACGCGCTGGCGGAAAACCAAGGATTTATCGCTGAATTGAAAAAGGCGTCGGAGAAACTTCAATCATATCTCGAAGGGCCGACGTGGTTTGATTCGGTATGTCCCGAATCGACGAAAATGACGCTGGCGTATTTCAGTGCGGAGTTCGGGATTCACGAATGTCTGCCGATTTACGCGGGCGGCCTGGGGATACTCGCGGGCGACCATATCAAAAGCGCATCGGACCTCGGTATCCCGTTAGTCGGCGTGGGGCTGATGTATCAAAAGGGTTATTTCCGTCAGTATCTCAACGTTGACGGCTGGCAGCAGGAGGCATACGTTGAGAACGACCTTTATAATATGCCGCTTGAACTGGTGCGCGGCAAAGACGGGCAGCCGTTGACAATCAGCGTGGAGTACCCGGGCAGAGCGGTATTCGCCCAGATATGGCTCTGCTCGGTGGGACGCACCAAGTTATATATGTTAGACACAAACCTGCCGAATAATTCCGCGACCGATCGGATGATTACGACGACGGTTTACGGCGGCGATACGGAGATGAGAATTCGCCAGGAACTTATGATGGGCATCGGCGGTATGCGTGCGCTTTACGCGATGGGCATCAAGCCGACGGTATGCCATCTTAACGAAGGACACACCGCATTTTCAGCTCTCGAACGAATGCGATACATAATGAACGAGACAAAAGTATCCTTTGACGAGGCGTTCGAGGCAGTAAAGGCAGGGACAATTTTCACGGTGCATACGCCGGTCAGGGCCGGTGTTGACGAATTCAGCACGGAGCTGATGCACAAATACTTCGACAGTTATGCGCCATCGCTTGGAATAGACGCGAGACGGCTGATTTCCTTAGGCAGGATACTGCCGGATGACGAGGGCGAACCGTTCAAGATGCCTGTGCTGGCGATACGGGCCAGCAGTTACGCAAACGGCGTCAGCGAGCTGCACGGGCAGGTATCGCGCGAGATATGGTCGTGCCTGTGGAGAAGGGTTCCGACAAACGAGATTCCCATATCGTCAATCACCAACGGCGTGCACACAAGAAGCTGGCTTTCGGAGGAAATAGGCCGGCTGTATGAAAGATACATGGGACCAAACTGGGCGGATGAAAAAGTCGATTCGCCGGTATGGAACAATGTTGAGCAGATATCCGACGAGGAGTTCTGGAGATGTCATCAGCGATGCAAGGAACGGCTGATAGCGTTTGCCCGCAGGCGTCTGAAGGCGCAGATGGAAAGAAGAGGGACGTATCACAGCGAGCTAAACCAGGCGGAAGAAATGCTCGACCCGGAGACATTGACAATCGGTTTCGCGAGACGTTTCGCGACGTATAAGAGGGCAACTTTGCTGTTCAGAGACCCCGACCGACTGGCGAAAATGCTGACCGACACCAAAAGGCCGGTGCAGTTCATATTCGCGGGCAAGGCGCATCCGCGGGACAGCGAGGGCAAAGACCTTATCCGTGAAATCATGCATTTTGCGGAGAAGTTCGACGTAAGACGCCGGATAGTATTCCTCGAAGATTACGACATCAACGTCGCCAAGATGTTAGTGCAGGGCGTTGACGTATGGCTGAATAACCCGAGAAGGCCGCTGGAAGCGAGCGGGACAAGCGGAATGAAGGCGGCGATAAACGGCGTGCTGAATATGAGCACGCTTGACGGGTGGTGGTGCGAGGGCTACAAACCCGATAACGGCTGGGCAATCGGCTCAGGCGAGGTATATGACGACGCCAACTACCAGGATACGATCGAGGCACAGGCGATTTATAATATGTTCGAAAATGAAGTTGTGCCTCTGTACTATACCCGCTCGGCAGACAATCTGCCGCGGGCGTGGATATACCGTGCGAGAAAATCGATGAGACGACTGACGCCCCAGTTCTGCACATCAAGAATGGTAAGCGAATATACGCAGCGATGCTATCTGCCCGCGCAGGCAAGATGGGACTATATGGTCAGTGACAATATGAGCAGGGCAAAAACCCTTGCCTCGTGGAAGGCAAATACGCAGAGGGCGTGGTCGGAGCTGTTTATTAAAGACGTGAACGTGGAGATGGGCAACGGCGAAGGCGGAAATGCACTGGACGCCCAAAATCCGCAGCTAAAAGTCGGCTCAAAGCTTAAGGTTAACGCCGTCGTCAAGCTCGGCAGATTAAAACCGGATGACATTTCGGTAGAACTATATCACGGCCCGCTGGACTCCCGCGGCAATATCATCGATGGGGAAGTAATCCAGATGGATTACAAAAAATCCACAGGCGTTGACAACGAGCATTTGTTCTGCGGGCTGACGCCCTGCTGTGCTTCAGGACGCAGAGGCATAGCGGTGCGAGTTGTTCCGAAAAACAAGGATTTGGCAACGGCTCACGAGCTTGGGCTGGTTCTGTGGGAATCACATACCGAACAGGGTAACGAGTAGCCGACGAAACTAATTTACTCGTTTTCCTTGTTGGCGAAAAGCTCGCAAACCTCATTGGCGGAAGAGGCCTTCTGGAGCTTGTTCCTGAACGCCTCATCGAGCATCAATCGGCTTATACGGGCAAGCGCCTGAATATGCGGGCCTGTCTGGTCAAGTGGCGATAACAGCAGGATGACGATACTCACGGGCTTGTTGTCAACACTGTCAAAATCGATGGGCTGCGCGGCAATTCCCAGAGCAATCACCAGCTCCTTTACAGCGTTGCATTTGCCGTGGGGAATCGCTATGCCGGAACCGATGCCTGTGCTTCTGACCTGCTCACGATTGAGAACGGCCTGGAGAGCAACATCTCTATTCAGCAGCAATTTGCCGGTGTCAAGGAGATTGACAAGCTCCGTTATGACCGACTGCTTATCCTTGCCCACGAGGGGCACCTTTACTAAACTCGGCTGTAAAATCTGTGAAAGAATCATTTTTACCGCCCATAAACAGATTATATTACCCAAACGTCCCGAAGGGGGGAATAATACCAACTCAAAAGCCATAATGCAACAAGCAACCTGTTATTTTGAGCAACCTTATGCAAATTTTTACAGGGCATTCGCGTCGCAAATCACCCGCTTATCGCCCTTTACATATCGACGAGGGGGGGCTAAAATAAAGCCGCTATGGAAAAAATAAAAATATACGATACGACACTGCGAGACGGGATGCAGACCGAGGGAATCAGTTTTTCTCTTGAAGACAAGTTGGCCATCGCCGGATGTCTTGACGAACTCGGCGTGGACTACATCGAGGGCGGTTATCCAGCATCGGGTCCAAAAGACACGCAGTTTTTCGCGGAGGTTGCGAAACTGGGTCTGCGGAACAGCAAAATAGCCGCATTCGGCAGTACACGCAGAATCGACAACAAGGCGGAAGACGATACCTCTCTTAACGCGATTGTTTCCTGCAAGGCCCCCGCCGCAACCATCGTGGGAAAGACCTGGGATTTGCACGTTACAAAAGTTCTCAACTGTTCGCTTGAGGACAATATCACGGTATGCGCCGACTCGGTGAAATACCTTAAAAAGCACGGTCTTGAGACGATTTTCGACGCCGAGCATTTTTACGACGGCTACAAGGAAAATCCTGAGTACGCCCTGAAGGTGCTGCGGGCAGTGGCTGAGGCGGGAATCGACGCGATTGCGCTTTGCGACACCAACGGCGGCACACTGCCGAACGAGATTTATGAAATCACCAAAACCATTTACGGACAGTTAAAGCCCCTGACTATCGGCATCCACACTCATAATGACAATGACTGCGCAATCGCCGGCTCGCTGGCGGCAGTCCACGCGGGCGCAAGGCAGGTCCAGGGGACAATCAACGGGCTTGGCGAACGCTGCGGCAACGCAAATTTGTGCACGGTTATCCCAAACCTGGCGTTTAAGATGGGCTTTGACGTGCTGACGCCGGAAAAAATCAAGTCAATAACCGAAGTGTCGCGTTTTGTCTTCGAGATTTGCAACCTGACGCCGGTAACGAATATGCCATACGTGGGCGAAAGCGCATTCGCCCACAAGGCGGGGCTGCACGTTGACGCCCTGCGAAAAAACAAACGAACATACGAACACGTTGACCCGGCACTGGTCGGCAACGAGAGACGATTCCTTATCAGTGAGCTTAGCGGCAAATCAAATATCCTCGCGGAGCTGGAAAAAGCGAAAATAACCGAAGACAAAAAGCTGGCGAAAAAAATTCTCGAACGCGTGCAGAACCTCGAAAACGAGGGTTATCAATTTGAGGCGGCCAACGCGAGTTTCGAGCTGCTCGTGCAGAAGATTATGGGGACATATAAGCCGGCTTTCGAGCTTATCAGGTACGCCACGAAAGTCGAGAAACGCAATACCGGCGAGCTTATCACCGAAGCTACGGTCAAGCTGAAAATCGGCGAACAGGTTGAGCACGTGGTCGGCGAAGGCGACGGCCCGGTTGACGCACTCGACGCGGCGCTGCGAAAATCGCTTGAGAACTTCTACCCCGCAATAAAGGATATGCACCTTGTTGATTACAAGGTCCGCGTTGTCAACGGCCGTGAAGGAACTGCCGCCCGCGTCCGCGTAATTATCGAATCGCGAGACAAGAAAGATATCTGGGGGACCGTCGGTGTATCGGAGAACATCATCGAGGCGTCATGGCAGGCGCTCGTTGACTCGGTCGAATACAAGCTCCAGAAGGACCTTCGATAGTATTATATCGACCCGCTTTGGCTAATTCATCAGGCAACGATTTTTGCATCGGCCTGTTGCGTCTCGGCAGGCGTATCCATTCTTTTTCTTTTCCTGCGGTTTATGGTTCGCGATATCTGCTCGACGGGTATTGAGCCGGTGGCCATTTCCAGCGCTTGTTCGGCTGTCGCGGCGAAGGCATCCGCGCCGATTTCCTGCCACAACCCTTCCGCACGGTTGAACAATCCGCCTGAGACCATAATTTGCATATTCGGATTTGCGCTAACGTCTTTTATGCGGTCGATAAGCTGACGAATGGAAGGCGCCTGCCTGGGGCTTGTGCCGTAAACCAGTAATACATCGGGAGAGTATTCGTGGATGTAGGTAAGGATATCGTCATTGGTAAGTCCGCCGCCGAGGAAGCGCACGTCCCAGCCGTCGCTTTCGAAGAGGTCAGCGATAATCTGGCCGCCAAGCTCCTGCAACTCATCCGGCGCAGCATACCGCGATTTTTTTGTTTCGGGCCTGCCTTCGCGGCAGCTTGTTCTGCAACTGGTCAACTATTGTGCGACTGATTCTTGTGGCTAAGTGTTCCTGTGCGAGGGTTATCCGCTCGGCCCTTAACAGCCGTTCAATCTCGACCATTGTGGGCCAGACAACCTCCATATAGACAAGATTAGTGGGCGTTCCGCTCTGCAGCGTCTCTTCGATGACTAACCGGGAATTTCTTCTATCCCCTCTTAAAAGGGAATCCAGATACCTCTCGACGATTTCCTCTCTAATCATAATCTTTCTCCAAATATTTTGTCTGCCACAATCTTTGCCCATTTCAACATCAGCGGGACTCCAAAATCCCAAAATGTTAATATGGGTAATATATGAATCGGAAATGGCACTTAAAATTCTTTAGTTAAAATGGGTAATCTACGTAATTAAGGAAATATATAAAGGCGAGTTTTAACAGGCGTGAACCATTTTAGACCAATCATTGTGCAATCAAGCCGATATTATAGGGCTTTCTCGGCAAAACAATAGTAGCCGGATTTTTTTGCTTTGGTGTGAAAATTTAATCTAACTATTTTCGACGTCAGGCCCCTGCCCCGTATCCGGAGGCGTGTGCGGCGGCGGATGGGGCATATTAACCTGTCTGCAAACGACCGACCGTTCGCCAAGCATAGTGTCGTTGGCAAACAACTGGAAACGATATTCGCCTGTGTGCTGAAAAACCACACCCATCAGGTTAATCGCAACGGTTACGATTTGCCTGACATCCTTGAAATCCACGGGCTGGCCCTGCTCGAAGATGACCTTGTCCTGGTTATCTATATCGACGAGGCGAATCTTAAGGCGGGTAACGCCGTGGCCGTTGGTCATCTCGCAGAAAAATATGAGCTGGTCGTGGCGCACGGGGTACCTGGGGGCGTTGATGGTTTGAATAATGTTTATGATGCTGGGCATTCCCGATATGCGGTCGAAAATCACCCTGTCGCAGACAATAACGGAAAGCAGAATCGGAGCAACCTCATCCATTTTGAATCAATCCCTTCGTGCAAAGACGATATTAAAAAAATTATCCTGGTTTTCAGGCGTTGCTTTCAAGCATTCCGCGGAGTCGTTCCATTTCGCCGTCTTTCATACGATAACAGTGTTCGGTATCGGGGTATTTGCCCGCCCTGACCTGGTTTGCGTATTCGGCGAAGGCGGCGATTGTGGCGTCGCCGAGGTTGGCGAAGCTTTTGGCGAACTTCGGCTGATGTCCCTGTGACAAGCCGAGAATATCAGGAGCGATGAGAACCTGTCCGTCGCAGTGCGGACCTGAGCCGCAACTAATAACGGGGACATCGCTTTGCTCGGTGATTATTTTGGCGACTTCGGCGCAAACGCCTTCGAGGAGCAGCGAGATTGAGCCGGCGTTTACCATTTGCTTTGCAAGGGCGATAAGCTCGGCGGCCATTTCGGCGGTAGAGGCCTCGGCCTTGAACCTGCCAATCCTTGATATGCTCTGGGGCCTGATGCCGATATGCGCCATAACAGCCATACCGGCGTCGTTGACTGCTCTGATGACATCGAGGTATGCACTTGATGCCTCGATTTTTATCATTTGAGCGCCACATTCAGAGGCGAATCTTCCGGCGTTTTTGACCGCCTCGGCTATGCCTACCTGGTAGGACAGGAAAGGCATATCCGCAATGAGGCATACATCGGGGGCGGCTTTCCTGACGGCGGCGGTTATAGCGACCATAAAATCCATAGTCGCGGGGAGGGTGGAATCGTGCCCAAGGATAACCTGGGCGGCTGAATCGCCTACAAGTATAATCTCGACGTCGGTCTGGGCGACGAGCTTGGCCGTGGTATAGTCATAACAACTAACTGCCACAACCTTACGACCATGTTGTTTGGCGTCAATTAAATTGGCTACCGTGATTTTGCCTGCCATTTGAATACCCCATAAAATAACAACCAACCTGTTAGAATATAGTGAACAAACAGGAGTAATCAAGCGTAAAATTGCAACGTTTTTATGATGATTTTCGGGTTTTGAGAAAATTTTACGGTTTTTTTAATAAGAGGACTTGAACTGAGACGTCTCTAAATGTGTAGTAATATAGGAAATTACCTTAAAGAATTTCGGGGTATTAAGGCGATTATTATAGAAAGGCAATAATGGAGCCACAGAGGACATTGACATAAGCAATCATTTTATTGGGCTTTTCATCACCCTCCTCCGAAGCCAGGTTCTTAAACAGGAATCTGGCTTTTTTATTTCAATATTTAGAATATAGTCAATAATCACCTTATCGCTGCTGTTAATTTAGGCAAAATGGGGTTTTGGGGACATTTTAAACCCTTCGATTCAACATCACCTATCAGGCATTGAGGATATACTTTGCCATTCTTGGTGGCCGACCAAGCATATCGGTAATATAGTGAATCAAGATGTCCTCTACATTTTTCAGGGTGGTTTGGGAGGCAGAGGCAAGCAATTTCGAGTCGGCCAGACATTTCGCCGCTTCAGCAGTCAGTCGTATTTTGTCGGGGAAAGGCCCCTGGCAATCCCTGCAAATCAGGCCCCTGGCGTTATTACTGAAATACGTTTCCGACCAGCGAGAATCGAAACGATTTCTGCAATTTACGCAATAATCGAGAACGGGGCATAAGCCGATTTCCGTCAGCAGAACAAGTTGAAACACTATCAGGTTCGCCAGGATTTTGCGGTGCTCATCATTTGAGCTTCTTTCCTGGCTGCTATCATGAATGAACTGAAGCAAACTGTCAAACAGGCCCGGGTGGGGGTCATAATCATTGACCAGGGCATTCACAAGCTCGGCGGCAAGCAGGCAGGCGTTCAGCGCAAAGATATCCGCCGACAGCACCGGGTAATTCACCATGCCCGCAAGCGGCTCAAATTCAGCAAGGGTCGCCAGCTTGTCCCTGCCTGAATCCGAGAAGACAATATCGCCATAAGAAAATATTTCGATGGGGCCTCCGAAAGATGATTTCTGTCTTTTCGCGCCTTTGGCTATTACAGGAACTTTTCCCGTTTGCCTGGCAAAAAAAGTTACCACCTGCGATGTTTCGGAGTAGTCAACTGCCCGGATGCAGATGCCATGGTCATTGGTCAGCATTTTGGACGCCGTTTATTCGAGATAATTTTTCGTTTTTTATCATATACCAGCCCGAATCCCTGCTGCTGCAGAATTTCATCTTCGAGCTGATGCATTATTTTTGCTTTTTTCGGCTGTAAGTCATCAAAGCCGAGATTATGCAGCAGACCATGGGTGATATAAAGGGCAAGCTCCGCCTGAGGGGAATGGCCCCGTTTAACGGCCTGCATTTTCGCCCTTTCGCCGTTTACGACAAGCTCAAACAATCTTGGGCCGTTCTTACTTTCCGACAAATTGAACGCCAGGCAATCGGTAAAATTTTTATGGTTAAGGAATTCGATATTAAGCTTTCGCATACGGCAATTGTCGACTATAGCAATACTGACGGTTGCCTTTGTCAGGCGGAATCGCTTGCAGATTACGCGCACAAGTTTTATGAGCTTGCGACGCGGACAAGGGATATTTTTGAAATCGCGAATGATATGAACAGTTACGCCTTGCATAGTTGGTATATCGCTTTACTGGTCCTGTTCGGACGGCATATCGGGCGGCTTGGGATAGGCGATTCGCCCGTGGTAGTGGGCCGCGAGGGTTTTTGACACGCTCGCCTCAATCAGGCTAAGCTCTCGCAAAGACAAGTCGCACTCGTCAAATTGGCCGTCCTGCAGACGCTTCATCGCCATATTATGCACAACGGCTTCAATCTTTAATGGTGTCGCTTCCGGCAAAGTCCGTGTTGCACCTTCGACGGCGTCGGCGAGCATAACGATTGCGGCCTCTTTTGTCCGCGGCTTTGGGCCGGGATATCGAAACTCGCCTTCGGAAGGAGCCAGCAAATCAGAAGAATCACCTTGCTCGTGCTGTTTCATCGCTTCATTGTAAAAATACTCAACAAGCGTTGTGCCGTGATGTGTTTCGATGAATTGTCTCAGGACGGCAGGCAAACCGTACTCTTTTGCCAGTTCCATACCGTCTTTAATATGTCCGGCTATAATCAACTGGCTCATCGCGGGCGAAAGCTCCTTGTGCCAGCTTATTGAGCCGAGCTGGTTTTCGACAAAGTAGCCCGGCTTATTTATTTTGCCTATATCGTGATAGTATGACCCGACTCTGCACAAAAGGCCGTTGCGTCCGATTGCTTCCGCGGCGGCCTCGGCAATGATGCCAATGAGCAAACTGTGACTATAGGTTCCCGGTGCTTCCATAGCGAGCCGTCTCAGCAGGGGCTGGTTTGCGTCGCTGTAATCCAGAAGGGTCATACTTGTCGCGATTCGGAAAACCTTTTCGAGGACGGGCAGGAGGCCCTGTATCATCACGCCGACAAGAAGAGTAACCGCGGCGTTTGGGCCTGCGGCGGCGAATAAATTCCCCGGCAATTCGGGGGCAGAAAGATACCTCATAGCGGTTGACATTATAAAAACAGTTACAGCCGCCACCAAACTTACCTCCAGGAGCCGCATCCTGGTGCGGATTTCCTTGAGTAAGAAGCAATATGGCAGCGCACCGGCGAGCATAGTAAGCAAAACGCTTAAGTCCGTTACCTGCCCTGTCGCTAAAGAAGCAAGGACGCAGTAAACAAAGCTCATCGCCATAGCGAACCGCTGATTATACGCGATAGTTATGATAAGGGCCGTAGCGACGGCGGTGCCAGTGACCCAGAATACCTGGCCGGCCAGCAACACCGCTAATTTCGCACAAATCAACATTGAAATAATCAGAACGACCAGTCCTATCGTCCTGACGCGGTTTTTAATAAGTCGTTTTTGATATTGAGAGATATGGAATGCGGCGGCCAGTCCAACCAGGACAACCACTGTAACAATCGCGGCAAACCGGCCATAGGTCATCTGGCCTGTCGGGTCATATCCGAGCACCGCCACGGACAACAACACAAAGAGCAGCCAGACAGCCGACGAGTAAATGACGTCGGGGTCCGCCAGCCGGCTCAGGTCGGCAAACTGCTTTGCCACTTCCTTTCGCACCCGACTTCGCCGCTGATTTGTCCTGTTAAAAAATCCCACCTGTGCTCCCTTTGTTTATTTCACAAAGACATCAAGGCGTTACGTTTTCCGTTCTTGGTTTCGGTTTCGTGGAACGGCCGTTCTGATAGGCGCGCACGATGCTCTGAACGAGCCGATGCCGGACGATATCGACTTGCGTAAGCTCGACGACGCCGATACCCTTTATGCGGCGCAGGCGTTCGATTGCCTCGACTAAGCCGCTTTTTTGCCCGTGGGGCAGGTCTATCTGTGTTATGTCACCTGTGATTATCATCTTGGAGCCGCGTCCCAGCCGGGTAAGGACCATCAGCATCTGCAACGCCGATGTATTCTGCGCCTCATCGCAGATTACGACCGACTCATTGAGAGTCCTGCCCCGCATAAAAGCAAGCGGTATAATCTCGATGATGTCCATATCCATAAATTCTCGCATCTGGCCGAAGTCCATCATATCTTCGAGAGCGTCGAACAGCGGGCGAAGATAGGGATTTACTTTTGCCTGAATGTCGCCGGGGAGAAAGCCGAGTTTTTCGCCTGCCTCGACCGCGGGCCGGGCGAGGATTATACGTCTTATCTGTTTTCTTTTGAGCATCGATACGGCGACGGCAACCGCGAGATACGTCTTGCCTGTCCCCGCGGGGCCTATGCAAAACGTAAGGTCATTGTTGAGCATCGCCTGGATATATTTGAGCTGTCTTTTGCTGGACGGCTCGATTACCTTTTTGTGCGAGTAAACGGCAATCGCCTCCGGTGACTGCGGCTCAGCGGAAACGTCAATATCCGAAAGTATGCTGCCGACGTCATCAGCGGTGAGCGAGGCACGTTTGAGCAGGTGCTTTTGCATTTTGTCGATAACTTCCACCGCCCTGTTGACGTTCTCTGCTTTGCCTGCAATGAGGAGATTGTCCTGCCGGGCGGTTATCCTGACATCGAGGGCGTCGCGCACCATTCGAAGATTAGTATCAGCAGGCCCGAACAATTCGAGCTGTTTGCCGATCGAATCGAGTTGTATTGTTATCTCCAAGAGTTTCCTTTAGTGTCTCAAAAAAGAAAAAAACAAATAGCCGAACGGCGCCGTGATTAAAATCGAATCAACGACATCCAAAATACCACCGAAGCCCGGGACGCTGTTTGATGAGTCCTTGGTTTCGGCATCACGTTTGAGCATCGATTCGGCCAAATCGCCAAGCTGACTTAAAAAGGCGAAAATAACACCGAAAACAATAGCCAGCCGCCAGGACATTATATCACAAAATACAGCAAAGGCCACTGCTACCACGGCCGCCAAAACCACCCCGCCCGCCATACCTTCCCAGGTTTTTTTGGGGCTGATTACTGGGGAAAACTTGTGTTTGCCGAAGAGCCGACCGGCGGTGTAAGCCCCTATATCAGAACACTTTACGACAAAAATCAGCATCAATAAATGCCAGGGGCCAAAGTCAATATATGTCGCTGGCGCAAACGCACCCAACAATCCAAGATATAATATCGAAAAGCAGGCGGCTCCGCAGTTGGCGAGAACTCCCGACAAGCCATACCGAATTCTTTGATACAGGAAACACGCCATAAGGGCAAAACTCAGTAAAAAAAAGATGAACCCGCCCGTCAACGTCAAACGCGGAAGCCAATAGCTGCTGGTCGCCAGCAATACCGAGACGGGAATCGAAACCGGCAGAAGGATTTTGGTTCCTTTCACGGCGGCAAGTTTTGATATCTCAAATAATCCTGGAATTATCAATAAAGCAACAAGAACAGCCACTGCCACGCCGCGAAACGGTTTGTCGTCAATAGTTGGGGCCGCCATAGAGCCATCGAACCGGCCACTTAGCAGGACGATGCCGATGAACGCGATGGTCATCAGTGTTCCGAAGATAAGCCGATATTTGAGCATTTAGGCGTCCTTCGAATCAACAACGGAGCCGAAACGCCTTGTGCGTTTGGCGTATGCCAGTATCGCTTTTTCGAGGTCGGGCTGTTCTAAATCGGGCCAAAGCGTTTCGGTAACATAAAATTCGCTGTAAGAAATCTGCCAGAGCAGGAAATTGCTGACCCTGAGTTCATTTGCGGTTCGTATGAGCAGGTCGGGGTCGGGTATGCCCGCGGTGTAAAGATGGCTGCTGATGCAATTCTCATCGATATCATCCAGTTGAATCTTGCCCGCCTTGTGCCTGCGGGCGATTTCTTTTGCGGCGTCGATAATTTCCGCCCTGCCTCCGTAGTTGAGGGCAAGGGCAAAAATCATTCCTGTATTTTTAGAGGTTATCTCGATGGTTTTAAGAAGCTCGGTCTTGACTTCCTTCGGCAAAGGACCTATCCGGCCTAAGTGAACCAGCTTGGCGTTATCCTCCATAAGCTTGGGACGCATCTTGACAAGATATTCGGCGTAGAGGTTCATCAGGGCGTTGACCTCTTCCATAGGCCTTTTCCAGTTTTCTATACTGAAGGAATAAAGGGTCAGTGCCTCGATTCCGAACTCGACGCAGAGGTGGGAAATTTTTTCGGCGGTTACTGCGCCCTGGCGGTGGCCTTCGGGGCGGGACAGGCCTCGTTTCTTCGCCCATCGTCCGTTGCCGTCCATTATTATCGCGATATGGCGCGGCATTTCTTCGGGTCTTATACCCAGCCGAGAGGCGGTTTGTGCAAGTTTGTTTTTCATCGATTTGATAATCGACAGCAACCCTATCGTCTAAAAATCGTCTGCTTTCGATTAGGCCCCACGCCTATCATCGTAACAGGTCTTTTTACGCTCTTTTCTATGAAACTCACGTAATTTTGAGCATTCAACGGCAACTGGCCAAAATCTGTTACCTGTGTGATGTCTTCTTTCCAGCCGGGCAGGGTCTGATAGATACATTTGGCTTTTTCAAGTTTATCGATATTGGCAGGGAAAAACGAGGTCTGCTTGCCGTCGATTTCATAGGCGACGCAGACCTTAAGCTCATCGAGGCCGGTAAGGGTATCGAGGTGCATCATCGCGACCGAGTCGATTCCTCCTATTGTTGCCGAATATGAAACAACAACCGCGTCAAACCAGCCGCATCTCCTGGGCCTGCCGGTTGTTGTGCCGTATTCATGCCCTTTGTCGCGAATGTACCGGCCTATTTCGTTATCCAGCTCCGACGGGAACGGGCCTGCGCCGACTCTCGTCGTGTATGCCTTGGAGATGCCTACGAACTCATCGACCATTTTCGCGGGCACGCCGGAACCGGAGGGCATACCCAGGCCGCTGACATTTGCGCTGGTAACGAAAGGAAATGTGCCGTGGTCGATATCGAGCATACTACCCTGCGCCTTCGAAAAGAATCGACTTGCCTTCGGCAATAGCGTTGTGTATGTATTCCGTCGTATCGATGGTAAAGGGCAGGAGCTTCTGGGCGTAGGATTTGCATTTTTCGATTATTGGTTTGGCGTCAATCGGCTCTGCTTTATACAGGGCCGAGAACAATTTGTTTTTGTAATCCACAATCGTGCGCAGTTTTATCTCAAGTGAGGCGATGTCGCGCAGGTCGCCCATTCTAACGGCGTAACTTCTGCCCATCTTGTCGGCGTTGCAGGGGCCGATGCCGCGAATGGTCGTGCCTATTTTCTTTTTGCCGAGCGACTCCTCGCGCAACTGGTCTTCTTTCTTGTGATAATCCAGCACCAGATGGGCGTTTTCACTGATAAAGAGACGCTTGTCTAACTTGATGCCTTTTTGGGTAAGGGAATCAATTTCGCCGAGGAGCGTTTCGGGGTCAACAACGACCGCGTTTGTGATTACGCAAATCGCTTTGGGCCTGACAGCGCCGCTGGGCAGCAGGTGCAGCGCGAATTTATCGTTTCCCACCACAACGGTATGGCCCGCGTTTGCGCCGCCGTTATAACGAACGACAACGTCGCTGTCTTCGGCGAGGATATCAACGACCTTACCCTTGCCTTCATCGCCCCACTGCAATCCTATAACACAACGATTCACGCTCAACCTCTTAAATTTATGTTTAATATAACCGGCAAGCCCCCAGGTTTATCCCGGGGGTTTATGAAAAGAGAAGTTTAATCGCCAATGGGAAGGATTTCAACTGATTTTCGCCACGAGATGGTCCAGTACGGCTTTCAGGTTGTCGTAATTCCTGTCGCTGATTTTACGGTCGATTTCTGTGCCGTCAGGAGTTTTGTAAGTAAAGGTGAAATGACCCTTTTTGTCGAAATCGGTCTTGTCGATTTTCTGGACTGAATCGTAAGGAATGCTTGTTTTGCCGTCGATTACAAGGGCGTTGTCATCGGCAACGACTTTTTTATTGCGGATAACCAGCAAATACACACCTAACAATGCCGCCGCGCCAACAAGATACGCCGGAGCTTTCTGGTTGAATACCATTGTGCCGTCGGGTTTGCCGTCAGGGGAATGTTTTTCCCTGAACGACTCATTGAAGTGACCGTCGTAAACGCAATAAGCGGCGAAACCAACCAGGACAGCCATATAAATCAGGTATGTCTTTACCTTGTATTTGCTTACGGGAGCCACAATCGCCATAGTCAATCTCTTCCTGTGTTTTAGGTCAGTCGTTTTTGCGCAATAACATTGATAAGCGGGTGAACAAGATTTGGGACGATTTTGTCCGCCATCAGCTCGTCGGCGAGCATACACTGCCGGTCAAACGATTCCAGCGTGTCGAATTTGCCGGAGGCCGCGCGATACTGGCGAACTGTGAACGACAAGCTTATCGCATCTTCGAGCGTCTGCGGGGGTTTGTCGGGGTCGAAAATACTGGTTCGTGATTCGACGCTGATTCTGGCCTGGGTGCGGCAATCCTCGGAGAGCGCCACCACTATTTCGGGCGAATGGTCGATTGCCTTTGCCAGCGGTATATCCAGCAGGCAGTTGAAAGCCGAGGAGCCAAGGGCTTCGGCTATAATCTGGTCGTGATTGCCTGCACAGAAAAAGTCCATCGCATAGGTAACGTCGAGAGAATCCACGTCGAGATGACTTATGCCCAGCATATACGGAATCAGGCCCAGAACGAATTTGTCCTGGCTGTAAACTTCCGCGAACTCCACGGGGTTTACGATACCTGAGCTGACACGGTCCGCCTCCAGAGCCACCCAGCGGTATTGGCCGCTGCTGTGCTCCTCTTCGAGACAGTATTCGGTGTTTTCCCGGCGGGTAAAGCAGCCCATCGTGGGATACTGCTTTTGAAGCCGCTCAAAAAACGCCAGAACGGTGTCACTCTGGAGAGATAAATCAAGCTCGGTGTTGACGAACATATCCAGGTAAAAATCATCACACAGGGAACTATAGCCGTTGGCCATAACTGAAGCCACCCTCAAAATATAAGCATTACTGTCCGTTCATATCCAAGTTTTATACCGGCATATTAAAGACCGGGTTCGCCCGCCATTATACATTTAGATATTCGTTTTGCCAGATTTTTTCGGTTAGCTCCTCCAGTTGTTTGTCGTATGTGCTCAATATCCGCGTATATTCGGGCGATTCGAGGGCTTCTCTGGCTTTCCGGTCCGCAGGAAGGGCCTTTGCGGGCAGAACGGAATTCCTGAATACCTCATAATGGTCTCTTATAGAGCATGGCATAAGCCAGTTTTTAGGGCACTTGCGGTTATCCAAACCGTATTCTCTCTGCCATTTTCTGCCATTTTTCATAAAGTCGGAAAACAGGGCGTCAACCAGGTTTTTACCGTTTCGGTAAAGCTCGTATATATTATCAACATAATAGGGGATAAAGGTGCAGGGGGTAACGTTGCCGTTCCAGTCGACGTAGAAGTAGCCGCCGCCTCTGCCGTAGGCGATACAGCCACGGGATATTGTGCCGCTGTTCCAGAAATCTGCTATGCAGTATTTCTTTTCACTGAGAAGTTTTTCCCATTTTCTGTATAGCTCAAGGCGTTTGGATGGCGCAACCATCAGGTCAAGCTCGTCCTTGCCCCTGCCGATTGGCATAAGCTGAAACTGCCACATATAAGAGGCGCCCTGCCGGTCAAAGTAAAGCTCATAAAATTTGTCATCGAGCAGAACGTCGGCGTTTTTGCTTGTCGCGGTAACGGAGATGCCGAAGGGAACTCCTGCTTTTCTGAGCCGTTCAAAAGCATCGATAACTTTGCGGTGGGTGCCGGCGCCGCGCCTGTGGTCGGTATGCTCCTCAAAACCCTCCACTGATACTGCCGGCGTGACGTTGGCGCAATCCGCAAAACGCCGGGCGACGCCGTCGTTTATCAGCGTGCCGTTGGTGTACATAAGAAAGAACATATCCCCGTATTTTTCAAATATATCGAAAAGCGTTTTTCCGTCGCTGTGATAGGTGAGCGGTTCGCCGCCGCTGATTGTTACGAACCTGCTGCCGCAGGTATCGTGCATTTCTCTCACAATCCTGTCAACGTATTGAAAAGGTATCGTGGCGGAAGCGTCGGCACCGGAAGAGGCATAGCAGCCGGTGCATTTGAGATTGCATTTCTGGGTCGGCGACAGGACTATAAAAGTAGGAGGGTCTTCGCCGTATTTTTCTTTATATTTTTTGGCGGTTTCATAGTAGCTCCGGTCCTCGCCGGTAAAATTATTGCGAACGAGCACGTCTATAATCTTTTTGACGATTTTGTCCGAGACGTAACCTTTCTCGATGTTCATGACCATACAGCGCAGCATGGCCGAGAGAAACTGGTAGCGTTTCTCCTGGACCGGTTTTATGTCGTCAGATGAGTCGTTGACCACCTCCCTGTAGATATACCCGTCGATTTTTTTTACAA
Organism: uncultured Phycisphaerales bacterium; assembly: GCA_963718665.1. GTDB lineage: Bacteria > Planctomycetota > Phycisphaerae > Sedimentisphaerales > Anaerobacaceae > Fen-1362. Next base: position 701,607 of record OY970359.1, read on the forward strand.
GGAATTTGCGGAGGTGTTTCTGGCTCACCATTTTAATCAGCACTGCGGATACGGATTCTGGTTTCATTTTCTTCTCCCCTAAAACAAATAAAACCGTCAATTCCAGGCCTGCATGATGCCGCCTTCCAACCGGCCATGGGTTCGATTATTGCACCAATCTTGCCATCCTACAAGCATAAATACGGCATATTGCGAATTTACGCTTTCTCGGCAGGTAAGTGCAATGAATACGCAGGGACACCCTCACTTGTTCAGGTCGGGGTCGGGCAGCATCATTTCGGCAACAATGGCCGCGATTGTGGCAAGAAGCGCGGAAGCAAAGGTGTGCATTGCGCACAACGTTATCAGTTTCGATGCCGTCGAACTATGGTCAAGCGCCGCCGCGGCAACAGTGGCGAATACCCCTATAGCCGCACCAGAGACAGTCGCGGCAATAATTCGTCTCCACAATGCCGCCCCGCCGGCGCCGAGGGTTACGGCAGCCCCGCAAAGTACCGGCGCCAAAATAACAAGCCACCTGATATCTCTTAGCCGGGGCAGCGTCAGACATATGTTCAGATAGCTGTTATATACAAAGGCAAATACCGCAACCGCAGCGATAACATAGCCGACCGCGTGCCAATAGCGGGCAGGATACGCCGAGCGGATTTCGGCGCGGCGGGCCATACGCCGGCGAATCGTCAAAGGCCAGTTATAGAACAGGCAGAACACCCAATGCTCCAATAACGCACCCCTCTCTCCAAATACCGGCACCACGTGGACAATCTCGGTTGCCCAGTGCCCCGCCATAAACCTCGCAAGGGCCGGGTAGCGATAGGTCATTTGAATCGGAAAAGCCAGGTACCCTATATACTTGAAAAAACTAAGAAACAGCGCAATGTTGTAATCTTTGAAATTACGGTCATGAATCGCCAAGCTGACAGTATAACACCCTCTCGCAATTGAACCGGGAGAAATAGGTATAACCTGAAACAGGACAAGAATACCCAACCCTACCGTCCAATCCTCGGCCCAGGTTAATTCAGGATGTTTAAGCACATAAACAACAGCGCAAATAGCCGCCACAATGTGCGTCGTAGGCATCAGCAACAGATGGACGACCAAACTAACAAGATATTTCTGAATATACGGCTCATTTATCTGAGAAAGAATCGTCTCCGCGTCGTCGTCCGTCAGGATATGTTTTTTTTGACCATCGGCGACCATATCTCGAAGCCACTGCTCACGCAATGAGGCGTGAAAATACAGTTTAAAAGGCCTGATGAATATGGCGGAAAGTTTTTCATTTCTGAAAGCCGAATCAGTCAGGAACCGATGCAGCCCCGCGGAGATAAGGAGCAAAAACGGCAAATGCAGGAAAAATCGCCACGGCTGGTCATAGATTCTTGACGCCTGGCTGATGCTTATGCGCCCGCACCGATACCAGCCGATGGTTTTTTCGAGAATTTTCCCGTTGACCGCCCTGCAAAAATAATCCCAGCGGGTAAACATCTCCGTGTAGTGGCGTCGCCAGTCGGCCCTTGCCCGGAACCGGCGGAAAATATCGCCCAAGAAAGGTATCAGGCCAAAAAGCAAAAATAAAACCATCCGCGATTTTTTGCCGCGGAGTTTTGCCTCGCCTTCGTCGTCGATGATATTGCGAACCTTCCAGCCAGTAATTGAGCCGGCGAGAATCTGCGACCATAATTTACCGTCGTAAAGCAACCGGACACCGTTTCTGGTAATATCAGGAATGCTACTGCGGTAAATCTGTTCGTCGGCTTTAAGCTCGTCGAGCATTCCCCGCATATTCGCGAAATGTTGCGGGTTTGCCAGCACAAATGATTCAAGCTTCGATATGTCCCCGCGGTCAAACTGCACGATTGAGCCGCGCATAATGCCTTTAGCTATCAGCGAAAAATCACCGGGACTCATCGGCAAAAACGGCAGCAGCACAAGCCCGGGCCTGAAATCGACAGCCGTCAGTCCTTTCGCGGGCTGGTCTTCAGCACCTTTGCGTTTGAGGCAGTTGGGCTGGCTTTTGCAGGTTGACCATTCGTATTGCCTGGCGAATTCGTATGCGCCGATACCGTGAAGCATATTTACGAAATCAGCCATAAATTGCTTTTTTGCGCGGTATTCGGGCGAACCGAGGTAACGAGTATCAGTGATTTTACCTCGTCGCCAGAATTTAAGCAGGTCCATCCTGTCATCGGCTTCCAGCCGCCAGGTGCGTCCCTCAACCCATTCACTCAGCTCGCCGCAACTGCCGATTTTTTCATCGACAAAGGTGGCGTGAATATTAACGACGGCCATCTCGTCACCGAAGCGGATTTTGGCCGCCTGCCTGATGAATTTTTGCCAAAGCGCGCCTGCTCTTGCCGCCGCAGGATTGACCTGAAGCTGGAAAGGCCCCTGAAAACCAATCTTATAAAGGATATCGCGGAACAGGCAGGCAAAACCCGAAGGTGGAACGAGAATCTTCATCGCGTAAACCCCGCCCCGCTCAATGCCCGCAATGGGGCCGGTCGCGTTTTGAATATCGAGGATTTTAACCCTGTAAACCTGGCCCGCAAATCCGCCTCCGATGAATTTTTCTATCAGCAAACGCACGCGGGCGGTTTCTGATTTTCCCAGGCCGGTAACATTGTAAATCAGCTCGGTTCCCGCGTCATACCGGCTGACCCGCATCGGACGATAAAGACCAAGACCCTGATACTTCTCCTGAAGCTTCCCGCAAATATCGGGGCTGTATTCCGTTGTCGCCATTAATGCTCCCTGTTACTGTTAACAGCAAAATTATTTGAGAATCCAGAATTTAGCGGAAATGAACAACGCGATTCCCGCGTACACCCCCGCCATCAAATCATCGGCGAGAATCCCCCAGCCGGCGGGCAATTCTTCGAGCCGATACGAAGGCCAGGGTTTGACCGTATCGAACAAACGAAACAAAAAATAACCGAGCGCGACAATCGAAACAATCTGACCGCCCGAGGCATCAGCCATCAGCAACGGCATCGCCAGAAAAGTCAACGCCTGTCCCGCAACCTCGTCGGCCACCACCTCGTTGGGGTCTTCATTACCCGTTGCGGCGACGGCAACGTGTGAGAATTTAACGCATACAAACGAGCCGGCTATTATAAGCGCAATCATCAGCGATACCGGAATCGCCGCCGACCCGCCGAAATAACAGGCAAGACCAAAGATAATCGCGGAAGGCAATGACCCCCACGACCCGGGCGCCACAGGCAACCAGCCAAGTCCGAAACAAGATGTAAGAAGACGTTTCATAACTATTGATAACCGATAATTGATAATTGATTATTTTTCAAGGTTCACTCAATCATCAGTTATCAATAATCAATAATCAATTAAATTTCTTTTAATGTTTTCAGACAGAAACGGTCCGTCATACCCGCGATGTAATCGCAGACGGCCCGCTGGAGGCCCTGTTTTGCAATGAAACGCTGGAAATAGCCCGGCATAAGCTGTGGCTGACTGCAAAGATGCTCGAAAAGCCGGGTAAGCCACTGCTCGACTTTCTTGCCGACGGAAAGCAGCGAAGGATGCTGATAAAAATTGGCGAGAAGGAATCGCTCCAGCTCTTCCAATTCAGCATTACTTTTTTCGGGCAGGATAATCAAACATTCCCGCCGGCGGTATATGTCATCGAGCGTTTTAATTTTCGCCTGACGAATTGCCTGATTGCTTTGCTCGATACAATCGCCTACGAGTATATCTATAATCGCCTTGGCGCTCCTTGTCCGGCGGACTATCCTGTCCTCAATCCTGTCTGCCTGTGCCCGTTTTTTGGCTTCCTGAAACAACCTTATATCTTTTAACTGCTCCGCTTCAATAAGCCCGGCCCGCATACCATCTTCGAGGTCGTGCGAATTAACGGCTATCATATCAGCGATATTCGCTATTTGGCCTTCGAGCGAACAATTCAGCTCAGGAAAATCAACGTCCTGTGGCTTATCGTACAGGCTGCTGTGTTTTGCCAGCCCCAGCCGGGTTTCGTAAGTCAGGTTAAGTCCCGCGAAATCCGGATAAGGATGCTCAAGCAGGTCAACGACCCGCAGCGATTGCCTATTGTGCTCGAAGCCGCCGAAATCAGCCATCAGCTTATTGAGGACGCTTTCGCCAGTGTGGCCGAAAGGCGAATGACCCAAATCGTGCGCCAGGCATATCGCCTCGGTCAGTTGCTCGTTGAGATCCAGCGCCCTGGCGATAGTTCTGCCAATCTGGGCGACCTCGATTGTATGAGTAAGACGTGTGCGGTAATGGTCATCAAGACCGGGCGTGAAGACCTGCGTTTTGCCTTCGAGCCGGCGAAACGCCGCACAGTGAATTATCCTGTCGCGGTCGCGGTCAAAATCCAGCCGATAGGGATGCGGCTCTTCGGCAAACAGCCGGCCTTTGCCGGATTTTTCACTGACCGCGTAAGGGGCAAGCTCTGAACGCATAATCACAGAATTGGAAGATTGTTTTGGGCGCTTATTTGTTTTAATACCGCAAGAAGCTCCTCGATGCTCTGGCTGATGAGGTATGTATCGCTACAAACCCGGACGAAATTGGTATCGCCGTTCCAGCGAGGGACAACGTGGATGTGCATATGGTCGGGCAGTCCCGCGCCAGCGCATCTGCCGAAATTGATGCCGATGTTGAATCCGTGGGGCTTAATCGCAAGAGAAAGCGCCTTCTGGGCGTCCCTTGTCAATTTGGTCATTTCGAGAAGCTCTTCGTCGTTCGCTTCGCCAAAATCGGGGATGTGCCGGACAGGCGCAATGAGCAGATGCCCGTTGTTATAAGGGAAGCGATTCATCACCGCGATGCAGTTTTTGGAACGCCACAGGACAAGATTCTTGTCGTCATCCTGCGGGGTTTTGATATTTTTACAGATGAAACACTCGTTTTTGTCGGCGAGGCCTTGAATGTAGCCGATTCGCCACGGAGCCCAGAGATTCTTTTTTCTCAAACTGATAACCTCCAAAACGCTTTCTTCCTGATTATCAATTCTTTTTCCCCGCGGCTATAAGCTGCATTGTTATTGTCTGCTCAATGGTTATCTTCGGATTTACGCCGCTAAGCCCCATAGGCATACCTGCCGTGGCATGCATCGTGTATTTTTGAGTGTATTGCTCGGTTCTTCCGGCTTCTATATTGAAAAGTTCCTGTCCATGTCCCTGTATATCGAGCACTTTATATTCCCGCAGAAAACCAAATATCCCGCTCATCTGGAACACTTCTGTATAAGGAACAGGCCAATCCGAGGGATTTGGCCACAGCAGGGAATAGGAACCGCCTATTACTGCTATACGGTTATTGGGGTCATTGGGGTCCTGACGGATTTCTTCCAGCGTGTAATTCACGTTTCTGGCCGCAAAAAGAATCATCGTTGCGGGGGCAGAGAGCACGGACTTCCACTTTTCGCCGACGGCAACACCTTTTGACGGGTTACTTATATGCGACACGGAATCCCACAGGAACCATTGCGTGGCAATGACATCATAAAGCATATCCGGCTCTTTGATGAGGCCATGGCTCCTGTCGGTCCTGAACGCCTGCTGACCCGCCTGATGAAGCACTTCAACAAACTGCGAGCCGTCCACAATTTTGCCCCTCGCATCAACGGTGAACGTCCAGCTCTTGCCGGCGAAACTTTCCGCCGCCTCCTTCCAATTCTGCGGGCGGGCCGATTCCGAGGTGCGTTTTACCCTCGCGGATTCACAACTTGCCTTGATTGTAGAAATACCGTATGGGTCCACTGTAACAGGCGTGTAAGAAACAACCATTTCCAGCGATTCCGACGACTTGTTTATCTTGTTTCCGCCGCCTCTCGCCGGGCCCCAGTCCACCGCCATCTCCCTGCTGCTGACAAACTTGTATTTAAAGGGCTGGTCGGGCTTGAAATCAACGGTCAACAGCGTTCTTTTTGAAGTCAACGCCGACTTTTGTGCCGGGGTGCAGCCGGCGATAATCCCGACAACAAGAACCGCAATAAGAATTTTCGTCTGGTTCAATCCGGTCCCTTTCTCTTAAATCCGAATTATTTAATTCTTTCAACGCTGTACCCGCGTTCCGCGGACATATTCAGCACCACCGGCTCCGAGGTATCACCCTGCTTTGCCGGAAGCGCGACAGTCCAGGTTGCCTGGAGATTTTCATTGTAATTTTCTATCCTGCCCGCTTTCACGTCAAATTCGCCAGCTCCCGTATACAATTCCTTCGAGTCGAATTTCTGCGACGCACCTTCTTCAGCTTTCATGCCGGTGTATCTTGGCTCAACTTCGGAGGTTGGTATCGCGTTCATATCGATAACCGCAATTTCCCGCCCATCGTTTCGCAGTTCCTTAAGGGTGTAAATTTTTTCGTAGGATTTAATCCCCATTTTCCCGAATACAAAGGTCTTTATTGAGCTCCACTTGCCCCCCGGCTTAAGCATTTCCTGCCCCTGTTTGGGCAATTGTATTGTGCTGTGCCTTTCTATTATCGAATCCGGCAAAACTATCTCGCGTCCTTCCTTGTCGGAAACAGTTTCGCCTTTCATCATAGTCGTGACCGGCGGCAAATCATCAACAAAAGACACAATGTTCTGCGGATTGAATTCTATAGTATAGGTTTCGCCGATTAACTGTATTAACGGGTTTTTGGAATCCGAATTCCTTGTGCTGTCGAAATCCACGGTTGTCTGCCCCTTGCTCGTGAAAAAGCATTTCAGCCTGTCGATTGACACTTTCGCGGTGGCTACGCCGTTGGCGTCAACGGTTTGTATCCGTCGCGTAACGGCCATTTCGACGCGTTCTTCACTGAAGCTCTCGTCAAATGCCGCTTTGTTGGGAACCGGCCCCTGCCATTTTGTGGTTCTGCGAGCTACGGTTGTAATCTTATATTTATCCAGCTCACCGACGGTCGATTTCAACGCGATTTTAACCTGCCCATTCGCCTGTTTTTGTGGTTGCGCCGATGATTTGGCCTCGGCCTGGCCTGTCTGTGCCTGCTTTTCACAGCCCCATGCGAACACTCCACAACATATCGCCGCTACCACTAAACCCCTGAAAACACCTTTTGTTGTCATAATTTTTTGTCTCCCAAATAGTTATTTTTTCTCAATTAAACGATATTATTATACCCGCCGGCGATACCGAAACAACCTATTTTTCTTCAACAACAGCCGCCTAAACGTTACAATATACGCTTTGAAAATGCCAGGGTTTGGGTATGATTTTGCAGAAAGGAAGATAAATGAGAAGCGACAAAATAAAGAGCGGTTTTCAGAGAGCGCCCCACCGCGGGCTTCTTCACGCCTGCGGCGTAGCCGAGGCCGATATCAACAAGCCATTCATCGCCATCGCAAACAGCTTTTGCGAGATAGTTCCCGGCCACGTTCATCTCGACAAGGTAGCCCGGATTGTTAAGCAGGCCGTGCGTGAGGCGGGCGGCGTGCCCTTCGAGTTCAATACCATAGCCGTATGCGACGGAATCGCGATGGGACATACCGGTATGAAATACTCGCTTGCGTCGCGCGAAATAATCGCCGACTCGGTCGAGACGATGCTGCAGGCACACTGTTTCGACGGAATGATTTGTATCCCGAACTGTGACAAAATTATCCCCGGTATGCTGATGGCGTCTGTCCGGCTCAATATCCCCACGATTTTCGTCTCGGGCGGACCTATGGCAGCCGGAAAAACCAAAGACGGTAGGTCCGTTGACCTTATCAGCGTCTTCGAGGGCGTCGCCAAATTCAACGCAGGCAAAATCACCGAAGAGCAGTTGAAAGAGCTTGAGGCCGCGGGCTGCCCCGGCTGCGGAAGCTGTTCAGGGATGTTCACCGCCAATTCGATGAACTGCCTGTGCGAGGCAATCGGCATCGCCCTGCCCGGCAACGGCACCGTATTGGCAGTCAACCCGAAACGTGAAGAGCTTTATAAACAGGCAGGCAGGCAAATCATCTCCCTGATTGAAAAAGACATCAAACCGTTAGACATAATCAGCACCAAATCGATGGATAACGCCCTTGCGCTCGATATGGCGATGGGCGGCTCGACAAATACCGTCCTGCACACACTGGCGGTCGCAAGCGAAGCGGGCATCAAATATGACCTTGACCGGATAAATAAAATCTCCGCGAAGTGCCCCAATATCTGCAAGGTCTCGCCTTCAAGTGCGTTCCACGTCGAAGACGTTGACGCCGCGGGCGGTATCAGCGCGATACTAAAGGAAATAAGCAAGGTTCCCAAGCTGCTCAATCTCGATGCGCTTACCGTTACCGGCAAAAAACTCGGCGAAAATATCACGGACGCGAAAATAAATAATACCGCAGTAATTCACACAATCGAAAACGCATACTCAAAAACAGGCGGGTTGGCAATTCTCAAGGGCAACCTCGCACCGAAAGGCGCGGTCATCAAAACAGCGGGCGTCGCGCAGAATATGCTCACCCACAAAGGCCCTGCTGTCATTTTCGACAGCCAGGAAGAAGCAGGCGAAGGAATCCTCGCGGGCAAGGTCAAGGCCGGCGACGTGGTCGTCATCCGCTACGAAGGCCCCAAAGGCGGCCCGGGTATGCAGGAAATGCTCAGCCCGACAAGTTATATTGTTGGCGCAGGATTAGGCGAATCAGTCGCCCTCATAACCGACGGCAGGTTCAGCGGCGGCACACGCGGCGCCTGTATCGGCCACGTCAGCCCCGAAGCAGCCGTCGGCGGGCCAATCGGACTGTTGAAAAAAGGTGACATAATCGAAATCGACATACCCCACAACAAGATGAATGTGAAACTGTCTGCCAAGGAACTCGCCGCCCGCAGGAAAAAATGGAAGCCGAGAAAACCAAATATCACCACCGGCTGCCTTGCCAAATACGCTTCTATGGCCACAAGCGCAGATACCGGTGCCGTGCTGAAGTGGTAAGCCGGGATATTTGACGCGAAAAAAACTGATTTGAAATGCACCCTCAGGATTAACACCCAAGCCGGGATTGGGCAACTAAGTCCTATAAAATCTTTTGTGCTTGAAAATTCTGCGGGAAAATGATAGAAGAACGGAGCGGAGGAGTGGAAGTGAAATTTCACTCCCAGCTGCGACTCCCAGCACCTGTTTTGTAAACTGGGTATCATTCGCCTACAGGCGATTTTGTCACCAAAACAGGTTCGGGCTATGCTCAGTCGAGTCGCAATCAGAATGGAAACTGATACAGAAGTTTTTTGGGCTGACAATGGACGTTGACAGGACAAGGGAAAAAGGGGGCTCCAACCCACAGGATGGTCAGGAGAAATTTGTCCCGACCTGCCCGATATGCGGAGACAAACACTGGCCGCATCATCCCCTTGCGCCATGCTTCAACGCCAAAAAAGTAAAAGAAAGAGCCAAGGCAGAAGCAGTAGCAAAGGCGCTCGCTGAAAAACAGGCGAGGATTGATGCCAAACTTCAGGCAAAAGAGCAGGCCCGCGCGGAAAAACTCGCAAAAATCGAAGCTAAGGAGCAGGAAAAAGCCGATAAGCAGGCGTATTACGAAGCGATAAAAAAAGCGGATGAAATTGCCAATAACGAGGCGCAGGCAAGAGCCGAGGCACAGAGAATCGCCAAGGCGGAAACCAGGGCAAGAATCGTCGCAGAGGAAAAGGCGAGGACTGAAACCGAGGCCAGAATAAAGACCGAACAACAGACGAGAATCAAGCTCGAAGAAAAGACCCGCGATTTTCAGGAATCCCAGCGACAGCTCGAAGGGAGATTGCAGGCCGAATTATCGAACAAGGCCCAGTTGCAAAAGCAGATTGACGAATACCACCTGCTGATTAGCGAACTTCGGGAAAACCTCGAGGCACAAACAAAAGCCCGCGGTATCGCAGAACAACAGTTTTACGCCGAATCGCAGGCCAGAAAACAAACCGAATCGGATTTGCACGAAAAGGCACAAACCTTCGGCAAAGCGATAGAGGATATCCAGGCAAAATTGAACGCCCAGACGCAGTCGCTCCAGGATACGGAAGACAAGCTCAAACAATACGTCGGGAACCTGATTCAGACAGAAACCCGGCTGCGAGAAGAACAGCAAGCCCGGCGCGAAGCGGAAGAAAAATCAGAAAGGGAATCGCAGGCGAGAGCCATTGCCGAGGAGCAGGCAAAGCAACAGGGCGAACAGAGAATCAAAGCCGAGACCCGGGCCGAACAGGCCGAACACCAGATACAAATAGAAACACAGGAGAAAATCAGGGCCGAACAGCAGGCAAGAGCCGAATTAGAACAAAAAGCGACCGCATACGGGCAGGCAATCGCCTCAGCCGAAGAAAAAATACGTCAATACGCCGAATCGCTCGCCGAGGCAAGGCAGCAGACCGAGGCACAAACCGAAGAAGCCGGAAAATACCAACAACAACTAAACAGTCAGGCGGAAAAATCGGCCGCACTGGAAGCGAAATTCAAACAGGATATTGAAAAGCTGCAGGCACAATTAAACGAGACAAAACAGCAAATCATCCTCGAAACCAATGTCGCGCAGGACGCCGAAGACCGGCTAAAGGCGGAAATTGAAGCCAGGTTGAAAGCGGAAGAAAAAACTCAAAACGAGGCACTACAAAGAGCAAGAGCAGAGGCCCTTGCTGAAGCACAATCAAAAGAAACAGCACAGGCGCAATTAAGGGTCGAGGAACAGGCCCAAAAATGGCAGCAGGTCGAGCAGCAGATAAGGACTGAGCTTGAAGAAAAAGCGACAAGATACGGTCAGGCGATAGCGAAAGCCGAAGAAAAAACCAGGGCAATCGCTGAGTCATTTAAATCAGCACAGGATCGCCTGAAAGAGGAGACAGACCAGCGAAACCAAATCGAGGAAACACTGCGCAGTTACCAAAAAACGTTAGCCGACGCGCAGAACCAGTTAAACATAGAGGAACAAACAAGGGCGCAGACAGAGGAACAGCTTGTCGCCGAACGCAAAGTTACGGCACAATTGCAGGAGCAGTTGTCGGCTTACGCTGAGCGTCTCAACCAGATAGAGCGAGACCTCAATAGCGAAGCCACGGGCAAAGCAAAAGCCCAGGAACAGCTCAAGACGATTCTCGAAGAAAGACAACAGCTCGAAGAAAAGGCGCAACTGGAAGCAATGGAAAGGGTCAGGGCACAGGCGATTGCGCAATCGCAGACCGAGGCGAGAGAAAAAGCGGAAAAGCAATTACGCAATTACGCCGGGCAGCTTGACGAGCTTAAGAGAAACCTTGAAACACAGGCCGCCGTTATGGCACAACTGCAAACAAACCTCGCAAACGAGACACAGCTAAAAATGGAATCGCAGACCCTTGCACAAAAACACGCCGAAGAAAAGGCACGAGCGGAAGCAATCGCGCAGGCCGAAACACAGGCGCGAGCCGAAACAGAGCAAAGGGCCAAAGAAACAATTGAGTCAGCAGAACGAAAAGCCAGAGAAGCAATCGAATCGGCAGAACAAAGGACCAAAGAGGCAATTGAATCAGCGGAGCAGACAAGACAGCAAACCAAAATCGAACTTCAGGAACAAATGAAAAGCTTCACCACAACACTGGCGAATATACAGGAACAGTTAAACCGCCAAATCGAAACTCGGGTCGCGGCGGAGCAGCAGATAAGAACGCTTGCCGCGACAATCGAGGAATTAAAAGAACAGATATCCTCACAATCGCAGAACAGGGCCAAAGTAGAACGAAGCGTTAAAGACCTCGGCGACGCGCTTGCCGAAGCCCGTAGAAAACTCGATGCCGAAAGCCAGGCAAGAAACCGGGCAGAAGAACAACTCGAAGCCGAGGCAGCAACAAGGACAGATGCCGAAGAGAGATTGACCGGTTTGGCGGCCCAACTTGCTAAAGCCCAGGGCAGAGCAGAAGCCGAAGAAAAAGCGAGACGGTTGTCGGAGGAAAAAGCCCGCGTCGAAATCGAGGCAAAAGCGAAAGCCGAACAGCAGTCGCGCGCACAACTGGAAGAAAAAGCGAGAGTTTACGGCGAGGCAATAGCCACCGCACAGGAAAAAGCAAGGTATTACGCCGAAGCCCTTACCGAAGCGAAAAATAAGCTCGCCGAACGGGAAAAATCAACCGAAGACATTCGCAATCGGCTCAACAGTGAACTCCAGATACATCAGAAGCTCGAAGAGCAGGTCGAGCTTTATCGCCGGCAGATAGCGCAGGCCGAGGCACAGGCCAAAACACAGGCCTCGGAATTAACCGGCATCGAAAAACAACTGCGAACCCAGTTGACCAGCCAGACAAAAGTTTACGAGGAACGAATCACCCAGCTCGAAGAAACGATTGTTGCGGAGACAGACGAAAAAGAAAAACTCCGCCGGCAATACGAAACCGAATCCGAAGCCAAAAATGCCGCCGAACAGCAGTTGCAGCAAAAAACCGAGGCATACGAGCGGGTAATCGAAGCCGCGGAAGAACATCTAAAAAGCGAATCACAAAAGGTCTCGCAAATCGAGGCACAGTTGACGGCCTTGCAGCAGGCAAAAGCGGAAGCCGAACGCAAACTCGAAGCGGAAACCGAATACAGAATATCCGCACAGGAAAATCTCAGGACATACGCCGACCGATTAGCCGAGCTTGAAAAACATCAGGCGAATCTTGCCTCCACAAACGGCGAAACGCTGAAAAAAATCGTCGCCGAGACGCAGGCAAAAGAGCAAATGCAAAAGCAAATCGAGCTGCTGACCGCCGAGATAACAAAAACCGAACAACAATTGCGCGAGGAACGTCAGGCAAGAACAGAACTGGAGCAAAAACTCAAAGCCCAGATTGACGCCCGATTAAAAGCCGAAGAACAGGCCAGGATAGAATCTCAGAAACGCGCCGAAATCGAGGAAGAGCTTAGCATCCAGAAGGAATTAACGGCCCAGGCCAACGCCGAGGCCGGCGTGCAGGAAGAGGCAAACGCACAGCAGAGAAAAACACTGCCCTTCGATATCCGCGAGATACCCGCCCCGGAAAAGACACAGCCCTGCGACTGCTGTGGCCGAAACGACCTTATGCCGAGCGAGCTGCACAAAATTGATTCCGGCCACCTCTTCTGCCCCGACTGCTTCGCTGCTCTAAAAAGATAAGGGCCTGCCCTTCGTAGTGAAACGAAGAAGGGCCTGCCACAGGAGGAAAGCGACAGACCCCATTTCGAAAAGTTACTTCGCAACCTTGAATTCGTATTTCTGAACGATGTCCTTATCGAGGTCTTTACCCTGACCGGTCAATGTGAACCCGGCGTCGGTCTTTTCGTATAGAAAGTCCTTGCCGCTAAATAGGTCCTTCGGCAATCCCGCCGGAAGCTCATCCGGCAACTTGCCTGTCTTTGCCCTGATTATGTAAATTTCAATTCCCGCAATGACGGCATTGAATTGCGTTTTATCCCTTGTATCTATCATTAAAACCCGGTTAATCGCAGGAAGCAAAACTCCAGCTATAACCGCCTCGGGCTTATCCTTGGCGGTTTTTTTGACCTCCCCGCATATATCATCAAGCTTCTGTTTTGCCTGGGCATAAGGCAAATCATAAGCAATCTGCATCCTGGCTATAATGCTTTGATAATACTCTCTTGCCCTGATGTAGAACTCATTATCACCCTGCTGGTGGAGAATCTGGTTCAGCTTATCTTGGTCGTCTCTGGATATACCACAGGCGTCAGCCACGATATCACGCAACCCTTCTTTGTTTTTCATAGAATTTCCACAAACTATCGCTTCATTACCAATCGCTGTTCTTATTGAAGAATACCCGCTGTATACATCAGCAAGCTGCCCTCTAAGCCGCTGGAGCGCTTCGGTATCATTTGATATTTGCGGAAGTATTTCCACGATACGCTTGTTTGCCAGAACACCAGTTGCCCTGCCGACTAATCCCTGGACTATTATATCATCGCCAACGTGTCTGCCCATTTTGTGCATCGTAATGCACCTCTCAAGGGCTGTTTTGTAATCGCCTTTTTCGGCCAAGACCTTCGCATCGGCAGCGAGCAATTTCGCCATATCCCTGCACTTGGCAAGAGGTGGCAGAGGCATAGCGAATCCTTCTGATAAATCCATACCCCAGTCGCAGTTTTTAATATCTGCAGCCGTTACTATTTCTTTGATGAATTTCCGATTGTCTTCAAGGTAAAGTCGTATTTGTGCATCCGACTCGGTATCACCCCTCAATACTTGCCCTATCATGTTTTGGTCGGCACTGTTCGGCTCCTTCATAAGCATAAAGACCTTATAGTAGAGAACCGCCGCGTTATCAGGCGGATATGCGAACGCCTGCCCAGCCGAAACCAACAACACTGCGCCAATCAAAATTACTTTTAATGTCGTTTTCATAAATCATTCCTTTCCGGCTTTTGGCCGTTCTAATTCAGCAGTTCACCGATTGATACATTTGTGTTTTTTTGCCCCAATAATTCGTATGCCTTTTTACTCTGCTCATCCACCGCGTCCAAACCGCCCTGACGATACGCAAGCGACAGGGACAGCATAGACAGCATCTTCGCCGGAGATTGCTCGGACTTTTCGAAAACCACCGGTTCAACGTGTCCGGGCCTGCGTGACATAAATAATACCACGAGCGCTGCGATTGCGATTACGGCAGCTATCCTGATAAGCGGATGCGCCAACGAAAATCGCTGAACATTCGGACGCGTCCTTGCTCGCGAGATAAGCTTCTGATACTCGGCCGAGTATTTTTGCTTCCATTGTTCGCCGTCGAATTCGACCTTGCCGGAGTCAATCGTCTTTTTGAGCTGCTCATCCAGCCATTTTTCATTTCGCTCGTTCATAATTGGTCCTCGTAAAACCCGCTCTTTTTCAGATATTCAGCAATTTTCTCTTTGGCCCTTCGCAGCCGGCCGTTTATCGCCTGCTCCGAAATCCCCAGCGCCTTCGATATCCGCTCATAAGGCAATCCGTCATAGTAGCGAAGGTAAATCACTTCTCTCGCCTCAGGCGCAAGACCGGCGACCGCTTCACGGACCGCCTCGGTATCAGGCGAATCCTCCTGCCAGGCCGGCAATTTCGAGAGCTTATCGACGTCACATATTCTCTGCTGCTTGCGACCAATATCGTTTGCCGAATTTCTGCATATCACCCCAAGCCAGCTTGCGAAACTGCCAGCCTGTCGCAATTCAGGCAGTTTCACCGCCGCAACCGCAAACGCCTGCTGGGCAGCATCCTCCGCAAGGTGTCTGTCTCCGATTATAGAGTGAGCAATCGCGACCATTGCCGGGTAATACCGCCCGCACAGCTCGGTAAAGCTGTTGCCGTCGCCCCGCAGGGCCGATTCCACCAACTGCCTGTCCGGTCTTTCAGTCATTAACTTGTCATCTCCAACGCATCGGAACTCGCCGGCGAGAGCCATGCTCTCATATTTAAGACGCCCAACACCCCCCAAAATGGGCGCAAAAAAACAATTTTCTCCTGCCCTGTCCTCCGTAGCCTTAGCGAAGGAGGAGTTTTTCATTATAATCACTGGTCTGGTGTGTGGAAAATAGATTTGACGCAACGGCGACGCATTACTATACTTATCCGTTTAATAATGGCCAGACCGGAGTGGCACGGCCATCTTGGCCGTGTTTTTCACACGGGCTGGAAGCCCGTGCTACACAATGCAATAAACTTCGGAGAATAAGATGGATAAGAACAAAATCATCGCAGAAGGTATAACATTCGATGATGTCCTGCTGATACCCGCCAAGAGCGACCTTGTGCCCAGCCAGGCCGACACAAGAACCCGCCTCACCAATAACATCATGATAAATATCCCCCTTGTCTCCGCGGCAATGGACACCGTTACAGAATCCTCGCTGGCAATCGCGCTCGCTCAGGAAGGCGGTATCGGCATAATCCACAAAAACCTGCCCGTCGCCGACCAGAAAAGAGAAGTCGTCAAGGTCAAACGCTCCGAAAACGGCGTCATAATAGACCCGATTACTCTCTCGCCCGATGAGCCGGTCCGAAAAGCACAACAGATGATGAACGAGCAGAACGTTTCCGGAATACCGATTGTCGAGGGCAGAAAACTGCGTGGCATCCTGACCAAAAGAGACCTCAAATTTCTCAAGGATTACGACGCCAAAATCAGCTCGGTAATGGTGAAGAACAATCTCGTAACAGCCCCGCCGAATACCACGCTCGAACAGGCCAAGGGAATCCTGCAGGAACATAAAGTCGAAAAGCTGTTGTTGGTCAATGATAATGGCGACCTGACGGGGCTGATAACGATGAGGGACATCGACCGGGTCGAGCGATACCCTCTTGCGGCCCGCGACCAGAGAGGCCGATTAAGAGTCGGCGCCGCCGTCGGCGTCCACGATTACGAAAGAGTCGAGGCCCTCATAGCCGCCGAAGTCGATGTAATCGTTGTCGATACCGCTCACGGCCATTCGCAAAACGTCATCGACACCGTAAAAACAATCAAAAGCAATTACAGCATCGATGTCATCGCGGGCAATATCGCGACCGCCGATGCCGCCAAAGACCTCATTGAAGCAGGCGTAAACGCCGTCAAAGTCGGAATCGGCCCCGGCGCTATCTGCACAACAAGAATCATCTCCGGTGCAGGAATGCCCCAGGTCTCCGCGATAATGAACTGCCTCTCAGAGGCCTCCAAACACGATATCCCCGTCATCGCCGATGGCGGTATCCGCCACTCAGGCGACATCACCAAGGCCATTGCCGCCGGCGCCTCAACCGTAATGCTCGGCTCGCTCTTCGCGGGCCTCCGCGAAAGCCCCGGCCAGTTGGTCATCTACAAGGGCAGGCAGTTCAAGGAATACAGAGGTATGGGCTCTCTCGGTGCGATGGTCAAAGGTTCCGCCGACAGATATGGCCAGAAAGCCGCCGCCTCCAAAGACAAGCTCGTCCCCGAAGGCGTCGAAGGTCGTGTCCCCTACCGCGGGGCGCTGAGCGATTTCGTTTACCAGCTCGTCGGCGGACTAAGGGCCGGTATGGGCTACTGCGGAACAAGAAATATCGAAGAGCTTCGGACCAAATCACGTTTCGTCCGCGTAAGCTCCGCCTCCGTCAGCGAATCGCACCCGCACGATATAAAAATAACCAAAGAATCGCCAAACTATTCAACCGTTGAACCACTTGAGGACTAAACAAATTGTTCATAGTCCATTGTTCGTAGTTCATTGCAACGAACAATGAACACAGAACAACGAACGGAAGACAATGAACCACGAAACAATTGCGATTCTCGACTTCGGCAGCCAATATGTGCAGCTTATCGCAAGGCGTGTCCGCGAGCATAATGTTTACTCCCAAATCTTCCCCGCCAATACGCCCGCGAAGACACTGGCGAAGGAAAACCTCAAAGGAATAATACTCTCAGGCGGCCCTGCCAGCGTCTATGACAAAGACGCAATCAAATGCGACGAGAAAATCTTCGACCTCGGCGTTCCCATCCTCGGCATCTGCTATGGCATGCAGCTTGGCTGCTCCGTCCTCGGCGCAAAGGTCGTCCCCGCCAAGAACAGGGAATTCGGCAGGACAAACCTCACCATCACGGGTAAATCTGGCCTCTTCGCAAACCTTCCCGATTCAACTACTGTCTGGGCAAGCCACGGCGACCAGATTGAGGACGCCGACCACAACTTCATCAAGCTCGCCCAAACAAAAACCTGTCCCTTCGCCGCCGTAAAACACAAAAAACGAAAATTCTTCGGCGTCCAGTTCCACCCAGAGGTCTCGCATACTCCCAAAGGCGCGATTATCCTGAAAAATTTCCTTTACGATATCTGCAGCTGCGCAGGCGACTGGAAAATGAGCGACTTCGTCGCCGATACCGTCAAAAAAATCGATAAACAGGTCGGCGACCACACCGTTATCTGCGGCCTCAGCGGAGGCGTCGATTCCTCCGTTACCGCCGCCCTGCTCCACAAAGCCGTAGGTGAACGCCTCGTCTGCATCTTCGTCGATAACGGCCTCCTCCGCAAAAACGAACGCCAGCAAGTCGAATCCACCTTCCGCGACCATTTCCACATCGACCTGCGCGTCGTTGACTGGTCAAAACAATTCCTCTCGAAACTCGTTGGCATAACCGACCCCCAGCAAAAACGCAAAATAATCGGCGCAGAATTCATCGCCGCCTTCAAATCCGAAGCGTCCAAAATCAAAAACGCCAAATTCCTCGCACAGGGAACCCTCTACCCCGACGTCATCGAGTCCGGCGCCAAAGATGGCAACCCCGCTGCGAATATAAAGCTGCACCACAACGTGGGCGGCCTCCCCAAAGAGCTTGGCTTTGAACTGGTCGAGCCGTTAAGGGATTTATTCAAAGACGAAGTTAGAGTTGTTGGCGAATACCTGGGTTTACCTGAACACATCGTCTGGCGTCATCCCTTCCCGGGGCCTGGATTAGCAGTGCGCGTAATCGGCGAAATTACACCCAAACGCCTCGAAGTCCTGCGTGCCGCCGACGAAATCCTCATCGATGAAATCAAATCCGCAGGCCTGTACAGAAAAATCTCGCAGGCCCTCGCCGTCCTTGTCCCCGTCCAGACCGTCGGCGTTATGGGCGATGGCAGAACCTTTGAAAACGTCATCGCTATCCGCGCCGTCGAAACCCCCGACTTTATGACCGCTGACTTTTCGCAGATACCTTATGAGGTGCTGGGGCTTATTTCGAGCAGAATCATAAACGAGGTCCGCGGCGTAAATCGCGTCGTTTACGACATCTCCAGCAAACCCCCCGCCACTATCGAATGGGAATAAGTCCCCTTCCTCATCCGCCCTACTGCTCAACTGTTCCACTTTCCAATCTCTTGCGCAGCGCAGGGGACCCATTTTCAAACTACCCCCCTTGGTTGAAATTCCCTCTGAAATCGAAAGTTTGAAACATAAATTTTCTGTGCCCTCGGCATTATCTACGGTAAATATCGTCATAACCTCTGTGTCAGTCCGTGTTTAAGCCCGTGTCGGTCAGTGTTTAAAAAATGTTATATTTTTATTGAACACGCCGTTCTTGTTTGATATAATACCCCCCGCTGAGTCAGGAGCTCAGCGTAGTTGCACAGAAGTGCAAGGCATCAGGAACAGGAGTTCCATTTCGAATTGTAACTAAAACAATAAAACTCTGTGAACTCTGTGGCCTCTGTGGCTAAAAAACTTGCTCTGTGGCAAGAGAGGAGATGAAAGATGACTACTATTCAAATCAAGGTTCCCAACTGGCTCGACAAAATTTTCGCCTGGCCCGTGATGCTTTATCGCAAACAAAAGTATGGCTATTCCTATCGAAGAATTTATCTGGGCGAGGATGAATGGACAATTCTCGACGCACAAGAT
The DNA here is from genome assembly GCA_963718665.1 of uncultured Phycisphaerales bacterium. GTDB lineage: Bacteria > Planctomycetota > Phycisphaerae > Sedimentisphaerales > Anaerobacaceae > Fen-1362. Next base: position 720,856 of record OY970359.1, read on the forward strand.
TATTACCGCCTCAACCATTTCAAATGGTTCCTTACCGGCCGTCTGCATAAATTCTATGCCGCCAGAACCATTAAAATTGATGGTAGGACAAAATTTAGGCGTATGCACAGGGATATTATGAATCCCCCCGATAATCTTCTGGTTGACCACAGAAACTGTGACGGCCTCGACAATCGCAGAGAAAATCTTCGCTTCGCGACTAAATCCCAGAATATTTGTAACAGTAGAAAGAGAAAAAATACCTCTTCCGTTTACATCGGCGTTCACCTTCGTAAAAAGCAAAACCGATGGGAAGCCGAAATTACGCACAATAGGAAAAAAATATGGCTCGGCTCTTTCGATAACGAAATCGCCGCCGCACGCGCCTACGATAAAGCCGCGAAAAAATATCACGGAGAATTTGCGCGACTCAATTTTCCGGAGGAAAACAACAACGTCGAAATACAAAATACGAACGACTAAATACGAATTGTCTGTCAATTTCCAAATAAAATGTTTAGCCGCCGGCGGCCGGCTGCTGCGATTGGCCGGATCGCATTTGAGTCAGGTGAATATTGTAAGCCGCCAAAATGTCCTGGCGGCTAATTATGCCGATTACAGAATTATGTTCTTTATCTCCGACTACCGGTAGCTCGTCATAGGGCATCTTGGCGAATTGAATCATAGCAACAGAAAGGTCTGTATCAGGCCAGAGTGGTTCTATGTTTGTTATAAGTAAATCTTGAGCAATGGCAACTTGTTCAAACTGATGGTCGTAGAGGAACTCTCGGACATCTGACAAGCTGATTAGACCTTTATATTTCCCATCGGAATCTATTACAGGAAAAATCGTTTGTGTTGTCTGGGGAATTAACTCCAGAAGCTTCTGAAGCGGCATATCCAGCGGAATGGTAACAATCTTTTTGTTTGCCGGCTGCCAGATTTTATCTATGGTCAAGCCATCGAGCACGCCGATAACAAGGTCCCCGCGATGAGCCGGAGAATCCAGGCGAGTAGAAACTTGTTCGTGATAAATGGTCCAGCCGTGACTAAGAGCATAAGCCAGTGCCGACACCCACATTGCAGGCAGGAGCAGTTCATAACCGGATGTCAGTTCCGACACCATTATAATGGTGCTGACGGGCGTTTTTGCGGCGGCTGAAAAAAAACCGGCCATTCCCAGTATTACGAACACATCTATCCGTGTGACTGTCGAAGGCATCCAGTACTGCAGTATCAGCCCCAGCGCTCCGCCGAGACTGCCGCCGATAACCATACTTGGCCCGAACACTCCGCCGGAACCGCCCGAGCCGATGGTTAGTGATGTCGTGAAAATCTTACCCAAACCCACAGCCAATAGCAGGACAATCAGCGTTCCCGAACCATAATGCATCTGGTCGGAGAGCAGTTTTTGAAGTATGCCGTAACCGAACGACAACGTGCTGAGGCTGCTGTTGCTGACTTCCTGCCCTAATGGGAGAAGAAGATAAAAAATACCCAGTGCCAGCAGCCCCGTCGCCAGCGCTCCTATTGCCGGTTTAAAGTGAGGCGGTATCCTGAGTCGCTTGAACATACCCTGTACCCCATAGAACGACCGGACATATAACCACGACACGACCGCCATTAAAACAGCCAGCACAGTCAATGGGATAAGCAATAAAGGATTGTTGAACTTCAAACCGCTTTGAATGGTAAATATCGGTTCAAAGCCCATCCTCGTCCCAGAAATATAGAGTGTACACAGCCCGTATGTGCAGTAAGCCATTGTGCATGAGATGAAGGCTGGAATCAATGCCTCTGCCTCGAAATCCTCGTCACGGTACAATACTTCTATGGCGAAAATCGCGCCTGCTAACGGCGCTTTGAATATAGCGGCTATGCCTGCCCCCATCCCCGCCGCAAGCAGTATGCGCCTCTGCGACTCTGAAAGTTTCAACATCCTCGCCAGATAAGACCCGAAACCGGCTCCTATTTGAGCAATAGGTCCTTCTCTTCCCCCTGAGCCGCCCGTGCCTATCGTGATGGCCGAGCAAATTATCTTGACTAACGGAACACGCACGCGAATCAGGCCTCTATCGTGGTGGTAGGCCCTGATGGCCGCATCAGTTCCATGGCCCTCTGCTTCAGGCGCCAGCGAATACACTATTATGCCGGATATTAATCCGCCGATGGTAATGACAACGAGTAACATCCATGGCACAAAGGTGCCGAATAAAGGATGAAGGTGTTTGTACATATCCCATTCGCCCAGAGGGGCAGTCGGCTTATAGCCCGCCGCAAGTTCCAGAGTATAATTTATGACCAGATGCGACAGCAGTTGAAACACTACCGCACCAAGTCCTGCTACTATGCCGACCACGCTGACCATAGCAATGAGTTTTCCCATCGAGCGAAGATGGCTGGTCCTAACATGCGGGTGTTGCTTGATTTTTGCTTCTTTCATCTAACGCATTTTACAAGCGAGACCGATTCCCGGCAACTAACCTTTTGTCCAAATTTCTCCTGGATTAGTAGAAAAAACCGAGACGTCTGTGGCAAAGAAAAATAATTGCTTCTTTTTGTCTAACCGCCTATTATTTTATGAACTTTTTGTGCATTTTTGTGGTTATATAAATTTCTCTGTGACCTCTGTGTGCTCTGTGGCTAAAACACGGAGCGAAGCGACGAGCCCGTTTCGGAAACTCTGTGGCTAAACAATGGAGACGCAAATGTTCAAGGTAAATGAATACTTCGGCGGAAAGGTTAAATCCATCACCTTCAAGACAAATCAATCCCCCGCCACCGTCGGCGTCATCGCCCCGGGCGAATACGAGTTCGGCACATCAACCGTCGAAATTATGACCGTCATCACAGGCAAACTCTCCGCACTTTTACCTGATAGCGCAAAATGGGCCGACTTCGGCCCCGGCAAATCATTCACCGTCCCCGCCAACAAGAAATTCAAGGTAAAAGCCGACGAGGATACAAGCTACCTTTGCCTCTATTCGTAGCGTAGCGAAGACCCCCGCGTCTCGTTTTACGAAGCCACGCCTTGCGGGGCAAAGTAAAACGGCGGGGGGGTAGCATTGCCTCCCCCGCCAAACACTCAAGCCAACCAATTTCTACTGGTGCTTGATTAAAATGCTCATAGTCCTTTTGACTAATCAAAAGGACTATGGATAATATATTCACATCTATTTATGAATATGCCTGTTTGGTAAAGTGTCCAATAGTGCCGGCGATTTAAATTCCCGCTCTCTGCGTCATTTGAATAAATTCCAGGATAATCCTCGCCTTACCCTTGACCCCCGCCTTGCGAAAAATATTCCCAAGATGAGCACGCACCGTATTATACTCAATGCGAAGTTCTTTTCCTATCTGCTCATTGTCCATGCCGTCGCAGACCAGTTTGGCAACCTCCACCTCTCGCCGCGTCAAATGCCATATCTTACTCAGATACTCCCACTGCTTTGCCGTGAAGACCATATCTCAATCCCCATAATATAAAAAGTTCATAGTCCTTTTGATTAGTCAAAAGGACTATGAACATAATACACTTCCATGCTGTGAGTATCCATATTTGTTTTTAAATAAATGAACTGCCTTTTCTCAATCCCCAAAAACGCGACACGAAGCAAAACGAAGAGCCCCCCTCGGGAATCCGCGTAATTCGTGGCTTAAAATATCGCTGCGGTCTCAGCGTCCTCTGCGGTAAGATGAATTCATCAACACGGTAAGTTCTGAACATACCGTTTGGCGATTTCGATAATCGCTTTCCAGTCGCCCTTCTCGATAAATTCTTTTCTCACGACTGATGTGCCGATGCCGATAGCCACGCATCCCACTGCGAAAAATTCCGCCATATTCTCAGGCCGCACCCCATCGACCGCCACAAAATCCACATCGTCAATCGGCCCCCGCAGCGCCTTTATGTAATTTACGCCGAGAGCGGAGGCGGGGAAGATTTTGACCATTTTCGCTCCGTGCCTTTTGGCGGCGAGAATCTCGGTAGCTGTCGCGGCCCCAGGCAAAATCGCAATATCATTTTTGACGCAATAATCAATCACCTCAGTATTGGTATCCGGCGCAATGATAAATTCCGCACCCGCCTTGAGCGCCTTTTGGGCTAATTGCGTCGTTATTACGGTCCCAGCGCCGATGCACATTTTGCCGCCCATCTTATCGCGGAGCATCTTTACCATTTCAAAGACGCCGTCGGTGTTGCAGGTAACTTCGAGCATTTTGATGCCGCCCGCGAGAATCGCTTCCGCAAGATTAACAACCTGGTCAATCCTGACGCCTCTCGCTATGGCGATTATCTTCTCTTCGCGTATGAGTTTGTAAACCTTTTCCGCCCGCATATAATCTCCAACAAATTTCTTAACTGCCCATTTTGCCAACGATTATACCCACCTCTTGCCAAACGTCAATTTCCGCCAGTCCTCCGCAATTGCGAGTGCGATTCGAGTTTGATTCGGCGGGGCCCTTCGACGACTGTTCGACTTTGCTCACAACAGGCAAGCTCAGGGTAAACAAGCCCCGCCCTACGATTATTATGAAAACTCTCAAAAGGTCTTATAAAAACAGCGTAATCATCGAAATAATGCGGGCTTATCGACGAAAAACCACAAGGCATATCGATACCCCCTATAAAACACCGTGCAATTGCACTAAAAAACGGGTTTTCATAATAATTTTTTTATGCTTGACAAACCCCCTATCCGACAGTTAAATTAGGGCAATGAGGTAATTTAGATAGACCGGTGAAGCAAGGGTAAATAAAACAGGAGAGTGTGATATGAAGGAGCTATTCACAACTGGAGAGGCAGCAGAAATTTGCCGGGTCAGCCAACAGACAATAATTCGCTGTTTTGATTCGGGTCGGCTGGAGGGTTTCCGTGTGCCCGGGTCGAAGTTCAGAAGAATCCCCCGCGAAAGCTTAGTAAAATTCATGAAGGACAATGCCATACCATTGGACGGTATGGAGACGGGGAAAAAGAAGGTGTTGGTCGTCGATGATGACGCTGAAATCGTCGATTTGCTGGTTGAGGTGCTGTCGCATGACGGCCGATTCGACGTCAAGACGGCCACCAGCGGATATGAAGCCGGGATACAGACGCAGCGGTTCAGGCCTGATTGCATACTGCTGGATTATATGCTGCCTGATGTAAACGGGAACGTGGTTTGCCATACCATCCGGAAAAACCCGGAGTTCGAGAACATAAAGATTATCATCGTAAGCGGGGTAATAAAGCAGGAAGAAATAGACCAGCTATTGAAGTCCGGGGCACAGGATTTTGTGAAGAAGCCGTTCGATATTAATGATTTGATAAATAGAATTTGTGCTACGCTTGAAATGCTGCAAAAAAGCGCATAGTGCCGGCTGGTTGGCACATCTGTAAAAACCTGCTTGGGGAAGCACCGAAAATTGTCAAGAAAGCAGCGATAGCTGATATGTGAGGATGGGCAATATGCCGGAACAAAATCCGGACAATTCCGCCGGCCGCAGGGTCGAGCTTGCGGTGGGTCAGTGTGAATCAATCTCAATTCTGCCCTCGGTGGCGTCGCGGTTTCTGACGCAGCTTGGCAGGATGGAGCTTACCCCAGGGTCGCTGGCAGAGCTTGTGGAATCCGACCCGGCGATTACGGCGTTGATACTGCGATTCTGCCACAACAAGGGAATCGTAATCAAACAATGCGATACGTGGCTTTTGCAGGTAATGGAAAACATATCACTGCGGGAGATTCGGGACGCGGTTTTGTCGGCAGAGGTTTTCGGGGGATTGTCGGACGACGGGGGGAGCGATTTCAGGAAAGAATTGACCCGTCATTCATTAGCGTCGGCCTGCTGCGCCAAACAATTAGCGAAACTTGTATCGCCTGCAATTGACGGTGATACCGCTTACTTAGCAGGTTTGCTGCACGATATAGGCAAATTCCTGCTCGATGAAGTGATGCCGAAAAGTTTCGATACGCTGCTTGAACAGGCGAAGACAGGCAAAACGAGTTTTTGCCAGGTCGAGCAGGCCAATTTCGGTATTGACCATACGATATTAGCCAAGCGATTCGCGCAGAGTATTCGTCTGCCGAGCGATATTATATTGGGGGTTTGGCTGCATCACAGTCACGCGGGGGCGATACCGCGGATGCCGCAGGCGAGGATAGCCGGAATTGTGGAGGTTGCGGATATTATCGTTCGCGGGGCGGGTATCGGCGAATCGGGCAATTACGAGGAGCAGCTCTCGGCTGAAGTAATTGCGGGGACATTGGGGCTAACAGCCGAACAGGTGAAACAGGTTGAGCAACAGCTGCCCGATCTGGTCCAGCAAAAAAGCGAAGCGGTGGGGCTGAACATCCTGAAGCCGGGGTGGGCATATTGCGACGCATTGCGAACCACGGCGGGACAATTAGCTTCCGACAGCTCGAAATTATTCGAGGAAAGCTCACGGCTGCAAAGCAGCGCGAGTTATTTCGATTTTATAAAAGAGCTGACACCAAAAATCAACTCATCCATGCCTGCGATCGAGCTGGCGAAAAATTACGCATTAGTATGGCAGAATTTTTATCATACAGGACCTGTGTGTGTTTATCTTACCGACCAGCTCGAAGAAGGCATCGTCGAAGGGGTAGTTGCTGAGAACCAAGCAAGCGCAAAAACAATTTTGCTTGAAGTGCCCGGCGACGCGGAATTAATCCCGCAGCCGATGAGTGAAAAATTTGTAGTATTGGACGCTGAAGATAATATCGATTGGCTGTTCGAGCAGTGCGACGTCAAGTTCGACCTGAGCCGGACCAAGATTGCCCCACTTCAGGCAGATGAACGAACTGTTGGAATAATCATATTCGAGCTTCGCCACCCAGCGGGAGGCGATATCGCTGAACGATTCGGGCCTGCGGCGAGATTTGGGGGCACAATCCTCGATATGCTGGAGACAATCGGCAGCCAGCAATGGTATGCGGAACGGTTTGCGCAAGCGATGGGAAGCCAGCGTTCAGCGGACAGCGTTCAGCGGACAGCGTTCAGCGGGCAGCGTACAGCGGACAGGGAACTGAAAACAGAAAACGGTTCGGAGGCGATGGTGGAAATGGCGGCGGGAGCAGCACACGAATTGAATAATCCGCTGTCGGTTATTTCGGGACGGGCACAGTTATTAGCCAAAAGCGAAAACGACCCAGACAGAAAACGCATCTTAGAGCAGATTCAGCAAAACGCGGGCGAACTTTCGGCGATTATCGACGACCTGATGAGCTACGCAAACCCGGAACAGCCGAGGGCAACCGAAACAGCCGTGGGACAAATAATCAATGACGCGATTGATTTGACAAAACAGAAAAAGCAAATGAATCAACTCGATATCAAAATTGATATTACGACTGATACGCCGGTGGTTTTTGTTGACTCGGCGCAGATTGCCTGCGCGATATCAAACATTCTCTGCAATGGTCTTGAGGCATATCCGTCTCAAGCGGGTCCGATTGTAATAGAGGTTACAGCCGACAAAACAAATAATACTGTGAGTATGCAGGTGATTGACTCAGGCGGGGGTATGGATGAGCAGACGCTTGCCAAAGCGACGCATCCGTTCTTTTCGGCAAGGCCTGCGGGCAGGAAACGCGGAATGGGCCTTGCACATGCGCAACGGCTGATAGAGATTAACCACGGAAAACTTTCATTAGCGAGCCAGCCGGATAAAGGAACGACGGCTACTGTGACGCTACCCAGCGTATAGCGGACAGCGTTCAAAAAAGACACCAGACCATAAAGAGCGTACAGCGGGCAGTCCTTCAATTCAAAAATCAAAATGCAAAAAGTAAAAATGTGGTATCCTTAAGGGATGATTTTGCAACTGTGTAAAGCGGATAGCGGGCAGTGGGTAGGATGTCAGTTTTAAGTGTTTAGTGTTTAGTGTTTAGTTTTGAGTTAGGAGGATGCGGAAGATTAAAAAACTTGCTTTTATTGCCGGTTTGACGATATATTGGCAATTTATGGCTGGAATAAATATCTTTTGACACTGATTAACACGGATTGACACGGTCTTATTAACAACGGAAATAAAACTTAGTGCCTTAGGGGCTTTGTGGTAGTAGAAGATAAAAATTACGGCAGGATGAAAAATGGCGAAAATAGGAAATCGCCCTTAGTTTTCCTATTTTCAACAAAAAGAGGATTTTTGGCAAGATGACGAAAAACGGTAACAATCAATTACTTCGAGAATTTAGTAATGAGGACATTAAGAACGCGGTGTATAATATGTTCAAATTTTTGCGGCCCGTAAGTGATGAAAGAATATATCATTATACTACACTCAGTGCTTTTAAAGGAATTTTAGAAAGTCGGTCATTGCACTTAAGTCACATTTTATGCTCAAATGATTATACCGAGTTTGAAAATGGGATCAAATTTTTTTGGGAAGACTGGTTAAGTTCAGCAAAAGAAAAATTTAGTAATCTGACTAGCTGCATTAAAAATCATGAGTCACTTAAAGAAACTCTTTTGAACGCACACAACAAAACCAACCATTCTTGTTTTTTCTCCTGTTGTTTTGGTGAAAAAGGCAACGATAAGTTAAATCAATGGAGAGTTTATGCACAGGACGGATTTGGGGTTGCTATAGGGTTTGATACGCAGGTAATGTTAGAAATATGTAGATTAAAGGGTTTTTTTCTTGGAAAATGTCTCTACCTGAAAGACGATAAAATCAAGGCGTGCGATACGTTAGCCGAGCAATTGCAACATGATATCAAGAATAAGAATTTTCGAGACCTTTTAATGATAGACACGCAAATTTTCAGTTTGTTTGCTAAAGATGAATGTTTTGAGGAAGAACGAGAAGCACGGATCGCAACGCACCCCATAAATATAAGTCTGGATATTAAAGAAAGAAACAATCGGTTAGTGGCATTTTATGCTTTAGACATAAAAGAAGTAATGACGAATCTTATAAGAGAAGTGAGAATAGGTCCCTCCCATAAATCTTACGAAATACGTAAAATGATAGAAATCCTATTAGAAAAAGCAGGAATTGTTAATTGCGTTATAAAAGAATCAAATATCCCATACCGAAGTTATAAGATCCAATGAAGTATACTATCTTATATGAAGAGATAGCCAGTACAACAATCATAATCCAACCATTTTCCCAACTTGGCACTGCGCGATGGGGTTGAGAAAGTAATCCGCCTGCGGCAGATAAACCCTGCCACTCGCAGAGTAACCCCTTAATAAATTGAGGGGCTAAATTTCTGGATTCCGCAACAGGTGCGGAGTGACAAAAACCCCTGTGAGATAGGCAAGGCCATCTAGCCCCGGCCTACGAATTTTAAGACCCTGCCCACCCCTGCCAACGACATGCTGGGACAGGCAGGAGGCAGGACTAACCAAAAAGTAATCCTCGCGAGTGCAACCCCGGCCAGAGACCGGGGCTATATACAAACACCCGATGGGGGCGTTGAAGAGAAAATATCGCCGCCGTTCCGGCGGCGGCTAAACAATAAGAAATAAACCTCTGTGAGACAGGCCACAGTGGGATAACGGAAACCGTATCCCACGTGGTAAACAATCTCACGGGGTAAGCCCCGGCATACGAATTACCCCCAGGCGGGCCTGGGGGCTAACCGATAAGAAATAACCCCGGCCGCAGGAGCCGGGGCTAACCGAAACAGTTAAGTCCTAAAAACAGTGAGTTTGGGGGGGAAACAAACCGCAAACGATACAATCGGCATAGGGGTAACGCAATAAAACTGATAGGACGTTAGTTATGGGGCTGGTGTGGCTTAAAACAGGCGGGTAAAGCCAAGGGCGGGAAAGGTCGATTTTTAAGGTGTGGGAAGGGACACCGACCATCAATAACTTTATGATTTTTAAGCGAGGACGCGGTGAACGACGAAAGACGAAATAAACGGCTGCGCCTGTTGATCAGGAAATTTAACAAGCAGCGTAAAAAGCAGGCAAAGCAAATTGATATTCTTTGCAATGATATTATGACGGCGCACAAGGACTTTCTAAAGGCGCTGCGCAATCGGCTTCGCAGCGGACTTTTACAACGCGATAATCGGTATTACCGACCTGAACGAATTACTTTGCACCGCGGGCAGCTACATCCAGAAGCATACGCCTGACGTACATATAGCGTTTTTCCTGCTTGCCCAGAGCGGAGTCGAGGGGGCGCAGCCGGATAATTTCGAGCTGCATGTGTTCGAGAGCGACTTAGCCATTGACCTCGATGACAGGCGGGTGGAAAACTTTTTTAACACCGAATTAGTCACCAATATCAGCAAATCCAACCAGATTTGCACAGTCGAAGATATGGTGGGAATGGGACTTCAATGCTCTCCCGTGTTCTTAGAGAAAATCTCGACGGCTGCGATACCATTAGCGACGGCGGGCAGCTCAATGGGTTTTATGCTCGTCTATCGGTCATCGCGTAATCCGCTGACAGCCGAAGAGCTTAAATCCTTGGCGCAGATTACACCCGGACTGGCACGTTCAATCGCATCCTGCCGGAACCTTATCAGCAGTATCTAATTGTTTCTGAAACGCCAAAAGCCCTCCCCAAAACAGTTGCACAAACCCCAATATCCTGCGCATAATAACGGCGTAAAATAACTGACGCCGGAGAGCTTCAAATATGGCAGGCAAAAACGAAACAAGCGAAGAGGCCTTTGAGACGGTCGAGCCGGTAGGCAAACGAGTGCTTATCCGCAAAGACGAGGACAAAAAACAGACCAAGGGCGGGATTCAACTGCCGGACAATATCGAGATTCCCACAATAACGGGCAGAATCGTGGCGATATCGGCTGAGGTTGAAAATATGCCGGAGATACCGCTTGCAAAATACGACAAGGTGCTGTTCAATCCCAAGGGGGCCATACCTGTTGACTTCGAGGGAAATAACCGGCTGTTTGTGGTAGAGGTTGAGAACGTCGTGGCGGTATTCAGAAAGACATAGCCGGCTTATCGCGGCAATTATTGAAACGCGGATAAAAAAATATGCCAGAAGGCGCTTGAATCCTTCTGGCATTTCCGGGTTGCCTGACCGAAATCGGCAAACAGGGGGATAAGCTCTGATTATTACATTTTGTCTGTTAGATTTACGCCATTTTTGCGGCGATTGACCAGCATAAGGAACGCTGTAAAGAACAATGTTACCGTCGCCGGCTCAGGAGTCGGAACCGGGGGCGGCTCAGGAGCAGGGGGCGGGGCCGGAGTGTAGTGGTACGTCGGATACGTATATTTTTGTTGGGCCTCTTCAAGAGACGAGTCAGATAACCCTTCACTTCGCACCATCCCGCCGCCATTGTCGCCGCCACCACCCAAATAACCACTTTCCACTCCGGGCGTCTCATATTCGGACCGCTCAAAAACAGCGATGACCATTTTGGGCGAATTAAGAAATACGGTGGTGGAGCTGGTTACAGAGTTGCTGACGCTGCCCAGCCAGCAAACGAACTGATAGCCGGGCTTAGGTGTGGCTTTCAGCGTAACATCCGAGTATATGTCGTAAGCATGAACACCTGTCGGGATGTTAAGAAAGCCACCTTCCACGGGACTCGCCTCCAACATTAAAGATGTCCCGTTTTCCTGAACTGATGCCTGCGCGGAAAAACAAAAAAGCAGCGTTGCACAGCAAATAATCACCGCAGAACACCAGGATTTCGAATTATTTCTTTTCATCTTATTCATCATCCCTCGCACGATTGCAATTACCCGCCCAACAAAACCAGGCGTGTGTCGGCTCTACACCGCCTGGCGTTTTCTACCCCGCTTCGCTGCATATAAAGCCGATGCGATGCCAAATAATGCCATTGTGCACGGTTCCGGAGTCGGAACAGGCGGCGGAGTTGTGGAAGCGGCGTTAACTGCAAAATCACCCGTGGTTGGTGCATAGTTGCTGCTATATACCAAATACCATGAATGGTCGTTGGCAAGCAAATAACCGACGCCGGAGGACCATACCCACACTCCCGGAGTTACACTAACAGACGGATCCGGCGAAATACCGCCGCTACCGTCCGACTGTGAGCAGGTCTGGTGCATCAGCGATGATGCAACAGCGCTTTTGTCGCTATTCAGCACGCTAAAGCTTTCGACGCTTTCGGTGCTGCTGCTTTCATTGAACAACTGGTAAACGTAGATGTATGGGTCGGTGCTGGGCATAGGCACTCCACCTCCCCAGGTAAACTCGCCGGAACTCGCAGTATAAACATTAAACACCACTTCCACATTAAGCCCGGCACCATCCGAGTAGGTATTGTAGCCCCCCCACTTTCCTCCATCGAGAGAGCTGGAAGGCAAAGCCAACGCATTCTGCGCCAGCACGGTTATGACCATTATTACAGAGAGTACAGCAACTATGTTTTTCATCACCTTCATCGTTTCCTTTCACACACACTTTACTTTTTCGCCAAATTACACAAAAACCGGATACAATTCGTCTTCTCCGGTTAAGCTTTCTTTTGTTTTCTTCGGACAGCCATAAAAGCCCCGCCGATTAACAGGCCAAACGTTGCCGGCTCGGGAATGCAAATGGTATTGATAGTAACGCTGTCAACCATGATGTCGCCCTTGAGAACAAGCCATTCGCTTGAAGGATTGGGATAAACGTTGAGTTTGAAAAGCGTAGTTGTCCAGCCGTCATTAAGTGGGGTTTCCTGGCGTGAAATCAGCACACTGTCATAATCGCACTCGATTCCCAAAAGCGGCTTATCCGGCACAAAACTACTAAGGCCCGCGCCTTGCCACGTTACCTCAACCCATATATCTTTTTCGGGCTGAGCAACCGGGTAATTGGGGATAATAAAATCCATTTCGCCATTAAGCGTCCAAACGCCGCTGTGCTGCCCAACGGAACTATTCCATTGAGAACTGGTACTAACAACCAGCTGCGGGGTACCGAAAGGATTATTCCAGCCGTTATCCGGCAGCACCGGGCCATAATTCCACGCCGAAAACGACCACTGCTCAAAAGTAGTCGTAGGCCCTGGGCTCCAGGGCGGCGATGTGTAAGCACTGACATCCGCGACAACCACCGTACTCAGAACAACCAAAGATATGAACGCCATCCCGGCTCGCAACCAATTTTTTTGTACTTTTTTACTATTCATCACCAGGCCTCCTTGTTGACTCTTCGCCTTTCTTTATTTTTACATCAAAGCACAACGGCAGACCGTGTGCATAACGCCTCGACCTGCGCACCGTCCGCAATCTGCGCGCAGAATCGGCGCACAATTCTTCTCAATTCTCTTCTCGTAAAATTCCCCTGCCCTACCCCAATAGCAAGACCCCTTGCCCGGCTATTGGCTCGAATGGCTGTAAGCTGCTAAAAATAAAGCACTTACAATGCCTTCACTATGTGATTTCCCTCTTCCCCCGCTTCTCAAACGGTACTACTGTGACACATAATGAGAAATCACTCACTGTCAAAGAGCATATACAACTACCCTTACTACTAGTGAGTTTTCTCGTCAGCCCCCAAGCTGATAGTTGCATTAAACCATATTGCCTAAATGAAGTCAAGAGTTTTTTTGGAATTTTTTAAAATTTTTTTTCAGCCCCAAAATGCCGTCAAGGTCCTAATAAATTGTAAAGGTCCCAAAATAACAGCGGATTACAGAGTTAATTTGCCTATTATACCAAAAGATGGTTGCGGCAATCAGCCCCAAATACGTCAACGCACGGCTTTAAAGCCGACCGTTCTTAATCGAGGACGTTCTATTTAGGCGGCAATAATTGATAGCTTACAAACGCGACGCGTTTGCTGTCGGGCGACCAGGACGGGACGTTTATAGTTCCCTGCCCGCCAAATAAATTTGCCAGAATTTTCGGTTTTCCTCCGCTAAGCGGCAAATATCTCAGGAGAACGTCCTGGTTCGCGGGATGCCCCTTGACACTTTTGTCGTAGGACACAAACACAAGCCCTTTGCCGTCTGGTGAAGGATGGGCGAACCAGTCGGCGTAATCTTTATCGGAAGTAACCTGCTGCTGGTCGCTGCCGTCGGCGTTCATGCGCCAGATTTTCATCAGGCCTGTTCGCTCGGAATTGAAGAAAATATATTTGCCATCGGGCGAATAATCAGAGCCGTCGTCTTTGCCCGGAGCATTGGTCAACCGGGTTTCTTCGCCGCCTGCAACGGGAATCGTGTAAATATCAAATTCATTGTTTCTTTCGGCACAATAGGCAAGGGTCTTGCCATCGGGAGACCAGCCGTGCCAGTAAGAAGGTCCCTTCGGGGTTACAAGGCGAGCTGTGCCGCCCGTGATTGGCAGGACGTAAATCCGGGATTTGCCGTCGGGATTATGCTGGCTGCTGACAGCGAGAAATTTGCCGTCGGGCGAGAGGCCGTGGTCGTTGTTGCATTTTTTGGCTTCGCCGGTATCGAGCAATTGAGGTTTGCCGCCTTCGACGAGAATCGTATAGATAAGCCCATTGTTGTTAAACACGAGTGTTTTGCCGTCCGGGGTCCAGTTTGGCGCCTCAAAATGCTGTCGGGCACGATATATGGTTTTTCGTTCGCCGTTTTCGACGGAGATTGTTTCGAGTGTGCTTTCGAGGACGCGTCCTTTCATATTTACCACCCCTTGTTTTTCAAGTTTAACATTGGTGAATACAGCCGTTTCTGCGGTGTTGACATCGTGAGAGCAAACCACCAAACCCGCATAAACCGGGTCGGTCAGCTTCATTGTTACCGAGCCGACAATCTCGAATGTTTTGCCGTCAGGAGCGATGGAAAGCGTGTAATTATCGGCGTGGCGTTCGAGCTTTATTGTTATTGACGTGAAACCTTTTACTGTTCGGACGATTTCAAGGTCGTCGCTCATTTCGCCGCCTTTGACTGGACGCCACTGCAAAGCGATAAGGCCGTCGCCGTGGACTATTGCGCCGATAAAAGCAGAATCCTTGTCAAGCGTCTGGCGGACAATCCAGCCGGCCTTGCGGTGTGCGACTTTGCCTTTTCCGACAAAGTTAATGTCCGCAACCATAGTCAGGTCGCCTTCGAGCCGATTATAGAGGAAATAAAAAGCGTCCCTGTTAAACCACATATTGTAGCCGCTGGCGGTGATTCTGTATTCGTTTTTAGCAGCGTCAAATGACGCGGAGCCGGGTATGCCGATATCGCAGGCATCGCCAACGTCGCCCTGTCCTTCGAACTGACCAACCGCCGCCATTGAGATATTAGTAAGAATCGCCATAAAGCAAATCGTAACACAACACAACATCCCTCGCACCATTTCTACACCTCATTTTTTTTATTATCTTTACTGCTTGGTTTTTCTTACCGGTTTTTCACGGACGAACCTGCTTATATTGCGAACCGCCTGGCGGAGGCGTTGCTCGTTTTCAACCAGCGCAATCCTGACGTATCCTTCGCCGTTTTCGCCGAATGCACCGCCAGCCGCGACTGCAACTTCCGCATATTCCACAAGGTCCATAGAATAATCTATGGTGTTTTTGCCTTTGAGATGCTCCTGGGGGATTTTCGCCCAGACGAACATACCGGCACGTGGTTTTGGGGCTTCCCAGCCGATGCGAGTAAGGCCGTCGCAGAGAACATCGCGCCGGGACTGGTATTTTTTGTTCTGTTCAATAATATCCTTTGCGCAGTGCCTCATCGCGATAATGCCGGCAATTTGCACCGCCTGGAAAATGCCGTAATCGTAATAGCCCTTTATGGTGGCCAGGTAGTCAATCATATCCTTGTTGCCCGCGGCGAAGCCGATTCTGAACCCTGCCATACTGTAGGGCTTGCTCATAGTGGTAAATTCGACGCCCACGTCTTTTGCACCTTTGGCGGAAAGGAAACTCGGGGCTTTATAGCCATTGAAGCAGGTTTCGCCATAGGCAAAATCGTGAATGACAGCAATACCGAATCGCTTGGCGATATCGATGATTGGCTCAAAAAAACCCTCATCGACCGTCATCGCAGTCGGGTTATGCGGATAGTTCAAAATTAACAGCTTGGGCTTGGGATACAGATGCTCACAGACCATAACTATATTATCTATGAACTTCTGGTCGCAGCCAAGCGGAAGGGATATGACATTTGCGCCAGCAAGAGCGACGGCGTAATTATGAATCGGGAACGCGGGGTCGGGCACAATGGCCGTATCGCCAGGCCCGAGCATTGCCAGACACATATGGCTGAACCCTTCCTTCGACCCGATACAGGCAAGCACCTCTTTTTCGGGGTCAAGCTCGACATTCCAGTTTTTGGCATATTTTTTCGCCATTTCGTTTCGCAGTCCCTTGATACCGCGGGATGCGCTATAACGGTGGTTCCTGGGGTCTCTGGCGGCCTCGCAAAGCTTATCAACAACAATCTGCGGGGCCCCGTCAACGGGGTTACCCATACCGAGGTCAATAAGGTCGGCTCCTGCCTGGCGTTTTGCGTGCTTCAGGGCATTCAGCCGGGCAAACAAATATGGCGGTAATCTTGTTATCCTTTGCGATGGCTCAATCTTAAATTCGCTCATAATAATCTTCTCACAAGTTAAAAAGGGATATTCAAATATAATCGACAAGCATACCGTAAAGGGGTTAATTTTCAAAGGATTTTGTAGGAGAAGTAAACCGCCGAATCAGACAATGTCGCCGAACAAGGTAAGCGGGGTTGTTCTGGTGATTTTGACGTTTGCGAACTGACCTGCAAGGGTTTCCGGGCCGTTGAAGACGGCAATCCAATCGCCTGCGGTCCTGCCGATAAGCTGAGGCAGGTTGCCGGGCTGATGTGCTTTTTTGCTTGGTCCTTCGACGAGGACTTTGACGGTTTGGCCTATGAATTCAGCGGCAAGAGTCCTGCTGATTTCCTCCTGCACCTTTAGAAGCTCGTGGTTTCGCTGTTCCTTGATTTCCTTGGGGACGTTATCTTCGAGGCGTTTATCCGCGATAGTACCGGGTCTGGGCGAATATTTGAAAATGAAGGAGTTTTTGTATCGTGCCTTTTTGACAAGATCAGCGGTTTGGGAAAAGTCGTCATCTGTTTCGCCGGGGAAGCCGACGATAAAGTCGCCCGCAATGGCGATATCGGGCACGATTTGCCGGGCCAAATCAATCAACTCAAGATATTCCGCCGAGGTGTAGCCGCGGTTCATCGCCTTGAGGATTTGGTCTGAGCCGCTTTGTGCGGGGATATGAAGGTATCGGCAGACCTTTGGCAGATTTACCATCGCCTGCATAATCTCTTTGAAATACTTTTTAGACGGGTAACTTGTAACGAACTTTATCCATTCGACGCCGTCGATTTTGCTTATCATTTCGAGCAGGTCGGCAAGGCAACAGGTTTTATCGCCCGCTTTGTATTCGTAAGCGTTGATTCTCTGGCCAAGCAGGGTAATCTGTTTGATACCATTCTGGGCAAAGCGTTTGGTCTGTTCCATTATGGCTTCGGGGGGGCGTGATGTTTCAGGCCCGCGGACGTAAGGCACAACGCAGTAAGAACAGAATTTGTCGCAGCCGTGCATAGCCCGCACATACGCCTGAGCCGGTATATCCGTGTCATCACCGCTGTATTCGATTTCAAACCGTTCGAGTGATTGAGCATCAGGCGATATTTGGCGAATCTTTTCAGTAACGGCAACCACCTTTTTCTTTTCCTGCAAGGCCTCGGCTATCAGCCGGGGTATTTCGGCGATTTGTGCGGGGCCGCAGACGATATCCACTGCCGACTGTTTAAATAACTCATCACCTAATCGCTGTGCCATACAGCCGATTATGCCCACCACTAAATCAGGCCTGGTTTCCTTGATATGCTTGAGATTTCCGAGATGCGACATAACCCGCTGTTCTGCGTGGTCGCGCACCGAACAGGTATTGAGCAGGACAACATCCGCGTCTTTGGCATTATCGACGAACTGACAGCCGGCATCCCTAAGGGAGGATTCAACAATCGCCGAATCCAGCTTATTCATCTGACAGCCGAAGGTTTGGAGGAACACTTTTCCATTCATAGTCATAAACCCGCAAGCCAATTTTTGGTAGTTATTACCTTACTAAAACGCATTGCCTGGGTTACGAGAATTGCCCGATACAGCTCTTCGGCAGTAACAGAGCCCGCCGGATTGGAAAATGCAAGTGTGCCCGTAGCATCTGAAAGGAACTCGACCGCAAAACCGAGGTGAAACGCCTGGCGGGCGGTAGTATCACAGCACATCTGAGTCATATAGCCGGCAATGACAACCGTATCGACTTGCCGTTCCCAGAGCCATGATTCAAGAATTGTTCCGGTAAAGCTGCCGGGGAACGTTTTTTCGATAAGGACATCTCGTTTGCGGCGCTCTATCTGGTGGTGCAGCATCCAACTTTCGCTTCCTTTCTGGAATCTTTTGGAAAGCGGAGTAATCGCAGAATGCTGAATAACAACAATGGAGATGCCATGGGAGGCGGCTTCGTCCATTACCTTAAGGATATTCTCGAAGCTTCCCGGCGGGTAAACCACCTTGAGACCTTCGGCGAAATATACGTTCTGCACATCGATGACTAATAACGCTCTTTTCATATTTTTTCCTTCGCGGCAAGCCGAACGCCCATCTCAAAGGCCTTTTGACAATCCTGGGGGAATATTTCTTTTCGTCTTTTTAATTTCTGCACGGGGTCAAACCGCGGCGCTACTACTTTTGAATAATCCTCGAACTGATAAGTGTCAAAACTTAACAGCGTCTCACCTGAGCCGAAGATTATTTTCATAAGGCGTTCAATATTTTCGAAGCGATGCTGATAGCCGAACTCGTTCATTGCTTCTTCAGTAACGCCCATCGTATAAATAAACCCGGTGTGAATCTTTTTCGGAAAAAGAGACGCCGGCGGGGCGCTATAAATAATATACGGGAATATGAGCCGCTCCATAAACGACTGCATTTGGCCGGTGACAGTTCCCAGATAAACAGGCGAACCAAAAATAACAGCATTGGCCGTTTCCACCTTTTCAAAAATCGGCGTCAGAACGTCCTTTACCGCGCATTTGCCGTAGCTAACGCCGCCTTTCTTTTTGCAGGCAAAACAACTGATACAGCCCTTATATTTTAAATCGTATAAATGTATAAGCTCCGTTTCTGCACCCTGTGATGATGCGCCTTCGAGGGCTTTTTTAAGCAGGGTTGCTGTATTCCATTCTTTTCTTGGGCTGCCGTTAAATGCAATTATTTTCATTGGAATATACCTCCGGTCATTGATTTCGCGATTTTGGGCTTCAAACTCCGTTTACAACAACGGCATTCGTTTTGGCGGATTGCTCTCGCAGAGGGGCGACTGCCCTATATTCCGGCGAGCGCCACCAGGCGTGGAATTTCTCCATCGAGGCAAATTCGACAACGATAAGCCGGGCGGGTTTCCAGTCGCCGGAAACAACCGTTACCTGGCCTCCGCGGGCGAGATACTTACCGCCGAACTTTTCGATAATCCGCGGGACTTTCTCGATATACTCACCGTATTTGGCCCTATCCATAACTTCTTTGGCTTCGATAATCATATAGACCGACATAATTTTACCCTTTCCTTCCGTAACAATTCTGTTTAATAACCGAATGCGTAATAATGGCCTTTTTCTTTTTTTATGCGCACCGGCACCCTGAAAAGCTCACCGATATTCCTGCTGGTGAGAATGGCCGCTTTGGGGCCGTCTTTATAAAATCTGCCTTTGCGCATCAAAATGACGCGGTTAATCTGCGGGATAATATCCTGGATGTTCTGAGTAATAAGAATGATGCCCGTTCCCGACTTCGATATTTTTCGCATAATTTTTCGGAACTTGTGCTGCGCGTGCAAATCCAGTGCGATTGTCGGCTCGTCAAGGATTAGCGTCCGTGGGTTATGTATCAGCGCCCTTGCGATAAGAAAACGTCTCGCCTCGCCCGATGACATCTCGGTCATAAACCTGTCCCTGAGGTGATAAATTTCCAGGAACCTGAGAATTTTTTCCGTCCTTTTTTTCATTTCCCGGCTCACCCTGTGGCCGTATAACCCGATGCTGCTGAAGAACCCTGACAGCACAACTTCCATCCCGGACATCTGGCGAGCAAAGGCGCTCTGCAAATCGCTCGATACAATGCCCAACAGGAACCGCAAATCGAAGATGTCCCATCTGTCCCGTCCCCAAATCCTGAACGAGAAATCCTTTTTGCGGGGCAGCGGGTAATACTCCCTTGTTATTGCCCTGATAAAAGACGATTTTCCTGCCCCGTTGGGGCCGAGTATCGCGACGTTTTCGCCCGCGCGTATGGTAAGCGACAGGGAATCGAGGATTTTCTTTCGTCTTCTGACGATGGTAACGTTTTTAAACTCCAGCAGCGGAATTTGCTTTTTAGCCATAAGCCCCACTATACAAATTAGCACCATCCGAATCAACATACCGAAAGCCCCCGAAGGTTGTTTATTTTACACAGGCGGGCGATTATATTGTTAAGAGCGAAGACCATACGCAATTAAGGGTTCAGGAATGACGCAGTGGTGGCAAATCGGCATCGAGCAGATATCCAAAAATCTTGGGACGGATTTATCCAGCGGTCTGACCTCTCAGGAAGCAGCCGGCAGATTAACGAAATACGGCCCCAACCAACTGCAGGAGAAGAAAGCCATTTCTCCCTGGAGGATTTTCTTAGGCCAGTTCGAGGATTTTATTATCTGGGTGCTTATCGTAGCGGCAATTGTATCGGGTTTCCTGCAGGAATGGGTTGACGCGTTAGCGATTATAGCAATCGTGGTTCTCAACGCGATACTGGGCTTTATACAGGAATACCGCGCCGAGAAATCGCTTGCTGCATTGAAGAAACTCTCAAGCCCGTCATCCAAAGTCATCTGCGACGGCCAGCACGCGGTCATATCATCTTTCGAGCTTGTGCCGGGCGACCTTATTGAGCTTGAGGCGGGCGACAACATACCCGCTGACAGCCGGGTGGTCTGGATAACCGCCAATTTCACCGTGCAGGAGGCAAGCTTGACGGGCGAATCGACGCCGGTGGCGAAAACAACCAAGGCGCTGGAAGCAAAAGACGTTCCACTGGCCGACAGGGTCAACATGGTTTATATGGGGACATCGGTCGCGGGAGGCAAGGCGAGGGCCGTTGTCGCGGAAACAGCGATGCGGACCGAGCTTGGTAAAATCGCGGGTATGATTCAGGAAATCGAGCGGGATTCAACACCTTTGCAGAAAAAGCTCGAACAGTTCAGCAAGTGGATAGTTTACGCATGTTTTGTGCTTGTGGCGATGGTTTTTGTGCTGGGCGTTATGCGGGGCGGGAAATGGCTGGATATGTTCCTTACCTCGGTGAGTTTGGCAGTCGCTGCTATCCCGGAGGGAATGCCCGCGGTGGTAACGATAGCGCTTGCGATTGGGGTTCAGAGAATGGTCGCACGCCACGCACTCATCCGCAAACTGCCCTCAGTTGAGACGCTTGGCTGTGCGACCGTTATATGCTCCGACAAAACAGGCACCCTTACCAAGAACGAAATGACGGTCCAGGCGGTTTACGCGGACAGCAAACAATTCAAAGTAACCGGCATCGGCTACGAGCCAAAGGGCGATTTCCTTTTGGACGGCAAATCAATAAAACCAGCCGATTACCCGACGCTTGCCAAGGCATTACTTTGCGGAACGCTCTGCAACGGCGCGCAACTGATTCGTGAAGGCAACAGGTTCAAAATTTTCGGCGACCCGACGGAGGCGGCCATACTCACCGCCGCGGCCAAAGCGGATATATGGAAGGAAAAGGCGGAAACCGACTGGCAGTTCGTTACAGAGATACCATTCGACTCCGAACGAAAGAAAATGACCATAATCCGGGAAAATTCAGGCAGGCGAATCGCCTTTGTAAAAGGAGCGCCGGATATCCTGCTCGGCGACTGCACAAAAATCGAATTAGCCGGGGCAATTAGAAACCTGCTCCCGAAAGACACGGAATATATTTTGAACGCCAACAATCACATGGCAAACGACGCGATGAGAGTCCTGGGGCTGGCATATAAAGAATTGGACGATGCCGATACAAACTACCAGGCCGATACAATTGAAAAGGACCTGATTTTCGCGGGACTTGTTGCGATGATTGACCCGCCGAGAGAAGAGGTCAAAAAGGCGATACAGGACTGCAAGACCGCTTCGATAAGAACCGTGATGATTACGGGCGACCACAAGAATACCGCGGTTGCCATAGCGAAGGATTTGGGATTTTTCCAGGCGGATTCGGTTGCCCTCACCGGCGAAGAATTGGACAAGATAACCGACGAACAGCTTGCGCAGCAGGTGCAAAAGGCAAGCGTTTACGCACGTGTGTCGCCTGAGCATAAACTGCGGGTTGTGCGTGCGCTTCGGCGCCAAAACGAGGTGGTCGCGATGACGGGCGACGGCGTCAACGATGCGCCTGCGCTCAAAGAGGCCGACATCGGAGTAGCAATGGGTATCACCGGAACCGACGTTACCAAAGAGGTCTCCGATATGATTGTTACCGACGATAATTTTGCGTCAATCGTGGCTGCCGTCGAGGAAGGCAGGGGCATTTACGACAATATCAAAAAATTCATTCACTACCTGCTCTCCTGCAACACGGGCGAAATCCTTGTTATGTTCGTTTCGTCGCTCATCGGCTGGCCCGTGCCGCTATTACCGATTCAAATCCTGTGGGTGAATTTAGTAACCGACGGCCTGCCCGCTCTTGCGCTGGGTGTTGACCCAATCGACCCCAACGTTATGAAACGCAGGCCACGCCCGCCAAAAGAGCCGGTCGTTACCAGACAAAGGGCATTCCTGATGCTCGCACAGGGCATTTTTATCGCTTTTTGCAGTCTGGCGGCGTTTTACTTTGTGATGTTTATTGAAAAGGAAGGTCTGCAGCGGGCCAAGACAGCCGCGTTTTTGGTGCTCTCGTGCAGCCAGTTGTTCCACGCCTTTAACTGCCGAAGTCAAACCGAATCGCTTTTCAAAATCGGCGTATTTACAAACCCTAAACTAATCTGGGCAACCGTAATATCCTTCCTGCTGCAAATGATGGTTGTTTATGTACCCTTCTTCCAGACGATTTTCAAGACGAAGATGTTGACGACATTCGACTGGTGTATTGTAATCGCTATTTCGTCGCTGCCCCTGTGGGCGATGGAAATTATCAAGACGATAACAAAACAAACTGGCGTTATGCAGCCAGCATAATTATTCGCTCAACTATATTTTCGATTCAGTCGCCGAAGCAGGTGCCGACCGAACGAGCCGATGTTATCAACGGGTGTTCGACAGGGATATTTCGCGGACCTTTCGCGGCCTCTTCAATGGGGACGGCTGCTATATCATTGCCCTTAACCGCAGCCATATACCCAAACTGCCCCGCTTCAATCAACTCAACCGCTTTTGTCCCTAAGCGGGTTGCGAGAACCCTGTCTGTCGGGGTGGGAGTGCCGCCCCTTTGCAAATGGCCGAGAACAACCTGGCGTGTCTCTATACCGCTTGCCTGTTCAATCTGATGACCAAGCACAAAACTTATGCCGCCAAGACGCACCTGTTCGGGGCTGTTTTTCACGATTTGCCGGACGACGACATCGCCGCCTTTGGGCTTTGCTCCTTCCGAAACAACCACGATGCTGAATTTCTTGCCCATTCTATTTCTGGCTTTGACTTTGCGGACGACGGATTCGATGTCGTAGGGAATTTCAGGCATAAGGATTATGTCGCCCCCGCCCGCGACACCTGAATAAAGCGCAATCCAGCCCGCGGTCCTGCCCATTACTTCAACAATCATCACTCTATGGTGCGACTGGGCGGTGGTATGCACGCGGTCAATTGCCTCGGTCGCGATTGAAACAGCGGTATCAAAACCAAAAGTAACGTCCGTACCGCGCAGGTCATTATCAATTGTTTTGGGAACAGCCACAATTGGGACGCCTTCTTTGTGAAATTTGTTCGAAACAAACAACGTGCCGTCGCCGCCTATGCAGACAAGGCACTCGACACCAAGTTTTTTAATGTTGGCGATAACCGTTTTCGAGACGTCGCAGAACTGAAGTTTCTTTCCCCGGCCTGTGGCGTATCTGTATGGGTCCGATTTGTTTGAGGTGCCGAGAATTGTGCCGCCTTCGGTCAAAATGCCTGATACATCCTCGTAATGGAGCTTTCGCCATCTGCGGTGGATAAGCCCTTCGTAGCCATCTTCTATGCCTATGACGTCCATTCCGAACTGAATAATCGCTTTCTTGGCGACCGCCCTGATTACCGCGTTTGTGCCGGGACAGTCCCCGCCGCCTGAAAGTATCGCAATCGACCTTGCTCTTCTCATAACGTCGCTCCAAAAAACTTTCCACATTCGTAGTAAGTATATCATCTGCATCAGGTGATACAACCTCTGAAGTTATCGACTTATCTCTGACTGATGCCCCGATTTAACTGTCTTTGCAGGTCTTTGAGGCGGTTTGTTTCGTCAAAGCCGAGCAGGATAACAGGAAAAGCGGTCTTATTGTGCAATAACGGCTCATCGATATCGACCCATTTGCGGCAAAGCTCGCCGTCGGGTGTACCCGGTATAGGCGAAAAATCGGCGAGCATTCCCTTTATGCCAAGGTGATTCACAAAACGCATCGATTCTTCCAAATCAGCAACGTTGGTTTTCGGATGGCCCAGAATCTGGTAAGCAGTGATATTATTCGGCTCCGTGCCCGCCTGCCCTGAGTATAATCGAAGGGCGGATTTCAGATTCGCCACCGCCTCCGCTAACTCCTCCGAAAAGACCTTTGAGCCGGTTTGCTTCTGCCAATCTCTCGAACTGCTTTCAAAACCAAGATAAAAACATTTGAAGCCCGCACGCACCATTAAATCCGCGAGTTCTTTTGTTAAAAAGCGGACATTAATGGCGTTGGGGCTGTGAAAATTTACTTTTATATCTCGCTGAATGACTTCATTAAAAAACGGAGTCAAAACATTTTTTGCGTCGAATAACAAAGCATCATCATAAAACGCGACATTTCTCGCTCCAAGTTTCACAAGAAGCTCCAGCTCCGCCAGCGATCTCTGCAATGAGCGGGGCCGAAATTTGCCATACACTTTTGGCACAAGACAATACGTACATTCAAACGGACAGCCATCGCTGAGCTTCAATACCCCGACGCTTAATTTGTCGTATGCCTCCCATAGTCCCGGCTGACTCAAATCCGATTCAAGACCAACGAAATCCCAAAGCAGCCCAAGGTTATTCCCCTCGACAAGCAAATCCGCTCCAAGTTTTTCGGCGTGGCTATGACACAGCGTTACATAGTTGCCACCGACGATTATTTTAGCGGCCGGCATCGCCCGGCGAATGTCCTCAATTACCTCCCGCACGCCCGGATACCAGTAGGTCATTACGGTGCCGACAAAAACAAAGTCGTAACCCGTGTGTTTAGCGAGAAAATCCTGAAAGACCGACCTCGGCAGACCAAACCGCCTGAATGAACGCGGGATATCTCTCAAACAATCAGGATTGGGGATTTTCTCGAAATAAAACCTGCCCCTGCCCCACTGGTCGGCCTCGATTTCCTTGTGAGTCGAACAAAAAGGATGCAGGCGGTCGAGGTAATCGAAAAGGGTAGATTCCGCCCTGCCGCGAAGGTATCCCGCGATGCTCAACAGGCCGTAGGGTTTGAGCCAGAAATCATACGCGGCGAAATCGTATATCGGCGGATTTACAAGTAATATCCTTGGCGTCGCTGACACGGTTCGATTGCCCTAAAAACAATATCAAAAATAATCAACAAGCATCGGCAATCGGCGTTTTTTGTCAATAGTTTTCTGACAGGAGAAGAACAACTTAATGGTGATGGGAATCCGCGGGTTTTTGGGGACGATTAGGCCAGCCAAGAATATCGAACAGAAAATAACTCGACCGCTTTATCATTTCGACCGGCGTGCAGGGCGTCATCTCGAGCGAACCGATAACATCGTTATTATATTTTTCCAGCGACTTCAGCAGATAATCAAAATCATTCTGATTCGCCCCGCCTGAACAGCCAAGAGGCCTGTGGTCATCGCAACTGCCGTTGTGGTCGGTAAGATGCAAATGAGTGGTCCTTTTGGCAAGCGTATCGACATACTCATTGAAACTGTGCCCGGCGTCGCATCTCGCAAAGCCGGTGTCAAAGCAATACCATATCGACTTGAAACGACGGCCGATATCTTTGAGCATATCCAGCGGCCCCGTTTCGATACAAAGTTTTACGCCCTCATCTTTTGCCATCCCGACGACATCGGCAATAAAATCGCCATCGTCGGCGTTTTTGCCCTGCATACGCAAACTCTGCAAATCAGCGACGATATTGGCCTTGAGGAGTTTCGCGCAGCCGATTTGCTCGGCCCACTGCTCAATGCTCGGATTATCATTGCGGGAACGCATCGAGACAAGCATACCCTCGGTAGCGGTCTCAAGCCGGGGCCAGTCACGCTTGTCGTACCGGCACTCGTCAAGCCCCCCTATATTAGGCCCAAGTTCAACGCCCAAACCGAGCGTCCGCAGCAGGTCACATTCCTGCTCCAGAGACAACCGGCTCTGCTTACCCCAAAACGCCATTGTCGAGACAACGTATCTTATCTTCATCCAGGCACCACTGTAAAAAGTCGAAACCCCATCCCCTATTAAAGTGTGGGTAATCTTTTATCGATTAAAAAACGAGCAATCTTCAGCTATTTCCCAAAGCTACCCTTCTGGTCCGGTAATAGCCCAAATATCAACGTCAAACTACACCCTAAAATCCTTCCAAAACCTGATTATTCAGGCAAAAATCACGCATACATAATCATTAAACTTGTCAAAAATCCTATTGATTTATACGCGGATTACGGTAAAATAGTGCTTTTGATTGTTCTGGAGTAAATTATGAAGAAAGACATACATCCGAAATATGACAAAGTCGTGGTTCACTGCGGCTGCGGAAATACCTTTGAAACCCGCAGCACCGCAAGCGAAATCCACGCGGAAATCTGCTCTGCCTGCCATCCTTTCTACACAGGCAAGCAGAAGTACGTCGATACCGCCGGCCGGGTCGAGCGTTTCCAGAAGAAATACGGCACCGACTACTTCAAAAAACAGAAAAAGTAGTTCCTACGCAGAATCACTATCAGGGCTCCTTTTTTGGTCGTTTGTTCGCAAAAGCGGAGCCCTGATTGTTTTACTCCCTTTCTAAAAGTAAATTACCGGAACAATACTATGCCCCAAGCAAATACGCCTTTAATTACGAAACTGACCGAGATTGAGGCCCGTTTCGACGAGCTGCAAAAGCAGATGGAAAACCCTGACATCGCATGCGAATCCACCAAGCTTATTGCGATGGCGAAGGAACAGGGCAAAATCAAGGGACTGGTTGCAAAATTTCGCGACTATAAGAAAGCTACGGGGGAAGCGGAGCACGCCGAGCAGCTTATAAACAGCGACTCAACCGAGGCAGAGCTTAAGGAAATGGCGAAAGAGGAGCTCCAGCAGCTCAATGCCAAAAAGACAACGCTTCTGGCGGAACTACAGGACAAGCTGCTTACCGCCGACGACGATTCAATCGGTTCGGTCATTATGGAAATACGCGCGGGTACAGGCGGTGAAGAAGCAGCCCTGTTCGCACGCGACCTTTATACGATGTACACAAAATACGCGACCGACCGCGGGTGGAAAGTCGAAGACCTGGATTTCAGCACCACAGACAGGGGCGGGTTCCGCGAAGTAATATTCGGAATCAAGGGCGAAGGGGTATGGACGGAACTGGGCTATGAAGGCGGAGGCCACCGGGTCCAGAGAGTGCCGGAAACCGAGGCACAGGGCAGAATTCATACGTCCGCGGCTACTGTCGCGGTTTTGCCTGAGCCGGAAGAAGTGGATATCCAGATAAATCCCGAAGACGTTGTCGAGCAGGTGTGCAGGTCAAGCGGCCCCGGCGGTCAAAAGGTCAACAAAACAAGCAGCGCGATACGACTCGAACATATCCCGACGGGAATCACCGTCCGTATGCAGGAAGAAAAAAGTCAGCATAAAAACCGCGCAAAGGCGTGGCGAATATTGCGAAGCCGGCTTTATGAATTTCACGAGAGCAAGAGAGTAGCCGAACGCGACGCAAAACGCAAAACGATGATTGGCTCGGGCGACCGCAGCGAGAAAATCAGAACATATAACTTCCCGCAGAACCGCGTTACCGACCACAGAATCAACCTGTCGCTTTACACATTGGACAAGATACTCGCAGGCGAAGCGGGCGAACTGTTCAAATCGCTGAAAGAACACGATATTCAGGAACGGCTGAAAAACCTCTAACCTTTGTAGGGCGGGGTTTACCCCGCCGAGCAAAACTATGGTAATCGTCGTAACAGGATTGGTCGGGCTGGACAAAAAAAGCTACCTTAAGAAGGTGTGCGATTATGCGGGCCTTCAAGGCAAAGAGGTGATGCTGTGCAACGTCGGCGATATGATGTATGAGGAGGCGCCCGATATAACGCCGGGGAAAATTTTAGATATACCGCTTAAACGGCTGCACTCGCTTCGCAGAAGTGTTTTCAAGGATGTCATCGCAAAAGCGAAAAAGGCCCCGAACCTGATTGTCAATACACACGCGACTTTCCGCTGGAGGCACGGTTTGTTCCCGGCAGTTGATTTTGACCAGATGCGCCAGCTCGACGCGAGCATCTATATCTGCCTGATTGACGGCGTCGCCGCACTGCATAGCCGACTGCTCAGCGAACATTTCACCGAACACACACTCAAAGACCTTATCGTCTGGCGGGAAGAGGAAATAATCGGCACCGAAATGCTCTGCAAAGGCATCAACGACGATATGCCATTTTACTGCCTCGCCCACGGGGGAACCGAAGAAACAATCGAAGCGTTTTACCGACTGGTATTTGAGCCGAAAATCAAACGCGCGTATCTTAGCTTCCCGATGACCGCAGTCACAGACCTCGAAGACGTAAAAAAAGAAATCGGCGAGTTCAGACAGACGATGAAAAAACACTTCACCTGCTTTGACCCCGGCGATTTGGAAGAGGCGTTCCTGCCGCGTATGGCCCTTGAGGCCGCTGAAGACGGCAAGGATTTTCTCGAAATCGAGGCGGGCGGCAAAACCGTCCGGCTGAACCTCGACCAGATTCGTCAAATCGAACGCGATATATACAGCCAGACCTACGCGCGTGACTTTCTGCTTATCGACCAGTCCGATATGATTATCAGCTTTATCCCCACCCTGCCCGACGGCCGGGCGGCCATCTCAAGCGGCGTCGAACGCGAATTGCAGCACGCACACGAGGCAGCCAAGGACGTTTATGTAATCTGGACCGCGAAACAAACGCCATCGGTGTTTGTAACGCAGACCGCGACAAAGCTTTTTGACAACACCAAAAGCGCACTGGAATTTTTCAATAAGAAAAAACTAACCCCGTCCGTTTGACAACGCCCAATGAATTTTGAAAACACATTTATTGTTTTGCTTGCGGCCGACAGCACAAGAATGAGGCAGCCAAAATGACTATCGCCATATTCAAGACAGTCAAAAAGCAAACCGCCTGTGATTTACACAGCAAAATTAAATCAGCCGAAATCAACCTTGATTCACTTAGCGAAGTTTTCTCCGCCCTGCCTAGAGTAGCAATCCTCGGCGGCAATTCCTCAAAAGAAACTGCCGACGGATTTTCATACTGGATGGCAATGCCTAAAGAGGTCTTTGAATTTCGTGCGGGCCAGGTTGAGCCGCTTGAAAAATTACAAAAAATTCTGGATAAATACAAACCCGCAAAGCCCCCCCTGCCTAATGGTATGTTCACAGGCGGATGGGTCGGCTTCTTCGGCTACGAACTCGGTGAATATTTAGAACCAGTCCCCCGCTCAAAAACCGATGAGCTGCAACTGCCCTTAATTCGCCTGTGTTTTTATGACCGGCTGATTGCTTATGACCACAAGAAAAAAACCTTCCAACTGATTACCCTCGAACTCGATAACGATGCCGAAACCCTCCAGCAAAAATTATCATTCCTCGAAACCCTTCTCAACAAGGCCCGCAATATACGAGTGCCGACACCAAAATCTACCGATATCGAGAATACCGACTTTTCGCGGATTCGGTCGAATATGACCAAGTATTATTACCTCAGGGCCTTCGAGAAAATCAAACGCCACATATACGACGGCGATGTATATCAGATAAATTTCTCGCAGCGCTTTTGTTGCGAATATAACGCCCGGCCAATCGACCTCTTCCACTGGCAGAACCGCTACAATCCAAGTCCATATTCCGCCTATATCGACGCGGGCGATTTCCAAATCGTAAGTACCTCGCCCGAAATGTTCATAACCGTAAAAGACGGCATAATCAGCACAAAACCAATCAAGGGAACCCGCAAACGGCTCGAAGAAGCTTCCACCGAGGCGAAGCGAATCAACGCGGAAAATCTTCAGCAGCTTATCGACAGCGTTAAGGAAAAAGCTGAATTGAATATGATTATCGACCTTAAGCGAAACGACCTCGCCCGACTCTGCGTCCCAGGAACAAGAAAGGTCGCCCAGCCAAGGACTATCGAGACCTACAGAAGCGTTTTTCACGCGGTAGCAACTATCACGGGAAAACTCCGGGACAACGTAAATTTCCGTGATATTCTAAAGGCGGTATTTCCCGGCGGGTCAATCACGGGCGCACCAAAAATTCGCTCGATGCAAATCATAAACGAAACTGAGCCGACCGCGCGAGGCGTTTACACGGGCAGCATCGGCTATATCGGCCTCGATGGCAGTGTGTGCTTGAATATCGCCATACGCACGATTATCATTAAAAACAAATCGGCTTACGTCCAGACGGGCGGCGGCATCGTCGCCGACTCCAACCCGATAGCTGAATGGAACGAAACTTTGGTAAAAGCACGGGCACTATTAGCAGGAATAGCTGCGGTGAATCACTGATGGCAGATACGGTTTACCTAAATGACAAACTGATAAACATCGATGAAGCCGGCATATCGGTCGGCGACAGCGGATTTTTATATGGGGCCGGGCTGTTTGAAACGATGCGGGCATATAACAGCATCGTCTTTCGGCTCAATGACCACTCAGACAGATTATTAGCAAGCGCAAAGACCTTGTTCATTGAACATTCTTATAACAAAGAATACCTCAAAGAAGCCGTTTATAAAGTTATCGAAGCAAATAACCTCACAGATGCCCGGATTCGGCTGACACTTTCAGCAGGGGCAATTCCACAGGCGCAGGCAAAACCGAATCCAACATTGCTCGTAACCGCGACAAAATTCCAACCCTACCCGGCTGAATATTACAAAAAAGGCGTGCTTATTGTGCTGTGCCCGACAAGACAAAACACAAGCGACCCGGCCTGCGGACACAAGACAACAAGTTACTTATCGCGTATGCTTGCGTTAAAACAAGCTCATGAAAAAATGGCCGCTGAGGCGATATGGTTCACAACCGATGGGCGATTAGCAGAGGGGTGTGTCAGCAACGTATTTTTGGTAAAGGATTCCAAATTATTCACGCCGAGGATTAATACACCTGTGCTGCCCGGCATCGCAAGGAAAACCGTTTGCGAACTGGCAATCGCCAATAAAATTGAATTAATCGAAAAAGACCTTACAATTGACGACCTGCTCGGCGCAGATGAGGTATTTATCACAAACGTTATTATGCAGGTAATGCCCGTCGTTGGAATCGAAAAACACAACGTCGGCGAGAGTAAGCCGGGGACAGTAACAAAAAAAATACAGGAGCATTACGACGAATTTGCGAAAAACAATTGCAGAGGTAAAAAATGAAGGTTAAAGATATAGCGGCACAAATCGAAAAAATAATCCCGCTTGGTTTAGCGCAGAGCTGGGACAACGTAGGCCTGCTTCTCGGAAGCGCGGATAAAAACGTAAAACGCGTCCTGCTCACAATCGATATCACAGCAGACGTTCTCGCTGAGGCCAAACGGCTCAAAACCGACCTTATCGTTGCCTATCACCCTATCATCTGGGACGGCCTGAAAAAAATAAACACGCAAGGCCCGACAAGCGTCGTTTATGAGCTGATTCGTTCGGGCATACCCGTCTTTTGCATCCACACCGCACTGGATGCCGTCGAGGGAGGCGTAAATGACAGGCTTGCGGAAATAGTCGGCATACAAAACGGCCATCCGCTCGGCGATTACGTGTCCGCACCCGTCGGCAACAACTATAAACTCGCGGTTTTTGTCCCCGTGGAATCCGCGGCGAAAGTAGCCGATGCCGTATTCGCGGCAGGCGCGGGACACATCGGCAATTACAGTCATTGCAGCTTCTCATCACAGGGACAGGGAAGTTTCCTGCCCCTCGAAGGAGCGAGGCCCGCAATAGGCAAAAGAGGCGTCCTTGAAAAAGTGCCGGAATTGAAATTTGAGGCGATTGTCCCCGCGGAAAAACTCGCAGGCGTAGTAACCGCGATGCTAAATGCACATCCCTACGAGGTGCCCGCTTACGACATTTATAAACTTGTCGATGAGCAGGCAAAATTCGGCTTAGGCAGAATGGGCAAACTCGCAAAGCCAACGGCGCTATCTGAAATCATTAAAAAACTAAAGAAACATACCGGCGCAAAGGCAGTCGGCGTCGTAGGCCCCGAAAAACGCACCGTCAGGACCGCCGCCGTATGTGCCGGCTCCTGCGGCAAACTCATAAACCTCATTATCGCCGAAAATACCGACCTTTACGTTACAGGCGAGCTAAAGCACCATCAGGCCCTTGCGGCCCAGGAAGCGGGGCTTACCTGCCTGTGCCTGTCGCATACGGTTTCTGAACGATTTATCCTCAAAAAGTTAGCCAAACAGTTGCAAAAACCGCTTCAAACCGTCACAATAAGGGTAAGCACTAAAGACGCAGACCCATTTAGATGGACGAAAATATGACAGAAGAAAATTTGGCAGCATCGACAGGCGAATCCGCACAAGAAACCGGCGCCGCCGATGAGCAGAACGATATAGTCGAACAAACAAACGATTCAGAACCTGCAACTGAACCGGCAAACGAACAGCCGGCACAGGATGTCGGGGCACAGGCCGAAACTGAACCATCGGACGCTCAGCAACCACAGGAAGAACCCGAAACACCGAGCGACCAGCAGCCGCAGACAACCGACCTGCCACCAGGATTTGAGCCGACGGTTGAGTCGGTACTGGAGGCGGTGCTTTTCGCCAGCGATGAGTCGCTTACGCCCGCGCACCTGTCCGAGATTGTCGGCACAAACGTCCGCCAGCTCCGCAAGCACATTGACGACCTCAACGAAAAATACAAGGCCAACAACAACGCCTTTAGAATCGAGCAAATCGCGGGCGGTTACCAGATGCTGACGCTCAGCAAATACAACCACTGGCTCAAGAAACTCGTCCGCGCACGCGACGACGGCAAACTCAGCCAGCCGGCCCTCGAAACACTGGCAATCATCGCCTACAAGCAGCCCATTATCCGCGCCGATATCGAAGCGATAAGGGGCGTCGCGGCAGGCGAGATGATTCGCAACCTGATGTATAAAGGGCTGGTAAAAATAACGGGCAGGGCCGAGATTGTGGGCAGACCAATGCTTTACGGCACAACCAAAAAATTCCTCGAGGTCTTCGGCCTAAACGCCCTAAAGGACCTCCCCAAAGCCGAAGAACTCAAAAAGCCCGAGTAAGTAAACATCCTGTGCAAAACAGTTGTTCTACTTCCAGACATGGCCGCAGTCCAAACATTTGTATTCTTCCTTCAGCCATGTCACCGGCAGCCGAAACAGCAGTATTGAAATAATGGCCATTTTCCAGGAATATCGCTCGTACTCGATATTCTCAGAATTGCACTTCGGGCAGGTCAGGTCATATTCACCAAGTTCGGATGGCTGTTGTGTATCGGATGATATTTCTTTTCTCGCAAGAATCTCAATTGCGGCTTTTGAGTCGGCTTCCCTTACCTTAAGTTTGATACCGCCCTCGGCCCGTGAAAGGAGCCAGTAGGTCGCCACAAAATTCTCTCCGCTAAGAAAGCACTTAATACCTTCTGATTCGAGCTTCGCCTTGGCAATATTCGCCTTATACGGCTCATCAAAACTGGCGACTGTTACTAATGTGTCGCTCATATTTTTTACCTCCCTAAAACAGACCTTATTTAACACCACCACCACTCAAAAAACAACCCTAATCCCGCGATACCCTCGACCCGGGCTTTCCCAAAAGCAATCTCCTTGTTAGCGACCCATCAATCTGGTATATTTACCGGATTATGCCGAATGAAGAACCGCTAAAATCCAGAAGTTTTTTATCAATTTCCGTCCCTGTCGCGACGGTATTCATCTCAAGTTTCTGCCTTATGGTCCTTGAGATGGTGGCGGGCCGGCTTATAGCACGATATCTTGGCTCGTCATTATATACCTGGACTGCCGTCATAGAGGTGGTCCTCGCGGGCATCACCATAGGTTATTACATAGGCGGCCGTATAGCGGACAAGTTCAATACCCAAAAAGCGCTTCCCGTGCTGTTCATCGCCGGCTCAATCGCCTGTGTGCTGATTACTGTCTTGGGCAACGCAATACGCGAATGGCTGTTTCTCTGGCAGTTCGGCTGGCCGGTTCGGGTGTTCAGCACTATGGCGATTATGTTCCTGCTGCCCTGCACCGTGCTCGGTGCTATTACGCCCGTGGTGGCCAAAAACGCCCTCGAAAAGGGGCTGCCTAAGGGCAGAACGGTAGGCGATATATACGCCTGGGGGGCCGCCGGAAGCATCGCAGGAACACTGGCCGCCGGCTATTACCTCATCCCGGCAATGGGAACGATGGCCCTGATTTGGCTGGTAGCGGGAATTATGGCGATACTTGCCATAATCTGCCGGCTGCGATTCCGGCCGGCGTATCTGTGGCTGGCGGTATTCGCTTTCCTGCTTATTACGGCTGCCGCTCCGATGCAGTGGTGTATAACCCTGGGCGCAGGCCTTATGCTGCGAGAACCAATTGACCCGAGAGTGATTTACCAGGATGAAAGCCAATATTGCTACATCGCCGTCAAACAGCTTTCGGCATTTCCTGACAGGCGAATCTTTGTCCAGGATACGCTCAGGCACAGTGAAATAATTATGGGCGATATCAATGACCTGCAGTATGAATACACAATGGTTTACGAAAAAATCACCCGCCTGATGAGTCAAAACAGGAATAACCTCAATGTAATGTTTATAGGCGGCGGCGGCTACGTCTTTCCGAGATATATCCAGGCCAACTGGCCCGGCAGCAGGATAGACGTCGTTGAAATCGACCCCGCAGTTACTAAGGCCGCCATAGAGGAATTTGGTCTTGAAAAAGACACCACCATCAATACATTCACTATGGACGCGAGAAATTACGTCGATAAGCTGCTCGAAGACCGGCGTAATGGTAAACCAATACCGAAATATGACTTCATTTATGAAGACGCCTTCAACGATTATTCCGTGCCGTATCAATTGGTAACTCGTGAATTCAACGATAAAATCGCCGAGATTCTTTCCGATGACGGCGTGTATATTATGAACCTGATAGATACGCACGAAAGCACCAATTCCTCGGTGCCGTTATCAATACACTGCAGAAGACATTCCCTTACGTTTACGTCACCGCGGAACAAAACACCCACCCCGTCATACGAGAGACATTTGTCGTAGTGGCCGCTAAAAAGCCAATCGATATGATGGCCCTTCGAGACGACAAAAAAATAAAAATATGGCATCCCACCGAGTCGGAAATGGAGCATTTCAGGAAAAGTTCGCATGGAATTGTGCTTACGGACGATTACACCCCGGTGGAAAACCTGCTCGCCCCCGTAATCAATCAAAGCGCGAGAGAAGCACTGGGCCAAAGATATTTAGACGACGCAAAAACGCTTAAGGCCGAGGGTAAACTGGACCAGAGCATAGTGGCATTTGAAAACGCCTCCATAGTTAGTCCGATCCTGGCCTTTAATGAAATAGCACTGATGAAGGTGGCGCAAAACAAACCTCTGGAAGCGATTAAGGCCTTCCAAAAAGCCATTGATTCTTATGACCCCAATATCGTAAAAGAACGATTAAGAGGCCCTATTTATCTCAATCTGGGCATACTCCTGAAGCAGATGGGCAGGGAAGAAGAATCCCGCCGGCACCTTGCCATGGCCATTGAAGAATTCCGCCTCGACCTGGCTAACGACCCGAATTCCGCCCTTACATGGTCCCGGCTTGGTGAAACTTTTGGTATGATTGGCGACCTTAACGAGGCATCAAACGCCTTCGAAAAAGCGATAGCCCTGGAACCGGGAAATATAGCCCATCGATATAATTTGGCGCAGGTGTTTGAGTTCCAGGACCGGCTGGCCGATGCCATTGCGGTAGTTCAAAAAGCGATAGAACTGGCGCCTTTATCGGGCGACAGCGATGCCACAGCAGACCTCAAAGAATATCTTAGCTCTTTAGAGCGAAAACAAGCAGCAAAAGCCCCAAAGTAAGCAAATATCGCCTGTTTTTGGGAACTTATTTTGCCCCCCGAATGTCAAATAACAGAGAAACTCTATGATTAAGACATTGCGCATAACGAGTATCATAGCGGCCATAGCGGCGACTGGTTTGCTCGTATTGCCTGCGGTTTATGGCGTGCGCAGCAACCCTAAAATAGAGGAGCTTCTCAAATCACCCGGCGTAGTCGAGAAATTCACGTCCGCCAAGGGGCAACAGACCTCTAAAGACCAAAGCCAAAATTCGCCTCTGGTAAAAGAGGCAGTGGCCATAGGTACTTATTTCAATCCGCCTCCCCCGCCCAAACCTGCACCGAGCGCACAACCGTCTGGTCCTTCGCAACCGGTTCCGCCTGCGCCCGTCGCTGTCAAATTCGACCTGATAGCAACCTCCTATTTTGCTTCACATCCTGAACAGTCGTTCGTCCTGATAGATGAGCCGGGAAAAGGCCAACACTGGGTCAAACAGGGCACAACTATAGGCCATTTGACAATCGAGACGGTCAAAGACGGCTCGATAGTGTTACGGGAGGGCCAGAAAACATCAGAAATGACCGTCAAAGTTCAGGAATCGTGGAGAAAGCTGTTAAAGAATCCGCCGCCTTCGACGCGTTCGTCCTCAGAGGAAGAACCTGTCGCAGCCAGCCCGGCTGTGCAGACACCGGCCAGCCCTAAAGGGCCTGAAAACGCTGCTCGCCCTTCGCCTGTTACCACGAATAGGCCGGCAGGCATTATCGGCCCGCCCAACTCTCGCCGGAATCCAAGGCAGGGCGCAACGCCTCCCGCGTCTGAACGAATTACCTCTCCGAACCAGCCCCCCCCGGCAATTGGGCAACCCAAACCGGCGGAAACTGTGAAAACCCCGCCCGCTTCCGAAGTTAGCCAGCCGCCTACACCTCCGGTTTTATCAACTCCACCGGCGGCGCAACCTCAGCCGGAGGAGGTACCGAAAACAGCGCCTGCTCCTGAAATTGCCCAGCCGCCGCCCCAGCCGGAAATCCCGGACTCACCCGCTGTAAAGGAAAAAGCCGCCCAGATAGATAAGCTTATATCCGAAATGAACTCATCATCTGATGAAAAGGAAACAGATGAGTTATTTAAGCAGATAGAGGAGCTTGGTGGGATGAGGGAAGCGGAAAGCCCAAAAGACGCTAACGCAAAAGACGTCAATAAGTAGTTCGCCTCAAAATTAACTTCGCCGTGGATTTCTGCGGGCAAAACTTACTTTTCTTCCTCTTTCTTAACGCCCGCCTGCCCCGCCTTTAATTGCTCGATTTCAGCCGACAATTCCGCGGCCCAGTTCAATAAATTTGACACTGTTTCCTCGCACTGCTTGTCAATTTCTTTCGCCACCCTCTCATCCCTGCTATTTTCACACTGTTCAAGCTGACTTCTGACGCCCCGCATATCTTCGTCACTTTTTTTCATCTGGGCCTGGAGCTTCGCGTTGAGCTCCTTTATCTGGTCATCTCGCTTTGTTATTTCCGCCTGGGTCAACGCCTGGGCTTTTTTAAGCTGCTCACGCTCACTAAGTTTTTTTATCCCGTCATCTCTCTTTGCTATTTCCGTCTGGACCAACGCCTGGGCTTTTTTAAGCTGCTCGCTTAGTTTTTTTATCTCGTTACCTTTTTGTGCTATTTCCGCTAAGAGCGGCGCCTGGGCTTTTTTAAGCTGCTCGCTTAGTTTTTTTATCTCGTCATCCTTCTTTTTAAATTCGGCCTGGAACTGCGTATTGAGATTCTTTATATCATCATCTTTCTTCTTTTTTTCGGCCTGAAGCTGCGATTGCAGGTTTATATTTTCGGCCGCTGTCAGCCGGGCCATTTTGTCTCCTGATGATGCCTGCTCTTCCTGGCAGCCGCCTGCCCAAACAGCCGCCATACTAATTGCCAAAACCGCCGCAAATATCTTTTTCATTTCTGTCGCCCCTTTCAATTCGCTTATACAAAATTAATTCCGCCCGCCAAAGTTATTCCATAACCTGCTCAGCCCTTGGCTGGGTCGGGTCGAGCTTGATAAACACCAATGGCATAGGATGGGCCTTTATCCCCTTTATATTCGGCGGGGTCGCCCCCTTAAGCCATCTGAAGCTGAACCACTGGGTGTCCCACCTGCTGCCATCTTCTGAGACGAAGCCCTCGAAATAATCCTCCATCCGGCCTTCCAGCTCGCCTGATGGCATTTTCATTATGAAGTAATCGATTACAATTTTCGCCCGGAGCATCCGCGCATCCGGAAAATACTTCGCCTCGCAGGGGCCAAGCTTAAAGACATAGTAGGAATTATCCGGGCCGTTGGCTTCTGCTCCCCCTTGTTCAACCTTTAGCGCCCCTGCCTCAGGGTGAACAATCCTCAACATCGAGCCATTCGATTCAAACTTGATGTCCCATAAAATATCGGGTATCTCCGCCTCCCATACGCCGACCATTGATTCAGGGAACAGGCCGGATTTACCCTGGAAAAAGTCCGGTATCGCCCCGCCTTCGGGAGCATTGCCGTCCCAGATTGAATTCGGGTCCCAGGGTTTTTCCCATTGTTTAAGATTATGATTCCCGCACCCGCCGGCAAAACCAAGAGCAGACACCGCACAAACTAAAACAATCAATTGTCGTTTCATTTTAAGTAACCTCACCTGACACCAATTAATGCTATTTTTTTAGACACTGATTTACACAGATTAACACGGTTTTTATTTTTTTTACAGTGTTAATCCACGTCAAAAAATTACTGCGTCTAAATTATAACACACACTGCGTCTAAATAAACAAAAAAAGAGGCATCCCTTACTTAGGGATGCCTTTGTTTTTAAAAAACTAATTCTTAGCGCAAACTGCGTCTATATATTTAATTACTGACAACCGGCACCTTATTATATCCGCTAAACATGATGTATTTGGTTATGTTTGTCAATAAATAGTTCGGGTCGGCATAATGTGTGACCGCTTCACTCCATCCTGAGCCGCCCTGTGTGATTGCGCCGGAGGTATTGGAATATATTATGTTTTGTACGGCAATCGTTCCAGTCGAATTTAAGTTGTATATATCTGTACTGCTGCCTGAACCAGTCGTAGCGGCCGAAATGACCCCATTCGAGAGTATTATGTTTCCTCCTGTTTTATTGATGTAAACGCCATATACATTACCGGCAACATTCTTTCCGGCAGACACGGAGATTGTGAAATTTTCCACAACGACCATCGCGGAAATGCCTGTGAAATTTCCCACAACTGCCACTGTGGAAGTGCCGCCGAGAAATTCTATTCCGCTGGTCATTGCCGACGCCGCCCCGGCATCGTTTCTGTAAACAAATATACAAACATCCCTGCATACCCCTCTGCTGTTATTATAGAATATCAAAGCTCTCATTGGCGTTATTGTTGAATATGAGTTTGAGACCTCAAGAATGCAGTTGTCCACCAAAAAATCAGTAGCGCCACCAAGAAATAATGCGTCATAGCCGGATGAAATCCTGCAATTTTTTATAATAGGTTTGACTGCGTAGGGCATATGAAGACCATCGTATGCACCCGTTATGTCACAATCTTCGATAGTGCAGTTGCTTTTACTAATTCCCACAACGGCTTGCGTGTATGGACCATTGCCCGGAGGGCCGGTAAGAATCACAGATAGATTTTTAATAACACACCCGTTTCCAAGTTTTATTCCCGGGGAGTTGTTATAGTGTGTAATCCTGCTGGCAGACCGGCTCATACCAATAAGCGTAAGGGCTTTATTACTGGCGTCGAGGTCAACTGTTTCGTTATAATCTCCGGGCCAGATATAAATAGTATCACCGTCGGCAGATGCTGCTACCGCGGCGTTTATCGTCGCTAATCCTGTTTGATAACTGTGCCCCTCGTTATTATCATCGCCATCGACACGGACATGCCAGGCATTAGGCAGATTCTGGTCAACCGCGGCAAAGCAGGGTGTTGACAATAAAACGAAAGCCAAAATTAAGATAACATGACCTTTTTGACGGCAGGGATTTGCAAAACGCCGGAACACAGACGGGATAGCCGCCATAGAAGAAAGGATTATCTTTTCATCAAACATAATTTTTTGCACTCTTTTGTCAGAGAACTTCCGTTTAAACAACAGTCATCCTCAACACCCCTTCTTCACGGGCTGTATAATAGATTAATCGATTGTAAGAAGAATGTCAAGTTAAAAGTGAGTAAAAAATAGAGGCAGGCCT
Organism: uncultured Phycisphaerales bacterium; assembly: GCA_963718665.1. Lineage (GTDB taxonomy): Bacteria > Planctomycetota > Phycisphaerae > Sedimentisphaerales > Anaerobacaceae > Fen-1362. The sequence goes on from OY970359.1 coordinate 761,419, forward strand.
TTTGGCCTGCCTCTCTATTTTTAAACCTTTACCCGTTTAACTACGGCGTATTCGGGCAAGTCCCAGCAGGTGCGCAAACTTGTCCGGACGGGCACGTTCCGCCTGTCGGGTTGCACCAATACCAGAAGTTCGGGTCCGCTGTTGTGGATGTATCTCCGCAAAGCGGTACGCTCGATGCCGCCTTGTTGAAATATGCTCTCAAGAGTGTCAAATCATTGGAGCCAACCCAATACAACGACAACTGTTTCTTGTGGTCGAACGCAGCGCAGATGCCGGTACCAGCAGGAACCGGGTTCTTGTTGAATGCGCCTCTCAAGATAGTCAACTCATTGGAACCGACCCAATACAACGACAACTGCTGCTTGCCGTCTGCATTGCCGTGGCACTGTCTCGGATAAGCCCAGCAAGCTGGTTTGTTATTGGCTACCCAGTTGGCATAGAAGCTATTCGTTGTAGCCGTATCCTTAATGGGATAGCTGACGATGCTAAGAGTAACCGTCGTGCCGCAACCTAATGTTCCGGCAACGGGGCTCTGAGCATATACATTGCCCACAGCCATAACGCCATCGCCGGGGACATTAACATCCGTGCCGACAACAAAACCGGCATTGGTAAGAGCTGTAACAGCAGCGGCCCGTGTCAATCCAGTAACGACCGGCTCAGGCGGCGCAACGCCATACGTGTAGTTGACAGCGTAACCCTGAGCTTTGCAGCCGGTGTCCTGACTGATAATTACGCCCAGATGGTTGCAATCAACAACGGCTGTACCTGTGCAAGTAAATCCTTGAGCTGTCCACACCGTACATGAGTTCGATACTATCTGGCCAACCTCGTTGGTGATGGTTTGGCCTGTCTCATACGAATAGTTGACCGTAGAACCCGGATTTACGCAGCCGGTGTTCTGGCTGCAAACCGTATTATAGGTGCATGCGCAAGTAGCTGAACCTGTGCCGTTCGGCGTAAAGCCGGCAGTTGTAAGTGCTGTATCAGCAGCCGCCTTCGTCAGACCGGTGATAGTCGGGATAGTGGTGCATGTCAGGAACACCAGCTTGGTTCCAGTCAAAACCGGCGACGGGGCAAGAGAGGCGTCCTCAAGAACTATACCGCCGCGTGTGTTGTTCAAGGCAATCGACAGGTTGCCGTCGTGTGCGCCGTTACCGTTGACGTCGAGCCGGAACAACAGGCCCGAAGTGCCCGGTGCATTGCCATCGACGTATAATGTGCCCAATTCAACGGTAATCGCGCTCGTACCCAGACCTGATTTGGTGTTCGGGTCGCTCGTCCGAGCAACCGGGGTGTAATTTGTGTCGGCCCAGTTGGGACTGGAGGCATTGATATAGTTCGCGAACTTACCGGGGAATATACCATAGCCGCCGCCCGGGACATTGCTCTCGCCAGTGTTAAAATCACGGATATCGCTGATAGTCAGGCCGTTATCAACCGTTATATCAAGCGCAAACGCCCGCACCTTTTCAGCTGCCGAGCAATTATACCTGAACTCAACGACCCCGCTGCCCTTGTCGGTCGCTGTAACGCTTACCGTCGCCAGAACGGGCGCAGCGATAATCAGCATTGCAATAACTAATAAAATCTTCTTCATAATCAAATCCTCCAAATTAAAGCCCCAGAGTAATTGTTTTTAAGCCACAGAGGACACAGAGCACACAGAGAATAATAAAAACAGTGTTAATCTGTGTCCGCCTTTGGCGAGACCTCGCTGAAGGCGGGTAAATCCGTGTCTGATATTAACTTATCGGTATAATAGAGCACTGCCATTTGCGTAATCCGGATTATACCATATCAAAACCCTAAAGTCCAATAAAAACCAAGCCACAGGGTGTTTTTTTACCTTAGCCACAGAGCACACAGAGAGCACAGAGAATAATAAAAATTCCAATATCGACATCTTTGCAATTTCGGATTCTTTATTCTTCCGCCGCAATACTACGGCTGGTAACCCATAGATGAAGTTATCCGACGATGGCGAACAGGCAGAATCCTGAAACCCAAATGCTATGGGTGTTAACCCATAGTAGTTTACTTAACTCTGTGTCCTCTGTGCTCTCTGTGGCTAAACCGCTTATTTTCGACGACGCAGGAGCAGGCCGCCAAGGCCGAGTAGCGCTATTGTCATCGGCTCAGGAACCTGGTGAATGACCACGGTGTCCGATACTGCCATCAAATAGCTGCCCTGGCCGTCATCAACGACGCTGCCAAGTATAATGGTCGAGTCGCCGACGATTTCGGCGCGATATGTAATGCCGTCAACCACTGTGCCGTTCATAACCAGCGACGGAGTTGTTTTACCGATTAGATTGATGTAATACGTCTGGGTTACATCCAGCCAGTCATATTCATATTGACGGACGGCATTGACAATCTGGTCGCCTGCGCCCTTATGGAGTGTTATCTCGCCGGCGGTAGCGCTGAAATCCGGCCATATAACACTGCCGCCCGATACCGTTCCCAAGCTGCCTTCTGTAACGAACAAATACAGGTTCGATGGGCTTTGTTCATCAGCAGCGATGATACTGATTGTCGCTGTTTCGCCGGGGCCAATACTTGCCCCACCAGTTTTACCATTCACATTGATTACCACCGCCGCATTGGCTATTGCGGCCATTGACAGAATCATTAAAACCGCCAATAATTTTTTCATATTGTCCTCCTTTCAATTTTATTCGACCTTCCAGCATAGCCGGCCAACCGGGAAAGACGCCTCTCCTCGAACCGGCTAAATTTATGGAAGTACCTTCTTCGGGGAGAATTATGCCAGATTATAAACGCCGTTGTCCAGTAAAAAACAGGCCGCAGAGCGTTTTTTTTATCTTGGCCACAGAGGGCACAGAGGACACAGAGTGAACTTTAAAAAATAACTCTCAAAAACGAACCCGCCGAAGGCGGACAAATTCTCTCTGCTCTCTATGTGCTCTGTGGCTTAAACAAAAAAAAAGAGGCAAGCCAAACCGGCTTGCCTCTCTGTAAAGCTAAAACGTGTTCTGTCGTTATCGCTTATTTGCTGCGACGACGAAGGAACAGACCGCCAAGACCGAGCAGACACATTGTCATCGGCTCTGGTATCTGGGTAATAGTCATGGTGCTAGTAGTGTTAAATGTTGCGCCATCTGTCTCAATAAGTGACAATGTCTGAGTACCAGCCGCAATAGCTGTATACTTAATATTGTCAAATATTTGCTGGCCAGCAGCCAACGAGGACAACTGGAACAGTGTTACGCCAAAAAGGGGTCCGTCCTCATTTGCAGGAAACATTCCCGTAGCACCAGCATTCGTTAAGATTCCCAGACCGGAATCAACGGGAACAACAGTACCAGCGCTAAAGTCAAACGTGCCGAGCGAGGTATCACCAATTAACACAGCGTAGAAGTTATCACCAGTACCGGGCCAACCTGCACCCGCTGTAATCATAGTACCTGCCTGGACACCCAAATCACTGATCACCCCGGTCGCAGTAATTGTGGCTGCCGTGGTCACAACATCACCAGAAGTAATTACCAGCCCTGCGTTGGCCATTGTGGCCATCGACAAAACTAATGCTAAAACTAACAACTTTTTCATCTTAATCCTCCTTACGGATTCAATAAAGTTTTTAACATTCAAAGTTAAACACATAAATCATTTACTTTCAAAAACACTCTTTTAAGGCGTATTCGGGCAAATCGGGGCAGTAGCGCAAGTTACTCCGGCCGGACATGCTACACCAGTCGGATTGCAGAAATACCAGAAGTTCGGGTCTGATGCGCCTGTAACTCCGCAAACTGGGACCAAGCTTGCCGCCTTGTTGAAATATGCTCTCAAGAGTGTCAAATCATTGGAGCCAACCCAATACAACGACAACTGTTTCTTGTGGTCGAACGCAGCGCAAATGCCGGTACCAGCAGGAACCGGGTTCTTGTTGAATGCGCCTCTCAAGATAGTCAACTCATTGGAACCGACCCAATACAACGACAACTGCTCCTTGCCGTCTGCATTACCATGGCACTGTCTCGGATAAGCCCAGCACTGCGGTTTGCCAAGGCTAACCCAGTTGGCATAGAAGCTATTCGTCGTAGCAGTCGGTTTAATCGGATAGACGACAACGCTAAGAGTTACCGTCGTACCGCAACCTGGTGTTGCTCCTACAGCCGGGCTCGTATTAAATACATTACCTACCGTGTTAACTGTAGCAGTACCCCAGCTACAAACATCCGTTGAGCTGGCGCCGGCAACAAAACCGGCATTGGTAAGAGCTGTAACAGCATTGGCCCGTGTCATACCGACAACGTTCGGAACAGCCGGCACAGAGCCATACGAGTAGTTGACAGCATAGCCCTGAGCTTTGCAGCCGGTGTCCTGGCTGATAATAAGACCAGCCGGGCAAGTAGGAACGGGTGTTCCGGTGCCATTAGCAAACCCTTGACCTGTCCACGCCGATTGCGCGTTCGCTACTGTCTGGCCAACCTCGTTGGCGATGGTTTTGCCTGCCTCATACGTATAGTTGACAACGTAACCCTGAGCTTTGCAACCGGTGTCCTGGGTGAGAACTGCGTTGTAAGTGCCCGTGCACGATACTGAAGGCGTGCCGCTGACACCAAATCCTTGAGCTATCCACGCTGCTTCCGCGGTCGCCCTGTCTACACCGACCTCGCCGGTGATGCTTTTTCCTGCCTCATACGTATAGTTGACTGTGTGAGGCGGACTAAAGCAGCCGGTGTCAAAGCCGGGGAGAACTATGCCGTAAGTGCCCGTGCAACCTACTACAGGTGCGCCATTCGGCGTAAAGCCGGCATTGGCAGCGATAATCGCCGCATCAGCCTGCGCCTTCGTCATCCCGGTGAGATCCGGGATATTGGTGCAGGATGACGGGAAACAAACATCAATCGTAAACGGCATATTTGTCGTCACCGAGTTTGTACATACGTCCACCACTCCGCCACGCATCGCGTCAGCAGCAACAGTCAAGTTTGCGTCACCACGGAATGCATAGGCATTGACATCGATTCTGAACAAGGTGCCTGACAGGGGCGGTGCATTCATGTCGGTTCCGCCAACAATGTTCGGAGCTCCCAGATAACCCAACTCAGCTATAATTGAGCCATAGCCGATACCGGTGCCTAATGCGCCTGGATCGTTGTAGTATGGGGTCGGGTTGTAGTTGCTGTCGCTCCAGTTGTAATTCGTCGGGGAGACGTACTGACGGAATCTGCCTGGAAATATCCCGTAACCACTCGGCGTGTTTGGATAGTTGTTTTCGCCGATGTTGAAGTCGCGGATATTACCAAAGGTGCAGCCGCTGTCAACGTTTATATCGAGAGCAAATGCCCTGATACTTAAGCCGGTGCCAGTGTAGCCGATCCTGATAATCGCCGCTATATTGCCGTCAGGAGTAGCGTATGTCCCTTCCTGGACGGCTGTGATTGTAACGCTCGCCATTAACGGTGAAACCGCTAACAGCATCGCAACAATCAGTAAAGCTTTCCTCATAAAAACCTTCCTTTCTTTCCTTCCCCGCGGAGCCACACGCCCCACGGTGTTTTGGTTTTCCCTGCTGAAAAATACTTTCGCAAAACTACGCTCGCTCATTAATTTCAATCTGACAATCTACTTTATCTGAGCTTGGCTACTCGGCCGGCAGGACAGCCGAAAGAAAAAGAGAAAATAGAAACTACTTATTCACTCCTCCGTTGACTCCTTTCTGCCATAAAAGGCGTAATCGTGCGAATTCAACTACTATGCACAAGGTTACTATTAGTGAAAGTCAAGTGTATATTAACATAGAAAACCGTGTTTAGTCAAGTGTTTTTTTCGTTAAAATGCAGATAAAATTCGATTAAGCGTCCGATAACGGCGCAACACCCCATAAAAACCCCTTTTACAATGCTAACCTCTGTTTTGACAACAACTTAGGCAATTGGTAATATAGGGAAAACCGGCCATATAGGCATTTTTTTGATATGACTTTTCAGTACTGGCAGGTTGAATTTGGTAAATTTACACATTTTAGGGATTTACCGCCTGCCCCGCCATCTGTCCTCTGTTCTCCGTCATCCGTCTTCTGTCATTCCTGCGGAAGCAGGAATCCAGTTTTACTTTTCTGATTTGTTTGTTATCCTTCTGCTATGCTTGGTTTACTAAAAGGCCGACTGGTTCCTGTGAGAGTCATTCTCCTGATAGCGATGTTGTCGCTTGTCCTCATCGGCATTGCGACCATTTACGCAGTCGGGCATCCGGCACAGCCCGAAGTCGAAATAACAGATTCACCAGACCAGCCCGCACCTCAATCAACGGAGCAATCAGGGGACCTCGCCGGCTTGTGGAAAAAACAGGTTGCTTTCGCGGGTCTGGGCATCGGGGCGTTAATCCTTGTCAATCTTGTTAATTGCCGGCGGCTCGGCGAGGCCGGCTACTGGATTTACGCGGGAGTACTGCTGCTGCTGGCAGTGCTGCTGATTTCAAGATACATTGTGGAACTGCCCTTTGCGCCGGAAACCAAAGGCGCGTTCCGGTGGATAAGAATATCAATAGCGGGATTCGAACTGCCGAGCATCCAGCCCTCAGAATTGTGCAAACCAGCGTATATCATCGCCCTGGCGTGGTATCTGCGGTATCGAAGCAATTACCGAAGATTCAGCGCGCTGGTCGGGCCTTTCGTGCTGACATTGTTGCCGATGGCGCTGATTCTGCTTGAGCCGGACCTGGGGACAGTGCTTTTGATGATGCCGGTATTTCTCACTATGCTGTTTATCGCGGGGGCAAAAGTTAAGCATCTTGCGCTGATATTATTTATCGCTTTACTAATCAGCCCGCTTATGTGGTTCAAAATGCAGTCATATCAACGGCTGCGAATAAGCAGTGTTCTGCTGCAAAGCGAATGGCTTCGCCAAAAAGCCGAGCAGCACCCGGCGCTTGGCAGGTTATTAGTCGGGGGGCCATTCTCATCCAAAAAATGGAAGGAAAACTGGGGCTATCATCTTATAAGGTCGAAATACGCAATCGCCTCGGGCGGTGCAACCGGCTACGGCTTCGGCAAGGGGCCTTTCGTCAAATACGACTTTCTGCCCGAAAGACACAATGACTTTATCTTTTCCATTATCGCACATCAGTGGGGTTTTGTCGGGTGCGTCGGGGTTCTTGCGCTATACATAATATTACTGGTGTGCGGACTGGAGATAGCGGGCGAGACGACCGACCCGTTTGCCCGGCTGCTGGCCGCGGGAATAACATCAATGTTCGCGATTCAGCTTATCGTCAATGTGGCGATGACGCTGGGGCTTACGCCCATTACAGGAATTACGCTGCCGTTTATCAGTTACGGCGGGTCGAGTTTGGCATTCAGCATGCTTTGTGTGGGGCTTCTCAATAACGTGGGCCGATGGCGGCCTTTTACCGTCGCGCCAAGACGATGATAAATTTTACCGCGGAGCACGCGGCGACCGCAGAGTTGTTTTTTATTCTGTTTCCTCTGCGTCCTTTGCGGTCTCTGCGGTGAATAGTCTGCCGCGAAGCTCAGCGATTTCCGGGGAGCCAAGCAGCCAGGCCGTGCCTACAAAAACGAAAGCACCTGCCGGCACGCAGGTAACAACAACAATCCAGTTTCGCGTATCTTTCATAAGCCCCAGCAGAAGATAAATGACCGCGGACATAACAGCCGAAGCGATAATGCCGCGAGTTACGCTCGCGAGAATCTTTCTGCCGCCGAATAACACGAGGCGTTTACGCAGCAGGTAAACAAGAACAACGGCGTTAATCGCGAAGGTAATCGTAGTCGATAGACCGAATGCGCCTGCACCAAGCCACGGTATCCAGACCATTGTTACCACCATAAGCAGATTAATCACTACAAGGGTACATGAAACCTTCAATGGTGTTGCGGTATCTTTCATTGAATAAAATGCGCGGGCGAGAATCTGGTAACTGCAATAAGCCCACATACCGAGAACATACATCTGGAGGACAAAAGCCGCCTGTGCCGCGTCTTCCGGACTGAAATTGCGGCGGGCATATATGACCTTCACAATCGGCCCAGCTAAAATATACAGGCCCGCTCCCGTGGCAATGCCTTCCATCAACGCAAGCCGCAAGGCCCGGTTGATACTGTCACGCAGATTTACAATGTCATTGCGGGCGGCGTAACGGGTAAGCAGCGGAAAGACCGCCACCCCAAGCGAAATCGCCAATACCCCCATCGGGAACTGGTATAGCGCACGAGCGGCGTTCACTCGCGTTATAACCCCCGGCGTAAGCGGCTTGTGGAGCACCCAGCCGAATATGTTTATATCCGGAGCCGTAGCCGTAGCGGTAAGGTTCCAGGAGATTATTGTCGCCAGAAGTTCCGAAATTTGCAAAAACCCCAGTCCCAAAAGCACCGGCATAAGCAGCTTGATTATCGGGACGATACCCGGCTCAACCGGCGTCAGGCGCACGCGAATCGAAAAGCCGCTTTTGCGCAACAGCCATAAAACCGCGATAAGCTGGATAAGTCCCGCTATTATCACGCTGAAGGCGACAATCACAAGCTGGCCCGGCAGATTGCCTTTTAGTGTCGGGGCAATCCACCACGCGGCTATGATTCCTACTATATTGAATATGATTGGCGCGGTGGCGGGAAAGGCAAAGTGCCCGCGACAGTTCAGAGCAGCCGAGCCAAGAGCGAGCAGGCACACCGTAACCATATACGGGAACATAATCGTCGCCATCATCATCAGAAATTGCCTGTCGGCAGACCCCGGCAATAATGCGACGACCACAAAGACAATCTCCACCAAAAGCATAACGGCCAGCAGGAACACCGCCAGAAGCGCCATCGCATTGGCCAACAGTTTAGAGGCCTTTTCGAACCCGTCTTTTTCGACGGTATCGGTGAAAACAGGCACAAATGCCGACGACAACGCCCCCTCTCCAAACAGCCGGCGGAAAAGATTAGGTATTTGAAACGCCAGGCCGTATGCGTCCGTCAGGCGGTTGGCACCCAGCGATGTTACGCCCATATCGCGGAAAAGACCAAAAACACGGGAAACAAGCGTTATGCCCGCCACTACCTTTGCTGAACTGAAAAAATGCTCACGTTCACGGTGAGCTTCCTTATGCTCCTGGCGAGTTTTTTCGCTCATAGGGACGAATTATACTCCAATCGCAAATTACTTCAAAAATACCTTTAACTCACTCAACACATCGGCAAACTGCCGCACCGAAGCCCCATAAATAATTGAATAATACTTTAAGAACCGCACTACCCTTTCATTTAAACCGTATATGTGTCAAAATACTGAAATTTAGGGCAAAAACATAACACCTAAAGCAATAAGCCGAATTACCCGAAGTATTGGGTAACGAGTGATATCTATAGTTTATGTGCGGACGGTAGATGCGAACATCTGGCATTAGAAGAATTGCGGCAATTTTGACGGTAGTTCTGGCGTTGTCCGGCTCGGTATCAGCCACAGAGGCGGACAATCCCGAACCCAATGCGCCTCCCCCAAGAATGCGCCCAATAGGGGGCAAAATGCTGTATATGCCGATGCCCGAAAAACTCTTTTCGCCTTCGGTAAGCCAGTTGTTTTACGAAATGGCCTATGAGATATCGCACAGAGATAACATAACCGATTCCCAGGCGGAGCAGGCCGTTGCGCTGCTTAATGCCGCGATGGAGATGGACTCCAGCGCCGGTTTCGCCACAGCCGATATGCTTGAAATACTGTCTCGGCCCAGGTCACAACATCATTTACAAATGCTGTATGACACCCTCATCAAATACACCGATAAAAACGCCGATTCATTAGTCGCTACAAACGCCGCCAAATACCTGCTTAACCAACTCGATTCCCGCGAGCAGCGGGAAACACTGCTTAGGCGAATGATTCAGGACATAGGCGAGTCCAACCTTTTCGTCAGGTCCGAGCTCGCCACGGCGCTGGGTCTTTTGTTTGCCGAGAAGGCCGATAACACAAACGCCATCAAGGCAATGGCTACGGCCTATAGCTGGAACAAATACAATCAGCTTGCTTTTGAGAAGCTCGTTGAACTGATGCCCGACCAGATAAGCCCCGTATTGAATCTCGAATACCTTCGGTTTAAACTTCGGAAAAACCCGCTCAACCTCGGAGCCGCCATCGCTCTTGCGCAATATTCCCAAAAAACACAGCTTTATGACACGGCAGCCGGCGACTATCAGTATTGTGCCGATTTGTTCCAGTTCCTGTATCCCGGTCAGAATGTCCCCACCGCCATTTATATTGACTGGATGACATGCTGCTATAATGCCCCGCGAGGCAAGCCAAAATGCCTGCAGTTAGCCGAGCAATTCCGTAAACAGGGGCGGTTCAATCTTCAAATAGAAGTCCTCGCCGCCAGGGCCGCCGCAAAGACAGGCGACACTAAAACAGCCGGCCAAATCATCGAAACAGCCGAACAGAAAGCAATACAGGCCATCGGGGAATCAGTTGACTATAAATCGCTTGCATGGTTCTACTGCTTCATTCAAAAAAAACCAGAGAAAGCCGTTGACTATGCCAACAAAGCGTACGCCGCCGAGCCGAATTCGCCTGTCACCGCCGGCCTGCTTGCCTGCGCCATGGTGGATAGTAATCAGCTCGACTCCGCTAAACCGCTCTTTGAAAACTTTCCGCAGACGCAGTTCGCTGACTTCGCAAAAGCCAGGTTCAATCTCGCAAAAGGGCAGAAACAGTCAGCGCTCGATTCGATGCGGGCGGCAATCGACAAAGACCCCGGCTCAATCGTGGCTGAACAGGCCCTTATGCTGCTCGACGAGCAAAAATCGGAATATATCCCAATATACGACACAAACTTAATTACAGTGGCATTTAAACAATCTGTCGGCGAGCAGATTATACCTCAATTCATGAGCCCCGACAGGATGCTGTCGTTCCAGCTTAATATACGCGGCAACAGGTTCGCCTACGGCAGCGACTTCACGGGTGCGATAACCATCACAAACAACTGGTATGAGCCGGTTGTTATCTCCGAAGACGGGCTTTGCAAAGGCCACATATTAATAGACGCCAATGTTACCGGCGACATCAGCAGGCGATACGACAAAATCGTGCTGACCACAACAAGACCATCGCAGCCCATCGAACCGGGGCGCAGCGTTACTGTCCCCGTCCGACTTTATGCCGGCCCGCTAAAACAACTGCTTCTAAGCCACCCCCAGGCCTCGCTGAACATCCGATTCACCGCCTACTTAGACCCGGTTACAACTCCCGACGGTAATATGATAAGCGCAATACCCGGCATAATGCCCGTGATAGTCGATATCGAACGCCCCAGGACAGAAATCACCCAGGGCTACCTGCAAAACCGCTTCAATTCACTTTCGCAGGACAAGCAAGGCCCAAAAATCAAAGCTGCACAGCTCTTTGCGGGGTTACTGATGGAAAGCCGGGAAATGGCTAATTCTCCCCTCGACTCCACTCGGAACGGGCAGGCATCTTACAAATTCGTATCCAACGAGGGGATGAACACAATGCTTGAATCAGCGCTGGCCCAGGGCTTGACCGACAGCGACTGGGTGGTCCGAACTCACAGTATGGCTGCGATTGCCGAACTGCCGCTGGACTACAAACTGACCAACGCGGTCGCTGCGGGGCTAAACGACCAGCACTGGCCCGCGCGTATGACGGCCGTCTGGTTATTAGCACAAAAACAACAGGACTACAACTTCACAAAGGTCCTCGACCATATCGCCCAGTATGACGACAGGGATTTCGTTCGCAATATGGCCATCGCCTTTGGCGCCAAAGCAGCCCCGCCAAAACAAACCATCGAAGAGCCATTCCCTGACCTGTTAAAAAAGGACCCCAATGCCGACAGCAACAATATTTTTGCGTTACCTCCCAACCAATAATGGCTGATTGCTCTATCCCCCCTCTGCTAAAATCCTCTAAAATTTCAAAAAATTTGCTTTGTATTGTGAGACCAATTTTGTAACATTTCGACCATCGTATTCGTATATACTTTTTTGATGACCGTACTTTGGGGTGGTTTTTTTGGAAAGGGTATTGAAATGCCGGCACAAGTTGACAAAGAAAAATGCACTGGTTGCGAATCCTGCGTCGAGGAATGCCCCAGTGAGGCAATCTCGATGGAAGACGGAAAAGCAAAGGTAAACCCGGAGGCCTGCATCGATTGCGGCGTATGCGTCGATGCCTGCCCGGAACAGGCAATCAGTATGCAGTAAGCATGCGGTTGGCCCCATCGTCTAGGCCGGTCCAGGACACCGGGTTTTCAACCCGGCGACAGGGGTTCGAATCCCCTTGGGGCTATTCGATTTACGATTTATGATTGCTGATTTCCGATTTGAAAGCGGAAACCTTATAAATCTACAATCGCAAATCCTTTACGTCTTACCTGCTCTGTCTTTCAGGTAAGGCGTTTACCGCGTTGCAGGTTTTTATCGCGACCAATATATATGTGATGAAATGCCCGATGCCTGCCGCGGCTGCGATAGATACGAGCACCCATGAGGCAAGAGTATAGCCCTCAAAAGCCCTGTTTATAAGTCCAGTGAATGGAAATACGCATATCATAGGAATCATCACAAATATTGCGGCTGACATAAATAAAACTGCGTATATCAGAAACAGCGTCATCGGCAACCTTACGGCCCTTATCGAACGCCGAATTATAAATGAGTTGTAGTCCTCCGTGAATCCCGTGAGCATTAACAATGCCCAGTAAATATTGAAGACCGGGATGAATAAAAACCCGACTGCCCGGCCCGGCGAGATGGACGGCTGGCTGTCCTTAATGGCCGCCCACATCTTGTAAAACAGCATAAGCTCGATTGCCACACTGCATACGAGGAAAACATCCGCAGCCGCAAAAGCCGTAATCACAGTTGACTTGGCCCCTTTTTGTACCGCCAGAACAAGGCCTAACGCGCCTAAAATTCCCGCGATAATCCGCACAGCCATCCAGCAATATACAAACACCGTTTTTGATAACGCTGTCCCGCCACCTTGTGGCGAGGTCTCACCCGCCTCGGCTCTCGCCGTAGGCGAGGTCGGGCCAGAGGCGGATTTCGATACCGCTTTGGGTCCGGGCTGCTCTTGCTTTGTTGGCCCCGCACTTATTGGGGGAGGCACTATGGGAACAGGGCTTTTTACCTGAGGCGTTATTGGTTCAGGACCCACCAAAGGGCGAGGTCTCGTCAAAGGCGGACTTTTCACAGGCGGGGCTGCGGGCGCCGGCGGTTCTGCCGGGGGCACGACTTTCGCCGGAGGCGTGACTGGTTCGGGATTCTTTACGGGCTGCTCTACGGCTGCCGGCTCGCCGAGCTTCGCGGGCGAAGCGGGTGTTTCTATGAATGGCTCAATGGTAAATTGCTGGACGCATTTGGGGCATTTCGCCTGTTTGCCGACGTTCGTTTCATTCACATTAAACTTTGATTTGCAATTCGGACACTGTGTTTTCATAGAATAAGCCCTTTATTTCCTCTCTTCCCGAGCCAGACACTCCTTCCCGGGTTCGATTTAATGACCGGGAACTATTCTACCATATTTTAAGCTGACCCGAAGTGGTTTTACCTGATTTTTCTTTGGTAATCACCGGCAAAAGGGTATAATCAAAAGTGTCTTTTAGCCCCGGTGAGCTGATGACAGCCGCTGAGAGGCAAAGGCAAAGAAGGAGAAGAGTATGAAAAGTAAAACACGTCTAAAGGCCACCCTAATTGCAATTATGGCAATGGTGTTATTTCTAAGCCAAACGGCGGGTGCTGATTATAATTACGGCGAGGCGCTTCAGAAAGCGATTTACTTCTATATGCAGCAGCGCTGCGGCCCCCTGCCGGCTGATAACCCTGTGATATGGCGGGCTGACTCGTGCCTGAACGACGGGGCTGACGTCGGGCAGGATTTGGCCGGCGGCTATCTGGATGCCGGCGACAACGTGAAGTTCGGCCTGCCCATGGCTTCAACGGTGGCGACGCTGAGCTGGGGTGTTTACGAATATCGAAGCGCCTTTGTCAACGCAGGCCTGCTGGATAAGGTTCTCGACGACATCAGATGGGGCACCGATTACTTCATCAAATGCCACACCGCTACAAATGAATTTTATTATCAGGTTGGCGCCGGAAGCGCCGACCACGCATGGTGGGGACCAGTTGAGGTAATTGAAGAGGTAATGACCCGGCCATCGTACAAAGTTACAGCCGCATCGCCCGGTTCGTGCGTTGTCGGCGGAACAGCCGCGGCCCTTGCGTCTGCCTCCATAGTTTTAATGCCGACCGACCCAAACTATGCTTCCTTATGTCTGACTCACGCCCAGCAATTATTCGACTTCGCCTACACCACCCAAAGCGATTCCGGCTACACGGCCGCCAACGGATTTTATACTTCCTACAGCGGATACTGGGATGAACTGTCAGCCGCCGCCGCATGGCTTTACCTTGCCACCAACGATGCAAACTACCTGGCTAAGGCTGAGCTTTGCGCGAACAACTGGGGCATGGAAGGACAAACCGGCTACTGGGGCTACAAGTGGACCCATTCCTGGGACGATATGCATTATATGGCACAAATCCTGCTGGCACGGGCCACAGGAAAGCAAATCTACATCGACTCAATCGAACGCAACCTCGACTTCTGGCAGCCCGGCGGAGGTATCACTTACACCCCCGGCGGGCTGGCTTGGCTGGACTCGTGGGCTTCGCTACGTTACGCCGCCAATGCTTCGCTCTTAGCGTTTATCTGGGCAGACGACAGCCACGGTAATGCGGCAAAGAAAACCGGCTACAGAAACTTCGCGGTAAGACAGATTAAATACATCCTCGGAGACAACCCTCGCGCCGGCAGTTACATTATCGGCTTCGGCGCCAATTATCCTCAGTACCCGCATCACAGGACGGCACACGGCTCATGGGCCAATAGTATAGACACACCGAGCCAAACCAGGCACGTGATCCAGGGGGCGATGGTCGGCGGACCCGACAGCAGCGACAACTATCAGGACGTCAGAAGCAACTATACAGAGAACGAGGTGGCCTGCGACTATGATGCTGCCCTGGTGGGGGCGCTGGCAAAGATGTATTCACTTTACGGCGGGACTCCCATTTCCGGTTTTCCCAGAACGAGCGACTTCGCACAAGACCAGGACCCATACACCGAGTACTTTCCCAACGCCAAGATTAACTCGCAAGGAACTACCTATACAGAGTGGAGTGTTGACCTGACCAACCACTCGGCCTGGCCGGCACGAGTGACCGATAAGCTCTCTTACCGTTACTTCTTCGACCTGACGGAAGCATTTAACGCCGGCTACACTATAAACAATGTTACAGTAACGAAAAATTATACCGAAGTGCCGGTTACTGTAACCGGTCCGACACACTTAAGAGATAATATTTACTATGTCACGGTAGATTACACGGGAAGCGCAATTTATCCCGGCGGGCAGTCAGAATCCGCAAGAGAAACGCAGGTCCGCATAGCCCTGCCAAACAATGCCCCCGCTGCCGCCTGGGACCCGAACAACGACTGGTCGTATCAGGGTCTTACCACGACGGCCGCCCAGACCCCGTACATTCCGGTTTATGACAACGGCATTCGCATCTACGGGCAGGAACCCGGACCAATCCTGCCGCCTGTTTCTATTGCGGGCTTCATCAAAAACGATTGCGACGTGCCGATATCAGGCGTGCTTGTTACCGCCACCAACAGCGGCGGGCAATACACGACCGACATAAACGGCTTCTACACATTCTCGGTGGACAGTAACTGGTCAGGAACGATAACGCCGAGCAAAAAACATTACACATTTGAGCCCAACCAGATGATTTATGCTAATGTGGAGGCCAACGCGCAGGACCAGAATTACACTGCCAATAACATTTACGACCTCGACTGCGACGGGGTAATTGGCCTGGGTGATTTCGCAGTGATGGCCGACTACTGGCTCGCGACCGGCCCCGGAATACCATGCGATTTTGTCGCCGATGGAACAGTGAACTTCCTCGATTTCGCAAAACTCGCATCCGCCTCGACAAACAATCCGCCGACCATTTCTATAATTTCACCGGCCGACGGCACTGAGTTTAACGCCCCCGCGACCGTTACGATAAATGCCACGGCGTCTGACAGCGACGGCTCCGTGAGCAAGGTCGATTTCTATCAGGGTTCAACATTACTGGGGACAGATACTAATACACCTTATTCCTTCACCTGGAATAACGTGACCGACGGCAACTATATTCTGACTGCCAAAGCAACCGATGATGAAGGAGCCGTAACCACCTCCTCCGCGGTCAATATAACAGTGAACGTAACAACCGGATGCACCTGCATCGCCGGCTGCGACACAAGGACCGTCATTACTGCGCCTTTCACCCAAGATGGTGCAGGCGAGTTCTGCTGGGAATCAACCAATCTCGGCACTTACATAAACAACTGGAATATGGACAAATTAACCGTGAACGGAACTGACTATACAGGTCAATATGTCTTCACTTCTGCCATTCCTAAAATCAACGGCAAATATTACGTTTACTATAAAGGGTCTTACGCCTGGAGCCACTTCGAGGCCGAGAATTAGAAATTGACATCTTTGCTATTAAACTGCCATGCTTTTGCGGCCTTGGTGCGGTGATTTGGTTTGACCCTGCTCACCACGGGTTGAGACGAAAACGTTAAAAGAAACGCCCCGAAATGTTATCTTTACTGCCGCTTTGATGTCTTCCGGCAATTCAGACCATTTTCGCCAGGCCGTCGAAGCAGATTTGCGACCAGGTTTCCATAGTATCGCGAACCTCCTGCAATTCGGAGATACTCATAAAGCCCATCTGCGTTATCATTTGCTCACGCCTCTCGACCTTCGGTTCATCCAAAGTCCACAAATGCACGATTCCCAGATGCACATGGCCAACCTCGTTTGAATCGTCATTGAGAAGAGCGACAATTTTATCAGTGTAAGCCGCTTTCACCGAAACTTCTTCAGCTACCTCTCGCTGCACGGCTTCAAGGTAAGTTTTATATGATTCCGCAGTGAATAACGTCCAATCAACAGGGTTTATATGGCCGCCGATGCCGAGAGAACGTTTGGCGACAAGGCGGGTTTCGCCCGCGCGTTTGCCGCGGACATAGCTTAGGTATTTGCCGGTGCAGGTCATAATCACATAAGGGATGAGCTGCTTAAAGGACGGGTCTTTTTCGGCCTGCGGCCGGGGCATAAAACGGGGAACGCCCGGGGCAAAAAGTTTATCGAGATACTTTTGAGTATCCATCGCAAGGCCGTTAAACGCGCCTGCGCTTTCAAAGACCTTCCGCTGGACTACCAATACCTGTTCATCTTGTGCCATTCCCTGCTCCGTTTTTTACGAGATTATGAACGACATCTTAAACGCCCATACCAGAGACCTTGGTCTCAAAAACCATCTTGTCGCCTACTAAGCCCTGGATATAGGCGTCGTATTTTCGGCCCGGCTTGAATTTTGTTATTTTACCTAAGAGCAACAGTCGCTGGCCCGGCTGGACAGTCGCACGGAACTTAGCCGAGTCAATACTGGCAAAACCGATGAAGCAGTTCTCGCCCAGAACATGCCTGACGAAGTAACTAAGCAACTGGGCAGCCGACTCAATCATAATCACGCCCGGCATAAGGGGTCTTCCCGGTATGTGTCCGCGAATCCAGAACTCCTTGTCGGTTACGTCCTTGTAACCGAGCACAAGCATATTGGGCTTGTCATACCAGAGCACGCCATCGAGCTGCTGCATTTCGTAATTCTGGGGATTGACCTTTAGGATGTCATCCCTGTTAAAAATCGGCTTGCCGGCGAGGTTTATCTTCGATAAATCGAATAATAGCGGCGGAGGCATTATTTATCCCTGAAAATGGGGACTTGGCGCAATTGCTGTCTCTCACTCGAACCGCCCCACGGCCATCCGCGTCAGCGAGCCGATATAAGCCAAATCCAGCGTCCAAAATGTGCCTGTTATTACCTACTGTGTTGTTCTGATTTCGAGAACTTTGTTGCGAACAAGCTGGGCCGCCTGCTTGATACTCTGCATCTGCTTGCGAACCCGCGTCCCTGCGGCCTTGTTTCCGCCCTCGGCCTTGCTGACGTCTGCTTCAATTTCTGCTACCATTACTTTCAAATTTTCGTACTCTTGCATCGATGTGCCTCCAGTTAAGTAAGAGGGTTAACGTTCCTTGTTTTCCAAGCTGATGACTGAAACTTATACTATACAAAACCGCCTTGTCAAAGAAAAATCGGCGTTTTTTTCAAAAAAACCGCTATCCCCAAAACTTCTAATGACCTAATTTTTTGGTCAACTCCGCGATTCTTTTGCCCCAGCGGGCGCAAAGTTTCTCGACCCTCTGGTCCGGCTTGCCTATCGAAACCGGCCCGTAGTGGTCGCCCTGCGGGTCGCCCTGCACCACCATACCGCTGATAATCATCGCGTGCAGAATATCTAAAACCGTCGTCTCATTGCCGCCGGCGATATTGGCGGAACTGGTAAAGGCCGCCCCGACCTTGCCGTCTAACTGACCGTGTTTTACCACCGCGTCGTCAATCATTTGCTTCATCTGTGCCGCCATACCTCCGTAATAAGTGGGCGAACCCATTACTATCGCGTCGTATTTGAGCAGGTCATCAACTTTTACTTTGGCGAGTTCTTTGCAGTCGGTCTCCAGCCCGCCTTCGTTCATCGCCTTTGTTATCATCTCCGCCATCTGCTTTGTATTGCCGCTCCTCGAATAATAAATCACTATTCCCTTAGACATTTTTTACTCCTTTTCTGTTTATCTGTGGAAACCTTATTTTTTCAACGGTATTATTTCCGGCTTGCCAAAGCCATCTGGAATTGTAAACTCAAACACCTTTTCGTCAATCGTCTCATTGACCTTCGGCTTTGCGAAACTAATCTCGTAAATATCATCCTCGGTTGAAACCGCTGAGATTTTCGCAGGCAGCATCAATCCCTTGTCAATCCAGACCTCAACCAATTTGTAATCGTCCTTGTATTGCGAATCAGGTTTGACCTTCAAATGCAGATGCGTTAATCCGTTTGGTTCGCCGACGAGATTAATATCGAACTGCTGCTGTAAATCTTCCGTCTTATCAAAACCAATCAGCGGGAAATTTCTCTTGGCCAATTCAAACGCGTCAATCTGCTCATTGGCCTCGGCCAACTGCCTCTTCTGCACCTGCTTAATCTGGTAATCAATATGCGTAAGCCACCGGCCATCGAAAATATATTGCTCGCCATATTTCTGCTGAGGATTTTCATCCTGTGTGAGGGTATCGAAGTTGATTCTCAGTTTTGAACCATTGCCGAGCCGGGCGTAATACAGGTTGCCCGTCCGCAGCGTTTTCGATTCGAGCACCGGCTGGCTGAAAAGGTAATTGACTTCGCATTGATACGATTGCAGCCGGCTTGTCTTTTGCTTAAGGCCATCCAGAATGCTCGATACATAATTCGCGTCGCCCGTCGATTGTTCGGCACAGGATGCTTGACCGCATCCGCCGACTGTCACCGCCAAGATAACCAGTATTCTCAACATAAAAACCCTTTGCCGCCGCATAAACAGTATTACCATACGCCAACGAACTTTTGTTAATTAAAAATTGGGAACTGCCATTCGTAACTGTCCCTAATTTTACTCATTCCTGTTTTCGAGTTGAGCTATGAAATCTTCAAATTGTTTTTTCTGCCATGTGGCATATTTATGGTCTTTTTTTCGTATGTCTTCATCGTCCCTCCAATGATAAAGCAAACAATAAATACGATTCAATAATACATCGGATGGACATTTGGGCCATTTATCAATTACTTCTTGAGCTGTCAATTGCCCGTTAATCATTTGCCATAGCAATAAAATGGCCGTTGCCCGTTGATTTGTATCTTTTTCTATGTTATCCATTTTTTCTCAGCGTTCTCTGCGGTATTTTATTACCTGCCGTCGATAATCTTGAGCAAACCAGCGATATTTTCAATAACAAAATCGGCATACTGCGCAAATTCGTCGGCCTTGTGATGATTCTTTAATAATACCGGAATCGCCCCTGCGGCCCTGGCACAAAGCAAATCGAAAAGATAATCGCCTACTACCAATGCCTCCTGCGGCTTTATCCCAAACCGCTCGCAAAGATACAGGACGCCAAAGGCATCGGGCTTTACCGGCCCATCCTCTCTGCCCACAACCGCGTCGAATTTCAAGCCGTGTTTTGCAGCAACCGCAAAGGCATTTTCCTTCTTGTTTCGGGTCAATATGCCTATGAGAATTTTCCTCCTGCGCAGTTCTTCGAGCGTCTCTTTTGCGCCGGGATTCAACGTCGATTCGGCGACCGCTTTTTCCTCGTGATAATGTAAAATCTTTTCTACTTCCGCTCTCTTTTGCGGCGTCATTTTTTCCATCAATTCGAGAATCGGCCCAGCGTCGGTCGGCACGCCCATTTCCCGACGAATCGCGTCAAAATCAAAAAACGGCTGCGTTATCGTTCCGTCGAGGTCAAATATCACCGCTTTAATTCGCATATCGAACAATCCTCACCGCTGAGATCGCAAAGCACGCAGTGTTTATTTTTGAGTTTTTCTCCGCGGTCTCCGCGTGCTCTGCGGTAAATCCTCTTATGATTTTCCGCGAAGAAGCTCTATCAGGTATCGCGTTTCCTGGCTTATGACGCGGTCTTTGCGAACAAGGATGCCCGTCGGGCGAACAAACCTCTCATTTGAAAACTCAATCGCCTTTATGGTGCCCGCCGCAAGCTCCTGCGATAACGCGGTGCGGGGCAAGATACTGACGCCCGAATTGATTTCAACCGCCCTTTTGACCGTCTCGATGTTGTCGAACTCCATCGCGGGCCTTATGACCACGTTATACCGCTGAAAAATTCCGTCTATCCAATCCCGCGTAGGCACTCCCTCCTCAAAACCGATAAACCGCTCCATCTGCAGCTTATGAATATCAATCTGCGACTGCTTTGCCAGTGGATGCTTCGAGCTGCATGCCAGAACCAGCGGCTCATCCTCAAACTCATACACATCAAGCCGCTTATCCCTTCTCGGCACCGCGACAAGACCGATATCAAGCTCGCCCGCCAGCACCAGCTCGTAAATTTTTTCCGAGATAAAGTACGCCACGTGAACGTTGACGCTGGGCCTTTTGACCATAAATCTTTTGATATACTCCGGCAGCGAATGCATACCGATACTGTAAATCGCTCCCACGTTTATCCTGCTCTGGGCAGCCGACTTGAGCGAGTTCATCTCGCTGTTGAGCTGGTCGTACCTGTCCACGATATCCCTTGCCGCCCGATATAAAAGCTCTCCGGCGGCCGTCAATTCCAAAGGTCTTTTCTGCCGGTTAAGTAATTGGCACTTGTGCTCTATTTCCAGTTGAGCCACCTGCTGCGAAACCGCCGACTGACTGACTAAATGCTTATCCGCCGTCTTGGAAAAACTCCGCAGCGTCGCCAAATCGCAAAACATCCTCAATGTTTCTATGTGCATTATAAGTCCCCTTGATGAACCATATTAAACAAACCTGTATTTATCCTGCTGGTAGTTAGTATTCTTATGCTATTATAAGTTTAATCATGGGCAATTGCATAAGTTTTACTTATTTTAACAATTGCCTGATAAAATGCAATCCTGACTTTCGCCCTGATATAACTTGTCAAAATCTGGAAAGGACGGACTTATACGAAAAAGGGGCCTGACCCCTTTATGGGGTGCCCTTTTTGTTGCCTTCAAACGAAAATGCAATTACAATCTGCTATTGGTAGGGTGGGGTTTACCCCATCATTACTGAAAAAATATACTCATAAACTTGTGAAACCCGTCAAGTAGTGTGCAGACCACACCCTGCTGGTTCTCGCTATTTAGGCACGCTGAAAATGGCTAACCGCCTGTTCCCGAAGTTGAAAGTTTGAAGAAGGGCGGCGACAAAGACACGTTTTCTCCCCTTCACAATTGCAAGCCGCCAACCTGCCCCCTTTGTCATCCTCTCGCCTTTTCCGGCTTTCTGCCCCTTAATGCTGATTTCAGTAGCCATATTGATCTCCTTACAAATTTGATGTGACTGGATTCTCTTGTCTTTCACGATTCATCCGGCCAATGCGCTGTTTGTGTTTCGCCCTCCGTGTTTCGCGTCTCAAATAATTCTACTGGCCGTGTATCTTGACACAAGGTCCCCAACAGTTTCGACAATTCCCAAGCTTATGCCCAACCCGTCTGCTTGTCAATCCGGTGGCCGAATATCAGGGCGTCTTTTTTATTGTCTGACGGTCTCGTGACAGATACAATCCTACTCGATGGAAAGAGAAATTGATACAAGCAAAGTCGTCCGCCAGCACGCTGAAATGGCGGAATTCTTCTCCGGCGGATTAACCGTTAAAAAATTAACCGCGGAGCACGCAGAGAACGCAGAGAAAGAAATTAAATTAAACTCTGCCCCCGCTGCTGTCTTGCGACAGCAAGACGCGGGGGCGGTCTCGGTGGTGAAAAAAACTCGCCCGCCCGCCTCGCCTGAGGTCATCAAGGAACTTGAGGATATAGCCGAACAGACGCGCAAATGCCGCAAATGCGAACTCGGCTCACTGCGCAAAAACGCTGTGCCGGGAGAAGGCAATATTTCCGCCCGCATAATGTTCGTCGGCGAAGCCCCCGGAGCAGATGAAGACACACAAGGCAGACCATTCGTAGGAAGAGCGGGACAATTGTTGGACAAAATCATCGCCGCCTGCGGCCTCAAACGCGAAGACGTCTGGATTGGCAACATCCTCAAGTGCAGGCCGCCGGATAACCGCGACCCAAAACCTGAAGAGATAATCGCCTGCATCCCCTATCTGCAAAGGCAAATCGAGCTAATCAACCCGGAAATCATAGTCGCCCTCGGCGCACACGCCGCCAAGACATTACTCGATACCCCTAAAGCAATAGGCCAGTTACGAGGCGTTTTCCACGAATATATCCCCGGCATAGGCCACAAACCCATAAAACTTATGCCCACTTTCCACCCGGCCTACCTGCTTCGCAACTACTCCGACGATAACCGCAGAAAGGTCTGGGATGATATGAAAAAGGTCCTGGCGGAACTGGGCCTGCCTGTACCTCAGAAAACAGGTAAATAATCACCACCTGAATCGCTTTGCTCTCTGGCTATCCCAAGCAGCGCAACTCGCCTCTAATTTGCTTGCAATTTTGCCCTTTTGGCTGTAAAGTATGCGAAGTTTATCTGAGTGAATTTTTCCTTCAGGATTCTGCTTGTTGTAATATCCTGATATTAAAAAAGTTAGGGCGATTAGCTCAGCCGGTAGAGCAGCTGACTCTTAATCAGCGGGTCGCAGGTTCGATTCCTGCATCGCCCACTCAAAAACGTGGTTTTTAGCGTCGGGAGATTTCCAACTTGTCCGCTGTTTGTCTTTTTTGGGAAGGTCGACAGGGGATTTCGGACAAAATGAGGGATAATCCGTAGAGGGCACACAAGGATGATAAATGCGAAAACAGTTTTTGTTCTGGGTGCTGGGGCCAGTTGCCCTTATGGTTATCCTTCTGGTGTACGTCTCCACAAGCGGGTATGTCTCTCTAAGGGATTTTTGCAGGATTATAATGCGGAGAGGTTGCCAGATTTCTCAAAATTTGCGAGAGATTCTAAATTACAACAGATAGAAGAATTTAAGGATGCCTTCAACAAATCGAGTATCAAATCAATAGACAAGTTTATGGCATATAATCCCAAACTTGCACCGATTGGAAAATACATCATTGCTTTTGAGATTTTAAGGGCCGAGCAGCAGAGTCTCTTTGGGGAAGAGGCCAAATTAGAACAGGAAATAATTGAGTTTGACCATAGGGGATTCGCTTTCCAACCAGAAGACTATTTGTCACGACGATTTTTTCAAGGTGATGATTGGTGTTCATACCTTTATAATCGACTTATTGAAGGGGCAGTTGGCCCCAGTGCACTTCCTAACTTTTCTGATGGCAAACTTGTATTTATTACATTTAACTACGACAGGTCGCTGGAACAATTTTTTTACGAAGCCCTCCGTAATTCATTTACAGGGTCGCAGGAAGACGACATTGTTAAATCATTGGAGCAGTTGAAAATTCTGCATGTTTACGGTCAGATTGCACCCCTCAAATGGCAGAACCCAAAGGATTATATTGATTACAAGACACAAATGAGCGAAGTGTTACTACAACGTGCGGCAAATAATATCAGAACAATACACGAGGAGAAGCAGAATCCGGAACTGACAGAAGCACAAAACTTACTAAAACAAGCCGAACAGATATTTTTTCTTGGTTTTGGATATGCACAGGAAAATATGGAAGTCCTGAAGCTGTCAGGGATAATCTCGGAAGCGTCTCGGTGTTACGGGACGGCGTTTGGTTTAGAGACAAGGGAAATTCAGGACATACGTGCTAAGATTATTCAAGGAGTGCAACGCGGTTCGGCTATGTATTGGAACCGAGATTTAATAAAAATTGAGAAAGAAATGGATTGCCTGAAATTATTGAGAAATTACTTGTAGGGCTGGCAAACCAGGCATTCAATTCCCCTGCTCTGAGCTTGCTCTTTTGAACCCTTGACGCGATAGGTCGCAGCCGAAAAATGCCCTCGCTCTTAGTGACAACGGCGGCGGGACAGTGGCCTTGCGAGTAAAAGTCACTCAACAGTGACCGCCGACTGACCCTTTTTTGCAGACACTCTGGAAGAATTTACAAATCGGCGTATCTGCGTTTTTAATCCGAACGAATCTACCCACCTGATTTTTGAAATTTATCCTTGTTATCAACCCAAATATGGACACTTTCTTCTACCCAAGAAAGAAGTACATCTTCCACTGCTTGACACCCCACCGACATACTCAAATCATAGGCCGCATCAGTAATGCCGCAAACAAAAGGGCTAAATGGTTTGCCGTTTTTGAAATCTTGGAGATACGTACTCCCGCGTTTTCTAATCATCATAATTTCGTATTTCTCACCCTTGTACTCAATAGTTTTTAACAATTTAGTCATTTTGATTACTCCTTTATCTCGCCATATCAAGAACTCCAAGAAGTGCCTGCCTTTTGCCCCCAGCCAAAGGTGATTTTCATTATACGCTTTCTGATAGTGGAATCAAGGCAAAACGGGCATTGCCAGTTGATACCTCAAAGGATATGTTTTCCGGTTATGGAAAAGGCCGCAAAAACACACCAGCTTTACGATACCCTGCTTGACATCGGCCAGTCGGAGCGTAACATTAGGGGTTGAACCGGCAGCAAAAGACACAAGGTTTTAATGCAATTTCGGGCTTTTCTGAAACGTCCTATCAGGAAAGGTCAACCGCACCCGCAAGTTTATAGGATTCTGAGAACAAGATATGAATGTATTACTTGTTTTTGCGGTTATCTTTGTCGGGGCTGTCGATTCCAAATCCCTGACCGGGCCGCAAGGCATCTCAGACAGTCCTTTTGAAAATTCAGCCCCTGCGACACCTCAAAACAAGATAGATGAGCTGGTCCTCGCCGGGTTAAAGCGGTCGGGCATTCAGCCGGCCAATATATGCTCCGACGCGGTATTTGTCCGCCGAGTTTATATTGACGTGATTGGCACACTGCCCACCCAAAAAGAGGCCGATGAGTTCCTGCGGAACCAGAATCCAAACAAGCGCATATCGCTTATCAACCGCCTGTTGGAACGAGAGGAATTTGTCGATTACTGGACGCTGAAATGGTGCGACCTGCTGAGGGTCAAGTCCGAATTCCCCATAAACCTTTGGCCAAACGCAGTGCAGGCGTATTATCACTGGATTCACGATTCGCTGCGCACAAATATGCCTTATGACCAGTTCGCCCGCGAGTTACTGACTTCGAGCGGGAGCAACTTCCGCGTGCCGCAGGCAAATTTCTACCGCGCGATTCAGGGCCGCAATTCCTCCGATATCGCCAGGACAGTTGCCCTGACGTTTATGGGGACACGTTACGAAAGTTTGCCTCAATCCACCCGGACTAATATGGAAGCTTTTTTCTCACAGGTCGCCTATAAGAAAACCGCCGAGTGGAAGGAAGAAATCGTATATCTGAACCCGGCGCTGGCCGGCCCGCGTGAGGCCGTTTTCCCGGACGGCAGAAAAGTGCAAATTCAGCCAAAGGATGACCCAAGGCGTTTATTCGCCGACTGGCTTACCGAACCGAATAATCAATGGTTCGCACGCAATATAACCAACCGCGTATGGGCATGGCTGATGGGTCGCGGCATTATTAACGAGCCGGATGATATCCGGCCGGATAACCCACCGATAAATCCTGAACTGCTTGCCTTTTTGGAAAAGGAGCTTGTAAAATCCAAATACGACCTGAAACATATTTACCGGCTAATACTCAACTCCGGCACATATCAGCAATCTTCGATTCCCCGCAACAATAATCCGCGAGTCGAGGCGATGTTCGCCTGCTATCCTGTCCGCCGGCTGGACGCGGAAGTGCTAATCGACGCTTTAGACCAGATTGGCGGGACAGGAGAAAACTATTCGAGCGACATACCGGAACCCTTCACCTTTATTCCCGAAGGGCAGCGAACCATTAAACTGGAGGACGGCAGCATAACAAGTCAGTTTCTCGAAATGTTCGGCAGACCCGCACGCGATACCGGACTGGAATCCGAACGCAACAACCAGCCCTCGGATTCTCAGCGGCTGTATCTGCTCAATTCAAACGATATAAAAAACAAGATAGAACGCAGCCCGATATTGCGCCAGCAGGCAGAAGCAGCAAAAGGAAACCGCACTGAGCTTATAAAAAATATATACCTGACCATCCTGTCCCGTTATCCGACAAAGTCCGAATCAGAAACGGCTGAAAAATATTTTCAAAGCGAAGGAATGACGCGAAAAGCCGCTATTGATGACCTGGCGTGGGTGCTGATTAACACCAAGGAGTTTTTATATCGGCATTAAAATCGCTGATAAAATATATGAGAGAACAGAGAAAAATAAATTTTATTACCCGGCGAGAAACGCTGAAGCTGGGACTTCTCAGCGCAGCAGGTTTTGCCTTCGCTGAAAGATTCAGCGGATACGCCTTCGGCGAAGATGCAAATTTGCCGCCGGCAACCAGGCGAGCGCCCGCGAAAGCGGTTATAGAACTTTGGATGTCGGGCGGGCCGTCGCATTTAGACACATTTGACCCCAAACCGCAAGCGGGCAACGATTACTGTGGCCCATTCAAAAACCCGATTGCGACAAATGTGGAAGGCATACAAATCTGCGAACTGCTGCCACAGCTCGCCAAACAGGCGGACAAATACTCAATCATTCGCAGTATGACCCACGGCAGTAACGCCCATGAAACGGCAACATACATAATGAAAACCGGCCGAAAACCCGGCGATAACCTGGTTTTCCCCGGCATGGGGGCGGTTGTCTCATTATTCAAAGGATATGACCACGGCTATAAAGGCCTGATTCCGCCGTACATTGTGCTTACCGACACCGAAGGGCGATTCTCCGAAGAAGGTTTCCTCGGCCCACGCTACAAGCCATTCGCCACGGGAGGCGACCCGAGCCAAAAGCGTTTCGTCGTATCGGGAGTCGTTGCGGAGGGCATTTCAGACCAGAGGCAGAAAAGCAGGCGAGAGCTGCTTGGCTCACTCGATTCACTCGGTAAAGCAATGCCCGGAAATCCACAATTCGAACAGTTAGACCAATGTGAGGAAAAGGCCTACAACCTGATTCTCGGTGACAGCGGCAAAGTATTCGATATGTCTAATGAAAAAGACGAGCTTAGGGATAAATACGGCAGGAACAAATTCGGACAATCCTGTCTGATGGCCCGCCGGCTTGTAGAAATCGGCGTCCCGTACATCACCGTCGACTCCCGCGGTTGGGATACCCATAAGCAGAATTTCGAGACGATGCGCCGCAAACTTCCCGAACTGGACAAGGGAATGGCCACCCTGCTGCAGGACCTAAGCGACCGGGGCCTGCTTGACAGCACCATAGTAATATGGATGGGCGAATTCGGACGCACGCCGAAAATACAATGGGAATCACCCTGGAACGGTGGGCGGGGACATTATGGCAACTGCTTCAGCGCGGTTGTCGCGGGAGGCGGATTCAAAGGCGGACGGGTTGTCGGCGCATCGGACGATAAAGGCGAGGAAGTAGCCCGGCGTCCCGTGCTCGCGGCAGATTTAATCGGCAGTATATATGAACTGCTGGGCATCGACCCGGATGGTCCGCTTCCGAACCCGAAAGGGTTAGCTCTTCAGGTTATGCCTTCAACCGGCCGGCTAAAGGAAATAATGTAAACGAGCGAGATGATTACTTTATCGAGACGATTACTGATTGTGGTTTTGGTCTTATACGCGGCAAATGCGCAGGGCGCCTCAAATGAAAGAGAGCCGCACATCGGGTACCTTTACCCGGCCGGCGGGCAACAAGGCTCCGTCATTAAAATTACCGTGGGCGGACAGTTTATTAAAGACATCAACGAAGTATATGTAACCGGCCAGGGGGTGCACGGCTCGGTAATACGCTACATTGGCCGGGTAAAACCTTTGAACGGCGACCAGCGCAAGGAACTCCAGAGACAGATTAATGAATTACGAAAAAAACTTCAGGGCCTGGGCAAAAAACCGATGCCTCCAATCGCACAGGACGCAAATAAACCTGCCGATGCAAATAAGCCCGACGATACAAACACGCCGCCGGTTACGCTGCCGGACCATCCCCTTTTGCGAAATCTCGAAAAGCTAAGCCCAAAGGGACTTCAAAAGGTTGCGGAAGAATTCCTCAGCAATAAATATCCCGTCAGCATGCAGATTGGTGAAATGGCGATTATCGAAATCACCATCGACCCCAACGCCGAACCGGGCGACCGGGAGCTTCGGATTGGAACCAGCGCCGGCCTGACAAACCCATTATGCTTCCAGGTCGGGCTGCTGCCGGAAACATGCTCGCCGGAACTCAAAGACCCGGGCAAACCCTTTACACCAAAAGTCCGGATTCCCGTCCTGCTCAACGGACAGATTCTTCCCGGCGAGGCGGACCGTTTTCGCTTCAGCGCAAAAAAAGGACAGAATCTCACGATAGAGGCACAGGCCCGACATCTGATTCCATATCTCGCAGACGCTGTGCCCGGCTGGTTTCAGGCGATCTTGACTCTGTATGACACCAAAGGCAAAGAGCTGGCCTACGCGGGCAATTACCTTTTTAATCCCGACCCGGTGTTATTTTACAGGATTACCAGGGACGGCGACTATGAGATTGAGATTCGCGACTCCATTTACCGTGGGCGGGAGGATTTCGTCTATCGCGTCAGCTTGTCGGAACAACCATTCATAACACAAATGTTTCCGCTCGGAGGTCAGACGGGGGTCTTCACGGTCGCTTCAATATCCGGCTGGAATCTCGACACCAACGAAATACCGCTGGATACAATGCCCGGCGGCGGTGCAATCCGTCAGGCCCAGTTGCGGCAAAACAACCAGCGAAGTAATAGCGTCCCTTACGCGGTGGATACACTGCCCGAATGTGATGAAATCGAAGACAACGGCACAACAGAAGACGCTCAGCACATTATCCTGCCGCAAATAGTTAACGGGCGAATCAGTAAGCCGGGCGATATTGACATATTCCGGTTCGACGCCAACGCCGGCGACGAGATAGTGGCTGAGGTATATGCTCGCAGGTTGAATTCCCCTCTCGACTCGCTGCTGTGGCTCAGTGACGCCAACGGGAAGGTGCTGGGATACAACGACGATAACGGGGATAAGAACGTGGGCCTGCTCACGCACAACGCCGATTCGTATTTGCGTCTCCGGCTGCCTGAAACCGGGGCATACTTTATGCATCTGGCCGACTCGGAGAATCACGGCGGCCCGGATTACGGCTATCGCCTGCGAATCAGCCACCCACAGCCGGATTTTGCCCTGTTAGCAGCGCCATCAAGTATAAACATCCTGGCCGGCGGCACCGTTCCAGTAACCATTGAAGCATTACGCAAAGACGGCTTTAACGGTGAAATCGAAGTGATGCTCAAAGACGCGCCGCCCGGCTTCAAACTAAGCGGGGCACGAATCCCAGCGGGATGCGACCGCTTACGCGTTACTCTTACGGCTCCGCAAAAGCCACTGGAGCAGCCAATTAATCTGCAACTTGAAGGCCGGGCCAAAATCGACGGCCAGGCGGTCAGCAGGCCGGTTACACCAGCGGAGGATATGATGCAGGCGTTTATCTACCAGCATATGGTTCCATCTCAGGAGCTTATGGTCATGACGGGATATTACAAACGCCGTGCACCGACTTTTGAGCTGGTCGATGATAACAATATTAAAATCCCCGCAGGCGGTAAAACCAAAGTGCGGGTCAAAATACCGAGAAGACCAGCGTCCCCCGCACCCACTATCTATCTTGAACTTAGCGAACCGCCCGCAGGCCTGATACTTGGGGATGTGAACATAATCCCCGGCGAATTAACATTCGCGATTGCTGTGGACAGCAACGCCGCCAAAGTCGGGCTTGTGGATAATCTTATTGTGGATGTCTCCGCTGACCCGCCAAATAATCCCCAGAACAACCAAAAGAAGATGCCCAAACAGCGGGTTTACCTGGGCGTCCTGCCTGCCATACCGTTTGAGATTACGCCAAGAGATAACAAAGACAAATGATTAAACTCGTGGATACCCCACAATTGCGAAACCAAGTTGGAATCCAGATAAGGCAACAGGCGTTAAAAGAGCTTACGCATACGAAAATGGCTGCAAAAACACAACAGCTTTATGATGACTTGTTAAACCCCAAATATCCTAACGACAATCAAAACCACAAGCATGCCGACGACTAACAAGCTGGCCCTAAGTACTCTTGCCTGTTTGGTTTTGGGCTCGATTAACTGCCAGAAAAAAGCCGCTACAACCGCCACAAGGCAGATTCGCAGAACAAAAATTATAACGCTCCAGACCATATTCAAATTATATACCATTTTATCATTTTTAGTCAAGCAAAAATTGCCCATTTTAACATCATTCTAACCCAATAGCTTCCTACCCAATTTCCCAGTATCAAAAAACGGTTTGCTGGCCAGCCAACAGGGCAATTCGGTACTCGATGCAGACAAAAGCTGAACTCTCCCTATTGGCCGGTTTCAGTAAATATTAAAGCCCAAAAGAAGTATGAGCCGAAAAGAACACAGGATGTTTCACAACATAACTGGTTTAAATTTAAGGAGATACAGATGCAGTTCTTCACAGAAATCAAGAAATGGCTGGCGGAGATTACTGAAATAGCGCTGCTGTTGATTGCCCTCGGTGTCGCGGTTGAGATTCTGTTTGGTAACACTGTGCCGTTCTTCGGCCAGGTGATTACCAATATAACGGGAATCCTGAAGGTCCTTGGCGAAAACGGGCTGGTGGGTCTGGTCGCTCTTGGGATTATTCTGTACCTGTTCAATAAGAGGAAAGCTACCAACTAAGCCGGCCTGCTTGAACACCC
The DNA here is from genome assembly GCA_963718665.1 of uncultured Phycisphaerales bacterium. GTDB lineage: Bacteria > Planctomycetota > Phycisphaerae > Sedimentisphaerales > Anaerobacaceae > Fen-1362. The sequence continues at coordinate 792,856 of OY970359.1, forward strand.
GAACAAAAGTAACTTATGCCGCGCGGCCTGACAGTAAACAAGTCCGGCTGCGCGGCCTTTTTATTTTGTCCCAATAATTATCTGCGGAAAATATCCTGTGTTATCTCCGCTCATTATCGTTTCACATAAGAGAGGCCTTCCGGTAGAAATGGTGCACGGCGGCTTAAGCGGCCTCGGAAAACTACGTTACCCAGCAAAATACGTTGCTTTAAGGTCAGCTTTCCCAAAAACTTAGCATCGGATGAGTTTTTTTATGGTACGGGATATGCGAGTCAAATTGCGAGGCGATGACAGACTGATTGGTGTGCCCGTCAAAACGGGTAAGCGTTTATTCTTCTGTCGCCGAACATTGAAAGCGTTTTGATGATATAATAGTGTGAAGTGGCTGTTTGCAATAAAAGGCCAGATGAGAACGTCTGAAAGAAATAGCGGGATAGGGTATTAAATAATGGGGCTGAAGATAAGTTAAGGAATAATGAAAATGAAAACGACAAGATTTACGTTAATTTCAATCGTGGTATTGGGCATTTTGATTGGGCAGTCAAACTCGGCTTTGGCACGCACCAATGTATCTATGGGTGTTGGCGTTGGCTTTCCGGGTTTTTATGGTGGTTACCGCGCCGGTCCATACGGGTATCCGCATAATTACCATTATTGGGGACCGGGCTGGGGTGGGCGGTACAATTATCCGTACGGCAGGACCATTATTGTCTCCGGTGGATATTGGTATGACTGGGGGCCGGACTATTATGTTGTCGACCAGCCGATAATCGAAAGCGCCCCGGTGGTTGTTGAAAACCAAACAGTGGTGGGTTCGACAAACTCACCACAGGTTGTACAGCCAAAGCGAATCGATAAGGAGACACAGGCACTACTTAAAACCCTGCGATACAAGAGAGGCGTGCTTCTCAAGCAGCTTAAGACAGGTGACAAAGAGCAGCGAATGCAAGCGATAAAAGAATTGGCGGCATTCTCTTTTGATGATAACGTTAGACAATCCCTTGAGAAAGTTCTGCTCTCGGACCCTGACCCCGAATTGCGAACAGAAGTTGCGAATGCATTCGGCGAAGTGAAGAACGTCAAAGCCATGGCTGCCCTCGAAAAAGCGAGGGTAGAAGATGCGGATGAGAATGTTCGCAAAGCAGCCGACCAGGCAATCAAAAACCTGGGGAGCAACTAAGTTCAACTTCTGTTTACAGATTGAATTCTGTAATAATAGGTGTATGGTCGCTGGGGCAAGGTAACAAGCCCGTACTGCCCAACCATCAGGCCGTCCTCCTGTATGACTTCAAAAGCCCACAAGACGCTCCAGACGTAGGAATTATGCTGCATAACTGCTAAAAAGTCGACCAATTTCAACAAAGTATGCTGATTACTAAGATTAGCTTTCCTAAATATTTAACGTCGGATGAGTTTTTTTATAGTACGGGATTCACACATGTTTGCCCGCCTTGCCCAGACCCCATTTCCAGTTGCGGATTTCCGGCATATCTTCGCCGTGCTTGTCGATGTACTGTTTGTGCTCGATGAGCTTGTCCTTGAGCTGCTGCTTAAGGTAAACGCCCTTGTCGCCGGTCTGCGGCAGTCGGTCGATGGTATCCATCACGAGATGGAAGCGGTCCAGTTCGTTCAGCACCGTCATGTCAAAGGGCGTGGTGATGGTGCCCTCTTCCTTGTAGCCGCGGACGTGGAAGTTGTCGTGGTTGGTGCGGCGGTAGGTCAGCCGGTGGATCAACCACGGATAAGCATGGAAGGCGAAGATGACCGGCTTGTCCTTGGTGAAGAGCTCGTCGAAATCTATGTCGCTCAACCCGTGCGGGTGCTCCGTGCTGGGCTCCAGCTTCATGAGGTCGACGACGTTGACCACCCGGATTTTCAGGTCGGGCAGATGCTCTCGTATAATTGAGACGGCGGCGAGCGTCTCCAGTGTAGGCACGTCGCCACAGCAGGCCATGACCACGTCGGGCGCAACGCCCTGGTCGTTGCTGGCCCACGGCCAGATGCCGATGCCCTCGGTGCAGTGCTTGACGGCGGCGTCCATCGTCAGCCACTGCGGCGCCGGGTGTTTGCCCGCGATCACGACATTAACGTAATGGCGGCTGCGCAGGCAGTGGTCCATCACCGACAGCAGACAGTTTGCATCCGGCGGAAGGTAAACACGCACGACTTCGGCCTTCTTGTTCACGACGTGGTCGATGAAACCGGGATCCTGGTGAGTGAAGCCGTTGTGATCCTGGCGCCAGACATGCGAGGCCAACAGATAGTTTAAGGAGGCGATCTTCCGCCGCCACGGCAGGTGCGATGTGACCTTCAGCCACTTGGCGTGCTGGTTGAACATCGAATCGACGATATGGATGAACGCCTCGTAGCAGTTGAAGAGTCCATGCCGCCCGGTGAGCAGGTAGCCCTCGAGCCAGCCCTCGCATTGGTGTTCGCTGAGCATTTCCATCACGCGCCCAGTGGGCGCGAGAAATTCGTCGTTCGGAACGGTCGCGGCGTCCCATTGGCGTTTGGTAACTTCAAAGAGGGCCTCCAAGCCGTTGGAGAGCGTCTCGTCAGGGCCAAAGACCCGGAAATTCCGCTGGTCACTGTTCAGCTTTGCAACATCGCGCAGGAAACGCCCGAGCACATGCGTATCGCCGATGCCAGCCGTCCCCGGCGAGGGCACGTCCTCCGCGTAGTCGCGGAAATCCGGCATCCGCAGGTCGCGGAGCAGAATGCCGCCGTTGGCGTGGGGATTTGCGCCCATGCGTCGTTCGCCCTTCGGCGCAAGTTCGGCCAGTTCCGGTTTCAGACGGCCCTGCTTATCGAAGAGTTCCTCCGGCCGGTAGCTCCTCAGCCATTCTTCCAACAGCTTGAGGTGTTCGGGATGGGTGGCCGGATCGGAGAGCGGCACCTGGTGCGAACGGAAAGTGCCTTCAACCTGCAGGCCATCGACCATCTTAGGCCCCGTCCAGCCCTTGGGTGAATTGAGGACGATCATCGGCCAGCGAGGACGCACGCAGTTGCCGCGAACGCGGGCATCCTGCTGGATTCTTTTTATCTCCTCGACCGCCATGTCAAGCGCCGTAGCCATGGCCTCATGCATCAGCTCTGGCTCGTGACCCTCGACGAAGTATGGCGTCCACCCGTAGCCGCGGAGTAACTGTTCCAATTCCTCGCGGGTGATGCGGGCGAGGAGAGTCGGGTTGGAAATCTTATAGCCGTTGAGATGCAGGATAGGCAGCACCGCGCCATCGGTGGCCGGATTGAGAAACTTGTTGGAATGCCACGCTGTGGCCAGCGGTCCCGTTTCCGCCTCGCCATCGCCGACAACGCAGGCAACGACGAGATTGGGATTGTCGAACACCGCCCCGAACGAATGGCTGAGCGAATAGCCCAGCTCGCCGCCCTCGTGGATCGAGCCCGGGCACTCCGGTGATGCGTGACTTGGAATTCCTCCGGGAAACGAAAACTGAATAAAGAGCTTCCGAAGTCCGGCCTCATCCTGGCTGATATTGGGATAGATCTCGCTGTAAGTGCCCTCGAGATAAGTGTTGCCCACGACTGCCGGGCCGCCGTGACCGGGGCCGGAGACGTAAATCATGTCGAGGTCGTATTTTTTGATGACCCGGTTCAAGTGCACATAAATGAAGTTCTGCCCGGGTGTCGTGCCCCAGTGTCCCAGCAGCATGTGTTTCACATCCGCGAGCGTCAGCGGCCGCTTCAGCAGCGGATTGTCGTAGAGATAAATCTGGCCAACCGACAGATAGTTGGCGGCACGCCAGTAGGCATCCATCTTGTGGAGCAGTTCCGGGGAAAGAGTTTTTGTCGTGATTCAATTCTCCTTTTTTCAGCCAAGGCCGAGAACACGGCAAACCGTCTTGGCTATCATGCATTCTTCGTCCGTGCGGATGACGCGAATAGCGACTCGGCTGGTCTGTGCAGAAATCACGCCCTCATTCGCCGCGTTTCGCTTTTCTTCGAGTTCGATTCCAAGAAATCCCAGCCCATCACAAATCCGGGCGCGGACCGTGGACGCATTCTCTCCGATACCGCCGGCGAATACCAGTGTATCCAGTCCGCCCAACGCCGCCGCAAATGCGCCGATCCATTTCTTGACCTGATAGCAAAACATCGCGACCGCTTCAGCCGCCCGCACATCCTGCGTTTCACGGTCGAGCAAGTCACGCATGTCTGAACTGGTTTCAGAAATTCCGAGCAGACCGGACTGGAAATTGACCATCTCGTTGAATTGCTTATCGCTCATTTTTTCAGTGCGCGCCAGATACCAAACCAGTCCGGGATCGATATCGCCTGAGCGGGTGCTCATCGGCACCCCGGCTGTCGGGGTGAAACTCATGCTTGTGTCCACGGGTCTGCCGTCACGCACCGCCGCCAAACTTGCCCCATTGCCGAGGTGGGCGAGGATGACCCGGCCTTGTGCCGCTTCCGACCCGGCTAAGCGGGCCAGTTCTCCCATTAGAAACGCATACGACAACCCGTGAAATCCGTACCGCCGCACCCCTTGCGATTCGTAGCGTCGCGGGATAGGCAACAACCGGGCCACGCGCGGCAGGTCATGGTGAAAAGCCGTGTCGAAACACGCCACCTGGGGCAGGTCAGGAAATCGGTGATGAAACGCCTCGGTCAACAGTATCTCCTCCGGCAAATGCTCCGGATCGAATGGACTAAGCCAGCGCAGCTCCTCAACCATTTCCGCAGTGATTCGCTGCGGCTTGCTATACTTCGGCCCGCCATGCACCACGCGATGCCCCACCGCGGTCAATGCATCGCGCCCGCCGCGTTCCTCGATCCAATCCATCAGAGCGCCTACCGCCACTGTGTGATCCGGCGCCTTAACCAACCGCGAAAAGTTGTCCGCCCGGCTCAATCCTTTCACCCGCAAGGTGGCCTCCGGCAGTCCAATCCGCTCAATCTCGCCCCCCAGAATCCGTCGGGGCGAGTCACCGGCCTCGAACAATGCGAACTTGATGCTCGATGAGCCACCATTGATTGTCAGCACGGTAGCGTGAGTCGGTTTTGTGGTTGACCGGTTTGTCATTCTGCAACCTCCAATCCAAAAGAAGCCAGTTTCGCACACGTGGACTTGTAATCCGTGTGACAAATACCTCGAATCATCGCTGCCACAGTATTTGAGCGGCTTCCAGAGGAACCGCAACACCATCGTAGTTCGGTATCACCCTCGCTGTATAATCTTTCGCAGGCCGGGTCGCTGATACCGTTACGCTGTAGATGTAACCTCTGACAGCGCCTACGAGTTGTCGGCCTCGCTTCATTTCCTGCCGTACCGGACTACTGCCATTTATCCCATCCGCATAAAGCTCCACTCGAACCGCATCCGGGTCGATGTCGTTGAGATAGACCTTAACTTCAAATATATGCTGCTGTCCGTAGGTTTCAACCTTTATTTCGCCGAAACGCATCGCAGCCCATTTTTGTTCGAGAGTATGCCGCCAATCTACCAGCTTTTTGCCCATCGCACCTTTATCGGAAGCACGCACACGATAGGATGCCGCAGCCGGAAGGTAATGCTGCTCGGTGTATTCTCGAACGGTGCGGTTGGCTGAAAAGCGAGGCGTCAACTTCGCCATGCTTTCACGAATACGCGCTACCCATGCTTTAGGAAGCCCCTTCTCATCACGGTTATAAAACTCGGGAACCAACTCGTGTTCGAGCAGGTTGTAAAGTGCGTTTGCTTCGACAGCATCCCAGGCCGGGTCTTCGCCATGTTCCTGGCCGTCTCCCAGCGCCCACCCAACTTCCGGCGTGTATGCTTCGGCCCACCAGCCATCCAACTCCGACAGATTGATGCCTCCATTGACAAGCACTTTCATGCCGCTGGTTCCACTCGCCTCCCAAGGCCTCCGTGGTGTGTTAATCCAGACATCCACCCCCTGCACCAAGTGCCCGGTCAAATGCATATCATAGTCGCTAAGGAATACCGCATGCTGGCGCACCTCGGGCCGCCGGATAAAACGCGTCCATTCCTGAATCATTTCCTGCCCTGCCTTGTCCTCCGGATGGGCTTTGCCGGCGATAATGAGTTGAACAGGACGCTGAGTATCGGTCAACAGGCGAAGTAGTCGCTGCGGATCATGCAGCAGCAGATTCGGTCTCTTGTAGGTCGCGAATCGGCGTGCAAAACCAAGCGTTAATGCGTTTGGGTCAAATAGATGCTTTGCATTGTCAACCATTTCGGGTGATGCGCCTGACTCAGCCAGTTGCCGAGACAGCCGTTCACGGGCATATTCAACGAGGGACTTACGGGCCTCAGCACGAAATTGCCAGAGCCTGGCGTCGGAGATGCGGCGAATGTTCTGCTCCATTGTTTCGGTCGTTCCCAGCCAACGGTCTTTTCCGCAGGCCTCAGTCCAAAGTTCGTCGGCTGCCGCTGAATCCCAGGTCGACGTATGGACCCCGTTGGTAACGGACCCGATGGGCACTTCGTCTGCCGGCCAGTGCGGAAAGAGAGGTTCAAATAGGTGCCGGCTGACTTTCCCATGCAAGCGGCTCACGCCATTTACCGCCCCGCTGCCTCTTATGGCGAGGTAAGCCATATTGAAATACTCCGACGAGTCGTTAGAGTTTTGCCGTCCAAGAGCGAGCAAATCGTGGATTGGTATATTAAGCCTCTTCCGGGCATACCAATCAAGGTATTGCTCGATAAGGGCTGGAGCGAAACGGTCAAAGCCGGCGGCTACCGGTGTGTGCGTGGTGAATAGATTACCAGCTCGCGTGACAGCCAGTGCTGCTTCAAAAGGTTGGCCTGTATCTTCCATGAAATTTCTTGCGCGTTCCAGCACAGCGAAGGCGGCATGCCCTTCATTGAGGTGGCAGACCTCGGGCTGGATGCCAAGCGCACGGAGCAGCCGCCATCCTCCAATCCCGAGTATTAGTTCTTGTTTAAGTCGCAACTCCGACCCACCACCGTAAAGCTCGCTTGTAATTCCTCTATGAGCTGGAAAGTTCGCAGCGTCATTGGTGTCCAGCAGGTAAAGTTTAACTCTGCCGACCTGGACCTGCCAGGCGCGCAGCCACACCGAATAACCGGGAAGCACAACTTCCAGCCGCAACCACTCCCCGTTCGGTCTTCGCAGAGGCGTGATTGGCAATTGCCCCGGGTCGTTGTATGGAAACAGGGCTTGTTGTGCTCCATCCTTATCAATCACCTGGCGAAAATAGCCCTGCTGGTATAGCAGCCCCACGCCGACCACCGGCACACCCAAATCGCTGGCGGCTTTGAGCTGGTCGCCTGCCACATTACCAAGCCCGCCCGAATATATGGGCAGGGCCTCGCTCAGCATAAATTCCATACAGAAATAAACGACACAGGTCAAAGGAGCTTTTGGATAACTTTGTTGAAACCACGCAGGCGCTGCCGACTTGCGGCCCTTGAGTTCCAAAAGCTCATCCACTTCCCTGCGAAATCCGGTGTTAGCCAATAAGTTTTTAAGTTTTTCACGTGAAACCGTCTGCAAAACGACCCATGGATTTGATGTCAGTTCCCACAATTCCGGGTCGAGCTGTCTCCAGACTTTGTCCCCATAATGGCTCCACGACCATCGCATATCCAGAGCAAGCTCAGCCAGAGAATCGAACCCTTCGACTTCCACAGGCATAAAAGAGTATATTGGATTGCCGACATGTGTTTGCTTGTACATTGTCACTCCTTAAGATTTTTCCTTAACGGAAACTCCAACCGCATCACCGACGATCCCGTTACAGAATCGGTTTCAAAGAGGCGCAATTGCAGGAATTATAGCGCAAAACCGAAGGGAAGTCGACCAATTTCAGCAAAACAAGCTGCTTGTAAGGTCAGCTTTCCCAAAAACTTAGCATCGGATGCGTTTTTTTATAGTACAGGTTGGCTCTTTTTTGTGCTCACCCTCTATTGGAACTTTGTGGCTGTAAGCACTTTTTTGTAAGCCAAAAAACGCTTTCCCATATTACCAATGCAACAATGGTAGCGCCCGTATCGATAAGCCATTCTGAGAAACTTGTCGAGCGACCAAAAAACTGCTGCGTGTATTCATCTATAGCACCATAAATCGTCATAATCAGCAGCACCACCACGATGCGGCGTAGTGAGCTGAAATTGAATGCTGCTAAAGTTAAGATGAACCAACTGCTCAATCCCAAAAAGCCCAATACGTGCAGAGCAAAATGTCCCAAGTCACGAATCTCTCTTGGAATTGTGTTATATGGAACATGGGTAGCAGTGAATGCTCCTATCCACATAAGAATGAAAATGACCAAGATTAGTTTTCGATGACGATATAGCAGTTGATTATTACTGTGCATTTATGGTTACTTTCTTAGGACTCATCCCATTCATCAGGCCGCCCTCCTGTATGACTTTAAAAGTCCATCAATACGTTTCTGACAAATGAATTATACTGCATAACTACTGGAAGTCGACCAATTTCAGCAAAGTAAGCCGCTTGAAGGATAAGCTTTCCCATAAACTTAGCGTCGGATGAGTTTTTTTATAGTACGCGGTACAGGACTTGAACCTGTGACATCCTGCGTGCGGGGCAAATGGTTACGCGTTTGTTGTGAAGATATCGCGGGCGATATCCTCGCCTGCGTTGCTGGCATAGTAATGCTCAACTGCTTTCTGGCCTTTGCTTTCGAACATTTTTGCTGAAGAAAATGCGCCGTTTTTCATCAAAATGGCGATGACTATGCACGCGGCAACGCTGGCGAATGAATTTTTGTACTTGGCGCATCTTTCGATAATGTTCAGGTCGGGTCGGATATTTCGGAGATATTCGGCTTTAGCAGTTGTTCGCAGGCAGTGTTTGAGCACACCGATTGCCTGTGTATTGGCTCGCATCAGCAGATTGAGATTGTGCGGCTGGGATTTTAACAGCGATATTGCAAGCTCAACCTTGCCGAGACGCGCCAATCGTCGCTGGCAACGCGGGCAGTCGGCAATATGATTTTGTATCCAGTGTCGGTCAGGACTGAAACTGTTGGCCATCAGCCGAATGCCCGGTCTCTAAGTTGTCTGCAGTAATTTTTCCCCTTCGAGGCCCACATATAATTACCTTGTTTCCTTTCTCATCTGCGCAGCCAGAAGCTGCACTGCTTTGCATCTGTAAACCCTCGCGGTCGCGGCCGTGATTCCCATAATCTTTGCGACCTGCTCATAGGGCAAGTCTCCGAGGTCGTGCAGAGTTACGACATCACGAAAATGATCTGGCAGCTCCGCGATACCCGCTCTTAATGTCTCGGTTAGATATCGTGTATCAAGCTCACTGGCGGGAGAATTAGTATTGTTCTGTGTGGTTATCACCGGCGGGGGATTATTCTTTTCTACAAGTTTATGTCTCAGGATTGATATGGCTATGTTGCTTGCCGAACGAAAGACATACGCCTTTACATGTTCGGGTTTGCATCCGTGCTCGTGATGCGCTAGTTTCAGAAACGTATCCTGATAAGCATCGCAAACGTCCTGTTCGTTGCCGAGTATTCGCCACAGCATATTAACCAGCCCCCGGCCGTGCTGCTGCATAGCGCAGAGAACCCAACCCTGCGTTCTTTCCAACGTCGCCGGGATTGGAACATCCCACAACAATTCGATGCTGACAGCCCTGCCAGTCATAATTTCTCCGATTATTAAGACGCGCTGCCTGATATTATGTTAACACCAATTCAATGCCAAATGGTTAAAAATCTCATTTTTTCTGAATAACATTTGGCCCTGCCGGCGCGTCTGAATCTACAGGAGGGCGGAGAGAAAAAGCGGTAATACGTTTGTTAGGAGTACAGGGAAATGGCTTTAACTCTTTATAAAGACAAGTCTTACGAGCGAAAACCGCAAGCGGGTGACGTTGTCGCACTTGTGGATGAACTGCTCACAAAAGCCGTGGATATAGGCGCCAGCGACATTCATTTTGAGCCGACCGGGTCTGAACTGGTGGTAAAATTTCGACTTGACGGGGTGCTGAACACGGTCGAATCTTTGCCAAAAGCTGTTTCAGACAACGTAATTTCACGCCTGAAGGTTCTGGGCGGGCTTCTGACGTATCGCAATGATGTGCCCCAGGAAGGACGGATGGAAATCAACAATGGTCACGGAAATATTGTTGACCGTCGGCTCTCGGTATTTCCGACAATATACGGCCAAAGATGTGTGGTGAGAATTTTCTACCAGAACGTTCAGTTGACAGACCTCGGACAACTTGGATTCGCACCGGAGATATATGCTGCGTTGAAGCAAATCACCTATGCTAATCAGGGTGTTCTGCTGGTGACTGGACCGGCAGGCAGCGGCAAAAGCACCACCTTAGGTGCGGTTCTGCGACATATCCAGGAACAATTTCCGGGTAAAAGCATCGTCACTCTGGAAGACCCCGTGGAAATTCGACTCGATGGCGTTACCCAAGTTCAAATCACGCCTTTTGGTCCGATGACTTTCCCGACGGCTCTGCGTTCACTTCTTCGCCAGGACCCCCAGGTCCTGATGATAGGCGAGATTCGGGATGCTGAAACAGCGAAGATAGCAATTGAAGCGGGCCTTACGGGGCATCTGCTGATGAGCACAATGCACAGCGGCTCAGCCGCGTCGGCGATTCTACGCCTTCTGGAGATGGGTATCGAGCCATACCAGGTGACATCAAGTATATCGGCTGTTCTGAATCAGCAGCTTGTCCGCCGACTATGCGACAAATGCAAAAAACAAACAGCTTCCGGCGATTGCGAACCAGTCGGATGTGATGATTGTTTTGGAACTGGATTTCGGGGCAGGATGTTGATTGCCGAGCTTGTCCGGCTTGACAGCCAGTTGCGAAAAGCGATTCTCGCCAAGACCGATACTGATGAAATTGAGAAAGTCCTGACTAATAAAGGGCACACTGGTATGGTTGAAGACGGCAGGCGATTGGTTGCTGACGGCCTGACCACGCAGGATGAGCTTGATAAAGTATGCGGCTCAGCAGGGGATATTTGACAGGTAAATAATAATACGGGAGATTCAGGATGGCGACTTTTGAATATAGTGCGATGACGGCTTCTGACCGGCTGATGAAAGGTATTATCGAAGCCGGGTCGGTGCAGGAAGCATCTGAATTGCTTGAGCAGATGCGGCTCAAAGTCAATTCGCTCGAAAAAGCCAAATCCGAAAGGCCTAAAACGCCTATTGCCAGGACAGAGTTTCTGCTTTTCAATCAGCAGCTTGCCTCGCTTACCAAAGCCGGGATTCCTTTGGAACAAGGGCTGAGAGAGCTGTCGAAGGACGTGGCTTCGAAGCCGATGCGCAAGCTGATAGATTCGATTGCCCTGGACCTCGAAGCGGGGATGAGCATTGAGCGGGCATTTGAGAAAAGGAAAGAGCATTTCCCGCCGCTCTATGGCCGGATACTCAAGGCCGGCGTCGAGACAGGCCGGCTCAGCGAAATGCTGACGAGCTTAAACAGACACATTGAGGTTTCCAGCCAGACAAGACGGATAGTATTCGAAGCGATGGCCTATCCGGCGGTCGTTTTTGTTATGGGTTCCCTTATTACGACTTTTTTGCTGCTGTTTATAGTTCCAAAGTTCAAGAATATTTTACAGGAAATGCTGGAAGGGCAAGGACTGCCTCTGCTGACGCAGTTCGCTTTATCTATGTCGGATCACATTTTATATTTCTGGCTGGTAATCGGCTGTCTGGTTGTTGCGATTTTGGGAATCAATGCGATTCTCCGGTCGTTCCCGGAGGGACGACGAATCAGGGAAGCTATATTTTTACGCATACCCGCGTTCGGACCTTTATATCACAGCACCATATTGAGCAAGATGGCCGAGGCAATGGCGATGATGGTCGCGGCCGGCTGTGATATGCCAACGTGCCTGCGGCTTGGGCCTGACGCGGCGAGCAGTGAAACACTGATAAGGGAGGGGAACATGATTGCCGGGCAGATTGAAAAAGGAGCCGGCATTCTCGACGCCGGGCAATTTTGCCGGGTTATGCCCCGGTTCTTTCTTTATTCGATTCAACTGGGTTCGCAGCGAAATGAGCTGGAAGACAACCTGCGAAGCTTAGGCGATATGTATGCCCAGCAGGTTCGCAGTGCCCAGACCCGCCTGCAGGGGCTATTGTTGCCCGTTATGATTATCTTTGTGGGCTTTTTCATAATGCTGTGCATTCTTGCGATGTTTCTGCCAATGATAAAGATAATTTCAACTCTTAATGTTGGCGGTTAAGGATTTTTATGCTGGTTGCTTTGGCAATTATGCTGTTGATTGTTTTGGTAATTCTTGCTTTTTACAAGCCGTGGATGGGGTTTGTCGCCGGCATTGTGCTTAGTATATGTATGGCGATGTACGGCATCGCGTTTGAATTAGTGGAGATATTTGCAGCTGCACTTTTCATTTTTTTTGCTACGCTGTTGATAACTGCTTTTGGCCCCAGCAGGGAGGGCTCCCGATGGGCCAGAATCTGGGCAAGGAGGATTCTGACGGCCTTTTTCCTGATTCTGTTTACGGTCGCTGCCTTTGCATTTTTTGGTACATGGGGCGGAATTGGACTGGTTTTTGTTGAGTTGTTTATTGGGGCGGTAATCGGCGCGTTCACAACATCAGAATTCGCCAGGTCTTCTTACGTAATAACCACGATTGGTGCGAGCATGAGGCAGAATCTTCCGTTGCCTATGGCGCTGGAAATGGCTGCGGTTGGTCAGGATGAAAAACGAGCAGATATACTTAGAAATATAAAGAAGTGGCTTGTTGAAGGATACTCTTTGAGCGAATCGTTCAGGCGCGGATATCCTAAATGTCCCGGCTATATCGTGTCGATGGTAGCTGCCGGCGAACGAATCGGACAGATACCGCAGGCGATTGACGCCCTCGAGCAGGATTTGGTCTCAAAGGCAAACACCAGCAAAAAAGTCAGGCACGTTCCTTTATTATATCCGCCGTTAGTGCTGTTTGTTATTTTTATACAGGTATTACTGGTGATGGTGTTTGTTTTACCTAAAGTGAGGGCGGTACTGGCAGAAATGAGCAATGGCATGCAATTACCTGCGGCAACAAGGTTGTTAATGGCTATTTCAGAATATTTTACGAAAGGCAGCGGCTCAGGGCTTATCCTTGTATTGGCCTTGCTGGTTTTGGTCTGTGGTACAGTTTATATTCGCGTCAGGTCAAGACCGCGCCGGGCTGAAAAACCGTATTTGATTTCCCGCGCAGGTGATTTTTTAAAGTGGCATCTGCCTTTTATCCGGTGGTATGAGTGGTGCTGCGCGATGCAGCGGATAGCCGGTATGCTTCGGCTTTCGCTTAATGCCGGCTGCACGGTCAACGAGGCGATAGCCAATGCACTCCGGCTGGACATAAACGAATGCTTCAGGAGAGAAGTTAAAAACTGGCTGGCAAGGGTTGAACGCGGAGACGATATAGGGTTGTCGGCCCGGCAGTGCGGTATGGGAAGCGCGATGGCATGGGCTTTTGCCGATGTGCATAACCATCGAAATACTCTCGATATTCTCGAAACGCTTGAAACATCGTATCGCTGGGGTTATAGCCGGCTGGCCACATTAGCAAGGTTCATAATTGGTCCGTGTGAAACAATTTGCCTTGGGCTGATGGTCGGATTTATTGTTTATGCCATATTCTCTCCTATTATAACGATTATATACGCGACAGCAAGTTCGATGACACCTTGATTTGGATGAAAGACGGGAAATAATGAGAACTGAACGAACCAGATATCGCGGCCTGATGATGACCGAATTGATTGTTTCTTTAGCCGTTCTCGGGATGATTATGGTTGCCTTCGCGATATCGCTTGATGGTTTCAGGCGACTAAACCACTATCATTTTACAAAACAACGCTGTGTGTCCGCAGCGCAGGCAACACTCGACAGCATTGCTGTTACAGGCAAGGCGATTGACGAAGCTGACGTGAACCGATTATGGCCGGGTGTCATTGTTAAAATTGAAGAATCAGAAGGAACGGACCAATGGAAAGGATTAAAGCTTATTAGCGTCTCAGCCAAAGGAACTACGAGAAATAAAAAGGTTGAGGTCCGCTTATCGAGATATTTTTTGACTAACAGTATCGCGATAAGCAAAGCAGGCGATATGCCTGTTTTGCGGGAGCATTAAGATGCGCAAGGGTTATTTTCTTGTCGAAATGGTGGTTGTCCTTTCCATTATGGCAATGGTCATGGCGGCGCTGGATCGTTTTTTTGGAACGCTTATATATGATTTGCCCAGGGACTCCCGCCTCATTCAGGAAAACACCTCTCTTAACAATGTGATAAGTCATATACGGGCTGATGTCGTTTCAGCAAAAACCTTGTCGGAGTCCGTCAATGGCCCTAACGAACCTAATACGCTGTTGATGAAAATGTCGGATGGTGTGATTTCTTATAAGTTCAGCAATGGTCGCGTTTTTCGCAGTTTTGTCGGTGGCGCCACGGGTGCAGCAAGCGGAAATATGGCGTGGTCGGTTCCCCACGGCCAAATTGAGTGGCGGGTCTGGAACAAAAACAAAACGGGTTGCGCGGTTGAGATAAGCACCTGTATCGAGGATAAAAATTTTGGCCATATACGGAAAAAGATGGCTAACAACAATTTATTTTTTGCCGGCGCATTATTGGAAGCTGCCAAATGAACGCCAGAAAATCGAGACATAGCGGTTTCGTTATGCTTATTGTCATCGCTATTCTCGCACTGATTGGGATATATATGATTGTTCTGGCCTCCGATGCGAACATCTTAGGTTTTCAGGCCGACCAGGCGTACCTTGAGGCGTGCCAGCAGAATCTTACCGCAAGCGGGTTGGCCTGGGCGAAGAAAAATGCTAATACCTCAATGACCACAGCTGCCGCTGTTGAATTGGATACTGCGGATATGGGGATTAAGAAAGCGGCCTTGAGTGTCAAGCTGTCTGTCGGAGAAAAGGGCAAATCGCAAGTCGAAATAAAAACATCCTGCAGCAAAGCCAGACAACGGCTCCGTTCTGTTAAGAAACTTGCCATTGAAACCCGGCCATAATGCGGGAAACTGGGCGGTACAGAACTCGAAACTGTAGCATCCTGCGTATAAGGCGAGATGTTCCAAAAACTTAGAATCGGGCGAGTTTTTTATAGTACGCGTTCAAAGTATTGGTAATTTGCAAGAAAATTCGCTTACTTGTTACTTTTTTAGTTGAAAAATCCTTAAAAAGCAGTCATAAAGTTTGAATTGTAATGGCAAATTAAGTACTCTATTGGAAATGAAGTTTGGCGGCGTAGCTGAAGAGATATAAATAAGTAATCCCAAATTAGGAAGGATACTATGAAGACCAGCTTATCGTTTATTGTCGTGATACTTGCTCTGATGGGTATCGGCAGCTCCAGCGACAACTCGGTTAACTACTCAGCAGCAGCTCATTCGAGTACCAGTACTCGAATGGAAACGGTTAACGTCGCTGGGCAAAACCTCACTATAACCGAGGTGGGCGATTTACTATCAACGCCACTCAGTTCTTCTATCACCGTAGCCAAGACCTCCGTTACAGAATCGAGCACCTTCACCATAAAAATGGCGGTGACAAACACGGGGGCTACAACAGTCACAGGCGTCCAGCCCTCATCGCTGGATGTTAACGGAACGGGTTGGGCAGCGTTGCTCAAATGGCCGTCTCCTGCGTCGGCGTCAATCGCTCCTGGAAAAACGGTCAAGTTCTCTATGAATTACAAGGCGATGCTGGCCGGGACAGTGACTTTAAGCGGTAATGCGACAAGTTCAGATGGAAACTCTATTGTGAGTTCCTCACCATCTATTACTATTCTGCCCAAGAAAATAGGTACTGCCGCAGTTACCGATGATTTAGGCAACGCGATGCTGAAATCCGGCAAAGTTACCCTTCCAATCCAGATACAGGACGAGGATACAGGCAGTCCCATTACGGGGCTTTCGCTCTCGCTGGCGTTGGATAAAAAGAACCCCTCGCGTGCCGTGCTCGCCGTGGCAGACCCTCTCGGCAGGTATCCGCTTCAAATTCTCGTGCTTCAAGGCCCGAACACAGTCGCAGCCTCATCAGCAGCCGTCTGCAGGGCGGTTTCCCAGCATCAGGATACTGACCCGCTTACCGTCAGTTCCCAGCCGGATTGCAGTCCTGACAATTTGTACTCTCACGTAATATTACCGATTGAAACATCAGCGTTGCCCTCTCTGAAAGTGAATGCTCCTCCTTCTCCACTATCGGACACGATATCGTCTGCAACCGAGTCGGCCCTGAGTTCAGCGATGCTAGAGAAATTGAAGGCTACCGTGTCCAAAACAACGATTTCATGTAAGGATGCTCTGGCAGAGGATAAAGCCACACTCGCCGGATTACCCGTGGATAAAATAATTGACAAATTCATCATTGACCCGGCGGCCACGGCCGCTTGCGCCATTGCATTCCCCGAATTTGCGGCGGCCTGTCCTGAAATTGTCGAATCAGCCGGCAAAGCAGGTGATATGCTCAAGGCGGTGAACATTATGACAGATGTGTTCCAATGTGGCCTGAATCCGAGCGATGAGCTTGTACTCCAAAGGATCACATTACTGCCCGGTTCTGCTGACGTCCTGCTGTATCAGGAGCTTGTCTCGCCGGAGAAGACCACGCCCACGTTTGTTCAAGTCCCGGTGTCGGCAACAGACCAATATGGTCAGCCGCTCTCGACCGGTTCGCTCGAAATGTTCAGTCAGTCGAATCAGGGAGTCGGTTTGCGAGCAGTTATCGAAAATGGCGAGGCGGAAGTTCCTGTTCCCCTTGGAGATTACAACTGGACACTGCGTTCGAAGAACTTTAAACCACAGTGCGGTCAGGTTTCGGTGAATGACAGCAATGCGACCATAACGGCGGTTATGCAGCCGCAGCCAATTGCCTCGGGCACTGCAACTGCTGATCAACTCACAGGATTCCTGCCGGAAGGCACAACGTTCACTGTAACTCCGCACTTCTTCGATGCAAATGGTAATGAAGTGGCATGCAGCGGCCAGGTGAAATTCTATGCCCACAACCCAGTGGGCACGCTGGTCGCAACCGTTGATGCCGATACAGGCCTTGTTACTATGCAGGGTGGCTGCGGCGCAGCCGGAATCACCGCCTGGTGTAATGGCATGGAAAGCCAACGATTGCTTGTCTCCACCGACTGCGATGGAACATTGCCGCCATCGCCTCCTACGGTGGCGGGACTGCCCAAAGGGTTCCCCCAAAACCTCCCCACGGGAAATTACGTGATGACGTGGTCGGCGGATGTCAGCAGCTTCCAGTGTTGCAGCGGCTCACCACCAACATGCGCCACTTCTCCAGGGTACTCTGTCCCTCCCACGACTGTCGGCACATTCCCATTGACAAACCTGAAGACCTTTGCGAAGGTGGTGGTGCAGGCCTTCAATTACGCAGTTGCGAGCGTCAGTGAGCCGGGCTGTTCTCAGTCCGTGAGCTATTCCCCCTTCACCGACGACGCGTTCACGGTGACCTACACCGTGACCTGTTCCCAGGAGGACTGTACCGATGCTATCACAACGTTTACCTTCACCTTGCAAAAGCAGTAGCCCCGCGCAGCGCGAATATAGTCATGGGTGCATCTGATGGGTGCGCCTGTAGCTCAATATCCATGTTTCTGTCCGATGCAACCGGCCAAGTTGGAACTGTAACGATTCATGTAGTAATTCCCTCCCTCACCTCGGGTACGACCGACACCAGCGGTTCGGATTAGCTGACCGCCTGAAAAAATAAAGTATAGATGGCCCGATGGCCGATGAATCTTTGAACAAAGTACGAGTTACCCGGATGCATAGCTTTGCCTGAAGCGGTGTCTATGCACATCAAAGAGAAGACCCAAGATGGCTTTTACTCTGGGGGTCATTGTATGTTTAGCGGATTGCGATAGTCAAAGCCGCAAGGAATGACTGAAAATAATTGCGTTTTAAGATGGATATGATAACCTGCGGAAATAGGAATGTGTAGTAGTGATGTTAAGGCGTGTATATGAGAAACCTCAGATTAAGGAGACAGAAAATGAGAAAGTTACTGACGATGTTTGTATTATTGGGGGTATTAGGTGTATGTGCGCCCTCGTATGGGTTCATCGTCGTTTATAAAGTAGCCATCAGCTATAAAACACTTGCCACTGATTATGACACGATAGCCAAAGGCGCGATAAAGGGCGTTCTGGTGATGAATATCGACGATTCCAGCGAACCCGCTGTGATTGACGAGGCACAATTTGTGCTTTATGGCAACGTCGAAGGCGGAAAACATTATGAATCGCTCGATATTACCGACTATATAGAGTTAACGGAGAGCGAGAATAATGCGGCCATAACCATAGGTGCGACAGGGGGTATTGATTACAGCGCTAATCTGTTCGGGAAGTTAAAAGCGACAAATATCGGCCTTTCGGATAAAAAATGGATTCCCTCCGCCTTGAGCGGCGGCATACTTATGAATGGCACATTCTTTTACATAGCGGATCTCATAGGGTTTAGCGCCGTTTCAGCAACTCTCGATTCCAAAACGACCCAAACTACCAATAGAACAGGGGCTAATGTTAGCGACGTCGTTGATAATATCATAAGTGCATTGGGAGGTTATTCGCCTCTGTTATAAGTCGTCTGATTGTAGGGTGGATAGGGCAGGAAACTTGCCGTTTGAATATTCGCTACCGATCCCGTACTGTAAAAATATTCATATCATCCATCAGACCGCCCTCCTGTATGACTTCAAAAGCCCGCCAAAACACTCAGGATACAGGAACCATACTGCGGAACCATAGGAAAGCCGACCAATTTCAATAAAATCAATGGCTTATAAGGCCAGATATTCCATAAACTTAGCATCGGATGAATTTTTAATAGTGCGACTCAAAACCGCTGAACCATTAAACACGCCCTAAAAAAACAAAAAAGGCAGTGCAACATAAATTGTTGCGACTGCCTTACTTACATCAGTAGCGGGGGCATCATATAAGGACCTGAAGATACCGGATTTTTAGCACACTATGCCGAAAATTGATGGCACTTTTGTCACCTTTTGAACACTGCCAAAACGCGTAACTCTTTATCCGTCAAACCGTTACCGAATGTCACCCCTCTATACCCTGACAAAGTTTTAAAACCTACCTCCTAAAAATCAGCTTTACCTAAAACTTAGCATCGGATGAATATTTTTCTGTGGGATATTTGCATCCTGCGCGAAAATAGCTGAAAAATTTGCCTTTTTGACAAAGAGAACTGTTGAGTCAATTGCTGTTCTTTATATCTTAGGCTTATCATCTTGCTTAAGGCGTCAATTCTCATCTCTGTTTCTTGCCCAGGATTTGTATTTTTCAAATGCCCCGGAACTCCGCCAGACCTTTTCATCCCAGTTATCGCCTATGTCCATAAAATAATCTCTTGCGTCCTCTTTTTCACCGCAGGCACAAGCCATAAAACATAAACGATTGCAAGTTTCTATATCCTTGAAACCAGGAAATTGCTTGGCGAAATCCTTCTGTCCCTCCTTGATGCGTTTATAGTCAAAACCCGATTCTCTAAATTCATTCACATCTTTCACATAACACGTCATTTTACGCGCAAGCAAAAAGTAGAGAGATTGCCCTATTTCATTTTTAGTTGATTCGGCAGCCTCTCTGGCAAGCTGTTCATATTGACCAGGTTCTCCATACCATCGGGGCAAATAGGCAAAACCACGGGTAGAATAAAGAGGATAATAAGTCGGTTCGATTGCAACCCCTTTTTCGAAAGCAGTTTCAATGTCACCCAATTTGTGAAGGCCCGTCGCAACAGAAATCCATTTTTCATAAAGGGCTGGGTCTTTGACATTCAGCTTTTCCGCTTCTTTCAACACATCCAGAGCTTTTGAAAGATCCTGTTCAAAAGGCTGCCAGGCTGTCGGTGATACGGTATTTGAGTATCCACTGCCGCGTATATGCCATCCCTGCCAATAAAGAGAAATCGCCAAAGCAATGCGCGGTGTTATAGAAGATGGATATTTAGAAATCCATTTTTCGCAATATATAGTATTGTCTTCAAATGGGCGGCTGCCATAGCCGATTTCGAATGCACTATAAAAATAATCCAATTGCCAGTTGCCGTTGGTGAAACGTCTCTTTTCACTTCGTATCTGAGAAGCCATTTTTTCCAATTCATCAAAATCTTCTGCTCTCAAATACATATGTATTTCCTGCAGGCAGAATTCGTTGTTGTCATATATTTTGTTATAACCTAACATTGCTCCATCATCGTAAATACCACATTTTTTGTTTTTAAAGCATTTATTGTTGTCAACGTGCGGCGCACAGTTCTTGTCGATGCTTATGCCATGCCATTTGTTTTCTGTACAAATATTTTCGCTTACAGTTCCGGTGACACCATTTCGCAAAAGGATGCCATTGATTCCATTGCGGCGGCATATATTTTTAACAGCCGATACACTTGTTTGACTGCTGATTTCAATTCCACTTAAGCCATTGTCAAAACAATTGTTGTCGCTGACATTAAACGGACTTTTTGAAACAAACAAGATACCTGACCATTTATTTCCACAGAACGTATTTGCGGATACTTCCACAGTCGCATTGTCTTGCATGGTCATGCCATTATGTGCATTGTTTTTACATAAATTACCCTGCACAATGCCGTCAGTAAAATCCTTGAAATGGATGCCGTTCCTCTTATTGTTAACACATGTATTGTTTTTTAATTCGACATTGCCGTTGCCAAGGACAAGGATGCCGTAGGAACGGTTATTATAAATCGTACAATCAACGATCGAAACATGATTCAAATGCACATGGTCATTCTCAATTCTGATACCATCGGAAGAACTGTCGCAAATAATAAGATGTTCAAGCGATGCGCCGCTATTGTCTATCTGCACGATGGGCCAATTGCCTTCGGATTCGTCTCCGATAATTTCAGTGTTATAATGCCTTAATGTCAATTTACTGATTTGAGCATTCTTGCAGTTATCAATTTTCAATACGGGACCGATACGCATATCGCCTTGTATTATCACACTGTTGCAATCTTCGCCTTGGAGAATTATTCCATCTTTAAGCGTCAATGATTCTGTATAAATACCGTTTTTGATATGAACCGTATCGCCGGGCTTTGCGGAATCAATAGCAGACTGAATTGTTTTAGACAATTTGCTATCAACCTCTAGTACCCTTCCTGATGGAACAATAGGCTCAAGTTTGGTGATCACATGCTGTATTACGCCAGGTTGTATAGTGATTGGCTGCACGCCAAGATAAATTGAAAGTTCAAAAGCGACAACAGAGATTGCAATAACAAAAAATAAAATGGCAATGGCAAGTTTGAATTTACGTGAAATTAAAATATTTATACATGCTCCTTTCTGCCAATGGTTTTCTATTGTCCCTCGAAATCTGGGGACACCATATAATGGCACTAACTTAACTGGAATTTCCCGTATCAAACGCTTGGCTACGCAACCAAGCTTTCCAATTCTCGATAATATCAAAATCTTCGAGGTGTCCTAATCTTAGTTGAAGGTTCAATGGCTACTTCTGTTGGACATATTAAGCGGCCCTTTCTTTCATAGCAACAGATTTTCCCTTCAGCGAATGAAGATATAATGAGTTCAACATCAAGGGCCTTGAAAAGATAGATGTGGCGCCTCAAGATCTAGAATATGTATATAGAGCAATGCTGCTTTAAGACATTCATCACGTTCAGAGGCTGATAAAACAGCTGTTTTACATCCAATAGCGGGGGCGCGCTCGTGGCCGTATCACATGAAAAATGCCTTCTGGGAAAAATGGTGCGTGGCGGCTTAAATTGACCGATTGCCGTGGTTTTCTTGTCGTTGTTACCATTCGTCTACTCCTTAACCAAGTGCTTAATATGGGAAATCCTAATTTTAAACACGTAGAGAGGCGATTTTTCTTGATTTTTCGGCCTGTTTCTGGCTATAATATGGAACCTAGTTTTATGCTGATTGTTCATGGAGGACGGTGTGAGCAGATACGCCCGAATCATGGCGTTGTGGGGTGTCATAGTTTCAGCACAATATTGTGTGCTGACGCAGAAGGCATACGGTCTGGTGGAATCAACCGGTCCAGACGGGTCTGATGCAATAGCGGTGCACCAACTCGGCATTACGGGAAAAGGCGTTAATGTCGGATTCATATCGGCTGACAGTGTGCTAACCACACATGAGGCCTTCCAAGACGCCAACGGCATTATACATGCTTTTGATTACGACTTCACAGGCGACGGTAATTCGATTACCGCACACGACACGCAATTGGCAGGAATAATCGCGAGCAACGGTGGAGCCGCATATCCGAACGAAATCGGAGTAGCTCCAGGAGCGGTTATTTACTCTGCAAGAGTTTCGGACAACAGCGGAAACGTTTCAAGCACATGGCTTATTAACGCCCTCAATGAGCTGATTGAAGATTATAATTGCCGTGTGATTGTTACCGGGTTCGAATTTACTACAGGGACAGGAACCGAACCTAACGGCAATAGCCCATGGACACTGCTTTACGATTATTATGCGTATCAGTATGGCGTGACTTTTGTAAATGCGGCGGGCAATCGAAACACGTATGTTACCATATTTGGCGACGCTTATAACGGCATAACCACGGGCGGACTTCGGCTTACCGACCCGAATAACCCCTCTGACTATCGCTGGGCGGGACTTATAAGCGGTTCCGGGCCAACAACAGACGGCAGACGCAAGCCGGATATAACCGCACCATCACAAAATCAGATAGTGCCAACATCGAGCAGTGATACAGCATGGACGACGGTTGGGTCAACAGGCGGGGAAACGAGTTGGGCGGAACCGCATGCCGCAGGGGCGGCTGCACTGTTACTGGAACTTGCGGACACAACACCGGGGCCGAATGATAATAGCAGCGTTGTAATAAAGGCGGTGCTGGTTAATTCCGCGATGCCGAATGTTAACAGTAAAACGGACATCAGCACAAATCCGGCAGATTCGAACAATACCTGGCAGGCGGACAGGGGTTATGGTCGGCTTGATTGTCTTCGAGCTTATCAACTGCTGGATACCAACGAAGTCGAGCCCGGAACGACAATCACACAGGACAGGGGCTGGGGATTCGGTCGGATTGGGCAAGGGGCAACAAATGTTTACACGATTCATATAGCGCAAAGGTGCCGGCTTATAGCAACAACCACCTGGCTGCGAAGGATAGACAATATGATGTACGCCCATTTGGCCAACATCGATATGAATGTTTGTGCGCCGGGTGAGCCGAACGCAATTTTTAACAAAACCATGTTTGGCTACAATACCAGTGACAATCTTATAAAATGTGACCTGCTCATACTCACGCCTGGCGATTATACAATCACAATTGCGAATAACTCGACGAGCAACGAGACAGCCAATTACGGCTTTGCTTTTGAACTTCATCCGATTATGGCGGGCGATTTGCCGCCAATAGATTATGTCGTGAACTACAACGATTTATCGACATTGGCCGCGGACTGGCTGTCGGATGACTCGCCGCTTGATTCACTGCTGGCCCCCAACGGCGTTATAGATTTTGCCGACTTCGCGATACTGGCACAGAACTGGCTGCAAATCGACCCCCTCTACTATCAATATTGAAGCTGTTATAAAGCTATAACGACATAGGAAAGTCGATATTTCCGACATTTCTGGACAGTACCACAGACGCTAAAAGGCAAGAATGTCAAAAATGTCAGCTTTCCTAAATCTTAACATCGGATGAGTTTTTTTATAGTACGAGTACACGTTATTTATCCTTAGGATTTATTTCTATAAAGTATCGGCCATAAAAAGTAATATATCAAGAATGTCATGATAAAAGTAAGGATAGCTGAAAGCATAATTTGTTTAAAATACCATGACAGGATTATTTTGAATGTAAAAGCAGACCCAATTGTAGCCCCTAAAGCAACACCAATACTAGCCAATATTCTCATTTTCATTTTGTAATCTTTCAATACCGACGGTTAAATTTTCCTATTACCATAAGTATATAAAGTTCAGTTGAGAGTAAAACAATCCCGTACTGTAAAAATATTCATCTCAACCATCAGGCCACACTCCTGTACGGCTTCAAAAGCCTACGAAGACGCTCCCGACATAGGAATTATATCGCGGAACCAAAGGGAAGTCGACCGATTTTAACAAAATAAGCTTGTCCTACTCAAAAATTCGAACTTGTTCTATTTCAATAACTTATGTAAACTCCCTGAATTGCTACCAAAAATTGATTCTATAGGAATTCATGGGAGAAAGCAACCTTGAAAACGCTTTGTATGCTTATTGTTGATTTATTCACCGCCCTGCTCAAGAGCAAACGGGACTTGATCCTCGAAAACCTTGTTCTCCGTCAGCAATTGGCTATCCAGCAACGCAGCATCAAAAGGCCTAAAATCAAAAATATAGACCGTATCTTCTGGGTCTGGCTGTTCAAAATCTGGGACCATTGGAAATCCGCACTGATTATCGTCAAACCCCAGACAGTTATTGGCTGGCACCACAAAGGTTTCAAACTATACTGGCGATGGAAGTCTCACAGAACCGGCAGACCAACGACTGATTGGGAACTGATCAAGCTTATCCGAAGGTTTCAGAAGGAAAATCCAACCTGGTCGTCTCAACGGATTCAGGGCGAACTGGCAAAGCTCGGATACACTGTCTGTGATAATACCGTGGCCAAATACATGCAAAAACACAGCTGGGATGATGCTTCGCGACAGCTATGGCTGACCTTTCGCCGAGAGTGTCTGAACCACGTCATCACTCTGAATGAAAGACATCTGCATAGCGTGCTGAACGAATACATCAATGAATATTACAACATCAGCAGAACACATATATCACTTAAGAAGGATTCGCCCGTGCATCGCCCCCTGTTCAAACCAATGGCAATATCGTTAGCAAAGCCATCCTCGGCGGCCTGCATCACAATTACAGCCGAGTTGCCTGAATACAAATCATGCTCTGGTTATCAAGCAAAACAGAGAACTTCTGCACCAACAATGAAGATTCAGCAAAAAACATGTTCCGGCCAGAGAAAGCCCCTTCCAAATCAGTTAATATCAACTTGCCAATGAGCAATTTCCCCCATCCGACATCCAAAAAACGTTAACTTTTACGGCCGGATGAATTTTTGAGTAGGACACTTCATTGAACAGTTCGTTGGCCCGATGATCTTGAAGACCGATGGAACCGTGACCAGAAAAAAAACACCGCCCTCGGAAGAACCCGAAGGCGGTGTGATACGGCCACTAGCGGGGGCATCATATAAGGACCTGAAGATACCGGATTTTTAGCACACTATGCCGAAAATTGATGGCACTTTTGTCACCTTTTGAACGCCGCCAAAATGCGTAACTCTTTACCAGTAAAACCTTTAGTGAATGTCACCCCTCTATACCCTGACAAAGATTTAAGTCCTACCCAGCTTCCAGCCACGGTGGACATAGGTAGCCAATCTCTCGCTAGAACTGTACCCATCCATCAGGCCGCTCTCCTGTATGACTTCAAAAGCCCACCCAAACGTTTCTGACATAGGAATTATATCGCAGAACCGTAGGGAAGTCGACCAATTTCAACAAAATTAGCTGCTTGTAAGATCATCTTTACCACAAACTTAACGTCGGATGAGTTTTTATATAGTACGGCATTTAGAACACGTGCGTATGAGATTGATGAAGGCAATATCGTTGGTTCTTGGTCTCTCAGTGACAACTGGGGGCTTTTATACTGATCCTCGTTAAGGAATAGGCTAAAATATGGTAGTATTTCTTGACGGATCAGCTTAATCCGACCAGTATTGTGCCGCCGACAATCAGCACAACGCCCACCCATCGCCGCAGCCCAATCTGCTCCTTCAACAGCAGCCGGCAGAATACCATTATAATTACTAGTTCCAAACTACTGATGAGGTAGGCCATGCTGACATCCAATGTTCTCAACGCGAATGTCCAGCAAAACCCCGCCACCACGAAACACGCCACGCCCAAACTGACCAATTTGTATCGTTTCAGGGCCAGTCGCAGTACCGCAAAGGTCGTGTGGTTGTAACGGCCAAAATCCACCGATTGCTTGAATGCAACATGGCCCAGCCCCTCGGTGATGACCGATCCCAGAACCAACAGCAGTCCAGGCAGGCGTTCTATCATAGCATGGTTTCCGATGGTTGGCCTGGCATTGCGCGAGGCGAGGGCATATGAGGAGCCCTCGTGTTATGATCGGTGCTGCTGATGAACCAGACCCCAACCAGGATCATGACAATGCCTACCATCCGCATCACGCCAACCTTCTCACCGAAGAACATAACTGAGCAGGCAACCACCGAGACCAAACTCAAGGCGGTGATCGGTCGGGCGTAGCTGAGGTCCGCCTTGGCAAGCAGAAGAATCCAGAAAATGAATTGGACTCCAAAAATGCTCAACAGGAAGTAGAATATCGGTTGAACCGTCACTGTCCGCACCGTTTCCATGAAACCGGCTGACTCCGGCACGCCAAGGACAACAGATTTCCACACCATTTGCGCCACCGTCTCCACCACGATGGTAATGGTTAGAATCAACCAAACCATACGTGGAAACTTCGCGATGTTCTTACCGGCTTGTGGGAGATGCTCCATCAGACATTTCCTATTTGATCCGATATTTCCGACTTAATGCTTTTTCGACTTTCAACTCCATTATTCGCGGCAGCTAAAGTAGGCCCTGTTCCTTATAACGCCGTTTCACGTCAGGAAAATGCTTTGCAATTGCGTGTTCTGCTAGATTACGGATTGGTCCTCCGTATATCATCCCATGTTCCAAATGGTTGCACAAGTACTCAAGTTGAAAATACCGACATACGGCATGTCCGACGTCAGTATATGCGTTGGCGCATATCTCTCTCACAAATATTCCCCGACAGGACAAGTCATCAATAAGCTGAAAGATACTTTTGAATAATAGCTGGACGCTTCGCAGTTTCCTGAACGAAGGATGCATACATATCTGTGAAAAGTAAATATCATAAAAGCCGGGAGGACCAAAAAATTGAACTTTGTCAATAGTAATCTGGCTGTCGAGTAATCTGCCGCGTTTGGCAACAGCATAATCTTCAGGAAGCAACGGAGCAAAATGCCAGTAACCCACAATGCTCCGCGGTTTGTTAACTAACAAACGCCAAGTGTCAGGTTGGTTCATGAAAACTGGCGCCCATTGAGCTATATCACCTTCGTGTTTAAGAACCAAACCCGGAATCGTCATGTAGTCGAGTCGGATAAGTTCGTCCACCAGCATTCGGCCATTCCATCCCCACGATAGGACATCCTGAACCCCGGCAACGGTAATACCAAGTGCACCCATAGTTTTATTAATATTTCCCTTCAATTCAACAAGCCCTATAATACGAATTTTATAGTGCTTTGTTTATAGTTTTTTGCATAGTTTTTTCATCCATGGTTATATTTTAGACGGCAGAGTTTGACTTCAAATTTTCACGGCAATATATATGTCCCCAAGTTAACAAGAACCTTTCTTCAAGATTACATTTTTGTAATGTTCAGCAACCCACCAAAACACTCCCAACATAGGAATTATATCGCGGAACCAAAGGAAGGTTGACCAATTTCAACAAGACACGCTACTTGTAATATCAAATTCACCAAAAACTTAGCATCAAATAAGTTTTTTATGGTACGCGATATCGCTGGCTGTTATTAGTTCCTCAAAAAATTTCAAAATAAAACTCTTATTCACTCAGCATAGATTATAATATCCTGTAAAAATAATCCTTTACTGCAAAGGAAAACAAGCTGTGCTGGCGGGAAAAATTAACGTTTTGCGGCAAGATATCGCTTTCAGATTAAGTCTCTGGTATGCCCTTATTCTGCTGCTGCTGTTTACAATATCTTTTATATCCTTCTCTTTGCTGGCCAAGACCGGAATGGGGAAAAATGCGGAAAAGGATACGTTAGCCGATGTTGATGAATGTAAATCCATATTCCAGTCCGAGGGGTTAGAGGGTCTGCGTAAGGAGTTTCTTTTGCAAGCACATGCCGCTGGCAAAGGAAATATCAGCCTAAGTGTTCTGAATTCTAAAGGCCTGATACTTATAATTTCAGATTCGCCAAAATGGCAAAATTTTGCCGTTCAACCTGACAGGCTGAACCTTGCACTTGACCGAGACAAACCGGTGGTG
This sequence comes from uncultured Phycisphaerales bacterium, assembly GCA_963718665.1. Lineage (GTDB taxonomy): Bacteria > Planctomycetota > Phycisphaerae > Sedimentisphaerales > Anaerobacaceae > Fen-1362. The sequence goes on from OY970359.1 coordinate 821,018, forward strand.
GACATTATCAAAGTTCCTAGTTTTAAGAACAAGGCTATTGTTGTTTATGCCCGTTTGTCGCCGGACAAAATACTGAGAATTGCCCATCTTTTACGCCAGGATGAAAATTTCCTTTACGACCTGCAGAAAACCCTGATAGTCGTCATGGCAATTACACTGGTAACTGTTATTATCGCCGGCTGGTTTATACTGAAGCAGGTCATCGGGCGAGTAGTTGTGGTAACCAATACCGCCTTGTCCATCAAGGGCAGCTCGCTGAGCAAACGGGTCCCTGTCAGCGGGCTGATGGATGAGGTTGATCGTCTTGCTCAAGCCTTTAATAACATGTTAGACAAGATTGAATCCCTCGTAAAAAGCCAGCAGGAAATAACCGACAACGTGGCCCACGACCTTAGAATCCCGCTGACAAGAATTCGCCTTATCGCTGAATCGCTTTTGACCGCACGAGGCGAAAAAACTGATTCACAAGAATCTGTTAGTATGATAATAGAAGAATCCGACCGTCTTTTGGAAATGATTAATACAATGCTCGAAATCAAATCTATCGAGATGGGCATAGCTATATGGAACCTGACCGACGTCGACATTGCCGAGGTCATAAAACAGGCGTGTGAATTCTTCCAGCTGGCGGCTGAGGACAAAGGACTTACTCTGAAGTTAAATCAAATTATATCTTTTGTGGTCAAAGCCGATCTGCGCTGTCTGCAGCGGGTCTTTTCCAACCTGATTGACAACGCTGTCAAATATACTCCGCCAGCGGGTAATATCGAGATTACCATGCGGGCCATCAATCATGAGATAGCTGTTGAAATTTCCGATACGGGAATCGGCATCGCACCCGATGCCCTACCACGAATATTTGAACGTTTCTACCGCGGTGACAAAAGCCGAAACGTCTCCGGATTGGGACTTGGCCTGAGCCTGGCGGAAACAATTATCAAAGCGACATGGCGGAAGAATTGAAGTTGAAAGTACGGTTGGCAATGGAAGTACCTTTACCGTCTTTTTGCCCGGCTGCAGGCCGGCCAATAACATGACCAAAAAAGAGGAACTGTGTAATGAGAGCTCTGATAGTTGAAGATGATGAGAAGATCGCCTCGTTTATCCTAAAGGGATTAAAAGAGAACGGCTTTGCTGTCGATCATACCGGCAATGGTGAAGACGGCCTTCACATGGCTTTGACCGAGCCGTACGATGCTGCCATTATCGATATCATGCTGCCCAAGCTCGACGGCCTCACACTTATCAAAGAAATGCGGAAGAACAATATTAAGACCCCGGTGATAATTTTAAGTGCCCGAGGCACCATTGATGACCGTGTAAAAGGTCTCCATGCAGGGGGCGACGATTACCTCACTAAGCCTTTTGCCTTTACCGAGCTCCTGGCCCGTGCCCAGTCCCTTATTCGAAGGGTCAGCGGCATCGCCGAACCCACCAGCTTATCTGTTCATGACATCTCTATGGATTTTCTCAGGCGGGAGGTTACCCGTGCGGGCAAAAAAATCGAACTCACGTCCCTTGAATTTGCGCTTCTCGAATACCTCATACGAAACGTCAACACCGTTATCTCCAAGACAATGATTATGGAACATATATGGAAATATAATTTCGACCCGCAGACAAACATCGTTGATGTCCTGGTCTGCCGGGTGCGAAATAAGATCGACCGCGATTTCGGCGAGAAATTGATACATACTCTTCGCGGGGTCGGTTACATCCTTAAAACGCCTGAATTGTAACACCGAAAAAGACAAAACCTTACAGATTTCCCTTCTTTCTTTTGACCTCTTCAGCAAGCATCTTAACATTACAAAAATGTAATCTTAAAGAAAGGTTCTTGTTAACTTGGGAAGCACATAATGCCATGTAAAGTCGTTTTCTGAAATCCGAAAGGATAAATTTGTGGTAAAGACGGCAAAGAAGACCTTGCATGAGCCAGATTTAACGTTCTTGGTGCGCGTATGATAAAGTACAAGCATGTTCTCGCTCTGAACCCGTACTTTGGGGAAGCTACCGCTGCAATGGGGATTTTCCCACCAACAGGCCTTGAGTACATTGCCGCAAGCATGAAGGGCTTGGTAGGGAAGGTGACACTTCTGGACCTTCGCAATGAGAAGGCCTACCAGAACCCTAAGAATCTCAGTGAGTTCATCAGAGCTGAGATCGATTTGCTCTGCATCAGCATCGGATGGGAAACTAAATTTAAGAAAATCTGTGATTTCGTCGCTCAATTGCCGCCTGAAGTCACCACAGTTGTCGGGGGCTACAAGGCCACTATGGAAGTTGAACATCTGTTCGACTGTTGTCCGAATATAGATATGGTCGTACGAGGTGAAGGTGAAGAGATTATACAGCAGATTGTCAAAGGGGTTCCGCCAGAGAATATCCCCGGGTTGTCGTATCGGACAAATGGAAATATCGTTCACAACGAAAACTGTCCATTACCCGACATCACAAGCATTCCGTTTCCAGACCGGTCTCTTAGAAGGCATGATTATAACATGATAGTGCAGGATGTCCGCCTCAGCAGGCAGACATTTGACACGATATTGTCGGCAAGGGGCTGTCCGTTTAAATGCAAGTTCTGCACCTTTAGCCTCAATCCGCTCGGGCAGAAAAGAAGCTACACGGAACGGCCGGTCGAGTCGGTCATTGAAGAACTGAAGACGATTACCGCCAACGTCGTGCTTTTCAGCGATGACAACTTTTCCACAAACCCAAAGAGGAGTGAGAGACTTTGCGATCTGATCATCGCAAACAACATCAGGAAGACTTTTCTTATCCAAACCAGGATTGACATCGCCAATCATCCCGGGCTACTCGACAAGGCATGGAAAGCAGGATTCAGAATCTTTCTTATCGGAATCGAGTCCCCTCACGATTGGATTCTCGAACAGATTCAAAAGGGCATCACCCAACAGCAGATCCGGGATGCGTTTGCGGTACTGACACAGTATGACTTCTTTCTGCATGGGTATTTCATCTACGGCAATATCGGCGAGACGGAAGAAGAAATGCTCTACATCCCGAAGTTTGCTAAGGAGCTCAAGCTGGATTCCATCAGTTTCCAGAAACTCCGCGTCGAGAAATTCTCACCCCTGAAGGAAATAGTTGAAACAACGCCGGGCTACTACTACAAACGTATCGGCGGTTCCGTCTATTCGGACCGTTACGGGCCTAAGGAACTTAAGCGAATCCGGAACAGAATCCGCTCGGCATTCTACGATCTCCCGCAGATTCTCCATATCGCCAAAAAGGCCGGGCGATTGGGCCTTTTCCGTTGGAGCGATTTGATGATTGCATTGCCTAATTTACCCCGCCTCGTGTATGGGTTGGCCAGACGAAAAACGCGAAAGAAAAAGTACGTCGTCAGCTTAAATGAGACAGTAAAGAGGCCTGTTTTGGTTGACGACGTACATTACGGCAAGCTGACTTACTCAAAATTAATCTGAGAGCAAAAAAATAGTGAATTCAGTTGAGTTTAATGGTGTGTGTGTTTTCAACAGCTTCACTATCCCCATTATTTGATGACTTTAGAGCTGACAAAAACAAAAGCATTCTTGATAGCCCTTCTTGTTTGGGCAGGGATATACCTTCCTTATTTGGGTGCGCCTGAATTTCAATGTGAAGAAGCCCGTGGAGTCCTTCCAGCCATAAATATGCTCAAAACCGGCAACTGGATAGTGCCTGTTGTTGGAGGCAGGGAATTTTACAGCAAGCCCCCCGGAATCAACTGGATAGTTGCTGCTTCATTTTTAATCACCGGCGAAAAAACGGAGTTTACCGCCCGGCTTCCGACGGTCATGTTTATTTTGATATTTGCAGCACTTCTAATCTGGATGCCCGGTCCGTGGCTCAGCCTTCCGGCCAGATTTATTTCCACACTGGTTTTTCTGACAAGTATCGGCATAATAGAATGGGGCCGAATGATAGAAATCGAGGCCATCTACACGGTTTTGACAGGCCTATCAATTTTATGGTGGTTAAACATCTGGAGCCGCAACGGTTCCAAATGGCTATTGTGGATTGTACCTTCTGTCGTGATTGCTTACGGCTTTCTTACGAAAGGTCCCTTTATCGTGATATTTTTTTACAGCACAATCTTTATGGTTTTGCTCTATAACAAAAGTCTTAAGGAGTTTTTTGTCGTTCCACATATTATCGGGATTGCTATTATGGTGTCTGTGAGTTTGGGCTGGCTGTACCTTGCCTTATCTCGCGCTTCGGCACCTGCCCTGTCCAGCGATATGATGGGGCAGTTTATTGGACATACCATATTCCATAGTTTCAGCTTAATGCTCTTTGCTGACAAAATTGTAAAAGCCCTTGCGCTTTTGCTTCCATGGCTTATATTTTTGCCTATTTTATGGGATAAAAATATTGTGGAACGCCTTGAACCCCAGAATCGCAGCACATTCAAGGCCTGCAGGACGGCGTTGATAATCTGTTTTTTACTGCTTAATCTTATGCCGGGTGCCCAAGGACGATACTCCCTTCCTCTTATCCCTTTGGCCGCTTATTTGCTGGGCTGGATATTATCACTTCATCAAGGATTTACCTTGTCTGACCGAGTATGGAAGAATTTGCTTCTCGGATGTTTCATCGCATTACCCGTGACAGCGGTTGTGGGGTTGTTTGTGGTAACGGCAAAGTGGCCCGCCTTTATTGTAACTGCGGTGACTATTTGTGTTGCAATCACCGTTTTCCTGAAGCGAGACCTGCTGCGAAACGCGCTTAATCTTTCTACGGCAACTGCCGTTGTGGTTGCCTTCTCTATGCTTCTGTATGCAGTATATGGTATATTTTTCGTCATACGTTATGAGGTAGATAGGCCCAGCGCGTATACAGTAAACAGGATTGTCCCTCAAGGCGATACTGTGTACCTGTTTGATTCCAGATACCAGACTTTCTACTTTTATATTCGTCAGCCATTTAAGTATCTGGTGTCCGAAGATGAGATTGACAAAGACGTACACTATTTGGTTCTGGAAGAAAGAATCCTGCAGGATTTAGTAGCGAACCATCAGCTTTATCGGCGTTCGCCTAAAATCCTGTACGAATTTCCGGAAAAGATTCCGACGCGATACAGGTTGGTCGAGCTGAATTGACCGAAGTTAAATGGAGGCGATAGCCTATGGCCTATTTTGGTTAACGACATACATTACGGCAAGCCCTTTTTGAACAAAAAAGCAAATAGTTCAGAGGAGAATTATATCGCAGAACCGAGGGGAAGCCTCAATAGTTTATAAGGCCAGATGTCCCATAAACTCAGCATAGGATGAGTTTTTTTATAGTACGGGAGTGTATTCGGGAAATATGCAATATTTGTCCACGAAATCCGTCTTGGTATTCAATTAAGGCAAAAGATCATTGAAAAATGTAAACGGGTGAGGTTAGAATCGCGGAATTATTACGGGATAAAAAACAGGCGATAAAGGAGAAAAACAAATGGTTACAAAAGAAACGGTCTTACAAAGTGTGCTGTCGATAACGGCGATTGTCTGCGTGGCAGCATTTTGCGGCGTCGCATCAGGCGAAGAGTCAAGTTACAAGCTGATTAAGAGGGTGCCGATAGGCGGCGAGGGCGGCTGGGATTATCTTGCCGTCGATAGCGCGACAAATCGATGTTATATCTCGCACGCCAATCACGTCGTTGTTTTTGATACGGAGAAAGAAAAAGTAATCGGCGACATAAACAATACGCCCGGCGTGCACGGGATAGCAATCGCCGCGGGGCTTAATAAAGGTTACATAAGCAACGGCGGCGACAGCACGGTAACGGTTTTCGATACGGCGACGCTGAAAGAAACCGCCAGGATTAAGGTAGGCAACAGGCCCGACGCCATTTTGTTCGACCCGGCGACAAAACGCGTCTTCACATTCAACGCAGGCAGCAAAGACAGCACCGTTATCGACGCCGTTAAAGACATAAATATCGGCAATATACCTTTGGGCGGCAAGCCGGAATTCGCGCAATCCGACGAGAAGGGGCAGGTATTCGTCAATATGGAGGACAAAAACGAAATCGCCGTGATAGACGCCGAAAAGCTGACCGTTACGAACAATTGGCCGATTTCGCCCTGCGAATCACCCAGCGGATTGGCCATTGACCGCAAAAACAAGCGGCTCTTTTCGGTCTGCTCAAACGGCAAAATGGCGATAACCGATTACACAACGGGCAAGAGTTTAGCAACGCCTGCTATAGGCAGAGGGCCTGACGCGGCGGCTTTTGACCCCGAAACAGGTTTTGCATTCAGCTCCAATGGAATGGATGGGACATTGACGGTGATAAAGGAAGCCCCGGCCGGCCAATTCAAGGTTGTCGAAACCGTGGCAACTGCGCCGATGGCGCGCACTATGGCGCTGGACCCGAAAACGCACAGGATATACCTTGTTACGGCGAAAGTAAAACCGCCCGCACCTGGAGAGCAACAGGGCGGACGCCGCAGAAACTTTGAGCCGGACTCATTTGAATTGCTGATTGTCGGTCCAGCCGCAAAATAAAAAACGTTTACGCCGGGTTCATGATTTAACTTATGCCGGATAATACAGTTTGGCGTTGGCCGAAATACCCTGTTTTGAAGGGTTTTTGCCGAGGGTAACGGCGACAAGATTATAAAATGACAAGGATTTGAGCTAACAATGCACTCGTTATATCGAACACTGCGGACAGCAATACGCTCTTTAAGACGGCATATTATGAGGTCGGCGCTGACCTGCTTAGGAATCGTTATCGGCATCGCATCCGTCATCGCGATAATCGAAATCGGTCAGGGGACAAACTATTCGATACAGCAGACAATTGCTGCGATTGGCGCCAACGTAATACAGATTGACCCCAGCCAGGTGATTGTTGGAGGCGTGAGCACCGGGGCGGGAGGCAAGCCGACACTTAGCCCCGATGACTGCGACGCGATTCTACGGGAGTGCAGCGCGGTTCGCTGCGGCTCGCCGAGCGTCGATTGCAGAATGCAGATTGTTTACAGCAATCGCAACTGGTCGCCGATGAACATACTGGGGGCATCGCCTGATTACCTGGTGGTCCGTAACTGGACAAACCTGGCCGAGGGAGAGGTGTTTACAGAACACGACGTGCGAAGCGGGGCACGGGTGTGCTTAGTCGGGCAGACGATTGTCAGAGAACTTTTCAAAGGTGAGAGCCCTGTCGGCAAAGAGATTCGCGTCAAGAACGTAGCGATGAAGGTGATTGGCGTACTCAGCGAAAAAGGCGCGAATATGATGGGCAGAGACCAGGATGATTTTGTTGTTGCGCCGTGGACTACCGTCAAATTTCAGTTGTCGGGTTCAAGGCAATCCCAAACTGCCGTAACGACCACCCCGTCATCAACTACGCAGGAAAAAGCCCTTAGCCAACTCTACCCGGACCAGCAGGTCCAGCTTTACGCGCAACAGTCAGCTGCCCAGGCGGCAAACAGGCCTCAGATGACGCGTTTTAACGACCTCGACGATATCTGGGTTTCGGCGGCTTCGCAGGAAGAAATCCCACAGGCCATCCAGCAGATTACGAGCTTACTCCGCGAACGGCACCGGATACCAGAGGGCGCACCCGACGACTTCAGAATCCGCGACCTGACGGAAATTTCACAGACACTGGCCTCGACACAGAAAACAATGATACACCTGTTGACATGCGTAGCGTTAATATCGCTGATAGTCGGCGGTGTTGGTATTATGAACATAATGCTGGCTTCGGTAATGGAGCGAACGAGAGAAATTGGCGTCCGGATGGCGATAGGCGCACGAGCTAGAGACATCCTTCGCCAGTTCCTGACCGAAGCTGTAATTCTTTGTCTTCTCGGTGGCGCGGCGGGCATACTGCTTGGCCGGGGCGCTTCAATAGCGGTTACGGTGTTTCTGAAATGGAAGACAATATCATCGGTGCCTGCGATAGTGGCTGCTTTCGTGGTCGCCGCCAGCGTGGGAATCATCTTCGGTTTTTATCCGGCGTGGAAGGCATCTCGCTTAGACCCTATTGAGGCCTTGCGTTACGAGTAGTGAGAAGCCAGAGAACTCAACAAACTAAAGGCCAGCAAACCAGTTTGCTGCAAACGCCCGTAAGGTGCAAATATTCACATATTTATCAGCGATTAGATTCATCATGACCCGTACTGTAAAAACATTCGCCCCACCCGTCAGGCCGCCCTCTTGTATGACTTCAAAAGCCTACCAAGATGCTCCCAATATAGGAATCATATCGCGGAACCAAAGGAAAGGCGACCAATTTCAGCAAAATAAGTTGCTTGTAAGTTCAGGTGTTCTTAAAACTTAACGTCGGATGAGTTTTTTTATAGTACTGGAGAACAAAAACTGGTGACTGTCCCCACGGATGACCGAAACGGCTTAAAGAACTTCTTTCCAAACAGGTAGCAGTAGCAGGTCAGCAAGGAGAATATGTGAATGGCAATCATTATTCTCACATCTATAGAAATAATTGCCTTTCCCTTGATTCTCTCTTTCTGGTTTCATTTTTTTCTTACACACGGGACAACAAGGAGGAGTTAGCGATTTGAAATCATCCTCTGAAAGAAAAACAGGTCTATCGAAGTTTTTACATTGTTGGCGTTTACATACGACAACCACCCTGTCCTACTCAAAAATTCGAACTTGTTTAATTTCAATGACTTATGTAAACTTCCTGAGTCGTTGTTAAGATTCGATATTACAGCAATATTCGGGAGGAATCAATATTGAAAACCCTTACAAAACTCATTTTTGAGTTATTCAGCTTAATAGCGGGGGGAGGATTCGAACCTCCGACCTCCGGGTTATGGGCCCGACGAGCTACCAGACTGCTCTACCCCGCGGTCATTCAAAAAATAATACCACCAAACTGCCTCTCCAGCAAGAATAAAACCGGTTACAGATTTTTCCTGATTTTATCGGCAATTATTTCTACCTGACCAGGTCTGTACTTATATGAAGGCCACTGCGCAAAAACGCCATCACCTATCTTACGCGGCACTATATGAAAATGCAAATGGTCAACAACCTGCCCCGCAGCCCTGCCGTTATTGCATAGCACATTATATCCATCAGCGCCGGCTGCCAAAGCGACCGCGCCGGCAATTTTGCCCAAACGAGTCCAAATTTGTCCCAGCAGTTCAGGCGGACAACTATGCACTTTTTCAACATGCTGACGAGGCATCACGAGCGTATGGCCATCGCTGATTGGACCTATATCGAGAAACGCCACGACAACCTCATCCTCGTAGATTTTAGCTGCTGGTATCTGGCCCGACACTATCTTGCAGAAAATGCAATCCTGAACGCCCATTGTCTGACTCCCTCACCGAATAATCAACAACGGCTTACTGCTGTGCGCCGGCCGCGGCGGTTTTGGCCTTTTTGCCGGCTTTGGAGTGCTCACCTTTTTCGCCCTTATGCTTTTTCTCAACATGCTCAGAGCCGACCAACTGAAGCAAAACCAGCTCGCCGTTATCACCCAGCCGTCTTTTCGCCAGGTGAATAATTCGCGTATATCCGCCTTTCCTGTCCAAATACCGCGGACCAAGCTCACTGAACAATTTGCCGATAATCGTGCCCTTGCGAACCTGCTGACCTTCTTCATCCTTGAATATGTTACGGTCGCCCAACTGCGAAATTGCCTGCCGTCTTGCCGCCAATGTCCCTTTCCTGGCCAGTGTAATCAGCTTCTCGGCAAAACCTTTTACTTCCTTTGCCTTTCTAATGGTCGTCGAAATCGTCTCGTGCTCAAAAAGCGCTACCGCCAGATTGCGACGTAACGCAATGCGATGCTCGCTTGTTCGACTTAATTGTCTGCCTGCGACTCTGTGACGCATAAACTTAAAAACCCCTTTCCGCTTTCGGCGGATAAATTACCGCCTCGCCGTCAAAACGCGAAGCTAAATACTCAAAATCATTCTATTCCAGTCATTCCCAGCGACAAGCCGAGGTCCGCGAGCTTTCTCTTGACTTCGCGCAAGCTGGTTTTGCCGAAACTGCGAACCTCAAGCAGTTCCGCCTCTGTCATTTTGGCAAGCTGCCTGACGGTTTCAATTTTAACCGATTCGAGACAGTTGTTCGCCCGAACTGAAAGCTCAAGCTCCTGTATAGGCATATTCAGTTTGGTCTGCATTTCTTCGCCAACCTTGGGCTGCGGCTGGTCAACCGCAATATCGCCTGACACTGTTTCAGTTCCTATTTCGCTGTACTGCACAAACGGATTGATGTGTTTGCGCAGAATCTTGGCTGCCTCGACCATCGCCATATCCGGCGTAATTGCCCCGTTAGTCCATATTTCAAGTATCAGCCGGTCATAATCGGTCTTTTGTCCGACTCGAGTATCCTCTGTGATGTATCGCACCCTGGTAACTGGCGAATACGCCGCATCAATCACTATTCTGCCGATTTCCTGCTCGTATCTGTCGGCCACTGCAAGCCGTTCCGCAGCGGGCACATAACCACGGCCGCTTTCAACCACCATCTCTATCTCGAAATTCACGTCTTCTGTCAGGGTGGCTATCACTTTGTCCTTATCAATTATTTCTATCGCGGGGTCGGCAACGATATTGGCCGCGGTCACAACGCCGGCTTTATTGGCCGTAACCTTCATCATCTTCGGCCCTTCCGTCTGAAGCCGGACCGTCAGATTCTTGATGTTCAGGACAATATCCGTCACGTCTTCCATTACGCCCTTTATCGAGGTAAACTCATGGTCGACCCCCGCTATCTTTATGGAAGTAACCGCGCTGCCTTCAAGCGAGCTGAGCAAAACCCGCCTCAAGCTGTTGCCGATTGTCGTGCCCAAACCTCGCTCGAACGGCTCGACATAAAATTTCCCATATCTGTCGTTCGCTATCTTACTGTCGCGCTCGACACGAGTCGGTAATTCAAGACCACGCCATGTAATTCGCATACTGGCCTCCTCAAAATCAGCCAATTCAAACCTATCTCGAACAGAACTCAACAACCAACTGCTCCTCTACCGGGATTTGAACATCATCCCTTGTTGGTACCGCCACTATCGTCGCCTCCGGCTTATCACGATCAAGCTGCAGCCAGCCCTGGGTCGTGAAATTCGGATTCAGCGCCAATTGCTGTTTAATTTCCTTAACGCTCTTTTCTGAACCTTTTACCGTAATCTTGTCGCCAACATCCAGGCTGAAATCCGGCAAATCAACCTTGTGTGCATTGACAAGAATGTGCCCGTGAGTAACCAATTGCCGGGCGGCCTTCCGCGACGGCGCAAAATTCAATTTGTATATCACGTTATCCAGGCGTCTTTCCAAAAGCTGCAGCAACATCTGGCCGGTGTTGCCTTTCATCCGTTCGGCCTGGTGGAAATACCGTATAAACTGACGTTCCCAAATGCCGTAGTACCGCTTCACTTTCTGTTTTTCATGAAGCCGGACTCCGTATTCGCTCGGCCGCCCCCGCCGCCAGCCATGCATTCCCGGCGCCAGATTCTTCTGCTTTTTCTCCACCGGGCATTTCGCCGTCTCACACCTGCCGCCTTTAAGCATCAGCTTGATGCCTTGTCGGCGGCAATTCTTACAAGATGATCCAAGATAACGTCCCATTTGTTCCCGCTAAGCTCCTAATATATTCTAATTAAAAACATTGTTTCTATTTACCAATAAAACTACACGCGCCTGCGTTTAGACGGTCTACACCCGTTATGAGGCAGCGGCGTAACGTCTTCAATTGACGATATACGCAACCCCGCCTGCTGCAGTGCGGCAATCGCTGATTCACGTCCCGGGCCGGGGCCTTTCACTCTTACCTCGACCTCGCGGACTCCGTTGCGCATCGCAGTGCTGGCCGCACGCTGGGCCGCCTGTGAGGCGGCAAACGGCGTGCTCTTACGACGCGCCTTTGAAGCCGACGCAACCGGCGGAACTGGTGCAAATCGCGCCGCCTTCAACGTCCGTTATCGTTATCAGCGTATTGTTGAACGACGCCTTTATGTGAACAATCGCCTTTGCTATGTTCTTCCTGACTTTACGTTTTACCACATTTGCCATTATTCAAAAAACTCCGCGAATAAAATTATGAAAATAAAAAACTATCCTCTCATTTCCTTCACGCCCTTCTTCCCGGCAACGGTCTTCCTCGGCCCTTTGCGCGTCCTGGCATTGGTCCGTGTCCGCTGGCCGTGAACAGGCAGTCCTTTTCTGTGACGAATGCCCCTGTAACAGCCAATATCACGCAAACGCGCGATATTTTGAGTTACCTGCCTGCGAAGCTGTCCGCCGACGACGTAACTTCGCTCGATAATCTGTGTTATTCGGCTCAACTCATCTTCGGTCAGCTTGCCGGCAGGGGTATTTACATCAACCTTCGCCTCTTTAAGAATTTTCACGGCGGTGTACCTGCCTATGCCGTAAACATAAGTCAGCGCAATCCACATCGCCTTCTGATTCGGAATATCAATACCAACTACACGCGGCATATCTGCTCCTTATAAATTGCCTTTGGGCCGTGACCGCCAAGCTACCCTTGTCTCTGTTTATGACGGGCGTTGCTGCAAATCACGCGCACTACGCCTTTACGACGCACAATCTTGCAATTCTCACAAATTCGTCTTACTGAGCTTCTTACTTTCATTTCCTAAATCCGCCTTGTAAAAAAAACGACACTAATCGTCTAATTTCTCAAAACAATCCGGCCCCTGTTCAGGTCGTATGGCGACATTTCAACCGTTACCATATCGCCGGGCAGTATCCGGATAAAATGCATCCGCATCTTGCCGGAAACATTCGCCAGAATCTGATGCCCATTCTCGAGCTTGGCCCTGAACATCGCATTCGGCAGCGCTTCGAGCACTTCTGCCTGCAATCTTATTGCGTCTTTCTTGGTCATACGTTATTTTAACTTTAACGTCAAAACTTCACATCCGCGACCGGTTATTGCTATCGTATGCTCATAATGAGCCGAAAACTTCCCGTCAGCGGTTACAACTGTCCAGCCATCCTTAAGCGTCCGAACATTGCCAACGCCGCAGTTAATCATCGGCTCAACCGCCAGAATCATTCCTTCCGCCAGGACTATGTCGTTGGCCAACAGCTCTTTGCTGACGAAATTCGGCACTCTCGGCTCTTCGTGCATCTGGGTTCCGATTCCGTGCCCGACAAACTCGGTCACAACCGAAAAGCCGGCCGACTCAGCCATTTTCTGCATTTCGCCCGCTATTCTACTCCAGCGAACTCCAGGGGCCGCCATTTTTATCGCCAAATCAAGCGTCCCTTTGGTGATATTCATCAACCGGCGATGTTCATCGGATATTTCGCCGATAGCGACCGTAACAGCCGCATCGCCGCAATACCCTCGAAGCCGAACGCCGAAATCGATACTCAGGATATCGCCTTGTTTAAGCGTTACCTGTTTCGATGGTATCCCGTGAACCACCTGCTCGTTAATAGAAGCACAAATCACGCCTGGAAACGGCATTTTCGCATACGGGCTGCAAACCCCCTTAAACAAGGGTTGTGCTCCCGCCTGCGCGGTCATATCTGCCGCCACTTCATCCAGGTAAGCTGTGCTCACCCCGGGTCTGGCAATCTCTTGCAATTTTGAAAGAACATCGGCTACAACGACACCTGCATCCCGCATCAATCCAATTTCACGTCTGCTGCGAAGCGTTATAGCCATTTAAAAAACCACACACTACGCCAACGGGGCCAATTTACGGAATATCAGGTCCCTTACGTTTTCTGCTTCTTCGTTGGCGTCAATGTCAAATACAGTATTCTTTCGCTTATAGTAATCAACCAACGGTGCCGTTTGCTCGTTATAATTCTTCAGCCGGGTTATAACAACCTCAGCCGTATCATCAGGTCGCTGCAAAAGCGAACTACCGTCCTTGTCGCATTTCCCGTCAACACGGGGTTTCAAATTCTCAACATGATAAACCGCGGCACATTTCGGGCAAATCCTTCTGCCGGTTATCCGCCGGACAATAATCTTCTCATTCACCTGCAGATTCAAAACCGCGTCTATTTTCTGTTTCTTGCTCTCAAGCGCCTTGTCAAGGTCCGCCGCCTGCTTGACCGTGCGAGGAAAACCATCCAGCACGTAACCGCCTGCCGGCGCCCTGGCGATTTCATCAATCATCATATCAATAATAATATCATCCGGCACTAACGCCCCGGAATCCATATAACTCTGCGCCTTTTTACCCAGCACTGTGCCCTTCGCCCTGTGACGCCTGAGTATGTCGCCGCTTGACAAATGCAGCAAACGATATTTTTCAACTATATACTTGCACTGCGTACCTTTGCCGGCACCAGGAGCACCCAGCAGCACAATTCTCATGAGTACGCTCCTTTTATCCTGCCGGTCTCGCTGAATCCCTCATAGCTGTGCATAAGCAAGCTGGCTTCGATTCTCTGAACGAGGTCAAGCGAAACACTGACGACAATCAATAGCCCCGTCCCGCCCAAAAACGTTGCCACTCGCCAGTCAACCCCCAGAAGTACCATCACCACCGACGGCACAACCGCGATTACGGCCACAAATGCTCCGCCATAATATGTTACCCTGGTCATTACCGTCTCAAGATATTCCGCAGTTCTGCGCCCCGGGCGTAATCCGGGAATAAAGCTGCCCGAATCACGAAGGTTCTTCGCAAGGTCTTTGGGCTGGAACTGAACGGAAACCCAGAAGTATGCGAACAGGAATATCAGAACCATATATATGATGTTGTAGGTGAACGCGTGTGGGCGCAGCGCATTTTGGAGTGCTATAAAGAACCCTGAGCGCCCAACCGCCTCTATACGTGCCAGTTGAACCACAATGACCGGCAAAAAGGACATAAAAGCCGAAGCAAAGATAATCGGCATCACGCCGCCGTGGTTTACACGCAAAGGCAGGTAATGTCTCTGGCCGCCATACATCCGGTGGCCACGCATCATTTTCGCCTGCTGAACGGGTATGCGCCTTTGCCCCTGTGTTATCAGTATCGCCCCTGCAACGACAAACACAAACGCTCCGATAAGAAACAGAACCTTCGTCGGACCAATGCTGCCAGCAGGCGTAGCTACGTCAAATGAAACGCTTTTCGCAAGCTTGTGTAATGCCCAGGGCATACGCGAGATAATTCCGGCCATAATAATCAAGCTTATACCATTGCCTATGCCGTATTCGTCAATCTGCTCACCGAGCCACATCAGGAATATTGTCCCGGCGGTCATACCGACGATGCCCATAATCGCCGCCTGAACTTGCATCCCCGGATACATAAATCCTCGCATGCCCAGCAGACGCATATACATCAATGCCTGAATAATGCAAATCGGCACCGTCAAGTACCGCGTGTATTCCTGTATCTTCTTATAGCCGGTCTGCCCTTCCTGACGCAGCTTTTTCAACGCCGGCACTACTTCCTGCACCAGCATCAAAATAATCGACGCCGTGATATAAGGCATAATACCAAGGCCGAACAAGCTGCTGTTGTCAAGGTTGCCGCCTGTGAACATCTGCATCATTTCGGCCGCTCGTCCCAGCGGGCTTTCCGTATCACGGGCGCCTGCCGCATCCGCTATCGCATTGATATCAAACCCCGGTATCGGGATATGAAAACCTATGCGATAAATGCACAACATGCCCAGCGTGAACAACAGTTTGTTCCGCAAATCAGCTATCTTGAATATATTGACTACTGTTTTAAGTATCATCGTTCTATCGACCGACAACAATCCTCAAAATTTGTGAACAGCACGCTACGCAACCTGCACCGTTCCTCCGCAACCAGTAATTTTCTGCTCGGCGGCCTTGCTGAACTTATGGGCCGTAACCTGCAAACGTTTAGTCAAAGCTCCGCCTCCGAGAATCTTTACCTTGCTTGTGCTTCTGTCTATCAGGCCTACGTCTGAAAACTGCTGTAAACCAACGACGCTGCCGTCTTCAAATCTCTCTAACTGCGAGACGTTCACAACCTCATACCTATGGGCGAACTGGACGTTACTGAAACCCCGCTTGGGCATACGCCTGAAGATAGGTATCTGTCCGCCTTCTCGGTTCCCTGATCTGTCCGCGCCCGACCTGCTCAAGCTACCCTTGTGCCCCCGGCCGCACGTCTTGCCGTTACCGCTGCCAGAACCTCTGCCCAGACGCTTACGCGATTTATGTTTACCCGCAACAGATGTTATTTGCCACTCGTACATCTATAATCACCACCTTTTTACCGGCTGCACTTCAACGCCTCTAAGCCGCTCAATCACTTCCTTGGTGCGCAGCTTCATCAAGCCGTCCATCGTGGCCTTAAGAACATTTTTGGCTGACGTGCTGCCATACACCTTCGTTAGCACATCCTGAACACCCGCGTATTCCAGCACCGCTCGTGCGCTCAAACCGGCGATAACGCCTGTTCCCGGACTCGCCGGAACTAATGTTACCCGCGTCGAGCCGAATTTCCCCATCACCTGATGAGGAAGCGTGCGACCCGTAAGCGGAACCTTACGCAGGTCCTTCTTGGCTTCTTTTATGCCTTTTTCCACCGCCTGCGGAACCTCGTTGGCCTTCGCGTAACCGATGCCGACTGTTCCTGCACGGTCACCAACCACCACCAAAGCCCCGAAGCTGAACCTTCGCCCGCCTTTTACTACTTTGGCGCAGCGATATATCTTTACCACCGTATCTTCAAACGGCGACTCTTCACGATCCATCGGTCTACCTGGTTCTGCTGCCAATTTTTTTCTCCAGAATTACCGTGTTACTATTGTCTTTAAAATGCCAGTCCTGCTTTTCTGGCTGCGTCCGCCAAACTTTTTACTCTGCCGTGATATTTATACGATCCTCTGTCAAAACACACACACTTGATGCCCACGCCCATCGCCTGCTTGGCAATCGCCTCGCCAATTATTTCCGCCGCCTTCTTGTTGCCCGTCTTGGCGATTTTGTCGCGCAGCGTTTTCGACTTGGTGCTGGCTGAAGCGAGAGTCAGGCCCGCAACATCGTCTATGACCTGGACGTATATATGCCTGCTCGAGCGGAATACCGATAATCTCGGCCGCTCAGGCGTTCCATTCAATTTTTTGCGCACATGAAACTTACGTCTCCGTGCGGCCCTTTGTACATTTTTCCATCTCATTACTTATCAACCAAACCTTAATTATGCTGTGCCTGAAGTAAATGTCTTGCCGACCTTGCGTTTCACAACTTCACCTGAGAAACGAATTCCCTTGCCCTTATACGGTTCGGGTGGTCTTACCTTACGCACGTCCGCGGCAAACCTGCCCAGAACGCATTTATCTACCGACGTCAAGGTGAACTTCGCCGGCGTATCATCGCCCCTGGTTGCCGCCACGTCTATTTTCACTTTAATGCCCTTCGGTATTTCTATATCTATTGGGTTGGCATAACCTACCTGAAGGACCAATTTGCCGCCCTGCTCCTTGACGGTGTAGCCGGTTCCGAATATTTCGAGCTTCTTTTCGAACCCTTTGCTGACACCTTCAACCATATTGGCCAATATCGCCCGCATCGTCCCGTGAAGCTGCTTGTCTTCCCGTATCTGCGGGTTCTTGTTACCGACCACGATGTTACCCGTCGCGCTGTCGAGCTTGACTTCTATCTGCGGACGGCAGGCAATTTCAATATTGCCTAACGGCCCGGAAATCTTGACCTGTCCGCTCTTCTGCTCGAACTTCACGCCGGAAGGAACACTTATTGGTTTTTTACCTATACGACTCATCAACGCACCGTACAAATTATTTCGCCGCCGATTTTTGCCTGCCGACAGCTCTTATCACTCATCATTCCCTTGCTCGTCGATATTATGGCTATACCCATACCGTTCAAAACAAATGGCAAATCATCAACCGACGAATAAACCCGACGACCGGGTTTGCTTATTCTCTTTATTTCTTCAATAACCGACCGACCCGTCTGGTCGTATTTCAGCGTAATCCGCAATATCCCCTGCGTAGCGTCATCTACCTTCTCGAAGTCCTCTATGTAACCTTCCGTCTTCATCACGGCCGCTATCGACATGCAGACCTTCGAGGCCCTTATGTTCACCTTCTCGCTCATTATCCGAGCAGCGTTGCGAACTCGCGTCAACATATCAGCTATTGGATCACTCAAGCTCATATTTTTTCTCTTAATTCTCCAGCCGGCTCAACCGGCAACTTTTACCAGCTCGCCTTTTTTACTCCGGGTATCTTGCCTTCGTTAGCAAGCTTCCGAAAGCAAATCCGGCAAAGCTTAAACTTTTGATAAACAGCTCTGGCCCTGCCGCAAATCTCACAACGAGTGTACTTCCTTACTTTGAACTTCGGTTTCGATCTTGCCTTATTAACAAGGGCCTTCGTTGACATAGTTACCTGCTAAAAATCCTTAATTTGTTCTATAAATCCGGTTAATCCTGATCATCTTTCGACTTCGAATCGGTTTTCAATGCCTTGAACGGCATACCAAACAGCGCCAGCATACGCCTCGCCTCATCATCGCTCCTGGCCGTCGTTACAAACGTGATATTCATACCCTGCTGAAACTCTACCTTCACCGGGTTGATTTCCGGGAAAACCGTCTGTTCGCTCAGTCCCATCGAATAAGCACCTCTGCCGTCAAAACCGTTTCGGTTAAGCCCGCGAAAATCTCTTACCCGCGGTATCGCCAAACTGATAAGCCGGTCAAGAAACTCATACATTCGTTCGCCGCGCATCGTAACCTTCAAACCGGTCTCCTGACCCGCGCAAACTTTGAAATTCGAGACGCTCTTCTTGGCCTTGCACACTAACGGCATCTGTCCTGTTATCAATGTCAGGTCGGCTTTGGCCAGCTCAATATACTTTTTATCCGTCACCGCTTTGCCGACGCCCATCGAAACGACTATTTTCTCTAAGCGGGGCACCGCCATCCGGTTCTTATATCCGAACTCTTTTACCAGTTCCCCGACTACTTTCGATTTGTATAAATCTTTCAAACGTGCCATCGTTATTTACCGTTGCTCATTTCTTTTTCGGATGTCTGATTACGCTTATTTTTGTGCCGTCTTCGGCCACTCTCAGCTTGCCGCCGTTGCTGCCAACCTCAAAATGAACCCGGCTCGCCTTCGAGGTCTTCGGGTTGACCGGCAAAACATTGCTTACGTGTATCGGCTGCTCGATATTTATCCGACCGCCTGAAGGACTCTTTCGCGACGGCTTAACATGCTTCTTCGCCAGGTTGATACCCTGAAGGATGACCTTGTTCTCATCCCGCATCACGCGAAGCACCTTGCCCGTTGTGCCTTTGTGGTCGCCGGTTATCACTTGTACCATATCATCTTTTTTAATGTGCATCGCCATCTGCTGTATCCCGTTAAACTACCTCGCTTGCCAGCGAGATTATCTTCATATAGTTCTTTTCACGAAGCTCACGGGCAACCGCTCCGAAAATACGGGTGCCTATCGGGTTGCCTTCGGCGTCAATCATAACCGCCGCGTTGGTATCGAACCGCACGTAACCCCCGTCGGGACGCCTTATCGGCTGCTTGGTGCGGACGATCACGCACTTGTGAACCTTCTTGTTATCGAGCTGGCAGGTGGGCAACCACTTCTTTATCGCCACACACACGATGTCCCCGACACTCGCTACCGCACGCGTGAACTTGCCCCTGGCGCCGCTCTTGCCTAAAACCCTGATGCACTGTGCTACCTTTGCACCAGAGTTGTCGGCTATATTCAACATTGTTTCTTGTTGTATCATCTTTTGCTTTCCATCTATTGTTGCGGCAGTTCCTGGGCCGCTTTCGTTATAATGCGCACGAGGCGCCACCTTTTAGTTTTGCTGTACGGCCTGCACCCGGTAACTTCAACCACGTCACCCACGCTGGCAGCATTTTGCTCATCGTGAACAGCCATCCGGGTCTGCCTCTTGAGCGTCTTGCCATACTTAGGATGCCTGTACACATAATCTACGGCAACCCTTATGGTCTTGCTGCTGCCCTTGCTTATCACTACCGCTTTTGTCGTTTTTACCTTGTGTTCCTGCATCCTTCTGATTCCTTACCGGAGGCCTTATTGTTTTTTGGCCTCTATTTGACGCTGACGTAATACCGTCTTTATCCTCGCTACCTCACGACGTGCGTTAATTGCCGCCCGGCAATCCTGCAGCTTTTCTGTCGTCGCCTGCGAACGCAAATCAAACACGTGCCGCTGCAATTCCTGCACTTTGCTCTCAAGCTCATCCGTACTCATTTCACGATAAACTTGTGCTTTCATCTGTTTACCCTTATCCAACCGTGCGTCTGCGACGGATTAACCTGCATTTCATCGGCATCTTGTGCGCCACACGCAACAACGCCCGTTTAGCAACTTCCTCGCCAATACCGCTGACTTCAAACAAAACCGCGCCTGGTCTGACTCGCGCCACCCAGAACGCCGGCTCACCTTTACCTTTACCCATTCGCGTCTCAAGCGGCTTGGCGCTTACCGGCTTGGCTGGGAATACCCTGATATAAACTTTACCTTCACGCTGTAGATAATGTGTCGCTGCGACTCGGCCGGCCTCTATTGTCTTGCCTTCGAGCCAGCACTGTTCCAGCGACTGCAAACCGTATTCGCCGAACGCAACATAATTCGCCCTGGCAGCGTTGCATTTCATCTTACCACGCTGGCTCTTACGGTATTTCACTCTTTTCGGCATCAATGCCATTTTGTAAACCCTACGTTAAAACCTAAATATCAAATCTTTAAAATTACGTATCTTAAACCGTTAACCTGCCTGAGGACTTCCATCTTCAGTCGGCGCCGCACCGGTATCCGCCGGTGGACGGCTCGCCTGTCTCGGCCTGCTCGAACCTTCGCCGCCGCCCTCGCCGCGACCGAACGGCTTGCGCCTCGGCGCCTGTTTGACAACAATCGCCTCGCCAAAAAGACCGCGATGCACCCACACCTTGATACCTATCGTCCCGTATGTCGTCTCGGCACGGGCCTGAGCATAATCAACATCCGCGTCCAGAGTGTGAAGCGGGATACTTCCCTTCCTCTGCGTCTCACGCCGGGCTATTTCGGCTCCGCCTAATCGGCCTGAGCACAGAATCTTCACGCCCTTCGCGCCGGCGTTCATCGCCGACTCGCAGAACTGCTTCATCGTGCGCCTGAATGACGCCCGTTTGCAAAGCTGCTCAGCAACCGCCTCGCCAATCAAAAACGCATTCAGGTCCGGGTCTTTAACTTCAACAACGTTGACTGTAACCTTGCGGCCAGTCAACGCTTCTATTTCTTCACGCAGCTTGTCAACCTCGCCGCCTCGCGGGCCGATTACCACGCCAGGCCTTGCGCTGTGCAGCGTTACTGTTACCTCATTGCGGGTCCTTATGATTTCCGTCTTCGCTACGCCGCCCTTGGGCATCTGCCGGTTGAATTTCTTGTCGATGAACTTGCGAATTTTCTGATCCTCAACAAGAAACGTCCCGTAGTCCGCTTTCGACGCAAACCACGTGCTGTCCCAGCCCCTAGTTATGCCTGTCCTAAAACCTATTGGCGATACCTTCTGACCCATAGTTTAATTCGCCTTTAAATCTGCCCTTATGGCTGCGAAACCGTAATATATATATGACAACCTTTTTTAGTGAGAGAATGAGCTCTGCCTCTGTCCTTGGCTATCCATCGCTTGGTGCCGATCCTGACACCCGCGTCATCCACACGCGCCTCACTTATGTAAAGATTATCCACGTCTGCTTCCTGCTCATCCGCGTCGGCTATCGCCGCGCGAAGCGTCTTGCTTATCATTTCCGCGGCACGCTTCCGCGTGAACTTCAAAATATCCAGCGCGTCCTGCACCTTCCGGCCCGCTATCAACTGCGTAACCAGCCGTGCCTTGCGCGGTGCAAACGGTGCGTATCGGCAGGTTGAACACCAACCGGCAATATCATTCGGCTCAACTCCCAGCGCCGTCGCCAGACGCTTTACGTCTTCGCTGCTGGGTATCGGCTTGAATAAACCGTGCTGCCAGTTCTTTACAGCCGATATCGCGTCCTGCTTATCAAGCCCCGCCCTTACAATCTGGCCGCCCAATTGCTCCACGCTAATCTTACGCTGCTTACTGATTTTTTTTAATTTTTCCGGGTTCAACATATCTATTCAAAACCTTACTCTCTAGCCGGTGCTGCCGTCTCTTCTTCTACCTTCCTTGTTGAATGTCCTCTGAATACCCTGGTCGGCGAAAATTCCCCGAGCTTATGACCAACCATATCCTCGGTAACGTAAACTTTGTGGAACATTTTGCCGTTATGCACCATAAATGTATAACCAATGAATTCCGGAATTATCGTGCACCTTCGTGCCCAGGTCTTTATCGGCTCGCGTAACCCGGTCTGTATCTGCTTGTTGACCTTCGCAAACAGTTTCACGTCAACATACGGTCCTTTTTTCAGCGATCTTCCCATTCGATTTCCTCAGGCCGGTCAACCGGCCTCGATAACATCCTTCCCATCAAATTTCCACTTGTCCATGCGCGCTGCTCTTGCGTCTCCGGATAATTCGCTGGCTGCTGACTTTTCTCGGGCATCTTGTTTTTCCGCCCTTTGCCAGCACGCCGGTCGGTGAGCAGGGATGACGTCCGCCGTTGCTCCTGCCTTCGCCGCCGCCCATCGGATGCGCTACCGGGTTCTGTGCCTTGCCGCGAACGTGGCCTCTGCGGCCTTTATGTCTTGTCCGCCCCGCCTTGCCCCACCGGATATTCTGGTAGTCGGAATTGCCCAGCTTGCCTATCGTCGCGCGACATTCTTTGCGCACCATTCTCATTTCACCGCTGGGCAGTTGAAGCGTTACCCAGTCGCCTTCTTTCGCTATTATTCTCGCCGCCGAGCCGGCAACACGCACTAACTTGCCGCCCTGGCCGGCTGTCATTTCAATATTATGAACTTCAAGACCGCTCGGAATTGCCTCTAACGGCATCGCGTTGCCGACTTTCGGCTCGCAAACCATACCGCTCTCGACTTTATCGCCCATTTTAATGCCTTCCGGGGCCAGTATGTATCGTTTTTCGCCGTCAACGTAGTGCAGCAATGATATATAACAATTCCTGTTCGGGTCATATTCCACGCTTGCTACGTTCGCGCTGACGCCGTCTTTGTTCCTCTTAAAATCAATGAGGCGGTAAATCTGCCTCGCACCGCCTCCTCTGAACCGAACCATAGTCATACCACTGTGGTTTCTGCCGCCTGATTTCTTTATGCGAATACACAGGGACTTTTCCGGCCTGTCAGTGGTCAGCTCGGCAAAATCATTTACTGAGCTGTTCCTGCGTCCTGCGCTTGTCGGCTTGTATATTTTAATTCCCATATTGCTTCTCTTGCTCTCTTTATTAGAACAGGTCGATATGATAATCGGGTTTCAGGTACACCACGGCCTTTTTCCAGTCCTGCGTGAAACCCGACGTCCTGCCCTTGCGTCTGAACTTCCCTTTTCTGTTCGCGGTCCTCACCTTGTCAACCTTAACTGCGTACAGCCGCTCAACAGCGCCTCTAATCTGCATCTTGTTGGCGTCCTTGTTCACTTCGAACGCGTACGCGCTTATTTTACCTGCAAGGTGCGTACCCTGCTCTGTAATCAACGGTTTAACTATAATATTATGGTCTTTCATAACGCCGGCAGTTAATTCTCACCTGATTCATTCTTGTTCACAAGAGACAGAAACGCCTCTTTGGTAAACAACAGTTTTGTATGTCTGCAAATATCCCCCGCGTTTGATTCCGCCGCCAGGAGCACCGACACCTTCGGTATATTTCTCGCTGAGCGCCAAAGCGTATCGTTGTGCTCACCGATTATCACAAGACAACTGCGTTCTATTTTAAGATTCCCGAGTATATTCGCGAAATCCTTTGTCTTCGGCTTCTCAAACGCAAGCTGGTCAACAACAACAACATTATTGCTCAAAAGCTTCGACAGTATCGCCGAATCTCTCGCTAATTTCTTCTGCTTTTTGGGCATGTCCTGACTGAAATCCCTCGCTTTTTTCGCGAATGTTACACCGCCGCCGACTCTTTTAGCCGTCCTGATTGTGCCGGCCCTGGCGTTACCGGTATGCTTCTGTGCGTATATCTTGCGGGTCGAACCTTCAATCTGCCCCCTGCCTTTTGTCGCCGCAGTGCCCACCCGTTTGTTCGCGTTGTACATTACTATTGCCTGCTTCAGCAATGCGTATCTCACGCGCCCGCCGAACGCCGACTCTGCGACCTTCAGGCTGCCAACCTCTTTACCGCTCTTATCATATACAGGCAAGCTTATCATCTGCTAATCCCTGTGCCCAACCTATACTTTATTCTTCTGTGAAGTTCTAACTACAACATAACCGCCCGAAGGCCCGGGTACTGAACCTTTTACTACGAGCAGATTATTTTCCGGATCTATTGAAACAAGCTGATGTGTTTTGACTGTGATTCTCTTGGCCCCCATGTGTCCGCCCATCTTTTTACCCTTCTTTATGTCACCACCGTGACCACGGTCGGTTCCATAACCCGCCTGCGAACCCGGCGAACGGTGCTTGCGTTCTGTGCCGTGCGAACCAGGCATGCCGCCGAAATGGTGTCGCTTCATCGGGCCTGCGAATCCCTTGCCTTTGCTCGTCCCGATGACATCGACGAATTTCGTTTCCGCGAATGTCGTTACCGTTACAGCGTCGCCCGGATTCACTTCCGCTTTCGCATCGCCGATAAGACGCATTTCCCTGATAAATCTCTTCGGGGCAGTCTTGGCCTTCTCAGCGTGTGCAATCGCGGCCTTGGTGCTGCGCGACGCTTTCACGTCGTCAAACCCGAGCTGAACCGCGTTATAGCCGTCTGTCTCAACGGTCTTTACCTGCATAACGACACAGGGGCCGGCCTGTATGACCGTAACGGGCAACAGCCGTTCCTTCTCATCGTAAACCTGCGTCATTCCAACTTTTTTTCCAAGCAGCATTGCCACTTTTATCTTCCCTGTTACTGACCTGCTTTATTATGCCTTGATTTTTACGAAAACACCGGCAGGCACAACCAGCCGGTTAAGAACTTCAACCGTCCGTGCATTCGCCTCGCGAATATCAATCAGACGCTTGTGCGTTCGCAACTCAAATTGTTCACGTGATTTCTTGTCGATATGCGGGCTTCTCAGCACGGTGTATCTTTCGATACGTGTCGGCAGGGGAATGGGGCCGCTGATACGAGCATTGGTCCTTCTGGCGTGTTCCACTATTTCCTTTGCGGATGCATCCAGAATCCTGTGGTCGTATGCTTCCATCCTTATTTTTATTCTTTCTGTTTCACCGGCCATAATACTGTGCCTAAATTCTTAGTATTGTTACAACCTGTTTTTTCACACCTTTGACCGCGACTACTACACTTCTGCTGTCACTGCACCGACAAAAACACCCCTGCGGTTTCAGCGCTCTATCATGCCTTCTTGGCAGGAAGGACCTGATTTGGTCATCAAACGCCCGCGGTCACAGGCATCCGACGCCACAATCGCCTTCCTTAACGAATCGGGGTTCTAATCCTTTTGGACAAAGCTGCCTGGCCCTCAGCCGACAACTCATCCCAGCTCTTACGGGGTTTATTGGCAACCCCTGCTGTACCCCTTAATTAAACCAATCAACCAATCAAACCGTCCTTGACGACCACGATTCGCAAGACGTGTTACAGCCCAACTCGTCAATCGCAAAGCCATCCCTGGCGATGCTCGCTACGGCTGAAAGATTAGCAATTTAACATACAGCCCGACTTACGTCAACCAGCAAATTACAAAAATTTTTCAAAGAAATTAATATTTTTTTACAGCGATATAACCTGTTCAGCAATCTGTTCGGGCACTTTCTCGTAACTTAAGGGCTCCATCGTAAACGTGCCTCGACCGGCTGTCGCGCTTCTTATCTCGCTGGAATACCCGAACATCTCGGACAACGGGACTTTAGCGTCAATTGTCCGCGTTTTTCCGTGAATCCTGCTGTCTGTGATAAATCCCCTCTTGGAAAGCAAGCTGGCCTGGATAACCCCGAAATGGGCCTCCGGAACAATAACCTCAATCTTCATAACCGGCTCCAAAAGTATCGGGCCGGCCTTCTCGAGGGCCGCCTTAATCGCAATCGCCGCCGCCTGCTCAAATGCAATATCCGATGAATCCACAGTATGATATGAGCCGTCAATTAACGTAACTTTAATCCCCATAACGGGATAGCCCGCTAAAGTGCCTGTCCCAAGGGCATCTTCAACCCCCTTCTCGACAGCCCCGACATACTCTCTGGGCACCCTGTCTCCACCTGCCTCATTGATAAACTCCATCTCCCTGCTCAAGTGTCCGTCTTCGCCAAATAATGGCTCAACCTTCAAAACAACATGCCCATATTGCCCCCTTCCCCCAGTTTGACGCACAAACTTGCCTTCCGATTCGGCTTGTTTGGTAATCGCCTCTTTATATGCCACACGAGGCCTGCCAACCTTGATATCTACCCCTTTTTCCTTCATCAGCTTGTGCTGCAGAATCTCAAGATGAAGCTCGCCCATACCGCTGATAATCATTTGGCCGGTTTCGTGGTCAACCTTCGATTCAAAAGTCGGGTCTTCCCGCCGCAATGCTGCAAGGGCGTCGCCCAGCTTATTTTTATCGCCGGCCGTCTTCGGCTCTATCGACATACTTATTACCGTCTGCGGGAAAGTAATGCTGGCAAGCAGCACCGGATGTTTCGGGTCGCTAAGCGTGTCGCCCGTAATTGTATGTTTAGGTCCAACCACAGCCACTATGTCACCTGCATGGGCCTCTTCGAGAATTTTGCGGTCGTTGGCGTGCATCTCAAACATTCGCGTGATATTTTCCCGCTTGTCGCGAGTAACATTGAGCACCCTGCTGCCCGACTTCAATGTCCCCTGGTATATCCTTATGAAATTCAGGTCCCCGTGCGGCTCACTGATAATCTTAAAGGCAAGAGCCACTAAACTGCCTTTCGGGTCGCACTTGACCGGGATTTTCTTTTCCTCGTCGCCGGGCGCATGGGCGATAATCGGCGGTTTTTCCATCGGCGAAGGTAAATATGCCACAACCCCGTCCAGCAGCTTCTGAATGCCGATATACTGCAAAGCAGACCCGCAAAACACAGGGTGCAGCTTGCCGGCAATTGTCCCCTTCCTTATCGCCCTGTGAATCAGCTCCTCCTCAATGGGCTTGTCGTGAACGTATTTATCCATCATTTCTTCATCATGCTCAGCCGCGTGCTCAAGCAGCGTATGCCTGGCCTGCTCCACTTTGCTGTGGTACTCCGCGGGAATCTCGACCTCCTCGAAATCAGCCCCCAGCTTTTTCGTGTCGAAAATAACCGCGTGCATCTTGATTAAATCTATAACCCCGGTAAAAGTGTCTGAAGCCCCTATTGGAAGCTGTACAACAAGGGGATTGGCAACAAGTTTTTCTCTGATGCTGTCAATGCTCATTTCAAAATCAGCACCGACCTTGTCCATTTTGTTGATAAAGCAAAGGCAGGGCACGCCGTATTTCTGTCCCTGTCTCCAGACCGTCTCGCTCTGCGCCTGCACGCCTTCACTGCCATCAAAAACAATCACGGCCCCGTCAAGCACTCTCAACGACCTTTCCACTTCCGCCGTAAAATCAATGTGTCCCGGCGTATCAATAAGGTTGACTTCCGCCCCGGCCCACGGGAATCTTGTCGCCGCCGACGTAATGGTTATCCCTCTTTTTTGCTCTTCTTCGAGGTAGTCCATCACCGCCGTGCCGTCGTGAACCTCGCCCATTTTGTAGGTCTTGCCAGCATAATAAAGAACTCGCTCAGACACCGTCGTTTTGCCTGCGTCAATATGAGCGATAATGCCTATATTGCGTATTTTCTTAAGCTCTTCTAACATCTGTTTGTCATCACTAAAAAAATTTCAATAAAAAAAACTGCCACGGTTGACCATAAGGCACCATGGCAGTTCAATACGTCCTTGCTACCACGCGAAATGGGCAAACGCCTTGTTGGCGTCCGCCATCTTGTGCACGTTTTCCCTCATCATCATTGCGCCGCCTTTTTTGTTGTAGGCCTCAATCAGCTCCGCCGCCAGGCGTTCACACATGGGCTTGCCCTTTGCGCCTCTCGACGCATCGAGTATCCATCGTATCGCCAGCGACTGCTGACGCTTCGAGCTTACCTGCATCGGGACCTGGTAACTTGCCCCGCCGACGCGCTTGCTGCGAACCTCAATCGCCGGCTTGACATTATTCACCGCGGCCTCGAAAACCTCAATCGCCGGAGCGGCCTTTTCCTTCTCGGCTATTATATCTATCGCATCGTAAAATATCCGCTGCGCAACGCTCTTTTTGCCTGCCCACATCAGGCAGTTGATAAATTTCCCCGCCAGCCGGCTGTTATATTTGCCGTCGGCCTTCAACTGCTCTTTTGACGCTGTTGCTTTTTTTGCCATTCTTTTGTTCCTCGATACCCTTACTCAAACCTTAAAAGTAAATTATTTGCCTTTCTTTGCGCCGTATTTGCTTCTGCCCCGCCTGCGATTGGCGACGCCCGCGCAATCCAGCACCCCGCGAATTATATGGTAACGCACGCCGGGCAAATCACGCACGCGGCCCCCTCGTATCATTACCGTGCTGTGTTCCTGCAGGTTGTGGTCTATTCCCGGTATATAAGCCGTTACTTCCTTGCCGTTGGTCAGCCGAACACGAGCCACCTTACGCAAAGCCGAATTGGGCTTCTTGGGAGTCATCGTCCGGACAATCAGGCATACCCCTCGTTTCTGGGGCGACCCGCTTATATCCGACCGTCTTTTCTGGCCCTTTGATTTGGCTCTCGGCTTTCTTACCAACTGGTTCATTGTCGCCATAAATCTGTCACTCCAACGTCTATAAAAACTACTTAATGCCCAGGGCTTCCTTCATCTTGGCTTCCTTCTGGGCTTCAGCCGCCTTGCCTTCTTCAATTTCACTCACTTCTTTGAATTCCTTGGGCAACGGCGCCTCGGCAAGGTGCTTAACCTTCAATTCCAGATATGGCTTAAACGCCGTGCCTGCCGGTATCAAATGCCCAAGTATCACGTTCTCTTTCAAACCGGCGAGTTTGTCTATGTTACCACCTAACGCCGCTTCGGTCAATATCTTTGTCGTCTGCTGGAAACTGGCCGCGGCGATAAAGCTGTCCGAACGCAGCGATGCCTTGGTAATACCCAAAAGCAGCGTCTTGGCCGTTGCCATTCTCGGTTTTTTGCCCTTCGCCGGCTCGCCGCCGATTAATTCAACCTTTTCGTTGATGGTCGCCAGCTTGGCCTTATCTATGACCTGACCTTCTTTAAGCTCATGCGCCTCGCCCGCGCTGGCTATCTTGATGCTTTCATTGAGCCGCGTGTTTTCTCTGCGGAACTCAAATTTGTCAACCACTTCACCAGGTAAAAACTCGCTGTCGCCCACCGACTCAATCTCAATCTTTCGCATCATCTGTGAACATATAATCTCGATGTGCTTGTCGTTGATATTGACGTTCTGCGAACGGTAAACGTTCTGAATTTCGCCAATCAAATATCTCTGCAGCGACTCTTCGCCCTTAATCCGCAGAATATCATGCGGAACCAGCGGGCCGTCGGTCAGCGTATCGCCTGCCTCAACCATATCGCTCGTGTGAACGTTCAAATGCCTGTCACGCGGCACGTGGTGTTCCTTTTCCATACCGGATTCGGAACGAATAATAATCGTCATCTTGCCCTTGCGCTTGTCGCTCTTGAGCTCAACGCGTCCGCTGATTTCCGCTATTGCCGCCGGGTCTTTGGGCTTGCGTGCCTCGAACACTTCCGTAACTCGCGGCAAACCGCCCGTAATATCCTGCGTTCCGCCCGTGGCTCTGGGCTGATGAGCAAGCAGCTGGCCCGCCTGGACCTGCTGGCCTTCCGTAACCTCTATTCGGGCGCCAGCGGGCAGATAGTGAACGTCAAGAATCTTGCCCTGGGCATCCTCAATCATAATCTGCGGGTGCTTATCGCCCTTGTGCTCGATTACGACCGACTTATTGCCCAACTGACCCTTGCGTTCCTCTTCAAGCCGAATCGTCTCGCCTTCGATAATATCCACAAAGCGAATTAAACCCGAAATTTCCGCCAATATCGGCGTGCGGTGCGGGTCCCACGCGAACAACCTCTGACCAATACTGACCAGTTGCCCATCGTAAACCTGGAGAATGGCTCCGTAAGGCACTTTGTATTTCTCAATCTCGCGATCTTTATCATCGAGAAGTGCCATCTCTCCGTTGCGCTTAAGCACTATCCCTCTTGTCTTAACCTGCTTCATTTTCTTCGGGTCTTCTTTTTGAGGAAGAACATCACCATGAAACTTCTCACCTTCAGACTCAAAGTCCCTGGGACCCGTCAGCGGGTCTGGAACATCGCCTAGGTCCCTGAATTTCACCTTGCCCTCGGCACTGGCTTTCTGGTCGCTTTCAAGAATAGCACGCGATGCAATACCGCCTGTGTGGAATGTCCGCAGTGTCAACTGTGTGCCCGGCTCGCCAATCGACTGGGCAGCTATAATCCCAACGGGCAGGCCTTCTTCAACAAGCTGCCCTGTGCTCATATCCCAGCCGTAACACTTCGCGCACATCCCGAACGGACTGTCGCACGTCAGCGGACTTCTGACCCTGATTGCCTCAAGCCCAAGCGCCTCAATCTTCACGGCCGCTTCAGGCGTTATAACCTCGTTTTCCCGGACAATCATCTCGTCGGTAATCGGGTTGCGGATGTTATCCCTTGCGGTCCTGCCGATAATAAGCTGCGTCAAAGGCACATCAACCTGCTCGCCCCTGGCGACCGTGCTCTTGGTAATACCCTGCAGCGTCCCGCAATCCCGCTCGGTAATTATCATATTCTGAGCGACGTCTATCAGCTTGCGGGTAAGATAACCCGAATTGGCTGTCTTCAACGCTGTATCCGCAAGACCTTTTCTGGCGCCATGCGTCGAGCTGAAATACTCGAGAACCGTCAACCCCTCGCGGAAGTTCGACTTAATCGGCGTCTCGATAATCTCGCCGCTGGGCTTGGCCATCAACGCTCGCATACCGGCAAGCTGCTGAATCTGGTCAACGCTGCCTCTTGCGCCGGAGATACTCATCATATAAATCGGGTTCAGATAAGCCGAGCCGTCGTCTTTCTTATCTTCCTTTAGGCCCCGCATCATTTCGCTTGTTACAGCGACACGGGCGTTGGTCCATGCATCGATAACCTGGTTATACCGCTCGCCTTCGGTCAATACGCCGGCCTGATAGTTCTTCTGTATCTTCTTGACGCGCTTTTCCGTCTCGTCGATAATATCTTTTTTCTTGGGCGGTATCTTCAAATCCATTACGCCAAAGCTCAGCCCCGACAAGGTCGCGTGCCTGAATCCCTTTTCTTTAATCTTGTCTAATAAATCAACCGTCGCCGCGCTGCCGGCAACCGCGTAACAATCACTGATTACCTGGCTCAACGGCTTTTGTCCCATCGTCCCGTTGTAGAATGGCATCTTCGCAGGCAAAATATCGTTGAAAATACACCTGCCGGCTGTCGTCTCAACCACGATTGGCTTTGAAATCTCCTTACTTTTTAAATCTCTCGCCTTTTCGCCTTCTTTGACCATCGGCTTGGTAATCCGAACCTTGATTTTGGCGTGCAGGTCAATCTTGCCCATATCACAAGCAAGCATCGCCTCGAACGTATCACGGAACGCCATTCCCTCGCCCTTCTGGCCCGAAAGCATACTGGTCAGATAGTAATTGCCCAGCACCATATCCTGAGAAGGCCCGACCATCGGCGAACCGTTGGCGGGCGAGAAAATATTGTTCGTGGTCATCATCAGCGTATGGGCTTCGGTTTGTGCCTCGACGCTCAACGGCAGATGCACCGCCATTTGGTCGCCGTCGAAGTCCGCGTTGAACCCTTTGCAGGCCAGCGGATGCAGCATTATGGCGTTGCCTTCCACCAGCACCGGCTCAAACGCCTGAACACCCATACGGTGCAGCGTCGGCGCACGGTTCAGCAGCACTGGATGCTCGTGAATCACTTCTTCGAGAATATCCCATATCTGCTCGCCGCGACGCTCAATCATCTTCTTGGCGCTCTTAATTGTGTCCGCAAGCCCGCTTTGTTTGAGCCGGCGGATAATAAACGGCTGATACAATTCCAGCGCAATTCTCTTCGGCAGCCCGCACTGGTGCAATCTCATCGTCGGCCCTATTACAATGACCGAACGCGCCGAATAATCGACTCGCTTGCCAAGCAGGTTCTCCCTGAATCGTCCCTGCTTGCCTTTTATCATATCGCTCAAGCTCTTCAACGGCCTGTTGTTGCTCCCCAGCACCGGCCTTCTGCACCTGCCGTTGTCCATAAGAGAATCGACCGCCTGCTGAAGCATTCGCTTTTCGTTGCGAATAATGACTTCAGGAGCGTTGAGGTCCATCAGTTTTTTCAACCGGTTGTTACGGTTGATTATACGCCTGTAAAGGTCGTTCAAATCGCTCGTCGCGAAATTGCCGCTTTCCAGCAGCACCAGCGGACGCAAATCGGGCGGTATGACCGGAATCACCTCAAGAACCATCCACTCCGCTTTATTATTGCTGTTCTTTATCGCGTCAATTGTCTTGAGACGCTTGCTAAGATCTTTCGTTCGCTGAACCGAACTTGTCTTGCTTATCGCGGTTCGCAGTTCAGTGCTGATGCCGTCCAAATCAAGCCGGGTAAGTAGGGTTTTTATCGCCTCGCCGCCCATCGCGACCTTAAAACTGCTGCCGTACTTGGTGGTGGCGTCGCGACATTCCTCTTCCGAAAGCAGTTGCCCGAGTTTGAGCGGGCTTGGGCCAGGGTCGGTAACTAAGTAATCCTGGTAATAGATTACCTTCTCAAGGTCCATTCCCTTCATTCCAAGAACCGTCCCCAGCTGGTTCGGAACTGCCTTGAAAAACCATATATGAACGCACGGAGAGGCAAGATTGATATGCCCCATTCTCTTGCGGCGAACCCTGCTGTGCGTAACCTTCACCCCACAGCGGTCGCAGATGATACCTTTATATTTCGTCCCTTTATACTTGCCGCATTGCGCATTCCCAGTCCCGCTCCGGCCCAAATATGCGTTCGCAGAAAAGACCGTCCTTCTCAGGCCTGTACGTTCGGTAATTGATGGTTTCGGGCTTGCGAACCTCGCCGAACGACCAGCTGCGAATATCATTGGGACCGGCAAGCGAAATCTTGACCGAACCGTAATCGTTTATCCGATCATAGATATTGCTTATCATTTATCTCTGGCTCCTTAATGACACTATTGCCAATATAATCAACAAGGGTTCCCGACACTCTATCGACCTTTACAAAGTTACTGTTCCACCCAGCCGTTTCTTTTCGAGCTGGATATTCAGACCCAGCCCTCTTATTTCATTGCAAAGCACGTCAAACGACAGCGGCGTCCCGGCCTCGAGGGTATTTTGCCCCTTTACCATCGACTCGTATATCTTGGTGCGCCCCTCAACGTCGTCGCTCTTTACCGTAAGCATTTCCTGCAATGTATAAGCTGCGCCGTAACCTTCCAGCGCCCAAACTTCCATTTCGCCGAACCTCTGTCCGCCCGTCCTCGCCTTGCCGCCCAATGGCTGCTGCGTTATCAAGCTGTAAGGCCCCGTCGAACGAGCGTGAATCTTGTCGTCAACCAAATGATGCAGTTTCATAATATAGATAAACCCAATCGTCGCCTGCTGGTCGAACGGCTCACCCGTCCGCCCGTCATACAACTGTGTCTTCAGCGACTTGGGAACCCGAACAAAAAGCTCATCGTCCGCGGGGGCATGGCCTGCCTTCTCAAGCTCAACCTTTCGACGAGCCATCAATTCGTTGGCCTCCTCGGTCAGGTTTCTGATGTCCTGCTCCTTGGCGCCGTCGAACACAGGCGTAACCGCCGTAAAGCCCAGCACCTTCGCTACCCAGCCCAGGTGCGTCTCAAGAATCTGGCCGACGTTCATTCTGCTCGGCACACCCAGCGGGTTGAGCAGTATGTCAATCGGCGTGCCATCCTCAAGGAACGGCATATCTTCCTGCGGCAACACCTTCGCGATAACGCCTTTGTTGCCGTGGCGACCTGCGATTTTGTCTCCAATCGACATAATTCGTTTGGTCGCGACATATATTTTGACCATTTCAATAACACCGCTGGGAAGTTCATCGCCGTGTTTCAGCCGTTCGACTCGCTTTTTGGCTTCCTCATCGAGCGCTTTTATTTTCTCAATGAACTTATCCGCCAGCTTCTCGACCTTCTCACGCATCGGGGCGGGCTTGACCCATTTTATATCCCAGTTGGTAACCTGCTCGTAAACAACCTCGTCGTCTTCGCTGATGCCTGCCTTCTGCCTGCTGGACGGGTCAACAATATCGACCTCGAATTTCTCATGAATCGCGGCCACCATTTGCCTGAATATCACGCACTGCTTTGACCGTATATCTTTTTCAATTTCTCTTATCTGGGCGTTAATCGCCTTTTTGCCCTCTTCGCCGCCTGCTCCTCGCCGCACAAAACGCTCGGTTTTAATGACGACGCCTTCGTAACCGTTGGGCAGCTCAAGCGAATCATTCTTAACGTCTTCGCCGGCCCTTCCGAATATCGCATGCAGCAGTTTTTCTTCGGGCGTAAGCTCGGTCTTGCCCTTCGGCACAACCTTGCCCACCAGGATATCGCCCGGCTGAACCCTCGTGCCCTCCTGAACCACGCCGTGCTCGTCAAGATTACGCAGCGCTTTTTCGCTTACGTTTGGTATGTCGTTGGTGAATTCTTCCTTGCCCAACGGCGTCTCGCGTATCTCGGCGTCAAACTCATTGATATGAATACTTGTGAAGCTGTCATTCCTGACTAATCGCTCGCTGACAATGATAGCGTCCTCGAAGTTGAATCCTTCGTATGACATAAACGCACAAAGCACGTTCCTGCCTAATGCAAGCACACCGTTTTCAGTGCCACCGCCGTCAGCCAGCGTCTGGTCTTTCTCAACCTTTTGCCCAAGTTTGACAATCGGTCTCTGATTAAGACACGTCCGCTCATTCAAGCCGAAGTATTTCTCCAGCTTATATTCATCTGTATGATTAATCACAATCTTAGTGGCATCAACGGCGGTAACTGTTCCCGCCTTTTGCGCCCGCACAACCATACTCGAATACCGCCCCGCCATTTCTTCCATACCCGTCTGAACCAGCGGCGCTTCGCACTTCAACAGCGGCACCGCCTGGCGTTGCATGTTCGAACCCATCAGCGCCCTGTTCGCGTCGTCGTGCTCAAGGAACGGTATCAACGCAGCCGACAAACCTACAATCTGCTTGGGCGAAACATCGACGTAATTCACCTCATCGCGTCCTACCTGTGCAAGTTCACCCTGCTGTCGTGCCAGCACCATACCTTCCGGTATCCTGTTTGTTTCCGGGTCAACCGCACTTGGCGGAGCGAATATCGCTTTCATTTCCTCATCCGCCCGCAGGAATGCGACGCTGCCCGTAACCTTGCCCTTGTCAACCTTGTAATAAGGCGACAGCAGGAACCCATACTCGTCAACCGTGGCAAATATCGCCAGCGAGCTGATAAGACCGATGTTTGTGCCTTCCGGCGTCTCTACCGGGCAAATCCTGCCGTAGTGACTGATATGAACGTCGCGAACTTCAAAGCCCGCGCGTCTTCTGTTCAAACCGCCAGGCCCAAGCGCCGACAAACGTCTTTCGTGTGTCAACTGGCTAAGCGAATTGGTCTGGTCAACTATCTGGCTCAGTTCGCCTCGTCCGAAGAAAAAGTTTATGCTGCTCGATACGCTCTTCGAATTGACAAGGTCCGCTATCCGCAATGGCTGCTCGCCTTCCTTCATCGTGCTCATTCGTTCCTGCACGGTCTTGCGAAGCTTCAAAAGCCCCTTGCGAATTTCGCCGCCTGCCAATTCATCAATTGTTCTCAGCCGACGGTTGCCCAGATGGTCAATATCATCAACCTCGCCCTCGTTGTTCCGCAATCCGATTATATATTTCACCGCATTGATGAAATCCTCGGCCCGCAGCGTCATTTCCGTAAGGGCAACGTTTTGTCCGAATTTACGATTCAGCCGGAACCTGCCCACTTTGCCTAACCGGTACCGGTTGACATCAAAGAACTTCTCCTCGAAGAATTGTTTGGCCTTTTCCTGGTTGGCAGGATTGCCGGGCCGTAACCTCACGTAAAACTTCAACAACGCCTGGTCATGATTCTTGCAGTCGTCTTCCGCAAGCGTATTGAACACCAGCGCATCACACGACCCTTCGACTATCTCGATTTTCTTTATTTCGCTTTGCTGAATAATCGAAACCTTGTCGCCGATTTGTGCGCCCGCTTTTACGATTATCTCGCCGCTTTCGGTATCGACAATATCTCGCACCACCCACATATCAGGCGAAAGCTTGTTCTTCTGCACCTCTTTGGTCTCGTAGAACCGCCTGATTATCTGTTCTGTCTCGCTGAAATCAGGACTTAACGCTCGCAGGAAAATCGTCGCGGGAATCTTGCTTGACTGGTCTATTTTCACAACCAGAACGTCTTTGTGTGTAACGCTGATTTCTATCCAGCTTCCGCGTTCCGGGATGATTCTGCCGCCGTGAAGTATGCGGTCGCCTTCTTTGCTCTCTACAAGGAAATCAACGCCGGGACTCCTGTGAAGCTGGCTTACGATAACCCTTTCGGCTCCGTTGATAATGAACTCACCGCCGCCGATCATGACGGGTATTTCGCCGAGATATATCGCCTGTTCGGC
This sequence comes from uncultured Phycisphaerales bacterium, assembly GCA_963718665.1. Taxonomy (GTDB): domain Bacteria; phylum Planctomycetota; class Phycisphaerae; order Sedimentisphaerales; family Anaerobacaceae; genus Fen-1362. The sequence goes on from OY970359.1 coordinate 857,714, forward strand.
TATGTCCTGTCCGTCCTTGTTGCGAAGCCGACAGGTAATCTTGAGCGGATAACCGTACGTCAGGCGAAGCTGCCTGCACTCGTTTATGGTGTACCTCGGCTGCTCAAGCTCATAGTAAAGGTACTCAAGGATTATCCCTTTATCGTAGCTCTCTATCGGGAAGGTCTCCCGAAACAGCTCTTCCAGGCCCCTGTTCGCACGCTTCGTAGGGACTACGTCCATTTGCAGAAACTCTCCGTAGCCCTTCCTCTGCACGACAACAAGGTCAGGGATTTCGACTTTCTCCCGCATTTTGCCGAAATTACGAACTTTCAATTCAGCCATTTTTCAGTCCCGAATTAAACGGCAATCGTTAAATTGTCTTGTTTTTTTATTTTTGGCCCTTTAGGGGCACATTCAATCGTTAGGCGATTTCCACTTCTGCGCCGGCGCTTTCGAGTTGTTTCTTGGCGGCCTCTGCCTCGTCCTTGCTTACGCCGGTCTTTACCGGTTTCGGTGCGCCGTCAACCAGGTCCTTCGCTTCTTTGAGGCCCAGTGATGTCAATGCTCTGACTTCCTTGATGACCTGAATCTTCTTTTCGCCGGCTGCCTTGAGGATAACGTCAAACGTGCTCTTCACCGGTGCTGCCTCAGCCGCTGCTGCCGCCGGGCCTGCCATCATTACCGCGCCGCCCGCTGCCGGCTCTATGCCGTATTCTTCCTTAAGATAGTCGCCAAGCTCCTTGGCCTGCATCAGCGTCAGCTTTACAATCGCGTCGCCAAGTTTCTTTGTTTCATCGCTCCAGCTCTTTGCCTGTTTTGTTTCTTCTGACATGTTCGTTAAACTCCTATATCAATTCGCCCGATGGTAGCCGGAACTACGCCGTCCCGTTTAACCCCGAAAATCCGGGGGCAGCCGTCTGAGCTGTTTGTATTCGTTTTGAGCCACCCCTTATGCGGCCTTGGTCTCCGATTTTTCGCTTTTGTCCACAATCGTCTTTATGCAGCCGGCGATTCTTCCGGCAGGTCCGCCAATTGCCCCGGCCAATCTCGCGGCCGGCGACTTGGCCAGCATAATAATCCTGCCCTGCAATTCCACCCGGCTCGGCATCTTTGAAAGCCCCTGTGCCCTCTTGTCATCCAGCGATGCGCCTTCGAGATACGCGCCTTTTATATGAATCGCCTTAACCTTGCCGGTCCAGACGCTCAATTCTTTTGCGACATCGACTATGCTGTCGCCACCGTACGCGACCACGCAAGGCCCGACGAAAAGCGACAATGCCGATTCCATCTTCAGCTTCGCCAGCGTCCTTTTCATAAGAGCGTTCTTAACGACCAACAGTTTAATGCCTTTGCTCTTGAGCGCACCGCGCATTACGTTGTTATCAACGCCGTTTACTTTCTGCGTGCTGATAACGATAAAATCGGTAACCTTTTCGTTAACGATTCTTTTTTCCAGTTCTGAACACAGTAAATCTTTTACGAACTTGCTCATATTTTCGCCTGCCTGATTCTTTCACAAACGCGTTATGCACAGCGAATCTCTGCGCACAACCAAAATTCAAATCCGCCTATACGACAACCAGCACGCCCGGGCTCATCGCCGCGTGAATGCTGATTTTCTTTATATAAGTTCCTTTTGAGCTTACCGGCTTAATCCTCTTGATATGCGCTATAACCGCATCGATGTTGTCTATCAGCTTCTGCGCATCAAAACTCACCTTGCCGACCACAACGTGGACGTTTCCGCCCGTGTCGTTTTTGAATTCGACCTTGCCCGCCGCGAACTCACGCACCGCGGTAGCAACGTCGGCAGTTACCGTGCCGTTTTTGGGCGAGGGCATTTTGCCCTGCGGACCAAGAACCCGGCCCAGCTTGCCTACCTTGCCCATAACCTTCGTTGAGGCAATCGCCACGTCGAAATCCGACCAACCGCCTGTTACCTTTGCAATCAGCTCGTCCACACCTACCTCGATGGCGCCCGCCTGTTTGGCTGCGTCGGCGTCTGCTCCTTCGCAAAACGCAATGACTTTCTTTTGCTGACCTATCCCGTGAGGCAGCGATAGCGCGCCGCGTATAATCTGGTCCGACTGCTTCGGGTCGATACCCAGCCAGAAATATTAACTGGACCGTCTGGTCAAACTTCGTTGAGTTAAACGTCTTAACCTTTGCTACCGCCTCAGCCAAACTAACCGGCGTATCGCTGGTCTTCTCTGCGTCTTTGCGGTATCTTTTGCCTCTGGTAATCGTCATAATTTTATTTCTCGAATCGCCTTTGTTTTACTCTTCTATTAATCTACAACGTCAACGCCCATACTGCGAGCTGTCCCGCGGATAATCTTCTCCGCCTGGTCCAAACTGTACGCGTTGAGGTCTTTTATCTTCGCCTGTGCAATCTGCCGAACCTGCTCGGCTGTTACCTTGCCGACCTTTTCCTTGTTCGGCGTGCCGCTGCCCTTGGCAACGCCCGCTGCCTGTTTCAGCAATACCGCCGCCGGAGGACTCTTCACCTCAAAGGTGAACGTCTTGTCCGTATATACGGATATCACCACCGGCACAGTCGTCCCGTTCAACTCTTTTGTCCGCTCGTTGAACTGCGAGACAAACTGCCCGATATTGACGCCGTGCTGGCCAATGCAGGACCAATCGGGGGGGCCGGGGTCGCCTGCCCGCCGGACGCCTGCAGTTTTATCTTAACCAATAATTCTTTTACGCCACCTCTTGCTGCCGGTTTTTCCTTTGCCATTATTCAACCTCAAAACACGTCGCACTTCTTCGCCGAACAGGCCTTATGCCTTTTCAATTTGCCAATATTCGATATCCAGCGGAGTGCTTCGCCCGAATATTTCAACAATAACCTTTACAATGCCTCTGTCCTGGTCAATCGCCTCAACTGTTCCCTCGAAGCTCTCGAACGGACCTTCACGAATCTTAATCTGGTCGCCCTTCTTGAAATCAACCTTGATGCTCGGCGCCTCTTCGGGCTTTTCAACTTCCTGCATCATCTTGGCGACATCGGTATCCCGCATCGCCGTCGGAACACCTTCTGTCCCGACAAAATCGCCTACGCCGGGAATCTCTTTTATCACAAACCACACTTTTTCCTGAACCTTCCCGTCTTCGGCGGTATTCATTTCCATAAAAACGTAGCCGGGGTACAGCTTTCGCTTGTGAACGGTCTGCTTATTGCCGCGAACCTTCTTGACCCTCTCGACGGGAACTTCTATCCTGCCGATAATGTCCGTCAGGCCGGCCGCGTTGACCTTCTGCGAAAGCACCTCTTTGACGTGCATCTCCTTATTGGATGCAACTCTCAGCACGTACCATTTCATTAAAACGCCCCGACTCAATTACAAAAACGGCTTAAAACGGGCTTACGCCCGCGTTTTTACTGCACCAACCAGGTAACGGACAGCTGTAAAACAAAATCCGCGATGCCCAGCAGCGTCGCCAAGAGAATCACCACCGAAATCACAACAATTGTCGAAACCGTTACTTCCTGTCTTGTTGACCAGTTTACTTTTTTCATTTCGCCTTCAGCGGCAATCATAAAATCCGCGATGCTTGGCCTGTTCATCAGCCACATAATCAAAACTGACAGGCCGATAAACAGTCCGACAGGCACCATCGTCGAAACCCACAGGCCGATATCCGCCGCATCGAGCGTTCGATAAAGCTGAAAACACCCTATCGCCACTATCAGCGCACCGCTCAGGACGGTAAACATCCGCGTATATTTGCCCTGACCTCTTTTATATACACTCATCATAATGCACCTGATTCCTTGCCTGAACGCTTTTTTGCCATCCCTGCCTTGCCCGCCCATAACCTCAATGCTTTATCAGGATAAAAGCGGTAGCTTTCGAGCGTCGGCGACTGGCCCACACCAGGCCAGAAGGGAATCGAACCCCCAACCTTCGGTTTTGGAGACCGACGCTCTGCCAATTGAGCTACTGGCCTATCATTGTCTCTGTACCAACCCGTATTACTTACGCTTCAGCTTATGAGTCGTATGTTTTCGCTCGAACTTGCAGTACTTCTGTAGCTCCAGCTTCGGAGTGCCTTCAGCTACGCTGATATTGGTCCTGTAGTTTCGCTGCCCGCAGTCCTTGCATTCAAGCCAAACAAATTCTCTTTTACTTTTCTTAGCCATACGACCCTGCTGTATTGTCCTTTATTCGTTCACTAACCGATAACCTTGGTTACAACGCCGGCGCCTACGGTCCTGCCGCCTTCACGAATGGCGAACCTCAGGCCTTCTTCCATCGCGATGGGCGATATAATCTCGACTTCCATAGCGATGTTATCGCCGGGCATACACATCTCAGCGGGCTTGCCTTCTCGGCTCTGAATGAGCTTGACTGAACCCGTTACGTCTGTCGTCCTGAAATAGAACTGCGGCTTATATCCCGGGAAGAACGGAGAATGTCTTCCGCCTTCTTCTTTCGTCAGGACGTAAACCTCAGACATGAAATGCGTGTGCGGCGTGATGCTTCCCGGCTTAGCAATAACCTGTCCGCGTTCGAGGTCTTTCTTTTCGACGCCTCTAAGCAGCAATCCGACGTTATCACCCGCCTGTCCTTCATCCAGCGTCTTGTTGAACATCTCAACGCCGGTAACTACGGTATTTCTGATTTCCTTTGACAGTCCGATTATGGACATTTCCTCGCCGACCTTGACAATGCCTCTTTCGATCCTGCCCGTGCCTACGGTTCCCCTGCCCTTAATGCTGAATACGTCTTCGACGGGCATAAGGAACGGTTTATCAACCTGTCTCTGCGGAATTGGAATATACTCATCCATCGCCTTGAGCAGCTCAACAATAGGTGCACAAGCGGGGTCATCTATTGACTTGGCGGCAAGGGCCGCGGTCGATGAACCGCGAATAATCGGGGTTGTGTCGCCCGGAAACTCATATTTATTCAGGAGGTCTCTTACTTCCATCTCAACCAAGTCAACAAGCTCCTTGTCATCGACCAGGTCAACCTTGTTCAGGAACACAACAATCTTCGGCACGTTTACCTGACGGGCAAGCAGTATGTGCTCGCGGGTCTGGGGCATCGGGCCGTCATAAGCGCTGACTACCAGAATTGCGCCATCCATCTGGGCGGCGCCGGTTATCATGTTTTTCACGTAATCGGCGTGTCCCGGACAGTCAACGTGGGCATAATGACGATTTTCCGTCATATACTCGACGTGCGCGGTCGCAATCGTCAATATCTTTGTCGGGTCTCGCCGGCCCTGCGACTCAGAGGCCTTCGCTATATCATCATAGCTCTTAAACTTCGACAAACCCTTCAGTTCCATTACCTTCGTCATCGCCGACGTCAGCGTCGTCTTGCCATGGTCGACGTGTCCAATCGTGCCGACGTTGACGTGGGGCTTAGTTCTCTCAAATACCGCCTTAGCCATGGTTTTACAAACCTCCTATCATTTGTTTCCTTTTAGTTTCCGTTTACTGTCCTACGCTGTTTTTAAATTTACGTTTTTATAAAATCAACTCACAGCCGGCCCTGACCACCAAGCCAACACGCCGGCCTGAAAACTCTGCACTTAGCTGCTGATGGGATTTGAACCCATGACCTCGTCCTTACCAAGGACGCACTCTACCAACTGAGCTACAGCAGCAGTTTAAACATAATTTCTGCTTGCCCCGTTAGAAATCTGCGGTTCATTATAAAATCCCATATTACAATCTTTTCTAACGGGGCGAGCGCAAAAATACAGGCAGGAACTAAAAACAGTTCCCACGCTCGGCCGCAGGCCTCTAAAACCACGCCATCCTCTAATTCGGTCGAAACAACGTTTTGAACAGTGGAACAGTTGACCGCAGTTTCGCATTTTCACCTGCTCAACTGTTCAAATGCTCAACTGCTCTATTGGCCAAAGGCCAATGAGTAGGGTAGTTTACAAAAAACTGGGGCGTTCTGCAAACACAAAAAACAAAAAAAATAATATTTTTTTTAGACCCCCTCCATCTCCCTGGTTTTCAGATATTACTTTACCCCCTGACCAACGCTGATATCAGTATTGTTATCCGCCCGTATTTGGGTCCTCAGTCAAACCAAACCGTTTACTCCACCGGGCCAGGTTTTGACGCCACAAAGGCCGCTGATCAGATGCCTTGACCTTCCGCAGCGATTTCAAAACCATATTGGGCTCTGCCCCCCCTGACGGATTATCCAGAAACGCATCTATCGAGCGAACAACCGCACTGTCGCCACCTAAGTCCTTTTCCAGTAAGGAATTACCTACAAGCAGTGTCGCCGCCTCCACCTTTGGCCAGCGCAGATACACATTTATTAATTGCCCTAAAATAATTTCTTTTTGCTCTTTGGTCCTCGCAGATTCCCGCAATTTGCCAAGATACTCCGCCGCTTGCTCAAATTGCCCCGATTTTGCGTAAAGCTGGGCAAGTTTTTCCCTTGTGGCTTTCACCATATCCGCCCTGTTTTCAGCAGCCACCTTGCGTTCCGCAAGCTCGAAAAACGATACATACTGCTCATCTGACAACTTACTATTGACCGACTGAGAATCAAACTTGCCGACCCAGCTTTCAATAACATTCGTATCGCAGTTGTTAAATATCTTCAGCATCGCCTGCCACGCCGATTTACCTTCCGAATTAGCCCCCACTTTGTCCCACAACCACAAAAGGTCGTCTTTACCTCCTATGTCCCCCGCAAGATCCATAACCCTGTCTCTGATTATCTGGCTTTTGTCATTAACAAAATCTTTTGCCAGCAGTTTTAGCGCCCTGGGCTTGTCAACGCATATAAGTCCGTCAACTGCCGCCTCCCTTACCAAGTCGCTTTCATCGTTTAATGCCTGTTCAAAAATCGCAGCGAATCGTCTGGCTGACTCCGGCTTATAGGCGCTTTGTCCGCACAATCTCGCCATCGTCCCTAACAAATCGCCACGCAGAGCGCTATTACTGTTTTGCTTGTCTCGGCTGTATCTTTCCACAAGCATATCCATATACATGGCGGCATCGTCATCCGAAAGCCCGCCCGGCTCAATCAGTTTCCTGATTACTTCCGCTCCCCTGTGCGCCTTTTTAGCATCCTCGTCATTGAGGTATCCGGCCGCCCATTCCAGCGTCTGCTTTCGAAGCTCAGGAGAAAGCTGGCTACCCGATGTCGGAACAAGCGCATAACGACACGCAGCCCCAAGGGCAACAAATAACTCCGTCTTTACTTCTTCGTCCTGCTCGACCTTGAATTGTTCCGCCAGCCGTTCCGCTGAGCTTAATTCACCCGTCAGCGAAAGCAGCTTCGCCGTCGCAAGACGAACGTCCCTGTTGTCGCTGGAAACCAGCTTTACCAAAACCGGCCCAAGCTCCGCGGGCAGTTTCGATTGCGTCCCAATCCGCCACTGCGACACTTTATCCAGCGCCCACAGCCGAATCATAGATTCAGAATTGTTCAATTGCTCTACCAGAAATTTACCTCGCTGCCCATCGTCGCTGATTCCTTCATATATCCTGTCCAGCGAACCTAAATAAAGCTTTCGCCACTGGTCTCGTTCCTTCTCCAGGTCATTTACCCGTGATTCCTGCCGAATAAGCCAGTCGCGCTGAAACCGCTCCATTCCCTTCGTTCGCAGCTCGCTCAATATCTGCGCCCGTCTCCTCGCGTCTCTGCTGACGGGTACGCCTAACGACTGAAGCGCATCACCTGCGGCGTCTGAAACCTGCTTATCCTTATCCTCTACAAGCTCGGCTATCCGCGTTATAGCTCTTATATCGAGCTGCGCCTTCATCGCATATATCGCGTTTAATCGTGCCTTGACAGGCATCGATTCGTCCTTTGCCATTGGCTCCAGAACATTCGCTATCGCGTCATAATCGAAAATCAGCAATGCCTCTGCTGCGAATTTGGCGGGATTTCCTTCTTCCGTTTTCAAAATATTTGCCAACGGCTCAATAAAATCATTTTTGTTCTTTATCAGCCGCCTGGTCTCCCTGCTGACTGTCAGCGCCCTGCAAACCGCCATCCTCGCCTGCTTGTTTTCCGATTGGTTTAATGCTTCTATCAGTATCTGCCTTGCGCGGGTGCTATCGCTAAAAAGCATCACCGTAGCGGCATCCAGGCGAACGTCATCCGTCGCCCCTCTCAGCAACGCCTCCTGGTTTACCTTCAATTGCGTGTCCGTCTCACCGCTCGGCAATGTCTCCGCCAAAGGCGCAGGGGCAGGTATATTTGTATTCTCAACTCTCTTGGTCGCCCCCTGCTCGCATCCCGCCAATAATAATAAGATAACCAAATAATATCGTCGTATCATTATTCCAAGCATCTTTCCGAACTGATTATTCATCATTACGTCCATCATCCCTGATAATAAGCCCAAATCGCCACACACGTCAACCGCCGATTCCGAAATAGTCCTATAAAATCTACGGCCGCGGGTGATATTTCCTGTGAATCTCCCGCAATCTCTCATTATCAACGTGCGTGTAAATCTGCGTCGTCGATATATCCACGTGTCCAAGCATTTCCTGAACACTCCGTAAATCTGCCCCACCCGCCAGCAGGTGAGTAGCGAAACAGTGCCTCAGTGTATGCACAGTCAAATTTCTCGGCATGCCGGCACGTGCAGCGTATCTTTTTATAAGCCGCCAGATTTCGATACGCCCCATAGGCCTGCCTGTTCGGCTAAGGAGTAAAAAATCCCCGCTAAATGACTTTGCCAACCTGGGCCTCATATTTTTCAGATATTCCAGCGTCGCCGCTGCCGCAACCTTACCAAGCGGTATCACCCGCTCCCTGCTGCCCTTGCCGATACATCGCAAATATCCCACATCGAGATTCAAATCCGCTATTTTCAAGCCCGCAACCTCGCTGGCCCGGACCCCGGTTGCGTAAAGCAATTCCAGCATCGCCTTATCGCGGAGGTAATACTTCTCCTTCGGCGAGGGCGCCGCCAGCAAATCCACCACCTGTTTTTTGCTGCATATTATTGGCAGCCGCTGCCAAAGCTTAGGCCCTTCCAGAATCCCCGTGAAATCATCCTTAACCAGCCCGTTTAGCTTGCCGAACCGCAAAAACATCCGAATCGCCACCAATGCACGTTTGGCAGACGCCTCCGCCTTGTTATCCTTTGCCAGTATCATCATATATTTCTGTATCAGGGCGGGTGTAATCTGTTTAATTTCGCTAATCTTGCCGGATTTACAGAACTCCAGGAAATCTCTCAAATCCCGCCCATAACCCTGAATCGTGTTGTCAGACAATCCCCCTTCGACTGTCAGGTAGCTCAAAAAGTCCCGAACCAGCCGACCCAATGGCAATTCATCAAGTTTGCTTGTAATTGTCTGTGTCTGGACTGAAGGCATAGAAATTCCGCGCTAATACTATTATCAACTTCATCGACCATTATTCAAAAAACCCTTTAACACCGCTTGCCTCTTGCAATATAATCTTTCGCGGATGCCGAACTGGCGCAATGACTGAGGTATTAAAAATGAATAAATCGATATTGAACAAACTGCTAACCTGCTCGCTGCTCTTTTGGCTCACCGGCTGTGCGCAAAACAAATACACAAAGACAATAGAGCAGCTCTGCCCGCCTGCCACGAATAAAACAGCCGCAATGACAACAGCGGAACGGGTGCTTGCCGAGATGCGCTTCAGTATTGAAAAATTCGACGTTAATGTGGGCTACATAAGAACCGCCCCCTTGTCGGGAGCGCAGTCATTCGAGTTCTGGCGAGCCGACAGCGTCGGCTCATTCAACCGGACCGAAGCCGACATGCAAAGTATCCGCAGGGCAGTCGAAATCAACATAAGCGAACAGGCCGGCCAACTATGCATCGATTGCAGAGCAACCACGCAGCGATTAAGCTTGCCTCAAAGTCAAACCGCGACAGACCAGCAAACTGTAATGGCAAACCAAGAAAGGGACGTAAAAACGCTCAAACTAAGCCACGAGCAAAAAACAATCCCGACATGGACAGACCTCGGCAGAGACAATCAATTAGAAACAGAGATTTTGAAACGCATAGAGAAACAACTCGCAGCGACTAAGAAGGAATCAAACAAATGAGAATACTCGTCGCCGGCGGAGCCGGGTATATCGGAAGTAATATGACGGCAATGCTGGCCGCCGAAGGCCATCAGTCCGTCATCTACGACAACCTCAGCAAGGGACATACGGCCGCGATAAAAGAATGCGAGTTCGTTAAAGGCGATTTGGCGGATTTCAACCTGCTGACCGTGACCCTTAAAAAACATAAAATCGAAACCGTGATGCACTTCGCCGCGTTCATCGAGGCGGGCGAATCAGTAATCAATCCCCTCAAGTATTATCAAAATAACGTTTCAAATACCCAAGTGGTTCTTAGCGCGATGGAATCAGCGGGCGTCGGTAAATTTGTATTCAGCAGCACCGCCGCGGTTTACGGAATGCCCGACAAGCAGCCCATTACGGAAGATTTGCAGACGCACCCAATCAACCCATACGGCGAAACAAAATTGGCCGCCGAAAAAATGTGTCACCATCAGGCCAAGGCGGGCAAACTGCATTATGTTTCGTTGCGATACTTCAACGCCTGCGGCGCAGGCAATAACTGTACCCTTGGAGAAGACCATAAGCCCGAATCGCATTTAATCCCGCTGACGATTTTCGCCGCGATGGGAAAAATGGACGCAATCAAAATCTTCGGCACCGATTACCCTACCGACGACGGCACCTGCGTCCGCGATTATATCCATATCGAAGACCTCTGTCTGGCGCATCTGCTCGCGTTGAAAAAACTCGATAAGCAGCCCGAATCGATTTACAACCTGGGGATAGGAAAGGGCTATTCTGTTCGGCAGGTCATTGATACGGTAAAAAAGGTGTCGGGGAAAAACTTCAAGGTCATCGAATCGCCCCGCAGGCCCGGTGACCCGCCGGCGCTTGTCTGCGATTCCGCCAAAGCCAGAACCGAACTCGGCTGGCAGCCCAAATGGACCGACCTCGAAAAAATCGTCGCCTCCGCCTGGAAGTGGCACAGTAAACACCCCGATGGGTACACCGAATAAAGGATACGTGCAAATGAAAGTAATAAAACGCAATGTCACCCGCTTCCTTAGAAAATACCGGATGGATTACCTCGATGTCGATATCGACCAGGTGACTGACTCGTTTCTGTCCGAGATGCAGCGGGGACTGGCGGGCAAGAAAAGCACGCTCGATATGATTCCCACGTATATCGAAGTCGGGGCTGATGTCCCCACGAACAAACGCGTAATCGTCGTTGACGCGGGCGGCACAAATTTCCGGGTCGCAACCGTTTATTTCGACGACCAGAAAAAAGCAGTTATCGAGAACCTGCGCCTATATAAAATGCCAGGCGTCCAGCACGAAATCGGCAAAGACGAATTCTTCAAGATTATGGCGGGCTATCTCAAAGATGTCGCCGGCGCAGCACAAAATATCGGTTTCTGCTTTTCGTATGCCGTCGAAATGTCCCCCAACAAAGACGGCCAGCTGATACGATTCTCAAAAGAAATAAAAGCCAAAGACATCGTCGGTCAATTCATCGGCGAAAACCTAAACCGCACCATTGTGTCTATGGGGCTTGGCAGCGAAAAACATATTGTCCTGCTCAACGACACCGTCGTTACCCTCCTCGCGGGCGTCGGCTGCCAGAACCGCTCCTTTGGCTCATACATCGGCTTCATCCTCGGCACAGGCACCAATACCTGCTACGTCGAAAAAAACAGCAACATCAAAAAGACAAGGAATCTTGACCTTTTGAAAAGCCAGATTATCAATACCGAATCAGGCAACTTCGGCAAAATCAAACAGGGTAAAATCGACGCCGCCTTCGACAAATCAACCGTTAATCCCGCTGTCCACAAATTCGAGAAGATGATTTCCGGCGACATACCTCGGCCCCCTGTATCTGGCCACCATTCACAAGGCCTGCGATGATAACCTGTTCTCAACAGGCGTCGCAAACGCACTTTGGCAAATCTCCGAACTCGACACAAAAGCTCTGAATGCCTTTTTACTCTATCCCTATGGACAAAACCTTCTCGTCGACGCCGCAAAACAGGGCAACGCCGACGATTGCCTTACCTTATATTATATAGCCGACCGATTAACCGAACGCGCCGCCAAACTCACCGCCATCAACCTCTCCGCTATGGCAATCAAATCCGGCTCTGGAACCGACCCTTCACGCCCAATCTGCATCGTCGCCGAAGGTACAACCTTTTACCAGATGAAAGGCTTGAAAAATCGCGTCGAGTTTTATCTCAAGCAATATCTCGAAAACAAACTTGGCATTCACTACGAGATTATCAGCGTCGATAACGCAACCCTCATCGGCGCGGCAATTGCAGGTTTAACGAATTGATATCCCCTTGAAGGGCTATCCACATTTTTGCCTTTTCACTTTCCCCCTTGCTTTCCCCGCTTATACTTATAATAATAAGGAGCAGGAGAACTTAAATCTTCAGTGTAAGGACAAATGCTATGACTGGCAAAGAATTCGTCAAACGGATGGCAAACGGAAAATCCGATATTATCCAGGTTTTTCTGGACATCCTTTCCAAAACTGGCTCGCGGTATTGCCTGATTGGTGGACTTGCCGTAAACGCTTATGTCGAGCCGGTCGTAAGTTTGGATATGGATGTCGTCGCGGCCAATGAAGATGTCAATGCCATTTGCAAGGCAGCCAAAGAACAAGGACTCAAAATCGAGCAATTCGAGCATAGCGTCAATCTCACCAGCGCCAATTCCGACCTGCGGATTCAACTTCAGTCAGACCCGCGTTACCAAAAGTTTGTTTCAAATGCCGATGGCAGAAACGTGCTGGGCTATACGATGAGGGTCGCACGAATCGAAGACGTGCTACAGGGCAAGGTCTGGGCATATTCGGATAAAACCCGGCGCAAAAGCAAACGCCAAAAGGACTTGGCCGATATTTTTCGTATCGTCGAAAAATTCCCCCAGCTCGAAGCATCCCTGCCGCAAACCATCCGGGAAGAACTAAACAAATAAACAGCAAAGGACAGGAGGAAACTCAATGATTGAAGCAGTAGTTTTTGACATTGGCGGCGTACTTGCTCACGACGTTTGGGAAAACCTTCTCCCCCATATTGCCGACAAAGAAGAGTTAAACAAAGAACAAGTGAAAAGTATCGGGGCCCTACTCTGGGAAGCATTTGCCTACAGACCCGAAACAATACTGAACTCTTGGCGAGATCTCGAGAACCAATACTGGAGTCTGTTCGTTAAATCACTGTGGGGTAAGTCCATAAAAAAAGAAGAGGTAAAAGAAAAAGTAGAGAAATTCATTAAACTCACAGATGATTTCATCAAAGACGTGGATGCAGAAAAGATGATGAAGCTTTTGACCGGTCTACAATCAAACGGTGTCAAATTAGCAATATGTTCTAACAACAACGAATTCTGGTACAGGTATCAGATGGACAAACTCAAACTATGTCGATACTTCAGTCCGTCCAAAGTTATTCTATCGTGCAAAATCGGCGTATCAAAGTCAAGCCCTCATTTCGAAATGTTCCATGCAGTCGTAGATGCGCTTCAACTTACGCCAAACAAGTGTTTGTTTGTGGACGACCGAGTTGACAATGTAAACCGTGCAGAGGAGTGCGGAATGCAGGGGATCCTTTTTTCCGAGAATCCCAAAGAAATTGAGAAGATTAAGAAAAAGGAGAAGGTCGTAAAAAATGTAGAAGAACTCAAATGTTTCCTGAAAGAGAAAAAACTAGTCGATTAAATAATCCTTAAAAATAGGCCAAAGGATTACCCCTTTTCTTCTTCTTTCAGCATCTCGTTCACCGCCCCGGAGCAGAAGCCCTGTAAATCAATCGTGATGTATTTGAAGCCGAGGGATTTCAATCTTTGTATTGCCTGAAGGCGAAGGATCATAAATCGTTGTCTAAGATGTGGCCGAAGCGATATTTCTTGGTGCGCAAATAGTCGATATTGTGGGGCGTTGGGGTTGCCTGAAGAGGAATCTGCTCGACGATTTTTATGCCGTAAACTTCGAGCCGATTGATTTTCTTCGGATTGTTGGTGAGTATTTTAATCTGCTTGAGGCCCAGGTCGCGAAGAATCTGTGCGCCTATGCCGTAATCGCGTTTGTCTGGCGAAAAGCCAAGCTCGATATTCGCATCAACAGTATCAAAGCCCTGCTCCTGTAACTTATACGCGTGAAGTTTATTTGTCAGGCCTATCCCCCTGCCCTCCTGCCTGAGATAAACAAGTGCGCCTTTACCTGCCTTTTCAATCAACTGCAATGCGGCTTCCAACTGCCTGCCGCATTCGCACCGCTGCGAGCGGAACAAATCCCCCGTCATACATTCCGAGTGTACCCGGACAAGAACCGGCTCATCATGCTGAATTGGTTTGCCCGATTCATCCAGCTCGCCTACCCCGCCCTTACAAATCGCAAGATGCGGCTCAGGCGATGAAAGCGATTCGTAAGCGATGAGTTTGAAATCACCAAAATCAGTCGGCAAATGAACCGCCTCGACTCGCTTTACCTGCGTCTCTCGTTGCAGCCGATACTCAACCAGCTTGGCAATCGAGGTAATTTTCAGATTATGCTTTTTGCAAAATTCAAGCAGTTCCGGCACGCGGGCCATCGACCCGTCGTCGTTCATAATCTCGCAAATCACCGCCGCCGGCTTCATCCCCCCCAGATGCATCAGGTCAATCGCCCCTTCGGTCTGCCCCGCGCGAACCAGCACACCGCCCTCACGTGCCCGAAGCGGAAAAATATGCCCCGGTCGGGCAAAATCTGCGGGCCTCGTTTTATCGGCAATCGCCATCTGCACTGTGTGCGCCCTGTCCGCCGCGCTAATACCAGTGGTAACACCTTCAGCCGCATCGATACTGACGGTGAAAGCGGTATGCAGCCGAGCGGTGTTATCCTGGACCTGCGGATGAAGCCCGAGGGCGTCGCATTTCTCGCCCGTCAAAGGCAGGCATATCAGCCCCCGCCCGAATTTCGCCATAAAATTGATAATCTGAGGCGTAACCTTTTCCGCCGCACAGACAAGGTCTCCCTCGTTCTCGCGGTCCTCATCATCAACAAGGATAATCATTTTGCCCGCGCGAAGCTCGTCAAGCACTTCCGGTATCTGGCTAAAATTTACTGACATATAATAAGGATTAACAGGAATAGAGCATTTGGTCAAGGGTTGGCTGCGTTTCGCCGATTAGCGGGACAGGTATTTGTGAATGTTTTGGGCGGCTTTTTTGCCGTCGCCCATCGCCAAAATTACCGTCGCCGAGCCGCGGACAATATCTCCGCCCGCGAATACACCGGGGATACTGGTCATAAGATTTTCATTGGTCTCTATATAGCCCCACTTGTTGAGTTTCAGGCCCGGTGTCGTCTTGGTCAGCAGCGGATTTGCGCCAATACCTATCGCTACAATCACGAGGTCACAATCGATTACGAATTCCGAGCCGGGAATCGGCACAGGCCGCCGTCTGCCCGAAGCATCCGGCTCGCCCAACTGCATCCTGATACATTTTAGCCCTGCAACCCAGCCGTCTTTATCGCCGAGGACTTCCAGCGGCGCAGTCAACATCTCGAACCTGATTACCTCCTCTTCCGCATGATGCACTTCCTCGACGCGGGCGGGCATCTCTTTTCTGCCGCGACGATAAACAATTATGCTTTCGTCCGCCCCCAGTCGTTTGCTCGTCCGCACCGCGTCCATAGCGGTATTGCCGCCCCCGATAACGCAAACGCGTCTGCCCCGTATAATCGGCGTATCCGATTCAGGGTTGTATGCCTCCATAAGATTGGCACGCGTGAGATATTCGTTGGCGGAATAAACACCTTTGAAGTTCTCGCCCGGTATATTCATAAACTCAGGCAGCCCCGCGCCGACTGCGATAAATACCGCTTCGAATTTCTCATCATTCATAAGCTGCGGTATCGTTACCGTCCTGCCCACGATAACGTTTGTCTCGATATTTACGCCCATCGCCTTGAGATTGCGAATCTCGGCATCGACGATTTTCTTGGGCATACGAAATTCCGGTATTCCATAAACAAGCACACCGCCCGCCTTGTGAAACGCCTCGAAAATGGTTACATCGTAACCGAGTTTGGCTAACTGGCCCGCGCAGGTAATCCCCGCCGGCCCTGAACCGATGCACGCGACCTTTTTACCTGTCTTCTTAACAGCCGTCGGCTTGGTTTTCGATGAGTGCTGCATCTGGTAATCAGCGACGAATCGTTCGAGCCAGCCGATTGCAACTGGCGCTTCGCTTTTGCAGCGCACGCATAACGCCTCGCACTGAATCTCCTGCGGGCACACCCGTCCCGTTACCGCGGGCAGGTCGTTATCCCTGCGAACCAGTTCCGCCGCCGCGAGAAAATCACCTTCCGCGACGAGCTTGGCAAAACCGGGTATGTCGATACCAACGGGACAGCCCTCGACGCACTTCGGATTTTTGCACTGAAGGCATCGCTGCGCCTCGCGGATTGCGACCTGCTCACCAAGACCCAGGTTGACCTCCTTGAAGTCCCTGCTTCGCTCAATGCCATCACGCTGCGGCATCTGCTGTCGCGGTATCGCCATCCGTTCTTTTGCCGTCATTTTTTTTGACTCGTTACTCATTCTTGTTCTATATCACCCTGATTCCCTGATACCCTGATAACCTGATTTTCTGATACCCTTTTTCTTTTTACTTTTTCTCTGTGTTCTCAGCGTGCTCGGCGGTAAGTTTACATCTATGCTCTTCGTATTTTTTGTTTTCGTGGCCCTTATAGGTCTTCAGCCGGTCCATCAGCTCATTGAAATCAACCTTGTGCCCGTCGAACTCAGGGCCATCCACGCAGGCAAATTTCCGTTTGCCATCAATAGTAACCCGGCAGCCCCCGCACATCCCCGTCCCGTCAACCATAACAGGATTCAAACTTACGATAGTCGGGATATTCATTGGCCGGGTCAGCTCCGCCACCGCTTTCATCATTATTACAGGTCCCGCGCAATAAACTGCATCGACTTTGGTCTGGGGATTTTCGGTAAGTTCCCGCAGGGCATCGGTTACAAGTCCCTTTTTACCCGACGAGCCATCGTCGGTTATGACAATCAACTGGTCGCTTGTCGAACCAAGTAACTGTTCGAGAATAACTAATTCTTTGGTGCGTGCGCCGATAATGCTGACTATCTTGTTCCCCGCCTGACGCAGCGCGACCGCCTGCGGATACACAACCGCCGTTCCCAGCCCGCCGCCGATTACCACCACCGTTCCGTATTTGGCGATATGACTTGGCTGTCCCAAAGGCCCCGCAACATCCGCGAAGTATCCGCCCTTTTGCAGCATCGTCATCTCAAGCGTGCTTTTGCCGACCGTCTGCACAATCAGCGTGATAGTTCCGGTCCTGGTATTAACGTCTGCTATCGTCAGAGGTATGCGTTCCGAATGTTCAGTTGCCCGGACGATTACAAACTGCCCGCACAGCCGCGATTTGACGATTCGCGGCGCCTTTATCTCATACCGCGTAACATTCGGCCCAAGCGTCTGTTTGTCCACAATTTCAAACATCTATTTGGCAACTCCTGCCATAATAACGAATAAAAACCAACAGGAAACAAAGGATTATACCCTTCCCCTTTGCTTAAAAGAAATTAAAAATGAGGGTCAAACCCATTAGAGGTTCTTATATTATACGCCTGAGAAGATGAGGGAGGTTAAGCAATGCGGGTTCCCCCAACGCATAAGCGAATTTTTACTGCAATTTGGGCAGGCAAGCCGACAATAGAGAAGGAATACCCTGTTTTTTAAGGAAGCGGTCTGCGATGGCTGAAATGGCAACAACACTGGTCGAACTTGATTATAAAGAGAACCTGGGCTGGCGAATAGGCATGGTTGTCATTATCCTTATGGCAATAGGCACGGTATTTGTCTTTTCCGCGGGCGTCGAGGTCTCCAAAGGCGTCAACCTGTCGCATTTCTATCAATCCGCCAACCTGCGAAAAGTCCTGTTTTTCCCCTTAGCCGTCGCGGTAATGCTGCTCGTATCGCGTATCGATTACCGGCGATTCAATCTCGATAAGGGCCTGTGGCGTTCACCCATTACCTACCTGTTCGGCATCAGCGTAATTCTGCTGGTGTTAGTGCTCATCCCCCATATCGGCTCGCAAATCAACCAGGCCAGACGCTGGCTAAGAATCCCCCTTGGCCCCGCAACAATCAGTTTTCAGCCCTCGGAACTGGCAAAATGGACGGTAATTTTCTCGCTCTCTGCCTTTTGCGTCAAATACGGCAACCTGCTCGCGTTCTTCAAACGAGGCCTTTTGCCCGTTTGTATCGTACTGGGCCTGGTAGTAGGACTCATCATCATCGAGGACTTCGGCTCAGCAGCCCTGATTGCAATGCTCGCCTTTTTCATATTATTGATAGGCGGAGCTAACTGGCGATACCTTGTCGCCCCGCTGCCTGTCGCCGCGATTGGTTTTGCCGCCGCGATACTCGCCTCGCCCACCCGAAGAATGCGAATCTTCGCCTTTTTGCACCCCGACCAGTTGACCGGCTCATCAAACTACCAGGCGAGCCAGTCGCTCATCGCCATCGGCTCAGGCGGGTTCTTCGGCAAAGGCCTCGGTATGGGCGTTTGCAAATACGGCCATCTCCCCGAAGACACATCTGACTTTATTTTCTCAATTATCGCCGAAGAAATGGGACTGGTCGGCACCTTAACAGTCATCGCGCTTTTCATCATACTTATCGTTTTGGGAGTTATGGTAATAAATCGCTGCAAAGAACCCTTTGGCAAGCTGCTCGCGACAAGCATTGTTCTGGCTATCGGCTTTCAGGCCGCACTTAATATCGGCGTCGTTACCGTCGTCCTGCCCACAAAAGGCCTCCCCCTGCCCTTCGTCAGCGCGGGCGGAACAAGCATGCTTCTCTCCGCAGCCGCCGTCGGCGTCCTTTTGAATATCGCATCACAATGTGAAAAAACACAGCTCAGGAAGGACACGTGATGGCAGGCAAAAGCGTCTTCTTCGCAGGCGGAGGAACAGGCGGGCATATCTACCCGGCGGTGGCAGTAGCGGAGAAAATTGCCGAACTTGACACAACCGCGAAAATCCATTTCTTCATCAGCAACAGGGATATAGATAAACACGTTCTGTCAAAAACCGCCTTCGAATATACCGCCCTGCCCGCCGTAGGCCTTTCAATCAGGCCGGACAGGTTTTTAAATTTCTGCAAAATGTTCTTGGCAAGTCAAAAAATCGCAGCCGAAACGATAACCAAAAGCGAAAACCCGGTCGTCGTAGGCGCAGGCGGCTTCGTCGCCGCGCCTGTCTGCCGCGCCGCTTACAAATCGAAAATCCCACTCTTTCTGCTCAACGTCGATATCATCCCCGGCAAAGCCAACAAACTCATCGGGCGATGGGCGCAACGCATCTTTGTCCAGTTCGAGGAAACCGCCGAATACTTCGGAAAACAAAAAACAAAAGTAACCGTCGCCGGCTGCCCCCTGCGAAGCAGCTTCGACAACCCGAATCCGCAAAAGGCAAAAGACGCCCTCGGTCTCGACTACAACAAAAAAATCCTCCTAATAACAGGCGCCTCAACCGGCTCGCAGAACATTAACAGAACAATTTGCTCGCTGCTGGAAAAATTATCGAATTATGCCGACAACTGGCAAATAGTGCATTTAACAGGCAGGGCAAACTTCGACCAAGTCAGCGCCAGCTACGCCAATGCCCCCATAAGAAACAAAGTCGTCGATTACTATGACGATATGCCGAACCTGCTCGCCGCCGCAGATATTGTAATAGGCAGAAGCGGCGCAGTCAGCGTCGCCGAATACGCCTCCGCGGCAACGCCGAGTATTTGTATGCCATATCCCTATCATAACGACCTGCACCAGTACCTCAATGCCGGAAAACTCGTCGAAGCTGGAGCCGCCGTTATCGTCGATGACGTCGGCGACGACAAAGACAGGTGCGAGTGGCTCTGGGAGGAGCTTGAGCCGCTGCTGAAAGACGAAACTGCACGCCGGCAGATGAAAGACGCCTGCAAAACCGTCGCCCGAAAAAACGCCGCTAAAATAATTGCCGAAGCGGTTCTTGGCAGATAATATTTAATTTAACAAGAAATATAACGGCATAAAAATGAAACTGGGAAAAATAATAATCCTGGTCGCGGGCTTCATTTTCGCCTTTCTGGTGTCCTGGCTTTTCCTGTTTATCTGGGGGCACAACCCCACCATCGTCGCCCTGTCGCCTTACGATGTTAATGTTCCCGGTAAACCGCTAATTTCCGCCAAAGTGTACTCGCTCAAAAAGAGTGAATATCTGCTCGTCCTTACCGACGCCGAATCTGGTCGCCGCGAAGGATACTGGTTCTGCCCCGCCAAGGGCCGCATAGGAGTTCCGTCTTTCCCAACTTACCTGCCATTGGGTAACCGCGCCGTTATCAGCAAAACCACCCTCGACGGCTTTACTTACCTCAGCGAATACACCGCCGACTGGGAAATAAAAAATAACAATATAACCTTCACCATCAAAGGCCCCTCAGAGGCAATCCGCGTCGCCAGGGAGCTCTCAACCGAAGACCTGAAACGCGGAATTTCCTATGGCGCTAAGATTATTATGAGAACCAGGGAGTAAAAATAAATTCAACTTTCCTTTTACGGACGATATCGATGCGATGTGGCCTATGCTCCAACGCCGGGCAATAAACTTTTGATGTTGACAATATATGGTCGATGATTAGGATGGTGCCGCCGGCGAAAAACGTCCGACGAACATAAAGCTAACAGCAATTTCTAATATAAAAATATATTATAAACTTTGGAGGTTACTGGTATGTTACTATTATTTTTAAGAGTGTTTTTTGTGGTCATTATCATCGCGGTTTTTCTTGTGAACCTGACGGGGCAGGAGATTACCTCGGAAAAAGGCCGGCTGGATTTTTACGCCCTGCTCTGGAGCGGCCTGGCAATGGTGGTTATAACGTTTGTTATCGACATCCTGACGCCCAAAAAATCCCTGGCCTCACTGGCAGGCGTTTTCTTCGGGCTTCTCGTCGGTATTGTCGTAAGCTGGGCGCTGGCGCAGGTGCTCGATATGGTTGTTGATATTTATCGCATCGGGCTTACGGCAACGGTAACCAGTGCGCTGAAGTGGATGATGGGAATATGTATCTGCTTTCTTATTATCACTATCGTCATACGCACAAAAGACGACGTCCGCTTCGTGATTCCATACGTCGAGTTCACAAAGCAAACCAAGGGTGCACGCCCCTTCGTCCTCGACACCTCCGCTATCATCGACGGCCGAATCGCCGACCTCTATAAGAGCAAGCTGTTCGACGCACCACTGATTGTCCCCAGGTTCGTCCTGAACGAAATTCAGCTCATCTCCGACTCCGCAGACAAGCTCAAACGAAACCGCGGCAGACGAGGCCTCGATATCCTCAAGGAAATGCAGACGAGCTCCTACATCGACCTGACCATCGATGATACCGCCATCCCGGATGAGGAAAGCTTAAAGGGTGTTGACCAGAAGCTTATACCCTTCACCAAAAACTGCGGCGGACGCCTCGTAACCACCGATTACAACCTCAGCAAAGTGGCCGCCGTCCGCGATGTTGACGTCCTCAATATCAACGACCTCGCCAACTCACTTAAAACCATCGCCCTCCCCGGCGAAAATATGAAGGTCCGCATCATCAAGCCGGGCGAAGAGCCCCAGCAGGGCGTCGGCTATCTCGACGACGGAACCATGGTCGTCGTCGAAGACGCACGCGGCAAAATCGGCAAAGATATCATCATCGCCGTTACAAGCGCATTACAAACCTCCGCAGGCAAAATGATTTTCGGAAAATTCGAAAACTTCGCGGATCAATAACCACCAGAGGAATTCAATTTGTATTTAGCCCCGCCATCTTCGCCGAAGGCGAGTGGCGGGGTTTATATTTTATTGTTACAGATTCTTCAACAGTTTCATCAGCGTCGGCACAATCTCGCTTTCCGCGACGGTTGCGATTTTGACGCCCTTCTTGTAAACAAACGCCTTGTTCTTAGCCGCGCATACCGCCAAATCCGCGTCAGCCGCCTCCCCTGGCCCGTTCACAATACACCCCATTACCGCAATTCGAACCGATTTATCGATACCACTAACCGCTTTTTTCACCTTGCGAGCAAGCCCCCCTATATCAATCTCGGTCCTCGCGCACGTCGGGCACACTATCAACTGCAGTTTAGGCGCAGGATACAGCCCCAGCGAAATCAAAATCTGTTTGGCGATTCCCGTCTCGATGACCGGGTCCCCCGCCGCGCTCACCCGTATCGTGTCCCCTATCCCTTCCGCCAGCAACGCCCCCAGAGTTACCGCCGACGGCACACACGCATCCTCCGGCAGGCCCGCGTGCGTCAAACCTAAGTGAATCGGGTAATCGAACGTCTCCGATATCCGCCTGTTTATTTCGATTGTGCGCACCGCGTCGCTGCTTTTGGCGCTCAGAACGATTTGGTGAAAACCGTGATTCTCAAATAGCCGGACGTAACCCTTCATTTCCTTCAGCATCAGCGCAACCCGCCTGCCCGAAACAACATCCGGCTTTCTCAAATCCCTTATGCTCGCCTCGTTGACGCCGATGCGAATCGCAACCTTGTGCATCTTCGCCGCATCGATAATACGCAATATGTCGCCGCGATTCTTTATATTACCCGGGTTGAGTCGTATCTTCGCCGCACCCGCCTCAATTGCCTCAATCGCCCTGTCTGCGCTAAAATGTATGTCCGCTACCAGCGGGATTTTCACCTTTTGAACAATTTTGGCAAATGCTTCCGTATCCGCACGCGTCGGCACCGCCAGCCGAACCAGCCCGCAACCCGCCTGGGCCAATTGCTCTATCTGCCGAACGCACCTCGCCACGTCCGTCGTCAGCACCTTCGTCATCGATTGTATCACAACCGCCGACGACGACCCAATCTTAACTCCGCCTGTGGTGAGCTTGTCGAATCCACCAACGTCAACCGTCCTCGTTTTTCTTCTCTTAATCATACCCGAATTGTATCTTGTCCTATTCACCCAATCAAATTAAAATACCGCTATGGCTTCGATGCTTCTCGACATCATTGTGTTGATATGCCTGGCATACCTCGGCCTGGGACTGTTTCTATATTACATGCAGTCCCGCTTCCTCTACGAACCCGTCCGCCAAATTCCCTACACCCCCGCTGAACTCGGCCTCAATTTCGAAGAGGTCTATTTCAAAACCGGCGACCGCTTCCGACTCCACGGCTGGTTCGTCCCGGCGCCAAACGCCCAGTTTACCGTCCTCTACTGCCACGGCAACGGCGGCAATATGATGTACTTCCTCGATACCGTTAACTTCCTCAACAAGCTCGGACTCAATTGCTTCGTCTTCGATTATCGCGGCTACGGCTACAGCCAGGGAGTCCCCTCCGAAAACGGAACATACCTCGACGCCAGGGCCGCCTACAGATGGCTCACAAAGAAAAAAGGCGTCGCGCCGCAACAAATCATCCTCTTCGGCTGGTCGCTCGGCGGAAGCATCGCCGCCTATCTCGCAACCAAATTCAAATCCGCAGCCCTCGTCATCGAAAGTGCCTTCACATCGTATCCAGCCATTGGCCAGAAATTTTACCCCTATATGCCCGTAAAATGGTTCGCCAGGTTCGACTACCCCGCTATCGAATACGTCCGTAAAGTTACATGCCCCGTCCTCGTCATTCACAGCAGAAACGACGAAATTATCCCCTTCGAACTCGGCCTCAAGATTTACGACGCCGCCAATGAGCCCAAAAAATTCGTCGAAATCTTCGGCAAACACAACGATTGTCTCCTCATCTCAGGCGAAACTTACAAAAAGGCCTGGACCAATTGGCTCACATTTTTGAAAGAATCGACCGATATTGAAAATACCCGACAAAAATCCGTGTAATCCTGGTTAGCCCCCAGGCCTGTTCACCCTAAGCTTGTCGAAGGGCCTGGGGGGTTAAATATAATGTAAACTTCGTGTCTTGCCTGCCCCCACGGCTACTTGTCGAAGACAAGTGTGGGGGGTGTCTTAGTGGCAAATTAAGGAAATACTTATGAAAAGAAACGAATTGCACAAAATCTTAAACCCGATTCTCGTCGTGTTCTTTATCAATCAGGCGATAACAGTCCTGTTCCTCGACGAGTTACCCCGCTGGGCATTCCAGGTTTTTCACAAAGCCGGCGGCGGCATCCTGCTCGCCCTTATTGCCGTCCACTTCATCCTGAACTTCAACTGGGTCAAAGCAAATTACTTCGCAAAATAATTGTATGTCGTGGCTTGCCCGCCGCAGGTGCGGATTGCCGGGATATCGCAATAATTTCGAATGCAAGTGCAATATTATCAGGTTCCAAAGCGTCATTAATTGAAGATATAAACGGCTTATCACTTTTAAAAACCACTGATTGCGGAAAGGATGGACAATATGAAAATCGATTGTATAAGAAAAATGATTGCGATTTTGGCCGTATTGACTTTTGGTTGTGCTGTAGCTTTTGCGGCACCTGCCCCGGATTCCAATTCGCCTGCGCACAGGAATAGAGGTCCGGCTGCACAAAGGCCCGTTCGCGACTTTTTGCAGGAGCTTAGCGAAAAACTGAACCTCACAGACGCACAGAAGGCCGCCATCAAACCGATTCTGGCGACCGAAGTCAACGAAATAAAGGCCGTTCATCAGGATAGTTCGCTTTCAGCTGAGCAAAAACAGGCGAAAATCAAAGAAATTCGGGACAACAACAGAGAAAAGATAAACGCTCTCCTGACACCTGATCAGCAGAAAATATTTGCCGAAATGAAAGGCCAAGCGGGCAACAGAATGCGCGAACAATTCCAAAACCGCATGGCTCTGCTCGCTGAAAAACTGAACCTCACGGACGCACAGAAGGCCGCCATCAACCCGATTATGGCGACCGAGGCCAATGATATTAAAGCTGTCATGCAGGACAATTCCCTCTCTAAGGAACAAAAGCAAACTAAAATCTCTGGCATCCGGGAAGCTTCAGACACAAAGATAAATGCGCTCCTTACCCCCGAACAGCAGGCCAAATGGGCTCAATTAAAAGAAAACGCAAAACAGGAGCGTAATAAGAAGAATGCACCGGGTACATAACACGGTTTTTCTACTTCCTTAAATAATTAGCCCTGCCACCTTCGCCCTTGGCGAGTGGCAGGGTTTTTGTTTGTCTGCCCTCCGTAGCCTCTGGCGAAGGAGGGTCCGTCTTCCGTTATCCGGCATCTACTTCGTGGCTTAGTGGCTTAGTGGCAAAAGTTGATGAGTTAAAATCTTGGGTTTCTGCTCCTGAGGCATCTGCCCCTGATGTACATGACAGCAAACATCATGGTTATAGATACTCAGAATACGCGTGCAGTTCGGAAACACGCACTTCCTGTTATCAGCCGAAGTTTTTAGCGCTTTTCCCATCGTTACTCCTACAGATAATTCACCAGACAAATATGAAAGGCCCCCCCACGGGTGAGGCCTTTCTTTCACGTTAATTTACGGCAGCTTGTCGCGGAACTACGTTTGTCGCGCAGGGTCCTTTTTTGCCCTCGCCCACCGTGTACTCAACCTTCTGCCCTTCGTCCAAATTCGCATACCCGGTTGTCTTGACTTCCGAGTGGTGAACGAAAAGGTCGGCTCCGCCGTCGTCAGCGACGATAAACCCGTATCCCTTTTCACCATTGAACCATTTCACTGTTCCTGTACTCACAAATACTCCTTGGCCTTCTAATCGGCCTGCAATTTATAACGTGCCTCTCACATTTGCTGTTGGAGGATACCCTTGAAAGGCGGAAAGATATGCTCTACATAATACCTATTATACGCTGCATTACCCCGCCCGCAACAAAATAATAAATTTTTATTCAATATTCCCACAAACCACCTTTCGTAGCGCAGCGAAGATTCCAGCGCATGCTGGAACCCATCAAGCGCAGCGAGGCGGGGTTGCCTTAAAAAATAATTTTTTTCCAACACTTTCTCCGGAATAAACGCCTTTAATAGTGTATAATGACTATAGCATCTGAATATCCATGGAAATCAGGCATACCGCGTTAGTGACCGTTTATCTCACTAAAAAACAGGCAAAATAATATACTGGATAAAACAATGGGTAACGAAAAGCACATTATTGCTCAAATAGAGGCATATATCCGCCAGGGAGGCGGCGAATACGGCGATTGGTATATAGGTCTGGCTGATAACCCCATCGACCCCATTACAGAAGCTTACCGCCTTCATAAAGTCCAAAACCGCAGGTTTACATACATAGAAACCGTCTCGCACCAGGCCGCAAAGGCCGCTGCCGATTATTTCCTCAATGTCTGCGGCACTGACGGCAATCTCAGCGATATTGACACAATCCGCCCCTCCCGGGCGCTTTATATTTACAAAAAAGCCCCTCAACTCTTTCCCTCCGAATCCGCCATACCAGTATAAGACGTAACCGCATACCTGCCTGCCCTCGGGGTGAGCTTTCTTATATTGCAAACGGAGGGTCCGGCGTAGGTGTATCGCAAGGGGTGGCATCTGCTTTTGGCGGATTTCGGCAGTAAAATTTTTGCTGTTTTTATAGGTTTTTGCCATTCAAGATGTTATGCTTGTGCTGTATCGGTCTATGGAGACCGACGGTTATGCGTTCGAATCGTGTCTGACGCATTTATTTTCCCGCAGATAAACTGGAGAACTCATGCCAGATTTTGTTACAGGCGTTGTTAAAAAGACATCCAAAGGCAGTTTCGTTTTGCGTGACCCGGCTCGTTCATTCAGGCCCGCCGCCCGTGATGTAGTCATCCCCTCCGCACTGATGCATAAATGCTCTCTTGTTGAAGGTGCGGCCGTCACCGCAACTACACGCACCGACAGGGGGCTTACGCTGCTTGGAAATGTCGAATCCGTCTGCGGCCTCACCGTCGAGGAATTCAAAAAACGCACTCCCTATCAGAAGCTTACCGCCGTGTCCCCGTATCAGAGGTTCGACCTTGAAAAATCCGGCGAGCTTTCGATGCGCATCGTTGACCTTGTCGCCCCGATGGGCAAAGGCACCCGCGGCCTCATCGTCTCGCCCCCAAAAGCAGGCAAAACAACCCTTCTTGCCCAGCTCGCAAAAGGAATCCTCGCCGACGACCCCAAAGCCCAAATTATCATTCTGCTCATCGACGAGCGACCCGAAGAAGTTACACAGTTAAAACGCGGCATCGTTGGCGCAACGGTTGTCGCGTCCTCAATCGACCAGACAATCGACGACCATGTCGAACTGGCAGAAATTCTTCTGGCGTATATCAAAATACAGCTTGAATGCGGCCGTGATATTGTCGTCCTTGTCGATTCCATAACCCGCATGGGGCGTGCGTTTAATCGCAAAGGAACAGGCACAGGCCGAATGATGTCCGGCGGCCTTGAGGCAGGCGTCCTTGAAATTCCTCGCCGCTTTCTCGGCATGGCCAGAAAAATCGAAAATGGCGGCTCCGTTACTATCATCGCCACCGCGCTTATCGATACCGGCTCACGAATGGATCAGCTCATCTTTGAAGAATTCAAAGGCACTGGCAACAGTGAAATCATCCTCTCCCGCTCGCTTGCCGAGCAGCGCATTTTCCCTGCTATCGATATCCCCGCCTCCGGCACACGAATGGACGAGCAACTCTGGGGCAAAGCTGACAGCAAAAAACTTGCCAACCTCCGCAGGGGTCTGTCTGGCCAAAACCCCGCCGATGCCCTCAATACCCTCACCGCCGCCCTCCGAAAATACCCCACCAACGCCGAACTCCTCAAAATCATACCTGGTTAATTTACTTCATCATTCAATATTGGGTGTTGGACATTGGACATTTATTAAGGATACGACCGAATCCTTCAACTCAAAACTCAACACTAAAAACTCAAAACTAACTTCGGGCTTTTTACTTTTTCACAGGCGTCATCTTTACGAGAATCACATCAAGCGCATCAACCTTGCCTTCGAAATTTTTCGCAGTTGTGCCGACATTTTGCTTCTTCCACAAATCCTGTATTTCATAGTTGCCCGCAAGAAACGGAAAATTCGCCCAGTTAATTCTCAGCTTCACCGCCTCATCGCTGTTATTGAAAAAACACACCGCCCAGCAGCCATTCGACAGTTCCTTCACCCAGATTTGTTTGCCTGGGTGGTCCATAAACTGGTATCCCTGTTTGCCTAACGGGTCCTGGTCAATAGCAATCACTTCCTTATTGGTCAGAATATCGCGAATGTCATTCGACATATTTCGCACGTCGTTACCCGCCATCAAAGGCGCAGCTATAACGCACCACAGCGAAAAATGTGCCCTCGACTCCGCTATTGAAAGCCCTTTATTACCCACTTCGAGCATATCCGGGTCGTTCCAGTGGTCCGGCCCCGCGTACTTTTCCAGCCCTATCTGGCTCTTCAGGATAAACTTCCACCCCAGCGAATACGTCTCCTGGCAATCATAGCAATTGGTGATATCGCCCGTCGTCCGCCACAGATGCCCTATGTCCTGTGCCCATTCCCATGGCTTGTTGCTGCCCCATTCGCATAAGCTAAAGACAATCGGCCTGCCTGTCGCGTACAGGGCATTTCCCATTGTCCTGTATGTCTCCTCCGCGTTTGCCGTGCCGTGATAACACCAGTCGTATTTGAGATAATCAACGCCCCACGATGCATACAATCGGGCGTCCTGGAATTCGTGTCCCCGTCCGCCCGGAAAACCGGAGCAGGTCTTTGTCCCCGCGCAGTTGTGTATCCCGAATTTGAATCCTTTTGAATGAAGATAATCGCCCAGCGCCTTCATTCCGCTCGGAAATTTATTCGGGTCAGGCACAAGATTACCCTGTGCGTCCCTTTCCATCGCTTCCCATCCGTCGTCTATTACGATGTAGTTATACCCCGCGTCCCGCATCCCGCTTGCTATTAGTGCCTCAGCCGTCTCCCTGATAAGCTTTTCATCGACTTTCATCGCGAACGTATTCCAGCTGTTCCATCCCATTGGCGGCGTAGGTGCCAGCCCCTTGAATTTCTCCGCCGATGCCCAAACAGGCAAACACAATACAAATAGCACCGCAATCCGTTTCATCTTGTCGCTCTCCTTATCTGGCTAAAAAAGGGTCCATTCGTTTTCTCGAAAAATAATTATACTCGACACGCGATTAACTGTCCATTGCCGTGCCTGCCCCCGCGTCTCGTTTCGCGAAGCAAAACGGCGGGGGTCGTTTTACGGATTGGACATTTATCCGCCGTAGTTTTAACGAAGGCGGATTGGACATTTCTCCGTCCTCTGCCTTCTAACTTCTAACTTCTCACTTCTTACTTCTTACTTCTCCCTTCTCCCTTCTCCCTTCTAACTTCTGCCTTCTCCCCTGATTCCCTGGTATCCTGATAACCTGTCTTCCGTCACCTGTCCTCCGCAGCCCCCCGCCTCCGGCGGGAGATAGGCATTAGCGAGGTCTGAAATAGGCAAACTGCCCATGGCTCGACAGCTATCGGGCGGACGATATTATTCGTATAGTACGTCATGGAAAGCGTGAAAAAACAGAACGCCGAACGGTCTTTGAAAAAGTATTTGCGTTAAGCAAAGGAGCTTAAAATGTCGGTTTTAACCTTACGCACGGACGGGTCGGCTGCGGTCGGCGAAAGTATAATGAGCACAATCGCTTATGTCTTTGGTGATAATATACGGCCGGAAATAACTCCTGCAATGATTGCTTCGCTGTCGAATGTTCGCAGAGACAAGATTACCAGGGTTCGCCAACAGCTCGAACGTGGCACATACGACCTTGATGAGCGATTGGATGCCGTTCTCGACCGTATCCTTATGGACATCACACCATCGCAGCGATAATCGATTAGCCCCCAGTCCTGTGCTGGGGGTCATCCAAATAATATTTAGCCTCGGTATTTATGCCGGGGTTACTTTATTGCCGGGTCATAAATCCATTCCCTTCCGAATCCGTACTTAGCCCTGTCATCTTCGCCCTCCTGCCCTCGAATGTTTTTGTCGGGGGTGGCGAGTGGCAGGGTTACCCAATGAACGCACACCTTGTGAGCGTTTGTATATAGCCCCGGTCTCTGGCCGGGGGACAATCGCGAGGTTCGCTTTCTTTTAATCGCGGCTTTGCACGCGATTTGCCTGGTTCGGAAGGGGCCGCGTTATAAACATGAAGTAACCATTGCATAATTGCCTGTGTCTGGTTTTCCCATATAATGGTTGTTACCTATGTCCTGGACTAATCTGCCGAGAGGCAGGCAATGCACGGTTCTTTGCGATACAGGCATAGCATTTATTATAAACAGACCTGCCAGAACGTGCTTTAAAGAATCGTTGGCGACGGGCAGAGCGCACCTTCCGGTATCATAAGCAAATTTTAGAATCGGCTCATCTTTGCGAAATTGCCGAGCCATGGCATAAGCCAAATCGAATTTGCCTTTTAAAAGACATCTTAAGTACGCCTTTGATAGGCCGTTTTTACCCGACATTAATTCATCGCGGTAAACCTGCGCGTAGAATTTTAATATATGACTTAGGGGAATCATGTTCTGGGCTTGTTCGGACCAGGGCATGAATGACAAGGACGTAAAATGAATCCAGAACGCCTCTTCTTTTGTGTAGCCATAACTCATTAGCCGGTTCGTTTGGTTGCGATAGGTGTCGTATAAGCAATCTACCGCATCTGACAGATAACTTACCATAGTATATATTCCTTATTCACGGTTTCTTTTACGTTTAGCGAAAACATCTGTTTATATAACCGGCCATTGTTCAGGTGATGTTAGTATCTCGTTATTTTTTGTATAGTTAAAGGCAACACTTGATTGCCAATTTAAACCACAGATTTCACGGATTTCACGGATTTTTTGCTTTCCTAATAAAAAGAATTGTTTTACATAAGTCCTTTTTTATTAAGATGTTACGGCTACGTGTGATCGCACGCCTCAAAAATTTCATAAAATATAACGAAAATGCGCTTGACAAAATATAATGGATATGTTATAATATGCACCATAATAGAGTATAATGATTTTAAGGAGTATCAAGAATGAAGGTTTTGGAGATACTGAAAAGGACTGAGGAAGAATTAAGAGAAGCGATGGCGGAGGCCGCTCGCGCCGGTGAATACCGCGATGTTGATATATGTCGCAGCGTTGCCGTAAATATCAAGGAATTGTGCGAACGGATTTCCGGGGATGGAATTAAATCTTCGAAATTAACAGAAGAAAAAGAGGGACCTGCAAGCAGAAAAGAACAAAAGAAAGTTGCCAGACGCGGTAAGCCGGAAGGATTGCCAAGAATAGAAATACGGAAAGGTTCACTTTATAGAATAGGTTGGTCAAAAAAACAGAAAGAGGAATACGAACATAAAGTCCCGCGTACGGCATTTGACACAATAGTAAACACAATGTCTGCACTGGCAAAGGAAGGAAGAGGACCTTTTATGGCAGAGGCGATAATTGAAAAAATAAGCGCTACAACAGAGGATTCTATGCCGGCATACCAAGTTTATGTGGTTTTAGCGGCACTACGTGAATGGAACTTAATCAGCCAAGTTGGACGAGAGGGATACAATATTCCGACGGATGTTGCAGAAAAGGCACAAAACAAGTGGTCGGAACTGATAGGTAAATAATCAAGGATTTTGAAAAGGGAGGAATCCTAAAATGAATACAAAAGAACTTTGTTTGAGATTGGCAAAAGCCGAATCTGAACAGGATGTATCAACAATAATAAACAATCATCCAATCTTATCAAAGCAAGAAAATTGGAAACACTACGGTGATGTGGCCAATAATATAGGCACTATTAATGGCCAAAATCCTGAGCCAGTTCCTTCTCTAATAGAAAAAATTACAAATTCAATCGACGCACTTCTGATTAAAAAATGCTTAATGAAAGGTGATGACCCAAAATCTTCTGCCCAATCTATTGGAGAGGCATTGGAGAAATATTTTAGTATTAATGACGCGAAGTACATAGATATGAAAGATTCTCAAAGGAGGGACTTGGCGTCAAATATTCAAGTCATCGCAGAAGGTTCCCTTGATAAACCCAATATTATAATTGCAGATTCAGGTGAAGGGCAGAATCCACAGGATTTTCCTAATACTTTTGTCTCATTGAATAAAAAAAATAAGAACGACATATTTTTTGTTCAGGGTAAATACAATATGGGAGGAACAGCAACATTACCGTTCTGCGGAGATAATAGGTATCAACTTATCATATCACGAAAAAGTTGGCCAATTAATCAAAACAATAAATACGGCTTTACCTTAGTTAGACGTAATAGGGGGACAGGAGAACATGTAAAATGTTCCTGGTATGAATACTGTGTTGATAACGGAAAAATATTTGAATTTGATAGTAGCCCTTTAGAACTCGGATTATTTGGGAAAAAGTTTGAATATGGCACCTATATTAAACTCTATAATTATGGTTTAACAAACCCTTCAGATATAACTCTCGATTTATGGCGAGAACTTAACAGATATCTTTATAAACCCGCTCTCCCCATTTTGTTATTTGAAAGGAGATATGAAAAGGGACGTTATGAGAAGGGTAGAACTCCTACAAAAGTGATGCATGGCAACAGAATGCGTTGTTTTCTTGATGATCGCGAAAACGTTGAGAACAAATTTCCAATAAATATAGAATCAGATGACGTTAAATATCCAGGAGAAATATTTGTTTTTAATCGAGATGTTTCGACAAGGGAATTTATACGAGATATGGCATTAACTTTTTCTGTAAATGGACAGGTGCAACATTCAATAAACAACAGTTTCATAAGCCAGGAATTGAAAAAAGCATACTTAAAAGGCCATATATTAATAAATATCGATTGTTCGGATATGCCAAGAGAACTCCATGAAGATATATTTATGTCCTCGCGATCACAAATGCGAAATATAGCTCAATATAGGAATCTGGTTGATAATATTATTAAAGAACTCAAAGATAATGAATACCTTACGGCCCTCGATGAAGAATGGAGAAAAGACCAGATATTCAAGAATCCTAAGGATGAAAGTTTTTTGAAAAACATAGTCGGCAAGTTATTAAAAGATGACAAGGAAATAGAAAAACTTTTAGGTTTCAACGGTGGGATAATCAGCAGCGAATTAACCAAAGTGAAAAAATATATTGAGACCAAACGAGAAAAATTTACAGGGAAAAAATATCCTGCAATTTTTAGGTTCACAAACCTGCAACAAGGCAAATACAAAATGCTTCCTCAGAACGGCGAATGTAAGATAAATATCGAAACTGACGTAGAAAATGAATATTTGATGCGTCCTCATGATAAAGGAGAATTGAAAATAAAAATTTTGAGGCCCCGTTCTGGAATTGAACCTGGTCCAGGCCCTCATCATCCAGCTAATTACGAAGATAGCATTGACGTTAATGTCGTGGGGCCTAATGAGGGATCAATTAAATTGAGAATAAAACCCAAAAATCCGATTCCGGTGGGCGCACGGATACCTATAGATATTGAAATGAGCTCTCCTGATGGGCCACATCACTTAATTGCCGAAGTAGTTATTGATAAACCGCATAACAACTCGAATGAAAAAACTGTCGAAAAGAAAAAAGAATATTCTTTGCCCGAGCTAATAGAAGTATATAGGGAGAAAAAGGAAAATTGTAAATGTTGGGCAGATTACGAATGGAACGAGACAGATATTTGCCGTATACAGGAATCTAGTCAGGAAGGTACGCTAATCGATTTTGTCGCAATCAATATGGAATCTCAAGAACTCGACAAGTTTGTCAGATCGAAAAAACTTGAAGGGAAAAAGATAGAGATTGCACAACGAACGTATAAAATCTCCGTTTACTTGATATCGTTAGTAATATTTTATGAGCTAGACCAGAAGATAAAAAAGAACCAAGAAACAAACAGATATTCTGATGATAAATTAAATTACAATCCAATTGAAATGACATCCTATGTGATGAAGGGATTAGCTAAGATTCTTTTGCATGTAATGGCAAATGAAACTTTACTGAAGGAAATCGAAGATTTGGATTAAGAAAATAGACCCCGACCAATTTTCCCCCGCCCAGTTTTCCCTTTCTAACTTCTTACTTCTAATTTCTCACTTCTAAATTCTTACTTCTAAATTTTTGCCTTTTACTTTTTGATTTTTGATTTGAAAAACTACACCACCGGGTACCCCAGTATCCTCTCATACGCCCCAAGGTATCCAGCCATCATTTTATTAAGGCCCCAGTTATTCCGGGCGTCTCTCATAATTCTTTTCACCTGTTTTTCCCATTCGGCCTGGTCTTTCCTGAAGAACCTGTGGTTCTGCACGGTCAATTCCAGCCCATACCACAGGCCGCCCGCATCGTAATTCTCGAAAAGCACGCCATTGCCCACGTCCTCCACCCCGCCCATTTTCCTCAACTGCAAGGGCACAATTTTATCATGAAACCCGCCCGTATTGCGGTTCGTCGCTGTCGCGCCGAACAGGTTCCCCACCAAATCAATCTGGCCGAATGGCTCATACAGCGATGCCCCGAAAACGTCGCTTGCCGCCGCGTAACCCAGTGTGCTGAGGTCATCATTAAAAGGCCAATAGGTGATTTTACCGCCCGATGCGCACGCGATTTTCCCCAGGATATCCGCGTCGTTCCTGTCGTCGCCCACGGGGTTTCCGACGACCGCGATTTGAACGTCCGGATGCTCGATTACAAACCTCAAAGCGATATCTTCGAGCAGCTCGATTCCCTTCTGAACGCGGTCCAGCCGGCTTGGCCAATACAGTAAAATCACTTCCGGGTCAACTTTCAGACCCGTTTTCTTCTGGAATTTGACCAGATTGAGCTTTTTCGCTTCGATAACGTGGTCGTTTATCCCGAATGTTTGTGCGAGTCCCGGCTTATCAACCTCCGCGTTTTCTTCCTGGTTTTCCGGATATACTGAGGGCGATATCCCGTTGGGGATTGAAAATGCGCAGCCATATCGGTATTTGGCTTTGGTTTCTTTCCTGACGCTCCACGGTATGAAGTTCCTGTCTAAGAAGTAATCCTCGATTGTTTCCGCAAGGAACCGGTCGCCTACGTAGTTGACCAGCGCCGCATTTTTTATCGCGCTGGCCTGGCAATCGACACATTCCCTGCCGAAGTCGCTGGCGATATATAAGTTGCTCCACAGCTCGCTTAAATTCACCCCGCCAAACATCTCCAGCGGTATATACCCCGTATGACTGTTATGTAAAGTGTGAAGGACGGGGATGCTGCGGAGTTTGGCGAAGGCGGTGATGATGCCGCCCGCCATCCAGTCGTGGGAATGAATAATTCCCCTGCCCTCGTGCTTTGAGAGGATTTCGCCGATGAGGAAGCGTTTAATCTGCCTCTGGAACTCCGCGGCGGTCGCGCGAGGGTCGCCATCGTAGGCGCTCATATAATTTTCGAAGAGGGAGGAATCGACCATTTTTATTTTGTCGCGGGGCAGGTGGTATAAATTCTCGATGTACTCCTCTTTGCTCATCCCCGAATGCTCCATAAACTTTCTCTGGAGATTGAGCGTGATAATGTAGGTCCTGACGCCCCTGTTGGAAAGCCCCCTGCATAAGGCGGCAACCACTTCGCCCATACCGCCTGATTTGCCGGAGACGTATTGTGCGAAATCGCCCAGACCCTTGGTGGGCAGGCGGTCAGTTTCGGGGCTGATGATAATGACGGGGGTCCGGGTGTGTTTTTTCAGGATAGTGAATTTTTCGAGAGACCTGGCGAGCATCCAGATTTTGTCGGTAATGGTGCGGACGGTTTCACCTATTGTGCCATAGGGGCTGAAATAGGAGTGGACTGCCTGGTCTGAGCCGGTGCTTTCGTGGAGGAAATAGAGATGGTCCGAGGTGGTGAGGTGTCGCCATTTGGTTAATAACTCGCCGCCCGCGGTTTTGGCTTTTTTTTCGAGGGCCTGGATGCGGGAGAAGAATTCCTGCTGGGTATTATTGCCCAACCAGCCAAAGGTGTCTCTGGCGGCGTCGGCCCAGGAGGAGGTCGATAAGCCGTGGATATCGACGACGGGGCAATCGGCGGTTTTGAACAGTTCGGCAACCTCGGTGGGGTTTGCCATTCTGACGCTTTGGTATTTTGCCAGCTCACTGGGGAGCTTTTTCCAGAATTCGAAGATGCCTTTGTCTTCCCAGATATGTTCGCCGATGTGCTCATAGTCGTAGCCGAGGAGGACGGCTTCGCCGTCGATTCCGGCAATGTGTTTGGCGTAAAGCTCGGCGGGGACGGGCGTATGCGGAAATCTGAAAGCGATGTCATCGGAAAGCTCCCTGTTGCGGGGGATGACGATGAGATTGCCTGTTTTTGCGCGGAAGACGGCGTTTGGTGAGACGAGTTTGCCGTTTTTGCGGCCGAACATATCGTTGCGTTTCTCGCAGAGCATCGCCTTATATCCCATATCGGCGACGACGTAGGCGATATCGTTATTGAACATCAGCTCGGTGTTTCTGAAAGAGGCGGGCTTGATGCCGAAGAGGTCTTCCATTTTGCCCCTGTGGAGGGCGACCTGGTCTCTGAATTCCTGCCTGTGCACATCGGCGAACAGGCTGGAGAGGGAGTGATAATAAGTTTCTTCGAGGAACTCGACCTGATTTCTGCTTTTGCCCGCGGTGAGCAACTGCTGAAGGCAGGTGATTACTTCGGGCTCATACATTTGCGCCTGTTCGAGGAACGTGCCGGACATACTTAAGGTGATTTTGAATTTGGGATTTTCCTCGATGAGTTTGGTGAACATCATTGTCGCGGGCAGATAGCATTTGTGGGAGACCTTTTCAAATACCTGTTTGTTCATCTCGTCCCAGATGAACTTTTCCCTGGACGGGTGCAGCCGAAACGGCTGGTGCAGTTGAAAATAAAATGTCGCTATGGGCATTTTCCTGTCCCTTTTTACCGCAGAGACCGCAGAGCACGCAGAGATTTTATATATTTTATCTGCGGGCTTACAATACTCGGCAGTAAATACGGCCTTTTGCCTTAATTTATCGACTTTATCATTAACGATTATCCCTATCAGGCCAGCAACGCGCTCCGAACGCAGCCGAACAGGTTTAACCAAACGAGCTATACAGCCCATAATGATTATAATCCAATATCGCAAAAAACGCAAAGGAATTGGGCTTTGCGGGGACTTTGTTAAAATGGGGAAATTCAAAGAAGCAAACTCGCCGTGATATTTAAGAGCGGCAACATTATAGGCCTTTGCGGCGTCAAACTCGGAATCGAATGTTCCCAATCTTATTTTTTTGCCCTCAAACTGGATTTGAGCGCACCATTTGTGGCTCCGTTTGATGAAATAGACACCCTTAAATTTAGAAGAAGTGTTTTTTCTTTTTCGCAGATTGCAGCAATTCTGAAAATGAGTTGCGAGGCGAAGATTGGCCCTGCGATTGTCGAGGGGGTCGTGGTTTCTATGGTCAACGAGAAGGCCCGGAGGGGGATTCATAATTTCCCTGTGTAGGCGGATGTTTTTAGTTTTGCCCGGGCCAATTTTAACAATCCGAGCGGCATAGAATTTTTCTCCGCATCCATTGATGACCCACTTGAGGTTGCCGAGGCGGTAGTAAATGTCGAGGTCAACAATGGTCCAGTACCCTTCGCCGAGATAGATACAGCGGAAGGTGTAGCCGAAGCGGAGAAGGCGATAGAGCAACAGGGGACAGGTGAAAATGAGGTCGAGACAATTTGGAACTTTGATTTGAATGGTTGACATAATCTCCTCTTCCTTAAATCAAAAATTAAATATAAAAAAGTAAAAATGCGGAAACATTTCGGTAGGCACTTTCGCCAGCCGAACAACACAGATATTTTTGAGTTTCTGAAGCAGGCCCTGCGCTTCGCTACGTGTTGCATTGTCTTTTTGCATTTTACATTTTGATTTTTAATATCAGTTGTGCCTGCCCGCCTGAGTTACCCACAAGGTCCCTCTATCCTATGGCGCAACTTGCGCGGTTTTAACGAAAACGAGGAATTTCCTGATATGCCTAAAAACGGTAAGTCCTTATGAAATAAAGAGTAAAAAAATTTTAAGATTTTTGAATCTAAGGGTTTTCGACTTGCGCGAAAATGGTGAACAGTTGTATCATACAATTGTATCAAACAACTGTATCAAAAGACTGTTCGCATCCAGAATTTAAGCCGTTTATTTGGAAGGAGTTACAGCAAAAATGGCCACGGAAAAAGAGCGGTTTTTAAGCCACGAAAAGGCACAAAAAACAAGGTCTTAACCACAGATTTCACAGATGACACTGATTTGTAACTACTTATATTAACCGGCCTTACGGCAGTTTTAAATGTACCCATCACGCCTCATTTTTATACGCAATTTATTATCGCAATGAATATCATCGGCCTTGAGTTTGTAGGACAGAGACGACATTTTATATTTGCAATTTCAACCTCTTTTTCATTTTTTCCTGGAGCCCTGATAGGGCTTTAGGGCTTATTGACCATCCTTGATTGATTAAGCTATTTACTATGTTCATAAACATCTTCTTTGGTGGAGGAGGTACATCTTCTATGAGATATGCATTATCACCCTCAAGGATAATGGAAAGTATGTTATACATCTGGGTATTGGACACTTCTATCTGGAATTCCTCAATTAGAAAAGGATTTTCAATTTCTTTTAGTGCAAGATTCTCTCGTCTATTATCAAAACCATCGCCGTTAATGTGGTAAACCTCATACCCGTCTGGTATTTTGCCATGCATATATTCCCAAATTGTATTATGCATCAGGATAACTTTGCCATTATCGTCAGTTCTATAAGCAAATTCAGGCTTATTCAATAATATCCTTTTGTCAGGACTTAAAAGCAAATCCCTGATGGAAAGACTTATATCAAGCATTCTGTTATATATGTCTTTTAGCAAATTACTATCGAGTATTTTTTCGAATCTGACAGTAGTATTTTTTCTCCCTCTATGATTTTTGTACGCATTTTCGGCACTACAATAATATAGCTTATCTTCTCTTATAGAATAAAACACATAAAATGAATTCGGGGAGTTTAGCAAATAATTTAGATTAGAAGCGGCCACAGAATAGCTAAAACTGCCATCTTGGTTTTTCTTCTTATTTGAAGATTTAATTTGTGCGTGACACCTAATATTAGTTGGATGCCCGCCATTATCCACGAGGGCTTCGATAACTAAATCGACACCATAATCGTTTTTAGATTCTTCTCTCACGACAAACCAAGGGTCAGTGAAGAGTTCGCAGAACTTTCTGACTCCTAAATCACTATTAATATGCGATATCGAACGTCGAGGTAAGCTACCATAATGCGGGTTATCTAAACTTCTGGAATCCTGGGCCACCATACTTACTTCCTTATTATTTATAAAAACATCTGCCGTCTGTATCTTTGAACGTCGCCTTGAAAACTTTCATAACTCACCTGCTTTTCTTAGAGTGTTTACAACTGTGAATGCACCAACTAATATCACATATATGAGAATTATTGCCTCTAACGTAAAGACAGCAATACCCAGCGCATAAGCAACTTTCCATTTAATGTTAAAATCTGCGGTAATCTCATGGATTGATTCTTCTAAGGTCGATATTTCAACGATTATATCTGTGTAAAAAGCAATAATTGCTAATAAAAGTAGTAACGAAATAGCCCAGGTTTTCTTCATCCAAGTATAAACGCTACAAATTAACCAAGCCAAGCCCCAGAGCAAATTTCTTGATGGAGTGAAAAAATATGGAAGACTGATAAGCACACCAATTATCGCTACGAGCTTATACTTAAAGAAAACCGAGAGCTTCATAGTTCACCGGAATAACCAGAATAATTAGGGACAGCCGTATTTTTTTTATTTACTTAATAACTACCGGAAAGCAAAGTTGACGGTCCAAGGTGCGAATCTCTTCCAGGCCATAAGGCAACAGTATATCGTCAAAGTGGGAGGAAAAGCAAGGATTTTGATTTAGTCGTTAGTCGATAGTGGTTGGTCGTTAGTCGTCAGTCGTTAGTAAACTGGGCCCCCTGTTGCAAAACCAACGCAGTAACTTCTCGGGGGCAGGCGGGCGGATGCGGAAGAACCCTGCCATTCTCCGACGTAACTCGTCGGAGTAAGTGGCAGGGCTAAGTATTTTAAGGAAGAAAAAACGGCGTTTTTTTTGTGCGTCCCTTCGGCTGGTTCGACAAGCTCACCACAGGTCGCTACGCTTGCTTAGGGCCTGCTTTGTGGTAGAATCTTTGCGTTGAAAAACTACTTTTGGAGATGATTGGATATGGCAAAGGCGAACGCGATAGTGGCACAGTCGGGCGGGCCGACGTGCGTAATCAATTCGAGCGTGTGCGGGGTAATTCAGGAAGCAGCGAAAACGAAGAAAATCGGCAGAGTGCTGGCGGCACACGACGGCATATTGGGTGTTTTGAAAGAAGAGCTGTTCGACGCATCGGCGGAAAAGGCATCGGTAATCGAAGCACTGAAGCGAACACCCGCGGCGGCGATGGGGTCGTGCAGATACAAACTCAAATCCTTAGACCAGGCACAATCGGATTTCGACAGGGTATTGGACGTTTTCAAGGCGCACGATATACGATATTTTTTCTACGCGGGCGGCAACGACTCAATGGATACGGCGGACAAGGTAAAAAATATAGCGGCACAACGGGGATATGAGCTTGTCTGCATCGGGATACCGAAGACGATTGATAACGATTTGGCATATACGGACCATTGTCCGGGATTCGGAAGCGTGGCAAAATACGTGGCGACCTGCGCGATGGAGGCGGGGCGGGACAATGAAGCGTTATCGACTTTCGACACGTGCAGCATCGTTGAGGTGATGGGCAGGAACGCGGGCTGGATTGCGGCGGCATCGGGATTAGCGACAAGAGAGCCGAAGGACGCACCGCATCTTATTTATATGCCTGAGGCGGCGTTTACGTTTGAGCAGTTAATCAGGGACGTTAAAGAGGTTTACAGGGAATTCGGCAGGGTGTTTATTATCGTGGGGGAAGGGCTGAAGGACGAAAAAGGCAATTATGTTACCGCGGAAACCGCAGGGTTTGGCAATGACGCCTTCGGGCACGCGCAATTAGGCGGAGTGGCGGAGATGCTCAAAACGATAATCGAAAAAGAGGCGGGAATAAAGGCACGCTGGAACAAATTGGGGACACAGCAAAGAAGCGCGATGCACTTCGCGTCGCTTACCGATATCAACGAGGCATATATGTGCGGCAAGCATGCGGTTAAGGCGGCGATGAGCGGGGTCAACGGGAAAATGATAACCTTAGTGCGAGCAAAGGGCGAGAAATATAAATGCACGACGGGGTTTGCGGAACTGAAAGACGTTGCAAACGGGGAAAAGAAGGTGCCGAAGGAGTTCATAAACGAAAAGGGCAATCATATCACCGAGGCGTGTCGGAGATATATCGGGCCATTGATTAAAGGGGAAGCGCCGATAACTGTCGGAAAAGACGGATTGCCCGTGTATGTTCGGCTGGCAAAGAAATGGGTTGAGAAGAAACTGCCGAGTTATCTATGAATCTGGGCAAATATTCATTCGGGATTGGGGACAGGTTCGGGCTTGAGGGAGATGCCCTGCTTTCGGCAATAATGCAGGCAGAGAAGGTCGGCGTCGAGGTTACGCCCGTCTGGAACAAGTCGCATCGTGAGCATACGATAATCGGGACGACACCTGAGGATGTCCGCGAAGAGGCGGACGAGGCAGTTGCGGGGATGGGATGGGGCGGACATTATTTTGTCGATGCGGACCATATAAATCTGAAAACGGCTGATTTATTTGTAAAGGCGAGTGATTTTTTCACGCTTGATGTTACGGATTATATAGGCCAGTCGGCAGAGAAGGATGAGATAGATAATTTTATCGACGGATGTGTGAAGTACATTGACGGTCTGGCAGTTCCGGGGATTGAAGGGAGTATGGTTGTCAGCGAAAACGTTGTAAGGGCAATAGCGGACAGGTATTTGCACGCGGTGAAAGAGGCGGGTGAAATATATCGGCATGTAGCATCTAAAAAAGGCGTAGGCAATTTTGTTGTAGAGCTATCGATGGATGAGACGGATACGCCTCAATCACCGGTGGAATTATTTTTTATCCTGGCCGCGGCGGCGCAGGGGGAGATTCCGGTCCAGACAATCTCGC
This sequence comes from uncultured Phycisphaerales bacterium, assembly GCA_963718665.1. Lineage (GTDB taxonomy): Bacteria > Planctomycetota > Phycisphaerae > Sedimentisphaerales > Anaerobacaceae > Fen-1362. Next base: position 899,840 of record OY970359.1, read on the forward strand.
CGAAGTTTTCGGGCAGATTCAATAAGGGCGTGGATTACGTCGGTGACGTCGGGCTATTCACGAGAGAGTTCGAGCAGGATGTAGCGATAGTAGCGTACGCGGCCGAGGAATTTGGATTGCCGAAGAATTTGAAGCTGAGCGTTCATTCGGGCAGTGACAAGTTTTCGATTTATGGGGCGATTAACAAGGCGCTGAGAAAATTTGACGCGGGACTTCACGTCAAGACGGCAGGGACAACGTGGCTTGAGGAGCTTGCGGGGCTGGCGATTGCGGAGGGCGAGGGACTGAGGATTGCGAGGCAGATTTACGCGGAGGCATTTTCACAGATAGATGAGCTGACGAAGCCATACGCGACGGTGATTGATATTGATAAGGGCAGATTGCCGAGCCCTGAGGTGGTCGCGGAGTGGAACGGGAAAAGATTCGCGGAGGCGCTACGGCACGACCAATCCTGCGGACGATATAATCCGGATTTGAGACAGCTTTTGCACGTCGGGTACAAGGTCGCGGCGGAGATGGGGGTGGAATTTACCGATGCGGTAGCTGACTGCGAACGTATAATCGAGCCGAATGTAACTGAGAATATTTATCAGAGGCACATTAAACCGATTTTTATCGACTAAATTCGGGGATAAATTATGAAGGCGTTATTTGATTTGACGGGCAAGGTGGCGGCGGTAACGGGTGCGGGCGGGGTGCTTTGCGGGGAAATGGCGAAGGCGCTGGCCTGCGCGGGGGCGAAGGTGGCGGTGATGGATTTATCACAAGAAGCGGCAAAAAAGATAGCGAATGAGATAAATGAAGACAGTGGACGGAGGACAGAGGACAGAGCAATCGCGGTGAAGTGTAACGTGTTAGACAAACGACAATTGGAGGCAGCGAGGAAAAAGATTGTCGCGAAGTTCGACAAGGTAGATATCCTGATAAACGGCGCGGGGGGCAATAGGAAAGAAGCGACGACGTCGGAGAGTTTGTCGTTTTTTGATTTGCCGGCGGAGGCGATACGCGGGGTGTTCGATTTGAATTTTCTGGGAACTCTTTTGCCAAGCCAGGTTTTCGGCAAAGATATGGCAAAGAATGGCTCGGGAGTGATACTGAATATATCGAGTATGAACGCGATGAGGCCATTGACGAAGATTTGCGGGTATTCGGCGGCAAAGGCGGCGGTAAGCAATTTTACGCAGTGGTTAGCGGTGCATATAAATCAGAATTACTCGAAGGACATACGGGTCAACGCGATTGCGCCGGGGTTTTTCCTGACGGAGCAAAACAGGTTTTTGATGACTGATGAAAAAAGCGGGAAGCTGACACCCCGTGGAAAGAGTATAATCGAGCACACGCCGATGGGCAGATTTGGCAAGCCGGATGATTTGACTGGAACGGTGCTTTGGTTAGTGAGCGACGCAGCGAGATTTGTTACCGGGATTGTTGTGCCGGTGGATGGCGGATTTTCGGCGTTTAGCGGAGTATAGCTTTTACAGAAAACATAAACGTCTGATGTTGAAGGGTCTTGACATTTATATTTGAAAGGTCAGGCGATAAAATATGGCTGAAACTTTTATGTCCGAGGATTTCCTGCTTCAAACCAGAACAGCCCGTATTCTATATCACGAGTACGCAGCCGGTATGCCGATTTTTGACTATCACTGCCATATTTCGCCTCGTGAGATTTCGGAGGACAAACAATATCAGAACCTGACTCAGATCTGGCTTTATGGCGACCATTACAAATGGCGGGCAATGCGAGCCAACGGAATCGACGAGAGATACTACACAGGCGAGGCAACCGATTTTGAAAAATTTCAAAAATGGGCCGAAACCGTTCCAAAGACAATCCGCAACCCGCTGTTCCACTGGACCCATCTGGAATTAAAAAGGACATTCGGCATCGCCGACAAGCTCCTCAATCCTGATACCGCAAAAGAAATCTATGACAAATGCAGTCAAATGCTGCATTCGCCGGATTTTTCGTGCCGGAATCTGCTGCGAAAGGCGAATGTGGCGTGCATCTGCACCACCGATGACCCAACCGACACCCTTGAGTTTCATAAAAAACTGAAGGATAGCAAGTTTGAAATAGCAGTTCTGCCCTGCTGGCGGCCTGATAAGGCGATGGCTACGGAGAATACCGCCGGATTAAACAAATGGATTGATGCGCTGTCCGCCGCGGCTGATATTGATATAGTCGATTATCGCGACTACATTGAGGCATTGACAAAAAGACACGAATTTTTCCATTTAAATGGATGCAGGATAAGCGACCACGGACTTGATACACCTTACGCCTCGGACTTCACCGATTCCGGGCTTAAAAAGATATTTGCCCAGATTCGAACGGGCAAAAACATCGATGGAGAAGACATTGTCAAGTTCAAATCGGCAATGATGTATGAATTCGCTCAAATGGACTATGAAAAGGGCTGGGTTCAGCAATTACATCTGGGCGCACTGCGGAACAATAATACGCGAATGTTGAAGACCCTCGGCCCCGACACGGGTTTCGATTCAATCGGCGACTTTGAAATCGCCCGCCCATTGGCAAGATTCCTCGACAAGCTCGACAGCACTGGGAAACTTCCCAAAACAATAGTTTACAATATTAATCCGAGAGACAACGAGCTTATCGCCGCGATAGCGGGCAACTTCCAGGACGGTTGCTGTCCCGGCAAGATTCAGTTTGGCCCGGCCTGGTGGTTCCTTGACCAAAAAGATGGAATGCAAAAGCAGATTGAAGCCCTTTCGAACCTGGGGCTTCTCAGCCGGTTTGTAGGTATGACGACCGATTCAAGAAGTTTCCTGTCTTATCCGAGGCACGAGTACTTCCGCAGGATATTGTGCAACATTATTGGTAACGACGTTGAAAACGGGCTAATACCGCCCGATATTGAATTGACCGGCGGTATGGTGCGGGACATCTGCTACAACAATGCGTGTAATTATTTTTCAATTCAGACAAATGAATAGTCGGAACCACTAACAAAGAGCGGATATATTCTTCTCAGGAGTACATGATGTCGGATGCAGCAACAGCGTTGAAGGAGTTTAAGGTAACCAAGTCGTTTTTTGTGGGGATTGATTCGGACGGGTGCGTATTTGATACTATGGGGATAAAGCAGCGGGAGTGTTTCTGCCCGTGGACGGTGGCGTGTTTTGGTTTGCAGCCGGTGGCGGAGGCGGCGAGAGAATGCAGGGTATTCGCAGATTTATTCAGTAAAACCCGTGGTGCGAACAGGCACAAGACGCTGAAAAAAATTTTGTCGGAATTGCTGCCGAATCATCCGCACGTAAAAGAGAGAGGATTTAAGGTGCCGCAACTGCCTCATTATTTCGCGTGGGTCGATGACCCCAAGAGCATCCTGAGCAATGACGGATTAAAGAAGGCGATTGAGGCGGCGAAAGACCCGATGGTGAAGAAAGAATTAGAGCAGGCGCTGGACTGGAGCAAAAAGGTGAACCAGGCGGTAACGGATATCGTAAAGGGGATACCGCCCTTCCCGTACGTGCGGGAGAGTTTGGAGAAGGTGCAGCCGAAGGCCGACGTTATAGTGGTTTCGGCAACTCCTGGCGAGGCGCTTGTGCGGGAATGGGAAGAGCACGATATCGCCAAATACGTCACGGTCATCGCGGGCCAAGAGATGGGAACAAAGGCCGAGCATCTTGAATATGCGACGAAAGGCAGATACGATAAGGACCATGTTTTGATGGTTGGCGACGCTCCGGGCGACCTGAAGGCGGCAAAAGCGAACGAGGCGTTATTTTACCCGATAGTGCCCGGCAAAGAGACGGAGTCGTGGAAGCGGTTTTTTAATGAGGCGTTTGACAGATTTCTCAAGGGGCAGTTTGCCGGCGTATATGAGCGGAAGCTGATTACTGAATTCGAGAATTCCCTGCCGGGTAAACCGCCGTGGGAAAGGTAAAACACATTGCGGATTTCGGATTGTAGATTGAAATGGATTCCTGCTTGCGCAGGAATGACAAAAATGGTGATTGAACGACAATATGCGGATGGAGTCATCAGCAAAGAGCAGATGCAGGAGGCGGTGGCGGAGTATTTCAGGCGACGGAGATACTCCGGCAAAAGCATACTTGTTATCGTCCCGGATAATACCAGGTCCGGCCCCGTCGGCGGGGTGTTCAAAGCCATATTCGATTGCGTCGGGAATGACGTAAAAAAATTAGACGTGTTAGTTGCGCTGGGGACTCACCCGCCGATAAGCGAAGAGCAGATTTGTGCCCGGCTGACAATGACACAGAATGAGCGCAACGGCAAATACAAGTCGGTGAATTTTTTTAATCACCAGTGGGACAACCCGGAGATGTTCAAATTCGCAGGGCAGATTCACGCCGACAAGATAGAACGGCTGACCAAGGGGCTTTTCCGCGAAGAGGTTGAGGTCACGGTCAACAAGCTTGTTTTCGATTACGATGAGTTTTTTATCATAGGACCGGTATTTCCGCACGAGGTTGTGGGGTTTTCGGGCGGGCATAAATATATCTTCCCGGGCGTCGCGGGACCTCAAATCATAAACTTTTTCCACTGGCTTGGCGCGGTGATAACGAACCCCGCGATAAACGGCAACAAGTGGACAGCGACTCGTGAAGTTGTCGAGAACGCGGCATCATACATAAAAACGCCGCATACGCTGTTTGCCCTGGTGGCAGATAAGGAACAGGTCAAAGGCATATTCATCGGCGAATGCGTGGAGGCGTGGGAGAAGGCGGCGGATTTGTCGGCAAAGGTGCATATCGTCTATAAGGACAAGCCCTACAAGACGGTGCTGGGGATAGCGCCGAAGATGTATGACGAGATATGGACGGCTGGCAAGGTAATGTATAAGCTGGAGCCGATTATTGAAGACGGCGGTATGCTGATTATTTACGCGCCGCATATCAAAGAGGTTTCGGTAACGCACGGCAAAACAATCGAGCAGGTCGGCTATCATACGCGAGATTATTTCCTCAAGCAGTGGAACAAGTTCAAGGATTATCCTCTCGCGGCGATAGCTCACTGCACGCACGTCAAAGGAATCGGCACGTATAACAACGGCGTGGAAAAGCCGAGAATCAACGTCGTTTTGGCGACGGGGATAAGCAGAGAGCGATGCCAGAAGATAAACCTGGGCTATATGGACCCGGAACAAATTGACATCGCAAATTACGAGGGCAAGGAAGATAAGGGAATTTTGGTTGTTCATGACGCGGGTGAGACGCTGTATAGATTGTCGGACGGTTCTATACCAAGAATAAGAGAATAAACACCCGGCCCCCCCGCTTCGGCGGGAATGACAGATATATAGAAAGGAAATCATAAAATGACACAGGCGGATATCGGATTGGTCGGACTGGCGGTAATGGGTGAAAACCTGATTTTGAATATGGAGAGCAAGGGATTCACCGTCGCTTGTTACAACAGGACGGTTTCGAAGGTCGATGATTTTGTAAACGGGCGGGCAAAGGGCAAGAAAATAATCGGCTGCCGCTCAATCGAAGAACTGACGGCGAACCTGAAAAAACCGAGGAAGGTAATGCTGATGGTCAAGGCGGGACAGGCAGTGGATGATTTCATCGAACAGCTGCTGCCTCATCTTGATAATGGGGACATAATTATCGATGGTGGCAATTCGCATTTCCCGGATACGATTCGCAGGACCAAATACGTGGAGAGCAAGGGCAAGCTGTATATCGGCACGGGCGTATCGGGCGGCGAAGAAGGCGCGTTGCGCGGGCCGTCGATTATGCCGGGCGGTTCGCCGGCGGCGTGGCCAGGCGTCAAACCGATATTCCAGGCGATTTGCGCCAAGACAGAGAATGGAGAGCCCTGCTGCGAATGGGTCGGCGAAAACGGCGCGGGGCATTTTGTGAAAATGGTACACAACGGCATCGAATACGGCGATATGCAGTTGATTTGCGAGACGTATCATTTGATGAAGGAAGGATTGGGTTTGAGTAACGCCGAGATGCACAAGGTCCTCGCGGAGTGGAACCAGAGCGAACTGAACTCATACCTGATTGAGATTACGCGTGATATTCTCGCTTACAAAGACGAGCAGGGAAACGAAGTCATCGATTTGATACTGGATACCGCGGGGCAAAAAGGAACGGGTAAATGGACCGTTGTCGCTGCGCTGGATTCGGGTCAGCCATTAACGCTTATAGGCGAGGCGGTATTCGGGCGGAGTTTGTCAGCTTTGAAGGATGAACGGGTAAAGGCATCGCAGGTATTGAAAGGCCCGAAGGCGCAATTCAAAGGGGACAAGGCAAAATTCCTCGATGATTTACACAAGGCGCTTTACGCGTCGAAGATAATAAGCTATGCGCAGGGTTATCAATTAATGCGAGCCGCGGCGAAGGAATACGGCTGGAATCTCAACTACGGCGGCGTCGCGCTGATGTGGCGAGGCGGATGCATTATCCGCTCGATATTCCTGGGCGAGATTAAAAAGGCGTTCGACAAAAATCCGAACCTTGAAAACCTTTTACTCGACCCGTTTTTCAGGAGGGCAATGACAAAGGCACAGGTTTCCTGGCGGCGGGTAGTAACAACGGCGGTCAAACTTGGCATCCCAATTCCGGCAATCAGTGCGGCAATGGCGTTTTACGATGGCTATCGTCACGAGCGGCTGCCGGCGAATTTATTGCAGGCACAGCGTGATTATTTCGGTGCGCATACTTACGAGCGGGTTGATAAGCCGAGGGGCGAGTTTTTCCATACGAACTGGACCGGCCGGGGCGGCGATACAAGCTCATCCGCATATACCGCGTAACGCCGAATACGGCAGTAAATGTTAATCTTTTGGTTTCCGGCATATATCGACAATTTCATCTTTCTCGTCAAAAGTCAGACCATCTGTCGTCAATAATCGCCGACGCCGTCGTGAGGAAGTAAATCGGCTGGCAAGTTGACTTAAACAGAATCGTCGTGTATATTCTGGCAAGTGAAAGAACCAGGTTTTTGACGATATTTTCACAGGAACTCTTATGGATTTGTTCTGGAAAATAATGATAGCGGCTGCGGCGATTGTCGTTATCGGCTGGATTGCGTACGGAATATGGGAATGGCGTGAACGCAAACTCGAAAAAGAAAGACCAAAAGTCAGGTCTGAGAAATACCAGCAGGCGTCAAGTTCGGTCACGGATTACGCCAAAAAGCTGGCTGAATTCAAAAAGCCGACATATAAACGTGAAGACGCCCCCCCGACAGACACCAGGCCGCCACAGGGATAAACGTCAACAGCAGGAACATTTTTGCCCGAAGATTTTCTGCCGCAGGACAAAATGGTCGAGGACGTTTGCTTCAACAACGCAGAGAGATACTTTGCGATGTCGCTCGATTAACCTTTAGCGGCTTTAGTGTTGTGAATGGTCGGGATGGGTTTGAGATATTCGAACAACTCGAATACCTCCCCCGACGCCCCTTTGAAAAACGCTATCCTGACGCCGCCCATCATTTTCGGGTCATCTATAATCGGAGTGGAGAAGCTGACGCTTTTGGCCTTGAGCTTGGCGACAACAGTGTTGATATCCTTGACCTCAAGGGCAATGTGGTCAATAGGACCGGTCGTTCTTGACTTGACCTTATTAACATCATCCGGCTGAAGAAGCTCGATTATGCACGAGCCCCGGCGAACCAGCCCAAAGCCATACCCGGAATCCAGATGTGTTCTGTGAACCACTTCAAAACCAAGCGTATCAGTATAAAAAGCGAGCGCCTTGGTCATATCACTCGTAAACACGCATATATGCGCAAGGCCGTTTATGTCGGGGATATTAGCGTCTGCGAATGAGGATTTATTAACAATAGCCATAGTTATAACCACCATAAAAACAACAATAAAGCCGTTCACGTCCCGTCTTTTGCGCAGCCGGGTAAGCCCTCTCAAAAAAACTATGCAGCCCAATGACTCGGAAACACAATTTATGCGATTGAATCATTGCTTATGATTTTCTGCGTATAAAAAAGGTCCCGCTTTGGGGGCGGGACCACAGGTTTTTCGTTCGGCAAACCGTTTTAGGAAGGTTTGACGTCTGTCGCTTCCGGGCCTTTCTTGCCCTGGGCGAGAGTGTATTCCACCGCCTGACCTTCTTTTAGTGTCCTGAAGCCCTCGGCAACAATTTTGGAGTGATGAATAAACACATCCTCGCTGCCGTCATCAGGAACAATAAAACCAAAACCTTTTTTCTCATTGAACCATTTTACTTTACCTGTAGCCACGTGTTTCTCCTTTTAACCCATACCGCCGGCTCCTCGCTGTTTCGCGAAGGCGCTTTTGCGAGGATTGTTTAAAAGCGCCCCTTACACGGTGACAAAATAGCTTAAAACCCTTTGTAATTCAACAACTTTTTTAAGGATTTTTTTGCTTTTCAGGCGGCAGACAGGAGGCATTTTATCCCCGATCAACCGGCCAAATACCGCCAGCAGCCGTCATCTTCGTATCATTTTAACCCTCAAAACGGGGGTTTTTGCTTTACTTGGACGCCGTAGGAAGGTATATCAGTAGTTCTGATATGTTAAAAAGCTTGACATAGCAGCAACTTTAAACTAAATTCTCAGTTTTGGTTTTCGGTTTCGGTACCGATATATGTTTCTTTAATTAAGGTTTTTGGAGGTCTTTGTGGTTAAAGAGTTGGCAAAAGAGTTGATTAGTGCAGGCGTCCATTTTGGACACAGCGCAAACAGATGGAATCCCAAGATGGGGCCTTTTATTTTTGGCAAACGCGGGCAGATACACATCATCGATGTTCGCAAGACCCTGGCAGGCTTGGTAATCGCCAGGAAACTGCTGGTGGACGTCATATCCTCGGGCAAAGATGTCGTATTCGTGGGAACCAAAAGGCAGGCGCAAAAGGCGGTTGAGGCCTCGGCGGAAAAGTGCGGTATGCACTTCGTCTCGGACCGCTGGCTTGGCGGAACACTCACGAATTTCAGAACGATACGCTCGCGCGTTCAGCGGCTCGAAGAGCTGGAAGGAATGCAGGAAGCGGGCACGCTCGAATCGCAGAGCAAAAAGCAGGCATCCCGGCTCAAACGCGAGCTGCGGAAAATAAAAAGCAATATGGACGGCATTCGCAGAATGAGTCGGCTGCCGGGAGCAGTGGTTGTGGTTGACTGCAAAAAAGAATACCTCGCCCTGCGGGAAGCCAGGAAACTCGGCATAACCACCATCGGGATTATCGATACCGATTGTGACCCGGATACGGTTGATGTGGTGATTCCGGCCAACGACGACTCAATTAGAGCGATAAGCTTGCTCTTAAACGAGCTTGCGGATGCGGTCGCTCAAGGCAAGACGATGGACACAATCCGCAAAGACGTCGCAGCAAAACCCAAGCACATCAGGTCAAAAAGAACCGTCATGGCACGTGCGGATAAGCCGGAAGCAGAGCAGGCCCCCGAAGCAACAGGCGAAATACCTCAGCCCGGCAGCGAACCCACACAGCAATAAAAAAAACGATAATACCGAAAAGGTTTTTAGCAGGAGTTTTTGAAATGGCGGAAATCTCGGCATCACTGGTAGTTAAACTTCGCAAGATGAGCAGCCAGGGTATGATGGACTGCAAAAAGGCGCTTGAAGAAGCAAACGGCAATATAGATGAAGCAATGACGATTCTTCGCAAGAAAGGTCTTGCAACATTAGTTAAGCGTGCAGAGCGAGAAACGACAGAAGGTTTAGTTGTTATTACCCATGGTGATATTGGTGGTGGGAAGAAATGGGTTTCTTTAGCAACTCTATGCTGTGAAACTGACTTTGTCGCCAGAAGTGACCCTTTTAGAAATTTGGTTGACTATTTGGTTGACGCTATAAAAAATAACACAAAAGAGCACCCATCAGATAAGGGGACTAAAAGTATCCTTGAGACTTCTGTAAGCGGTAAAAAATATAACGATATTATGACCGAGGCGGTTAGCAAAACTGGCGAGAAGTTGCAAGTGCGTGATTTCGAGAGATATATGCTCAGTGGCCCGGGTCTTATAGGAACGTACCTTCATTTCAATGGGAAGGTCGGTGCTATGGTTGAGATTGAAACGAGCGACGAGACAACAGCTCAAAATGAACTAATGCAGAAAGTATCTAATGATATTGCGATGCACATTACCGCGACAAAGCCGCTTGCCCTGGATAAATCAGGCATCGACCCAAAGGTAATCGAGCAGGAAAAGAGTATTTACGCCGACCAGGTGAAAAACAAGCCGGCGAACATCGTGGATAAAATAGTCGAAGGCAAACTGAAGAAATTCTTCGAGGATAACTGCCTTCTCGACCAGAAGTTTGTAAAGGACGATACAAAAACAGTGGCGCAGGTATTGGAAGAGGCCGCCAAGTCGGCAGGCGGCAAGGCAACGCTGAAAAAATTCGTGCGTTTCGACGTCGGGTAAGCGGTCTGCCGGATATGTTTTCGCCGACCCGGAAGGATACGGGGAACGAAAAATGCCAGTGAGCAAATACAAGCGGGTGCTGCTGAAATTATCGGGGGAAAGTTTTTGCGAACAGGGCGGATTCGGGATTGACGGCAAGCAGCTCGAATCTATAGCCAGCAGGATTGCCGAGATTAACAAACTCGGCCCGCAGGTCGCCGTCGTCGTCGGCGCGGGAAACTTCATCCGGGGGGAAAAATTCTCAAAAAAGACATCGATACCGCGAAATACCGCGGATTATATGGGTATGCTCACGACGATTATCAACGCCTGCGCACTGCAGGAAACGCTCGAAAAACTCGGGACAACGACTCGCGTAATGAGCGCGATAGAGGTCGAGGCAATGTGCGAGCGGTTTATACGCCGAAGAGCGCTGAGACATTTCGAGCAGGGAAGAATCGTCATACTGGCAGGCGGAACCGGCAACCCGTTTTTCACCACCGACACCTGTGCTGCCCTGCGGGCTGTGGAGCTTGAGGCGGATTTGTTGATTAAAGCGACCACGGTTGACGGCGTTTACAGCGATGACCCCAAGAAAAACCCCGGCGCGAAGCTTTTTGAGAAACTGTCATACCAAGATGTCCTCGAAAAGAACCTCCGCGTGATGGATCATTCGGCCGTAAGCTTGTGCCGGGACAATAAAATCCCCATCGTAGTTATTAACATCTTCAAAACCGGCAACCTTAGCAAAGCGATTCGCGGCGAACCGGTAGGAACCGTGATTTCTTAAGGGATGGAGACGAGATATGCCTGTTAAAGAGATAATGACAAACAGTGAAAATAAAATGAAAAAGGCGGCGGACATCCTGCTGGACGAGCTTAAAGGCGTTCGCACGGGTATGGCATCGACAGGCCTTGTTGAAAATATACGGGTCGAGTATTACGGCAACCCGACGCCGCTAAAGGCGCTTGCCGCCCTGTCAACGCCTCAATCGGATATGATTTTAGTAAAGCCCTTCGACCCCGGCTCAATCAAGGATATCGACAAGGCGATACTGGCCAGCGACGTTGGTTTGACGCCTATGGTCGATGGCAAAGTCATTCGCCTCAATGTCCCCGCCCTTACCGAAGAACGAAGAAGACAAATAGTGCATCAAATCAGGGGCTTTGGCGAACAGGCCAAGGTAAGCGTCCGCAACGTCAGAAGAGACGAAATAAAAACGCTTGAAAAAGAAGAAAATGACAAGCTGGTAACCGAAGACGACCTGGAAAAAGGCAAAAAGCAGCTTGACGATATGGCCAAACAATATACCGACAAGGTTGACCATATGGTCAAGCACAAGTCAGATGAAATAATGCAGGGTTAAACCGGAATTGAGAATTTAGAACGAAGAGTTAAGAATTCAAAAAAACGACCGCTGGAGCGTTTCTCAATTCTTCATTCTAAATTCTTAATTGTCAATCGAGGGACGTAATTGATATTTATTCGGTTTTGGGGATTATCCTATGGAACACTCGGAAACCAACATAACAAAGAAAAAAACCGGCAAAAAGATATTAAAAATCACGGCAGGCGCAGTTGTTATTCTGCTATTGCTGGTGATTTTGCTGGTGGCGTTCATCGTCCCGGCGTATGTCTCCAGCGAAAGCGGACGAAAATTGATACTCTCGAAAGCCAACGCCTCAGGCGCGGGGGCTATCGACTTCACTAAACTGTCAATGAGCTGGCTCAAAGGCATCAGCGTTACCAATATCAGTTTCAAAAACGCCGACCGGGGACTTTCGGTGGCGGTAAAAGGCGTCTCAACCAGACCTGATTACGGCGCACTGCTGGCCGGCAACCTTTCCTTCGGCGAAACGGTAATCGATGAGCCGAAGGTGGAAATAGATGTCGATAAAATGAAACAGAAAACCGCCGAGACGCAGAAGGCCGCCGCTAAACCGGCAGCCAAAGGCAAACCGGAAACCTCTGCCGGCGTGCCAATCAAAAAAATAGACCTCGTCGTAAAAGACGGGGACGTAAAAATAAAAGATAAACGCGGCGAAGTCGAGGTCTCAAAGATAAACAGCAAAGTGGCCCTGCTTGGGCCTGGTGAAAAAACCACTCTCGCCCTGGACGCCAGTATCGCCGGGCAGGGAGCCGCCTCGACGGTAAACGCCCGCGGCGACCTGACTCCTGGTAAAAACTGGGACTTAAGCAAAGCAACCGCAAATATTACAGCCGACGTGAATAATCTTAACTTGAGTCAGTTGGAATCCATATTGGCTATCGCGGGTGTTGACGTAACCGCCAGAGGTACAGTTTCGGCGCATTTGAAAGGCGCGTTGAAGAATGGCGTTGTGGAAAACGTCGGCCTGGACGTGCAGGGCAGCTCACTCGAAATAACCGCCCTGCAACTCAAAGGGGACACGATAAAAACCGACGCCCTGAACGTCACAGTGGAAATCGGCCAGCAGGGAAATCTTGTAAACGTCAATAAAATGAATATCGTGACCGACTGGTTCAGGGCCGACGTCAACGGAGCTGCGCCGATGTCACTGGCATCTGTTTCGGAATTTATGAAACAGGGTTCTAAAAACGAGTTGAAGGCGAATCTCGAATGCAATCTGCCCGCGGTGGCGGGGATGCTTCCTAAAACGCTGGGCCTCAGTAGCCAGACAAAATTAACCGGCGGCAAGCTCGTCGGCAGCATCCAGACCGTTAATGAAACGGGCGGTAAAATGCTGGCTGGGCAGGTGAGCGTCGAAGGTCTCACCGGCACGATGGACGGCAAGCCGGTGTCCCTCTCCGAGCCGGTGCAGGTGCAGGCGAAAATATCCGCCGAAGGTGACAATATAAAATTTGAAAAAATCAGCGTGTCATCGTCTTTCGCAACCGTCAATTGCGACGGCAACACCGAGACGTTTAATTACGATACGCAGATTGACCTCGCCAAAGCCGCCTCTGAGCTGGGACAGTTCACCGACCTCGGCAAATACAAGCTCGCCGGGCAGTTCTCAGCCAAAGGGCAGCTAACCAACAACGCAAAAACCACGATGCTTGCCTGCTCGTCGAAAATATCGAATCTGCGGGTAAATCCCACCGCCGATATAACCGTCAGTGAGCCGAATGCCGCGCTCGATGTAACCGCCGCAATTGATAAACAAACCAACGTGCTGCTGGTAAAACAGTTCAAAGCAGACACAAGCTTAGGACAGTTCAGCGTCCAGGACGGACGCCTCCCTATGGGCGCAGATGTTAAAGAGCCGATTTCGCTTACCGCCTCCGCCAAGGGCCTCGACCTCGCAAAAGTCCAGCCATACCTTGTAATGACAAAGGCGATTTCGAAAGACGTCGTGCTTGGCGGTATGGTTGATTCGAATATCACGCTCAGCTCCAAAGACGGCAGCTACAAAGTTACTACCGATTCGACAAAAATCTCAAACCTTCTTGTAAAAGCCCCGGGTAAAGAGGCGTTTACGCAGAACCCCGTCGCGATTGTCCTCGACGCGGAAGTGAATCCGACGACAAAAACAATGGCTGTCAACAACGCGGAGATTGCAAGCCCCGACATAAAAATCAAAGCCAGTGTCCAGCAGAAAATAGAGGGACAAAACAGCTCCATACAGGGAACCGCAAAGCTCGACTACGACTGGAAGGCGATCACGGGAATGCTTTCGCCCTTTATGCCCGCGGACCTGAAAATCGAAGGCAAACGCCAGGACTCAATCAGCTTCGCCAGCAAATATCCGACTAACGACCCCAACCAGATGCTCGCCAACCTCAACGCCCAGGCCAAAGTCGGCTTCGACAAGGTCTCCTATATGGGCCTCAACGTGGGGACAACCAACGTGGATATAAAAGTAGATAAAGGTTTGTTGACCATCCCGAAATTTACCTCTACGGCCAACAACGGCCAGCTTAATTTCGGCGGCTCAGCCGACTTCAAAAAGAACCCCGCGATATTCAGAACACCCGGACAAATGCAGATTGTCAAAGATGTGCAGCTTAACGTTGAGATGGCAAACAAGCTGCTGTCAAAAGTAAATCCGATTTTCTCCGGGGCCTCCAACGTAACCGGCGTTGCCAATTTCCAGTGCGACCGGCTCGCTGTCCCCATAATCGGCGGTAAACCCGAAGACGCCAATATCGCCGGCACGATTTCCCTCATGCAGGTAAAAATGCAGTCGGGACTGCTGGCGGCAATAATGACGGCTATCGGCGGTTCGGACAATATGATGACCCTCCATCCCACCGCATTTACCGTCAAAGACGGCTTTGTCAACTATACGAATATGCAGATGGACCTCGGCAGCAGACCCATCTATTTCAGCGGAAGCGTTCCCGTTGACCCCAACAGGGAAATCAAAAGCTTCAGTGTTACCCTGCCTGTTACCGCCCTCGGCAAAACGGTTTCAACCGGCAAAAAAGCTGGGCCGGGCAGGATAACCGCTTATATTAAAGGAACGCCGAATAAACCAAAACTTGACCTGGGAAAAATGCTCCAGAATCAGGCCGTACAAACAGGCCTTGAACTCCTGATGGAAGGCGCCAAAAAGGGAAGATAACCGAATAGCTATTCAGGCCGGGAGGTAATAAAGTATGTTCGATAAAATTTTATCCACCCCGACCGCACAGGTCGGCAGAGTCGGAAGATTTGTGATTTTCCAGATTAAGCTCTGGATTCATTGCTTTCGGCTGCTCAAAAAAAACCGTTCAGGACAGCAGGCGGCTGCGCTATCCTATTACACAATGTTCGGCATCGTCCCGCTGGCAGTCGTGATGCTGATGGTCGTCCAGTTTTTCCCGGCTTATCAGAACGCCGGCCAGAACATCAAGGAAGCGGTTTACTCGCAACTGCACCTTTCCACAATTGAGTACCCTGACCCCGCAAACCCTAATTCCAACATAAAACTAACCGATAATCTGGACGCAATCGTCGCCAAAGTTTTCACCGGCTTCAATCATGGAACAATCGCTGTTTTAGGCGCGGTCTTTATTATTTTTGCGGCGTTGATGATGCTGTCAACTATTGAGGGGGCGTTTGACCAGATTTGGGGCGTCGGCAGAAGCAGAAGCATTATCCACAGAATCGTCAACTACTGGACTCTGTTGACTGGCGGCCCCCTGCTGCTCGTTGCCGCGATATACGTCGCCACGAAATATGCCGCCATCAGCCAGATACAAAAAACCGTGCTCTCACATACCGCCCCCGCCGTAGTTTCATACTTCGCTTCAGCCGCGGGATTTTTCCTGCTCTACTTGCTGCTCCCCAACACCAAAGTCAAAGTCCGCGCCGCTATCTGGGGAGCAATTGTCGCGGCGATTGTCTGGACACTGGCCAAATGGGGATTCAAACTCTACGTGGTAAAATTCATTCCATACAATCAGATTTATGGAGCATTGGGACTAATACCACTGGGCGTATTCTGGATTTATCTTAGCTGGTTCATTGTCCTCTTCGGCCTTCAGCTCACCTACACCACTCAGCACCTCAACACCCTCGATGCCGCTGAAATAGCCGCCGCCAGGAAACAGGAAGAATACTTTATCGCTAACGACCTGACCATAATGAATATGGTAGGCGAAATTGCCTCCGCCTTTAAGGCCGGCGACGGCGCGGTCGAAGCGGGGACAATTTCCGCCAAACTTAATATGCCGCCCGAATTCGCGGAAAAAGTCCTGTCGCATTTAGCGGCAAGGGGTATTCTGGCAAGGGTATCCGAACCAAAGGACGGCTTCCTGCCCGCCAAATCCCCCGATGATATGAAACTTTCCGAAATCGCCGCCGCCATTTCGCTGGCAGGTTTCGGTCAGTCAGCCGATGCGCCCGCTGGTCTGCGTAAGGTCGCCCAGTCGCAGCAGGAAATGTTCTCGAAGTTTAATGTTACGCAGCTTATTGGCGGCAAAAACGACCAGATCGGTTAGGCAAAGAACAAAAAAACAGTCGGTGTGCCATACACCTGTCACACACCTAAAGATTACTATTGACTCTCATCCTTAATGCCTTGTAGTGTCTCACATTGACGAGCGGACCTGATAGTGGTCTGAAAAACAGGCAAATCTCTTTTGTATGGATGGGAGAATTATATGAAAACGGCAAATCATGGCTTTAAAAATCCTTTTGCGTGGCTTCGGGCGATATGTTGCTTTTCGCTTCTGTTTGTTCTTGTCGGCTGCGGCGAAAGTACTCTTCCGCTTGCCAATTGGCTCGAAAAAAACGCTTTGAAAAACGGGACCATTTCAGCAGGTGCTGTCCGGATAACGAACTATAGCGACCCCTGCCTTGTGGCCTCCAGGCAACGACTGACGGATACCTTGTATGTGATGGAAGCAAATATGACTGATGCAAACATAATGCCGCAGTCCTATATGTCAAATGAAAGCTCTTTCAAGCTTGGTCTGGTCCTAGGCTGGGCTAAAACGGAGGTTAATTCATTATCGTTACCAGACCTGAACGGAACGAATGACTTATTTCAAGCTATGACTAACGTTCAACCTAAGCCCACCGAGATAGAAATGGTCGGACTAAGAATGGCAGCACGGAAATTTGTCGAGTCCGAGATAGAAGACCTTAACCTGATGAGCGTTTATCCGGTTGACTGCAACTATTATAAGCGGTACGTAATCTCTCTCGACTGCACGGCGTGGGTATGTGGTAAAGCAAAAGCCGCCCTGGTTCTGATAGATTTATACCCTTACAATGCTGATATCTGGTGTCACGAAGAAGCCAATAACGTGTATTCTTTGAATAGTGACATTAACATGTGGAATAGCAATGGCGAGATAAAATGGGATGCAACCAACATAAAATGGAATGGTAAGTTATCAATATTAGGAAGAGGATTCGATGGAAACTCTCTTAAGCATCTGACTCCTCCGATACTACTGCATAAAGCTGATAAAGACGCGATATCGAACTACATAGCTCGGTTACATGAGTGGCTCGCAGACAGCAAACTATGTCCGCGTATTGTTCTGGTTGAACGAATGGAGGAGGGCGAGTATTTAATTTCTACTCAGGGAGAATACTCGGGATACGGATTTCGCGGAGGCGGCGCTCTTCCGTTAGGAATGTCAGCCAGTGTGGAAGCTGAAGCCGAGAAGAAAAATGCGGTCAAAAATGCAACGGTTCAGCCATGTGATCTGGCTTTTGTAGCCGGCAATTCTCGAGCCGGCTGGCTGTTCAGACCCAGCACAAGGGAACAAAACAGTATGTCTCCCAAAGAGCGGCGGTTAAGAATGGTTGTGGATATTCCCAAAGGTATGACGAAAGTAGGTATCTATGTCCACAAACTTTTCCTGGATTCTGACCTTCAGGTTATTCCCAGCACGGATTTTTTGAACGAGGTAGCCAACCATTGGCTAAATCAATGGGCACTATTCCAGTCAGATTCACTATATGAAACACTAATGGAAAACGATCCGGCGCTTTACGGACTCATAAAAACACGCATTCGGAACTTGCTATCCCAGGGCTGGTCGGAAGAAATTGTTGCTGATATCCCTTAATTGATACCAAGCAAACAGACGGCCTTGTAAAGAAAAAATAAACCGAAGAGCAGCATCGCGCCGGCACAGACCTGCATAACCCGCTGCTGAACCTTCGGCCCCAACAGCGTCGTGCCGTGAAAACTCGCGAAAGACAACGCCGTAACCCACATAAAATCGACTAACCAGTGAACCACCGCAAATAAAACAAAAGCATGAAGACCTAATTTGGTTGCGCTGGTCGCCAGCCCCAGCCCCACCGTCGCCCACCATAACAGAAAGTATGGATTAGATATGGTAAAGATTATGCCAGCCCAAACCGGCTTATCTTTCCTCGCCACCGACGCAGTGTTTACAGGATGCGAAGCCGTTTTGAACATCCCGTATGCCATATAAAGCAAAATAAGACCGCCCATAATACCAATAACGATTTGCGCTGATGTTTTCTGAAAAATAGTCCCCAGCCCCAGGATAATCAGAACCATCAGAGGAAATTCGACGATACCGTGGCCCACTGCCAGCAATGACCCCGCCCATCGGTTGCGTGTCCCCATCGTAATCGCCGTCGCCGTAACAGGCCCCGGCTGCATCGCACCAGATATCGATATGATAAACACCTGAATTAAAAACAAAACCAGTGTCATCTGTTATTTTGTTCTCGTTTTTTTGTGATGCGCTTTGCGCACCATTTTATAGGATTTCTTGTTTTGAATTTGTTTTTTTGGTCATTTGAATTTGTTTCGTATTTAGAGTTTAGGATTTCGAATTTCGGTTGCGGCCAAAGGCCGCCAACCGTTACTCCCCAATAATTTTAACCAGCACACGTTTTTTCCGTTTGCCGTCGAACTCGCCGTAAAATATCTGCTCCCAGGGACCGAAGTCCAGCGAGCCCTCGGTAATCGCGACGACAACCTCTCTGCCCATAATCGTCCGCTTCAAATGCGCATCGGCATTGTCCTCGTAGCCGTTATGGTGATACTGTGAATACGGCTTTTCCGGCGAAGTTTTTCCAGCCACGTCTCGAAATCCTGATGCAGCCCCGGCTCATCATCATTGATAAAAACCGACGCCGTAATGTGCATCGCGTTAACTAAGCACATACCTTCCTTGACGCCGGATTCAGCGACGCACTGCTCAATTTCGCCGGTGATATTAATAAAGTCCCTGCGATGAGGCGTATTGAACCAAAGCTCTTTTCGGTAACTTTTCATAAGTCCGTAACTCCTTATAACAATTGACCTTGAAGACATTTTAGCAACTTTTTGTTTCCGGGCAAATATTATCTTGACAATGGGTATAGGTATATATAAACTGATTAAAGCAACAGAAGAGACACCCTTGCAAGAGGAGAAACATCAGGTCTTATTTGGATGGGATGAAAAATGACTAAAACACACCTAATCGCATTCATGGCAATTGTATTTTTGAGTTTCGCCTCGTTTGGACAAGCGGCGACGCAGCCATGGGGTACGGCATTAGGTTCATTTAATGGTGTTACGAATTACTCGAACGGCATATGGACCTATGATAGTGGAATCCATAATACGAGCACAGGTATCAATACAGGCTTGGAGTGGCAATGTGTGGAGTATGTCCAGCGATATTACTACATGCAGTACGGGATGGATCTCCTTAGTTTGAGTGGCGGATTGAATGCTTGGCAGTTCTTCGGTAATGCAGCAAATATGCACTTAACGGCCTATACCAACGGTAGTACAACGGCTCCGCAGATCGGTGACATCCTCTGCTTTAATCAGACGAGCTTATCAGGCCTCGGTCATGTCGCAATCATTCGCAGCGTTGATCAGGCAAATTCAGTAGTACATGTAATTCAGCAGAATGTAAAGAACGGTGATTCGAGTCCCAACGGATACGGAACAGATGTTGATTGGAAGTTTGCATACAGTGTGAGCGGTGGGACATACACCGTTGATGTTACTCTTGGCAATGTTGGAGGCTCTCGCCTTGGATCTGATTACTACTGCCAGGGATGGCTACGGAACGTTGTGGTAACGCGTCTACCTGCCCCGACGCTGAGTACCCCGGCCAACGGTGCGACGAACGTTTCCACCACAACAGCTTTCTCATGGTTGAACGTGAGCGGGAACTACGGGTATCGGATCATCGTCTCGACAAACGCCGCAGACTTGACGACGGACCCCACGGCAACCGGCGGTAATCCAACCAACGGTTTCAACATGGACCTGACCACCTACGACCAGACCACTTATACCCCGACCAGTGCGCTCAGCGCCGGCACGACATACTACTGGGAAGTTCATGCCAAAGCCGGCAGTTTGGACCAAGCTGGCTACTGGAGCCAGGGTAACTTCACCACGGCAGCGGCGGCAGCGACACGTATCATCAGTTTAAGTAATAATCTTACCTTTGGCAATGTGACGGTAGGTTCAACACCGCAGAGCAGTTTTACCATCTACAACACTGGAAACTCGACACTGACGGTGAGCAGCATCAGCTATCCGAGCGGGTTTAGCGGCAACTGGTCAGGCACGATTGCGGCAGGCGGTTCGCAAGGCATGACCGTAACATTCTCACCAACTTCGGCGATTAGTTATGGCGGCACAGTGACGGTCAATTCGGATGCGACCAGCGGGACGAACACCATTACCGCGTCGGGCACCGGCACGGCCTCACCGACACGCATCATTTCCCTAAGTGGCAATCTTGCCTTCGGCAGTGTGACGGTAGGTTCATCGCCGCAAAGCACTTTGACGGTCAACAACACCGGCAACTCGACACTGACGGTAAGCAGCATCAGCTATCCGAGCGGATTTAGCGGCAACTGGTCAGGCACGATTGTGGCAGGCGGTTCGCAAGGCGTGACTGTGACGTTCTCCCCAACTTCGGCGACCAGCTATGGCGGCACAGTAACGGTCAATTCAGATGAGACCAGCGGGACGAACACCATCACCGCTTCCGGCACAGGCACGGCGGCGGCAACTCGCATCATTTCGCTGAGCGGCATCATGGCGTTTGGTAGCCTTGCTGTTGGATCGAGCGAGGGTGCTCTCCTGACGATATACAACAACGGCAATTCAACGATGACGGTGAGCGGAATCAGCTATCCAAGTGGATTCAGCGGAAGCTGGTCGGGAACGATTGCGGCAGGCGGTTCGCAAGGCGTGACCGTAACATTCTCACCAACTTCGGCGATTAGTTATGGCGGCACAGTAACGGTCAATTCGGATGCGACCAGCGGGACGAATACCATCAGCGTTTCTGGCACAGGCGCGGCGGTAGACACGACGCCTGATCCGTTTACATTTGCGGCCCAGACCGGAGTGACATTGAGCACAACGGCTACGTCGAACACGATTACAGTGAGCGGGATCAATGCAGCCGCGTCTATAACAATAACCGGGGGAACTTATTCGATAAACAGCGGAGTATACACGAGTGCAGCGGGAATGGTAAATAACGGCGATACGGTGGCTGTCAGGCAGACATCCTCAGGCAGCTATTCGAGTACCACCAACGCAACATTGACAATAGGGGGAGTGAGCGGCACGTTCAGCGTAACAACACAGAGTGCGCCCGCGGATACGACGCCTGATCCGTTTACATTTGCGGCCCAGACCGGAGTGGCATTGAGCACAACGGCTACGTCGAACACAATTACAGTGAGCGGGATCAATGCAGCCGCGTCTATAACAATAACCGGGGGCACCTACTCGATAAACAGCGGGTCATACACGAGTGCAGCGGGAACGGTAAATAACGGCAATACGGTGACTGTCAGACAGACATCCTCAGGCAGCTATTCGAGTACCACCAACGCAACATTGACAATAGGGGGAGTGAGCGGCACGTTCAGCGTGACAACGCAGAGTACGTCCGTGGACACCACGCCGCCCACAGTAAGCCTAACTGCTCCCAACAGCGGGACGTTCTCGTTGGGAAGCCAGATGACGATTTCAGCGACCGCCAGCGACGCCAGCGGCATCAGTTATTGCTGCTATGCCCTGGTCAAGGGCGGCACGGTGCTTGGTATCATCTATCAGGACAGCGTCGGCGGCGGAATGGTCAATTCATACAACTGGACCGTTCCGGCAACGTTCAACGGCTACACGATCAATGGCACGGACTACCAGATTTTCGTGGAGGCATGGGACGCCTCGTCGAACCAAAATCATAACGGGGCTGTGTCCAGCGGATACCTCACGCTCCAGCCGGCGGCAATCCCCGCGCCTTCAATCAGCAGTGTGTCGCCACCTTCAATGCCGCCGTTGAACGCCAACCAGACGCTCACCATCTACGGCAATAATTTCCAGAGCGGAGCCACACTCACCTTTGTTCCGCCGGAAGGCGGCACCATTGCCAGCACCGCCAGCAAACTTACTTTCGTTTCGAGCAGCCAGATAAGCTACCAAATCAATAACCTCAGCGATTCCGGCTCTTGGACCGTGAAGGTGAACAACCCGGATGGCCAGTCATCCGGCACGGCGATCTTTACGGTCACCGCAGGGGTGCTGCCGCCACCGACCTGTAAATTCGGAAGCTTTGATGGACAGAATAATGTTAAACTGACGTTAAAGGATTGCAGCAATAACGATGTGACGTTTGGTTTGACGGGCGGCGGTTATGGCGAGATAAATTGCGATGATTGCTCCTTCTCAACAATCACACTGTTCAATACTACCGATAAATCGACGCTGACGATTTCAACCAAAGGCAATGTTGGAACAAGCGTAGGCGATATAAGTTGCTCTGGGCCGCTGAAAGGAATTTCAGCTACAAATATCGAACTGGACGGCAGCATTACAATCGGCTCATCCTCAAATCCCAAGGCATCTGTAATAATGGTGTTTGACCAAGCCAATAACCTGACCATAAACAGTCAAATGCCAATACAGTCGATTTCCGCAACCGAATGGTTCGGCGGCTCAATTGACGCGCCATCTATCGGCAGTATTACGACCAAGGGCGATAAAAAACGAAGTATAACAGGCGATTTGGATGTTGATGTAACAAGCGGAACTATCCAGAGCATCAAAACTGCCGGCACATTATCAGGCGATTGGACGTGCGATTCTATCAAGAGTATCTCCGCTACAGATATTGTCGAAACCAATCTGACATTAAATCAGCAGCCGGACGCAAAGACACTCGCTCTCGGCAGTTTAATCGCTAAGGGCGAGATAAATTCCAGTCAAATACTATCGCAAGGTAATGTCGGAACAGTTACCGCCGGGGCCATGATCGATTCAAACTGTTTTGCGGGGGTTGCGGAAGGTATTACTGGTTTGCCCGCAGCCGAGACAGCCAGTTTTTCTAAAACGGCTACAATCAAGAGCATAGCGATTAAAGGCATCAAGACAGAGTCATCGCCGTATTATATTAACAGCAATATCGCCGCTGCGAATATTCTAAGTGCTTCCATTGTTTATCCGCAGAGCGACAATGGCGGTGTGCCTTTCGGCTTGTCTGCTGATAATATTAATAAGCTGACCATCAAAAAGACGGATGGCACCACTACTTCGCTAAAAAACCTTGGCAAATCGACGGATTCACAGACGATAGACGGTGTTGAAATCCGCCTTTATTAGTAGCACGCAAATATTTTTGAAGACCTGCGTCGGCGGGGGTTTGTAAATACCCACGCCGACTTACTCCCATTTCTCGACCAATCTGTAAATTCAATTGACCTGAACGGCCTAATCTGTCCGCCGAAGGCGAGACCTCGCCCGCCGCTATGCGGCGAGGCGGGTGTTAATCCGTGATTGTAAATTAGATTGACCAAAGGCATAAAATCGGTGATTATATTCCCGGGGTTTAACGACCTCACTTGTTGCGGAGGGGTTGTTAGAGCAACAAGATTGTCTAATAAGGGCCAAACGAGTGGCATATAGTCAGCAGATAAACATAGAAGACGTAGTTTTAGTGCAACAATGGCGTAAGGGCGATGCCGCCGCCATCGAGAAACTCGTCTGCAAATACCAGGGCCGAATCTATAACCTCATCCTGAAAATCTGTTCAAATCCCGACGATGCCGCGGAACTAATGCAGGATACGATTGTCAAATTATTAGAGAACATTGATAAGTTTGAGAGCCGAAGTGCGTTTTACACATGGGCGTTCAGAATCGCGGTCAACCTGACGCTGAACTACCGCAAAAGAAAGGCAACCGTCGGGTTTACTTCGCTGGATGCGGAAACGGCTTCGGACAATGAGCAGGCCAGGCAGGGTCTGGCAGCGATTTTATCGGACGATAAGTCACCTGACCCCGCCCAGGTCGCTGAAAACAAGGAATTGTGCGACCTGATACAAAAAGGTATCGGTAAGCTTGATGACGAACACAGGACAATTATTGTGTTGCGGGATATTGAAGGAATGGATTACGAGCAAATCGCGGAAGTGCTGGGCACAGAGTTGGGCACGGTTAAAAGCCGGCTCAGCCGGGCCCGCGCCGCGTTGAGGCAGATTCTGGGGGCCTTATGAATTTTGAACAAAATCCGAAAATTGATGAGTTGCTGAACGGTTACATCGACGGCGAGTTGTCGGCTGATGAACGTTCGCAGGTAGAACGCCTTGTCAGCGAAAACTCTGGGATAGCACTACGTTTACTTCAGCTCGAAAAATGCAAATCGCTGGTAAGCTCGTTACCCCCTGCTGAACCGCCCGCCGCGGTGGTCGCCGGGATTAAAGAACTGATTCGCAGCCATTCGGCGGGCTCACATAAATCCAAACATATTGAGAGACAACGAGGGGCACGACACCTGTTCATTCGTCAAGCCCTTGCGGCATCGATAATCATCGGCGTCGTGGGTATTATGGGCGCGGTGGTGTATAAGATTGTCGGACCGGAGGAAACCGCCACGCCAATCGTCGCGATGAAATCCGCACCGACAATTAAGCCGGCTGCGACGCCTGTAGTTGCGAAGTTGCCGGAAACGAAAAAAGAAGTTGTTGTTGCCTCCGCCGAGGACACTACGAGCGTCGGCATGTACTCGCTGCAACTGCAGACCGCCGATTTTGCCGCGGTTGATGCTTATGTAAATAAACTCCTCGAAGAAAGCCCCTGGCTGCGATACGAAGCGACGAAAGACCAGCCGGGCAAAAGCGAATACAAAATACTTTGCAGCAGAGGCGGCCTTGAGGCAATGATGAGCGATTTAGCTACGGTGTGGTCAAAGTTCGATTCGACAACACTGATTGTGCATACCGATAACCTCGGCCAGTATGTAACCGTCGCATCGGTGAAGCCGGAGCAGATTGCCGATATTGCCAGACAGGACACAATCGATAAACGCGTAAAATTAGCGAAGGATTTCGCGGTCATCAACAGCGTCTCGCAAATTATGCCCGAAGAAAAAATGTTGGCCCTGACCGACCGTTCGCTCTCAGACCTGACCACTATCCCCAAGCCGATCCTGACCTCAGGCGATAAGAGTGCCGTAACCGCCCCCAAAGGCGACATGGGACAAGATCCAGGTCGATTTGAATATCGTCGTCGCTGGTTCGACTTCGCTCACCACGGGCGGCCACAAATAAAAAACCCCTGGATGGCCGAGGGTTCAAACTGCCATAAATTGATTCAATCCGTTATTCGAGATTCAATGCCTCAGCGAACGTGGCGAGGTTATTGGCCCACTTTCGTGCCTCTTCCAGTTCAACCATATCTGCTTTAACCAAGCGGGCGAGGTGCCGTTCCATCGTAATCATCTTCTCCTCGTACCGGCTGGAGGTCTTGGTCTGGAGCTGCGAATATATCTGCTCGACCTTGCCTGTCCTGATGAGGTTGGCGGTGGCGTAGTTATTGTTTAGAATTTCCATCGCCACGATTCGGCCTTTGCCGTCTTTTCGCGGGATGAGTTTCTGACTGATGATATACGCCAGGCCAAGCGAAAGCTGGTTTCGCACCTCGTTTTGCCTGCCGGGCGGGAAATAATCGAGTATGCGCATTATTGTCCCCGCGGTGTCCCTTGTGTGCAGCGTCGAGAAAACCAAATGTCCCGTCTCGGCGGCCATAAGCGTCATCGCGATTGTCTCGGCGTCGCGCATTTCGCCGACAAATATGATATTCGGGTCCTCGCGGAGCATCGAACGCAATCCGTCGATAAACGAATACACGTCCCTGCCGATTTCACGCTGCGAAATGAGCGCTTTTTTCTGGTCAAATATATATTCGATGGGGTCCTCGATAGTGATTATCCGGCAGGCCTTCTCTTCGGATATGCGGTTAATCATCGATGCGATTGTTGTCGATTTGCCGGCGCCCGTTACGCCCGTAAGCAAAACCAGGCCGTGCTTGCGATTTATGATGTCTTTCCATATATCGTTGGGAAACCCCGTCTTTTCCACCGGCAGGATATCCGCCGACAGCGCGCGAATGGCCGCGCAGATGCCGTCATTTTCTTTGAAGACGTTGATTCGAAAATGCGTCCCTGCTATACGGTATGAACAATCGACGCTGTGCTGCTCGCGTAATTTGTCGATGCTCGCCTCCGACAGGAGAGGCAATATCAACTGTTCGGCCATCTCAGGCGTAAGGTTCGGGCCTTTGAGCTTTTCGAGGTCGCCATCAACGCGGTACGTGGGCGGGGCGCCGACCTTGAGGTGCAGGTCCGAAACCCGCATCGTGCCCATATTCTCGAAATAGGTCAGCATATCCTGGATGCTCAGCTGACCCATATCCTCGGTTGGATATACGTTTTTATTAACTTCGTAAACGACCGCCATTTCCGCTCCTTAACAAAACAACATAAATTATAAGTTCCGGATTCGGGATTTCCAAAAGCCCCCCGCGCACTAATATCGGCAAGGGGCGTATCGGCAAAAAACAGGGGGTTTATAAGCTGAATTTGGCAGTTTTGAGGCGTTTTTTAGGACGGTTGTTATTTAGCGCGGGCGAGCCATTCGTTGAGGTTTTTGGCTAAGATTTTGACGTCCTTTTTGGTCATTATGTGGCTGATGATTGCGGGCGGTATTTTGAGATTGACCATTGCCTTTTGCGCACGTTCCCACAGCTTGTCTCGCTTAGTCCTGAGCGAAGTCGAAGGGTTGGTGTCATTGTCCGCTAAATAAAGCTCGCTGACTAATTCGCTCAACTTGCCCAGCGAGATTGCGCTGAGATTGTTGTAGTAATTCGATATTACGTCTTTTTGATACGCTGAGTATTCCTGTTTAGCCATATTATAGTCGCTCGTTATTAGTCGTTAGTATTTAGTATATCGTACTGAGGATAATTCTGCCTCAAATCTACATGGAAATCAAGTGCTGAAACGCATAAAAGATTAGACACGGATTCAACCCGTGAGATGGCGGCTTTGCCTATCTCACGGGTTTAACACTGATTAACACGGTTTTTCTTATTAGTTGTAAATGCAGGGCGGGGTTTACCCCGCCAATTTATTCGGAAGTTTGATTAAGCGTAGGCGTATTCTTTCTTTTCAGGCACAAAATCCACTCGCACCGCACAATTTAATGCTGATGCAATCTTTTCCAGCATACCCATCGAGTGGCCGCTGTACTCGGTACTTTCAAGCCGGCTTATTACCGATTGTGTCGTTCCTACGAGTCCCGCAAGCTGTTTTTGGCTTAACCCTGCCTTGATGCGCAGACGGTGTATCTGCATCGCGATATGTGCCTTCTCACGTTCACCGCGAACGGATGTAGCACGCTTGGCATTGCCTTTTATATATCGGCCGTGAAGTATCTTCACCGCATCGGTTGTTCTTCTTTTATTACGCATATTCACAATTCCTCTTCATACGTATGGGCAGCGGGGTTCTTAATATAATTGACTTTACTGAGCAATATCGCAAATATGCGATATTAGTTCAAGTGATTTTTGCTCAATTGCTAAATTTTTTAACTCTTATGCCAAACGGCTCTATTGCCTGAAATCGCTGGCTAAATCAAACGTCGGGCTGGAAATAATTAGCGTTGGGATTATTTTTACTCTTGTTTATACCCATTCCTTAACTATGTTTTAGTCCTTGGCGAACAGACAGAGAGGCAAGGATGTTTTCAGCAATACTAATTCTCCGAGTCGCGCCATTTTGGTCCCCTGCCGCGAAGTAAAGCCAATAGAGTAAGGTTGACTTATTATACAATCGCAGTGGGCGCCGAGCCACACCAGCGAATACTGACCTGAGTTGATTCAAATAATATTCGCCGACTTGATTTGGCTTAGCTATCTTGATGATCTTTGTATACTCCCCAAATAGATTCTGACCTGTTTTTGTCTTGTAAAAAACACCGTACCAATCGTGAGACCCGAGCACCTCATCCAATTTATAACGTGAGGTTTTGTTAATACGACCATCCCGACGAAGGAGGCGGTTTACAGCAACACCCAAGGGAAACAAACACCAAAGGTCGATCGCGTGAGTTTGAGCGACCGCTTCAATGGTAGTCCAATTAACTTGCATACCATACGGATCAAGGAAGAGAACAGCTCGCCAGTGGGTCCAGTCACATTTCTTACAGAGCTTCTTCAGATATATGTTGGCATCATCATTCTTTACCTTAATATTATCATCGGGGTACTCATCCTGCAACCGCGATAGTTGTGCGGTATTATTTGGTTTGTTGTCGATGAAAATGTACTTGTCAAATTTAGGTTTAACTTGAAGAGCTAAGCGTGCTGAACCATCGAATACCTGCGGAGCCGGTTTTGGGAAAAACCCTTGAATGTTATTTTTTGTGTTTCTGTGAATTGGTGAGTGACTGCCGCTTCCGGCGAAGGCATCAACGTACATTAATTGGAAGGGCTTGTCCTTCATGAAAGTCGTGAATGCAGCCAAATATAGCCCAAGTCGGTATTGTTTGTCTATTGTATGGACTCCACCGAACTGGTTCATGGTCGACCTCGGAATTAGTAAGAATAATCACTTCATCTTGCTATAATTTTACCTTCTTTTGTTTCCCGATTCTACCGACAAAACCTGCCCGAATACAATCATTTTTACCACCCTTCTTCGCCTAAGGGCTACGCAGGGCAGGCGAAGACCACCGAGAACCACGAAGGAAAATATAAATATAATTCTTCGTGCCCCCTTCTTTTCTTCGTGGTAAACCCTGAAAAAACAAGAACTTATAGCGATACACATAAATTCTTTTAGTAAAGTTGCATTTTCCTTGACTTGACTGTTTTGTTTGATAGAATACTAACCCGCTGAGTCAGGAGCTCGGCGTAACAGCACAGCAGTGCAAGCATTTCGGGACAGCAGTCCCAAGTTTCGCGCCTTGTGCGCAAGGTAAATCAAAACAATTTTCGTCTTGTGTTTTGTTGTTTGTTTTGAAATTTGGGATTTTGAAAAAAAAGGGTCCCCTGCTGCGGAACCAATGGAGCAGGTTCTCGGGGATCTTCGCTTCGCTCCGAGGAGAGGATGTTATGAAGACGCGCGTGAACATATCGTTTGAGGTTCCCTGTTGGCTCGAATATATCTGTGTGTGTCCTTTACTTATCTATCGCCGGCTGCGTTTCGGCTATACCTTCCGCAAAATTCCGCTCACACAAAATCAGGTTACGATTGTTGACCCCAAAGATTATTACTGGCTTGTTAAGTATAACTGGTTCGCCTGCCGGTCGTTGCAGACATGGTATGCACATCGCGCCGCCAAAATAAACGGCAAACGTTCCGGAACTTCGATGCACTGCCAGATTATGCCCTTACCCAAAGGTCTTCTCGTTGACCACGCCAATGGCGACGGCCTCGATAACCGCCGCGCTAACCTCCGTCCCGCCACTCCCGCTGAAAACGCCCACAATCGCCGCAAATACTCCACTCCAACGTCTTCTAAATTCAAAGGCGTTCGCTGGCACAAATACAGTAAGCAATGGGCCGTTTCAATTGTTATCAACCACAAATCAATCTTTATCGGCTACTTCGACATCGAAATCGAAGCCGCAAAGGCGTATGATGAGGCGGCGAAAAAATACCACGGCGAGTTTGCCCGACTGAATTTCCCGAAAGGAACTCCTGTGTTTTAACTGTCCGCTACACGCTACCCGCTGTCCACTAATTTGGCCGGATTTACACTGGCATTAGGGTTGCGGTTAGGTATAATCTTGTCAAAAATGCCGGCCAGGATGGCCGTAGTGAATAATCCTTGAGGATATGAGCGCAAAGACGTCAAAACTGATTTTGATTGCGATTGCACTGTTTGTGTCGGCTGGTTCGGCATACGCGATTGACAACACACAAGCAAAGGCCTTCGCCGGACGCGACGTTCAAATCACCTCTGACGAATTAACCAATTATCACGACGCCAACGGCACGGATGTTATTGTCATCGATGGAAAGGTCTCGATTGCGGCAGGCGCGGATACGTTCGCGGGCGAAAAAGCCGTCGTATGGTTGAAAAGAAACACGGGAAGCAAAAACATCGGCGTCTGGTGCTGCGTATCGGGCGATATTTCCGCGAAAAGAGGCAACGGCACTCGAATAGTCGGGCTTAACTGGGAAACAATCGAAAACGGTGGTTCGACAGGCTCACCACAAGGCAAAATGATGGTTATCAGTTTCGAGGCGACGGGTGAAGTATTCGTTACGGCAAAGAAAATTGAGCATACAGACGTCCGGGGCGGAGAATTTTACAACTATGCATTCACCGTGACCGCCAAAACATATAAAAACTTCGCGGACCAGTGCGCCGCAGTTTCGCCAGTGATAGTTACATTGGCGACCGAGGCGAATCGCCCTGCTGCCAAACCAAAGGCAGCGACTGCCACGGAAGGTGGGGCAGGATTTATTGACCAGTTGTTTGGCCCCGCAAAAAAACCGCAGGCGTCTGTTGAGAAAGTCCCGCAGCAGGTAAAAATACGATACCCCGTAAATTTAGCGCCGGCCGGCGAGCAGGAGCCAAATATCGAATGGGGTATCGCAACATCGCCCGCCGCGGACGGCTCATCAAAAACCGAGGAATTAGCGACGGTAATAGGGCGATTTTACCTGTGGCAAAAACAGGATGAGCAGGGCCGATTGCTGGAAATGCAGGCGGACAACGCGGTTGTATTTTACGCCGGCGAAAAAACCGGCGAAGGCGAAGAATCGGGCGGGGTAAAGGACATCGGGACAAAAGGGGCAATTAAGGCAATTTACGTCCGCGGCGACGTCGTTATGACCGAGGGGTTGCGCACGATACGAGCCGACGAGATGTATTATGATTTTGAGAACAAAAGAGGTCTTGCAGTCAACGCGACGATGCGAACATTCGATGTCGAGCGCGGGGTACCTATATATGTCAGGGCTGCCAAAATCAGGCAGGTGGCAGAGGGCAAATTCACCGCCGACAACGTGGTCGTAACAAGCAGCGAGTTCGCCACCCCCCAGGTTTCGCTTAATGTGTCGAACATCATCGTTACCGATACGACAACAATAGACCAGGAGGCGGGTCAGAGCAAAGACAGCAGTTACGACGCGCAGATGTGGGATATCCGGCTGAAAACCGAAGATACAACGGTATTTTATTGGCCCTATATGCGGAGCAATCTCGAAAGGCCGGACACGCCCCTCAAGAGTTTGCGTATCGGCAACGACAATATCTGGGGCACAACGATAGAGTCGCGGTGGTTTTTGTCTCGATTGCTTGGTCTGCGCGAGCCGGATGGAACCGATGAAACATTCGATTTGGATTACCTCAGCAAGCGGGGCGTCGGCACGGGAATGGACGTGGATTACCAGCAGGATGAACGGCTGGGGAAAATCACGAGCTATTTAATCGACGACAGGGGTGAAGACCGGCTGGGACGGGTTGCCTTCAGGCGAAACCTCAAACCGCCGGAAGATTTACGCGGAAGATTCAGCTGGGTCAACCGGGAATTTATGCCGTATAACTGGCAGGTTACAACGGGCATCGATTACGAATCGGACGAAAACTTCCTCGAAAGTTACCGCAGACACGAGTATAACACCGGCCCCGACCGCGAAACGTATATACACCTCAAAAGAATCGAAGATAACTGGGGTCTCGCGTTTCTGGTTAAGGGGCGGATTAACAATTTCGCCGACGAATTGGATGAGATGCCGACAGGCGAATATCACCTGACGGGCCAGTCGATTTTCGACGACAAGATGACGCTGTACAGCGACACCTATAGCGGGCGATACAGACAAGAAATAGGCAAGAATCACACAACGGAAATGGACCAGGATTATTTCGGGTTTGGCACGCACAGGACCGAGGTTGATTTGCCGATGTGGACCAATGAAGCGGCGGTAAAAGTGGTGCCTTTCGCCGCGGGAACGGTTGGCTATGACGGACGCAGCGGGTTTGACAGGTCGCTGGTGGACGGCAGCGACACCGGCAAAGTCGGTGATGAAACCGTTGGAATCGGCGAATTTGGAGTGCGCAGCTCAACCGAGTTCTGGAAAATATACCCCGACGTCAACAGCCGATTGTGGGACCTAAACGGATTACGACACATCATAACGCCCGGCGTAAGCACTTCGATTTACGGGGCAAGCGACACTGAGGTCAAGCAGCACAACGCGGCACATGTAGAGCTGACGCAACTATTGCAGACAAAACGCGGTCCCGATGAACATATTGCGGACTGGATGCGGCTTAATATGGGCATGACGTGGTTCGAGGATAACGACAAGAGGACGACCGGTTCGGGACCATACAGATATTTATGGAATAATCCTATGACGCCCTTACGGACGTTAGCTGCGCCGGAAATATTGAACGGCGACCTCGACCATGGACTTAAGAGATTCGAGACATACGGGCCGGTGAGAGATTACTTCGATACCGACTATATGTGGCAGATAAGCGACACTACGGCATTGTTGAGCAGCGGGTATTATGACATTCACAGCGGGACCGTCGAACAGTTCGATATCGGGTTTTCGCGGACGAGATTGCCCGACCTGAGCTATTACGTCGGCACCAGGTACCTGCAGGACGTCAACGTGCTGAACAAACACGGCTCCAACGCCTTTGTGTGCGCGGTAAGCTATGTCCTCGACTCGCGATACACCGTTGTTTTCTCGCAGCAGTATGATTTCCAATACAGGGCAAACGTTGAAAGCGAAATAACGCTCATCAGGCGTTATCACCGGATGTTCTGGTCGATATCAGCCAGCACGGACGCGTCGCTCGACCGCCAGTCGATTATGTTTAACATCTGGCCGGAAGGCGTGCCGGAATTAGTGACAGGCAGCAGACGATACTCCAGCTTAAGCAGCCCCGGCGAGCAGTAACCCTGATTTCGGGACACATAAGCCGACCGGCCAAAAGCGGGCAAGTTCGAGCGAACAAACCTCTATCACCTAATGTAAAAACTCCACGCACTAACCACTTTGCCGGCACGGTTATTTGAGGTATAATGGCGGGTGATATGAGGCGACAAAATATGAAATTTACGAAAATGCACGGTATCGGCAATGACTACGTCTTCGTGGATTGCTTCCATGAACGCGTAACGAATCCGGCGAAAGTCGCAAGAGAAATAAGCGACAGGCACTTCGGCGTTGGGTCTGACGGCCTGATTCTGATTTGTCCATCCAAAAAAGCAGACGCCCGAATGCGGATATTTAACGCCGACGGCTCGGAAGCGGAGATGTGCGGCAACGGAATCCGCTGCGTCGCAAAATACGTCTATGAAAAAAACATCGCCAAAGCCCGCGGGCCCGTTGCAATGGGCAACGGGACGAAATACCCGGCGTCGCTCAAAATCGAAACCGGCGCGGGTATCATGACCGTCGGTCTGGCTTTGCAGAATAAAGAGGTGCAGAAGGTCTGCGTTAATATGGGCAAGCCGAGATTCAGGCCCAAAGAAATACCCGTGAAACTCCCGGGCGAAAGGGTTATCGAACATAAAATCGAGGTTGCCGGCGAGGAATTGGCTATGACGTGCGTCTCAATGGGAAATCCGCACGTGATATTTTTCTGCGACGACGTCGCGGCGGTCGAGCTTGAAAGTATCGGCCCGGAGATTGAGAACCACAATTTGTTCCCCAAAAGAACAAACGTGCATTTCGTCGAGATTAAAAGCCGAGACGAATTTACGATGCGAACCTGGGAGCGAGGCAGCGGGATAACGCTTGCCTGCGGAACAGGCGCCTGCACTGCGCTGTCGCCGCGGCCGTAACAGGTCGATGCAGCAGGTCATCAACCGCCCAACTGCCCGGCGGGCAACTGCAATTGAACTGGTCAACCGAAGACAACTGCGTCTATATGACGGGGCCGGCAGTCGAGGTTTTCCAGGGCGTCTGGTCATAATTTTAGCGTAAAAAACACGCCTTATCACACTCAAAACACGGATATGTTGCTTTTTGTCAACATCAATGCTTGACAAAATCAACGTAACCATTATCATTGATGTTGTAAATCATTTCGGATTTCGGACAGTTCACGGGCAGGGAACGCCCCAAAATGGGAGCCGGGTAGCGATGGCTGAAAAGACAATTCTCGTGGTGGATGACGACAAGGTAATCCGCGATTGCCTGACGGAGTTTTTGAAGACCGAGGGATTCAAAACGGGCGTCGCAGCGACAGTCAAAGACGCTGCCGCTGAGCTGGAAAAGCAGGATTACGCGCTTGTCATTACCGAAATCAACCTGCCCGACGGCGACGGCTTTCAATTGTTGGATTTAGTAAGGCATAATCATCCTCAGACCGTTGTCGTGGTCATCACCGGCTATGGCACTATCGAAAGCGCGGTGCGGGCGATAAAGACCGGGGCTTATGATTATCTCACCAAGCCGATTAACGACGACGAGCTGCGCCTCGCGGTTACACGCGCGATAAAACAGCAGTCGCTCATCAGTGAAAACGTCAGCTTGCGCTCACTGCTTGAGCAAAGATACAGTTTGGACAACATACTTAGTCATGATTATAAAATGGCGAGGATATTCGAGTTAGTGGAGGCCGTGGCGGACAGCAAAACCACGATTCTTATGACGGGGCCGTCGGGAACGGGCAAAACGATGCTCGCCCGCGCGATTCATCACCACTCCGGCAGACGCAAAGAGGCCTTTATTGAAGTAAGCTGCGGCGCGCTACCCGAAACGCTCCTCGAAAGCGAACTCTTCGGCCACATTAAAGGCAGTTTTACGGGCGCGGTGGCAAACAAGAAGGGAAAATTCTTAGCGGCGGATGGGGGGACGATATTTTTGGATGAGGTTGGCAACGCGTCGCCCGCGCTGCAGGTGAAATTGCTTCGGGTGCTGGAAGACAGGCAGTTTGAGCCGGTGGGAAGCAATAAGACGATTACGGTTGACGCGAGGATTATATTAGCAACGAACAGAAACCTGATCGAGGAGGTCAAGCAGGGCAGGTTCAGGGAGGATTTGTATTACAGAATCAACGTCGTTACGATAAATCTGCCTGCGTTATCGGAGAGGGTTGGGGATATTGAGCTATTGGCCAAGCATTTTTTGAAGAGATACAGCGGGCAGCACAACAAAAAGAAGCTGGGAATAACCGATGAGGCAATGGGGTTTCTGGAACGTTATCCCTGGCCGGGCAACGTGCGAGAGCTTGAGAACGTGATTGAGCGGGCGGTGCTGCTGGGTAAGGGCAGCTTCGTAACGCCCGACGATTTGCCGGCGGTCATCAGGCAGGAGCAGGTCATCCAGGGGCCGGAGTATAAGGCGGTGAGTTTGAAAAAGGCGGTCGCTGAGCCGGAGAAAAATATCATTCGCCAGGCGCTTGAGGCGCACAAATGGAACAGGCAGGAGACGGCGGACGCACTTGGTATTAACCGCACGACGCTTTTTAAGAAGATGAAACGCTACGGACTTTATGCGGAGGCCGAGCGGTTAGGGCTTATGTAGTCGCAAGACACGGACAGACGCGGACTCTAAAAACACACGGACTGGCACAGACACAAGACGCAGGATGCAAGGGAGAAGGCAGAAGTTAGAAGGCAGAGGGTGGAAATCAGGTCATTAGGATACCAGAGTATCAGGAAATAAGGCAGAGGGCGGCTATCTTTATTTTTCCTCTTTGGGCAGCTCGTACATTCCGTGGCCGCTGTTGCGGAGTTTGCCCAGCCGGCACAATTCCTCCCAGACCTCGCGAGGAAACTGGTTTGGCGGCTGTATCGCGTAAACGCCCTTGGCCCCGCTCGAAAAAGGCCCGCGTCCGAGATTCGAATCGTCATCGAGCGCAGTAAGTTTGAGCCGTTTCTTGAACGCCTTCATCGCGCTCTTGAGCGTCTCCGGCGTTATGCTACTTGCCTGAGCCGGCAATTCGTTAGCCGGGGGAATGCCGGACCCTTGCTGCTGGTTATCTGTCATATCTGCCTCCGTTCTCGTTTTAAATTTAAGCCACAGAGATATTATAGCCACAGAGGGCACAGAGAAATATTTTCGACCCCGATAAAGTTTACTTAGCGTTCTTCTTAGGGGCATTTGGTTCTGTTTTAGCCGCATTCGGGTCGGCCTCGACCTTAGTCGCCTCCGGGCCAAATACGACAACATCGTCAACAAAGAAATTAATGCCCGGCGACGGGCCTTCCAAGTAAACATCTAATGTTGTCAAAGTCCCGCTGGCGCTAAGTGTGAATTCTCCTGAAAGCTCGACCCATTCAGTTTTGCTCGCCGTTGCCTTGGCAACATTCTTATATTTGGTGCCCTTGTCGTCGGCCTGTTCGATGGATATCGTTATGGTATTGGCATCTGCGTTTTCCAGGCGAACCCACGCTGAAATCTTATATGTCTTTCCATTCAATACTTTGCCCAGCAGGGACTGTTTTATCCCCTGCCACTCCGCGGTCCTGCCGAACACCTTTGCGCTTTTTGCGCCGCTGTGAACCGGCGTTGTTACCGCCTCGATTTTGCACGACCTGTCTGACCAATCTTCGATTCCGTTTTCAAAACCGGGATTTTTCAGCACGTTGGCATCGCCGAACGCCGGCGTAAATGACACAAGCAAACTTAAAAGCAGGCATGAACACATATACTTAATCATTTTATCAATCCCTCAATAAACATTTACTAAAGTTGTTATCGCTACACTCGTTAACAGGTTACTTTTATCATCTGAATCTGTCAAGTGGGCAAAAGGTTTTACCGCGGAGAACGCTGAGACCGCGGAGATTTTTTTAGACACGGATTAACACGGCTTTAGCAACCTCAAAGAATCTTTAGACGCTAAGAAGGGAGAAGATACTCGATACTGGATGCTCGATACTCGAAGGCGGGGGCAGGTAAATCTTGTTGGAAACTCACCGCGAATGTCGGTAGAATCGATAAGTAATGCAAAAATAAAAGAGCAAAAAGTAAAAATAAAAATTATGGCAGACGGAAAAACGATTGCTGCCTCCCTCTTTCTAATCCTTTATCGTTTCTGGACAACAACAAACTGACAGTTGAAAAATGCGCTTGATAAGAAAGCAATTATATTTGCCTTATCTTTTCTCTGCTGACTTTCCATCAATTTTTCAATTATACTGCTCAACGGCATCTCCGTTGTTTTCTGGAGTATCGTTGTCAGCGTTTCGAATACTTTATCTAAATGTACCGACAACGGCATATCACCAATTTTATCTAAGGACTTCTCAACATCCGAACTAAATCTCTCAAAACCATAATCCCCTTTTAATTCTTTAGGACTTGAGTAAAAGTGCCAAGGCCCCTCAAGCCTGAAAGAAATGTGATGCCATTCTTCATCGATAAACCGTCCCTGAATGCCATCAAAAGAAGGTCTGACAAAAATCGAGTTTTTGCAAACAACCCTATTGGCGTAATGGACTGCAAGTTCTTGTGGGCTGTGAAATGCTGGCGCAACATAATATACTTGCTCTCCTTTATCTTCAAGGTCAAGTAGCAAAATATGCTGTCTTGAACGATTGATATTTATAAGATACATGCGATAGACAGGAGAACCTTCTGAGAAAAATCCATCCCTTACTTCTTTAGCATAGCTCCTTATCATACAGTCTGTGAGTTTGAATTGGAAAAAGTATGACAAACCAGGCCTGTCTAATCTCACATCATATCCCAAGTTAGCTTCCTGCCGTAAAGAAGGGAAAAAAGGTACAGCAATCAATTCTCTACCGGGCCAGTTCACCATCTCGTTAACAATTGCAAATCCATAAGAGAACTCGGAGATAATAGGTTTCATTATTCCCTCTAAATGCTTTCCGTAACCATAAATCTTTTAATCTTCCGACCTTAAGGTAACAGTATAATACTAAACAGCAAAAAAAGACAAGTATTTTTGGGTTAACAGGAATAATTGGCCCTTGAAAACCGGGCAGTATTGGGTAGAATTGGAGACAACACCAAAAGCAATGTGAGGAATTGACTTATGGAAACGTGTTTTGTAATACAACCTTTTGATGGCGGTGTGTACGATAAACGTTATGAAGATATATTTGAGCCAGCTATCAAAAATGCGGGGTTGGAACCTTATAGAGTCGACCGAGATCCCAAAGTAAGCATACCAATAGAAGATATTGAGAGAGGTATTAAAAATTCACGCTTATGTTTTGCAGAGATTACTCTTGACAATCCGAATGTATGGTTCGAACTTGGTTATGCAATTGCTAATCAGAAAGATGTGGTCCTTGTGTGTTCCAAAGAGAGGACAAAATTTCCTTTTGATATTCAGCATCGACGGTTAATTCAGTATAAAACCGATTCACCCAGTGATTTTAATGAATTGCAAGTTGCTATTACAGAACGCATCAAGGCGTTGATGAAAAAGGAAATTAAGCTGGATGAAGTCAAGCGATTGCGATTATCCCCTATTGCTGAAACTCAAGGTCTTAAGCAACATGAAGTCACAGCTCTTGCAACAATAATGCAAAACCAGTTAACTCCTGAATCAACCGTTTTAAGTTATACGGTTAAGGAAGATATGAATAAAGCTGGTTTCACGGATATTGCCGTGAGTCTTGCTTTGAAATCCTTATTAAAGAAGGGCATGGTAAGAATCAAACAAGGTACTAATTATGATGGCGAAGAATATCACGCATATATCGTCTCTAAAAACGGAGAAGAATGGTTGCAGCAAAATCTAGACAAACTAATACTGCAAATGGAACACAGGAACCTCAAAAAAATTACCGATGATATTCCCTTCTGATATCGGAAGGATGTCAGCATTGAAGAGTAATCGACTCATCCCCCATTTTAGTCAGCCCCATGCTGTGCAGGAGAAGTGAGCAGACGAACTATGCCGAAGAAAAGACATTCAGCGAGTAAATATCTGCCGAGAGGGCTGGACATACTCTACGAAGACAAGGATATCCTTGTGGTGGATAAGCCGGCGGGGCTGTTGACCGTGGGGACGGACAACAATAAAACCCGGACTGCTTACTATATGCTGACCGATTACGTGCGCAAGGGCAATCCGAGGTCGCGAAGCCGGATTTTCATTGTTCATCGGCTGGACCAGTCCACCTCCGGCGTGCTGGTATTCGCGAAAACCGAAGAGGCGAAATTCAATCTGCAATCACAGTGGAAAGACACGGAAAAGAAATATATCGCGGTGGTCTATGGCCAGTTAGCCAAAAAGGAGGACGTTATTACCTCATACTTAGCCGAAAACAAGGCCTACGTCGTCTATTCCACAAAAGACGCCACAAAAGGCAAATTGGCGCATACGGCTTATAAGGTGCTTAAAGAGAGCAGGCGGTTTAGCTTGTTAGAGATAAATCTTCTGACTGGCAGGAAAAACCAGATACGCGTGCATTTGGCTGATAAGGGACACCCGGTCGTGGGCGACGGCAAATACGGAAAATCAAAGGATGGATTCAGGCGATTGGCACTTCACGCCAAATCGCTCTCCTTCAACCACCCGGCAAACGGCAGGCGGATGACTTTTGAAACCAGAGTGCCGAATTATTTCAATGAGCTGGTTGATAACGGATAAGTAATTGCCGATTGCCGATTGTTGATTGAAAGTGGGTCCCCTGTTGCAAAACCAAAGGAGTAACTTCTCGGGGGCAGGCGGGCAGATGAGGACTAACCCTGCCACTCGCCAAGGGCGAAGATGGCAGGGCTAAATATTTTAAGGGAACAGGATTACGCGTTTCTGCGCGGGGTTTTGCGGACGATTGCCTCGTAATCTTTTACTTCGTCGATGGACTCGAAGCCGACGACGACGGCGCTGACGCAGCCGAGGTTGAAGACGAAGTCGGCGGTTTTTTCGCGAAGTTCGGGGTCGTTACGATAGTGGCCTTCGCCAATTTGTTTCATACCGACGACGCCTTTGCCTGCATCGTGAATTTTACGGATGATGGGGACAACTTCATCGGGAGAGCCGTCCATATCCACGCCTGTGGCGTTGATTCTGGTGTGGACGGATTCGACCCAGGGTTCTTCTGCGGCGACTTTGAGGGCGTCCATCGAGTGGCAGGAGACACCGAGCGCGCGGACTTTGCCTTTTGCCTTGGCTTCGCTCATTCCGTCCATATACGGTTTGAGAGTTTTGTTCCAGTCGGGCGCCATCATACAGTGGAGCAGGAGAAGGTCGATGTAGTCGGTGTTCAATTCACTGAGGAAGCGGTCGATTGTCACAAGCGGTTTTTCTTTTTCTTCGACGGGCGGGTCCCAAACCATCAGTTTGGAAACGATGGTGAACTTGTCGCGTGGGACACCCTGGAGGGCGGGGATGATATAGGGATGCGAGCCATACATATCGGCGGTGTCGAAGAGCCGACAGCCGCGGTCATAAGCTTCTTTCAATAAACCCTGGAATTTTTCTTTGCCGAGACGGACCTGATTCGAGGAGTGCCTTCCGCCCTTCATACCTGTGCCGCAGCCGACGCGTGTAACTTTGATTCCGGTTTTGCCGAGGGGAACGATTTCCCACGGGTCAAAGGTTTTGCTCTTCGCCGATGTTACGGCGTTTGATGCGCATCCTGTCAATGTCGAGCCAAGCAGAAGACCTGATGCGCCGACGAGTGAGCCGGCAAGAAATTCACGACGTCCGATGCGTTCCATTTTTAGCACTCCTGAAATTATGACTTGCAATTTTTTTTAGCCACAGAGTTTTTAAGCCACAGAGGACACAGAGGTCACAGAGAATTGAATTATAAACAATGTTAATCCGTGTCTTTTTCATTGTATCAGGCACTCTTAGTTTTTTTATGACGCCCTTAATGTATTTGGCCGAGCATGTTTCGCCATCGATTGATATGCCCATCTTCGTCGGCCTGGTCCTTTTCAATCATCTTTCTTGTTTGTTCGTCCCAATCGACGGTTTCAAGGAGTTCAGCATAATGTTTTACGGCCTTTGTTTCAACCCAAATACCGGTTT
Organism: uncultured Phycisphaerales bacterium; assembly: GCA_963718665.1. Lineage (GTDB taxonomy): Bacteria > Planctomycetota > Phycisphaerae > Sedimentisphaerales > Anaerobacaceae > Fen-1362. The sequence goes on from OY970359.1 coordinate 940,855, forward strand.
TTAGAATGGCTTTTGGTCCGAGGAGGCGGGAGACGAAACCAAAAACGAAGCCGACCATCCAGAAGGCGGGCCTCAGGATGGCGGGTTTGAAGCCGTATTCGTAGAGTTTGACCTGGAAATCCTGGAGGTGGGTCATCTCGTTGCACATAGCGGCGATAAGCTGGCGATTAAGCTCGGACGGGGTTTTGGTGAGCTGGAATTTATAGATGCTGACTGCCATAGTTTCGAGGGTGTGAAAGGCCTGAAGGGCTTTTTTGAGCGTTTTCAACTTCGCCGGGTTGGTGGGTTTGCTTCTGAGGTGAATATCGTGTGCCGTCATCTGCGGGCGTATTATTTCGACATTATATTTTTGCCTGTTCTCGCCGGTCATTTATCGCATCCTTTCACGTAAGTAATATTGATTATCCCAATGAGCAGGCGATTTGTCAAATGCAGGAATACACGACAAAAACCTTGCGAAAACGGGCTCGTTTAGTTATCGTTTGAGGTTCGTTTTGGCAGTCAAAATTCGAGAGTTAAAAATTATTTGCGGGAAAATTGAAATGAGTGAAGCGGTAAGAGTGAAAGGCGTAACTGAGCTTGATGAACTTTGTATCGATACGATAAGATTTTTGTCGGCGGACGCGGTCCAGAAGGCCAAGTCGGGGCATCCGGGTATGCCGATGGGTTTGGCGCCGGCGGCATATACTTTGTGGATGCGGCATCTGAAATTCAATCCGGCGAATCCGAAGTGGTTCAACCGCGACAGGTTTGTGCTTTCGGGCGGGCATGGGTGTATGCTGCTTTATTCGCTGCTGTATCTGACGGGCTACGATATGACGCTGGATGACCTGAAAAACTTCAGGCAGTGGGGAAGCAAGACGCCGGGACATCCGGAATACAAACCCGAACTTGGAATTGAGGCAACGACGGGGCCGTTAGGCCAGGGGATTTCGAACGCGGTTGGTATGGCGATTGCGCAGAAGTACACGGCTAATTATTTCAACCGCGAGGGATTTCCCGTTGTCGATTACAAAATTTACGTAACCTGCGGTGACGGCGACCTCGAAGAAGGAATATCAAGCGAAACAAGCTCATTAGCGGGACATCTTGCGCTGGATAATTTGATTGTCATTTACGATGACAATCACATTTCAATCGACGGCGAGACGGGTTTATCATTCACCGAGGACACGGCGAAACGCTACAAGGCATACGGGTGGAACGTGATTGAGGTGCCGGGTGACGGGAACGATATGGTAACATTCGAAAAGGCGCTGAAAAAAGCGAAACGGACGAAGGATAAGCCGACGCTGATAAAACTTCGCACGCATATCGCATTTGGCGCACCGACAAAACACGATACGGCAGAGGCGCACGGCTCGCCATTGGGTGAAGATGAGATTAAAGCGACCAAACGAGCATTCGGCTGGGACCCGGAAAAGACGTTTAATGTCCCCGAACAGGTCCTGCCGCATACCCGCACCGCCATCGACAAAGGCAAAAGGGCGGAGGCGTCGTGGAATCGGATGTTCAAAAAATATGAGGCGGCAAATCCGCAGTTAGCGGAACAGTTCAAAAACGCCGTCGAAAATAAAGTCGCGGTTGATATTGATTCACTGCTGCCCAAATTCGACGTGGTGAAGGAAGGCAAGCCCAACGCGATTGCGACGCGTTCAGCATCAGGAAAAACGCTGGACGCTCTTATGCCGCATTTGCCGTTTATACTGGGAGGCAGCGCGGACCTGACGCCATCGAATAATACGCGATGGAAAGACGTGAAGGATTTTCAGCCGAATTGCCGCGAGGGCAGATACATCAGGTTCGGCGTTCGTGAGCACGGGATGGGCGCGATACTCAGCGGCATATCAATAAGCGGGATGACCCGCGCTTTCGGCGGAACTTTTCTGGTATTCAGCGATTATATGCGCGGCGCGGCGCGAGTGGCGGCGATATCACATTACCCGACGATTTTCGTCTGGACGCACGACAGCATCGGCGTGGGCGAAGATGGGCCGACACATCAGCCGGTGGAACACTTTGCGGCGCTGCGGGCGATACCGAACCTGCTGACTATCAGGCCGGCAGACGCGAATGAAACCGCGCAGGCGTGGAAATTCATTTTGCAATACCGCAACGGGCCGGTGGCGCTGCTGCTTACGCGGCAGAATCTGCCCATTATTGACCAGACCAAATACGCATCTGCGGATAATCTCGCCAAAGGCGCTTATGTTTTGATTAGTGCGGATAAATCGGATGTGTTGCTTTTGGCGACCGGCTCGGAGGTTTCTCTTGCAGTCGAAGCATATAACAAACTTTCCGCTGAAGGGATTAAAGCAAGAGTGGTTAGTATGCCCTGCTGGGAGTTATTCGAGAAGCAAAGCAAAGAATATCGCGACTCGGTGATACTGCCTGACGTGAAGACAAGGGTCGGCGTCGAGGCGGGAATTGAGCTTGGCTGGCACAAGTGGGTTGGGGACAAAGGAATCTTTATTGGTATGTCTTCATTCGGCGCATCAGCCCCCTTCAAGACCTGCTACGAAAAATTCGGGATAACAACTGATGCCGTGGTAACCGCAGCGAAGAAATTACTGGGCAGATAGTCGCAAATACAGCTATTACAGATACTTATAACGGCGGGCCGCGCAAAACGACCCGCCTTTTTGTTAGACCGACCTGAAAACGACAAGGGAGATACGATGTTTCCCAGCCACCTCAATTTTGAGGGATTTTTAACTTGACATTCTATTTTTAATGTGGTAAGCGTATATTAAGAATCGTATTTGTTTTGCATGGAAAGGGGCAATACAAATGAAAACTCAAATGTTAGCTATGTTTCTTACCATTGTTTTTTCATCGGCAGTTACTCGGGCCTCATCTGTCAGCGTCCCGCTTCCCGGAGCCGTCGGCACGCTGCCAAAAACTGTTTCTTTTGATGCCGGCACAAGTTTCAAACACATCGATGAAGTTCTTCTATGGTGCAGCGGCTCAGTCACATACGGCTGGGGTTATATTGAGTATAATCCTTATGATATTGAATACCAAACAATACCTGCTGATATTTACGTCTCTACGAATCCTGCCGGATTCTGGGTTGGCGGATTTTGCTCCAGCGAGGGGCCATTCAGTCAGGAAGAAATATTCCACGGTACTCAATCATCAACCTGGGATTTTCTGCTCAATGGACAGGCCGGGTTAACTATTCAGGTGCCTTGTCCTCCTCTTCCTGTTTGGGAGCATGTGTTAATCCCTCCGAGCGGCTATATCTCACAGGCCACACTCATCATAGACGGCACTGTAATAGATATTTTGAGTCCCTCTTTGGGGGAAATACTGACCGGCGGGTCTGAATATACCATAAGCTGGCAGGATTACCGAAGCCAATCACCCTGTCCCTACAGTTATTTCCTGGACTATTCCATCGATGGGGGACAGCACTGGTTAGCGATTGACCCAAATGCTGTAACCGGTTCTTGTTCATACGACTGGATTGTGCCGCATGTAAGTTCCCGGCAGTGTATGATACGCATCACTGATGCCAACGACCCTAATTTTACAGACACCACTGTGGGCTATTTCATTATTCACGGAGGCCTAACGGACCTGAATAGGGACGCATTTGTTGACTTTTTCGATTATGCGATTTTGGCGCTCAATTGGCAGCAGTCACCAGACCCTTGCGACCCCAATAGTGGCGATATAAATAAAGATAGCATTGTTGACATCTATGACCTTGCTGAATTATGCGCTGACTGGCTGGTCTGCTATGTAACACAGGCGACCGACCCTGAGCCATCTGACCTCACCGGTGATGTAAACATAAATGTGATACTGCAATGGTCACCCGGTAATAATGCTACCTCACAAAATATTTATTTCGGCACTGATTTTAACGCAGTGAGCAACGCCGATACTGATAATCCGGCTGTTTACATGGGTAATCAGGATGCCAATTTCTGGGACACAAATAACTATGCCCCAGACGGATTGATTCCAGACACCAGCTATTACTGGCGTATCGACGAGGTTGCGGGCTGTACGGCAAAAGGCGATGTCTGGAGCTTTACTACTTCTCCCTAACCTAAATATTGAATACGCCGTTATCGCAGCGGCGAAAAAACTGCTGGGCAGATAATACCCTTGCGGTTAGTGCGACAGCAACAGCATACAGACGCCGATGATGACGCCGACGAGAGCGACGGCCTTGCGGCGGATTTGGACCTCGCCGAAAATGAACGCCCCGCCGAGGAAGGAAATTACGACGCTTCCGCTACGGACAGCAGTTACAAGCGAAATCATCGCCCCCTGATAACCAAGAGCTTTGAAGTAAGCAACATCGGCAACAGCCAGTAAAGCCCCGATAAGGAGGATACCCCATCGCCATTTGAAGGGAGTGTGTTTTGCGCGGACCGGCCACCAGAAAACAAACAGGACAAAGGCCATAACGGGAACCGAATAAATCATAAACCAGACCTGGACGCCTACGGCGGAAAAGCCAAGCGTGTGGACGAGATATTTGTCGTAAAGTGCGCTGGCAGCGCCGATGAGAACCGAGAGGACAAGAAGAATAACCCATTTATTAGTATGAAAAACGATGCCTTCACGGCCGCCAACGAGAGAAAAGATATAGTAGGAGACGAAAAGCACGCCGAAGGCGGCCCATTGAAACGGGGTGAGGCGTTCACCGAAAACCAGCATAGCGCCGAGGAGCGTCCAGGCGGGGCCTGAAGCACCGATTGGGGCGTATATTGAGATAGGCAGGTGCTTTACGGAAAAAAAGCCCAGCAGCCAGAGCGAGACGACGATAATGGCCTTTATGAAGCAGCAGAAATGCGCCAGCGGACCAAAAGGCGGGATAAATATCCCCAGTGGCGTCAAAAAGTGAGGCGAAACCGCAGAAAGCACTATAATGGGCAAAAGCAACACCGCCTCCACTAATACCGCGAAGAACAACAGCGGTATTACGGCATTATTGTGGATGGCTCTTTTCCTGCATACGTCATACAGCCCCACAAAGACAGCCGAAAAGGCGCTAAGATATAACCACATACTGCTTCACCAAATAATAATAACAGAACGGCTCGTCAGGGCAAAGGCCCCTGCCGGAGCATGGTACGAAAGGCGGTATTTTTACCATAATAGAATATCGTTTGCACACTAAAAAAAACTGCAATGATTCCATATCTACGCCCGGGGCTGGCTTAATGAGGCAAATAATCGTAGAATGGCTAAAAGCTCTGCGTATTATTCAGGATTTATGGAGCTTGGTAACGACAAGTTGATTTTTGAACTGAGCCGGCGATTAAGCGCTACCGGGGGGGTGGTAAAAGTCGCCGGGACATGGGGTTCTTTTGCGCGTCTTTTGGCAACATATCTTTCAAAGCAGCTATTCCGGCCGATTATTTATGTTTGTCCGCATATTGATGACGCGGATAACGCGGTTGATGATTTGCAGACATTCGGGGCCGAGGACATTCAATTACTGCCCGCGTGGGAGGGCGAGGAGGAAATAGCGGACGCAACCGACGAGATTCGGGCGGACCGGCTCAAAACCGTCGCTCGTGTCTCGTCACTCATTACTCGTGTGGAAGGTCGTGCCATAACCATCGCGGCGTCGATGCAGGCGATAAGTCAACCCATACCGAAACTATCGGCCATCGAGAGCGGTTCACTTGCGCTTCAAACCGGAAAGCAGACAACGCCTGAAGATGTAAGTACGTGGCTGATTGATAACGGATTCGAACGGACGGACAAGGTTGATTTGCCGGGGCAATTCGCGAGAAGAGGCGGAATCGTCGATATTTATGCGCCGCTTGTCAGCACAAATGAAAGATTGGCGAGCAATGACAGCGTCAGCTCACAGGCGCTACGCATAGAATTTTTCGGCGACACAATCGAAAGCATCCGCACAATCGATTTGGATACGCAGGTATCGACGAATCAGTTATCGGCGGTCAGCATCGTATCGGCGACATGCGGGGACAAGCAGGAACAGCGGGAGCTATTCCTGAATATACTGCCTGCTGATGCGATTGTAATTTTGGATGAGCCGGCGGACTGCCAGGAGGTGGCAAAGGTATATTTCGAACGGGCGGAGCAGAAAGAACGGCTATACAACTGGCCTGAAATTCATAAATCGCTCGAACGATTCACGCAGCTTCATATTTCCCGGTTCGCGACTGAAAACCCGGATGAATTTATCAAATTAGATATAAGGAGCGTTCAGCAGTATCAGCACAAGGCGGCATCGCTTTGGGCGGGACATAAGGAGGCGCTGGCTGAATTAGTCGAGCTTGCAAAACATCAGGACGTGCTGCTTTACTGCGAAGCGGAGGCGGAAATTGACCGGGTGAGCGAAATTATCAGACAGGAGCATAGTGAGATTCCGCCAAGATTCAAACTGCTCAAGGGATTTATTCATCAGGGATTCGCGATACGATCGCTGAACGCGACGATTCTGAGCCATCATGAATTATTCGGGCAATTCGCGCTTCGGCGAAGGCAAAGGCCGATGCGTGCGACAACGCCGATTGATACGCTCGAGGATTTGCAACAGGGCGATTATGTCGTGCACAGCTCTTACGGCGTGGGGAAATTTTTAGGTATCGAGACCATCAGGGAAAAGACAGGCCAAAATGAGTACCTGACAATCGAATACGACGGTGGCGTCAAGGTGCAGGTCTCGGTGAATAATATCGGGCTGGTGCAAAAATACATCGGCACAAGCCCGAAGCGGCCCAAATTGTCGAAGGTCGGCTCGAAGCGGTGGCAAAACCAGAAAGAAAAAGTTGCGCAATCCGTCAATGACCTTGCGGTTGAACTATTGGAGCTTCAGGCCAAACGCCAGGCGATAGGCGGGTTCGCGTTTGCGGCGGATTCGAATTGGCAAAAAGAATTCGAGGAATCATTCCCATACCAGGAGACGCCCGACCAGACGACCAACGCGGCGCAGATAAAGGAGGATATGATGCATCCCACGGCGATGGACCGGCTGCTTTGCGGGGACGTGGGTTACGGCAAAACGGAGCTTGCGATGAGGGCAGCGTTCAAGGCGGTCGAGAACGGCAAGCAAGTCGCTGCGCTTGTGCCTACTACGGTGCTGAGCATCCAGCACGCCCGGACGTTTACGGAACGCTTCGCGGATTTCCCGGTTGTAATCGAGTCGCTTAACCGATTCAAGACGACCGCCCAGGCAAAAGACGTGATTTCCCGTACAAGAACCGGCAAGGTCGATATCCTGATTGGGACGCATCGGCTGTTGAGCGGGGACGTGAAGTTCAAGGATTTGGGGCTGGTGATAATCGATGAGGAACAGCGATTCGGCGTCGAGCACAAGGAAAAGCTCAAGAAGCTGCGGGTGAACGTTGACATACTGACGATGACGGCGACGCCGATTCCGCGGACGCTGCATATGGCGATGCTGGGCCTTCGGGACATAAGCTCGCTTGCGACCGCGCCGCTTGACAGACGGAGTATCGTTACGAGCGTAACTACTTACAATGACGAACTCATACGCAAGACGATTAGCCGGGAATTGAACAGGCAGGGACAGGTTTTCTTTGTTCATAACCGGGTCAAGTCAATCGAAAAGAAATGCTGGGAAATTCAGAAGCTGGTTCCCGACGCCAAGGTCGCGATTGCCCACGGGCAGATGACTTCGCACGAGCTGGAAAAGGCGATGATTGCGTTCGTGCTGGGCCAGACCGACGTGCTGGTCTGTACGACGATAATCGAGTCGGGGCTGGATATTCCCAACGCCAATACGATGATTGTCAATGACGCGGACCGGTTCGGCCTGGCGGAATTGCACCAGTTACGCGGCCGGGTGGGCAGATACAAGCACAGGGCATACGCGTATATGCTGCTTCCGGCATCTCGCCCCATCACGCCAATCGCATCAAGGCGGCTGAAGGCCATCGAGGAATATTCGCATCTGGGCGCGGGTTTCAGGATTGCACTGCGGGATTTGGAAATTCGCGGGGCGGGAAATATCCTCGGCGCGGAGCAGTCGGGGCACATTCAGATGGTCGGCTATCAAATGTATTGCGAACTGCTGGCTAACGCCGTCAAGCAAATGAAAGGTGAGCCGATTGAAGGGATACCGACCGCCAACATAGATTTGGGGTTCGCGGCATACATAACCAAAAACTATATTCCAGCAGACAGAATCCGCCTGGACGTTTATCGCAGAATCGTGGTGGCGAAAAACGCGGAAGAACTGAAACATCTCGAAACGGAGCTTGCGGACGTTTATGGCCCGCCGACTGAAGAGGTTAAATCGCTTTTGAGTATCGCCGGGCTTCGAATAGCCGCAAGCGAGCTGGATATAAAAAGCATCGTGGCACACGGCGGGAACCTGGTATTTTCTTTCGCGGCGGACGCGGACAAACACGCAAAACGACTGTTTAAGAACATTGCGGGCAGATATACTGTAGCCGACGAGACAACGGCGTATCTGCATCTGCCGGAAAGCTATTTCGAACAGCAAACACTTATAAATTTTGTCCGTAAAATTTTGAGAGGGAAAAAGCAATGACAAAAACGCTTATAAGATACTGCTGTATTACAGCATTGATGGGGCTTACGGGGATTGTTCTGGCAATCAGCCCGTCGGAAAAACAGCAATTGGACAATTTCAAGGTATCGACGCTGAAGGGACTTCGCGGAGTGGCAGTCAGGGTGGTAATTGTCCGGGATGACCCGAACATGCTGCCGTTTCTCAAAGAACAGACCCTCCAGGGTGAAGTCGAGGTTGCTCTTCAAAACGCCGGTATCGAGATTGCCAGGCCTACGCCGGAAGTGGGGCTTTACGTGGTGCTGGCCAAAGTAACGGCGGCGAGTACAGACAACCTGAACATTGCGATGCACGTCCAGTCGTCGCTTTTGCAGATTGTGAATTTATCGCGGGACACGACCATAAAAACAGAGGCCCTTACCTGGCCATCCTTCGGGCAGAGCAGGTTCGGCGTTGTTTCGGTCGCAATCGTCAAAAGCGCCGTCGAAAAAACCGTCAAAGAACAGGTAAAGGACTTCACCAACGACTGGAAGGCAGCAAATCCGAAACAGCAACCATAAAACAATTTGGTATTGTAATCTTACTGTTAGTCAATTAAACTTTGGCCGCGATATAAACTTTTTTACCGCAGAGAACGCAGAGCTTGTTTTATGTTCTCTCTCTGCGGACTCCGCGTGCTCCGCGGTGAAATAAAACAGGTAGCCAACGGAATGGCAAGAAGAAGACAAAGAGCTGCATCGAATCAATGGTTTAATTTCGCGAGAGACTCGTACCTTGAACGGACGAGCCGGCCTGTTTACGCAATCGTTTATCTGCTGCCTTTCATAATCTTTTATGAATTAGGCACAATCTTCATCAATACCGACGTGCTGAGCCAGACACAGGTAAGGGTGGTGGCGTTTGTCTGGCTGCAGGAGCTGCTGCGGCATCTCGGCTTCGGCGGCAAATTCCTCTGGGCAGCACCGGCATTAGTCGTGGTCGTCATACTGCTGGCATACCAGCTTGTTTCGAGAAAGCGATGGTGGGTTTCGTTCGGCGATATGCTGCCTATGACAATTGAGTGCGTGCTGCTGGCCATACCGCTTATCGTGCTGAGCTTGTTTTTGAACAGCGCGACTGCGCCGAAACACAGCCGGACTAATGACGTTGTGCCGAGGGCGATTGTCGTGCAGTGCGCAGCCGAACAAAACGCGGCGCAGGCAAAGACAAAATATCAACAGCCAAAGGCAACGGTAATCGCGAAGCCGAAGCCACAATCATCGCTGCTTGCCGATATTGTTACGGGTATCGGCGCGGGCATTTATGAGGAATTGTTGTTCCGGCTGATACTGATATGCGCGATAATGCTTTTGCTGCAGGACGTGATTGGAATAAATCAGCACAGCGCCGTAATCATCGCGGTGCTTCTATCGGCGGCTCTTTTCGGCGCACATCACCACATCGATTTCCTGACCGGGCGGGTAAACCAGAGCGACTTATTCGACTGGTCCAAATTCGCATTCCGGACAATGGCCGGTGTTTATTTCGCGGCGTTATTCGCAATACGCGGCTTCGGAATCACGGCCGGAACGCACGCGTTTTACGACATAATCGCAACTTTGATTAACGCGATTGTCTTCCAGCGATAAAAAAACGTCAAAAATCCTCCCCACAGCAAAATTTTTTGTCGAAATTTCACTTCTGTTACCCGTTTAGAACCCGTGGTTTGTGTAATAATCGTCCTATAAGTGAGCGAAAAGGCCCTATCAATACTGATAATGGGCTTGAATTTTACGCTTGTTTTGTTGTATAATGAGGACGTGGAACGAGATTATAACAATAGATTTAAGGTCTGACAAACTATGGAATCGCCACAAGTCAATATAGCAATCGAGGAATTATCCTTCAGCTTATTCCAGCGACCACTGCATCCTGAATTGTTCAATATCTACGCCAGCAGACGGATCAAAAGCGAGAAGTATGAGGCGTTGATATGGGTTACCGGCTGCACTCACGTCGTAAGCGCCTTCGCGGGCGACGTATGTCTGGCTGAAGTCATCAGCACACCAAACCAGATGCTGCCTGAGCGAGGACTGATTGAGCGTTTCCAGTTCCACGGGCCCCGCTCACACAAATGCACGCTGAGCAAAAACGTCAGCTATATGACCGATTTCCAGGTTGAGCGTCTCACGCCGGCGCTGTACCGGCAGAGTTTCAATGACCTCGAACGATTCGGCAGAGACCGCGGCGTGTTCGTCCGGTTCCCTGAACTTGAGATAGACGGCCTGCAGCCCTTCTGCTACATAGATTTCGAGGCGAGAAAAACCGAGATTCACGTTCACACTTTCGCCGCGTATCCCGACCAGATAGCGATTGTAAAAACGCAGTCGCTGTTCGATTTCCAGTAATAGTCGAAGTACCCGGCTGTGAATTATCCCCCGCGAACAGAATAAACAATCCCGCTCCGCGCGTGATTTTCGCAAGTTTATTTTATGCCTGCTGCCCGGCGGCGTGTGTTTTGAGGGCATCGAGCTTTTCGCGGATTTCCTCAGCCATTCGGCTGTTCGGAAAATCGTGAATGATTTCCATGCCGGTATTAACCGCCTTGGTCCATTGCTTGCCTGATACGGCCAACGCAAACTGCACGCCGAGGTTATGCAGCTTTGTGCGGAAGACATCCCTTGCGGCTTCCTGCAGGGCAAGGCCCTCGTTGGGCGTAAGATATTGGTCAAGCTCACGCAGGATTTCGATGCTTCGGTCGGTTACCTGGCGTTTGACGGCGTCATCCCAGGCGTTGAGGAGTATTTTCTTGCGTTCCTCTTTCTTTTCGAGCAGTCGCTGTCTCATCGCCAAGGCCTTGTCGCTGGTGGGGTATTCCTTTACCAGCAGCTCAATCTGGGCGCTCGCCTTTGCCCATTGATGGTCATCGAGGTGCTTTTCAATATGGCTTATTATCTGGTTCATTCTTTCAGCATCATTGGCGTCGCGGTATTTGTCGGCCTGCAAATGAAGCTGCTCGGCGAGCTTTTTATAGCCGGTTTTGTGAGCAATTTCATCGATGATTTCGTATGCGGAGTCAAAGTCCTTCTGCTGCAACTTGTCGAAAACAGCATCCCGGAGCGTCTGCATATCGTTATCGCGGAAGGCAATCACCTTGGCCGTCTCGCTGACGTGCGTGCTTATATTAACCTGATTTACGACCTGGCGGAGCTTTTCAAGCTCATCAGCCACCTTGTCCGTTTTCGCGTTGGTATCATCAATGAGGTCGAGCATTTTCAGGGAAGATACGAAAATGACTACCAGCGTTATCATGGAGAATAACGCCACAAGCAGCCCCAATGCGCTGGTAATGCCGGACGACTCCTTCCCAAAAGCGCCCGCGAAAAGCGCAACCAGAACAACAGCCGCGATTACACCGTAAACAATAAACAGGTTCTTGAAATTCGCCAGCGGGTTGTTTTTTCCGTGCTCCATAGTTGTTCCTTAAAAATAGTTGCTGTCAGGAAATATCGCGTCTATTATAATCCTTTTCCGGCGGCCTTGTCAATATCGCCGGAAACAGACAAAGGCAGATATATCGGTTTAAGGGGAGATATTGAAAATGGATACTATCAACCAGTTAACCTTAGTGGCAATCCTGTTGGCCAGTATGACAAACTCAGTCAAAGCAGCTATTGACCCAAATCAACAAGCCATAGCGGCGGGCAATAACAAATTCGCCCTTGAGCTTTATCAAAGGCTGCAAAGCCAGCAAGGCAATCTATTCCTGTCGCCATACAGCATATCGACGGCTTTGGCGATGACCTATGCGGGAGCGAAAGGTCAAACAGAAAAACAGATGGCCGAGGCACTTTGTTTTGCGCCTATGAAAAATGAGCAGTTTCACAAGGCATTCGGCGAAATCATCAAACAATTGAACACTTCGGGCGAAAAAGGCAGCTATGAGCTGGTAGTAGCAAACGCGTTATGGGGGCAAAAGGACTATAAATTTCTGTCGGAGTTTTTAACGCTTGTCAGAGAAAACTACGGGGGCGATTTGCAGCAGGTTGACTTCGCAGCACAAACCGAGGCCGCAAGAAAGACAATCAACACCTGGGTGGAAAGTAAAACCAAAGACAAGATAAAGGAGCTAATCAAGCCGGGGATGCTCGATTCGATGACCCGGCTTGTTTTGACAAACGCCATTTACTTCAAAGGCAAATGGGCAAGCCCGTTCAAACCGGAATTAACAAAGGACTCGTCTTTTACGTTGCTCAACGGCGAAAAGCCGAACGTACCAATGATGAACCAGACGGGCAAATTCGGTTATATGGAAACCAACGATATACAGGCACTTGAGATGCCTTATGTGAATAATGATTTGTCGATGGTCATTCTGCTTCCTAAACAAGCAGATGGCATCAAAGACCTTGAAAAAGAGCTTGTTTCCGACAATCTCGCCGGCTGGCTTTCCGGGATTCACAAACGTGAAGTGCAGGTCTTTTTCCCAAGGTTCAAGATGGCAAGCGAGTTTGGGTTAGGCAAGGTACTTAGTGCAATGGGAATGCCGGACGCGTTTTCGGGAAAGGCAGATTTTTCCGGTATGACAGGCAATAAAGACCTCTTCATATCGGCTGTGGTTCACAAGGCATACGTCGATGTCAACGAAGAGGGAACCGAGGCAGCGGCGGCAACCGGCGTTGTTATGAAATTAACCTCGATCCGCGAACCATTGCCGGTTTTCAGGGCCGACCATCCGTTTATCTTTTTGATTCGCGATAATCAGACGGGCAGCATCTTATTTTTGGGCCGAGTGGCAAACCCTGCTTCGAAAGACAATTAATTTTGGCAGTACACCCGACAAAGCCAGAGGACTATCCAGGTGCTCATGTCATTGCCTCAGCGATAATTTCATGAACAGCTTCGGCGTCTTTCATATAAAAACGCAGCCGGGCTCGACGAGAGCGATACCACGGTATGGGAGAAATTTCTGACACAATTTCCAGATACTTGCCCAGCAAAAAGTTTCTGCCCACACTTATTTCCTCGATAAACTCATTATCTTCCAGTTTTCCTTTATCCTTGAACCATAAACTGTTTTCCAATATGAAAAGACGACAAAGGTAAAAAACGAGCAAAACTCGTCTGTCTGTGATATACAAACCTGCCTCACACAAAATGGGTATCGGAAAAAAGATTCGGTAACTGGGAAGGGACTTACCCGATGCAAACCACAACCACGGTTTGAAGAGAAGAACTTTCTCCCCGGGCAGAAGCTTTGGCAGCATATTGAAACTGAACCTGAAACCCATGAATAATCCCTTTCTGTCATTTAATATAGTAGCCGGAAACCTCGCCACTGTCTATTCATCTCAATTTATCTTTTCGATTCACGATAATCAGACGGGCAGCATCCTGTTCCTGGGCCGACTGGCCAACCCTGAGAGCTAAACAACCCCTGTTTTTGCTACTGAAATGTGGTTTGTGTTGCTTTTTGTAAACATTGGCGTGGATATATTGCAATGTTAGCTGAAAAGGCACGATGGCAAAGTATAAGCGAAAAATGGCGGGAAAGCCGTAAATTCAGGCCATTGTATGGCCGTTGTTTTTTGGCAACGCCCAGCCCCAAACCGCAAACAGGTTGCACCCGTGAATAGTCAAACAAAACTCAAGGTCAATACAACAAACGCCGGTTTTGAGCCGTTTTCGCAACCGGGTAAATTATCACAACAAATACAGGTAAAACCTTGTAGCGAGTATGCGTTTTGCACGTATAAAATTAAGACAGTGCCGATGACAGAACAACAGGCAACGCCGATTTGAAATTTTGCGAGGGTACTGATATGGATGAAGCACGGCTGGCAGACGAGTTAAATGAACTTGTAAAACAATTCGGAGGCGCCGCAGACCCCACATCGAAACGCCTGGAACTCCTCGCCAAAAAAGCAGAAGTAAACCAGAAAGAACTCCAGGCGAGCGTCGATTGTCTGCGAGAATCGCTCGATTACCTGCGGGTTTGCATCAAATACCTGCTTTTGGATATTGAGGCCACCCGCCGGGAAAACGACTACCTGCAAAAGCTGCTCAAGGATAAAGACCGGGAAGAGTAACCCCGCCGGCCGCACAATTATCCTTTGTGAGCAATAATCCTGTTTTTACTTTGCCGCAATCTGTCTGTCTATTTACCGGACGGCACCACTGGCATTGGCTGGCCCGGGGGCATTTGCCGCGGCTGCTTCGGCGGCATACCCTGATTCATCTGGCCTGGCTGCTGCTGCATCTGCTGCTGCATAATCATCTGGAACGCCATCATCATCTCAGAAAGGTGCTCTTTGGTTAATGCGAAATCGATGGCCAATGAGCCGTTATCTATTTTGGCTGCGAAAACAAGATTGCTCTTACTCGGTACATCGGGCATCGTAAACGGCATCGGGGTAAACCCCTGCATCATTTTCATCAAGCGCAGATAGTTATATGTAACTATGGCGTCCTTGCCGTCGGCGTCCGGGATAACCGACATCGCCTTTTGCATTTCCGAGCATACCTGCGCGGGAGTGCCTGCCTTTACCTGGTCGATGAGTTTGCAAACGGCGTTGGGGTCGTTCGATATCCTGCATACAAACAGGCCATTGACAATCGCCCAGCGGTATTCGAAGCCGCCGCCATACATCGCCTCAATCATTTTTGCCTCGGGCAAATTAGCGTCGGCCATTTTCATAGACAGCTTTGCGACGTCTATTGAAACGCCCTTGTAATTTTCTGCGCCGTGTTTGACGGTAAAGCCGGTTTCCATACCCATATTTTTGTAGAGGTCGCCAAATGCGCTGCCAGTCCAGAGCTGGATAAATTCATCTCTAACTTTGTTAAACCGGTTAACATCCTTTACCTCAAGGACATATTTTGCATCGAATAACGGCTTTGCGTTGGGGTCAACCTTGAACGAGCAAACAATAAAATCGCCAATTGAATCAGCGGAATCATCGAGGAGCTTTTTGGTTTTAATGATGTTGGGGTCATTGGCGTCTTTTCCTGACATTATCGCCATAAGGTCAATACACTTGGCGTTGAGTTTCTTATACGTCGTATGATTTATCCGCGCGACTAAATTCATCGCCGCGCCATCCTCGGTGTAGCCGATAAGCGGGTTATTTTTAGCGGCGCCATCAGTAACGAACATCCCGGCCATTTCGGTCCCGGGCAGAGCATCCAAACCGACCCTGAAATTAAGCACGGCGGGTTTGGGATTACAGGAAAGCGTAATCGACTTTGACTGCTGCGTAAAATCTTTGGCGTAACCGGCGAAGGCATTCGCGAGGCCGGCCATAAATACCGGGCTTTTCTGCAACTGTGCCTTTTGGGTTTTCATGGACTCAATCTGAGTATCGAAGCTGGCAATCATCGGACTATTGGGGTCTTTGGCAGCCATCTGCTGTTTGGCCTTTTCGAGATTATCGATGTTGGACTGGATGCCCATTGCCGGGTCGGCTAAGTGCTTTCTCATTTCCTCCAGGCCATCGGAAATTTCTTTTTTGTAAACCGACGAGATTTTCACAAGATTCGCGTAGGCCCATATCGGTTCAGTTGATGACTGTTTGGCCTGTGCGGCATCGAGAGATGACGCTAAATTAGTTGCTTTTGCGCCGGTGATTGTCGAGGCCATAGAGTTGAGTTTGCGGTAATCTTTCGACATAAGCGCAAACGAGTTGACCTTTTTGATGAAGAATTGCGCCGAAGCACCCATTCCGACGGCTGATATACCGTTGGAGTCGGACGGACTGACATGAAAGTTAGGGTCGGTAAGCTGGGCGTAATTGGTAACAGGCAGCAGGATGTAAATGTCCGGTTCCTTATCGCCTGATTCGGCTGTCGCGAACGCCACAAAAGTGCCGTTGACGTCAAAACCCTTAAGTTCGAAGTTGCCGAACATCATACCGAGCTGGCCCTTAATCATACTGCCGGTTGACACCGGCATCGGCGAGACGCCCATAAGATACTGGTCAAGATTGCCGGTGGCCTGATTGAGATTATTAATCCGGACGCAGAAAATAGCGTCCGCGGGAATCATACTGAGCACCGCATCGCCTTTATCGGCCCCCTGCACAAATGCCGGAACGCATAAAGCTAATATGATTGCTGCGAGTGTTGTTGAAATAGTGCGTCTGAACATTGTATTACCTCCCTAATAATTGTTTCATTTTTTATGTGGACGGGTTCAACTTCGCGGTATTTATACACACAAAACTGATGTCCTGCAAGAAAATCACATAGAAATAATGTTTTAGGACTTGGGTATCCTTGTTTTTATGCAAGAATAGGGATTTTCGTGTTCTTTTCCGAACAAGTCAGGCCTTGTTTTGGTCGATATCAAGGCAGGATTAGCAGGGCATAGTCCGGTAAATGAACAAGGTAACCCATACGGCAATAGAATATATAAGGAAAGTCCTATGCAACAGGCGGCAATCGTTGACAGGACGAGCCAACAGAGTAGAATAGTAAATGCGGAGAACACAAAGGGCTAAGGCGTTTAACAAACTTTGAATAATGCTATCTGAGGTAAAAGATGTTTGAGCGATTTACAGACAGGGCACGCAAGGTGATGGCGCTGGCAAACCAGGAAGCACAGCGTTTCAACCACGAATACATCGGGACCGAGCACATCCTTCTGGGCTTGGTTAAGGAAGGAAGCGGCGTCGGCGCAACCGTTCTTAAAAACTTAGACGTGGATATAAAGAAGCTGCGCTTAGAAGTTGAGAAGCTCGTAAAGAGCGGCCCGGATATGGTTACGATGGGCAAGCTGCCGCATACGCCACGCGCCAAAAAGGTAATCGAATTCGCAATCGAGGAAGCGCGGTCGCTGAATCATAATTATGTCGGAACAGAGCACCTGTTGTTGGGCCTGTTGCGCGAGACCGAAGGCATCGCGGCGCAGGTAATGATGAACCTCGGACTTCGGCTGGAAGACGTTCGCCAGGAAGTGCTGAACCTTCTGGGAGCCGGCGTCGATACGAATGAGCCGACGGGGCTTGATATGAAAATGGGCGGACCTGCGGCGGCAATGGGCGGAAAACCCAAGAGCAAGACGCCTGCGCTCGATAGTTTCGGCAGGGACCTGACTCAACTGGCAATCGACGGCGAACTTGACCCGGTCATAGGAAGAAAACGCGAGATAGAGCGATTGATTCAGATATTGTGCAGACGCACGAAGAATAACCCGGTGCTGCTGGGCGAGGCGGGCGTGGGCAAGACCGCAATCGTCGAAGGACTCAGTCAGCAGATAATCAATAAGCAGGTGCCGGAGATTCTAAAAGATAAACGCCTCGTGGTGCTGGACCTTGCGATGATGGTCGCGGGGACAAAATACCGCGGGCAGTTCGAGGAACGAATAAAAGCGGTAATCAACGAGGTCCGAAGAGCCAAAAGCGTGATATTATTTATCGATGAGCTGCACACGCTGGTCGGGGCGGGCGGCGCGGAAGGCGCGATTGACGCGTCGAACGTTCTCAAGCCGGCCCTTGCCAGAGGCGAGGTGCAGTGTATAGGCGCAACCACTCTCGATGAATACAGAAAGCACATCGAGAAGGACGGCGCGCTCGAGCGGAGATTCCAGACGATTATCGTTGAGCCGCCTTCAAAAGAAGAGACGGTCGATATACTCAGGGGATTGCAGGACCGCTACGAAGCGCATCACAGGGTGCGGTTCACCGACGAGGCGTTGTTCCAGGCAGTAGAAATGTCAACGCGGTATATCACAGGCAGATGCCTGCCCGACAAGGCGATAGACGTTGTCGATGAGGCGGGCGCGAGAGTCCGGCTGAAAAATATGGCCCCCCCGCCGAACCTCGCGGAGCTTGAAAAGAAAATCGAGAATCTCCAGCGCGAAAAGGACGAGGCGGTCCGTAACGCCGACTACGAACGAGCAGCGTCGCTGAGAGACGAGGCACAGCAGATGCTCAACGACAAGACACAGATGCAGAAGAGCTGGTATGAGGAAAACAAAGAGGCAACAGG
Organism: uncultured Phycisphaerales bacterium; assembly: GCA_963718665.1. Taxonomy (GTDB): domain Bacteria; phylum Planctomycetota; class Phycisphaerae; order Sedimentisphaerales; family Anaerobacaceae; genus Fen-1362. The sequence continues at coordinate 959,315 of OY970359.1, forward strand.
CATAGTTGATACGGAAGTAATCGCCGAGGTCGTGAGCAATATGACGGGCGTGCCTTTGACTCGATTAGAGAAGAAAGAAACACAACGGCTGCTCGAACTCGAAGCTGAAATTCACAAGCAGGTCGTCTCGCAGGATGACGCGGTGGCCGCGGTTTCCAAGGCGGTACGTCGCAGCAGAAGCGGAATGAAAGACCCGAACAGACCGATGGGGTGCTTTATTTTCTTAGGGCCCAGCGGCGTTGGTAAAACGCTGCTTGCGCAGGCGCTTGCGGAGTTTATGTTTGGTGACAAAAACGCTCTTGTCCGGCTGGATATGAGCGAGTTTATGGAAAAGCACAACGTCAGCCGGCTGGTGGGCGCTCCTCCGGGATACGTCGGCTACGAAGAAGGCGGCCAGCTTACCGAAAGAATCAGACGCAGACCATACGCTGTGCTGCTGCTTGATGAAATCGAAAAGGCGCACCCGGACGTTTACAACATACTGCTCCAGATAATGGATGAGGGACGCCTGACCGACAGCTTCGGCAGAATGATTGACTTCAAGAATGTAGTCATCATTATGACCAGCAACATCGGCGCGGAATTGATAAAGAACAATACCGGCTTCGGCTTCAGCAAAAGGACGCCTGAGGCCAACTACGAAAAGATGAGAGATATGTTGCGCAAGGAAGTCGAGCGTCATTTCAGGCCCGAGTTCCTCAACCGCGTTGATGATATAATCGTCTTCAAGCCGCTATCGAAGGAGAACCTGCAAACGATAGTCGATTATGAGCTTAGCAAGGTATTCAAACGGCTGACCGAGCACGGTTTCAAACTCGAACTGACCGACCGCGCCAAGGAATTCATAATCGAGAAGGGCTATAACCCTGAATTCGGCGCAAGACCTTTGCGAAGGGCAATCGAGCATTACATAGAAGACCCGTTGTCGGAAGCTGTGCTGCGAGGCGAATTCAAGGGCAAAAACACCATCAAAATCGACGTGCTTGACGAAGACCATCTCAAGCTCGAAGGCGTTGAAGTGCCTCAGCCGGAAAAAAGCGACGAGAAGGCAGTCGTCTAAATCGGAACCTGAACGTAAAACCTCGCCTGAAAATACGCTCAAAAGCGATTTTGAGGCGTCATTTCAAGCTCCATTTGGGTTTGCTGCGGCGCGAGAAGTTTGTCGAATCTTGCCTTGTCCATCCACTCGATACGGCCGTCATATCGAAGCACAATCACGCCCGTTTGATGAGAAAAAAGAGAATGATAATCCTTATTAACATAGGCAAGAATCGTTTCAGGCGGCGAATCAATTGTTATCCACCTTGCCCGGTAGTTCAGATTACCGAGGCGGGGCTCCCCAGCAAAGGTTTTTATAATCCCGTCCACATACGATTCAGGCGGCACTGAACCGGTTTTCCCCCTGTATTCCGTGACCGCCTTTTGAAGCTGTTCCATCGCCCGCATCGCTTCGGAGCGATTCACCCAGTTTTTCAGCTCTATCATTCCAAGAACTGCTGCGGCAGTAATCATGATTACCAATGCGAAATTTGTCAGAACCCATTTCTGTTGTCTGTTCATAATCTACCCGTCTATTTTTTACCCTGGGGTAAAACTTTTACTCGCCCGCCTTCAACAACCAATCTGCCCTCTGCGAACAACTGAATTGCTTGCGGATAAGCGATACACTCCTGTTCAAATACTCTCGCGGCCAGCGTGTCTGGCGTGTCGTCATCCTTCACGGGGCAGCACCGCTGAACGATAACAGGCCCGTTGTCGTATTCGTTTGTGCAGAAATGCACGGTGCAGCCGCTGACTTTGCAGCCGGCTTTCAAAACCGCTTCGTGAACATGATGTCCCCACATACCCTTGCCGCCGAAGCTTGGCAAAAGCGCGGGATGTATATTCATCACCCTGTTCTCAAACCGGGCAGGAATTTTCCAAAGGCAAAGCCAGCCGCCTTGCACAACAAGCTCGACCTTGGCGGCGACCAGCTCCCGTTCAATACGTTTGCTGAACTCATTTATATCGGGATGGTCCTTTGTCCGAATGATTTTAACGTCTAAACCGGCGGTTTTGGCCCTTTCGACGCCGGCAACGGCTGAACGCGAGCTTATAACTACAGCCACCTCGGCATCGAGCTTGCCCTGCCTGATACAATCAACAATGTTTATCAGCGTTGTGCCGCCCCCGCTTATCAAAACGCCGATACGCACGGGCTTTGCTTTTTTTGCTTTTTCAACCTTCATTTCAACGTCTTTTTTACCATTCATGGCGCGATTTACAAGTCCGTCGGCTTTTTTATTGTCCTCCCTGAAGATATGCCTGACCTGCCAGCTCTCGAATTCTGCAAGCATTTCGACGGCCCGGTCGAAGAGCGGCCTTATCTGTTCGCTTTTCACCTTGTATTGACCATTGAGCTGCCTGACTAATAACTCGCTGTCACTGTAAACGGTGATTTGTCTTGCACCGAGAGACCTGGCCGCCTCAAGCGCCTTGTGAATAGCGGTATATTCGGCAAAGTTGTTGGTCGCTTCGCCGAGGAAAAATGCTTTGGCCTGTAATTGTTTTCCCCGTGAGTCAGTAAGCACAAACGCCGACGCGGCAGGACCCGGATTACCTCTGCTTCCTCCGTCTATATGAGCGATTACACTCTCCGCCAATGTATTGCCTCCACAATTTACTTTGAATTGAGAATTTAGAATTTAAAACCCAGCCGACGTTTGTCTTTCTGAATTCTTAATTCCCAATTCTTAATTCGTTTACTCCTGCGTGGAACCGAGCACCAGTATTCGCGTGCAGTTGGCACAGCGGATTATATCGTCCTTGGTCATAAGCTGGTTAACACACTCGTTGGTAACACCCATAAAGCATCCGCCGCAGGTATAAGCGCCCGTCCTGCCCTGGTTCTGTTCGATAACCGCGACCGCTTCCCCGTCGTATGTATCCGCAACGCGTTTGAAAATCTCCAGATGTTCAGCCGGCACGTGCGTGGCGGCCTCGTCCCACTCTGACTGAATCTGGTCCGTCTCGGCTTCGTACTTGGTCGCTAATTGCTCCGACTCTTTGCGTATCTGTTCGAGTTTTCCTTTTTGCTCGTCAATCTGCTGCTGAATCTTCTGTATCTCGGCGTTATCAACCTCGATATCCTTCATCAGCTCGAGAATCTGCGACTCGATTTTGGAATTGTCTGCCCGCGTCGTGTTCAACTGGGTCAATACAGCCGCGTATTCCTTGTTGGTCCGGGCGGTATTTAGCGACGCTCTAAGCTTGGCAATATCCGCGTCGCGGGTTTTAAGCTCAAGCTCGAGACGGTCCGATTGGATCGTTGTGAGCTGAATTTCTTCTTTCTTTGCTTCGAGGCCGTTTTGAAGTGTGCGAATCTGATTTTCCTGTATGATGACGTTTCTTCTGCACCTGGCAAGCTTCGCTTTGGCCGCTCGAAGACGGTTCTCCACGCTCTGAAGCTTTATCAGCGCCTGTAATACCGAGCCCATCTATTACCTTTCAAAATTGCACACCATGTATGTTCAGCTTTATAATTATGCGCGACTTCGTCGATTGCTGCAACCGGTTTTATGATATTTTTTTCGCCGGACATCACATCACCCGCCAGTCCCAAATCGCCGAAGTCGGCTTAAAATTTCGCCTCGCCGCACCACCAGTCCTCGCCGGTAACCGGAAAGCCGCGATTCGATACCTCACAAAAGTTCTGATATACCCGCCCGGTAAAAAATACCGACGGCGGATACCTGCGGCATTCACCCCGCAGCACCTTTGCCCCCTGCTCTGCAAGCTGACTCCACCACTTGCAATCCTTGCAAAATGTATAAGTGTGTTTCATTTCCTCTTCCCGAAACGAAATTTCGCTATATTAATTTTTCAATCAAGCAGCAAAACACAAACTTGGGCGACTTAATTATAGGACTATTCCGGCGAAAAAAGCAATGGGGAACCAGGAAAATTCTTTTAAAACGCTAATAGTTTTTCGGCTTATGCCCGCAAACCGCGACAGAGCAACTCGATGTCTCTGGCGACAATATCCGCTATTACCGGGTCGCCGGCAGCGTTAAAACCTTCTGAGAAGCCATATCTGCTTAGGAATGGCTTCTTTTCAGCCGGTGCGGAACCTCCAGGCCCTCTGCGACGCTCGGCGGTAAGCCGGCGATGTTCCACCATTATGTCTTCGGCAAGGTCAAAATGCGGGATATCAGTATTACTAACGCCATCGCCTTTGCCCGCTGGGCCGGCAGTGCCTGGTATTATGTCCTTAGCCCGCAGAATATCCTGTATGCGAGAGGTTTTGAAGTCATCGGCTTGTCTGTCTTTTTCGGCCATTTGCAATTTATCCCGTCTCTGCCAATTTATCTATTTTAACAGTCGGACAGGCAGGATTCAAGCGGGAATAACCAAAAACGGGGTAATCTCTCGGGCAAAAAAATAAGGGCCTGCCCTTTGTAGCGCAACAAAAAAGGGCCTACCCTCCACGCAGGCCCTCGGATATTTATCGGCTCTGGAATAATTGCTTAGCGATTTTTCGACCGATTTGACAGGTGACTTTATGGCTATCAATTATGAATCCGAAATTTTTAGCTGTTTTGTGCCGGGGCTAAGGAGAACTGGGCAAATTCGCCAAGGGGATAATCTTTCAGAAGGGTATTTATCTCGGCGACAGTAACCGCCTTAATCGCTTTTACGTCCTCTTCTATTTTGCGATACCGGCCAAGATACATCCAGTTGGAACCCAGTACATCTAACCGACTCATAGGCAACTCGTTCTTTATCACCAGTGAGCTTAGGGCCTTGTTCTTGGCCTTGGTCAATTCGTCTTCTGTAACGCCTGTTTTCGTCAGGTCGGCAAATATCCTGCTTATGATTTCCATCGCTTTGGCGGTATTTTCGCTGCTGCAACGGATATATGTGTAATTTGCGCCTGTGCCGTCCATCGGTGAAAAACCCAGGGACGCCGTTTCGACTATCGCTTTATCGACAAGCTCCCAGAAAAATCTCGACCCGACGTCATCGCCTACAATCATACTCAAAAGTGCAGCGGCGAACCGTTTATCGCTCTGTGCGCTTACCGACGGACTCATAAGGCAAACGTGTTCGCGAGAAAGGTTGGCTTTCTCTAAGCGTTTTTTGTCTCTTCCGCCGCGAGTATCTGTGATTTTTCTTCCCACTTCAAAGCTTTCCCATCCGGAGCAACCCGCCTCGATTATGTCGCGAATCGCCTCCCAGTCAAAATTGCCCGCGAACGCCGCGACCATATTATTCGGTGCGTATCGCTGAGAGAAATATCCACGCATCTGCTCAGCTGTCATCGCATCTATACAATCTTCGCTTCCGAGGACACTGTGCCCACAGGGATGCCCCGCGAAATAAAGCTCTCGGCACCTGTCCATAACATCGAAACTGGGTATATCCTTATACCTCGCGATTTCTTCCTTGATGACATTTTTTTCCATGTTGAAATCTTCTGTGCGCAGTGCGGGCCTCATCATCTCTATCCAGAGTTGCGTTATTTCCGCCAAGTATTCAGGCAAAACCGCAGCATAGTAAACCGTGTTTTCCTCGCCGGTTCCAGCATTACACATAGCCCCCACTTTATCGAAGGCCTCGTTGACAGCGGCGTAACTGAGCCGTTCGGTGCCCTTGAAAATCATATGTTCGAGAAAATGTGACACGCCGTTGATTTTCAAATCCTCATCGCGTGAGCCGGTCTTCACAAAAAAACCGACGGCGGTCGATTTGGCGCTTTTATTTACCTCGCCGATAACCGTCAGTCCGTTTTTTGATTTATGAATCTTAAATTCCATATCTTTACTATCCGACCTTCACTTCCTTCGGGCCAATTGTTACGACCGTAAAATCCCTGAAGCGATTTTCTCGCAGGAACGTCAGCACTGAATCGACGCTTGTCTTGTCGATTGCTTTTTTGATTTCGTCGAGAGAGCGGACTTTACCGAGCATATAATAATCGCCCGCAATTGAGCCCGCCCTGCTGCTGGATGATTCGCTTTGCATAATAAGCGATGATTTCAGGCCGGCTTTGGCTCGCCCAAGCTCATCTTCGCTGATGCCTTCAGCAAGACGATTGAATTCCGTAACTATCACGTCGTATGCCTGTTGCGCCTTATCCGGCGTCGTGCCGGTGTAACAGGCAATTCCCGCTGATTCCTTCATCGCGTGATATTGTGCGCCAACGGCGTAGCAAAGCCCGCGTTTTTCCCTGACCTCGGTAAACAACCTCGCACCCATCCCGCCCGACAGCACCGCTACGGCGATACGCGCGTTATAATAATTCTTGTCCTGCACAGCAACGGTCGGCGTCATAAGCCCGATATGCACCTGCGCCCCATCATTGGGAATATGTTTATAGCGTCCGCCAGCTGCACCTGTCTTAAGCGACCTGAATCGTTTGCCGGTCTTCGCGCCAAATATCTTTTCAACCTGGCGCACAACCGCGTCAAAATCATATTTCCCTGCGACCGAAAAAATCATCTCAGCGGGATTGAATCTCTCGGCGATAATTTTCTTGGTCGTTTCGGGCGTAAGCGATTCGAGGTCCGCAATCTCGCCCGCGGTGCTCCTGCCTAACGGCTCCGGATAAAACTGCTCGCGCAATTTCAGCATAACCTTATGCCCTGGGTCATCATCAAGCCCCTTTACTTCTTCGATTGCGAGCTGCCTGGCCGGGATAAACTGCTCATCCTCGAGTTTTGGGTTAAGTATTATATCGCCGTACAAATCAATCGCCGCAGCCAAGTTGCTCGCCTCCAGGGCCGCGCCGATTGAGATATTCGCGCTATCGACTCCACCACCTGAACGCCGAAGCCCCAGCCCGTCGAGGGCGTCGCCTAACTGCCTGTTGTCCCTTTGGCCCGCGCCGCGGAATATCCAGTCGGCTATCACATTGGCCGCCCCGCAGCATCCCGCGGGCATAACCGAAGCGCCGACAGGCAGCATAAAACCAAACGCCACCGACTCCACGGCTTCCATCCGCTCGCCGAGCAAAACAAGCCCGTTGCTCAGTTTATGTCTGTCGAGTTTTTGTTTCATATCTCAATCCATTCCGCAAAAGTGCCGGAGATTGTAACCGCCATCAATCCCTTTATCAATCATCAATCCTTACTCGCTTTGGCGTTGATATTATTTATCCAGGCCGGTATGCTCTTGGGCTTATGGAAAAAATAAACGCAGTTATTTTTGACTGGGGCGGTGTCTTAATCGAGGACCCGGCGCCGGCATTATTCAAATATTGCGCAAATGCGCTCGGCGTCAGCGAAGAGCGATACGTAATCACCTTCGACATCTGTGTGAATGATTTCCAGACCGGCGCAATTACCGAAAACCAGTTCTGGATGAATATGACTGAACGCCTCAATGTGCCGATGCCCAAAGCCGCTTCCCTCTGGACGGAGGCATTCACCGCAGCATACAAACCAAGGCAGGAAATGTTCTCGCTGGCGTCCCGACTGCGAAGGGCCGGCTGCAAAACCGCAATATTATCCAATACCGAAATGCCCGTTGTCGAAATTATAAATAAGAAAAAATACGACGCCTTCGACGTAACAATTCTGTCCTGCCTCGAAGGCACAGCCAAACCCGGAAGAAAAATTTACGACCTCGCTCTCACCCGGCTCGGTGTTCCGGCCGGACAAACCCTTTTTATCGACGACAAACCCGAGAACATCGACGGGGCAAAACAGGCCGGGCTTCAAACAATTCTCTTCAAAACAATCGAAAAGTTAAAAAAAGACATAGCTGGATTTTTCCCGAATATTGTATAATGGTCATAAGCCATAATTAACAATAGCCACACCGAGAGTAAAAGGACGGGTAAAATTATGTCGCACAAGATAACTCGTCGGGGCCTCATCGCCGGCTCAATCGTAGGAGCCGCCGGCTTTGTCGGGCTGGAAGAAAGAATCCTTTTGGCCGCAATGCAGGAGGGCGACCCGAACGCAATAAAACCGCCCCCCATAAATGCAGCCCAAATCCCCACAGGCAAACTCGGCAACCTTACAATCAGCAGGATGATTCTGGGAGGCAATCTCATCGGCGGCTGGGCACATTCACGCGACCTGATATATGTATCGAAACTGTTCAAAGCATATAACACCGAAGAGAAAGTATTTCAGACGCTGCATCTCGCGGAGCAATACGGCATCAACACTATCCTCATCGACGTCAGCCAGATGGACATCGTCAACAAGTACAAAAAGCAAACCAGCGGCAAAATCCAGATGGTAGTAAATGTCAAGCCGCCTGAAGAAAATCCGATTGCCAATATTGACGTGGCTGCGGACAAAGGCGCCTCAACGATATACCTGCACGGCGCGGCCGGTGACACCTTCGTGAAACAGGGACATGTAGATATCATTTCGAAAACGCTCGAACACATACGAAAGAAGGGCTTGCAGGCGGGCGTTGGCTGTCATTCGGTTTACGTCCTGCAGCAGTGCAGGGATGTAAAAATCGAGCCGGATTACTGGGTAAAGACCTTCCACCACGACAAATACTGGTCGGCTCATCCCAAGGAAAAACGCGAGCCGTTCTCCGTTGACAGTAAACAATCCGACGACCACAATGAAATCCACGACAATATGTTTTGTCTTGAGCCACAGGAAACAATCGACTTTTTCAAGACCGAGGAAAAACCCTGGATTGCCTTCAAAACGCTCGCCGCGGGCGCGATATTCCCAAAGAGCGGCTTCAAATACGCCTTTGAAAACGGTGCTGATTTCATCACCGTGGGTATGTTCGATTTCCAGATTGCCGAAGACACAGCCGCTGTCCGGGAAGTACTTGAAAAAACAACGCAAAGACAGCGCCAGTGGCGCAGTTAAAAATTTTATTCACTTTTCCTTTTTATCCGGCTTGTCATCGACCTGCTTATCCGGCCCGACGCCGAGTTTTTTCATAAACCTGTCCAGTACGGCCGTCTGCTTATCACTAAGAAACTTCCTGAAAAATAACATTCGGACGCCAATCAGTTCCAATCCAATCAACGCGAGCCACGAACCGGGCGTCAGGGGAGTCAATAACGCGAAAACCCCATATATAATCAGAATTACGCCAATTACTTTTTTAATGATTGTCTTCATTTTGCCCGACGATTATAAACCAGCCCACGCAAACGGTCAAAGTTATTGCCAAACGACGCGGTTGTCACTATAAAAGGCGAAATGAACCATCACCTGGCCATTTTGAAAAAGCAGTATTTGGACGCAATACTGGCGGGACGCAAAACAATCGAGTCGCGTCTCTACCAGACAAAGCAGAAATGGCTTTCTCAGGTAAACGCAGGCGACAAAATCTTCCTCAAGGCAAGCTCAGGTCCCGTTATGGCGACGGCAACAGTTGACAAGGTGAAATACTTCGAAAACCTGACCGCCGGGCAAATTGCGGAAATGCAAAAGCAATACAATCAGCAAATCCTCGGCGACGAGCAATACTGGCGGGAAAAAGCAAAATCGCGATGCGGAATTCTCGTCTGGCTAAAAGACATCCGGCCGATTCCTCATCGATTCATAAAAAAATTCGATTGGCGTGCCTGGGTTGTCCTGATGCCAAAAGAAAATTTCGGATTGCTTACCTATAAGTAACCCAATTAAAGAATCTTCTCAAGATAAGTCCTTAACGAACGAATGGCATTGCCTCGATGAGAAATGGCGTTTTTTTCTTCGGAGGTCATTTGGGCAACTGTTTTATTCGATTCCGGCACAAAAAAAATCGGGTCATAGCCAAAACCGTTCTCGCCCGCCGGCTTATCAATAATCAACCCCTCTAATTTCCCCGACATCTCAATCAAAACCTTTCCCGGGCTTGCTAAGCACAGGCAGCACATAAATCGAGCGGTCCTTTTTTCCTTTGGCACGCCCTCCAGCAGCTTTAAGACCTTGGCCATATTCTTATGGTCGATAAGTCCTCGATTTGCCTTTTTTGTGCCGTAAAATCTCGCGCTATTCACCCCCGGCTGTCCATCCAGTGCATCAATTACTAATCCAGAATCATCCGCAAGAGTCCAAAGGCCGGTTACTTTGGCGTAGCCGATTGCTTTTTTGCGGGCGTTCTCGGCAAATGTTTTGCCGTCTTCCTCAATCTCGCCCACATTGGGAAAATCCGATAAGCCAACCCATTCGATATCGCCTCCGAGCATCTCTCGCAGCTCTTTGAGCTTCCCCGGATTCGTGCTGGCTACAAGTATCCTGCATCGGCCTTTCAACTTCCCCCTCCTTACAACTTCTTAAGTCTGTCGATCTCGGCCTCAATCTCTTTCAGAACTTCCTTATTCGTAATTTCATCATCAATGCTAAAAATAACAAATACTTTCCCCCCGTATTTTCGCTCAAACTCTCTAAAGCTTGCTTTCATTCTCTCCGAAGGTGAATAATTACCGAAATTTGCTTTGGCGGTTACGGGTTTTATTTGTATGCCAAATGCTTTCTTCCCGACGTAACCCAGATAATCAATATCTCCAGCATGGTCAAGCTCCGGTTCCGACTCAACGAATTTGACATCTGAAAGCTTTTTCTCCAAAATTTCGGTTACAACAGATTTTTCTCTATAAAATCCGTCGTAGGTCCTTTTGATGGTTAGGTTGTAAATATAATCAATGCAATCCTGCAAAGTTAATTGCCTGAACGCTTCCTGCCACTCAGGAATAACAATCTCTGTGATTTTGACATATAATCTTTCACCAAGCTCCTCAAGTACTTTTTTTGTAATTTTTACAGGATTCTTACCGTCTGTATGCGCTTTTTCGAAATACCACTTTTCCCATTCCTCTATGGTTTTCGGTTGGCACTCCCTGATTAAAGCCATAACAGTCCCGACTTTGTTGGGCCTGGATAACTGATAGGCCTGACAAGCATAATTTAGCACTTTTTCTTTTTTGCCGAAATTTTGCGAATAAGTTTTCACGCCTGTTACACTCCTATTCTTGCCAAATCCATAAACTTCCGTTTGTATCTAAAGTCCATATCAGTATCGATTGAAACCAGTCCTTGTTTAATCAGGTGAGCATTCAAGAAGGTCTTGTTCTGAAGATACAAGTAGCAAAGAAGGTGATTTTGGTCGTCATGCTTGATGGTATCAAATTTCATAAAGACATTCTGTCCATTGGTCTTGTCTCTCAAGAATTCAATCGCCTCCCTATGCTTCTCCGGTTTCTCCTTCACACCCAGCAATCGAATCTTTAGACCATCACCGACGACTAACTCTTCAGGTGAAAGCACCTCTCTGACGCGGCAGTATTTTTCTCTGTTATGGCTGCCATTATTGATTTTTGAGCCGAATTGGAGCTTTCGAGGGTCAACCTTTTTATCGAATTTTACCGGGTCTTTAAAAATATAAGGCAGTTTCTTTATTTCCTCTTTCCAGTCAACCTCGTCTTCCCTGTTCATTGCAAGTTCGAAACCAACTTTATCATCGAAGAATCCTTTGTCCTTTAGGCCAAGTTTTTCTTTTATGATTGGAATATAATCGGCGTTTATCTCATATCCTATTGAATTTCTTCCGAGATTCTTCGCCGCCAGCATAGTTGTTCCACTGCCTAAAAATGGGTCAAGAACCGTATCGCCGACAAATGTGAACATCCTGACAAGACGACGAGGAATTTCTTCTGGAAACATAGCCAAATGCCCGCTCTGCTTTTCGCCAGGAATATTCCAGTGGCCGGCAAAATATTGGTTCCATTCCTCAGTTGTCATTTTGGATTTTTCTTTTATAGCATCACTGACAGTTGGTGAAATACCCTGCTTTTTGAAAATCAATATGAACTCATAATCAATTTTTAATATGCCGTTGCGGGGATAGGGAAAAGAACCCATTATTGTTGCGCCGCCTGTTGTGTTGCAGGTGGTAACTTTTTGCCAGATGACCGCTCCCATATAGTCAAAACCGACCGTCTCGCAGAATTTGATTATCTCTGTACGTATGGGAATAACTTTGTATCTGCCGTAATAAACCGAACGGGCAAACTGGTCGCCGATGTTTATACAAAGTCGGCATCCCTTGTGCAAAACTCTGTTGCACTCGTTCCAAACAAGGTTGAGATTGTTGATGTATTCTTCGTAGCTATGGTCAAACCCAATCTGATTGCCGTTTCCATAGTCCTTTAACTGCCAATAAGGAGGAGATGTAACGACAAGATGTACTGATTCATCGGTCAACTCTGTCATTGACCGGGAGTCCCCAACTATTATCCGGTGCTGGGTCATAATTTCAGCTCATCAGTTTCTTCACAAGCGCACGCTGGAAGTGCAGGCGGTTTTCGGACTGGTCAAAGATAATCGAATTAGGCGATTCGACGACCTCATCGGTAATTTCATAATCGCGATACGCGGGCAGACAGTGCATAATCTTCGCATTGGCAGGCGCTGATTTGAGAAGTTCGGCGTTAACCTGGAAACCTTTGAAGGCCTTGATGCGTTTTTGCTTTTCGGCTTCCTGCCCCATACTGACCCAGGTATCGGTATAGACAACATCCGCACCGGCAACCGCTTCGGCAGGGTTATTGGTAATCGAAACACTGTCGGCCTTTATGCCGTTTGTTTTTTCGACGACGCCCCAGTCAAGCTCGTAACCCTTTGGCGAGGCGACGACCAATTTCATATTGAATTTCGCGGCCGCAAAGGCAAGTGATTGCGCCACATTATTTCCATCTCCGATGAACGCGACCTTAACGCCCGACAATCGGCCAAGGTGTTCCTTTACCGTAAGCACGTCTGCCATCGCCTGGCATGGATGCGACAAATCGGTCAGAGCATTTATCACTGGGACCGTCGCGTATTTGGCAAGCTCGACAACGGTGTTATGCGCGAACGTCCGCGCCATTATGCCGTCAACATATCGGCTGAGCACCCGCGCCATATCCTTAATCGGCTCGCGTGCGCCGATGCCGCCCACGTCTTCGGGACGGATGAATATCGCGCTTCCGCCCAAATCGGACATCGCGACCTGAAAGCTGATTCGCGTCCGCAGTGAGGGCTTCTCGAAAACCATCGCCAGCACCTTGCCCGCAAGGCAGACATCCCGCCCGCCGGATTTATAGAGCTTTTTCAGCGAGCTGCTCAAATCGAGCAGTTCGTTCAATTCTTCTGTCGAACAATCGCTTATGCACAAAAAGTGTCTCATTTTGTCTCGCCCATAACACTATCAAGGATACTTATCGCCTCATCGATTTGCTCTTTCGTAACAATCATCGCGGGCATAAACCGCAGCACGGTATTATTCGTGCAATTGATACGCAGGCCCCGCGCGAGGCACTTATCGACTATTTCAGCGCCCGGCGAAGAAAGCTGCACGCCAATCATAAGGCCTTTCCCACGGACATCTTTGATGATGTCGTACTTTTCGCCTAACTGTTCGAGTTTAAGTTTCGCGTATTCGCCCATCTTCACCGCGTTTTCGATAAGGTTATCTTCTTCAATCGCCTCGACGACCGCGATACCTGCCGCGCAGGCGATGCAGTTTCCGCCGAATGTTGAGGCGTGCTTGCCGGGGACCAATTTGGCAGCGAGTTCCTCTTTCGCCATCATCGCACCGATTGCCACACCGCCGCCCAGCGCCTTTGCCAGCGTAATAATATCCGGCTCAACATCATTATACTGATACGCGAACCATTTGCCCGTCCGCCCCATCCCGGTCTGCACCTCGTCGAATATCATCACCGCGCCTTTTTCGTCGCATAACTGGCGAATCGCCTCGACGTATTCTTTCGTCGCGACGTTAATGCCGCCTTCGCCCTGAATCGGCTCAATCATCACCGCGCAAACCTCGTCGGTGAACGCCTTTTCGAGTGCGCTTATATCATTGTAAGGCACGTAAACAAAACCGGGCAGTAACGGCAAAAAGCCCTCGTGATACTTGGGCTGGGCTGTCGCCGTAACCGTGGCGAACGTCCGCCCGTGGAAGCTGCCCTCGGCTGTGATGAATTTGTATTTGCCCTCGGCTGTCGCCAGACGCGCCAGCTTCAGAGCGCCCTCGTTGGCCTCTGCGCCGCTGTTGCAGAAAAAGCACTTTCCCCCGAAGCCTCGCTCACTAATCAGTTTCGCCAACTGGCCCTGCTGTTCCGAATAAAATGTGTTATCGATATGCAGAAGCTCGCCTGCCTGCTTGCGAATCGCATCGACCACTTTTGGGTGGCAATGGCCTATTCCGCTGACCGCCCAGCCGGGGAACATATCGAGAATCTTGTTGCCATCTGCGTCCCAGAGGTAGCAACCATCGCCCTTGACAATCACCCGCGGCAGCCGTTTGTAATTCGCGATTACGTATTTACTGTAAAGCTCTATTGTTTCCTGCGTAGTCATCTCTGTTTCTAAATTCTCCGTTCTAAATTCTTACTTCACTATCTCAGTTCCAACGCCTTTGTCGGTGTAAATCTCAAGCAAAAGCGAGTGTTCAATCTGCCCGTCTATTATATGCGCCTTTTTGACGCCCGCCTCAAGGGCGATTAAGCACGCCTCGACCTTGGGGAACATCGCATCGGTAATAATCTTCGCATCAATCATTTCCTTAATCTGCTGCTCATTCAAGCTCGACACCCAGCTATTGGGGTCTTTTATATCCCTGCGAATCCCGTGCGTGTCGCTGACCATTACTAATTTCTCGGCATCGACCGCCGCTGCGACTTTACCCGCCGCGGTATCGGCGTTGACGTTCAGTGTCCCGCCGAACTGGTCCATCGCGACCGAAGCGATTACCGGTATCGTCCCGTCCGCGCAAAGCGTCTTCAAAAGCTGGCCGTTGACTTCGGTAACCTTGCCTACAAAACCCAAATCGATTTTGCGGCCGTCAGACCCATCGAGCCGTAACTGCTCGGCAAACAGCACACAACTGCTCAGCGTATGAAGCGCCATTGTCCGGCAGCCCAGCTCGCCCAGCACTTTACACACCGGGTCATTTACGCTGTGAACCAGCGTGTGTTCGACTATCCGCAGCGTCCGCTCGTCGGTATAGCGTCTGCCCTGGACCCAGACCGGCTCCAGCCCCGCCTCGTTCATCGCGCGGGTTATCGCCTTGCCGCCTCCGTGAACGATTATCGTCCTGATGCCGACCGTTGACATAAACGCCACGTCGGTCAGCAGCTTCTTTTGCAGACATTCGTCGTCCAGAACGCTGCCGCCCAATTTCACCACCACAATTTTACCCCGGAACTTGCGAATATACGCCATCGCCTCAATCAGTCCCTGGGCCTTGGTAATAGCTTCTTCCACGCCTTCGTCTCCAAATAAACCGGTGTGCGTAAAATTGTGAGTTTATTATTGCTGTGGGCACGCGTCAACTCATAATTTCAGCCAATATCAGTTTTTGGCTTCCGAAGCATACAATAACTCGACGATATGCACGAGCAGGATATCTCGCAGTTCTTTGATTCATTCACAATCGACGGCGTAAAATAAATATAATCGCAATCGCATTTTGTCAAGTTGCATACTTGGCAGGACGCAGCCGTCGTTGCCGATGGAATACTTGATTTTCACGGAAATCCCGAACCTGTCGAACCGAACCGCGTATATGTTATGAACGATGACCACGGGCTGCGGTAATTCTCTCCTCTCCTCCCTCCTGACCGCAGCCCAATCTTTTTATAACTATCCAATCTTTAAGCGGTTATACGCGAACCTTGTCAGCCGCCCACAAACGCGAAGACGCCTTGAATGGGGTGATTTTTGGCACAAGATATTCGCAGGTAGAATCGCAAAAAAGGCAAAAAAACCCGTATTTTTTCCGAAAATTTCCCTTGTCGAACCCGGCTGATTATGGTAGAATAATTCTATTATTAATGTGAGGCGAGAGTTTGCCGAAAAGTTCCCACACCGATAGGCAGTATGCGCTGTTCTTTTTGATTTTTGTACCAACAACAGGGCTGGGATATCTCGCTTTCTCCCCTCCCTCCGACCCAGTCCTGTTTTTTTTCTGCGCCGAAATAGCCCTTTCTCAGCTTATTTTCAATAAATCCTATGTCCCGTTCTCGCAGTATGTTCGAAATTTATAAAGAAATATCGCAGGGCGTCAACTGGGTGGTCGTAAACACCGTCTTTTAGGGGTAATTCATCGCCAGCCGGCGTATCGGGATAGTGATAGCAGGTCAGTGCCTCGATAAGGCGGGCACATTGGGGCGAGACAATAAATCGGCTTTTGCCCGCGCCATCGCGTATCGCCCGGCGGATTGACTCGATGCCCTCGGCGATTCCGCTTCTGCGATAACGCACGTTGACACCAAGCGAACGCAATTCGCGAACCGCGCTTGTGCCGGTAACGTCGTTGGCTCCCGCACCCGCCGGGTCGCAAAACGTCGCGATAACTCGCGATTCACCAGTTGGGATTCTGGTCTTCAACTCAGCCGCATGAACATCGATTGTCGCACGAGTTCGCACGTATTCATCAATCACCCGCACCACACCTTCGCTATCGACCTGAATCCACAGGCACACAAACGGGTTGGCGAAACCAAAATCCAACGAGCGATACAAAGGCAAATTCGCATCATATCCGACGGGCCTGACATGAATTGCGGCATCGAACTGGTCAAAAACAACATTTTCAAGATTAGGTTTCAGGCACAGCATCTCTGCCTCCCAACCCGCCCTGCTGCTGCGTCGCATCTGCGTAATACAATCGTTTATTTTCAAATAGCCGGCTGCCTGTTTTGCCCTGCCCGCACAATCACCCCACAACGGGCACTGCGAACAGTTTCTGTCGGTGCATTTTTCGATTGTCTCCCAGACGCACCACTTGAAAAGGGGCGTGTTGGTTTTGGCAGCCGACGAGACGATTTTCTGCATAAGGCCGTATGGCTTGTGCATTGTGCTGATTGTTTCCATACCGGCGATAATACTGTCCGTGCTTTGCGTGGTAAATTTCGCGGCGTTGAAAACATCGTTATCAAAAAGCTCGATCTCATCACAGCGTAGTTTTTGAATGTGCTGGCCCCGAACACTCGCCTGCGATTGCGTGAGGACATCGACCGTCGAACCATTGCTGAATCGGCAGCCGGTTTTGCGAATTGGCTCTAAAAGAAACTTATCGAAGCCGAGTCGCAGAAAATCGGTGAGATATCGATACATCCTCCCCGCCTGTTCTTCTGAACCCGCCAATATCCGCACCTGGCAATTGGGCTTGAAGACGCAATCCAAAAGCGTCGCAACGGCCGCAAGGTCGGTCTTGCCTCCGCCCCTATTCGCCCAGACGACGCAATCCGCGTTTGTGGGCTTTTGGAATTTTACCGCAGAGCACGCAGAGTTCGCAGAGGTTATTTTTAATTGATTCTCGGCGTTCTCAGCGGCGAGTGTTTTTTTCTCTTTTATAAAGTCGCAGTTAAAGCTGTGCCAGAGATAATCCAAGGGGCTATTATGCTCTGTGCAAATCTGCATGTCCGGCACGTCAATCCCCAAAAAGACCTTGATGTAGTTTTTCAGGTCATTTTTTGTCGCGGGCCTTGCTCGTCTTAGCGATTCATACAAGCGGGAAACACTTTGGGTCTGCGCATTTACCGGCAGAATGATACCGTTAGTCATAATATGCCTCCTAACTCCAGATGGGAAAATTAAAAATTTGTGATTTGAATCTTAACTAAACTTAGCTTTATTCCACATCGATTTTTTGGATGCGGGCAAGGTGTCGTCCGCCGTCGAAGGGGGTATTAAGCCAAAGCTCAACTATTTCCAGCGCTTCCTCAATCGCAATCATCCGCTCGCCCATCGACAGCATATTGGCGTCATTATGTGCCCTGCTCAGCCGGGCGGAACGCAAATCCCAGCACAAGGCACATCGCACGCCTTTGACCCTGTTGGCGACCATCGCTTCGCCGTTGCCAGAACCGCCTAAAATAATTCCGCGGTCGTATTTGCCCGCGGCGACCGCCTTGGCCACAGGCCTCATAATATCGGGGTAATCGCACGGCTTTTCGGAATCCGTGCCGAAATCGTCAACCGTATGCCCCTTCTCAATCAGGAACTTTTTTATGATTTCCTTGTATTTGAAACCCGCCTGGTCGGCACCAATCGCTATCTTCATCAATCGTATCCTTTCCGGTTAATTTATCAGACGGACGATTATAAGGCAAATCGCCCGCTGGCTCAAAAAATTTCTGCCGCACCTATTTTGGCCTGTCGAAAACAAAACGTATATTTTAACTGGAAGAATGCCCCGCTCTGTTTTGGGAGGGTTCGGCTTGCCTCGCCGAAGGGTGCGGAAGCCGACAAAAGCTGCAGCCCAAAATGACTGCTGCGGCTTTCCCAGAACAGGGCGGGGTTGATGCTAAAAAGCTTTTCGTAAAGAGAGACGATGCCCTTTTGGAAGAAAGTGAGGGCGAGATCTTTGGGCCTGCGTCTCTCTTTTTTTCGTTTCGCATCGTCCCCTCTACGCGATTCCCAATTCAGATTTTCTGTAAATCGTTCGCGATATTTTTTGTTTTTGCCGAACCTCGTCATATACTTTCTATGGAGGAAGCTGATGATGGGACCCGCGGGTCCGCGAGGCATCAGGCCTCAAAGAAGCTAAAAATAGAAGGCGATAATGTATAAGGGAGACCGCCCGGCAAATTAAATGAGCCATAAAGGAGCGTGTGTCTCCCTTCGGTTTATGCGCAATCAGGCGTCACCTGTTCCTGTTGTTTATCTGTGCTCGCCAAAGCCGATAATAATCTGCTGGCAAGTTCAGGCGGCAAATCTGGTAGCTTCTCAACTTCGGGTTGTTCGTCGGGGCTGGGTTCCGCTTTTTGCCGGAGATAATTTATAACGTCTAAGCAGGCCTTGCGAGACGTTTCCTGATTCTCTGAGCTGGTCAACTCCACTAATTTGACGGCGGCCACATTAGCGAACCTCGCGATTATCAGCTCGCCTCGTCGATGAGCGGATTTGACTCGCCGGTCAAACTCACCCGCAAAATTCTCGTCGGCCAGCCATTTATCGTAAATGCGTTTGTTAATCCTGTGCTTTTCGAAAATCTGCTGTTCATCAAGCTCGCCCGCGAACAAATCCTCAATCACCGCGAGCTGCTTTCTTGTAATCCTCTTAGTGTTTGACATTTTCAGCCCCTAAAAATTTAGATGCTATTTCCGTAATCGCCGCGGCTCGACGCTGCGCCTTTGTCATCTTATTGCTCGATATTCGATTTTCGATGCTCGATAACGCTTCCTCGATAACCCCCTGCTGTTGCTTTGTCACGAAAAACACAAGCGGTATGGCAAACTGCTCCGCCTGGGCTTCGAGTGGCGCGATAGTCAGTTTCAGGTTTGTCAGCCGTTCAATCTGCTTGGCCGTCTGAGGGAGTAATTTGGCTAATTGGGCTGTCCCCATCCGCTCAGTAAGCTTTTTCAACAATTCGATTTTCTTCGCCGGCGTATCCGAGCCGGCCAACCGATTCAGCGTCGTCAGCAAAATGGCCGTCTGCTCATCGTCCACGTCCCAGACAACGCAATCCGCCTCTTTACGCCCCAGTCGCTCCAGTGCTTTTACGCGGTGATGGCCGTTGATAATCTGAAATTTATCCGCCGTGGCGGAATGGCCTTTTTCGTCCGGATGAGGCCTGACAACAATCGGCTCATACAGCCCCGTCCGCTCGATATTGCGAACCAGCTTGCGAAACGTCGCATCACTCATCACATTAGGATTATCGGGATGTGCAGTAAGCTTTGACAACGCTATCGATTTAATCGGTTCAGACATTTTTTATTTCTCCTAATCAATGCATATTAATGAGTTAGCGAACGAGTAAAAAACAATGGATGCACGGGGAAGGGGCTGTCGCACTGCTCGTGAAGTCGCTACCACAGATTACTCTGTGAGACACCGTATAATTTACAAATTTTATTATCTATCGAGCTTATCGTATTGGCACGATCGGCTCCTCTGGGGCTTTCATTTAACAACATTACAGTAAGATTTACCACCTCATCAAATAACCGCTTATCCTGTTCATTTTGCGGGACAGGCATAGGAAATTCACGGAGGACGCTAACTCGGTAACAATACCAACCAGAACCTAATGTCGGCATTCGTCGTTGAGCCCACATCCGGAATACTTTGCTGTTAAGAACAGCAAGCAAAAAATAAACGTTTAAAGCCTTTTCATCCGGGCATATAAGAATGACGCTATTGTTACAGAAGAGCTGTCGACATCGGTCCATGGCAAAGCTGCCGCCGGAACTAACTACACTCCCAACAATTTTTGGGCTTTTAATGATGCCAGAGACGTCTTCGCTTCTAAATGCATACCACGGTTGTTTCCTTTTCTGTTTTCTATAGATAAGATAAGGTTCGCAACGTTTTAAGTATTTATATGTAAGAGGAAATTCCGTCCGTAACATATCTTCAGTGTACAGCTTTCCGGTCTCATCATAAGGAAATATGCACAGCGTTTCAGGTTCCGGTAAGGTATATTCTTTGATATGGCGTCCACGTAATATCGGCCTCAAAATCGAATGTTCAAATACAAATCCATCACCCAAGAAACGACTTTCGGCTAATACGGTTTTAGAAGTCAAGCATTCGGCGTTTTTTAACAGAAACACATTATCCGCCTCTGTAGCTGTTCCAAAGCAGATGCGGACAGGCAATTTGCCGAGAGGTAAACCCGTTGACTCGATTTTATACAATAGGTTCACCTCGCTTTCAGAATCCAAAATCCAATTTTCTGAAGCACATGCTGTGGCAGGCAGATTACGAATTTGTAATGATGTGTCGTCGCCGAATTTATCAATTCTGCTTAGTTTCCTGCGCAGACTTCCTTTCGCTTTAATAAATACATATTTTGTGGTATTTTTCTCAGCAGTTTTTTGAAGCATAATTACCGCAATCTGAACCGTAGCGTTTTGATATAGCCTGCTATCTTCAAATTCCACAATTTCACCAACAGTACACTCCTCGGCAATCAATTGACGAAGCACACGACCGCTTTTGGATCGCAAAAATGTATTAGAAATGCTCATACTTAAGTAGCCCTGATTTGCTAATTGCTCGATCGATTTTTCAATGAAAAGCATGTATAGATCAAACTGATCGGTTTTTGCTACTCTAAATCTGCGCTTATAATTTTCGACCTTTTCGCGGTCTGACTTATAAAGTTCCTGGACTCGGACAAAAGGCGGCCCACCAATAATCACTTGGAATGCTTCGTTTTTCAAAGATTGCCCCGCAAGGAAATCCTCGCATCTAATATTTTCCTCGAGAGTCGGTATCCTCAGATTTTGAATATCATCCCTGCTTACGCCGTTGCTAATATAAAAATCCCATATTGTCAGCAAAAGTAATCTGCGTGTTTGCTGAATTGCCCATTCATCAATGTCTGTGCCATAAATCATAGACTCCAAAAGATTGAGTGTTTTCTGCGGAGAGAGACGTTGCGGTCTTTTATTGTCATTATAATTGCTTTTGAGCCATTTCAGTAAGAAACGAACTGTTGCGATTAAAAATGCTCCACAGCCACAGGATGGATCGAGAATTCGCAGATGTTCAACCTGCTCAAGAGCCAATTTGCGAAATAATTTCTCAAAAGTATGAAACACAATGTAATCTACCAGGGGTGCAGGTGTGTAATATACACCTCTGGCATGACGGTCTGAGTGTTTTTTGTGAATTTTTTTATCTGCAATCGGACTGCTTAAGCATAACTGATAAAAATCACTCATAATAGTGACCGGCATTCGACATCCATATATGACTTCGGCCGTTTCCGATATTTTAGCAAGAGATGACAAATCAACATTTTTTTGTGGCGCTACCCCTGAATCACGTAAATGCTCCGGATTAAAAACCGCTTTGAGCAGTTTGCATGATACGCGATTGTAAACTGCCTCACAAAGATTGAACGCTGTTGGTTTATTAGCAATTTTTAGAATTTCCTCAAGAGTTGGAATCGCCATATAATCTAACTGTTTAACAAAGCCAATAAGCATAATTGTATGGATACATTCGTCAACCGACCGTTGGGCATTTTCCCTATCTGCCTCCTTATTAAAATCACCGGCCCATACCCACAGCAAATACTCTCGCCATTTTTGAAGATAATCGAGATGACGTGCAACAATTCTATACGGAGGAGAAATCTGCTGTTCAAGTAAAGGTGGAAGAATAGCTCCAGATTCTAATAAATAGTCAGACACAATTTAATCTTTTTAAATAAGCATTAAAGTTGATGGCGTGAATTAATCCCTGTGTTTCCGGCCAATTAAAAATATCGCAGGCAATTGTTAATCATCAGAGCACGCAGTTACAACGACCGATAGAGTCCTTCATATCCAAAGCATCGAAAACGTCGGTCTCTTCCAAACACAGACCGATTTGCAGTTTGGGCCGAAGTTTTTTTATTTTGTCAATGAGGTATCGATACACTTCGATTCTTAGTTTTACAGGGAAGCGCATTCTACCATCTTTCGATTTGCCCTTTTCGAGCATTTTTGAAATAGCGTTATTCTTCCCTAATTTTCTCTCGGTAAGCTGCAACGCTCCGAAGTAGCTGCAAATTTGCCCCAGCGTTATGCGTTCAAGCGGGACTGATACTAAAAATTTCTCCAAAAAGCGTGTGTATATATTTTGCCACCCTTCTACGGGGATAATGGGCATTATAACGGCGCGTAAGGGATAGCCCGCATTTGCACACTTCCGCATCGCAGCAATTCTTTCATCGGGCAAAGGCACGTTCGACTCGAACAAGCTGGAAATCTCACCGGGATTTAAGCTCCACGAAAGAATGGTGTGGCCGTTGTGGTCAAGGTCAAGCAAATTGTCCACATTGGCGCTTTTTGTCAATAGAGTCAGTTTGGCGTTTTTCTGGTGAGCAAAAAAAGGAATAATTAAGCGTGAATAGCCGGTAAGCGGGTCAATCGCCAAACCGTCCTGGAGTTTCCCCAAGTAGAAGGCCGCGGGTACGGTCAGTTTTGAAGCAATGCCTGCGATTCGGTCAAGGATTTCAGCGATATTTACAAATATCTTTACTGTCGGTGAGAATTTTACGCCGGGCGTTCCTGCCAGATAACAATACCGGCAATCATAAGGGCAAAAGCTGTATGGCGAAAAATGCCAGTAATTGGGGCAGCCATTACCATCCTCGTCGCTGAACCTTAGTGCGCTTTTATGCACGCCGAATACAAGGGTTTTTTTGCCTTTATAGTGCGTTTCCAGGATATCCGGCCCGCCAATATCGAGGCGATTATGAGAGGTGCCGAATCTTTCGAGCACCCGGGCCTGAGGATATACCTTACAAATTGCCTGAACAAAATCACGCTGTTGGACGGTCTGACAGCTGCCTTTAGTCAATACAATTGCATCAGGGGTAAAATAAGAAGCCCGCTTTGGTTGATAATCCCAACACGAATTCTTTGCTGAAAAAAGGTCAATCATAATTGAATTTTCGCGCTCTAAACTCATATTGTCAAGACAAAGACATACTCAGCCTGCATCCCAAATCCTCAATTCAACATTAGTATTTCGCCACATATAATACACGGGCCTGTCGGTTAGTTTATTGAGGACAAATCTTGTGCGTTCGATGCCGGGCTGCATAAGGCGTCTTTGGCCGTAACTTTGAAGGAATCGCGTCATCTCGCCATCAATAAATTGTGCCGCCCCGCATTTTATTTCACCGCCGAGATCGCAAAGACCGCGGAGATTATTTTTAACTATTTTTTTCTCTGCGTTCTCGGCGTGCTCTGCGGTAAAAATTGAATCGAGCTTCTGCTGGACAAGTTCCGCGTCAATCAAATCCTGCTCATCTACGCCGACCGCACTAAACGCCTCAATCAATCGAACACACGATGGGGATATTGGCGCATCATATCGCGTCAATCCCGCCTTTTCAAAAAACGGGTTCGCCCTTCCCATCACCGCCAGCGCCTCAACGAAGGGGACATCCATAATCGGCATCGTCTCTTTGACTAAGCGAACCGCAAGCCCCAGCGAGCGAAACCTCGGCTCGATAATCACCCTGCTGATTGTGCGGATATTTTTGTTGATGAGCTTGAGACGCGTGCCCTTATCCAGCCCCGCGAAAATCCCGCCTGTCGCGATATTTCGCATCTGCGCCAGCCGTCGGCATCGAATAAACAATCACCCCCACGGTTTCGAGCTTCGTCGCCGTACGGAATTTACCCTTCAACGCAAAAATCGCCGCGTATGGCCCCATATTCGGCTCGCGGTAATGATAATGCGAAAGCGATTCGTAATCCGCCCTCGTCCCACGCACAATTTCGAGATTTCTCGCCACTGTGCACATTTCCATTTTTGCTTTTTCCCTTTTACTTTTTACTTTTATATGTGACTTCCGCTTCTCCTGAGAAGTTTTTCACCACCAGCACATCCGGCTGCAAATCCGCCAGTATGTCCTCGTGAGCCGACGCGAGGAAAAACGTAACGCCGTTGTGTTTCGCGAACCTACGAACGTTATATGCGATTACGCCCGCGGTGATGCGGTCCAGGTTGCTGCAAAACTCGTCTGCGAATACGAACTTCCTGCCCGACGCCAGCGCGCAGGCCAGGCGAAAACGATATTTCTGCCCTTCGCTTAAATTCGCCGGCGCATTCAGCATACAAAACACGTCGCTCAGCCCCGCATAGCTCAGCATCGATAATCCGTCAATCGTCCCCGTTCCACCCACGCAGTCAATCGCTGATTTATCCGCAGGCAAAGCTATCTGCTCGATTACGATTTTATCATCATCCGCTACCGCCGCCTGCATTTCCCGCAGCAGCACGCTTTTGCCCGCCCCCGAAGGCCCGGTTATGTAAACAATGTCCCCATCGTTTACCTCGACTGTGCATGCGTGCGTCGTGCGCTGACCTTTGAGCCGGTCGATTCCCACGCCGAACATCCGCATCACAGTCGTAACGCGCTCGCTTTTTTGCGGATTAACCTCGAATTGTTTCGCCACAGAAAATTTACGCATCGCTCAATCCTCCTTTACCTCGTCCCCGCGCTTATTCGGCACACTTGTCAGCCGCTGAATTTGTCGCATCGTCTTTCTCACCTGGTAATACGTAATCTCGTGCCTGTCGGCTATCTCCTTCATAGGCAATCCATCGACAAAATAATCTCTCGCCATTTCAATCTGCTCATTGCTGAATTTGTCCCGGTTGTGCAGGCAGGTAATGTATTGCCCGTCAAGAAGCCGGCGAACCAGCTTGTGAATCCTTCTGGCAACGTTCACCTCATTGACGCCCGCCAGCCGCGCCATTTGGCTCAATGTCCCCGACCCGTTCAGATACATTTGCATCAAAGCCCCATCCCTGCCCGTCAGCAGTCCCGCCCTGCATCGCAGAAGGTCAATTCTGTCCGTAGCTTCTGTCTCTTCTCTGCTGATGGGATTAACTTTTTGAAACGCCCTGCTCCTGGCCATATCACTTCTCCTTTCTCCTCACAATCCGAAATCAAAATTTATCCGCCTTCGGCGTAATTTACTTCATCATTGGATATTTGATATTGGACATTGGACATTCAATTCCATCTTCTCACTTCTAACTTCTGCCTTACTTAACTTTGCATTTCGCATTTTGATTTTTGCTATGCTTATCCGCACTCCGTCCCCGTCAGGCGCCTTTCATCTTCTAACTTCTAACTTCTGCCTATTAGTTGTTATTTATCAACCTAACAACAACCATAATTTTATATCTATCGTCTTAAATGTCAAATTGTTTTTAGTAAAAAAACGAAATATTTTTATTGTTCACTATTTATATAACAAGTGAGTTGCCAAAAATCCCCGTTTTTAGCCCAATAACGAGGATTTTCGGGGATTTACTTCAAGAAGGGGGCCAAGCAATTTTTTTTGTTCTTTGGCTTAATTTTCTTGTGAGTTTTAAAGAATGAACCCAGCGAGGGATTCTTTTTCAACCCAACCTTATGGCAGATGCACGGCCTTTGGCTCATCATCGCCCAGAAGCAATTGTTTGTCTTTTTTGCGTTTCCTGCGTGACATAAACCAAACACCTAAAAAGGCACATCCTGACAACAATAATGTGTAAAGAAGATGCCTTATACTTAGACGAATTAGTACAGCACTTTTATAATCCTGAGGGATATTTGGAATGCCTTCCAGAAAATAAATGATGAGGATAATAGTTACTAACAGAATCGCGAGTATTGTTGCGAGCATCCGATATTTCTTCAATACAAAGCCGATTAATACACCCATCAAAAGACCTGAAACTCCGATATTTATCTCGCTGGCCGCCTCGCTCCCGTAAATAATCAGCAATGCCTTTGTGTGACTATGCGCTGTCCCTGCCGTATCAATTGCAAGTATCGGTTGTAACAAGAGAACCAAAGACAATGGGATAAATATATACGCACACAATAACGAGGCGATTATCGCGACAACAACGCTTTTCGTTATGTCCCTGGCCTTCAACGATAACATTTTTCGCCTCCCAACAACGATTATGTAGCCTGCATAAAACGCCAAACACCGCCTGTTTACCCCGTGAGATGATGCCACATCTCTATCTCACCGGGGTTTATGCCATTATAATCAGTTCCCGTTCCTTGTCCAATACACATTCCGAACCCGCCTCGCTTCTATTGTCCGGCCTCGGCACGATAATTCTGAGAAGGAAACGTTGAAAATCAATCTTACTTTCCCTTGCCTGGCAGCCATAATAGAGGTAGCATTCTGTTTGTATCCGCTTACCTGCCCCCACGGCCACCCCTAAGGGGTGTGGGGGTAAGAAATGGCAGGGACAGAATATGGAAGGCAAAAAACCGTCCGATAGTGCCGTTGAGAGTAGGTATCTGTTGATGCCTCAGCAGGCGAATCCTTACGGAACCGCTTTTGGCGGGGCGATTGTGGCCTGGATAGACATGGTCGCGTCAATGGCCGCCCAAAGGCATTGCGGCAAAGAGGTTGTAACGGCAAGTATCGATTCGCTCTCGTTTAGAGAGCCGATTCGTGTCGGCGACCATGTTGTGCTGAAGGCCTCTGTTAATTACGTCGGCCATACTTCAATGGAAGTCGGCGTTCGGGTCATTCGCGAAGACCCTTACGACGCTAAACAGGTCATAGCTACGACGGCTCATCTGACTTTTGTTGCGCTCGATAAAGATAAACACCCCTGTCCTGTGCCCCCGATATTACCCCAGACAGCGGATGAAAAAAGACGTTACGAGAACGCCAAGCTGCGTGTCCAGGCCAGGAAAGATTTGTTGACTAAAATCAATCGCTAATACGTTCAATCGAGCCTGTCGAAGGGTTTTAATTCCGCGATTCCAACTGTCAGCTATACGCTGTCCGCTGAACGCTGCTTCTGCCCGCCTCTGCTTTACTGCTTGGCGTAGGTTTTTTTCGCCCGGAAGCGATTGTTGGCCTGTTTTGCGTTTCCTGCGTACCAAAAACCAACCACCTAAAAAAGTAATTTTTTGAGCAGTTCCATCGGCATACCCATAACGTTGGTCATACTGCCCTCGATATGGTCAACAAAGGGGTCGTTGTCGCTGATGGAATACGCGCCGGCTTTGTCACGCCAGATGCCACTTTTGATATGCTTGGCAATCTGGGCATCCATCAGTTTTTTCGGATAAACAACCGTCGTTTCGGCTTCGACGATTTTCAGATTGCCCGATTTACAGACAAGGGCAAGGGCCGTGATAACCTTGTGGGGTTTGCTGAACAGCGTTCGCGTAATCTCTTCGGCGTGCTTCGCATCACGGGGTTTGCCTATGATTTGTCCCGCGAAATCGACAACAGTATCCGCGCCGATGACAATTGAATCAGGATGCTTTCGAGCGACGTCGTCTGCCTTGGCAAAAGCTAATTGTTTGGCGTATTCGACGGAAGTGATATTTTCAGTTGAGAAATTTGACTCGTCAATCTGTGAGACGACAACGGTGAATTTGTAGCCCGCTTCGGCAAGGAGCTGTTTACGCCGAGGCGACGCCGATGCGAGAATCAGGGGTAAATGTTCAATGTTCAATATCCAGTATCCAATAATGAAGTGATTATCTTAACCGCACCGAGTATGTTATCTTTTTGCAGAAGATAAGGTATTCCTTTTCGATTTGGTCATAATCGCTGCCGATGTAATGCTCGAACAGCACCTTTCCGATTTCGCTGTTCCGTTCGATGGTTATCGGTATATTTCTGTCGGCGGCGATTTTTATATCCTCCGGGGATAAGGGCCACTGGCCATTGAAGCCGTCGAATAGCATATTTTGATATTTGCCTAAGCGTTTGCCGTAATCATCTTCACGAAGAAAACGGACAAGGGCGTACGCCTGGCTGTAAAAGGCAGCGACGGCCTCATCGTTTTCCACAACGACCTCGCCAGGGTTTAGCGATATGAGGGCCTTGAGAGGTATAACTTTATCTCTAAGAAAGGTCTGTTTGAGTGAGCCGAGGCGGTAGGCGTTGCGGTCGGGCGTAAAGGTGTAAAAACCCCTGTCGTATTCGGTTATTTCGAACTG
The DNA here is from genome assembly GCA_963718665.1 of uncultured Phycisphaerales bacterium. Classification (GTDB taxonomy): domain Bacteria; phylum Planctomycetota; class Phycisphaerae; order Sedimentisphaerales; family Anaerobacaceae; genus Fen-1362. The sequence continues at coordinate 987,695 of OY970359.1, forward strand.
CATCGCGATACCTTCATCGAGCCAGCTTGGCAGGCGGTATTTGAAAAGCCGCGAGTTGAACTGGTGCCAGCCCTCGTGGCCGAGAACCGAGAAGGTGCGCTCCCGGCCGATGTTATACGCCACGCACGACCCGTTTAAATAATAAGCCCCGGCTTTGATTTTGAGATACATCTGTGCCGCTGTGCCGGTGAAATCTGTTGTGAAGACCTCCCACTGCTGACGATTAGCGAAGAGGTAAATGGTTAATGGGGCCGAGGTCTCGATTGGTCTGGGGAGCTGGCTTTCATAGCCGCGATAGGCGGACTCGACGAAGCCGGGGACCTGCGAGAGCATCAGCGGGTCAAGGAGGGTTGTGTAAATTTCATAATGAGCAGTATTGAGCTTGAGGCCCGTGCCGAACTTGCCTTCCCATAAGTCGATTGTCTTAAGAGTGGGGAGCTGTTTATTTTTCAGGTAGGCAACCATACCCGTGGGGGTATTTATGTCGCCGGCTAACGATACGCCGGCAAAACAAAATAAACCACAGATTGCCCAGATTGCCCCCGCCAATAGGCGAGGTCTCGCCAAAGGCATACAGATTGCCCGGATTACGCTGATTTTTTTCATATCATATATACGTCTGACTGGTGTGCAAAACTCAACCTAATTCTGTGATTATATCATATATCTTTGAAAGGTGCGCCGAAAACCTCGGCGGAGAAGAGGAACACATCGGTTTTACTGTCCCTCCATGCGTCTTCAGGCAGGCCCGCCTTATGGGAACAGCAATAGGACAGAAATTCTTCTTTTGACCACCCCGTTTCCGTCGCCACCTGTGGAAGAAAACATCCCGAGAGATGGCCGCGTTTTATGTAAATGCCGTCAATGCCGAGGCGAAGGGAAAGCGGGTTGGCGGTTTTTTTCAGCGCGGAAAGGACCGAGATTTCGATATCGAGGTTGGGCAGGTCGTCGGGGGTAATCTGATTGTCGAAAAAGCGCGGGTCGCCTGTAGCGGATGCCTTTGCCATTTCGACGACCATATTGACTAACGGCTTGTCGGCGACGAACTGGCCTATGCAGCCGCGAAGCTCATCGCCGGTTTTAAGAGTAACGAAACAGCCAAGGTGCGATGCGAGGTCAGGGTCATCGGCTTCAACTTTCGGAAGGCGTTTGCCCGTGATAACGGCTTCGACGGTATCGCGTGCGACTTTCAACAACGCGTGTTTTTGTTCTTCATTCATAGTTAGTCGTTAGTCGATAGCCATTAGTCGTTAGTCATTGGTAGCAAGGCATTTGATAAGAGCCATTGTCATTTTGCCGATTTGTTCAGTTTCGTCTATCATAACATCAATTATTCAGACGCGGACATCTTCTGTTTAATAAAGGCAATCGCACCCGGCATCAACGAAATGACAATGATGGCCATAATGACAATTGTGAAATGGCTCTTCACAACGGGAATATTGCCGAAGAAATAGCCGCCGAGAACGAATGTGCCCGTCCAGGCAATCGTCCCGCCGATACTGTAAGCGAGGAACCGCCAGTAAGTCATTCTGCCTATCCCCGCGACAAAAGGAACGAATGTGCGGAAGATGGGCATAAAGCGTGCGATTACGACGGTCTTTCCGCCGTGCTTTTCGTAGAACCGATGGGTTTCATCGAGATGCTTTTTGCTGAGGATTCGCACGTTTTCCTTGTGGAAAATCTTCGGGCCTACCAGATACCCTATCCAGTAATTGGTATTGTCGCCGCAGACCGCCGCCGCGAACAAAAGCGGCCACATAAAACGTATTTCGAGGACGCTGTCTTGCATCGCCGCAAGAGACCCCGCTGCGAAAAGCAGCGAATCCCCCGGCAAAAATGGCGTTACGACAAGCCCCGTCTCGCAGAAGATGACAATAAAAAGAATCAGATAAACCCATGCGTGATACTGCGAGACGACCGTCTCGAGGGTCTTATCGAGGTGAAGAAACAATTCGATTAAATTAATAGTCGCTAACATTTCCATCCCCTAACAATATGAAAAACCGGCCCTGTTGTCAACCTCGCCCCGTGAGATAACAGGTTAGCCCCCAGGTCTGCCTGGGGGCTTGTTTAGCCCGGCAACTTTATTGCCGGGTCATAAAAATTGTAGAACTTCCTCATCCGTATTTAGCCCCGCCATCTCCGCCCTTGGCGAGTGGCGGGGTTACTTTTGTCATTTCTGCGAATGCGGAAAGTTTAATCGTGCGAATTGGCCATGATATTTCCTCGCAGCCGCATCGAATGCCTTTGCAGCGTCTTCTTCATTATCGAAATAGCCCAGCCATTTTTTCCCCTCTTTATGTTTGATTTGTGCTGCCCATTTGTTCATCTTCTTCGCGAAATGCACTCCGACAAATCGAGACGTAGTGTTTCTTCTCTTTGGCCTGTTACAGTTGTTCTGTGAATGTGTCGCCGGCCGCAAATTGTCCCTGCGATTATCCAGCCCGTTACAATTTATGTGGTCGATAAACAGGCCCGCTGGAGGATTGCAAATAAACCTGTGCATCGAGGTTAGTTTCGAATGACTGCCCGTCTCTTTGAAAAAACGCACGGCGTAAATACTGTCGAAGTCCTCTTTGATAATCCAGTCCAGCTCGTTTATCCGGTAAAAGTCCTTTTGGTCAACAATAGCGTATTTGTCTTCGCCCACATGAATCCTGCGAAACTCATACCCGTATTTGCGCCTTCGATACAACCTCGCCGGCCACGCGCAGATTTTATCTACCCAGTTCGGAACTTTAATTGTCATGCGAATCTTCATAATTCTTCTCCTCTCGTAGCTTTGCGAAGACCCCGGACTACGATCCGGGGCCCAGAACCGCAGTCGGGGATCCACAAAAACTAAACACTAAAAACTGAAAACTCAAAACTATAGAGGAAGTCGAAGAATCGACTTCCTCTATCCTATGGCGCAATCTTCGCGCTTTTGACGAAAACTAAGGGATTTCCTGATGGGGCCAAAAACGATAAGTCCTTATGAAATAAGGAGTAAAAAAATTTTAAGATTTTTGAATCTAAGGGTTTTCGACCTGCGCGAAAATGGATAACAGTTGTATCATACAACTGTTTGATACAAGTGTTTTATAGGACAGTTGGTATCCAGAATTTAAGCCGTTATAAGGAAAGATGTTATGGCAAAAATCGTGCCTGAAAAACACGTAAAAATTGGCCTAAAAAATGACCAAAAAACCACGCAAAAACACAGAAGATTTTTGAGGTGCGAATCTGCAAGTATTGACAAAAACTGACTTTAACGCTGTTTTTAATGTACCCATATCGCCTGCTTTTCATGTCAAAAATTTGCGCCTTAGTTAACAAAAGTCGAACACGCCGAAGGCGGGCAATCCTCAACGAAGCATAACGAACAGAGTAAAATTACATTGAGGTATTGCGGCTTTACATCGTAGCATTGTTGGCTTACAATGAGGCATCGTAACCGGGCAAAAAATGATGATGTTGCCCGCAGTGGTGTCAAGAAGGATCGAGATATGGTCGGCTTCAAAAAAAGACGCAGTAAAAACAAACGCAAAATACGAGCAACAAAGCAATTACGAAAAAAGAAGAGGCAACAAATGGAACAGCATGACCCGTACAAGGATTTCACTAGTCGGCTGAAGTTGATGGCTAGTAAGTTTCCCGATCTCATCACGACCACACTGAGTAATATTTTTACCATGCGATTGATCGGAAATAAGACACACGGCGACCTCGCGGAAATCGCTATCGCTGAGTTTATTAATCAGTATATGTATGACTTTCGCTCAATCCATGTCGGCAAAGATCTTTACAGAGCTAAGTCCCGCGAGGAGGACATCACCATCATCAATGAGGTCACAAAAGATGAATTCCCCGTGAGTCTGAAAGCCTACGGAGATGGTCCACTGCAACTCTCAACAGACAAGCATATGCGAATGTTTCCAAGACTCGAGAAAGAATCAGACAAAGTTACCGGGAAAGATAACATTGCGAAGATATTCAATGACCCCGCGTTTGAGGAATTCAGCCATATAAATGTTCTTCCGCTGATTTACAACGAAAAGAAACAGCGTTGCAATATTCTCGTCTTTGACTATGAGAGGGCAAAACAGCAAACAGCCCGCATCGTCAGAGAGAATGAAGGAAAGGGTAGAACGCACCCTGTATATAGATTCTACGATGGCGAAAACAAATATATATGCGAAGTGAGATACGGCGGTGCGTCGGCAAACGCGCTACAGCGCGGACTATGGACAAACACCAAGAACGGGCTGAATTATTTTGACAGCGTGACCAATGGATGGATTGATTACTCGCACAACAAAATTCTTGTTCAATTGTTTTCTCACGCGCTTGTTTCGTCCAGTACTGGACATGAATCAGCTCTTGTGAAGATCAAAGAAGATATCGTACGACTTAAGCAGATTGCTGGAATCGAGAAATAATGGAAGAACTGGCACTAATTCCCGACATTGTTTTGGATGCTCCAGACACAGAGGGCATCAAGTATACTGGATCTAAGCTCAAATTGTTGCCGTATATCTTGAATCTTGCCAAAAAGGTTCAAGCAAGAAGCGTGTTTGATGGATTCTCTGGAACAACCAGGGTTTCGCAGGCGTTTGCCAAACGTGGATATCGGGTGATCGCTAATGATTGTTCTGTATGGTCGCAAGTGTTCGGTACCTGTTATTTACTGAATCACAAAAGTCCCTCGGAGTACCGAGATTTGATCAATCACCTGAACACTGTAACTCCTACGGATGGCTGGTTTACGCAGCATTACGGGGGCCTTCCAAATGGAGGATTATCCTCTCAAGTGGATGGGCTGAAAAAACCATGGCAAGTGAAGAATACAAGAAAACTTGATGCCATACGCGATGAGATAGATCGCCTTTCTCTGTCTCCCGTAGACAAAGCAGTGGCATTGACAAGCCTTATTCTTGCGCTCGATAAAGTTGACAGCACGATGGGCCACTTCGTGTCATATCTTCGCGATTGGTCGCCACGCTCATATAACGACCTTATTTTGGATGTGCCGGCCGTTTTCACTACGACAGAGGAGAATCAGGTTTTGCAGGGTGACATCTTCAACATATTGCCCTCAGTTCAGGCAGACCTAGCGTATTTTGACCCTCCTTACGGATCGAGTAACGAGAAAATGCCGCCGTCCCGTGTTCGATATGCGTCCTATTACCATCCGTGGACTACGATATGCCTCAACGATAAGCCGCAACTCTTTGGCAAGGTTAATAGAAGAGTTGACACTTCAGACACGGTGGCCGGTTCGATCTTCGAGGAATTTCGGCGAAGCTCATCAGGCAGATTTATTGTCGTCGAAGCCATTGAGCAGATGCTCAGAAGCGTGAATTCCCAGTGGATTATTCTTTCATACAGTTCCGGTGGCAGGGCAACTTCAGAAGAATTAAATGATGCCATTGCTGCAAGCGGTAGAGTTCTTGTCGTTGAAGAAATTGACTACAAGAAAAATGTCATGGCGGGGATGAAATGGACAAATGATTGGATTCGTGACGCCGAAGAGCCACACCGTGAATTCCTCTTCTTGATTGAGAAGAAATAGAATCCGTTTATTTTTGATATCCACTGCGCTTCGCGTTCAAATCCGCATTTTTGCTTTTTGCCTTTTGATTTTTGATTTATTGTTGTCTCACTTTACCAACTGTCCAATTGCTAACAGACCGTGTTTATCAGTATTAAAAACGCCATTTTTGGTCAAAACTTGACTTTTGGCGAATCCCCCCTATAATATAATGGCTCGATAACCCTTTTCTGATAATTCAGCTCCCCAATTTATTAGGGGGGTTTATCGTTTTACGAAACTTGTCCGCCGTCTTTGTGGCGGATTACCCGCCTAAGGTGGGAGTGGACACGGACGGCCACTAAAATTTAGACACGGATTAACCCCGTGAGATAGTGAAGCGACATCTCACGGGGTGAACACAGATTTACACTGTTTGTTTTTTACTTTGTAATCTCTGTGTCCTCTGTGGCTGAAAAATACGAGGCCTCAATGGCCAAACTTTTTTGGGGTATATAACACAAGCAATATGCCGACTTTTGACACAACCTTAATTTCGCGTATTCAGCAGGCCAATGACATTGTCGATGTCATAGGCGAGCACCTTTCGCTAAAACGCAAGGGACGCGAAATGGTGGGCCTGTGTCCCTTCCACGAAGACCATCGCCCAAGCTTCAACGTCAACCCCACAAAGCAAATCTTCAAATGCTTCGCCTGCGGCGCGGGCGGCGACGTCGTCAAATTCATCCAGATGCGCGAAGGCCTCTCATTCCCGCAGGCGCTTCATCGCTTAGCGGACCGCGCAGGAATAAAAATCGAACCCCTTCATCATCGCACGAGCATCGAGAATCGAGAATCGAGTATCGAGGCAGACCCCAACGAGATTGCTCGCGCCAACGCCTGGGCAGCCAAATACTTCGCAGCCAATCTAGCGCATCCCGAAAAAGGAAAAGACGCGAGGAAATACGTCGCCGAAAGACAGCTCTCCGATGAGAGCGTCAGGAATTGGCAAATTGGTCTGGCCCTCGGCGCCGATAATGATTTATTGGCCGCGGCCCGGCAAAAGAAAATACCGGATAAATTGCTTTTGGCAGCGGGGCTTGTCGTCGGGGCCGGCTCATCGCTCTCCGATAAGTTCGTCTATCGCCTGATGTTCACTATCGCAGACGTTACGGGCAGAATCATCGCATTCGGCGGAAGGACGCTCACGGGCGAGGGAGCGAAATATATCAATTCGCCTACCACCGCGTTATTCGACAAGAGCAACGCGTTATTCGGCCTCGACCACGCACGCCACCAGATGGTCTCATCCGATACGGGCGTCGTCGTCGAAGGTTATACCGATTGCATTATGGCGCATCAATTCGGCGTTTCAAACGTCGTCGCCACTTTGGGGACAAGCTTCACCGCGGGCCACGCACGCATACTGCGCAGATACGCCAAAAAAGTCGTGCTGCTCTTCGATAGTGACACCGCGGGCCTTGAGGCCGCAAACCGCGCTGGGCGTTGCGCTTAGTTCGCGAATCGATATCGGCATAGCAAGTGTCCCGCAGGGTAAGGACCCGTGTGATTTCCTCTTAGCCCAGGGCAAAGAGCCATTTGCGAAACTGATTGCGGATGCGACCGATGTTTTCGAGTTCAAGTGGACCCGCCTCAACGCCAATCTCGGCTCGCAACCCACAATCGCGGGCAAAAAGCAGGCGGTCGATGAATACTTAGACGCAATCGCCACCGCCATCAACGCGGGCAACCTCTCGCCAATCGAAAAAGGCCTCATCATTAACAGGGTATCGAAAGTTATGTCACTCGACGCCAGAGAAATTCACAACGAGCTGAACCGCAGGGCCAGCCGGGTAAGGACCGCCTCATCATATTCCGGCGAGGCAAACGAGGCGCATGCACCCCTCGATTTAGGCGAAGGGCTTTCCGCGAACGCCCAGCGTGAAATTATTGAAGTGTTGTTGGCGCATCCGTCGATGTTTGACGACGTGAAAGATAAAATCTCGCCAGCGAATTTCGATATCCCGCCTCTGCGGCAAATCGCGCAGGCGGTTTTCCAGACGCTCGGTGAGCAACCGCGTGCGGCGTTGTCGGTTATGTGTTCAGCCGTCGAAGACACGCGAATCGCCGGCCTTATGACCACGCTCGAACACGAAGGCGCGGAAAAAGGAAACTTTACCAAGCGATTAGCCGACGCGCTGGCTGCGTTGGAACACACCGAACAACAGCGGGATAAAACCGCGGCAGGCAAAGGGGATTCTGTTCTGGATGCCTCCAAAGAAAACCGTCGCAACATGGGAATGATTTGATTTTGTAATTTTAGAATTTTTTAAGGATACCGATAGTGGCGAAGAAAAAAGACACCCATAAGAGCAAAAATCAGGCCTCAGCCGATAAAATTCGAGCAGACGGGGCCTCACAGGCAAAACCGCAGACACCGGGCGATGCCGAAGCAAAAATCAAGGCGATGATTGAAAAGGGCAAAAAGAAGGGCTACCTCACTTATGAGGAAATGAACGCCGATTTGCCCGAAGACCTTGTAAGTCCCGCGCGATTAGATACGCTGCTGACTGCGCTGGATGAAATGGGCATCAGTTTGATTGATGAAGCGGACGTCGATAAGCACGGCGCGCCCGCGGAAATCGCCGAGGAGGATTTCGAGCCGGTCGAAGCGGAATTGCCCATCGAGCCGGTCGCCGAAGAAGAGCCGGTCATCATCGAAGAAGATAAACTCATCGAAAAAGAGATTATCGAATCCGAGCCGAACCGAAGAATCGACGACCCCGTCAGGACGTACCTCACGCAAATGGGCGAAATCCCCCTGCTCAACAGGGAAAATGAAATTTCGCTTGCCCGCAAAATCGAGGTTTCGCGAATGACCTTTAGGCGCAAAATGCTCGAAAACGATTATTGCGCCAAAAACTCCGTCGAAATCCTCCAGCAGGTTCAGCAGGGCGGCCTCTCCTTTGACCGGACAATGAAAATCAGCACCGCCGAGAACCTCATCCGAAGCGTCATCAAAAAACGCCTGCCTCAGAATCTCAAGACCATCAACGCCCTGCTTGCGATGAACCAGGCCCTCTTCAAGGAATTTCTCCATCTTGGCGATTCCCCCAAAGCCGTTCCCGTCCTGCGACGCCTTACGAGGAACCGCAGGCGTATCGCCACGCTCCTCGAAGAGCTTAGCTTGCGCACCAGCAGGATTGCGCCAGTCAAAGAAAAACTCCACGGAATGGCAGCAAAAATGCACCAGCTGCAGACCATCATCGCCATCGGCCCGACACAGGATTACGTCAGAGAAGATATCGACGCGATGAAGCTGGAGCTTGCCGGCATTCAGGACCTCCTCTGCGAGACACCCGCCCAGCTTGACAAACGCCTCTACGTCATCGAACGCATCTTCGTCCAGTACGAAAAAACCAAGCGTATCCTCTCCAGCGCAAACCTGCACTTGGTCGTCTCCATCGCCAAAAAATACCGCAACCGCGGCCTCAGCTTTCTGGACTTGATCCAGGAGGGTAACACGGGCCTTATGCGGGCGGTGGATAAATACGAATACCGGCGGGGGTATAAATTCAGCACATACGCGACGTGGTGGATAAGACAGGCGATTACCCGGGCGATAGCGGACCACGCGCGCACGATTCGAATACCTGTGCATATGATTGAAACGATGAGCCGGCTGAGGACCGCGGGCAAAGTGCTCACACAGCGACTCGGCAGAGAACCAACTATCGAGGAAATCGCCAAAGAAGCCGTGATGAGCATCGACGAGGCACGCAGGGTGCTGAAAATCTCCCGGCATCCTATCTCCTTAGACAGGCCCATCGGCGACAGCGAAGACAGCAACTTCGGCGACTTCATCGAGGACGACGCCGTCGATTCCCCTGTCTCAACCGCCACCCAGGCAATGCTAAAAGAAAGAATCGAGTCGGTACTCAAGACCCTGTCATACCGTGAACGGGAAATCATCAAACTCCGCTACGGTATCGGCGATGGCTATACCTATACCCTCGAAGAAGTGGGCAGAATCTTCAAAGTAACCCGCGAACGCGTCAGGCAGGTCGAGGCGAAGGCAATCAGGAAACTCCAGCACCCCGTCCGGGCACGTAAACTCGAGGGCTTCCTCGACCATAAAAATCAGGCGCCCATCCGGCCATTATCGAAAGATCTTGTTACGCAGTAAATGAAATTGAGGTAAAGAGATCGTTCGTGCGCGCGTAGTCCGCTATCGCGCGGGTAATCGCCTGGCGAATCCACCACGTGGCGTATGTGCTGAACTTATAACCCCGCCGGTATTCGTATTTATCCACCGCCCGCATAAGCCCTGTGTTGCCCTCCTGATTGGGTTTGTGCCCCCGACTCCCTATCAGGAAGGGGCAGGATGGGTAAGGCCCTATAAATATGGGCTAAATGACACAGAAATCAGACCTAAGACGCCAGACGCCAGAAACAAGAGGCAGAGCCACAGGATACAAGGGGGTACATAAGGCGGATTTTTTATTTTTTTTTGTTTGATTTGGGGTGGGTTGTGGTATAATACTAACTTTACAGGGAGGATATCCCAGCGTCCCTCAGGATTATCCTCAAATTTAAGAACAGTGAGGGGCAAAATTTTAGTTTGTGGTCCGCAAGGGCCAAAGGAGTTACAGTGAGTACAGGCAAAGTAAAGTGGTTTAACGGCAAAAAAGGGTTTGGATTCATTATCCCCGATGATGGCGGCGAAGAGCTGTTTGTTCATCATTCGGAGATCAAGATGAGCGGCTATGCCGACCTTAAAGAAGGTCAGGCGGTGCAGTTTGATATCGGACAGGGCAAAAAAGGCCCCTGTGCGGTCAACGTAGTGCCTCAATAATTAACCGAAAATTAAACCGGAATAAAGGCCTCGTCCGAAAAGACGGGGCCTTTTTCTTTTAATTGGAAAGGCTGATTATATCTTTTTGGGGAGATGAAAAGCTGCGATTATTCCAGCAGCTATTGATGCGAGGAGAGCAAATGTCGTAATTATAAATTTCGCCTTATCGGGTAATTGTGAATTTGATAGTGTCGTTATTGCCTGAGGAGCCGCCAATAATACTCCGATAAGGAGTCCAATAAATAAATTACGTACCCACATGCCAGATATTATTAATCGGACATCAAAGTCAAACTTTCCAATTTTATCACTGGATAGGTCGGAACCCCTAAAAATGGATAACGCAGCATCCTCAGAAGTTGTCGTAGGAGCAGTCTGAATACGAACAAGTTTAACATCGTATCTTGAATTTACTTCCAATGTTGAATTGCTTGTTATTGTAATTGAAGACGTTTCTGTCTGTAATCGAAAAAAAGCGTTACTTTTACCTTCAGAAGGGTGAAAATGATATAGTTCCATCTCATATGTCCTTGCTGGTTTTAATTTAAATGCTCCATATTCAAGCAAGACATTTTCCTCAGTGCATATGTCTCTAATTCCTTTAAAGATATAAAAGCATTTTTCGGCAACAAAGTCTGGCCTTTGGGCAACTTGCGTTACAATGCTCTCCCAAGTGGCAAGTTCCTTAGAAGATATAAGTGGAAATGGTTTATTTTCATCAATCTCAAAACAATAACGACCGACAGGACGACCATCTTGTCCCCATGTTGGCACATCGTTGCTTGTGAACGTTCTTATTTCATTAGTAAAAGGTTCTAAATTTTCAGCATAAGCAAATTCTTGTAGGCAAAGCCCCAATGTAACGGTGGTGCCGTGTATTTTTGCATCACTTATTAAAGCGAATCGACATGGTATGAGATCGGGCGTCTTACTCTTATCATGCTGATCAATATAAGAAATCAATGTTCTACTGCCTTCACATGTCCCATTTCTGATTTTATCATGGACTTGGGGGGCAACCCATTTGAGATTATATCGGAATTGGAGCCGCGATCCTTCTGGCATTGCCAAAGCAAGGATAATATCTTGTCTATATCTCTCTCTTGCACCTGACGAAAGACAAATGAACATAAATAACTCCTTTCTTTCGAGCCTTAACAATAAATAGCTGAATAATATTTTATAAAATGGAAAGTTGCCCAACCGAATCGAGAACCTCTCGGAATTTCTTAGTTGAGCCAAAGTCGATAGTCCATGTTGCCTTGCAACCTTCAGAATATTTCTCAGGATTATATTTTTTAGGTAATGCAAGGTAAGCTGTAACATCGGGCCTTACATAACAAAAAATGCATACACCCAATGATTGCATTTTAGAGCCCAAAGCAGAAATATATATTTGGAAATCAAGATTCCTATCTTTATATATTTGGTCTAACACTTTAATCGTTTCTTTATAATCGAAAGTACATACTTCCCTTGAAATGGTTCTTTCATCTATTTTATTAATTATGCGTAATATTGCCTTACGTTTTTCTTTATCTACTTTGTTCATATGCGGATCGCCAATTATCCAAATAATTTTCCCAGGTTTCCTTAAAATAGTTTCATCTATGTGTGTTATGATCGCTTTTGTTCTTTCCGGTTTGAAAGTAGTGAAGGCAATTACAAAAGGGGGATTTTCTCGAGTGCTACCGGGGTATTCAGGGCTTGGAATGACTTTGCCTACTCCTATAGATATTCCGAGTCCTTCTTCTGTTGTCCATTTTTCTGGTTCAGCATCGAATTCATCATTCGTGGGATGATAAATTGCTGCTTCCGAATATACAATCTTTAAATCAATATCGTAATCAATTAAAGTTCGAATCACTGAAAGAATTAGCTTTGAAGAAAACACGCTAATGTCTAATAACACTTTAAATTCGCCATTGGACGGGCAAACAGTATTAAAAAATTCTCTAAACTGCCTTGTGAAGTCGTCGTCGTCGCAAGTAAAGGTTTTATATCTATCGGATTCTGTGAATTTCTTAATAGCACGTAATAGTCTTTGTTTGTTTGCTGCGTTATCTTCGGTGTTGGTTGAATATTCGAATACTACAGAATATTGACTATTGAACCCTTTTACTGTGGCAAGTTTTTCCGGTATGACAAGGCATCTTTCTTCAAATCCTAATGCAGAGATAAAAACATCAAATCTCTTTTCTAAAAACATCTTCTCACATTCTAAAGCTTCTATGTCTGGCAAACGGCTTAGAATATCGATAAATTCATTTTCTTTAATTCGTGCCATCGATTGTATCCTTATGTATCAAATAAAGATGATTGGTCTGGCTCTTTATACCTATCATATTCTTGCTGACATATTTCTTCTGGATTTGTTAAAAACTGCTTTAATTCACTCGTGTCCCACTTAAAGGCCCATGATTTTTTTAATCCGGCTCCAAATACTGGGCAATATATTCTTCTCAGTTGCCATCTCCAAGTTGGTCCAAAGGTCATGCGGCCCCTGCTTGGTTCCATCTCAATGAAAATTGACCGCCTTACAAGCTCCTTCATTAATTCTTGCTGTTCCTGGGCCCAATCTTCTCCGGATTGTCCTGGTATTTGATCGACTTCAATCCTTGTAGTTTCGAGCAAACGACCATCATTCATTCTATTAGCTTCAACTAATAGTTTACGACATAAAGTGCCAAAATTAAGAATTATTTTATACATCTCGGTTCCACAGGGATGATAACTCTTAATTAGTTCAAAGAAACTTCTTGAGACGCTTTGTATTGAGCTATGTTGGGTATGTTTAAGTACACCATTCGTTGTTTCTTTTACAACGCCTCCCTCTTCAAATATACGGCGATATATTTCTAACAAAGCAGAGACATCTCCAGAGCAAATCTCGGCGATTGTCTCCAGTCCATGATATTGGTCTTTTCGTTTTTTACCTTCTTTTAATGCTTCGCCAAGAGAGCTTTCTGAGTATTCGCTATGACCTATTATATCTTCAGCTTTTCCGGAATATAAAGCCAAATTCAGCCTATGATTTAACAAATCTGTGGCAAATTTTATGAGATCCTTCAAACGCCCTTTATCACTAAGATTTATGTAATATTGACCACAATCAACCTCTCTAAATTCCCTCGTAACATCAGCAGTGGATAGTGTTTCGCCACTGAATTCCAGTACACGTTCCGCTCCATATTTCTCAGCGGATAATTTAAATACGTGATTGGCATTTCTAAACCAGATAATTGGATTTAATATTGTTTGTATGGGCAATGAAATCCGATGGATCGAAAAATCATCTAACAAGAAGACTATTTTTCTTTGTTTACAATAATCGAGACTATTATTTAAAAGACCTGTCAAATCATTAAGAAAAGATTCTGGAAGAGTATAAGGAAGATTATATCCTCTCAAAAACTGATCATAGCAAGTATTCATTTCCATTTCAACAATTTCATGAAGATGTTCCAACGGCGTTACACCTTGCAATCGAAGCTTTTCCTCCGCTCTTAAATCCAATCTACTGGTTACGAAATCAAATATCTCTTTTTCTTGAGTTTCCCCTAAACCGAACAATGTTTCTTTGTCTTTTCTTTGTGCAATAAGTAACAAAGAGTGAATTACTTCACGTGTAAGTAATAGATTAAAATAGTGTATTATCTCTTTTTGAAACCTTTTGGCAATTACTTCTGATGTTAGGCAACCAAATCGATTGCTAAAATCCGCGCTACAGGAGATATAAAAAGCAACGATGACGGAGTTTTTTATTTCTTCTTGGGATTTATATAGAATGGCCTTTAAGCTCATTCTTCTAAAAACCGTCGATTTACCGCATCCTCTTGGACCAGTTAATAAAACAGGATTAGGGCTTGTAACCTCTTTCACCCATGGACAGGAATCTGCGAAAAGCCTTACCAACAATTGATCACTTGCAATATGTTCAGCAGAAATATAATCGAAAGGATCATCAAGTTTTAATTCGATTTCTTTGTAAGGATGTAGCACTCTTGTATAAGCATTTTCAAACTGCCTTCGTACTTTAGAAGGTTCAAAAAGAGCCGCTTGTCTATCTTCATCTAACATCGAATTAATCAAAGGTTTAATTGTATCTCTAAACCTTCGCTCTTTAAATGATAACATTTTTCTTTTTTTGTATGAATCAAAGAGCATTGCGTTATACAAGGCAATAAGATGATGACAAAACCATCCATGATCGTCTTTGTCTTTTGTTAGAGTGGCATCATAAGATTTAACCGAACCAGTATCTATAATCTTTACTCCCAGTTCTTCGTGAAGCATAGGCGCAATCATTACATTGCCAAGGTGCAAATCGTCGTGACGCAATTTCGCACGATCTCTTAAAATGGTGAGGGCGTCACACATCTGCTTGACATAATTACGTATGAAAGACGATGTAATTTCATTATTATGGATGTATGTCTTTAACGTTTGCCCCTCAACCCATTCTTCGATAAAGCATACGCATTTAATCTTTTTGGATTTCTTGCGCTTTCTGTGTAGTGGAAATTCAATAATATCTGCGTCATAGAAATGTGCAAAACATGAATATTTACTCAATGAGGCCGCCATTCTTGCCTCGTCAAGGTAAGACCGATGCAGGTAATCTTTATATGTGGCAAGTTTAATAGCTACATCTCTTCCATATTCATCTGTTCCTTTCCAAACAACAGATTTGACTCCATCCGTAGGTAAACATTCTTTTGGAAAATATTTTGATCCACGAACAGGTATCTCATCCCCAATAACTTCTCTTGAAGATAACAATTGTTTGTCCTTTTGGGACATTTCTATTTTAACTTTTTTGGCCATGATATTTAGATGCTTCGTTTATTGTTCTTTTCGCTTTTTTGAAAAATTTTGTCGATGAGAAATTATTCCAATCCGGCATTCTATCTGCTCTTGGTAAGGCCCATCTTTTTTTCCAATAGGTTAATAATGCTTCGAAAGGACGATTAAACGAGATGGCTCGTTTTCCATTATGAATAACATTTCTTAAATTTTTAGCCAGAGGAAACAAATAAAATTCCCTTTTGATGCCATGGCACTCAAATGAGGGTAATCCTAATCGGCTGAGGCCAAGACTAAGAAGTCTGAGCTTTCTTGACGGGCCATTGCCATAACCTCTGGCAATATCAATCCCTTCGCGTTCCAAAAAAATAAGAAGTTCTTCATATAATTTTTCGGGGATATGAAACGACCCCGTTCCCTGCGTATATCCCAGACAGTCAGCTACAATTTCGCCATTATACTTCAGGCGATTATAAAGGCTACTTTTCCCAAAAGCACTGGTTGTAGTGATAAATAAAAGTTCGGGTTTCAGCGTCTGTTTTTTAATAATTGATATATAATTGGCATATCTATTTTTGTATGCTTCTCTCACTTCATTGGCTGTTAAAGCAAGAGCGACCATTTTCCCACCCAGAAGTTCGTTATAAGGCGGAAGCGCTCCTACTCGTTGAGCATGCATTGATTTGTTTACCCATAAATCTAATTCACTATTGGGAAGGTTAAGTGCCTTATCCCGAACAGACATTTTTAGTATGGGACTCTGTAAAGAAATCAAACCAAATGGGCAATCGTGTTTTTTATCCCATAAGAGAAACCGCAGTTGACGTCCATAAGGATGCTGGTATGGAATGCTCCACCAGACAAAATTCCACCAGCGAAATATAATCTCCTCAAAAGACTCTGGTTGCACTTCACGTAGTTCCAATTCAATTTGTTCAGGGATTATATCTTTCCCATCTCTATTGTATGATCTGACCAAATTAAAGTGTTGCCGTAAGAAATTCGAGTGCAAAGCAATTTGTTCAATCTTCGCTTTCCTCTGCATCCTTCTGAGAGTGTTTTTGCTGTAACCGGCAGGTCTAAGATGTGGATTGATTTTAAAACCATAATTCTTTAACGCAGCAAGAATTTTGTTTCGTAGTTTCGCCTTACCAACAATTTTCTTTTTTAGTTCTGCCACTGCCCCTTCCTTGCCATATTATCTTGAACTAACCTGCGGGTTCTGCGATGTTTATCCTTCCATTGTCCATCAAAGGTGGTAAGGAGTCAAGGGCGTGCTTCGCGAGAAAGTTGAAAGTCGATAGTGGTTAGTCGATAGTCGTTAGTGTTTAGAAAACTGGGCCCCAGATCGTAGTCTGGGGTCTTCGCCCGCCTTCGTTGACACTATGGCGGGTAAACTGCGCTACGAGGAGAACTTTGGGGGGCTGAGGGCAGTATAAAGAGCAATACCCCCGCAGTTTTGCTTCGCAAAACTAAGCGCAGGGGTCTTCCCCCTTCGCCAAGGGCTACGGCGGGACAGGTCGCTGCGATACGAGAAAACTACTTGTTGCGGGAGCGAATTTGTGGTATATTTTACTTTTCGAGTAACTTGTTAGTGGGGTTTCAACTCGCTTAATACGCTGTATCAGGAGAAATGAAAATGAAGAACGGAAGAACGAACTTAATAGCTGGTATCATTGTTTCCGCATTGGTTTTGCAGGGCTGGTTTGCAAGTCAGGCGATTGGTACGCAGGCACCCGCCTCCAAACCTACGGCTGAAGTCAACGCGGTGAATCCGCAGGTTAAGGCCAAGCCACAGGCAGCGGCTGAACCCAACGGGCCGCCGCCCAGACTTGTCTTCGAGCAGCCCACCCATGATTTCGGCGCGGTTGCCCCGGGTTCTTTTAATCCCTGCAAGTTCAAGTTCGCGAACAAAGGCGCGGGGGTTCTCAAGATAAGCGACGTTACCAAGACCTGCGGCTGCACCGTTTTTACGCTCGACAAGAAGGAATACGCTCCCGGAGAGCAAGGGGTGATTGACGCCGGATACAACGCCGACAAGGGCAGCGGCGTCAGGACGAGACATCTTTATGTTATGTCGAATGACCCTGTTGACCCGCGAATAGAGTTGACCATCAAGGCGTCTATCGCACAGAAGATTGTTTACGAGCCGGAGAAACTGGAATATACGCTCAAAGGCGAAAAGGCCGGGACTATGGATTTGACCCTGCGAAGCGTCGATGACCAGAATTTCGCGATTACCTCGTTCGGCTCCACCGATGACGCTGTCTCAGCGGATTTTGACCCGAACAAGAAAGCTGTAAAATTTATTCTTAAGACCAGGGTGGATTACAATAAAATGGCCGCCAACAACAGCGGGCAAATAGAAATTAAGACCAGTCATCCGGAATGCCCCACGGTTAACGTGCCTTTCAGTATTTTACCGAGATTAAAGGTTGACCCGCCGGCCATCAATATACTCAACGCTGAAGCCGGGAAAGCCACCGAACGGGAAGTATGGCTGCTCAATAATTACAACGAAGATTTTGAAATCGCCTCGGCGACATCCAGGGAAGGTATCATAAAAGTTCTCAGCCAGGAAAAAGTCGGAACCCGTTACAAGTTTAACCTTTCGGTGCTCCCTCCGCCGACAGCAAACCAGGCGAAGATGTTTACTGATACGTTCACGATAACCACGAAAGACGGCGAAAAAGTAGAAATTGTCTGCCGTGGTTTTTATCAGCGAAAATAAAGGCAACATAAACAAAACCGTGGCGGTAATGACGGGGAAAATAGTTGCTATCTGTCTGATAGCTGCGACAACGGTGCTCGCGGCGCCAGGTTCGGGTACGACACTGCAATCTCAGGTTTCTTCAGAGCAGGCTGCTCGGCAAACTATTACTATTTTCTTCACGAGTAACGAGCTTGGCGCGATGCAGCCATGCGGCTGTTCGGGCGGGCAATTAGGCGGCCTTGACAGACGATATACTGTTTTTAATGCGGTAAGCCCTCAAAACCGTCTCATCATTGATACCGGCTCACTGGTCGAGGGGGCAACCGACCAGGACCTGATTAAATTCGGCATTATTGTGCAGGCATACACGCAGCTCGGTTACAACGTAGTCAATCTAACCGGGCAGGATATTCTCGTCGCTCGCGAGGCGGGATTTCTCGATGGTCTCAGTTCGGCCTTCAATTGTATAACTGCCGGCAGCTCCGATGATATAAAAATGCCGGCCAAATTCACCAGGACATTTACTTTGAACGGGTCATTTGTTGAAGCGGTCGTTGTTGCCGTGGAAACCGAGGACCAAATTACACGGCTGCCTGACCTGCTGGCGTCGTCCGCGGGGTCGCCCCTGGCGGTGAAAATCCTGATTCTCAACCAGGCCGACGCAAAAACAATAGCGACCGTTTCGGAAATGAATCTCGTCGATTTGCTGATAGTTCCTTCGCAGGCCGACGAGCCGACGCTCGTTGGCGACGCCAATAACAGCCCATTAGTAATATCGGCGGGCCGGATAGGCAAATACGTCGGCAAAATCCAGGCAAGATTTGACAGAGCGAGACAGAAACCTCGATTAGCGTTTTCTTCGGTGCCGGTTACGGAAGATATTGTGCAGTATCAGCCGCTTGTTGAGCTTTATAAGGATTACCAGCGATTAGTCAAAGACGCCAATTTAATCGAAAGGTATCCGCGTTTTGTCCTGCCGGACAACCTCGAATACGTCGGCTCGAAATACTGTAAACTATGCCACGACTACGAATACGAGAAGTGGATGACAAGCAAGCAGGTTTTCATTTCCGGACTAGATAAACAGGCGTCGCCGGACAGCAGACACGCCGGGGCCTTTGCCGCACTCGAAAAGGTCGGCTCAGAATACGACCCCGAATGTATCATTTGCCACGTTGTGGGAATGCAATACCAGACCGGCTATGTCTCACCGGCGAAAACACCTGAAATGAAAGACGTCGGCTGCGAAAACTGCCACGGTCCCGGCTCAGAGCACCTCAGGTCGCTGGGCGCAATCGAAACTGCCGGCCCAATTTCAACTTGCAGCGACTGCCATACCGCCGAGCAGAGCGGGGAATACGCCTCCAACCAGAAGCAATACTTCGAGAAAATCGTACACTGGAGAGAGCCGGTTTCGATGGTCAGGGTCAAAGAACCTAACCAACCCGCAAAACATAACATTCGATAACAAATCCTTTGTCAGGTTTTTCAACAGCCGCGGAACGGGCATTTATGCCCTTTTTTTGCTGAAAAACGATGTTTTATAGGACGGTCGCCCCTACAGTTTAACCTTTCTTTTTAGCTTCAGAGAAACCCTGAATCGGCTTCGATAAATCAGCCAAAAGTCCGGTGCGTAAAGTCAGAAAATGCGGAACTTTGGGGTGATTTCGTTGTCTAATTTAGAGTGGTTATTTTATGCCTGAACCTGCTGGAAATATGTGTTTACGGCGGATTGAGGTCGGGCCGGAAAGACAAGTAATGAGAAATATGGAGCGAGCTATGGGATTAAAGCTGAGACCCGCCGGTTGGATTAGCAAATTCGGTTTAATCGCGGTCGTAATTTTTGTGGGGTTAGCGCCTGTGGTGTCTTCGCCGGCAGCGGATATGGCTTCACCCAATGAGACGACCATACCCAGTCCCGACAGATACAGGGCATTTTTACTCAAGTACATCTCGCCTCAGCAGGGCAAGCAATTTCTGGTCGATGCGAATATCACTAATATCTCCCAGGTAAGCGACTCCAATACGCTGCTGGTTACGGCGAAGCCCGATGTTCTTGTCAAGGCGGCGGCTTTGCTGGCTATGGTGGATTCACGCGAAAAGTATGCCGTGAAGGTCTTGCTGCCCGCTTCTGATGCGAATCGGATGCCGTCTGCGGACGAAATGGCTGCCGAAATCGGGAAAATATCCATAGGAACATTTTATAATATACCCGGCGGGACCGGGTACAAGGCGATTATTGATACCCACGAAGATAAGCTTATTGCTATTGCCCCGGTCGCGGTTATGGATAAGTTTGTTGAGTATGCCGACGTGGTAAAGCGAGCTGGCACTCTGCCCGACCTTGAGGATGGTCTTGCCTCTGGGGCCGTTGCGGAATCAGGCCCGGCTGCTCCTGATAAAGCGTTCGACGAGCTTCTCGACTCCATATCCAAAGCTGAAAAAAATCCCAAATCGAGCAATACCGTAAAACAAAAAACCTCACCCAAAGCAGAGAACGTCGCAATACCCCCAAAACAGGCGGCTAAAAACGATAAAAAACTAACAGGCAAAGAGAAAAAGGCCGCTGAGCCAAACCTTGAAACAGCGGCGTCGGTGGAGCCAAATAATGAGGAGAAAGTTCAAAATCAATACGAGCCCATTTATGCCGTCAATGCCGATGAAACTCTCGAGCTTGCGCTTCCCGAAAAGCTCAAAGTCATCGATTTGCTCGACCTTATTGGTAAATATCTGAACCTCAATTATGTGTACGATGAGAGCAAAATAAAGACCATGGAGGTCAGTTTGAAGGTTCAGGGGCCAATCAAGGTAAGAGATTTATACCCGCTTGCCGAATCAGTGCTGAAGTTTACCGGCCTTGCTATGGCCCGCAAGGGTAATCTGGTCACAATAGTCCCTATCGCCGACACTCTGGAAATAGACCCCGCCTTGATAGAAACCGACAGCGGCCAGGTTAAGGCGGGCGACGTTGTAGTAACCCGTGTTTTCCAGCTTAACTATATCGATACCGCCAGCGCCAAGGCACTGCTTGAAGGTATGAAACTCGGTGCGGTAACGGAAATAGCCACGCGGGGAACGATAATTGTTACCGGCTACGCATACCGGATGAACCGTGTGGAACAGCTTCTTGATGTTGTCGATAAGCCGGGCAACCCAAAGCAATTCAAGTTCCGGCAGTTAAAATACACAATGGCCAGCACGCTTGCCCCGAAGATTAAGGCACTCGTCGAGCAACTGGGCGATATGTCGATTTCGATAGGCGTAACACCCGCGGCCACTACGCCTCAGCAGCCAAGGCGTCCTTCTGGTGTTCGCCAGCCGACGCCTCAGCCGACACCGGCAGCGACAGCCGGTTCCACAAAACCGTCGATATATCTCGACTCCGACGAAAGGACCAACCGTATTTTGATGATAGGGCAGGAGGAAGAATTGGCCGTTGTTGAGAAACTCATCGATACTCTTGACATTGCGCAGCAGGATATCCGTTCACTGCGGGTGTACGAAATCCAGCACGTTGACGCCGAAGAGGTAAGAAAGAAGCTTGAAGAGCTTGGCGTTATTGGCCCCAGCCGAACGAGCACGGGCACATCCGGCAGGATTACCTCAAGAACAGCAACGCCTGGTGCACCCGGGCAGCCGGCCGCATCGCCGACACCTGCCCCGGCTGTGAGCGCAAGTCCGGAAGGGGAACTGCCCACCGAAGAGATGCAGGTGGTGGTCATAGAATCAACCAACTCGCTTATGGTCAACGCCTCGCCTGAGCAGCACGCATTAGTTGCGACTATTATTTCTTATGTTGACAGCGAGAGCGAGCAGAAGTCGATACCTTACAAGGTTTACCCGCTTCAAAATCAGTCGCCTGACCATATCGCGGAGGTTCTCAAGAAGTTACTCGAGGACGTTATCAAAGATAAAGAAGGCAAAATAGAAAAGGTCGTGAAGAAAACCGAGGATGAAATCATTGTTGTCCCCGACGCCAATACTTTCTCGCTGATAGTTTACGCGAACAAAAAAAATCAGGACTGGGTGGCTGATTTGATAAAAACCTTAGACAAAAGAAGGCCTCAGGTTCTTATTGACGTAACACTGGTCGAAATTACAAAAGCAGACTCGTTCAACCTCGACCTGGAAATGGCCACCAAGATCCCACAAATGATTCCTGGCGGGAATATGGATTTTCTGCCCGCTCTGATAGGAGGGGCAGGCGACCCTAATACTTTTCTGAAGAAGCGTTCAGTTGAAGCGTATGTTTCAGGAGGTCAGGCCCAGGGTTTTTACAGCGACCAGCACATCCAGGCGCTTCTTACTGCGGTACAGTCAAAAAACTATGGCCGTGTTCTGGCTAAACCCAAAATCTTAGTCAATGACGGGCAGGTCGGCGTAATCAAGACCGCCGATACCGTCAACGTGCAACTAACCAGCGGTGCCGTCGTATCGAACGGCGTTACCGTCCCGGGGAGCACCAGTTATCAGCCGTACAATGACGGTATAACGCTTACCATTCAGCCCAACATAGGCGAGGGCGACCTGCTGTTGCTTATTGTCAAGCTCGAAAGGTCGGATTTCGTTAATGTGACTGCCGGCCAAATAACCCCCCCCGATACAACGTCGAGCACTATTGATACAACAGTAACGGTTCCAAACAACAAAACGATAATTCTGGGCGGTCTGCTGAAGCTTAACCAGACCAAAGGCGGAAGCAAGGTTCCGTTGCTTGGTGATATTCCTCTTGTGGGCACCCTGTTTCGCAACACCAGCGACTCGGTTAACGATAATAAACTGTATGTTTTTGTAAAAGCCAACATCCTCAGGCCCGAGATGACATTGGAAGGGTTGTCCGAGATAGAGAAGATTTCCGAAAGAAATCGCGCCGCGTTTGAGAAAAACGAAGAGGAGTTTCAAAAGTACAATGATGTGCCTGGGATAAAGCCCACGCCGGTGGACCCGGAAAAGGTGCTTGACGCAGAGTAACCGCGGGAAAATGTTAAAGCGGTAATCGTGAAACGTAAATGAAAGAGCTTTTAATACAAACCGCGAAGCGGACGGGTATAGTTGACGCCGAAGTTCTGGCCAAATTTCTGGAGGAAAGTTCCGCGGGCCAACGCATCGACGAGGTGTTGCTTGACTGTCCCAATTTTACCGAGGAGCAGGTTCTGCGTTTGTTCGCGGCGGCGCTGGGAAACGAATTTTTTTCCGAGATACCTGCCAAGCAGGTGCCGCCGGAATTTATCCAGTCCGTCCCTGCGACATACGCCCAGCACCATTCATTGATTGGGATAAAAAAAGAAGGGGACAACGGCGAGCTGATCGTTGTGCTTTCCAAGCCATTAGATATTGCCGAGCTCGATAACATATCGAAGATGACTGGTATGTCTGTTCGAGCGGGAGTTGCCACGCGTGCCGCCATAACTTCGGTTATCGATGTTGCATACGAGCAGCGGACGACCGTGATAGATGAGGTGGTAGAGGAGCTGGATTCGCAAAATATCGACCAGCTTGCCGATGAAGTAGCCGGCTCGGACGACCTGCTGGACGTAGTTAATCGTCCGCCCGTTATCCGATTAGTCAATGACGTTCTTTTTCGCGCCCTTCAGTTGAGGGCAAGCGATATTCACGTTCACCCATACGAGAACAAAATACAAATTCGCTACCGTGTTGACGGTATTCTATACGACACTTTAAGCTTGAACCGCAACGTCCTGCCGCTGATTGTTTCGCGTATAAAGGTTATGGCCGGTATGGACATAGCCGAACGAAGAATGCCGCAGGACGGGCGATGCAGCGTCCGCCTGGGCCAGCGGGAAATTGACCTTCGCGTCAGCACCGTCCCCACAAGTTTCGGTGAACGATGCGTCCTGCGTATTTTGGACAAAAGCTCAGGCATACTTACGCTGAATCAACTCGGACTTTGGGAAGATGACCTCAAGAGATTTGATACGCTGCTGAATCGCACACACGGCATCATTTTCGTAACAGGCCCGACGGGCAGCGGCAAAAGCACCACGCTTTACGCCTGTCTCAACCGCATCAATTCCGCGGAAAAAAACGTTATGACCGTCGAGGACCCAATCGAATACCAGCTCGAAGGCATAAGCCAGATGCAGGTCGCCAGCAAAAAGGGCGTTACCTTTGTTAATGCGCTGAGGCACATTCTGCGACAGGACCCCGACGTGGTAATGGTCGGCGAGGTTCGTGACGCGGAAACAGCGAGAATGGCGATACAATCATCCCTTACGGGCCACTTAGTTTTCAGCACCCTTCACACCAACGATTCGGCAGGCGCGATAAGCAGGTTGCTGGACCTGGGCGTGGAGCCGTATTTAGTCAGCTCTTCACTGATTGCCATAATGGCACAGCGGCTACTACGAAAGGTCTGCCCAGATTGCAAAAAGGAATACAAGCCGGCGCCTCACGAACTGAGAGAGCTGGGGCTTGGAGATTTGTCTTCGCAGCCCATATTTTATATCGGCGCCGGATGCGACAAATGTTTCCAGACCGGCTACCGGGGCAGGACGGGTATTTATGAGCTGATGCTGGTTAACGAGGAGATACAGAATCTCATTTATCAAAGAACTACCGCCGGAGCAATAAAAAAGTTCGCGCTGGATGCGGGATTACAAACGTTGAGAATGGACGGCGCTCGCAAGGTCCTCGCGGGAACAACGACTATTTCCGAGGTGCTTAGAGTTACTCAGGCCGATGTGATATAGGGATTTTCGGTTATGCCAAGATATACATATACAGCGATAGCCGCAGACGGGAAAAAAACCAAAGGGACTATAACAGCCGAAAGTCCTTACGCCGCCCGCAAACAGTTGCGCGTTCGCAACATTCATCCGACCGCAGTAACCGAGCTTGGCGCGGCTGAAGAGGGAAGGTCCGTTATCGCATCAATTTTCAGCAGAACGAGCAAAAAGAACCTAATCGACTTCACCAGGCAAATGGCCACGCTTATCAATTCGGGCATAAAGCTGACAGAGGCGTTGACTGTGCTGACGATGCAGTCACCTGACCCGAGATTCAAGGCCGCCCTTTCGGATATCCGCGACCGCGTGATTACGGGCGAATCGCTGACCGACGCTATGAAGGATTACGACGAGTATTTCGACATAATTTATGTCAGTATGGTACGAGTGGGCGAGGTTACCGGGTCGCTGGGGCCCGTATTCGCCACCATCGGTAATTTTATGGGCAAACGCCAGAAGGTTGAATCGAAAATCATTACCGCTATGGTATATCCGGCGATTCTTATGCTGTTCGCCCTAGTTGTTATTATTATTCTTACCACATTTGTCATCCCCAAAATAGGCGCCCAGCTTGTGGCAGCCAAACAGGAGCTACCCTGGATAACCAAGCAGTTAATGAACGTAAGCTACATTATGACAAGCTGGTGGGTAGTGCTCGTAATCGCAGGTATAGTGGCGGCTATCTGGGGGATAAGGCGGTTCTTCAAGACACCCCGCGGCGCGTTTATGCGGGATAAATTCATTTTGTCGCTGCCGGTATTCGGGCCGCTTATCAAGCAGAGAGTGGTTTCGCGTTTCGCATCTACTTTGTCAACGCTTCTCGGTTCCGGCCTGAGTATGGCTGAGTCGTTCCGTGTTGTCGGCGAGGTCACGGGCAACACATTGATGAAACGGGCTATTGACCAGGCGAGAGAGAGAATTCTCGCCGGCGCGGATATCGCGACACCTTTGCGCGACAGCGGGGTTATTGACCCGTCGATAGCCCATATGGTAACAGTGGGCGAGAAAAGCGGCGAGCTCGAGACGATGCTCAAAAACATTAGCGATTCGCTCGAAGAATCAACGGATATTGTCATCGAACGGATAAGCGCGGCCGTAGAGCCGGTTGTAATTGTTTTTATCGCGGTAATCGTAGGCATCATCGCCCTTGCGATAATGATGCCGATTTTGAAAATTTCGCAAATGGCTATGTAAAAAACTGGAGACATTTATGACTACGAAAAAATCACGCTCATATTTCCGCGGCGCCGGGCGCCGTTACGCCGCATTCACGATTATCGAGGTTATGGCCGTAATTGTGATTATCGGCATCCTGGCGGGTATTGTTGCCGTCAACGTCGTCGGAAGAATTGACAAGGCGCGAGTTATCTCCACCAAAGCCAATCTCAAAATGCTCCACAGCGCCGTTATTCAGTTCAAGCTCGACACAGGCCGATACCCAACCGAAGAGGCCGGCCTGCAGGAACTTATCGAGCAGCCCACTGACGTTACCGGCTGGAACCCCGGCGGTTATCTCCAATCAACATCGCTGCCAAAAGACGCATGGGGACACGATTTCATTTATCAGTTATCACCCGAAAGCGGCAAAGCATTTGTTATTATCAGCTATGGAGCTGATGGCGAAGAGGGCGGCGAGGGACTCAACGCCGACCTTTACAGCACGGATGCCGATTGACAGAGGACAGAAAACGGATGACAGAGGACAGAAGACAGACGACAGATAACAAAGTCGGAAGGACAGAATTCCGTCCTCAGTCATCCGTCTTCCGTCATCGGGCGTTTACGCTGGCGGAGGCGATGGTCGTCATCGTTATCATTTCGCTGCTGATAATGATTGCGGCAACCAATCTGAATGGAGTCATTACCAAAAATTCCTTTAAAGCCAAAAGTCAGGGGCTTATCTCCGCCCTTGAGGCCGCGGTAACAAGCGCCGGCCAAAGTAACAAAAGATACGAAGTCATTATTGATATCCCGCAGCAGAGCTATCTTCTGCGTGAGATTTCATCTTCCAATCTGGCCGACGTTCTTGATGAAGAAATAATCGCCCAGGAGGATTTCGGCTACAACTGCAGGATTTCATACGTTTTGTTTGACGACGGGCAATATACAAACGAGGACAAGGCGAAGTTCCGGGCGAGCCGGGCGGGATGGCAGTTCGGCGGCATAATAGTGCTTATCGATTCTGACGGGCAGAGCTGGTCGATTATTGTTGACCAGCTGAGCAATATCGTTCGTTTGCAGGAGGGTGAAGCGCAAATCGTCTGGCCAAGGAGTAAAGATGATCTGCCGTTCTGAAAACAGAGGACAGAGGACAGAAGACAGAAGACGGCTGACCGTTCTCCGTCCTCAGTCCTCCGTCTTCCGTCATCGGGCTTTTACGCTGGTAGAAAGCATGGCCTCAATTACGCTGCTGGCGTTTATCGGCATAAGCGTGTGGGTAATTCTGGGGCGATGCACGGCTTCCGCGGCAAACTCGGTTCAGCGTATGCGCGCCTTTGAAATAGCCCGCGAAAATATGGAAAAGCTACTTGGTTTGGATTCCGTTCAGGAAACGACCGAATACGGCACAAGCGAAAAATTCCCGGACATCCGCTGGCAGACCACCGTCGAGAGTTTTTATGAACCGGCGACATCGCAAATGTGGGTGCGGGCGGTCTGCTCGGCGGAATATACCGATACATCCGGCGAGCCCCAAAATGTCGAGTTAACCAACTGGCTTACCAAGCTTAGCAATACGCAGATGGCGCAGTTGACGCAAAAGTCGGAACTTCAGAAACAACAGATTGCCAAACATATTATCGCGACCGAGGAGCTTGCGGCGGAATTTGCCGGCGTTACTGTCGAAACCATAAGGCAGTGGGTAAAGAACGGTATGCCGATGACGGAGGCAGGCGAATATCTTAAGCCCTGGCTGGACCTGTACCTGCAAACCGATGGCAACCCGACGGACGAGGATAAGCAAAGCACATTGACAGAATATCCGGAATTGTCAATTACGAGGCCGAAGAAAGCGACTGCGGACAAGACGACAACACCAACACCGGATTCGCAGAACCCAGAGGAGTCCGGGTCGCAGGCGCAGCCGGGCACCGACTCATCAGGCACCGAACCGACGGCTCCGAACGATAATATAGACCCTGAGCTGAAGAAACAAATAAATGATTTATTGCGCGGCTCTTAGCGAGCAGTTTGTAACCGATATGGAATCAGTGAACAATAAAACGTGTTCTTATAAAGGGGCTTTCACGCTCGTGGAGATACTTGCCGCCCTGACCGTTGGAACAATGGTTCTGCTGGCGGTTCTGGCTTTATATAACAGGGGGCAAAGCGGCTCAGCCGCGGTTATGAACAAGCTGGAAAGCACTCGCCTGCCTCGTGAGGTTTTTCAGCGAATAGCCGAAGACCTCGACCGGGTTGCCGGGGGAGGTCAGGGGATTCAAATTGATATTTTAAACAAATTGCAGGACGGTTTATCCGCCGCAAAACTGGAAATATTAAGGCCGATTTACGACGGCAAAGACCAGCAGCAAACGCTTGAAAAAATTGTCTGGCAAAGCAGCACTGACCCGGAAAGCGGATTGCTAACCTTGTATCGAAGCCATTCCGGAATCGCGATGGAAGACGCACTGCTCGATAACCAGAAAGAACCGTGGCAGCGAGAGCTTTTTGTGCCTATTTGCAGTGGTATAACTTTTTTCAAAATCGAAGTTCCCAAAGACGAAAACGAAGTGCCATTAGACCGGTGGACGGAAGGTATTCCGCCGGTGGTCAGGATTACAATGTCATTTGCTCAGCCATATAAGACGGTAAGCGGCACCTTTGACGTTCCCGAAGAGGAAAAGATTGTTCGCACTATTGCTGTTGACAGGACCCGCATGCCGACATTTACCATACCTTCGCTTGATGCCAACCAGGCCGCCGATGCCAACGGGTCAGGCGATGCCAATAACCCGGCAGATACAAATACGCCGGCAGATATCAATACATCAGCAGGTGCCAACAGACCAATAAGAACTGCGACGATACAGCAACGTGAAGATGTGTGAGAATGATTTTATGAACGGTAGTTTGCAAAATCACGATAGCCGAACCACATCAGAGGCCGAACCGTCGGTTCGTACAAGCGGGATTGTGCTTCTGATAACAATGTTAGTACTGCTGGTTCTTGCGACGCTTGGATACACTTTAGCCAGCCGGGTGGCTTCTCAGCGGCACAGGGATAGTTACATCATCGATTACACCAACGCCTGTTACGCCCGTGATTCGGCGTTAAAATACGCATTGGCCGCATTGGAGGACCTTAACGACCTTAAGTTGATTTCCCGTCCCAATGAGCCGGATTTTTCCGACCTTTTCCATCTCAGCGAGGAGGAGTATAGCCAGTTGATTGAACAATGGGCAATGGAACTTGCCAAAAAACAATCAGAAGGTGAAAGCAACGATGGAAATACGCCCCCCCCTATGTCTGTTCTTGAAGCCAACGACTCGAACGGGAAACACACGGCTGATTCGAATTTAGCCGAGCCAAACGATAGTAACAATATAAAGATACGGGGTCCTTATGGTCCGTCCTGGCCTTTTGTGACGGAGCCGGTGGAATTTGATATCGGCTCGACGCACATAAAAATTGAGACCGAAGATGAAAACGCGAAATATCCTGCCGGGTGGGCCATCATCGATAATGAAAAAGTCCAGCGTGAGTCACAGGCGGGCATGCAGACCTTCTTTGAGTGGATGGGATACGATTCCGACAGGATAAAAACCGTCGGGGACCAGTTGAAGCAAATAGCTTCAATAAAACCGTTCAAGGTTGAGTTCAAGCCGGTTGTACAAAGGGTACCCATAACAACCGAAGTTCAAAATCCCGCCAGGCGAGGCGCAAAAACGAAGAGAACCGTTTATAAGACGGCAGAGGTTTCACCGACGGAATCTATGGTTGTTCAAACCAGAGATTTTTCGGAACTCTTCCACAGCTCCCTGCTCGACCTGCAAATACTCGCCGAACCCACAATTATAAGTGAAACCAGAAAAGAGTCGGCGATGAAGTATATGGGATTATGGGGGGCGACCCAGGTTAATATAAACTCGGCGCCCAGAAATGTGCTGGAAGCCGCATTTACATTCGGAGGCGATGCCCAGCAAATCGCCGACGGAATCATACAAAAGAGGCGCGAAAAGCCGTTCGCAGATATTGATGCGGTTAAAAAAGAGCTGTTCCAGTTTTCCGACTCAATCGAGAAATGCAAACCATATATCACCACGAGCAGCAACGTGTTTTCGATACACGTTACAGCGGCAAGCGGCGTGGCAAAGGTCTCGGCAGTCGTGGTTGTGATGAAAAATGGCGGCAAGATTCAAAAGGTCGCTGTTTTGAGCGGGTAAACAGCGCGGCGGATAGCGTAAAATTCACTATACGTTATACGTCGGAGGTTAAACGCAGTAAGGAGCCGACTTAAAGTGCAAACTGGGAATTTTTTGGGAATATATCTGGCCAAAGACCGCGCGACGGTTGTTTGTCTGGACGTGCAGGGCAGTGAGAGAAAGCTCGTGGGGTGTTTTAGTGTTTCGCCGGAACAGTCCGAACAGCCGACTTTCCAGGCGCTGGCCCAGCGCATCGCGGCCGTATGCGCCGAAAGGCAGATTAAATTTACTGAGGCGGCGGTTGCCCTGGACTGCGCGATGTTTATGCAGCACAGTATCCACAGCGAATTCTCCGACGTCAGGAAAATCACGCAGACGGTTCACTTTGACACGGAAGAGGCCCTCGGCACCGACGCGACGGACGTCGCAATCGCGTTCAAAATAAATTCGACCGACCAGACCGGCGCGGACATCAGCGCCTTCACGGCGCAAAAACAGATGCTGTCTGATTTGCTCGGCGCGCTGCAAAGCAACAACATAGACCCGTTCAGCGTGGAACCGGACGTGAACTGCCTGGCAAGGTTTGTCTGCCAGAACGCGTCTTTGTCTCCCGACGTTCGCCCGTTGTTCGCATTTTTGTCCCGGAGAAACGGCTATTTTATCTCGCCAGTTTCTTCGCCCTGGCAGGGGATATCTCCGACGCCGGCAACCTCGATGCGAACGTTCCTTCTGAGTCCCTCGCAAAACAGGAATGAGATGCTGACAAAGCAGTTTTCAATGACCACCGCGCTGCTGCAACCAGCCGGGACAGTGAATTGTCTCGAAATTTTTGATACCACAGATTCGGTGAGCTGCGACGACATCGCTAAAAAAATTACTGTTGAGACCAATCGTATTGACATAACAGGGTTGGCGAAATTATCTGCCGAGAACCTCGCGGACTGTCCCGATGCCGTCGAATTCGCAATCGCTTACGGTGCGGCGATTGCGCAGCTCGACGGGTCTCACGGCACCAATTTCCGCGGCGATTTTATGCCCTACCAGGGCAGGAAGATGCGTTTGCAGCAGACGCTTAAGTTTTTTGCGGTTGCGGCGGTCATTCTTATGTTCGCCGTCGGACTATACGGCCTGATGCAGGCCCTGCAGTTCAACAAATATAGCGCCCAATTGCGGGCGAAATTTGCGAAGGATTTTCCAGCGGTAATGTTCGGGGAGAAGATGCCTGGCAAAACAAAAGAGGCGACGAGAAAAATCTCCACGGCGCTACGGCGTATCAAGGAGGCGCAAAAGGGCTTTTCTCTTACCGGTGAAGAAGCCGTCGCGGCCAAACTTGTCCTTGTGCTTCAGGCGTTGAACAAGTGCGCCGCGACCACTGGCCTTAATATCGAGACCGTTTCCATAACCGACAAGATGATTACAATCAACGGCGACACGTCCAGCCCGAACAATACCCTGAAGATGTTCGAGGCCCTCAAGCAGACCGGCTTGAACGTTCTCCAGCAGCGCATCAGCACCGACGGCGGCCGCAGCACCTTCGGCGTAACGGTTGAACCCACCCCAACAAAGCAAGGCGGAGGCAGCCAATGAAAGACATAAAAGAAATATATAAAAACCCGATGTTTTATTACATGCTCGTTCCTGCCCTGGCGGCGTTTTGGCCTGTGATTATATGGGGTGTTTACCTTCCCGGCGCCGCGCAAACTATAATAACGACGCGGAGCAGTATCAGAAGTCGCAACCGCTGATGGAGGAGCTTATCGCAGCCGACCCGGAGCGTCTGAACGCAACCAAGGGGAAAGAGGCGTCAGCCGGATTCGACTACGCGACCGC
This sequence comes from uncultured Phycisphaerales bacterium, assembly GCA_963718665.1. GTDB lineage: Bacteria > Planctomycetota > Phycisphaerae > Sedimentisphaerales > Anaerobacaceae > Fen-1362. Next base: position 1,019,521 of record OY970359.1, read on the forward strand.
CGTCCAGAAGGCCGCTGAATTCTGCTCAGTTTCCGCCAACAACTATAAACTGTCTTCAGGCGTGATTCTTAAATCCGAAGGGCAGAAAACCCAGTCCGCCAACGTTTCGCTGAAGGGCGTAGAAATAGCAAAGGCCGCCAGGTTTCTGTCCTCGATACAGCAACACTGGTCAGGCCTTCAATGCACGAAGATAAACTTCAGAAAAAACAAGGGCCAGCCCGACGCATGGGACGTTGATTTGACGTTCAAGTATTATTATTGATGGCGGGTTTAAAATCGGATGTTGGGTGTTCGACGTTATAATTGATTGACATTATTTTTACATAAAAAAAGCCGAGGCCTGCTTTTTCAAGCAGGCCCCGGTTTAATACTACTTTGTAACCTTTGCTTTGCCAGCAGAAATTATTTCTTCCTGCGAATCAAAGCAAGACCACCGAGACCGAGCAGCGCCATTGTTGCCGGTTCGGGGGTGCACAATCTGAGGTTGTCAAAATAGAAAACAGCCGAACTTTGCTGGCCATCGTTCGAATAGACGTTCAGGATGGGGAATATTTGCAGCCAATTCGGAGCAACACCCCCCAGCGATGCAACAATACTGGCAATACTAACTTTCATGGTATCCATGTCATCTTGTCCAGACAAAGCGCTATACCAGCCGCCTGCCATAACATTGGATGTCTGCGTCCAGCTAATACCGCCGCCCTGGATGGCAAAGTCCATATTAAATCCAGCATCGCCCGTCCAATCTGCATTAAACGTTGTGACGTCCATCTCAATATACGTGCTCTGCATGAAAGCATTCGCAAAGGACGGGATATCCATTTCGCCGACGAAACCCCAGCCAACGCCCGCAACGACGCCGAGGCTCAATAACCCATCTGAATTGCCAACGGTTTGACCGCCGACAAGCGTCGGACCCCAGCTATTCAAACCATCTATGCCACCGTCTTCCCAGCTTGTAATTTGCGCTACAACAGGATCAGTAGAATAGGCAGCATAGGACGTCGAGGCAAGAGCTAACACTAAACAAACAGAAACTATCAATTTACTCATACTCGTACTCCTCCTTCTTCGATTGTTATCACTTTCTTCGCTCGTTAATCCTGGCAACAAGCCAGAATTTCGTTGTTCTCGACAAACTCACTCTCTACTTTGCTTTTATCTCGAACAACAACAAGCACTACAGTTTGACTTTCACCTTTTACAACCTTGTGCTTGCCTAACGTTAAATAAAGCGACAACTTCTTCACTTCATTTATTCACTTTTCAATTGGCTGCACCCTCCTCTCACGAGGGAGCCATATCTACACACGTATGTGGTAACTCTTTACAATAGTGAGAATACCACATTTGCCGCCTATATGTCAAGAGAAATTATTATAGGATGCAAAAAAAGTTATAGGTCTCGCTATGTTGCGTAACTACTGTATTATCAAGAAGTTATGCGACGCAGCATTGCTGTTAATTTGGGTAATTTTTATTATTCCGTAAAATGTCAGTATCAATACTGAAACGCTATCTCTGTTTCCACAAAAAACAAGGGCCTGTCTCGTTTGTGGGACAGGCCCTATCATTGCTTATTGTCTCAGGCCCGATTACTTTTTCCTGCGAATCAAGGCAAGACCGCCTAAACCAAGCAGAGCCATTGTCGCCGGCTCAGGAGTTAACTTCAGGTTGTCGAGGTACAAAACATACTGTGTATTCTGGCCATCGTTTGAATAACTGTTCTCGATAAGGAATATTTGAACCCAATTGCATGAAGAACCCGGCTTAAGCGCACTGTAATCAAATGTGGCCGTAATCGTCCTGTCACCGTCGGCAGAGTTCCACCAGGGAAGAACATCATTATCCTGGGTCCAGGAAATACCATCACCCTGAATGGCCCAGCCCATATTGAAGCCGGAATCGCCTGGCCAATCCGCCGTCAATGAGGTGACGTCAATACTTATTTTTGAGTTGGCCGCGAAATCGGCAGCACTGATGTCTAGTGGGCCGATGAATCCCCAGCCGATTGGCCCCACAACTGGCCCGCCCGGGTAGGGTTCGGGAGGAATAATTATATTGCTGTAGCCGGTTGAGACAAGGAACAATATCAAACAAACAGAAATGAATCCTCTACACATAATCTACTCCTCCTTCTTCATTAGGTACTCACCCTTTTCCTTATTTTACTGAGTTACCCCTGCTCTCTATCAGGGATATATTAACTCATCATTACTCAATCAATTTTAACCACCTTATTCGCTAAATGTCAAGAAAATTATAAGACGAAGCATTTTTTTTGGGGGGGGCAATGTTGCTATTGTATAACCGTAGTATTACCAATGGGTTATGCGTGATAAAGGCGCAAATAAAATTGTCTGTTTTGCCGGCTAACGGCACCAAAATTATCTTGCTTTAAGGATTATTCTGCCCGGTTTAATCCTGAGGGTAAATAATAATCCTGTCGTGAATAATTGTTACCAGGTCGGCCTTGCCGTCGCCTGTAACATCGGCAACCTTCATTTGTCGCGGCTCGACGCCTGCCCCTTGTCTGCCTTCGCGGTAGGTCTTGTCTTCGAATGTTTTGAACCGCATCGCCGGGACGGGTTTGCCTGCCGAATCGAGAGTCAGTATTTCGATATGATTATGTTTGTATTCGACCATTATAATGTCGGTCCTTTTGTCGCCGTTGATATCGCCGGTGGTGAAATTGCCGTAGGCACCGTCCTTTATCTTTGTTTCATAGCTGAATTTCTGTTCGAGCCGATACCGATTTGTTTTGGCTCCGGGCGGGATAACAAGCCCTAATTTTTCGCCGTCGAACAGCAGGATATCATCAGGCCCGCCGCCGGTGAGGGATGCGGTTAACATTTTGACGCCCGATGCCGGGTTCCAGGTTCCGACGTCCAGCTCTTTGTCGAAGCGGAATGTTTTATCTGTATCCTGGGTAAGAATCTGGAGCCGGCCTTTTTGACCATCCAATAATAATATCGCTTTGCTGTCTTTTGCGCCGTCAACTTTCATCTTTGCCTCGGCGACAGCCGAAATACGATTCTCTGCGCTCTTGGCGTTATACTGGTCAAGGACTGTCCACTCTCCGTTTGCGAATGTCATACTTCTGGCGAAATTGTTCTGAGCTACCAAAAGCTCATCACCCGGCTTGCCGTCAACGCCAGCCGAGTAAATCGAGCGAAGGGTCGCCTCTTTTATCAAGCTGGTCTGTGCCTTTGGGGAATCGACGACCTCGAATTTTCGTTTTTGGGTCTGGCGAACAAGGATGGGCAGCTCGTATTTGACAAATATAAGCACATCTTTTAAACCATCGTGGTCAACGTCGATGACCTTTATACCCTGCGGATTCGTGGCAAGCTGCGGAAGCTCGACGGCGAGGGTATCGTTGGCGTCGGCTTTTGCAACATTATAGATTATCCGAAGCGACCTTGTGTCGGACTGTGAGCGGGAGACATATACACAATCAACTGACTTGTCGCCGTCTATATCGCTTAATTCCATAGCAAGCGGCTCACCTGTCAAATCGACGGCCTTCGGGAAGGTCAATCGTCCCGACTCGAATTTACTTATGCCGATTGTTTTTTCCTTGATGCTCAACACGCCGAGTTCGCTCTTACCGTCGCCGTCAATGTCGGCAGCTGATAAAGCGTCGGTATCTGCCAGGCACGGGAATCTTGCCGGTTCCGCCAGTCCTACGCCTGGTATTTGCCTGTACAACACGAGTTCCGCCGCACCGGGGTCGCTGATTACGACGTCCGCGAGTTTGTCGCCGTCAAAATCGCCGACTACGAGGTCTCGCTTTTCGCTGCCCTGCCCTGCGGCAAGAGGATAAAACAGCACGGGCCAGTCATCGCTCTGCGAGTTGTCCGCGACCAGTTTATAGCACACCAGTCGTCTGCTTATAGCGTCAATCGCAACTATATCCTTACCTTCTTTGCCGCCCATATCAGCAAGCTCCAGCACCAGAGGCATTTCAGATAACAGGCGCATTTCGGGTCCCAACTGGCCATTTTTCTGCCCGAGGCGGACGTGGATGGGTCTTTCGGCGTCGTCGGTAACAAGCAGCAGGTCGTTTATGCCGTTGCCGGTGAGGTCGCCGACCTCGGCACCGATGATTCGAGCCGTAGCCGGATACTTGACCGGCTCGCTGAGAGAGCCGTCTTTTTTCTGCAGCAAGACGTATATGGCGTCTCTGCCGACCACAATCAGGTCTTTTCTGCCGTCGTTGTCTATATCCGCACAGATAAGGGCATTCTCATTAGGTAAGGCATCGTCGATATTGATGCGTTTCACCGGCTGCCAGGTTAATGTTTTCGATTTGTGTTTTTCCTTTTGCGGTTTTTGTAACAATATATACAGGCCTCGCGGTTCGCCGTAGTATGCCAAATCAATCAGCCCGTCGCCATTGAGGTCGCCGGAAACCATACTGTATATCCGCTGCGAGACAGGCACGGTTTGCCTGGCAAATCGGCTCGGACCTACCAGGGCGTTGATATCGACGTCATTGGGGTCAACCGCCACGTCCTGGTCCTGGGGGCCGATTGAATCCTTTTGAAGCAGAATCTCTATCGCAGCTTTTCGGTTGTTGGCCACGGCGATGTCGTTTCGGCCGTCGCCGTCAAAATCGGCAATCTGCAAATTCTGAATACCCCAGTCCAGCTTGATGATTTCCATCTCGCCGAATCCGTAGTATTCGCCGATGCCGTTCGCGTCCGGCTGGTTAACGTCCTGCCCCGGCTGTTCTTTAACGGGTTTGCTTATGCCTGCCGTTGCTATCGTAAGGCATAATAATATGATTGTGCCCTTAATCGTTCGCACTGGAAACCTCCACGCAACTGAGTTATCTTCAAATCGTTTACTCAATCATCAATTATCAAGCATCGGTTGTCAATACTCTGGCACTTATCAGCCAGCTATGTTATTCTTATTGCGCATTAAACAGTAAGGGATTACAGGTATGGCAGAAAGATACGATTGCATAATAATCGGAGCGGGCCCGGCCGGACTGGCGGCCGGGTTATACGCCGCGAGAGACCGGTTTAAAATGCTGCTGCTCGAAAAGTTTGTTCCGGGCGGGCAAATCAACAGCACCGACAGAATTGAAAACTACCCCGGTTTCGAGCGCATAAGCGGCTATGAACTTATCGAAAAAATGCAAAAGCAGACCGTCTCCTTCGGCGGCGAAATCAAAACGGGGTCGGAAGTAACCGCCCTGAAGAAATTAAGCAACGGCGACATCGAAATTTCCTGCGATAAAGACAAATACCTCGCCCGCGCGGTCATACTTGCCCCCGGCAGCGACTACCGCAAGCTCGGTATTCCCGGCGAGGACAAGTTTCGCAACGCAGGGGCGGGCGTAAGCTACTGCGGGACCTGCGACGCGCCTTTCTTCAAAGGTAAATCCGTCGCGGCAATCGGGGGAGGCAATACCGCGCTGGAAGAGACGCTGCACCTGTGCAAATTCGCCGCCAAAGTAACGCTGCTTCACCGCAGGAACGAATTCCGCGCGACCAAAGTCCTGCAGGAAGAGCTTATCGCGAAGAGTAAAGAGCCGAATACGAATCTGCTGATTAGATACAGCACCGTGGCGACCGCCATCGAGGGCAAAGACAAGGTTGAATCCGTCCGGCTGAAAAACGTTAAAACCAATAAAGAAGAAAGTTATCCCTGCGACGGGGTTTTCATTTTCGTCGGGATGGTTCCCAGCACCGGGTTTCTCAGGGGTTTCGTTGATTTGACCGACGACGGTTTCATCAAGTGTGATTTCGCACACCTAAGGACGAGCGTCCCCGGCGTATTCGCGGCGGGTGATTGTCGGGTGGGAGCCGCGATGCAGCTCTCGACGGCTGTAGGCGACGGGGCAAACGCGGCGATGATGCTGAAAAACTATTTCCGCGATTCAAACTGGTGGAGTCAGCCGGCGGGCGGGGGACTTTGAGTTTCGCTTAAAGCAGCTCGTCGATTGCCGCAGCGAGGTCTTTCTTGCTGGTCAGGCCGACCCATTTCTTCTGGACCTGTCCGTCTTTGAAAAGGATGATTGTTGGTATCGCGCTGATGCCGAATTCCATAGCGCTATCCCTGGCATCGTCGGTATTGAGCTTGCAGACCTTCGCCTTGCCTGTGTAGTCCCTGGCGAATTCCTCGATGATTGGCCCCATCATCCTGCAGGGGCCGCACCATGGCGCCCAGAAATCCACCAGCACGGGCGTGCCCGCTGTATGAATCATTTCATCGAAATCCGCGTCGGTAAGCTCAACTACATTGCCAGCCATTTTTTGATTCCTTTCCAAAATTGGCCTCAGGTTAACCGGATTTTATAGAGTCGGCCAATAACTGTCAAACGCTTATTACGTTTTTCTGTTTATGATTGTTCTTTTATTTGGCCGTCCAGCGGTTCTGGTTCGTCGGCTGTTTGTTTGGATTTGTCTTTCGGAGGCAATTCCGCAATAGGTATAGGCAGATGCAATTCCGTTTGTGCTTCTTCGACGGGCTGCTCGATTGTAGAATTGTCAGCAGGCGGTATTTCTACTATTGGTATAGGCAGTTGCGATTCCTGCTCTGTTTCGGTTATTTCATCAATTGCAAAATCCGGCTCCGCGGGTAATTCCTCAGCCGAGGCAGGCATCGGCTGCTGTTCTATTGCCGCCACTGCCTGCTGGCTGGCTGCTTCCTCTGCTTCGATTCTCATTATCGCTTTACGAACGGCCTCTTCCGGCGGCGCATCGGTCAGCGCACGAAGGGATATTTTGCCTGTTTCCTGGTTTTGTTCCACCCAGATTAACTGCGACCTGATAAGCTCCAGTATGGCCAAAAACAGTCCCACCAGCACCAGCCGGCTGCCTCGCGGCTCGAAAATGCGCTCGAAGCTCATCTGACCTTCTTTTTGCAGCCGATGCAAAATCTCTATCTGATACAAGTCGATCGGTGTGTCGTCCGTAATGTGACTTATATCGAATTTGGCGCCGGTCGCCTCCATAATTGCGTCGAAGGCCTCAAGCAGATTCCAGACGCTGACTTGGTCGAGGTCAACCGTTGGCTCGGCATTGGGCTTGAATTGCTCGATAACCGTATCAGGCCTGGCGAACCGGTCGCCATGTTCCTCGGCTGATGCCGCGAGCATATTTGCCGCGTCTTTGAATCGCTTGTATTCCAAAAGCTGTCTTATAAGCTCAGCACGCGGGTCTGACAAATCTTCCGCCCCGATTTCCTCTCCCTGCGTCTTTGGCAGAAGCATAGCCGATTTTATCTGCATCAGCGTCGCCGCCATTACCAGGAAATCTCCCGCCACGTCGATATCAAGCTGCTTTAGTATGTCGATATAACGAATGTACTGGTCGGTGATTTTCGCAAGGGGTATGTCATAAATATCAACCTCTTCCTTGCGGACAAGGTACAAAAGCAGGTCCAAAGGCCCCGCGAATATCTCAAGATTTACCCGATAATCAGCCAATTACAACTCCTCCTCCTTTGGGTCATAGGGCTCATCCGCCTCGTCCGTTTCATCCATTACTTCATATTTTTCCGGCTCGTGACCTTGTTCCTGTTCCTCAAGTATCTGTTTGGCCTCATCAGCATCCTTTTCCAGCACCTGAAGCTTGACCGTTGCGAATGCCGGTACACCCGCAAGCACATCCGCCCCGTGCTGGCCCGCCAGCGTACTCTTTATCCCAAAATCGTCTAAAACCTGTTTAGCCATCTCGGCCTGCATCGAATCCATATACTCGGCTATTGTAACAAGTTTATCTTCCATAATACTCACCTAACCCTACAGCTTTTCGTGCTTCAATCAGCGTCTTTACCGCGACGGCTCTTGCCCGCTGAGCACCTTTCGCCAAAATCTGCCTGAGATAATCAGGGTTACTCTCAAGTTCGGTTCGCTTCTGGCGGTAAGGCCTGAAGTATTCTACGATAAGCTCGGCCAAGCGTTTCTTCGCTTCGCCGTATCCTGTGCCGCCTTTGTGGTATTTGTCTTCCCACTGTTTGATTTCTTCGGCTGACGCGAAAAGCTTTAATAGCGCAAATACATTACACTTATCAGGATTTTTCGGCGCCTCAACCGGCGTTGAGTCGGTAACTATTTTCATAACTTTACTTTTGATGCTCTTTTCCGGCTCGAACATCTCAATCGTGTTGCCGTAACTTTTGCTCATTTTTCGGCCGTCGATACCCGGCACGACCGCAACCGATTCTATAATGTAATCCTTTGGCAGGACAAAAGTTTCGCCGTATGTATTGTTGAAGTAGCCCGCGATGTCGCGTGTAACCTCGATGTGTTGTTTCTGGTCTGCACCAACGGGCACAACGTCGCTCTTATATATAAGGATGTCCGCCGCCTGCAAAACAGGATACGCGAAAAGCCCATGGTTCGGGCTTATTCCCTGCGCAACCTTGTCCTTATAGCTGGTGCACCTTTCTAAAAGCCCCTTCGGCGTAACGCACGACAAAAGCCACGTAAGTTCCGTAACCTCTGGCACATCCGATTGCCGCCAAAATATCGTTTTTTCCGTATCAAGACCCAGCGCTATGTAATCCATAGCGACGCTGAGGGTGAATTCGGAGACGTCCTTCGGCGAGGGATTGCTCGTCAGGGCGTGATAGTCGGCGATGAAGAAAAAGCAGTCGTTTCCCTGCTGCATTTGTATATGCTGCCTCATCGCACCGAAATAGTTGCCTATATGCAGCCGACCAGATGGCTGAATGCCCGAAAGTACTCTCATAAAGTTGAACCGCCTTCCAAATTCGTCTTGTGCCTTGGGTCTTAGGTCTTATAATAAAAGAGGGTATCTTTCCCGGCTCCCAAAGTCAAGAGTTTTGCATTCGCAGATGATACCCGGGGTTGCCGCTTTCGGACAATATGCTCACTGGAATGGTCAACAAATGAATGATTTCCAAAAGTGGTTGTTAGGAATGGAGGCAGCTTGGATTAAGTATTTGACAGGCGATAAAAAATGAGGGAAATCAATTTAGATAAAAGTCGTTGTATTGGAGGTATAGTTTTATTTGGCGGCTTCTCCCTCTTTTGGGGATTTGCTTTAATCATGCTCGGCATCTATGACAAAGACGAACCTTTCGATAAGAAGTTAATAGGAATAGTTTTTGGAATAGGTCTTTTGTTGTGGTTAATAAAAAGCTTCTTCGAATACCTCATAACTTTTCTGAGATTTTACAACTTAAGAATAGAAATTTTAAGAGACAAATTAATTCTTAGAACTGACACGAAAGAATGCGAAATTCCTATGACTAAAGACACAATTGTAGTGTGTTGCATGGATGGATGGTTAATATTATGGCCGTCTAAAAAAAGCGACGGCATAATTTTGCTTCCGAGATTTTTATTGGGAGACGATTTCCTCGAGTTGTGCTTTTATTTTCAGGAAAATACGCATTATATCCCGTCTCAAGACATAAGACCTCCTTACCGATCTCCACTCCCATTAGGACTTTTTAATTTAGACTATTATCAGCCTAATGCGGATTATGAGGCGGCTGAAAAAGAAGAGAATAAGCTATTGGAATCGTTAGAAATTAATAGATTTTGGCCTAACAATCGCCTGAAATATATCAGATGGCCTGCTTAGCAAGAAAGGAAATGGGGAAATTGATGTGCCGGCCAGACAATCGAGGAATCGAGAACCGGCTCGTATTCCCAATCGTTCAAATAATCCTCAACCAAGACAAAGGTAACGTAAAGAGCAGAAAGCGAGACAGGGGCCGAGAAAGCCCCTGCCGCGTTTAGGCGCAATCGCATTTGTCTCCCCGGCCTGTCTCAATGCCCTTTACAAGCCAGGATTTTTCGATGGCTGTTTGCTGGTATCACTCAACTTTTAGAACGGAATTTACTCCGCCGTATGGGTTGGGTTCCGTGGCGTCATTATAAGGGTCCTGCTGCCAATGGCCGTCCACGATAAATCGGTAGTGGTAAGTCCCTTTTACGAGCGGTACCCTCGCCTGCCAGGTGCCGTCGCCTGCCTTTCTCATAATGGTCTTTTCGGGCTGCCAGTTGTTGAAATCACCGGCAATCTGAACGCTGTGTGCCTGCGGGTAAGACGCTACGAAAATAACGCTGTCTCCGACCTGGCACGGGCCAAGCGGTTTAGTGGCGCTTATAGCTGAAGGCCCGGGGTTCATGATTGTTGAAGACATTGTTGTTGATGCCGCTTTGTCTTTTGAAAATTTTGCTGTTTTCATAACTAAGTCCTTTCAGAAAAACATAAACTATTTGCAACGTTATCATTACTTGTTCCACTCTGCCGTTCGGCACTGAGTTCGTATATACGGGTCGGTTTTCTAAGAATCGCTTCAGAGCAGCTACGGTCGAGATTATCCAGAACGTTCATAAAATTTATGTAGGCGTCATAGGGCGAATTATAATGGTTGAAGTATTTATGGACGTCGCCGTCTGCGAACCATTTCGTGCACATATAATAGAAATGGTCTGAGGTCTGCAATCTTCTCCAGATGTCGATAATGCCCGGGTTTTCGGTGTTTTTGACTTTGCCCTCGAGGCGATATAGTTCCGCCAGGGCGTTTTCCTGCATCGAGTTGCCACGCCAGGCGGAGAGGTCTCGCTCGATATCCGCCCAGCTTATGGTATATGGCACATCGACAGTATCAACGGACGGGTAAGAGCGTATTACCTCCGAAGGCGTTTTGAAATTGTTTTCCGGATACCTGAGGATATATTCGGGCATATGTCGCAGAAATTCGAAAATGCCCGTGTCCTGCCACTGATGCTCGCCGAAGGTTTCATAATCCATAAAGAGATTGACGACATTTCCGCAGCCGTTGACTGCGTTAATCCAGGCAGCGAACTTATCGGCGGTAAGCGGCCACTCGCTCCAGTCGCGGTTTGAAAACCGAAACGCGATATCGTCGCTTAGCCGGTAATTTTTCAGCAGGAGTTTAAGCCGGGTAGAGGTGGTGGGACGGTAAACAAAATTCGCGTTCCTGTAACCGAGGATGTGGTCGGCACCTTCAGCAATGATGGCATCGAAGCCGCCAATCTGGTCAACGATGGGAGGTAAGCCGTTGTTATAAATAAGCTCGGTGTTCCTGAAAATACGTGGTGTCTGGCCAAACAATTGTCTGATAATCCGCCTGTGGGCCTTTACCTGTTCTATAAACTCATCTTTAGAATACAGAAAAGCCAAACTGTGGTGATAAGTTTCGCCGAGAAATTCCACGCAGCCGGTGTCAGCCAGTTGCTTGAACGTGGTCAATGCCTCCGGCGCAAATTTTTCGAGCTGCTCAAGCAGAACACCGGTGATGCTATAAGATATTTTAAACTTTCCCCTGTGTTTGCGGATAAGCTCCAGCATCAGTTTATTTGTAGGGAGGTAACATTTGTTGGCGACCTTCCTGCATATTTCGGCGTTCTTATAATCGTCTAAGTAGTTATCGCCGCGGTCAAAAACGTTATAATGCCGTAATCTCTGGGGCTGGTGAACCTGAAAATAAAAACATACCGAAGCCATTATGTCTTCTCCTTACTTTTGGCCTGCTCGATTACTTCCTCGTAGATATTCTTCACTTTCGCTGCCGAATCTTCCCAGTTGAATTTGCACGATTCATGAAATCCGTTTTTACCGAGAGTCGCCTTGAGCTGTGGCCGCTTGAGAACGGCTATCATTTTGTTGGCCATTTCATCGATGTCCCAGAAATCGACTTTGAGGGCGTGCGTTACCACTTCGGCGATGCCGCTTTGTTTGCTCATAAGGACCGGGACGTTGCGGTTCATCGCTTCAAGGGAAGAAATTCCAAACGGCTCGGAAACAGAGGGCATGACGTAGAGGTCGGCCATTTTATACGCCCTGTTAACGTCCTCCCCGGTCAAAAAGCCGGTGAAGAGAACTTTGTTTCCGATACCCATAGAGGCCGCAAGCTCGATAATTTTGGGCATCATATCGCCGGAGCCAGCCATAATGAATTTGACGTTGTCAACGACCTGGAGGACTTTTTTGGCGGCGGCGAGGAAATACTCCGGGCCTTTTTGCATTGTGATTCGTCCGAGGAACAGGACAATTTTGTCTTTCTTTTCCGCCGGGATATGACAGACGCCGTCGCCATTGTGCTCAACGGCATTGTAAACGACTTCAACTTTAGCCGGTGGAACACCGTAATGTTTTACTATTGTTTCTTTGGTTAAGTTGCTTACGGCGATTATCTTCGAGGCAGCGTGCATACCCATTCGTTCGATGTCGTAAACGGTCTGATTGACGTGCTCGCCGCTTCGGTCAAACTCCGTCGAGTGCACGTGCACAACGAGGGGTTTGTGATTTTGGCGAGAAACCGCTTCGCCGGCGGGATACGTCATCCAGTCATGCGCGTGGACGACATCGAAATCTTCAGCAGCGGCGATTATGGCCGCCCTGTCGGCATATTGACTTACCGCGGAGAGAATATCGCCGGTATAATTGTCAGGGCCGAGCGCCACGCCTACATCGGCTATTTCAAGCAGAGTTCTTCCTGAGTCGTAATTGTTAAAGTTTTCATGTATATGAGAACCGACGCCGGCATAGGGCCTCAAGTTCGAAGATATGACGTGAAATCTCATGTTGGTGAATTGTTCGGACTGGGTTACAGTCGGGGTGTCATTCGTGCCGATGGTTCTAATTGAGCCGGCCGGATTGCCTGTGCCCCGCGGCAAAACAAACGTAACTTTTATGCCCAGCTTGTCCATCGCCTTTGTCAGGCCGTAACAAGCTGTTCCCAACCCGCCGCTTATTTGGGGGGGGAACTCCCATCCTAGCATAAAAGTTTTCATTGCTGCTGTCCTTTCTGTCCCTGGGCATACGTGCCCCTGTTTTCATTTCATTAATTTTATCAATGTGCATAAACCCTATTTACGGAAAAACCTGGATAGCCGGGCTGCTGCCTCGGGATTTTTTGCAGCCACTGCCCATTGCAGTTTTTATCGCTGCACCTGAACCATACAAAAGTTGTGCCGTTTTCACATACCCTTTCTGACTCGGTCATTTTGCCCCCACATTCCGGACACAACTGGTGGTTCTGTGCCCGCATAATTATTGGCAACAGCCCGGCGTTATTTTCAGTTTTCATAATCGTCATCTCCGCTATCCGATGAGATCGTAAATTCTTTGATATTACCGGTTAAAACTTATTAACGTTGAGTATAATACTCCTTTGTTCATTCGAAGGCATATAGGCATATTGCTTAATTATGGCATCGCAATTGCTCACTATTGCAGGCAGTGATAACAGGGCAATTGAGAACGCGGGATTGCGCTGCTGTGCTCGCAATGACGTTGGAGGTGCGTTTGTGCCTTAATATTACGGTTCCGGCTGCGTCAAACCTTCCTGAATCGCGTATTTGGTAAGCTGGGCGATGTTATCTATCTTGAGCTTGTTCATAAGATTGAGGCGGTGGACTTCAACGGTTTTTGCGCTGATGTGAAGGCGTTTTCCGATTTGCTTGGTGGCTTTGCCTTCCGTTAAAAGCTGGAGGACTTCCCGTTCTCTCTGGGAGAGTATTGAAAAGACGGAATCTTTGGCATTATCGGGCTGTCGCATATAGTTATCGACGACGACATCAGATATGGCGGGGCTGATATAGGTTTTATTGTTCATCACCAGCCGGATGGCATTGACCAGCTCGTCGAATTCGCAATCCTTAAGCAGATAACCGGAGGCGCCCGCCTTGAACATTTCGATGATGAAATTCTTGCTCGAATGCATCGACAGCGCGATAATCTTGACTTTGGGGTTCTCTTTGACAATCTGGCGGGTCGCCTCGATGCCGTTGAGGTCGGGCATACCGATATCCATTATTACGATATTTGGAGAAAGCTCTTTGGCAAGCTCGACGGTTGTCCTGCCGTCTTTGGCCTGGGCAATCACTTCCATATCTTTCTCATTTTGAAGAGATTTGCTGAGGCCGTGTCGCAACATCGCATGGTCATCGGCCAGTATTATTTTAATGCCCATAATAATAGTCCCCTTTCATCAGGATTTTACTCGATTTTCAAAGGCGCCGTCAAGATTATATGGGATCCTTTGCCTCTTTTTGATTCAATTTCGAGCTTGCCTCCTATGTGCCTGAGTCGTTCACGAACACTGAAGAGCCCGAGGCCCTTTGGTTTTTCCGACAGCACTGATGCGTCAAAACCTTTGCCGTCATCCTCAACTGTTACCTGTATATCGTTATTGTTCCTGGTAATAGCGACCCTGACCAGTTTTGCTTTTGCGTGCTTTGCTATATTTATAAGCATTTCGCGAATTGACCGGTACAGAAGTATTTTTACGGGGGTGGTTAACGGTTTGGGTTCTTCGCTGTTGCGGAATGAGTATTCCAGCTTGTGCTCTTCGCAAAACCGTTCAAGCAACTCTTCTATCGCGATTTCAAATCCGAGGGTGTAAAGCGTCGGCGGACTAAGGTCAAAGGTCAGTGTTCTTGTCTGTTTGACCGCCTCGCTGATGTTCTCGCTGATATTTTTCAGGGATTCGGCAACTTGTGGCGGGGCAGATTTTTGCAGGATTCCCAGCTCTCTTTTTGAGAAGGCGAGTATAGGACCAAGCGAATCGTGCAGGGCCGTGGCGATTTCGTGGCGTTCGCGTTCTTCGGTGAGGAGAAGTTCGGCGGTAAGAAGCCGGAGCTGTTTCTGGTCGGCGATAACCCTTTCCTGAGCGAGTTTTCGTTCGGTGATATCGCGGAAAACGATTTGCGCAGCCGGCCTGTTTTCATAGGCAAGCGGCGTGGCGGCAACTTCAACATCTATAGTGGTTCTGTCAACACGCAAAAATATATTTTCCCTGAGGGGCAGGGCCTTTTGCTTTCTGCGGAGAAACTCCAACTGCCTGTGCGTGCGTTTCCTGTAGTCAGGGTGAACAAAATCAAGAATCGACTTTCCGACAAGCTCCGCGGATTTTTTTGCGCCGAGCAGTTTGGCCGCGGCGGTGTTTATAAACACTATTTTGTCGTCCCTTTCGACGCCGATGCCTTCGGGAGAAAGCTCTACAAGCTGACGATAACGCTCCTCGCTTTGTCGCAATTCCACTTCCACGTCAAACCTGTGGACGGCCTCTCCGATAAGCATCGCCATATTTTCTATAAATTCTACGGTTTGGGCTGGCGTTTTGTTTTCCTGCTTGTCAGCAAGATGAATCGCCCCGAGCACTTTGTCCCTGTAACGTATGGGAACAACGGCAAGAGAGGCAAAGCCGTAATGCATACAATGACCGCGATATCGTGCCTTGTTCTTTTCGGGCAGCGAGTTAAAAAACTCAAGCGTATTATCGCAGCGGAAGGAACCTTTCGATGTCATTACCAGTGCATCCTGGGGTTCGGATTTCTGCGTAATGACTCGCATACAGGCGCAGGTATCGGTTTTCAAAGAGAGGATGCTTTCTATCGCCAGAAAATCCTTAGTAAAGCCAATCTGAGATTCGTATGGTATAAGCCCATCGGAATTAGTCAGTCGGATACCTACGCATTGACAACCGCTCCAGTCGCGGACAGCCCTGACAACCGAATCAAGATATTCCTTTCTTACAGATTTTTGCGCGAACAGTTCGAGCAGGACGTTTGTAATCCGCGAGAGTTTTTCTATTCTGTTGTGCTCGGTAACGTCACGGGCGACAGCAAAGACACCCTGTACCTGCCCTGCTTCATTTTTATAAAGCGTGGCGTTGTAGAGGACGTCTGTCGTATGGCCCGATATATGCCGGATAGTGAGCGGATAATCCTTAACCATACCTTCCGCAAGCGCCTTTTTGTAACTGTCCTTTGCTTTTTGGGGTTCCGTAAAGTAATCCGAGAAATCGCTGCCTACAAGATTCTGCTTCTGGACGCCTGTCACCAGCTCGGTTGCCCTGTTGATATCGGTAATTTTTCCTTCCGGGCTGATTGTAACAAAGGGGTCAAGAGCTGCTTCGAGAAGACCGCGTGCATACAGCGACGCGGAACGGAACGCCTCTTCCGCACGGACCCGCTGCATTATCTGTTTTTGCAGCTCCAGCACCAGTTCGCCAAGCTCGGCGGTTCGCTCTTTGACCCGCGTATCAAGCTCATCGTGCGCCTTACGGAGCGCCTCCTCGGCCCGTGCGCGGTCCGTGATGTCGCGGATGTTACACTGGATTACTTTCGTGTGCTCTACCGTGTACACGTTACTAACGAATTCCACCGCTATACGGCGTCCGTCTTTTGTTTCGAGCGGCAGATTTTCGTAGCGTACGTATCCCCTGGTTTGCAATTTCAGAAACGCTTCTTTTGATTCTACAATGTCTTTGAAAAGACCAATCTCCCAGAGCTTCTTATCTAAAAACTCCTCGCGAGAATAGCCCAATATATCTTCTACGAATGGATTAACGTCAACTATCTGCCCGGAGTCCGCATCAAGGATTAGTATCCCATCACGGGCCGCCTCAAAAAGCCGGCGATAACGGAGTTCGGAAACCAGCATCGCATCCTCGGCGTTTTTTCGCTCGATGGAATAACGAATGACACGGGTTATGGTTCGTCCGTCGGTCTGGCCTTTTATGAGGTAATCCTGAACGCCTGTTCGCACGGCTTCGACGCCCGTATTCTCGTCATCGACCCCGGTAAGCACCACAATCGGCAAATCAGGAGAGATGCTCCTGACCTCTCGAACGGTATTAAGGCCCGAGCTGTCGGGCAAGGTCAAATCCAGCAGCATCGCATCGGGATGATTGTTTTTAAGGTGTTCTTTGGCCTCGTTCAGCGATTGAACCACACTGATGGAAATATCTGTGGTGCCGCTTGACAAAATGTTTTCCTGCAGCAGCACAGCATCTGAAGCGCTGTCTTCGACAAGCACTATCTGCAAGGGTTTTATCGATTTTGTATTTTTCATATTCTCAGGTCTTTGGCGGCAGCGTAACGACCGTCAGCCAGAATTTTTCAATTGTTTTTACCACGTCGATGAAATGCTCAAAATCAACAGGTTTTGTGATGTAACAATTCGCGTTAAACTCATAGGATTGCAGCACGTCCTTGTCGGCGTGAGATGTGGTCAACACAATCACCGGGATGGTCTTGAGAGAAGGGTCGTTTTTCATTTCCCTCAGGACATCTCGACCATCCTTGCGGGGCAAATTCAGGTCTAACATTATAAGGTCAGGCCTCGTGGCTTTGGCGTATTTACCCTGCCGTCTTAAAAAGTTTATTGCTTCGACGCCGTCTTCGACGTGGTTGAGATTATTGGCTATTTTGCCTGCCTCAAGCGCTTCCATGGTCAGTTTTGCGTCGCTGGGACTATCCTCAACGAGCAATATTTCGATTGGTTTTGCATCAGACAGATTCATCCAGTTAGACCTCCTTTTATTCTGTTTCTAATGTATCTTTTTCCCATGCCTGTCTTTAAATATCTTTCTCTACGGAAAGAATCGTCTCGATTAAGGCATGCTTCACAATACACCAATTTAACGGGTCCCCTGTTTCGCGTACAAAACACTTCTCCTTTTCTATGCTGTTCCAATCTTTCCCTTAAATCACTTGTGGCACCTGTATAAAATGTTCCAGTTTTTTCACATATAAGGACGTATGTATAAAACCACTGAGTCCCGTTAGAAATCGAAGATTTTCCAACATGAGGAGGTCTAACTGGATTCATCCTGTTATATCTCCTTTATCTGTTTTTAATTTGTAAAAGCCCGGCCATGAGTAATTATACTTCATTTTTAGGCGATTCAAGCCCCTTCTATATCAGGAACAGTAAAATAAAACGTGGAACCACGTCCTGGCGCGGATTCTACCCAAATTCTTCCCCCGTGTCGTTCGACAATTTTCTTGCAGATTGACAACCCGATACCGGTTCCGGCGTAAGTTTTACGGGTATGCAGCCGCTGGAAAATCATAAATATACGCTCAGCGTATTGCGGCTCAATACCAATACCGTTATCACGAACGGCAAACCGCCAGCAGGCATCCTGACGGATGGCGCTGACGTGAATTTGCGGGGTCTGGTCGCCGCGGAATTTTATGGCGTTGCCGATGAGGTTCTGGAACAATCGTGTAAGCTGTAGGTCGTCGAAATAAACGGTCGGCAAATCATCAGCGGTAATTTTTGCGCCCGATTCCTGTATTCCCGCCTGAAGACGCGCTAATGCCTCGTCGAAGACCTCCTTGGAATTGACCTTCTGAGGTTTTTTACCTTGTGTGCCGACGCGTGAATATTCGAGCAGGCCGTTGATAAGCGACTGCATTCGTTTGGCACCGTCTATGGTGAAATTCATATATTCGTTTGTTTTTTCGTCGAGGGATTTTTCAAGGTTTCGCCTGAGCAATTCGACAAAGCCGGAGATCGCCCTGAGCGGCTCCTGTAAATCGTGGCTGGCCACGTATGCGAACTGTTCGAGGTCCTTGTTCGACCGGGACAACTCTTCCGTTCGATGTTTAACGAGGTCTTCCAGGTGCAGCCGATATTGTTCCAGTTCTGCTTCGGTTGCCTTTTTCTCGGTTATATCACGTGCGGCGACAAAAACGCCCTGGACCTGGCCTGCCTCGTTTTTATAGACAGCGGAGTTACAAATCACGTCTGTCAGCCGGCCGTCATGACGCCGAATCGTCAGCGGATAATCAGTGACAAATCCCTCGGCAAAAACCTGCTGGTAACCTTCTCTTGCCTTTTGGGGTTCGGTGAAATAGTCGGAAAAGCCCGTTCCAATAAGCTTCTCACGCGCCACGCCCGTTACAAGTTCCGTCGCTTTGTTGACATCGGTAATTTTCCCTTCGGGGCTGATTGTTACCAGCGGGTCGAGAGATGCTTCAAGCAGGCCGCGTGCATACAGCGATGCGGAACGGGATGCTTCTTCCGCACGAATTCGCTGCTGGACCTGCTTTTGCAGTTCCGTCACAGTTTTATCCAAGTCGGCGGTTCGCTCTTTGACTCTAATCTCCAGCTCATCACGCGACTTTCGCAGCGCCTCTTCTGCCTTTTTGCGCTCGATGATTTCTCTGTTCAATTCGTCACGGGAAGCGGTGGTCTGCTTTAAATCGAGTGTCATTTTGTCAAACGACCTCGAAAGCTGACCTATCTCATCCTTAAGGTTGTTACCGAGTTTATAATCCAGATTACCGCTTCCGATAATCGCGGCGCCTTCGGAAAGTCGTTTTATTGGCTCAGAAATGGAATGGGCGATGGAAAATGCTGTTATGCCGCTTAGAACAATAACAATAACCAAGATTATAGCTGCCAGATTTCTTAAATTTGTTACATCGACAAATGCTTCTTTGGTATCAATCTTAGCGACCAATCCCCAATCGAGGGAGGGAATATATCGCCAGGCAGCGATAACTTTCTTTCCCCTGTAGTCAATTGCCTGGCCGGAGCTGGTTCTGCCCTGAATAGCTTCTTGAATAGGGCGGCCGCTCTCTTCTCCTAAAGATACTCTTCTTTTAAGGGCCGCCTGTGGGTCATGCCTGAGAGGGTTTAAGAATTCCGCCTGATTGCCGATTCTCCTGGCCACCAGGACCTCGCCCGTATTACCCAGTCCGGTTGTATCCTGTATAAGGTTATAAATGGGGGTCATATCTATTTCAAAAGCAATGACCCCGATAAAAACACCGTTAAAATCAGAGGCCGGAGCGGCAAGCAGCGTTTCGAATCTTTTGTCTTCGGCTGTGTCGAAATATACATCCGAAAAGTAAATTCTGCTTTTCCCCTCAGCGAAGGCCTTCTGTTCAGCGTCAAGGCCATTAGGCATATCTTTTAAGTAATGCCCCGGTCTAAGTGAGTAAACGACCTTGCCTTGCAGATTAACCAGCATAATATCAGCCAGGTCTGAAACCGACTGCATCTGTTGTAATTGCGCATC
Organism: uncultured Phycisphaerales bacterium; assembly: GCA_963718665.1. Taxonomy (GTDB): domain Bacteria; phylum Planctomycetota; class Phycisphaerae; order Sedimentisphaerales; family Anaerobacaceae; genus Fen-1362. Next base: position 1,039,306 of record OY970359.1, read on the forward strand.
GAGCATTTTCCTGGCAGCGAGGAACTCCGGATTATTCGGGTCGTCGGCAAGCCGGATTAGTACAGGAAGATTTTTCTTAATGTCGTAAAAACCCTGGGCTATCTCCATGCGTGCCTTTAATCCGGCAAAATATGCTTCTATTCTATCCGCTCTAAAAACAGCAAGGTCCCGCAACTGTGAAAAGCGATTGGTCTCGAGGGAATTTTTATAATTAGTGAAGGTCAAGGCACTTACAAAGATTAAAGGAATCGAGGCAATCGCCAGAAACATGATGGCAAGTTTCAATCTTATAGACATATAAATCCAATCCCCAAAACAATAAACAAAACGGCCGAGTGCAAGGCGACAGCGGAATTTACTCCTTCAATGAAATAATAAAGAAACGGGGCGTTAATGATATAGCCGACCACCGCCATCGCTCCGATTAAGCCAACTATTACGCCAATAATCTTCAGCTTTGACTGTAATTTATCGGGATTCAACGTGGCTAAAATGCCAGCCGAGGCAATCAATATAAAATTGAATATCGTGGGCAATGACGGCCGGCCGGGGGTCACGGTCTTTACAGTGCCTGATGCCTCTTTAATAAATAAATCCTCCGCACCTGTTCGAATCTTGAAAACCGCGGAGAAAAATAACGTTCCCATAAGAAGAATGATTATTAGAGACGTTACGGAAAGTGCCACCTGGGCCTTGTCGAATTCGCCTTCCGCGACCCTGACAATAAAATAGAGAGTGATGCCGCTCAAAACAAAAGCGATGGCGGTGTCAAATTTCATTGATACCCACGCAGGAGAAATGCTTTTCAGGAGGCCGACATTAAATATCCAGCCGATCATTACCAAAATCCCGGCAATAGTTACAACCAGTGACAACGCCTTGGCTGTCTTTCTTTTCTTTTCCGGGGTCATATCGTGACCAATATCGCGTAAATAATATAACGTGAGAAGTTTTTCATAAATCCAAATCACCCTGTCTCGGGAAGTCCGGCGGCCCGTATAAGCTCATAATTGACCCTGGGTGGGGCTTCTTTGCGAAGTGTCTCAACCGCCTCGTTTTCCCGTTTTGTGGCCATAAAGGCAACCTAAATCGTTTGGCCTGGCGCAGTAAGGCAAAGGATTACTATATTATGCCGAAATACCGCAAATAATCAATAATTTAGCTACAACCCTGCCCCCTAAATACGGGGGGATTCAGGTGTTAGGGCGTTATCAAACAGCTAACCCTGTTATTGCTATGGCCGGGTGTTTCCAGGCAATTCTGCCGGCAGGATTTATGAAAGCGTTTTCAACTTTTACCGGAAGCTGTGAACCAGTCATTTCATCAACAATTTCTACCCATGGTCAACGGTGCCGTATTCATTCGTTGAATTGGCGGCAATTTCTTTCATTTGAGGGTAAATATTTTTTAACATCTTACGGAAGTGAACCCCATATATCGAAAGGCGAACAGCCAGAGGCAACCGACGGGGATTTTTGAGCGACCAGAGCATAAGCATCCAATAGTGCATCTTGCCCTTCTCTATTATGCCAATTCGCCACATTGACCTGAGAAACGCCTTGATGTCGCAATATCTAAATTTAAGTTTTGCCTTGTCACTGAAATGGTAGTTTTTAAGAAATGTTTTGATGCGTTTGCAATAGTATTTCTGCGAGTAGATGGTGTTCAGCACTTTAATATACCCGCTCAGGAGTTCGTGAATATCCATCCTGGGAATAAAATTCATTGTGCAGTCCATATTGTCCCCGGTTGCGGGCGTTGTTAATCTGTTTTCGCTCATCAGCTTTTTATAGAGTTTCGTTCCGGGGGGGGCGTTGAGCAGCCCGACCATCGCCGTAACGACGCCGCTATCCTGAATTAAACTTATCAATTTGTCAAACACACCCGGTTTATCGTTATCGAAACCGAGAATAAAGCCAGCCTGGACCTGCATGCCAAATCGCTGTATCTTCTTAACCGCCGCCACAATGTCACGTCCGGTGTTTTGTATTTTGTTGCATTCGGCCAAACTCGACTCATTCGGAGATTCGATGCCGATAAATACACTGTTAAATCCGGCCCTGCCCATCAGGGTCATAAGCTCCTCGTCATCCACCAGGTCGATAGAGGTCTGTGTATTGAAGGAGAACGGTTTTTTTCTTTTATCCATCCAGTTGATTATTGCCGGGAGCAATTCGTTTTTAAGCTGCTGGCGTTTTCCTATAAAGTTATCGTCAACAAAAAAAACGTCGCCTCGCCATTTATGAACATAAAGGTTTTCGAGTTCATCGATTATCTGGCTGGTTGTCTTTGTTCGCACCTTATGGCCCAGCAGGGCTGTAATATCGCAAAAATCACAATTAAACGGACATCCACGGGAGTATTGAATGCACATCACGGCGTATTTTTTCATATTAATTAAATCCCACTGCGGGATTGGCGTACTTTTAAGGTCGGGTCTTTCGTGAGCAGTATAAACTGATTTGGGACATCCCTTTTCAAGGTCGCTCAAAAAGGCAGGCAGCGTGATTTCCGCTTCCTGCAGTATGAGGTGGTCAATATTCGAATAGGACTCGGAAAAAGCAGAAAACAGCGGACCTCCGGCAACGATTTTAGTGCTCAGTTTTTTACAGCGCTCGATAATCTGGTCAACCGATTTTTTCTGAATCACCATCCCGGTTACGAAAACGTAGTCCGCCCAGGCAATATCCTGGTCGCGCAGAACGGTTACGTTCATATCAACCAGTTTTTTCTCGAAAGATTCCGGAAGCATAGCGGCAACCGTAAGCAGTCCGAGAGGCGGAAGAATCGCCTTTTTGGAAACAAACTTTAAGGCGCTTTTCAAACTCCAGAACGTGTTTGGAACTTCCGGATTGACAAGCAAAATTTTCAATTTATTTTCCTAAGCCGGACACCGGCACACTGCCTGCGATTAGGTTTTGTACCGTGTCCGAATTATACGGACAGTTCGATGTTATATCCACTTTTTTCTAAGGGCGTTTTTTCGTCAATTCGTCGAGATACTTTGCCGCGGCATCTTTACCGCCTAATCCAAAGGCAAGCGCAAGGGCAAGGACGATACCGCCGAGGATGATATTGAAGGCAGTACCCACCAGAAGCGGTGCGATACCAAGCTCTTCCATCGCAATAGTCACCGCGAAGATTACAATCGCCCATCGACTTATGCCGGCAATTAGTTCGGGTTTGGGCAGTTTCGCATTGCCGCAGGCCGTGCGAACTATTTCCGATACAAAACTGGCCAGAAACATTGCGACCACCAGAACAAGCAGGGCCGCTATCACCTTGGGAACATAAGCGAATAAGCTCGTAAGAACATCCGATGCCTTTGGCAGCCCCAGTGCGTCAACGGTCATCACTAAAACCATAATGATAATAAGCCAATAAACCAGGCCGCTTACGACCTCACGGGCGTTAATCTTCAAATCGCCTTTTCTGAGGACTTCTGATATACCCGCTTTGTCCGCTATCGCATCGAAGCGTACTGCCTTAAGCAGCAAGTCAACTGCCCGCCTGATTAACTTGGCCACAATCCAGCCCACTATCAGGATTATCAACGCGCCAAGCAGGATTGGAAGATAGGCCAGTATCCTCGTCAGCATCTGGCGAATCGGGTCAGTTATAAGTTCGTTCCAGTTCATTTTTTTGTCTCCTATTAAATTGTTAACGTTTAGTATTTTGACTCCTTTTTATGTTCTTATGCTTCCTTTACCGCATAATTATGTACTTACAAAGGTGATTACGCAATAAGAATAAAGCTTAATTGCTTAGTGTCGTCAGTGCCAATGCGCCTGCTTTTGTTCAACGCGATTGTGAATAGTGATTGACTTCCGGCAAAACCGCGTATGCTTATCCCGGACAAACGTATTGTATGATGACGGATAATCACCTTTTACTATTGCCCAGGTACTTGAGATAAATTTCTCTTGCCCAGTTTAATTGCGTGCCTGCGGCTTCAACAGCAGTGATAAGCAGCGCCTCGGTTATTTCTTCTTTTGTTACGCCCGCCTCAAGAGCCGCCTTTATATGTGATTCGGTGCAATGCGGGCAGCGAAACGCCGAAGCCAGGGACAGCATCAATAATTCGCGTGTCTTTGTGTCAAGGACGCCTCCTTTGGTACAGGCGTCGTAGAAATTCTGGAACGGCTGGCCTATTTCTGGGGAGTTTAGAACATACCATGGCGTTACTTTTTCAGAAATCATCTTTATCTCCAAAGGTTCTTTGGCCTTTAAGATTTATATTTGGGCATCCGTGCCCGTTAATAAGCTATATCCCTGCTATGCTCTTATGGCCACCGCGCAGGCAGACCTGCGATACGGGGGCAGATACTGGCTGCCCCTGCCGTCTCTTTCTCGGCAAATGCGACCATACACTTCCTTACGGTAAACAGGTACGGATTTAGGAGCGTTTATTCCCAGTTGAATCTCATTGCGCCCGATACCGACAATCATAATCTCAATGTCGTCGCCAACCATAATTGACTCATCCCTGTGTCTGCTCAAAACCAGCATTTTAAAACTCCTTAATATTTAACGCTGTGTTACGGGCTGATAATACCCTTTTTAGACAAGATACACACAAAGCCCTGAATAGGTAATTGGGGAAATGCTTAATTGATGCTTCGCAATCGCTTAGTCCAGAGCGGACTCCAAAGCAGCCGATATATAAGAGGAAACAAGAATTTGAAGCAAAACGTAGAATAAGCGAAGAACTTAGGGTATTATGGACGAGAGGTCAAAAATGGAACACTATGTTTGTATTCACGGACACTTTTACCAGCCGCCGAGAGAGAACCCGTGGCTGGAAGAGGTGGAGCTGCAGGATTCGGCCTATCCCTACCACGACTGGAACGAGAGGATAACCGAAGAATGCTACAGGCCCAACATGGCCTCGCGGATACTCGGCCCCGACCGCAAAATTATCGACATCGTCAACAACTACTCCAAAATCAGTTTCGACTTCGGCCCCACGCTGCTGTCGTGGCTTGAAAGGCACGCACCGGATGTTTATCAGGGAGTGATTGATGCCGACAAAAAAAGCCAAGAGCGATTTTCAGGACACGGTGCGGCCATCGCCCAGGCGTATAACCATATCGTTATGCCTCTTGCCAACGGCCGGGACAAACGCACGCAGGTTGCCTGGGGGATATACGATTTTGAGCACAGGTTTGGCAGAAAGCCGGAGGGTATGTGGCTTCCCGAAACCGCCACGGATTTAGAGACGCTCGACATACTCGCCGAGTACGAGATTAAATTCACGATACTTTCTCCTCATCAGGCCAAGCGCGTCCGCAGTATTGGCGCAACGGACTGGATAAATATCGAGAAAGATAAAATTGACACAACAAAACCGTATCTTTGCCGGCTTGCCTCAGGACGAACGATAAGTTTGTTTTTCTACCACGGGCCGGTCGCCAATGAAGTGGCCAACGGCCATATCTTGCAGAACGGCGAGGTTTTCGCTAAAAAACTTAACTGGATTTTCACGGGGAGCAATGCGGAACACCAGCTTGCCCACATCGCCACCGACGGCGAGACATTCGGCCATCATCACCGTTACACCGATATGGCGCTTGCCTATTGCCTTCATTACGTTGAGGCCAACAAACTCGCGAAACTAACGGTGTATGGCGAATACCTCGAAAAATATCCCCCAGCCGAAGAGGTTGAGATTTACGAGAACAGCTCGTGGAGCTGCAGCCACGGAGTGGAAAGATGGAAGGCAAACTGCGGCTGTAATTACGGACGCTTTCCCTCGGGCAAACAGCAATGGCGTGCGCCTCTGCGGGAGGCAATGAACTGGCTCAGAGACCGGCTCGCGGAAATTTACGAAAGCAGGATGAAGCAGTTTGTCGCTGACCCGTGGGGACTAAGGGACAAGTATATAGCGGTCATAAATGACAGGTCCGCCGAAAACATGGAGAAATTTATAACCGAGTCGGCGGGCAGCGACCTGGATTTCGGCGAGAAGGTGATTTTTCTCAAACTGCTGGAAATACAAAGAAACGCCCTGCTTATGTTTACAAGCTGCGGATGGTTTTTTGACGACATCAGCGGCATTGAAACGCTCCAGATAATGCAATACGCCTCGCGGGCGATTCAATTAGCTAAAGAAATAGAAAACAGGGATTTTGAACCTGAGTTTGAATCGATACTCAAAAATGCGCCTACAAATGAAAAAGAATTCGCCGACGGAAAAGCCGTATATGAACGATACATTAAAACCAGCACGGTTGATTTGAACCGTGTGGCGGTGCATTTCGCGATAAGCTCGATATTCACGGAACATCCAAAGGAGCAGACGAGCATTTACTGCTACTCCGCCAGGACGGAGATATACGAACGGACGGAGGCGGGAATCCAAGTGCTTGTTACAGGCAGGGCCACGGTGCAGTCGGCCATTGTTCTGGAAGAATACACGGTGGATTTCGCTGCGTTACACCGGGGAGACCCGTATATAATCGCCGCCGGCAAAGGGCGTATGTCCGACAGTTTGTTTTCAGCCATCCAGCACGATTTGAAAACCGCTTTTCTCAAAGGGGACACCAATGAGGTTATGCGCCTGATGAACGTGGCGTTTGCGGGCCAGAGTTATTCGCTGTGGCATCTTTTCAAGGATGAGCAAAGGCATATCCTCAACCAGCTGCTCGATACGACCTGGCTTGAGATTGAGGCGTCGTTTCGGCACATTTACGAGCACAACTACGCGATAATGCAGGCGATGCGCGGAATGAATATCCCGCTGCCAAAAGCCCTGGCCGGCCCTGCTGAGTTCATACTGAACGAGGCGCTGTGCAAAATAATCCGGGATGAGCGGGATGAGCACGCCACCCTGCTTGAACATCTTCAAATACTGGCCGACGAAGCAACCAGATTTTCCCTTCAGCTCGATAAAGCCACTATCCAGTTCGAGGCGAGCAAGAAGATAAACCGGCTTATGACCCAACTGGAAGAGTCCCCTGAAAATACCGAGCTTCTTGAAGCGATAGAGGCAACGGTGAGGATTTTACTGTCAATCGTAACGGAGCTTAATCTTCAGACGGCTCAAAACGTATTCTTCGATATCAGCAAAAAGACATATCCGGAAATGAACAAAAAAGCCCAGGCGGGCGACCAGGTGTCGCAAAAATGGGTTGAACATTTCACGAAACTGGCAAGATATTTGGGAGTTAAGCTGCCATAAGGGCTATGCCGCCGGGAAAAACGACTATGACGCAAAAAAGAGCAAGCGGCTTACTTCTGCACATAACTTCGCTTCCATCAAAATACGGCATAGGCGACCTCGGCCCGCAGGCATACAGGTTTGCTGATTTTCTCGCACGGGCAAAACAAAAGTTTTGGCAGATGCTGCCCCTGAACCCACTTACTCTCAGGCAAAATCCTTATTCGCCGTATAACTGCATCTCCGCCTTCGCGGGCAACTCACTCCTTATCAGCCCGGATTTGTTATATCAACAGGGTCTTTTGCTCAAAGACCAACTTCAGGATTGTCCCCGCTTTGCAAAGTCAAAGGTTGAATATCCCAAAGTTGTCTCTTATAAGACAAAATTATTGAACGCCGCATACGAACGATTCAAAGTTTCAAAAAAGCAAAGCGATTACGAGCGGTTTTGTATCGAGAACGCGACCTGGCTTGATGATTTCGCGTTGTTTGTCGCGCTGCGTCGGCACTTCGGACGCATCTTATGGTGCGACTGGCCCGCAAAACTGCGCGATAGATATAAGGATGCAATCAAGACTGCTGGAAACGCTTTTGCGGAAGCAATCGGCAGGGAAAAATTTTTTCAATATCTGTTTTTTAAGCAATTGGTCTCTCTCAAGAGCTACTGCAAACAGCTCGGAATCAAACTGATTGGCGATATTCCGATTTATGTCGCGTATGACAGCGCTGATGTCTGGAGTAATCCTGAAATCTTCAAACTGACCAAAGCTAAAAAAAACCGTTTTATCGCAGGCGTGCCGCCCGATTATTTCAGCAAAACGGGGCAGTTATGGAGCAACCCCGTTTATGACTGGGCAGCGTTGAAAAATACTCGGTATCGCTGGTGGCTCGAACGTATAGGACACAATCTTAAACTGTTCGATATAGTCAGAATTGACCATTTCAGGGGTTTCTTCGCTTACTGGCAGGTTCCCGCGGATAGCTCAACCGCGGCCAATGGCAAGTGGGTGAAATGTCCCTATGAGGATTTTTTCAATACGCTGTTTAAGCGATTGGACCCGCAATCAATCATAGCGGAAGATTTGGGACTTATTACGTCCGACGTCAAAACGTTTATCGAAAAACATCACCTGACTGGAATGCGTGTGCTTCAGTTCGGCTTCGACGGCAATCTCGCCAAAAATCCGCACTTCCCGGCCAACCACATAAAAAATACGATTGTCTATACCGGCACGCACGACAACAATACCGCCGTCGGCTGGTTCACAAAAGACGCGACCGCGGCGCAAAAGAAGATTCTCTTTGCGTGCCTCGGGCGCAAGGTTTCGACCAATCAGATAAATTGGGGACTTATAAAACTCGCGATGAGCTCCACTGGCAATCTTGCTATAATTCCCGTGCAGGATGTTTTAGGACTGGGCGAATCAGCCCGTATGAATCGCCCCGCCAGGATAAAAGGCAACTGGCAATGGCGGCTGCATCCGGGCCAGCTTACGCCTCAAATCTCAAAGAAGATTGCAAAGTTGTCTGCTGCCAGCCGCAGGACATAAAATCGCCGGCGTTACTCACTCCACTTGACCATTTCGGGGTGCAAATCCTGCACCGTCGGGTCGGCGGGCCTTATGCGGGCGCTTATATTCTGCAATCCATATCCCTCGATTTGGGCAGAACATTCGTAATAAGCAATGTTGCCCTGCCTGGATTTAAACGACATCGGAATAATTTTGTAATTCTGCCTGTCGCCTGGCATATGGAACAGCTCGACGGTAAATAATTCGGTCGGCGCATGCCCCAAATCCACAACGCATTTCGCTTCGAGAGTGTCCCCTTCGCAGACGCACTCTTTTTTATCCAGGTTGGTGGTAAGCTCTTTAACCACTATGTAATTCCAGCCTTTGAAAATCTCCTGTTCCCGGCCGATTGCCTCCCGGAGACGCTGACGGTTATTCTCGCGGAGCAGTTCGTGCTCTTTTGTCGCGGTGGCGTAAAACTTCCTGGAATAATCAACCAGCACCCTGTTCATATTGAAATTGCCGCAAACCGAGATGATGGATTCTTTCATCATACCCACCCATCGTTTTGGAATACCCGCTTCATTGCGCTCGTAAAACAGCTCCGCCACTTCTTCTTCGAGCAGGTCGTAAATCTGGTTTGCCTCGGCGGTTTCCTGCAGCTCGGTATGAACGTAGAATTTGCCCGCGGTTATCTGCCAGCCGTTTTTGCCGTTGTAACCTTCCGCCCACCAGCCGTCGGGGACGCTGAGGTTCAGGATGCCGTTCATCGCCGCCTTCATCCCTGATGTGCCGCTGGCCTCGTTTTCCATTACCGGGGTATTGAGCCATACGTCGGCTCCCCAGGCAAGATGCCTCGCCACGTCTATATCGTAATTCTCAAGGAAAATCACCCTGTCTTCGAGCTTGCGGTCTCGCGCGAAATCCAGGATTTCCTTAATCATATATTTGCCCGCGGCATCGGCTGGATGCGCCTTGCCTGCGAATATAAGCTGAACGGGCCTTTTGGGATTCGTGAGTATTTTCACTAATCGTTCCTTGTCCTTAAGTAGAAGCGTCGCGCGTTTGTAAGGAGCAAAACGTCTGGCGAAGACAACCGTCAGATACTCCGGGTTAAAGAGGCGCGTGATATTGGTAATCTTTGGCTGCGAATAACCCCTGGCGATAAGGTCCCCTGCAAGTTTTCTGCGAATGAATTCTATCAGGTTGAGCTTGTTTTTATGATGGGCTTCCCAAATCTCCTCATCCGGCGTATCAGCGAGTTTTTGCCATATACGTCCTTTATCGCGGCAATGTATGAAACCGGGGCCGATATGGTGATTGAAGAGATTCGTAAACGGTTCGCTAATCCACGACCAGTGAACGCCGTTGGTTACGTAATCTATCGGGATTTCTATCTGCTGCATCCCGGGGAACAGCCCCGCCCACATTTTGCGGGAAACGTCCCCGTGTATCTTCGAGACGCCATTGACGTACCTGGAAAATCTTATCGCCAGCGCAGGCAGCCAGAAGGTGTCCTTGTTATTTTCGATAAATGCGTACGCGCTGAATTCGTCGAATGAAAGACCAATCTGTCTTATTTCCGGCTCGAGATATTTTTTTGCCATCTTGGTGTCGAAGTGCTCGTTGCCGGCTATTACGGGCGTGTGCGTTGTAAAAACGGTAGAAGTTCTAATCAGCGCCCTGGCCTCGGAAAATGATATTTTCTCTTCGGCCATCAGCTTCTGCAGCCGGGCGATTATCAGAAAAGCGGAATGCCCCTCGTTTATATGATAGATATTCGGCTTGATGTTCAATAACGCAAGTGCTTTTATCCCGCCAAGCCCAAGCACCACTTCCTGCTGGATTCGTTTATCTTTGTCCGCGACATACAACTCGTTTGTGATGTCCCTGAGGTATTGCGGGTTACTCTCGACGTTGGTATCGAGCAGAATCAGCTTCGTCCGCCCGACATCAATCTGCCAGAGTTTAATTTCACAATTTTCGCCGAGTATCTTTGTTTCAACAAACGCGGGCCTGCCGTCAGCGAGACGTATCTCCTTTATCGGCAGGTAATGATTTTCAAGCTCGATGAACAGCTCTTCCTGCCGCCCCTCAAGATTAATGCGTTGAGTGAAATAGCCGAACCTGTAAATGAGTCCCACGCCTATAACCTGCATCCCCAAATCCGAGGCGGTCTTAAGGTAGTCCCCGGCCAGAATACCCAGTCCGCCGCTGTATATCGGCATAGATTCGTGAAGACCGAATTCCATTGAGAAGTAGGCGATAACGTTGTTCTTGCTAATGCCGCAGTCGTCGCCGCCGTTTTGCGGTGTCCCGCTGTACTTCATATATTCGTCGAATTTCTGCCAGACTCTGTCAAGTTCGAGCAGAAAAACCCTGTCGCCGGCAAGCTCATTCATTTTTGCTTCAGGGAGGTCCAGAAGAAATTTTACCGGGTTATGATTGACCGACCTGAACAGGTGGGTATCAATACGGTAAAAAAGATTTACCGCGTCATAGTCCCAGAGACACCACAAATTGTGAGCAAGTTCATACAGCTTGCCTAAGTTCTCCGGGTAACGCGGATACACGAAAATATTCTTAAAAGCCATATATTCGACTCCTTAGTTTCGCTTCACTGCCAAACACCCATATACTTATAGTGTTATACGCTGCCGGGTCAAATATAGTTTTGACGATAAATTCAGCGACACGAAAGTAACTCAATAAGCCGCAACCCGGACAAAGCAACGCCTGGGGCGGATTAGTGACCTTTATAACCCAACAAGGGTACTACTCTTTCCTGCGACGATACAGCAGGCCGCCCAGTCCCAGCAATGCAAGAGTCGTCATATCAGGAAGCTGGTGAATAATATCCGCCCCCGCAGAGGCAGTAGCCGGCCCCGGCCTGCCCGCATCGCTTATTTCAAGATATACGATACAAACCGAGCCGTCGTCGGACTGTATGCTGACCGCAATATCCGGGGACGTCATAACGGGGACATTATCGGCAGCAGAACTGTTGTTAAACGAAAGCCCCGCCTCGTTCGCGGCGAGGACGGTCAATCCGAGAACCATTATAAGCATCATTAACTTTTTCATTTTTTCTCTCCTTAATACTTTTACTTTTAAACTTTCCTGATGCTTGTATTTTCGTCATTGCCGGACAAAAAAGCATATAGGCAATATGCCTAATTTGTGTCTCACAAATGCCTATGGGGTAAGTATGAATAAAGGCAGTTGCAGGTTTGATTTAACGGACGGAAGGGATAAAAATTCTATCGGCGAAGGAAAACACCGGCGCAAAGCCGGCTCTTCCATAACCTGGCGTTAAAACTAATTTCGACGCCGTCGTGCTCTTCGACCGGCAGTGAACAAGTTCTTTCGAAATGACCCCGTGATGTCATTTTTGCCGTAATATCTCAGATATATTTGGTCTCTCGCCCTTTTTGAAAGCAGGTTAGCCCGATATAAAAAGTTATTTACAAACAGCAGCTTTTTTCGTATAATACGATGATTGGCTTTTTTACCGCTGCAAAAGGCAATTGGCGCGAGGACGGGTGTTAATGCACTGGGTAATCGGAGAATCCTGTTGGAACAGCCGGAGCGTGTTTCGCCTGTTGGCGGCTCTGTCGTTATCTTCCCTTTTGTGGTGGTCCGGCATAACTTCGGCAGCCCCGATGACCGCCGGGAACGCCAAAAAACTGGCGCAGGCCTGGGTGGCCGCAAATCCGAAACCTATGGGCGCTCAATTAGGCAGGGAGATTGAAAGCGTTGAAACGTTTACGGATGCCAACAGCCAGCCCATTTACTACGTTGTTTATCTCAGGCCCAACGGCTTTGTAATCGTCCCGGCGGATGATGAGGTTGAGCCGGTTATTTGTTTTGCCCGGGCGGGCTGTTTCGACCCTTCTCCGGATAATCCCCTCGGCGCCCTTGTAAGCAGGGATTTGCCAGGCAGAGTAAATGCCGCAAGGACCATACAGAAAATGGTGCGTTCGGGCAAGGCCATCCAGAGTTTCACACAGCAGGAGATGGACATAAGACATTCGGGCGAGAAGGCCTTCGGCAAATGGTCAAAACTGCTCAACACCGCGGATTCCTGCTCAGTGCTGGCGATGTCTTCCGGCAGTATATCGGATGTCAGGGTTTCGCCCCTTTTACAAAGCGAATGGAGCCAGACAACCACTTGCTCATCAAACGCCTGCTACAATTATTACACCCCGCCCAATAGCAGCGGCAATGTAAATAATTATCCCTGCGGCTGCGTTGCCACAGCGATGGCCCAATATATGCGGTTCTGGCAATACCCGACGACGAGTGTCGGGACAGGACGTTTTACAATAAAGGTTGATAGCAGCTACGAATACGCGAATCTGCGGGGGGGCAACGGCTCCGGCGGTCCTTATGACTGGAACGATATGACGCTTGTCCCGGGTTGCAGCACGACGCTGACACAAATACAGGCCATCGGCGCACTGACATACGACGCGGGTGTGGCGGTGAAAATGCAATACGCGTCAGGCGGTTCAGGTGCGTATATGAGCGATGCTGATACGGCGATGACAAGCACGTTTCATTACAGCAACTCGATATATGGCTATAACAACAACAATACCGTCAGCACCGCCGCGTTAAGCACTATGCTTAATCCGAATCTTGACTGGGGTAACCCGGTAATACTTGGTATTGAAAATACTTCCAACAACAGCGGGCACGCCGTTGTGGCCGACGGATATGGGTACGACAGCTCTACGCTGTATCATCATCTTAACCTTGGATGGGCAGGATCTTACGACGCGTGGTATAATTTGCCGAACATCGATGATTCCTATGATCCATTCAACGTTGTGGATAGCACAATATATAATATCTATATGAGCGGCTCAGGCGAGATTATCAGCGGGCGGGTAACTATAACGGGTTCGGGAACGCCGGGGACGCCAATTTCAGGGGCGACAGTAACCGCAACCAGGTCGGGTGGCACAACGTATTCGGCTGCTACAAACAGCAACGGTATTTATGCCATCGCCAAAATCCCGTCAAACTCAAGCTATACGGTATCCGTCGCGAAAACCGGCTATTCTTTCACAAGCAGACCGGCCTCTACGGGCAAGTCGAAGGATAGTTCGGCGACTTCGGGTAACTGCTGGGGGATAGATTTCAACGGAACTCAGCTTCAGACCGCCCCGGCAGCGACGGATTCGAATGTGTCCGTCTCGGCAGGAACAAGCCAGGTCATTACTCTTCAGGCCACTGACGACGGCCTGCCCAATCCGCCAGGGGCGCTGACGTACATAATAACCTCGCTGCCTAAATACGGGACGCTCTCAGACCCCTGCGCCGGTCAAATCAACACTGTGCCGTATTCGCTTGTCAATTACGGTAATGATGTCAATTATACCTCGCGTATCTGCTATACAGGCGACGTCAATTTCCATTTCAAGGCAAACGACGGCGGCACTCCCCCGAATGGCGGCGATTCTAACATCGCAACAGTTAGTATTAACGTTCAGCAGCCCGCTCCCTCGATTATTTACGAAACGTATTTTGATACGGGGTTGCCGACCGGCTGGACAATTGTACACGACGGCTCAGGCAGCCCAACGGATACCTGGCGGTCGGATAACCCGGCAGGTCGAACAAGTCCTTACTGGACCGGCACATTTATGATTGTTGACAGCAACTACGCCGGCCCGGTCGATATGAATGAGCAGTTGATAACTCAAAATATCGATTGCACAAATTTGACTGGCGTTACGCTAAGATTCGAACATGACTTTGAGTATTACGCCGTCGAGATTGGCGACGTCGATATCCAGGTTAACGGCGGCGCCTGGCAAAATATGGCCAGATACCAGGGGGCCGATTATGCCGGCCTGGTCGAGCTTGACCTGTCTGGTTTTGGAGCCGACGGCGCAGCCAGCGTGCAGATTCGCTGGCATTATTACAACGCCAACTGTGACCTTTACTGGGGTGTTGATAACGTCCAGATAATCGCCACTCCTGTTGCAGCGGCACCACCTGGCGACTTCAATTTCGATTGCGAAGTTGACTATGACGACCTTGCCATTTTTGCCGACGCCTGGCTAAGCAGCACAGGTCAGGCGAACTGGAACGCCAACTGCGACATCAGCCCGTCGGCTGACGGCATCATCAATGAGCTTGATTTTGCGGTCTTTGCGCAAAACTGGCTGGTCAATGTCAATTAGCACAAGGTAATAATTGCCTGCTTAAAAGAAGTGGTCTTGCCTTTTTGTCCTGTGAAAAATATCTTGAGTCCGGCGCCTGGCTGTCTTTGGTTTTGTGTCTTATTCGGCCATCAGGTCCGCAGTAACTATACCGGTCTGGCTGTCGTGCATAAGGTCATCGGTGAAAGTGCCTACAGTTCGCAAATGTGACGTGCCCGCGAATTTCCGTGTTTCGATAAGCCGGGCGCCTTTGGCCGCTATCTTGCGAAGGGCGTGCTTTGCCTTTTGTTTGTCCTGTGCCCCTACCGCATCGACAATAACCGTTACTCGTTTGCTTCTCTGCAAAAGCCCAAGCGCGGTCGCCTCAACCGCTCCTTCCGCGCAGGCGCCTATCAGCACAAATTCATTTGCCCGGATTTCGCTAAGCAGCCGGTCTATCCTCGGCTCATCAAACGGGTCTAAGCATCTTTTATGAAGAACAATCTGTCGATATTCCCGCAGCAAATCCACCGGCAAATCCGTATTATTGTCCGCCGCGAAACTCGCCCTGTTGTTCAAAAGCGTATAGTTGATTTTATGCATTCCTTCCGTGCCATCCACACAGAATCCGCCGTTGTTTTCGGGATGAACTTCGCAAATCGATACTACAGGTATTTTCTTTGCGCGGGCATACGCCATTACCCGTCTGATGTGGCTTAATACTCTCCTGCGATTGCCCACCCTTGCAATGCCGTTATCGAGGAAAAAATCCTTCTGAGTGTTGATGTCTATCAGGACCTGCTTACGACGAGTTTTTATCAATTGCCTTATCATTTTCGCGACCCTCTCGTTGTCGCTTCTATCCGGCTTATCCCTGCGCCTTTGGCCCTTATTAATCCATACGTCCCAACGCCGTCCGTGTTGCAAAAAAAATCTCCAAAAATTTCTTCCTCTCTCACAACCCAGCCATCCTGAATATCGTTTACCTTCGACACCGACTTTAAACCCTTATTTCGTCGTTTTTAACCCTGCCAGGCACTAAAGTTTGGCAAAACCGCGTCCGTCTCTTATAATAGTCTGCCAATTGCCCAAAATGTTACAAAAGTTGGCCTTATACTGGTTGGTTTTCAAAATGTCAAGAAAATTAAATAATTATCCGCAATTCGTCCTGGAGCACCCAAATCCGCCTGTCAAGCTTAATTTTGGCGATATTTTCGGACGTTTTGCCCCCGTCCACATCGAGATTGGCTCAGGCAAGGGGACATTTTTGGTAAACCAGGCAAAATCCCAGCCCGACGCCAACTTTATCGGGATTGAATGGACAGGCAAATTTTACCGTTTTGCCGTTGACCGGATTGGCCGGTGGAATCTGGCCAACGTCCGGATAATTCGCACCGATGCCGTCCCCTATATCGCCGAATGCGTCCCCGATTCCTCCATCGATTGCTTTCACATTTATTACCCCGACCCCTGGCCCAAAAAACGCCACAACAAAAGGCGTTTCATCAACTCCGCCAACACCGACCAGCTTATCCGCTGCCTCAAACCAGGGGGTGCCATCCGCGTCGCCACCGACTTCGCAGAATACTTCGAGCAGATAAAATCGGTGTTTGCCTCCAAATCCGACCAGCTTGAACAAATCGATTTTCTCCCCAACGCCGGCGCTCAAATCGGCGAATGGGTCGGCTCAAACTTCGAACGCAAATACCTAATGGAAAAAAGACCTGTTTACACAATAGCCCTCAGAAAAAAATAACCTGGCGGGCTTATTAAACTTTGTGCGACTTAGCGGGACATTTCGTAATTATTATTCCAGCTCTCTCCTATTGTCATTCCCGCGAAAGCGGGAATCTATTTTTCATCTGGATTCCGGGTCAAGCCCGGAATGACACTGGCGACGCTGTTTTATGTAATACCTGATAGCTTTTTTGCCCGAGTCGAACGCTAACCTGTTCACAGGAATCTGCCCCGGCTCAAAAAACTCAATGCCGGCGATTTCCTTCTTGTTTGGCTTTATCTTCTCCGGATTATCAATCCTGCACGTAAAGAACAAATCCGTAGTCGTATAAGTTACGCCTTTATATATGTAAATATTCGGCGCCGATATTAGATATCGCGGGTTTTTGATTGTTATCCCAAGCTCTTCGCGAACTTCCCGTGTAAGCGTTTCTTCAATCGATTCCCCATAATCCGCAAACCCTCCCGGTAAATCAAACATCCCCGCCTTCGGCTCATTGGCGCGAGTTATCACAAGCACCTTTGAACCGTACTCGATGATTGCCCCCGCCGCTGATGCCACGTTGTGATAATACTCAAACCCGCATTTGCCGCACGTTATGTGCTTGCTCTTCGAATGCGCCTTCGGCCCTTTGGCCCCGCAGCCCGGACAATACCTGAATATCTTCGACAAATCTATCTTCATTAATCCGCAATCTAAAATCCGAAATCCGCAATCCCTATAGTCCTGACTGCTGAATCTGCTTCAAAAGATTCGCGTAAAGTCCGACAGACCCCACGCACAGCACAAGCGTAAACACGATAATAATAATCGTCCAGAACACCTTGCTCACCATGCTGTAATTAGGATTGAACCATATCAATGGCAAAGCAAACGGCCCGATGCACAGCACCGAGATAATCACCGCCGGCGTCTTGTGATACCACTTTGTGTCCCCGTATTTTTTCAATCCCTTCAATTCCGCGTCAATCAGAAACTCGCCGCAGTGCTTGCACTTCACCGCTTCATCCTGAATTTCTTCCGCGCAAAACGGGCATTTCTTCATATGCATATCTCACTATCAGGCGTTAAATAATCGTTGTTATATGTTCTATAATCTCATTTATCGGCGGTTTTTCGGGCTTTCGGTTAATTAAATCGAACGTCCCAAAGAACACCACCGTTTGGCCCGAATATACCCTTTCGTGGTTAAGTTGCATCCCAAAAACGCCGAAAACAGTAATGTGCCGTCTCAACACAACAGAACAGATGACACGTGCCGCAGCCGCCCGGCACAGAAGAGGGACTTGAAACAAAATGATTACCTGGTGAGCAGGGTATTTATGGCCGACATTTCCAGGAGAAAGTTCATTATAATCACCTTCGCGGCAGGTATGTTTATAGGCCTGCTCTTCGCTTCCCTGTCATTTATCGACTCACAGCGCAAAGACAGCAAAGACAACCTTATGTATTTCACCTCCACACAGGCAAAGCTAATTTCCGCAAACGTCGAATGCGCATTGTCTTTCAGTGACGCCAAAGACGCAAACGCCGTTCTCGATACCCTCAAAACCCAGAATTGTATCGCCTTCGCGGGCATCTACGATTGCAACGGCAAACTCTTCTCCTCCTACCATCGCGATGATGTCAAAAACAAGGAGTTCAAACTGGTGCCCCCTTCAAAGGCAAAATTCACCTCTCGCGACGGCTACATAGTGGTCTCCGAACCCGTCATCCACCAGCAACAGTTCCTCGGAACCGTCTGCCTCTGGACACAGCCATAAACCATCTAAAAGTCCGTGTCACCTGTCCTGAGCCAAGTCGAAGGAGTCCGTGTCTAACCTGCTATGCTGGTTTATTTCGCCGGCGTCTGGTTAGCATCTCGGCCGGTAACAGAGGCCGAAAACGACCTGTTCGTCAGCCCTTGCCCATCCTGTATTATCTCAAAGCCGGCCTCCATACTGTCTAAGTACCACGAGCTTTCCAGATAGCCCCGCGATACCGCATCATTGATAAAATCCTTGAGGTCGAAACTTGCCACAACGCTGGGCTTTGCCCTTTCGTAAGCGATGTATCTCCATCTGCGTTGTTGGGAATCAAAATAGACATTCCACTGGGTGCCGGCTACAGTTATCGTCGCTTTCTTTTCCCCGCCTGCCGGCATTATTATGCTTCCCTTTTTGTTAAGCCAGACCATCAGCTCCGCGCCGCCTTCAGGAATAGTGCCTCCCTTTGTGCTGAACCACGCCTCAAAAGCGGTATTCCAGACGCCCTTGGCGTGGTTTACGTCAACGCTCCACGTAACTGGAGCCGTCGCGATATTGCTTATCTGTATCGGCAAGCCGCTGTTTTTGGTATTCTCACCCCCGAAGTGACGCCCGCGCACAATGGATGGATACGCGGCCACCATATTCGAATCGTGCGTGGTATGGATAACGCTGAAGAACGTGGAATTCGTATCTACGCTCAAACACTGCTCAGACGTACCTCTCCAGACATTGTTTGTAATTCGATACTCGCCGCCTATCACGTCGATGATTGTTTTATTGGCGTCGTTTACGTCTCCGCAAAGCTTCTCCGCCCTCGCGTCGCAAAGTAATATACAAGTGCAAAAAAGCATAAACGCAAAAACCTTACTCAAGCTGCTCATCGTTCTAATCTCCAAAAACAACACTGCCTCGTTAATAAATACCGGAGAACTAACTATAAACAATATCTCTACAATTGTCAAGATAGTTAGCCCCCAGGCCCGCCTGGGGGTCTTTTTTGTCACATAAAAAACAGCGTCGATGGGGACATTTAAAAACGATGCAAACCCATTATTATTAAGCAGTTACAAATCTGTGTCATCTGTGAAATCTGTGGCTAAACCCCCGTTTTTTCACGCATTTTTGTGGCCATTTTTAACGTGTTTTTCAGATGCGATTTTTGCCGTAACCTCTTTCCTTATAACGGCTTAAATTCTGGACACAAACAGTCCTATAAAACAAATGTATCAAACAGTTGTATGATACAACTGTTATCCATTTTGCGCAGGTCGAAAACCCTTAGATGCGAAAATTCTAAAATTTTTTTACTCCTTGCACCATAAGGACTTACCGTTTTTAGGCATATCAGGAAATTCCTCGTTTTCGTCAAAAGGCGCAAGTTTGCGCCATAGGATAGAGGAACTATGTTCCTCGGTTAGCCCGCAGGCCCGCCTGCGGGTGGTTTTGAACATTGACATTTTGATCATTGAGATTTGTTTCGGCCAGTTCCGGCAGAATTGCCGGGGGATAACGAAGTTAGCTCTGCGGGCAAGACGCGGGCCTTGCGCACAAATCGTATTTGGAGCAAAGGCCGCGTTGAGTACGCACCTCTGGCCGAAACTTTCCGGCGTAAGCCGTCCCCAAGTGGAGTGGTTCTTCGTGCTCTTCCGCCGGAAGGCGTCCCTTACGGGAGTGGTGAAAAATCTGTGTTAATCCGTGTAATCTGTGGTTAAGAAAAGGAGGAGATAAAATGTCAACCATCCAAATCAACGTTCCAAACTGCTTCTCTCGGCTGCCCCTCTGGATTGTTCTCACTTTTTACCGTCTTCGTTATGGCCATTCCGCCTGCTTTATCCACATCCAGAAATTCCGCTTCGCCATCGTTGACCCCGCCGATTACGACCTCCTTCGCAAATACAACTGGCGGCTGAACCGCTCCAACCGCACATACTATGCCTTCCGCACCGTCTCTCGCGGCCCGCTTCTCAAGCCCCGCGTAATCTGGATGCACCGTTGGCTTATGAATCCGCCCGACGACCTTCTCGTTGACCACCATAACCACAATGGCCTCGACAACCGCCGTTCCAATCTCCGCCTCGCCACCGATTCCACTAACCAGCAAAACGCCCGCAAAAGAAACAGCAAAACCACCTCACGTTTCAAAGGCGTTGACTTCGTCAAACCCACCGGCAAATGGCGTGCTCGAATCTCCGTCGCTGGCAAACGACTCTTCCTCGGCTCATTTACTGACGAACTCGACGCCGCTATGGCCTATGACAACGCTGCTCGCAAGTTCTTCGGTGAATTCGCGTGCCTGAACTTCGATGGAAAATTTTAATATACGCTAACAATACCGGTATTTACGGTTTTATTATAAACCGACGCCCTTGATTCTCCGATTATATTTAATATTAATGCGTAGCTCAATTGGACAGAGCGTCCGATTGCTAATCGGAAGGTTGCGGGTTCGATTCCCGCCGCACAAGCGACTTTAAAACTAAGAAGGTCTACTGTGTGGCTGGAATTGAGAGTGTGCTTTGTTTGATATTTTTCTCGGTTTTGTTGTGGATTCAATGCTGCCGAAATTTATGAGTTGGTCCTTTGCTTGTAGGAATTGATACCATCGATAATAGCTTTTCGTCCATCTGCGTTTCTTGTTGCTCTCCCAAAAGCTTGCATAGCAAACTTTGCTTTCAGGTACATTAAACTTGCATGATTTCCTTCAAATCTATCTAATTCCAAGTCGTAATCGGCGGCATTTCGCTCAATTCGAAGATCGCGTAAATCACTCGCAACATCCTCGACAGCTTCGATGCCACAATTGTGCAAGTATTTATGAACCGTATCATGGTCTTTGGCCTCACCCGAAAAATTGCGAGGGAAATGGGGTTTTACGAACTGTGCAGTTATGTTTAGAAGTGCATAATAACTCCGGCTGACGGACGTTCGCCATGATGCTTCGTTTTTACCATCCTTTAAATTTGCCGCCAAGTCCAAAAATGCCTGGGGTTCCATCCTGATTTTATTTCCAATAGTAAGTTACCGTAATGTTCTCACGAGTGTGTTGTCTTATTTTACTTCTAATATGCTTCTTGAACTTACTTTCCTCTTCCAATATTTGCTCTGGATTGCCCGACACGGTTAGAATAAACCGTATGGTTTCCCTGTCTGAGATTTCAGGGTCTTTTTCTAATAGCAGTTCTATCTTCTTAAGAGATGTATAAGTTGTTTTTGCGAGTTCGATGGCCGATTTCAACTCATCCCACCATCCATTAAGTTTACTTATTTTGATAACATCAGGAGAAACTCTAACAATAATTCTTTCTTGTATTTTGGGTATAGTTGTCCACACCACCCCAGAAACTTCGCGTATAAATATCCTATAATTATAGTTTCTGTTATATGGTGCGCAGGGTATTTGACCCAAATTAAGGTATTCTTCTTCCGAATATATTATAGGTTGCGGTGCAAAGTACAATTCATATTCAAAAGAATCGACATCCTTGATTTGAGGGAGCCATGAAGCACACCATTCCCTTAGAACTCGCTGTTGCGAAATCCTTTTGGGGGTACTCTCTAAATCTCCCAGTGTATCTCCGCTTGTTATATCGGAGATATCTAAAGACGGCTCAAATCTAAACGCATTTGGCCAGGTAGTATTTATTATTTCTGCTGCCATAATTCTTTCTGAATACTATCAGTAGTTAAATCCGCAAACCCTCTAACGATCCATTCATGGGCTAAATCAAACCATTCATCCATCGGTCCCTTTGAAAAACCTCTGACTGTTAATTCAAACACCATTACTTTTTTTGCTTCTTTGGTCAAAGCTGTTTTCAATGAGACATAAAATCTTCCCATTTCATTGTCTAATCTATAGATTCTACGCCAATCGACAGATTCCGGTTCCGGCAGAAATCGTCCGTCTATTTTGCATTGGAAATCCTTAAAAATATTTCCAATATCTGCTAAACATGTCCATTCTTGGCCCTGCGATAATTGGTTCACATACGTTAGTTCATATTGATCTGGTGACGGAATTCCCAAACTCGATTCGCCTATAAATGATTTGAATAGCTCCCAAGATTTCTTAAATTCGGGATATAAGTTTTGGTATCGAGGATAAGTATCCTTTTCTTTTAATTTTCTCCAATTCCGGTGGAATCTATCGTCCTGTACTTGAATGAGTTGGTCTTCTTTTGAATTTATGAAAAATAGCCGCGGAAGGGGTGGCCGTTCAAAGGCTTCTATTTGGGGAGAAATTCCTTTTGTGCCTTCTGGCGCCTCTATAATATGAGGTATTGGATGCATTATTTTATATTGGGAGAAATTTTTCCTTCCTAACTTTTCCCACAGGAAACCAATATGGGGTGTCTCAAACTTGTCAATTTTCTGAAATTGAATCCCAAAAACCACTTCGTTTACAGGGGGATTATTGTATTCTGGTAGCGCAGAAACTTTATCTGCCATTAGATACCTTCCTTCTCTTGGGATTACCAATCTTATTCGAACCCATGATATTTGCAACCTTCATAATACTACTATCGTTGTATTATGTCAATACTTAACGAATTTACAAGATGTATTTTTTATGGGACCTTTGGTAGTTATTCAGTTATCCCGATAGCACCATTATCCCGGTTCTCTGTTATTTCAACTTGCTTTGTAGAAACCTTTAATTAAAAGTTCTTTATGAAAAGTAAATAGAGAAGCATCAGGTTGTAGGTCAGAACTCTCATGACGCACTCGGTACTGCGAGATTCATTCGTTCGGCTACGAAGGGCGTAGCCAAGACGACGTTTCATGCGAGACATAACACTCTCAACTTGCCATCGCTGACCAAACTTACGTTTCGGGAAGTTATTCTTCATTTGATTTCGGTAATGGCCTGTAAGCTCGCCTTTTTTACCTCGTCGGTTGTTGATAGCGATAATCGTCGAGCGGATGCCGAGATACTGACGACAGAATTTATGGTTGGCTTCTGCGTCATATCCTGCATCACCCAAAAGCCGGTCTATAGGCAGATTAGTTACCGCCTGGGAAACTGCCGGCATAAGGTAGGAACAATCATTGCTGGGACCAGTGCTGACCAAGCCGGCAGCAATCAGATGGCTGGCATTGTGGCAGACAACCGTAAGTTTTGTCCATCGGCGATATTGCTGGGTATGTTTGCCTTGACGCATTAGAAAATGTCGGCTGACAAACCGGCTTTCCAGCCCCGTCGAATCAATGGATGCCTCGGGGCGTTCCTCGATTAAGCCATCGCGGCTGGCAATACTGAAAATGGCGGCTAACAGCTTGTCCCAAGCCCTTTTTTTAGCAGACGTTGCTGTGCTTTTTGAAGGGTAGTGTAGTGAGGAATTTTTGACAACCCAATCGCAGCTCTCAAGTCCGTGAAGTCCGCCAGCAACTGTACAATCCCACGATAGTCGGTTTGAAAAAACTGTCGCAGAGTCAAAATGGCGAACAACTGTGCCTGTGTAAAATCGTGGCGTGAGCGATTGGCTGAATATGGCGAGAGTGCCGTTGTGGCTGTCTGAAGTGCCTGCTTTGCCAGCATAACAGGTGATTTGGTCATAACTCCGTGTTTGGCCATCGTGGAATCCTTTCCAACGCGGTTTATGGCTGAAACCTAAGTTATTGTTATTATTAACACTTATCGCCATGACTAAACCTTATGCTTCAATCTTTTCTACAGAGCAATTTCAACTTTAATAACACTATTCTTTTTCTGGTTCTTACCTTCTATGTAAACAATAAAATATCGTTCACAATGCCGTCTGACAAGATAACAACACTAAAAGATGCTAGAGCTCCTACCTGTATCAACTTACAAAATGAGCCGCTCTAATAATCAATATTGGTATCAAAATGGCTGCTAATCCCAGGATGATAGATACTAATACCAATATAAGAAAACGTATAGGATTCTGTTTTATGGCTTTTAAAGGAGCTTTTAAATCATCTAAAATCTCTATTTGCATAAAGATACTCTCCCGTAAATTAAATAAATATTCGATATAGTTAGCTATTATCCAAAACGACAGCACTAGTCAAGGATATAGTTTTGAATTTGCCGCTTCCCCGGTCGCTCCCTCTTCCGTCGCTTCCGTAATCCTCACCTTCACAATTTGATTTTTCTTAAATCCGTAATCATTTTTTACTTTTTCATTTTTACTTTTTACTTTGACTATGAAGTATCTTTCACAATGTCCGAACGCTTGTTTATCTTTTGAACCTTCGATTAGTACTTCGCAGGTTTGATTTATAAATTGTTCTCTGAATTTGAAGGCCAACTCATCGCTGACTTTCCGCAGAATCTGTGCCCGTTTTTTAATCACGTCCGCAGGCAATCTGCCTTTCAGTTTCGCAGCAGGGGTCCCCATTCTCGAAGAGAATGGGAATACGTGTATCTTCGAAAACCCCGCCCACTTCGCCAATTCAACCGTCTGCTCAAAATCCTCATCTGTCTCGCCCGGAAACCCAACGATAATATCCGCCGTAATCGCTGGCCTGTCCAATCGCCGTTTTATCAGCTCAATTTTCCCCCGCAGTTCTTCTGCCGTATATTGCCGACACATTCTTTTCAACGTCGCACTCGCCCCCGACTGCACCGACAAATGAATATGAGGCATAATATTCAAATGCGCACAGAAAACGTCTAACAATTCCTCGCTAATGTCCCCCGGCTCCAAACTACTCACCCGAATCCTCGCCAACCCCTCCACCCTCGCCAGCTCTTCCAACAAATCCGCAATCGACGCGCAGCGTCGTCCCCGAGTGTTGCTTCTTTGGCCAGGAACAGGGGACCCAAATTCTTCTTCCGTTCTCTGCCCTCCGTCTTCTGTCTTCTGCCTTCTAACTTCTCCCTTTCTCGTCGTGCTTCTTCCGTACGCTCCCAGATTGACTCCCGTAACCACAATTTCCTTATGCCCCGCCGCCACAAGGGCTTTTGCCTCACTAATCGCCTCATCCATCGGCCTACTTTGAACATCAGGCCTTACTTTTGGTACAATACAATAGCTGCAAAGGCCGTCGCAGCCATCTTGGACCTTGAGAAACGCCCTCGTATGCCCCTTGAAACTGGACAATTTTGGCAATTTGGGATATTTAGCGAATTTAGCCATTCCATCCTTGATTTTTAGCCCATTTTTTGCTTTAATAAGGGGATTGTAGTCGATGATAATTTGGGCGATTCTTTGCACAAATCATCCCGGTTGCTGATGATATGAATGTTATCGCCGTCGCAAGGGGGATTTTCCCGGCTTTTCATCGCCGGCAGACACCCGCAAACAATCCTTACGCCGGCAGGGCTGATTTTTAACGCTCTTTGTATATATTGCCTGCTCTTGGCTGACGCGGTTGCTGTTACGCAGCAGGTATTGATTACCGCTAAATCGGGTTTCTCACGCGAGTCGGCTGCCGAAAGACCCAGCTCTTCGAGAAGCTGGGCTATCTGCTGCGATTCGTACTGATTTACCTTACAGCCAAGCGTATATATGGAAAAAGTTCTCATAGTTCCTATAATAATATAATTCTTTGTGTTATACTATTGCGCTGGCTCTGAAAAACAGGTCCCGCCCGTTTCCGGCCGGGACAGGAGGCACAGTTTATGGCGGAAAAAATAGGGTCGGTCTGGGCAATCGACATAGGCAACACCTCGCTTAAGGCCCTCCGACTTAGCAACGAATCCGGCACACTCGAAGTTACCGGCTTCGAACATATCCAGCACGGCAAAGTCCTTTCCGGCTCAGGCATCAAGGACCAGGAAAAGCAGGAGCTTATCGCCATTTCCCTTCGCCAGTTTGTCCAGCAAAACGACCTCGGAAAAGATGAAATCATCATTGCTGTCCCCAGCGCAAACAGTTTCGCCCGTTTTGTCAATCTCCCGCCCGTCGAGAAAAAACGCATCCCCGAAATCGTCAAGTTCGAAGCCAGCCAGCAGATTCCCTTTGATATCAACGAGGTTGCATGGGATTGGCAGATGATGACGGAAGAGGGGGCGGCGGAAGCGAAGGTGGGGATATTCGCGATAAAAAACGACGTTGTGACGGCTGAGCTTGAGCACTTCAGCAGAGAAGATTTGGAGGTAACATACGTTCAGATAGTGCCGATGGCGTTATATAACTATGTTTTTTATGACAGGCCCGACCTGATGAAATCCGATACTCAGGCGACGGTGGTTCTGAATATTGGCGCCGAAACAACGGACCTTGTGGTCTGCACGAAATCGGACGTGTGGCAGCGTGCGATTGCGATGGGGGGCAACGCGTTTACCAAGGCGATAGCGGATACGTTCAAGCTGAATTTTGAGAAGGCGGAGAAGCTAAAACGGACGGCGCCGATGAGCAAATATGCCAGGCAGATATTGCAGGCGATGAAGCCGGTGTTTACGGATTTGGCGTCGGAAATTCAGCGTTCACTTGGATTTTATATCAGCTCTCATTCGAATGTGAAGCTAACGAGAGTTATCGCGATGGGCGGCGGCACAAAGATGCGAGGATTGCTGCAATACCTTCAGCAAAGTTTGCAGATGCCTATAGAGCGTCCAGACGCGTTCAAGCAGGTTGCAATTAACTCGTCGATTTCGGCTGCGAAGTTCCACGAGAGCGTATGCGATTTTGGCGTAGTTTACGGGCTTGGGGTGCAGGCACTTGGTCTTGGACAGATAGAAAGTAACCTGCTGCCGAAGAGTATAGCCAAATCAATGATTTGGGCGAGCAAGACGAAATATTTTGTGCTGGCGGCATGTCTGATATTAGTGGCATCGATTTTGGCGTTCGCCAAGACGCTTGTAGACCGCGCCAGCTACGCCGGCAAGGTATCGCAGAGGGAGAAAATCAAGGCAGTGCTGAATATGGCGCAGAAAGCGGAGAGCGATTTAAAGGCCGAAGAGGCCAAGTCCAGCGAGTCAGAGGCGATAATAAAGAAGGAATTCGAGCAGTTCAAATATAGAGATATGGTTCCTTTGCTTTATCAGAAGCTGATAGCGACACTGCCTAACGCCAAGAGCAATCCAGAGCAGGCGGAGTTATACCGAGCTTTTGCCGGCGGTGACGCCGAGACGATAAAGGAGAAATATCCTGACCGCAGTGAGCGTAAGCAGATTTTCGTAACCGGGATGACTATTTATTACACGCTGGATATCGCGAGCGGTCAGTTCGGGGTGATGGGTTTCGAGAAAGGTCTTGATGCAAGAGAGCCAGGTGCGGGAGGCATGATGGGCGGCAGGAATGCAATGCCCGACAGGAGTGGGATGACGAGGGGCGGTGCTGCCGGTCGTCGCGGCGGCGGCAGAGGGACGCTGGAGGCGCGAGGCAGAGGGGCAGGGGTACCGACACCCGGCGGCGCAACACCGCGAGGTTTTGTCGTAACGATAACCGGGTACAGTCCTTATAAGAATATAAGCGAGCTGCTGGACCCTGTCGGCGTCAAGAACGACCAGAATCAGTGGGGATTAGTTACCCGGCTGATGCATTTGAACAGTATGTTTGACGGCAACAGTCCTTTTGAGCTTTACAAGAAGACGGACAAACAGCATTTTGACTTTCAGACGGGGGAAGTAGATTTGGCGGCGGAGATGCCTCCCGGTATAGGGGTCAAGAAGAAAATAGAGGGCAAGGACGATGTGTTAATTGACCCGATGACCAATGAGATAATAAGCAAAATTACGAATGCTGATAAAACCGCGCAGGTAAACGACTCCTGGTTTGTGCTGAACTTTAAACTTAAGTGGAAGGATACAAACGAGCCACCGAGTGAAGCGGTCGCGCCCCCAGGCGTGCTCCTAGGCAAGCCACCAGGCGGCCAGCCAGCGCCACCTCCAAATAGCGGTCGCAAGTCACAATCTCCTAAACCTAAAGGCGGCGGTGGTGGCGGCGGCGGGGAAATGGAATAACTCGCGGTGAAGAAATTCTGTTTTTAGCATAATGTTTTACTGATGGTGATGGTGAATGGCCAAGATTAACATTGACATATCAAAATTGAAAGATTTGCTGAAGGTGTTTGGTGGATTTCGGGCATATTCTGTATTGATTTGGCCCGCGATAATAGTTTTGGCCTGCGGGGCCGTTCTTACGGCGACAGTATTGCTTGGCAGGGGCCTAAAGCAAAAGGTTAGCAATGAAAGTGTGCCGATAGGCAATAAGGTGCTTAGTCAGTTGAAGAGTTCGCCGGCGGCGAAGCAAGCCGAGGTGGAAAAGCGGTATCAGGAGGCATACCAGCAGGACGCCAATTTCATACAACAATTGTCAGTGCAGGGTTCTGAGCGTGAGCTTCTGAGTTACGACATATTTCCTCAACCCAAGGATACATCGACCTTGCTATTCACCCGGTTCGGGGAGAATTATCGTCATGGAATCGAGGCAATGATAAAGAAGGTCAACGGTCACGATTGTCCCAGTGCAGATGAGATAAGGGCTGCAACGGAGACGGGTAAAAGCTCCGGGTCTTCAAGGTTGAGCGGGGACAGTGACGCAACGGCAAGGATTATCGATGAGATTTGTCGGGCCAGGGCGAAGTCGTCGTCGGTATATGCGAGTCCTGACATCGTGAGCGGATATGATTTTTGGAAGACGTACAAGTATTCCAATGCAGATGATAGCATCAAGGACTGCTGGTTCTGGCAGATTGGTTACTGGATAATAGAGGATGTGTTTACCACGGTGGAGAAAATGAACGCCGGTTCGAGCAGCATATCCAGTTCTCCTGTGAAGCGAGTGGAGCGGGTCGGTTTTTTGACGCCAGACGCTCTTTTTATGGCCGGAAGCACCGGTGCCAGCGGGGGTTTGAAAGTGGCGCAGGACAGGCCTAAGTACGTGACCAGGCCGGAGGAGCAGTTGACAGAGTCGTTTACCGGTCGCATAAGCAACGAAAGTATGGATGTGGTGCATTTTAGTATGGTTGTAGTGTTGAGCACCAAAGCGATAGTGCCTTTTATGCGGGAGTTGTGCAGCGCCAAGGAGCACAGTTTCAGCGGATTCACGGGCCAGGAACCGGCGAAAGTTTTCAAGCACAACCAGATAACGATTTTGGAGTGCCGTGTTAAGCCGGTGGTTCCGCTATACAGCGACCAATATTACAGATATGGGACTGAATCAGTGGCCGAAGTTGAAATGGTTTGCGAATATATATTCAACAAGCAGGGTTATGACGCGATAAAACCGGAGTCGATAAAGAGTCCCGTGGCCAAAACGGGCAATTAGAAACGGCGTCTGATTGAGTTTGCCGGAGCAGAGTTGCGACGAATCGGGACTTCGGAGAACGTAAGGATTTTGGAATTATGATAAAAAAACAAGGCAATTTCATAGAATCGCATATAGAAAAGGCAGTGTTGTTAATAGGCGTTCTTGCGCGCTGTACATTGTGTATGCGTTTGTTCTGAGTAACGTGGAAAAGGTCCCATTCAACGGCCAGAGTTTTAGTCCCGGGCAGATTGATACATACATAGCGGAGCAATCAGACAAGCTTCAATCTCAGCTGGAGAGGGAGCCGAGTCTCAAGCCGGCATATATACCTCAAAGCAAAGTTTTTCTGGAAAAAATGAATTCGGTGCTGGACAAAAATTTGAATGTGTTCTGGCCTGTGCCGAGTTCCATAGAGATGACGGTGGACAAGAGATATCGCATCCCGACGGTCGGTGAAGTAAATGATGTATTAGTGGGGCACATAAGAGCTGCGGCGTACCTTCCGAAGGTTGCGATTACCCAGGAGAATGTCGGGTCCGAAGATTCATATGAGCCGAACGACCTTGATTTAGTTACGGTCCAGGGGAATTTTGACCTTGGTTCGCTGATAGACAGTTTTCAGGAATGTTTTGCTGGCAAAGGAGTTCCTGAGGGCTGGCGTGATAAAGGTCTGGCCAGGCCGGTGTTTGCGGGTGTTGGGCTTCAAAGGCAGCGTCTTGATGAAAATGGGGAATGGAGCCAGTGGGAAGACATTCCACGTTTGCGGATAGACCCCAAGCGAAACACATACAAGATAATAGATGATGTTAATGATCTTCCGATGGGCGGAGTTATGGTTCAGATTGCGCAGTTGGGCGACCAGCGGACGCAGGTGAGTATGCTTCAGCCGGAGCCGTACAGGATAGCGTCTGCGGAGGATAACTGGCTGCCACCTGTATTGCACGAGAAGTTTTTAACGGTTCGTCGAGAGAAAGAGGCACAGGAGCGTCGTGAGGCGGCAACGGAGCGTGAAACCAAAACGGCAGAAGAACGTGAAAAGACGACAACGACGCGTTCGTCCCGTGAGGAACGTGGAACCGGAGTATCCGGCGGTGGTCGCGGCACAACAACAGGGCAAACGATGGGCGGCGCAGGCAGAGGCGCGGCGGGTGGAGGCGGTGCCGCCAGAGGTCCGGTCGGCGGTGGAGTCGCCAGAGGTCCAGTCGGCGGTGCAGGAGGCCGTCCGACGGCAGCAGAAAGCGGTGTTTCTCGCAACACTCAGAGAACTACGAGCCGGACAGACACGCGTACTGAAGCGACGACGGCCGAGCAGAAGAAGATTGCCAAGACGACAGTAACAGAGGCGACAATAAACGAAGAACTGAGAAAGATGCTGCTGAGGAACAAGGATTTAAGCAGTTTGCATGAGACGATAACATTCTGGGCATATGATGATACAGTGGAGCCGGGGGCGAGCTATCGTTATCGAATTCGCATCGGGGTATTCAATCCTGTGGCCGGGACCGGCCAAGTGCTGGCGGAAGACGCGGCGAGTAACAGCAAAGTAATATTATGGAGCGATTTTTCGGAAGAGACGGACATAGTTGATATTCCCAAACGGCTGTATTTCTTCCCGACAAACGTTCAGGAAGCTGCAAAGGCCGTAGAGGTTCAGGTTTGCAAATACGTGATGGGTTATTGGTACAGCGAGCAGTTTATGGTCAAACGCGGAGATATCATAGGCAAGATAGCAAAGGTTGAGATTAGCGAGAAAGACAAAGACAAGACCGCAGACGTGAAGCTGCCTGAGGCGATAGATTACACAACTGGAGCGATTGTGGTGGACGTGGTGGCAATGAATGACTGGTTCGGAGACAAAACTCTGCAGTCGCAGCAGTATTTTGACGTATTGTTCAGTTTTGACGGAATGAGGGTGGACAGGTTGCCTGCGAAACTGATGAACTGGCCCGAGGATTTACGTTTGAAGTATAGCGAATTAAAGTCGCTGGAGAAAAAGACCAAAGCGCCATTGCGTGACTGGAACAGCGCCAGCGTGCTGGAGGGAAGCCAGCGTGCTGCGCCCGGCGGCAGAGGGCCAATGGACAGGGGCGGCAATATGCAGGACACAATGCCAAACAGGGGGCCTATGCGGTAAAATCAAGGGTGTTAGTCCTTTGGGCAATTAGCTGTAAGGACAACGCAGCCGTCTTTTGTGACTAAACAATCGTCTTCGATTCTGACTCCGAGGCGTCCGGGGATATAAACGCCCGGTTCAATTGTAATCACATCGCCTGCCTGTAATTTTCCTTTTGCTTTGCCTGATATGGCGGGCAGCTCGTGTACCTCCAGGCCAAGTCCGTGCCCGGTTCCGTGGCCATAAACAGGCAGGTCTGCTTTTTTTATAATTTCCCGCGCAGTTGTATCGAGCTGGCTGATTTCGACTCCAGCTTTGACCATTCTTATGGCGGCGGCCTGTGCCTGTTTTACGACGGCGTAAACTTCGTTATAAAGCCCGCTGGGTGTGCCGACAGAAAAGCACCTGGTCAAATCACAGCAGTAGCCGTCGAGGCGCACACCGAAGTCGATGAGGATGGTATCATTTTTTCTTAATTTGCGCGAGGTAGGCTGGTGATGAGGTCTTGAGGCATTGGGGCCAAAGGCGACAATTGTTTCAAAGCTGTTTGCACCCCCGGCTTTTCTGATTTCAAAATCGACAATTCCCGCCAGAACGTTTTCCGTAAGCCCAGGTTTAACCTGTCGGAGGACGCGTTCGAATGCCCGTGCGGCGATTTTGGCGGCGGCGCGAACGGCGGCAACCTCGACCCGGTCTTTTTCCCGGCGTGCTGATTCGACGATACCTTCGGCGGCCTTCAGTCGGCAGGACAGGTTTTTCTTCAGCAACTGGAAATTGGCGAGCGATATTGATTTTTCGACGGCGGCGGTTTTGATTCCGCGTTGCTTTCGCAGCAGTTCGGCGACAGTGTTACCCATCGCTGCGGTGCGTTCGACGATTTTGCAGAATGGGCACTGGGTAACGGCCTGTTCGGTGTATCTGCTGTCGGTTACAAGCACGACTGCGCGAGGCAGAACAATCGCCCAACTATCTTCGCCGCTAAAGCCGGTGAGATAGGTAACGTTGGGGGGGGGTGCGGCGATGAGACAATCCGCGCCGGCCCGGGTAATCGCGGCCCGGATGCCCTTAAGGCGGGTTTTATATGCGTGCTTATCCATTCGTAAAAATTCTCCAGTCAAAAACCTGATGCCATTATTAACAGCAAGGGCGGCAAAAATAAAGATTTTTCCCGCGTTGATTTGGAGGCGGGGAATTCTTTTACTATAATTTGGTTAATTGGATTGATCCGGATGGATGAGGAAAGCCGGTCAAAAATAGAGCATATCGCCTCGCAATAATAACTTTAACGAGTAAAGTAGGAGGAAACACAATGAAACGTATAGCATTAGTTGCTGTTATGCTGCTAATAGCAGCGTTATCCTGGACCATATCCACGTATGATACAGGCAGAAGCCAGATTGTGGTAGTGAGCTATTGCTGGAGATTTTAGGATAGCTTACGACGATGGATAAGCTGATTGATATCCCGTTTTAGTTATTACACGCAGGAAAACTTACCATAGTTCACCTGAAACAGGACGGCTGAAGTCGTCCTGTTTTTTTATGTCTTGCCCGCCCGGCGGAAAGCCCTTACAATGCTGCCCTTTGAATTGTCCTGCTTTTTCAAAGGTAAACGGAATCCATTATGCTGCTGCCTATACGAACAAATGTCAGGTGCTACAGAACACCATACGCCAATTACGCCATCATAGCCGTAAATGTGATTGTGTTTCTGCTGAGCTACTGGCCCGATGGGCAGGCAAGAGAAATTCTGCGTCCCTGGGCGGAACGGTTTGTTTTCATGCCTGCTCACCCGTTTTTGTGGCAGTTTATCACTTACGCTTTTCTGCACGCCAACATGCTGCACATTTTCGGCAACATGTTCTTTTTGTACATCTTCGGCAATAACGTAAACGACAAGCTCGGTCATTTCGGCTACACGTGCTTTTACTTAGCGGGCGCGGTATTCAGCGCGGTGGGCCATACGCTGATAAACAGCAACCCGGTTATGGGCGCCAGCGGCGCGGTGGCCGCGGTTACGGGGGCGTATCTTGTGCTGTTCCCGCAGACCCTTATAACTATCGTTTACTGGTTTATCTTCATCGGCACGGTTGATGTTCCAGCCCTTTACTTTATCGCATTCAAGATGATTATTTTCGATAACGTCATCGGGCGATACACGTCTAACGTCGCCTATGATGCGCATATTGCGGGTTATTCGTTCGGCATCGTTTCATCGCTGTTTCTGCTGGCGACAGGGTTGTTGAGCAGCTCGCAATTTGACCTTTGGGCGATGTTCAAGCAGTGGAACCGCAGGCGCGCATATCGCGACGCGATTGCCACCGGCTATAACCCATACACAGGACAGGGCGGCACAAAACGGATTATGGCCAAAGAGATAACAAAGCCGGGGCCTGATGAGCCGCAGATCAGGCAGCTGCGCGAAGACATCGCCAACAGTATTTATCAGCACGACCTGCAAACAGCCGCTCAACAGTATCTTAATCTTATGTCACTCGACAGCGAACAGATTCTGCCCCGCCAGCATTTGCTCGATATCGCCAACCAGCTTGCCAGCGAGGGTGAATATAAGCCGGCCGCGTCGGTTTACGAAAAATTTCTCACTCACTACGCAAATTATGAGCATATTGAGCAGGTTGAGCTGATGCTGGGGATAATATACTCGCGGTATCTTGAGAAACCCGACCTTGCGTTAAATCATTTGCGTGCCGCAGAGAAAAAAATTGCCGACGCCGCCCAGTTATTAATGTGCCGGTCGGAAATCGAAAAACTGCAAAGCCGCTAACCTATCTGGTTACGATTCTATTTTTGCACCAGCATGTGCATCCAGTAAGCGAAGAAACCCGTCCAAGCCCAAATGGCCGAGGCGGCGAATAATACAAGTGAGCCAATGATACGCAGGCCCTTTTTGTCGTTCTGCCAAACCACGAGCGGCGAGAAAATGCCGCATATTCCGCTCAATATAAATCCGACGCCCGACAGAATCGGATGCGTTGTCAGGTTGAGGTCGATTATCCGCACGCCAAGAAGCGCCGCTGCCGCACCTGCGAAAACGGCGTAAATCGATAAAGGCAAAAGTTTCCATCTTTTGGCTAATGTCAAAGCCAGGCCGAGCAAAAGCACGCCAAATAACACCGACATTTCGCCATAAGCCGAACTATATGGTTTGGGCAGCGGCCAGGTGAACGTAATCGCGAATCCGCCTATCGCGGCAACAAGGCCGGAGATTGTGAACGCGGGGACCCATCGGCCGGTATCTTCCGGGGTATCCAAATCACGCCAGACGAAACAGCCGAGCAGGAACAACCCCGCAGCCATATTTATCAGCATCAGCGTCAGATAATCAACCATCATAATTTTGTCTCCCAATCTCTTTACCTGTGCTCTTGATAAAAGTGCGTTCAGGTTACCCGAAATTGTAGTGCTTTTTGACGGCCTTTTTGACCTGCCATTTACATTCGAGGTCAACGGGGAAGACGACGAAATCGCCGGGGCCGAAGCTGACAGACCCTTTGCCGTCGGTTACGGTGACGTCGCCCTCAAGTATGAGGCAGGTTTCCTTTTCGGTATATGCCCAGTCGAATTCGCTCGGCTTGCAAGTCCAGATAGGCCAGGTCTTGCAGGTTTTCTCTTCCTCTTTGGTGGGCTTTCGCACCACAACGTCTTTTATCGTCGGCATATTTCGCTCCTTTATCATTTATCTCGGTTTCGCTGGGGATATTATATCCCTTCTGTTGTCTTTTGCAAACCCGCCGGCGAATTTTGTTTAATCGTTATGGTAAAATGGGCTGGTTTGCTTTACATTATTCGCTTTCTTTACTGTGTTTTGTCATTCCGAGCGACCCCGAGTTTGTCGAGGGGGAGTCGAGGAATCTATTTACTTTAACAGATTCCTCCGCTGCGCCCCTATGGGGTTTCGGTCGGAATGACATGTAAGGTTTAGGAATATGAACAAAGAACAATTAAACGGATTCAAGGCGTGGTTTGATAAATTCGTCGCGGGGTTCTATGGTAATGACGAATATATCAACGCCAATATAAAACTAAAGGAAGAGCACAGCGGGCGGGTATGCACTGAGATGCTTTATCTTGCGGACGAATTACACCCTGAAGGCAATCAGCGATTATTGGCGGAGACGATTGCGCTGTTTCACGACGTCGGGCGGTTTCCACAATTCGCCAAATACCAGACATATAGCGACCCGAAGAGCACTAACCACTGTCTTCTCGGCTTAGAGGTACTGCAAAAGGAAAATATCCTGGCGCAGTTGCCGGATGATGAAAGGGAAACAATCGAGACGGCGATTCGCTATCACGGCGAAAAGGAGCTGCCGAATAATCTTACGGGCGATACGCTGCTGTTTTCCAAGATGATACGCGACGCGGACAAGTTAGATATTTTTAACGTGGTGATAAAGGCGTATATCCAGCAAAGAGACGACCCGGATAATTTCAAGCTGGAGATTGAGATGCCCGATGAGCCGGGATTCACGCCTGAGGTGCTTGAGGCGATTCTGACGGGCAGGCGGATTGATTATAAGATGCTGCGAACATGGAACGATATGAAGCTGTGCATACTCGGCTGGGTTTACGATGTTAATTTTGTTCCCACGCTACGCCGATTGAAAGAGAGGCGATACCTCGAAACTATTTTTGAATTCCTCCCCCGTACCCCCGATATCCGCAAAGTCCGCGATAAAATCTTCGAGTACGTTGATTCACGGGTTAAATGACCAAATCTCGCCAACTTCTTATATAACAAGCACTTATGGGTAATTTGGTTGTGCTTGTATCTTTGGTCCGGCACCTGCGGTTTTCACCGTCATCAAGATAGACAACGCTCCTTTTATTTTCCCAAGCACAGAATTCCGGCTGGACACGTATAAAAATATGAGACGAGTGGTGCTCGTCCGAGCTGTCGGCGCACATTTTCTTCAGCGTAGGCTGGCAGCTCTGTTTTTTTCAGGTTTCACCGCCTGGCTGTCACCTGCAAAAGCAAATCTACTTTTAGTTTTTTGAAGCGCGTAATTCCGTTAGGCCTCGTATATAACAATGAGGACGAGCAATGACTTGTCCGGGCTGATTGGCCATGCGTTTGAGCCAACAGCCCTTTTTTTATCTCCCCGGAAGCTTGCCCGCCGTTAGTGTGGCGGATTTTGTCGTTGTTAAAAAACAGGGGATGGGTAGAATTGAGGGATAAGTTAGGGCGACCTGTTTATGGTCAAACTCCAAATGAAAACAAAGTTGGGCGGACCGCCGGAAACATTTAGAGCAAGTCTCAGGGCTGCCACACGATATTGGGAGCCTCGCCGCATTATCTACAATCTTGTTCTTGCCGCTGTCGCAGTTACCTGGCTCGTATTGACATGGCCCCACTTCCACTCGGCATTGACTCTGCAATCGTTGCTGCTGCTTCTGGTTCTCGCAGCCATAGCTAATGTTTGTTATTCCGCTGCATACCTCGCAGACATCCTGTTGCAATTTTCACCTCTTCGCGACCTGTGGCAGCGTCAAAAGTGGTGTCTATGGCTTGCAGGCACAATTTTAGCGGTCGTGCTTGAGTGCTACTGGATTGCAGACGAAATTTATCCATATATCAGATGAGCGCGAGGCCTCGTGTTCTTTTAGCCAGCTCCTGATGAGGTCGATTGAGGTTTGTTTAATCAGAATAGGTTGTCAATTACGCTGGTTGATAGTATGCTGTATTAACCCGAAGAAAGGCGGGTGAAAAATGATACGGCAAGAACGACTCGATGAACTGAAGCGATGCGACACCTCTCATAAATTTTTCGATGAGTTTTCTTATGAAGTGAATAGTATTGTTAAGCAACATCGAAAGGGTTTTGAGGATAAAGCACATAGCTTCATTGAAAAATACTTAAGATTTTTGGCAGTTATTGAAAATTGGTTAAAAGAGCAGAAAAGCACCCTCCAGCCCTCTATTTTTGAGCAATATTTGAAGCAGCTTTCGGGCACGAATAACTTTGCATCCCCTATGCGATTTAGTATTCTTGAGCAATGTCAAAGGCAACTGTCGAACATCCTTGAGCAGGGAGTGAACAAAAACAATCATCTCGTCTTATCCCTTGAGTGTCGTGTTCTTAAACAGTGTCAAGAGCAGTTATATGACACCCTTAGACAGGTAGGGGACTCAAATTTTGTCTTAATGCCTGAATTGGGCATTATCGAACAGTGTATAAGGGATATTAGACAGCAATATCAAAGGGCGGATTGGAAAGAAATTAAAATTTTACATTCAGAACAAATACGGAAAGGTGAATATAGCGACTCTCGACTTACTCTATTTGTTCCACCGGACTTTCCCGATGACCCCGCTTCGTGGTTAAACATATACCATCCGTATTGGTATGACCCCAAAGCTTCTACTGTACACAATGAATTTACCTGTTCCCCAGAGGATGAACTGCTACGGAGTTATATAGCCCTAGTGATTTTGTTTAACAAGCAAGCGGTAGAACGCGGAGAATCGCTGATATCGCCGGACATTCAGCACTATATCGATATTCCATCTTGGACGTTTCTCAATGATGATTATAACAAGCACTGGCTAAAAATTAGAAACGTACTCATCGGAGACCTAGAAGCAGTCGACAAAGACCTTGCCAGCACAAAGCCGGCGGAAACAGAGCGGAAAGATACTCCTACGA
This sequence comes from uncultured Phycisphaerales bacterium, assembly GCA_963718665.1. GTDB lineage: Bacteria > Planctomycetota > Phycisphaerae > Sedimentisphaerales > Anaerobacaceae > Fen-1362. Next base: position 1,077,559 of record OY970359.1, read on the forward strand.
CAATAATCAATATAAATAAATTGGGGGTATTGGGGGACATTCAAAAAGTCGAAACATTACAGACCGGCGATAATGCCTCTGCTCATAAGCAGGTCGTGGGTGAGGAGAAAAAGAAAAGGATTCTCAGGCGAATACCATATTGGATTTATCTTCTTGTTTCCTTTTTAGCTGCACTGTTTGCTATCCTTCATTACATGGGATGGCTTGCCCCAAATAAATAAGATTGCCACGGCCAAAGATATTGGCCTCGCAATGACAAACACTGGATTCCCGCGTTCGCGGGAATGACCGATACAAATATGACCCCCACCGCAGGAGTGGGGGCTAACCATCGATTGCATCTGCGCTTGACGAAAAGGGGTTTGGGGATTAGCATACTGCACCGTCAAAAGAAGAGACGCGATTTCATAACTATGGATTCCCGCTTCCTTCGGCAAGCTCAGGACAGGTTCGCGGGAATGACAGTAGTAGATGTGCGGTAATGACCCTCCTTCGCCCACACGACGGGCTATGGAGGGTAGGCACCCCCTTGGGGGCTAAGCGAAAGGGAAAATGATGGAAGCGGTATTGCAGACGAAAATCGGGAGCGTAGAGCCGAAAAGAGGCAAAGTGCGGGATGTTTATGATTTGGGCGATAAGCTGTTAATCGTCGCAACCGACCGCATAAGCGCGTTTGACGTTGTGATGGCCAACCCCATCCCGAAAAAGGGCATCGTGCTGACGCAGATATCGCTTTTCTGGTTCGAGTTTTTGTCATCTTCCATAAGTCATCACCTTATAGCAACCGACGTGAGCAAATTTCCGGCCCCGTTTAACAAGTTCGAGAAGCAATTAGCAGGCAGAAGTATGTTAGTCAAGAAGACGAAGGTCTTCCCAATCGAGTGCGTTGTTCGCGGCTATTTAGCAGGGTCGGGGTGGAAGGAATACAAGCAGTCGCAAACGGTTTGCGGCATAAAGCTGCCTGCGGGACTGAAGCAGTGCGAAAAACTGCCTGAGCCGATATTTACGCCCGCGACAAAAGAGGAATTCGGCAGGCACGACGAGAACGTTGATTTCAACAGGTGCGTTGAAATCATCGGCGATAAAAATGCTAAGTACCTGCGCGACAAGAGCATCGAGATTTTCAAGAAGGCATCCAAATACGCGGAGTCGAAGGGAATAATATTAGCTGATACTAAATTCGAGTGGGGAGATGCAGGCGGGCAAACCATTCTTATCGATGAGGTTTTGACGCCCGATTCGTCGCGTTTCTGGCCCGCGGACAAATACCAGCCGGGCAGAGACCAGGAGAGCTTTGACAAGCAGTTCGTTCGCAATTATCTCGAAGAGATTAAATTCGATAAATCAGGCCCGGGCGTGAAACTGCCCGATGACGTCGTCAAAAAGACGGGCGAAAAATATATAGAGGCCTACGAACGCCTTACGGGCAAAAAATTCGGGTTCTGATTTGCAGGACGTTGGGCTTAAATCCGCAAATATGAATGAACGGCTATACAATCATCAGCGTTTGTTGATTTGCATATTGCTGGCGGCGGTAACTTTCGCTGTTTATTTGCCGGTCCGCAATTACAGCTTTCTTTTTTACGACGACAATGTTTATGTTTCAGACAACGCACAGGTCAAGCTGGGCTTGAACTGGCAGGGAATCAAATGGGCGTTCACGACGGGGTACGGTTCCAACTGGCATCCGCTGACGTGGCTGTCTCTTATGCTGGATTGCGAACTCTTCGGCGTCAAATCCGGTCCTATGCACATCGTAAACGTGCTGTTTCACATCGCGAACAGCATCTTGCTGTTTCTTGTCCTGGCCCGAATGACAAAGGGTGTCTGGCAAAGCGCATTTATAGCGGGGTTATTCGCATTGCATCCGCTACACGTTGAGTCAGTGGCGTGGGTGGCGGAACGCAAAGACGTTCTCAGCACGCTGTTCTGGCTTTCGACTATGCTGGCTTACGCGCGGTATGTCGAGCGTCCCTCGGTGTGGCGATACATCGCTGTTCTGGTTTTGTTCGCTATGGGGCTTATGGCCAAGCCGATGCTGGTGACATTGCCGTTTGCTTTGCTTTTGCTCGATTACTGGCCCCTTGGTCGATTTACCGCTCCCAAATTCTCAATTATAAAAGCACTGCTGGAGAAAGTTCCCCTTATTGTTTTAGCCGCGGCATCCAGCGTTATTACTTTCGTTGTTCAGCGGGCGGGCGGGTCTATGCTTTCCATTTATGCTATTCATTTGAGTGAGCGTATTAGTAACGCGATAGTATCGTATGTTTCGTATATCAGTAAAATGTTCTGGCCGGTTGGGCTGGCGATATTGTACCCGCACCCAGCCAACAGAATACCCGTTGCCAAAGCGTTAATTTGCGCGGCAATACTGATACTGATAACCATAATATGTTTATATTACGCCCGGCGCCGCAAATACCTGCTTGTCGGCTGGCTTTGGTATCTCGGCACGCTTGTGCCGGTAATCGGGATAGTGCAGGTTGGTTCGCAGGGGATGGCAGACAGATACACATACATTCCGTTAATCGGACTGTTTTTGATAATCGCCTTTGCGGGGGCGGAGCTGTTGAAGAAAATATCGATGGGGACGGTCGCAATGGGCGTTATAGCCGGGGTCATCCTGTCGGCCTGCGGAATTACCGCGGCGGCCCAGGTAAGGCATTGGAAAGACAGTATGGCGTTATTCGAACACGCTCTCGATGTGACAGAAAACAATTATCTTGTGGAGAATAATTACGCCAACGTGCTCAGCAATCTTGGAAGGAACGAGGAGGCGCTTACGCATCTTGTTGAGGCACTGCGGTTTCTCCCTGATTCGCCTGAAATGCACAGTAACTTCGGGAACATTTTGAAGAAAACGGGCAAATTTGACCAGGCGATAGAGCAATATGAAATCGCCCTCAAGCTCAATCCCGATTTTTCGCTGGCGAGATATCAACTTGGGGTGACTCTTGCCGCCAAGGGTGATTACGAAGGCGCGATTAAGCAATACCGGCTTTACGCGTGCACCGCTGCGGATTTGGCAGATATCTGCAAGGGCCCGGGGACAGAATCAGCCAGGCAAGGCAAGGTCAATGATGCGGCAAATCAGTTCCATATTGTCAGGCCGGATTCGACGGAGGTTCGCAGTAACTTCGGCTATGCCCTTGCGCAAAGCGGAAAACCGAAGGAGGCAATAGAATATTACGACAGGGTGCTTGCGAAGGACCCCAATAATGTTATTACCCAAGGGCGACTTGCCCTTGCACTGGCGGCAATAGGCAGTATTGACGAGGCAATTGAGCATTGCCGGATTGTTATCGCAGCCAGGCCCGATGACGCCGAGATGCAAAACAACCTTGGTATGCTGCTTCAAAGGCAGGATAAAATCGACGAGGCGATTGAATGCTATAAAAAGGCCCTGCAAATCGACTCCAAATTACAAAATGCCCGCGAAAACCTCGATTCCGCCCTCGCTCAAAAACAGGCAGGCAAATAGCCGAGAAATCGGTCTGATAAGGGCTTGCAAGGAAGAGAAAATTTGTTACGATACCCTCTCAACAGCTTTTTGTTGCCGCGGACGGTATGGCCGGTTATATGGAAGGTTATAATACGCGGTATAATGGCGGGGGTCGCCCGATATTATTTTGTTTTTGAGTTTGCGAAAGGATAGAGCGATATGAAAAGATTACTGGTGGTTTTGTTGGCGCTGGGACTGTCAGTTCCGGCAATGGCGCACTCGGGGGGCGTGCTTGTTTACAACTTGAAGCAGAGCGGTGTGGAGTTCGAATATAACTCAGATGCAAACGCCTGGGCCCAGAGTCCGAAGTCAAACCACTCGCATTACCTTGTTATTGAGCTGGACAGTAACTATCCTGACTCCATCAATCTCTGGTCGGTTGAGACCTGGAAGGAAAAAGACGCCGGCGTAACGACCAATTATTACACAGCAGAGGGCCCGGCCGATATTAATTTCACAGAAACGTCGGCTGCGAGTAAGACGATATGGATTATCTCGGACATTTTTCCCTCAGGCGGCTCGCCCGTACACATTATGGTATCGGGCCAGGCAAAGCCGACAAAGATTGGCACCGGCACGTATACTGTCGCTGCTGCCATGAGCGGCTATGTAATCTTTGGAGATATCATCCCGGATGGAGACGTCGGCGCAGGCACGTTGTCAATGACACTGAACCCTAAAGCTACTACAGCACTGGCAGCATGGGTGCTAAGCGACAGCGGAGATGTAGATAGCGCAATCAGTGACTATTTCGAGACCACACTTGGTTACGAACCCGGTTCCGATTAGCCGCATCCAGTGATACAGTTTGTAATCCAGCCGGCGGCCCCACAAGCCGCCGGTTTTTTTGTATCATTTTTTTTCATTTTCATATTACACAAACCCCGCCCTCAAAGGTTATTATTATGTAGAAGTAAAATATTGCGGTACTCAGCTAAAAAGGGCTTTTTTAAATGAGATACTCAAAGCGATTGGAGCTCTTTGAAAAATTAAAGAATGAGTACATCGGCTATCTTACGACCACGCTTTGGAAACTCACCTGTGACACCGATATTTTTGATGAGGCGATTCAATACGCGCTTCTGGCTATCTGGATGAATCTCGAAAAGCTGACAGGCCCGCAGGCAGGGGCATATATCTATCGAATAGCGTTGTCCGCCAACTCAAAGGCGTGGCGAAATCGCACCGGCAAAAATGGCCAGATAGCTAATGCGACCCTGACCGGCCGCCCTGCATACGAAGAAGTCGTTGATGCTGAAACGCTGAATCTGGTTAGAAAGGAAATCGCCAAGCTGCCCGAACAGCAGGCACAGGCAATTGTGATGCGGTATATCGAACAGACCGATTACAAAGCAATCGCCGACAAATTGAACTGTGCCGAGGATACCGCCCGTTCGCATGTTTCAAAAGCGATTAATACATTGCGAAACAATCTCGCTGAAATGAATATATCGGAGTCCTGAAATGAATGAAGAAAAGCTAAAACAAGTCCTGAATAAAATCGGTCAGGCAGATGTCCCGCCGAACGTCGCTTTGATTGCCGAAAGGGCATCGCGGAATTTTGATTCTGCCCTCAAAATCGCCCAGCCGAAACAATGGTTTTTTACACCTGTCCGGCTAATCGCGGCTGCCGCGGTCGTTATTTTTGCGTTCGCCGCGGGCCGATGGTCACAACCGCCCCAGACACAACTATCATTGCTTAACCTCCCCGGCTATGCCTCGCCTATGCCGACACACCCGACAAATCAGGAAAACGAAAACAGCTTCTGGCGACAAAAAGCCCTCGCCGCAATGCAGCCCAGACCTTATACACAAAACCAACTCTCCCAAACCGCATTACTTAACGTCTATAAACAATACCTCAAGGAGAAATACAATGACTAAGAAAAATATCATCAAATTATCGCTCGTCGCCTCTTACATTCTCGCCGCCTTTATCGCCGGCTGCTTCCCAAAGGATTCCCTCCAATGGTCCAAAGACGGCTCCACCGGCATCTACAGTAAAAACGGTGCCCTGTTTATCGTCGATGGCAATACCGGCTCTCTTACACAAGTCGCCCCCAAAGAAACCACCACGAACTGGCCCGCCATATCGCCCGATGGCGCTATGATTGCTTTTGGCAGCACCGTCAAAGTCGACCAATTCAACAATGCCTTGAAGCAGCTCCCGCAGAACCAGGTCAAACTCATCGAGACACACGCTGAAATCCTCAAACAAAAAATCCTTGCCGAAGGAATCAAAGACGGCAACTTCCCCTTCATCGGAAACCCCGTCGCCACAGACAAAGGCCCAAAGGATTCCTTCAATGACCAGCACATCGCCTGGGTCCAAAGATACCTCGTCGAAAAAGCGGACAAACAGCTTACCGAAAAAATAGGTCCCGACCTTATCAATAAAACCAAATCCAAAGACCTGACTTATTGCCGGCTCGTTTGTGCCCCGACCTCTGACCCCAACAACCACAAAGTCCTCACAACAAATGAACAGACGCTTTGGCGCATCCGCTTCTCGCCCGACTCCCGCCTTATCGCTTTTGGCCAAGACCGTATCTATGGCTCCGCCTGGGACGTTGGCTTCGACCTCTACATTGTTTCATTAACCGAAAGCTTCACCCCGGCATTCATTGCACCAGCCGTGGCTTTTGGCTATGACTTCAAATCCGATTCCCGTGCAATCGCATATATCAAGCCCGAGAATGAATTCTTCGACGCCAGGAAAACTCTCGGCTCGCTCGTCGAGCGGACCGTCATCGACCCCAATGGAAAATTCCTCGTCTCACCTGCCCTGAGCGGGGTCGGGGGGTCTGAACGTCTCGACGGCAACAACTCCCCCGCACTATATGTCTGCACAGGCACCGCTATGGAACTCGCTGGCCTCTTGTATCACCCCTGGATGTGTGCCTCTTATGCCGCTGATAACCGTATCTTCTTCGCATCCGTAAAAATGTCACTGCCATCCAGTAAGCTCTACGAAGAAGAGCAAAGCGTATTCTGCTGCGATTTACTCATCTACGCAATCAGCGAACTTTCACCTCGCGTCCCCGATGAGTGGCAGGGAAATTTGTATCTTTTCGCGCTTTCCGGCGATTCCCGTAAAATCCTCATACCGGGGAAGAAAAACATCCTTGGCCTTTATGCCCTCGGCCCAGACCTCGATAAAACGAAAGTCATCGTTGACACAAACGAGTCCTTCGGGGATGACTCGCCGCCAAAACTCGTCTCGCAATGGAAAGGCCCCGACCAGCTTTCCTGCCTTGTCTCTGAAAAGTCCCGTTATCTGACTACCGACCCGAATACTCCTCACCGCAGAAAGGAAATCGTCATTCTTGACGCAGAGGGCAAACTCGTAAAAATTCTGAGCAAGGACTGGCCGGACGAGCTTCTCGATTATTGATTTTTAGTGACCACAAAAAGGCCGGACGCCTCAACCGCCCGGCCTTTTATATTTCTACAGTTTCCACGCCTTTGCAAACGCTTTGAAGCTTCTGTCGTATGTTCTTTCGACTTCTGGCGGGAAGCAGCAGCCGGGAAGTTGTCTTGCGGACAAGTGATAGGCGATACATTCGCAGCACATACCTGTTTTATCGCAGCCCGCATACGTGCAGGTGCAATTCTTCAAATTTTCCTTTTTCCGGCATTCCATCGTTCACCTTTTAGCTTATTCTATTGTAAATTCGTAAATACTGATGCTAAGCGCGGGCGATTTAAGTTTATTCGATAATCCTTCGACGGTTTTCCCCTCGATTGTTACCATCGGCTTTTTGCCCGGCACATTACACGCAAGGGGGTCGGTGCCTGTGATAACCCAGAGTTTTCCCTTGTCGGCGACCTTAATGCCTTTCAACACCAATGGCAAATCACGCTGTTTATCCGTCGGGTTGACAACCGCGATGGTTATCGCCTTGCGGTCGCTCTTTAATGCCGCCGCGACATCGAGAGGCCATATATTACTGGCTTTAACCTCAACAGGTATTTCGCCGAAGTGCTGCCTGTAAAGTTTCAGCGTAACTCCCGTGGTATCGAGAATTGACGTGGTGCGGGATGTTTTGATTGCGCCGATGACGTTGACCGTCTGGGCGTAGTTGGCCATAAAGTAAATATCACTGTTTCTGAAATACTCGTGCAGGCCGGTCGCGACGCCGAGCGCGTCTTTGAGATGATACTGCACCCCCAGCTCGCCGTAGATGTAATTGCCATACCAGTAGTTCCATTCATCCATCGCTATGCGGATATCTTTGCCCGCAAGCTCATTAACATCCCTGCGATATTTTCTGTGCGCATCCGCCACCCGTTTTATTTCGTTGGCAAGCTGTTTAGTATGTTTGATGACATCTTTATTTTCTTTGCAGTAGATGTGTTCACTGATAAGGTTCATATACCCCGAGCAAACCTTCAGCATCGTTTCGCTCCATTTGCCGACGCTGCCTACGCCGACGAGTTTGGCGCTGGGGTCAACCTTCCAGATTGCCTCGGCCACAAGGTTGTGTTTTTTTACGTATTCCGCCAAAGGTATATGCCCCAGTTGCCAGTCGCCAAACATTTCGTTGCCCACTGCCCACCATTTGACGCCCCACGGCTCAGGATGACCATTCTGCGCCCGCAGTTTACCCATCGGCGTGTCTGCCGAGCCGTTGAAATACTCAACTTCTGCCGCTGCTTCCTCAATAGTTCCGCGACCTGTATTAATCGCGACATAGGGTTGGGCCCCGATGAGTCCCATCAAGTCCATAAATTCGTGTATGCCTACGTCGTTGTGCTCGATGCCTTTCCACGCGGGGTTTTTGCGGGGCGGCCTTTTATCCTGCTCGCCAATGCCGTCGCGCCAGTTGTAGCCGCTGACGAAATTGCCGCCCGGCCAGCGGTATATCGGCGAATCAAGCTCCCTGAGCAACGCGACGACGTCGCTTCGCCAGCCCTTGATGTTATCCGCGGGCATAAGCGATAGTGTCCCTATTCTGACTGTCCCTTTGCCTTTGCCGACAATTTCCAGCCGAACGTTGTCACTCGATTCCGGCGCGGTGAAAGCGAAAAGGTATGGCTTGAATTCCGGGCTTATTTTACCGACGTCGATATTAATCGCATCACCAGTATCGGGCACGATACGCACAATGACAGGCCCGGCGGATTTGTCTCCGGCGAGTATAATCCTGCCCATGTACCCTTTATCCTTCACAATCGCCAAACCATCCTGCGAAATGCCGGCCTCGTTGCCGTCGTCGGTAAGGTGAATGGCCGGCGTATGGCTGCCGACGTACGGGTTATTCGTATCCATCGTTACTGTGCCCGCAGGCCCGATTACCTTCCACGGCGAGGTCTTGAGATATTTATACAGCCCGGTGTTCCATTGCGGGTCCTTATCTGTCCCCCACGGATTGTATTTATCCGTGATTGGGTAGAAAAATTTGCGGTCCTCCAGCATCTCCGCCCATAGCCCGCCGTAAATGCACCGGCCGAGGTGCTCGATGAACTGCCCGTATATGTATTTCGATATCGGCTCCCTGGTTTTGGCCGCATCGATTTCGACCTTCGTCAGCATTTCTTCAGACGGTTTTGTCAGCCACACCGCCATCGGTCCCTGGACGCGGTTCGCCCAGGCGTAATACGGAATCATCGTTAAATCGTTCCGTGAGCCATCGGGCGAAATTGCCCTTGCGTGTACTATCATGATGCCGCCTAACAAGTCCTTAATCAAGTCGCACCATAACGGCACTTCGTCAATAAGAGATAAGTTGAGAACATTCGCGTCGCTGCCGGGCCACTCCGCGCAATAAACTATCGGCCCCTTTTCAACCGCCATCCTGCCCGCGTCCGCGGCGACATTGAGATTCGCGACGACGTATCTGGCGGGCATAGGCATCTCCATCTCGATAACGTCACGCTTTTGCCACTGCCGGTCGATGAACGCGAATCCGTTTTTAATATCGGGCCTAATAACCTGACCATCGAGCTTGAATTCAATCGGCGAGACATTGCTGTCGATATAACTATACAAATCGCTGGGCACGGGTCTGCCCTGCGTCCAGCCGGGAATTCTAACAGCCACTGCAAATTTCCCTGTCCCCGCCGGCTCAACGGTTATCTTCACCGCGCCGTCCCATGGGTACCATGTCTCCTGTTTGATTCGCACGGTGTTACTTTGCAGCTTGATTGTCGTTTCGGAGGCGACGAACAAATTCACATATATCGTATCGTCTGCTTTTGCGAAAATATATCCCGGCAGTGAAGCGATGAACCTCGCTATATTAGGCGGGCAGCAGGCACAGCCAAACCATGATTCGCGTTTATGCTGCCCGTTTGATTCAAGAGGGTTAACATAAAAGAATTTATCTCCGCTCAGCGACACTCCTGAAATAAGGCCGTTGTAAATCGTTTTCTCGAACACGTCGAGATACTTCGCCTCGCCCGTCAGCCGGAACATTTTGTAATTCCACATCGCGCCGCCTATTGCCGCACACGTTTCGCAGTAGGCAGTCGCATTCGGCAGCTCATAATTCTTTCCGAATGCCTCGCCATCGCCTTTTGCCCCAAGTCCTCCCGTGATATACATTTTTTTGCCGACGACGTTATCCCATAGCCGCTTGACCGCGTCGGCGTATCTTTCGTCGCCAGTCAGCGCGGCGATATCCGTCATCCCCCCGTACATATACATCGCCCGCACCGCGTGCCCGACCGCCTCATTTTGGTCAACGGGTTTTTTGTTCGCCTGGTTATATTCGCCGCCGCCAGGCCCGCGAACATCCAAAAAGAACTTAGCCAGATTCAAATACTTCTCGTTGCCCGTCACCCGGTAGAGCTTGACCAATCCCATTTCAACTTCCTCGTGTCCCGGCCATTTGCGCAACTTGTTCGGCCCGAACGTTTTATCCAGCAAATCCGCGTTCTTTATCGCGATATCGAGCAGGTTGTGTTTACCTGTTGCGAGATAATGTGCTGCCGCCGCCTCATACAGATGCCCGACGTTATAAAGCTCGTGGCTTCCGTCTAATTTTGACCAACGTTCGTTGCCGAACCAGTTCTCTAACCTTTTGGTCTTTGTAGTTCTCGCCGTGTATAAATAGCCGTCCTTCTCCTGTGCCGCGGCGATTTTAGCAATCACTTCATCGAGATATTTCTCCAGGTTCGGGTCCGGATACGCGCTTAGCGAATAAGATGCCGCCTCGATGCTCTTATAAACATCCGAATCATCGAACGGGTATTGTCCGCAGAATTGTCCTTCTTTCAGCCCGCCTGCTACGGCGAAATTATCAATCCGCCCTGTCTTCTCGCACGCATTGAGGATATGCGGTATCGTTACCTTGCGGTTCGTTTCAATCCTCGGCTTCCAGAACTTGTCCGTCAAACTCACATCCGTCAGCGGCACCGCCTCAATCGGGTAATCTTTCTTCAGCTTGACTAATTTGCCGCGAGATGCTCCTGTTTCACATCCGCCTGCTGTCAGCCCAAGAGCAATTGCGAGAATTGTCAAAATCGCGGTTATGCGTATGCCGTTCATAATGCCTCCTTTGCATTTTTTATTTATTGGAACAAAATTCCGCAACATTTAAGGCAGATTATAAGGTGTGCTTACCCAAAGTGCAATTCGACAATATCCTTGTCGTTGAGGACGTGATTACGCTGGACGCTCTGACCTTCGTAAACGCCTGTCCCCCAGATTCTGGCGTGCTTGAGTTTTTCCGCAAGCTCTCTGTGAATCACCCTGGCTAAATCCAGCACTGTTGACCCTTCAGGTATTGTAAACGGCTCATTCATATCGGGTTTTTTCCCGGGCGGCTTGGCATATACCCTGATAATTCCCAGCAGCTTAAACAGCATTGCCGGCAGCTCACCCATTCCTTCGCCGGTATCAACCGAAACAGCGATTATCTCAAAGCGGTTATCGCAAAATTGTTTAACCTTATCAATTGAGCCATTGCCCGCAATATCACTTTTGGTGCAAATGCACACGGTTTTTTTGGCCGGCAGCAAATTTCTCGTCTCAAGAAAATCAAGGCAAACCTTCCATTGCTCTTCAACGTCAGCCGACAAATCAATCACAATCGCGATTAAATCGCAGTTTCGATATGTCCCAATCTGTCCGGGCATAACAATTTCAGCGGTGATGGGCGGCATATCCACAAGCTCAATCGGAACATCCTCGAATTTCATCACCCCGGGTACAGGCACATTTGTCGCAAACGGAAAATCCGCAATGTGGACCTTCGCGTCGGTCAGCAATCCAACAATCGAGCTTTTGCCTGAGTTCGGCATACCGAGCAGGACAACCTGGCCCGCACCTGTGCGGGGGATGTGAAAGATATCCACGCCGCCGCTTTTGTGTCGTTTTTCCTCGCCCTCCTTCAATGCGCTGAGCTTTTGTCGAAGGTCCGCCTTGAGCTTGTCGGTTCCCTTGTGCTTGGGCATCACCGCCAGCATCTGCTCAAGCGCAAGGATCTTCTCCTGGGTCGTAGTTGCCGACCGATACCACTGCTCCGCCTTAAAATAGTCAGGCGTCAAATTTGCCGGCATTTTCTAAAATCCGAAACAGGTTTTTAGCTGATTACTTTATATTTTCCGCAACAAGGTCGCCGACCTGGTTGGTCGAATAGCCCATCTTTCCTGCGGCTAATGATTTCAGCTTATTGGCCGTGACGAATTTTACTGAGTCCTCGATAGCATTCGCTGCTTTTTGCTCGCCGAGGGTCTCAAGCATCATCCCGCCCGCGCAAATCGCCGCCAACGGATTGATGACGGCTTTACCAGTGTATTTCGGTGCGCTGCCGCCTATCGGCTCGAACATGCTGACGCCTTCGGGATTGATATTGCCGCCAGCGGCGATTCCCATACCGCCCTGAATCATCGCGCCGAGGTCGGTGATGATGTCGCCGAACAGGTTGCCCGTAACAATCACGTCAAACCATTCGGGGTTTTTCACGAACCACATACAGGTTGCATCAACGTGATAGTACTCGCGCTTGATATTCGGGTATTCCTTTTGACCCATTTCGTGGAATGCTCTTTCCCACAAATCATAAATGAAGGTCAGGACGTTCGTCTTGCCGCAAAGCGCAAGCGTGTTGTTTTCGCCTTTGCCTCTTGCCTTTTTGCCGTTTTTCTTTGCGTATTCGAATGCGTATTTCAGGCATCTATCGACCTGGAAGCGAGAGTAAACCGATGACTGTACCGCGACCTCGTGGGGCGTTCCTTTCATCGTAATGCCGCCCGTGCCTGTATATGCGTCGCCGGAGTTTTCACGCACGACGACAAAATCAATCTGCTCAGGCCCTTTACCCTTTATAGGCGTCTCAACGCCGGGATATAATCTTACCGGGCGCAGGTTGATATACTGGTCAAGTTCGAACCGTAATTTTAATAAGATGCCTTTTTCCAAAATCCCCGGCTTAACGTCCGGATGACCGATTGCGCCCAGCAGTATCGAATCGAATTTGCACAGTTCAGCAATTGCGCTATCGGGCAGCGTTTCACCTGTTCTTTTGTATCTTTCGCCGCCGAAATCGAAAGGCGTCAAATCCAGCTTAAAGCCGAATTTTGCCGCAGCCGTATTGATGACCTTTACCGCTTCCGCCGTAACTTCCGGCCCGGTGCCATCACCGCCTATCACGGCTATCTTGTAACTCTTAACACTTTTTGCCACGTCTTTTTCTCCTTTATTTCAATTTGTGGTTTGTTATTTACTTTTCTTTATATATTCGAGCAGTCCGCCATCTCTGATTATCTCTAAGGCAAATTGAGGCAAAGGCCGAAACTCGATTCGTTGGCCATTGGTCTTGTCCTCGATTATACCTTTATCGTAATCGATTTGCACCTCGTCACCGTCGCTGATTCGCTCGACCGCGTCTTTGCTCTCGATTGTGTAAAATCCGCAGTCAATCGCATTGCGGTAGAATATCCGCGCAAATGTCCTGGCGATTACCGTTTGCACACCCGCTCCGCGAATTGCCCATACGGCATGCTCTCTCGACGAGCCGCAGCCGAAGTCATCGCCAGCGACAATTACGTCACCCTTGCTTAGCTTCTTTACAAACCCGGCGTCCAAATCTTCCATACAATGCTTCGCAAGTTCCTGCTCGTTGTCGGTATTCAAATACCTGGCCGGTATTATCTCATCCGTGTTTATATGGTCTCTTTTATATACATTCGCCTTACTCATTTTTCTCCTCACTTCGACATTCATTAAATATATTTTCTGCAATCTGTTAATTTTCCTTCGATAGCGCTTGCTGCCGCTGTGGCAGGACTTGCGAGATATACTTCACTCTTGGGACTTCCCATTCTGCCGACGAAGTTGCGATTGGTCGTGCTGACGCACTTCTCACCAGCGGCGAGAATTCCCATAAATCCGCCCAGACACGCGCCGCAGGTCGGCGCGGAGATTACGCAGCCGGCCTTATAGAAGACGCCGAATAGTCCTTCGTCATCCGCCTGTTTCCAGATTGTAGGCGTCGCGGGCACAATTATCGTGCGAATCTTCACCTCTTTGCCCTTCATAATCTTCGCGGCAATCCTGAGGTCTTCAATTCGTCCGTTAGTGCAGCTTCCGATATACGCCTGGTCCATAGCCATACCTTTGCATTCGCTAATCGGCTTGGCGTTGCTCGGCAGATGCGGCATAGCGACCATCGGCTCTAACTTCGAGCAGTCAAACTCCTCAACCGATGAATATTCCGCGTCGGCATCTGATTCGAATACCTTATAGGTCTTCTTGTCTTTTAGATGCGTGGCAAGATATTTCTTCGTCACGCTGTCAAAACCGATGATGCCGTTTTTCGCGCCTGCCTCGATTGCCATATTGGTGATGGTCATCCTTGCCTCCATCGACATATTCTTCAACGCAGGTCCGACGAATTCCATCGCTTTATAAAGCGCACCATCCACACCAATCCTCGTTATCACCGCGAGGATTACGTCCTTGCTGTAAACGCCGTGAGACAGTTTGCCGTTCAAAACAAACTTTATTGATTCCGGCACCCTGAACCAAAGTTCGCCCGTGGCGATTGACGCGGCTAAATCCGTCGAGCCGATACCTGTGCTGAACGCCGCGAACGCGCCATAAGTGCAGGTATGCGAATCGCCGCCCACGATTACCTCGCCGGGCCTGATATGCCCTTGCTCTGGAAGTAACGCGTGGCATACGCCCACCCTGCCGAGCTTATAGTAGTATCTGATTTTATGGCGCCTCGCCCATTCATCAAGGCGCTTATGCAGCTCCGCGCTTTTGATGTCCTTTGCCGGCTGAAAATGGTCGGGCGTTACGACAATCTTGTTCTTGTCGAATACCTTATCGATTCCCTTTTCAATCAGCATCGATATCGCCGCCGGCGTCGTTACGTCGTGGCACATCACCACATCAATCTTCGCGTTGATAAGCTCGCCTGCTTTTACAGTTTTGTTTCCACTCGCCCTTGCGAGGATTTTCTCTGTTATTGTCATTCCCATCGTTCCGTTTCCTTTGTCTTTAATGTCATTCCTGCGAAAGCAGGAATCCATTCTGCCTTTTTCCTTTTTACCTTCTTAAAGTTCCGCTTTAGCTCCCGGCTCTTCAGCGCCGGGGCTGCCGACCATTCTGTTAATAGCGTCAATATACGCCTTTGCGCTTGCCTCGATGATGTCCGTCGAGACGCCTCTGCCGACAAACGTGCGACCATCGGTTTTTATTTTCACCGTCGCTTCGCCGAGGGCTTCTTTGCCGCTTGTAACGGCACGTATCGAGTAGCTCTCTAATTTCGGCGAGAAACCAGTCGCCTCGCGTATCGCGTTATAGGCGGCGTCAACAGGCCCATCGCCGTCGGCTTGTGCCTCTTTAACTTCGCCTTTGGTTTTTATCTTCACGGCAGCAGTCGGTGCGTTGCCCGTCTCGATGAGCACGCGTAAATACTCAAGCGTAAAGGTATGCTCGACCGCACGCACCTCATCATCGATAATCGCGACAAGGTCCTCATCGAACACCTCTTTTTTCTTGTCCGCCACCTGCAAAAACTTCTGATACGCCTGCTCAACTTCATCCTTGCTGAGCTTATAGCCGAGTTTCTTGCAATGGTCCGTGAACCCATGCCTGCCCGTATGCCTGCCAAGCACCATTCTTGAACCGGCAAGCCCAATCGTCTCAGGCGTCATTATCTCGTATGTCTTGCGTTCCTTTAGGACGCCATCCACGTGCACACCCGATTCGTGGGCAAAGGCATTGGCACCGACAATCGCCTTATTCGGCTGAATGACAAATCCCGTCAGGCGAGACACAAGCTGGCTCGTCCGGAAAATCTCGGTTGTTTTGATGCCGGTCGTGAGTGGTTTTCCACCCGATGCTTTTGTGAAAAAGTCGGGCCTGGTATGTATCGCCATCACGACTTCTTCGAGCGCGGCATTTCCAGCCCGTTCGCCAAGTCCGTTTATCGAGCATTCCACCTGTCTTGCGCCGTTTCTCACGCCTGCCAGCGAATTCGCAACCGCCTGGCCCAGGTCGTTATGACAATGCGTGCTGATTACCGTCTTGTCGACGCCGGGGACACCGGCGACAAGCTGGGCGATAATCTGGCCGTATTCGTAAGGCAATACATAACCCACTGTATCCGGGATGTTCAGCGTCGTTGCGCCGGCTTCAATCACGGCGGTCAAAATCTCAATCAAAAACGGCATTTCGCTGCGACAGGCATCCTCAGGCGAAAACTCAACGTCATCGGTAAAGCTCTTCGCTAACTTCACCGCCGCGACAGCCATCTTCAGCACCTCAGCGGGGGTCTTGTTGAGCTTGTGCTTCATATGTATCGGGCTTGTCGCGATAAACGTATGTATGCGTCGTTTCTTCGCGGGCGCAAGGGCCTTGCCAGCCGAGGTGATATCGGCTTCGTGAGCGCGGGCGAGGCCGCAAATCGTCGAGTTCTTTACCTGTTCGGCTATAAGTTTTGTCGCGTCAAACTGTGCGGGCGATGAGACCGGGAAACCCGCCTCGATGACGTCCACGCCCAAAAGCGCCAATTGCTGGGCGATTTCGAGCTTTTCAGCCACCGAAAGCGATGCGCCGGGCGCCTGTTCGCCGTCACGTAAGGTCGTGTCGAATATTATCACTTTGTCCTGCATTGTTTTATCTCCAAGTTCTTATACTGTCGGAAGTTAGGCAACCATTATGCCCTAAAACGGGCAGAAAAGCTACCGCTTTGTTTAAAGATTGAAAATAGGAAATCGAATTGTAGTACTATCGTTTTTATGCGCCTTGACGGCGCAGAATAAGAGCGAGGGCGATTAGCCCGGCAGGAACTACAAAATTTGTAAAGCTCTTAGTCATATCAATTATATTATACGGCATATCGTCAGCTTTGCAACAGTAATTATTAAAAAAAATGTTGGCTAAAGCAGCTTGTCAACTTTGGCGACGAGGTCTTTGACGTGGCTGACCGAGGTGTCGAATTCCTTATGTTCATCGGCGTTGAGGTTTAATTCGACGACTTTTTCGACGCCTGCTTTGCCGAGCACCGCGGGGACGCCGACGAAATAACCGCCTACGTTGTATTCCTTTTGGCAATAGACGCAGCAGGTTATCACGCTGCGGCTATTGCTCGTAATCGCCTCCGCCATTTTAACGACTCCCGCGGCTGGTGCGTAATGTGCGCTTGAGCCGAGCAGGTCAACGATTTCGATGCCGCCTTTTCTTGCGCGTTCAATCAGCCGGGCGATTGTTTCTTTGGGCAATAGCTCGGTGATTGATATTCCCGCGACGGTTGTGAACCGAGGCAGCGGGACCATATCATCGCCGTGGCCTCCCATCAGTATGCCGCGAATGTCCTCGCTGCTGATGTTTAATTCGGTCGCGACAAAATGGCAGAATCTTGCGACGTCGAGAGCCCCTGCCATTCCCATTACCCTGTTCTTCGCAAAGCCCGTAACCTTCGACGCGACATATACCATCGCGTCGAGGGGGTTCGATACCACGATGACGATTGCCTGGGGACAATATTTGGCGACTTTTTCGCTTACGTTTTTGACAATCTGGACGTTCTTTGCGAGCAAATCATCCCTGCTCATCCCCGGCTTTCGCGCAAGGCCGCTTGTGATTACGACGATTGAGCTGTCCTGTGCGGCTGCCCAGTCGGTCGTGCCCGTTATTTTGCAGCTATAACCCTGCACCGGGCCTGCTTCTGCCATATCGAGGGCCTTACCCTCTGCCAATCCTTTTACGATATCGATAAGAACGATGTCACCCAGTTTGCGCGAGGCCGCGATATGTGCCGTTGTCGCACCGACGTTGCCCGCACCTACGACTGTTAGTTTGTTGACGCTCACGATATTCTCCTTTTTATTTACCGACACCTTATAAGCTGGTTTTCGTTGAAACTCAAGTTAGGGATATGCGTTTTGATGTCTTCGATGAAACGCAGACCGTCCTGCCAGTAGCCCGCGGTCGGCTTTATCGCGGGATTAAAGCCGAGGAAATAATTATTGATGTTCTCGACGAGGACCTCTCGCAGGTATTTGCACGCCATCGACGCAAGTGATACAGGCATAAATTTACCATCCGCTCCCACTACGAAATGAACGCGTATTTTCCGATTGTTTGTTCGCATTTCGTAGCTGCTTCTGTCCTGGTCTTCGTGAATAATACGCAGTTGCGATTCGCCGAACATCAGCTGCAATTGGCGCTGATAGTGACTTCGTCCGCCCTGCCGGTCGATAACGATATCGAGGTCGTCGCCTGCGAAATCGCGCATAGCCGACTGCATTAATTCCGCGACCGCGGTAAAAAGCACCTTCGCCTTGTTATCAACCGCACTTACCATACGATTGTAATGCGCGACTTCCAGGCATCGGCTCTTTAATCCCAATAATTCGATATGCTGATTGGCAAGGTCGGCTCGCAGCATTGAAACCGCGATACCAATGTCTCCATCGTCTCCGCCAAGCTGATAGTCGCCTGCTTTTTTATACCACGGGTACTCCGCGATATGCTCAAGGCAATCAGGGCAAAGCGAGGATATGAGTTCGGTGAGGTTCTTCGGTTCGCTGCCGAGGTGTTTCAGCATCGCCAATACGGTTCGCCTGAGATGTTTTATGCCGATGGTCCTTGTGAACGCCTTTTTGCTGTCAACAATGAGCAGTCGGCCTTTAAGCGAGGCGCGTTTATCGGATACGCTTGCCCGCAAAATTTCCCAGTGATTCGCCCATATTATATTATCCGGTACGCGGAATGCGCTCGACGAGACCACCAGAGGCCCCAGAATCGGCCCGAAACCCGCCTCGTCTATCCCCACCAGTATCGCCATCCGTGACTCCCCCCTGCTCCGCTAAAGCGTTTCGTGCCTTATGATTGCACGGTAAATGCCGTTGACTCGTTTGCCATCAACCATCGCGGGTGGATACTTTTCATTCCTCGGCTGCAATCTTACCGTGTCGCTGGTCTCGAAGAATACCCGCTTAAAAGTCGTTTCGTGAGGTGTTGAGAACCGCACGAAGCAATCGTCGCCGTTTCGCACCTCAGCGGCGGGCGAAAATACTATGATGTCACCCTCTTTGAATTTCGGCTCCATCGAATCGCCCACAACCCGCACCGCGAACGCGTTGGGGTCGTGAACGTCCGGGCAGCGAATGTAATCGTCCGCGACGCCGACCGGGTAATCGAGGTCGTTAAAATCGGTCGGATATCCCGCGGCGACCTTGTTGATAATAGGGACAAGCCGACCGGGCGAAAGCGATGGTTTGCTGGCAATCGCTTCCTGTGAGCCGTCCTTTTTCTTGTCTTTGTTGAGATGACGCCATTTTTCGTTTTCCGCCTCGACGGTCTCGACCCTCTCCCGAACGTCAGCGGGCATCCGTTCTATGTGCGCAAGATACAAAAGCGTTCCCGGCTCGAATCTCAGGACTTTCTCTAATTTTTGCAGAAGCTCATCGCTCGGCGGGTTGCTCACCTTGCCCGTCTCTATCGTCGAAAGATACGGCTTCGAAAATCCTATCCGGCTGCCCACCTCATCGAGCGTCAACCCCAGTTCTTCGCGTTTGCTTCTGATTATTTCGCCGAGTGACATCGCGTTTCTCCTGTATATTTGTTTGCGCCTGTCGGAACCAAACCACTTTGCCATCTAAATACCAATGCGTATTATATGTCTGGCAAACAAATCCACAAGTTCATTTAAGCAAATAAACGACACAGAGGTTAGAAAGAAAAAAGGAGGTAGGCGTTATTTCGCAAATATCCTCAATATCTGTTCAAAAACAGCGATTTTACGAAAAATGGGGCGACTCAGGGCAGGCAAGTGTTCAGATCGTCTTGCCGGCATAGTCCTGTGCGCAGAACAACCTGCCGGTTGTCCCGTCGTCAATCAGGACGGGCACCAGCGCCCCGGGCAACACTGACTCGACGGCATTCGGGGCTTGCGGGCCGCCCAAATCCGTGCGCAGCCAGCCGGGATCCATCAGGTTCATCAGCACGCCGGTATCTTTGAGATGGCCTGCGGTGTCGGCCACGAACTTGTCCACGGCCGCCTTGGAGATGGCGTAGGCAATCAACTCCGGCTGGTCCTTTATCCCAGAGGTGACGTTGATAATCCGTCCCCAGTGACGCTGCACCATGCCTGGAATCAGGCAGTGGCAGATACGGATGAGCGAAATGACGTTCACCTCGAAACTTTTGCGGAAATCGGCGGCGGGGACGTTCTGCCAGTCGTTGTGGTATGGCGTCATTACTGCGGCGTTGTTATAAACGATGTCGATGCCCGGGCCGGTACCCAGGACGCTTGTCAACATCGCGTCCACCTGGTTCTGGTCAGACAACTCGCCCGCGACCTGGCGTACCTGCACGCCCCTGGCGGTCAGCTCAGCGGCCAGAGATTTCGTATGGGCAGCGTCACGGCTGTGGAGCACCAGGTTACAGCCATATTGGGACAACCCCAGGCAGACCTGCCTGCCTATGCCCCGACTTGCACCGGTTACCAAAGCCCACTTTCCGCAGATATCAGCTTTCTTCATCGATTGACCCCTTTCTATGAATCCAATACTTACCAGGCCGCCACCAGCCAAGCGACCCCTTCGACAAGCTCAGGGCAGATAAACTCACCAGAACCCAAAGGCGATCATCGTAACTTTTTGCAGGTAGTAGTCAAGGCATTCCAGACGCCCCCCGCCGTTTTTCAAAGCAAAACGAAACGCGGGGGCAAGCAGGCGATTGAATCTCCGAGCATCTTGCGGCAGAGAGAGCTTATATGTTATATTGTCATTTATGGAAAAGCATATCCATAGCAGCCGAACAATATGGGCCGCGTGAGATATTATTGTCCGATTGTTTTTGAAAGGACATGTTGAAAAATGAAACAATTGTTACTGGTCCTGTTGGTGCTTGGGGTGTCTATGCCGGCCAGCGCCGACGTGCATGTCTATAACATGAAGGCGAGCAACGCGGAATACAAATATAATTCAGATTCATCAGATTCAAATGCCTGGGGGCAGATTAAAGATACCAATACCGCGTTTGTTATCTTCGAGCTGCCAGGCGGCGGTTCAACCAACGTCTGGGCCGTTTATACCTATAAAGCTAAGGACCCAAACGGCAAAATGCAAAATTATTGCAAGGGTGAAAACCGGGGCATATTAGGTTTTGAGCATGCGTCGTTAAGCCCAACAAAGGCAAAGTGGGTCATATCAGAGGCAGCCAATGGACGCCGTATTATTCTGACCGGCGATGTAAACACGGCAAACATCCGCAGCTACAAAAGTTCCTGCAATTCCTGTCATGACCCGTCAAAAGGCACCCCTACATTTGACATTACATCCTCCTTCGCCGGTTATTCGATAAAGAACAGAACCGACGCCAACCACACTGCGTTGTCCCTGAATGTGTACGTCGTCAGCCCAAATGAGACAGTAAAGATGCCTGTTTTGGTTGACGTTTCCGGCATCCGGTTTCTGATGCCTTTGAATTAAACTCTTTTCTGTTTTTAATAATTTTCGCTTTTAGATTTGCTTTGCGTTTTATTGTTTCATCCGCCTTTTTCTCACAATCGCCTTCAGCGCCTGGTGTCGCCGGCGCGGTCGTCGAAGGCGATGTCATCAATGAAGAAACTTCCGTCCGTCCCTTCCCCGGCCATAAAACCCATTTGCGGCTCGCACATTATCCTCGGGTTGAAGCCCTTCGCGGGTTTGAGGGCCGCCAGCGGAATCACCACTTCGTGCCACTCGCCGTCGAGCATCTGGGGACAGTACCTGAGGACCTGCACTTTTGCGGTGTGTTCTTCGGGAGTGTCAAGAACCTCGCCGTTGCACAGCAGGTTGATTTGGAGTGGGCCGCCCTTGCCTTTGGTCTTTATCCGGAAGGTCAGGTTCTTCATGGCGCTGGCGTCCGTGCCGACGTTGCCTGTTTTGAAGGCGAGCCAGTTCCAGCCCGCGCCAAGCCATTCCTTGCTGCCTTTAAACTTGAACTCCAGCGCGGTATTACCGCTGTGGGCCTCAACGGTCTGCGGCTTAATCGTCGCAGTGGTGGAATTTGTCCAGCCGGCACCCTTGCTCGCTTGTTCCCCATCCCACACCACAACCCGCTTCACAGCCGGCGCGGCTTCGACCTTACCCCGTGATATATTCGCAGAACCGGTTGACCGACAACCCGCACCAAGTATAGCTATCCCAAATCCGATAATCAAAAATCTCATCATAAAAATCTCTAGGCGAAAAGATTTAGCTAAAACAACTATAAATCCTCACGTTCCAAACGTAAAACTTATTAAGGAACGTCCTCTTCGGCGGAAATAAAAAGGGGCTGCCAGCCCACACCCAAAGCCGACAGCCCGGACGAGTATCACCCGTCCTCCACTTATATATACGTGTACCCCTAAATTACGTGCTAATGAAAATAAAAAGGCAGTTTTGCCTGTCTCGATGACAGTAAAGACCCCAGACGCAAGACCAAAGACAGGAGACCCCGCTTCGCTAAAGCTCCGCCGCACTGTGTGCTATGTAGGGCAGGAGCTACGCAGGGCAGGCGAAATACTAACTGATTTCAATAAGCTCGTATTTCCTGCTTCCGAGGCCGATTTTTTCGGCGTGCTCAATTTGCCATTTGCCGTTGAGGTTGGGGTATTTGGATATTTTGTCTAACGGTTTGCCTGCGGATTTTTCCATCAAATCAATCGCCGCGGCGTCAACAGCGACAGGGTCGGTCGAGCCGAGTATGCCGATATCCTTGACGATATTGTGGTCGGGGTTGCCCATACAATCGCAGTCGCTTGTAATCGAAATCGCGAAGTTTATAAACGCCGCTCGTCCGTCTTTGCCCGCGAGCACTCCCTTTGCGTGTTCAGCAATGTTGCATTCGAGAACTTTAATATCCTTGTCCCAGTCGTGCTGAACCGCTCCGAATCTGCATACGGCCAAACACTCCGCGCAGCCGACGCATTTGTCCTTGTTGATGTGCGCCTTGAGGTCTTCCATATTAATAGCGACCTCCGGGCAGTGGCGGTAACATTCGCCGCAGCCGGTGCATTTGCTCATATCGACGCTGGGCTTGAACGCCGCGTGCTGGCGCATCTTGCCTTTCCTGCTTGCGCATCCCATTCCGAGCGTCTTTAACGTTGCCGCGAAGCATGTCCCTATGTGTCCCGTAACGTGCGACACCGCCAGAATCGACTGCACTCTCGCGATATCATAAGCAATTGAAACCTCCTTATTGAGTTCGCCATCGATTTTGACGACTGTCTCGCTCGTCCCGAAGATGCCGTCGGGCGGGATAAACGGTATGCCGAGTCCGCTCATATCGAACCCGTGCTCGTGCGCCACTACCACGTGGTCGATTGCGTTGTGTCGTTTGCCAAGATACAGCGTGCTTGTGTCAGTCAGGAATGGTTTGGTCTTGATTTTAATCAGTTCGTCAACAAGCCCTTTGAGGCAGGGAGCTTTGATGTAGGTTTTGTTTCCTTTTTCTCCGACGTGAATTTTTACCGCGGTAAAATCGGTTGGCTTGAAGCATTTTGCGAAGCCCGCTTCTTTGAAGAGGCGAGCTGCCTTAGCGGAGATAATTTTTTCGCCGTCTTCAATAGCCGACTTGATAAAATATACCTTTGGAATCATTAGATAGCCCCCTTATTTACCTGTGAAGATGATGATGCCTACGAGCAGCAGTATTACGATTACGCAGACGCCTATCGCCGTGTAGAACACCCACATAAACTGCCTGGTCTGCCGGGCCACGATGTATTTGAGATACCTGTCGCTTGCCGCGAATGTTCTGCTCATTTGTGCTATGCCGCTGGTGTGGTCTTTGGTGCTCTGGTTGAGCTTTGCGAGCGTTTCGTTGAACTTGCCGAACGTTTCGGTCATCTGTATATCAACATCCGCCGCCGCCGCCAGTTGCCTGTCGATTGCCAGCAGAGCATCGGTTTGCTTTGCGCTTTCCACGGGAATCTTTTCTATCGCCGAAAGAAGCTGCTGGTCTTTGAGGATATTCGCCTTGAGCTGTAAAACGAGCTGCTCGGTGAGCGCCTTCTGGTTTTCAACGACAGCCGGGAAGTTTTCGAGCAGTTTTGGGAACTGTTCGATGCGTGCGATGAGGTTTTCGTGCTGTGAGACCTGTTTGTTGAGGTGGTCGTTTATGTCCTTAATCTGGTCGATGAGCGTTTCGAAGCCGGCCTGGAATTTTTCCATTTCGGGTTTGCCCCGCACGGCCACTGTTTGTAACGGACTCCCATTCGCGGACGGGGTCTGGTTGTGAATTATCAGCCCGTCGTCGCTTAACGTCGGCTGGTCAAAGTCGTCGTGCGAGGAGGGAAACTGTTTTCGCAGCCAATTCTGAAATCGCGTTAGTAACGCCCGAAGTTCCATCCGTCTATAATCCTTTTCAGCCACAAAGAAAATCAGAATATCAGGAAATCATGGCATCAGGCCTAACGGCATTATAGTATAGCCAGATATCCCGGCAACCTGGTATCCTGTTCTGTGCTTTCTTGCGGTTTGATTATCGCACATCTCGCCGGTTTTGCCAAGAGCAAAACGCTGTCTGCTTTCAGGCGATTGGTTTGTAGAAATCGGCCGGTTTTTGGGAAAGCGTATTTTTCAAAACGCCGAGAGCTTCCACGCCGTTGTCCTTATACACCGCCAATTTCATTTAGCGAATTCCGTGGCTACTTATCGATGGGCAGTTTGACGCCGCCCTGCGGTGTTCGCTCGACGTTGCTTTTCATTCCTTCCGGCTCACCTGCGGGAAGCGATTTTGTTCTGCAAATCAGTCCCCGTGCAAGCTGCGACGCATCGCCCGATACCACTGAGCAATAAGACAGAACAGGCGCGACCTTGTCGATGCGAATAGTCGCGACGAGTATTTCCGTTGAGCCGATTATCTCATTGGTGTCGGCGTCGGCAATCTGCTTATCAGCTTTGAATACGTCGAGTAATGTCCCCGTAACGAGCCGGTCACCTCCCTGGTCGATGATAATTTTGCCATCGGCTTCGATTGACGCGATACGAGGCGGGTATAGCTGGTTGCTCATTTTATTAACGACCTCGGCTGCTGCTTTGGCGACGAGATTATCAACAAGCTCTCTGTAATCGAGGTCTGGCGGCTCCCATTTTGTAACAAGCTGCTTGACCTCGTCGGTTTCGAGCCGCAGCCGGACTGAATCCGAGAACTTAACCTGCCTCGACGACGCAACAATAACGCTGTAATCGAAAGCGAAATCCGCGCGGTATTCCTTAAAGTTGACACCGGGGGCGGCTTCGTTGCTCGTGTGCCTGATCCACAGCTTCGCTTCGGTAATTGTCCCCACGAGCATATAATCGGCACCGAGGGCCTGCCCGATTCTTGCCTGCTCTTCGATTGGCGCGGTAAGGAAAAGAACACCCTGTTCATTCAGATATTCCTGGATATGCTGCCTGTCCAGGACGGCGAATTTATTTGTCTGCGTCAGCAGTGTGGTGATTCTCTGTGCGAGCTTGTCGGCAAGCTGCTCGCCGGGCACAGTTAATTCGATAAAGGAATAAAACCGTTCTTCGGGCCTTAGCGGCATAACCGCAAATCGAGTCCTCGATGTTTTATCGGCAACACGGTTATATACCCATACCGTGAGCGTAACCTGGTATGTGCCGTCGTCAAGCTTCTTCTCGCCGATTATCTCGTATGTCTTCACTAATCCCGCGATATCGGTTGTCTGCAAAGTGCCGCTCGTCTGAACCGACACCGCGTCGAAGCCGACTGTTTTCCCGGTGTTCGTGCGGTTGATGTCTGCCGATGCCGAGCGGTAGCCGAATGAGTAATCGCCCGAACCGACTTTGATGCCTTTGACCTGTGCGACCGCCTGGAAAAGTCCGTTCCTTATAGCGTCATCTTTCGACGGCCCTTGTCCCTGAACCTCCTTGACTATCGTGTCCTCAGCAAAGGCGAGTGAGCAGAAGACAACCGTTATTGCGATAAAAGCGCAAATCGTTTTCATTTTTGAACTCCCTAAAAAAATCAACAACCTCACAATGACAGTTGAGCAGTTGACCGCAGTTTCGCATTTTCACCTGCTCTACTGTTCAAATACTCAACTGCTCTGTCGGCCAAAAGCCGACTACCACGGGACTTTTTTGCTGTCGCCGCGTTTCCCGAGAACGATTTCGTTTTGCCAGAAAACCAGACCATTGGTCAGATTGTTCATCTGGAGCTGGAAATAATACTCGACCTGCTGTTTATCGTTGTCATAGCGACCGTTTCTCTGGATGATTTTGCCGGAGATGCTTAGTTCCGGCGCGATAAGCTGGCCTTTTGCCTGCACAGTATCCTTGTTGAACTCATCGGCCTTGTCCGAGTCGCGAGTCAGTTCCCTGCTGCTATAGACCAGGCTGTCTTTTGGCGCGTTGCCTGCACCGACGGCTGCGGTCATAACAATCAGTCCGGACCTTGTCATCTCCTGCTCAACTTTGGCCATAAGCTGGTCGGTATCGATGTGCTGCATAGTGTCGTTGACGATTCGGCCTTTGGCGACGACGTATCTTCCGCCGCCTTCTTTTTTGAATGTGCCCGACTCGACCATTGACTGCACCATTTCACTTGCTGCCCTGTCGAAGTCGCGGTAATCGAGCTGCATAACCGCTTTGCCCTGGTCGTTGATTGTGTCAACGTTTTCGGTCTGGGGTGAGCAACCGACAAATGTTACGGATGAAGCGAGTACCGCAAAAGCCAATATTTTTTTAATCATAGTCCTGTCTCCGGTTAATTAGGGATTTTTCGAGTGTTCATACGAAAATCAACAGCGGTTGTTCTCGGCGCAACGGCCTTAATAGCGAACGGCACTTTTGCCGCCGCGGAAGTTTGCAGCCACTTGCTGGTCGTGGTATCGATTACCATGCCGGTCTTGTCGAGCCACTCGACCTTGTATTCGAACACTATCGGGTTAAACGCCCGGTTGTGCCCCGCTATCTCGAGCTGCAGGAAGCCGTCTTTGTTGACGTAGGTAACGGCGCGGTCGATTTCAACGCCCTCGCCGATAATCCAGCTAAAGGCGTGAATCACCGGCTTGGTTACGATGTTGGTCACCACGTTGTCGCTTTTGACGTCTTCAGCCATCGTAACTCTTTTGTCTTCCTGCTGACAACCCCACAGGGTTACCGCGACGACAAGCAGCAACGTATTAAGCATCAATCTCATATTTCACCTCCGAAAAAGAATTCCTAAAATGCCAGGACCTCGCACACAGGCGAAGCGCCGGCGTTGATTATTTTAATATATACGATTGCGTTCCTGCAAGGGGGAATATGCACGTCAAACGCGGTATAGCCACCAGCAAAAACCTGGAGTAAGCGGTTTTCCGGTATGGCACATCGGGCAACCTGGAAATCCTTGGGCAAAGCAGACCATATTCGCACGTCCGCCGCGGTAGTCGCTAAGCTGTAAACCGCTATGGCCGCCGTCATAATCCCGTAGTTGTCGTTGTTCCTGGCCGCGGCCTGTGCCGCCGCCTTGACCGCAGCGGATGCGATTGCCCTTATCAGGATGCCCTTGAAATCCTTTTTGAATTCGGTCTCGATTACGCGTTCCATATCCACGACCTGTCTGGTCTGGTATTCGCCAGCATCGGTCTTGATATTCAGATAAGGATACGCAACTCTTCTCGGAGTCAGCTTGGGCAGTGCGATTCCCGCGTAATAAATCCTGGAGCTGACCAGCACAAGCGGCAAGTCAACTCGGAACTCTCCTTTGACCGGCCCCAGCCCGTTTTCAAATATCACCCAGCACTGGTTTTCCAGTTTCGCTTTTCCGGATGCCACATCATCCGCGAAAACGAGGTCGTTTTTGATGTAGTCATTGTCGGGGACCATTCCCGCGGTCTCTTTCAGCAGGTCGGCCGCCCTGTCGTTTTCGCCGATGAGCAGGAAATAAATCCCCGCCAGATACGTTGTGAAGGGATTCACAAAATCAGGATACGGCTTGAACTCGCTCAGGTCCGGGTAATTGGCATTGATGATTGCTGTTGTCTTGGGGTCGTCTGCCATTGCCTTGGCGTCGGTATTGGTTTTTTCCTTCTGCTTGTCGAGCTTGGCTTCGAGCTTTCTGATTTCCTCGTTAAAATGTTCCTTTGCCCGCGTTTGCCTGTCCAGGGCGCGGTTGAATTCCACCCTTGCCATGTCAGGTTTTTTCTCCGCCAGAAATTCGAGCGCCTTGTAAGTATTGACCATTATGCCGTCGTATTCCTGGCCCTTATAGGGGATAGCGTTGTCGTTGACGAGAGTAGAGCCGACAGTATCGAGAACTTCCGAGTTCGGAGCGAAGTAATTCATCATTTCTTCGGCTTTGTCGAATTTCGCGACGCTGTCGGCGTGGTCAAGCTGGGCTTTTTCTGATGCGGCAAGCTGAAGCGTCCAGAGAAGGTCATCGCCCGATGGTTTTTTATCCTTCTTGATTTTGCTTTCAGCGAATTTCCCCGCCTGGTTGAAATCTCCGGCCTCGAACTGCCTGTTGAAGGTGCCGAGGTCACTCATCGCCGGGTTGCACCCAGTCAGACACAAGCTGGACACTAACGCTAAAATTGCTATCGTAATTTTTATTCGCATTTTCATTGTTTATCCTCTACACCAAAAATTGTCAGAGATATAGGATAGCAGTCCACCGGCTATTGTCAAGAAAACTTCGGATTTTATCGATTTCGCAGATTATCGCCGCTGCCCGGCGGGAAAAGTAAAAAACTGGAAAATTTTCCATTTTTTTGTTGCAGGTTTTGTAATTGGGCGGTAGAAGAGAGTTGCAGCAGTTCTTTGGAAAAGAAATATGGTAATCACAGGTTCAGCATAACAGATTCACCGCCGAGAACGCGGAGACCGCAGAGAAAAAATAAATTCAAATGAATCTCTGCGTGCTCAGCGGCCTTTGCGGTAAAAAATTTTGCTGGATAATCAAATGGGAACTCGGTTGAAAGCCGAGACCGACCCGCGGCTGTAAGCGTCTGTTCCGATGATGAATCGGAAGTCCTAAAGGCAGATATCCACTGTTTCGCGCTAATCTTAAGCAAAAAGAGAGATTGGTGCGGGGTGGGAAGGAGCTTTTAGGTAAGACGCGAGTCAGAAAACCTGCCTGTGGTGAATTAAGTGGTTTACCCCGTGAGATAAAGCGTAGCGGAAAATATTTATATCGCTGATTAGTTATCTCACGGGGTTAATGGAGTTCTCGCGGAATGGAACTCGGCGCCGATGTGCTATAGCGCAGTTTTTGCGCTTTGTTTTTAGTTTATCAAGCCGTCGTTCCTTTCGCGGGACGACGGCTTTTTATTTTGCGCAGTTTTGGAGTTGACGCGTGAAAGGAGGTTCAAGGGCAATAGGTATTACCGGATTCATATGTGACGGAGAGGGGTAACAGTGATAAGAGAGTTTATTAGAGTTTTGGAGAAGAGAAAATGGTTTCGAAGAAGGTGATGAGAGATTTAATGGTCGTTTTGCTAACAGGATTTTGCGGGACGGTTAGCTCAGTAGCAAATGCCGCGATTAATTACAATTTCGACGGCCTACCAGTAGCCATTGATTACTGGGCCGGCTCCGGAAGCAATGAGGCCGTTGTTGTCGTCGATTTTGGCGCAACCGGCGGCGACAGCTATGCTTTTGGTTTCGAGTGGAACGGTATCGCAACCGGATATGATGCCCTTGTTGCAATTGCCGCGGCTGGCCCCCTAGAATTTGAGGCAACCGACTATGGTAGCATGGGCTACTATATTGACAATTTCCAGTATAACGGCGAAAGCGGCAATCAAAGTTATTATTGGCAGTATTTCACCAGCAGCGACGGCAGCGTATGGGACTCATCTATGGTAGGCCCTTCCGACCGCATACTAACCAACGGCGATTTCGACGGCTGGTACAACAGCTTTAACCCCGGCGTGTCACCGACGACGCCGATTCCTGAGCCATTGACGATTGTTCTGTTGGGCGTTGGCGGTTTGTTTCTAAGGAAACGCAGAGCGTAAGCAGTTCACTTCAGCTTAACAGGCGGGTGGGGCTTATAACCATAGCCCCACCCGAAATCTGGAAAGGAAAATAATGTTCGGCGCAAAAGCATATATAGGTTTTCTTGCGGTTTGTCTTTTCATTGCAACAGCCGCAAAGGCCTCCTATGTTTATGACCCAAATGACTTTGCAGCAGAAGTTATCGATTACGTTCAGGGCACTGGTGTACCCAAAGATTTCCTGACAGGTCAACCGTTTAACGACCCCAATATGGCCTTAGGCAGACCAACGCTGGAAACTACCGGCGATGGCTGGTTCATATCGCCCAATGAGCAGGTGCCTGTTGTTCCGGTTTATCCTCCTTTTCGTTCTTTCGAATTGGTTGCCATCGGCACTGGCGGACGATTGACCGTCAAATTCAATCTTCGCGTCGTACATGACAAAAATAATCCCTATGGGATAGATTTCATCATTTACGGTAATGCTTTTCTGACAATCAGCGGAGGTCAAAACTGGACAAACGGTAATCCGGAGCTAACCACTGTCGGTGGCTCGTGCTCAGCCAAGCCGGGTATAGTCGCTGTCAGCCAGGATGGCAATAACTGGTATTATTTCTCGAACGGCCCATACGCGGATAGTTTTGCTCCTACCGCAAGCTATGAGTGGGACGACGTCAATAACGTATGGGGTGACGAGCTTGACCCCACTCGACCGATAGACCCCAATCTGACGGCCGCTTCCCTGAACGGTCTGACAGTCGCCGAGGTAATCAATGCCTACAATGGCTCAGCTGGCGGAACCGGTTTTGACATAGGCACGCTCGGACTGGGCTGGATTCAATATGTCCGGATAGAAAATGGCCCAACCAGCGGCGTAATACCAGATATAGACGCCATCGCCGGTGTAAGCTGTTGCGGTGATTATAAACATCCCTACCCCGTGGGTGACTTGAATCAGGATTGCAGGGTCAATTTCGTTGACTTCGCGATACTGGCACAGCAATGGCATGCGGGAACTGGTTGGGATGATTTGTCAGATTTGGCTGACAACTGGCTAAAGTGTAGTTGTGAATACCCATAAATCCGTGAGATTAATCCGCCGAAAGTTGATAAAATGCGAAGCAGGGCTTTTACACTGGTAGAGTTGCTGGTTGTAATCTCCGTGGTAGCTGTCTTAATGGCATTTCTGATGCCGGCGCTGGCCAGAGCCAGGCAGCAGAGTAAAACCATAGTATGCCTGAGCAACCTCCGGCAAATGGCAATAGCTTCACAGGTGTATATAAGTAACAACGATGGCTCCTATCCCATCGCCTACACATCTCAATACGTATCTCCCCTGTCTGTCTCTTATGCCTGGGATTTTACAACGACGACAAACTGGAACACGGGTGAGCAAAAAGTAATTCCGGGCTTATTATGGGAAGGCGAGACAATCGAGAAAATACAACAGTGCCCGTCTTTTAACGGCAGTGCTAACTGGCTTGAGGACCCTTACACAGGTTACAACTACAACACCAGCTACATAGGACACGGTCAGCTCGAAAGCATTCCTGCCCCTGCAAGGGTAGAAATGATTAGAAGACCGAGTCGATGCGCCCTCTTCGGTGATGGCCAGTGGGCCGCTGGGGCAGATAAGTTTATGCGGGCGCCCTGGCCAAATCCAGGCGATGCGTCCTTTTCCGGCAGATACGCCGGAACACAAGGTTATCGGCATCAAGGCAAAACCAACGTTGCCTATTGTGACAACCACGCGGCGACCGTCAGCGAATGCTATACAAACACCGATAAAGCTGATGCAGCCAACATCGCCCCGGGCACGGGTTTTTTGTCGCCGGATAACAGCGCATACGACCCGGAGTAAAAAAGCCACAAAAACACCAAGGCACAAATCTTTATATTTTCACGTCTTTATGGTAATCTGCCGCGAATGCGGCTGCAATTTATCGTATGCAAGGTGATGCAAAAAGAGGCGTATTATTGCGCTGCCCGCTCGCCAAACACAGTTGACGTGGTGGTGATGAAACAGGGGCTGCACAATGAGCCGGAAAAATTGCGCCGGGAGGTTCAAAAGGCGCTCGATACGACAACTGATACCCAGAACAGACCCTACGATGCTTCGCTTCTGGGATATGGGCTTTGCAGTAACGGGATAATCGGCTTGTCGGCCAAAATTCCGATTATTGTGCCGAGAGGACATGACTGCGTAACACTCCTTTTGGGCTCGAAAGACGTATATAAGGAGTATTTTGACAGCCACCGCGGGGTTTACTGGTTCAGTCCGGGATGGATTGAGACGGATATGCAGCCCGGCAAGGAACGCTTCGAGAGGACGCTCAAGGAATATATTGAAAAATTCGGTGAGGACAACGCCAAGTATCTTATGGAAACCGAGCAGAGCTGGATGAAGGAATACAACTGGGCGACGTATATCGACTGGGGATTTGCCAACAATGAGCGAGAAAAGCAGTTCACTAAAAAGGCGGCGGAATATCTCAACTGGAAGTATGATGAAGTCAAGGGTGATTCGGGCCTGATGCAGCGGCTTGTGGACGGCCGATGGAATGAGAAGGATTTTCTGGTTGTTAAGCCGGGACAGAAAATAACAGAGGATTTAACGAACGACGGCCTGATAAAAGCTGAGTAAGGTGTTGAATGATAAGTGAAATTGTATCAGCGATTGATTTTGGGAGGCATAAACTTACGCCATGGGGAGTTATATCCGTTCTGATTTTTGTCGGCGTCACATTCGCAGTTTACGCGGCTGAGGCATACCTGATAATTGGCATTGTAAAAAGCAAGCGAAGGGGACAAGTAATTCCGAAGCGATTCCGATCCGCGGGCGCGATAATTATTCATTTGCTGGCGATAGTGGGAACGGCCTGTTTATTATACGGCCATCTTATCGAGCCATACTGGGTAGAGGTTAAAAAAGTCGAAATCCCTACGAGCAAATTGCATCAAACCACGGTGCGGATAGTGCAAATATCGGATACGCATTGCACCATAAGACCGCTCAATGAGAAAAAAATGGTGGAAATAATTAATCGTCTAAAGCCGGACATTATCGTATTTACAGGCGATTCAGCAAACAACTCAAGGGGATTAAAGCGGTTTAAAGAAACAATGGGGAAGCTGGAGGCCCGGCTCGGAAAATTTGCTGTGCGCGGAAATATCGATGATTACTTCTGGCTAAGGACGGACATCTTCAGCGGGACAGGTTTCGTTGACCTTGACGAAAACAGCATCGAAATTGATAAAAATGGGGAGAAGGTTTGGATTACAGGAGTTTCCTGCGAAAAGGAAGGCAAGGCAGGTGATGTGCTGAAGAAAGTGCCTGACGATTGCTTCAGTGTTTTTCTTTATCACTACCCTGATTTGGTGGAAGATTTGAACGGTATGCACGTTGATTTATATCTTGCGGGACATACTCACGGCGGGCAGATTGCCCTGCCGTTTTACGGCGCGATTATTACGCTCTCTAAATTCGGTAAAAAATACGAATCCGGCGAGTACAAGGTCGGCAACACTATTCTTTATGTAAATCGCGGTCTTGGACTGGCCGCCGGCTTTAACCCGAAGATGAGATTTTTTGCGAGACCTGAAATAACAGTTTTTGATTTGAAGCCGAAATAGGTATGCCAGACAGTGATATACAGGTAAAACAAACGGAAATATCCAGGACGGTGTTAATATGCGTTGTCCTGGCGGCGGCGACGTTTGCAGCTTTTGAAGGGGTAAGGTCGAACTATTTTGTTTTTTATGACGACGACAAATATATTACCGGCAACGATGCGGTGTTAAGGGGGTTTAGTATTGAGTCGCTCAGATGGGCGTTTACGACCGGGTATCAGGGGAACTGGCATCCGCTGACGTGGGTAAGTCATCTTATTGATGTTTCCGTTTTTGGTCTTAACCCGGCAGGACACCATTTGGTCAGTGTCGGTTTTCACATCGCAAACGTAATCCTGCTTTTTTTGATATTGAAAAAAATGACGTCCGCGGTCTGGCTAAGTGCATTTGTCGCGGCAGTGTTCGGTTTGCATCCTATTGGCGTGGAATCCGTCGCCTGGGCCGCCGAGCGTAAAAATGTTTTGAGCAGCTTTTTTGCGTTTTTGACGATATGGGCATATTTGCGGTACGCGCGAAAGCCGGGGTTGTGGCGATACTCGGCGATGACAATTCTTTTCACGGCGGGATTGCTTTCCAAGTCAATGCTGGTAACGCTGCCTTTTGTTTTGATTTTGCTGGACTATTGGCCGATTGCCAGGTTCGGGGAGCTGAAGGGGCGGCGGTGGCTTTGGCGGGCGATTATCGATAAAACCCCGCTTATAGCGATTTCGGCGGCGTTTTGCGCTGTAACGTATCTGGTGCAGGCCAAAGCGGGAGCAGTGCCGGATATGGTTTCGTTGCCAATAAGCTTACGGGCCAGCAACGCGCTGGTGTCGTATATCAGATATATCGGCAAGATTTTTTACCCGACCCCGCTGGCGGCTTTGTATCCGCTTGATGCTAACGGATATCCGTCGTGGAAGGTGATTTTGTGCCTTGTGCTGCTGCTGGCATTGACGACGGCAGTAATTATTGAGAGATACAGGCACAGATTCTTGCTGACGGGGTGGTTTTGGTATTTGGGGACATTGGTGCCCGTTATCGGTCTGGTCCAGGTGGGCGTGCAGGCGATGGCGGACCGATATATGTACCTGCCCGGCATAGGTATTTATATCGTAGTCGCCTGGCTTGCCAGCGAAATATCGGCGAAATCGCGTCTGCCAAAAATTGTTCCGGCTGTAACGGGCACGGCAGTCCTGCTCGCGTTGCTGCTGATGACCAGAGCGCAGGTCAGATACTGGAAGAACAGCGAATCGCTGTTTAAGCACACCCTGGATGTAACGACAAATAATTACGTGATGCACAATAATTACGGCGAGGTTTTCAAAGAATCAGGGCGTTTGGATGAAGCTATAGAAAATTTCAGGCAGGCGCTGGCGGTGTATCCGATGGGGATAGAAGCGCATGAAAAGCTTGCACAAGCGTTGCAGGACAAGGGGCAGGACGCCGAAGCGGCCGCTGAGTTCGAGCTGGCGCTGCGGGCAAAGCCGGACGGAACCGAGACACGAAATCGCTATGGGGTCTCGCTTGTAAAAATTAAGCAGTATAACAAAGCGTTTGAACAATTCGACAAGGTGCTGACGGAGAATCCGCACGAGTTGAGCGCATTGAATAATCTTTATAAAGCCGGCGTCGAGAGCGGACAGATTGATAAGGCGCTGGGTATGATTCTGAATTTACAGGCGAAAGACCCGAATAATTTCGAGTTCTACCAGAAAGGCGGGTTGCTTTACGGCATAAAGGGCGACATAAATACCGCGACAGAGCAGCTCGAAAAGGCGTGCAGATTGTCCAATTATCAGGTTTCGGAGCCGATGGCGTTTCTTTCGCAGGCGTACGCCGCCAAAAAGGATATGAAAAGCGCCATCGATATGGCACAAAAGGCGCTTTCGGCGGCCCAGAAAGAAGGCAGAGACGATGTTGTTACACAGCTAAGGGCCAGTTTGGAATCGTATCAGCGGGCAATGAAAGGAAATTGAGGAAGTGGAATTGCTTTCGGTTATTACGATAGCAGTTGGTCTGGCGATGGATACCTTCGCGGTGTCAATCGTTACCGGTGCCGCGTATAAACAGTTGCACATCCGTCATACGCTGCGAATGGCGGGATTCTTCGGCGGGTTTCAGGCGCTTATGCCCGTTGTCGGTTATCTGGCGGGGCTGACGGTGAGACAATACGTGTCGAATTATGACCACTGGATTGCCTTCGGAATACTTGCCGCAGTTGGGCTCAAGATGATTTACGAGTCGTTCAAAATCAAAGAGGAAAGACAAACCCCGAATCCGGCGAATCTTCTGGTGGTGCTTGCCCTTGCGGTGGCGACGAGCATCGACGCCCTGGCGGTCGGCATTACGATTTCACTTATTACACATGCGATTGCGCTGACGGTTATCATTATCGGTGCGGTAACTTTCGGCTTGTCGTTTGCCGGCGTCTATATCGGCAAAAAATTCGGGCATTTCTTCGAGGGCGGTATCGAAATAATCGGCGGCCTTGTCCTCATCGCCCTCGGCCTTAAAATCGTCCTCCAGCACGTCGCTTAAATTAAACCAGCGGCGGGGGAATCAATCAGCCAGAGGACTTTATCCAGAACAGGCCAGAGGACGTGAATCGGATAGCGAATCTCATCGGGCGGGCCGGCGAGAACTTGTTTTAAGGTTTCGGCTTTTTCGGAACCGCTGACAAGAACGACTACCTGTGAAGCAGCGCAGATAACGGGATGAGTAAGCGTGATTCTGTTAACGGTCTTGTCGGGCAATTTCTGGTCCAAAAGATAAACCACGCAGGCGAGGTCTTTTGTATCAAAGCAGGCGTTGGAGTTCGGGAAAAGTGAGCCAGTATGGCCATCAGACCCCATACCGAGAATGATAAGGTCGAATTTCGGCAGTTGACCCGATTTTATGTGAAAGACGCTGCGAAGTGTTTTCTCGTATTGCCTGGCAGCGGAATCGAAGTCCTCGAAGTCGGTCGAAATCGGGTGGATGTTTTCTTTGGGTATTGGGACTTTCGTCAGAAATGTATCCGCGGCGAGTTTGTAGTTGCTGTGTGGTGAATCGTGGGGGACATATCTTTCATCGACCCAGAATAAATTAATTTTATCCCACGGCAGCGACAACGCCTTTTTTTCTGAGCCGATAATTTCAAAGAATCGCTGCGGGCTTCTGCCTCCGGATATCGCCAGATAAAAAGCGTCTTTTTGTTTGATGGTTTCTTCGACTGAGGCGACAAACAAGTCGAGGCATTTGTATGCGAGCGCATCGACGTCTGTGACGATTTGCGTGTTCGGCTTTTTTTGTTTTGTCAGGGACATCGCCGGAGAGTCCTTTCATAAAACGATAATCAAATTAACAATATATTATACCGTCCGGCAGGATGATTTGTGCAGGTTTTTAGGGTTTTCATAACTCTTTGGCAAACAAAGAGTTATGAATAGTAAAATTGGAGGAAATCATTAGTGCACGGACACAGTTTCCGCGTGAGGAGTTGTCTTTTTCATCAAAAACACCAGAGGAATCAGCAGCAGGAACATCCCCCCGAGAACCCAGAAAACGTCTAAATAGGCAAGCATTGCGGCCTGCTGCTGGACAAAGCCGTAAATAAGCGTTTTTGCTTTTATTGCCGCAGTGGCAATATCAGTTCCCTGCTGAACGAGCATTGCCTGGATGTTTGCGAAATAATGCTGATAAGCCGGCGTGGTTTCGGTAACGTGCTCGACTAATCTGCTCTGGTGGAATTGCATTCGCCGGGCAAGCAGTGTTGTGGTAAGAGATATGCCGAAGCTGCCGCCCAGATTTCTTGCCAAGTTAATCAGTCCTGATGCGTTGTCAGTATCTGCTTTTGCAACATAGTAATAGGCGACGGTATTAATTGGTATAAATAAAAACCCAAGTCCAGCGGACATAACGCTTCTTGCCCAGACGGCATTCGAAAAGCTGATTTGAAGATTGAATCCTGCGGACATAAAAAGACCGATGGCGCCGAATACCGAACCTATGATAAGAAGCCATTTCGCCTGGATTTTTGTCACCAGTAATCCCACTATCGGCATCGAAATCATTGTGATTATGCCCCCGGGTGATATCACCAGGCCGCTGTCCAGCGCCGAATATCCCAGCAGATTCTGCAAAAACATCGGCAGTAACGCTGTGCTGCCATATAATATAAACCCGAGTGTGTACATCATGAAAACGCTGACGGCAAAATTGCTGTCTTTTAGTATGCGAAGTTTTATAACAGGGTCTCTCTGTCGAAGTTCCCAAAAAACGGCCGATATCAGGCATACCGCGGAGATTACAGAAAGCGTTACGATAAAGTGGGAATCGAACCAGTCCTCGCGTTCACCTTTGTCTAAGAGAATCTGGAGAGCGCCAAGTCCCACCGCGATAAAGCCTAAGCCGACATAATCTATTTTGAAGTCCTTACCGATTTTTTTACGAACAAGATAAGGCGGGTTATGAACCAGCAGCATCCCAAGAAACACGGCCAGTATTCCGACCGGGACATTGATAAAGAACACCCATCGCCAGTTATAATTGTCTGTAATCCATCCGCCCAGTGTCGGCCCGATGATTGGGGCGGTTATCACGCAGAACCCGAACATCGCCATTGCCATACCGCGTTTTTCCCTGGGGAAGCTTTCTATCAAAATAGATTGCGCTATTGGCTGAAGCGCCCCCCCGCCAGCCCCCTGCAAAATTCGGTAAAATACCAGAAGCTCAATATTCGGGGCCAGCCCGCACAAAAATGATGCCGTGGTAAACAGTATCACGCAGGCCAGATAAAATTGCTTTCTGCCGAACAGCGACGAAAACCATCCGCCAAGCGGCAAAACAATCGCGTTCGAGACAAGATACGCGGTTAAAACCCATGTGCTCTCATCGCTTGAAGTAGAAAGACTGCCCGCGATGTGAGGCAACGCCACGTTGGTTATGGTGGTGTCGAGCACCTCCATAAACGGCGCAATTATCACCGCTCCCGCAAGTACCCACGGATGATGCGGCAGCTGCTCTTGATGATTGATATCATTAGACATAATTTTTAATTCACATTTTAGATGGCAGTGATTGTATCCCAAATAAATTTTCCGGCGTCATATACGGTAATGCGTTTTGTTTCCAATTCTAAAAACGAGCCGGAAATAAAGCCGGTTCCGAAACAACTATGCAATCCACAAAATTTGTTGCCGTTTTTCTCATCAGGTTTGTCGCTCCTTCAATCCATTGGCACGACGGCCGGTTTTTTGCCATATTGGACGTGTTTGAACAAGAAAAGCAACGGAATACATCCGAGCGCAAGCCAACCGAGAAGTCTGAAATTGTCCACAAATGCCCACAAATGCGCCTGCCGGTCGAGTGTCTGGTAAATGAGGCCGTAGGCCTGATTAGCGGCAGTTACCAGATTGGTTCGTCTCGCCAGCGCGTGCTGGAGGACGGATAGGTGCTGCGTGAACACCGGATTGGCCGGCGTCAAATACCTAACCATCAGCGCCTGGTGCGCCTGCGCCGCGCGCTGATCATGGTGGTAACAAAAGCGATGCCGATGCTGCCGCCTAGGTTGCGCATTAAATTATAAAGGCCGGTGGCATTACCCATCTGGGTCTGGGACAAACGTCCCATCGTGGCTACCGTCAGCGGCACAAAAATGAAACTGACGGCAATGCCGTTTATAACGCTCGGCCAAATGACGGCGGCCTCGCTCACCTGCAGGTTGATATCGCTGAGCATGAAGGAAGCTATGGCCAACACGGGAAACCCCACGCACATCAGCCAGCGGTTTTGGATGCGTCCGACCAGTTGTCCGACTAATATCGTAGCGATGAACGCCCCGATGCCGCGCGGGCTTAAGGCGTAACCGCTTTGCAGCGCCGGATAACCCATAAGTGTCTGCAGAAACAGCGGCAATTCCACCGTTGTGCCGTAAAGAATTGCAACGACCACTGTGGCCAGCACCAGCCCCACAGTAAAATTGCGATTTTTCAAAATTCGCAAATTCACCAAAGGATGTTCCACCGTGAATTCCCGTGCGATAAACCCAATCATGGCCGCGACCGAAATGCCCGTAAACCACCGGACCCAATTCGCGTCGAACCAGTCGGCCTCCTGCCCCTTGTCCAGGACGATTTGCAATGTCGCCAGCCAAAGCACCAGCAACCCGAACCCGATGAAATCAATGGCCGCCTTTTCATTGCGTTTGATGTAAGGCGGGTCTCTGACAAACCAATTCACCAGGCACATGGCCATGATGCCCATCGGCAGGTTGATGTAAAAAACCCATCGCCAGGAATAATTGTCCGTTATCCAGCCGCCCAGTGTCGGACCGATAATGGGCGCTACCACCACACACTGTGTAAAGATGGCCATGGCAATGCCCCGTTTCTTCATCGGGAAACTTTCCAGCAGCACCGCCTGGGCAATGGGTACCATAACGCCGCCGCCCGCGCCTTGAAACACCCGCGCCAGAATTAGCATAGGCAGATTCACCGCCGCGCCGCATACCGCCGACGCCAGCGTGAAAAGAGCCACGCACCAAAGCAACAACCGTTTGCGACCGAAATGATTTCCCAGCCAGCCGGTCATCGGCAGGATGATGGCATTAGATACCAGATAGCTTGTTAGCACCCAGGTTGCCTCGTCCGTTGTAACCGACAGGTTACCGGCAATGTGCGGCAATGCGATATTGACGATGGACGTGTCGAGCACCTGCATAAATGGCGCAAGCATCACCGCACCCGCTAACACCCACGGATTATGCGGCAGCCACTCCTCGTGTGGATGCGGTATTTTTTCCGTGCTGCCTGTCATTTTATCTTAACCACGGGAACAACCGACATTCCGGGTGAAAGCTTTTTCAGGTCATTGGCATTTTCATCGAAAACAATTTTTACGGGCACCCTCTGAACAACCTTGATATAATTGCCGGTGGCGTTTTCCGGCGGCAGCAAACTGAATACTGCACCTGTTCCTGCCTGGATACTGTCAACGTGTCCTTTGAAAGTTTTTCCGGAATAAGCATCGACCTTAATAGTTACCTGCTGGCCCGGCTTCATATGCTTCAATTGTGTTTCCTTGAAGTTGGCGACCACCCAGATTTCCGGCGGGACAATCGCCAGCAACGGCTGCCCCGTGGTTATATGTTCGCCCTGCTCGACGGATTTTTGGGTAACCAAGCCCGCCTGAGGAGCAATTATCTTCGTGTATGAAAGATTCAATTCGGCCTGCTCGACCGCGGCTTTCGCTTCGGCGACTCTTGCCTGGGCGGCGACAATCTGGCTGTTGGCAGATTCGAGTTGTGCCTGTGCAGAACGCGCAGCTGCCGAGGCGTTGTCCA
Source organism: uncultured Phycisphaerales bacterium (assembly GCA_963718665.1). Classification (GTDB taxonomy): domain Bacteria; phylum Planctomycetota; class Phycisphaerae; order Sedimentisphaerales; family Anaerobacaceae; genus Fen-1362. Next base: position 1,118,360 of record OY970359.1, read on the forward strand.
ATTGCTGCTGAGTGATTCCGGCTTTGGCGTCAAATAACTGCTGGTATCTATTGTAATCCTTTTCAGTTCTGCTCGCCTCCACCGATGCCATACTCGCCTGGGCCTGGCTTTGTTTTACTGCCGCTTGTGCCGTCGAGAGATTTGCGCTGGCCATATCAAGGTTGACCTGGAAATCATGCGGGTCAAGCTCGACAAGGACGTCCCCCTGCCCAACGGACTGGTTGTCGTTCACAAGTACTTTATCAACGTAGCCGGAGACACGCGCGCTTATCGAAACGATGTGCCCGGTTATGAACGCGTCATCGGTTGATTCACGCGACATCGCCCGGACGATATAAATTCCCGCACATATCAATACAGCTATGCCCGCTATTATCCCGATTGAAGTTATTCGTTCCCAGCCGCCTCTGATTGCTCTTTTGATAATACTCATTTTTCCTTTCGCTCCATTTGAACGTTATTTGTGTCCGACGCCGGTTGCGTCATCTTTGAGGGTTCTAAACGCGCAAGTGTGCCCATTGCCCTGTTCAGGTCGAGTTTGGCGACCAGGTGAGAATAAATCGCCTGGTAATAGTTCGCCTTGGCTGTTGTGAGAGCCGTCTGGGCGTCAACTACCTCAACCTGTGTATTTGTGCCTTCTCTGTAACCCGCCTCAACCAGCCGCAGCCCTTCTTCCGCGCGGGAAAGATTGAGCTTCTGCGAATCGACGAATTCGGCGGCGTCCTCGATGCTGAGGGTTGCCTTTGTCAGTTCAAACAACGCCGTTTCCTCGGTATCGACCAGGTCAATCTGCGATTGTTTGAGCCGGGCCTTTTGCGAAATGACGCCGCCCTCGCGCGAAACCGTCAAAAAGCGGCAAAGACGCCATAAGCCCGTAATCCCACCCGTTATCCCATTCGTTCAACATCGGGTTATGGGTATTCGGTTTTGTCCAGTAATCCTTGTAATACGCGCTTACTATCGGGTAATAAGTGCTTTGCGCAATTGTAAGCAGCTCTTTCTGCTGTCTTATATCAAGCTCCCTGCTGAACAGGTCGGGCCTGTTTCGATACGCGGCCGCGACTGCCTGTTCCATCGTGATGCTAAAAGGAGAGTAAACAAGCTCGTTGCCGAGAACAAATACGCTGTCCTGCGAAACGCCCATTATTTTGACAAGGTTTGCTTTGGATATATTGATGGCGTTTCGCCGCTGAATAAACTGCGCTGTGAAATTCGACAGCTCAACTTCTGCACGCAAAACGTCATAACTGGAAGCGACACCAACGGCGTGTTTTTGGTTTACGTCATCCAGGTGCACCTTTGCGGATTTCACTGCATCCTCGCTTATTGCGTAAAGCTGCTGGTCCAAAAGAACGGTATAATAACCGAGTTGTGCCGCGTAAACCGTTTCCTGGACGGCAATCCTCACGGCCTGGTCGGCCATAAGCACCCCAAGACGCCCCGCGTTGATTCTGGCGGGAATCGCCCCGCCCGCGAATATCGGCTGAGTAACCGTTAACGCCGCCGAATAATTATCCAGCGTACCAACTGTTATGTTTTGGCCGCCGAAGGTAAAATATGGTTTCTCGTCAACACGCTCATAACCGCCCGAAATTGCCACCGTCGGCAGTATCGCAGAATACGAACCAAGCTCTCCACCCCGCGCGGCTTCCCTTTCCTCTAACGTTTTCAAAAGCATTTTGTTGTTTGTCAGCGTCAGCTTCAGGCAGTCGTCGAGAGAAAGTTTTCCCGAAATTATCGGCTGCGTCTGTTTCTCGACCTCTTTGCGGCCTTCCCACTGTTTATATGCCGATTCCCGTGACAGCGTCGCCTCGTTAGTGAACTCTTCTTTGCTGACGCAGCCGGTAAGTGAAATCGCGGACAGTAAAAGGCACAGGATTATATTGGTTGCCAGTTTCATTTCTTGTCCCCTTTGGCGTAAGCCCTGATTCCGGCCGCCAAGAATTTGACTATATGGTCTATTGACTCATCGATATTAACCGATGTTATTGAATGGCCTTGCGCCCCTTCGAACAACACCTTGACCTGCGTAATGTGAACCAGTTGGCCGGTTAGTGAAAGAACGCACATCAGGGCATCGTGTTCATTGATGTTCGGACAAATAACAGCAATCGCTTCTTCCATTGCGGTTATTGACGGGGCAGCCAGTTCATCGAGAAACATATTTTTGGGTAGCCGCTGCTCCGCCATTTCTCGAAAGAAAAGCTGCATAAATCGCTGGCTTTGCTGCGGGTCTGCGAACGGCTTGAGAAAATCAACCGAGTATGCGTAAAGTAACTTTTTGAGTGTCGGTTTAGCTTTGTCGCTCATAACGGTCTTGATGGCGTTAAGCCGGCTCTCATTCATCTCACGAAGACGCAATCGGAATAGTTCTTCGTAAAGTTCGCGTTTGTCGCCGAAAAAATAATTTACGGACGCGAGTCCACGTCTTGCCTTTGTGGTAATGTCTCGAATAGTGGTTCCGTCAAAACCCTTTTGAGCGAACATCTCTTCCGCGGCTTCCAGCAGCCGCTTTCGTGTTATTCGGGCCTCTTTTGTCAGGTTTTTGTCATCTAAACTATTCATACTTATCTCCTTGAACCAGCTTTTTTAGTCGCTTGCATAAAGCGCTTGTTTCATACAAAGTATAAAACATTTGTATCAAACAGTTGTATGAAACATTTGTTTTGGACACTCGGTTAATAATACAAAAGTCAAAAAAGCCCATTATTGAAATTATAGTAAGGTTTCAATGTAGCTTGTTTGGCAAATAGATAGGGCAAAAACACGACATTTTTCTTCAAAAAATTGGCTGATTTTGGACTAAAAATTGAGTGGTTTTTGACATTAAAACGGGGCGGAAGTATATACTTAACGCACAAGCTATGTTTCTTTTTTGCAACGTAGAAAAACCGGCTTAATTTATTTGCTTTCTTTAGGCCAACCTTCCGGCGGTTTTTGTTTACGAAGGGCCTTTTTGACAGCCCTTTCCCAGTCGCCCTCGATTTTAAGATGCTCTGTTTTCGGGCCTCGCTGTTTTTGTTGTTTTTTAGGCATTAACTATTGGCTCCCGATAAGTTAGACGTTTACCCTCTGACCCTTGAATCGCTTTTGCGATACGCTCCCCGTCGTTTAATTGTCGGGTATTCCAACGAAACGCGAACTCGGAAACGTATCTATGTAAGTGCTTTTTGCTTACTGAATGGAATGTTCCATATAAACCGCGTTTGAGGGCGCAAAGAAACTTTCCACTGTATTGGTATAAATATCGCCCCGAACATATTCGCGTCGGCTATGACATACTGTTTTATGCCCGCTCCAAAATACTCTTGTGGCGCTCTTGTAAGCGGGTTCTTCATCAGTAATTATTCTTGACGCCAAATCGACTTGTTTCCATAATTCATTTTTCAATGCTTCGGCAGTTACATTCGGAATAACGCGCGTCCGAACACCACCATTGCGTTCAACTAAGGCCAGTACGGGCGTTTTTGGCGTGCCTCGCCCCCGTAAACCCTTCCTGTGGAATCGCGGTTTGCCGCCGACATAAGTTTCGTCCGCCTCAATAGTCCCCTGTAATTTCTTTTCTTGTTTTGGCGCAGTCATTGCGTAACGAATACGATGCAAAATAAATAAAGCTGTTTTGTAAGTTACATTGCACTCCCGCTTAATCTGTAAGGCACTTACGCCGTTCTTCGATGCACAAGCCGCCCAGAAAGCGTGACACCATATTTTAAGTGGCACTCGTGAATCCTCAAAAACTGTGCCGACGCGAACGGTATATTGTTTTTTGCAACCGTCCTCGTGACAACGCCATAGGAATCTCTTGTTACGTCCACCATCCTTGCCTGTCATTTTAGATACATTGATACTGCCACAATGAGGACAGGCAGGATACTCACCCCAGCGTTGCTTTTCCATAAAATACACTGCCGCCGCTTCGTTGGAGCAAGCTATTGGCAACTCCTTAACGATTACGTCTTTTGTCCGAACAGGTTTTTTATTTTTTATCTTCATAGAAGCATTGTAACGCCTATCGTCTGTGTGTCAAGTATAAAATTACTATTTTTTCAAATTATTTTTTACTGCCGTTTTTTAAAGTATTTTTGAATATCTGTAATATATACGTTATTATGGTGTGTTGTTTGCATTGGTATAGGCATATCAATAGTCAAAGAACTATTGAGAATAAGAATTAATGAACCACCAATAACATTACTATCTAATACCATATCCGATAAGTGAATCATGGCATTGTTGGCTTCTGCAAGGGAATAGATTGGTTTGCCAAACAATGGTTGTTCCCCATCAGGATTAAATGCTGATGCTCCATAGTGACCTTTATTGCTATCGGTTGGATTGCTATAACAACTTTGCGCATTCATTACAAGCAAGATATTTTGGTCTTTCGCTAAGAACATAAATGCGTGTCCTAAACCTGTATATATGTTACGAACATTATTAGAATCAACTGTCACTTCGACCGTGGCTGTGGCTGTTCGCAAAGGTTTTTTGTAAGGATTGTCACGGTCGCATACAAAAACCAATTTAGACCAAAAAAGTAACGCAATTAAAAAACAAATAATTAACAAAACAAAATCAGTGTTGAACCCTGATTTAATTTTATTATAAATACCGGTTTCGTTTAAAATGGCTAATAAAGTTGTTAATATCGCCCATATAAATAATACAACAAATATCGCGCCAATCGTAGGTATTGACAATATATAGCTCACAATGCACCCCAAACCTGTTGTGATGATGAATTTAAACCGAACAGTTTTAAGGTGTAGGGTAATCTTGTTTTCTTTATTTTGTTCCATATCCATATTCTAAGAGTATAAACTGGCCCATTATCCCAATAAAGCATTATTCTTATTCCTTTCCTTTGAGTTTGTGATGGTTTAAAATACGATTGGTTTCTATGTGGTCTTTTATGCTTGTTACTATCGAAACGATGACGTTGAGGGAAAAGAGACCCCAAAAAGCCCATTCATAAAACTTATAAATGAAAGGAATTTTTACGGTTGGATTACTTTCAGCATCATTGTCTATCTTTCGCACAATAATTGAAAAGTTGTTTTCTTGGAGGACAGATAGACCAACAGTCACCATTAAAAATTGCCTTATTAGAGCAACATTTGGGTTTGAATTTAAAGAAGGACAACAAGCCACTGTCGCTGGAGCATTATCCTTTGAAGGGTTTATATCGGCGGGGGGGAAAAACTGTTCTGTAACAGAAATCGGTTTAATATTAGAAAAAAGAAACTTTGCCGGATTTGTAGAAAAATCAACACAACTGCCGCTTAATGTCCTCTCGAACCATACCGTTCCTTTTGTTATGTATGGACAATGTGACTGGTTAGCAAAAAAAAACGAACCAGTTGGCAACCAATTTTTCGTTCCCGCTCGAATTGCAATAGTATTTAATAATAAGCATCCAATAATAAAAAAAGTTGTTTTTCGGACAGTCACGCCATACATTTTTCGTCCTCCTGAGTCGCTTGGGAAATTCTGAACAGTAACTTATTCATAGACCTTCCCCCCTATCCTTTCCCCTTGTGCGCAGCCCCATCCTTCCGTTCCTGCTTGTGCGTTCTGTATATACTTCCGAAACGGGGCTGTTTTGCCGAGGCAAACCAGACCTTTCCGAAGGCAAATATAACGATTGTAATGACTCAGTATTTGGGCAGGGCGTCTTCGAGGTCGGCGATGAGGTCATCAGTGTCCTCAATGCCCACGGCAAGCCGGAACAGTGTGTCGGTAATTCCCAGTTTGTATCTTTCCTTTCGGCTGTAGTCGTAATAACTGACAAGGGCGGGATGAGTAATCAGCGATTCCACGCCGCCCAGCGATGGCCCGATGTTAATCAGTTTCAGCCGGTCGAGCAGCCGTTTGGAATCGGCAAGAGTCCCTTTTACCTCGAACGAAACTACGCCGCCGCCGCCCTGCATCTGTTGTGTCGCGACTTCATAGTGCTGGTGACTTGGCAGGAAGGGATAATAAACACGCCTTATTGCCGGATGTGCTTCGAGCCATTCAGCAATTCGCAACGCGGATTCGTTCTGATAACGGATGCGAAGCGGGAATGTCTTTAGCCCGCGCAAAAGCATATAGCAGCAGTGCGGGTCGATGGTGCCGCCCATCGATTTGTGCAGGTCGCGGATTTTTTCTACCAGCTCCTGTTTGCCTAATACCGCCCCGGCCAGGATATCGTTATGGCCCGCTAAATACTTCGTGCAGCTTTGCAGAACGAGGTCCATACCGAATTCGATGGGCCTCTGGTTGTATGGCGTGGCAAAAGTCGAGTCGATAAGCGTCAGGATTTTGTGCTTGTCGGCTATTCTTTTGATTTTCACAAGGTCGAAGATGTTCAGATACGGATTAGTGGGCGATTCGGAAAAAATGAAGCGGGTATTTTTCCTGATGGCCCTGTCGATAATGCCATAGTCGCCGAATGGGACAATCGTGCAGTCAATAGCGAACTGCTTTAAATATGACTGGCAGAACTCCAGCGTCTTTTTATAGCTGTCGTCGGTAATAACGATATGGTCGCCCGAATGCACAAGCGATAAAATAGTTGTGGTAATAGCGCTCATCCCCGACGAAAATACGACGCAGTCCTCTGCGCCTTCAAGGTCAGCCAGTCGCTGCTCGGCGATTTTGGCGGTCGGGTTGCCGTATCGGCCATATTCGTAATGTGCCTTGCCCTTTTTTGTGTAATCCTCGATTGCCTTGCTGTTTTTGAAGGTAAATGTGGCGGTCTGGACAATCGGCGTCATCAGCGAGTCCGCGTATTTCTGCCTCGGCTCACCCGCGTGAATCGCCCTTGTCGCCATCGACGCTCTGCTATGAAGTTTTTTCGCCTTTTTTAGTGTATCTGCCATATTGTTTCCCTTTCGCAGTTCAGGATGACTTATTTATCCGAAAAAGAGGCCGGCTTCAAGTGATTTTTGGCCGCTGTTTTCGCTGATTGACACTGTTTTCTGTCTTCGGTCTTCTGTCTTCTGATTTTTTGACACGGATTACGCGATTTGATGCTGTTTGCTATTTGTATTTGACGCGGGGAATGTGGGGATTTATAGTAGGTTTGGGTAGAATCATTAAGGATTGACGGGAATCAGAGTTTTGTGTAAATTGTCTTCTGACGTTTAGAAATCAAAGAGACGGGAATGGGTGGAACGGAATATTGGTAAGCGATATGTCCATGTGAAGGGGAAAACAACAGAGAGGAAATGGAAAAGAAAGAGATGGACTTAAACCGTTTGGGACATGGTATGCCAGGAATAACACCGGAATTTGGGATGTGCTTGGCTCAGGCGGCAGCCGTTTGTTTAGAGGACCAAGGACATTCATCTGGATCAGTAATGAACGTCGACGGCGCATTTGAAACAGCTTTTTCGATGTCATGGGACCGCGCTACTGAACAAATAAAAAAATGTTGGGGAGATTTGGAAGTTACTACAGAACATGGGGCTTATGGAGTTGCAATTCTTCTTGTGCTCGCGTTGACCGAATACACGATCATAGAACGTTCACGAAAAGGTACAGGTTTTGACTTTTGGCTAGGGAATAACAAGAACGAAGAAAATCTTTTTCAAGGAAAATCAAGGCTAGAAGTATCGGGTATTCGGAGGGGTGATAGGCAAGTAATAAGCGAACGGATCAAAAGAAAAAGAATACAGATTGGCATGGGTGATGGTAAACTCCCTGGGATTGTTGTCGTTGTGGAATTCAGCATGCCACACTCGCGGATTGTGAACAAATGATGGAAATAAGCAAAATTCATGACTTGGCAATGGAGCTTGCTGATAAAGCTTGCATTGCCAGATTACACGGGGATTTGAAAGAAGCTGAACGGCTAACCCGAGAAGCATTTGAAAAAGAACGTGAAGCTGCGTCTTGCTTATCTGACAAGTGTGAATGCGAGCCGACGCGGTCCGTTCTTTATAGAAGTGCTGCTTCGCTCGCGCTTGAATGCGGAGAGCAGCGTGAAGCCGAACGGTTAATAGGATTTGCTTTGTCAGGCACCCCACCTAATGAAGTCGCAGAAGAGCTTCGTGACCTTTTGGAAAAGGTGAATTTTGAAAGACACCTTTCTTTGAGGGGATTAAAACTCGGCTCGGACGAGTTTCAGTTTTCTATATGGGGAAATCTTGTCAGTTACGGAATGGCTGAGAGCGAAGAGTTCATCAGCAGGGTTCAAAATATCGAGAAAATAATATATCGAACAGCAGAAAGAAGACTTAGTAAACCGTTTAGAGAAGCGGGTCGAAAGAAGAAGGAACTTGAAAAAGAACTTGAGCTTTACGTTTCTGTTCCGCGAGCAGCAAGCTTTGCCGTTTCGTTTCGTTTGGGAAGTAGTAGACAGGCCAAGCTACCAGGGATGAGCCTATCGGAAGATGTGATAAGCGAAATGTTCGAGTGCTTTGATTTGTTAAATGCAGAAAAGATGGTTCTGCTCGAAGAAAAATTTAGAGATAAAGCTTACTTTACCAATTTCGTCCGGTTGGCTCAAACAATCGCTCCCGACGGGGAAAATATCAAGTCCGTTGGCCTCACAAGGTTTAAGGATAACAAAGAGAATAATGTTGTTTTGTCGACTCCTAGAAGTCAAATTGTGAGGATCGGCGAAAGTGATAAAATGCGAGAGTCAAAAGAGCGGATTAAGATAATAGGGACAATGCGTTACGCTGATGATACTAAGAAGGAAGGGGTTATAAAGGTAATTGACGAGCATAAAAAAACGCACATCGTTAAGGTGCCAAGTGGAATGATGGCGGACATTGTACGGCCAATGTTCGATTTTGAAGTCGTAGTAACTGGATATCTAAAAGATAGTATTATAATCCTTGAGGACATCGATAAGGCTTCTGAATGAGAGGGAAAGCCAGCGATGCCAGATAAAGATGTCAAAACAGTTAAGGATTTGATTTATTACCAATACGCCAAGATAATTGTGCGGCGGGCGTCCCTTACGGGAGTGGTTAAAAAAACAGCGTAAATCTGCGTTAATCAGCGTTAAAAAAATCCTTCGTGCCTTTGTGGCTTCGTGGTGAATCTTTGTTTTCAGCTCAAAAACGCAACTTGCCCTCACCCCCCATACACAAAAAGGAGGGGCAAGTAGGGTCAAGTAGGGGCAACTAAAAAATTCCTTGCAATATCATCAGTATTTCTTATGCCCGCTATTAAAACTGAAATTCTCTGTGTCCTCTGTGTGCTCTGGGGCTAAAAAACTCTGTGGCTAATTTTTGCTTGTTTTCAAATCGTATGCCCTGTAAAGCAATTCGAGATATTGCTCTTTTTCTTTGACCTGGCCATGTACCCTGGCGAGCATTTTGTAATCTCTATATACTTTTTCCTCGCCGAAACTTTCATGCAGCTTTTTTATAGCTGCCTCCGTTTCCTCAATTGCCTGCTCAATCTTTTCCGCCGGCCAGATATTAAATTGTTTCAGCTCCGGCGGGGTTGTCTTCCTCGGCTTATCCCGCTTTTGCCTTTTAGGTTTTGCGGCCTGCGGGACTGTTTCCCGTTCTAATGCCCTTTGCTCTAAGAGTTCGGCATACCGGCTAAATGAGCCGTTTATAAACTCAAATCTGCCCGCCGCCGTTTTGCCCAGCTCATCTGCGCCGAGCACAATAAGCCGCTGGGCTATCCTGTCGAGAAAAAACCTGTCGTGACTTACGACGATTATTGTCCCCGTGTAGTCCCCAAGTGCGTTTTCGAGCGCCTCGATACTTGGAATATCAAGGTGATTTGTCGGCTCATCGAGTATAAGAACCTCCGGCTCGGACAAAACCAGCTTGCAAAGCGCAAGCCGGTTTCGCTCTCCACCGCTAAGGTCCGCCACCTTCTTAAACACGTCGTCTTTGACAAACAGAAATGCCCCGAGGCACTGCGCACCTGTTCGGGCAGCATTTCAGGAATGACCAAAGCTGCCTCTTCAAGCACGGTATTTTCCGAATTCAGTTCCGCCCCTGCCTGGTCAAGATAACCAACGGAAAGGGTCTTCTTAAGCTCGATTGCTCCGGAGGTCGGCTCGATTTGCCCAAGGGCAAGTTTCAGCAGCGTTGTTTTGCCCATTCCGTTTGGGCCGATGATACCTGTCCGCTGGCCGGTTAAAAGCTCGAAACTCATGTTTTCAAACAGCATTAGATTGCCAAAGCTCTTCGTAAGATTTTCGCATGTTACCACCGCATCCACTCGCTTACCCTTGTTTTCCACCTCGGCAAATTTAAAGCTAAGCTCTCTCGTGCGTTTCGGTTTTTCGAGAAAGTCAGGATTGTTTTTGAGAAGATTATCGAGCCGCGTTTGCCTGCCCTGCGCAACCTTTTTCGTTCCCTTGCGGTTTATATTGCGCACAATAAAGTCGCGGGTTTTTTCGACGAACTCCAGCCGCTGTTCGTACTGACGCCCCAGTTCAATATCTCGCTTTTCTTTTTCCTGCCTGTAACTGCTGTAATTGCCCGTGAAAACGTCTGCCCTGCGGTTCCTGATTTCCACAATTTTACAAACCAATCTGTCTAAAAGAAACCTGTCGTGGCTGACAATCAGCGCAGCGCCGCCGTAGTTTTTTAAGAATTTTTCAAGCCACAGGGTCGCGTCCCAGTCGAGATGGTTTGTCGGCTCATCTAAGAGCAGCAGGTTCGCGTCCGCCAGCAGGACTTTTGCGAGCCCCAGCCGCGACAATTGCCCCCCGCTTAACTGCGTCGTTTTTAGCGAATAATGTTTTTCCTCAAGACCCAGCCCCGCGGCGATTTCTTTTATTTTCGTTTCATACCTGTAGCCGCCTATAATTTCAAATTCGCTGCTCAGCCGGTCGTATTGCTGCATCGCGGATTTTAATTCGCCGCCGGAAAGTCCGCTTAATGTCTCCGCCGAGTCGTGCATCCTTTTTTGCAGGTCGAGTATTTCCTGAGCGCTGCTGTGCAGTTCTTCAAGAACAGTTTTTTCACCGCCAAAAACCGGCTCCTGCGGCAGGTATCCGATTCGCAGGGCCTTTCTTTGATGAACCTCGCCGGCATCAGGCGGCAGTATTCCGAGAATCATTTTCAACAGCGTGGTTTTTCCGCACCCGTTGCTCCCGACAAGCCCAACCTTCTCGGCGGGGTATATTTTCAAATCGAGCCGGTCAAAAATCACTTGCGGCCCGAATGATATATGTATCTCTTTTAATGTTACTATCGGCATTGAGACATTATACCGGTTTTTTATGGTTTGGTGTGCGCCGGAATTCGTAATTTGGACGTGCGAGATATCTGCTAAGTGATTTGGCCTATCCGATTAAGCAATTCCCCTATTTGTAAACCTGTCACACTTACCGGAAGATTATGCCGTTACCATCTTTATGTTTCCTGGCTAATGAGTTTTTTGTCAGTAAATCGCGGGACTGTATCGCCAGACGAAGGTGAAATGACAGTAGCACATATTGTCTGAAAGAATGTTTAAGAAGGGATTTTTACTAAAGGAGAATTTATGATATCAAAAATTATTGTGCCAACAGACGGTTCAAAAACAGCTCAAAAGGCAGCTACTTATGCGATTGGCCTGGCAAAGCAGTTACATGCCTCAATAATTATCATGAGTGTTGTTGATAAGCGATTCATGGTAAGTCGAACAGTACTTTTCAAGCCGTCCAGCCGGTATGTGACAGAGTCCATAGAGGATTATCAACAGGAGGCCGCTGAAAGACATACAAGAGAAATAAAGAAACTGTGCGGAAAAAAAGGTGTCCGATCAAAGACCGTCATAAAATCAGGACATCCTGTTGAGGAGATTGTCAAAGAGGCCGAAAAGTCGAAGGCAGGCCTTATTGTTATGGGCTCCCATGGCCAAAGCACTTTAGCGGCCGCGACCCTTGGCAGTGTTACCTATGGGGTAATCCACAAAGATACGACAGTCCCGGTTCTGGTGGTAAGAAGGTGATACGTGTTCAATATAGAGAGTGACCTTATTGTAAACAAAGATAAATTTTAGATAATAGTCATTATGGGTTCGAATGCAAATAAGCCCGACGTTAAAACCGAGGCGAAGGAAGATCTCAAATCTTTGCCTATGCCGGAATTGGAGAAAAAACTGGCGTCATCGCCGGAAGGCCTCAGTCAGGCCGAGGCGCAGAAACGGCTGACTCAATATGGGCCTAATGAGATTGAAGAAAAGAAAACCAATCCATTCCTGAAATTCCTCAGTTATTTTTGGGGTCCCATTCCGTGGATGATAGAAATAGCGGTAATCCTGTCGGGCGTCGTCCGGCACTGGCCTGATTTTTTCATCATTCTCCTTTTGCTTGTTGCCAATGCCGTGGTCGGATTCTGGGAAGAACACGAGGCGGGCAACGCCATCGCTGCCCTGAAGGCCAAACTGGCTATCAAGGCCAGGGTGAAACGCGATGGAAAGTGGGTCACCCCGGAGGCGCGTGAATTGGTGCCGGGAGATGTCATTCGCGTACGATTGGGCGATATTGTGCCGGCGGATGCTCGCTTACTGGAGGGCGACCCGGTAGAGGTTGACCAGTCCGCACTAACAGGCGAATCTTTGCCCGCTACGCGCAAACCCGGCGAAGCCGTGTTTTCCGGTTCGATCATTCGTCAGGGTGAAATTGGCGCACTGGTCTATGCTACGGGTGCGAATACCTACTTTGGCAAGACAGCACAATTGGTGCAGGAAGCGCACACCGTAAGCCACTTTCAACGCGCAGTGCTGAAGATTGGCAATTATCTGATTATCCTCGCGGTAGCTCTGGTGGCTGTGATTATTACCGTCGCGATATTCCGCGGCGACAAGATACTCACCACGCTGCAATTTGCCCTGGTGCTGACTGTAGCGGCCATTCCCGTAGCAATGCCGACGGTGTTGTCGGTAACGATGGCGGTCGGCGCACGCCTGCTCGCTAAGAAAGAGGCGATTGTCAGCCGGCTGGTGGCCATCGAGGAATTGGCCGGCACAGATGTGCTATGTTCTGACAAGACCGGCACCCTGACCCAGAACAAGTTGACGCTGGGCGATCCGTTCAGCGTGAACAATATTCCTGCCGAGCAGGTCATCCTCAACGCCGCGCTGGCGTCGCGAGCAGATAATAACGACACCATTGATCTGGCCGTTTTGGGTGGACTGAAAGACAGGGATTCGTTAAAAGCTTATGAGGTGGTCCATTTCCAGCCGTTCGATCCTGTGCATAAACGCACCGAGGCCGCTGTCAAAACCAAAGACGGAAAGACGTTCAAAGTAACAAAAGGTGCGCCGCAGGTGATTTTAGAATTGTCAGCCAATGCCGGGCAGATCAAGCCCACCGTCGAAAAAGCGGTCAACGAATTTGCGGCTCGAGGCTTTCGTTCGTTAGGCGTGGCGCACGCTGAAGGTGAAGGCCAATGGCAGTTTATTGGTGTGTTGCCCCTGTTCGATCCGCCGCGGGAAGACGCCAAGGCAACCATCGCGACTGCCCGACAAATGGGCGTGAATATAAAAATGGTTACGGGCGATGCACTGGCCATCGCCATGGAAACCGCCAAAAAGTTAGACATGGGCACGAATATCCTCGATGCCGCCGGCCTGGGCGACTCGAAAAAGCAAGAAACTACAGCGGTGGCCGAGTCCATTGAAAAGGCCGACGGCTTCGCCCAGGTGTTCCCCGAACACAAGTTTCATATTGTGGATGTCCTGCAGAAACGCGGCCACATCGTCGGCATGACGGGCGACGGGGTGAATGATGCTCCTGCGCTGAAGAAAGCCGACTGCGGCATTGCCGTTTCGGCTGCGACGGACGCGGCGCGAGCAGCGGCGGCCATTGTGCTGCTGACGCCGGGCCTGTCGGTTATTATTGACGCGATTAAGGAGAGCCGGCGAATTTTCCAGCGGATGAACAGTTACGCGATTTACCGTATCGCCGAAACAATCCGCGTACTGTTGTTCATGACGTTGGCAATCCTGGTCTTCAACTTTTATCCATTGACTGCGGTGATGATAGTGATGCTGGCGTTGCTCAACGACGGCGCGATTCTGTCCATTGCCTATGACAACGTTCATTACAAGAATCAGCCCGAGGCATGGAACATGCGCATGGTGCTGGGTATCGCCACGGTACTGGGCGTCATTGGGGTCGTCTCCGCCTTCGGCTTGTTTTATCTCGGCGAGCGTGTCTTTCATCTCGACCGTGCGCACATCCAGACGCTGATGTATTTGAAGCTGTCCGTTGCGGGACATCTGACGATTTTCCTGACGCGCACGCGAGGCCCATTCTGGTCCATACGCCCCGCGCGGGTTCTATGGGCGGCAGTGCTCGGCACGCAAATAATTGCGACGCTGATAGCGGTTTATGGGTTGTTTATGACGCCACTCGGCTGGGGTTGGGCCGGGTTCGTGTGGGGCTATGCGTTGCTATGGTTCCTCGTGAATGACCGCGTGAAACTGCTCGCGTATCGGATTTTTGATCCTGTCAAAGCCAAGACGCCGTCCGATTTGACACCGCAGATCGCCAAATGAACCTATGAACTATACGAGAATGTCAGAACTGGGGCCATGCAGAGCAGGAGATTCAGAAAGATGAACCCCATAAATAAACAGACGCGAACAATTTGGCTGGTATTGCCGAAAGGATGAATATGAAAATCAATTCAAAGGATTTCCGTGTGCGGCCCGGAGAAAAGGTCAAACTCAAAGAGTGGCCGACGATTGTAAAACCCTTTTGCAAGTCGAAGAAGCGGTATCAAAAACTCTTGGGAGAACACGTTGAGAAATTAAGCTCGCTGCAACGCCTTCACTACGCGTCCGACCGCTATGCATTGCTGCTAATTTTTCAGGGGATGGACGCTGCCGGCAAGGACGGTGTTATCCGGCACGTTATGTCCGGGGTCAATCCGCAAGGCTGCCAGGTTTTCAGTTTCAAACAGCCGAGTACTGAGGAATTGAAGCACGATTTTCTTTGGCGAACGACCTGCCGTCTGCCGGAACGCGGGAGGATAGGCATCTTCAATCGTTCCTACTATGAGGAGGTGCTTATCGTTCGCGTGCATCCTGAGATTCTCCACAGCCAGGGACTTCCGGATGAGTTGCTCGACGAGAAGACCATTTGGGATGAACGGTATCGTTCCATTGTTGACTTGGAGAGGCATCTTTATCGTAACGGAACGCGGACCATCAAAGTGTTCCTCCACCTTTCGCAGGACGAACAGCGAAAGCGATTCCTCGAGCGCATTGATGAACCGGACAAAAACTGGAAATTCAGCATCTCGGACAGCAACGAGAGGAAATACTGGAAGCGTTACATGAAGGCCTATGAGGATTGCCTGAACGCGACAAGCACTCATCATGCGCCATGGTATGTCGTTCCCGCCGATGACAAAGAGAATGCCCCGTTGATTGTTTCCCAAATTGTCCTTGATGCGCTCGATAAGCTTAAGATGGCATATCCCAAAACCACCGCAAAACGTCGACGAGAATTGAAATCTATCCGCAAACTGCTCGAAAGATAAAACCATGACCATAAAAAACCACAACAACAATATTAAATCGACAGAGTAGGCCTCAAATCTGTGTCAGGGTATGGGGGTAAATTAGCCAAAGGTTTGGAGGATAAAGAGTTGCGCGGTTTGGCGGTCAGGGCGACAAAAACAAGTTGTAAAGATTTTAGCCGGTGGCGGTTACATTAATTACCAGACCCGAAGGTTTAGCTATAGATGTTGATTAAGCTGACAAAGAAAAGGATAAGCACGGCGAAGCAGGCAATCGGGATAATGTAAATAAACGAGCCCGGAGGCAAGGCAAAAGCAATCGCCGCCGCAGCGGCTGTCGCGGCAATACCGATTTTGCTCGATATCGTCGCAATCAGCGACGCGGTGACCCCTACTTCCAGAGATGAGGCGGTAATAGTAACCGAAGATGCCGCTTTGGCGGAAGTCGTAACTACCCCGAACAGGGCAAGGGCAATGAGGAAGTAGTATTTGCTGAAACCCTGCATCGCTAATTGCCTTCGCAGCGAGGTCTTGGCGCGGAAAAACATAACCCTCGAACGCAATTCGGAGCAGTTCATCACCGCGGCGATTTGGGCATAATCCATGTTCTCGAAACAGCGGAGGATGAGAATGTTACGATATTTCAGCTTTAGCCGCTTCATCGCCATAAAGACCGCGTCGGACAATTCTTTTCGCAGAAGCTCAGTCAGGCCGTCGTTAAAGTCGGCGCTGACGCGGTTATGGATATACCGTTGTTCCTCTTCGGACAGCTCAACGGTTTTCCTGCGTTGAAGGTCCCGGTAGTAATGCTGCACCTTGCCCATCGCCGTCCTGAAGAGCCACCCCCAGAAATGGTCCACGTGTTCGAGCTGGTTTAGTGATTGAATCATAAAGAGTATTGTCTCCTGCAAGATATCCTGTGTGATGGTCTGGTCGAGCGTGAGCCGGTAGATATAGGCATAAAGACGCTCACTGGCCAGCTCAACAAGCCGGTTCATACTGTCCTTGTTGCCCAGTTTGGCCTCGTGAATCAGCGCCGGGCTTATATTTTGCAGCACTGTCGCCATACGTCTATCCTGTATATATTGTCCATAAGGAGCGGGGTTTGTTACACATTTTTTATGATTTTTTCAAAAAACCGAAAAATTCCGCAAAATTCCTGTAACGCAAAGGGCAATTCCCGGACTTAGTAATATGGAAGATGGCCGAAAAACGCGCCAGCCGGTTATCTGGGGGGGTGGCGCCACACCCCGGCCCGCTTCCAAATTTGCAGGTTGTTTCGACAACCAGCGAATGAAAAGTGAGAACCCGCTGCGACTCGACGGTTCCCGTCGAGGTCGGAAGGAAGGGTCGGCGTGACTCGAACGATGCGGTATCGGGTGCAGGCACAGCCGACCCTTCCGTTTTTTAATACCCCCCCCCAAAAAAATCACTGCCGGATAACCCCGTTCTTTAGTGGTTGCGTTTTTTGTCGCGGTTACTATAATTATCGCCATTTAGAATTGTGCGCATTTTAGGAGACGGAAAATATGCACGGTATTCAATTGGGTCACATCGATTATGCTCTTCTGTTTATCTATTTTGCCTTTGTGCTGGGAATCGGCTTCGCGTTGAGGCGATACACCAAAACCAGCACGGATTTCTTCCTCTCAGGCAGGTCGATACCGGCGTGGATTACGGGGCTTGCCTTCATATCCGCCAACCTCGGGGCACAGGAAGTTATCGGAATGGGCGCATCCGGCGCAAAATACGGCATTATGACCAGTCATTTTTACTGGGTGGGCGCTATTCCCGCGATGGTTTTCGTGGGCGTCTTTATGATGCCTTTCTACTATGGCTCAAAGGCACGTTCAGTGCCTGAATATCTCAAGCTTCGCTTCGATGAAAAGACCCGTGCTTTCAACGCCATGTCATTTGCGGTTATGACCGTTTTCTCGTCCGGCATCTCGATGCACGTCCTTGCAAAACTTCTTGAGCAAATCCTCGGCTTCAATTATCACATGTGCATCATTGTCTCGGCAGCGATTGTGCTGATTTACATCTTCCTTGGCGGCCTGACCTCCGCAATCTACAACGAGGTCTTGCAGTTCTTCCTCATTGTCCTCGGTTTTCTGCCCTTGGTCTTCCTGGGCCTCAAAAGCGTCGGCGGCTGGGACGGGCTTGTCGCCAAGCTTAACGTCGTGGCAACCAGCCCAACCAACCCCGCGGGCAAGGCGTTCGTACCCGGTGCCTGGACTGAATCCTGGGCGCACATGAATTCCGCAAGCGCAAACCCAATGGGCGTCGAATGGTTCGGAATGGTGATGGGGCTTGGTTTTGTTCTTTCATTCGGTTACTGGTGCACGGACTTTTTGGTTGTGCAAAGGGCAATGGCGGCCAACTCAATGTCCGCCGCCCGGCGCACGCCCCTGATTGCCGCCTTCCCAAAAATGCTCTTCCCGGCGCTGGTGATTCTCCCCGGTATGATTGCCATCGCCCTTCATCAAAACGGCGGCTCCTTCCTGCCAAAAGACGCAGCCGGGAATGTGGATTACAATATGGCCGTGCCTGCAATGCTCGCCAAATTCCTCCCGCCCGGCCTTCTCGGTATCGGCATCACGGCTCTTATGGCGTCGTTTATGTCGGGTATGGCGGGCAACGTTACCGCCTTCAATACCGTCTGGACTTATGACCTCTATCAAAGCTACATCAAGCCAGGGCAATCCGACCGGCATTATCTGCGTATGGGCCACATCATCACGGTCGTCGGCATCCTGTTAAGTATCGCCTGTGCTTATGTCGCAAGCGCCTTCAATAACATTATGGATATGCTCCAGCTTGTCTTTGGCTTCGTAAACGCGCCGCTGTTTGCGACGTTCCTTCTCGGAATGTTTTGGCGCAGAGCTACGGGCCACGGCGCATTCTTCGGCCTGCTTTCAGGCACACTCGCCGCCGCCCTTCACCACGGCCTGACCCTGCCCGTTGGCGCGACTATGGGAATCAAGGGCGGCTGGCTCTGTGGCGGTCACGCCCTGCATACCTACCCGGTCGATATGGCACAGAACTTCTGGGCGGCCATTTACGCCTGGAGCACCTGCTTTGTCGTTACAATCGTCGTTTCGCTGATAACAGCGAAAAATAAAACAGACGACGAATTGCGAGGCCTGGTTTATTCGCTGACCCCGCGCATCAAAGAGCAGGGCATTGTCTGGTATAAACAGCCGGCGGTCCTCGGCGTCATTGTGCTGGCAGCGGCAATAGCCCTCAATATTATCTTTTGGTAATGGAGAAAATTATGAGCGATGGAATGAAACTTGATGTGCGGCTCCCGATAGGCATAATGTTCGTTTTATACGGGGCAATGCTTGCTATTTACGGTTTGTTGTCCGACCCGGCTATTTATGAACGCTCGCTTGGTATCAACATTAACCTTTGGTGGGGATTAGTGATGTTCGCCTTCGGCGCGTTTATGCTGCTCATGGCGTGGCGTGGAGCCAAAAAGCGCCCGTAACGGCTCTCGTTAAGAGAATATAATCAACAACAATCGGCTGGTTTGCGATTGCAAGCCGGCCATTTTTTTTATACCCTCTTGATATTACTTAAGGATTATCGATTATGACCGATGGACAACCAGTTCAACAACCTCAACCACCCGCCCCGGCGGCACAGCCAGCCGCATCGGCAACGCCGCCACCTGCCCCGGCAGCATCGCCAGCCGCACCGGCTGCACCCATAGCCGAGCCGGGCCATAACCTCAAAGGCCCTTTCGAGGCGACTGTATTATTCAATAAAACCCTGCGCAAATGCTTCTGCCGGATGGGGCTTCAATTTACCGGCGCAGGAGCAGAGGCCTTCGCTAAAACAAGACCGGGCCAGTTTGCTCAGTTCGACCTCTCTAATGTCGCGCTGCCAGCACCCGAGGCAATACCGGATTGCCTCAAAGACGCCGCGACAAAACAGATTCTTCTTCGCAGGCCCTTCAGCTTCGCCCGCGTCGCCAAAGAGGTGAGTCCGCCGATTCATCCCGGGGCAGGCCCCGCAAGTCATTCCGCTATGCCCCCTTCGGCTGCGCACCCCTCGACTCACGTCGGGACGGGCAAAATAATCGTCGAGGTCGTTTACTGCGTCCTCGGCCCCGCGACACTGCGTATGACCACGCTCGTTAAGAGCAATTCAATCAATATCATAGGGCCATTGGGTAATGGCTTCACGGTTCCGCAAGGCAAAAAACGTGCGCTCTTGGTCGCGGGCGGAATGGGTTCGCCTCCGCTCGAACACCTGGCGCAGGTCATCACCGCCGAACACCCGACTATGGACGCGATTGCATTTGCGGGTGCAAAGACAAAAGAGGATTTGCCTTTTGAAAGACCCCTCGACAATCTTTCGCGGGAGATTGGCTTCTGGCTCGGCGAATTCGCCAGGTACAGCATCAGCTCATTCGTCGCCACCGACGACGGCTCCGCCGGCTTCAAGGGCCTTGTCAGCAATTGTATCATCGACTGGCTTTCGCAGAACAGCATCAGCCTCAATCCTGCTGAAACAATCATCTACGCCTGCGGCCCCCGCTCGATGCTTGCAACTATCGCCAAGTTCGCCCGCGATAAAAAAATCGACTGCCAAATCAGTATGGAAGAGATGATGGCTTGCGGCATAGGCCTCTGCCAATCCTGCGCCGTCAAATGTAAAGCCGATGGCCCCGGCGAGACATACAAACTCTGCTGCAAAGATGGCCCCGTCTTCGATGCTAAAGAAATTGTCTTTTGACATGGACCCGTCCTCCGTAGCTTTAGCGAAGGAGGATTAACATGGGATTAACACTATTTCATTAAAATACTTAGCCCCGTCATCTTCACCAAAGGCGAGTGACGGGGTTATTCTTTTGCCTGCCCTGCGTATCCTCAGTGAAGTAGGGTCATTCCCGCGGAAGCGGGAATCCAGTTCTTTAATCGTGGACGTGTCTTCCGTTTCCTCGGCGAAGTTAAGCACTTGGTGAGACAAAACCGATTTTCTTGGCAAAAGCCAGTTCAATAACTCCGACCTTTCCCGGTATCCCAGCAAAACCTGCGAGCAATGGCCACAGCAAAGCAATGATAGCGGGTAGAGGATGATGATGAAAGAAAAGGTAAATTGCGCTCCCGACTGCGGATGGCCACTTGAGCCAAACAACAATGCAGCAGGCAATCGTTGCAAAAGCAACATTGACGAAAAGATACCTTAGGAGACACCATAGGACTCCGAGAATTACCACAACACCCAAAACCAAATACCAAGGGAAGAAAATGAACAGGATAGGTGCCAACGGTTGCGAGACAAAGGCTGGTAATGCTGCCCACTCGATTGAGCGAAGCCACAACCATCTCTTGATTTCATCATTAGTCCAATTTGTGAAATTCATATTCGATGCTTATCCTGCCCACTTTATATCCAATTGCCGTCCTGTTTGTCAAAAGAAATTGTTGTGAAATCCCTCTTCCTCAACTCAAAACTAAAAACTGTCCACTGTACGCTGCCCGCTACGCGCCGTCTGTGGTCTTTTGTCTGGCGTCTTGTGTCTTAAACTGTCCGCTGTACGCTACCCGCGGAACGCTGCTCTTTAATCAATCGATTTTTTCACCCGTAACTTCCTGAGTATCTCTCGATGTTTTCTGCACTCCGGCCAGTTTTGCACCGTCGAGTTTGCAGTCGAAGACAATCGGATATTTGCCGGCTGATACTTTGAAGCTCACTTTATCGCCATCGAGAGTAATCTTGTTGATTGGCGTCACGCCATACAGGCCGCTCATGTCCGGATTGACCTTGAGGCGCTGCTCCGGGCTGCCCCATTTGACTTTTGAATTTAAAATCCAGTTTCCGATGAGCTGCGAGCCGGGGCTGTTCGCTTCGACGGGTATTGCATTAGCGTTTGTCTTGAGGATGCGACGGCCCTCTATATGGGATTTGTTCCCGTTGCAGGTTACGGTTCCCGAAATCCTGCTGCCTTCGATTGTCCCCGTGAAATAGCCGTTGATGATTTCCTTTCTGGATTGCGCCGGCTGGCAAAACGTGATTGCTCCGTCCTTAAATCTGACGTCCCCAAGCTCGGTGAGTTGTTTCGAATTTATCCACTGTCCGGTTAACTTGCCTGCGCTGTCCGCCCCAAAATATAAAATTGCATTGCCTTGTCCGCCACAGGGGTCTGCCTTCATCAGCCAGTCGCCGTATAACTCACTTGCCCCCATACGAGCCGATTCCGGCAGCGTAGAAACCGGTGTTTCCGCGATTTTGCTGAGGTCCGGCGGCGTATATCCGGGCGATTTGCCGGTAATAAGCAGTTGCTTCACATAAACGCCAAAATCCGGCGTCGGCATATAATTCCAGCCCGCTATCAATGTAGGCCCCGCGGCCGGATGCATATCCCACGCCGTGAACGACCAGTTATTATCATAAATTCCCTGGAGCAGGTGCAGCAGCCAGTCGTCGTTCAGCGCGGCTGACGGATTGTTCCCCCACCACTCCTTGCGCCGATTGGGGCCGCCCGACCAGCCAAATTCGGAAACGATAACGGGAAATTTGACGCTGGCTTCTTTCATACTGGCAATCCATGTAAAGATACTTTCGCCAAAGTAGTCATAAGCGTGATTGGCGTAAATGACGCCGTTGCCCGTCGGGTCTTTGAGCTGTCTGCCCTCAAGTATGCCGTCGAAATCGTATGCAAACGCCAGACCGCCCGCGATGACAACGTTCTTGGCTCCTGTTGAGCGCACGGCATCGAGCATTTCCTGCATTCCCACGGCTTCGTATTCTTTCACCGGCAAATCGGGTCCGTTTGGCCGGTCATTGATTTCTCCGCCCTTCAGCCAGACGTCCCAGGTTACGTCGTGCGGCTCGTTGTAAAGGTCAAAAATAACCGCCGGGTTATTCGCATATACAGAGGCGAAATCCTTCCAGAATATGATGCTGTTGCGGTCAGGCATCGAATGCTGGTTGATATTCTGTCCCCATTCGTTGACATCGGACCAGTGCAAATCCAGAATAATGTAGCAGCCCTTCGAGCTGCACAGGTCAACCACCTTTTTTACCAGCGCCGATATGCCTTGCCCTCATCCTTCTGTTCCGGGGCTTTCCCGAACCAGCGGTCCTGCGTTAACGGCAGGCGAATGATGTTGCAGTTCCAGTCATCAATAGCGACTCGTACCGTCTCAAGGATATGTCCTTCTCCGTCGCTGGACCATTCAAGGGAGGCGGTGTTTACGCCTCGCAGCAAAACGGGCTGCTCCTTGCTGTTGAGAACCTGATTTCCTTTTACCTTCAGAGCAAGCGGCGGTGACGTTGATTTTACCTGCATCCCCGATTGCGATTTTTCCGGCGGCGTCGAGCACCCAGCCAATACAGCCGCTGTAAGCAAAATCGACACAACCAGTTTCACGTTCATACGTTGCTCCTTTCATCAGTCCTTATCTGGAACAGATATAACTGCCCGGCGAAGAGGGTGTCAATCTGTGGTTTAAATCCGAAATGTAAATCGGCAATCGACATTTATCCGCCAGTCAATGTGGCGGAATCGCAAATCGGAAATCAATTTACTCTTTAATGACGACGTTACCTGTCCCTGAAGTGATTCGGCCAATCTTATAGACCTTCTCGCCATAGCCCGTCAGTTTCTCAGCAATCGAGTCGGCGAAATCCTCCGCGACGACTAAAACGTAACCAATCCCCATATTGAAAACGCGGAACATCTCTTCTTCCTCGACCGGGCCTTTTTCAGCTAAGAATTTGAAAATCGCAGGGATGGGCCAGCTTTCTTTTTTCAAAACCGCGTCGCAATTTTTCGGAAGCACCCGCGGGATATTGCCGGGCAATCCCGCCCCCGTGATATGCGCCATACCGTGAATGACTTTTTTGACCTTGTATTGTGAAAGCAGTTTAATAATGGGCCTGACGTAAATCTTCGTCGGCTCAAGCAAACAATCACCCAGTATCCGCCCATCAAGTTCCGGGATATTATCCGTCGGCTGGAACTGATTGGTCTTGAAGCAGATATTGCGGGCAAGCGCGTAGCCATTGCTGTGCAGGCCACTTGAGGCAAGGCCAAGTATTACGTCGCCCTTGCGGACCTCTTTGGTGCCGGAGATGATTTTTTTCCGCTCAACGACGCCCACCGCGAAACCCGCCATATCAAAATCATCCGTTTTATAAGTATCGGGCATCTCGGCTGTCTCGCCGCCAATCAACGCGCAGTCCGCCATTCGGCAGCCCTTCGCGACGCCCTTGACCATTTCTGCCACGACGTGCGGGTCGAGCTTATTGAGCGCGATATAATCCAGAAAGAACAACGGCTCCGCCCCCAGCACTAACATATCATTAACGCTCATCGCAACCAAATCGATACCCACGGTATCGAAGCGGTTCATTGTCGAGGCCAGAAGCACTTTACTGCCTACGCCGTCGGTGCAGGCGACAAGCACAGGGTTTTTGTAGTTTCTTTTGAAGAGGCGTTCATCGTAATCGAGGCGGAACAACCCCGCGAACCCCCCCTTAAGCGCCATCACCCGCGGATTGAACGTGCTCGCCACGTGCGGGTAAATCAGGTCTTCCATTTCGTCGCTGGCGTCAATGTTCACGCCGGAACTTGCGTATGTTATTGGTTTACCCATTTGTTCTTCCGTATCGAACTATTGCGAATCCTCGAACATCCTCATCTGGTAGTGTTCGAGCGAGAATTTAGTCATAGCTATGTCAACCGGTATTCTGTATTTGCCTGCCCAGCACGCCGTGCAGTAATGGTCCGGCGGTAAAGTCGCACAGGATAATAGGCCCTCGAGGGACATATAACCAAGCGATTCGACTTCAAGGAACTCGCGAATCTGCTCTAATGTCCGGTTGTTGGCGATCAGCTCTTCTTTGGTCGGAAAGTCAATGCCGTAAAAACAGGGAAAACGAATCGGCGGACAACTCACCCGCATATGAATCTCTTTTGCCCCGGCGTCGCGGAACGCCTTGATTTTGCCCTTGGTAGTGGTGCCGCGGACGATGGAATCATCGACGACGACGATACGTTTGCCTTTTACGACTTCCCTGATAGGCGCAAGTTTTATTTTTACGGCAAGCTCCCGCGTGTTCTGGTCAGGCGAGATAAACGTCCTGCCGACGTAGTGGCTCCTGACCATACCCAAATCGAAAGGAATTCCTGATTTTTCAGCGAAGCCAATGGCGGCGGACGTTCCTGAGTCGGGAATAGGAACGACGACGTCGGCTTTGACCGGATGCTCAACTGCAAGTCGCCGGCCGAGTTTTTTCCGGAATTCGTAAACATTCTCGCCGAATATGCTGCTGTTTGGCTTCGCGAAATAGACGTGCTCGAACAGGCAATGTGCGGGCTTGATACTGCCCGGCTTAATAAAGAACCTGCTGGACAGCCCCTTTTTGTCGAGCGTAACGATTTCTCCCGGCTCAACTTCGCGGATGAATTTCGCGTCGATGGCGTCGAGTGCACACGTCTCGCTCGCTACCACATACGCACCCGCGTCGGTTTTGCCGATGCACAGAGGCCGAATGCCGTAAGGGTCGCGTGCCGCCTCGATGCGGTCCGGGAAAAGGAATAATAACGAATATGCGCCCTGCAAATGATTGAGGACGTGACCCAGCGGATCGGGTTTCGAGACGTGGGTGGGTTTGGCTATAAGATGGGCGATTATTTCAGTATCGGTTGTGGATTTGAATATGCTGCCGTATGCCTCGTATTCGTCGCGGAGCAGGCCTGCGTTAATGAGGTTGCCGTTATGGGCGATAGCGACCTGGCCTCGTGAATACTCAACGAAAAACGGCTGGCTGTTGGCCACCTTCGATGAGCCGGTTGTTGAGTAGCGGACATGGCCTATGGCGATTGGGTTGGCTAAACTTTCCATTATGCCTGTGCCCGGCGGAAGACCCGCTGGACGTTGCCCATTGCCGTATAGCAGTTGATTGTTTCGCCGTTGCTCGACGCGATGCCCGCGGATTCCTGCCCTCGGTGTTGCAGGGCGAAAATACCATAGTATGTTTTCTGCACCGCTGCCGGGTCGCCGAATATGCCGAACAGGCCGCAGTTTTCCTTCTTATCGCATGTAAAATCTGCCGGTGGTTCGATGTGCTCACCACTGAAAGGCGGACAGTGTTCGCTTTCGTAATGCATCAAGATTTACCCCTGGATAACCACCTACCGCCCACGCCTGCCGACGGGCAAGGGTTTGGGGCGATAAAGGAATAGTTTAACTGAACCGGCTCCTGGCGTCAAGTCCGGCGATAACTTTATATATACGCCGGCGAGGGCAATTTGGGCGGAGGATTTAGGCGTCGGGATACATAAATTCGGGCATCCGGCGGATTTTGCCCTTGCCATCGACGCAGGCAAGAACGCTTTCGGCCTCGGCTAACAGTTCGCCGGTATTGGGTCTGGTTAGCTTGTAAGAATGCTCAACTTTGCTGGCGGTAACATTTGTGCAGATTGTTTCGAGGTTAAGCTTTTCATCGTAAAAAGCGGGTCTGCGGTACTTGATGCGCAGCTCGGCTATTACGAAAAAGACGCCCGCAGCTTCGAGGTCCTTGTAGGCAAGCCCGTTGGCGCGAAGCAGTTCGGTTCGGCCCATCTCGAAATAGACGGGATAGACGCTGTGATGCACGACGCCGCCCTGGTCGGTCTCGCTGTATCGCGGCTGGATGGTTATCGTGCAGGATTTAATCTTTGTACTGTCCGGGAAACCCATCAAGTTATCACCCTGTTTATATCAATTTATCGTATTTCGTAACATCTGGCGGACACAAAGAATACCAAAATCGGGACGGGTTTGTCAAAATATTCAATTGACTTTTGAATGTCGTTATGGGAAGATTACTGCCTTGTGTTTTAACGGAAATGTTGCGAATTTATACTCCACGAAAGGATATCCAAATGAAAATTAGCACGAAATTGGTTTTATCGGGAGTTTGCTTGCTGGCTGGAATGGTCTTATTTCAGGGCTGCCAAACGGCGGCGGTAAAAGAAACAAAGCCCGAAGTCAAGCCGGCAGCCCCGGTGGTAAAAGCTGCCGAGCCGAACGTTGTGGCCAAAGAAGCAAAACCCGAGGTCAAAGTGGAAGCCAAAGAAACAAAGCCCGAAGCCAAAGCTGAAGTTAAGGAAGCAAAGCCGGAGGTCAAGCCGGCAGCCCCGGAGGTAAAAGCTGCCGAGCCGAACGTTGCGGCCAAAGAAGCAAAGCCCGAAGCCAAACCGGCAGTCCCGGCGGTAAAAGCTGCCGAGCCGAATGTTGTTGCGGAAAGCAACGGCGTTGCAGTTACAGTTAATGGCAAGGATATTACCGAGGCGGACGTTGACGCCAAGATAAATGCGTATATGACGCGGATGGCTTCCCAGATTCCGCCGGGTATGACCGAGCAATACAAGAAGCAAATGCGACCTCAGGTGGTCGAGAGTATGGTTATGGAACAGCTTTTAGATGAGCAGATAAAGAAAGCGAACATCAACATAACCGACAGCGACGTAAACAACAAGATTAACGAAATCATAGCCACCCAGCCGGGTATGACAATGGAATCGTTCAAGGAGATGATTACATCACGGGGACAGTCGTTTGACGAGGTAAAAGAGCAGATAAAAAAGACGATGAGTTATGAAAAGCTTATCGCTAACGTAGAGGTCAACGACGCCGAGGCGAAGGCGTTTTATGATGAGAATAAAGAGGACTTCAATAAGCCCGAGCAGGTCAAGGCGAGTCATATTCTTGTGAAGGTAGATGCACCAGCAACGCCTGAGCAGAAGGCGGCTGCTAAAACGAAGATAGAGGGTTTGCTCAAACAGGCAAAGGCGGGCGGAGATTTTGCCGCTCTGGCGAAGGAGAATTCCGACGACACCGGCTCGAAGATGAGGGGCGGCGACCTTGGATTTTTCGATAAAAACACAATGGTCAAGGAGTTTGCCGACGCGGCGTTCGCGTTGAAGGTTGGAGATATAAGCGGTGTGGTCGAGACGCAGTACGGCTACCACATAATAAAGGTCACCGACCGCAAAAAGGGCGGCCTGACGCCATTCGAGAAGGCAAAGCCGGATATCATAAAATCGCTTGAGGACAAAAAGAAAGGCGAGCTGTTCAGGCAGCTTCTTGAGAAAATAAAAGCGGAAGCCAAGATAGTGTATCCTCCCGGCAAAGAGCCGAAGCCGAGGATGCCGATGATGCCGAAAGGACAGAGACCGAACACACAGGCGCCCCAGTCCGAGTCAGCGCCGTCGCCGAAGTAAACATAGTATTGTGAGCGTAAAATAAGCTGGGTTCCCGCAGCGAATGGGAACCCGGTTTTTTATTGGCGTTTCGTTTTTATTTCAGCACACATGGGTTTCTTCTGGGAAGTTTAAGCAGGCAAACTCACCGCGATACTTCTTCGCCGCCTCATCATACGCTTTTGCGGCTTCTACTTCAGAGTCGAAGTAACCGAGAGATATTCTTTTCTTCGACACGCTGATGTATGCTGTCCACTTCCGGTATGCTTTGTAAAAACTGACCCCTTTGAACCGTGATGAGGTATTTTTTCTTTTTCGCATATTGCCGCAATTCTGTGCACGCGTTGCCAGCCGCAGATTGGCCCTCCTGTTATCGAGAGAATCGCCGTTTCTGTGGTCAACAAGAACGCCTTTAGGGGCATCCATAATCAACCTGTGCAATCGCACAAGTTTTATATAGTCAGCGCCGATTCTTTGGCCCCTCGTAGCATAGTATTTATTTTTGTTTCCGGCAGCGTACCATTTGAAGCGGGCAAATTGGTAGTAATCCTTCAGGTCCACGATTGTCCATAGCCTTTCGTCTAAGTAAATTTTCCGATAAGTGTAGCCGAACTTCAATTGCCGGTAAATCACCACCGGCCACGCAAAAATACGGTCTAACCAAACGGGAATCTTTATTGAAATGTTAATGCCAGTTTCCATATCTCACCTTCCTGTCCCCGAGTGTCTGCTAACTTGGCAGGTAACAGGGGATCCAAAAATTGTTTTAAAATCCC
This sequence comes from uncultured Phycisphaerales bacterium, assembly GCA_963718665.1. Lineage (GTDB taxonomy): Bacteria > Planctomycetota > Phycisphaerae > Sedimentisphaerales > Anaerobacaceae > Fen-1362. Next base: position 1,146,763 of record OY970359.1, read on the forward strand.
AAATTCCACTTTTCAAATTATAAATCAAAAATTGGAACAGACCTTATCTTGGCCTGAATCTTGGGACTGCTGTCCCGAAATGCCGTGCGGTTCTCCGCTACTCCTGCCCTGTCTTGGGCTGCTACCTTGCCTGCCCTCCGTAGCCTTTGGCGAAGGAGGGTCCCTCTATATATAGGGTGATTTTGCGTGTGTTTTAAGGAGTTACGAAATATTTTTTTCCTGCCCTAAATCAGTAAGTTCTTGTGGGAAAAGGAATAAAAAAAATTTCAAAAATCGTGAAATTTTTTTGACAATATAGGTAATATATCAATAACAGTTACACAGTATTACTTCCCGGCCTGCCCTTCGTAGCAAGCATCGTCCTCCATAGCAATAGCGAAGAAGGGATTTTTTTCGGGCACTTGCGCGACAAGCGTTTTAAGTATCTATATAGATTGCCCAAATTAACACGGATGGACAAACCGTCCGCGAAATGATTATCACTAAATTATTGCCTACTAACATTAATTCGTAAAATCAAGCAGTAAATGATATACCAAGAGCTTACGATTATTCGTTATTCTGTTATGCTTGGTTTTATAGCAGTGATTAACATTTTCAACGCGAGCTTCTTGCCATAGACCATCTTCCGTTATGCTCACTTCTTCACTTCTGCTGAGAGCATCAGGAATTTGTTTGGCCCAATATTCACAATCATCAGATTGAATATATCCCAGCATTCCGCCGGTATTATCTTCTGGAGCGTAATTTCCTGTTATAAATTCCATCAATCCTTCATTGCCAATATAGTTACCTACAGGAAAATTTTTGTTCTTCAGCCGCTTAGCTTCAAATCGAATACGCTTCTGGGGCTTTCTTCCCGCTAACGTGCAAACAATATCAACCCTCTTTCTATTTTTACCCAATCTCCCTTTTGTGTTTTCGGGGGACTCCTCATTCACAACGTAATTATTTGTCCACTCAGGAGAGGAAAAGCTATCGATATATTCGTTTGTGCATCTCACAAGTTCTCCCGTTATACTTGGCTCTTCTTCGTTAGAATAGTCATCATTATTTTCTATAAGCCTTTTGTGCCCGGCAATAATCAAACATAAAGCATCGCGATGAAAACCAGCTTCATAATCATTGCTGTCATCTGACCGATTGATGCTTAGTTTGTTTTGCCCCGAGATTGCCATGGGTTATTTGTTTGTTGCCAGTTTCTCCGCAATAAAATCATCAGCTTCCGCAAGAGCCTGGCTTTTCAACCAGTACAATCTCTGTCGGGGTTTGAATATATACGTTTTTCTACCTTCATGAATTTGTAAACAGCGAGTGAAATATATCCACTGACTTTTTGCTTCTGTTAATTTTTCCTGTAGCTCGTTCATTATCTGTCGAGTCTTGTTGTCTTCAACTTTATTAACTTCAGGCTCTGTTGCCGTGGATTGTTTAAGATGATCAACTATCATAACTGTTGAGTTATCGGAATAATATATCTTTACATTGTGAACTTTGCTCTTGCCGCTATGGTCTAGAAATAGATCAAGCTCTTCCTGGAATATGCTGGCAAATTCATCTATTTCTTTTTTTGTTGCCGGTTCAATCACATCTTTGGCATCAATAACGCCATCGTTTAGCTTCATTCGAACATTAAGCATGTCTTCAATTAGCCATTGTTGTTTTTTGCTTATCCCCAAAAGTGTAAAAACATTATTATTCATTTTCTTTAAGAGATCGTCCAATCTTGGTAATGAGTCCTTCGGTTTGGACGAGTCGCCTAGATGTTCAAACAACGGTGTTCGTTCATATCCTCGACTTTTTACTCTTAGTCGCCTTTCTCTTTCCTCCGCTTCGGCTATTTCATCATGAAGCTTAGCCCATTCAGTTAAAGCGCTATCTGAAAGCTCAGATAATGGCACCGGTAGCTTCTTAAGATCATAAAGATTCGGCCGGTCTCTCTCTATACCCCATGCAGCACTAGTTAGCCATTGTTGGTATTTGACAAATTGCGATTTAAGATATAATGCCAGAGCCTTTAACAATCTCTTTTGATTATCTTGACCTGCAATTCCTATCTGTCGAGGAGGTATCATAAAATCAACCTCCGAGTAAACAGAAAAGCTTCTGGAAGCCGAAATTATTATGTGGGGTGCTTTAAATAATTTCAACCCGGCTTTTCCACCTCTATTTCTCAAATAAACGTCGTTACGACCAAAGCTTTTGTAAACATTACTTTGTAGAGCAAAACAATCCTCAGGAATCTCTTCAACATTGGTGTAGTATTTATCTACGTATTCAGGGTAATACTTGTGATTAGCTTTAAACTTTGTAAGACGATCCTGATAACTTTCGAGCGTCTCCGACTCGGACCTGATTGGTAATGTTCTAAATTCAGGCCCTTGATTCATGGCCAAACCATAGTGATTCTTAAAAGCCAAAATATCATTGTATTTATTTAATATAATATCTAATAAATATTTATCTCGGTGCATACCCCACATTGCTGTTTTCCAGGGTATGGAAGAACCATCCTTGATATCTCTAAAGGATATTTCTTTTATCGTGGAATAATTCACAAAAATAGACCATATCCTTTTAGTTTCGCCTTTCTGGCTAAGTTGGGATGCATGCTCTACTGCAAAAGGAGCATAAGTAGTTATGTAATGCTCCGATTTATTCCAATCTTTTTTGCCGGAATAGAAAAATGCTGCCGCAGGATTAATTGCCTCTTCGAACAAATATCTTCTGATATTTGCAAAATTTACAATACACCACGTTTCGATTTCAGAAAAGAATTTAGCCCTAAATCGGTGCCCCTGTTTTTTGAATAATGTCAGGGCGGGCATAAGTAGCCCGCATTGTCCGTCTTCACTTAGAAATTGAGTTGCTTTCCAAGCAAATGCTTCCGCCAATTGGTAGTTATCAACTGGATATGTTTTGTTATTGGCATCTATCCAATCAATGGCCTTACAATCAGATAACTTTTTGTCTTTCTTTTTGTTTATATTTTTCCATGGCGGATTACCGATAATCCAGTCATAGCTTTGCTTAGGTATAGATACATCATCTTCGTCAAAAAAACCGCCTTTGCAGTGGAAAATATTTTGGTTGTGCAAATTTGGAAGTCTGAAAGTAGGATAAGTTCTCAGATCGTGAGGTTCGATATAATCGAGCAAAGTAAGAGATAAACTTAATTCTGCTACCCGGCAAGCCTCCTCGTCTGCATCCAGACCAAAAATATGATCAACTAAAAGCTTTCTTAATTCTGTAGGATTGAGTTTGGCTTTTCTACTTCTTACGATGCTTTCGACCAATCTTCGATAACATTGAACCAGAAATGCCCCCGAACCACATGACGGGTCAAAAACTTTCATTCCCTCCTTGAGAGGTTTTTTAGTGTCTAATTCATCAAGTATGAAATTAACCAAATGAACAGGGGTGTAATAAGCACCTTTTTCTTTTCCCTCACCCTCTTGGTGTAAAAACTGTTGATAAACTACAGACAGGGTTTCTATGGGAATGCAAGAAAAATCATACATACTAAACAGAACCTGTTGAACGCTTTCAGGATCATCACCTTTGAAAACACTAGCAACTTTTTTGATATGTTTTGCTTGTATATTATTAGTGCTTGGCAACGGGAAAACCGAGCCGTTTAAAAAAACGTTCAAGTATTCTTCAAGCTCATAAAGCTTAGTCTTATTAGCATTTCTACCAAAAATATCATCTACATTATTCTTTGCTTTTTCAAACCGTTCATCAGAGAGAATGCCCCTGTCTCTTAGATATTTCAAGTAAATGTATTTTCCTATTAAGATATGAGCCTGTTCCATTGGCAGATTGTAATTTTTGCCGGTAAGAACTGTGGCGAGTTTTTTAAGGTTTCCTAGCAGATGCCGATCAACTCGTTTCTCAGTTGAGATTATTTTTTGCTTCCAAATGTCTCCAGAGTCAATAGCTTCGGATTTGAACGCAGAAAGTTTACTCAAAACTTCCGTGGCATTTTTGGCTACTTCTAAAAATCTTTCTTCTTCACTTTGATTACGGTCATATTCGAAGCCAGAATATAAACGGAATTTCTTTGGTGTAACAACAAGCAAAAAGGGGACTATGTTTTGGTTCCAGACCCTATGATGGATTTTTTCAGCTTTATCCTCATTTTCAGCTTCGCACACATAAACGACCGGAGTAATTGAACTATTTGAAAGCTTATCCGGTGAATCAAGAAGTGCGTAAACACCTTTTAAATTACAATACTCTTGCTTCTCTGCCTGAGTAAAGAAAAAGGAATAGCCATGATGTTCTTCCAGCCGTTTACCTTGTAAAAAGGCGGGGTTATCTTTGTAGCCTAATACTTCGATAAGCTCCTGAGTAGTCATTTTCCCCGTTATCAATAATAATTGAACGTGCCGTCCTTCAAACACTATACATTGTCAGTCAAATCGTGTTTTGTGTCAAGATTTTTGCCTTTCTCCTTGTCGGACAAAACCCGCGTAAATCCGTGTTACCTGTCCTGCCTTATTTCAGGAGCGAGGCGGGCTCAATGTTGCCAGCTTCGATATCCTTGAAGTATTTCACAGTGCCGTATTTCAATTCGACGGCGGCATCTTCGTCGCAGACGATGATTGCTTTGGGATGCAACTGAAGGACGCTGACCGTCCACAAATGATTTACGCCCTGGTCGATTGCGTGATGCAAGGCACGTGCCTTGCTGTGGCCTGAGGCGATTATCAGCGTCTCTCTTGCATCCATCACGGTAGCGACGCCGACGGTGAGCGCGGTTTTGGGAACTTTGTTTACGTCATCGTCGAAGAAGCGTGAGTTGGCGATGATTGTGTCCTGCGTGAGGGTTTTGACTCGCGTTCGGCTTGCCAGCGACGAGCCGGGTTCGTTGAAGGCGATGTGTCCGTCGGGGCCGACGCCTCCTATGAAAAGCTCGACGCCGCCGAGCTGCTTCATTTTTTTCTCGTAGCGTTCACATTCGGCTTCGAGATTTTTGGCGTTGCCGTCGAGGATGTTGACATTTTTGGCGGGGATATCGATGTGGTTGAAAAAATTGTTCCGCATATAGTAATGATAGCTTGCGGGGTGGTCTTCGGGCAGGCCGACGTATTCATCCATATTGAAAGTGATGACGTTTTTGAACGTTACCTTTTTTGCCGAATTGAGTTTAATCAGCTCTTTATACATTCCGAGGGGCGATGAGCCGGTGGGCAGGCCGAGAAGGAAAGGTTTTGTTTTAGTCGGCCCAAAATCATTTATTTTTTTCGCGATGTAATGTGCCGCCCATTTCGAGGCAAGCTCGTAATCTGGTTGAATTATCACTCGCATAAATACCTCCCTCACGAAGCCGAGTCGGTATTAACGAATTTTTTGCAGTCGGCGGATAAGCTCATCCGCCAGCCGGGATTTTTCTTCTATGTGCTGTTTGATTTCACCCGCGACGGCGTTTGCCTCAAAACTGCCTCGGACTTCTGTGAAATCCGCGGTTCTTTCGGCGAAATTGCCGTCGATGCCGTAGCCGGCCTGGACGGTTTCGGCAAATTCCTTTTTGGTGTCGCCTAAGAGCATATTATCAAGCTCGATTACGGCGGACTTCCATTTGTTAATCATCTCAATAACGTCTTTGGGGCCAATCGCGTCGATGGTTTTGCCGAGCTGCTGCTGGATGATGTTTGTCGCCCAGGCCCATTCATAGGCCGGGTAATTTTCGTGTGCCGAGGTAAAGGCCGCGGTTATCTGGTCGAGGGTGCTTAGTGCGCCCGATTCGATATCGTCTATGATTTTGGCGACGGCTTCTTCCGGCGCGAACAATCCCGCCAGGTCAGCCCATTTGCCTGGTCCGATATCGGTTTGGGGTTTAAGCTCGGCCTGCAACTGCTGGACGTTTGTGAATTCTTTATCCTGGAGGCGGTGGATGAGGCAGTTGCCTAAGAATTTATCGATGCCGATTTCGTAAAGGCGGATGCCTTTTTCCAGGGAGTCGTGTTTGATTTTTACGCCGTGATACGCGAAATAGCCGGCCTGCCCTGAACTTGTCGAAAGGGTGGTTTCGATTCCGGTGGCTTTGAGGTTTCGCAAAAGCTTACAACTGTTGAGCATTTTCTGAATGGTGTATGGGCTTAGGAGCTTGAAATTGATGAGGTCGAGTTTTTTGGGGTCTTTACGATGGTCGCGTTTTGGCCATTTTTTGGCGTCGCGGACGGTCCCGACGCTTTTTAGGTTTACGGCCGGGACGAGAATGCTTTCATCCTCGTGTTCGATGAGGTATGAGAAGGGCAAATCGGAGGTGTCGGAGTTGCGATAGTGCCTGCCCATAACAACGGTGAACGCGCCGACCCTGGCGGGCCAAAGCATGTAGGAGTCGCTTGCGGTTTTGGAGCCGCGTTCGACGATACCCTGGTGGACGGGGCCGAGTTTATACAGATGGTTGCTCTGGTTTGTGCCGGAGCCGGCGTTTAAAAAGCTGAAGAGGCCGGCGATGAGCAGGGTTGATTTGTGGTGAGTTACGGTATAGGGGCCGGCGAAAATTGAACAGGCCTCACCGTGAAAACCGCCGCAGTTGGCGAAGAAGACGGAGTTTTCGGCGGAGTATTGTTTGGTAAGCTCGGTGGCCTGGCCTACGAAGCAATTCGAGAGGATTGCTCCGTCGCTGATTTTTGAGCCGGAGCAGGCGATGAAGTTACTTGCGAAGACGCCGGGTCCGATATAAACGGGGTCCTGGGGACAACTATTAATTGAGCCGTTTTCGAGCCGGTTGGCGGCCTCGATGGTCGCGGCGGGACCAACTTTTACGTTTTTGATGATTCTGGTGTTGAGGATTTTGGCGCCCGTGGCTACAAGGCCCATTGAGGACGTAACGGACGCGACGTATTCGGCAATCATAGCCCGCAGCTTTTCGATGAGCTTTGGGCGATGGCGATACAGGGCGATAATATACGCGAGTTGCGCTGATAAGTGGTCATATATAGGAATTTCCCTGCCGCCTGCTTCGTTTATGACGGCGACATCGGTTCCGTTGCCGAAAGAAGTATTGCCATCGACCGCCAAAAAATCGACGTTCTCGATGACAGCATTATCTTCCACAATATAATTTGCGATGAAACTTTTGACCTGGTTGATATAGACGTTATTGCCGATTCGGCAGTTGTGAATGGTAGCGTTGGAGATTCCCGAGGGCCTGGCAAGTCCTCCTTCAAAACGGACGTCTTTCCGGAAAGTCCCCAGTCGGACATCACCTGAAAAGTGGGTTGTTTTTACCCGTTCGGGGCTGAAACCGTCGGCTACCTGCGTTTTTGACCAGTCAGGGCAGGTGCAGCCCTGGGAGGTCAGTTTGGAGATTTCATCGGCAGTTAAAGGTCGCCATTTGGAAGCCATTTTCGCCTTTCATAATTTTATTGGACGTTCCTGACGTCAATCACATCAGAGTCGGCAATTCCGCGCAGCATAACCACAATAAGGATTGTTTAACAGCAGGAGGAGGCCAGGTCAAGAAATTTCCGACTGTAGCAAAGAAAGCGTTTGGAAAGGATGAATTTATTTTGAATAATTTAATAAATTTGCGTTAAAAAATTTATAGCTGCAGGTAAAGGGAAGCCGATGAATCATTGTATAAACAATTGTGTTTGTGGTGGTCGTGTCATTATTGATTTTTTTAAGTGGCAGGGAAATATGTCAAATCAGCCGCGAGTAACGAAAGTATTGGTGGTGCTGCTCGTCTCGATGACGACAGGCGCGGTTGTGTTGATGGCTTTGGGTAATCATCCGCCGTCAGCGGGGCCGTTCTGTCTTTCGACTTATTACCGGCTCGACCCCATCCAGCAGGCGATTGACTCCCGTGTTACCCAGGCGCCGGGCCGATGGGAAAGCGTTGAGATTTACTACAGCGGAACAAAGGCAGGCAACGTTGACCAGCTCGCATCACTTTCCGGCTTAACCAACTCCGATGACATCAACTGCCACTTCGTTATCTGCAACGGCTTAGGCGGCAGCGACGGCCAGATTCAAACCACAGAAAAATGGCAAAAGCAGTGGTCGGTCATTCCCGACCATACCTGGTATGGCTCAAGCAGGACGGTTCGGATTTGCCTCGTAGCCGACGGCAGAAACGTCCGCCCGACCAATTCCCAGATTAAAAGAACTGAAGCCCTGGTTGAGTCGCTTGCGATAAAATTCAACGTCCCCGCGAGTAAAATCTTCTATCCCACCAACTGGCGGTAAGTCGTTACATTTCCGATTTTCTATTTTACCCCGTAGCGATTCTGCGCATTTCTCTATGGGCCAGCTAAAGTGGTTTGCACTTTTTTGGCTTTATGGGTACTAAAAAAATCGGCTGTGTGCCCACAAGAGGCACACAGCCGAAGCTCCAAACAGGTAATTAAGGGAGTAGGTTAATTACATTAGATTACCAGCCCCATTCCGGAGGCGGGACGTTGGTTTGTCTTTCACGGCGAGGCATATTCCACTCCTGCTGCCCCATATTTTCTGCTCCTGGTCCGGGATTCCATTCTCTTTGGAAACCGCGACCCCAGCCGCGCATTTGCATAGGTCTGCCTTGCTGACAGGGCATCTGTCCGAATCCGCCGGCGCCGACCATTGGCCCGCAATTTCCCATGCCGTTAAAAATGCCGGGGCCGCAACCCCAACCCATCGTTACTTCATTTTGCGGCCCGGCAATTACTCCGCAATTACCCATCATATTGTTGCAACCGCCAAATCCACGTCTCATTGCCTGAAACTGCCCCCAGCGTGGGCCTGCCATTGGACCACCCCAATAACCGCACGGGCCCCGCATTGCCCAGCCCTGGTTGAAGCCCGGTCCAGCCATTTGCTGACCCTGACCCCAGCCGGGTCCCATCTGCCTGCCCTGCATAGCTCCGTAATTTGGAGCGAAGCCGGGACCCATTTGCCCCATCATTCGGCGATGTGCCCACCGGTACCATCTGCTGAACTTGACGAATTCCCGCATTTTTTCTCTGCGTTCCTGCATCTTGTTGATGATTTCGCCCATTTTTTCCCTGTCGTTGGCCTTATAGGCCTCGGCTAACTGATCGAGCAGGCCTTCGTGCTGCCCCTGTAGTTCGCAGGTCTTTGCCTTTGGTTCCGGTTTTTCAGCAAACACCTTTTCCTTTGCTTTTTCCGCGGCGAATACCCCTATTGTTACCACTAAAATGGCCGCTATTACGCCTGTAATGATTTTTCTTGTCATATTTCACCCCTTTCAGATTTTTGTGAATTCATAATTCGTAAACATAGACGTCCGGGGGTGTGTTTTTATTGCGATAATGTGCTCTGAAAACGCTTGCGGGGGAGGCGACGGCTTCTTAGAATACCCTTTCTTTTGGACAAACACGAGGGAAATGTATGCTGGCTAAATTATATAGCGTCGCGCTTGAGGGTATCGAGGGAATTATCTGCGAAGTCGAGGTCGATGTCGCACGGGGCGGGTTCGACAAGACGTTAATCGTCGGGCTGCCTGACGCGGCGGTAAAGGAAAGCGCGGAAAGAGTGCGAAGCGCAATCGTCAACTGCGGATATAAATATCCCAAGACGCAATCATTAGTTAATCTTGCCCCGGCGGACACAAAAAAGGAAGGGCCTGCGTTCGATTTACCAATCGCATTAGGGATTCTTTTGGGGGAGAGTGTTTTCAGCAGCACGGTTTTGAAGGACTATGTCGTTGTTGGAGAGCTTGCGCTCGACGGCAGGGTGAGGCCGGTCAACGGCGTTTTGAGTATGGCGATGACAGCTAAAGCGGCTGGTTTTCGCGGGATAATTGTTCCATTGGATAACGCTGCGGAGGCGGCGGTCGTTGAGGAGCTGGAGGTTTACGGAATCGGGTCATTGACACAGGCGGTTGATTTCCTCGGCGGGAAATTGCCTTTGCAAACCACAACGATTGATATCGACAAAATCTTCGGAGCTGAAAGCAAATACGACTTTGACTTTTCTGATGTTAAGGGACAGGAAAGCGTCAAGCGTGCGCTTACTGTGGCAGCAACGGGCGGACACAATATTTTGATGATTGGCCCGCCGGGGGCGGGCAAGACGATGCTTGCGCAGCGGTTAGCGACGATTTTGCCTCCTTTGACGCTGGCGGAATCGCTTGAGACGACTCGTATATACTCATCAGTAGGACTTCTGGGCAAGGGTAAATCGTTATTGGCGACGAGGCCAGTTCGTATGCCTCATCATACGGCGAGCGGCCCAGCGCTGGTGGGCGGCGGCGTAAACGCAAGGCCCGGCGAATTATCATTTGCGCATCACGGGATATTGTTTCTCGATGAGTTCGCGGAGTTTCCGCGTCACGTTCTTGAGATGATACGCCAGCCGCTTGAGGATGGCGCGGTTACGGTTTCGCGTTCCAAAAAATCCATCAAGTATTTCGCGGCGTTTCTTTTGGTGGCATCGTGCAATCCGTGTCCCTGCGGATACTTCGGGTCTGATTCTCGACGGTGCAAATGCACGCCGGGGCAGGTAGAGCGATATTTGTCAAAAATTTCAGGCCCGTTGATTGACCGAATCGATATCCATATAGACGTGCCCGCGGTGAGTTTCTACAAGCTGCGCTCAAAAGCGAACCAGCTCGATTCTGCGACGATAAGGGATGACGTGATGAGGGGGCGGGCGATTCAGGCGAAGCGATTCGACGACGGCAAATTAATAACCAACGCGAGGATGACGCACAAACAAGTCGAGAAGTTCTGCAAGCTGGACGAATCGGGTGAGATGCTTCTCAAAGAGGCGATGATGGAGTTCGGCTTGTCGGCCCGCGCGCACGACAAAATCTGCAAAGTTGCCCGCACTATAGCGGACCTTGCGGGTTGTGAGGATATAAAGCCGGAGCACGTGGCCGAGGCCGTGGGCTATCGAAAATTAGACAGGAAACTCTAAGTCGCAGCCGCATCTTCTCTTGCCTGTTTTTAGGTTCTAAAAGTACTCGTTTATAAGTCAAATAAAAGCACATTTGCCCCCTTTTCTTTTGGGGAGAGCAGGAATAGAATATCCATTTGATGAGCAAAGACAAGAAAAGCAAGTTTTACGCGGCTAACAAGTCCCCGGTGCAAATGCAAATATCGCCGAAGCGATTGTGGCTGTTTCGCATAATCGCGGCGGTTGTCATACCGATTCTGCTTGTGGCACTTCTGGATGTCCTCCTTGGTGTTGCCGGCTACGGATTTCCTGCCTCCACGTTTGTGAGAGCCAAGGTCAACGGCAGGACTGTTTATTACAGCAATAACAAGTTCGGTTGGCAATTCTTCCCTCCGAAAATCTCACGTGAGTTAGAGCCATTTGTTGTTCCCGCTGACAAGACGGACAACACCTACAGGATTTTCATCTTCGGTGAATCTGCCGCCCAGGGCGACCCGGACCCATCTTACTGCTTCGGCCGGCAGTTGTCTGTTATGCTGCGCCAGCAATATCCGTCGGTTAACTTCGAGGTCTTTTCCGTTGGTATGGCGGCCATAAATTCGCACGCCATTGTCCGGATTGCTGAAGATTGCGCACGGCTCAAGCCCGACTTGTTTGTGGTTTATATGGGTAATAATGAAGTTGTCGGGCCATACGGCGCGGGGACGGTTTTCTCGTCGTTTTCAAAAAGTTTGTTTCTCATCAGAATGGGCGTCGCAATCAAGGCAACCAAGTTAGGCCAGCTAATTACCAGCATTACTGATATTATGGGTGACAGGCCTAAAAACTGGGGCGGACGAGGGATGTTCTTAGGCAAACAAATCCGGCACGACGACAAGCGGATGCAATATGTTTACAGTTACTTCCGGCGTAATCTTGAGGATATCATCAGGTCTGCGCAGAAGGCCGGGGCCAAAACAATCGTTTCAACTATTGCGGTAAATTTGAAAGATTGTCCGCCGTTTTCCTCGTTGCATCGGCCGAATCTGGGTGACCAGTTGAAGCAATTTGACGGTTTTTTCCAACACGGCATCAAGCTTGAAAAAGCGGGGGATTTCAACGGTGCTGCTGACAGTTATTTGTCTGCCGCGAAAATTGACGATACTTACGCGGAATTGCAGTTCCGTCTGGGGAGGTGTCAGTGGAACCTGGAGCAGTATGACAAAGCCGAAAAAAGTTATGTCCGGGCTATGGGGCTTGATACTATGCGGTTCCGTGCAGATTCAAGCATCAACCAAATTATCCTGGAGACAGCCAAAAACCGGCAAGCTCAGGGCGTTTATCTTGTTGACGCCGCCGATGAATTCGCCAGGCAAAGTCCGCACAATTGTCCCGGCTTCGAGTTGTTCCTCGAGCACGTTCATCTTAATTTCCAGGGCAATTACCTGCTTGCCAAGGTAGTTTTTGACCAGGTTGAACATATATTGCCGGACAAGATAAAAACACAAAAAGCTCAAACTTCGGTGCCGAGCGAAACCGACTGCACCAGATTACTGGCCTATACAGATTACGATAATCTCCGTATCACAAAGGGAAACTTCAACACCATTAGTAAGGAAGCGATGGTATTCAATCAGGCATATCATAATGAGGCGACAGATTTCTGGAGGCAAAAGACCGAGCGGATTGAGGCCGGTATCGGCCCGAGGACATTTGCCGGCGCTATTGAGCAATACAAGCAGGCGATTGAGCTTAATGGCACCGACCGTTATCTGCACCGGAACTACGCTAAATTACTCGCTAAGGACCCTAACTACGCATATACCATTGCAGAGCAGTATCGCCTGGTTATTGAGCAGATACCATCTGACTATCATTCGCTTATCGACCTTGCTGCCTGGGAGATAGAAACGGGAAATATCGATTCAGCTTTGAAACACGCCGTCAAAGCACTCGATTTTAATCCGACGAGCGCTATAGCCAATTATACTACGGGAGTGCTGTATGAGAAAAAGGGCCAATATGAAAAAGCGCAAAAGTACGTAACCAACGCGATGAAATTAAGTCCTACATCAGTCCCTGCTTATAAAAGTTTAGCCTCGATTTTAGGCCATCAGGGCAAAGTTGACCAGGCCGAACAAGTTTATCGAAAGGGAATCGAAGCAGTTCCGACCGACGCGTCTTTGCATTTCAATTTAGGATTATTGCTCCGCGGGAAAAACCAATTAAAAGAAGCCGACAAGGAGCTGCAAAGAGCAATTGCGCTGGACCCCAACATTGCCTCACAGAACAGGGATGCCGGAACGGAGCTTCACTAAAACAGCGTATAGATAAATGGTGCAACGGCGGAGCCGCCGAGAACAACCAGTAATCCTAAAAGCAAAAGTATAAGCAGTATCGGCAGGAGCCACCATTTCTTGTTGCGCTTGAGGAAAAACCAGAACTCGGCGACGATGCCCGGGCGTTTCTGCTGTGAAAGCTTTGCGAAATTATTGTCTTTTCTGTCAGCAGGCATATTTATTTATTTTCTCCATATAGTCAGGACTGGTGAAAATATTGTTCCGGGTCGCGGGTCTTTTGGTGGGGCATCCAGTACGTCGGCGCATCCGCCTCGAACTTTCTATCAAGGACGTCCCTGCCTAACAATCTGAAAACGAGCCCCACGGGCGTCAATATGAGAAAATAGAACGTCGCCATTAGCAGGAAGCTCATCACAAGGCCGATGGGCAGGGCAGCAAAGGTCAGGCCGAGATAGATTATTCGCCCGGCCCTGGCGGATACAAGAGTAACGAGGAATATAGACAACCCTGCTGCGCCGGCCAGCACAGCCAAAATATCTGCGGCCCCGAACACAAAACGCAGGATAATGCCAGCGGCGCCGAGCACAACCACGGCTATCAGGCCGAACTGACGAAGCTCTCTTTTTTCGGGATTCCAGTTTATTTCAATCAGTGACACAATGTTCGCCTTTCACGCTAATCCAGCTTAAATTGAGCCATATACTCATCGACATGGTGCTGTTCAGCCTGTGGTTGTTCGTTTTTGAACAGCAACTGATTCTGCATTACCAGCACGTCCATATCTGTCGCCATAAAGCACCTATAGGCGTGCTCAGGAGAACAGACGATAGGCTCGCCCCGAATATTGAAACTCGTATTGATAATAACAGGACAACCCGTCTTTTCTTTGAATCGGCTTATCAGGCGATGAAGCTTGGGATGACGCTGACTGTCAACTGTCTGTATTCTGGCTGAGTAATCTACGTGCGTAATGGCCGGCACAACACTTCGTTTGGCTTTCAGCTTATCAAGTCCCCGGAGCGAGTTGTTCGACACATTATCAGGCAGGCGTTTATCCTCTTTCACATCCGCCACCAGAAGCATATATGGGCTGTCTTCTTCCTGTCTCATCTTGAAATAATTGCTAACGTCTTCTCTCAGAATGCATGGGGCAAAAGGCCGAAATGACTCACGAAACTTGATTTTGAGGTTCATTTTGGACTGCATCTGCTCGCTTCGAGCGTCCCCGATTATACTGCGATTGCCCAGGGCTCGCGGCCCGAATTCCATTCTGTCCTGAAACCATCCAATGACTTTGCCCTGGCTTATCAGGTCTGTGACTTTGTCAACCAACTGCTCAAAATCGCCATTAGTGTGGTATTTTGCGCCGATGGAATCCAGAAACTGCCGAATTTGCTTATCGCTATAAGCGGGCCCGAGCAGAGAGCCCTTCTGCTCGTCCGTCGGCTCCGTTTTTCGCTGGTTTCCTAACAGCTGGAACCATACCAGCAACGCCGCTCCAATCGCTCCGCCGGCGTCGCCCGCAGCCGGCTGAATCCAGATGTGCTCGAAAGGCCCTTCTCGCAATATTTTGCCGTTGCCGACGCAGTTGAGCGCGACACCGCCGGCCAGGACAAGATTCTTCATTCCTGTCTGTTTATGCAAATGCCGCGCGGCACGCAGCATTACCTCTTCGCATACCATCTGTATCGAAGCGGCCATATCCATCTCTCGTTGTGTCAAAGGCGATTCGGGTTTGCGGGCAGGCCCGCCAAAGAGCTTCTCAAATTTTCTGCCCGTCATCACTGTCTTGTGGCAGTATGGGAAATATGACATATTCAGCCGGAACGACCCGTCCTCTTTTATGTCTATCAACTCTTTCATTATGAGGTCGTAATACTTTGGCTCGCCGTATGGGGCAAGGCCCATTACCTTGTATTCACCAGAGTTGACCTTAAAGCCGGTGAAGTATGTAAAAGCCGAATAAAGCAGCCCAAGTGAGTGCGGAAATCGAATCTCATGTGTAAGTTCAATTTTATTGCCTTTTCCTATCCCATAGCTTGAAGTGGTCCACTCTCCGACACCGTCGAGCGTAAGAATCGCTGCCTCATCGAAGGGCGATGGAAAGAAAGCGCTGGCCGCATGTGCCTCGTGATGTTCGGTAAAGAGATACCGCCCTTTATATTTGTGCTTTAGTGCCTTATCCATTTCTCGCGGCAGGTGCAGTTTGTGCCGAAGCCAGCCCGGGATACCAATCAGAAACTGGCCAAATCCCTGTGGGGCATATGCGATATATGTTTCGAGCAGCCGCTCAAATTTCAGCAGCGGTTTCTCATAAAAAACGACATAATCGAGCAGTTCGGCATCGATACCACCTGTCTGCAGACAATAATCCACTGAATTTATCGGAAAGCTGTTGTCGTGTTTTTTTCTGGTGAATCGTTCCTCCTGTGCGGCGGCAATAATCTCACCGTCGCGCACAAGGGCGGCAGCACTATCGTGGTAAAATGCGGATATGCCTAATATGTTCATATTATCCGTTCGAGTAAATTTTTGGCCGACTTTGCCCGATAATCATCAACATTTGAAACGACCAGCCAAAAAAGTGATTATACTAAATAACAATCTTGTTAGAAACCCGATTTTCATCCCCAAAACCTTATATTTGACGGTCCAGTCACCCCTGTTAAATCCTTCCAAAAGGCCTTATTTATGCGGAATTTTTTGTTTAACCGGTCATAGTCAGGTGTCGATAGATAATTTGCTGTAAAAGAGAAGCGATTTTTTTAATAGTCGAGGGTTAAAAAATGGGAATTCAGAACTGGTCAGAAAATATAATACTCGTTGATTTGCCTGCTGAACCGCTGATGGGCGATGAGCTGAAAACCATCACGGACATTACAAAAGACAGAGACGACTGCGACGTAGTGATGGATTTCTCCGCCGTTGACATCATAACATCATCGAGTTTGTCTAAGTTTTTGAAGCTGCGAAAAATGCTTATGGACGCGGGCCACGAGCTTGTCTTTTGTAACGTAGCACCTGCCACAAAAGGCATCTTTTCCGTGACAGGTCTTGAGGGCATCTTCAAGATAGCCGATGACAAGTTTGTAGCGCTGGCAAGTTTGCAATTAGTCAGATAATTGAACGACGTAAAATACCGCGTGTTTTAATTGTGCTGCCGGTCTCAGATTTTTCCCCGGAGTGATGAAACAGAGCCGCAAATTCGGTCTATCGCATAATTGATTTCATTTTCCGTTGTAAAGCGTCCCATGCTAAACCTGACTGCGCCGGCTGCTAAATCCTCACTTACGCTCATTGCTCGAAGGACGTAATTCGAGCCGGAAGTCCCGGATTCACAGGCCGAGCTGGCCGAGGCGGCAACATCCGGAGTTTTACCGAGTAAAGAAACAGCATCGACACCTTTAAACGAGATATTCGCGGTGTTGGGCAGGCGTTGTTCGGGATGTCCGTTTATCTGTATATCGGGAATAGCTTTTCTCAGGCCGTTTTCCAGTTTGTCCCGCAGCGAGGAAGACGCCGATGGTTTATCGCCCAGTTCCTCTTCGCACAATTCACAGGCCCTGCCCAGTCCGACAATTCCGGGGACGTTGAGTGTTCCGCTGCGGAGGAAATGTTCCTGTCCGCCGCCGTCGATTTGGGCAGCTAAGCGGACGTTGGGACTTTTGCCGCGCACATAAAGAGCGCCGACACCTTTGGGACCATAAATTTTGTGCGCTGAAAACGCCAGCAAATCGGCGTTTATCCTATTCACATTCACCGCGAGCTTTCCAACTGCCTGGGTGGCGTCGCAGAAAAAGATTATTCCGTGTTTTTTGCAGATTGCACCGATTTCGTCCGCGGGGTTAATCGTTCCGACGACGTTATTGGCGAGCATAACACAGACAAGTATGGTTTTTTTTGTAATCGCTTCGGCCACTTGCTCCTGCGAAATACGACCAAAGGAATCGGGACGAAGCACAGTCAGCGAGAAACCCCGCTGTTCGAGCCGTTTG
The DNA here is from genome assembly GCA_963718665.1 of uncultured Phycisphaerales bacterium. GTDB lineage: Bacteria > Planctomycetota > Phycisphaerae > Sedimentisphaerales > Anaerobacaceae > Fen-1362. Next base: position 1,163,891 of record OY970359.1, read on the forward strand.
CAGGGTTCGAGGACGGCTTTGTGTTCGATGGCGGAAACAATAATATGATTGCCCCTTTCGCGATACGCCTCGGCTGCGCCTTTAATCGCGAGATTACAGCCCTCCGTTGCGCCGGACGTGAAAATAATTTCCCTGGCGGAGGCGCCGATGAGTTTGGCCGTCTGATTACGGGCGGCCTCAACCATATCCAGCGCCTGGCGTCCAAGCGAATGGCTTTCGCTGGAAGGATTCCCGAACGCAGAAGTCAGGGCAGGCATCATACTTTCCAGCACGCGCTTATCCAAAGGCGTCGTCGCGTTGTAATCGAGATATATTGGCTTATTTATTTTGGCTTCCATCGAGAGTCCTATGGCTCAAGAAATTCAAAATTTCTGTGAATACAGCAGGGGCAATCGGCGTTCTTAGTGAGTTTCGAGACGTCAATCTGTTTGGCGACGTTGTTCCAGATGTCAAAAACAAACAGGCATTGCCCTGCTTTGTCCGAGTTGCCGGAAAGAATTTTTAATGCCTCCGACGCCTCAACCGCAGCCACCATTGCTACCGCCGGTCCAAGTACGCCGGCCTGTCGGCAGGTCTGACCATCGCAGGCGGGAGGCGAATCGAGCAGACATCGCAGGCATGGAGTTTTGCCGGGGATTATAGCCATCACCTGCGATTCTGTGCCGAGGACGCCGGCGAACACCCACGGTTTGGATTTTTTTATCGCGCAGTCGTTGAGAATGAACCTTGCGGGAAAATTATCCGTGCCGTCGATAATCAAATCGACGTTATTGGTCAGCCGGTCAGCGGTCAGCCGGTCGATTCGAGCAAAGACCGTCTCAATCTCGCAATTGCTGTTAATTTCCCGCAAGTGATTTGCCGCGGCGTTTATTTTGAGAGTGCGCTGGTTTGCGTCTCTTTCAGTGAAAAGCGACTGCCTATGAATATTGGTCAGCTCAACATAATCATCGTCAACCAGCCGGAGACGCCCGACGCCTGCGCGAACGAGCAGTTCCGCGACCCACGAACCAAGACCACCGACGCCGACAATGAGGGCGCTGCTGTCGGCGAGTCGACGCTGGCCTTGCTCGCCGAAGGGCTTGAAGATAATTTGCCTTGCGTACCGTAAGAGGTCCTGATTCATTTTATAGTGAGCTTGTCGAACTATTGCGTTTTTCTTTTATCCACCCGCCTCCAAGAAGACAATCCCCGGAGTAAACCACAGCCGCCTGGCCGGGAGTAACCGCCTCCAGAGGTTTTCCAAAGTGAACCTCGAAGGTGTCTTTGCCGGTAATAATAACCTTTGCCGGGGCGCCGCGATGATTATAGCGGATTTTTACCGCCGCGTCGAATGAGACAGGCACATCAATCTGCCAGTTTGCACCGTCGGCGATCAAACCGCCTGCCAACAGGTCATTTTTTTCACCGATGGTTACGTCGGCTGTTTGCGGATTTATATCGGTAACATATACCGGATGCCCCGCCGCGACACCGGTGCCGCGGCGCTGGCCGATAGTGAACCTGCCGTAGCCATCGTGCTTGCCGACGATTTTGCCGGATGTATCTATGATATTTCCCGCCCGAAGCGCCGAGCTATTGTGCTTTTCAAGCAATTTCGCGTAGTCGCCATCCGGGACAAAACAAATATCCTGGCTGTCAGGTTTGTCGTGGACTTCCAGCTCCAGCTCTTTGGCAATATCCCTTACGGCCTGCTTGTTTTTCAGCTCGCCGAGGGGGAAAATAATCCTGTCTAATTTTTCGCGAGGTATGCTGAATAAAACGTATGACTGGTCCTTGCCCGGCGCGAGAGCTGGTGCGATAGCCGGGCATCCATTATGATTCACAATTCTCGCATAGTGCCCTGTCGCCACGTATTGCACGCCTAAGGAGTCCGCCAGCTCGAAGAGTTTCCCGAACTTTATTTTTTCATTGCACCGGACACAGGGATTTGGTGTTCGGCCATTTTCGTAATCGTCGATAAAGCTTTTGATTATGACTTCAAAATCTTTTGTAGCAGACAGGGAAATGAACTTCACGCCGAGCTTTGCGGCAATTCGCCTGGCGTCGGCGGCATCCTGGGGAGTGCAGCAGGAGCGTGAGTTGCTTTCGGCAGCGCGTTCCATTTGTAAACAAAGGAATACGGCTGTAACGTCGAACCCGTCTTTAAGCAGCAATGTTGCGGCAACCGCTGAATCAACACCACCGCTAACAGCCACCAGCACTTTTTTTTGCATATCAGCACTTTGTATCCAGTCGAACAACAGGTCGCGCGGGGATGACCCGCTAATGTCGGGCCTGTTTTACAATGATTTTAGCTTACGCGGGCCGGTTTTCGAGGATTTTCTGGGTTATCCCGCAGGCAAGGGGCGATGATATGCGCAAAAAAAAGACAACCTGAAACCCCGAAAAGGCGGGAATACCGGTTGTCAATCAACTCGGCCTTGGCCGAGGCGAATTACATCAGCAAGTCAGGCGGAGGAATCTTTTTCTTTGCCTTTGCTTGTTTTCCACCAATCGGGTTTGGCCGGCTCCTGCACGCCCTGCTCCCACCGCTCGCCCTGTTTGTCAAACTGGACCTTGTCAGCCTTTATATTCAGCACCTTGACGTCGTGAATCATATCCCCCTTGTGAAGCGTCCGGGCTTCAATAATAACGATTGGGGAATCCTCACAATACAGGATAGCGGTTACGACGCCGAACCTTGGCTCGGGACGTCCGGCCACCACCTCTTTTTTGCCGTCTTTCGACGCCTGCGTGGCGACTTTCCAGCCGAGCATTCCACAGACGGCGATTGCCGCCAACACAAGCCATTTTAATGTACTTTTGTCCATAAGATTCAGGCAGACCCTCAAGGCCTGTGCCTCTCCTATAAAATTCCGCCTCCAAACACACCGCTATTAACCCATCGGCATTGTTTATCTCTCGCCCTTAAAATTCGTTTTCAGACGTAAGTTTTATTTGTACCCAAGTTTTCAACGTCCGAAAAAACTATCTCTGAAAGAGTACAAATTCAGCGAGATCCCTCCAACTTATAATATACAACTCGTCCGCCCAAGCGCTGAAGACGAGAGGTAAATAATGTGTAAAATTTGGTTTCGGGCGTTTCGGCGTGCGAAATCAGCCGGCGTGACGTGTAGCCGATTCGGCCTGTTCCTGGTTTTCGGGCGAGGCGAAGGGGGTTTCCGCGGCATTCTGGGGTTGGTCGGCAGTCCCGCTGCGGCCCGGGTTATTGGTTGTTTCTGGGTCCCCCGCAGCGCCTCCGCCGGGACGAGTCCGGCCGGCCAATTCCGCCATCGCCTCGCAGCGGATAATCTTGCCGTAGAACCCACCCTCGTCCAGAGTGTAAACCTTCAGGGCGGTGCTGGCAATCGCCCAAAGCTCGCCCCTGCGGCCAAGCTCGGTGAAACACAGGCGGCGCATTTCGATATCCCTCTGGTCAGGCGAATTGGTTTGCTCAACGACGCCTGTTAAAAAGTTTCTGGCTAAAAGCTCCATCCCGCCGGAAAGGTCTCTTTGACGCGGTTTGATTTCACTAACCGCAGGTCTTTCGGGGGAAGTATTTCCTGTTGCACGCGGTTTCGGCGGAGCGATGATGGTCTCAATTGTTTCGTCGTGTGTCTGTCGCTCAATGCGTTTGACGCGGGATTTGACCAAGATGTAGATGCCCACACCGGCGGCCAGCATTACCATCATCAGCAGTTGAATCCAAAACGTCCCCTCGTCCTCAACCGCCCCCATAACAATAACGGCAAGAAGCAATCTCACAATACCTCACACGTCGAAAAGCCGATTAGCTTTTTTGTTCGGTTCTGCGGGTAAGCTCTTTCATCGCCGCGCACTGAATGTCTTTGCCGTAGAGATCTTTTTCATCGACAGCGTAAACACTCAGCGAGGAGCTGTCAATTTCGCTTTGCTGATTGCGGCGGAGCACCTCGTTGAAGCTGAGCCGGCGCATCGCGACGTCGTTTTTGTCTTCGCCGTCGGTGTTTTCGATTACTCCCAGCAGGAAGTCCATTTCGAGCAAATCCATACCGCCCGCCAGGTTCCGTGCGTTCCTTGTCTTTTTTTCCATCGTCACTTCTCCTGTGGTTTCTTCCGCCTGGCCCAGTTCGACAATCCTTGTCCCTGTGCTTTTGCGGACTTCAAATTTTCTGTCTCCGATACCAAACGCCATCGTCGTATCCTCCATTACACTGACTTTAATAATGACTACACTGGTTTTCTACACCCGGATTATACACCTGCGCCGGCAATCATACCAAACAAAATTCCAAATCTGCCGGTTTCTGGCGGGATCATTTGCGTTGAGGAAAGAATTCTGGTATCTTGACGACAATGGATGCGTTGGAACTAAATGGTGTGTGCAAAACGTTCGGGCAGGTTCGCGCGGTCGATAATCTGACGGCGAAGATTCCTGCCGGGAGCATTTATGGTTTTCTTGGGCCTAACGGCGCGGGCAAGACCACGACTTTGCGGATGATTATGAACATTATCCGCCCGGACGCAGGCAGCATAAGCGTATTCGGCAACAATTTGACCGAACAGGCCAAGAGTCATATCGGTTATATGCCCGAAGAAAGAGGCCTTTATCGAAAGATGACGGTCCGCGGGATACTCGCCTTCTTCGGCGCTCTCAAGGGATTGACTTCGAGCGAACTGGCCGGCGTTGTTCCCTCGTGGCTGAAACGAATAGAATTGAGCGACCGGGCGAACAAAAAAGTCGAGGACCTCTCGCGGGGTATGCATCAAAAGCTGCAATTCGCGGCGACGATAATCAATGAGCCGGATTTGCTGATACTCGACGAGCCGTTTTCAGGGCTTGACCCGCTGAACCTGGATTTGATCAAGGGCATTATCCTTGATATGAAAGATAAAGGCAAAACCGTCATTTTTTCCACTCACGATATGCACGGGGCGGAGACGCTTTGTGATTATATTCTGCTCATAAACAAGGGCAAAATTATACTCGACGGCAAGCTGGGCGATATCCGTTCGCAAAAGACGTCCAACGCGGTTATTGTCGAGGTTGAGGGAGACCCGGCTTCGCCTGTACAGCATCCCTTAGGGGAGAAGGGCTTCGCCGAGGCGAGTACAAGCTTTTTAAAAACACTTCCAATGGTAACGAATATCATGCAGCAAAAAGATACGCTGGAAATCACTCTTGAGAAAGGGACCGACCCGCAGGAGCTGCTCAAGGCGATTGTGGGGAAGGTGCGCGTGCGGAAGTTCGAGGTGAAGATGCCTTCGCTGCACGAGATTTTTGTTACGCTTGTCGGAGCAAGCAATGCGTAAAATTTTTGAAATAGCCCGACGAGAATATATTGATACCGTCAAAACCAAGACGTTTTTGATTAGCCTGCTGTTTACACCTGTTCTTATCGTAGGCATCGGTTTTTTCACGAGCAGAATTTCCCAGGTTGAGGGCGGCCGACCTCCAGTCAAAGTGGTTGTAACGGACCTGACCACACAACTGGCGAGCCAAATAGAAGAAGCGATGAGCAAACATAACCAGTCAAATCCCAAAAGACAGATTGTTTTTGAGTCGCTGCCGGCCCAGAACGATATTAACGCGGTCGAAGAACAAGGCAGAGAACAACTTCGTTCTGGTAAGGCCGAGGCCTATATCGTTATTGACCAGAATACAATCGACGGCGCGGGCAGGACACATGTTTATACCTACAAATCGAAACCGACTATGATGGACGCAACATGGGCCGTCGAAGAATTTATCCGTAACGCCGTAGTTGCGCAGAGGTGCAAGGTTCAGAACGTTTCTCAAAAGCTTCTCGATGAGATTCGTAATGTTTCAATAGAGCAGGTCGAGATTGGGTCCGGTGCCAACGAGCAGCATGTGCAAAGCCAAGGTCAAACTACGGTCAAGATGATGGTCCCGTTCTTTTTCATGTTTATGATATACATGGGAATCATCGGCATAGGCCAGCAGATGCTGAGCAGCGTAATCGAGGAGAAAAATTCGAGGATTATCGAGATGCTGCTTTCGGCGGTTAGCCCGTTTGAGCTTATGGCGGGAAAGATTCTGGGGCTGGGCGCGATAGGCCTGACAATTATTGGCCTGTGGACAGCGGTGTCTTATGGCCCGATTCTGTGGCAGGGCATCAGCGTAGATATCACCGGTAAGCTACTGTTTTGTTTTGTGGTTTATTATATTCTCGGGTTCCTTTTCTTCAGCGCACTGCTGGCGGCGATTGGCTCGGTTTGCAATACGCTAAAGGAAACACAGGAGTTTATGAGGCCCGTTGTTTTAATCCTGATATTTCCGATGATAGCGTGGTTCAAGCTCGTTCAAAGTCCCGACGGCGTTTTTGCCAGGGTGCTGTCGCTGGTTCCGCCAATATCGCCTTTGGTAATGCCTTTGCGGATTTCCGCGGGCTCAAACGTGAGCAATTTTGAGATTCTCGCTTCGATTGTTTTGCTGGTCGTGGCGGTATTTCTAATGATATGGCTGGCGGGCAAAATTTTCAGAACGGGCATCCTGATGTATGGCAAACGTCCTTCGCTGCGTGAAATATACCGCTGGCTAAGGGCTTCTTAAACCGATAGCCCGCGAAAATGCAATTCCTCATTTATATTTGTTTAACCGTTACATCGGGGCCACGGATGTAATTTGGTATCAGGGTAAGCGGGTCGGCAAAATCTCCGAGTTGGGCTTTATGCAAGCCAAGTTTGTGAACATTCGCGGCGGAGGGATTCCAGAATTTTTCATCAAGCACGCGGACGCTTTTATGAACGAATTTGTCTTTGTAGAAAACTAATCCTTCGCCAGTCAACATTATTGGTCTATCCGTGAACTGGGCGATAAATGCTTCCGCGGTTATCAGACAATCTGGAAAAATCTTGTGCCATATTGCGTCCTGGGTCTTTTCATAAACGGCGATAAAAAACTGGCCTCGTTTTGCGTCGAGGATTGTTGCCAAACGCTCGTTTGGCAACAACAGCGTACAGCGTACAGCGTTCGGCGTACAGGCAAGGTTAATCACATTGGCGGCGATACAATCGAGCGTATCGACGGCTACGATTTTAGAGTTATTGGCCAAAGCGAGCGTTTTTGCGAATGTTACGGCGATGCGCAGGCCCGTGAAGCTACCGGGACCTGCGGAGATATAGACGTGTTCGATTTGCTCCGGCTTTTTGTTAAATCTGCTCAATAAGCCGGTAATAGCGGGGAAAATTTCCGCGCTGTGGCGCATGGGGCCGGAGAAACACGTTTCCGCCAGGAGCTTATCGCCCTGTGCGAGCGCGACCGAACCTAATCGGCCGCTGGTCTCGACGGCCAGTATGAGAGGATTATCGAAATTGCCCGTATTTGTCGCCATTATGGTTCTACTCCCTTAATTCGGAAGAATAATCAGATGAGATAATACCCTCCGGACAAACATTGGGCAACCCTTCCGACAGGCGGCAAATCAAAATCGGTTAAAAAAACAGGCCCGGAGGTTATTCTCCGGGCCTGAAATTCATCAAGAATACTGTTTTTTCACTAAGACCGTCTCATTACTTAATGATGGCGGGATATCGTGAAATTATTTCTTCTTACTGTTAGCATCCGCTGGTTTGTTCGGTTCGCAACTGTTCACATCTTTTGCGAGATCAATTGCGCAAAGCTTGCTCTTGTTCGGCTCAGCGGGCTTATTCGCATCGGCTGGCTTGTTCGGCTCGACATTTCTAGCTAAGGTGCCGAAATCGCTTGCGCTGATGATGGTTGCCTTGTTCGGCTCAGCCGGTTTCTTGGGCTCAACGCTGTTCGGGTCTTTCTTATGATGATGACCCTTCTTGCCTTTTTCACCGGGCTTATTGGCATCGGCAGCGTATGTGCCGAAATCGCTTGCGCTGATGATGGTGGTCTTATTCGGCTTAGCCGGCTTGTTTGCATCGGCGGGCTTATTGACATCACCTGGTTTATTGGCGTCAACTTTCGCCGCAAGGCAGTTTGTCGCAGCAAAAGCGACAGTTACGACTGCCAGTACTACTAATAGTGTTCTTGTATTCATTCCCATATCATCCTTAAAAATCTTGAGTAAAGTTCAGCCCGAATTGGCCAAGACACGTCCGGAAATTATATGCTTTTCCCTGGCAGGAGCAATAAAAATCTGAAAATTTCCGGCATTTTTTCTTATAGCCGGTAGAAAGGTGGGCGAACCTGCATTTTTAAGCTAAAAACGCGGTTTTGACTGATATAGTAGGAAACAGAAGTTAAAACTAAATAACCAGTAAATCGCCGAAAAATAATCCATATTGACTGCCGGAAAGTAACAGGACCTTAAAATAATTCGATTGTGAAGCGATGTGGGCGCATTATAATTCACGGGCCAGGGAAGGTTACAAAAGAGCTTAAAAACAAGAGATTTTTAAGTAAGGGATGGCAAATTATGAACACCCAAACCTTACTGGATTGCATTCTCGCTGTGTCGCGGGCTGGTGTCCTGTGTCTTAACTGTACGCTGAACGCTGCTCGCTGTACGCTACCCCCCCGCTGCCTGCTACGCAGGATATAATTGACGAAAGGCGGGGTTTGGGGTTGTTTTATTGTTAATAGTCAGTAAGATAAAGAAAAACAATAGTTTATGGTATGGAGACCGGATAAATGATTACAGATACTCATAAAACTCCGAAAAAATCTCTCTTTGGAGAAGTTGCGGTCAATCGAACCGACAAGCCTTTGTTTGTGAACAAGACAAAGTTTATAGAAGCAATTCGACTATTCAAAGAGCAAGACAATCTTTCGAAACTTAGATATGCGGTATTGGATTTGCAAAGTAATCTAAACAGCGTGAAAGACGACAAGATAGGCGTTCTAAACATACACAGCAATGGAGACACAATCCAGGTTAGTCAGAGGCACCTGCTTGATCAGCTTGACCAAATCGCGGATTCGCAGACATTGGAGCGTGCAAAGTACTATACTGAGCGTCTTGAAAAAGCCATGACCGAAATCCGAACTAATAACATCAATGACATAAATCTTACGCGATGGAAAGAGTACGAAGACATCTGGACAGACAGTCTTTGGATGATTGAAAAACGGGACAGTACGGGCGTTCATACGGCAGGGTATTGGGGCAACTTCATACCGCAAATTCCTAACCAGATGTTGAAGCGATACACCAAAAAAGGTGAATGGGTATTGGATCCTTTTGTTGGCTGTGGAACAACGTTGATTGAGAGCCAAAGATTAGGAAGAAACGGAATTGGCATAGAACTACAGGAAAGTGTGGCTAAAAGAGCAAGAGAACTGATTGGTTCAGAACCAAACAAGAACAGTGTCGTCGCCGAAGTTGTGACCGGTGACAGTACCGAACTGGATTATGCGGAAACGCTTAGAAAAGTAGGGCAAAAATCCGTCCAAATGGTGATTATGCATCCGCCTTACTTCGATATTATCAAATTCAGCAAAGACCCCAGAGACCTATCGAACACACCATCGGTTGAATCGTTTTTAAACAAAATGAACATGGTAGTTGAGGGAGCTGGCAAAATTTTAGACAAGGGACGGTATCTTGTTCTCGTGATTGGAGACAAGTATTCACGCGGTGAATGGATCCCGCTAGGATTCTTGACAATGCAAGAGGTTCTAAAAAAAGGATTTATGCTAAGAAGTATAATCGTAAAGAATTTCGAGGAAACAACCGGTAAAAGAAATCAGAAGGAGCTCTGGCGATACAGAGCATTAGTCGGTGGATTCTACATTTTCAAACATGAGTACATATTTGTCTTTAAAAAGAAATAAGAATGGCAGCAACTCACATTCTGACTGTTAATGCGCAGACGTTTAATGTTCACTTGAACTACATGTTTGCCGGTACTGGCAAGGATAATGCCGAACATCAAGGTGGGGCACTGGCAGACATACTGGCCGTCCGTCCAAATGACAATATTGTATTTTATGTAATCGGTTACGGGTTTTACGGTTTTTTCAAAGTGAAATCTAAAAGTGGCCCGCTTGTTTTCTATGAGCACCCGAGAAATCAATACTTGAATAATGAATTGGCCCACAAAACGTTAACATACCGTTTTTTTATTGAGCCAAATCCGGCCGGAGTATACAAGAAAGGGGTCAATGAATGGGATGCTCTCGAAAATCCAGATAAAATATTAGATCAGAAAATCTATAATATGCAATGGTCTTGGATATTTAAGAAGTTAAAGGCCAATAGGGGGTGCGTTTCCATTCCTGAAGAGGAGTACCAACTTTTAAAGCAAATTATTGCAGTAAACAATGAGATGCTCCCTTTTTCTAACCAGTTCCAATTTTCTAATGGGACTATCTCCCCATGCCATGAGATTTATAGGTACGAGGGAAACACCAATGTTAGCCCTCAACTTCGTGACGAACCTAACATGATTATAAAAGAAGAGGACTTGCGTATCTTCTTTTGTGCCAATGCTGGCCGTGATAGAATTCTAGATGAAATTTTACGTCCCAATGTTTATGGAATCGTAAAATTTATTGCCAATGAAGCAACCTGTTCTTTTGGCGAGAAACGTATTGATTTACTTTTTATTACAGACCAAAATAAATGTCTTCTAATAGAACTAAAAAATAACTTCGATTTCGGAAAATCTTTTCTTGGCCAGATAGCTGGTTACGCTCGTTGGATTGCGTCATATAAAAGGCATTTGACTGATATATTGCCAGTATTTGTTTTGCCAGAACCTAGACCTTATCCCGAGAAAGGACATGGGGTTAAATTTAAATATCTTTCCCGAGAAGATTATGACCAAGGAGTCTTTTCGCCATGGTATAAAGAGCAGATTGAACGCTGCCAGAATTTGAGGACAGAACTTCACCAAAAAAATATCCCGAAACTTACTGATCTCCAGGTTGCTCTTTTTCGCAGGAACCCTAAAGGTATCTTACAGGGATTCACTTATCTTGACCCAGTTCTTTAGAATCAATAATATTGTATTTTGGAGAAATAATGACAACACATCCATTCAATGAAGGGACAAAATTAGCCCAAGTGTTTACCATTTTAGCGGATGGGAAATGGCACTGCGGAAAACACGAATTGCCCGGCACGCAACCTGCAAAAGCAATTCAGATTATTCGGCAACACGGATTTTCCATTGAGAACAAAACAATTCTCTGTTCGACCTGCAAAGACAAAACAGTTCATCGTAGATTAGTATCAACAGAGCCCACTAACCAGTCATTTGTTAGGCAGCAGTTTCCGGCCCAGCTTAGAAAACGAATCTTACAGCATTACAATAATATCGAAGCAATTACATTGCGAGAAATGATACCTAACGAACTTGAAGTAGATCACAGATTTCCACAAGTCAGGTGGTCAAAAAACGAAACGTTTGATCCTGACATGTCTGATAGCCAACTTCACAATAAATTTCAACTGTTGACACGTCAACACAATCTTTGGAAAAGCCGTTATTGTGAACATTGTGCGCAAACCGGAGAGCGAGGCACGTTTATCGGGATTAATTTCTTCGCTGTTGGTGGCCCAAAGTGGGATTCGCAGTATCCGACAGATGATGAGCGAGGATGCTATGGCTGTTTCTGGTATAACCCTGACGTTTGGCGAAAAGAACTAAACGTGCTTGTAGAGAAACGAAGATAAAATTCCCCAAAAGTGACTGACGGCCTATTTTGTAAACGCAAATAAATCGGCAGAACAGGCGTTATGGGCACATTAAAAACAGCGTTCTCTGCGTAATCTGCGTCTAAAAATTCTCTATGGCAAAACAATGTTAATCTGGGCAACTTAATCAGCCGTTTTTTCTAAATTACCCATATCCCCAAAAAAATCTGGCGACTTTTGAAATATTTTTATTCCTTACAGCATAAGGGCTTATCGACTTTTGGGGCGAGCAAGGTTGTTTCGTAACTACTTAAAATGCACGAAAGTTTACCCTATATATAGAGGGGCGCATTGGCGACCCGAAGACAATTGCCCGATGTCGGAGGACGAGCCAATCTGTCATCTGTCCTCCGTCATCAGAATTTTGGGGGAGAGTATTATGACTACTATCCAAATCAAAGTTCCAAACTGGCTCGACTTTATTATCACCTGTCCACTGCTCGCCTATCGCCTGTTCCATTACGGCGAGGTCTTTCGCAGGATTTACTTGGACGAAGGGTTATGGGCCATCGTGAATTTAAAAGATTACTACCGTTTTAGTTGTTTCAAATGGTGTATCGACGGTAAAAATGGCAGTTTCTATGCTGTAAGGGGAAAAAGAATCGACAAAGACAACGCCAAAATAGTGCGTTTGCACAGGGAGATTATGGATGCGCCCGATGGGCTTTTCGTTGACCATTTCAATCATAATGGCTTAGACAATCGCAGGAGCAATCTTCGACTCGCGACGCGAGAGCAGAATAACCGTAACTGCAGAAAACGCAAAGGATGCTCGTCGAAATTCAAAGGGGTGTGCCTTCCTAAAAATTCACGCGGAACAAAACCCTGGCGCGGCTACATAAAAACCAACGGGCGGCGAATATCATTAGGGTATTTTGCGACGGAAATCGAAGCCGCAAAGGCGTACGATGCCGCAGCAAGAATGTATCATAAGGAATTTGCCCGCCTCAATTTTCCGGAGGAAAATTCACTGTCCGCTATACGCTGAACGCTGTCCGCTGTATATACCACGGCGAGTTCGCCCGGCTGAATTTTGCGGATTAGCGCTTCGATATTTTCTTGACAATTGGGGGGTTGTGGCTTTATTTGTCGTTTTCTTTCAAACATTTTACCGATAGTGTCAATAAGATATGTTATTTAAGACCCTGCGTAAAACGCCCGCCTCGCCGCGTAGCGGCGGGCGAGGTCTCGCCAGAGGCGGACGGAGAACGCAGAGAAAAACGAATATATATGGCAAAGACGAAAGCAAATACAAACGGCAAGTCGCTGGTGATAGTTGAGTCGCCGGCAAAGTCGCGGACTATCAATAAATATTTAGGCAGCGGCTTTGAAGTCAAGGCATCGATGGGCCACATCCGCGATTTGCCCGCGAAGGAATTCGGCGTTGACCTGGAAAAGGACTTTGACCCCACATATACGATTATGCAGGGCAAGTCCAAAGTTGTCTCGGCTCTCAAGGCGGCGGCAAAGGACTGCAAAGACGTTTATCTTGCGACCGATATGGACCGCGAGGGCGAGGCGATTGCCTGGCATTTGGCGCATATACTCGGATTACCCGAGGATAAAGTTTATCGAGTGATATTCAACGCGATAACAAAGACGGCGATACAGCAGGCATTTGCCAATCCCGGGCGCATTGATATCGACAAGGTTATGGCGCAGCAGGCGAGACGCATACTCGACCGCATCGTTGGCTACCAGATAAGCCCGCTTTTGTGGAAGAAGGTTGCCAGGGGATTAAGCGCGGGGCGTGTGCAGTCGGTCGCGGTAAAAATAGTTGTCACACGTGAACGCGAGATACGCAGCTTCAAGCCGGAAGAATACTGGCTGATACCTGCGATTTTCACAACTGAACTGGGAAGTCATTACGGGCAAGAGTGGCAGGATTTTATCTCAAAGGGCGAAAAACCAGACCAGGGCCCTACCGTTGACCAGCAGAATAAGTGGCTCGCAGGGCACAATGCCTTCAAGGCGGAGATTCATAAGGTTGGGGATGAAAGTTTCAAGGCGTCGAATGACCAGCAGGCAAAAAGAATCTACGAAGCCGTAAAAGATGCCAAGTTCAAAGTCGCACAGGTTGAAAAAAAGGAATCGTCATCCCGGGCTGGGCCGCCGTTTATCACGTCAACGCTTCAGCAGGCGGCGTCGAATCGGCTTGGGTTTTCCACGAAACGCACGATGTCGATTGCGCAGCAGTTATATGAGGGCGTTGACCTCGGCGAAGAAATGGGCCGGCTGGGCCTGATTACTTATATGAGAACCGACAGCACATACATATCGCCCGAAGCGATTAATGATGCCCGCAATTTTATTCGCAAGCGTTTCGGCGACGCCTATGTTCCCGAAAAGGCGAATATGTTCGCCGACAAGAAGAACGCCCAGGCCGCCCACGAGTCAATCAGACCTACCGACGCCGACCTTATGCCCGAGGATATGCGTGCGCTTGTCAGCGAAGAACAGTATAAGCTTTATGATTTGATATGGCGGCGGTTTGTCGCCTGCCAGATGTCCGCGGCGAAGTGGGATGTAACGAATCTTGATATCGCCGCCGATACCGCGATTGGAAGGGTCCTGTACAAAACTACGGGCAGGGCGACTATTTTCGACGGTTTTACCAAGGTCTGGTCGCCAGGCGCATCGACTGCCGGCGAGCAGCAGCTGCCCCCCGTCAAAACCGGCCAAGCCCTTGCCGCGGTGGATATCAAAGCCGACCAGCATTTCACAAAGCCGCCCGCAAGATACACCGAGGCGTCATTAGTTAAGGCGCTGGAAAAAGAAGGCATCGGCAGACCAAGCACATACGCCAGCATCATCAGCACAATCCAGGACAGGGAATACGTCGAGCAGAGAGAAAAGAAGCTCTATGCCACGGACCTCGGCGAGGTGGTAACCGACAAGCTCGAAGAATACTTCCCCAAGGTAATGGATTTGGCGTTTACTCGCTATATGGAAGAGCAGTTGGATAAAATCGAGGAGCAGCATCTCGACTGGGTTCGAGTTTTGAATGAGTTTTACGGCCCGTTCAAGAAAAGTATGGAAACCGCTACCTCGGATATGAAACACGCAAAGGCCGAGACTACGCCGAGCCAATATGAATGTCCCAAATGCGGTTCGCCATTAGTTTATCGTTTCGGCAAAAAAGGCAAATTCCTGAGTTGTTCCAGCTATCCGGAGTGCAAGTTCGCCTGGCAATGCGACAAGGAGGGCAAAATGGTCGAGCAGAAAGTCAGCGAGCACAAATGTCCCAACTGCGGCAAGCCGTTAGTTCACAAAAACGGGCGATTCGGCCCATTCCTCGGATGCAGCGATTATCCCAACTGCAAGACGATAGTTAAGCTTGATAAGGAGGGCAATATCGCGCCGCCGAAGCCGCCTGCTGAGCCGACGGGATTAAAATGTTATAAGTGCCGGGAAGGCGAGCTTGTTATCAGGCAGAGCAAGAAAGGCCCGTTTATGGGCTGCAACAGGTTCCCTCGCTGCCGGACGATAGTCAGCATCAAGCAAAAGGAGAACCTGCTGAAGCTGCAATCGGAAGGCAAATGGCCGCCAAAAACGGCTGATGCCGCTGACGAGCTTCTCGGCAGGAAAAAGACGGCAAAAGCCGAGACATAACCGGACGAGACGGTTTAGCGGAGACACATCCAAATTGGTTGACTTTGACCGCAGCCAGTGATTTAATAGCTATATCCAAGTGATAAACCACGAGCGACGATAAAACGGGGTTATCGTATGCCATACAATGTTCGTATAGTCAGCACATATCCGCCGAGGCGATGCGGGATAGCGACGTTTTCAAAAAACCTCGCTAATGCCTTGTCTAATTTTACCGGCGAGGTGGGTCATATAAGGGTCGCTGCAATAGATAACGGCAATGGGCCTTATAATATCCCGGTTGACCTTGTTATCGACCAGTATAATCCGCAGTCATGGACGGATACCGCCAAACACATAATCAAAAGGGCGCAGGAAGGCAGCAACCCCACCATAGTTTTGCTTCAGCATGAGTATGGCCTTGACCCGGACAAAGCCGGCAACGACGGGCAGGGAACAAATTATATTGAAATGGCCAAAGCGTTTACCGCAGCAAAGCTTACTACGGTTGTGTATTTGCATACGGTTCTGGATAACCCCGACGAGCATCAAAAGGCCGTCGTGCAAAACCTTGCGAAGGTTTGCGACGGTTTGATTGTTACCACCGAAAGCGCGATTGAAATACTCGAATCGGATACATACGGCATAGAGCAGGACAAAATCAAGCACATCGACCACGGGATACGAATGCACCA
Organism: uncultured Phycisphaerales bacterium; assembly: GCA_963718665.1. GTDB lineage: Bacteria > Planctomycetota > Phycisphaerae > Sedimentisphaerales > Anaerobacaceae > Fen-1362. Next base: position 1,179,768 of record OY970359.1, read on the forward strand.
CCCGTCGCATTACGACCGGCTGGAAATAAAGAGTGAATTAGGTCTCGAGCACCAGTTTCTCGTTACGACGCTCGGTTTGTTGTCGCCAGACAAGGGGCTTGAATACGGCATACGCGGGTTCGGCAGATTTTTAGAGGAGTCCTGCACTGATGAGCAGCGAAGAGGCATACTTTACCTTATCGCGGGCGAATGTCATCCGGATTTTGTGAGAGCCGACGGCGGCGAGCCATACAGGCGTTTTCAGGCGTCTCTGGCGGTCGCGCTGGAGCAGGCGAAGGTCAGGTGGTGCAAAGTCAAAGACCTGCGAGGAACGAACCTGGAAGATTACGACGTTGTGTTTCTCGATACTTATCTTGACGAGGGAACGCTGCTGAAAATGTATGGCGCGACCAACGTGATGGTATTGCCTTATCTGAATATGCAGCAGATATCAAGCGGCGTGCTTGCCGATACGCTTGGTTCGGGCAGAGCGGCGATTGCGACAAAATTCAGGTATGCCCGCGAGCTGATTTACTCAAACAAGCGATGCCCCGAAGGTCTTGTGATGGGCCGTTACGCTCGTGGTATCTTAGTTGACCCGGCGGAGCCGTCGGTCGAGCAGATTGCAGCCGGGCTGGATTACATTGTATTTAATAAACAGCGCCGGCTGTTTATGGAAAAACAGGCGCACCAGCGCGGCTACCAGATGAGCTGGAACAACACCGCATGGGCACTGCTGCAATATATCGATTTCCTGCGGGAGGAACATGAGATTGTCACGGGCCGCGGGATAACGTTTTCACGGCAAAGGCCGTCGAAGTATGAACACATCAAACGTGCTTCCAGCGATGATAAATAACAGCTTGTGGGGACATTATAAAGCAACTTTTGCCTTGCCCACACGCAAGGCCGCGCCATAGAGCAAGGCCATCACAATCATAACCGCAGCTATGCCGTAGATTATCGATATTGTTCCCATCAGTGCGATGAGGTAATAGCCGGCGGCGAAGGTACCTGCGATGCTGCCAGCCGCGCCCCAGGCGTAGATGTCGCCCACGGTCCTGCCCGTGGGAAGCCCCCTTTCGAGCGCCATTTTAGCTACCACCGGACTGATTGTGCCCAGAAGCGCCGAGGGCAGCAGGAATACAACTGCGACGTGCAGCAGTATTCTTGTCGGCCAATTAAACTGCCAAAGCCATGTCCACCCGCCCACGAGGTTGTTTAATACGATGGTGGCAATACAGGCGAAGGCGCAAATCGCGAAAAGTATGGATAGCACTTTGATGGGTTTGAATCGGTCGGCGAGTCGTCCGCCCGTATAGTTACCGATGGTGATGCCTGCCAGGACGACGCCTATGACGCTGGTCCATGTGTAAAGCGACGAGCCGAGGAACCGTGCGATTATTCGGCCCGCGACAAGCTCAATAACCATAATGCAGAAACTCGATATGAATACCGTCGCACAGGGGATAAACAGTGCTTTCAGGGCTGAAGAGCTTGCTTTATTAACTTCGCTCATTGATAAACCTTTCAAAACCTGGGTTTCATATCTTATCTAAAAAAGTAATCATACATTATTTGATTGTTTTTGGGAATCAATAATCATCCGGCAGGATTGCATATCTCGGCCTAATGTGTTATAAGCACGAGAATTATGGAAGTTGCGCAATTAAAAAGCAAAATAGCGGAGTTGAAGGCCCGGGTGGAAAATATCCGGGACTGGCTTTGACCTGGCTGGGAAAAGAGCGGAGTTTGCGCAACTACAGGAGAAAATGAGCAGCCCCGGCTTCTGGGACAATCAGGAAGTGGCGCAGGGGGTTGTTTCCGGGCTAAGCGCATTGAAAGCCATAATTGAGCCGGTAGAGGAAATCAGCAGGGAATCACATGATTTGACGGAACTTTTTGAATTGGCCGCTGAATCAGACCCCGATGAGCTTGCAGAACTGGAAGATGACTTGGCGGCGATTGCAAAACGCTGTGAGCAGATAGAATTAACGGGTTTGCTCAGCGGGCCGAACGATACGAAGAATTGCTTTTTCAGTATTCACGCAGGCGCGGGCGGAACCGAAAGCTGCGACTGGGTGAGTATGCTCTTGAGGATGTACACCCGCTACTTCGACGCCAACAAATACCAGTATAGCGAGCTTGATATTACCCCCGGCGAAGAGGCGGGGATTCGCTCGATAACGCTCCAGGTAAAGGGGCCTTTCGCGTACGGGAAATTGTCTTGCGAGGTGGGCGTGCATCGGCTTGTCCGGATAAGCCCTTTTGACGCCAATAAACGCAGGCATACCAGTTTCGCGGCTGTTGATTGTATTCCTGAATTTGATGAGGACGTGAATATAGAGATAAAGGAAGACGACCTGAAGATTGACTATTACCGCGCGGGCGGCGCGGGCGGTCAGCACGTCAACAAGACAAGCTCGGCGGTCCGGATGCTGCACAAACCAACGGGTATTGTTGTTCAGTGCCAGAACGAGCGGAGCCAGCATAAAAACCGTGCCTCGGCTATGAAGGTGCTCAAGGCAAGGTTGTATATGATTGAGCAGCAAAAACGCGACGCCAAGATTGCAAAGCAATACGGCGCAAAGGGCGAGATTGCCTGGGGTAACCAGATTCGCAGCTATGTTTTGCAGCCATACCAATTGGTAAAAGACCATCGCACCGACTGTGAGACAGGAAAAGTTGACGCGGTGCTCGACGGCGATATCGAGGAATTTATTGAGGTGTATCTGCATCATCGAGCTAAAGGCAAACCAAACGCAAGGGCATCAAAATCAAAGGTGAAAAAAAATGAAGAGAATAATTGAAGTTGAATTGAAAACCAGGTCGGCGGCATTGGCCGAATGCAAAACTCAGATGCTTGTTTTGGGTCATTTTTCAGACGCGAAACAATTAGACGCGACAAACCGAGAGATTGACAAGCGATTGAATGGCGCGATTGAGCGGGTGATAAAGCTCGGCGATTTCAAAGGTAAAGACAGCACAAGCACGGTGGTTTATGGCAACGGCCAAACAGGAGCAGAGCGTGTGCTTGTGGTTGGTTTGGGCGAGCAGAAACAGGCGACAATCGACACTGCCCGAAAAGCCGCGTCGATAGCGGCCAATAAAGCAGTTGGAATGAAGGTGAATACAATGGCAATCGCGCTTCACCGGGCGTTCGGCGAAAAATTCGATACGGGGCTTTTGGCACAGGCGATGGCTGAGGGGATATATTACGGGAGTTTCCGTTACGATGAATATATTACGTCTGATGAAGACGGCAGGACAGATTTGCTAACTGTTGAGTTGGTTGACGACAATGCGGCGAAGACGAAACGGCTTGAGGAGGGGTTATTAAAAGGAGCTATTATCGGTAAGGCCCAGAGTTACGCACGAACGCTTGCGAACAGGCCCGGCAACGTGATAAATCCACTATCGCTTGCGACGGAGGCGAAAAAGCTCGCAAGAAACACAAAAGGGCTAAGCTGCACTGTGCTCGACGAAAAGAAATTGGCTAAATTGGGTATGGGCGGGATTCTGGCGGTAGGCAGCGGGTCGAAAACGCCGCCGAGATTGATAGTCGTGAAATACGCTCCGAAAGGCAAGGCGGGGAAATTGCCGACGGTCGCTTTTGTCGGCAAGGCGATAACGTTTGATTCGGGCGGGATAAGCATAAAGCCAGCACAGAATATGGAGCAGATGAAGCTCGACAAGACGGGCGGCATCGCGGTGCTGGCTGCGGCAAAGGCGGCTGCGGAATTGAAACTGCCCGTGAACCTGATGGCGATAGTGCCGTCAGCGGAAAATATGCCCAGCGGTACAAGCTACAGACCAGGAGATATTGTTACGACATACTCAGGCAAAACGGTTGAGATTCAAAACACCGACGCCGAGGGAAGAATGATACTTTGCGACGCGCTGCATTACGCCGTAAAACAAAACTGCGACGTGATTATAGACGTTGCCACGCTGACCGGCGCCTGTGTCGTTGCGCTGGGGACATTTATGGCGGGGCTGATGGGCAATGATGAGCAATTGAACAAAGACATCGATGAGGCGGCGAAGACCAGCGGCGAAAAGGTATGGCAGCTTCCCTGCGGGGACGAGTACGCAGAGGAAATGAAAAGCAAAATAGCGGACCTTAAAAACAGCGGAGGCAGATGGGGCGGCGCGTGTACCGCGGCGGCGTTTTTGAGGCAGTTCGTCGGCGACAAAAAATGGGCGCACTTAGACATCGCAGGCGTAGATTGCTTTGAAAAGCCGACGGCATCAGCGGCGGAGGGCGCAAGCGCATTCGGCGTTCGGCTGCTGACAACGTATCTTATGAATATTACAGGCGTAAAAAAAGGAAAGTGATATTGGCTGATTGATATGACAAAACAAAAGAATAAAATTGATGAGGCAAGAATTGAAAAAGCGGTCAGGGAAATTCTTTCGGCGGTCGGCGAGGACCTTAACCGCGAGGGGTTGAAAGATACACCTGCCCGTGTAGCGAGAATGTATGGCGAGCTTCTGGCGGGTATGCACGATGACCCGAATACGCATATCAGCCGGGTCTTCAACGAGAATTACGACGAAATCGTGCTTTTGCGCGACATACCTTTTTATAGTATGTGCGAGCACCATTTGATGCCTTTTATCGGTTCTGCTCACGTCGCGTACCTGCCTTCGGGCAAAATCTTAGGCGTAAGCAAGCTGGCGCGAATTGTGGATTGCTTTGCGCGTCGTTTGCAGACACAGGAACGGCTGACTTACCAGATAGCCGATTGCCTGATGAGCAATCTCAAACCGCAGGGCGTCGCGGTAGTGCTCGAAGCAGCCCATAGCTGTATGACGATTCGCGGGATAAAAAAGCCCGGCTCAGTGATGGTAACAAGCGCAGTTCGCGGGCTTTTCAGAAAAGATCCGAGAAGCAGAAACGAAATTATGAGCTTGATACACAACGGGAACAAATAGCACGTGGCCGGAAAATAAATTAAGGAATCAAACCCAAGCCTATGCACAAGCTTTGCAGATACGTTCGATTTTCGATAAATCCTTTTTTGCCTGCCGACGAGGCGGGATTCAATTCGTTTGCCTCGAAGCCAGCCGGTGAGGGGCTGGCTGTATTTCTCGAACTGGGAGTCGAGCTGGAGGGCGAAGCGGATAAAGCGACCGGGCTGATTGTAAACGTCAGCGACATCGACCAAAAGGTTCGTGATTGCGCAGTTGGTGTTTTTGCGGAGAAGATAAAAGCCGACTATCGAGAGGCCCGGCATACGGGTTATGATGAGCTGGTTCGGCTTTTGAAAATTGTATGGGGAAAACTTGCCGACGGGTTTGGCTCGGCGCAATTATCGAAACTGAGTTTGAAGCTAAGCCCTTTCAAAACGCTGACAGTGGTTGATAAGGATTGTGCTATGGTCTATTACAGTGAAAAATTTGAATTCGCCGCGGCCCACAAGCTGTGGAACAAAAAATTCAGCGAAAAAGAGAATATCAAGGTCTTTGGCAGATGCGCCAATCCAGCCGGCCATGGCCACAACTACATTGTCGAGGTAACGGTCAAATACCCCGCGGGACAATCATTGAAGACCGGCGATTTTGAAAAGGTGATTGATAAGGAACTGATTAAGGCTGTTGACCACAAAAATCTTAACTCGGATTTACAGGAGTTTAAACAAATAACCCCCACTGTCGAGAACATAGCCGTATTTGCCTGGAACAGGATTGTCGGCAAATTCGGCAAAACAACGGTATTGCACTGCGTTACCGTCTGGGAAACCGACAAAACATATAGTTCCTACTATGGATAGCCGACGCGTCTTGCTGTGTCGGTAGGCCCTATAAAAAGGCCGTTTTTAGCGTTGCGGGGCAAGTTTTAGTAATGAACTTGCGATGCGTTTTTTGCGTATATTCTGCGGCTTGTATTACCCGGTTTTTGACAATTACGGCACTAAAGCTATCCCCTTGATACGCCGATACTTATGCTATGAATCAGGGGGCAATTTTGTGTCTTGGCTGAAGTACTGCCAGATGCTATAATTGCCTGTTTATCAGGATGTTGACGGTCTAGATTATTGAGTCCCTCGCAGGGATGCGATGGGTGTTTTTTTGCGCCATGTGGCGAGGTTTCACTATCGGTAAAGCCGGTAGCGAACACCTGACGGGCCTGCTCTGAGCGCAGCCGAAGGGGACGGAGTCCAGACGGAATTCCTCGGTTTACTGTTTTATTTTGCCTGTTTTGAGTGAGGATTAATGAAAGCGTTGGTTACTGGTGGAGCCGGTTTTATAGGTTCCTATTTGGCGCAACGATTGGTCGCAGACGGCAACGAAGTGATTGTCGTCGATAACCTCAGCACGGGCAGCTTGAAGAATATCACGGCCCTTGTTGGTAAGCCGGGATTTGAATTCGTAAAGGGCGATATCCGCGATGAATCGGTAATCGAATCGGCCGTAAGAAAGTGCGACAGGATATTCCACCTAGCGGCAGCGGTCGGCGTTCAGTTGATAGCCGATAGCCCCGTGCATACCATTGAGACGAATATCGCAGGCACACAGGTCGTTCTCGAAATCGCGAATAAATACAAACGCCAGGTTTTCATCGCATCGAGTAGTGAGGTTTACGGCAAGAGCGAATCGGTGCCGTTTCGTGAAAATGACGACATAGTCCTGGGCAGCACGAGTATGCCGAGATGGGCTTACGCGTGCAGCAAGGCGGTTGACGAGTTCCTGGGTTTCGCGTTTCATCAGCAATACGGCCTCGATGTTGTTATCGGCAGGTTTTTCAACACAATAGGCCCAAGGCAGACGGGCAGGTACGGGATGGTTGTGCCGAGGTTTATCGAATCGGCTCTCAAAAACGAACCTATACGCATATACGGCACCGGCAAACAAAGCCGGTGTTTTTGTTATGTTGAGGACGTCGTGGACGCCGTTATCCGGCTGATGAACTGCAGTAATGCGATGGGCGAGGTGTTTAACATCGGTTCGGATGAAGAGATTACCATTGAGGCCCTTGCCGACAAGATAATTGAAATCACAGGCAGCAAAAGCAAAAAAGAATTCATCCCATACGAAATCGCATACGGCAGGCCGATTGAGGATATGATGCGCCGCGTGCCCTGCCTTGAACGCATTAAAAAAGAAATCGACTGGCAGCCCAAAACAGGTCTTAAAGAGACACTGTCGAAGGTTATCAATAATTTCAAAAAGCAAATAGATTGAGCACAAAACAGAAAAGATGTCCAATACGGCAACCATAAAACAAACACGAGAGATTTTTATTTTAATTTTAGTTTTGTGTTCTTGTTGCTATGCCTCTCACAACGTAGATTCCGTATCATTTCGTGGCGACGGCGAACCGTCGAATACCGTGATGGTGGTGTTGTAAAAGTGTTAGAAGTATGAAGTTTTAGCATGACTATCCGTTCTTGAGAATATCGAGAACTGATAGCTTTTTAACTTCCGATTTCTTAATTCTAACTTCTCAATTCTTGCCGTGTGCTAAAGAAAAAAATGAGAAAATTTATGCTGTTTTTATTATTTGTTATTTCCCCTGTTTTGGGCAATGCCAAGGCCGATTATGATGTAAATGATGTCTTGATCAGGGGCGATTCGACATTAATGAACACGAGAATAGAAAGCTCTTATTTTGCAGATGGAGCATTTTTAGTTGTTACCACCGGTGCACGGAAAAGCTAAGCAGCAATGTAATATATTTGGGTGTTATTAAGTAATGAACAACAAAACACAAGAAGCGAATAAAAACAATGAGACATTCGATGACAATGAGAATGTACAATTATATCATGGTTTAGAATTGGATGATTATCCCGCCAGAGGTCAAATGGTTTTTATCGCGGCGGTAATGTTTTTAGCCAGCCATTTTTATGCTATTCCTTTCATCAAGACTCCATTGGGCTACACGACATACATGCGGCTCGACGACATTATGGCTGTTGTGTTGTTTTTCGCTGTTGTCTTCGGAGCCAAAAATAATTATCCTGCCCTGAAAACTAAAGCAGGCAAATTGCTAAGATTGGTCGTTATAGGAGCGTTTTCTTTATTTATTGTTACCGGTTTTTTTTCGGCGGTAGGCAAGGCAAGGTTTGTAATGTTCCTAAGTTGTGGGACGGCAAGGCCGCCCAGAGGATCAGCAAAATAATAGAACAGGTGCCGTAACTTCGTTATGTCGTTATGACAATGTCACTGATTGGTTATGTACCAAAGCTAATATAAGGTTTGTTGAAAGGTGAACATGGCTATTGATGGATATATAAAAGAAGACTATTTACAAAAATTTTGTGTCCCAGCTAAGCGGAATACTCGAGTTACTCTGGTAGCAATGATTGTTGGTGCCTTTAAAGATCGCGGATTCCGGGCGGTAATGTTATATCGGATAGGAAGGTATTTTCGAGTCCACGGCCTTGTAATATTGGCAAACCTAACCAAGAGACTTATACACCGACTATGTTTCTGTGAAATATCTACAAGTGCTGATATTGGACCGGGTTTCGCGATTTACCATCCGTTCGGGCTGGTGGTTGGCACTGACGTGAAGGCCGGCAAAAATCTGACCCTCTCAATGGACGTGGTATTAGGGGGCAACGTTGACAAACAACGGCCGGATGGCAGCGAGAAACCCATCTTGGGCGACAATGTTAATATCGCCGCCGGAAGTAAGGTTGTTGGCCCTATTACCCTTGGAGATAATTGTCTGGTTGGGGCGAACTCAGTCGTTATAAATAGTATGCCATCTGATAGTATCATTGCTGGTGTTCCCGCCCAGGTCGTTAGACACAAAGGACATAAAACCAGCATCTTGGAATACGACGGGCAGTTATACGATACCCTCCGCGACATTCTATCCCGCCTTGAAGAGATAGAAAACAAACTCACCAACAAAAGCGGCAAAGATTAGACAGCAAAAGGAGCAGCCAAACCTTGTTAGCACGTAACTTCGCAACCACAACGGCCAGCACCATTATCGGAATGGCACTTGGTTTTATAACCAGTATTGTGCTCGCCCGGACCCTTGGCTCCGAACTGCGCGGCGTGTATGCACTGGCCATTCTCATTCCAACCACAATATATGCTTTTGGCACCTTTGGTATCTCGACTTCCCATATTGTCTATGCAGCCAAGATGCCGGAGAAACGTGGAGCAATAGCGTTTCAATCCCTCGCTTTTCCCGCTGTCATTGGTCTGCTGACGCTCGCACTTTATGCATACCTCTTAATCGCTCAACCATCCTGGTTTCAAAGGTTTCAGGTGGTTGGAGCTTTTAATCTTCTACTGGCATCTTTTTTGGTCTTTATAAATCTGGCTATGATATGCCTTCGCTCAGGTATCCTGGCGCAAATCGCATCAACGTAATAAACACGGGCACGGTATTGCTGCCCCTGAGTCAAATTGTCTTTATTCTAATTTTCGTGGCTGCCCTTAAGCTCGGTGTCATGGGTGGGATAATATCGCAACTGGGCTGTTTTGGAGTTTTACTGCTATACATGCTTTATGCGACGGCATCAGAGGTGCCCGTTAAATTATGGCGACCTGATTTTAATTTTTTCAAGAAGACTTTCGCCCTGGGGATTAAGGTGCACCTGAATAACGCGGCGTGGTTTGTGGTGCACTCGACCGACCAATATCTGATTGCGTATCTTCTGCCGAATTCGAACAAGGCCTTGGGAAATTATACGGTGGCAATGCAGTTTTCACTGGCATTGTGGCTTTTGCCCCAGTCCCTACAAACCGCCTTTTTGCCGCATTTATCCGTTGTGAAAGAATGTGACAGAGCTGTTCTTGCGGCTCGAACAAGTCGGATTTTGTTTATAGCGTTGCTGCTTGTGACAGTGGTATCAGGAATCGGTGCTCCTTTAATTCCGATTATTTTCGGGGCAGATTTTAAAGACGCGATATGGCCGTTTATATTGCTTCTGCCCGGTATATTCTTTTTCGGATGCACCAGGCCGATGGACTCATATCTTACTCATTCGGAGAAACCTCTTTATGGGGCGGCTAACGCCTGGATAGGTGCCGTTGCAAACGTGCTGTTGAATCTGTATTTTATCCCTCGAATGGGTATTGCTGGGGCGGCTTTGGCTTCGACTATCTCGATAACTATTATGGCCATAATAACCGTCGGCTGCTTTGCATTTGAAACAAAAATACCCTGCCGACAGTTAATACTGAAGAGATCGGATTTCATAGAAAGCTCTAACATCACAATTTCTCTTTTGAGTAAATTTTCCCGCCGGTTTGTATATAAGGGATTACGCTAATTATGGGCGTAACTGTCACTAAAATTATAAAATTTATAAGTGAGCACGGTTTTCTGGAATTTTTGAAAAGCGGGTTCAGGCATTTGAGGGTATTCGTTTTCTCGTACAGACCGGTCTATATTTACGGAACTTCCAGTCTACCCTCCTATAGTTTGGAACCCCGCTGTCCCTTGGAAATACGTAAAGGTACGGAGCAGGATACAAATTTTATTCTGGAATTGATGAATTATATGGACCATTCCGTTGCGCTGCGCCGCATCAAGGACGAATTTAACCAGGGCAATAAGCCATTCTTAGCCTTTAGTGAAGGAAAAATCGCACATGTTTCTTGGCTGTTTCATCCCCCGAAAGTCAAAGAGACATTGGTGGTATTCCATCTCTGTGAAGGTCAATGCTCCATAGGAGCGTGTTTGACGAGCCCGGAATTTCGCGGCAGAAACATTTATCCTGTCGTGTTACAATATATTATAAAAGAGGTTTTTTCGAAAAACGTCAAGAAAGTGTTCATAGCAGTGGCTCCACACAATATCGCTTCTACAAGAGGAATTGAAAAAGCTGGCTTTGTTAAATTGAAAAAGATACGAGGATTCATATTGTTTGGGAAGCAGTTCAATCATCATTGGATCTACAGAGAGAAGTGCGTAGATCCGGACACGTAGGTATTATTGCCAACTAACTGTTACTGTTGAATTGGAGTAGCAATGATAGAAGTTGTCGAAATAGATTCATTTGAGCAATTGAGCAAGTACAGCCAGCAGTGGAACGAGCTTTTGCAAAACAGCGACACCAACGTGGTATTTCTAACCTACGAATACTGCCGGAGTTGGTGGGAGGTCTTTGGCTCTGGCCAAGAACTTCTTGTTCTGATGGCAAAAAAGCAGGACCGGATTATAGGAATCGCCCCACTAACCATAAGCATCAGCAAAAGAGCAATGTGGACGTGCAGGGTCGTCAAGTTCCTCGGCTATGAGCAGTCTGACTATATGGATTTTATCATCGGCTCAGATAAAAAAGATGTTTTGAAAGCGTTCTATCAGTATTTGTGGTCCGCGAAAGATAGATGGGATACAATCAAGCTGGAACAAATACCAGAATATTCGTCAACAATTTCCTGCTTGCGGGAACACTTTTGCGAATTGGAAACCCCATTCTTCGTTCGACAAGGTAGTTCTTGTCCGATTGTACAGATAGAAGGACACAGAGAAGAAATTGCAAGGAGGATGCGGTGCGATAAGAGTTTGAAATCGCGTTTAAATCGCATAAAGCGCACAGGCGAAGTTGTTTTCGGACATGTTGAAACCGTTGAAGAGGGGCTTTTCTACTTGGACGTTTTTTTCCAGATGCACATCAGCCGCTGGGAACATACACCAACTCCAAGCACCTTTTATCGTGGAGATTCACGTGTTTTCTATCAAAAGTTGGTTCAGTCTCTTCTTCCGAAGGGATGGATGCGGTTGAGCTATCTTAAGCTGGACAGTGTGCCAATCGCCCTTCTTTTTGATTTCGAATACAATGGTTCACGTTCCTCTCACCGAGGCGCTTTTAACCGCTTATATTATAAACATGCCCCCGGAAAAATGATTCTTCATTACGCACTTCAGTACTGTTTAGATAACAATTTACATGATTTGGATTTGTTAGCTGGAGAGGAGGGGCACAAAGAAGGCATAACTAATGAAACAAGACGCACTAATTTATTCTATGTTTATAAATCGCGGACACAAAGGGCTTGGGACATTTTGAAATGGCGAGGTCGTAAATTGTATTTGTTTGCACTTTTGTTTGGCAATGGTTGGGTTTGGCGATTCCGGATGAATCTGCGAAAGTATCTCGGCAGGTACGGAGTTCTCGGGTGCATTAAAAAAGCGGTTCACCGAATTGTTGCTCCAGTGTTTGATTTTTCCAGTAATCTGCTTTTTCAATGGTCTGGCAGCAATTTGCCTCCCACTCTGACGGCAAAATGCCCGCTGGAAATTCAAGTTGGCAGCGACGCCGACCTTAATTTAATAGCCAGCTTCCATGGATACACTGAAGAATCGTCTCAGATAGCCGCATTGAAGAAAAGAATGGAGCAGGGCGATAAGCCATATCTGGCCTCTTGCGGGAAGACATTGGCCCATATTGCCTGGGTATGTCGGCGAAGAGAGGTTGAAATGGGAGAAATTTGGGGCAGCATCGCTCTGGGGGATAACGAGGCCTATATTATGGATTGTCACACCAGCTTCATTTTTAGAGGCAAAGGTATATACCCCGTGGTTCTGCAGCGCATACTAAAAGATCTGGCGGAAGAAAAGGTAAATAGGGTATACATAGGATGCAGAACTTCCAACGTGGCCTCGGTAAAAGGTATCAGGAAAGCAGGATTTTCACCCGCCAAGAAAATCCGTGCTGTCAGATTGTTTGGCAGGAAAGTAGGCCCAAAAACAGTCCGGGCACGAACGTAATAAACTATGGGAGTTATCAAAAAGGCACAGATTTTCTCTCGCGTCCTGCACAAAATGGAATGGCAGCGGTCGTTCGCAGGGTTCGCAAATCACAACGGTTGCGATGGTACCGTCGCCGTGGGCGAATACTGAACTACCGATATGGCTGGCGCACCAAACGGCTAATACTGGTCATCGAGAGCGATGATTGGGGCGCTGAACATATTCCCGGGCCAAAAGCGTTTGAGAAGATGAAGAAAACGGGGCTCCTTTGCAGCGACTCGCACGGTATGTATGACGGCCTGGAAACCGCGGATGACATTGACAAGTTATGTGATATTCTTAGCAGTCACAAAGACAGCGACGGTAATCCGGCCGTGATAACAGCTAATTTCATAATGGCGAACCCCGATTTTTCGGCCATCAGAGAATCTCATTATTCCAACTTCAAGGCAAAACCCATCGACGTCGGCTGGAGCCACGAACCAACCGTCAAAACTTTATGGCAGAAATATCGTACAGGCATAAACTGCGGCCTGATTGTTCCGCAACTTCACGGAATATATCATTTTTGCCCAGCTGAATGGATGGAAAGGTTGCGTCAGCAAGACCCGGCAACGTTGCAGGCCTTTTATTTGCAAATGATAGGCGAAAAAGAAGATGCTGCCGGAATTGGGGTTCAAAGTATGGCGCCAATCTATCATGGAACCGCCGAGGCCATAAAGCAATTCGTTGCCGACGGCACTCAGACTTTCAAGCGTATCTTCGGAATGAATAGCGTCACCACGATTGCCCCATGTTATGCCTGGCGCAGCCGGGAAACAGAGGAATCGCTTCTGACGCACAATATTTGCGCGATGCAAGGCAGAGAGTACCAATATCTTCCCGATGGCGGCGTAAAGCTGCATTATACGGGGGAGCGCGACCCCGGTGGAATGCTTTACCTCGTCAGGAATTGCATGCTTGAGCCCATCTCGGCCGGCACCACTGTTGAGCAATGCGTCGGCCAAATCTCATGGGCTTTTCAACATAATTTTGCGGCGATACTCTGCTCACACCGACTAAATTATACCTCCAGAGTCTCAACTGATACCCGGGATAAAGGGCTGATGGTATTAGATGGCGTTTTGAAACAGGTAAAACAAAAATTCAGTAACGTTGAATTCCTGAGCAGCGATAAACTGGCATTGAGAATCCTGTCGCAAAAGCAAACAGACAACTCGGTATAGTTTTAACCTTTGGGTTTCAGAATAAATGAAATTTGTGCTTTTTGATTTCTTTATACACTTTGGCGGGGCACCCCAGCTCGCGGCAGACACTATCAAGCGTTTGGCGGCAGATAATGAGGTTGAAGTTGTGAATGTCTACGGAGTCTGCCAGGAATATCTGAAAACGCTGGAAGATGCTGGCATAAGAACGCATGTATTAGTTCCAGAGGTCAAAAACGTTATTATCGGTTATCAAAATAATAAGGTATGTCGACTTTGGGAACTGATTCGCCGAATACCGCTTTTTTGGCGATTAAGAAAGAGATTGATTCGAAAGATTCTGGGAATTAATCCTGATGTGATTTGGACAACCTCTGACCATGCCCTGTTGTTCTTAATGCTTAGCCCCAGCTTGAATCGTTATCCTGCGGTAAGGTATGATTGTGGTTGCCGAAAAGCTGCAGATATTCGTGGATGGCAACGGTTGGTAATGAAGAGACGTGCGGTTATACTTATGACCAGTTCAACCAAGACGGCAAAGCAGTTGCAGATGGTGGGTATAAAGTCGGAGAGAATCAGGGTTGTTTTTGAAACAATAGATATTACAAGTCTTCTGGAAAAAAGCAAAGCCCCTCTTGAAGCACCATTACCGGGATTGGAAAGATACCCACGTCTCCTCGTGCCAGCTACACTTCTGCGCACCAAAGGCCAGCACACCGCAATAAAAGCAGCCGCCCGATTAGTATCACAGGGGATTAGTCCGACCCTGTGGCTGGCTGGTGACGTGGTGGGTAACGACTACTCGTATCTGGATTACTTAAAAGGTTTGGTGAGTGAGCTTGGTGTTTCCGAAAATGTATACTTTTTGGGCTGGCGACATGACATACCGGCGGTTATGGCAAAATCTGATATTGTGGTGCTTCCGACACACACGGAGGGTTTCGGGCGAGTAGCGCTCGAAGCGATGCTTCTGCGTCGACCAGCGGTGACGACCCCGGCAGGTGGGATGAAAGATTCCATACAAGATGGATATGATGGTCTATTTTTCCCTGTCGATGATGATGAAGCATTGTGCAGACAATTGGTGCGATTGGTTACTGACCACGAATTTGCAGCGAAGTTGGTAGAGAACGGATACAGAACTGTTACTGAGAAGTTCAACGCCGAAGCTCACACAAAAAGAGTACTCGATGCCTTTGCGGTCGCAATGGAATCTGTGAGTATCTAAGTTAACGCTTGTGTGAAGTTTCCAAGAGACTTATAATATGATCAATGCACTGATTATTATTGTGGTCACCGGCATGTTGGCGGCGATAGTTATCAGGCCAAAACTCGGAATGGTTTTGCTATGGCCGTTATTATTTATGTATCCACACTATTATATGTGGCAGCAGCTATTGCCGTTGAATATAGGCTTTGATGACCTGTTCATTTGCATGATGTTCCTGATTGTTTTAATACGTCGAAATATGATGACCCTGGGGCACTTTAGGTTCGGATATCCATTCTGGAGTGCGTTGGTTTTTATATTTGTCCTCTTGATAAGTAATGTGAACAGCTATTTTATGATTAAGGCAGGGGGAGAAGAGATTTTAAAGCAGACATTGAAGGGATTTATAACTTTATTTTTGGTCTATAGTTATCTCAATATTATCGATGATTTCGAGGATTTGAAAACTCTTGTTTTTGCTTTTTGCTTTTTCAGCGGAATAGGTGCAGTGCTTGTTATCCTTCAGAACTATTTCCCTGGTCCTATGCAGATTTTTGTTTCCGAAACAGAGGTACGAAGAGCTTGGGAACTTGGTGAAAAAGCCCGCCCATCCGGGGCATTTTTGAATGCCAATAATGCTGCTGTTGTTTTGGGTGTTGGTGGTTTAATGATTGCATCGACAATGAAGTTACCCGCTTTATATTTTAGAAAATGGGTACGAATTCTTGTGCTGATTCCCATTATTCTTGGTGTGATCGTTACACGAAGCCGGTCAGGTTTTTTGTGCTTGATTATACCCTTAGCAGTTATGGCTGTTTTTGGCAAAACTAAAAGGTACATATGGCTTATCATAATAGGCGGAGTAATAATAGTATTGCTTGCTCCTACATTAACCTCCGCTCTTTTTGAAAGATTCGGTCAACACAGTGTTGGTGAAGGCGCTGGCTTTTGGGCTCCTATTAAATTTAGATTTGATGAGGTCGTTCGTATGTGGAACTCAGCAACACTGCGCAGGACCATTTTTGGCCAAAACGCAATAGCGGACACTGCTCTCGGGGAATTGGCTCCACATAACGCATATCTTGGTCTTCCTCTGGTCTATGGCCTCCTGGGCACCATTTGGGAGATCGCTTTTTTTGTCCTTCTTTTTGTCAAGTCCGGGCAAATGAAAAGATCTTCGTGTACTGCCATCAGTGTCCTCGGTGGGGCGATACGATGGTCATTATTATCTATAGCTTTGTATGGTATCGTCGGAGCGTTTTTTGAAAGTTATTACATACGATACGTTTTGTTTTTGTTGGCAGTGGTTGCGCAGTCAGGCAGTAAATTTGCCAGCGATTATGAGTTCACAGAGACAATTGATGACAACTTATTGGCCGAGTGTTATACCTAAATCCAAAAAGCCGTGTTCGCCTAA
Organism: uncultured Phycisphaerales bacterium; assembly: GCA_963718665.1. Classification (GTDB taxonomy): domain Bacteria; phylum Planctomycetota; class Phycisphaerae; order Sedimentisphaerales; family Anaerobacaceae; genus Fen-1362. Next base: position 1,196,249 of record OY970359.1, read on the forward strand.
GTACATGACTTTCTAAGCCATTTGCCAGCGTATTGGCATAAGTTTTATCGTCGGGAGTTAATATAATGTCTCGTAATCCTCTTATATATTTGCTCATAGGTATGATGTCGGTCACAAATGTATCTTTAATATCCGGCGGAGACGAGCCATCACAAAGTGCAAAGACAGATGCGTCTGCGTCCTGTTCCGTATCTGAATTTGAGAAACCTATGGTAATCTGGTTTCACAATGCTGGCTCTACCAAGCCTGCATCTCTTAGGAAGGTTTTGTCTTGTGGTGTCATAACTCATGTCTTGATATTATATCTCCATCCATCCGACGCGCCGTTAAATCGGCAGCCAAATGTAGTTGATGCGGTCCGAATATGCAGGGATGCAGGGGTGTCGGTTATCTGGTTTAGAACTCTGTGGCCTACTTATAATGTCAGTGGGTTCACTAAAGAAAGGTTGTATGATGAAAGTTATTATGCTGACCTGATTCGAAAGATTCGAGAAGAGGCAAGAAATCTTCAAGTGGAATTTGTTGGCATCGATACGGAACCTTATGGATATTTTCCTTTTAAGGAGGAGCTGCGAAAAACTCTGAGAAAAGATGATTTTGACAAGATGAGAAACGCGGTCAGTCTAGCGGTGGAAAAGGAAGGGGCTGTTGATTTTGTTATGCCAGCAGGTATGTTGAAGAAACAAATGTTTGACGCTGTAGTAGAATTGGGAAAGCTGAAAATAGCAGAGTTCACTTATTATGATGCCCCTTGGAAGGTGAATGACCCGAACACGCCATTTGATATCTTCGGAGCATATATAAGCGTCAGCAAGAACAATAAGGTGGCCCCACGTTATCCCTTCTTTACCGCTCAGGAAATTCTTGAGAGGCAGAAACTTTGGTCTCATAAAAAGGGTATAATGCTCTATCCGAAAGAGGACGAAGTTGAGGCTCTAACCGAGCAAATTTCAAAGATTAAAGTAATTGTGCCGAAAAATGACTAAGGTTTTTGTGGCGATTGAGCAACATTTCATAGAATGTAATGATTCCGTATATACGGATATCGCATTCGCCTATTCTTACTGGCAGGAATACTTGGAAGTTTTTGATAAAGTCTGTCCCATTGCACGAGTACGAAAAGTAAAGCAGTTGCCGGATGGCTGGCAAAGAGCAGATGGCCCGAATATTTGTTTTGTACCTGTTACTGATTATCTTGGATTCTGGGATTTTTTAAGGAAGATGCCGCGTGTGCTGTTTGATTACATCAAAGCAACTCGAGGAAAAGGATGTTATCTGTTGAGGGGCAATACCAATACATGTTGTTGGCTATGTCTGAGGTTAAGGCGCATACCATATGCCATGGAGATTGTTGGTCACGCGGGCGAATCGGTGCTTACGGTAAAAAATGTAAAGATACTCGGTCTTAATCAGTTGATAGCATCTGTACTACATAAGCTTTGTAAAATAATGGTCAGAAAAGCCATCTGTGTCAGCTATGTAAGCAAGTACGTACAAGGTTTATATCCCACAAGAAATCATAATTGTGAATGGGTATTCAGCAGTGTAAAACTTGATGATAAAGTCTTTACAAAGCCGAGAAGTTTTAATTCTAAAAATAATTTTAATATAATCTCTGTCGGAAGAATTGAACCTGAAAAGGGACATCATATTTTAATTGCCGCATTGATAAGATTATTGAATGAAGGCTTAAATATAACTGCTAAAATAATCGGGCCCGGCAAAGAAATTGATAATCTAAGAAATGTGATTTCAGCGAATAATTATCAGAATAAAATATTGTTGGTGGGCACCGTGCCTTGGGGAGAGGATTTGTTTAGATATCTTGATGAGGTGGATTTATTTGTTCTGCCGTCATTAACCGAGGGAATGCCGAGGGCGTTATTGGAAGCTATGGCACGAGGACTTCCTGCAATAGGAAGCGATACCGGCGGGATAAAGGAACTGCTTGACGATCAGTTCAGAGCAAAACCGGCGGATTCAGTCGAACTTGCCGATAAAATTCGACGGTTGATTAACAATCAAAAACTTCTTGAAGAGATGTCAAAAAAGAATTATGAAAAAGCTTTGGAATACAGAAAAGAGATAATGCAGGAAAGAAAATTAAGCTTCTGGAATTGCATCAAAAACAATGTGGGAAAATAACATGGTTGTTATCAAACAAATACCTTATCAATTCAGATATATACTTCCTCTTTGGCTAATGCAGATTTTGACAAACTGGCTGCCTGAAAATCAGATAACTATAAGATTAAGGGGAATTTTGATTAGACCTTTTTTAAGTAAATGCGGCAAAAATCTTCAGCTTGCAAGAAGTATCACTTTTCTCAATCCGCATGGGATACACATAGGCGATAATGTTTATATCGCAACCGGTTGTTGGATTGATGGCATCGGCGGACTAAAAATTGATGATGAAGTTGAGTTAAGCCCTTTTGTCGTGATAACAACAAGTTCGCACTGTTTTAAGAATAATTCTGTCAGATTTGGTGGTTCAAGAATCGCTCCTGTTCATATCGGGAAAGGAAGCTGGATTGCCTCGCACGCAACTATTGTATCCGGCTGTTCTATTGGCTCAGGAACAATAATAGGTTCTAACGCAGTTGTTACAAAAGACATTCCTGATAATGTTTTTGCCGCAGGAGTTCCTGCAAAAGTAATTGGACCAAGAATTGACAAAGAACCTAATGTTTTTACAAGATTGGACACTGAAAAATAATGAATGCTAAAATTTGTATTTTAACGACGGTTTCGGCTTCAATAAAAGCATTTTACAAAGGCCAGTTAGAGGCCTTGAAACAAGCCGGTTTTGAAGTAACTGTAATATGTGCAAATGATGAAGAATTGAATAATCAATTGCCGGAAAACGTTAAATTTTATCCTGTTCCATTTTCAAGAATAATCAGCCCTTTCAGCGATATTAGAGCTGTCCTTAAATTAATCCATATTTTTAGAAAAGAACGATTTGATATTGTTCAATACAGCACCCCTAAAGCTTCTTTGCTCGGTTCAATAGCATCTTTTTTTGCAAGAGTGCCTATCCGTATATATATCCTTTGGGGTTTATATTACACGGGTCAGGAAAGATTGGGAAGATTCATCTTAAAAAGCTTTGAAAAACTGATTTGCCGGATCGGTACGCTGGTGGTTCCGATTTCGCATGAGATGATTGATTTTGCCGAGGTCGAGGGACTTGTGAACAAACAAAAATGTCAGGTCATGCTCAACGGCAGTGCGTGCGGAGTTGATTTGGAATTATTTGACCCTGAGAAGTGGAAGAATTTCAGAAATAAAATTAGAGACGATTTTCGTATACCTGAAAATGCTACCGTAATAGGGACAGTTGCGAGACTGACCGGAGATAAGGGAATAAATGAATTGGTTCAAGCGTTTGATGTTTTATCAAATGAAATTCCAAGAATGTATCTTTTGCTTGTTGGTGAAGAGGAAGAAAGGAACAAGCTTGATGGCGACACAGTTTCAATAATCCGGCAGAATAATCGCATAAGATGTACAGGCTGGCAAAATAACCCTTTGCCATATTATGCCGCAATGGATATTTTTTGTTTGCCGACTTACAGAGAAGGTTTCGGTGAGGTAAACCTTGAAGCACAGGCAATGGAACTCCCGGTTATTTCAACAAATACTATTGGTCCGCGAGAATCTGTCGAAGATGGTATTACAGGTTTTCTGGTTAAATCACAGAGTTCTGAGGCTCTACTTGAGCCTTTAAGAAAACTTCTATGTCAGCCTGAACTTCGAATAAAAATGGGTAAAGCCGGAAGACAAAGAGTAATTAATAAATTCGACCGCAAAGAAATGATAAAAGCCGTTGTTGAACACCGACTGAAATTGATTTCAGAGTTGAGAAGAAAATGAGCATTATAATAAAATCTCTTGATATGAGCGATGCCTCTCAGGTCGCCCGTTTGCATATCTCCGGCATCGCCACCGGCTTTATCAGTTTGCTTGGTCAGGAATTTGTGACAGCATTATATGAGGCGATTGCCGAGAGCATTGCGGATGGCGTGCGAAAATTTCTCAAGATGTCACAGCAGGAATTAGACACAATGGGAGAAAATGGCAGGAAGTTCTATCGACAGGAATTATCTTTGGCAGTCAGAAGAAAACGATTGGCAGAGGTGCTTGAGTCGGCAATTCGGCGGTCACGTGGTGATCATAAATAACCGCATGTAGTCGCGGAAAATAGTATCATCTCATTTTTTTAAGGAGACCCTGTAAGATGAAACTGGGAGCAGAAGAAGTCAAGACGTATTTCGACAAGGTCCCTAAGGAATGGGACTCTCTGTACTCACATGAAAACAAGTTTAAGTATGCCATTAACAAGTGGCTGCGCAAAGGGCTTTTCGAAAGGCACCGTCGAACCTTTGAGAATTGTGGCGACCTGACCGGTGCGAAGGTACTGGATATAGGCTGCGGAACGGGTAGATTTAGCATTGAGTGTGCAAAGAGAGGAGCAAAGCGAGTTGTGGGGATTGATTTTGCACCCTCTATGGTTGAGTTTTCGCAGCGTGTGGCTAAGCAGATGGGACTTTCTGACAAATGCGAGTTCGTGCGCGGCGATTTTCTGACATTCGAGTTTAATGAATCGTTTGACATTGTTTTGGCGTTGGGGGTTTTTGATTATATAAAAGAACCTGGTCCAGCGCTCAAGAAGATATGCCAGCTTTCTCCGCGTAAATTTCTTGCGTCATTTCCGAGATTTACCTGCCTCTGGGGCATTCAGCGTCACATTCGCTACCGTTGGATCAGGAAGTGCCCTATTTATTACTATACTGCGGAGCAGCTTGAGCGGCTATTTAAGGACGCGGGATTCAGTAATTTAGAGATCATACCGTCCAAGCGAGGTTTTTTCTGTGTGGGTGGATGCGATTGAGCGGCTGCACGAGTATTTTATGTTGTGGGTAACGGCTTGAGTATGGCGGATTCCGAATGCTAAATGTGCTGACAGTTGATGTTGAAGATGGCTGGTCAACTTTTTCCCGCGATCGGCTTTCAAGGGAAATAGAGCCGACAGAGACGGTAGTGAAGGATACGGAGAGGATACTTGATATCCTATCAGCCAGGAGTGTCAGGGCGACTTTTTTTGTGGTTGGCAAAGTAGCGGAGACGTTTCCATCGCTTGTAAAACGCATTGCAGGAGCCGGACACGAAATCGGAATTCACGGATTTTATCACAAGCAGATTTTTCGACTCACTCCGGATGAGTTCAGACTTGAAATCAAAAGAGCAAAGAGTATGCTGGAGGACTTGGTGTCGGTCGCTGTGGTGGGGCATCGGGCGCCGGCGTTTTCAGTGGCTCCAGAAACAAGGTGGTCATTGCGCATATTAGCGGAAGAGGGCTTCAGATATGACTCAAGCATAGTACCTTGCAAAAATCCCCGCTATGGGTGGAAGGGTTTCAGCAAAGATATATGCCGAATAGACCTCGGGGACGGGTTGAGTATTGTGGAGGTTCCGATGAGTATATTGCCCATTCCAATGACCAGCAAGGGCTTTATGACGGGCGGCGGATACCTTAGGCATTTTCCGTATTTTGTTTCATACGCTGCGATTAAACACATTCAGAAAACAAGGCCAGTTATAGTTTATATGCATCCTTATGAGTTTGGCAAAGAGGTTGCGCCTTTGCCAATGGAGCATCTTCCAATAGTTTCTCGCTGGCGGGCACGCTGGCAGGCGTGTTGGAGCCTCGGAATGGGAGTAGGAAACCGGCATACAATGCCGGCGAAGGTGCAAAAATTACTGTCTGCTTTTGAATTCAGTACGGCGGGATGTGTGATTGACCAGTGGTTCGGTCGCGATTGATGGAGCGTCACGAGGTTTTTTTGCGTCGTCGCCAGGCAGATAGAGCCAGTTAAAGAGAGGAATCTTGTGGACAAGTCGCAAAAGACAAGCAGGCCGTCGGCAATCTTCATAGTCGGAGTGTTTGCCGCGGTTGTGATAGTGATGTTCATAGCCAGAATGCACAATCGGGACGTACAGACGATTAATATGCCGCTCAACAACGGGATAGTTGCCCTGTCAACATACAACAATCTCCTGGCGGCGATTTCAAACGACAACAAGGTCTACGTCTGGAACTGGGCTGATTTGTCGAAAAAATACCGCGAATACACGGTCGAGTCGGGCGAAGTGGCCTTTGCCTCACCAGATACGATTGTGTCCGTAAAACGAACAAATCCTGATTGTCTTGTTGTTTCTGGTTTCGATGCTAATAGCGAAAGCAAAAAGATTCCGTTGCTGCTGACGGCTAACACGGCACATTTGAGTGCGAACCTGGACGGGAGCAAAATAATTCTTTTGCTGGAACGAGGCGGCAGCAATAGCGGCGAACATATAACGTATGATTTGCTCGAAGTGCTGCCCGATAAAGGACAAGTGCAGCTAATTACCGCAATTACTTCAGAAAAGAGCGGGCTGGAACATTTTTCGGTGTCCGATGACGGGCGTTACATTGTTGCCGCAGGGGAAAAGAACGAGCACGGCTGGATGTTCCTTGCGGATACCAAAGAAAAGAAAATTGTTTGGCAAAAAGAATTGCCGGATTTTAGAAAATTTCATAAAGGGGTTTTCTCAAAGGACGGGGAAATTATCTACCTAAGAGGCAACGATAGTATGCTGACGCTGGTCAAAGCGAGTTCAGGGGAAATAATTGATCGTTGGTTGCCAACCAAAGAAAACAAAGACACTTACAGGGCGATGCAAACCCAGGCGGTTGTAATCAGTAACGACGGCGGACTGGTGGCGGCAGTCGTCGGCAACAACATATTTGCCTGGGACACCAAAACCCGCGAAAAATATGATATAACTGGGGCCGGCCACAAGGTAATGAGCAGTATAGCTTTTTCCCCGGATGCTAAATTTATCGCCACCTCCGATATGCGTCAGGGAGGCGATATAAAGATTATCCGCACGCCGCGTCGTTAATGCAGCAGACCTTATAAAAGCACATATAGCGTAATGCGCCATTTCATAAAACGGTTATTCGATATAATTTCCAGCATAGCGGGGTTGATTGTAATTAGCCCTCTTTTAGTAGTTTTGGCTGTGCTGGTTCGTCTTAAACTCGGCTCCCCAATCCTGTTTCGCCAGCAGCGACCCGGCTTTGGCGGCAAAGCGTTTGTCATATATAAGTTTCACACTATGACGGACCAGCGTGATACATCGGGGAATTTGCTGCCGGACGAGCAGCGTCTGCCTGCGTTCGGACGATTTCTGAGAAGCACAAGTTTCGATGAGCTGCCCGAGTTATTCAATGTGCTGAAGGGTGATATGAGTATCGTCGGCCCACGACCCCTGATGATGAAATATCTTGACCGTTATTCCCCCCAGCAGGCCAGACGACACGAGGTCAAACCCGGTATCACCGGCTGGGCGCAAATAAATGGCCGAAACGCTATTTCCTGGGAAGATAAATTCAAGCTTGATGTCTGGTATGTTGACAACTGGACCTTTTGGCTTGATATTAAAATAATCCTCAAGAGCATCTGGATGGTTATAGCAAAAGAAGGTATAACTCAGCAGGGCAGAGCAACAATGGATGAGTTTATGGGAACACCGCAAAACGACACTGTCGAACACCCGCAAAGATAACACCGGGAAAATAAAATGCTTTCGCATACAAAGACCAAAAAAATTGAAGCTAAATTCGGGTCGCCGTTTTACGTATTCGATGAAACGGCGTTCCGGAAGAATTACGATGATATAGTTACAGCGTTTGGAAGCAGATACGAAAAATTCATATTGGCTTATTCCTACAAAACCAACTACGCCCCCTACTTGTGCAAAATAATCAAATCAAAGGGCGGCTTTGCGGAAGTCGTTTCCCGGCTGGAATATGACCTTGCGTTGAAGGTGGGCCAGAAGCCAAACAAAATTGTCTTTAACGGGCCTGTGAAGTGCTATGAGGATATCGCGCTTGCCCTCGATAATAAAAGTGTCGTTAATATTGATTCCTGGTTCGGGATTGACCACGTGGCTAAATACGCTAAGAAAAATCCGAACAGGGAAATTAAAATTGGATTAAGGATAAACATCGGTCTGTCGGACAAAAGCGGCCTGTCTCATATTCAGGAGCATTTGAAAACGGGAAGGTTTGGTTTTGACCCTGCCGACTCAACTATGAAGAAAGTAGTTTCGCGTTTGGCCGATATCGGTAACGTTACGGTCAATAGTTTGCATGGCCACACTTCGACTGCCGGCAGAAACATCTGGTGCTATCAAATAATTACTGGAACACTTTGTCAAATCGCGGAAAAGTTCTTTCCTGAATCGGCTGAATATATAAATATCGGCGGAGGCATTTTCGGCTATATCCCGCCCAGTATGCGATGGACAAAAATGCCGTCTTTCGACGATTATGCCAAAGCCGTTTGTAAAATTTTGAAAAGCAATAAATGGGTGCGCCGGCAAAAACCGAATCTTATGCTTGAACCCGGTATTGCTATGGTTGCGAATGCTTTGAGTTTTATAACTAAGGTAATAAGCATAAAGGATATTCAAGGCAGGGTGTTCGTGACGGTTGACGGCAGCGCGTATAACGTCAAGCCGACGTTCCATAAAAATAATAACCCGTATCAGATAATAAGAAAAGCCGGAAGCAAAAAACGCGGCACTTTCAGCGTTGTCGGTTCAACTTGTATGGAAAAGGATTATCTCATGACGGAAATAACCGATGTGCTGCCGGATGTTGGCGACTTTATAAAAATTGACAGTGTTGGCGCATATACAGTCGTTCTTACACCGCCTTTTATCAATCCTGCCCCCGCCATTGTTGTCGAGAAAAGCGGTACATTCAAACTTATCCGTTCTAAGCAGACACTGAACGATATGTTCAAAAATTACGCGTTTTAAAAAAGTGTCTTGTTATGCTCGGAATCACAATTACAGGTAACCATCTTGTTCTTCGTCCGCTCGATAAAGCTGACCTCGAAAACCGCGTCAGATGGTTTAATGACCCCGATGTCCGCAAAACGCTGATACTAAGCGAGCGGTTTGAGCTGGAAAAAACAATCCGCTGGTTTGAGAAAATACAGGCCGACGACAGCCGGGTCGAATTGATAATCGAGACCCCGCAGAAAACAGCCGTTGGTGTCATAGGTTTAGCAGGTATCAGTCGCACACATCGCACAGCAGAGATATACCTTGTCATTGGCCAAAAGGAGTTCTGGGGCAAAGGCGTAATGCTCGAAGCCGAATGCCTCCTGATTGACTGGGCGTTTAATTCTCTGGGCCTTGAAAAAATCTGGGGCGAGACCCGCACGGACAATATCGCCAGCGTAATCACAATGAAGAAGCTCGGTTTCCAGATTGAAGGAACGTTGCGTTGCGAGAAAATCGTCGATGACAGACGAATCGACGTTCTGCGCCTCGGGCTTCTTAAAAATGATTTCAAAAATACGGCTGGAAAATATTGAACTTGTCAAAAAAATGATAACGTCTACCTGTTATGATTAGTGAACCATGTAAACAACTTAAAGGCGATGAGGGCTGGCTTGTAATACGCCGGGCCGCAAAAGCCATTCAGGATGCCCTGCGGCAGAAGATGGGGGAATTCAAACATCAGGCCGATATTGCGTTTGTTTCTTCTTATACGGCGGACCCACTTGCTGATTATGTGCAGGTTTTCTCTGCTCAAAATGATTTGGCCGTAAATCAGTATATCGCCCCATACGGGCAGTTTAATCAGGAATTACTGAATCCTCAAAGCGAGCTGTATCGCGCATCTCCTCAGCTTACATTTCTGTTGATTGAGATCGAACCGCTTCTTGCCAATGATACCATCGATGAACAAACGCAATCATCCGTGCTATCGCGTCTGCAGGATCTCATTGACGCATTCTTAAAGTATTCCACGGGCATCCTCGTTATTAATACTTTCCCCGCGTGTCCCTCCTGGCCTTTGAATGTTCTGCCTGACCAGCGTCATATCTTAATTGAAAAACTTAACGCCGGCATAATCGAACATTATCAAAGCCATCCTCGAATACAGATTCTCGACCTCGACGCCTTGGTCGCCTATTCCGGCTGTCAAAACGCGATGTCCTCCCAGATGATGAGTATGGCCCGAATCCCGTTCAGTGAAGCGTTCCTTGGTTTGCTCGCCCGCAGGATTATATCCCATATTATCGCGACTAAAGGGCTTGCCCGAAAATGTCTTGTCCTCGACTGCGATAACACGCTCTGGGGCGGAATCATAGGCGAAGACGGCCTCGACGGAATCCAAATCGGCCACGATTCCCCCGGCCGCGAATATCTCGAATTTCAAAAAACCATCCTCGAACTGTATGAGCAAGGGATAGTTCTTGCCATCAACAGCAAAAATAATTCCGCGGATGTTATGCAGGTTCTCAACGAACACCCTCAAATGCTCCTGCGAGAAAAGCACTTCGCTTCGATTCTGGTCAACTGGGAACCCAAGCCGCAGAATATGCAGAAGATTGCCGAGCAAATAAACATCGGCCTGGATAGCATCGTCTTTATCGACGATAATCCTGCCGAACGAGAGTTGATGAGGCAATCGCTGCCCCAGGTTGAAACGCTCGATATGCCCGCCGACCCCTCGTTATTTGCTCGAACTTTGCGCGAAACCGGCTTCTTTACCCGCGCCTATTTGACCGAGGAAGACAAAAATCGCGGACAAATTTACGCCGCCCAGCGTCAGCGTGGCCAGTTCCAGCAGTCCTGTACGACGCTCGAAGATTTTCTTAAATCACTTGAAATGGTCGTTTCTATTCATCCCGCCAGCAAAGACGATATCAAACGTGTTGCGCAGTTGACCCAGCGAACCAACCAGTTTAATCTGACCACCCGCCGATATACCGAGGCCGATATTGCCGCGATGGCACAAAACCCGAATTGGCGGATTTACGTCCTCGGATTGAAAGACAAATTCGGCGATAATGGAACGGTAGGGTTGGCCCTCGTGGAAATCCAGCCGAAGCAATGGCGCGTAGATACATTTTTGATGAGTTGCCGGGTCATTGGCAGACAAGTCGAGGATGCCTTGGTTGACCGGATTTGCCGGGATACTGTTAAGGCGGGCTGTGTTGATATATCCGCGGAATATATCCCGTCGGCCAAAAATAATCTGGTAACCGGTTTTTGGGACAAGATGGGCTTCGAAAAAGAAAACGCGGATGCGCAGCAGGTTCGATATTCTAAGCAGTTAGAAAATTATCAATCGCCACAATTTTTATACCTTAAAATCGTATGATAAAAGACAGGTTAGAAGTCATATTTCGGCAGTCATTCGAAATAGAAAAATTTACCGAAGATTTATCTATTGATAACGTCCCCGGCTGGGATTCGATGGCCCACGTCGGCCTGATTCTCGCCCTTCAAAAAGAATTCGCCGTGTCCATTCCCCCCGCTGATGCGATTGAGTTAACCAGCGTGAAAAACATAATTCAGTATCTGGCAAACCGGAGTGCTTAGCAGCAGGCAAAAAATGGAAACGAATAATTATGCTAAATTATTAGCTGAGCAGGGCAACTATGTAATCACCGTCGATGGCGTGGACTGGTATCTTTATTCCGGCTTTATGATGCCCGCCTATCTGCCCCATTGTGTCCCTGCTATATCGGAGGAAATCGCAAGGAAAGTACTCGCGGAGTCAGGCAGGCCTTTTGTAAGATGGGATGCTCAATTCGGCCAAATTCGGAACAGTGAATGGTGGTACATTCTCAGGAAGGGCTCGTGGTCGATTGACAACGTGAAAGACAAAAAGAAACGCTGGATGATAAGGCAGGGCAAAAAAGGATTTACAGTCAGACCCTTAACTCCGGAAGAGGCGGTCAAGCTTTGCCCTCAAGTTGCGCTTGCCGCAACGGCAAGATATAAAGGTAAGGCCGAAGTGGAAACTAAGGAGGTTATGGAAAAAAGAGTAGAGGCCTCTCAAAAAGTCCCGGGAGTTCTCGAATATCTGGGCTGCTTCCAGGGCGATAAATTGGCAAGTTTTTCGGAAAACTACATACAGGATAATGCCGTCTGGCTGGCTACTATGAGGCACGACCCCGACTACCTGAAGAGATATTCAAGTTATGGCTTTATGGATGGCATCCTTGATTATTATCTGAACGAGAAAAAATTCTTGTATGTTCTGGATGGCAGCAGGAGCATTCACCACAAAACGAACTTTCAGGATTATCTAACGGAAATTTTTGGGTTCACGAAGGAATATGCTCGGCTCAACGCAACTTATTCCGCGAAGTTCGCAGCCCTCGTAAAAATGGCGTATCCGTTCAGGAATGTTTTGAGCAGGATTTCAGAGAAAACGAATAATTATTTTATAGCCAATATTAACGCCGTGCTGCAACAGGAATACATAAGAAAAAGCTGCCAATAAGCCGCGTCGATATCCCGGCTTCAAATCACATTTGCATATCGATGATGGATGAGGGGAGTATCAAGGTTGCGCATGCGAGGAGAAATTAGCTCTTCTTGCTTGAGTGAATCGCTCCCCGTAAACCCTCCATTTTCAGAAAACCCAGTCGCCAGACAACTAAAAACGATACGGCAAAAATCCCAGTCAATGGAATTAGGTTGTACGGCGTTGAAATCATAGAGGTTAAAAGACCTGCTAATGCATACAGGACGGCCAGCAGATAGCATATCCCAACCGTTCGTTTCAGAGGTACGCCCCTGTCAATCATCTGGTCGTAAATGTGGCCGCGGTCCGAGACAAACAATGGTTTTTTATTGATAATCCGTCTCAATAAGGCGGTGCCCGTGTCCAATATCGGCAGCCCGAACACGATTATTGAAGCAATCCACCATCGCGGAGATTTACGTGCAAGCAGCATCATAATCGCTGTGATTACAAACCCGAGCAGCATGGAGCCGGCGTCACCCATAAAAATCTTGGCGGGATGCCGATTGAAGGGCAGAAAACCGAGAACTCCGCCTACCAGGGCAAGGCAAACTATAACTCTGGCCGTATCGCCATGGCTGCTGAATGCGAAAGTGGAACGCTGGATTGCAAGCAAAAGCATTCCGACTGTGATTATAACAGTTACCCCCCCGCACAAACCATCAAGCCCGTCTAAAAGATTAAGCGAGTTGGTCGCGCCAATAACAAAAAAAATAACGACCGGAATACCGATTACTATTTCGACGCCTTCGGACATCTGAAAACCAAAAGGCGCTACGATTTCACTAAAATCCGGTCGCATTCCCGCCAGCATAATGGGCACCGCAGCAAGAACCTGACCGAACACTTTTTTCGCAGGACTGAGTTCGAAAATGTCATCGATAACGCCGACGAAACAAACTATAATGGCCCCGATAATAATACTAAAAAGTCGCTGCATTACTACTGGCAGAACGGTTTCATTGCGGACAAAATAAATGCCGCACAATATACCGACTGAAAAACCAATTAGCACCCCGATGCCGCCAAGGTAAGCGACCGGTTTTTTATGCGTTTTGACAAGGTCGTCCGGTTTGTCAACTATGTTGAACCGAAGCGCAATCGCTTTGCATAACCATGTGGCAATCAACGCACAGGCAAAAGAAAGTACTAAGACAGGCCAGAATTGAAGAGACCAGTCGAGCGGTCTTTTGGGGCCAAGCAGTTCGTTTAACACATCATTCACACTAAATCCTCATTCAAGCACAAAAACTTCCATTGCCCATTATGTAAGATTGTACGATTTCACGCTAACTTGTCCATAAAAAATATGTGGACATCACGCTGTTTTGGCATATAATTTGTGAACAGATTTCAGCTATAGCGGCTAATGAACTGAAAATCGCAATAAATAACCCGCCATAGGCGTCTAACAATCCGGACTTATGGACTTATGTATAAGACAGGAAACGAATCGTAAATGCGTGTGCTGCTTTCCAGTGTAGGGAGACGTGGTTATCTGGCGAAGTACTTCAAGCAGGCACTCGGAGATGCTGGCGAGGTATGGGGTGCAGACAGCAGTTCCTACTATGCCCCCGCTTTCCGTTATTGCGACCATATTGTGATGTTGCCCAGGGTAGGGGAAACGAGTTACGCCGATAAACTCCTCGCTCTGTGCAGGAAAAACAAGATAGATATGGTCGTGCCGCTGATAGACCCTGAGTTGGAGATTCTGGCGGCTGAGTATGACAAATTCCGAAGCAACGGCATTATGGTGGTAGTTTCGCCTGCCAAAACTATTGAAATCGCTTTCGACAAGTACCAGACCTATCTTCACGCCAAAAAGGCCGGAATTGCGGTCCCTGAAACGGTTACGACTATAGAAGAAGCCCTTAAGCTTATCGCCTCGGGTAAACTTTCTTGGCCGGTAATGATAAAGCCGCGTAAGGGCAGCGCCTCGATGTTTATCACGCGTTGCCGTAATGAAAGCGAGTTAAGATTGGCATTTCAGAACTGCCCGGGGCCTGTAATTCAACAATTTGCTTCAGGCGAAGAATATGGCTACGACATTTTCTGCGACGGCGATTTCAAGCCCGTTAGTGTCTTCTGCAAGCGGAAAATCGCTATGCGTGCCGGCGAAACCGATAAGGCGGTCAGCGTCAACGATAAAAAACTTATGGATTTGGGTGTTAAAATTGCCCAGGCCTTTCCTATGTTTGGGCCGGCTGACGCAGATGTCAAAATGGGCAAAAATGGGCCAATGTTACTGGAGGTTAATCCACGTTTTGGAGGCGGCTATCCCTGCTCTCACCTGTGCGGAGCCGATTTTCCCGCTAAGCTGATTGCCGTATGCAAAGAGCAGAAACTTTCGCCTGACATTGGTAATTATCCCGCCGGCGTTTATATGTTCAAACAGGATGAAATAATATCCCCCACTGCCGACGAGCTAAAAAACATTGCCGGCGCACATGGCCCAAAGGCCGTTTAATACCCTCGTGTGCGGTCAGGACATTTCCAGTTAAGAGGTATCATTGGTGAGTAGATATTTAGCCGGCTTCGTAATACTAATCGGGTTACTTTTTTGCGCAATTGCCGCGGCCTTGGAGCCCAACGAAATACTGGTTATCGTCAATAAGGATATCCCGGCGTCGGAGGAGTTGGGGCAATACTATTGTCAGCGGCGAAATGTCCCAAAAGAAAATATCCTGGCCTTGTCTCTCGGCAAAACCCTTGTTGATTCGATTAGCCGGGATGATTACGACAAAAATATCGCCGAACCGATTCGAAAACGTATTGCTGACCAGACGCCGGGACAGCCAATCCGCTGCCTGCTTACAACATACGGCGTGCCATACAAGGTAGGTCCTCGCGGGCCGCTAAAAGACCAGCAGGAACGCCTCAAACAACTTGAAGCAACTGCCGGGCAATATGAAAAACAACTCAAGGATTCACATCTGGCGGATGTGAACGCCAAGATAAACAATGAGCTTGCCGGGGTAAAAAACGAAATTGACCGGATTTCGGGCAGGGAAACAGATGCGAGCGTTGACAATGAGTTGTCGATGGTATTGTTCGGCCCTTATGAGCTTTATCGCTGGCAGCCAAACCAGTGGAACAGGCATAGCGATTGTCCCGAAGGTCTGATTCTGGATGTTATGGTTTCCCGCCTCGACGGCCCCTCTCCGCAAATTGCCCGCGGACTCATCGATAAGGCGCTATATGCCGAAAAAAACGGCCTGCACGGCATTGCTTACATCGATTCTCGCGGTATCCCCGACGACAAACAGCCCGGCTCTTATGGCAGTTTCGACCAGAAGCTGCGCAATCTGGCGGTTTTATTGCGTTTTCGCACGACTTTTCCGGTCAGAGAGGAACGAACCGAAAAGCTTTTTGGACCGCATAGCTGCCCCCAAACGGCGATTTACTGTGGCTGGTACAGTTTGAAAAAATACATCGATTCCTTCGAGTTCGTGGATGGTGCGATAGGTGCTCATATCGCCAGCTTCGAGGCGATTGACATTCGAGACCCAAACAGCACTGAATGGTGTCCTTCGATGCTGGTTCACGGCGTTACTGCGACTTTTGGCCCCGTGGCAGAACCATATCTCAGCGCATTCCCGGACCCGGAAGAGTTTTTTCTTGAATTAATCGAAGGCAAATGTCTCGCCGAAGCATTTTGGCGCACACAGCCGTTTTGCTCCTGGCAAATGATGCTGATTGGCGACCCTCTTTATACCCCCTTTGCCAAAAAAGATTCCTGAGTCGGACATCAGCGCTATGCGCATAAGATAGTTACGGGATGCCGAAAAGCGAAGCCGCTTGTCCGACACCTCTGTCTTGTAAACAATTTTAGGCATTGGTATATGTGTTGAGATAAACAGCGTACTAAAATAAGACACTGCAACTGCGATTATTATTTTATGTCTGACAGCCAAGCCCACAACCGCTTCTGAATTTTTATTGAATATTGATAATTGATAATTTGCCGCCGACTGTCATAATAATCGATTATCGGTTACCAAACATAAATTATCAATAAGGAGCAACGCTATGCTGCAGTCGATAGTCGAGTTTTTCAGAAGCGCAATTACCGAACAGGTGGCAGGCAATCCGGTCTGGTTCATCGTCGGTTTCGCAGGACAAATGACCTTCGGCGCAAGATTCATTCTCCAGTGGATAGTCAGCGAATACAAAAAACGTTCTCACGTCCCGGTCGCCTTTTGGTACATTTCTATCATTGGCAGCGTCATTCTTCTGACTTACTCAATTCACCGCAGAGACCTTATTTTTATGCTCGGCCTTTCGCTTAATACCCTGATTTACATGCGAAATCTTCACCTGATTCACAAACACGGGACAAAAGAGCCGACCGGCAGCTTGGGTTAGAAAACCTGCAACATTAAAAATTTGGAGGTCAAAATTATGAGATTAAACGGAGATTCGAAAATTATGAATGGCGTTTTGTCCGCCGGCTGCTGTCTGGCTGTTTTACTCGCCATAACATTGCCCGCGTTTGGAGAAGCCCCGAGACGAACCCGTTCGGCCGAGGTAAAAGCTATTCAGCTCCCGGAACCAAACAATTCGGGCACGGTCAGTTTGGAAACAGCGATTAATACCAGACGCAGCGCTCAGCAGTTCGCCGATAAGCCGCTCAATTACACTCAGATTGGACAATTGCTCTGGGCAGGCCAGGGCATAATCGATAAGCAGCAGGAACTTCGGGCGGCCCCCTCGGCTGACGACCTGTACCCAATCGAGCTTTATCTTGTCACATCTGAAGGCCTGTTCGCTTATAATCCCGAACATCATTCGCTTTCGCCTAAGCAGATTTCTACCCTTAACATGCGAAAACAACTCTCGGTTGCCGCCTCCGGACAGGAACTGGTAGAAAACGCCGCCTGCGATATAATTATCGCCAGCTCCATCCGAAAAGCCGCGAACAAGTATGGTAATAAAGCCCAGAGATTTGTACTGTTAGAAGCCGGTTATGTCGCCGAAAATATCCAGCTGCAGGCCGCATCAATGGGCCTGACCTCATTGTCCGTCGGCTCGTTTGAACCGAGAAATATCACAAGAATCTGTGAATTGCCCGCCGGCGAGATTGAGCCGTTGTTGATTGTCTGTGTCGGCTATCCCTTCGTGCAGCAAAAAACTCAGGAACAGGCCGCCGTCCAAACCACAAAAAAAGCCGTCATCATTATCACCGCCGCCCAGTATGCTGAAGCGGAGCTTGCCGATATCCTGCGAGTTTTGAAAGAAGCGGGCATCATACCCGTTATCGTCACTTCAAAGATTGGGGTCTCGCAGGGGACATTTGGCGGCATCGTCGCCTCCGAGATTACCTTCGACAACTTGAATGTTGCGGATTTCGACGCGGTCGTCTTTATAGGAGGGCTTGGCGATGTGGATTATTTTAACAATCCGGCCGTGCTCGGCATTGCGCGTGATGCCTCCGCCAGGAACAAAGTCATCGCTGCTATCAGCAACGCCGCCACTATTCTGGCAGACGCCGGCGTTCTGCGCGGTATCCGGGCAACAGGTCTGCCGCAGCAGCAGGAGCGAATGAAAAAAGCCGGGGCACAATATACCGGCTCCGCTGTTGAACGGGATGGCCCGATTATAACCGCCAACGATTCGTTGGTTGCCGTGCAGTTTGCCCGCGCGATTGTTAGTGCGATTAAAACAAATCAGCCGAAATCCGACAAAACACCGGCAAAGTAACCCGGGCAGACCTACTTCAAGCCGTTGCCGTGATTATAGCGGTTTGTAATCGGCAGACGCCTGTCCCTGCCGAATGCCTTGTGCGTGATTTTCACCCCGGGCGGCGACTGTCTTCTCTTATATTCGTTGCGGTCAACCATACGAATGACCCTGTTCACCGCCTCTTTGGGCAATCCCTCGGCAATCAGTTGCCGGGCAGATTTATCTTCCTCAACGTATCCCTTGAGAATCTTGTCTAAAAGGTCATATTCAGGCAGCGAATCACTGTCCTTTTGATTCGGACGCAGTTCCGCTGTCGGCACCCTGTCGATAACGCTTTTCGGTATTACCTCCCTGCCGTTTATTTCGTTGATGTAGTGCGAAAGTTTATAAACCATTGTCTTGAAAACGTCTTTGATAACCGCGAAACCTCCCGCTGTATCTCCGTAAAGCGTTGTATAACCCACCGCAATTTCGCTTTTGTTCCCCGTTGTCAGCACCAATGCGCCGAACTGGTTGCTCAGCGACATCAAAATTGTACCCCTGATTCTCGCCTGCAGGTTTTCGTAAGCAAGCCCCCTGCTGTCCCAGCCGTCAACTTTTTCGAGCGAACCATTGAATTGCTCCAGAACAGAGCCGATTGGGATGGTCATAAATTTAATACCAAGGTTTTTGGCGCATTTTTCGGCGTCGCCAATTGTCTCGACGCTGTTGAATTTCGAAGGCATCGTGATTCCAATTACGTTCTCAGGCCCCAGCGCAGCGACCGCGATAGCAGCGGTTAACGCTGAGTCAATGCCCCCGCTTAATCCTATCAGCACCTTGTTGAAGCCGTTCTTGCGCACATAATCCTTTGTGCCAAGAACAAGTGCGCGGTATGCCTCTTCGGGTGTCTCAATATCAGCAACCCCGCTTTGTGGCTGCGGCTCGATGTAAACCGCCTTGCCTTTCTTTGTAATGTCCGCTGTCAGCAAATCGTCCTCGAACGCCTTGGCCATAGCAACGATTTTACCAGTCGCGTCGGCGAACATACTCCGCCCGTCAAAAACAAGCTCGTCCTGCCCCCCTACAAGATTGCAATAGCCAACCGGGCAGTTGAACCGCTTCGCGCAATCGCCGACTACGCCTTGCCTCGTCCTGATTTTTCCCAGATGAAACGGCGATGCCGATATATTCAGCAGCGCATCGATTTGGCTTGTGCTCTTGAAGAATTTGCCAAGCCAGTTAATATCCCATATATCCCTGCAAATCGTTATAGCAATATTCAAGCCGTCCAGTGTGATAATCATCGGCTTGTTGCCCGGCTCAAAATACCGCGGCTCGTCGAAAACGCCCTCGTTGGGCAGAAGACCCTTGCGGTAAATTTTCGCAAGCCGCCCATTCTGCAACATCCCCGCGGCATTGTAAGTTTTACCTCGATAATAATCCGCAAAACCGGCGACTATTGTTATCCCCGGGCAGTTCGCAGCAAGTTTCTCCACGACTTGCCGATTGTCCTCCAGGAAATGTTTCTTTAGCAGTAAATCCTCGGGCGGATAACTGCAAACCGCCAGCTCTGGGAACACAAGCAAATCAACCCCCTGCTTTACCGCCTGCCCGTAAATCTCCCGCATCCTCCCGGCGTTACCCTCAAGGTCTCCAACCACCGCGTCAAATTGTCCTAATCCAACACGCATTTGCTTTGCTCACCAATACAAGGGCATCGGATTGAAATTACAAAAAACGGAGAGGGCGGGATTCGAACCCGCGGTACTCAATAAAGAGCACACTGGTTTTCGAAACCAGCTCGTTCAGCCGCTCCGACACCTCTCCGAAACCGCCCCGGCGGCGGCTCTGCCCTTCGCCGAGATCTCTTATCCTATACATTTTCGCACGCCAAATTGCAAGAACAATAGGCCTCGCCGGAAAAACCATTGATAACAAGCCGCCTCCGCCCTAAAATAGCCGGTTGACCTGTGCCTCCAGTATTGGGATGGGTAACCTGTGAGTGCTTATTTGAATAATCGAGGTACGATTTTGATATACCGACAAAAAACCGGCTTGTTTGTGATTACCGTTTTTTGCACGCTGCTTTTAATGGCGGGCATCGGTATCTGCGCCGACCCAAACAGCCGTGACGCCAAACCGGCAGCGGACATCAACGACCCCAACGGCCCCACCGTTATGTTGAGCTACAACACTCTTAAGTCCGTGAAAACACCCACTGCCTCGTTTATGTATTTTATTCCCCTTATTTCGCCCACCCTCGTTTCTACCCAAATCAGCCCCAATAACCGCCAACAGGCGGTGTTTATATCGTATGAAAAAAGCGTCGTCCTGGATTCCTTCACTCTGAGCTGCGAATTCGAGTTGCAGGGAAGCGGCTTTTTCACGGATATTTTTGACTCCAACGGGATTATAGCCACTTTCCCCGAAGAGATAAAGAAAAACGCCCCCGTGAATAACCTCCTCGATTATATCAGGTTGGAAGGAGAAGGGTTTGGCCGAATAGACGTCAAGGGAACCATAGCCGATTCCAATGTAACCGTTACACAGGTGGACGTGCATTTCAACACAAGAGGGAAAAAAAGCCCAGTTACAATTGGGCTCTACAGCGTAAAACCTGAAAACGGGCACTATAAATACGAGAACAGGCATAATGAAATTGTCGCGCGGGTTGCCACCCTCACGTTCAAAAAATGCGACGGCGAACCCAGGATGGATATCGAAGTGGTGTCCGTCAATAAGGCATCAAGACCAAACAGCTACATCGGCAGAGTCAAGGGGTTCATCGTCAATTTCTTTATTGACCCCATCAGAATATCCAAACTCGGCAACGATACCATGCTCAACTTCGGATATGCCCTGCTGAATAAGCAACCGTCGTTTACCTTCCCAAAAGCCGCTAATATAAAAAGTCAAACCGTAGCTCCGTAAAGGAATAAGCCGTGAACTTACATTCGATAAATCCTCGCGCCTGTATAATAACCGCTGCTTTTATGCTGCTTTTATTTGCCGGCATCGCAATCTGTTCCGATACCGATAAGTCAGCCAATAACCCCGGCGTCAAATTACCGGTGGACAGTAACGACCCCAACGGCCCGACGGTTACGTTAAGCTACGACGGTTCGAAGCCCATAAAAAATCCCTCATCTTCCTTTATGTATTTTGTTCCGCTTATCGCCCCGACACGCGTTGATATGGAAATCAGCCCCGATAACCAGCAGCAGGCGTGGTTTTTGTCGTATGATAAGAAGGTCACCAAAAAAACCTTCTACGTAACCGGCGAATTTGAAATGCGCGGAAATGGCTTTTTCAATAACACACTTGACTCCGCGGAGGTAATAGCGGCTTTCAGCGAAGAGATGAAAAAAGGCGCCCCGATTAAGAACGCCCTTGATTTTATTAAATTCGAAGGCGAAGGCATCGGTCGCATCGAGGCGAGGGGAACGATCGACGATTCCAATGAAACCGTTACGGAGGTTAAGATTCATTTCAACATCGGAGGCCGAAAAAGCCCTATTACCATTGGCCTTTACTGCGTTGACCCCGAAAACGGACATTATAATTACAGCAAAAGATATAACGAGTTGGTCGCCCGCGCAGCCACCCTTACCTTCAAGAAAGGCGAAGGCGACCCCAGGATGGGAGTTACGGTTGTCTCGGTCGACAAGGCCGCGAAGCCAAACAGCTACATCGGCAAAATCAAGGGATTCATAGCCAATTTCTTTATAGAGCCGCCCAAGATTTCCAGGATAGGCAACGATACGATGCTCGACTTCGGATATGCCCTTCTGAAGCAAAAACCATCGTTCACTTTCCCGAAAGCCACTAATATAAAGCCCGCCAAACCAGCAATGATAAATAGGTTTACCTCGCCGGTTCTGCTCGCCCGAAATATATTGCAACGAGCATTGGATAATTCTAAAATCCCTGATGACTAGTTTAACTCTTTGAAGGACGAAACAATGTATATCATACCGGCTATCGACCTTCGCGGCGGCAAATGCGTCCGCCTCATACAGGGCGACTACCATCGCCAAATCAATTACCAGGAAAACCCCGTCAAACAGGCACAGGAATTCATCACACAGGGTGCCGAATGGGTCCACATAGTTGACCTCGACGGCGCAAAGGTCGGAAGACCCGTCAACTCGCCGACTATTTCCGCCATCGCCGCTCTCGGCAAATTGAAAATCGAGGTCGGCGGGGGACTCCGAACCGAACAGGATATTAAAACCCTCATCGATTTGGGCGTCAAACGGGTTATCATCGGCACTCAGGCCGTTAACGACTTCGAATGGTTCAGCGATATGGCTAAGCGTTTCCCCGGCAAAGTGGCGCTTGGCCTCGACGCCAAAGGTTCGCACGTCGTTACAGGCGGCTGGTATGACGAACATCCCAAATCCCTGCTCGAACTTGCACGCGAGGCCACCGTGCTGCCCATAGCCGCAATAATCTACACCGACGTCGCCAAAGACGGCATGCTCGCCGGGCCTAATTTTGAAAGGACCAATGTCCTCATTCACACCGTTTCGGTGCCCGTTGTCGCCTCCGGCGGTGTAACTACCATATCGGATATCAAAAAACTGGCCTCCCTCGGCGCTGCCGGCACTATCGTCGGCCGGGCGCTCTATGAGGGCTCTCTTGCTCTGCCGGATGCCATTAACGCCGCAAAAAACCCTTCCTCCTGATACCCCCCACAAATGCCCCTCCAATACTCGTTTAGGGAGCTTTTGCCGCATTTCTACAAACATACAAGCACACAGAGTGAAGGAGGGTCCGGAAAAATCTTCCGCTTCGCTTATAGAAACCCTTATTTACCGGCTCCAAAACAAGCTACTATATGTAGTGTGTGCTCTTATGACCAAAAACCTTAGCTGATAAGTGATTTTGGATGAAATTGAATCCGTCATTTCTACTTTTTTTACACTATTTTCAGTGTTGAAACCCCGTTTTTTTGCCAAAAACGAACATAATTCCCGCTTCTACAAACGGTTAAGCAAATCTACGCCTTACCCTCGCATTCGCTAAAGTTTTTAAGGTATCATTGTCGATAACAACACTGTAAACAAGATTGGGGTCCCAAAAAGGATTATGGGACATACAAGATATAGTGGTTGATAGCTTATGGTGAAAAAACGGAAATTTTCGCCTGCGGCTCGATAGACAAGGTAATATTGATGTCCGATTGCACTCACAAAAATTGGCTCACAGAACAGAGGTTCAACCTTGAACCGGTTCACGGAGAGTATGTCGAACCGGAAAATGACCTGATTGCAGATGATGACCTGCTTATGGAGCAGATTCTCGACAATATGAACGGCACGCCTCTCGGGCAGGTGCTTAAGAAAATCGCCGTGATGCCCGAAGTCAGGAAACAAAAAGTCCTTAAGGTCCGCCGGCAGCTCACCGAAGGCAGATACAACCTTACTGAACGGTTAGACCTTGCCCTGGAAAAGGTGCTCGACGACTTGGATATCTAATAAAAACAGCCGGGCTTTACCCCACCGCACCCGGCTGCACTGTCAGTTCCGCTTTAACGGAACTGTTACCGACAAATACCACAGTTTTACTCAACGGCTCATATTATTGTGGGCCGTTTGTGTTTACGCAGCTGTTTACGTTACTATCTCCGGGACCTCATCATCCGGCTCATCCATTTCCACCGGCTTATATCCCAGCTGCTTTGACTTCTCCAATTCTTCCTTGAACGCAGCCACTACCTTGTCCTGAATCTTCTTCCTGCACTCGGCGTTTATCGGGTGTGCAATGTCCGCGTGCAGCTTCATCCGGCCTTTCATATCCTTCTTCGCACGGTCGTCAGGAAGCTGGGCCCCGCAGTTATTGCAGAACTTCGCCCGGAGGTGATTCTTGCCTCCGCACTTCTCGCAGTGGTCGCTCATCTTCCTTGACGGCATCGCCACAAAATATCCGTTGGTACCCTCGATTACCTTTATGTCACGCACCACGAACTCATTGTCCATCGTTACCGAGCAAAACGCCTTCAACCTGTCATCCTTGTTCTCTATTAGCTTCACTCTCACTTCGCTGATTTGCATACTCTCGCCTCACCTATTAGCTACCAACCGTTGCTGTTTAATATCACGCTCTTACAGCCAAAATCTCGTGCAAGTTTGTTTTGGCATTTCAGCATCTTTTCCTCATCGCTTTCGTCAATAACACAATACATCGACGAACCACTCCCGCTCAGGCAAACCGGCCCGATTCCTGTTCGCTCGATACCATTTTTCATCTCTCTAAGCTTCGTATTCAACTCAAAGCAACTTTCCTGGAGCATATTTGCGCACAACTTACAAACCAAATCAATCTTCTTTTTCCTGATATATACGCTAATTTCCTTACTAAAGTGCTCATATTTCACTGAATCGTATCGGTAGTTTTCGTAAACCCTTCTGGTGGAAACACTTACGTTAGGGACAATCAAAAATACCCTAAATTCACTTTTTGGTAATTTTTGTACTTTTTCCCCCCTGCCCGTGCAAAAACCGACTGGCCCCCCCAAAAAGAACGCCACGTCACTGCCTAATTTCGTTGCTAATCCAGCAAGTATTTTTCGGCTAAGCCCCAGCTTCAGAAACCTGTTGATACCCATCAATGTCCCTGCCGCGTCACTGCTACCAGACCCCAGTCCTGTCCCCGCAGGTATATTCTTCACCAGCGTAATTTTAACCGATGTCCCCTGCTCTCCTGATACCCCCATACCCTGATACCTTGTTTCCAGTATCAACTTCGCCGCCTTATAAACCAGATTATCTTCCCCCTCCGGCACCTCGCATGGTCCCTTGCAAATCAGTTCAATCCCTTTTTCCCTCCCCGGCTCAATCAGTATCTCATCGTACCAGTTGATTTTCGCCATTATGGTTTCCAGCTCGTGATACCCGTCAGGGCGTTTGCCCGCGACCAGCAACGATAAATTGATTTTAGCCGGGGCTCTCACCAGCAAACCATCGCCGATATTTTCAAATTGTTTTTCCTTGCTCATGGCATTTTAACCAATGTTCGTGATAAATTTGTCGAAAGATAGTTTATGGCAAGTGGCAGTCGAAGACAACATATTGTTCCCCGGCAGATGATTCGTCGGTTCGCTAATGAACAAGGTAAATTACACACCCTACAACTTCGGCTGGCGGAAGTTATGCTTTCGGGATTATAATCCCAAGTATGTGGTTTTTTAAGAAATGGCGTAGAAAGCGGATAAGGCAGCGGCCATTCCCGCCGGAATGGGCGGGTATAATTGAAGGGCATGTGCTGTTCTATCGCAGGTTGTCTGTGCTCGACAAAAAGGAATTGAAGCAGCATATCCTCGTATTTTTAGCTGAGAAGAATTTCTTCGGCTGCGGCGGACTGGCGATTACCGATGAAATCAGGGTAACGATAGCCGCGCAGGCGTGCGTATTGCTTTTACACCGCGAAACCGATTACTACCCGGGATTGCATTCGATACTCGTTTACCCGGCAGCATACGTGGCAAAAGCGACGAGGCATCTGGCGGGCGGGGTCGTCGAAGAGGGATTCGACGTGCGATTGGGCGAGTCGTGGCATCGCGGGTCAGTTGTACTGTCGTGGGACGACGTCCGGCAAGGAGCGGCTGATGTGCGCGACGGGCATAACGTTGTATTCCACGAATTCGCACACCAATTGGACAGCACCTGCGGGCAAGGTGATAGTTCGGCGGTGCTACAGCAAAGGTCAACATTTATCACATGGGCAAGGGTGCTTCATAAAAACTATATAAAGCTTCAGCAGGATTTATCGAGTAACAGGCCGACGCTGCTGGGTTCATACGCGGGACAGGACCCGGCGGAGTTTTTTGCGGTCGCAACCGAATACTTCTTCGAACGGCCAAAGGATTTACAAAAAACATATCCGGATTTGTATCGCGAGCTGAGTAATTTCTACCACCAAAACCCGGCGGAGCAGTAAAACCTTTTAACCGCGGATTTAGGTTGCAAACGGGCCGGCACAAGAGATAATAGCCATAATCATAACTATCTTCACCCTGATGGCGACAAAAATGACTAGATGTTTAATGGAGACGGAAAATGAAAAAGTTATCGGCGTTGTTTGTGGCATTGATAATGCTTGGTATATGCACATCATCCTATGGTTACTTCCTTATTTATAAGCTGTCGGGCACAATTAGAGGGGTAATGTATAGCCGGTCGGACACAAACACAATAGGGATAGATGATACAAATGCGGTAACTATTCCCTTTAAGGGCTGTTTGGTGATGAACCTTGCTCTTGATGAGGTCAATGACACCAATACGCTTATTGACGCGAACATGATTATTTACGGCAGAGATGCCAACAATAATAAGGTTTACGTCCAGCTCAACTCAAGTGACAGCAACGAGTTCCTCGATTCGTATATATTGGAGCGGGGGAACAAGAGACATTTCTACAGGCTCAACGGCATGTCGCCTTTTGACTTCAATGCGTTTATGATGGGCGACGTCCATAGCGTAAATATCGGTCTTCCACACGGATACAGAATACTTCTTGCCTCAAGCTTGAAGGGTCCTATTGCAGCGGGATACGGCATATTTCTCGACTTAGACCAGGAAATCGCGGGGGCAGGGAATATTTCGGCGTCGCTTTGGACCCTCGCGACAAAAGGGGTCAATAACCCTGATAACCCTGACCCCTATACCCCGCATACACAGGATGGGATTATTGAGGCGATAAAAGGGATTGGTGAGTATAGTGATCATCCGTACTGGAATCACATCCTGGAGCACTATACAGAAGTAAGTATCCCGGCGCCAGCGCCATAAGGCAAAGAAATACTCGACTAAGCCGAAAGAACTGATTTTTGCCGGCCTGTTCCTGGTCAAAGGAACAGGCCGGTTTTTTTATGCGCGGACTTTGCTGGGTTGATTATCAATGGCCGATGGCGTATTATTTAAGCAAAGTTGATTACCTGGAGGTATCAAATATGAACGGACGAAACGTATTCTGGTCGGCGATTCTCATCGCGATGATTATTACTGGTAATATTATGGCGGAGACAAGTAAGGTTGTGCCTTTGGAAATCGGGGCGGCTGCGCCGGATTTCAATTTGCCCGGCGTAGATGGTCGAGAATACCGGCTGGCGGATTTTGCCGACGCGAATATCCTCGTGATTGTGTTCACCGCTAATCACTGTCCGACGGCGCAGGCATACGAAAGCCGGCTGATGCAATTGGTAACGGATTACAAAAGTAAGGGAGTAGCGGTTGTGGCGATATCGCCGAATGACCCGCTGGCAGTCCGGCTCGATGAGATGGGATATACCGACATGGGTGATTCCTTTGAGGAGATGAAGCTTCGCGCGGCTGAGAGAAAGTTTAATTTTCCGTATCTCTACGACGGCCAGACACAAACGGTATCCCGTGCTTATGGGCCGGTGAGCACTCCTCACGTATTCATATTCGACAAGGAACGCAAACTGCAATACTCAGGCGCAGTAGATAATTCGGACGACCCGAGCAAAATAAAGAAAAGCTTTGTTCGGGACGCGATTGACGCGATGCTCGATGGGCGAGAGATTGCGATAAAGAAAATGAAGACGTTTGGCTGTACGATAAAATGGGCGGACAAGGAAAAATCAGCACAAAAGGCGTTCGCGGAATGGGCAAAAGAGGCGGTTGAGGTAAATCTTACCGACGCCAACGGCGTGCGCGAGATTATGAAAAACAATTCCGGCAAACTCCGGCTGGTCAACATATGGGCGACGTGGTGCGGGCCCTGTGTTATTGAAATGCCGGAATTAGTCAATATAAACCGGATGTATCGGGGCAGGGCATTCGAAATGGTAACAATCGGCGGGGATATGCCGAGCAAAAAAGATGATGTTATAAAATTCCTGAAGGATAAGCAGGTTTCTTGCACCAATTACCTGTTTAATTCCGATGACAGAACTGAGCTGAGCGGGGTGATTGACAAAAAGTGGGAAGGCGGCATCCCTTACACGGTTATTATAAAGCCGGGCGGTGAGATAATTTATCGGCATACCGGCGCGATAGAGCCACTTGAAGTGAAAAAGGCAATAATTGGCTACATAGGCAGATATTACTTTTGACATCGAAATGACAAGGTGAGGGGTTTGTGTTCGGAAGAGTTTTGTGTTAAATTGGCTTGAGCCCGCCCGCTGGGGATGGGGCTAAACGATAATGATTGGGGTTAAAAGTTGGCTGAGACGCTTTTTTACAAGATACTTGGGGCGCACCTTGTTGAAGGAAAACTCGCGGCAGGCGAACAGATAGGGATACGGATTGACCAGACGCTGACGCAAGACGCGACGGGAACGACGGCGTTCTTGTTGTTCGAATCAATGGGGGCCGGTCGAGTAAGAACTGATTTATCGGTCAGTTATATTGACCATAATATGTCTCAGTTTGGGCCGGAGAATCATAACGACCATTTGTATTTGCAGACAATCGCGGCCAAAAGCGGGGTTTATCATTCGCGGGCGGGCAACGGGATTTGTCATCAGGTTCATTTGGAACGGTTCGCAAAACCCGGTGCGACACTATTGGGGAGCGATTCGCATACGCCTACGGCGGGGGGAATTGGGGCGATAGCGATAGGTGCGGGCGGACTCGACGTTGCGGTTGCGATGGGCGGAGGACCATTTTACCTGGCTTGCCCAAAAGTCATAGGTGTTAAATTGACGGGGCAACTGCCCGACTGGGTTGCGGCGAAGGACGTAATCCTGAAACTTTTGAGTATATTGACTACGAAGGGTAACGTCGGCTGGGGTGTTGAGTATTTCGGGCCTGGGGTTGCGACGCTGACTGTGCCGCAGCGGGCGACGATTACGAATATGGGAGCGGAACTGGGGGTAACAACAAGCGTTTTCCCCAGCGATGAGCAGACAAAGAAATTCCTCGCGGCGCAAAAGCGGGAGAAGGATTATCAGCCGATGAGTGCAGACGCCGGGGCTATTTACGACCGGCTGATTGAGATTGATTTGTCGAAGCTTGAGCCGATGGCGGCGTGCCCATCGTCGCCCGATAATGTGAAAACAATCACAGAAATCGCCGGCATTCCATCGAAACAAATAGCAATAGGAAGCTGCACAAATTCGAGCTACGCGGATTTGATGATGGTTGCGACAGCGTTAAAGGGCAGGAAGATTGACCCGACGGTTGAATTCGCGGTTGCACCGGGAAGCAGGGAGGTTTTGAATATGCTGGCGGCTAACGGTGCGCTGGGGGATATTATATCTGCGGGGGCGAGGATTCTTGAGAGCGGATGCGGGCCTTGTATTGGGCTTGGTTTTTCGCCTGCGGACGGGGTCGTAAGCTTGCGAACATTTAACCGGAATTTCGCGGGAAGAAGCGGAACGAAGGATGATAAGGTATATCTGGTGAGTCCTGAGACGGCGGTCGCATCGGCGTTGAGGGGAAAAATTACCGACCCGAGAGAAATTAAAAAATTATTCGGGATAAAATACCCGAAGATTGAGCAGCCGGCGAAATTTATTATCAATGATAGTATGATTGAGGCGCCTTTGAGCGAAAAGGAGGCAGCCAAAGCGGAGGTTATACGGGGAACGACGATAGTTGTGCCCGAACAGCCGAGGCAATTGCCGGCGGATTTGAAGGCGGAGGTGCTGATAAAGTGCGGCGATAAAATTACGACCGACCACATAATGCCCGCGGGAGTATTTTTGAAGCTTCGCAGCAACGTGCCCGAATACGCGAAGGTCGTGTTCCACTGCTTCAATGAAAAAGGCAAGCCCAGTTTTGCTGAACGGGCGATGAAGGTGAAAAACGAGGGCAGAGGCGGCATTATTGTTGCGGGAGCGAGCTACGGGCAGGGGTCGTCGAGAGAGCACGCGGCGTTATGCCCGATGTATTTAGGCGTGCGTGCAGTTGTCGCCAAGAGTATCGAGCGGATTCACAAGGCGAACCTGATAAACTTCTGCGTTGTGCCGATAGAATTGGCCAACCAGGATGACTACGAAAAAATCAGTCAGGGCGACAATCTGCGGATAGACGGCTTAGTCGATGCGATAAAAAACAAAGACGAAATAAAGATTGTCGAAGAAAAAGGCAGATATGAGATTATGGGCAAGTTAAACCTGTCGGGTAGAGACAGGCAGATTTTGCTTTCGGGCGGGCTACTGAAATATACGCTTGAGCAGTCGAACAAAAAAGCCGGCAAAAAAGAGAAAGCCAAACGATGAGGATAGCGAGATTTATATTGGCCCTGACAATTGCAGCAGCAATAACGATGTCGGCAGCGGCGGTAAAAACCAGCGGCAATAAATTACAGGCCGGCGACAAATTATTGCCTGACGATTACGTTTTCGCGGGAGTTGACGGCAGGCTGATTCAAACAGGGACTGACAAATGGGCGTTTGAATTTGAGTCAGCGGTGAACGTCGGCGAAGCGGAGATAAAAGCAGGACAGACATTGGAGATGCTCGGCTCGGCGACGCTCGAGAAAATGATATTGGACGCAAAAGAACGAAGCGACGCGATGTTTCGGATATGGGCAAAGGTAACGAAATTCGAGGGAAAGAATTATTTGTTCGCGGTATATTATCTGTCGCTTCGCAAGATAAACAGACCCTCGGAAGAAAAAGGGCAAAATGAAGCAAATGCGGCTGCACAGGCGGTTAATGCACCCAATGACGTGGTGAATATCCCGCCGGAGATAGTGGCGTTATTGAAGACGTCGGAGGTTTTGCCGACGACTGAGGCGCAGGCGACCCGAGCTGAAGAACTGCAACTGAAACAGGACACTATTTTTGCAAACAGGGCCGGGCGAGTGATGGTCAAAAACGGTGATTACTTTTTCGAGGCGGACGCGTTTGGGCGAGGGGTCGATAAATTCACTATAAAGCTGCTGCCCTGCCAGAAACTCGAAGAGGCGATGATACAGGTGCGAAGCGAATCAAACCCAGTCAGGTTCAACGTGGCGGGAATTTTAACTAAATATAAAGGCGAACAATACCTGCTGCTGCAAAAAGCGACAAGGATGTATAGTTACGAGAATTTCGGAAGATAACTTGCCACAGAGGTTTTTTAGCCACAGAGGACACAGAGAAAAATGGTGAATGAGCTTGATAAAATTCTGATTAAATATGACCAGCCGGGTTTTAATGAAAGATTTATAGAAATCCGTGCGGCCGTGATTCGTGGAACCCATTTTATTGGCGAGGCAGAACAACAATTAGAGACCATTCTTAACGAGGTAATGCGACGCGGCGATGAGGCAGTAGCCGAATATACAGAAGATGGGAGAATACTTGGAGATGATAAAGCGGTAGCTAAATATACAGAGAAGCATGATAGGATTAAGCTTACTCCTGAACAATTCAGGATATCAGATGTGGAGCTGGATGATGCTCACAAAACAATCGACAAGAAGCTTTTGAAGTCGATTCGCTTGGCAATTAAGAACGTCAAAGAGTATCAGTCGAAAATATTCGTTGGTAAAGACAAAAATTTCAAATCGACCGGCATAAGATATACACCAATAAAGCGAGTGGGGATATGCGTTCCCGGCGCATCTGCGCCGCTGCCTTCGACTGTCATTATGACGGCTGTTCCGGCACAGGTGGCAGGAGTGAAAGAGATTGTTGTGGTATCGCCGCCGAGATATAACGGCAGCATTCATCCGGTCATATTAGCGACCTGCAAGGAATTGAAGATTAAAGAGGTTTACCGGATAGGCGGAGCACAGGCCGTATTTGCGCTGGCCCAAGGAACAAAGACCATAAACAATGTTGATAAGATTGTAGGGCCAGGGAATCAATGGGTTCAGATGGCAAAGAAAAAGGTCTTCGGCCTTGTCGGGATTGATTCGATTGCAGGGCCAAGCGAGGTTTTAATAATAGCTAACAAATCAGCCAATCCTGCCTGGGTGGCAGCGGATATGCTGAGCCAGGCGGAACACAATCCCGGTTCTGCGGTTTTATTCACGGACTCCGAAAAATTAGGGCAAGATGTATTGGCCGAACTTAAAATACAAGTAGCAGAACTGGTCAGGTCGAAAGAGACCTTTGATTGCTTGTTAGGATTCAGCGCGATTGTGGTTTGTAGAAATATGGCAGATGTAATAGTTTACGCAAACTTTTTCGCGGCGGAGCATTTGCAGATTCAGTGTGGAAAACAAAGCAAACAAATTGCCAACAAGATACAAAATGCAGGCGCGATATTTATCGGCGATTATTCACCCGTGGCAGTGGGTGATTACTGGGCGGGGCCAAGCCATACTTTGCCAACGGGAAGAAGCGCGAGATTTTTCAGTGCGTTGAGCGCAAATGATTTTATAAAATCGACGAGCATAATCGAATACGACAAGAAGAAGTTAGCTGATAGCGCGGATGATATAATCCGCTTAGCGGAAGCAGAGGGATTAGACGCGCACGCCAGAAGCGTGAAAATTCGGCAGGAAAATCGAAGCTAAACGTCCCAGTTGAATTTTTCCTGATACTTGAAGTAAAAACAGCCAAGCAGGTGCGCCACCACCATTAGCAGATATACTTCAATTGCTCGGATGAATAGCCACAACAGAGGGCTCGCCAGTAGGAATTCCCTGGCCTTTGTAAACAGGAAAATAATTGCACAAACAAATACAATCAGGCCGCAATACTGAAAAAACGCGCTGAACAGAGAGGGGATGACAATAACAGGATTCAGGCCGCGTATAGAATCAAACATTAAGACACCAAGCAGCGCCATCGGGTATAAAAATATTCCGCAACCCGCAATGATTTGGAAAGGCAAGTCGCATCTATAAGTATATCTGTAGTACAAAGAAGCTGGGAATAAATAGACCACGAGACAGACAAATATCCGTATAAGCCGTAAGCCCATCTCCGCAAGCCCCGGAGTATTATCGGCCGTATTCGGCACACGCAGGTTTCCTTCGGCGCTGTCGCAGATGCATTCAGCCAGAAACCAGTACGCAAACATCAGGATTACAATATCCACTATTAAGTTGACAAAAATAACTAAAACGGCGAATTTTCCCATCAACCCGACAAGAAACTCAACCACAAGCTGAAACATCCACGGTATCAAAACAACGATGGCAAGAAAGATAATTCCGTGGAGGTTGGCGGGGTACAAAAATATATCGATAAGCCAGGGGAATTTTCGTTGCGGCGGAGGCGTTGGCTGGAGGGAAGGTAATCCTTCGCTTTGCCGCAGCATTTCATACTGCTGGTCTTTCGGCTTGTCGGCAGCAATACGGTCGTGCGGGGGACTCGGCTGAAGAAGCAGGTCTAACTCCGGTCCGGGATCAATCGGCGTATTTGCCTGTGGGGACGAAGGTGCTGAGTATGGAACCAAGACGATGTTTTTGCACTGGGGACATTTCCCCTTTTTGCCAGCGTGCACCGACGGCACACGAATCTGTTTGCCGCAAAAGTCGCAGTTGAACCGGATTGCCGGTTCGGACGGCTTCTGGTTTGGGGTGTTTTCCTCCACTTGCCGACCTTTCCTTTTGACAAGCTAGGTTTTACAGTTTTGTTTTTATAACTTCTGCGGCTTTTGCGATCGCTTCGTCGAGCTTGTCGGGTTTTTTGCCGCCTGCTTGCGCCATATTGGGTCTTCCGCCGCCGCCGCCGTCGATTATGGGGGCGATTTGTTTGAGGATTTCTCCTGCGCCGATTTTGCCGGTGAGGTCATCGGTTACGGCAGCAAGAAGGGTCGCCTTGTCGCCTTCTGCGAAGCCGAGGACGATGACGGAGGACGGGGCCTTCTTTTTGAGCATATCAATCGCGGCACGTGCCTGTTCGGCGGTCGTGGGCGATAATTTTCCCGTGATTACCGAGGCGTCGCCGACTTTTTCGCATTTATCCAGCATTTGTTTCGCTTCGGCGAGAGAATCGGACGCGGCCTGACGCGAGGGTGATTTAAGCTCTTTGGCGAGCCGTTTATTTTCGGTGAGCAGGTGAGTAACTTTTTCGACGATGCCCGTCGCAGGGATTTTGAGCGCTGCGGCGAGTTCATCGACAATGTCGCTTCTTTGTTCGAGGTATTTGGCGAGACCGCGACCCGTGTAGGCGGTGATTCTGCGCACCCCGGCCGATACACTTTCTTCCTTTATGATTTTGAAGTCGGTAATAACGCCCGTCCTGTCAACATGAGTGCCGCCGCAAAATTCCTTGCTGAATGCCTGGTTGAGGCCATTTGTGTCCGGCGCGCCGACCGCTACCACACGCACATCGTCGCCGTATTTTTCGCCGAATAGCGCCATTGCACCTAATTTGTCGGCCTGGTTTCGAGGCAGGACTGCGCAGGTAACCGGCAAATCAGCGATAATTTTGTCCCTGACGAGCGACTCGACCTGTTTTGTCTGCTCGGCGTCGAGCGACTTGGGATACGTAAAATCGAATCGCAGATAATCGGGGCAAACCAAACTACCCTGCTGTGCGACCGAACTACCAAGCAGTTGCCGCAAGGCCCACTGGAGCAGGTGCGTTGCGGTGTGGTTTTTCTTTGTGGCATCCCTGTCAGGGCTGACTGAGGCGGTAACTTTATCGCCTACGGCGATTGCTCCTTCGAGCAATTTGCCCTTGTGGATGACGCAATCGGCGACCTTGGTTGTAGCATCAACAATAAATTTGCCTTTGTCGGATTCTATAATGCCTACGTCGCCGACCTGGCCGCCCATTTCAGCGTAGAAGCAGGTTTTGTCGAGGACAATCGCCGCTTCCTCGCCGGCTTTGATTTGGCCTGTTTTGTTGAATGCGCCGTTATCGATAAAGCCAAGCATCACGGCCGGGCATTTGTCGGCCGTATATTTGAAGTGATCCTGCGTTACGGGTAATTCCGTGTCGGATGCCATAACGATAGTTTGTGCGCCTTTTTGAGCAGCCCTTGCGCGGGAGCGCTGCTGCTCCATCAATTTATCGAAGCCAGCGGTATCGACTTTGAGGCCTCGTTCCTGCGCCATCAGTTGAGTAAGGTCAACTGGGAAACCGTAGGTATCATAAAGCTGGAAGGCATCGTCGCCGGGAATTGTTTTGTTTTTGGTATGGCTCGCCTTATCGGCAGCATCGGTAAAAATCTCAAGGCCCCTATCTAAAGTTCTGCCGAAGCTTACCTCTTCGGATTCGATTACGGTTGAGACGTAATCCTTTCGTGCCTTTATTTCGGGGAACGCTTCGCCAAGACAATCATCAACTGCGGGGACAAGCTTGAAGAGGAACGGGTCGTGCAGGCCAAGCTCTCTGCCGAAACGGAAGGCCCGGCGAAGTATTCTGCGGATGACATAGCCCCTGCCTTCATTGGACGGGGTCGCGCCGTCGGTTATAGCCATTGAGAGTGCGCGGATGTGGTCTGCAATGACGCGGAATGCGTTATCGGTTTTGTTATTCAGTTGCGAGGTGAATTTTTTACCGGTCATTTCGGCGAGCCGGTCGATTACGGGCATAAACAGGTCGGTGTCGTAATTGCTGCGTTTATTTTGCAGGACGGCTGTAACTCTTTCCAATCCGGCGCCGGTATCAACGTATTTCGCATTCAACGGCGTGAGTTTGCCGTCTTCGGCTCGATTGAATTGTATAAAAACGAGATTCCAAAGCTCGATGAACCTTGCGCAGCCGGCGTTTACGGCGCACTTGTGGCCGGGGACGTTTTTCTTGTCGCAGCGGTCAGGGCCGAGGTCGATGTGGATTTCACTGCAGGGGCCACAAGGGCCTGTTTCGCCCATTTCCCAGAAGTTGTCTTTCCTGCCGAATTTAAGGACGTGGTCGGCGGGAAGAGACGTTACTTTTGTCCAGAGATTCGCGGCCTCGCTGTCTTCGGGGAGACCATCACCTGCGTCGCCGGCGAATACGGTCGCGTATAAATTTTTCGGGTCGATTTGCCAGACATCGGTGAACAATTGCCAGGCCCATTCGATTGTCTCGGCTTTGAAATAATCGTCGAATGACCAGTTGCCTAACATTTCGAAGAAGGTGTGATGGTAGTTGTCGTGGCCGACTTCTTCGAGGTCGTTGTGCTTGCCGCTGACGCGAAGGCATTTCTGGCTGTTGACCGCGCGACGACACGACGGGGCGCTGAGGCCGAGGAATATGTCCTTGAACTGGTTCATTCCGGCGTTGGCGAAGAGCAGCGTCTGGTCGCCGATGGGGACAATAGGTGAACTGGGGACAAACTTATGGTCATTGCCCTTGAAGAAATCAATGAAGCTGGCTCTTATTTGTTTTGCGGTCAATGTCATATCTGCTCTGTGAAATTAGGCTGTCGTATCGTCTTTTCTGATAACAATGCCCTTGTCCAAACTGCCGGCTATTTTTTCGAAGGCCTTTACGAACCTGTAAACCATAACAATAACGAACACAACGACAGCGATATTGAAAAGGAAATAGCCGTAACCCAAAATCTTGGCCTTTATAGACGGGGCAGGCCTGTCGGGCTGCTGTGTTGTGTTCTGGTATCCCTGGCCCTGATAGCCCTGATTCTGGTAAACCGGCGCCGGTTGTGTCGACGCTGCTGCTGCAAGTAAGTTCATAATACTATCCTTTCTGAAAACCTTCTAACAAGAAGAGGTTTAGCCACAGAGGACACAGAGATTTATCCGCCTACGGCGGAAATGAATAAAAAAACAGTGTAAATCCGTGTCTAAGTATTATTTATCTTCTATCAATCCTTTCGCGACGAGAATTTTGTGTTTTATCTGTTCGCAGAGGTCCTTGTTATCGATAAGGAATTGTCTCGCCTTTTCCCTTCCCTGGCCCAGGCGGATTTCGCCGAAACCAAGATGGGTGCCGGATTTTTCGATTACGTTGCAGGCAACGCCGAGGTCGAGTAGGTCGCCTTCGTAGCTTATGCCGTGGTCGAACATAATGTCGAATTCGGCTTCGCGGAAAGGCGGGGCGATTTTGTTTTTCACGACCCTAGCGCGAACCCTGTTGCCGACGGCGCCGCTGTCTTCCTTGAGGGTTGTTATTCGCCGCAGGTCAACGCGGACCGAACTGTAAAATTTAAGGGCATTGCCGCCTGTGGTGGTTTCGGGGTTGCCGAACATCACGCCGATTTTCATGCGAATCTGGTTGATGAATATAAGAGCGGTTTTGCTCCTGGCGATTATGGCTGTGAGCTTCCTCATCGCCTGGCTCATCAGTCGCGCCTGAAGGCCCATGTGGCTGTCGCCCATTTCGCCTTCTATTTCGGCTTTCGGGGTCAGCGCGGCAACCGAGTCGATAACAAGTACGTCAACGGAGTTGGAGGCGATAAGCATTTCAGCGATATCGAGCGCTTGTTCGCCGTTATCCGGCTGGCTGACGAGAAGCGAGCTGACGTCAACGCCGAGACGCTTTGCCCAGGTGGTATCGAGGGCGTGCTCGGCGTCGATGAACGCCGCAACGCCGCCTGCTTTCTGGGCGTTGGCGATGATGTGCAGGGCCAAGGTTGTTTTGCCTGATGATTCGGGACCGAAGAGCTCGGCGATTCTGCCTCGCGGTATGCCCGCGCCACCCAAGGCGATATCGAGCGATAACGCGCCGGTGGGTATGCCTTCGATTCGGGCGTATTTGTGCTCGTCCATCTGCATAATCGAGCCGCGGCCATATTGCTTTTCGATTTGGGCGATGACTCTTTGCAGGGCGGATTCCGCGCCCGATTTATCCGCTGCGCCTGATTGCTGTGGTCTTAATGGTTCAACTGCGCCTTTGGTCTGCTGGGTGGTCTTTGTCTTTGTCATTTTTCTCGACTCCTATGTGGGTAGTGTGAGGGGAAACGTTCCCCGGCTTTTCATTCATCCTTACCGCAACTTAAAATCGCCCAATAGAGTATAGTTTGGACCGGCTGGTGTCAACTGACTTTGGTAAACGTAAATCGCGTCGGCGGCGATTAAGCCGAGCTTGAGATGTGAAAATTGTGCTATTGCCTCGCCCATTTTAATACCCGCCATCGGGTGATTTACCCGGCAAAGCGTCAGGTGCGCGGAAAATTCTCTTTCTTCCTTGGGGAAACCCGCTTGGGCGAGAAGGTCATCGAGGTCCTTCTGCAATGCCAATAACGCGTCAGTTCCTTTTCCTGCGCCCACCCAGACGACTTTTGCGCTTCTGCCGCCAAATGAGCCGACGGATTCGATTTCGAGGTTAAATTTCTGATGCGCCTGGGCAACGGTATTTACTATTTCCTTTACCTCTTCTAATTGCTCATCACTTATCTCACCCAGAAATTTCAGTGTCAGATGGATATTATTCGGCTCAACCCATTTGAGGTCGCCTTTTTTGACGTCAACTTTCGAGGCAATTTGTTTTTGCAAATTAGCGATTGCCTTTCGGATTTTGTCGTCGATATCGATTGCGATGAAAACTCTCATATTTCGCCCCAGTTAAAACTTTACCCGATTGCGAAGCTCATTCAGTCGGCTGTCGATGTTACGTCTTGTTGTTTTCGTCAGGCCTTTGAGCGAAAAATCGGAGATTGTGAAAGACGCAACGACTGTGCCATAAGCGATGGCCTTTTTCAATGTAGCGAAATCGGTTTTGTTTTGGCCCGCCATATAACCCATAAAGCCGCCCGCGAAGCTGTCGCCCGCGCCGGTGGGGTCTTTGACAATTGTGGCGGGATAGGCGGGTAGGACAAACAACTGGCCGTCGGATTGACGGATGATTGAGCCGGATTCACCCTTCTTGATAACTACGACAGTGGGGCCGAGCTTCTCAATTTTTGCCGCTGCGGTTATAAGATTATGCTCATTTGCCAGCATTCTGGCTTCACCTTCATTGAGAATGAGACAGTCGATTTTTTTCAGGAGTTGTTTCAAATCGACAAGATTGTTATTTATCCAGAGATTCATCGTATCCGCGGCGACAAATCTGGGCTTATGGAGCTGGTCGAGAAGCTGGATTTGCAGATTCGGCGCGGTATTTGCCAAGAAGACGAATTTACTGTCTTTGTATTCCTCGGGCATTTGGGGCGGGTTTTCGGCTAAGACGTTTAACTCGACGGCGTCAGTTATGGCCTCATTCATTGCGCCCTGATATGAGCCGGCCCAGCGGAAGGTCTTGCTTTTGTGGCGCAATTCAAGGCCGTTGAGGTCAACCTTCCGGCCTTTGAATATTTTCTTCAAATCGAACGGGCAGTCGGCCCCGATTGCTCCGAGAAACCGCACGTGCGTAAAGAAGCTCGCCGCCATACTGAAATACACAGCCGAGCCGCCCAGACAATCCTTACTCACACCAAACGGCGTCTTTACGGTATCTATCCCGATTGAACCAGTTACTAATAGTGACATATCTTTCCTTATATAAAAAAGCAAATCGAAAACAGTAAAAATACAAAGTAAAAATCAAATAGTTCTTTTCCCCTTAGCGGTTAAAATACTGGAAGCGAAAATTTTCGAGAATTCGTCCAATTCACACAAAAACCACTGCACGGATTCAGATTTGGTCCGGTGACTATCCCTGAGCACAGCAAGCCACATTTTACTTTCATTTGTTGAACGCAAAGATATATTGAAATAATTGACGAACTCCTTTTTGCTTGCGGCTGATTGTGCCTCTACGTAATTACCCAAAATGCTGGTTCCGCTTCTAAGCAATTGATCGCCTATTCTGTGCGAAACATTATCTTTTGGGAGTGCGTCTATGAACTCAATCAATTTCAATACAAAGTTGTACATTCGTTTCTTAAACGCGATTTTAATGTTTTCGTTTTCTTTTTGCATTTTCCTTTGTATTTTTACTTTTTACTATTTGCCATTTGCTTTGCTACACGAATTTTTTCAATGTGTTATCGATTCTCACTAAGGTTTTTTCTTTGCCCAACAATTGCACGGAATCAAATATTGGGGGGCTTATGGTTGAGCCGGTGATTGCGACGCGGAGGGGCTGGGCAACTTTGCCCAGGCCGACCTTGTGCTCTTCGGCTAACGCACGCAGCATATCCTCGATACCCTGCTCAGTTAATTCCGCCATCGCGGCTAATTTGTCGCGGACGAGTTTCAGCATCGCAAGGCCGTTATCCTTCAATAAAACCTTTTGCACGGCCTTTTCATCGTATTGAATCCGGTCATCAGCAGTAAAAAGGAATTTGCACTTGTGCTCGATATCAGCAAGAGTCCTTGCGCCTTCGCAGATTTTAATAAAGCGAAGCAATGTCTCATCGTCGGCTTTCGCAACCGGCGAATCGACGATTTTCAGATACGCCTTAAAATGAGCAAGTAATTTTTCTTTGGGGAGCATTTTCAGATGTTCGGTGTTGTAAGAGAGAAGCTTGCCGCGGTCGAACAAGCTGTTGGATTTAGTCAACCGTGTGATATCGAAACTTTGTATGAGTTCCTCTAAAGGCATAACTTCGCGTTCGTCTCCCGTGCTCCAGCCGAGTAACGCAAGAAAATTGACCATCGCCTCGGGTATATAGCCACTATTTCGGAAATCGACGACGTTAATTTCGGGCAGAACAACGCCGATGTATTTTGCCATTGCCTCGATTGCAGGGACATCGGGAACGCTTTCGCCTTTAAGGAAATCGTTCATCTCGTCTGCGCTAAGCCCGCCAACGCCGGCTATTTTTTTGAGGTCGATATCGGCTTTTGCTTTGATTGCCTTGCGCAGCGTTTGCGGGCGTTCGCGTTTTGAGAGTTTGCCTCCCGATTCGCTGATAGTAACCGACATGTGCGCATACTTTGGCGGATTGTCGAAGCCGAGCGCCTCCCACAACGCCTGCTGGCCCGGCGTATTCATTAAATGCTCCTGTCCCCTTATTACGTGGGTAATGCCCATAAGGTGGTCGTCGATTACGCAGGCGAAATTATATGTCGGGAAGCCATCGCTTTTGATTATGATGAAGTCGCCTAATTCGGCTGTATTGAAACTGACCTCGCCGCGGACTATGTCATTGATGACGATAGTTCCTTCGGGCATCGCGAAGCGAATTGTAACGGATTTGCCCTCGGCTTTCGCTTTTTCAACTTCCGCTTCGGTCGGGAATACCGCGGGCCTTTGATATACGAAACCTTTTTTCTGTGCCTCGGCCTGTTTGCGGAGTTTTTCAAGCTCTTCGCCCGTCTCGAAACAGTAATACGCCCTGCCCATATCGAGAAGCTGCCTGATGTATTTATCGTAAGTTTCTCTTCGCTGCGACTGGAAATACGGGCCGTTCGGGCCATCGACTTCGGGGCCTTCGTCCCAGGTTATTCCCAGCCAGCGGAGGTCGTCGATGACCTGCTGGGTAGCGGTCGGGGTATTACGTTTGAGGTCGGTATCCTCGATGCGCAGGATGAATTTGCCGCCTGTCTTGCGGGCCAAAAGCCAGTTGAACAGGGCTGTTCTTGCTCCGCCTATATGAAGGTATCCCGTCGGCGACGGGGCAAAACGAGTTACGACCATTATCAGAAACTCCAAAAAGATATATAAGCGGGTTCAGGATAAGCGTAAACACCGCCGAAGTCAATTTTCAAAACCGCCGGTATAACGTTAAACCCTGCTTGACTATGGCGGGCGGGAGGACTAAAATGGCTTTGGTTTACAGTAATTTTTGAAATAGGACTGATTTATCGGATTGACAAATGGCGAGGATTAAACTGCCGGATGGCGCGATTATAGAGGCCAATGACGGCATTACGGGAAAGCAAGTAGCAGAAAAAATCGGTGCAGGACTGGCGAAGGCGGCCATAGCGGCCAAAGTCAACGGCAACCTCGTTGACCTGTCGGCCCCGATAAACGGGGATGTGAGCATCCAAATCATCACCTCCAAAGATACCGAAGGCCTTGAAATAATGCGACATAGTTGCGCATATTATGGCCGAGGCGATTTGCCTGCTCTGGCCCAAAACAAAGCTTGTTTATGGGCCGACCGTTGATGACGGGTTTTATTACGATATCGACCTTGATGAGCCGATTCGCCCGGGTGATTTCGAACGCATCGAGGAGAAGATGAGCGAAATCGTCAAGGCCGACAAACCCTTTATCAGGAAAGAAATGACCCGCGCCGAGGCGATCGCCAAACTTGGCGGCGAAAAATACAAAACCGACAACGTCAACCGCGCTACCGGCGACATACTCAGCTTTTACTCATCCGGCGACGGTTTCGAGGATCTTTGCCGCGGGCCGCATATCCCAAGCGCGGGCAAAGCGGGTGCATTCAAGATTATGTCGGTAGCCGGGGCTTACTGGCATGGCGACGCGACGCTGAAGATGCTGCAAAGGGTCTATGGAACCTGCTGGCGAAACCGCAAAGAGCTTGACGAATATCTTACCCGTCTCGAAGAAGCAAAAAAACGCGACCACCGCGTTATCGGCAGGCAGTTGGATTTGTTCAGCTTTAATGACGCAGGGCCAGGTTTCGCGTTTATGCACCCAAAGGGGATGATTATCTGGAATTCGATAGTTGATTTCTGGCGCGGCGTTCACAAGCGATTTGGCTACGAGGAAATCAAAACGCCCATTATTCTTAACAAAGACCTGTGGCACAAGAGCGGCCACTGGGACCATTACAAAGAGAATATGTATTTCACCCGCTTCGACGATGCCGACTACGCGATAAAGCCGATGAACTGCCCGGGCGGCTGCTTAGTTTACCAAACCCGCAAACATTCCTACCGCGAATTCCCGCTGCGGGTCGCGGAGCTGGGGCTTGTCCACCGCCACGAAGCAAGCGGCGTAATACACGGGCTTTTCAGGGTGCGGCAATTTACCCAGGACGACGCACATATTTTCTGCACCCCCGACCAGATTGAGGCGGAAATCATCGGCGTTATCGAGCTGACCTTCGAGATATACCGGGCATTCGGCTTCAAGGATTTCCACATCGAGCTATCCACCAAGCCCGAAAACCACATCGGCTCGGATGAAATATGGGAAACCGCCACCAACGCCCTCATTAATGCCCTTAAGCACAAAAATATCGATTACAAGGTCAACGAGGGCGATGGCGCCTTTTATGGCCCCAAAATCGATTTCCATATCGAGGATTCACTGAAACGCTCCTGGCAGCTTGGCACCATCCAGCTCGATTTCTCGATGCCCCAGCGGTTCGAACTTGTTTTTACCGATAAGGACAACACCGAGAAGACGCCCGTTATGATTCACCGCGCGGTACTTGGCTCATTCGAGCGGTTTATCGGGATTCTCATCGAGCATTACGCGGGCGATATGCCTCTGTGGCTCGCTCCGCAACAGGTGATAATACTGCCCATAAGCGAAAAGACCAATGATTACGCCAAAGCGGTCGAAACCCGATTAAAGGCGCAGGGGTTGCGTGTCTCCTGCGATTTGACCGATGAGAAAATCGGGGCAAAAATCGCCCGAACACACGGCGACAAGCCCCCATATATGCTGGTGGTAGGGCCCAAGG
The DNA here is from genome assembly GCA_963718665.1 of uncultured Phycisphaerales bacterium. GTDB lineage: Bacteria > Planctomycetota > Phycisphaerae > Sedimentisphaerales > Anaerobacaceae > Fen-1362. Next base: position 1,239,587 of record OY970359.1, read on the forward strand.
AATCGCAGTCGGATTCCGTAAACGTCAGGATTCGGGGCCAAGAGCAGACAAAGACGCTGAAAGTGGATGAATTTGCGGCAATCGCGGTAAAGAAAATTGCCGATAAGCAGGTAGAGCTGGCCTTGTAGGCCGAGAGGTTTGAAGATTCTGACAGGCAACCACATTTATAGTTTTTGGAAAGGTGACAGTGAGTGATAATAAAAGTTAAGGGGTTGAGGATAAATGGGGGGATACGAGCAGATAAGGTTCGGCTCGTAGATGCAGAAAACAATCAGGTCGGTATAGTTGAGCGGCTTTTCGCCCTGGAAAAATCCCGAGAGGCCAATCTGGATCTCGTCGAGGTATCGCCGACCAGCGACCCGCCGGTATGCCGGATAATGGATTACGGCAAGTGGGTCTATGAGCAGAAACGCAAAATCCGCGAGGCACGCAAAAAAACGCACCATACCGGTTCACTCAAGGAAGTCCGGCTGCGGCCCGAAACGGATACACACGATATTGAGATAAAGGTCAAGCACGCCCGTGAGTTTATCGAAAAGGGGCACAAGGTCCAGTTTACGCTTGTTTTCCGCGGCCGACAGATGCTCCACAAGGAAAAAGGCGCGGAGGTTCTCAACGGCATAATTGAGTCCTTAGTGGATGTAGCCAAGGTTGACCGCTCCAGCGAGATGATGGGCAAGCGGATGACCATGGTGATTGCGCCAAAGTAATAAGCCCGAAATAGTCGTTTTTCCCGTATAATCCTAAAATCGCTGTTGACCCTGGCAGGCAAATAGTGTATTCTCCTCTGTTTAACCCGTGAGATAGCAAATCGATATATCGATATGCTATCTCCAACGTTTTATCTCGCGGGTTGAACTTATTGCCGGGTAATGCTGTTATGCGCCCGGTTGAACGGACTTTTTTCAGGGTAGCGAACGATGCCAAAGATGAAGACCCATAAGGGAATAAAAAAGAGATTCAAGGTTACCGCCTCAGGGAAACTGAGATACAAGCACCCGTCGGGCAACCATTTAATGAATAGCAAGAACGCCAAGAAGCGAAAAAGGATAGCCGGCCCCGCTATTATGACCGGGGTTTACGCCGATAAAATCAAGGCGATGTCCGGCAAATAGCTTGTTTCGGCCCGCGTGAATCGAGGAATCGATTGCTTGCGATTGGCCGACTTAGCAGTGAGTTAAGAAAGGAAATCGGGTATGCCAAGAATTAGAAAAAGCGCCGCAAGACGCCAGGCGCACAAAAGAGTATTAAAGGCGGCGAAGGGTCATCGCAGTTCCGCCGGTCATCTTTATCGTGCCGCGAAGGAAGCGATTGTTCGTGCGGGAGTTTATTCGCGTTTTGGTCGTAAGCTGCGCAAACGCGATTTCAGATCGCTGTGGATTACACGGCTGACCGCCGCCTGCCAGCAGCGGGGCATTATGTACAGCCGGCTTGTCAGCGGACTCAAAAAAACCAATATCACCCTGAACCGCAAGATGCTCAGTGAAATAGCGATAGCCGACCCGGTTGCGTTCGACGCAATCGTCGCGGCGGCAAAACCGGCGAAAATATAAGAGTTTAACTCCCGCCACATAGGCGGGAGCTATTTCTGTGAAAACGGGAATCCAGTTTCAGGACAGGGGATGCTTGAGCAATTCGCCAAAATCGGTAAGGACGCTCTCGAAGAGCTAAAAGCAGTCGCCGATAGCGCGTCGCTGGAGCAATTCCGTATAAAATACCTCAGCAGAAAAGGCCTCGTTACCCAGATACTTACACAAATCGGAAAAGTATCAGCCGAACAAAGACCTGCGGCGGGCCAGTTGGCCAACAAAATCAAAAACGAGGTAACTGCCGCATTCGAGCAGCTTAAGGAAAAAATCACCCAGACCCAGCGTTCTAAAAGCAGGCAATTGATTGATGTTACCCTGCCGGGGATACAGCCGCGAATCGGCAAAAGACACGTTATAAATCAGACCACAAACGAATTACTGGAGATTTTCGCCCGGATGGGCTTTCCGGTCGCATACGGGCCTGAGGTTGAGGACGAATGGCACAATTTCGTCGCACTCAATATCCCCGCTGAGCATCCGGCACGCGACCCCTTGGATAACTTTTACGTCGATGACCAAACCCTTTTGCGGAGTCAGACCTCGACAATCCAGATTCGCGTGATGGAAAAGCAAAAGCCCCCTATCCGCATCGTTGCCCCGGGCCGGGTTTACAGGCCCGATACAGTTGACGCGACACATATGTTTATGTTCCACCAGCTCGAAGCACTCGTCGTCGATGAGGGTGTTACTATGGTCGATATGAAAACCACAATCGACCAGTTCATAAAGGTTTTCCTGGGCAAGGATGTAAAATGGCGTTTTCGCCCGAGTTTTTTCCCGTTCACCGAGCCGAGCGCAGAAGTGGATTTGCTGTTAGTCGATAAGACGGGCAAGGAGGTATGGGTCGAGATGGGCGGCTGTGGTATGGTTGACCCGAATGTTTTTGACGCCGTGGGTATCGATAGCGAAAAATACACCGGCTGGGCTTTCGGCTTCGGCATCGAACGGCTGGCTATGAGAAAATACGGCATCACCGATATTCGTTTATTCTATGAAAATGACCTTCGCTTCTTACAGCAGTTCTGAAATTGAACTGCTAATCCTGAGCTTGTCGAAGGACTAATTCAGTTTTAAGTTGCGGAGACAATAATATGAATTACAAAGGTATAATCCTCGCAGGCGGGAGCGGCACCCGGCTGCATCCCGTAACAAAAGCCATAAGCAAGCAGCTCATCCCGGTCTATGATAAGCCGATGGTTTATTATCCGCTGACGACGCTGATGCTGGCGGGAATAAAAGAGATTCTTGTAATCAGCACGCCCGCTGACCTGCCAATGTACAAAAAAGTCCTCGACGATGGTTCGCAGTGGGGTATCCGGCTCGAATACGCCGAACAGCCAAGGCCCGAAGGGCTTGCACAGGCGTTTATAATCGGCAAAAAGTTTTTGGCGGGCAGCCCGGCATGTTTGATTCTCGGCGATAATATCTTTTATGGCCACGGGCTTGTCGATTCGCTAAAAAAGGCTGTCAGCAGTGAAGCCGGCGCATCGATATTCGGCTATTGGGTCAGGGACCCGCACCGATACGGCGTTATCGAGTTCGACAAAACCGGCAAGGTAATATCAATCGAGGAAAAACCCAAAAAACCAAAATCCAATTATGCGGCCGTAGGGCTTTACTTCTACGATTCGCAGGTCTGCGACATCGCCGCGACCATAAAACCCTCCGCCAGGGGCGAGTATGAAATTACCGACCTCAATAACGCTTATCTTAAAATCAACAAGCTGAAAGTCGAATTGCTGGGACGCGGGACCGCCTGGCTTGATACCGGCACGCCCGAATCGATGCTCCAGGCGTCGAATTTTGTCCAGACCGTCCAGCAAAGACAAGGCCTAATGATTGCCTGCCCCGAAGAAATTGCGTTTCACCTCGGCCTTATCGACGCCAAACAATTGACCAAACTCGCAGAACCCTTAGCCAAAAACTGGTATGGGCAATACCTGCTTAATCTTGTGGATGAGTGCCGCTGAATGAAAGTTACACAGACGAAACTCCACGGTGTGCTGATTATTGAACCCGATGTTTTCGGTGACGCACGCGGTTTTTTTATCGAAACATTTAGCAGCAAACGTTATGAAGAAGCGGGACTGAGTCAGCCGTTTGTGCAGGATAACATCTCGTTTTCGACAAAGGGCACCCTGCGGGGTCTTCATTTTCAAAATCCGCACGCACAGGGCAAATTAGTGCAGGTATTATCCGGCGAGGTTCTCGACGTGGCTGTCGATATCCGCGTCGGCTCACCCGATTTCGGACAATGGTTCAGCGAAACGCTGTCGGCGGAAAATCACAAACAGATGTATATCCCGTCGGGTTTCGCGCACGGCTTCTGCGTTCTGAGTGACAACGCGCTATTCTCCTACAAATGCACCGACTACTACAGCCCGACAACCGAGGGCGGCATAATCTGGGATGACCCGGACATTGGGATTGCTTGGCCGATTAACAACCCGCTGGTTTCGAAGAAGGACGCCGGTTATCCCCGGCTCAAGGATATTCCTAAAGACAAACTGCCTGTCCTGAGCAAACTCGAAGGGCCGCGATACGGGGAAAACAAATGAGCGGCTCTCCTGATAAAGTAATCATACTCGGCGGCAGGGGAATGTTGGGCACAGACGTCGCCGCGGAGTGCAAAAGCCGGGGTATCGACTACGAGGTGTTCGACCTGCCTGAATTCGATATAACCAACGAACATCAGTTATTGAGCGTAATTCATCCGGCGAAAACGATAGTCAATTGCGCGGCTTACACCAATGTTGAAAAGGCCGAGACCGAAACTGAGCTTGCGTTTCGCGTCAACGCCGAGGCCATAAAAATGCTTGCCGTATCCGCGAGGAAATCGGGGGCGTGGGTTCTGCATATAAGCACCGATTTTGTTTTCGACGGTGCCTCCGATAAACCATATACCGAAAAAGACATTCCGCACCCCATCAACGCTTACGGCAGAACCAAGCTTGTGGGCGAGCGTCTGCTGGTTGAAAACCACTGCCATTACTGTATCATGCGGGTCGAGTGGACTTACGGGCGCAACGGCGATAATTTCATAAAGAAAATCATTCAAAAGGCACAGACACAAAAAGAAATGAAGGTTGTCGATGACCAGGTCGGCTCGCCTACCGCGACAACCGAGGCCGCTGGGGCCATTTGTGACCTCATCAGCAAAAAGCCGACGGGCATATACCATTTCGCGAACCAGAGATACGCCAGCCGACTTGAAGTCGCCCGGTTTATCGCAGAAAAGCTGAATCTCGGCGTTAAACTGACCCCCTGCAAAACCAGTGATTTCCCTTCCGCGGCGGCCAGGCCGTTAAACAGCAGATTCGATTGCAGCAAAATAAGGCCCCTGCTCAGCAGCCCGATTAAACCCTGGCAGGGACCTCTGGAGGAATTCCTTAAACAGGCCCGGTCCTGAGCGGAGTCGAAGAATATGAGAAAATTACTCGTTACAGGCGGAGCCGGCTTTATCGGCAGTAATTTCGTGAGGATGATTCTTTCCGAACAACCGGATTGTTTCGTCGTCAATCTCGACAAGCTGACTTACGCGGGCAATCTTGAAAATCTCGCCGGTTTTGAAAATCACAAAAATCATAAATTCATAAAAGGCGACATCTGCGACGCCAAACTGATTGAGCGTATCATCGACGAGTTTAAAATCGATTCGATTGTGAACTTCGCCGCCGAAAGCCACGTTGACCGTTCAATCAGCGAACCGAAAATTTTCATCGAAACCAACGTTACGGGGACATTGACGCTTCTTGAGGCGGCAAGAGACAAGAAACTCCGGCAATTCGTCCAGATTTCGACCGACGAGGTTTATGGCGCCCTTGGGCGTGAAGGGATGTTTACAGAAGATACGCCGCTTAGCCCCAACTCGCCATATTCAGCCAGCAAGGCCTCGGCGGACCTTCTCGTTCGCGCATTCGGGCATACATTCGGCGTCCAATACAATATCACTCGCTGCTCGAACAACTATGGGCCTTATCAATTCCCGGAAAAGCTCATCCCGCTGATGATTAATAACGCGCTGAACGACAAACAGCTTCCCGTTTACGGCGACGGAATGCAAATCCGCGACTGGCTTTATGTCTATGACCATTGCATCGCAATCTGGAAGGTCCTCACCGAGGCGGCGCCCGGCGAAATATACAACATCGGCGGCTGCAGCGAAAAAACCAACATTGATGTCGTCCGGCTGATACTTGGCCGCTTAGGCAAACCGGAATCACTAATCAAACACGTTACCGACCGCCCCGGCCACGACAGACGATACGCCATCGACGCGTCAAAGATAATCAACAAGCTGAACTGGAGGCCATCGGTATCGTTTGAACAGGGCATCGTCAAGACGATTGACTGGTATCTGGCAAACCGCAAGTGGCTGGCCAACGTGGTTTCAGGCGATTACCAGAAGTATTACGATTCGATGTATAAGAACAGGTGATCGCTGCCGCAAAAGCTCGTCGCGAAATTACTGGTCCAAGCTCGTATCTTCCATCAACTCTTTTGCCAGATTCGAATTGAAAAGCCGGCGAATTTTATGTTCCGCCTTTACCTGTGCCCGCAAGTGCCCCAGCCGTCGCTCAGCAGGTCGCAGACCAGCGGTCGCGTGCGCGAGGTGAACCATATATTTCATCATCTCGGCGGTATCAATCACCGAGGCGTGATAGCCGTTTTCCTTGAGCTGGTAATACATCTGCTCCCCCGCCGTGTAACCACGATACTTACCCGCGGAATCAAAATGAAGTCCAAGTCGTCTTATTGGTTCAGAGCGATAAAGCGCACAGTAATCACGCGGGCATAACTCACGCGGCCGTTGTCTGGCTTTGGCGTCTCCCAGAAAAGTCCTTTTGAACCAGAGCTGTGCCTTTTTTGTATCGGTGATTTTTCTCAAAAACTCGTTCAGCGGGCTTCTTGCCTCAAGTTTCCACGCCCCTGATGCTGCGCACTTGGGGTCATTATGCATCGGCTCAAGCATCCGCTCCAGCCACCCCGGATGTTTTACGATGGTGTCCGTGTGCATAATAATGAAATAGTCGCTGCGGCTGTTGGCGAAACCGATGTCAAGGGCCGAAACAAAACCGTCCACCCAAAACGCCGGAAGGTCCTGTTTGCGCCGTTCTATCAATCGTATCCATTTAAGCCCCCTCAGGTAATCCAGCGATTTATCCTCTGAGCCATTATCCACCACGATTACCTCAATCGGTATTTTGGTGGTAAACTTACGAATCGCCCGCAGGCAAAGCGTTATCAGCTCCTGCACCTGCCAGTGAGGCATACAAATTGTTACAAGCGGTTCTTTTTGCTGGGGCATTTGATTGTCCTTAGGTCAAATAATTTTTAAGTCCGGCCATTGTAGGCAACAGCGGCAAAGCAGTCAATTCCCTATTGGTTTTTACCGGCGTGCAAGGTATAATAACCGCCGGCCAATTGTGGCTTCATAATAAATGTGTAGAAGGTCGAATAATGAAACGGATTCTTGTTACAGGCGGCGCGGGTTTTCTCGGCTCGCATCTCTGCGAACGTCTTCTAAAGGCCGGCAACGACGTCCTCTGCGTTGACAACTACTTCACAGGAAGAAAAGACAACGTCGCCCATCTTATGGGCAATCCTCGTTTCGAAATTATGCGTCATGACGTAACTTTTCCGCTGTATGTCGAGGTAGATGAAATTTACAACCTCGCCTGCCCCGCCTCGCCCATTCATTACCAGTTCGACCCGGTCCAGACCACAAAGACGAGCGTCCACGGCGCAATCAATATGTTAGGGCTTGCCAAACGCATCAAGGCCAAGATTTTTCAGGCCTCCACAAGCGAGGTCTATGGCGACCCCAATGTTCACCCGCAAACCGAATCATACTGGGGCCATACTAATCCCATAGGAATACGTTCCTGTTACGACGAGGGTAAACGCTGCGCCGAAACACTCTTTTTCGATTATTACCGGCAGCACAAGCTCCGCATAAAAGTCGCTCGCATTTTTAATACTTATGGCCCGCGGATGCACCCCAACGACGGCAGGGTTGTCTCGAATTTCATAATACAGGCGCTCAAAAACGAACCGATAACCATTTACGGCGACGGCTCACAAACCCGCTCGTTCTGTTATGTTGACGACCTGATTGAGGCCTTTGTTCGCCTGATGGATACCCCCGATGATTTCACCGGCCCCGTCAATCTCGGCAATCCCACTGAAAACACCATCCTCGGACTGGCGCAGGCCGTTATCGACCTCGTCGGCTCCCATTCCAAATTAGTGCGTAAGCCATTACCTTCCGACGACCCCAGACAACGGTGTCCCGATATAACGCTCGCAAAAAAGACCCTCGACTGGCAGCCCACAGTTCCTTTGCGGGAAGGTTTGAAAAAAACTATCGAATACTTTGACCGCCTTCTGAATAAAAAAGAATCACGTCCGCCACTGCCGATAAAATCTGTTGCGCCAAAACATCGCAATATAGAGGCCAGGAAGCCGTGAACGATTTGCATCGTTCCTCAGGAAAAGCCACGGCTGCAATCGAAAATTTGAACTCTCCCGGTAACAATATATTTCGATTAAGAGAAATGTCGAAGATGTCACTAAACAGCACCTGTGCTTTTGCTGCGGCACCTGCGCGGCGGTATGTCCTGCAAACACCATAGTATGGTTGAAACCATCAACGGCCTGTTGATTCCCAAAGTCAATGACTCAACCTGCAACGGCTGTGGGTGCTGAAATTATCTGGAAATGAATTGCGTAAACTGTGCGAATTTGATAGAAACGCCAAAAACAGGTTCGGCAACGAGTTGTATCGTTTCACAAGAGGAATTTCGGGCTATGTTGAGGAAAATGCTTAGGCAAACAGTTGGTTCCTGGATGCGACCGGTGGTGCCCGTCGATTGGGTGCAAAACGATGAAACATCATGGCTGGGACACTACTTAGGCAGCTTTGAAAAATCTGTCCGTGCCACCCGATTTGCCGCCCGCATCGAGCGTCTCTCAGCACATACAACCCGCCTGGGCCCGCAGCGCCTTTGGGACAAGTACCTTGAGATACCCGGCTACCATAAAAACAACTCTACTCGTCGGCCTGATGAAGTTCGCTCACACTTCGATGTCTGCAATCTCTTTGCCGACATAGTCCGTGTCCGTCGCCCGAATCTCGTAGTCGAATTCGGAGCCGCGTTTGGCGTTTCCGGCATGTATTGGCTCGCAGGTCTGGAAGAAGCGTCTGCCGGCCGCCTCCTCAGCTTTGAAGCCAATAAGGATTGGTGTGCCATAGCCCGACAAAATATGACTCAGATTGGGACACGGTTTAAACTTGTTGAAGGCACTTTCGAGAGCAACATTGATGTCGAACTTGCTCCCGGCGAAAAAATTGATATTTGCTTCATCGACGCCATCCACACCCGTGAATTCGTTACGCGCCAATTTGAAATAGTCGCGGCCCGACTTGCCCCGCAGGGCTTGGTCGTCATTGATGATGTTGATTTCCCAGGTATGGACGGATGCTGGGAAGATATTGCCGTCGATCCACGTGTTCGCGCCAGTGCCATTTTGCGCCGTCACATCGGTATTGTTGAATTCAAATAAATTATATGCCGTCTGCAATAATGGCACAGTTTGCCAAGAAACACTTTGTGATTTCATTTCGTTGCGAAATCGATAAATAACAACTTTCAGGGAGACAGTCAGAGCTTGGGTTTAAGAAATGTAATTAGAGCTTGCGGATTCGTAAAACGAATCGTTTTCACGAAAAAGCCGCGAATAGGTTACGTCGGAGGTTACCAGGGTCACAGAAACCTCGGCGACGAGGCCCTTTACGCTGCGCTCAGGCGGTTATTTTCATCAGGCAACTTTATCGACTACAACAGGGGGCTTTTGCCGAATCGTATAGTCAGGTCTCTTCCCAAATGCAACCTTATGCTTATGGGAGGAGGAACCATTGTTGGCGGGCAAAAGGAATCCTCGTATCGGTGGGCCAAAACATGCTTTACCCTCGCGCCTCACGGCATTGTCTTTGGTTCAGGTGTGGTCAGTCCGGAATTTACAACTGCTGTCTTGGGGCAGCCGGCTGAAATCCAGAAACAGTGGGCGGATATTATAAAAAAATGTGATTACATCGGCGTCAGAGGCCCTTTATCGCGTGGCATTCTTGAGGGGTGGGGAATTCATAATGTCGAGATTATCGGCGACCCCGTGCTGAATATTTCCCAAAGCAAAATGCCCGATGCCCATTCCATCGACAACAACCTGATTGGTTTTAACGTCGGCCAGGCGGAAGGCAGCGTCTGGGGCAGCGAAACGCATATATGCGAAGAATTCATAAAATTGACACAAATTGCAGGCAAAGCCGGCTTCCGTATCAGGTGGTTTGTTGTTTGGCCAAAAGATTTGCCCGTGACTAAGCAGGTTGTCCGCAATAGTGGTGTACGGTCGGATATTTGTGAGATTTACGAGGACTACGAGAAATATATGGATATCGTGAGTCAGGCAAATATCTTCGTGGGAATGAAGCTTCACGCCGTAGCGCTGGCAACCTGCGCTTACGTCCCATCAGTAATGCTCGAATATAATCCGAAATGCAGGGACTATATGGATTCGATTGGGCAGGGCGAATTTACGCTGCGCACCGATACGTTTACCGCACAGCAGGCATGGGAAAAAATTGAGAAGCTGCTCGCAAATCGCGCCTCTGTCGCAAAAAGTTTATTTGAAGCCGTCTCGAAATTTCGTAAACTTCAATCCATGCGGGCTTCTGAAATAAGTGCAAATCTCGGTTTGAAACAAATTAGCAATCGAAAGGACTAAACATATCGGTAAAGCTAAACGCATTCTGATTGTCGCCGACCTCACTTATAAGCCGGCCAAAATGTTTATTTACCAGCCGCCTAAACTGGCCAAAGGTTTTATACGCCTCGGCCACGACGTTCGCCTGTTTAATTACACCGGCGCTCTAAATGAGTTAAGCTGTTTCAAAAGCAAAACCCTCACTCGATTATTTTACAAGCGAAAAGCCGACTATCTTCTCTCAGCCGAAATCAAGGCCTACAAACCTGATGTCGTTCACATCAGCTTCCCGAGAATGCTCGATGGAGATACCGTCGAACATATCCGAAACGCCACCCCCAATGCCGTCTTCATAGGTTTCGATGGCGACCTATGGCCTGCTTTGCGGCCAGAACGAATCAATGTCGCAAAAAAGCTCGACATCGTTACCGCGACCAATGATGGCGCGGGCCTGCTGGCCTATAAGGATGCCGGCGTGCCAAAATGTGTCTTTATGCCCAATATGTGCGACCCCGATACCGATCATCGATATGACGTTGAGGAAAAATGGAAGACCGACATCCTCTGGACCGGACTAATCATACACGACCCCAAACGATACCCCGGCGAGCAAATGCGTTACGATATTATCAACCAATTGAACAAAATGCCGAATTGTGCCGTTTACGGCTGCTGCGGCAAACCCGGTATAGGCGGCATTGACTACCTTTATGCAATCAGCGGCGCAAAAATCGGACTAAGCATCAACGCCGACAACAATGTTCGCCTTTATCATTCCGACCGGCTGACGCATTACCTTTCCTGCGGCACTTTTGCCCTCGCCAAAAAAGTCCCGGACAGCGACCTGCTTTTTAAAGATAAGCAACACCTGCGGTATTTTGAAACCGCTGAAGAATTCTTTGAATTGGCGGACTGGTTCCTTAAACACGCCAACGAGAGAAAAAAAATCGCCGACGCCGGAATGAAATGGATGCACGAACAGTTCAACAACGTCAAAATCGCCGGCTATATCCTCGATTTGATTGAAAAAGGCGCATATAAAGCACCCTGGAATTCTGCCCTATGACGCAAAACATTCGGACAATTCCAGTTTTATGTAATATATGCCAGCGCGACAACGCCACGCCGCTTTGGATGGCGATTGACCGTCTTCACGGATTCGAAGGAAAGTTTCAATATGTTCAGTGTAAGGGTTGCGGCTTGGTCTATATGAATCCGCAGATTGCGCCAGAGCGCATCTCACAATTTTATCCCGATGACTACGCCCCCCATCAAGCCGGCTCGGCATCAACAGGCAAAAATGTTCATAAACCGGATTTGCCCAGAATGATTCTCGATACGCTGAATTCTCAATCGAGCGTGCTCGACATCGGCTGCGGCAACGGCGAGTTTCTCAACCGGGTGCGTCAATTCTGCCGCTGCCGGGTCAGCGGGGTCGATACCTCTGAAAATGCCGTCCTCTGTGCAAAAAAACAGTGTGGCCTTGACGTGTTCCGCGGGGAAATTACGGCGGCTCCTTTTGAAGAAAAATCCTTTGACCTGATTACCGCCTGGTCCTGCATCGAACATATGAATAACCCGGCACAGGCCGTTAAAAAAATATTTGCGCTTTGTAAACCCGGCGGCTTTCTGTTTATCAAAACCCCCAATTACGACAGTTTCGCCGCAAAGTTGTTCAAAGACAAATGGTATCATCTGGACTGCCCACGTCATTTATACATATTTTCCCCTGCTGCCATTACCGCCTTGCTCGAAAAATCCGGTTTCGAGGCGGTCAACGTGTACCACAAACCATCATCCAAGGGGTGGCTTGGCTCGCTGCAATATGTTTTTTACGGCGACAATTATCATCCGACAACAAAAAACAAGCTTCGCCGTTCTGCTTTGGCCAAGGCGTTTGTCTCGCCGTTATCTCGTTTGTCGGCATGGCTGAAAAAAGCCGATACTATGATGATAACCGCCCGGAGAAAAAAATCGTGAAACTTTTGATTCTGTCAAACAATACAGACCGGGCGAGTTTCAGGCAGCGTATAGCCGTTTACCTCGATACCCTCAGGACCAGCGGCATCGATTGCCGCGTCGAGCAATTGCCGCAGTGGATATTGTCTCGTCGCCGGCTGTTTATGCAGGCAAAGGATTTCGATGCTGTTTTTCTTCACAAAAAAATACTGAACCCATTTGATGCTCATTATCTTAAGAAATACGCGAAGAAAATAATTTATGACTTCGATGATGCCATAATGTTCGACGACAAACACCCTGAAAGACCACATCACAAACGGCAAACTTCTTTCAGAAGAACCGCTGCGCTTGCTGACCTTGTTATCGCCGGTAACTTTTATCTGGCCGAATACGCGAGAAGATTTAATCCGAACGTCGAAATACTGCCCACCGGCCTTGATACAAAGGCCTACAAAACTACCGCAAAAAAAACCGGCGACGGCAAAATACGCCTCGTCTGGATAGGCAGCCGCCCCACTTTACCTCATTTAAAACAAATATCGCCTGCACTTGAAGAAATCGGCTCACGTTTCGATAATGTTATCCTCAGAATCATCTCAGACGAATTTTTTGACCTGCAAAATATCCCCGTCGAAAAAAAACCGTGGTCTCTGGAAACTGAAGCAGCAGAGCTTGTCAGCAGCGATATAGGTCTTGCGCCACTGGCCAACAACAATTTTACAAGAGGTAAATGCGGCTTCAAAATCCTCCAGTATCAAGCTGCCGGCCTGCCCGTTGTCGCAAGTCCGGTTGGCGTCGATGCGGAGCTTATCCGCGATGACGTCAATGGTTACCTCGCCGCTGCTGTTACGGATTGGGTTGAGAAATTATCTGCCTTGATTAAAGATACATCATTAAAAACAAAAATGGGACAGGCAGCGATACAAACGGTTTCATCTTTTGATTTGGGCGCCATTGGCCCACGGCTTGTTGCTCTGATTACAAAGGCAATTGCTGCCTCGAAATGATTCATAGAGCTTAACGGCTACTTGCCTATAACACATATCCCCATCTTGTCCGCCAGAGCAAGCGTCTGGGGTTTGTCGATAATTATCGTCTTGCCGGCTTCGACCACAAGGCATTTTGCGCCGTTCGTCGCCAGCGAGCTTATTGTATCAGGCCCCACACAGGGGACATCGAATCGCATATCCTTTTTTGCCTTGGCTGCTTTGAGAAGTGTCCAGCCGCCCGCCCGGCACAGCCGACCCGCGCGTTCAATCATATCCGCCGTGCCTTCAATCCCCTCGACCGCTATAACTTCCCGTTCCTTGACAGCGATTGCCTGGCCTATGTCCATCTCCGCTATTTTTTTTACGATAGGCCAGCCAAATTCGATGTCGTCGGCAAGCGATGCGCTCGGCCCTCGTCCGGTCATAGGCCCGTTTGTCGCCAGGTGCTCTTTGCAGTATTTCGTCGAATCTTCCAGAATTATTCCTCCGCTTGCCAGCTCATCCGCCAGGGCCGACAGCAGCGTTTCATTTTGCTTGTTTTTCTTGCGAAGCCGCCAGTACCAGATTCTCACCGCCCGCCAGTCGGGCAGGTATCTCAGAATTCGCCAGGGCGTAAAAATCCGTCCCTTGGCAACGCGCCCCACCATAACAGTGCCTGTTACGCCGTGTCTTTTTAATCTGCGAATCCAGTTGCCCGGCCGGGCCAGCGGCACCGTATAAAAAACATCCACCTCATCCGCCAGCGCCTGTTCCGTGCTTCCTTCAAGGCCGACGCAAATAACTTTCACCCCTGCCTGCCTGGCGCCGGCCGCTATCATAAAGGGGAGCCGGCCTTCGCCCGCAATCAATCCGACAATTTTGGCGCTATCCATATTACTCCCAGACCAGGAAAAATTTATGGTTGTGCGGAATGCGGCGAATCTTCCGGGCGGGACGGTTCATTTTCTCCGCCGGATAAAAGCTGCCTCATCTGCGCCTGAAGTTCACGGATGTTTTGTTTCATCTCGGGAAGATACTGAATCATACCGTAAGCGCGTTTGCCCTGCCCTGCGTCTATCGCCGGGGCTCCCAATATAACTTTGCCGTCAGAGACGTTATTGATTACGCCCGCCTGGGCGCCGATTGCGACGCAGTTTCCGATAGTGATATGCCCGACGAGTCCCGCCTGTCCGCCGATAATGCAGTGATGCCCCAGTGTCGTTGAGCCGGCGATGCCCACTTGTGCCACAAGCAGGCAGTGAGGCCCAACCTTTGTCCCGTGACCAATAGCAATCAAATCGCCAAGTTTGCTTCCCTGCCCGATTATCGTATCGTTGAGCGTTCCCCGCTCAATCCCGCAGCAGGCGCCTATCTCAACGTCATCCTCTATTATAACGCTGCCGATTTGCGGTATCTTGTGATGAACCCCGCTATGCGTGGCAAAACCGAAGCCGTCTTCGCCGATTGTCGCGTTTGAATTGATAATCACCCGGCTGCCTATCTTGCACCCCTCGTAAATTACGACGTTGGGGTACAGGATGCAGTCGTTGCCTACCTGAACATTTTCGCCTATGAACGTGCAGGGATAAATTACACAGCCGTCGCCAATTTTTGCGCCGTCGGAGATTGTAACAAAATCGTGGATTTGGCAGCCGGCGCCGACTTTGGCGCTGTCGGAAATAATCGCGCGGGGACTGATGCCTACTTTCTTGTGCTTTCGATGACCGTGCAGCGACACCATAATCTGCATAAAAGCGTAATACGGGTCTTCGGCCACCAAAAGCGGCACCGCGCCCGCGGCGACCGTGTCCTTACCCACAATCACCGCGCTGGCTTTTGTCGTGAGTAGTTGCTTTTCGTATTTTTCATTGCTGAGAAAACTTATATCGCCTTCGCCGGCCCTGCCTAATGTCGCGGCGGAGCGAATCTTGATATTTGCGTCACCGAGGACGCGCCCGCCGACATACTGGGCCAGTTCGCCTAAGGTTTTGGTCGTCATAAGAACCACCTTTTCGGAAAATCGTTTCCTGTTCGCGGCCTATTCTGTCAAGGCCAACGGTATTATAGCAGATTTGCCTCGCCGGTCAACCTGCGACAAATAATGCACCCGCCGCTTGTTTACCGCAGGGCGTCGGAGGGTCAACCTGTGGCTAATAACACAGCCGCCGCCTTATTTTGCAAATCTTCTGAAGTTGCTGCGGTAAAATCCGGAGTATTATTTTGCAGTATAGTTACAGCGGACCCGATTGGACGATAAATGGCTGGGTCGGTGGGGCCGAATACGGCGACCGTTCGGATTCCTAAAGCCGCAGCCAAGTGCGTTATTCCGCTGTCGTTGCCCAGAAAAGCCCTCGAACAGCTCAATATCGCAAGCACGTCCGACAAGGGTAAATCAGTAAGTAAATTTCCAAGTCCCCGAATGTAACTTATCGTTGATTCGCCGAATCGTTCCATCTCAGCAGGCCCGAGCAGAAATACTGAATCCATTCCCTCTTTCTCGAGCATTCGCGCCACCGCAAGGAAATTACCCAGATGCCAGCATTTATGCGCCCCGCCGCTGCCCGGATGTATAACCATGGGTTTGACCGTTGGCATAATACCATTTTCAGCTAATATCTCCATCCCCCTGAGCTTATCCGCCTGTGTTGGTCTTATCAGGGGCATACTAATCGCCGAATCGTGCTCTTGAGATGACAATTCGCCCGCGGTGAGCTTGTCGAACCCGCCTTGTTCAACAAATTGCTTCCTGTAAAAATCGCTGACGTGGATATTGTGTTCCGCCGCCGGCTTCATCGCCAGCGTAATCACTTCCGCACTGTTGCTGCAATTTACCGTGAAAATCAGGTTCTTCTCGAAAGGACTGTTCGACTCGCCTAAGAAACTGGCAATCCAGGAATAACCTGCAAACGCCATAATCAGCGGGTCGCCATCGGCAACCTCAAAATCTCCCTCACCGGCGAACAGCCGATGCAAACTTATCGAATCCAGCGACTTGACCGCATCGACACAGCTTCTCCCCGGCAGCATCCCAAGGTGTTCCGTATGGCCTATGATATCGACTCCGCCGGGGCAAACCGTTTCTTTCATCAGCTCCGCCAGAGGCAGCGTCAAAATACAATCGCCTATCGCCCCCGGCTGTAAAATCACCCCGCGCCGGCCCTGCTGTGCCGCAATCGCCAGCTTTTCCCGCAGCTTGTCTATAATATTGCTTTTTCCGCACATATTTCGTTTGTGTAATATATCTTATTGAGGGGCTTGGTAACAAGAACGCAGGAGCTTTTATTGAGCAAGATGTGATTTTGAGTTATAATTGTGAGGTTTTGGACGGGAGCGAAAGATAGGGTAAAGATGGCAAAGTTTGAACTGAATAATGCGATGAAGCCGGGTGGGGACCAGCCGGCAGCGATAAGCCGGCTGATGGAAGGGCTGCGCACAGGTAAAAAGTTCCAGACGCTGATGGGCGTAACCGGGTCGGGCAAGACATTCACAATGGCAAATATCATCGCGGCATATAATCGGCCTACATTAGTCGTATCGCACAACAAGACCTTAGCAGCGCAACTTTACGAAGAGTTCAAGGATTTATTCCCCAATAACGCGGTCGAGTATTTCGTGAGCTATTACGATTATTACCAGCCGGAGGCGTATATCCCGCAAAGAGATATATACATCGAAAAAGACGCCTCGAAAAACGCGGATTTGGACCGATTACGACTTTCGACTACGATGAGCTTATCGACCCGCGAGGATTGCATCATCGTGGCGTCGGTATCGTGTATATTCGGATTGGGTTCGCCGGAAGATTACAAGGCAAGCGTCGTGGGCGTGAGGGTAGGCGACACGATTGACAGAAATACCCTGCTCGGCCGATTGGCGGACATTCAATACTCAAGGAATGACTTTGATTTTCAAAGGGGCAAATTCCGTGTCCGCGGGGACGTGGTCGAATTGCACCCTTCTTATGAGTCGTTCGCGATTAGATTCGAGTTTTTCGGCGACCAGATTGAAAAAATCAGCTACATAAACCCGGTCAGCGGAGATATCCTCGCCCAAGAGGAGCAGGTCTTTATCTACCCAGCGCAGCATTACGTTACCGGCGGCGACAGGTTACTTGGCGCGATAGAAGGAATAAAGGCGGAATTATCACAGCGACTGATGGAGCTTCGCAGCCAGGCCAAATTGTTAGAGGCACAACGTCTTGAGGCACGCACAAAATACGATATCGAGATGCTGCAGGAAGTCGGCTATTGCAGCGGAATAGAAAATTACAGCAGACATTTGGCGGGATTGCCCGCAGGGTCGAAACCATATACGCTGATAGATTATTTCCCGAAGGATTTCCTGTTATTTATCGACGAGTCGCACGTAACGATTCCACAATTGCGCGGGATGTGGGCGGGCGACAGGAGCAGGAAGGACGTATTGGTCGAGCACGGCTTCAGGTTGCCGAGTGCATTGGATAACAGGCCTTTGCGGTTCGAGGAATTCGAGGAAAAATGGAACCAGGTGGTTTTTGTTTCCGCGACGCCCGGTCCTTTTGAGATGGCTAAGTGCAATAACGAGGTGGTGGAGCAGATAATCAGACCAACAGGACTGATTGACCCGGAGATTTTTGTTCAGCCGGCAAAAGACCAGGTGACGCATCTCATCGGCGAAATTGAGAAGCGAATCAAGGTCGGCGAAAGAGTCCTGGTAACGACGCTGACGAAAAAAATGGCGGAAGACCTGTCCGGGTTTATCGCTAAAAAGGGCATCAAGTGCCAATACCTTCACAGCGAGATTGAAACTTTGGAGAGAGTTGAAATCCTGCGCAACCTCCGGCTGGGACAGTTTGACGTGTTAGTGGGAATAAACCTGCTGCGCGAAGGGCTGGATTTGCCCGAGGTATCGATGGTGGCGATTCTGGACGCGGACAAGGAAGGATTCCTGCGGAGCGAGACGTCGCTGATACAAACTATAGGCAGGACCGCCAGAAACGTCAACGCGACGGTGTATTTGTATGCGGACACCGTCACCGAATCGATGAAGAAAGCTATTGACGAAACGTCCAGACGGCGTAAAATTCAGCTTGAATACAACCGTGAACACAACATCACCCCGGAAACGATACGCAAGGAAATACGGTCGGGGCTGGCAGTGGAATTCAAGGCCAGGCAGGCCGCGCGCGAGGCGGTGCGGTTTGAGCCGGATGAATTCGAGAAAGTCGAGTTGGTAGGGCAAATCGAAAAAGAAATGCTCGAAGCCGCTGCGGCTCTTGATTTTGAGCGGGCCGCGTTTTTGCGAGACAAGCTCAAGGAACTGAAAGAACTGCCGCAAATGGTGCTGCTGGATTCAAAAAAGAAGAAAAGTGAATTTTTGGCCACAAAGAAACTGAAGCGATTCAATAATCAAAACGAAAGGTGATATGAACAAGCTTGAAATGGAAAAAGTAGTGCCGCTGCTGAAACTGGCAATAGAGGAAGACATGGGACAGGGTGATATGACCAGCGACCTGTTCTTCAGGAGCAACGTCATCGACAAGGCGGATATCATCTCCCGCGAAGAAATAATCGTATGCGGGATACCAATAGCGAAAACGATACTGCGTATGTATGACAAGCGTTTGAAGCTTGATGCGTATGTCAAAGACGGGCAGCAGGCCTACGTCGGCTGTCACCTGGCAACCATCAGGGGGCCGCTTGGCCCGATGCTGACCGCGGAGCGGGTGGTGTTAAATTTTATGCAGCGGCTGTGCGGGATAGCGACCACGACAAAAAAATACGTCAGGGCAGTGCTGGGAACAAATGCTAAGATATACGACACGCGAAAAACGCTGCCCGGCTGGCGGATACTCGAAAAATACGCCGTGCGATGCGGCGGCGGATACAATCACCGCCTCGGGCTTTACGACGGCATATTGATTAAGGATAATCATATTGCGCAATTGGGCAGGAATTTTAAGCCCAAGCTGAAAAAAATTATCGAAGAGGCACGCAAGATAAAACACGCCAAATTTGTCGCCGTAGAGGTTGACCACGTCGATGACCAGCTCAACTATGTGCTGGCGATACCGGGCATCGACATAGTCCTGCTGGACAATATGGGACAGTGGCAGCTAAAGCACGCCGTGCAAATGAAACGCAAAATGTGCGGCAAGGGTAAGCCCCTGCTGGAAGCATCGGGCAATATAACGCTGGCAAACGTCTCGGCGATTGCGCAATCCGGCGTGGACCGGATAGCGGTTGGGGCGATTACGCACTCGGCAACGGCTGTCGATATCGGGGTTGACAGGTGAATAGGGCGGCACTGTTGCCGGATGCGCTCGACCCGGACAGGATAAAATCGCATCTCAGGACAAAACGCATAGGCCAAAAGGTCGTCGTTTATAACAGCACCGCCAGCACAAACGATGTCGCCGCCCAATACGCCAAAAATAAAAATAACGACGGCCTCGTCGTGCTCGCGGAGGAGCAGATAAAAGGGCGAGGCAGGGGCGGCAATAGATGGATCGCGGGTTTCGCCGACAGCGTAATTTGCTCGATACTCCTGACCGATTGCGCCATAAACGCGGAATTGCTGTCATTGACAATCGCCGTTGCTGCCGCCGAGGCAATCGGCAAATGCACTAAGGCCGAAGCAAAAATAAAATGGCCCAACGATATCATCCTGAACAACAAAAAAGTCGCCGGTATTCTCGTCGAATCAAAGAAGGCGGGTAAATGTACCGCTTACGTAATCGGCATTGGCATTAACTGCCATCAAAGCAAACAGGATTTCCCCGCTGAACTGCGGAAAACAGCTACGAGCATCGATATCCAAACCGGTGGCCAAATCGACAGAATCTCGCTCATCAAACGACTGCTGACCTCGGTTGAAAACTCACTTGAAATCGCGGAACAAAACAAAAAAGAAATTATCGAACATTGGCAACGGTTAAGCGCCCAACTCGGACAAAGGGTGGCTCTTATTTACAACAAGAGAAAATTTGCCGGCAATTGCATCGGCATTGACCCCGAAAACGGACTCATCTTGCAGTTAGACACCGGCGGAATCAGAATGTTCCAAGCAGCCCAGACAACAATCGCAAAAGAATAAAATGCAGATACTCGAAAATAAAACCGGTTGCAAGTCATTGCTGATACGCGACTGCGGGTTGGAGAATTTCCGCAATACGCTGGAGGTGCAGCATAAGCTCGTTGAGCAAAGGAGGCAAAACGAAATCGGCGATACGGTTTTGGTTGTCGAGCATCAGGCGGTAATTACTTTAGGGGCAAGGCAAAACGCAAATAAGCTGCTTATCGAGCGGGACACATTATTATCTCAGGGCATCGACGTTGTCGAAATACGCAGGGGCGGCGGCGCAACCGCTCATAACCCGGGACAGATTGTGTTTTACCCGATTTTGAATCTTCAGGAATTGCACCTTGATATAAACGAATATATCAGGACGCTTGAGCAGATTGGAATCGAGCTTCTCGACCAGCTCGGCGTCAAAAGCGAAAGACAAAAGGGCTTTCCGGGTCTTTGGGTTGGCGATAAAAAAATCGCCTCAATCGGCGTACGCGTTTCGAGACAGATTACACATCACGGGATGGCGATAAATATACAAAACGATTTGAGCATTTTCGACGCGATTGTCCCCTGCGGCCTTGAAAATATCAAAATGACCTCCGTCTTTAACGAAACAGGAAAAAAAGTTTCAATGCAGCAAGTTAAAAACAACTTATCGCAACTTCTGAAACGTCATTTCAAATCAGAAATCATAAATAATAAATCAAAAATAAGACGCCTTCCCGACTGGCTGCGAAGGCCAATGCCGACAGCAGGCGAATATAGCAAGACGAGCGATATCGTCGGTTCGCTTGGCCTTGAGACAATCTGTATGAATGCCAATTGCCCCAATCGCGGCCAGTGCTGGGCGAGAGGAACAGCCACAGTCCTCATTCTGGGAAACATCTGCACGCGGGGCTGCAAATTCTGCTCGGTTGCCAAAGGCAAACCGGGACCGGCGGACACAACCGAGCCGGGAAGAATGGCGGAACTGGCGAAAAAGCTTAAATTGCAATACCTCGTAATCACAAGCGTCAACCGCGACGATCTGCCTGATGGCGGAGCGGCCCATTTCCGTGATTGTATTAACGAAGTTCGCAGGCAATGTCCCAATGTCAAATTTGAAATCCTTACGCCTGATTTTAGCGACTGTCAAACCGGGGCAATTGATATTCTCGCGGAGGCGACGCCATTCGTATTTGCCCACAACGTCGAGACCGTGCCTTCGCTGTATAAAAAAGCCCGTGCGGGCGGCGATTACAAACGCTCGCTCAACCTGCTTAAAATAGCAAAAGACAAATACGGCAGCATCCCGACCAAGTCATCTATTATGCTCGGCCTTGGTGAAACCGACGAAGAAGTTGAGCAGGTCCTGAAAGATTTACGGGCCGTCGGCTGCACTCGGCTGACAATCGGGCAATATCTCAAACCATCGAAGGATTCCCTTGAGGTTATCAAATACGTCACGCCTGAGAAATTCGACTGGTGGAAGCAAAGAGCGATTGACCTTGGCTTTGACTGGGTAATTTCCGCACCCTTTGCCCGCAGCTCATATTTCGCGGAAATGGAAGCTGCGAAGTAGAAGCCGTCTAAACACCGGAGACAACGATGTCATTGAAAACCATGCTCGGCGTTCGCCAGTCGCTGTAAAGCCATGGGTCGTTGGCACACTCGGCCAGCTTGTGCCAGAATTTGAGGTGATTGTCGGCGATATTCATTTCGGAAACGGGGTGAACTATTTTGCCGCCTTCGAAAAATTGCCCGAATATGCCGACCGAGAAATCGCCCGTCGTGGGATTCGAATTGCCGCCGAGAAAATCCGTAACGAGGATTCCCCTGCCGAGGTCTTTGATTATTTTCTCGACCGAGCGAACGCCCGCCGGGATAATCATATTGCCCGTCGAGCCGCTTGTCGGCTCAAGCCCGAGCTTTCTGCTGTAATACCAGTCGATATAAAAATCTTTCAGGACGCCCGCCTCGATAATGGTCCGCTTTTTCGCCGCGAAGCCGTCCCCGTCATACAGCCGGCTTCCCTGCCCCTCCGGGATAAGCGGGTCATCAACAAGAATGAATTTGTCGCTCCCGATTTTTTGCCCCTTTTTGTCGGCCAGAAACGACTGCTTGCGATAAATATTTCGCCCCTCAATCGCCTCAAAAAAACCGCTTATAATCCGATACACGTTTCTGTTCTCGATGATAACAGGCAGCGTGGCAGTAGCTATTTTTTTTGCCCCAAGTTTCGCCAACGCCTTGCGTGCAGCGTTAGCGCCGATAGTTTCGGGGTTTCCCAGTTTTTTGTAGAAATGGTATTGGGCATAGTCATAAGCTGTCGGCCTGCGGTTGTCATCGTCGCGAACACTTACCGAAACATCGGCGCTGAAATCTGTGGAGCTGCTGTAGCCCGAAAAGCCGTTGCTTGTAAGCGTAACCGACTCACCGAACTCGTCATTAAATCCTGCCTCAATGGTAACAACCTTGTCCCCGCCCGCCGACCACGCGGCGTTTTCCGCTGCTTTTACTATTGTATGCTTCTGCTCCGCCGACAAATCATCGATAGACGCATCCGCGATTTTAAGGTCGATATCCGCCCGGCCCTGGTAATACTTCGGGTCGGGCAAAGTCCTGTATGGGTCCTCCGCAATAAGTTTTGTAGTAGAAACCGCGTCTGAAATAAATTCCTTCAGCGCATCTTTTCGCAAATCACAGGTATTCTGCGAAGAATATCTGCCCGCGACAAAAAGGTCTATTCCCATCTGCACCGTGGTCGCCTGCTTGATTATCTCTGGTTTCCTGTCCCTGTATTGTATTTCCACGAACCGGCTTTTGCCCAACCCTACTCTCAAATCCTTCGCGCCCGCTTTGCCTGCGGTCTCCAAAACCCACTTGCACAGGTCATACATTTGTTTGTTCATTCTATGCTCCCTGTTTTTTTGTCCCGCCGACAGTTAAAGACCGAACCATAACCGTAGGCATTCCCGCGTCTATCGGCACTAATTGCCCCTCTTTGCCGCAGGTGGACACGCCGCTCCAGCCCAGCTTCAGGTCGTCTGCGGCCATTGTGATATCCTGCAGCAGTTTCGGGCCGTTGCCCATTATGTTGATGTCTTTGATTGGGGCGCCGAGTTTGCCGCCTTCTATCAGCCGGCCCTGCGAAACATAAAACGCGAAATCCCCCTGGCCGATATTCACCTGCCCGTTGCTGACGTCCTGGATATAAACGCCTTTCTTGACGCTTTCGATAATTTCCTGCGGCTTGTTTGGCCCGGGCAGAATATAGGTATTTCGCATTCTCGGTATCGGGTAATGCGCATAACTTTCCCGCCGGCCGTTACCAGTGGAGGATAATCCGTAATGTTTGGCGGAAATCCTGTCGTGAAGATAACTTTTCAAAATTCCGTTTTCAACAATCGCCGTTTTCTGGCTCGGCGTGCCCTCGTCGTCAAAGTTAATCGAGCCGCGCGCGTTAGGCCACATCCCGTCGTCAACAACCGTTACCATCGGCTCAGCGACTTTCTGCCCCATCATCGTGCTGTAAATCGACGTCTTCTTGCGGTTGAAATCCGCCTCGAATCCGTGCCCGACCGCCTCGTGCAGTAAAACGCCCGGAGAACCCGGGGCAAAAACAACAGGCATTTCGCCCGCGGGCACAACTACAGCATCGAGGAGCGTTACCGCACCATCGACAACACCCTCGGCCACTTCCTTCGCGATATCGTCTGTGTAATATGAAAAATCGCGCCTGCCTCCCCGTGAAAACCAGAACTGCTCTTTGCGACCATCTTTCTCAACCGTAACCATAGCGGTTAGCGAACTGCCGGGAAGCAAGTCCTCCGACTTGATCCCATCGCTCGTAACAACCATTATCCGCTTCCTCGCGTCGCTGAAACGGGCAATTGTCTTGATAACGTAATTGGAGCTAGCGAAGCATTTGCCTGCGGTTGACTCGACAAGCGAAAGCCGGGGCGCCAATGGCGCGGGCTTTGTGCCCGTCAGCGGGTAGTAGTCACTTATCTTGGCAACCGCAAATTTACCGGACACAAGGGTCGCTGAACCGTCGGCAATCGTCGCGGCCGTCGCCGCCGCTGCCATCATCGATTTCTCCGTCAGCTCCTGCGTAAACCCGAACCCCACCTGGTCGCCCTTGACCGTGCGGATTCCCACGCCGAGATTGACCGATGTAGATGCCCGGTCAACCTTTTTGTCTTCCAAGCCCAGCGAATTTGATATGGTATGCTCGAAGTAAAGGTCCGCGAAATCCCCGCCCTTCGAAAGCGCCTTGCCCAGTACTTTTTTGCACAAAGCATCGGTTATGCCGAATTCTTTTTCAAAATATCCTCCTCTTTCGGTTCCCGCGAAGGTCAGCCAGCCGTCGAACAACACAGGCGCAGCGATTATCGCGCCCCCGGCAGCTGTGGTGGCTTTCAGAAAAGTGCGTCTGTCAATTCTATCCATAATCATTCCCCGGCTGTTCCCCCAATAACCTCTTTTATACTTGCCGCAAGTTTATTCTGTTCGCACCTCTTATGCAACCCGATTCCAGGAACTCAAAACCAAAATAGCGAAACTGGACAGACGGAAGGTAATCTGATAGATTTCCCATAGCCAAGACCCGTTGCCTCACAATCAATTATAAATACGAGGAATTGATATGACCGGAGAAAACGAAAAAGAAATCAGGCGAGATTTTATACGTGATATGGTTGCTGAGGATATCGCTCCCGGCGGCCGGTTCGAAGGAAAGACCGTCTGCACCCGTTTCCCTCCCGAACCGAACGCCTACCTTCACATAGGCCACGCGAAAGCCGTCTGGATTGACTACGGCATAGCCGAGGAATTCGGCGGACTGTTCAATCTCCGCTTTGACGACACAAACCCCGCAAAAGAAGAGCAGGAATTTGTCGATGCCATCATCGAGGATGTCCGCTGGCTCGGCGCAAAATGGGATGGGCGATTATTCTTCGCCAGTGATTACTTCGGCCAGATGTACGACTGGGCAATCGAGCTGATTAAAAAAGGTAAAGCATACGTCTGCGACCTCACCCCCGACCAGGTCAGTGCGCACCGCGGCACACTTACCGCCCCGGGCAAAAACAGCCCCTATCGCGACAGACCCGTCGAGGAAAACCTCGATTTATTTACCCGGATGCGAAACGGCGAATTTCCCGATGGCGTAAAGACACTCCGCGCCAAAATCGATATGGCCCACCCCAACCTCAATATGCGCGACCCCATTATGTACCGCATCCTGCACACCGAACACCACCGCCAGGGTAACAA
Organism: uncultured Phycisphaerales bacterium; assembly: GCA_963718665.1. GTDB lineage: Bacteria > Planctomycetota > Phycisphaerae > Sedimentisphaerales > Anaerobacaceae > Fen-1362. The sequence continues at coordinate 1,265,175 of OY970359.1, forward strand.
GTGGTGCATTTACCCGATGTACGACTGGGCGCACGGCTTCGAGGATTCAATCGAGGGCATCACCCACAGCTTGTGCAGTTTGGAATACGAAAATCATCGCCCCCTCTATGACTGGTTCATCGACGCGGTAAACGAAGGACGCACCGACGACGGCTCAGGCCCCTGGGGCAAAAAAATAAATCACCCGCGTCAAATCGAATTTGCTCGCCTCAATCTCACTTACACGGTTATGTCCAAACGAAAACTCATCGACCTCGTCCGCGGAGGCCACGTTCGCGATTTCGACGACCCGCGCCTCCCCACGCTCGCGGGCCTTCGCCGGAAGGGTTACACCCCCGAAGCGATTCGCAATTTCTGCGCCACCATCGGCGTCAATAAATTCTACAGCACCATTGATGTCGCCCTGCTCGAACACTGCGTCCGCGAGGACCTCAATAAAAGCAGCACGCGCGTTATGGCGGTATTACGCCCCTTGAAAGTGATTATAGATAACTACCCTGAAGGACAAACTGAGCAACTGGATGCTGTAAATAACCCCGAAGACCCGTCCGCCGGCACTCGAAAAGTCCCGTTCTCAAAAGAGCTTTATATCGAACGGGATGACTTTATGGAAACCCCGCCTCCCAAATTCTATCGGCTAAGCCCCGGCAAAGAAGTCCGCCTGCGCTACGCCTACTTCATCAAATGCACAAATGCCGTGAAAGATAAAAATGGCAATATCGTCGAATTGCATTGCACCTACGACCCTGCCACAAAAGGCGGCGACGCATCCGACGGCAGAAAAGTAAAATCGACAATTCACTGGGTTTCCGCCAAAGACGCCATACCCGCCGAAGTCCGATTGTATGAGAATCTCTTCACCAAAGAAAATCCCGACGACGCCCCCGAAGGCAAGGACTTCACCGCAAACCTGAATCCCAAATCGCTCGAAATCCTGAGAAATTGTTTTGTCGAGCCGGCCTTGAAAAACGCCCAGCCCCTTGCTCGCTATCAGTTTGAACGATTGGGCTATTTCTGCGTTGACCCCGACACCGCCAACGGCGCGCTTACCTTCAGCCGAACCGTTTCTCTCCGTGACGAATGGGCGAAAATACAGAAAACACGGAAATCCTAAAGGTGTTATATATGAGATACATAACGCTTTTCGCAATGGCGATTATTTTTGCGGGCGGATGCCAACAGACCTACGTGGCCGAAAAAGCCGAAAAGGCGAAGTTGTCCGATGCCGAATATCGGGAAGTATTCAAAGCCGAACGCCTCGGCGAAGAACTCTATTTTCAGGATACCATCGCCGCGAAGGCCTCGCGTATGCTTTTGCAGACAGTCGGCCCCATAAAACCCGGCGAACTTTCCGGCTGGATTGTCGTCAAGGATGGCGTAAAAACCCTGACGCGATTTATCAGGCAAACCGGGGAAGATATTAACGTCATTTACGACGTGCAGCTTGACGTTAAGGGCGATGGTACGGTTACAAAGGATAATCTGAGACCTTTGTCGAAAACAGAAATAGCGATGTTCCACGCCAGGCGAAACGCAATGCGAGCCGCGCCGAAGGATTGCGCCCGGGCTTACAATACCGCCGTAATGGAGGACATAGATTCAAATGGCTGGCTGGTATATATCCTCGCAGCCACAAAGGAAAATGTAGTCGTTGTCGGAGGACACAGCCGGGTTAAGGTCTCCGCTGACGGCGATAACGTCCTGTCTGTAACCCCGCTTTATAAATCCTGTCTTACCATACCGATACCCGCCGACGGCAACAATGCCAAACAGGAAGCGCTTTATCTTAGTTACCCAGTGGCCGACGTCCCTTCGGAAATCCACGTATATCTGAACCGCCTTCACGGTTATCCTGTTTATGTAACCACAACAAGAGGCAACTGGCTGGTGAAGGATGGCAGAATTTTACTTCTCAAACCCCCCGAAAAAACAAAACCACAGGAAATCAACAAGGCACAGCAGAAAAAATAAACCGCCTTGTGGTTATCGCTGCCGGATAAGTCATTTCGCCAGGATAAATTTGATTGAAATCACCAGCATCGCTACGCCGAAAATCCTCGAAAGCATCACCCCGATACCGCCAATGGCACACTCACCTTCAACCGCACCATCTCCCTCCGCGACGAATGGGCAACGGTACAAAAGCAGACAAGTCATAAAAGCCCCTGATACGCAACCCTGAGACCTGCTAATGTCACTGCGACAGCCAGGAGCTTTATTATCGATGCACCCTTGAACCTCTGCGAAATCCTTGCGCCGATTTGAGCTCCTGTTATTACCCCGGCAGCCAGAAATAATACAGTCGGCCACTGCCCCGTCAGATTGCCCTGATATATATGAGCAATGGTGCCGGCCAGCGTCATTATCGCAAGGGTAAAATGACTCGTGGCAGTGGCGAAATGTACGGGGAAACGGAGCAAATATACCATCATAGGCACATGAATAATACCGCCGCCGATACCCAGGATGCTCGAAAATAATCCTACAAGTGTGCTGATTATCATACCAATCTTAATATTATAGGGCGGAATGGTTGTAGCGTCGGCCTGCTGAAAATTGAGCCGTTTTTCAACTGAGATAAACAGGTATGTCCCTGCAAGTATCATTGTAAGGCCGAAAATTATGTCAAATGCCTTAATGGGGATATAATTAATCACTATTGCACCGATTATAGCCCCTGGTATCGCCGCAATTGCGAATAACGACCCTGCCCTGTAATTGATTCGCTTCATCCTTGCATAAGCGATGCTGCCTGAAACGGCGTTAGCGCAAATTATCGCCAGCGAAACGGCTGTAAGCACAGCGGGGTCCGCGTCTCTATAAAAAATCAGAAATGCCGGCATTAGCAGGAAACCACCCCCGGCTCCAATTAATGTCCCCAGTGCCCCGACTAACACGCCGAAAATATTAATCCGATTATTACTTCAGGTCCCATTACCGAACAGTTCGACTAATTTCGCTTCAATTGATTTGCTCTCACAAAACGCCTGTCCCACGAGGACGGCTCCCGCCCCCGATACCCAAAAGCCCGCTCAGAATTCCCGCAACCAATCCGAACACCAAGTAAAGAGCTATCGCCATTTTATTCATCCTTATAAATCGATTTTAATACTCACTTGACCAAAAGCACGATAAGGTCAATTATAAAAAGCAGCACAATCGTTACCTCAAGCACAAACATCACCGTGTTAAACCTGTTTTGAAGCAGAATCTGGTAGAGGCCGTCGAGCGTCCTGGTTTTTTCCCCGATTATACGCTGCCAGTCGCCGAGGTGGAACCTGTCCATAAGATTCCTGTGCGTCTTCGCAAGGTGCCAGTCGCCGAAAAATTTCGTTATGTTCGACAGCTCATCGCTTATTCTCGCAAGGTCAATACGAAGCTCGCGCAGATTATGCAGCATTTTGCGGGTGGAACCGGCTGCTTCTTTATTCATATCGCTGTAAGCAAACTGAAGCGCCTCATCCAGCGTCCTGTCATAAGCCGCAAGCTCGACTAACTGCACGTTTGCAAGCTCCATTATGTGCAGAACGTCGTCTAAGGAATCCTGCTGCCCCACCACAACCGCCGAATCCCAGTCAACCACAACAAGGTCGTCCCCGTAATAGCTCAGGTATAATTCCGTCGATTCACTGACCTCCTGCTCTGATAACGATTCGGCGTTTTCCTCCTGCATAAGCAGCGCCGCCACTCGCCTTCTGTTGGCCTTCAGCCAGTCCTCTGCGCGAACCCCCTGCCCTTCCACCCCAGGCAGTCCTGCCAAGCAAAACACCGTATATGCTTCCGCCTGCATCAGCGCAGCCACTGGTCGAACACAGTAAGGCGCAAGGTCCTTTCTAACGCTTTCAGCAAACTCCGCCACCTCTTCCTCAAGACCCCGCTGGGCGAATTTCAAATCGTGATAACCCACAAGGTCCTCCAGCCGGTTAACCTCAAACGGCACTCGAACCTGGACGGTCATTGCGCCGACGCCGAAAATTTTAACGCTTTTCCTGATTTCAAGCGATTCTCCGCTGCGAAGCTGGCGCTTCTCAGGAGCAAACTCGGCTATTCTCGGCCGGTAGAAAAACATCTGCTTTGGAATTCGTTTGCTGGGGCCGACTAAGTAATCCCTTGTCGGCTGGTTTAAAATTTTCTCCACCGGCTCATTTTTAATATCGTATGCTATGTCATAAGCATAGACATAGACCACCTCGCCGTGATACGGCAAACCTTGCCCCTGCGCACTACCGGCTTTTTTCTCGTTTTTTATCTCCATTTCAGTCAAACAGCTCTTTGAACCTGGCGGCTATGTCTCTGCTTTCGCAAAGCGTCTGTCCAATCAGCACCGCGCTTACGCCCGCCGATTTCAATTTTTCAACGTCAGCCCTCGTCTTGATTCCGCTCTCGGCCACCAAATCGACCTTGTTATCCAGCAGGCCCGCAAGACGCAGCGTCGTATTCAAATCCACCTGCATTGTCGCCAGGTCCCGGTTGTTTATCCCCAGAACACTGTAGCCCTTTCTCGGAAAGCCGACCATACTTCGCACACCCAAAAGCGAATCCGCGTCGTGAATTTCCAGCAGCACCGTCAGCGTCAGCTCTGCCGCGGCTATCATCAAATCCGCAAGCTCCGCCGGCTTCAACGCCTCCGCTATCAGCAGTATCGCGTCCGCCCCCGCCACCCGCGACTCATAAACCTGCCAGATATCGATGATAAAATCCTTGCGCAAAATCGGCAAATCCACCGCGTGCTTCACCTGGTCGATATATTCGAGCTTGCCCTGAAAATACTTCTCGTCCGTTAAAACGCTGATGGCGTCCGCCCCGCATTTCGCGTATGCCTTTGCGATTGTCACTGGCGCAAAGTCCCTGCATATCACCCCCGCCGACGGCGACGCCTTTTTTATCTCAGCGATAACATTCAGCCCTCTTTTATTCGTCTTCGTCACGGCCTTATAAAAATTCCGGCACTTGTCCAGAATCGAAAGCTGCTCTTTCAGCTCCTCCAAGGGCCGCTGCCTTTTCCGCTTTTCGACTTCTTTCCTCTTATCCGCGATTATCTGTTCCAATATGGTCACGAATGTCCCTTTGCGCTTTTTACTCGCTAATTTCCGGTTTGACTTGCAACCTTGACATATACCATACGAAGCTCATTAAGCGCGCTCGTTATGGCCTGCTGCTCCTCGTCGTTAAGATTGCCCTTGGTCTTCGCTTCGAGCATCCCTAGCATATCGATATTATACTTGGCAAGCGCAAGGTCTGGCGCACGTTTCTCCTGTCCCTTCACCTGGATAAACCCAAGCGAAAAAAGCGTCTGAGTGAAAAGCATGCTCACCAAAGCCGCGAAATCCCCTTCAGGCAGCGCACCCTGGCGCCCGCCCTCTTCGGCTTCCTGCTTTTGCGACTCCTCATCCGCCGCCAGCACTTCCTTTTCCTTCTTGGCCTGCTGCTTCCAGTCCTCATCGATAAATATCTTCTTCTCGTCTTTTTTCTCGTTCTCAGCCATAACCTGTTCGCTCCTTATTTTTAGCGACGAAACTTTTTCATCCGTTTGTCAATGTCCCTTTTCTGTTCGCGTTCAGCTATCGCCTGGCGTTTGTCATATTGCCTTTTGCCTCGCGCAAGCGCAACTTCCGTTTTCGCCAGGCCCTTTTGATTGAAATATATCCGCAAAGGCACAAGCGTATAGCCGCGCTGTTCGAGTTTCGTGTAAATCTTGCGAATCTCATGCTTGTGCATCAGCAGTTTTCTTTTCCGCGTCGGGTTGTGACCGGTTAAACCCGTTATCTGGTATTGCGAAATTTTCGCGCCCACCAGCCAGCATTCCCCGTTCACGATTCTCGCGTATGAGCCGCTCAGGTCCGCCTGCCCTGTGCGCAGCGACTTCACCTCGCTGCCCAAAAGCTCCATCCCCGCTTCGAACTTGTCTTCTATCTCGAAGTTATGCCATGCCTTTTTGTTGACCGCGACCGAAATGGCCGCCGCGTCTTTTTTCTGGGATTTTGCGGACATTTTTACCCCGTGAGATATGCTCTTATTGGCAAATCAGGACCATCCTGTTCTTCTTCAAATTATCTCACGGGGTAAATAATAGCCGCCTTGGCCCATTTTTGCAAGGTCAACGGTTACCGGAAAGAAAATGAGGTCTTCGGCAACCGAGAAAAACAGTGTAAATCCGCAACTTGTTATTTTTGCCTTTTTACTTTTAACTTTTTACTTTTTTCTCTGTGACCTCTGTGTCCTCTGTGGCTAAACAAAAATATTCTCTGTGGCTTACATCGACGCCTTGCGATTCTCCTGGCAGAACTTGCCCATCAGCATCATCGCCTTATTAGTCGCCTCCGCCGAGCCGTCCATCTTCGCAAACGCATCCACCAGCGCAACCAAATCCGGGTCCGCCGGCACTCGCCCATAATGATGAGCCACGTTTACTATCCCCGCGTCAAGCCCGTATTCCATCGCCTTTGCCACGTAAGCCCTGCAAACGCCAATCCTCCGCCCCGGCAAATCGCGAACCGAATTACTGATGCCCAGCGAGCAATGCACGCCTTTCATCGCCGAATCGCTCTTTATTTTCTTGATTGCCTCGAATGCCCGGTACGTATATCCCGGCACCCCCGGCTCCATCGGCATATCTATCGCCAGCGGGAAAACCGTCGAATCGAAGAAAATCTCCTCCGGCTTAAACCCATACTGCCCCACCGCCTTCTCGTAAATCCTCTTCGCCAGCGAATACAATTCTTCCATCGAATGTGACCCGCCCGGCCCCGTCGGCTTGTCCTCCGTCATCAATAACCCGATGAACGCGTAATCGTAATCCCTCTTCAGCGGGAAAAATTTATCCATCGTGTAAATCTTCACCGAATTTATAAGCGGCTGCTTCACCACCTCATCCGTGTCATACCACTCCTTCACCGCCGCGATGAGCACGTCGTTGTTGCCGCTGTCGATGCAGATGGGTACACCATCGCTCCACTTTCGCACTAACTTCACGTATTCGCACATCATATTCACCGCAACCTGCTGGTCATCCTCGCCGAATGCGTCAACGTTCACCGCGATATAATCCGCCCCGTCGTTCGCCTGCGATTCAATCAGCGCCCTGATATAATTCAAAGGCCCGCTCGGCTTGGTATATGCATCAGGCCCTAATTCCGCTAATTGTTTCATTATCTGCCCCGTCTTCGGTATCGAGGCGTGAACCGATTCGCCAATCGAAATCAGCGCGTTCTTCATCGTATGGTCCTTCCCGAACAAATAATTCAGAATCGACGCTGTCTTCTCCAGTGCCTTTATCCTCGGCTTATTGATTGTTCGTTTGAGTTTCGTAATGCCAAATTTTTCAGATGCCGCTGCGTCGTAAATCAATTCCCCGATGCAAACTCGCTCCAGATTATTTCCGCACTTCCCATCGGCCGTCGCGTCCCCGCACGGCGCGTTTGCGAGCCCCTTTTCGCATCCCCCCATCGTGCAAAGCCCGAAATTCTCAGGCAAGTAACAATCCCCGCACCCCTCGCAGTCAAATATCAAATACTTGAGCGCACTCTCATTGGCGTGGAATAATTTATATATCGCGCCTTCCCCTTTTTCCGTCCCCAGCGCAGCCATCGTGCCCCTGAACATCTTAAACCCGCGATAATCAGGATTCAAAATCGCCCTGTGCATAAAGTTGAAAAACTTATGATTAAACGTCGCCTTCGGCTTCGACAAAGTTCTCTCTCGACCGCTATCATCATAAAGATAAAACGCCCTCTTCGCGGGAAAGCACAGATTGTCCTTGTATTGTCCCCACCCGTCGCCAATCTCCGCCGCCCTCTTCAAAATCCCAGCGAACGTCTCAAAATTACTCACGCCCCCGATATCCACCCCCGCCGCGCCAATCGCCTTATACATCGCCACCTGCTGCGCCGCCCGCTCGATATGCTGCGACAAATTCTCCGAATACAGCTTCGCCAGAAACTCATCGCTCACAAAACACCCCGTCAGTTTCGCGTCGTGCATCAACCTCGGCGCCGCCGTCGTTGTGCTCAAAAGAAAAACATTGCCGAATACGGGGATATTTATTTTATGATTATCTAAGTATTTGAACAGCTCCTGCGATTTCTTCCAGTCCCAGCCGACCTGCGTAATCAAAAATTTCGCCCCGCACGCAATCTTCTTCTCCATCTTGTAATATTGCTGCATCTGCGATTGCTCTGTGTATTTGAATGGTGACACCGCCGCACCAGGGAAAAACTGGTGCACCTTTCCCAAATCCGCCGGCTTCGCCTTTAGATACCCCTCGTTGTTCATATCCCTGATGACCTGCAGCAATCCAATCGAATCCAAGTCGAAAACGCCCGTCGCTAAAATCGGCTTATCGCCCGTAAGAATCAGCACGCTCTCAACGCCCGAATCTCTCAGCCCCACAAGCGACGTAACAAGCGAATTGGCGTTCTGGTCCTTGCACGAAATATGCGGCACACAATCCAAATCGCCCAGCAGACCTTCGGCGTTCAACCTGTCAATCGCGTGCCCCGGGTCGATATTTGCCACCCCGCCCGGATTCTGCGGCAGCATTATCCCTGCGAAATCGAACCCCGCCGGTATCGAATCAGGGCCTGCTTTCTTGTAAGCCGACAAAAACTTCCCTATCGGCCCAAAGTCAAAATTCGGCCCGCCCGTAAGCTCCGCTACCACTACGAAACCGGATTTGCTTTCCAGCCGTTCGCTTATCCTTTTCCGCTGCCCCATTTATCATTCCTAATAAATGCGCTATTCGTGTTCTTTTCGTTATATATATATTACGTCTCGACACAAAAATGGTGTCTTAAAACACCACCATTATAACTGTATGATGATAAATTACCACTCCGTTCGGGCGTCTTGATTCGGGGTCCTCTTATTCCGATTTAGCCCCGGCCCCGCGCGGCCGGGGTTTCTTAAGTTTCTTGTCCTTCAACGTACTTGATTCTGTTTTTCAGTGCCGCCTCATCAAAACAAAACCTGCTATCGTAACTTCTTGTCCAAACTTTTCCTTTGAACCCTCTCTCTCGTAGTGCATAGTATGCTGCTGTCTTGAATCGATTTACAACCTTATCTGCCGGCTTGCCGCCTTCTTTGATAACTATATGTACGTGGCTGCTCCAGACCGATAATGCGAGTATCGTTTCCCCGATTCTCTCCGCCTCTTGAAGTATTGCCGTTCTCGCAATCTCACGTTCTCGTTTTCTCAGCCTGACCTCATCCCCTTTTATCGCCTTCTTATTGGCTTGTTCTAATTCCTCACATCCCTCAAGTGTTTCCCCGTCCTTTACAAATCCTCTTTTGTCTCCTTGTAACCAGGTGCCATACGTTGTGAATGTCACCATATATCCGAGAGTATTACCCATCAACGCTCTTCCTTCTTTGATTTCGATCCCGCGAGGTGGGGATTCCCTTATCCTGATTTAGCCCCGGCCCCGCGCGGCCAGGATTCATTTCCCTTTTTTGCCTGCCGTCCGCAGTGCTGACTTATTTTTCGCCATTTCTAACTGCTTCCCAATAGCACCAATTATTTCCTCATAATACTCCGCTATGCTCCTCGCCTCATGAGCACTTGAGCATTCTTCAATAAAACATGATTCGTCGTTTGTGTATCCCTCTTCCATATATTGTTCGGTGTCTCGCCAAACCTTCGTCCTTTCACGAAGGCCGTCTAAAATCTGACCAACCATATTATCCGGCAATTTTAATGTAATTTCCTTATCCATTTTTGTCCTCCGATTATTGCAAAAATATCTTTTCTCTATGATACGCCAACGCTATTGGGTCTGGCCCAAATCTGTCTGGCAGATTAATCCTCTCGCCTTCAATTTCTAACAGACCGATACGATGTAGTTTTGAAGCATTAGGCGTCTTAATTTCTCGTGACACGGCTATCTTAAAATCTTCACAAATCGTTATCAAACCCCGGTCAAAAGCCCTATCGTGCAATGCACAAAGGCATATTCCATTCCGTGGGTCCGCCCTGCGTTGTTTGTTCGCGGCCCAAGGGATAATGTGACTCGCATTTAACATCACTGGCAGGGACATTCTGCATAAGGCACAATTAAAATTGTAACTTGCCAATACCGTGTCTCTGAAAAACCGTTGCACGAGTCGAACCTTTACGCTCCTTTCAACTTCTGTAACCGAAGGTTCCGAAAAATCAAGAATCTCTTCTTGTTCCAATGTCTTGCTCAATTGTTGAACAACACGTTGACTTTCGCTTGCCAAACCCTGCCAGTCCTCGTGAAATTCCTTCCAAATATATTCATCCTGTTTACTGCCATGCTGCAACCCTTTAACATTGCGGAGCCGATGCGTAGGGTCTAAACTTGCGAAGTTCACCATTTTCATAGCGACCGCACTGGGCGTTCGGCCTATCTTGTTTGCCAATTCTATTATCATCGGGTTGGATTTATGAATGCGGCCAAAAGGCGTTCTACAGTAAAGGTTGAACGCTACGATTAGCTCGTTCCTCGTCCATTTCTCTCGTGTCGGCGTCATTTCCTCTAACCTCTCAAAACTCAATCTGTTTCCGTGTTTTTGTTAAGATAGCATTTTCGGTTCGTAAGTCCTTGTGTGCAAGCATTTTCCTGGAAAACAGAAAAAACACTTCGCCGGAAATAATCGTTCGTTCCATCGTCCATCGAATGGGTTATCGTTACGCTTTACATCGCAGCGACCTTCCCGGCCATCCGGATATCGTTCTGGTCAAACACAAAAAAATAATCTTTGTTCATGGCTGTTTCTGGCATATGCACCGCTGCCGATACGGCCGAGTTATACCCGCTACTCGAACAGAATTCTGGCAAAATAAACGTCGCGGCAACGTCCTCCGTGACAAACGAAATACCCGAAAGTTAAAGAATATGGGCTGGAAGGTTCTTATTATATGGGAATGTCAAATCCGTAACTCTGAAAAACTCCCCGCCATCCTTAAAAAGTTCCTTGCCCCCTAACCCCCCAAAACAAGTCCCGTTTTTTCGTTAAAAACCGAGGTTTACCCGCCTCCGGCGGCCTCCTAATTACGAAATACTAAATACGAACGACTAACCACTATCGACTAACCACTAACGACTATCGACTAATTAAATCCGTGTCTTTCCTCGACTTAAATCAGTAGTTTCGGCCAGTTCCGGCAAGTTTGCCGATGAACGACGCAGTCGGTCTTGTGGACGAGATACGGGCCAATCGCACCCCTTACCGGGGAGAATTGGCCGCAGCGAGTACACATCCCTGGCCGAAACCTTCGTGTAGCTTCGCGCTCTCCGTGGTAAAAAGCTGTCTGTGGTTTAAATATCTTTGCGTTCTCCGCGGTCTCTGCGGAAAACCGCCCCTCAAAAAAATTTTATTTTTTCCATTTTCGTCCTTGACGTCTGTCGTAATTGTAGTACAATTGCTCTTCTCAATGGTCAAGCTAACAACGATGTTGCTTGGCCATTGGTGTCTTAACAAGGCACAAGTTGTTCTTTTACAAGTTAACAGTATAGCCAAATACAGCAACGAAAGTGCATTTTTAACCCTCCGTAGCCCGCAGGGCGAAGGGGGGTCTCAGCACTTTCGATGTGTGTGCCAATGAATGTGTTGAGCCTTTCATCCCGCTTGTCGGGATGAGAATTAACAAGACGACCTCCGTTCGGCGACTTAATCGCCGGCGGATCGATGAATCAAACTGAAGGGTTTGATCCTGGCTCAGAACGAACGCTGGCGGCGTGGCTAAGACATGCAAGTCGCACGGATCGGTTTTTTGAGCAATCAACGGACCGGTCAGTGGCGAAAGGGTGCGTAATAGATAGGTAACGTACCTCGAACTTTGGGATAGCGCCGTTACGGGAAACCGTAACTACCGAAAGGGGCGATAATACCGAATAATGTCATCTGCCGATAGGTGGATGACCAAAGATACGTTGGTTCGAGAGCGGCCTATCGCCTATCAGCTTGTTGGTGAGGTAATGGCTCACCAAGGCTTTGACGGGTAGCGGGGCTGAGAGGTCGGCCCGCCTCATCGGGACTGAGACACTGCCCGGACCTCCACGGAGGGCTGCAGTAACGAATATTGGGCAATGAGCGAAAGCTTGACCCAGCGACGCCGCGTGTGGGAGGAAGTCCTTCGGGATGTAAACCACTTTTAGGCTTAAGAAAGGCCGCCGCAAGGCGGTTTGATCTATGCCAGAAAAAGTCACGGCTAACTCTGTGCCAGCAGCCGCGGTAAGACAGAGGTGGCGAGCGTTGTTCGGTGTCACTGGGCTTAAAGCGTGTGTAGGCGGCCAGGTAAGCGCGTTGTGAAATCCCCCGGCTTAACCGGGGAACGGCTTCGCGTACTGCTTGGCTTGAGGCAGGTATGGGTGCGGGGAACTGTTGGTGGAGCGGTGGAATGCGTAGATATCAACAGGAACGCCGGTGGTGAAGACGCTGCACTGGGCCTGATCTGACGCTGAGACACGAAAGCGTGGGCATAAAACGGGATTAGATACCCCGGTATTCCACGCCCTAAACGATGTCTACTAGGCTGGGGAGGTTCTGACGCCGCCCTGGCCGAAGCAAAAGTGTTAAGTAGACCGCCTGGGGAGTACGGTCGCAAGGCTAAAACTCAAAGGAATTGACGGGGGCTCACACAAGCGGTGGAGCATGTGGATCAATTCGAAGCAACGCGAAGAACCTTACCTGGGTTTGACATGCATGGATACTTTACCTGAAAAGGATAAAGTTACCCGCAAGGGTGAAACTTGCACAGGTGCTGCATGGCTGTCGTCAGCTCGTGTCGTGAGATGTCGGGTTAAGTCCTTTAACGAGCGAAACCCTTGCCGTTAGTTGCCAGCGGGTCATGCCGGGAACTCTAACGGGACTGCCGGTGTTAAACCGGAGGAAGGTGGGGATGACGTCAAGTCATCATGGCCTTTATGCCCAGGGCCTCACACGTGCTACAATGGCGAGCACAAAGCGACGCAAGACCGCAAGGTGGAGCAAATCGCATAAAAGTCGCCTCAGTACAGATTGCAGGCTGGCAACTCGCCTGCATGAAGTTGGAATCGCTAGTAATCGTGAATCAGCTACGTCACGGTGAATGTGTTCCTGAGCCTTGTACACACCGCCCGTCAAGTCATGGGAGTCGTAAGTACCCGAAACCGTGTTGTCAACCGCAAGGAGACGCATGTCTACGGTAAGTGCGATGACTGGGACTAAGTCGTAACAAGGTAGCCGTAGGGGAACCTGCGGCTGGATCACCTCCTTTCTAAAGGATATATTTAGACCTCGCCCTTATGGGGTGAGTGTATTAGTCAGACATTTTCGTTGCTGTGGCTTGCTGTTACTTGAAAAGATAAGCCCCGTGTGACCCACGGGGCTTTTTTTATTTTTATGAACCCAATGAAAGACCCACCCCCACACTTGTCTGCCACCCACTGCCCCCTCTGCTTGTTTGCACAAGCAAACTGAGGGGGCAAAGCGTGGGGGCGTGCGACAAGTAGCCGTGGGGGCAGGCAGATTACACGGATGGACACGGATTAAGTCAGCCGGGGGCGTAATCGACAAGACCTGTGCTCCAAATAAGATTTGTGCGCCACGCCTTGGTCTCTTCCGCGGCCCCTTAGGGGCCGCTGTTACCAGCGTTCCGGCTGACAATAATAACAATAACCAAAACAACTGGGTCCCTGCCAACGGCATGCGGGGATCTACGCTTCGCTCCGAGCGGATAAACTACACTACTACTGGACCCCAGATAACGACGTTTTGGGGTCTTCCCCCTTCGCTAAGAGCTACGGCGGGACAGGCCGCTACGCTGCGGAAAGTTTGCCTATTTTAACAGGAAGAGGGGGGCGTTTTTTTCATTCCCGCAAAGGAATCTGCTGCCAGCACTACAGAGCAGCTGGTCCCTTTATCGTCCGATACTAGGGGTTCCCATCTGAGGTTCTTTATTTCGCGAGCTCCTTTGCTATATCCCCCGAGATCACCAATTCCGAGATTACCTTGGCTGTCTTTTGATGATTGAGAAGAGCTGCTATTACTCGTGCCTTCTTTTGTGAACTTGCGATAACGATAACGCCAGGTTCCCGCTGGGCGATCTTTTCGAGATCCTCCAGAGTAAGGCCGAAGATGCGATCGTTGACCTTGGAAATTGTAGAATTAACCTTACCAGTTTCTCCGTTTTTTGTAAGATAACGCCCCGCGATATCACCAACAGCTTCCTTGAGCAGCTTTTCCTTTTCTTCGTCCCCCAACAAAGGCGGCGCTGCTTCGCCTTTTTCAAGAGATCCAAAGCCGGTCTCTAAATCGCCTACTGATGTTATTACTGTGTCTAGTTTTTCGACCGCGCTCTCTTGACCATTGACGAAAATGTCGTGATAAATAGGGATTGCCTCAACAAATGCTCTTGCGATTTGGAGTTCGTCCCCGGGGCTCAGTTTTTTGGCTATTGTGTCGAGTTTGGATTTGATGGTTTTATCATTTGAGAATAGCCTGAGGAATGCAGGAGGAACATAGGCCGGCGTTTCCAGAAAGCGTCGTTGGCATTTGTCGGTACCTAAAATCCTGGCCAAGCGATTGGTAAGATATGAGGCACTACATTCGAGCCAATTGCTGTGGCGTTTATCGTCAAAAGGGAATGATAGAGAGCCGCAGATAGTCACGATAATTCGCGAGATATCTGATGTATTGTTCTTCAGGACGTTTTGAACATCTGTGCTAAAATGCTCAAGGGCATCAACCATTTTCTGAAGGGTTCTACCATAACTGAGTCCAATCACTTTCATATCAGGAATTCGCTCAATAAAAATCTTCGCTGCAGCATGAGCAACCAATCGCATATTTATCTCGTCTATCGCCTCGTTTGTTAAGGAGGAAGCATTTCTCTCTGGAGGCCAAGCTGGCACAACGGTCAATCTGGGGAGATTTGCTGTTCCGCATAGTTGAGTTATCTTAGCATGAAGCCTCTTGTCTTCCATTTCCGGGAGAATCTCTGAGAGTCGCCCAAGTGTACCTTTAAAAACCCAATCGTTAGCTATCCATTTTCTATTTATGGCTTCATCAAGACGTTTCTTAAGAGTGACACTACTCTTTAAATTTAGCTCTACAGCGAGTTTCTCAAGAGATAGTTCGGGCATAGCAGCACGCCAGTAAGCAGCTTTGGCGATATCGCCATCCGCTATTGCAGTAGTTTTACGCGGCATTTTAGTAACCTCCTAAAATATATGAATGTCACACATTATATTATCGAAGGGCACTTTTGGGAATTTTTCGTAACCATTGCCCACGGAATTTTAAAGCATGTCATTATTATAAGCTACAATGACAAACAAAGCAACTTTTTATTTCTTAATATTACCCAAAAATAGTAGCCCATCTTTGCTTCTATTAAATTCTTTATATATACATTTTTTATGATGACTTTTAGCATAGTTATATTACTACTATTTACTTTATTATAATTACTTATTAAATTAATGTAAAAAACTCGATTTTTTCCTTGCATAATTTAACACGCCGTGCTATCCTAAAAACGTCAGGTCACTTGGGTATAAAGTCGCCTGGACTGTTCGCGTGCGGTGAAAGGATGGTGATTGTTATGGATATTGTTTATAGCGCACTTTTTTCCCCAGATCTGCCGCCGCCGCATGCAATTGCAGCCATAATCCACGCCGGCCTCACCAAAATAGATGTTCGCCGTGAGTGGTTTCATCACAAAAAATCTCTTGAGCAATCTCGTTGCGGGATGTCTAAAGAAAGTTCCATAAGTAAATGCTCGGCGATGTTGCGAATAGGTGAAATAAATTTTAATTATCTCATGGAAAACTGGCCAGCAAATTGACCGTACGCCTGGCGGGGGTGATGTGGGGTTTTGTGATCTCGTATCATCCCTTCCGGTTATCACCGTTGTGGCATTTTAATAGTTGAAAAAATGGGGCAGATTGATGCCGGTAACAATTTAGCACATGTTTACAAGCAACAACACAAAAGGATCGAAAGTGAGGCGATGAGATAATGGAAACTAAAAGACATCTTACGGATTTCGAAAAAAAAATAATATGGGAGACAATATATCATGAAATTAATCCTGATGATAGAGACCCTTGGGAAGTAATCTGCTCTGGGCCGTATTTTGGAAATATTGAGAAGTACCTTCTAACAATGGCGAAGTGGCATAACATCAATTTACATAAGAACAAAGCATCTAAGTCGCTGTAGCTCGCGGTTAAAATGGCGAAGGATTTGTTTATAAAAGTTTGTAATTAAAAATTATTTTCTGAGTCCCCGGCAGAAAACCAAAGGAGCTAACCCCGAGGACAGGCGGGCGGATAAAGAACACCCCGCTGAGATAGCCACCGTGGGATAACAGAAGCTGCATCCCACGTGGTAAACATCTCACGGGGTAAAGTTTAATTTCGCGAATTCACCGTAACATTTTTCAGCGTTACGGGATTATTGGTGTGAAGGATTTTTTCGAGGGTGGGCAGGAGGTAGTCATTGACGACAACGTCCCAGCTCATATTTTGGGCGATGCGACGGCCATTTTCAATCATCGCAGCGACTTCGGCGTTGGACTTGGGCAGGAGCATCAGGATTTCGTCGGCGACTTCGCGGCTTTCGGCAACTTCAACCCGGTCGCGGGCAGCTCTATTAATCGCAAGAAGGTCTTTGATTTGCGGGAATTGGCCGTCGATGGAGGTGTAATCAGCAATGATGACATTTCGAGTGCCGTCTTTGGGAGACGGGTTTGTTCCGACAATGGCATTTCTGACGAAGCCGGCGCAGCCGGAGACGTTTGTGAAGACGCAGAGGCCGCCGAAGGTGAGGGGTTCGACGAGAGCGATGCCGAATGGCTCGTAGATGCTTTGGCCGAATTCGACGTCGGTTCCCCTGTGGATATCGATAGTGTCCATATCTTCGGGCATTTTGTTGCCGCAGAGTTTTCTGCTGAAGCCGAACTGGTTGACGAAGACGATTTTTACGTTTTTGCTTTTGGCGTTAAATTCCTGAATAGCGGTGTAGAAGATTGCTTCGCCGCCGGAGAGGTCGGGCCAGCCCTCGCGGTGCGCGACGGGCCAGTTGTAGCGTGCTTCCATATCGAAGATGTCGCAGCTTCGTCTTTGGCAGACCTCGGTGGTGAGCATATACATCACGGCGGTTTTGCCTTCACGTGTGAATGCCTCATCGAGGTGTTCGAGGACGCGGAGGTCTCGCCAGAGTCCTTTACTGCGAACCAGGCGGGTAACGTGCGTGAAGACGAAGTCGGGCGTGTGGCCGAGGAGGTTGAAGCAATATTGCTGGAGTTTGCGTTTGGAGCTGAGTTTTTCCTCGACGGTGGTTTTGTAGGCGTGAATGCCGTTATAAACGACGCTGATATTTTCGGATTCAAATTCGGGCGCGAGGAACCTCAGCTCATCGGCAACAAGGTCGCCGACGGCGAAAATGGCATCGCAGTGTTTGGAGGCATCGACGAGCGGGTGTTTGAAGTACCTGTCCTGCGGGCCGAAAACGTCCTCGACGTAGAGTTTCTGCTGGTGCGCTTTTTTGATGACGTTATAAAACATTGTGTCGTGGCCGGGGTGGTCCTCGACGATTTTTCGCATTGTGGCAACTTCGTGGGCGTAGAAGACGGTTTTGTAATTGCAGGTCTGGTCGAGGATGGCGGCCATCGCGGTTGGCATACCCATATACTCGTGGGCGACGACGACGGTTTTGTCTGTTGCGGCGCCGATGACTTTGAGTACAGCCAGGGCGGCGGGGGCGAGACGGACATACTGTTCGAAGTCCCAGAGGTGTTCGTAGCGGTCGCTTTTGATGTCAAACTCTTCGAACAATCGGGCTTTAAATTCGTTGACGGGGCCGGGGTCGGCATTGCGAACATCGAGGAGGACGACTTCAGGCGAGGATTTGATTGCTGTCTGGGAATCGACGAAGGTTCGTCTGCCGTATATTATGCCGACGTTATAGAAAGATTCGATTCTGGAGAAGGCGGAGGCATAGCCGGTCTGAGTGAGGCCGTCGAACGAAGAGTAAAGTACTTCGCCCGTAGGTCCGAGCCGGTCGAGAACAGAGCCCTCGGTGGTGAAGAGCGGACCAACAATAATAGAGCGTTCAACGACGTCGAGGTATGACTGGCAGGTGAAGAAACCTTCCAGCACGGCGCCGATGCCGCCCATTTTATTCGCTGCTTCGTGCGTAACGTGAACAAGAATCGGCCTGATACCCATATAAGTTCCCTTCCCAAAGATGTGATTCTACGAAGAGCAGGACCATTTCCTCTCTCTGGTTAAAGTATAGGTAACGGAAATCTCAGGGACAAATTGGCGGCGATTTTTTATTAAGCGCAGGGAGAAAACGCGACGGCCCGGCAATAGCGGGGTTTTTATTGGACTTTCACCTCAGATTGAGTGGGTTTTGTCAGCGCAGCCGACTTCGGAGGTTTTTTATAAGCCCGGAGAGAACCTGCTGCGGGATGTCGGCGATTTCGGGTTCGGGGATTTCGCTAAGGGCGATTCTTTCGAGGATACGGACGGCATTTTGGCCATTGGGGATAATTGTTAAAGCTGTTTCTCCAGCCAAGTCAAGCTCGCCGTCCGCCATCTGGCGGATGTAGCTGATAATGCAGGTTGTAAGCTCGGCGTCGCTGAGGTCGTTTGGTTTTGAAGGGGCTGAGGAGTGATTTTTGGGAGCGGCGCCTTCTTCGGGGACATTGGTTTCTTTGAGGATTTCCCGCTGGAGTCGTGCTTCTTCGGCGAGCATTTTACGATGTTTAACCTCGTCGTCGGTGTCGAGAGGGGCGAGTCGAAGCTCGTCGTCGGGCTGAGCGGGTTTGCTCGCGGGGACGTAAACTTTGTTGTGGCAGGCGGGGCATTTGCCCCATTTTCCGCCAGCGTTATCAGGGGCTTCTATTTTTTTGCCGCAATGTTCGCAGTGAAAAGATATTCCCATTTTGTTACCTCTGGCCAGGATTGATTTTTTTGTTCTTATTATATTCTGCCGTCACGTCGGTAGTAATGCCGCCGCGGGGGGTGAATTTGGAAGTTACCTTCATCCACCTCGGCTTACAGACAACAATTAAATCGTCGAGGATTTGGTTTGTCAACGCCTCATAAAAGATGCCCTTGTTGCGGTAGCTTTGCATATAAAACTTGAGGGATTTGAGCTCGATGCAGGTTTTATCGGGGCAATACTCGATTGTGATTTCGCCGAAGTCGGGCTGGGCGGTTTTCGGGCAGACGCTGGTGAATTCAGGGCAGCGGATGGTAATACAATAGTCACGCTTCGGGGAAGGGTTATCGAACAGTTCCAGTTGCGGTTTATCGTTCATTTCTTGGTTCTCGCAAAAGCTTTTTAATTAGTATAATATAATAACGTTCCCAATTCAATAAGGAGCTTAAAATGGCAGAAGATAAAGCGGTAGTGCTGTTAAGCGGGGGGCTGGATTCAGCTACGACGCTGGCGATAGCGAAACAGTCCGGGTTTTCATTATACGCCCTGACGTTTCGGTACGGTCAGCGTCACCAGTGCGAAGTTGAGGGGGCCAGGCGAGTCGCCAGGTCGATAGGAGTGGTTGAGCACAAGGTCATCCCGATAGATATGAAGAGCATAGGCGGGTCGGCGCTGACGGACCTGACGATTGAAGTGCCCAAAGACCGGAAGGGTCTCGGCCAGTCGGGTGATGAGATACCGCTGACATACGTTCCGGCGCGGAATACGATATTTTTGAGCTATGCGCTGGCGTGGGCGGAAGTTCTAAAGGCATTCGATATTTTTCTTGGCGTCAACGCGACGGACTTCAGCGGGTATCCCGATTGCAGGCATGATTATATACAGGCGTTCGAAGTAATGGCGAACTTGGCGACAGCTGCGGGGATACAAAAAAAGGGGAAGTTTACGATTCACACACCGATTATCAATATGACCAAGGGGCAAACGATACTGGCGGGAATGAAACTGGGTGTGGATTACTCGCTGACGCACAGTTGCTATGACCCGGACAGAGAAGGCAGAAGCTGCGGCAGGTGCGATTCGTGCCGGATTCGGCTGAAGGGCTTCCACGACGCGGGACTTGAAGACCCGATTGATTATGTTCGCGGCGTCGTTATCGCAAAAAAAAACGATTTAGCGCGGGGCAGTGCGTGCGTTTGAAATGGTAGTAAACGAAATTTTTCATTCGATTCAGGGAGAGGGGCTGCTGGCGGGAACGCCGAGCGTATTTATTCGTCTGGCGGGATGTCCTGTTCAGTGCAAATGGTGCGATACACAATACGCCTGGGACGCTAATGAGGGCGAAGAACTCCCCATACCGGAAATAATCAACAGAATCGTTCATTGGCCCTGCCGGTTCGTGGTGATAACGGGCGGCGAGCCGATGGTGAATCCGCAGTTGCCCGACCTTACCAGGGCGTTAAAAGAACGAAACAAACATATCACGATTGAGACGGCTGGCATCAAATTTATT
Source organism: uncultured Phycisphaerales bacterium (assembly GCA_963718665.1). Lineage (GTDB taxonomy): Bacteria > Planctomycetota > Phycisphaerae > Sedimentisphaerales > Anaerobacaceae > Fen-1362. Next base: position 1,285,582 of record OY970359.1, read on the forward strand.
GCGGGTTTGGCCTGCGACCTGATGAGCGTAAGCCCGAAGCTGTCAAATTCAGGAGCAAAAAAGGGGCCTGACCCCTTTTCCCCCGTAAGACAATTAATCAGACGCTATCCGTATCAGCTTAAATTCGTTGTTGATTCACCCGATGACCTGCCCGAAATTCAGCAGGCCGTGGAGCAAATCGGCGGGGTATCAACCGAGAAAGTAATGCTTATGCCCCAGGCGAAGAGGAAGGATGAGCTAATCAGCAAATCGCCTATGGTCGCGGAATTGTGCAGAGAAACGGGCTATATGTTTTGCCAGCGGCTGCATATTCTTCTTTACGACGGCGCAAAGGGGAAATGAAGAACAGGAAATTGCGGATTGCAGATTTTGGATTGCGGATTTGACGGTAAAGGACGGGCGGCTGGAAATGGCGATTGACTTTTAGCCATCAATCGTCAATAATCAATTGGTTAGCTCGCCCGGGTGGCGGAACTGGCAGACGCGCCAGCTTGAGGGGCTGGTGGGCTTCGGCTCATGCAGGTTCGACTCCTGTCCCGGGCATTCATCAATTTTTGATTTTCTATTTTCGGCTTGATATTTCAAAAAACGACTCCCCTTCGACAACAATGCTCAGGGCAGGTTGACCCCTTTTTAGCACTATTGGGGGATGAGGAGTTTGCTGCCGGGGATGAGGCGGTTGGGGTTAGGGAGGTTGTCGCTATTGGCAGCGACGATTTTACGCCATTGACGGGCGGAGCCATAGTATTTGGCGGAGATAGAAGAAAGAGTATCGCCTTTCTGGACAACATGGATTCGCTGGGGTTGTTCGGTGTTCGTATCTCGTATCTCGTATTTCGTATTTCGTATTTCGGAATCAGGCGGCACTTGTGAAATTGCGGACGACGATGCGATTGGCGGGGTTTGGGGTGAGGGGTTCGAAGAAAGCGGCTCTCCTTCGCCCTGGCCGGGGAGCGACTGGTCATTTTTTTTCTCTAAATCGGAGGCGACCTGAAGGGCACGGGCCTTTGCGCTGAGGTTAGGCAGGGTGGCAAGCCAAAGGATGACGCCTGCAGCCAGTATTACACCGATTGCCAGACCTATTTTAAAGTCCTTTTGCATATCACCGACACAGAAAATAAACGGGAGGAAAAGGGCAGTCCCTTTTTCTCCCGGGAGTTAACCAAACAATCAGTTCTGCTGTTGTTTAGGGACGGGTTTTTTGACTGCCATTTGTCCCCTTATTAGTAATATCGGCGCAGATATCGCAATTGATGAATATGTTCCTTCAATGACACCGAAGAGCATAGCGAAGTTGAAGCCCCTGAGTCCGCTGCCGCCAAAGACATACATAACAAAGACCACTAAAAACACGGTTGTGCTGGTCAGGATTGTCCTGGAAAGAGTGGCATTGATGCTGTCGTTGATAAGCTGTGCAGTCAGGGTTCCTTTCCTGCGGTTTTCACGGATACGGTCGTAAATGATAATGGTATCGTTAATTGAATAGCCAAGCAGGGTAAGGAATGCGCCGACCATAGTCATATCAATCTTGAAATCGCTGATAAGCAGCTTTGGCCCCCAAGCGGTGGCGGCAATAAATGCGCAGCACATCAATGCGCCCATCGTAGCGGTAGTATCGTGCGCCAGGGTAACTACGCCGCCCAGACCGTATCGCACATCACCAAATCGAAGCCCCAGGTAAATCAGCATCGCAATCAGGGACAAAATCGCGGCAACCAGGGCAGCGGTCTTGGCCTCTTTTCCGATGGATGGGTTTATCTGTGTTACGTGCGGCAGGGACGAGGCGATTTGCATCGCATCGACAACCTTGGCTTTTTCGCCATCGACGAACTGTATCCAGAGGTCGGAGTCCTGCTGGCCGGCGGCGATTTCAGGTTCCGCGGCGATATAAACGAAGGATTTGACCGGCAGGTTGGGGTCCATTTTTTTAAGGTTCGAATCGAGGACCCGGTAGGCATACCAGTTGACACCCCTCATATCCGGTTTGAATTTGAGGTCTTCGAACCTCTGACTGATTTCGGCGGCCGGGGCGCTGGTTGCAAGCTCGCACCTTACGGCGACGCCGCCGACGAAATCAACGAGGTCGGGGGAGTATTCGAGCATCGATTCGGTTATTTTTTCCGTGGAGGTAACCTTGGGCTGGAGATTTTTACGTATTTCGAGCTGGTCTCCGAAGGCAGCGAGAATGGCGTTTGAAACTATTTCGTCAAACTGCGGGTCGGAGATATTGGCGTCGGGGAAGGCCGATTTGAGAACGTCGGCGACCGTGTTTTTATTTAACTGGCTTGTGCTGACGGCAAAGGCCTGACCCGACTTTTCGGCGCAACAACAAGATGCGGCATTTCGGCCTGCTGGGCGCTGGCGGCCTTTTTGACAGCCGCGGCAACCGATTCGACAGTCCACTGGCCTGTTGAGAAGGCGACGACCGCCTTTGTTTTATTTGTCTCGGTTGTGGTAATTTCATATTGCCTGCCTGTGTCGCCGACGCTGTAAACGGTAGCGGCGACAATGGCCTTGTCATTAAGCTTTTCGCCTTCTTTATGGATTCTGTCTTCGACCTGCTGCCTGTTGAGCTTTGCGCCTTCGACGAGGTTGATTTGGACACTGGTTCCGCCCGTGAATTCGATGTCATATTTGCTGTTTTTAGAATCGTCCCTGGCAAAGAAGAGTGTTACGCCGCCGATTGTTAAAATGGCGGAAATGGTGAGGAACACCGGGAGGGCTTTCATCCAGTCGATATTTGGTTTGCGCACGAGGTGCAGGAACACAAGGTGGTCCTTGATGATTTTCTTTTTCAGGAGCCAGTCGAAAATTACGCGAGTTACGAACAGCGAGGTGAACAAGCTCGATGAAAGACCGAGGATAAGGGTAATGGCAAAGCCCTTGATTTCCTCAGAGGCAACCCAGTAGAGGATTGCAGCGGTCATAATCGTTGTTACGTTGGAGTCGAAAATAGCGCTAAACGCCCTTTCGTAGCCGTTTTTGATGGCTATCGCCAGCGAAGAACCTTTGTTCTGCTCCTCACGAATTCTTTCGAAGATAAGGACGTTGGCATCGACGGCCATACCGATGGTTAGGATGACGCCTGCGATGCCGGGCAGAGTAAAGGTTGCGCTGATACCTGCCATAATAGCAAGCAGGAACAGGATGTTAAGGAGAAGCGCGATATCGGCGATGCAGCCGCCGATGGTATAGTAAACGAGCATAAAGAGGATTACGCACACCAGACCTACTACTCCGGATTTCAACCCCTTCTGGAGGTTATCAGCACCGATGGAGGGGCCGATGGTTTTGACGGAGATGGGCTGCTCGATGAGACGGGCAGGCAGTGAGCCGGCGTTGAGCTTTGTGACCAAATCCTCAACCTGGGTCTGCGTGAAGGTGCCCATAATCTGACCGTTAGTATAAATCCTGGAGTTGATGTTAGGCGCGGAGATTGCCACATTATCGAGGACAATGCAGAGCGGCCTGTCGATATTTTTCCCTGTTACGGTAGAGAAGAGTTTTCCGCCGCGTTCATCAAGCTCGAAATCGACGGCTCTTCTTCCCTGCTGGTCCTGGCCGGGGGAGGCCTTGACAAGTTTCCAGTCCCTCTGGCCGGCGTGGAGCATAACCTCGTCTTTATTTTTTCTGTTGCTGGCAAGGACATAGGTTTTGTCGCCGAACTGTGCGATGACTTCCTTCCTGCCCGACTTCCACTCGGCTGGATTTTCGATTTCGAGCCAGACATACTGGTCGTCGAGAGGATATTTAGGTCCTTTTGTTTTGAGGGTTTCGACGTATGCGTTCATCTGGGCGGAATCGACTTCGGGGTGGTCGAGGGTCGGGAGAATTCTAAATTCGAGAATACCAGCGCCTTTGAGCATTCGCTGGAGGTCGCTGGGGTCGTCGAGTCGGCCCCTGAAGGGGAAATAGGCGCTGTAAGTTTTTGCGACCTTGTCAATCTTGTCGGTTAATTCAGGGAATTCCTTTTTGAGAATCTCAACCGCCCTTTTGCTTTTGGCGGAACCGGGCGAGCCGGTTTCGAGTGCGGAAGTAACCTGGTCATTAGACAAATTCAGCTTATGGAGTGTCTGTTTGGCCTCCTCATATTGACTGTTGACGCCGGTTTTAGGGGTAGTAAGGCGGTCAGCCACGTCGGCCCATTTGGCACAGATTTCGGTGTAGCGAGTAAGCAGGTCAAGATTGCCGTCGGAGCCGAGGTAATCGAGGATGGCCTGTTTTCTTTTGTCACCCTTGAGTTTGACCCATTCAATAACCTGAATTTTAATATCGTCGAGCTTAAGGCCCGCGAGCTTAATTAAGCTTTCGGGCGTAGCCATCTGGTTTGCGAGGTCATCTCTTTGCTGCTGGAGGGCTTTCCGCTCATCGAAGACCTTTGCGAAGTCGTTGAGGATTTGTGCCCTGTCGTTGGAATCGCGGGCGAATTTTTCGAAGTCCTTTGCTCGCAGCTCCGCGGGTTTGGCAACGGAGCGTATAATGGCGGTCTGGGTAACATTTCCCGTCAAAAGATCGCTGAGGGCGGTTTCGTATTGCGTTCTTTTTTCCCTGGCCTCCGCGCTGGCGAGCGGCATCTGGATTTCAAATCTTGTGCTGCCCTGTGGTCTCCAGACGAGGTTTTGTATATTGGCGGGGTCAATACGGCGTCTCAGAACGGTGATTACCCTTTCTGAGAGGCCTCTTTTCTCGTCGGAGCTGAGGCCTTTTGCGTCGATTTCGTAAATCAAGCTTGTTCCGCCGCCGAGGTCGATGCCCGGCTTGAGTGTTTTGCTCGGCGGGTAGAGTGTCCAGACCGCGAGGATGATCAAAGCAACAATTAATACGATTTTCCACGTTAAATTCTTACCCATATCAAATCCTTGTTATATCCGGCTTTTATTGTCCTTCGTTCGAAAGGTTTTTCCCGATGGCGGAAGCCGCCACTTTGATTTTGGTATTGTTCGACTCATCGACCTTGAGGGTGACTTCGTCGCCTTTGACGTCAACGACGATGCCGATGATGCCGCCTATGGTCCTGACTTTATCGTTCTTTTTGAGGGATTGAATCATCTGCTGCTGCTGTCGCTGGCGTTTTTTTGGCTCACGGAACATAATAAAGTACAAAATCACAAAAATGCCGACGATGAAAATAAGCTGCATAATCGATGAGGAGTTCCCAGTCGATGCGGGCCGCGAGGTATTGGGGTCGTGAGGGGCGACAGTCCCGGCTGTGGTCTGATTCTGGGTCACCGGTTCAGCGGAGACCTCCGACTGGCCTTTGGTTTCGACCGCCTGTGCCATTATCCACAAATTTTCCATATTTGTTATCCTTGCAAAGATTTACGCTAACCAATAAGGTAAACGGGGAATCATAACGCATCAGCGGAAAATAATCAACATCGAAGATTTGGCCTGAAGGCGAAAGTTTTTGACAGTTTTGGTTAAGGTGGTATAATTTAAGGGTTTACAGCGTGGTATGACGATATATCCTGGTAAGTCATTGTTTTTCGAGTTTGATTATACGGGGAAAACAGGATGTCCAAAAGAAGGGACGTTCAAAGCGTAATACTGGCAACGATAGCCGGCCTGGCGTTATTGCCGGCCTGGGGTTGCGCAAACCGACAACAGGCGGTGGCATTATACGTTGACGCGGTTGAACTGCGTGAGCTGAACGACAACGATAAGGCGATTGACAAGCTCAACCAGGCAGCAAAGGCCGACGAGCGGTTCTCGCTGGCGCATTCGCTATTGGGGGAGATTTACGAGCAGAAGCAGGAATATCAGAAGAGCGCGGCGGCGTATGGCACTGCGACCCGGCTGAACCCGTGGTCATTCAGGGATTATTTCAGCTTGGGGCGGGTTTACCAGACGATGAAAGAGTTTACGCAGGCGGTGAAGGCGTACCGCAGGGCGTGCGAGCTTAAGCCCAACAATTTTGAGGCAAATCTCAAAACCGCCCAGTGCCTTTACGAGGTAAACGACTACAACCAGGCGATTGTGTACGGCAAGAGAGCGGAACGTATAGACCCGAACGCCGAGGAGCTTCACCAGCTTTTAGGCAATATATACGATTCGCAGAAGAATTATGAGCAGGCGGTGCGGTCGTACAAGCGTGCGATGGAGATGGACAGCAACGACCCCGGGGTAATGATGTCTCTGGCGATAGCGTATCTGCGGACCAAGCGCATTGAGCCGGCGAAAGAATTGTTCACGGCGGTGACGCAGATGCAGCCGGCGAATAGTCCGGCGTATCAGTATATCGGTTACTGCTATCTGCAATTGAACGACGTAAACCAGGCAATCGATAATTACAGGCAGGCGATAAAAATCAACAACCATGACTGGGAGGCGTACCGCGGACTTGGTGTGGCATATATGACCAAGGCGAAGGCGGAAAACGACGCGGAGCTGAAGGCACAGGCGGTGGAGCTGTGGCGGCAGTCATTGAGTATCAAGCCGGACCAGCCGAGGCAAGACCGGCTTATCAAACTGATAGAGAAATACTCGAAGTAACAGCAGAGGACGGAAACCAGATGACAAATGACAGAGAACCGAAGATACCGTCTTCCGTCCTCGGTCCTCCGTTTCCCGGGATCCGTCATATTATCTTCTGGTCAATCTTCGGGGGCGGTCTGGCATTCGACCTCTGGACTAAAAAAGCGGTGTTTGCCTGGCTTGGAAATGTGCAGGGGCAGGGCATAGCAATAATAGACGGTTTCCTGCAGCTGCAATTAGCCATCAACCCGGGGGCGGCATTCGGAATAGCAGGCGGACACCGGGCGATGCTGGTGTCGGTATCGGCGGTTGCGCTGATAATGATTATAGCGGTATTTATGTTCGCGCTGAAGGAAGGGAAAATTGTTGTTGTCGCGCTGGCCTTGTTCGCAGCCGGGATATCGGGGAATCTTTACGACCGGGCGTTCAACGAGGGATTTGTGCGGGATTTTATTGATGTTGTGTATTGGCGCGGGAGGCACTGGCCTGCGTTTAACGTGGCGGATTCAATGCTTTGCACGGCTGTGGGGCTGTTGATTATCTCAAGCTTACTCAGCCCGAAATCTTGTCAAACACCTGCTCATCCACAAAAATAGGCGCACCGGAGGCGGCGCCGAGGGCAATCGCATCGGACGGGCGGGAATCAACCTCGACAATTTTGCCGTTCAAGCTGAGGACTATCCTTGAGTAGAAGGTGTGGTTGCGGATGTCGTTGATAATTATTCTTTCGACGCGGGCGCCAAGGGATGTAATTATGTTGTCGAGCAGGTCGTGGGTCATAGGCCTGGGGGGCTGAATGCCTTTTAGCCGGCGGTCGATGGCAAAAATTTCGACGATGCCGATGACAATGGGGAAACTACGCTGGCCATAGCGTTCCTTGAGAACGATTATCTGCTGGTCGGATGACTCGTTTATGATTATTTTCGAAAGTTCGACTTCGATTTCCATCCTGCCCCCCTTTAATCATTCAATTCGGCCAGGTGTTTTTCGATGGCCTTCAACTGCTCGGTATATTCAGCGAGTTTTTCTTTTGTCTGGGCGACGACTTCCGGTTTTGCCCTCGCTATGAAGTTTTCGTTGGCAAGTTTGGCTTCGACGCCTTTTTTCACGCCTTCGATTTGCTCTTTCTGTTTGGTCAGGCGTTTTCGCTCGGCTTCGATATCTATCGCGTCGTGGACGTAAATCTGCATCTGGCTTGATATTGACGCGGCGGCGTTTTTGGGCTTCGGTGCCGACTGCGACGCGCTGAATTCTTTGAGATTCGCAATCTGGCAGAGAAGGCCCGCGTCGGCGTTCAGGATTCCTGAAATATCGTTTGGCGCGTTGACGGAGACGACGAGTTTCGAGGAAGGAGGAATGTTGCATTTGCTTCTTATGTCACGGACGGAGCGGACAACTGTCTGGATATTGTCAATTTGCTGCTCAATCTGCTCATTTATCAGGGCGTCGATTCGCTTTGGCCAGTCGGCTACGACTAATGCTTTAGCGCCGTTTAATTCCGCGATTCCTTTAAGGCCTCGCGTCGGGGCGATTTCGTTTAGTTTCTGAAAGATGCCCTCGGTGATGAACGGCACAAAGGGGTGCAACAGTCGAAGCGTCTGGTCAAGAACGAAAGCAAGAACGTTCTGGGCAATCGGTTTTTGAGCAGAATCGAACCCGCCTAAAGGCGAGGCGGACATTCTCGGCTTTGCCCATTCGAGATACCAATCGCAGAAGTCGTTCCAGAAGAATTTGTAAATCGCGTTTAATGGTTCATTATATTTGAAGGCGTCAAGACCATCGGTAACTTCGGCGATAGTTCTCGCCAGACGCGATAGAACCCATTTGTCGGTTACCGCCAGTTTGGTTTTGTCGAAGAGAGCGTGGTCAGTGCCTTCGAGGTTCATCATCGCGAAACGCGAGGCGTTCCAGAGTTTGTTGCAGAAATTTCTGCCAACATCCAATTTGGGCGATGTGTTTTCGACCCTGCCATCGGGCAGCGTCATTTGCGCGACGGGCATTCGGATATCCTGCGTGTCGGTGGTCATACTGGCCAGGGTAAACCGCATCGCGTCTGCGCCGTGGCTGTTGATTGCGACTAAGGGGTCGATGCCGTTGCCTAAGCTTTTGGACATCTTTCGGCCTTCACCATCCTGTATCATCGCGTGGATATACACGTCTTTGAAAGGTATGTCGCCTGCGCAGTATTGGCCCATCATAACCATTCGTGACACCCAAAGTGTGATTATTTCCCTCGCTGTGCAAAGAACACTACCCGGATAAAACTTGTTCAGCATTTCGTTCTTATCGTCTTCCTTCTCATCTCCTGTCCAACCCAGTGTGCTGAATGGCCATAGCGCCGAACTGAACCACGTATCAAGAACGTCAGTATCGCGTTGCCAACCTTCATTTTTCAATCTTTTTTCAATATCTTCATTTTCAAGAGCAACGCAAGCATAAACAACTAAACCATCATCTGAGCTGGTAGATACGAAAACCACTTTTTTGTGGTATTCTTTACCATACTGTTTTTCAATATCACTTTCTAAACGTCCACCACCTTCAACTATAGACCAGACCGGTATTTGGTGCCCCCACCAGAGTTGGCGGGAAATGGGCCAGTCGCGGAGGTTTTCGAGCCAGGTTTGATATGTTTTGGCGTAACGTTCGGGGATGAATTTCAGTCGGCCATCCAAAAGCGGCTTCAAAGCAAGACCCGCCAATGAATTGACAGGCACATCGGTTCCATCAATCATCCCTTTACCAATTTTTTTCGCGAGATGTTCAATTGGTTTTTTGACCGCGATATACCACTGGTCGGAAAGATATGGCTCGATGGGGACGTGGCTTCGGTAGCTGTGGCCTACTTCGTGGGCATAGGGCCTGACTTCTTCTAAAAGTTTTTCTTTCCTGAACCATTCGACGATTGCCTCGCGTGCTTCGAAGCGGTCCATACCGATGAGGTTTTCAACGTCGGGGTTTTTGACTTGCTCCCAGTCAGCCCAGCCGTGCTTATGGCTTATCGATGCATCAGGCGCCATCACATTAAGAAAAACATATTGTTCAGGGTCTCCAGTATAGTTATCTGGAACTACTGCTTCAGCAATCTCATCATAATGTCGTTCGCCAATCGCCCAGTCATCAAGGTCGTGGGCAGGGGTAACTTTCAGGAAGCCGGTTGAGAACTTGGCTTTTTCGTCTTCGCTGTTTGGGTTTGGCAAAACGACGTGCTCATCGGCGATTATGGGGATGATTCTGCCTACGATTGGCAGCTTTATTTTTTTGCCAACGAGGGCTTTTGCTCGCGGGTCGTTTGGGTTCATCGCGACAGCGGTATCGCCCAGCATCGTTTCCGGCCGGGTCGTTGCCACCGTTACAAACTTAATGAGTTTACCCTCAACAACAATCGGCTCATCGAGCGGATACTGCAAATACCAAAAATACCCCTGGATTGTCTCATGCTCGACTTCATCATCTGCAAGCACGGTTTGCGTGGCCGGGTCCCAATTGACGAGACGTTTGCCTCTATATATTAAGCCATCTTTGAAGAGATTGAAGAACGTTGCCCTGACGGCTTTGGCACAGGTTTCGTCCATTGTGAATCTTGTCCGCTGCCAGTCGCAGGAGCAGCCCATTGCCTTTAGCTGGTCGATGATTCTTCGTTCATATTCATCCTTCCAGGCCTGAACACGGGCGACGAATTCGTCGCGTTTGAAATCGGTGCGTTTTTTGCCCTCTTCGGCGAGGATTCTTTTTTCGACGACGGTTTGCGTCGCGATGCCGGCGTGGTCTGTGCCGGGCATCCAGAGGGTATTGAGGCCCAGCATCCTGTGATAGCGGATGAGGATATCCTGAAGGGTGTTATTCAGCGCGTGGCCTAGGTGCAGCGCGGCGGTAACATTGGGCGGGGGTATGACGATGGTGTAGGGTTTTCGCTTTGCGGAATCCGGCTCGGCGTGGAAATAATTGCCCGTTGCCCAGATTTGCTCTGCCTGCTGTTCGGTGTTTTTAGGTTCGTAAACCTTGCTCAATTCTTCAGCCATATAGCGCCCAAAAGATGCCCGTGAAATAAAAAATTCCGGCAGGCGCTTACCTGCCGGAATCTAATTTTAATCAAACAACCTTGTAATGTAAAGCAAAGCTGTTAATCGATGTTCATAGTCATAAGGAATTCGGCGTTTGTTCTGCACTTTGTCAGCCGGCTTTTGAGCAGCTCGACGGCCTCGACGTGGTTCATTTCGCTGAGCACACGTCTGAGACGATAAGTCAGTTCCAGTTCCTTGGGAGCAAGCAGCAATTCTTCTCTTCGGGTTCCGCTTCTGCTGATATCGATAGCGGGATAAACACGGCGGTCAACGAGCTTCCTGTCCAAGTGCAGTTCCATATTGCCGGTGGCCTTGAATTCCTCGAAGATGACTTCGTCCATTTTGGAGCCGGTGTCGATGAGGGCGGTTGCAAATATGGTGAGTGAGCCGCCCTCCTCGACTTTTCGTGCTGCGCCGAAGAATTTTTTGGGCATCTGCATTGCGCTTGCGTCAACGCCGCCGGTGAGGATTTTGCCCGAGTGGGGCATTTCGGAGTTGTAGGCGCGTGCAAGACGCGTGATTGAGTCGAGGAGAATGACCACATCGTGGCCGTATTCGACCATACGTTTGGCTTTTTCGATGACGATTTCGGCGACCTGGCAATGGCGTGCCGCCGGCTCATCGAAGGTCGAGCTTATGACCTCGACATCGGGGGCGGTTTTGCGTTCCATTTCGGTTACTTCTTCCGGCCGCTCGTCAATCAAAAGCACAATCAATTTGATTTGGGGGTTATTGGTTGATATGGCATTGGCCATTTTCTGGAGCAGGACGGTTTTGCCTGTTCTTGGCGGTGCGACGATGAGGCCTCGCTGTCCCTTGCCGACAGGCGTGACCATATCGATAATTCGCATATTAAGCTCATCCGGGGTTGTTTCGAGAATCAGCCGTTCGAGAGGATGCAAAGGCGTGAGGTCGCTGAAGACGGTTTTTTCGGCAAGCCGGTCCGGGTCTTCGAAGTTGATGGCCTCGACGCGAAGCAGGGCGAAGTATTTTTCGGAATCCTTTGGCGGACGAATCTGCCCTGAGACGGTGTTGCCTGTTCGCAGGCCGAAGCGTCGTATCTGGGAAGGCGAGACGTAAATATCATCTGGACTCGACAGGTAGTTGTAGTCGGGGTTACGCAGGAAGCCGTAGCCGTCGGGGAGGACTTCAAGGACGCCCTCGCCGTACATAAGGCCGTTCTGGCGGATGCGTTCCTTGAGGATTCGGAAGATAAGCTCCTGCTTCTTGAGGGCGGTATAGTCGGTGATGCCGTCCTTCTTGGCCATTTCGTGCAACTCGGAGACGCTGAGCCGCTGGAGGTCCGTCAGGTAGAGTTGTCCTTTCTTTACCCGTTCGTATTTTTCGTGAGTCGATTCCTCTTCGGTCTTCTTTGTCTCTGTCCCGTTGGTCTCATCGACGACCTGGACGGCGGCCTGCGGCTCGTTATTGACCACGGGCTGCGCCTGAGGTTCGACCTGTTCTGCCTGTACCTGTTCGGACTGCTCGATGACCTCTGCCTCGTCCTGACCCCGTTTTTTCCTTTTGCCCTTTGGGCTGCCCTTACTCATATTAGCTCCTAATCATCTGCCAAAAACCACGTTACAAGCGACGTTATCCCGCTTTTAACCCTGCGGGTTCGTTAATTCTGAATTTATACCGCCTCAATTGTTCTATCCTGCGTCCTATCAGCACATTTTATCCGGGGAGGCGTTTCGGGTAATGCTCGATATTTCACGGATGCCCGGCAGCCGGTTTTTGACCATGATGTCGATACATAGCTGATTTTTCAGACCCCAGCACAGAACTTTACTGCGCTGAGCGTGGCTGAATTGGTATTTAAGGCGTTATGTCAGTATCCCCAAACCGGGCACGCTAATCCAAAGTATCGCGCTAAACCGCACTTACCCTTTATCCATAATGGTTGAGAAAATATTAGCGATTTGTTTGGACAAGCCCGATAAGTCGGAATTGTTATCGACGATATTATCGGCGATACGTTTCTTTTTGTCCAGAGAAATCTGAAGATTTTCACGAATTTTTAGCTGGTCGGCCTCAAAAACACCCGTTTTTTTGGCCCTTTCAAGGCGTGTAGGGGGTGCGCAATCGACAAAAATGATGTGGTCGCAACGCTTTTCCCAGCCAACTTCGACCAAAAGAGGTATATCGAGGGCGATTGCCCTAACGGCGGACCGGGAATCACACTGTGCTATCAACTCTTCGACGCGAGCCATAACGAGGGGGTGCAGTATGCCCGTGAGGGTGACCAGTTTTGCGGGGTCGCCGAAGACCCTGTTTGCCAGGGCGGACCGGCTGATTTTGCCTTTGTCATCGAGAATCTCTTTGCCGAATACGCGGACGATTTTTTTGAGAACGTCTTTTTCATCGAGGATTTGATGACATATTGAGTCGGCATCGATAACAGCGCACCCAAGTTTTGCCAGCTCGGCCGCTACGGTGCTCTTGCCGGAATACATTCCGCCCAGGATGCCAATCACAGGTTTTTTTCCGCGTTTGTCCACAGAAACCGTAATTTATAATTTATCCGCGGAATAGTCAAGTGATTTTGAACAGGCGAAAAATTTTTCGATAAAAATTCCTTGTCGCGTCGAAGTCGTTATAGTATAGTTACTTGCAGTTACTCGGCTTATTTGCCGCGACAACGTTTAAAGAGGATTTGCAGAGGCAAACAATGGTACCCGAATGGTCAGAAGGCGGGTTAGGGTCAGGCAGTGGTTTTCCGGTGACAAGGGATTTAATTTGCCGCATGCTGTTCGTTGAAGCGAGGTAACATATGACAACGGTTACAAAAAAAGAACTTATCGATCGTATTGCAAAAGACACACAGGCGAAGCGTGTAACAGTCAAGCGAATCATTCAAACATTCCTCGACACGATGACCGCTGAGCTGATGAAGGGCAACCGCCTGGAGTTTCGCGACTTCGGGGTATTCGAGACGAGAACCAGGGCGTCTCGCGTCGCGCAGAACCCGAAGACGCTGCAGCGAGTGGATGTGCCGGCCAAAAGAACGGTGAAGTTCAAGATGGGCCGATTGATGAAGGATCGTATGAGTTCGGGCATCCGCGAGTCGGCTGGAACAAAATAAATCTCGATACTCGACGCTCGATACTCGATTGGCAAGAACCGAGCGGCGAATAATAAATTTGAAAAGCGTACTTGCGTTATAGTTGTTAAAGTGGGGCGGTATATGTCAGAGGGAACGGTGAAATGGTTTAACTCAAGGAAGGGTTATGGCTTTATCGCGGCGGCGGACGGTAAAGACGTTTTCGTTCATTACTCAAGCATAAGCAGCGAGGGGTACAAGACACTCAAAGAAGGCGACCTGATTACCTTCGATATCGTGCAGGGAGAAAAGGGGCCGAGGGCAGAGAACGTAGTTCCTCTTTCAGCCGACACAGCCAAAGCCAAAGACGAGAAGCCGAAGAAATCCTGAGGTAACAGAGGTCAGAAGACGGAGGGCGGAGGACAGATATCTCCAGTTCATTTTTCACGCTGGAATAACGTTGGTTTTTTCTTGCAACTTCCCATAATATCTGCTATTTCAATAGTAAGGCGGTGAATGGAACGGCAAAGAAAGAAGGCAATTTCCGGCTATGTTATCCGCAGGGCTTGAATCAGGTCTCGATTGCAATGTTCTTGTCCTGAACAAGAACTATATGGCCATCCGCATAATCGGCGCGAGAAGGGCATTTTCCCTGCTTTGTCGCCGGCTGGCGGAGGTGGTGTCATACGAGGAGGGCTCATACGCCAATTACGATTTTCAGAGCTGGTGCGAGGTCAGTGAACTAAAGCGCAATTTCGAGCCGGATAATTATGACTGGGTATCGACAGTCAGTATATATGTGGCGGTGCCGAGGATAATCCGGCTGCTGTTTTATGACCGCCTGCCGAGAAGCGAGGTAAAATTCAACCGCAGGAACATCTTCGCCCGCGACAGAAACCGCTGCCAGTATTGCGGCAAAAAACAACCCATCAGCGAACTTTCACTCGACCACGTCCTTCCGCGCAGCGCGGGCGGCAAGGCAACCTGGACGAATATCGTCTGCGCCTGCACTAACTGCAACGTGAAAAAAGGCGGCAGAACACCCCAGCAGGCGAGAATGGCACTGATACAAAAACCCGTCAAGCCCAGGCACAGCCCGCTTATTCACATTCACTTAGGCCACCAGCGTTACAGCAGCTGGAAACAGTTCTTAGACAACGCTTACTGGTCTGTTGAGCTGAAGTAGATTTTCAGCGGTCTGCCGCTTCTATACCTTCGCGATATTCCTATAGACAGGCCAGGTCGAGGTTTTTGGCGGCGGGTCGGCAAACGGGAATTGTCAAAGGCAAGGTCTTGTTTTTCCGGGGTATTTTTGGCGATTTTTGGGGTATTCAGGTCTCATCCGTAATATAATCCTGCGAGATTTTTTTCTTGACTTTCTCTACACTTGTAGAGTATTATTGCACTTATAAAAACAATTAAGGGGCAAACTATGACAAAAAGTCAATCGGAGCTAACAGCCGGAGAATGGGCGATTATACAGGCCGTGTGGGACAACGAGCCGTGTGCCGCGCCGACAATCCAGGAAGAGCTTGAGAAGAAAACCGGCTGGAGTTACAGCACAGTAAAGACAATGATGGACCGGATGGTCACCAAGGGACTGCTGCGGACGCAGAGAATCCGCAATCTCATCCTGTACAGTTCTGTTATCACGAAAAAAGAGGCGCAGAGGGGCGAGATTATGCGTGCGGTCAAAAGGGCATTCGGTGGAGCGATGACGCCTATGATGCAATTTCTGTTAGACAGTAAAAATTTGACGGAAGAAGAGCTAAACCAGCTCGAAGCGATGATAAAAAGCAAGAAGGAAAAGGCAAAGAAGTAAGCCGCGAGAGAGAAGACCGCGTAACGGGACAAAGCACTTATGAGCAACGTGCTTGAGCTAATAAATTCAGCGGGAAAAGGATTTGTGGAGTTTGCGTGGCCGATGCTGTGGCAGTCGGGCATGCTGGTGGTAATATTGCTGGCGTCGGATTATATACTGCGAAGAAAAGTTGGCGCGGTATTCCGCTATGGGCTGTGGATGCTGGTGATAGTGAAGCTGGTTTTGCCGACGTCGCTGTCAAGCCCTGTGAGTATCGGACAATTTATGATTGTGCCAGTGGGCTTAGTCAAAATCGCCGGCCCTGGAAAGCCGCAGGCAGGGAACATTTCGGGTATCCGGCTTTCTCCAGACGCGACTGCCGAATCGCGGCTAAATGCACTTTTGGCAGAGCAGCTTGCTCTGCTGAAACGGCCTGTTTCATCCCTTACCCAATCAAATCAATCTTCGGGAATGCTGACCTGGCAAGGGGGAGTATTGCTGCTGTGGGTGATTGTTGTTGGCGCGATGCTTTTATTGCTGATGCAGCGGGTGATGTTTGTCCTCGGTTTAGTGCGGCAGTCAAAGGAAGCCAACGACGAAATGAGGGATACGCTTGAGGGCTGTCGCAAAATAATGAACATCGGCGGGTATGTGGGCCTGAAGGAATCGCCGAACGCGGCAAGTCCGGCAGTATGCGGGCTTTTCAGGCCGGTTATACTTTTGCCTGGGTGGCTTAACGCAAATCTCGATGCAGGGCAGTTTAAAATTATTTTAATGCACGAGCTGGCGCATATAAGGCGCAGGGATTTATGGGTAAACCTTGTCCAGACGCTGCTGCAGATTGTTTATTTCTACAACCCGTTTATATGGCTGGCCAACTGGATGATAAGGCGCGTTCGCGAGCAGGCGGTTGACGAGGCGGTGCAGGTATCGCTTGGGGAAAAGTCGCCTCAATACCCGGAGATGCTATTGAATATTGCGAGATTTGCTTTCGGGCAGCCGGTGCTAAATATGCGTTCGATAGGCGTTGTCGAATCGAGGAGCGCGCTTACGGGACGCATTAAAAAGATGTTGAACGGGCCGGTGCCTAAAACTGCGAAGCTGAATCTTCCCGGGGTGATTGTTGTTATTTTAATCGGGCTGCTGACGCTGCCGATGGCAAAAAGTATGGCAGAAGGGTCAAATCGAAATGTCGTGACATGTAAAACAAAATCCAAATCGATATGCCTGGTGGCGGACAGCAATCAATACTCGCTGAAGGATGCTTTCAAGAATGATTTTCGCATAGGCACGGCGTTGAGTTGTTATCAGCTTTCCGGTAAGGACGCGAATGACCTTTCGGTGGTGTCGTCGCAATTCAACTCAATTACGCCGGAACATTTTTTGAAATGGGCATACGTACATCCTGAGCCGGGGAAATATAATTTTGATATGGCAGACAATTACGTGGCGTTGGGCGAAAAAAATAAAATGTTCATTGTGGGTCACGTTCTTATCGCCCCGGACCAGATTCCTGACTGGGTGTTTCAGGATGACAACGGCAAAACGGTCAGCCAAGAAGTTCTTCTCAAACGTATGCGGGAGCATATATTGACGGTTGTCAGCCGGTACAAGGGCCGAATAAACGGCTGGGACGTGGTCAACGAGGCCATCGGAAATGACGGCCAGATACTCGAAACAAAATGGTGCAAAATCATCGGCAAGGATTATATCCAGAAGGCCTTCGAATATGCCCACGAAGCGGACCCTAACGCTGAGCTGTATTACAACGACTATAATGTGTGGTCCAAAAAAGATATAGACAGTATCGTTCGGTTAGTCGGCACACTTAAAGCGAAAGGCATCCGCATCGACGGCATAGGGATGCAGGCGCACTGGGGGCTTTACAGCCCGTCGCCAGACGCGATAGAAAACAGCATCGTCGCCCTTTCCCAATCGGGGGTCAAGGTAATGATTTCAGAAATAGACGTTTCGGTATTGCCTTGTTACGACATCAGCAAAGACGGCGATATTAAAAATGACCCCGCGTTACAGAAGAAGTTTAACCCATATCCCGATACGCTGCCCGCCGAGGTGCAGGAAAAACTTGCAGAGCGTTACGGGGAATTGTTCGCGGTTTTTCACAAGCACGCCGACAAAATCAGCCGGGTGACGCTCTGGGGGGTTCAGGACGGTCAATCGTGGCTGAACCGCTGGCCTGTCGAGGGGCGAGCGGATTATCCTTTGCTTTTTGACCGCAATCTAAAATCCAAGCCAGCTTATTACGCGGTAATCAAGACAGCACAGAACAACCAGTAAATATTCCAATGGCCTGCAAATCTAACCATTTTCTCTATTGCGCCGCTTCTTTGAAATTCCGGGCTAATTTGTTTGCGGGTTGGTTTTTTTTTGTCGCGCGGCTATAATGGCACCTTAATTTATGAGGCGCCTTTTTTGTGCATAACAGACGTATAGCCATATTGGGTTCGACGGGGTCGATAGGAACGACGGCCCTGCGGGTTATCGACGGGCTGAACGATTTGCCCAGAGATAAATCGCCGCGGTTTGATGTTGTTGCGCTTAGCGGGCACAGCAATATAAAGCTGCTGGCGGAACAGGTACGGCAATACAGACCAAAATACGCGGTAGTCAGCGATATTGATTACGTCGAGCAATTTCGCCGGCAGGTCAAAGGTCTGGACGTTAAAATCCTCGCAGGCCCGGAAGGACTGACCGAAATCGCGGAGCTTGAGCAGGTTGATACGGTTCTTGCGGCTGTTGTGGGGGTAGCGGGCCTACAGGCGGTCCTGGCGGCGGTACGCAAAGGCAAAAGGGTCGCGATAGCGAATAAAGAGCCGTTAGTTATAGCGGGGCAGTTGATTACGACGGAGGCGAAAAAATACGGCGCGGAGCTGCTGCCTGTCGATAGCGAACACTCGGCGATATTCCAATCGCTTTCCGCGGGCAGGCACGAGGAGGTAGCCAAGATAATCCTGACGACATCGGGCGGGCCATTCAGAAAGGCGAACCCGGCGGGGATACCGGACGCGACTATTGAGCAGGTTTTAGCGCACCCGGTTTGGCGTATGGGGCCGAAGATTACGGTGGATTCGGCGACGATGATGAACAAGGCACTAGAGATAATTGAGGCACGATGGCTTTTTGACGTGCCAGCGGAAAAAATAGAAGTTCTGGTTCATCCTGAGTCGATAGTTCATTCGATGGTGGAGTACGTGGACGGGTCAGTGATAGCGCAACTTGGATGCCCGGATATGTCTTTGCCGATTCAATATGCGCTGACGTATCCCGCGCGAGTGCCCGGGGCGGCCAAGAAGCTCGACCTTAGCCGGCTGAAGACGCTGACGTTCGAGAAGCCAAACCCAGAGGTGTTTCCGGCGATTCAGATGGGTTTTGAGGCCGCGAAAAAGGGCGGGACGGCAGCAGCGGTATTTAACGCGGCGAATGAGGCGGCGGTAGAGCAATTTCTCGCGGGTAATATAAAATTTGGTAATATCGTGGAGCTTGTCCGGCGATGCCTGGACAATTGTGACGCAAAAACTGACGCGTCGCTCGAAGAATTGTTAGAGGCAGATGCCTGGGCAAAGAAAGAGGTAACTGAATGTCTGAAAAGCCAGAGGACAGGGAGCAAAAAACAGAGAACACAAAACACTCACCGCAAACAGCTTCACGGCTGATTCTGCTGGTTGCGGTGGTGATTGCGGTCTGTGTTTTTATTATCCGCAATTTCGATGTTTCAAGAAATATAATATTAGTGCTGCTGGGTTTCGGGGCGGTCATTTTAATTCATGAGCTTGGGCATTTTACCGTCGCGAAACTGTGTGGGATAAAGGTCGAGGCGTTTTCGATAGGCATGCCGCCGATTTTGTTCGGGATAAAGAAGGCGGACCGCGGCTGGAAAATAAGACTTTTGCCTGAGCTGCTTAAAAGCGAAGGGGAAAATTCAGAGGAGGGGCTTTTAAGTTTCACAGTGGGCAAAAAGATTCTGCCCGGCGAGACCGAATACCGTGTGGGACTGATTCCGCTTGGCGGATTTGTCAAGATGTTAGGCCAGGAAGACGTGGGGCCTGTGAAGACAAACGACGACCCGAGGTCGTTTTCGAATAAGCCGGCGTTGTCCCGCGCGGCGGTGCTGGCGGCTGGAGTTATATTCAACGCGATAAGCGCGGTGATTGTGTTCATGATAGTATTTATGATAGGTATCGGGCTTACGGCACCGGTAGTGGGCAACTTAGTGCACGGGTCGCCCGCAGAGAAGGCGGGGCTAAAGCCAGGGGATGAAATAATCGAGGTCGGCGGCACGAGCGGCCGGCTGGATTTCAGCGACATTATGATGGCGGCGGTGCTTTCAGGAAAAAAGGAATCGATACCGCTAAAGGTCCGGCGAGCCGACGGGGCAATCGAGAATGTTTCGATAACAGCGGAGCAATTGCCCGGGGGGCAATCCCGCGGATTCGGAATACAAAAACCATTGACGCTGAAATTGGCGAAATTGCCGCCGCAGGACGCCAATCTTTTGTTTACGACAACGGGTTTGAAGCCGGGCGACATTGTAAAGGCAGTCGATGGAATCGATGTCAATTACACCTGGCAGGTTGAGCCAATAATCGAGGGGGCATTTGAGCCGAATATCGAGATTCTGGCACAGAGACGCGATTCGTCGGGACGGGAAAATATCGTCGAGGGCCGGGTGTCGCTGAGTTTTGCTCCTGCGAAGGATTTTGTCTGTGAATCCGAAGCCAATCTCGCCAATATCTGCACAATGGTTCCGCGGCTGAGAATAGCGGCTGTATCTGAAGAAACAAAGTCATTGAGGAAATGGCTGACTAAACTTTTCGGCGGGAAAGACACTAAACCCGGATTAAAATCCGGTGACATATTAGCGGCGGTAGCGGAAGTTGAAAACCCGACATTTTTTGAGCTGCGGGAAGTAACAAAACAATATGAAAACAAGCCGCTGCCTGTAACAGTGCTTAGGACTAATGCCAACGGTTTTGAAAGCCGCCTGATCGTATCTGTGATTCCGCGATGGGACACTGATGCCAACCGTGTTGTAATCGGCATAATACCCGAGCTTGACGCCAAACATCCCATAATCGCCAAGACAATCGCGACGGAACGACATCCGAACGCGGCGGCGATACCCAGAGGGGCAACGATAACGGCTATTGACGGCGTTGAGGTTAAGAATTTTTATGATATTGCACGCCAGTTGAAACGTAATTCAGGTCAACATGTTACGGTTGACTGGCGGCTTGATACCCAGAAAGCAGGTAACGCCGTTGTTGATGTGGGCGAGAAATGGGACGTTGTCAGCGCGAGCGCGTTCACGGAGCAGTCGCTACCATTCGCGGAAATGGAACGGCTATACAAAGCGAACGGGCCTGTTGACGCGATAGGGATGGGATATAAACGCACGAAGACGTTTATCATCCAGACGTATGTTACATTGCATCGGCTGATAGGCGGGCTTGTAAGCCCCAAACAGCTTATGGGGCCGGTGGGTATTCTGACATTCAGCTACAGAATTGTCGCGGCGCAGCCATTTGTTTATTATGTTTATTTCCTGGGGCTTATAAGCGCGTCAATAGCGGTGCTGAATTTTCTGCCGCTGCCGCCATTCGACGGCGGTTTGACGGTGCTTTTGCTGATTGAGAAAATCAAAGGTTCGGCGATAAGCGTGCGGACACAGGAAATCATCGCATACGCGGGCTGGGGAATGGTCGGCACACTTTTTCTGTATGTGACGTTCAACGATATAGGGCGTCTTATTTGGGGATTCTTTAGCTGACGATAATAATAAAGGACTCATTTATAAATCAGAAAGGATTCTGGAAGTGACAATGACGATTGATAAACCCGCAGCGACGGGAAAACTTTCATCGGAGGCATATCACGACAACCTGCAGGCGGCATTGATAAAATTTGACCCGGAAGTTCACAAGCTGATAACAAAAGAATATGAGCGATTGCAGGGGACAATACAGCTTTTGGCGGCGGAGAACCAGTGCTCGCGGGCTGCGCTTGCCGCACTTGGGTCAATACTGCAAAATAAGACCTGCGAAGGATTTCCGGAGGCCCGGCTTCACGGCGGCAGCTGCGTAATGGATGAGGTTGAGAAGTTAGCGATTGAACGCGCTAAAAAGGCGTTCGGCGCAGAATACGCGAACGTCCAGCCGCATTCAGGAACAACTGCAAACCAAATTGTCATAACCGCCCTGCTTAAACCAGGCGATAAAATACTGAGTATGGCGACAAGCCACGGCGGGCATTATTCGCACGGCTTTATCGATTCGATTACAGCAAGATTTTTCGAGATTGAAAGCTATCACGTTGACAGGGACACGTTTCTTCTCGACTACGATGAAATACGCAAGCAGGCAAAACGATTCGGGCCGAAGCTGATTATATGCGGAGCAAGCGCATATCCCAGGGCAATCGATTTTGCCCGGTTCAGGCAAATCACCGACGAGGTCGGGGCGTTACTGCTGGCGGATATTTCACATTTGTCGGCGCTGGTGATGGGAGGCGTTCACGCATCGCCAATCGATTACGCTCATCTGACAACCACGAGCACCTATAAGCCCGGCGGGCCGAGGGGCGGGCTGATTTTGTCGGGCAAGGATTACGACCACAGGATTAAAACGGCGAGCGGAGAAATTACGTTGTGGCAGTTGATAGAAAAGACGACGTTCCCCGGCGTTCAAGGAACGCCTTATTTCAGCAATATCGCGGCCAAGGCGGTATTTTTCAAAGAGGCCTTGTCGGAAGAGTATAAGACGAGGCAGGCCAGGGTCGTTGAAAACTCAAAACGGCTGGCGGGCATATTGCTGCGGAAAGGATATGACGTTTTGACGGGCGGGACCGACAATCATTTGATGCTTGTCGATGTTGCCAAGAAATCGCAGAACCTGACGGGTCTTGCCGCCCAGCAGTGCCTCGAACAATGCGGGATAGTCGTCGATAAGATGCTTTTGCCTTATGATAACAATCCTAACGGCGTGAGCGGGATACGCTTAGGCACGCCGATAATTACGAAAAACGGTATGGGCACAGCTGAAATCGACAAGATAGCCGAGCTTGTCGACACGGTGCTAAGTAATCTGAAATCGTCAGGCCAGGCAATTGACCAGTCAGTTGCGGACCGCGTCAGGAGACAAGCAAAAGAGCTTGCCGCTGAATTTTCTATCCGCTGAGAAGCCCCCATAATTAACCGGTCGGTTAATCCCGGCGAAGCAGGTTTGGCATTTGCGTGCTTGATGAGGAGACGAATCGCTGGTATGTTATTCAGGCCATAATGCGCGTTTAGGCAAAGCCCGTATGCTAAATAGAATCAAGAAACAGTTAGTTGAAGGCAAGACCCTGCTGCTGTTCGGCTTTCTCAAGGGGCTGGTGCAGGTTGTTCCGCTGATAATTGCCAAGTTTTTCTCGGAGGATATGTTCGGCACATACTCTCTGGCAAAAATGGTGATATTCTTTTTTATAGCGCTGCTTATCACGACGCCGCAGACGCCATTCGTGGTTTTCGCCAGCAGAGAACGGGTAGAAACAGGGAAAATCAACAAGTTCTTTTCGATACAGGCGGTGTTTTTCGTTTTCGGCATTGTGTTTTACGCAGTCATGGCAGTGATATTCAACAGCCCGATTCGCCGTTTTGCGGGAATATCGGCTCCTGATTTAATATGTATGTCGCTGGGCTTTGCGGGCATCGCGTTAAGCTCTTTTCTCAGCAATCTGTTCTTAGCCCTTGGGCAGAGGGTCAAAAACTCGCTGTCAGAACTGGCCTATGGGGTAATTATGTTAGCGATTATCATAGGGCTGGCCGCAACGGGAATGCTCAGCATTCAAACCATTTTTCTGACATATTTAGTATCATCAATAATCACGCTGCTTATTTTTGCCGGAACCATCCCCTGGGGCAATCTGCTGCCTTTTAATTTTTCAATTACCCACTTCAGGGAGATGTTTGACTTCACAAAATGGGTTTTTATCGGGGCGACGGCAATATATTTTATCGACTGGGGCGACAACGCCATCCTGAAGGTTTTCAACATATCCACGGCCGATATAGGCCAATACAGTTTCGGATACCAGATATTCAACGGGCTGGTTACCATGATATATGTCCTGAACAGCTACTTTTTACCATTTGTGTCTGAGAATGTGCATGACAGCGGCAGGATGCGAGATTATCTCTACAGCAAAAGGCCCAGGATTTTGCTCTTTGGCCTTGCTATATTAACGGCGGTCTTTTTCGCTTGTCCATACGCTTTCCAGATTATCTATAAAGGTTCGTATCATAGTTCGGTCAACATCCTGAGAATCCTGCTCATCGGCTGCGCGTTGATGCTTTACAATACTTTTTATATTCCATTATTTAACGCGCTGCAACTATATAAGTTCCTACAGACGACAAACGTCGTAATTATGGTGATAAAAGTGGCATTAAATATTCTGCTTGTGCTGAAGTATGGTTTCTACGGGGCGGCAGTCGGGACGGTGATTTCGTATTTTTGTATAACGGCCATATACGAGGGCTATTACCAAATCAAAATAAAACGGCTGATAAATGAAAAATAGCAGCCCTGTTGGAATTACCGGTTCGACACGAGAAAGATCATCCTCTCAGTTCGATATGTTCTTTCCAGCCATCCGGCGGAATGAAATCTTTTCCATACAATCTTGCCGTTTCAGCAAATGAATACGTTTTGCCGTTTGTGCACACTTTTAGTTCTTCCGCGGGATGGCGAACGAGCGGATAGTTGTAATCGGACTCCAAACCGCATCGCAGCAGAGCGATTTTCCGCCAGTCGAAATGCATAAGCGCCGCATGCGCCATATCAGCAAACAATGACGAGCTGGCAAATGTAACGGCTCCAAGATTTATCGGTTCGGGAGCCAGCGGCCCGTTATGCTGACCGGCTATAATGCCGTCAGTGAGCGAATAGACGCATCTTGCCGGAGTCGATGACATTGAGCCATCAATTTTGCCGTACATCGCGATCCGATTCAAGTCGAGTACCATTCGCCATACGGTATCATTGCCGTACCAGCTTCCCTCCAGCGATTTATGCACATGCGGAGATATGATCCACTGTAATCCGATTAATCCGTTTACACAAAACTGCCAGAACGGCCGATCTGGCTTGTTAATGCGAGAATTGCTTATATCAAGAAACGATTCCGCAAGACGCTTGAGAAAAAAACTGCCCTCATAGCAATCACCGCCTTGCGCAGAGCCGCCGATTCGGTGGTGCGGCAAGTAACCTTTGTTTCCATTGATTCCGACAAGATTTTTAACCGCTGCCGTTATACCGGCTTTCCTGTGAGCTTTCAATTTAGGCAAATTGATGATAACGTCGGCCTCAAACGGTTCTTTTGCAAGTAAATACTGATGGCGGCCGGGCCGGTGCGTCGAAGCAAGCGCCTTTGGGTCGTAGTTGGTATTTCTGAAGGTTCCTGCCGATTCAGTGATAGGCTCCATCAGGCTATCGTGTCCCAAATCAAACATAACGAAGTTTTCCAACCCGCGTCTGTTAGAATCGACTTTACCATATTTATCTACGACATCTCTTCTGAAATCAATAATCTCTACCGGACAAGAGTTGTTTATATCGTTTGTTTTCAGCCAGTCCAAACTGGGCAGTTCTTCAAACACTGTGGATTGTATTGGAGCATCTGCGATAATTACCCGCGATGGCTTTGCGGTAAACACTTCTTTCAGCACCGCCTTAATAAAAAAAGGATGGGTGACCATACAATCCATCCCGCAATTACTTTGATTGTAGTGAAGTACCCAGTTTGGTTTTAAAAGCACACTCATCCCCGGCTCTATAATATCTGCCAGCGGGATGTCAGGGTTTTTGCAGCCCAAGCCGCCCTGGCTCATTGCTTCTTTCAGGAGTCGTGAAAGCAATGCCGCATCATGATAAGGCGAACTTGTTCCAAAGGCATCCTTATCGATGAGAGCTAATCCAACACGGGTTTCATCCATTGCAACCATACTACCCTTCAAAAGGCACTTTCGTTTTTGTGAAAGAACACCCAACTAATATCATACCGTATTTCTGCATTTTTAAATTTCTATTTTTTTTATATCAGCACTATGACCGGGACCTAACATTGTTATGGATTACTATACTGGGATTTCCCATATAACATTGTATATCCTTCTAAAATAACCGCGCAGGTCATAGTTCACTGATGGTGTATAAATATTTCCCGCTTTTGGTGGGCGGGATATCATCGACGTATTCAAATTCTACTTTGCAATCCTGCCCCATTACTTTTCTGATTGAATCGACCAGAGCCGGTATAGTTTCCGCAAATTTCTGATTATCAAGAAGGACCGCTTTTATGAGGATATAATCATAACTTTTTTGAATAACCTGAAATTTTTTTACGATACCCTTGTTGTAAACAACCCCAACGAAATGGATGAAAAACTCTCCCGGCACAACTTTCCCATCCCTGGTTTTAAAAACTTCGATATGCCTTCCAACGACGGTTTCGATGAGAGGCGCACCTCTGCCGCAGGAACATTTTGTGGTTTTCGCAGGAATCGCCATATCACCGATGCCATACCTTATGAACGGCATAGATAAATTGTCGAGTGTGGTGACATAAACATTGCCCATTCGCCCCGGCGGGCAGGGTCTTAAACTTTCATCGAGGATTTCCATTTTAGTATTCAGAGGGAAAGTATGCAGTCCCTTTTTTTTCAGGCACTCGCAGGCAATCATGCCGACCTCACGGGAACCATAATGATTCAACGCGGGACAGCCGAAAACTTCCTCGATAAGATTTCTGACGTCCGGGGTAAGCGTCTCGGCCGAGCAAATAATAACTTCCGGCCGAAATATCTTAATGCCCGCACCTTTGATATAGCGGGCGAAATCATATATGGAGCTGGTATAGGCATTGACCGATTTGGGCCTGATTAAATTCCATCGGCTGACATAATCTTTCAAATTCTTTTCAGACATCAGGAAGCTGTTGAGCATCTCAACATTGAAAAGCAGATTATTAATCCTTGATGAAAGCTTCTCTGAATCCTTAATTATGTCGCGTTCGGAACCCCAAAGTTTTAATTCTGGTTCGCCGACGTCTTTGCCCGCCATAAAATTGAAGTAATAGCCGCAGGCGAGGGACCAGTCCTTATAATTGCGGTCCTGGATGAAACGGACCGGCTCGCCGGTGGAGCCGCCGGATGAGTTATGAAACCAGGATCGCTTTTGATAATCTTTCGAATACATATTTTCGCCCTGGCTTCGTATTATATCCTTGGTCAGAACGGGGATACGCTGGAAGTTTTCGAGGCAAACTTTTCCGTTTTTGATTACCGCTGCATCTTCGAGTATTTTGTGATAGTAAGGCACATTCGCGTGTGCGTGCATTAAAAGCCCGCCCAACTTTTCGTCCTGCATCCGGGCGAGCATCTCGGGCCTTTCGTACTCTATCTTTTTGAGATATTCGAAATGCTCGAACATCTTGCGTCCCAGGACAACCGCGGCCACCCGCAAAACAGCTTTTCTCCAGTTAAGCATAATATAACTCTCCGCAATACCGTCCCTGGTTATTAACGGTCATTGTGAACAATTTGCGCAAATAGCTCTTTATATCTTTGGACAATTTTTTCGATGTTATGATTTTCATTGACGTATCTCCAGCCGTTGACGCCATATTGTCGGGCAATTTCAGGTTCGAGTAATCTTTTTAGCATTTCCTTGAATTTATGCGAGTCACCATTGGCGCACAGGCCACAGTTGAATTTATCGAGGAAGCCGTCAGGATTGACGTTCAGCGACAAAATCGGCGTTGCGCATTTGCAGGCCTGAATAAAGGTGTTGGCAAAACCTTCGGCGCTGCTTGTGCTGACGAATATCTTGGCTCGCCGGAAAAAGTCGTCTATTTCATGAAAAGGCACACTCTCAATAAATTCGAGGTTGGTGACCGATTTTGCCCTGGCGACCAATTCGCCGTATTTATTGTCACCCTTTGTCTGCTGGCAAATCATCACGAACTTTTCAGAAGGAGTTTCCTGGGCCAGTTTTATAAAAAGATACGGCTGTTTGAAATCAACGCTGCGTCCTACCCAAATGATGGAATCGCGATTATGGGCTGATGGTTCAGGAATTCGATGCCCGTTGGGAATCGGAATCGATGATACGCCGGTGGTTTTTCTTAAAGGTTCGCTGTCGCTTTCTTTTTGCACGGAGACAAGTTTCGCCCGTCTAATCGCCCACAAAAACACCCTGCCACGCAGCCAGTTTTGGTGAAGATATGTTCCGTCACAGTCGATATCATGCGACGTCCGGAGAAAAAATTGTCGTCCGTGTGTCCTGCAAAAAAGCGCAACCAATCCGGCAATCGATGATGCACCCTTCTTGAAGTAGATATCCGAATTTACCCGTTTCATTGTTTTCCACATGCTTAAAAACGCCGCAACGGGGTTTTGCAAATCCAAGGTTTTGTATATCACAACGCCATCGAACCGCTCAATTTCGCGCTGACCATAATCGCCTGTAATCATACTGACGCTGAATTTCTTGTCCTTGGCCAGTTCAGTGGAAAGCATATAAATATCGACCTCGGCGCCGCCCTGAGTGCCTTTTCCCACCCTGCTGAACAGCGGGTAGGCCTCCAGCGCAATAAAACAAATGCTTATAGGCCGACCGGCGGAGCTGTTTATCGAAGTGCTGACCATAAAATATCCCGGAAATATCGTCGATTCGGCATTTTCAGACCATCCATTTTTTGAACCACATATTGAACATCATAATGCTCCAGAAAATACGATAGTAATCGCCCTGTCCCTGCTGGTGTCTGTTCCAGTATATTTTCAGTGTGTCTTTGTCATAGTAGTCGAGCAGGTCGAAACCGAAAATCTCATTGTACGCGAAATCTTTCAACTCATTTCTAAAATAATGAATCAGGGGAACGCTAAACCCCTGTTTTCTTCGATGCAGTATCTCATAGGGAAGGACCTCACTGAAGGCCTTTTTAAGGATATATTTCTTTTGGCCCATTTTGATTTTTAACCTGGGCGGAATCCGTGCCGCGAACTCTGCCAGCGTATGGTCAAGAAAAGGCACGCGGGCCTCGAGGGTAACCGCCATCGATGCGCGATCTTCCTTCACAAGCAGGTCGTCTGGCAGATACTCGTTCAAATCGTAGTTCATCGCGTTGTTAATGTCATCGGGATAAACAAAATGCTTTTCAAGATATTTGTAAGCGGCAAGTTTGGAAGATGGCTCGTCTTTTGTCCTAAACATATAACTGAACAATCGCAGATACAAGGTGGTGCGGTCTTCCTTTTCGCCGAGAAAGCCGCGAAGCTTGTTGAATTTTTCCTTTCTGAACAGGAGATTTGCCAAAACTGTCGAATAATCCAAAAAGCGTTTTACCGGCATCGGCAGATTGTTAAGGGTTCTCAACAGGACATAATCGTTATAATGCCCATATCCGCCGAAAAGCTCGTCTCCGCCTGTGCCGGACAGCGAAACCGTAACGTGTTGTCTTGCCACCCTCGACACGAGACAGGTCGGAATCATCGAAGGGTCGCCGAATGGGTCGTCATAATAATACGGCAATTCGGTTATCAGCTCCCTGACGTTATTGGCGTTGAAATCTATTTCGAAATGATTTGTCCCAAACTTGTCGGACACTATCTTGGCATAATGAGATTCGTTGAAATCCGACCGGTCGAACCTTATCGAAAAGGTATTAAGGTTCTTGACGTATTTACTCATAATTGAGACGAGAATAGAGCTGTCCAGACCTCCTGACAAAAATGCGCCGAGGGGGACATCTGATATCAACTGCATTTTGACCGCCCTGTCGAGCCGCTCAACGATTTGTTTTTCTATCTCCGTTTCATCACAGTCAAGCTGGTTGGCAAATGAAAGCGTCCAGTAATGGCGGTTCTCTTTTATTTTTCTCGCGGAGAGGTCGTAAACCAAAAAACAGCCCGGTTCCAGCTTTTTCACTCCCTCCAGAATCGACCTGTCAAAAGGTGTGTTGCCAAACAGCATATAATAATCCATCGCATGCTGATTTATCCTTTTTTCGATATCGCTCCTGAGGAAAACCTTAAGTTCAGAACCAAAGATGAATTTTTTGTCATCGCAATAGTAAAACAAGGGCTTGATGCCGAAACGGTCCCTGGCCAGAAAGAACAGTTTTTGTTTTTTGTCGAAGATACAGAATGCGAACTGGCCATTGAGACGTTCGAGCATATCAGTGCCCCACTGTTCGTAGCCGTGAACGAGCACTTCGGTATCAGTATGAGATATGAAAACATGGCCCTGCTTTTCGAGCGATTCCTTGATTTCGGGAAAGTTGAATATCTCGCCGTTGAAGGTTACGCAGACGGAGCCATCCTCATTATACATTGGCTGGCGACCTTTTTCGGAGAGGTCGATAATTTTAAGCCGTTTGTGCCCGATAGATATGCCGTCTTTGACGTGGAATCCTTCCTGCTCCGGGCCGCGATGTTGAAGCAACTCGGCGAGCGACCTGACTTTTTTTTCGTCTTCCCAGTTGAAGCCGAGAATTCCGCACATTACGCTACTCTTTCAAAGACAAACTCATTGCAACCCGTAAAACCCTGGGTTTTTATAAATTTTTTCAGCTTAAACCCTCGCTGCTCAAAAAAAGCCGTTACCTCATCGACCGACGCGTATTCGTAGGGGTAGCCGCCCACCCAGTCCACGATGTCGTAGTAGTAGCTCATACCTCGTTCTTTACTGAAAGGATTTCGCCTTGATGTGAGCATCACAGCAGGGACCTTAACAATCAGGACCAGCCAGATGAGGATTTTTTTGATAATCGCGGGGCTTTTGACGTAGGTGAACTTTATCATCTTCCAGATGGGCGATGTGAAATGCTTATTGTAGATTGCTATCGCGAGGATGCCTTTGGGGGCGACAAGCCGAGCGGCCGCCTCGAAGGCCTTGTGCATATTCCCGGTATGGTGAAGGACTCCCCAGCTATATACGACGTCAGCGGGTTCAAGATTCAGGTTGTCGTTAAGAATCGAGTTGACGGAGAAATCAATTGAATCCGCCCTGATAGCCGGTTCCCACTGGCGGACGCGTTCGAGCACATCTTTGGCGGTAGCGACGCATTGCGGGTCGTAATCGAAGCCGACGACTTTTTTGGCGCCCAGCGCGCCTGCGGCGATTGAGAAAAGTCCGCTGCCGCAGCCGATATCAAGGACGGTTTTTCCGGTCAGGCCGCCAACCAGCTCCCTGACTGACTTTTTGGCGTCGAGATAGGCCTCATTAGTCAGTTGTTTAGAAAAATTTCGCCAGTTTTCTCCGAAGGCGAATCTTTCCATTTTTTTCTCCTATGGCGGGCCTAGATATGGGACGGCTTCGCCGGTCATCTTTTTTGGGCCAGTCGAGCAAAGACGGACTTATACTCGCCGGCGATTCTGGTTATGTCGTGGTGCTTTTCGGAATATTTTCGGGCATTGGAGCCGAATTCGACATAGCGGTCGCCATCAAGCAAAAACCGCATATTATATGTTAGCCGAGCGGCGTCGCCATTACAACACAAACCGCATTTGTGCGTATCCAAAAAACCGTCCGGATTAACATTGTAAGACAGTATCGCCGCGCCGCAGTTGCAGGCCTGGATAAAGGTATTAGGGAAACCCTCGGAGTCGCTGGTGTTGACGAGAATTTTGGCCCGCTGGAAATAATCGTTTATCCTGTCAAACGGCACGTGCCTGATAAACTGTAAATTCCGGATTTTGCCGGCCTGCTCAATAAGGTCCTTGTAATGCTGGTCATTATTCAGCGTCTGGCAAATAATCGTGAAATGCTCATTAGGAAGGGTTTTTGCCAGTTCAAGGAATCGTTCAGGGTTTTTGACTGGGTCATCGCGGCCGACCCAGATAATCGTATCCCGCTTCTGCTGTCGCATCACAGGCAGCCGATGTCCGTTGGGAATTACCTGCGAAGATATGCCCATAGTTCGAGTCAGATTTTCGTTGTCGATTTTATTCTGGGCGAAGACCAGTTTGGCCTGTCGCAACGACCATTTGAACAATCTGCCCAGAATCGGGTGCTGCCTGACGTAAGTCCCGTTGCTTTCGAGCAAGCTGGCGAGGCGATACACAAAAGCCCTTCGGCGTAATTTGCAGAATGCCGCGACTACCGGCACGCCTGGCGAGGCACATTTGAGTACATAAATATCGGCATCGGCCTGCTTCAGTGCATTCCAGGTCCGTATCAGGCCGGTAAGTATATTGGCGCGGAAATCGAGCGACTTGAGAACGGTAACGTTTTCGATAATCTCAACGTCTTTCTGGCCGTAGTCGGCCACGATGAAGCTAACTTCAAAATTATTATCGCGGGCAAGTTCAGTCGCCAGATAATACAAATCGACTTCAGCTCCGCCGAAGTAGGTGCCTATCGCGGGGTTGAAAATCGGATACGCCTTTGGGGCAACAAAACAAATCTTTATTTTTTTTGATTCCGTTGTCATTTAGCTGTCACTAAATACGCCCATGGAATGCCCAGCCAAGAGTTAAGGTTGACAATTGAAATTTCTTTGAAGCCGGCCTCGGTTAGTTTGGTTTCAACCTGTTTTTTGTTGTAATTATACTTGTTTACGCCTCGCAGGAATTTGGCGGCAGTGATATACAAAAATCCGAATCCATGCCTTGAAACAATGG
Source organism: uncultured Phycisphaerales bacterium (assembly GCA_963718665.1). Lineage (GTDB taxonomy): Bacteria > Planctomycetota > Phycisphaerae > Sedimentisphaerales > Anaerobacaceae > Fen-1362. Next base: position 1,317,645 of record OY970359.1, read on the forward strand.
TGGTAACAAGCTCGCCATCCTGCTTTATCGCAATTCTGGCCTGCTTGAAGAAAGTACTCAACTGTTCCGGATTCAGATATTCAGTCATCCAGGTCGAAAAAACCGTATCGAAACTGTGCGCCTCGACTAATTGCGCAAGTTGCGTTGCGTCTCCCTGATGAACTTTTATCGGCAATCGACAAAGATGGGGATTGCGGTCGATGCCGACAACCTCGTTGTCTTTCAGCAGCAAACTTGTGTATCGCCCGGTGCCTAGGCCTATGTCTAATATCTTTTTGCCTTTAATCTGTGAAATTATCGGGACCAGTTTTTTGTCGGAGGGAATCCGCACGAGATAATCCATAAGACATCTCTTCTCGTAGGACTCAGGCGTCTGCGCTTTGTATCTGTCGTAGTTGGCCATATTATGACGATAACGCTTGTTTAGATTGCCAATAGTTGAATACGAAAATCAGCCAAAGCTCTCTGGCGTTATCTCGCCTTCGGTTTATGTGCTCATTAAATAATTGTTGTGTTCGTTCGTAATCCACCGGCCCGCCTTGGTAATATCTGCGGCCGGTAATAAATTCCTTTATTAAATCACTGTTTCGAATCCAACTGCTCACGGGGACAGTAAAGCCCCTTTTGGTTCTGTGCACTATTTGCCGGGGCAGATATTTATCGGCTATTCTTTTCAAAAACCATTTAGTCGTCAGGCATCTGATTTTGTATTTATCCGGAAGCGACAAGACCAGCGGAACAAGACGATAATCGAGATACGGCACTCGCGCCTCCAAAGAAACCTGCATCGAGGCGAGGTCAACTTTTTTGAGTATGTCTTCGGCAAGATAGTTATGGATGTCGTTCAACTGCACCGAGAGCAAACTGTCTTCGCTGCCGCAGGGGATAAGCTGCTCATCCGGAACAAAACCATTGTTCAACAGGTCTTTCCTGCTCAACTCCGTGAAGGTCGCCATCCAGTTCAGGTGTCGCCTGTTGCAGCCCGCGTCGAAATCACGCAGGAATCTTTTCATCTTAAAGCCGAGGGTAACTTTTTTGTCCGATGGCGGAATCATATTCACAAGGAACCGGGACAATCCGGCAACGGGGACAGGAATGAATTTCGCCAGTTTATACGCCCTGTAGGTATCATAGCCGCCGAATACTTCGTCGCCGGCGTCGCCCGACAATGATACCGTAACTTTTTGCCTGGTAATCTTCGAGAGCAGGTACGTCGGGAAGACCGATGAGTCGCCAAACGGCTCATCCATCGCGCCGATTATCTGCTGAATAATGCCCTCGTTGACATTCATATATTCGTAGTGATGAGCCGTTTTGATGTGCTCGGCGACAACCTTCGAAAACTCCAGCTCATCGTATGATTCATCTTTGAAGCCGATTGAGAAGGTGTCGAAATCCTTTTTGTTTTTGGCGATGATGGCGGAGATGAGCGATGAATCGAGGCCGCCCGAAAGGAAACTTCCCACGGGCACATCGGCAATCAACCTCTTCAATACGGCATCGCTGAGAATTTCCTCGACCATTTCCAGCCGGTCGTTAATAGCAATATCCTGACGTTTAGCTATTTCGGCTTCGAGGTCGTAATGTTTTGAAATGGTCAGCTTTTTGGTATTCAGGTCGAAGAGGATGCTGTGGGCGGGCCTGAGTTTTCGGCAGTTTTTGTAAATAGTCAAGTCGCTGCCGATATATTTCTGGTAGAAGAAGAAATTCACGCCCGCCGGGTCGGTTTCAAGGGCGATGTGGTATTTTCTGATTGCTTTTAGTTCCGAAGCGAAGATAAAACGCCGGTCGTCGAAATAATAATAAACCGGCTTTATGCCGAACCTGTCGCGAGAGATAAACAGCGTTTGTTTGTCCCTGTCGTAAATGCAAAAGGCCCACATGCCGTTGAATTTTTCGACGCACTTGTCGCCCCAGCGGTGATACGCAGCCAGGATAACCTCCGTATCCGTCCCGGACGTGAATCCGTAACCAAAAGATTCGAGTTCTTTTCGTATTTCCTGGAAGTTGTAAATTTCGCCGTTGAAGACAATCGCCAGGTTCTTAAAATACATCGGCTGATGGCCTTTGGGGGACAAGTCAAGGATCGACAGGCGCGTATGCCCCAGCGAGACATTGTCATCGAGATATGTCCCGCGGTCATCGGGACCGCGGTGTCGCATCGCCCCGGTCATCGCCTCGATTGCGGCGTTATCTTTCCAGTTAAAGCCGGCTATTCCGCACACTATTTTTTGCTCCTGTTGACTGTTTGGGAGTAAACTTCTGCCAGCGTTTTGCTTTCAAAGCCCGTTTTCGTCATATACCGCAAAATCGAATTCAGCCGACATAAATACATCTTTTGACCGAGCTTTGTTCTCACGAAGGGTGTTTTGCCGGGCAGGACTTCCATTGAGTGGAACATCAGGTTGAGCACCGGCGAGGGATAGTTTCTCGCGAATTCCGAGACGAGTGATTTCATCTCGAAGGCGGTCATATGCGTAGGCCGAAGCCAGCGGTAAAATATCCACCTGCCGGGCAAAAACGGCAATCTCTTTCCCGAAACAGTAATAGGCACTTCCAAAATCGTGCTGTTGCCCGCTGAATAATAATCCGTTTGGGAAATAAAATACGGCTGCTTCGGCGACCGCGAATGGTCGGGGCCGCCGTAACTTCGCCAGTCCGTATCAGGCGTTACCGAGCTATCGACTTTGTAGCCCAGCTTTTCCAACGCCTTTATCGTATCCAAATCAGCGCCGTACCGGGCTGCCCTGTAGGAAACCGGCCTGACGCCCAATTTCTTTTCAATCAGCCCGGTCAGATTTTTTATCTTCGCAGATTCGATTTCTGCATCATAAGCGAAACAGGGGAATTCATCACTGGCAATTCCGGAAATATCCTCGTGCTTTCTTTGCGGCTCGATATATTCGCTGTGCAGATGTGTCCCTATCTCAGCGCCGCGAACGATTTCATCTTTCAGCGTCCGGCAGCATTGGTCGTTTTCAACCACCTCAGGCGAAACAAAATAAACCGGTCTGATGCCGAACTTATCCCAGATTGGCCTGAGGATTGAGGGAATCCCGAAGGTTACGGATTCAAACGTCAGCGGCCGCGAACGCTTCCAGTGGATATCGCAATCCGGCTCAGTATCGATTGTTATACAAAAAATTCCTGCCATTTTTCTCGCCGACTATTTTTTATTGAGAACCCGCTGGTAAAGTTCTATATACCCCTGCGCAACTCTGTCCCAGCCGAATTTTACCGCCTGACTCCTGGCGGCGGCGCACATCATTTTATACTGCTGTCGATTATCAGCCAGCTTGATTATGGCCTCGGCAAGCGATTCCGCGGAGTCGGTTCCAACAACAATACCGTTGTCCGAAATCAACTCTTCAACCCCTTCGCACTTCGTAGTTATTATCGGCAGGCCCGACGCCATAGCTTCAAGCATCGCGTTACTCATTCCTTCCTGCATACTGGCGCTGACGAACATATCGTGCTGCCGATAAACATCGGGCATCTTCTCGGTTTCGATTCTGCCTGTCAGGTTGATAACATTAGTCAGTTTTTTTTGCTCAACGATGTTTTTCAATTCGTCAAGCAGTCCGCCGCCGCCAGATATTGTCAGGCGAACATTTTTACCTTGTTTGTTTAATATCTCGACTGCCTCGACGAGCATTTCGAATCTTTTTGTTACCGACAGCCGACCGACCGTGAGGAGTTTCAACTCGCCGGACAATTCCTTGTTCGCGACGGGATGAAATTTATCCAGGTCGATACCGTTTGGAATGATATCTATATTTGCCGAAGGTAAAAACCTCAGCGACCTGTTTTTCAGGCCATCGCTGCACGCCACAAGCGCAGCGGCTTTTTGCCATATTCTTTTCAGCAGAGGCCCCAGCAATTTATATTCGAGCTGCAATCGTGCGTGCCCTCCGGGGACATCCGAGCCGCGAAGCGAGATTATATACGGCAGACGATTAGCTGTCCTGTAACAAAGCCAGCCGGTCGGCAGACCGAAAAACGCATGAACGAGGTCGTAGCGGTTTTCCTTGAGCAAGCGCTGATAAGGCGGAGTGGCTTTGAGGACCCATTCGACGACCTCAATCTTGCGCCAATAGTGCAGATTTTTTTTGTGCACGCCGACAGTATAAAGCGTAACATTTTCCGACAGTTTTTGAACCGCAAAACCGGGTTTCGGCGCTGACGCGAGCACATCCACCTGTAAATCGCTTTTTCCGGCATACTGCCTGAGTATTGCCAGGTGGGCCTGCCCCGCGCCGCCGCCGATGGGCGGAAATTCGTAATTAATCATCAGGATATTCATCTTGCAGTCGGTTTCCCGTCGCTGTTTTCTCGATAATGACCGTCATAAACATACCCAGCAGGTTATTAGCCGGCGAAAGCAGGTATTCTAACGCCCTGACCACGGGATACGCAAACCCCGGCAATAACTGTCGCAGGGTAAGCCCGCCGCTTATCAGGTATCGCATCGGCGTGTGATTGCGGAGCGACACAACTTTAAGCCGGGGGAATTCACGCTCAAAAATTGTTCTGTCGCGGACAAAAATAATCCACGGTATAGCGCCGTTGGCCTGCGAAAGCGGGCCGGCCTTCGAGAGCTCCCAGCTGCCTTTAGGGTCAAACCCTTCGTGATGAAAGTTTGTGTAAACAAACCTTGCCCAGGGCGTATCGGCCGGCTCAATCATAACAATCCTGCCACCGGGTCTGAGGCATCTTTCGGCTTCGGCGAAAAACTTTCTCGGCTCGCCGATATGGTGCAGAACGTCAAACATAAAAAACGCGTCCACGCCTACATCTTCAAAAGGCATATCCGTCGCCGAAAAAACCTTGTCAACGTCAACACCATTGAGAATATCGGACGTTATGACGTTTGGAATTACCTCTTTGACGAATCCGCCTCCGCTTCCCAGTTCCACGAGCACCTTATTTTCCGGCTGCTGCACCGCTTTTTTGAATTGCCGATAAAAGTCAATGTAGAGATTTCTAAGGAACGGCTTGCTGCGCAAAATCCTGCCGTGCAAAAGCGTAGTTGCCGGGTCATCGAGGTCCTTTATATTCTTTATTTCTGGCAGTTTAAGCCAATCTAAAATCTCCATACTATCTTCCAAAAAGGTATCGGTACTCTTTTTACTGCGTGCTTTCTTTGACGGCTGGAAAAATACCCGGTTGATAAGAGAACCTTACATTGTGTTTTCCCTGTGTCAGCCGCACTGATTTGAACGTTCCAAACAAAATTTCGATTTCCGCAGGTTGCCCATCCACCCACGCCTTCCAGTCGGGGTCCCAGTTATCTATAAAACTAATATACCCCGCCCTCGGCGCATCAATCTCCCACCGCAGTTCATCCCCATTGTATGATATCAGCCGACCCGTTTGCTTGTATCGCAGTGCATCCTGAAGAAACGACCCGATACTTGAATGTTCAATCGACTCCGAAAAGAATATCTTCTGTCCGTCCTGGACGCCCAATAGAACGTTCCTTGCCTGCACCTGGTCGACTGTTTCTTTCAGGAAGCTTATATACCGGGCGAAATACCAGTTTTCAACAATGCCAACGTTAAATCTCGGGCTAAGAGTAATTGTATTGGTAATGTCCGTCCGCGGATAATTGAAGGACATCTCATCAATTTTGGCAACATCAAGCTTAACCCTTCGCGGTGTCGTCTTTATCTTTATATCGCGGAACCACATGTTCGCTCCCGTATGCCACATTTCGATTGCCGCGACCAATATCAGCAACACAGTAACAGCCGCCAGTCGGCCACGGCCAAAATGAATCTTCGCACTGACAACCATAATCAATAAGATGGCGACAAACGCTGCTGCGCCATAAAAAATAAACCACACCTCGTTTGCTTTAAAGTCCTTGAAATAAAGCAGCCACATCTGGTCCCGAATACCCTCCAGATGCAGGAAAAGTTGCGCCGAGCACAACCGCGTAAACAGCCGCAAGAAAGACCAGTTTCGATGCCACGCGGCGCAATCCGCCGCCCGCGCTATTCCTGAGCATTCCGGCAAAATGTGAAAACGCTATCGACAACAGCCATGCAATTATGGGCACAAGTATGATGTTCAGCCGGCCCCAGACCCGCAAACTTGAAAAACCGGGCATATATTTCCACAGTAACGTAAACAGGTACGAACTGCGGCCGTAACTGATGTAAGTTATCGTCGCAATCCATGCGAGAAGGAAAAATTTGATTGCTGCGCCGCCGGTTGAGGCGCATTGGGACCCTGTGTGATTTTGGCTTGTATTTTGAGCGTTTCCGTCTCTTGAGAACAGATACATCAAAATAATCAGTAAGGCCGTTATGCTGAAGAAATACCACCCTTCGGTGCTGGCAGCCGGGGGATATACGAGCGAGCCGATTGTGTCCTTGAAGTTGAAAACGTGGCTTGTCGAATATTGAAAATCCTTGCCAGCACGGTCGATAGTTTGCGACATCAGTCGTTTGATGCCAATTAAATGAGGTGCGCACATCAGCAGCGTTGCGAATCCCGCCGCCAACATCGCCGCAAATGCCCGCTTAAGATAAACCGGCCGTTCCCCAAATAACCTTGTCCGCAGAGGCGTAATCAAAAAGGCGAGCAAATACGGCAAAACAAGAAAAATGGTATAGTAAACAAAATACGGGTAGCCCGCGGTACACAAAAATATGCCGAACAGGGCCAGTAAGCCGGCTGATTTTGCCGCCTCCTTTACCGAATCACTGAACATTACTCGGGTCAAGGCATATAGTATCCACGGGTACCACGCCATAGAATGCACGGCGTTGGGAAATCTTATAATCTCAGTTACCTTGAAGCTCACGGACATTACAAGGACCGCGAAAGCCACTGCTTTAATATCCTTGTTGATTAGCTTAAGCCACATAAACAGTCCCAGCGAGAATATTGAAATGCCGAGGACCGTAAAAAGCTGGTGGTCGACAGGAGTATAACCACCGAATGCTTTATACCACAACACCAGCAGGGCGTTGAACGGGTAAAACACCTGAGCAAACGGATTGGTATAAAACGGGAAACCGGCCGCCTCCGACGGCGACCAGAGCGGAAAATGAAAGTTAGCCAGGCAATCAAGTAAATAAATCTTATATTTGTAATAAAGCAATATGAAATCGTTACTTATGGTTATGTAGTCGCCGTTCACAATAAAAATCCGTCTGAACAAATACAACATAGGCCAGCAGAAAACCAGCAACGGCAGCGCAAGTCGCTTCGCTACCCACAAAATGGGCCGGAACCACTCCCGGCCGTCGCTACCGGCAGGCATTTGTCCTCGTTGTCGCTGCCGACCGACTTTCGATTTAGCCATCGTTGTTACCCGTGTTAAGTTTCCGTTTTCTGGCGTTAAAAGCGTCTTCGAGCAAATGTTCCAGCGTTGGAAGCGGTTTTACGACCACTGCAATCTGAAACGCGAAGATGCTTTTTGAAATTTTTATCAAAACGCGATTAACAAACAGCAGGAACCTTGCCAGCGGTCCTTCGCCAACAGCAAGCGGAAACGGGGCTGGAAGTCCGTGTTTGCTTACAACTTCATAGCCGTTTAGCTGTAAGGTCCTGACAAGCGAGGAAAAAGTAAACAGACGCGTATGGTCCATATCGAGAACACCGCGTCTTCCGTAATGAAAACCGGCAAAAAGCAAGCTGGCTCGCAGGGGCAGGAATGCGACGTTTCCGGTAGTTATCACTATTTCGGGACAATCACGCGAATACCTCTTTCGCAATTTCGCCAGTAATTTTTCCGGCGACTTGAGATGCTCGATTATATCCAGCGCCAGTATGTAATCGACTTTACCGACGTCGTCGCCAAAATCGTATTCGTCGATATTCGCCTCAACGCACTTCCATGAGTATTGTCTGGCCGCCGGCTGAACCTGACGGTCAATGGACACCGTTTTGGCCGCTTTTTTTGTCAGGGCTTCCGCCATAAACCCGGGGCCGCAGCCGACGTCGATGACCGTGGAACCCCGACGGACCTGGTCGTATGCAAACTGGTGAGAGCTCGGAAAACCGAACTTCGCCTTGTATTTGCAGTTTGTGTCCGGCTCATAATCGAATTTCGGATGGTAGTAAATACCCAGCCGGGTGACGCGCGACAATATCGAGGAGTGTAAAACCCGCATCGCGTATCGCAGGCCATGGGCGCCGGCAATTTCATTACCGTAAAAAGTCGGCACCGCGACCTCAACGATGTGTTTGCCGGTATCCAAAAACTGGATGATTATGTCTGTGTCAAAATCAAAGTCGTTTGAGTTATGCTCAAAAGGAACCGACGCAATCGCTTTTGTGCTGTAAACGCGGTGCCCGCTGTGAAATTCCGACAGCTGTGACCCCAGTACCCGATTCTGTATAAGGGTAAGAACTTGATTGCCTATCCACTTATGACGGGGCATTCCTTCTTTGAGAGCTACCGACCTGCAAATCATTCGCGAGCCAAGGACGGCGTCGGCGCCGGTTTCGAGTATCGGCTTTAACATTTCCGGCAGGCATTCCGGCGAATACCTGTTGTCGCCGTGCAGCAGAACAATAGCGTCAAAACCTCGCTCGATTGCGTATCGGAATCCTATTTTCTGATTGCCGCCGTAGCCCTGATATTTGGGATTAAACAGGACAGTCACTTTACGATGCGGGTGCAGCTTCGAATAATTCTCCGCAGCGTAGAAAGTGCGGTCCGGGGACTGATTATCGATTACCATGACCTCGGTGTCGAACCGCTCGTTGTCCCATACGTCCGCGGGAATGCGGCCTAAAACCGATTCTATAGAGTCCTCGGCCTTATAGCAGACGATAAAAATCAGGACTTTTTTGCCTTTGGCCCGACTGATGCCGTTATTATTATTTGTAGCTATCGCTTCCAACCGAGTTTGACTCCTTGCCAAGCCATTTGATTTTTTTGAACGCTATCCAGCTCATTTTCAGCAAAAGCCACCCGTGCCTGAACCTGCTGATGTTGGTTTCGCCGTATGTTCTTGCGCAATATCTTACCGGCACCTCAGCAACCTTCAGGTTTTGCTTTACGGCTCCAAATATGAGGTCGAAATCGCCAAACGGGTCAAAGTCGCCGAAATACGAGCGGTTGGCTGCGATGATCTCGTAATCGCTTTTGCGAATCATTTTTGTTCCGCAAAGCGTGTCCCTGAACCGCTGGCCTAAAAGCCAAGAGAACAACGCCCCGAAGAATTTATTGGCAAGCAGGTTCAAAAACCGCATCGCCTCTTTTTCCATCGGATATACAAGGCGCGACCCGTTGATGTATTCACCCTTGCCGTCGCGTAGAGCGGCAAAAAACTTCGGCAAGTCCTCGGGCGGAGCGGTAAGGTCGGCGTCCTGGATTACAAGCACGTCGCCTGCCGCGGCGGCAAAACCTTTCCTGACAGCATCCCCTTTGCCTCGGCCTGTGCCCTGATGTATCAGCCGGATTTTGCGTTCCGGGTGTTTTTTAATCTGGGTCTCTATCTCATCGACTGTGCCATCGAAGCTGTTGCCATCAACAAAGATTATCTCGGTTTCACGCCCCATATCGGGTATGCGTTTTGCGGCGTCCTCGATATTGCCACGCTCATTTCTGCAGGGCACTATCACCGACACCGACAAATCTGAATCCGATTTTGGTTGCGCGGAACGCCTCGCTATGACCAGATTGACCATGTTGAACATTCGAAAAACTGGCAGCAGCGAAAGGATGTAATTACACAATGCACTAATCAGCCAGATATTCTTTGGGAGCAGGACGAACGAGTCGGTGCGGATGACGTCGAAATTGCCGAGATTAAGCAGGTTAGCGATATCCTGAGGAGGCAGCCAGTTCTGATGTTCGCGAGGTTTGCGAATGCCCAGCGAGGAGCCCAGCCGCAATACCCATTCCCAGAGATAATTGTAATATGTTACCACAATCCTGGTGTTGTCATCTGTGAGCGGACGAATCCGTTCCAGCACCTGCTGAATATCTTTCCACTCGCCTAACGAATTGCATATCAGGACATAATCGAATTTTTCGTTGAGCTGGAATTCGTGCGGGTCTGCGGCGATAAAATTCAGATGCGGGAACCGTTTTTTGGCGAGCGAGATCGCCTCTTTGCTGGCATCAACGCCCACGCCATACGCCGGCTTCACCGCCGCCAGAAGGTCGCCGCACTCGCAACCGATGTGCAGAACTCTGCTGTTTGGCCGGACGACGAATTTGTATATCCTGTCGAGCCAGCCATAGTAATAGCTGTTGCGCCTTCGCCATTTTAGAAGCGATTCCTCAGAACCGGAATTTTTGTCTGCCCATTCGCTCATAGATACACCATATTTGATATTGCGATTCTAAATGCCGAAATCGGCTGCTTCAAACGCTATTTACTCTCATTGCGAAGACGAAAGACGTTTACATACCCTTTTTGCGAGCCGATTTGCGTGACAAACTCGTAAGCTCCCACGCTTTGGGGCTTCTCTAAAAACGCGATATTCTTATTAAGTCCGAGCTGCTGATAACCGGTATGCTGGCCTCTGCTGTAACCCTCTCGAGTCGCCCAAACAACATAAGTTATCCCCTGCTGACGGAGTTTTTCCACAAGCTCTTCAGGACTGTCCGCTTTGGAAAACCCCATAACATTGGGGGCGTTTTTACCAGCGAATAATTGCGTAGGGCCGTTATTATAGACGGCAAGTTTTTCACCCGGCTTGCCGTTGGCCGCAAACCATTCGCCAAGCTGTTTGAACTCCATTTCCCGTTTGCCGTCACCAACAAGCCGGACCAGGATAAACTGGTTTGACGCGATAACCAGGCAAAGCATCGAAGCCACGCACAGATGGCGTGATACCTGTATGGGATGCTCAACGAGCGCCCTCGACGCGATAATTATCCCCGCAACAAGCATTGTGACATAGGGCATAGACGCCGAAGTCGGGCTGATAGATACCGCTTCGCCGAAGCTGGGTATAAGATTTATAAACCATAAGCTCGCGGCTACGGTAACGCCGATTTTCAGCACTAACGTCGCCTGCCAGGGCAGTCGGGCCTTACCAGCCAGGAAGCCGCCGATACTTTGCAGCCCAAACCACGCCACCAACAGCGCAATCCAGAAAATAGTCGAGTGAAATCGCGTCAGGGGATACGGGTAATAAGCATGCAGTATGAAATAAGGCACGAAAAACAAAAGCAGCATCAGCATTTCCCAGCGACGCCGGATGATTGAAAATATACAACCTGAGACAAGGCCCACGATACAAGTCAACTCGCCTAATTTTGAGAACGTATCTATGAACTCATTGCTGGCGCCGGGATAAGGAATAAAAAGCGGCTGGAACGCCACCTGCCACAACAACTGTATATGCAGCAATAGCCCCGTCCTGCCGCTGACCGGCTCGACGAAACCCTTGGCGTATTCCTTGGAGAAAAAGACGTTAAAATAGTGCGTCCCGCCCCCCTGCCAGGTTACGGCAGTCAGAATCAGCCATATCACAAGCGGCAAAGACGCCAGAAACGAATACGCAACCGCCCAAATTACATCTCTGCGGTCCTTTCTATGAATGATGTCCGCGACAAACGCGCCTAAAATCAGGGCGGCGCCTTCATATCGAACCATCGTTGTTACCGAGGCAGCCAGGTATGCCCAGCGCGACCTGCAAAAAATCAGATAAAGCGTCAGCAGGATGAAAAATAGAAAAGACGTTTCTATTATCGGCTCAGTCATGTAATAAATCGTCCAGGGATTTATCGACGCAATCAGGGCAAACCATACGGCGGACCTGCCGATAATCCTTCTGCCGATAAGCCAGAGCAAAACCACCGTGAAGGGATGTAAAATCGCGTTGAGCAGATGTCCCGCCGTCAGCTCAGGCGACGGGCCCCACGACACAAACACAAGCAGGTTTTGCAGAATACCCACAACCGGCGCCAGCTTGAAGCTCGATGGCATTTGCAAAGACAATATCTCTTTACCCACCCGGAAGAAATCGGGAAAATCGGAAATGGGGACAACCGTGTGCCCGAAATACAAAACCGAATGATAGACCCCGAACGCGAACAGAACCGCACCGGTCAGGATATCCAGCCGCTTTTCGGCTGCGGTCGTTATCAGGGTATTCCGGCCATTGCCCTGAACAGTGTTACCGGGTTTTTTATCTCTTTTCTTTGTCACGGTTTTCCTGCGGGGTTTTATCGTCCGATAGCGGATGCTGATTAAGATTTCAGTTTGAAAACGATTTCGTCGCCGAATCTTTGATCTATCACGTAGTATTCTCTTATGAACTTTCTGAATTTGCCCATAACCTCGAATCTGCGTGCCTCATCATCGCCGAACCGCTCGCGTGTCATCTGGCCCCATTGCTTTTCAAACTCAGCCACAACCTGCGGGTCGGGCGGCAAAAACTGCGGCTGTCCCTGGGGTGAATAACCCACAATTGGCCATAGTTCGAATTTGAACCTGTCCAGAGGCAAATGCTGTTTGCGGCTGTCCACGATATATTTAGGCATCTCTTTGCCAAACGCACTGAGAAGACCATCGACCACCTGCTCAAGCTGCTGAGGGGACCTTGTGTGCATTTCACTTTCAAAGGCAACCGGCGAGCTGCTGAACCTCTGCGCCGACAGGTAAATTCCCGGAACCCAGCCCCAGACGTATATTTTGTCTGCGGGTGTGGTTCGGCTGCGTATGTATTCGCCCGCCTGTTCCCAGGACATCTTTGCCCCAAAACTGCGCCGCTGCGATATTTCATCCCATCGCTGAACGTAACCGTTTCGCTTCTGCGGGTATTTCATCCCTGAATACGGGCTTCTCGGCAGGCCGAAAAATATATGCCAGGACATAACCACCATCAGGGCAAAGCCAGCGATGCCGGTGATGACCCATTTGGTTTTGAACACGGCTTTTGTGAGTTTGTCACGATATACGGCTATCAAATAACCACCCGTCATCGCGCCTGATGCCGTAAGCGGAAGATAATACTGTTCGTATGACGCCGGGCTTATCCAGACAAACGCCATATCGAGCGCCCACCAAACAGCGAGTAAAAGCAGGAAACGGTCGTAACCTGCTTTGTTGGATGGTGATTGCGTCCCGTGAAGCAAACTATGAATCATTTTGCCGATTCCCGTGATGATAGCGCCAAGCGCCAACGAAACAGGCAGGCACAGGGCAAGGTAATATCGCAAGACCTTTGGCCACTGGTCAGCGAACGGCAATACGCTTCTTATGGTTGATACATAATTTCCGGCCTGCGGGGCCACGGCAGACGCTTTGGGTATCAGACCGGCAATTGCATCCCATACAAAATAAAACGGCAGCGCTATCTGGACGTGCCAGCCGATTATCCAAATAAATAATGGCGCCATTGACGCCGCCGCCCCTCCGAGCAGCAGCAAAATATCGACGCCAGCCTGCTTCCAGGTCCTGTGCTTAAAAATGGGCTGAACAATCACAAACAGGCCCATCGCCCCGACTACCGAGACGCCGGTTTCTTTAAAAAGATGCGCCCAGGCGGCAACTGCGCCCGCCAGAAAACCAAGCCACCATTTCCCGCCCGTTTGCTGCAAAATAAGCAAGCTTACAGCCGCGACCATACAAGCAATCATATATTGCTCTTTGACGTTGCCGAATTTGGCGATCAGAGGCGCAGACGTATAAATACAAGCGACGATTACCCCGACAGCCACCGGCAATTTGCCGAAAATTTTTCTCATCGAGACAAACATCAGGATAAATGCGCCCGCCAGCATAATGGTCTGAATCAGCTTGGGCCCGAATTCGCTGAAACCGAAGAGGCGCACTCCCACGATATTGACCAGCAATGTTCCGAGACCTGCGCTTGGTTTTTCATCAACGCCGATTTTTGCGCCATTGAGAATATGCTGCGCAGAATAAACATTGGCGGCGCTGTCGTAGGGGTCGGGGAAGTTGAACTCAAAATATCGCCCAAGCACAAATGGAATACCCGCCAGAATCACAACCAGAATAATTGAAAATTTAGAACTTAGAATTGAGAATTCTGAGTTTGGAATTTTACTGTTTTTCTTCATTCTTCGTTCTCAGTTCTTAATTCATTCGAGGATTTCGCGAATCACGTATGTAGGCCGATTTTGCGATTCGTGGTACGTCCTCACCAGCAATTCAGCAAGAAGGCCCATCAGGATAAACTGAATGGTGGACATAATGAGAACAGCCGTCAAAATCAGCAGCGGATTTCTGTTCAGCGGAAGCTCCTGGGCGGCGAGGAATTTCTGATAAAGCATAATCAAGCCCATAAGCACCGCTCCCAATGCGCTGGCCAAGCCAAGTCCGCCGAAGATATAAATGGGTTTGGTGGAAAATGAGCCGAGAAATTTAACGGTAATAAGGTCAAGCATTACTTTCCAGGTTCGCCCCAGTCCGTATTTGGCGACGCCTGCGGTCCGAGGCCTGTGATTGACAACCATTTCGCAGATTTTCGCCCCACTCCAGCTTGCCAGCACGGGTATGAACCTGTGCATTTCGCCGTATAATCTCGTTTCAGCCAGTATCTCACGTCGATACGCCTTGAGCGTGCAGCCGAAATCGTGCAGTTCCACTCCGGTAATTTTCGCGATAAGCCCATTGGCCACTCTCGATGGTATCAGGCGAGTAATTGCATTGTCGTGTCTCTTTTTCCGCCAGCCGCTGACAACATCAAACCCTTTATGCAGCTGCTCAATCATTTGCGGAATATCAGCGGGGTCGTTTTGCAGGTCGCAGTCGATGGCTACGACTATCCGGCCCTGCGAATGGGCAAAGCCGGCACTGAGGGCGGCCGTCTGGCCAAAGTTCCTGCGGAAACGGATAACCCTGACCCTGCCGTCGGCCTTGTGCAGTTCGGTCAATATCCCGAAACTGGCGTCAGTGCTGCCGTCGTCTATGAAAATCAGCTCATACTGGTACTTATTGCCAAGGGCCTGCGTAAGCTGGTTATATAATGCCCTGATGTTATCCTGCTCGTTCAGCAACGGGATTACTACGGATACCTCGACTGATTGTCCGCTCATAATCTTCTCCGAACAAAATTTTAGTTTCGTAAATCCCTGTTATATTAACAGTTATGCAAACACCTGTAAAGTAACGGCTCGGCATCCGGACGAGGCAAATGTTTGACTTTTTGGCTATTAAGCCCTATCATGTTGGACTGCTTTAATAATAGTTCCGTGATGAAAGGTCTTATTTTATGGCAAAGAAAGTGGTTTTGGAACGCAAGCCGTTCGTGCTGATTATCCGTGACGGCTGGGGATACAACCCCGACCGCAATGAGGACGCTTATAACTCCGTAAAATGCGCGAAGGTCCCCACCGATACTATGCTGATGAGCGAATACCCCAACACCCTGATTCATACGTACGGCGAATACGTTGGTTTGCCCGACGGCACAATGGGCAACAGCGAAGTCGGGCACCAAAATATCGGGGCGGGCAGAATAGTTCCGCAGGAATCCGTTCGGCTGAGCCACGCCATCCGTGACGGGTCGTTTTTCAAAAACGAACAATTCGCAAATTGCGTTAAATTCATAAAAGAACACAAAGGAAAAATGCACGTTATGGGCCTGTGCAGCAATATAGGCGTGCATTCACTTCTTGACCATTTATACGGCCTGCTCGAGCTTGCCAAGAGAAATGACCTTAAAGACGTCTTCATTCACGCGTTTACAGATGGCCGTGATTCACCGCCCAACAGCGGCGCCGGCTACATTGCCCAGATAGAGAAAAAGGCAGCGGAAATAGGCGTGGGCAAAATCGCTTCAGTGATGGGCAGGTTCTACGCGATGGACCGGGACAGCCGATGGGACCGCGTTCAGAAGGCATACGAATGCCTGCGGGTAGGCAAAGGACTCAGGGCGAAAAGTGCCTCTGAAGCCATAGCCAATAGTTACGCAAAACAGGTAACCGACGAATTCATCGAGCCGACGGCGATAGTCAATCAGGATAACGAACCGATAGGGACGATAGCCGACGGCGATGGCGTGGTGTTCTTCAACTTCCGCGGCGACAGGACCCGCGAAATCACAAGGGCGTTCGTCATGCCCGACTTCAAAGAATTTCCGCGAAACATAAAGCCCGATATCTATTACGTATGTATGACCGAATATGACACGAATATTCCGGCGCCGGTGGCGTTCCCGAAGCCGCCCAAAATGAAAAATATCCTCGCCGCTTACTGGGGCTCGCTGGGACTTAAACAGTTCCGTTGTGCGGAAACCGAAAAATATGCGCATGTAACGTTCTTCTTCAACGACTACACCGAAAAACCATTCCCGGGCGAGGACAGGCAGATTGTCCCGTCGCCAAGGGTGCGGACGTACGATTTGAAGCCGGAGATGAGCGCGCATGAGGTCGCCGATGTTGTTCTTCAACGATTAGACACAAACCAGTATGACGTAATGGTAATCAATTTTGCGAATCCCGATATGGTCGGCCATACGGGCATACTCGAAGCGGCGATTAAGGCAGCCGAAACCGTCGATGCCTGCGTCGGAAAAATTTTGGACAAGGTAAAACAAATGGGCGGAGCGGCGATAATTACCGCGGACCACGGTAACTTCGAAAAAATGATAGACGGCACACCCGATAAGCCGCACACCGCGCATACCGTCGGCGATGTGCCGTTGATTGTTTTTGATGAGCGATATAAGGGCAGAAAGCTTCGCTCCGGCGGTATTCTTGCCGATATCGGTCCGACGCTGCTTGATATGATGGGCTTGCCTAAGCCGGAAGAAATGACCGGAAGAAGTTTGCTTGAAAAATAGCGGATAGCGTGCAGAACGGGCGGAAACTCTATTCGCTATACGCTAAACGCTATACTGTGGGTGGGAGAAAAATGGGCCGGATAGTCGTTCTTGACCAGAATATGGTGAATATGATAGCCGCCGGCGAGGTAATCGAGAGGCCCGCCAGCGTGGTCAAGGAATTGGTCGAGAACAGTATTGACGCCGGCGCGACAAAAATCACCATCGCCGTGGAGGATGGCGGCAGAAAGTTAATCTCGGTAACAGACAACGGCAGCGGTATGGACGCCGAAGACCTTGCCAGCGCATTCGAGCCGCACGCCACAAGCAAAATTAAAACAAGCGACGACCTGCGGGCAATATCGACGCTTGGTTTTCGCGGAGAGGCCCTTGCCAGTATCGCCTCAATTGCCCAAGTGAAAGCCGTCAGCCGGACAGCGGACGAACTTTCGGGCAATTGCCTCGAAATCGACTGCGGCGACAAAGCGGGATTGACGCCCTGCAGCGCAGACGCAGGAACAACCATTCAGGTCCGCGACATTTTTTACAAACTGCCCGCCAGGCGCAAATTCCTCAAAAGCGCAAATACCGAAATGACCCACATCGTCGAGCAGTTCATCAGGATTGCTTTGGCTAATACCGCTATTGAGCTTGTCCTGACGCACAACGCCAAAGAGCAATATCGGCTCTCCGCCGAACAGGGTCTTAGAGCGAGAATTGCAGAATTATTTTCGCAGGAGGTCGCGGACAACCTTCTCGAAACCGAAAGCGACGAAAAGGGTTTGCACATAGCCGCCCTTTTAGGCAAACCCGCAATCGCAGCCACAAGCAACCGGCTGCAATACATATTCATCAACGGCAGATTCATACGCGACAAATTCACCTCGCACGCAATCAAAGAGGCGTATCGCGGAGCAATCGATCCAAGCAGGTTCCCCGCCGCGTTTATATTTATTCGGATGCCTTACGAGGATTACGACGTCAACGTTCACCCGACAAAAATCGAGGTGCGATTCTATAACGCAAATCTCGTTCATTCGCAGATTCTCGCCTGCCTTCGTGAAAAACTCCTGGCTACCGACCTCGATACTCTCGCCAGCGTCCCGCAGCAGTCCGCCCCGCCTATGCGACGCGACGGACGAATCGCCGAGGCAATGGAAGAGTTTTTTAAACGTCATCGCCCCTCAGGCCAGCGACAAATGGATTTCAATTCGTCTTGCGTTGTGCGTGATGCGTCGCGCGAGCAAAATACGCAATACGCAATACGCAATACGCACGACAGCTTATTGAACACAGAAACGAGCAGACGATACCTTCAAATACACGACACGTTCATTATTGCGGAAAACGACGACGGTTTTGTCATAATCGACCAGCACGCACTGCACGAACGGATTATGTACGAGCAGTTGAAAAGACGCGTGCGAAACAGCCCGCTCGAATCGCAAAAACTCTTAGTGCCTGAAAGTCTTCAACTGAGTAAAGAACAGTCAGACACGCTCGAAAACAATTCGCAGCTTTTTGAAAAACTGGGAATTGAGCTTGTTCCCTTCGGACCGAAGACCATCGCAATCCAGGCGTTTCCAGTGCTTTTGGCAAAAGCCGAGCCGGCGGATTTTCTCCGGGATGTAATGGATATGCTTGTCGAAAAGGCCTCGACGCTCGACGCGGAAAGCTTATTTGATGAGGTTTTGCACATGGCTGCGTGCAAGGCGGCAATAAAAGCGGGACAAAAATTAACCGACGGTGAGATTGAACAGCTTATCGCTGACAAGGAAACGGTCGAAAATTCCAGCCATTGTCCCCACGGCAGACCGACCGTCATTAAATTTACCGTGGCCGAACTCGAAAAACAGTTCAAGCGAACGTAAGTATGAAAATTATATCAGCGATATTATTAATTGCTGTTTTTTGCGGCACCATTGCTGAACCGCCGCACAGAATCGTGTCGCTATCGCCAAATCTGACTGAGATTGTTTTTGCTCTTGGACTTGGCGACAGGGTCGTCGGTGTTTCTAATAATTGTGACTGGCCTGCTGAGGTGAAGCAAAAGCCGAAGATGGGAACATTCTGGCAGCCGAATACCGAGGTGGTTATCACCGCAAAACCAGATTTAGTCGTATGTGAGTCATTCCTTCAGCAAAAAGAGGTGGCGGAAACGCTGAAAAGGGCAGGATTGAATGTCCTTTCCTTGCGTGTCGAGTCAATCGAGGAGTTTTACAATGCTATCTTAAGCATCGGCCAAGCCACCGGCTGCCCCGATAAAGCCGAACCGCTTGCCGCGAAAATAAAAAATGAACTTGACCAAATCCGGACCAAGGCATCCTCTGCAAAAAAGGTCAAAGTTCTCTGGGCAGTGCAGACCGAGCCGATGCGGGTCGTGGGCATAAAAACATTCGTAAATGAAATAATAGATTTGGCAGGAGGCCAAAACGTCATCTCGCCAACCGGCGACCAGTATCCATCCGTCGGAACAGAGACAATCCTGACCAGCGGCGCGGAAGTGATAATCCAATCAGCTATGGGGACGGAGGATATTACAAAACAGCAGGAAACAGCCGAGAAATTCTGGAGCAGATACGCTAATCTGCCCGCGGTGAAAGATAAAAAGGTTTACGTCTTAGAGGCCGACACGGTGCTTCGGCTGGGACCTCGCCTGCCGGAAGGCGCAATGGCCGTGGCAAAATTGCTGCATCCGGAATTGTTCTCGCAGCCGAAAGACCCGAATCAGGGAGACCAAACGCACAAATGACTGACCTGCTGACCCCAAGATGTTTGATTGTCAAAATCATTCTGTGCTTAGCGGCACTGGCGGTAGTGATGTTTGTATGCTCGCTTGTGGGAACGCAAAAAATATCGCTGTCCGCGGTATTCGCCGGGCCGGGTGACACGCCGGGCCAGAATACCGATTACGATATTTTTGTCCGCGTTCGAATCCCGCGGATAATTCTCGCTGCGCTTGTCGGCGCGGCATTAGCTGCCAGTGGAGTCGTTTTGCAGGCAATCCTGCGAAATCCTCTCGCGGAACCATACATCCTCGGCATATCGAGTGGCGCGGCGCTCGGCGTAATGACCGCAGCGATTGCCGGGGTAAGCAGGGCAATCCTGGGCGGCTCGCCGATGGCCGCGACGGCGTTTTTATTCGCCATAGGCACGGTCTGGCTGGTCTGGTTCACGGGACATCTGGCAGGCGGTTCAACGGTAACCAGTTTGCTTCTGGCGGGCGTAGTCATCAACGCTTTCTTCTCCGCGGTGATAATGCTGATGACGTCCCTGATAGATAGCGAGCAGCTTCGCTCCACGATTATGTGGCTTATGGGCAGTATAGGCGAAAAGGACTTTTCCACGCTGCTGGCGAGCGCCATATTCATAATCGCCGGCGTCGCTGCATTATTTACAATCAGTCAAAAGCTAAACGTGCTGGCATTCGGCGCAGGTGAGGCGCGGTCACTCGGCGTCAATCCCCGCAAGATTACTTTAATCGCATTTGCCCTGGCGTCTTTCATAACCGCCGTCGCCGTGGGATTAAGCGGGCTTGTTGGTTTTGTCGGATTAGTCGTTCCTCATTCGGTTCGCCTTGTATTCGGCCCTGACCATCGTCAATTATTGCCAACAAGCGCGCTGCTCGGCGCGGCATTTGTTGTCATCTGCGATACAATCGCCCGCACAATAATCGCCCCTGCTCAGTTGCCGGTAGGCGTGATAACCGCAATCATCGGCGGGCCTGTATTTCTAATCCTGCTTTCCAGATACAACAAGAAAGTGGGGACTTTGCGATGAACCCCGTTAGAAATAATAATTCCCCAAATACCTTACACTCCCCGGCAATTTCTAACGGGGTGAGCATTTGCATACAAGTCGAAAATCTTGGTTTTTCTTATGGGCCGCAAGCCCAGATACTAAAGAATCTCAGCTTTGAGATTCCCGCCGGCACATTTTTATCAATTGCAGGCCCAAACGGCGCAGGCAAAACAACACTCCTCAATCTGCTATCGGGCCTGCTCAAACCCGCTTCCGGTTCAATCGAAATCGACTCGAAACCGATAAACTCGTATTCCGTCAGGCAACTCGCGAAAAAAATCGCTGTCGTGCGTCAGGAATTTGTTCCGGTCTTTGAATTTTCGGCGGCACAGATAGTTTCAATGGCCAGAACACCCTATTTGGGTGCGCTGGCGTTCGAGACCGACGCCGACAGAGAAGCGATAGCAGAGGCGCTCGAGATGACTGATACCACACGATTCTCCGACAGGCCTCTTGGGCATCTCAGCGGCGGCGAACGCCAGCGAATCTTCATCGCACGGGCGCTGGCACAACAAACCCCGATACTGCTTCTCGATGAGCCAACGAGCTTTCTGGATATGAAACACCAGGTCGGGATTTATGATCTGCTGAAAAAAATGCAAATCGAGAAACAAAAGACGATTGTATCGGTTACGCACGATATTAATTTGGCCGCACAATACAGTGACATGACTCTGCTGCTCTCCGCCGACGGCGACTATAACTTCGGCCCGACGCGGGAAATCCTCACAACCGAGCGAATCGAAAGCGTTTTCGGCGTCCCGACATTCTCCGCCCAAATAGGCCAAACCAGATTCTTTTTCCCGTTAGGCAGGTTCACAAAAAACCATTCGTCCTAATCCGGTTTCTAACCGCTTCGGACAATCGCAATATAAGAATCTGGCGTTACCTCGTTTTGTCCGAGCCACCGTAAATGAACCGGACTTCGCCGACGTTGGGAACAATCGCCAAGGGAAATTTCGGTAAGGGTTTGAAACCGGCGGGCCAATATACAAAAAGTGCTTTGCCGACGAGATAATCACGGGGAACAATCCCTTCGGCGTAACTTTCCCCGTTGTTGCCTTTGCCCGGACGAGCCCACCACCTGCCATCTTCGCTGCGAGGACTGTTGTCGCCCAGCATAAAGAACTGGTCCGCTTTGAGCGTAAGCGGGTTGCCCTCAGTTGCCCTGCCCCGCTCGTTATTGTTGGGGTTCCTGCCGGTATAGTGAATATCTCTGAACAACGCCAGGTGAGAAACAGCGATTTCACCCGCGCCGAAAATTTTCGCCTCCGGCTCAATTCCCGTTTTTCTTTCCCCGACGTCATTAGGTCCGCGACCCAAGTCCTTAACCAGCTTTTCATCCCCGAACTCAAGAACCAGCTCGTGGTCAACGTTGGCAAACCTGAACATCTTCGGACTGCCAACTGCCAGCGAACCAGCCGCTTTGGTGGCCAGCACGTCCTCCTTGCCGTTCGCAAGCCGTGATATTGTCATCTGCCCCGAAAAATCAACTTTTCCCGTATATTGTATCCCATATTTACTCAATGACGCCCCGACCATCCCCTCAGGTCTGCTCGTATTGACCAAAAACCGAACCATAAGGTCGCTGCAATAGGGCATAAATTTATAGTCAAAAAGCTCATCGTAAGCATACGTGGCCCTGAAATCATTGCCTTGCGTCGTATCATAAACAAGCGAATATTCCTCGTTTGGGTCTCCGCTTAGCCGGAAAATCGTCGGGCTGGTGTCGTCCACTTTCCATTTCGTGCCGTCCGGGTTCCAGAACGGCTGCCGCCACTTGTGCCCGTTAAACATCGGCTCATCCTGCCTGGCCGGCTGGTAATCATTGTCGTAAACAGGCATCCACAATTCTTCCTGCACCTTCGCCGGCTTCCTGCTTATTTGCCCGTTGATATACACGTCTCCGTCGATTATCTCGACCGTCTCGCCGGGGCGGCCGACCAGTCGCTTGATATAATTTTCCGTCGGGTCGAGCGGATTCTTGAACACCACCACGTCCCACTGCTTCGGCTCTTCGAACTGGTATATGCACTTCAGCACCAGTATCCTGTCCCCGCTCGAAGGAGCCATATCGCCCGCCGTTATCTGATAATAACCGCAGCTCGGGCAGCGAGAATACTCCTGCCTGGTCTGCCCCCTGAGCCGTGCCGGCGCGTAAATATTTTGTCCGTAGCAGTATTTATAGCCGCACTGCGTGCATCGCATCGTGTAATGCGCTCCCAGCAGCGTACTAGCCATACTGCCCGTCGGGATACGGAACGCCTCCATAACGAACGCGCGAAATACAAACGCCAGAGCAAAAGCCGTTATAAGCCATTCAAGCGTGTTGGCTATCTCGGCCGCACGGCTCTTCGATTTTATTTCCATATCCTTCGCCATAAATTTTCGGCAGATATCTCCATCGTCGGAAATCAAGGGGGTTATTATGCGGCTAATTCGATGGCAGGTCAACTATAACCACGCCGCTGTTTCGACAAATAATGGCAAATACATCCGCGGTCTAACCGCAGAGGCCATCCTGACACTACTGATCCTGGTTAACGGTCTCCTTTGCACGCTGCACCGGATTCGTGCTCCTGGCAGGACGTTCGGTCTGGGTCTGGGCCTGCTGCTGCGCACCGCCTGCCCTGGGCGTTCTACGTTCGCGTTGCTGTTGGTGCTCTTCCTTCGCTTCATTCTCAAGTTTGGTTACCAGTTTATTCAGGCGGTCCTGCCTTTTTTTCAACACCAGATCGATCGCCTCTACGGTGTTTGTGTCATTTGTTGCCGCTGCAACTTTTCGCAGAAATCTTAATTCCGCGACAACGACAGTATTCATCGCTTGTGCAAGATCCGCTTTTTTCTCCTGTTTTCCAAGCCACTGGGTATCTTCGCCGCGGGCATCCATATCGATACGGTCAATTTCCCGCTTGAACGCGTTAAAATCGTTTACGTCGAAAACATTCGTATCCGCAGCCATAGCGGGAACGGGGGCAGCCATCGGTGTCTCCGCTGGTGCCGGTATGGGTTTGACCGGCGCATTCGCTGGCGCACGGTTGGGCGGTTCTGTTACATTATTTGTATCTTGTGTTGGTTTTTTCGTACCAACCGTCCCTTTCGGCGCGTTCTGATTGACGCCATTATCAACCTCCTGCGATATTTCCATCGTTCCGACTGTTTCAACCAAAGTCCCCTGTCCATACGCCATCCGTAAAGCGCCGGGGCCGACCAGACAAAGACATAAAATAAAACTCAGGAATATTACTGATTTTTCATAACTTATCAGATTCACAATATCTGCCACTCTTTTCCAGCATCTCATATTTCATACCTTTCGTTGAGCCCGCATCGGGGCAGTTAAATACGTCTTGTACTCGTTTTAAATTTCCTCGGTGCTTGTTACACCGATATGCTGCATTATTCTATCAAATTCTTCGAGTGAATGAAATTCGACAACAATCCTTCCGCATTTTCCGTTTTTGCGGGTTTCTATCGCCACGTTGGTTCCAAGCTCTTTGCTTAGCCGGCTTTCGAGGTCCTGAATATGCGCCGGCCTCGTCCTGATTTCCATTTTCTGCGCATCATTTGCGGTCAGGTATTGTCTAACCAGCCGTTCTACTTCTCTTACGCTTAGCCGCCCTGCCATCGCGCGATTGGCAAGTTTTCGTCTCAATTCATCGGTCGGCAATGCCAGTATCGCCCGAGCATGCCCCATTGTGAGCTGACCATCGATGAGCATTTGTTTGATTTCGGTCGGTAAGTCCAGCAGCCGCAAGTAGTTAGCGATTACAGACCGGTCTTCGCCCAGCCGTTGAGCTGCTTCGGCCTGCGTCAGCGAGAACGTACTTAAGTATCTCTGATAGGCATTTGCCCGCTCAATAGGGTTCAGGTCCGCCCGATTAATATTCTCCACCAAGGCCAACTCAAGCATCTCATCATCTTTAACGGGCCTGATAATCGCAGGGACCGTCTGAAGCCCCGCTATTTTTGCCGCCCGCCAACGCCTCTCTCCCGCTATCAACTGATAACCAGAACCCATAGGCCTGACAATCACCGGCTGAATCACGCCTTTTGCCTTGATTGACTGTGCTAACTCCGCCAATTCCTGTTCGTTCCAAAAAGAACGAACCTGATACGGATTTGCTTCGATTTCATCAATTTTTATCTCTCGAAACGAACTGCGTAACTCCTTATTTGGCAAGATGTTAGCGTTTATTTCGATTATAGGAATTGGTAGGGGAGATTCTTCTGTGGTTGTAGTTATGGGACCCAACAGCGATGCCAGCCCCCTGCCGAGATGTTTGGGTTTGTCTGTCTTCTCAGTCATTATTTCGCTCCTTCCGTAATCTTAATTTTCCTTGCGCCAACCTTGGCTCCAGGTTATTTCGTACATTATATTCTTATTGAGGTCTTCATAAAATATTTCGGTGTTTGTAGCGGAAACTCTCCAGTGATGCCAGAAAAAAATCGCTCGTTATACAAAAAATGTTTCACGTGAAACAATTGCAAGGGGGTAACATCACCTGCCCTAATGTAACCGCGTAACCATTGAAGCAGTTGATTTCTAACTTTTTGATTAATCGAGTGAGGTAAATATAAAGAAAGGGTTGGAATTTGCCAGCATCACCGGTAACGCCGCAACTGCACAAATCCATCAATAGCAATATTTGCCCCTGTGCGCCCGCACAAGGTTTCGTATCCCCGGAGAATATCCAAGCCGCCCTTTTTAAATATCAAAGCAGCAAAATACGTGTCTATGGGGTTGGTGAAAAAATCAAGATTGCTTCAACAGCTCCTCTACCTTCCTTTAGCTTTGTCGTTGAGACACTAAGAACAATCGACTGTCCATTCTCCATAGGCATAGCAATAAGAGATACCATTCGCATCTTTTTAAGAGCAATGTTTCACGTGAAACACGCTCAAAACTCCTAATGCTTGCGAAATGATTTTTGGGATTGTTACCTTTGATTTAATTAGTTGTATTTACACCAATAGTACATTGTTGTTTATTCCGCCCTACAAAACAGCCCTTAACGGTATCGTTTTAGGTAATTTGGGAAATTAAAGGAGCTGTTAGGGTAAGTTTTTTGAATCGACTTCGATATTGAACTTACATTGAGCGCCAGCCGACAGCGAATGGCTCTTTGGAGTCATCCTGGGTTTTACGAGAGGCCGATTGCTCTATCAGCACTTCAACGTGCCGCTGTTTCGGAATAAAATCTTCAACACATTTATTCGAAAACAGGGCCGTAACCGTCCTTTCGAACCCCAGAACAATGGCGCACAGCATAATCGCCTGGGTGATGCTGCGAGGAGCGGAAGGGGTACCGATAAAATACGCCGTCGTTGATGCGGCAAGCAACAGAAGCACTATTGTTTCCATAATAGCTTCTAATAATCCTATTATTGGGTGGCGGACGTAAAAATAGCCGCCGCCGGGAAACGCTATCGACAGTATCGTGGCCCAGGACTTTTTCTTAAATTCCAGGGAACAGTTGGGGCAGGCGTAATAGTCCTTTATAAGCGGTTTTGCGCACCTTGGGCACAAATGCACTCTTTCCATTGTCGGGCTTGATTCCCCCTTGAGCGGCATATCCTTTAGCAGTTCTCTTGCCTTCTTTCTGCCGTTTCTGCCGATGCAGCGGAACCTTTCTGTTTTGCCGCTCTTGTGTTTTGCGACAAGAGTCACCCATCTCAGTCGAATATGGCGACAATCCGCATATAATATTTGTGCAACAGACCCTCGGTGCCGCAGATTGTGTGTTGTTGGCACGTGAAGTATGCGCCTGTTGGTAATGGCAAACAAGGACCGTTTTAGCGGCTGAAGCAGAAGACCCGTAAGCAACTGCTCGACGAAAGTTGCCGGCGAACAGCCGGATATGACGTGCAGAATTCTTTCGCCCGGTTCAAGAAACGGCGCAAGGAAACTCAGTTTGGCTAAAAGTTTTCGCTGATGTTTTTCAATCCGTCGCCCGTAAACACCTTTATGGTCCGAAAATAAAACGGCTGTATCCACAGCAAGACCGTATAGTTTCTCCTTAGGAACCTTTCGGGTAAGATTTTGAGCAATATCAATTGTCTGGGTAAACATTCTGTAACCCCTGATCGTTTGCCGCTATATCGACGAAAGGGGGATATGTATAATTGGTAATTGATGATTGATGATCTGAAAGCGACAACCGCAATCGATTTACCTGTGTATTTATCAATAATCAATCGTCGATAGTCAATTAAGATATGGTTATTTTTGGACGGTGGTTAGTATGCGGGCTGTTATACAAAGGGTATCGAGTGCGACTGTCGAGGTGGACGGGAAAGTCGCAGGCCAAATCGGCAGGGGGCTGCTCGTGTATTTAGGCGTGGGAAAACCCGACGGCCAAGCTGATGCTGAGTTTATGGCCGAAAAGATAATCAATCTGCGGATATTCGCGGACGATGCGGGTAAAATGAATCTCAGCATACAGGAAATAAAAGGCCAGGTTCTATTGGTCAGCAATTTCACGCTTCAGGGCGATTGCCGCAAGGGTCGAAGGCCCGGATTTGACGGTGCCGCCGAACCGGCGATTGCCGAACAACTGTATGACAAAACGGCCAACCTGATTGCTGATAAGAGTTTGGGGGTCGCCAAAGGGGTTTTTGGCGCAAATATGCAGGTAAAGAGCATAAACGATGGCCCGGTAACTTTCATCCTGGATAGCACCCGTTTGTTTTAGCAGGCGACAAAATCCTGACGAAAAACTCTTTTGGGCAAAGTAGGGGGGGTATTATTGTCGAAATAATTTGGGTTTGCCCGGCGGAATTTTAGTTGTGGAGCAGCGAAAGATTCATATAATCTTGCGCCCGACTCCAACGTAGGAATATCAGCGGAAAGGCCTTGGTCGGGTGAGCAACGCTGAGTTTGACTTATCATTGAAGAACGGACAGGTTAATAAAATGGCAAAGCGAAAAACCAATAAGACAAATAAAAGCAACAAGAACGGCCTGACGGCAGCGGAGATACAAAAATTCAGAGAACTGCTGCTCGCCAAGCGCGCTGAGCTGCTCGGCAACGTCTCCACTATGGAAGATGAAACTTTCAAAAAGGAGCGAAGCGAACTGTCGAGTATGCCTTTCCACATGGCCGACGCCGGCTCAGACAACTTCGAACAGGAATTCGCCCTGGACCTGATGGACAGCGAAAAGAAGATGCTCAAGGAAATCAACGATGCGCTTGGCCGTATCGGCGAAGGGACATTCGGCGTTTGCGAAGGCAAGGGTGAGTCAATTTCCAAGGCCCGGCTTAATGCCATACCCTGGGCGCGCTACTGCGTCGCCTGTGCGGAACTGAAAGAAAAAGGTCATCAGTTTGGCGGTGAAGCTGATGAAGCAGGCGAGATTCCGCCTTATGAAGCCGGCACCGAACCGGAATCCGACGAAGAAGAGGAAACCGAACCGGAAGTGGAACCTGACAGCAGCACAGAGTTCGAAGCTGAAAGCGACCACGAAGGGTAAACAATAACTGTCGGTAAACAGTCCCCTTAATACCCAATAAGTTCATATCTCCGTTTTGCCTGAGTCGTGCGACTCAAACTTTTGCGGTCAGAGATTTTGGCTTGCCTTGTTTGGCCTCTATGGCCTTAATCTTTGTCTTGTGCGTCTTATCCCGCAGAACAGCCGTCGGCTCGCCGCCTATGGCCCGCAATTTGGCGTATCTGTTTTCCAGCAACGTTTCTATCTTTGTCCGCTTTAGAACAGCAAGTGTTCTTGTAATGTATTGTTCGACGTTATAAACAGTATCGTGGATATTTCTATGAGCTCCGCCCAATGGTTCGGCTATCGCTTCATCGACGAGCTTCAGCTTGAGCAAATCTTTGCTTGTCAGCTTAAGCGCTTCGGCCGCCTCGGGTGCCTGTGAGCCGTCACGCCACAAAATACCTGCACAGCCCTCAGGTGAAATCACCGAATAATACGCGAACTCCAGCATCGCCAGCCGGTCTCCGACGCCTATGCCAAGCGCGCCGCCCGAACCGCCTTCGCCTATGCAGATACATATTACGGGCACCGGCAATCGGGACATCTCAAACAAATTGACAGCTATCGCCTGTGCCTGGCCTCGTTCCTCGGCGCCGATTCCGGGATACGCGCCGGGAGTATCGATAAGCGTAACAATCGGTATGCCAAATTTCGCGGCGAATTTCATCTTGGCCATCGCCTTGCGATAACCTTCCGGGTTGGCGCAGCCAAAGTTGCACGCCATTTTTTCCTTCAGCCCGCGTCCCTTGTTTTGGCCCACAACAAGAACTTTTTCTCTGCCTATCTGACCGAACCCCGTAACTATCGCCCGGTCATCGCCGAAACACCTGTCACCGTGAAGCTCGCGGAAATCCTTTACCATCAGATTCAGATAATCCGGCAGCAGGGGCCTTTTGGGATGTCGCGCCACCTGCACCGTCTGCCAGGCGTTGAGCTGCGAATAAATGCGCTTTAACTCCGCTACCTGGTCAAGCTGAAGCTGGCGAATCTCCACGGAGTAATCAATTCCCTTTATCGAGCTTAGGCGGCGCAGCTCCTCCATCTGGCTGTCGAAGTCCGCCACTTTCTGCTCAAAATCGAGGTAGTCGCCGCTACCGATTTTTCCCTGATTTTTATCTTTATCCGTTGTCATTCATTCTTAACCAATCGCCATCCGTAAACAGGCGCACAGACAGCGCACTTGTTTATCTACCCAGTATTTATTGAACGGACAACCATATTAGCATTAACCCTGCCAAAATTAAAGAAAAAAATTGACATTGCCTCTGGCTTGTTATAGCTTTTATCGGCGACCTGTTTCGCGTCTATTTTCTGTAAGGTCTTGATTATGCAGCACTTAAGAAAAATAACGGTAATTGGACTGGGTTTATTAGGTGGTTCCGTGGGCTTAGCCGTATCGCAATCGCTCTCCGGCGTGAAAACTGCGGGATTTTCCCACAGGGCAAGCACCCGCGCAAAGGCACGCCGGCTAAAGGTCGTCGATGAGGTCTTCGACGACATAAAAGCAAGCGTCAAAGATGCCGATTTAGTCATCCTCGCGACGCCTATAGGCAACTTTGAGGACACATTTTGCCAAATCGCCGATGCACTGCCCGCGGGCTGCATAGTCACCGACGTCGGCTCAACCAAACTAATGCCGCATCACTGGGCCGCCAAATGCCTGCCAAAAAATGTTCACTACGTTGGCTCGCATCCAATCGCCGGCTCCGAACAAAGGGGCGTCGAGTTTTGCAGAGATGACCTTTTCTATAAGGCGCTTTGCATTCTCACAACAACAAAGACCACAAACAAGCGCTCGCTGCAAATCGTGAAAGAGTTCTGGTCTGCGCTGGGTTGTTTCATTAAAATAATGACACCCGCCCAGCACGACCGCATCTTCGCGGACGTCAGCCACCTGCCTCATATCACCGCAGCAGCGCTGGTCAACGCCAGTAACGCCGAAGAATTGAAATTCGCGGGCAAGGGCTTTATGGATAGCTCGCGAATCGCATCAGGCCCCGCTAATATCTGGGCCGATGTCCTGCTGACCAACGCTCAAAATGCCGTTCGCGGAATTGACCACTTGACCGCCGAACTCACCAAACTCAAAAAAGCAATCCGCGCCGGCAACAGAAAAAAAATCGAAACCCTCCTCGATGCCGCAAGAGAAAAACGTAGCTCGCTCGTAAAATACAAAATGAACAGAAAGGAACTGATCTGAAAAGGCAATGACCGATTTCCACGACAATATCTTCTATTACTATCGAGGCCCTGAACAATCACAACAGAAACAGATCAGTCGGCAGTTAGAGAACAACACCACTAAGGCGTTGGTCAACACACTTAAACATTGCGAATCTACCGTCGCAATAAAATTCTTAAAGTGGTTGGGGATTACAGCGACCGGGAAAGTCGAGACTGAATTACAGAAGACGACCATTGGCAAAGAAAGAATATATCGCGCATCGCAGCGATTATTGCTTGGCCTTAAAGCTACAGATTCTACCAGTACCAAATCGAAAGAATCTATAAGCGTAAATAGTTGCCCTGATGCTTGGCTCTATGGGAAGGACTTTGTTGTTCTGATAGAAAGTAAAGTGGGGAATGATTCATTCAAATCAGACCAGATGCAAAATCACCTTGATAAATTAAAAGTGGACGCTCTGCAAGAACCAAGA
The DNA here is from genome assembly GCA_963718665.1 of uncultured Phycisphaerales bacterium. GTDB lineage: Bacteria > Planctomycetota > Phycisphaerae > Sedimentisphaerales > Anaerobacaceae > Fen-1362. The sequence continues at coordinate 1,348,307 of OY970359.1, forward strand.
TGTGAGGTGCGAAGATGGGGCCAGGTGCGTAAATTCTTTGTTACGATCTTACCTGAATTGAAGGATGAGAAGAATAAATTTATAGTGGAACAGCTTACACAATATTTGAGGTGGATAGATATGACCGAGTTCACTGGTTTTGAAGAGAATATATTTGAGTTTTTTGTTAGCAGCAAAAAAGATGAGTATTATAAAAAATTGGTACGTGACACAATGAAGTGTTTTGCCAAAAGGATTCTGGATGGCCCAACTGGGTTACACGCCTTCAAACCATCATTTTACGAAAAGGACAAGGATGAGGATAAGGTCGGATATTACCATCCTGAGTATAACCATTTTTGGGTTGCCTTTGGGCCTACAAACTTTAAAAAAATAGCTCATCAAACTATATCGCTCTCTGATTTTGGGCTTGAAGTTTTTGTCAATGTGGAACGAAAGTCTGCGGTTGATATGCTTAAAGAGAAAACTCGGTCTGATAAGAAAACATTCGCAAAAATTGTCGCAGATTTACCTGAACCCTTCAGTGTTAGGATAGAAGAACGCAAGAATAAACAAGCCAGTCTTCATGATTACTATCCCATTGTAACGCTGGAAGCGGGTACTTATCGACCACCCCATTCGGGACCCTATGGACTTAAAGACCCCAAGTCGAGTGGATTCGACTACATTGAGGGAATCTTGGAACAAATGCCATCGCCGTATTTTTCTTTGAGGAAGCGCATTGATAGAAAACAGGTGCTGGATATGTCCAAAGGAAACGGAGATGCTTTGGTTGAAACAGTAGTATGCCTTATGAAAGCGTTTCATCCGCTGGTGGAATTCATTAACAAGAAACAATAGTAATTGTAGGGCGGGGCTTACGCCGCCGAACAAAACTAATGTGATACTTTACGTTTCTTGACGCCCCAATCGCTTCGCCGTATAATCCGCTGGACTTTCAAACCTTATCATTAAATTGTGAGGTAACATCACTGTGAAACAATGGCGATTTGAGGTGTGCAACAAGGCGGGTTTTCCTGATGTGCAGGGAGCCAGCGTTCTTACTGATATAAAAGAATTCGGTATAAACGCCGTTGAGGCGGTGCAGTTCGCCCGTGTTTACCTTATTGAGGCGGATTTCGAAAAGGATTTCGCCGACCGGCTTGCAAAAGAGCTTCTGGCAGACCCCGTTTGTGAAGAGTATTACATAGGCAGAAGCGGCGCGCCGGCGGGATTGGCAAAAGCAACTTTGATGGAAGTGCATCTCAAAAGCGGCGTTACTGACCCCGTGGCGGAATCCGTAACCAGCGCAATGAACGATATGGGTATAAAACCCGACAGCGTCCGCACCGCCAGAAAATACGTCCTTCTCGGAGAATTGAACGGCAAACAAATCGACACAATCGCCAGAAAAATTTTGGCTAACGATTGTATCGAGGTCTGCGTTGTCGGCAACGATACCGAACCGCCAAGCCCACACATAAAACCTTATGAATTGAATCTCGTCCACCTTCCGATACGAGACCTTGATGAGCAGGGGCTTGTTAATCTCAGCAAAGAAAAAGACCTGTTCCTCAACGCGGTGGAAATGAAAACGATTCAGGATTACTTCAAACGAATCGGCAGGGAGCCGACTGATATCGAGCTTGAAGCAGTCGCGCAAACCTGGAGCGAACACTGCGTCCACAAAACACTCAAAAGCAAAGTCGATATGGACCTCGACGGCCAACACATCCAGTTCGACAACCTGCTCAAGCAAACTGTTTTTAAAGCCACAAAGGACTTGAACAAGCCCTGGTGCATAAGCGTCTTTGCCGATAACGCGGGCGTAATCGAATTCGACGATGAATCAGCGGTTTGCTTCAAAGTCGAAACACACAATCACCCATCCGCGCTCGACCCTTATGGCGGCGCGGCCACAGGCATAGGCGGCGTCATACGCGACCCGATGGGCACGGGAATGGGCGCAAGACCAATCGCCAACACGGATATTTTCTGTTTCGGCGACCCGAATATGAAGCTCGAAGATGTCCCCAAGGGCGTCCTGCACCCCAGACGAATTATGAAGGGCGTCGTATCAGGCGTCCGCGATTATGGCAACAGGATGGGAATCCCCACCGTCAACGGCGCAATCTATTTCGACGACAGGTACATCGCAAACCCGCTCGTCTTCTGTGGCAACATAGGCATAATGGATAAAAATAAATGCTTCAAACATCAGCAGGCAGGTAATCTCATTATCGTCGTCGGAGGCAGAACAGGCAGAGACGGAATCCACGGGGCGACGTTCTCATCGGGCGAAATGACCCACGAGCACGAAACGATTTTCTCGCACGCCGTGCAAATCGGCAACGCCATCACAGAAAAGAAAATGTTGGATGTTCTTGTGCAAGCCAACGGACAGGGCTTGTATGAGGCAATCACCGACTGCGGTGCGGGCGGACTTTCCAGCGCGGTAGGCGAAATGGGTCAGGAGCTGGGCGCGGAAGTTGACCTCGACAAAGTCCCGCTTAAATACGCGGGCCTCAATTATACCGAAATCTGGATTAGCGAAGCGCAGGAACGAATGGTCATCGCCGTAAAGCCGGAGAACCTCGACGCGATAATGAAAATCTTCGCAGGCGAAAACGTCGAGGCCACCGTAATCGGCACATTCACAGGCGATAAAAAATTGAAGCTCCGCTATAAAGGAACTCTTGTCGGCGAACTCGATATGGAGTTCCTCCACGATGGTGTCCCCAAATATTCCAGAAAGGCCGTCTGGGCTTCTCGTTCATCATCGAGCATCGAGCATCGAGTATCGAGTATCGAAAAAGATAACTACAATGACGAACTATTGGCTATCCTGTCGAGTTACAACGTCGCGAGCAAAGAATGGGTAATTCGTCAGTATGACCACGAGGTGCAGGGCGCATCGGTAGTCAAACCGTTGACAGGCGTTACCAACGACGGCCCCGCCGACGCAGCCGTCATAAGACCAAAATATAATTCCGACCGCGGCGTCGCGATAAGCTGCGGAATGAATCCATGCTATGGGGACATCGACCCGTATTGGATGGCTCTTTCCGGGATAGACGAAGCAATCAGGAATCTCGTCTGCGTCGGCGCAAAGACAGACCGCATCGCGCTGCTGGATAATTTCTGCTGGGGCGACTGCACAAAACCGGAAACGCTCGGCACATTAGTGCGCGCGGCCCAGGCCTGCTACGACGGAGCAATAGCATTCGATGCGCCGTTCATTTCAGGCAAGGATTCTCTCAACAATGAATTCAGACGCGACGACGGCACACGAATCTCGATTCCTTCGACGCTGCTGGTCAGCGCGATATCCTTAGTCGATGACGTCGGCAAGTGCGTAACAATGGACGTCAAAAAACCGGGTAATCTGCTTTTCATTGCGGGCGAGACGAAAAATGAACTTGCCGGCTCACATTACGCATCGCTTAATAAAAACAATCAGGGCGAAGCGCCAAAGGTTGATCTGAAAATTGCGCCGAAGATAGCCCGCAAAGTCGCCGAGGCGATAGCAAAAGGACTGGTCGCCAGTTGCCATGACTGTTCGGAAGGGGGGCTGGCGGTTGCGCTTGCCGAAATGGCGTTTGCGGGCGGACTGGGTATCGAAGCCGACCTGCGGGGACTGCCAAAAACCAAAGATTGCAGCCAAACCAGCGCCCAGTTGTTCAGTGAGTCGAACTCGCGATACATCGTAGAGGTCGAGCCGGAAAATTATAACTCCTTTGCCAAACTGATGTTAAATCTGCCATTTGGCCAAATTGCAAAGGTAACTGACACTAAAAACTTAGTAATAAAGGACCTTAGAGGCCAAAAAATCATTAACGCCGAGATTAATTCGCTCAAACAGGCCTGGCAAAAAACTTTTGCATGGTGAGCACATAAAACCATTAAATTTGATAATTTTTTCGCTCTCGAAAATTTTTTTGTCCTGCCATTTCTCTCCTTGACGCAATTGCCCATTTTATCTATATTACCAAACCCCTTGTTATGGGACGCACCAAATGATAAAACAACAACGAACAAATGCCCGCTTTTAAGAGTAGATAGGGGTATTGTTCGATAGGTCCCGGTAAATCGGGGTTTGTAGTGTCAGGGAGGTCATCTCGAGGCGAGATGAGCACACGCAACGCTTTGCTTTTGCCTCGGAACATTCAGGCAAAATATACGCGTAACTCTTTTCAATATAATAAGTTAGGTCTATATATTGCTTTTTGCGGGCTTTGGTGTGCGTAGCTATTTTGAGGAGCGGTTTTTTAAGCCAAAATCGAAGCTATTCACACTTAGAATCTGGGCAAGACAGGTAAAGCTGTGTATGCCCTAAGCCGATAAATTTAAACATATGAAGAAAATAAAGACAGCATCTTGGGTCGTTTCCCTGCTTGCGCTATGCGTCTGCACGGTTGGTTGCGATGTCAAGTTCTGGGACCCCACCCAAGTTGGCAGATTTAAGCCAGTTCCGGCAGTGAACGTGATACTCGATTCACTGGGCGTGGCAGAGGAAACGTCCGCTGCCTGGGAAACCGGCGAGGATCCCAAACCCGCCGACGTCGTCGCATATGATACTGATTACGTCTTCGGCCCCGGCGATGCTGTCAACATAAGCATTTTCGAGCTGTTCCAGGAAGGCGTTTTGTATTCAAACCAGTTTGTTGTTACCGAAACAGGCAAATTATCTATTCCTGACGTCGGAGTGGTGAACGCGGGCGGGCTGACCGAATCACAACTGGAAGAGGAAATAAAGCAGATTCTCTCGCCCAACATCCTGAAATCGCCTTCGGTAACGGTAACCCTGTTCAAATCCCAAAGCCGGTTGTTTTCTGTTCTGGGCAACGGCGTTCCGAAGCCCGGCCTATATGAAATACCCCGTTACGATTATCGGCTGGCGGATGCACTGGCAATCGCGGGTGGTATAAGCCAGTTTAATATAAGCTACATATATATATCCAGACAAATTACGGGCAAAGAAACGTCGGCTGAACCGGCCCTGCCTCCTACAGAAACACCCAAAGTAAATGTCGAGAAAGCCGCCCCCCCAACTGAGAAGCCGGATGAAATGCTGGAAATAATCGCCCCAATGGCAAATCGCGGCGCAGGTAGCAACATTGTCATCGCCTCAACGGAAATGGCCACAGCCAACGAGCTTGATGAAACCGCATTACCGGAAACATTACAGGAATCCGAGGATAGCAATCAGAAAACAGATGGTCGTCCGTCTTCCGCCACCAGCCCTCCATCATCTGCAAGCGAAGGCCGGATTGAATGGACATTCCAGGATGGCCGATGGATTCCGGTCCAGATAGGCGAGTCCCAGCCCCAAAAACCTCAGGAACAGGTTGAGCAACCCAGGCAGCCACAAGCCGCCAAAGAACCCGCTGCAGCCGGCTGGGAACAAATCGGCTCCGGAGGCGCACAGAGACGAATCATAAGAGTTCCCGCAGACAAACTCCTTGGCGGAGACCCTCGTTATAATATCGTAATCAGACCAAGCGATACTATTCACGTGCCTGTTGATATTATTGGCGAATTCTGTATTATGGGCAACGTAAATAATCAGGGGTTTGTCAACATAACAGGTCGTCCTATGACGCTGAAAATGGCGATCGCTTCAGCGGGCGGTCTGGGACCTCTGGCGTGGCCAAAAAATTGTGAAGTCGTCAGAAGAATTGGTAAGAAACGCGAAGAAATCGTTATGGTGAACCTGGATAAAATCGCAACGGGCGAACAGCCGGACTTCTTTATCAAACCAAACGACTTAATCAATGTCGGGACGCATCCGGCAGCCAGATGGCTTGCGGTGCTGCGAAATGCCTTCAGGGCGACTTATGGCTTTGGGTTCGTTTATGACCGGAATTTCTATCTTAACCCGGCATCAACAACAAACTTTTAATGGGATGGCCATACAAAGGTTGATTGTGTGTTAAGCACCTGGGTACGTAAAACTGCCCAAAATCGCCAACCAAATATCGCAGAAAATCGAATATTATGGCGGATAACTTTACTGTATCTACTACCGATACTCAGGAAACCGCTTCGGCACCAAAAGAGCAGTGGCGGCAACTCGGAGTGCACACATATATCCGGATTGTGATAATCGGAACGCTACTTTACTGCCTGTTTAACAAGGAAGTAGGGAGCATCGTTCACCAGTGGCTGTTCGATCCCGGCTGGTCGCATGGACTCCTTATCCCGCTTTTCAGCTTATACTTTCTGAACCAGTCCAAGCAGGAAATCCTCAATACCCGAACCAAACCAAACTATCTGGGGCTGCTTTTGCTGGTCGGCGTAATCTTGTTTTACGTTTTTAACACGATTACCCCAGCGGGGTATGGATACTTCCGACAGATATCCACAGTCGGAGCGCTTGGGGCCGTGGTATTGTTTCTTGGCGGCTGGGTTTTGCTGAAATATACGTGGCTGCCAATCGCATACCTTATATTCGCGATACCGCTGCCGGATGAAATATTAAGAAGCGCCACGATACCAATGCGCCTGTGGGCGGCTGCGGCTTCAACCGCGGTACTCAATCTGATACCAAAAATGGATGCTATGGCCAACGGGGTCGTAATAGATATCATTTACAAAGGCAAGGTCCTGGAGCCGCCCCTCGACGTGGCAGAGGCGTGCAGTGGTATGCGCCTGCTGATGACGTTTTTTGCCCTGGGCGTGGCAATGGCATATCTGCACTACAGGCCAGCATGGCAGCGACTCGTGCTTTTGGCCAGTACTATCCCAATAGCGATTCTCTGCAATATTATAAGGGTAACTATAACCGGTCTCATCTACGTGTTTTGTGACCCGCAATATGCACAGGGAATTTACCACGACCTGCTGGGAATGGCTATGCTCCCGGTGGCGTTCGGGCTTTACGGGGCGATTGCCTGGTTTATGTCGAACCTGTTTGTCGAGGATGATGAGTCCAAAGTTTCGGACGTCATCGTCAGGCGCCGCTAAAGCATAGGAGTCCGAAACAATAAACGGAACTAAAATAACAATGACAACGCCGAAGAATATACGAGAGACGATTAAAGCCAACTACCTGCAGCCGGCTTTTCTGATATGCGTCTGTCTGCTGGCAACAACAGCCGGTGGTATGTCGGCAGCAGTGAAAATGGCGGGAATATACCTGAAGAAGGAACCGCTACCCCTGAAAAAATCCCTAAGCGACCTCGACAAATCTAATCTTGCACCCTACAAAGTGATCGAGAAATCAAAAATCGAGAACCAGGATATTCTTAACACCCTGGGGACCGAAGATTACATTCAGTGGACACTGGAAGACACAGGCGCCCCGGCGGAAAGCAAAACGCGGTTTTGCACATTATTCATAACTTACTATCCGCTGCCTGACATAGTGCCGCACAGGCCCGAAGAATGTTATATCGGGGGCGGCTTGCAGGGAATAAAATTCGAAACAGTTACGCTCAGCGCCATGCAAGGTGTTTACGAGCGGGAAATAAAAACACGGTACCTCGTATTTGCCGACACAAAGGCGGAGTCGTCGTTTGGCGGGACATCCTTTCCGATCCTTTACACTTTCAACGCCAACGGCAAATATGGCGACAGGGACGATGTCCGAAAAGCGCTGAACAAAAATTTGTTCGGCAAATTCTCGTATTTTTCCAAGATCGAATGGAAATTCTATAATATCGCCTCTGGGCGGATAATTTATCCGAATAAACAAGAGGCGATTGCGGCAAGTGAAAAATTGATGTCGGTTATTTTACCGGTTCTGGAAAAAGATTATTGGCCCAATGGGCGCTGGTAATCAAAAACGTGTCTGCTTTACCGGTTTACCAGGCGACATTAGCAATTTCAAAAATATAAGGAGCAAAATTCAATGGCAAAAAAACGGCTAAACAAAAAATTGGCGATGATTGGTTCCGTACTTTTTGTGTTCGTGGCAATTACGGTCATTGTAGGGCTTATATATCTAAGCAGAAGAAACCCGCAGAAATTCCTAAAATACGGTGATGAGGCAATCGCAACGGCCCGCCAGACAACGGACCAAGTGCATCGCAAGGAAATTTATAAAGAAGCCGAACGAAACTACAGAAAGGCCTACAGCTACTCCAAAACCGACGAGCTAAAAATTGTAGGCCTTCATCGCCTCGCGGATCTTTATATAGAAACAGAGGACTGGCGTAGCGTTATGGGATGCTGGACCCAGATTGTACGTCTCGACCCAAAGGACATAAAAGCAAGATATAACCGGCTGAAATATTTTTATATATTCGCGCAAACAGTTTCCGGGCAGGCGTGGCAAGAGGTAGCTGCGCAGGCCGGGGAGTTTATAGAAATGATAGAAACGCCCGGCGCCACAGCGGAGCTTGCAACAGAAGATACATCGAAGCTGGAAATCGAAGCGTTTAAACAAAGCGGAGAGCCGGCGCATAAATTGGGGCCATATTTGCACCTGATGAGGGGACAGGCCAATTTACAGATTGCGATACTCGGAATGGTAACAAATAGAGAGGAAACGCTCAACCAAGCTATTGCCGACCTTGAGAAAGTAAAACAGCTCGAGCCGGGAAACACTGATGTGTATCTATATCTTGCGCAGGCGACGGCTTTCAGAGGCGAGATGGAAGCATCGAAAGGAAACCTAGAGGCGAGAGTTAAAAGCCAGGAAGAGGCAATCGAATTACTTAAGGAAGGGATAAAAGCAACAAATGACGACGTAAAAGCATACATTAATTTTCTCGATATGAAGCACAATTTCAGCTTTGCTCAGGCCGGCGTCGCGTCATCCGACCAGAAAAAGCAGCTTTTGGAAATGGAACCGGAGTACTTGTCGCTTACCGCTAAATTCGGTTCCAAAGCGGAAGTGTTTTCGGCGCTTGCCTCTTTCTATTCTGACTACCGTCTCGGCCCGGCTTATCTCGACAAGGCAATTGAAGCGGCAGAAAAAGCTGTCGAACTCGACAAAAATGACGTCGATTACGTTGCGATCGCCTCAAGTTTGCACTTAAGAAGGTTTCATATAAAAAACCAAAATACGGACTTGAACAAGGCAATTGAGCTTACGCAAAACGCTCTTTTACTTCCTGACACACAGGAAACAACCGGCCCCAGGTCTGATGCGAAGAGGAATAATCGATTACTAATGCTCAGTATACTCGCCAACATTTATATCGACCAGATAATGGATGCAAACGCGTCACCGAGAGAATCTGAGGGACAACAATTATTGACGAACGCCCAACAGACGGTAAGGCAGATTGAACAGTTTTATCGCAGCGGCGATGACCCGCAGGTAGTTAAATGGCAGGGTATGGTCGAGCTTGCCGCCGCTCGACTCAAACAAAGCGATCCAGCGCCTGCCATCCAAAAATTATACAAAGCTTATACGCAGTTGAAGGCAGCGGGACGTTCAGACCCGCGCCTTTCATACCGGCTTGCAAAAACATTTGCTTATGGCATAGAAAACGGCGCGGTTAGCGAGTTTCTCGTCGACGCTCTACAAAATGGAATAGAGTCGGCCCTGCCGGAGTCGCGACTGGAATATGCCGAGCTTCTCCTCAAAGCCGCTATATGGAAGGCGGCCCTTGCCCATATCGATTTATTCGAGGAAAGATACGGAATCACAGACAGAAGCCGGATATTGCGAACGCGTGCATATATAATCGCCAGAGAATTCGCGGAGGCGGAGCGTTGTCTTGACCAAATACCGCAACAGGACCCTTCATGGCGGCAGCTTAAAGCCGCTATTCTCGAAACCAAGGGGACGGTATTACGCACAATTATCATTAGCCGAGAGGAAAAACCGCGAACCAGCACGGTTCTGATGAGTGCCCTTTCACAAAAGCCGCAGCAACAAGAGGTTGACCAGCGTTCAACCGAACAGATTGCGACAGAGATGAAAACCATCGCATCCGCCTTTATCGAAAATATGGATGCTATGCTCTCAGCAGACCCAAATTCGCTGGAAGTTACAACAGCCGGCTCGATGTGCGATGACGCAATAACAAGCGGGAACCTTGACCAGGCAAATTTGATAATTGAGAAGTATTTGAAATACCAGCCGGATAATGTAACTGCGTTGTTTTACAAACGGCTTCTCGCCGAGCCGACTCCGGCAAAAGTATCTCCCGAAAGAGTTAGCCAGCTTAAAGAGGATGTCCTGAACGGCATTGCAGACCCTCTTAGGCGAACACTCGCCCTAGGCACTTTTTACATAACTAACAACGATTCCAACAAGGCATCGGAGCAACTCAGGAAGCTTGTCCCTCCACCCATAGGCACCGGCTCGCTCCAGGCAGACGATAACTCAAAACGTCGAGCGATAACATATTTGTTTGACATCGGGTTAGAAAAAAAGGACTGGGGCACTATCGACAAAATCCTGCAAATAGCCAAGCGAGAAAATTATGACGATTGCTCAGGGGACTTTTTCGCGGCTCGAGCCGCTCTTGCGAAAGAACAATATGAAACTGCTCTTGCAAGCATAGATAGCGCGTTGTCGCAAAGACCAGTTTTCGGGTATGGCTATCTGCTGCGGTCCCGCATCAACTCCGCAATGGGTAATGAGGCCGCCGCGCTTGCCGACATAAGCATGGCATCAAAAACCACCCCGCTGGACAAGACCGTCGCGAAAGAATATGTCAATCGGCTGTACAAACGCAACCAAGCTCTCGGCGATAATGTATCGACATCGCAACTGGCCGAAACCAGGGGCGCTTTGGACTGGGCGATGTCGCTTAATCAGGGCGACGTGCAACTGATGAGTTTCTATGCGGAATACATAAGCGAAAACGACCCGAATCGCGCACTTGCACTGCGGCAGAGCTTGCAGGAAAATATGCCGAGTATGAAGAACGCACTATTGCTTGCCCGGCTCGCCACACGGCTTGGTCTGGACAACACTGATACCCAACGCCGGCAGTCGCTATTCGCAATGGCATCCTCGGCCCTGGAACAGGCGAAAAGCTATGACCCCCAGAGCCCTGTCGTACTCGAGAGTTATGCAGAGTACTATCGAGAAACAGGCCAGCCGGAAAAGGCAGAGCAGTTATTGAAAGAAACGAAGGAATCGCAACTGTTGTGGCGGTTTTACATAAAGACGGGAAGATATAACGACGCCCGCAAATCTTTAGAGCAGTACTATCAGACCAACCCCAGGGACGTAAACGTCCTAGAGGGATTGTTATTTATTGCGGGGGCAACCGGCGATAAAGCTGCTGCGACAAAATATGGCGAACAACTGTTATCCGCCACGGAAACACCTGAAATTCATCTTTTGGTGATCCAAACTTATCTTGACATCGGATTGATCAAGGACGCCGAACAAAAACTGGCAAGTTTCAGGGAAAAATACCCCCAGGAAGGCAAAGGGTTACTGCTGAGCTCATGGCTTTCTATGAAACAGGGACGGTTAAAAGAGGCACTGGAGCTGGTAAACAAGCGGCTTGAGAGCAACCAGAGTGACGCGACCGCCTGGCAACTGCGCGGACAGATTGATAGTATGATGTCGGATTACGACCAGGCAATCACGGACCTTAAACGAAGCAAGACCCTGCTTGACGCAGCAATGACTCGTATTATACTCGCGAAGGTTTATATGAGGGCAGGGCGCACCGATGACGCCGCTATCGAGCTTAAAAGCTTGGTCGAGGACCCGCAGGCGCCAGATGAGGCAAGGACGATGCTCGAACAAATTTACTCACAAGCCGGGCGAAAGGAAGCCCTTGAGGATTTCTACTCGAAAATTCTCAAACAATTGCCCGAAAGTGTTTACTGGTATAAGCACGCAGCCGGGTTTGCAGGCGGCGCAGGCGATTTTGCCGGGGCGGAACAATTATATGAAACCGCACTGAGAAAAAGTATTGAACAGGGACAGCCGGACGCTGACGCTCTTGGCGGATATCTGCGAGCAATTACGACTGCCGGAAAAATGGAAAAGTTATTCGAAGAGGCCGGCAAATACATCGATGGAAACCTTGCCCCTGTCGCCTATCTAAAAATGGCGGAGGGCAAAATGAAGCTCGGCGACCGCATCACTGCTGTGCAGTATTGCAAAAAAGCTATCGAAAAAACAGGCGACAATGATGCTATGGTCGTGCAGATTCTGGGAAAAATTTACGGACTAATCGGCGAGCAAGAAACAGAACAAATGTGCAGGCAAAAGCTCGATATGCAGCCGGAGTCGCTCTCGGCAAACTGGACTATGTATAACCTGTGCCGACTTAAAACCGACTACAATAAGGCACTTGAATATATCGATAAATGTCTCAAGGCAACCGGGCCTGACCAGCCACAACGGCTCAATTACACGATGCAGAAGGCCGAAATACTGATGCTCGCTTTCAGCAAAACTTCCGATAATAAATACCTTAAAGATGCTATCGGGGTCTATGAAAGTCTGCTGGAAAAAATGCCGAATAATACCAGTGTTCTGAATAATATCGCGTACATCCTTGCGGTTAACAACCAGGATTTAGACAAGGCGATTGAATACGCCAGACGAGCTCATGAGATGCAACCAGACGAACCGGAATACCTTGATACTTATGCCGTTGTACTCTACAAAAAAGGTAAATATGCTGAGTCATTGCAGTTATCGCAGGCATCGATACAGCAGTATGAGGCGAGACGGCTATCGCCGCCCGTAGAGGCGTATGAGCACTTGGCACAGGCCCATGAGCAGCTCGGTGAATTGACACAGGCACGTGCGGCTTACGGGCAGGCACTGGATGCCGGCGGAGACAACATGCAGAAAGTGGACAAGGAACGAATAAATGCCGCAATCGAACGGCTCGGAAAAAACAAGGGCGATGACAAAAAGTAACAATAACGCCAGGACAATGATTCGTTTTGATATTATGAGAATCTACTGACAAATGGCAGACGCAGGACAAAAACCGATTGTAGTGGAACCCAGGATGATGACTCCGAGGCCAGCTATGGCTGCGCGGGGCCGCCGAAGGAATGACGCCGCGAGAAATTCTTGCCACACTGCGCCGACACTGGCTTATGATTTTCCTGCTAACGATACTCGGCTTTGGGTGTGGCGGAGTGAGCTGGTTTTTGTTTTCAAGATACGGGCCAAGGTACACTGCGCAAACTTTCATAAAGGTGCTCCCACCCATCGAGAAAGACCCCACTGCGATACAAGCCATTACTGTCGGACAGGACATCCAATACGGTTATCGACAGTCAATGGCTATGCAATTGACAAGCCAGAGTATGTTCCAACAGCTCATTGACAGGGACAAAATCCAACAGACCAAATGGTTTAAAGAGTTCGGCGACATAAAAGACGTCCGTATAAGAAAAGCCGTCAAGAATTTAAAGAGAAGCTTCGACGCCAGCCCACAAAGAGACGGCGATTCAATCATAGTTTCGATGACCTGCGGGGACAAAGAAGAATCGGCGCTTATAGTCAATGAAATGGCATCTCTGTTTGTCGGCGGCCAGGGAGGAACAAAACGTAAAGAAGTGGCGGAAAAATTATCCCGGCTCGATGAAGAGCAGGCTCGTGTTCAAAAGGATTTGGATTCGGCTGATCGGTCGCTCGACGACGTTCGCCGCAGATACGGGTTTACCGATCTTGAAGAGCATGCATTCCAGCCGGTGGTAGAACAAAAGCTCAATGATCTGGAAAACCAGGCAAATAAGCTGGAAATGGATATCAGCCAGACACGGGCCTCTATCGAAACTCTCGCGGTACAAGCACAAGGACCCGTTCAGGTGCAGGTTGAGCGGCAGACGGAAATTGACCCCGTGATGCTTGAATTATCGCAGCAACTGGCACTACAGGAATCTACGCTGGCAGGCGCGCTTGCGCGATTCGGTGAAGACCACAGGGTAGTTCGACAAATCAAAGAATATATCGACTCTATACAACAGGAACGGCTCCGTCGACAGGCAACAATAGCCGAACAAGTGAGGCAATCAAACTTGAAAAACGCCCAGGATCAGCTTACAACGCTTGAGGGCCAACTCGACCAGCTCGAAAAAATGCGCGACGCAGCCGCAAAACAAAAAGAAGAGCTTGACCTGGCGAGGGTACAGTTCACACAACGCATGAAAATAAGAGACGAAAGAAGGGCGATGCTCGATACAATTAAAACCCAGACGGAAAAACTTAAGATAATTCACGACGACCCTGAAACGCCTACAGTTCAAGTTATGGGCCTCGCACCTGAACCACTTGAAGTAAGTTTTCCAAAATGGCAAATCTTTTTCCCCGGCGGAACATTTTTAGGGCTGTTACTTGGTATCGGATTGGCATTCTTAATAGAAATGCTCAATGACCTTGTTCGAACGCCGAAAGATGTGACGACGCATTTGCATATTCCGCTGCTTGGGATTATACCTGACACCGAAGAGGACGAACAAGTTGAAGGTATTGAGCCGGCGCTCGTGGTTCGTCAGGCGCCAAATAGCATCCTAAGCGAATCGTATAGAAGAACGAGAACGAATCTGAAATTGTCGGAACCCGGCGGAAAAGCCAAAACAATATTAATCACCAGTGGTAGTGCCAAAGACGGCAAAACCACCGTGGCGGTAAATCTTGCCACAACACTCATCGCCGAGGGCAAAAAAGTTCTGCTGATAGACACCAATCTCCGGCGACCGGGCATAAACGCCATATTTGCCGGCGAACAAGCCACAACCCAGACAAACGCAGGACTGAGCAATTTGCTGGCGGGACAATGTGACCTGCAGCAAGCGGTACGCCCCAGCGGGATGGAAGGGTTGACCGTAATTGGATCCGGGCCGATGCCGACCAACCCGGCGGAAGTGCTGGGAAGCGAAGCAATGCAGCGGTTAATCGGACAATTACGCGACAGTTACGATTATGTGATAATTGACGGGCCGCCCGTACTGCTGGCAAGTGAAGCAAAATTACTGGCAAAATATGTCGATGGCACTATACTGGTATTTAATGCGGCAGTAACCAGACGAGGCACAGGCGTGCGAACTATCAGCGAACTAAAACAGGTAAATGCCACAATACTCGGCTGTGTGCTGCTTGGAGTCAAAACGCTAAAAGGCGGCTACTTCCGGGAAATGTTCCGCTCGTATCAGGAATATCAGGCATTTGAGCCGGCAAAGGTATAACACATTACTCAACGACTATCGGGCATCGAAGGGTTTTAAATGGATAAGTTTCTGGTCACCGGCGGAGCCGGCTTCATCGGTTCAAACATCTGCATCAAGCTCGTCTCGCAGGGTTGTTTTGTCCGCGTAATTGACAACCTGCTCACCGGCAAGAAGAGTAACCTCGCTGGTATTGCAGACAAGATTGAGTTCATAGAAGCGGATATGGGCAATGCGGATGCTGCACGAGCCGCGATGAAAGGAATTGACGTGGTATTACATGAGGGGGCGTTACCATCGGTTCCCCGCAGCGTTGACGATCCCGCTGCCACACACAGACATTGCGTCGATGCCACTTTTACGCTGCTGATGGCCGCGCGGGACGCAAAAATAAAGCGTTTTGTTTATGCCGCCAGCTCTTCGGCATACGGCGACACGCCGATTTTGCCGAAGGTTGAAACAATGCCCGTCAATCCGCTCTCGCCCTATGCGGCAGCAAAACTGATGTGCGAATACTACTGTTCCGTCTTTTACAAGGTTTTCGGCCTTGAAACGATTTCACTTCGATACTTCAATGTCTTTGGCCCAAACCAAGACCCGACAAGCCAATACGCCGCGGCAATACCGGCATTCGTAACCTCAATCCTCAAAGACACGCCGCCTACTATTTACGGCGACGGGGAGCAAAGCAGGGATTTTACCTATGTCGATAATGTCGTGGAAGCAAACCTGCTTGCTGCCCGGGCAAAGCAGACCAAAGGCGAGGTCATTAATATCGCCTGCGGAGAAGCAATAACCGTCAACGCGATTATCGATATGATAAACAAAATCGTCGGCAAAAATGTCAAGCCGACGTATGTCCCATCCCGCAAAGGCGACGTAAAACATTCGCTCGCCGATATCACTCTGGCAAAAAAACTGGTAGGTTTCAAGCCGGTTATTTCATTCAAAGACGGGCTGAAAAAAGCAATCGAATGGTACCGCGTAAACCTGGTATAAGGATTGATGATTGACTATCAATTGCCTTGCTTGCTAAGCTGCTCCGCGGCTTGAATCAATTCCTGTCTGCCGACTTCTTTCTGTGGTTTCAGGTCAAACGACCACTCATAGGAATCAACTATCCTGCCCGGGTAAAGGATTTGAGTTACGAAATCAAAGGGGAAAAAATCATGCCAAGGCGCCTGTAGCTTGCGATGCGCCTGGAGGGTTTCGCAGCCCTGCTTGCGGATAGTGATATTGTAATCGCCATACCAGTTAAACGACGTTGTCACCGGCGAAACGCCTATCTCCTCGTCATTTAGGAAAATCTGTGCGCCGGCCGGGTTAGTATTGATAGTGAGTTTACGCTCAACACAACCGGCCACACCGACTATTAAAATGCAAAACAACAGCAATGATTTATTCATTCCCATATACGGCCCCATTATAACCCCGAATATCAAATGGGAAAAGACCAAACTGCTCGAAAGTTTAAGGTCCTATAAGGACAGGCGTAGATTGGTATTTAAGATTGACCATCTGCAAAACAGGGCTATTTTGTATTTAGGCGAATGGGCGAATTTGGCGATTATTATAAGAGCAAAAGGACCTGTTTCATAAGTGCGTAAGTCCTTTGTTTTTTTGCCATTGTACACAGAAACCCTATGATAGGAACCGCAATATATAAACTTGGCGAAGAGGTAGGCAACGTCGGGCAATTCAGCCGATTCGCCTGGCGTTCGGCCGTAACCAGCATACAAAGTATCGCCAAAAGCGACACCTATCCGCTGATATGGGCACAAATGCTGCTGATAGGCGTTTACAGCGTGCCCGTCATTATGATAACGGGCGCCTTCGTTGGTATGACGCTGGCGCTTCAGGCCTACGACCAGTTGGCGGGAATAGGGCTTGAAGAACACCTCGGAGTCCTGATAAATATCTCGGTCGTTAAAGAGCTTGGGCCTGTTTTGGCGGCGGTTATGCTTGCGGGCAGAGTTGGCGGCGCGCTCACCGCTGAATTAGGCACTATGAAAGTTACCGAGCAGATAGACGCCATAGAAAGTATGGGAACAGACCCTGTCAAATACTTAGTCGCACCTCGCGTGCTGGCATGCCTGCTCCTTACGCCGGCGCTCATCGTTTACGCGGACCTGCTCGGTATCATCGGCGGCTGGTTCGTAAGCGTCATTCACCTGCGTATCAACGCCACGGCATACTGGAGTTTCAGCGCATACGGCGTCGATTTGTGGGATGTCGGCTGCGGTATCATCAAGGGTTTCTTCTTCGGCGGAGCCATGGCCGTTATAAGCTGCTACAAGGGTTTTAACTGCAAGGAAGGAGCACGGGGTGTGGGGCAGGCCTGCACAGATGCGTTTGTAATGAGTTTTATCTCGATACTGGCTCTTGACTTCGTCCTGGTTATAATTTTTAAGGCGCTTTACAGCACCTTCTGGCCTTTGAAGAGTTTGGTATAATAATCAGTCATCAGGTGGCTCGCCAAAAAAGACAATGAATACTGAACAACAAACAACCAACAACGGACAAACCGGCGTCAAGCCCGACGACGGGCTAATCGTTCTTAAAAATATCACCAAGAGATTCGGCAATAATGTCGTACTGGACGACATTTCGCTGGCGATAGAAAAAGGCAAAACCACCGTCGTAATCGGCCCAAGCGGCTGCGGTAAAAGCGTCCTGCTCAAGCACATGATAGTCCTGATGCGGCCTACTTCGGGCGAGGTATATTTCAAAAGCCAGCGAATCGACAACCTCGACGACCAGTTGCTGACCAGCGTGCGGGCGCACTTCGGGTACCTGTTTCAGGCAGGAGCCCTTTTCGACAGCTTAAGCGTTGCGGAAAACATAATGTTCCCCGTCAGGCAGCACTGCCAGATAACGCGTTTCAGCGCCGTCGAAGAGCTTGTGCGAAACAAGCTCAAAATGGTCGGCCTCGATGGGCTTCAGCACTTTTTCCCCGCCAACCTTTCCGGCGGCCAGCGAAAACGCGTCGCCCTTGCAAGGGCCATAGCTCTTGACCCGGAAGTTATATTGTATGACGAGCCGACAACCGGGCTTGACCCGATTCGGGCGGACGTGATAAACGAGCTTGTCCTGAAACTCCGAAAAGAGCTTGGCGTAACGAGCATCGCCGTAACGCACGATATGAAAAGCGCATATAAAATAGCCGACCGCATTGTTATGCTTCACCACGGCAAAATTATCGCCGACGGCGACGCCGATAACATCCGCAGCCATCCCGACCCCATCGTCCAGCAATTCATAAAGGGCGAAATCAGCCAAAAGGAGCTTGAGCAGCTTCACAAAACAAGCGCCGGCTCTTCTGTCCGCCTGCCCTGCGATATAGAAGATTAACCATAAGCTATTGATTATTTTCTACTGATTATTGATAATTGGACAAGTGAGCCCGCAAACATTCGATACTCAATGGGATGACCTTGCTCGCCTCGTCAAAGGAGAGGTGTTCACAGACGTTCTGCATCGTGCCGCTTACAGCAGCGACGCCAGCATTTACCAGATTGTGCCGACCTGCGTGGTATGCCCGCGCGACGCCCAGGATATCGCCGAAGTCGTCAAATACGCCAAAGCCAAACAAATACCTGTTGCCGCTCGCGGGGCGGGCAGCGGAGTGGCGGGCGAATCGCTGACCAGCGGAATCCTGCTCGATGTAACCCGATATATGAACGGCATTATCAGTATTGAAAATGAAGGTGAGCTGGTAACTTGTGAGCCGGGCGTCGTCCTTGACGAATTAAATAACTATCTCGCGAAATTCGGCAGGAAAATCGGGCCTGACCCGTCAACGGCTAATCGTGCGGTCATAGGCGGATGCGTTGCCAATAACGCAACAGGGGCACACTCGCTGCAATTCGGCTACACAGGCGATTATGTCGAAAAAGTCGAGGCGGTCCTCGCGGATGGTTCAATAGTCGAGTTGGTAAACGATTATCAACCAAAAGCCGAAAGCGATAGCCGTATCGATGAGATTGCCAAACAGTGTGTCTCGCTGCTGGCAGGCAAAAAAGATGCAATCACAAATGCGCTTCCCGCAACCAAACGCAATCGCAGCGGATACAATATCGCGGGGACATATCACGATGGCAGGGTAAATCTTGCCCGCCTGATGGCCGGCTCGGAAGGCACGCTCGCCATATTCACCAAAATAACGCTTCGCACCGTACCATTGCCAAAAGCCAAAGGGTTATTGCAACTGGAGTTTGATACGCTGGAGAAAATGGCAAAGGCGGTGCCGATTATAGTATCGACAGGCGCGTCTGCCTGCGAGCTGATGGATAACCGCCTTATTGCGATGGCGATTGAGCACCTGCCCGCATATCGGGACGTTCTTCCCGCCAACGCCACTGCCGCATTGCTTGTCGAGCACGTCGGCGATACGCCCGAACAGGTAAGAATAAAAATCGGAAAGACCGATTCCGCCGTCGGCAATCTCGCGAGCAATCGAACGATTGTCTTAGATGAGCAGACACAAAAGCGGATTTGGAAGGTGCGCAAGGACGCCGTCCCGCTTTTAGACAGGGCAAAAGGCAGACAAAGACCCGTGCCGTTTATTGAGGATGTGTCCATCGAAAACAACAAACTGGCGGAGTATATCGTCGGCCTGCAAAAAATCGGCCAAAAATACAATATCGCGATGAGCTACTATGGCCACGCGGGCGACGGCGAGCTGCATATCAGACCATATCTTGATTTGGGTGAGCAGGGCGATATCGATAAAATGACGCAAATCGCCAACGAGGTCTTCGCCCTTGCCTGGTCGCTTGGCGGGACAGTCAGCGGCGAGCACGCGGTCGGATTAGTCCGCGCAGCGTTTCTGCGAAAACAATATGGCGACGAATTTTATAATCTGCTTTGCGGCATCAAAAAGATTTTCGACCCCGCCGGCTTGCTCAATCCCGGAAAAATAATCAACGATAACCCCAATATAATGGTCGAAAACTTAAAGGCCAGCCATCGGATAAAGAAAAATAAAACATTCTCGGAATCGGGTGTAATTTTCGCCGACGATGAAATATCGCTTGAGCTTGGGCAATGCAGCGGTTGCGGAGTATGCCGAAGCAAAGAACAACAATTTAGAATGTGTCCTGTGTTCAGGGCAATGGGCGATGAGCTGGCCGGCTCACGCGCCAAAATGAACGTGCTTAGGTTCTGGTCAAGCGGGCAGCTTAAAGATGAATATTTCGACTCTCCGGAATTTCGCCAGTTCCTCGATTTGTGCATCAACTGCAAGGCCTGCTCGATTGAGTGCCCGTCGGGCGTCGATGTCTCGAAAATTATCGTGGCTGCCCGCGCCGAATATGTCCGTCGAAAAGGACTGCGTCTAACCGAACGGCTTTTCGGCCACAATCGATATCTCAGTATGCTGGCAAGCGCCTTCGCTCCAATATCAAATTCCGTAATGCGTCTGCCGATAACCCGACGGCTTCTTGAAAAGACAATAGGACTCGACAGCAGACGCAGGATGCCCAAATTCGCCTTCGGCTCATTTTACCTTGCCGGCCGGCTCTACCTGGAAACCTGCAAACCGAGTGAAATGCCTATTGATAAAGTCGCGTATTTTTTGGATACATACGTTAATTACAACGACCACGAACTGGGCTTTGCAGTTATCGACGTCCTGCGACACAACGCCGTCGAAGTTATAATCCCCAGGCAAAGACCTGCGCCGTTGCCCGCGATTGTTTACGGCGACGTCAAAACCGCGAAAAAAGATTTGTCTTACAGCGTCAAATACCTCGCGGCAGCCGTAAGGGACGGCTACAAAATTATCTGCTCCGAACCAAGCGCAGCAATGTGTCTCAAGCAGGAACTTCGGCATTACGTTGACAGCGTGGACGCAAAACTTGTTTCCGAAAACACCTATGAGCTGATGGAATACCTGCGTGAGCTGCTGCGACAGGGCAAATTGAATAAACCCAAAAGAACGCTCCTGCAGGAATACGTTTATCATACGCCCTGTCATTTATTCGCGACCGGGGCATACGGGGCAGGTATTGAACTATTGCAAAAATTGTGTAATATACCGGTGGCCGACCTAAATGCGGGCTGCTGTGGCCTCGCGGGGACATTCGGGATGCAGAAGAAAAATTACGAACTGTCGGAACAAATCGCCCAATCGCTCAAAAATACGCTCGAAAATACAGCTGCGCAGTCCGTTCTTACCGAATGCGCCGCCTGCGGTATGCAAATCGAACACATTAGCGGAAAACGTGCAATTCACCCGATAAAAGTTTTAGCAAAGGCATACGGACCAATATACAAATAAAAACGGAAAGGAACGGGCAAATGGTTGGTAAACAAACAAGAAGAGACGTTTTGAAATTGGCGGGAGTAGGGGTAATTGCAGCAGGGCTAAAACCGGCAATGGGTACGGAACAAACCGGAACATCAACGAGCCCTTCGATTTCAGCCGGGGCAGGCAGGGCGAAATTTAATCTGGGTATGACATCTTATACGTTCAGGAAATTTCCCACTGAGCAGGCAATCGCGATGACCAAACGGCTGGGGTTAAAATACATCAGCTTTAAAGATGTTCACATGCCGTTAAACAGCACCCCTGAGCAAATCCAAAATACAGTGGCGAAGGTAAAAGAGGCGGGATTGTTTCTTTACACGTGCGGCGTAATTTATATGAAGACCGAAGCGGATGTGCAGCAGGCATTTGATTACGCAAAAGCCGCGGGAGTAAAAATGATTGTCGGCGTGCCCAATTACGAGCTGCTCGGCCTGGTCGAAAAGAAAGTAAAAGAATACAACATCAAAGTGGCGGTCCATAATCACGGAGCTGATTATAAGCTATACCCGTCGCCGGCAAGTGTCTATGAGAAGATAAAAGACCTCGATAAACGAATCGGCCTTTGCATTGACATCGGCCATACACAGCGGTCAGGTATCGACCCGTCGGAGGCGGCAGAGAAATTCGCCGACCGGCTTCTCGACCTCCACATAAAAGACGAAAGCTCGGCGACCACCGAAGGCACTACGGTTGAAATGGGCAGGGGCGTGATTGACCTTGTAAAGCTTATGCGGACGCTGGAGAAAATCGGCTACTCAAACATCGCGGCGTTCGAATTCGAGAAGGACGAAAACGACCCGTTGGCGGGTGTCGCCGAATCCGTCGGCTATACGAGAGGTATTCTGGCCAGCATCTAAAGTCGGGAACTATTTGTGAAAGGAAATTCGGATGTCCAAGATGACGATTTTAGCCGGGTTGATTCTGTTTTTTGTATCGGCCTGCGCAGCGGGTGCGGATATCAAATTCGTCCAGGATACCAATAAAATCGACATCCTTATCGGGGGCAACCTGTTCACGACCTATCGATATGGCTCTGAACTGACCAAGCCGATTTTGTACCCGGTCAAAAGCCCTTCGGGTATTGTGCTGACTCGCGGCTTTCCGTTCGAGAAAATACCCGGCGAAAGCAACGACCATCCGCATCATACAGGGATATTCTTTACTTATGACAAAGTTAATAACGATGGCTTCTGGAACAACACAACTTCGCCTCCGCAGATAAAGCACATAAAAACCACAAAGATGGAGAATGGTCAGATTTCCACAATATCGCACTGGGTCGGCAAATCAGGCAAAACACTGCTCGAAGAAAAAAGGGATATGGTTTTTTCTGCTGAGGCGAATCAATACGCTATCGATTTCAATATCACCCTGACCGCGCAGGATGAAAAAATTGTCTTCGGCGACACCAAAGAGGGTATGTTCGCGATTCGCGTGGCCGACTGGCTGAGCGAGGACAAAGGGACAGGCAAATATCTCGACTCAGACGGCAATATGGGCGAGCCGACTATCTGGGGCAAAAAAACCACCTGGGTTCGCTTGGAAGGAATTAAAGATGGCAAAATAATCGGTATCGCGATTTTCAATCATCCGACAAGCGCATGTTTCCCAACCTATTGGCACGCAAGGGGTTACGGCCTGTTTTCCGCTAATCCCTTAGGCCAACTGGATTTCCTGAAAGGCCGAAACGTCAAAAACCCCCAGCCGTTAAATTTCACGCTTTACCCAAATAAAAGCGCACTTTTCAGATTCCGTATGATTATCTACGAAGGCCAAAAATCCGCCGAGCAACTTGAGAAGGAATTTCAGGCCTTTGCGAGGCATTGAAAAACATTGGCAGGAATTTATGCTGAGGATTCTTGAGGCAGAGGCAGGTGAAACTCTGGAGATTATTAGAAAACTCTTTGAGGAGTACGCAGAATCATTGGGCTTTGATTTGTCCTTCCAGAATTTCGACGAGGAGTTAGCGAATCTTCCGGGCGAATATGCGCTGCCGACAGGGTGTTTATTGCTTGCGATATATCAGAACGAGGCGGCGGGATGCATTGCGTTAAGGCGGATAGACAAAACGATTTGCGAAATGAAACGGCTGTTTGTCCGGCCGCAATTTCGGCGTAAGGGAATCGGGCGGGCATTGGCCGAAGCTGTAATTGAACGAGCCAAAACAGCCGGGTACAAACAAATGCGCCTCGATACTGCGCCAACAATGGACGCCGCCAGAAACCTGTATGAATCTTTGGGATTTGAGGAGATAGAAGCATACAGGTATAATCCGCTAAAAGGTGCGGTATTTATGGAACTGTCACTAAATAGAAAAAAAGGGGCCTGACCCCTTTTTCTTCGAATCGCAATCTCGGGTAACGTATGGCGGATAGCAACTCGATAAACATTACACACTACCCGCTACGCGCCAATTCGCGATAGTATCTTACTTTTCTTTTTTTCCGGCCGGCTTGCTTTTGCCTGCCGGTTTGGCTTTGCCTTTTGGTTTGCTTTCACCTTCCGGCTTAGCTTCGCCTTCTGGCTTTGCTTCGCCCTCCGGTTTGGATTCCGCCTTGGGTTCCGCCACCTGCTCCTGGGCTTTCTGCTCAGCGGCCAGCTTCGCGGCCTCTTTGGCGGCTTCCTTTTGCTGGGCCTTGAATGCCTCCGCGTCAATGCCTTCAGGAACAACAACAACGCTCACCGAGGCGGTCAAATCGTCCGCAAACTCCAGCTTAACGCTGTATGTGCCGACCTCTTTGATATGCTCGTGGAGCATAACCACGTCATCGGCAACCTCAAAGCCCTGCTCTCGCAGGTTCTTGGCGATATCGTGCCTGAAAACCGAGCCGAACAGGTGACCAAGCTCGTTGACCGCCGCAGCGAGAACTGCCTCGGCGCCGTTGACGGCCTGGGCCGCTTTTTCGAGCTGCTTGCGTTCAAGATTACGCTCTTCGGCACGCGCCGCCTTGGCCTTTGCAATTGACTTTATGTTGTTATCCGTAGCGGCCTTGGCAAGCCCCTGCGGAAACAGGTAATTTCTCGCGTAGCCGTCGGCGACATCCACAACATCCCCGAGCCAGCCCAGTTTACGAACGTCACTAACCAGTAATACTTTCATTTACACATCTCCGCGTAAAAAATTTCGTTTATCGTCGCTCGTGACTCGTCGCTCGAACCACGGGGCACGGACAACGGGGCACGGATTCCAGGTTATGCGCAAAACGGCAGAAGCGCCATAAACCTTGCGCGTTTGATTGCGTTTTTGACCTTGCGCTGACAGCCGGCACAATTGCCGCTGCGCTTGCGGGAATATATCTTGCCGCGATGCGTCAACAGCTTCTGCAGGGTCTCGATATCCTTGTAATCCACGTACTCCTCGCGTCGCCTGCAGAACCTGCACTGGGTCTGCTGCGGCGCGGCCAGCTTACGGGTGTTGTCCGACCTGTCGCCGCCTCTCCTGTCGTCTCTTCTTTCGCCTCTTCTATCATCTCTTCTTTCGCCATATTCCGCCATATTTTCACCTTTAAAAAACTTCGTACTTCGTCTATCGGTTACGCTGCTCGTTTCGTCCATCGTCTCACGGCTGCGTGTTAATCGACGATTCACGCAACCGACACGAGCTGCGTAACCGCAACCGTACAACTCAACCATCTAAAATGGTATATCATCTGCGGGAGGGTGCGCTCCCTTTACAGGCCCGGAGTTATCCGGCTCAACCTGGCTGTCAGACCCAGCTTCACCGCCTGCTGCTCC
Source organism: uncultured Phycisphaerales bacterium (assembly GCA_963718665.1). Taxonomy (GTDB): domain Bacteria; phylum Planctomycetota; class Phycisphaerae; order Sedimentisphaerales; family Anaerobacaceae; genus Fen-1362. The sequence continues at coordinate 1,373,388 of OY970359.1, forward strand.
GGCCTCACCGCCGGCCCCGCCGGCCGGTCCGCCGAGAAACTGGAAATTCTCGACGACAACCCTGTGCCGGCTTCGCTTTGAGCCGTCCTGTGCCGTCCACTGTTCGAACGACAGCCGACCCTCCACAAAGAGTGGTCTGCCCTTGCGCATATACTTGTTGAGCGTCTCGGCGGGCCGACCGAAGGCACGGCAATCGACAAAGCACACTTCCTCTTTGCTCTCACCTTCCTTGCTGGTCCACTTGCGGTTTATCGCAAGGCCGAACTCAACAACGGGCGTCTGACTCGGCAGATACGACAACTGCGGGTCCCGCGTCAGGTTGCCCATCAACATTACCTTATTAAAATTCGCCATCGATAACTCCTCTATTCTTCAGCGTCGCTCCTCAACAAGAGAAGCGGCCGCTTTCAGTCAATGCTCGCAGGCAGATTACTAAACCTGCTGCTCAGGGTTATCCGTGACTTCCGCTTCGGCGGCTTCCGGCTCGTTCTGCGCCACAGTATTATCGGCAGCAACAGGGGCAGGGGCAGGAGCATGCACCGCGGCGGTCGCCTGCTTGATGATATCTTCCTCAGTGAGGTGCTCCACCCTGAGAATCAGCGCACGCATAATGCGTTCCGAGAGCAGCACATCCCGCTCTAATTCGTGGATTTTTAGCCCGTCGGCCTTAAAGTAAGCGAGGATGTAAGTCCCCCGGCTGCACCTTTTAACCGGATAAGCCAGCGGTCTTTCATCCCATTTTTTCAGCGACACGATTTGGGCATCAATTTTGTTCAGCATTTTCGTGACGAGCTCGATAATGCCGTCCCAGTCCTTGGCCGCCTCGGCCGAATCAATCAGGAACATCACTTCGTAAAGCTTCTTAACTCCAGTTTCCAACTTAGATACCTCCAGCAAAATTTTCCGACTCTACGTTCGACATATTTCTATTCATTCTTCAAACCGATTATGTTTTGTCATCGCCGACTGAATACCTTCTTCAAGCCAGCAAATTGCTGCGTCTTTGGCCCGGCCTATTCCCTGGTTTACCTGCTCGGTCTCAACCAGGCCGGGCTCGCCAAGCACGTATTCCACTGCTTCGCCCATTTTGCACTGGCCTATGCCGACTCTTAATCGGGGTACGTCTTCGGTGCCGAGCTTTTCCACCACGTCTGTCAGACCGTTGTGCCCGCCGGCGGAACCTTTTGCCCTTAACCTTATCTGTCCCGGCTCAAGCCACATATCATCGAGCACTAACAGCACGTCATTCAAATCTATCTTGTAAAAACCCATCGCGTCAGCCACCGGCTGGCCGCTGCAATTCATATATTGCATCGGTTTCAGCAGCAAAACCTGGTTGCCGGCATATTCGCCCTTGCCCAGATGGCCGCCGAAGCTGTTTTTGTTCACATCTATACCAAGCGCCCCGCCGAGCATATCAATCACCTTGAAGCCGACGTTGTGCCGCGTTTCGGCATACTTCTTACCCGGATTGCCAAGTCCAACTATCATCTTCATACCAGGCATAGTGCCGGCTCGCTAAAAACAGCCCTACTTCTTCTCCTCTTTTTTCTCTTTCTTTTCCTTCGGCTCCTTCGCCTCGGCCGTCGCTTCGCCCTCTTCCGGCTCTTCCTTGGCCGCAGTTATAACCTCAGGAGCAGCAGGCATTTCGGCCTCAAGCTCTTCCGTGGTCTTAACCTCAACAACGATGTGGCAGGTCACGACGAGCAGTTCTGGCGAGCTTATCAGCTTGACCCCCTCGGGCAACTGAATATCCTTCGCGTGAATCGCGTCGCCCAAAGCCATTTCCTTGACGGATATAACAATACGCTCGGGTATTTGGGTAACACGGCACTCGACTTCGAGCTTGCCCGTGTGAACCTCGACCATTCCGCCTTCCTGAGCTCCCTTGGCTGTGCCTTTCGTCTCTATAGGCACGGTTACGCGAACCATCTCGGTAACATCCACGCGCATCAGGTCAACGTGAATGATGTCCGTCCCGACATAGTCGTACTGCACGTCCTTGACAAGCAGGGTCTCATTCTTTTTGTTTATCTCGACCTCCATCAGCCGATGTCCTTGCTGCAGCACCTCCCTGAAGCTTTTGGCATTCAGCGTGATTGTGGCTGGCTCTTGCTTGTGACCATAAACCACGGCCGGGATTTGTCCTTTCTTGCGCAACTTGATTGCGTCCTTCGAACCCACACCTTGACGAATCTCGGCTTTTAACACCTGTGCTTTATCCATAACATCCTCACAACAAACCAAACTTTCTATTTCAAAAAGCCAGCTATCAACTAATGAGTGCTGAATAAGCTGCTGACCGATTCATTTCTGTGTATTCTCTTTATTGCCTCGCCGACCATTGCCGACACCGTCAGGACTTTGATTTTCTTCGATTTAGCCGCCTCGGCACTTAGGGGTATTGTGTCGGTAACAACAATCTCATCGACAGGCGCTTTGCTCAGTTTTTCGACCGCGCCCGGGGCGAACACTCCGTGCGTCGCGCCAACGCAGATATTGCGTGCTCCCCGCTCCTTGACCAACGCGGCGGCAGAACAAATAGTCCCCGCGGTGGTAATCATATCATCACACATCAGGACGTTTCTGCCCTCGACGTTACCTATAAGCTCCTGCGCCTGCACTTGGCTGCCGCTGACTCGCCTCTTATGAACAATCGCCAAATCGCCTCCGAGGAACGACGCGTATCGGGACGCTATCTTTATATTACCCACGTCCGGCGACACGACCGTCAGGTTCTCCATTTTCTTATCGCGGAAATAATTGCTCAAAACAAGCGAGCCGGTCAGATGGTCAACAGGTATATCGAAGAACCCCTGCAGCTGCTGTGCGTGCAGGTCAACGGCGAGAATCCGGTCTGCGCCCGCGGCGGTAATCACATTGGCGACGAGTTTCGCAGTAATAGGAACCCGCCCTTCGTCTTTGCGGTCCTGGCGGGCATAACCAAAATACGGGATAACGGCGGTAACTCTTTTTGCGCTCGCCCGTTTGAGGCAATCGAGATATATGAGCAGCTCGACGAGGTTTTCATCGACGGGGCTGCATGTGGATTGAAGCACGAAACAGTCCCTGCCCCGCACGTCGTCTTCGACGCGGATGATTTTTTCGCCGTCCGGAAATTTTTCTACCTTGGCTCCGCCCACCGGCAGCTCAAGATACTCGCACACGGCTTTTGCCAGCGGCTCATTGGAACAGCCGGAAAATACTTTTATGTTATCATTTAAAAACATCGTTCACTCCTTATCCCCGACACCCATTGCCTGCTTCGCGGCGCTCGATATTCGAGTACCCGGCCGCAAGCGTAACACCATCGCCGATTTTTTCGCCGTTTTGCAGGTGCACAAACGGCCCGATTCGACAGTTTCGACCGATTGAGACCTCGCCGAATATGCAGCAGAACGGCTCAACGACGGTATCCTGACCAATTTGCACTCTTGCGTCTATCCATGTATTAGGCGGGTCAACAATTGTTACGCCGGTTTCCATCAGTCGCTTTTGTATTCTTCGCTGCATAATCTTGCCGGCATCACTCAACTGCTCCCGGCTGTTGACGCTGACCGCTTCTTCCGGGCGAACCGCCGTAACCGCCACAACCTTGTGCCCGTTTTCGATAATCATCGCCAGGGCATCGGTAACATAAAACTCACCCTTAACCCTGTCCGGCTGAACCTGCTGGACGTACTCAAAAAGTATCTTATTGTCGAAAAGATAATAGCTTGGGTTGACTTCCTGGATTTTCAACTGTTCGGGCGTGCAGTTTGCGTGTTCGACGATGCCCTCGATATTGCCGTAGGCGTCGCGGACAATGCGTCCGTAGCCGGTCGGGTCTTCGAGAATGGCGGTAGCCAGCGTCGCGGCAGCGTGTTCGGCCTCGTGTTTGGCGACAACCGTCTTGAGCGTCTCGGCCCGAATCAGCGGCCCGTCGCCGCAAAGCACCAGCGTCTGCCCCGCGAAATCCTTCAAATGTTCCCTGCAGCACATCACCGCGTGGGCTGTTCCTTTTTGCTGGGGCTGAATTACCCAGGTTATGTCGCCTGCGTCGCTGAAATACTCTTTCACCTGCTCGGAATTATAGCCCACAACGATGTATATTTTTTCGACGCCGACGCCCCGGCAGGCATCCAGCACATAAGAGAGCATAGGCCTTCCGCAGACCTCGTGGAGGACCTTTGGCATCTTCGTATTCATCCGCTTGCTTACGCCCGCGGCCAGAATTATCGCAACTCTTTGCGCCATCACTGAACTCAACACTAAAAACTCAAAACTATCTTTAATCTACCCGGCCAGGACTCGAACCTGGAATGGGAGGACCAAAACCTCCTGTGTTACCGATTACACCACCGGGTAATCTTTTAAATCTTAAAACGCAAAGCGAAAAACTCAAAAACCAAACCTGAAAATTCAAAGCTTGCCGGCTTTGTGCTTCAGTTTTGCACTTTACACTTTAAGTTCTAAACTTCCAAGTTGTCACGGAGGCCATTCTAAAGTCAGCCTGACTGGACGCCGCCGGAGGCCTGAATCAACTATGCCGTGATACTGTTGACCCGCTCGCCCCGTGAGATACTACTTTTTACTCAAAATCAACTATGAACACAAAATGTGCTTATCTCACGGGGTAAACCCCATTCGACGGAGCTAATCGGCAGTAATATACCGTATCCGCCACGCCCCGGCAAGGGATTTTTCGAAAAATGCGATAAAAAAAAGAAAAAGGGGTCAGGCCCCTTTTTCGTTGAGGTCTGCCGGCCGGGCGGGTTTACCCTCCGCTATTTTAGTCATTTGGAAAGTCGTAACCGTATGCGTGATAATGGGTTCCGGACCGGACGTTGGCCTAAGCATCTGGCTCTTGGTAGCCAATTTCACTCTTTCGACCATATCCTGCGTCATCTTATTGTTGATTATCCGGCCTGTGGCATTCTCGATTTCAATCTGGCCGGCACCATCGCCCGATATTTCTCTGCTTGCCTTCGTGGAAGTCCCCCCCGCTGCTTCGCTTTGCGAAGCAAGGCGGCGGGGGTCCGACGTTTGCGTATTGGCAACCTGGGTAACCTCGGGCCGAACAATTAAATTGACGTCCACAACAGAAATTCCGCCTTGTCGCCCCGCGTCTTGCTGTCGCACGCCGGCAGCGGGGGTATTCAGCCGGAAGGTCTTCTCAAAAACTATATTTACCTCCTCTATCCGCTCCGACTTGGCGGTATAGCCCACATCCGCGGAAGACAAAACCTCTTTGCGGGTCCATATCGTCCCTTCGTTATTTGAATCGGAAAAAACCGCAAATTGGTCTTCAAACATACGTCTTACCCCCGGTTCGTCAAATTGCCGGTCAACGTTTCGGCTGACCATGTCCGCGCCGGGAATATCACCTATTTTGGCTTTTGCGGATGTAATGAGTGCCTGCAAACCGTTGATTTTATCTATATGCCCCTGAGGCGTTATTCGCAAATAAATCTCTTCGCCTGTCGCCAGACACAACGGCATCGCCGGGATTGGCGTCTTAAATTCATTTGCATCGGAATCAAAATCTAATTTCTGGTCTTTCGACCGCAGTTTCATAATAACTCGTCTATATGTGTATCTGACCCAGGCGGAGCCGTTTTCATCAACATCTTGCACATCCATGTCGCATTCGAGGTGTGTGGTTTGCTCCGCAGACCATTCATTGCCGTCTATCACTCGCGATATTTTCTGCTCAGTAACCGACACCAGCGAATACTTATCGCCGGGCGCAAATTTAAACCTCAGCGAATCAGCCATCGCATTAGAGCAAAGCAGCAAACTTACGCAGCAAATTAAGAATTGAGAATTAAGAATTGAGAATGGCTCGCCTGGTGTTATGCCACGCCAATTGCTCTTCTTTATTCTAAATTCTAAATTCTTCATTCTGAGGCCTCCTATCTTTTAGCGCCAAGCTGCCCGCAGGCGGCGTTTATTGTCTGGCCCATTTTCAGCCGGACGGTCGTCTCTATGCCGGCATCTTCCAGAACCCCGGCAAACCGCTCTATCGCCTCCCGGCCGCTCGGTTTCAAACCGCAGCCAAGATACGGATTATACTCTATCAGATTCACGTTGCACATCACCACGCGCCCTGTTAGAAACCTGCGATTTGTTGGAAAGTTCCGTGTTACGATTTTTTCTAACGGGGCGCGTAGCCGCCTAATCAGCATCTGTGCGTGAAGAACCGTGTCATTGACGCCCTTTATCAGGCAATACTCGAAAGTTACGCGATTCCGCGTTTTGCGCTGATAAAGCTCGACTGCCGCGAAAAGCCGGCCCAGCGAATACTTTTTGGCAATCGGCATCAGCTTTTGCCGGATGGCGTCGGTAGGGGCATTCAGCGATATCGCCAATCGCGGCTGGATATCCTCGTCGGCTAAACGCTCAATGCCTTCCACAAGCCCGCACGTGCTTATCGTCAAATGGCGAATGCCTATATGCCTGCCCGCCGAGTGATTCAGTATGCGAACCGCGTCGAGCGTCGCTTCGTAATTCGCCAACGGCTCGCCCATGCCCATAAAGACGACGTTGCTGATACGAGCCCCGTTAGAAATCTGCGATTCGCTGGAAAGTTCCGTATCGGGATTTTTTCTTACGGGGCGAGTGTCCCCTCCGGCCACATTCACCTGGTCAACAATCTCGCCGGCGGTCAGGTTCCTCGCAAGGCCAAGTCGGCCGGTCGCGCAAAAGACGCATCCCATCCCGCAGCCGACCTGCGTTGAAACGCACAATGTTCGCCGGTCATCGTCAAACAAAAGCACTGATTCCACTCGACCGCCATCGGGCAATCCGAAGACATACTTCACCGTCCCGTCAGGGTCCGTCAATTTTTCGATGACCCGCAATGACGAAATATAGTAGCCCTCTTCGACAAGTTTGACGCGAAGGGGCTTGCTCAAGGTGGTGATTGCGGAAATATCGGTTACGCTGTGCGCCTGAATCGCGCTGAAAATATACCCCGCCAGGTATTTGGCCTGGTCAAGCCCGACAACAAGGCGTTCAAGCCCCGCAACCGTCTTCGATTTAAGGTCTTTTCCCACAGGGGTATTCTACCATATTTGGGAAATGGCACGAGCTTCAAGCCCGTGAAAATACGGCCAAGATGTGTTACTATTCTTCCTCTTTATCGACGGCGGCGTAGCCCTGCTGGCCCTCGCTAACATAGGCCGAATCGCTGCTCTTCTGCCCGCCCGCTTCCGAGACCCTCTGTTTTTCCAGCTCGTCTCGCAACTGCTCCCAGTCCTCGACGCCCATCATCACCTCGCGTGCCTGGCTACCCTTGTATTCGCCAAGTATGCCCAGCGCCGCCATTTGCTCAATCATACGCGACGCACGGGCATAGCCAACGCCTAAGCGACGCTGCAACAGCGATACGCTGCCTCGCTTGCTGTCCAGAACAGTCCGCACGGCATCGTCAAACAGCTCGTCTTCTATCATTTCGGTTGTGTCCGCCTGGCCAAGCTGCGTAAGCTCGGGATGGAACTGCGGCTCGGCGACTTCCTTGAGGTGCTTGACTATCCGCCGAACCTCGTCGTCGCTGACAAATGTACCCTGGGCGCGAATCAGGTCGCTTGTCCCCGGCTTCAAAAACAGCATATCGCCCTGACCCAGCAGCGTTTCCGCGCCGTTCTGGTCGAGGATAATACGGCTGTCCATTCGGGCGGCAACTCTGAAACCGATACGCGTAGGCATATTCGCCTTAATCAGGCCCGTAACAACCGTCGCCTGCGGTCTCTGCGTCGCGAGCACAATGTGAATCCCGACCGCCCGGCTTTTCTGCGCCAGCCGAACTATATGCGCCTCGATTTCCTTGGCCGCGGTCATCATCAGGTCCGCAAGCTCATCGATAACTATCACAACATAAGGCAGCTTCTTGGGAATCTTGGCCTCTTCCTCGGGGCTTGTCGGCTCAAATCGCCTTATGACTTCCTCGGTCCCAAGGGCATTGTATTCGCTGATATTCTTGACGCGGGCCTCAGCAAGAAGGGCATATCGCTCGTCCATCTTGATTGTCGCCCATTCCAGAATCTGAACCGCACGCCTGGTCTCCGTAACAATCGGCGTCATCAAATGCGGTATGGTATTGAACGCCGTCATCTCGACCATTTTCGGGTCGATAAGAATCATCTTAACATCGTCGGGCCTGCGAGTCAGCAAAATACCAGCGATAATAGTATTGATACACACGCTTTTGCCCGACCCGGTAGTGCCCGCGATAAGCAGATGAGGCATACTCGTCAGATCCGAAACCAGCGCCTCGCCCGACGAATCCTTGCCCAAAAACAACGGTATCGCCATACTTTCGGGCTTGTTTCCCGCCAGCCGGAGCAGGTCTTTTATGCGCACTTTCTCTTTTTCACTGTTGGGAACCTCGACGCCGATTGTGTGCTTGCCCGGCAGGGGAGCGACTATGCGAACCGCGCCTACGCCCAGCGCACGGGCAATATCATTTGAAAGCGAACTAATCTGGCTGACCTTTACGCCCGCCGCAAGCTGCAATTCGAACATCGTAACGACGGGCCCGGTCTCAGCCGCCACAACCCTCGCCGAGACATCGAATTCATTAAGCAGGCCCTCCAGCGCGACCGCCTTGGCCTTGACGACCTTTTCCTGAATCGACGTGAAGTTATGCTCCGGCTCATCGAGCAGGTCCATACCAGGCATCGTGTAATCGGCATAACTTGGCGGCTCGTATGGCTCCGTGGTTTTTTTAGTAGTAACCGGCTGCAATCGCATCTGGGCGCCCGCGGGAGCCGGCGCGCTTTCGATTACCGGCGTGCCGTGAAGGGCGGATTCAACGTCGGTGTCCCTGTCAGGCAGCTCGTGTGCATTCTTATCTGCCGCTGCCGATAACGATGGGCGCAACAGCATCTCCTGCTTTTTATCTTCCGTCTTCTGCTTCAAGCTCAGCCGACGCCATATCTGACCGAGAACCCTCGATTGCTCCGACCCCGTCAGCCACTTCGGCGCGGCAAAACCCAGCATCTTGCGAACCACAAACCCAAGCGCACCAAAAAATACCGCCACAACCTGGTCGGCCAGCAGCATCATCCCGACAACCCACAGGGTGCCAAGAAGTATAGCCGTGCCAAGTGTGGCAAAATGACTCCGCAAAAACTCCGCCGCGGCAACCCCCAGCACTCCGCCCGAACCGGTCGGGAAACCGTAAATGCCGTGCTGCGTAAAGCAATAAAACGTCGTCGAGGCCGCAGTCGTTACAAGCACAAGGCCCACGCCTCGCAAAACCGGCTGGTCGATTTCGACCTCGGCAACCTCGGCAATGGCAAAGTAAAGGGCGGCTGCCAGCACAATAAATATGCCGGGGCCGATGTAATACAGCAAATAATACGCGAATAGCGCCCCCGCAGGGCCGCACCAGTTGGCCGCCGGCTTGTTATTCGGATATACAAATTTGCTGGGCCAGTCGCCTATATTAAAACTCAGACAACTGCAAAAAAGTACCAAAAGACCCGCAACTAAAAGGCATTGCAGGGCCTTTACCTTCATCCTCTTGTCTTTCACCCGGCTCATATATAATAGCGTCCGATAATAAATAACGTCCGTGAAAACAACTGCCACCTACACTGTAACACAGCTATTGATTTATCGGCAAGAACCCTGATTTTCTGTTGATTATCAATAAAAAAAGCCCCGCAGCAAATCCGTTCACCGCAGGGCATAAAGACCTGTTTATTTTAACCTTTTTTATTTGGGCGGAGCGGGCTGAGTAACCGTCGTCGCGGGCGGCTTTGGCGGCGGCGCCGCCTCGGGAATCCGGACCGCTACTCCCAGCCGACCAAGCTCGCCGGCAACATCCGCCTGATTGGAGTTTAGCTGGAAGCTGCGAATAAAGTAATCCTTGGCCATGTCCTTTTTGTCCTTGTGCAGGTAGTAATAGCCAAGCTGCCGATTTACCGGCGCCGAATCGGGCGTCGCCTGGAGGGCGCTGGTGTAGCACTTCAGGGCATAATCATCAAGCCCCTGTTTCTCGAAGGCCGCACCCAGCGATAAAACCTGTTCCGGCATTGAGACCACCTGTGTCATATAATTGTTTGCAACCCAGTCGGCCTTTGTCTTGTCGCCTTTATCAAGCTGGAGCTTCACCATCGCGGCCTGAACTTCGCGATACGCGGCGTTAAAACCCAGCGCGAGATTATAATGCCACTCCGCCTTCGACCAGTCGCCTTGAGCGTGGTACAACTGGCCAAGCTCGTAATGGGCCGTAGGATTTTCCCATTTCTGGTCCAGCTCCTTCTTCAGCTCCATCATCCGTATATCGGAAGCCATCCTGGCATTCTGGTCCACCCGGACCGTGCTGCCGTTTTTCTGGCAACCGGCAACAACCAATGCGCAGAGCGTAATCTCAAAAATCATTATTCGCACTTTAGCGTTCATTTTTTCGCCTCCATGACTTTTATCTCTATGCCAAACACCCGACGCTCGACGCTCGACACTCACGAATTGAGCATTAAACGTCAATGGTATTTTGTGCAACTGTGTGTTGCTTTGCAAGAGAAAATTCTACTCGGAATGCTAAATTTTTTTCTCGTCCCCGCCAGGCAAAATTAAATGTCAAGGAACTGGACTTCGAGGGCATGGTCGCGAATGAAGTCGCGGCGCTGCTCGACGTCCTCGCCCATCAGGATACTAAACAGCCGGTCCGCCTCGCCCGCGTCATCGAGTTTGACGTTCAGCAGCGTCCGGGTGGCCGGATTCATCGTCGTTTCCCACAATTGTTCGGCGTTCATCTCACCCAGGCCTTTGAATCGCTTAATCTCGACGCCCTTGCCGCCGATTTTCCTCACCGACGAGCAAACCTCGCCCAGCGAAGCAACATCGAAACTTTCCTCGGCGTTTGCCAGGTGGAATTTGGTCGCCAGCGCCTCGCCGCTGACCGCTCTTTCGGCCTTGAGAAGGAAATCCTTGAGGTCCAAGCCGAATTCCTGTTTTAATTTTTTCGCCTGCTCATTGATTCTGCTCACCTCGTGCAGCTCTTCGGCCGCGAAGGTTTCTTCGTCGTCCGCCTGTTCGTCTTTCTTTTTGCGGCCCTTCAGCTCATCGACGCGTTTTGTGAAATCGTCCTTGTCGTGGAAGACCTCATCCTGCCCTTCGCCGTGGATGCGATACATCGGCAACCCTTTGCCGTTGCCGTGGTTGCGGACGAATTCCTCGAATTTTATACCTCGTCGGGCGAGCACCGCGATACAGCGTTCCATATCAACGAGAATCTTCACCAGTTCGGCCAGCCGGGCTTCGATAACTTTCTGCTCTTTTTCACCTTTTTTGCCGATGCCCCTTATCGTAAGCTCGGTCCCCTGCAGGCCGCGGTCAACTAATCGCTTGTGCATTATCGCCTCAGTCAGGATGTATTCCGATTTCTTCTGGCCTTTGGCGTGGACCTCATAAAGGGGCGGCTGCGCGATATAAATCACCTGCTTGTCGAACAACTGCGGCATCTGCCTGAAGAAAAACGTCAGCAGCAGCGTACGAATATGCGCTCCGTCGATATCGGCATCTGTCATAAGAATAATTTTTTCATAACGGCATTTTTCAACGTCGAATTCGTCGATTCCAATTCCTGTGCCCAGCGCGCTTATCAGCGTGCGTATTTCCTCGTGGGCGAGCACTTTTTCGAGCCGAGCTTTCTCAACGTTGAGAATTTTACCTTTCAGGGGCAGTATCGCCTGGATATTTTTGTCCCTGCCGCCCTTGGCGGAGCCGCCTGCGGAGTCACCTTCGACCAGGAACAGCTCCGTGCCCGTTCTTTCCCTGTTGGCGCAATCCCAGAGCTTGCCCGGCAAACTCGAGCTGCCGAGCGCGCCTTTGCGCCTGGTAAGCTCGCGGGCCTTGCGGGCCGCCTCTCTTGCCGCCGCCGCCTGGATTGCCTTGCTTAGTATTCGCTTGGCCTCAGCCGGATGCTCTTCGATATAATGGCCTAATTGCTCATTGACTACCGTCTCGACAAAACTCCCGACTTCGGGGTTAGTGAGCCGGACCTTGGTTTGTGCCTCGAAATGCGGGTCCGCGAGTTTTACCGACACAATCGCCGTAAGGCCCTCCCTAAAATCCTCGCCAGTTGCGGCCTCGCCTTCCTTTATCAGGTTATTCGCTTTTGCATAATAATTCATTGTCCGCGTCATCGCGGTTTTAAAGCCCGAAAGATGCGTGCCTCCGTCGATATTACGAATATTGTTTGCGAAAACCAGCACGTTCTCCGCGTAACCGGTATTATATTGCAGCGCCACCTCACAGCTCATCACTGCCTGCTTGTCTTCTTTTGCCAGGTAAATCACGTCCTTATTCAGGATCTCCTTGCCCTCATTGAGGTGCTTTACAAACGCACGGATACCTTCTTCAAATTTGAAGACCTCTTTTTTGTGGTTTCTTTCGTCTTTAAAACTAATTTGTATGCCGGCGTTAAGATAGGCCACTTCGCGGATACGTTTGACAAGCGTATCATACTGGAACTCGATATCGCCGAAGATTTCCTCATCTGGCATAAATGATACGCAGGTTCCCTGTTTTGTTGTTGGCCCGACCTCGCGGACGCTGCCCTTAGCGATACCTCGCCGGCATTCGAAGTGATAGCTCTTGCCGCCCCTGAACACTTCGACTTCGAGCCATTCACTAAGCGCGTTGACAACACTAACACCTACGCCGTGAAGGCCTCCCGCGACCTTATAGCTGTCATGGTCGAATTTCCCGCCCGCGTGCAGCGTGCAAAGGACGACCTCGAGCGCGCTTTTCTTGGCTTCCTTATGTTCTTCGACGGGAATACCCCGACCATTATCCTCGACCGAGCAGCTCCCGTCGGCGTTTATCTGGATGCTGATTTTGTCGCAGAAGCCGGCAAGGGCCTCGTCAATCGAGTTATCCACAACCTCGTAAATAAGGTGATGCAGGCCGCCTACTCCACGGTCGCCGATGTACATATCAGGACGTTTGCGGACCGCTTCAAGCCCGCCTAAAATCTTAATCTTACTTGCATCGTATTTATGGTCTTGCATGCCCTTATCACTTCTCCTCGCGATTAACCTGCAAGCATGATTTTCATTGCCCTAAGCTTCGCTTCGGGGCATTCTCGCTTCAGGTGTTCGACAAGCTGATGACTGCTGATTCTTAATTCATACATATATGAAGGCGAGTCAACCGCGACCGTAAGCAGGCCCGCGGCAAGGTCAACTATCCGGCAGCGCCTTGCCATCTCTTCGGGCAGCAGTTGTGCCCAGACCTCGCTTAGCCGGCTGGCCGCCTCGTAACGCTGTGTTATGCCTGCGCGCCGCGGCTCCATCACCTCGGCAAGGGCTTCCGCCAGCGGGGCGGGTTCTGACCTGCGCCTAAATTGTGTTCTCGAATCCATTCGACAATCCCTTGTGAAGGCCTACGAAAGATTTATCGGCATCAGGACGTGCAGGAAATTAGCCCCTGCCTTAATAAGCCCCGGTGTGTCCGGCTGACCCAGCTCAAGCTCGAACTGCGGCTCTTTAATGACACGAATGGCCTCGGCCAAAAACTGGGGATTAAACCCGATTTCTATCGGCTCGCCCTTATAATCAACTACAACTTCTATTTCGGCGTCGCCCGTTTCCGGCGATTTGCCGGAGAATACCAGCTTATCCCTGCTGACGGCTACTTTTATGCCCCTGGATTCCTCGCTGGTTAATAACGCCGCTCTTCTTACCGCGCTGAGCGCAACATCGGTTTGCAGTGTTATTTTCTTCTGGTAGTCGGCGGGAATAATATCCTCGTATTTCGGGAAATTGCCCTCGACAAGATTTGAACACACAACGACGTTCCCGCAGGCGAACATTATCTGGTTGTCAACCAATTTGACGGCAACCTTGTCTTTTTCACCCCCAGCGAGTTTTTCCAGTAATGACATTGTCTTGCCCGGCACGATTGGTTTTGCCGCTAGGACCTTGTCGCTGGGGTTCGAGGCGAGATTAACCCTACTGCGCGCCAGCCGGCGGCCGTCGGTCGCGACCAAGGTCAATTTCTTTCCTTTCATTTCCCACAGCACGCCGTTGATTGCGTAGCGGGTGCTCTCTTTGGCGGTCGCAAAAAGGCATTGTGAAATACCAACTCGCAAGGCATCGAGGGACACTTCAGCGTCCGGCTCGCCCTTAAACGCCGGAACAGGCGGATATTGTGACGCCTCCTGACCGTAAATTGAGAAATGGCTGTCTGCCCCGCGAATCTCACAAAGACCTTCGGCGGATTTGAGCATCAGTGTTTCGTCGGTGCTCTCGCGCACTACCGCGGCAAGACGCGCGGCGGGTACAACAACCTGCCCCGGCTCCTTAACGTCAACCGCGGGCAGAAGGTAGTTGATTCCTACTTCCAAATCCGTGCCAAATATCCTTACGCCGTCTTTTGCAGCATCTATTTTGACGCAACGCAGAATCGGTTTTGGTGTCCGATCCGGAACAATTGTTGTCAGCAACGCGAGCGCCTGGCTCAATCCTTCTCTGTTAAATTGCACTTTCATTTGAGTGCCCCTCTTTAAACTTGTTAATCAATCCTTAATAGTTTTTAGTGATATTAGAGAATACAGGAAACGCTGTGGTTTCTCAATAAGTTTTAATGCGGAATTTATTCTATTTTTCTGAGTGTGTCTGTGTGGGGAAGCGTTTGTTATAGTTTTAATATAAGAAATCTTTTTAGTAGTAGAACTCATAAGGATGGTGAAATTGTCGGCCTTATTTGGCTGTGGTCACGTTACCTGTTGTCTGGCCGGTAGATATGTGCTGGCAATGCCCTTCAGCGTGCGGTGGATAACCTATTACTTTTTGACCAGTCATTGCTCAGTTGTCCACAGGCGTTGACTTGCGATGGCTCACGGCTTCTGCGTATTGTTATTTATTTTGACCATTCTGTGGGTGATTTCGGCGACATTTTTACGCAGGACCACCGGCGACAACACCTCAACTTGGTCACCGTAGCCGAGTATCCACCAGGTTATTTCGCCCAGACCATCAACGCGGAAATCGACGGTTGCTGAGCCGTCCGGGTTGTGCGTAACCTGCTGGCTTTTATGCCAATTCACCTCGGCGACATTGCTGGCGACCTTCGGGGCGAATTGCAGCCGCACATGGTACATTTTGCCTTCGGGTATCATTGACCAGGCGCAACCGAGGTATTCGGCGAGGTCGAAACCGTCGTTGCCGCCAAACTGTTCATCAAGCATCTCGGTGCTGCGTATGCGGTTAAGTTTAAATGTGTGTATGGCCTTATGAATCGACGACTGGCCCACGATATACCAAGCCCGCTCGTTATAGAGTAAATGATATGGCGATACCTCGCAGGAAATTATTTTGCCGTCGCAGAGGGAATCATATTTGACGCGCACCTTTTTTCGCTGTGCCGCTGCAGATTGCAGAATGGTAAATATATTATCTAATCCCGGCGTTGTTGGTGCAGGTGCCTGTGCGCTGGCTTTTATCGAGATTCGTGCAAGCGCGCTTTCGCAATAATTTCGCACCCGCGGGGGCAGGCAGCTTTCAATTTTCATCACCGCCAGCAGCGCAGAATGTTTGAATGGCATTTGAATCTGGTTACGCATTTTATGAACCAGCAGAAGCAATCCGAGCGCCTCCTGCAGGTTAAGATTTATGAGGGGCAAAAACTGCTCAGGCGGCAGGGCGTAGCCGCGACGAGAACATGAAAGGGTCGGCTGGATACCAATCCCCTGGATTTCCTTGAGGTCGCGGAAAAGCGTGCGTCTGCTTACGCCAAACAGTTTAGCCAGTTCGTCGGCGGTATAACCCTTGCCCGGTGACGTACCCGTTTTTGACAGCGTCGTCAAAAGCTGAACGACCCTGCCTACCCTGCCCCGCGATTTTTCTTTGGGTGTGCCCGATTTCATAGTTCTTCTCTCAATTACCCAAATAAAACGACCACAGGGCCAATATACTTGTTTGGCCCTATAATCGTCAAGGTTTATATCAAAAAACGCCTCATAAGTCGCCCGTTTTACGTTATCTTGCCTATTTTGCCATTGACAAAATGGCTTGTTGAATGATATAATGAACGTGAATCAGTAAACATTCTGGAATGGTCTCCCTTGGGGGGCTTGCCGGGTGGCAACGGAGAATATATAATGAAAAACAGAATTGTTGTGAGTTTGCTTGGTGTTGCGCTTTTGACGCTGGCAACGATGTCAATGGGCTGTGGCCTCTTCGACCAGCAGGGCAAAACCGCTGATGAAGTCAACAGGGACCACATGCGTATGTTGCGAGTCAACCACGAACAAATGATGGAAGATATTGACCGAGCGCTCCTTCTGGATAAGCCCAGCACGCTCACAGAGAAACAGTTGCCGTAAGCAAGGAACAAACACAGCGCAGGCGCTTAATGCCCTGTGCGCTTTGCAGGGAGTTCTGAAGGGATGCAGACCCTCATCGATTATTTCAGGCGAGTCGCCAATTACGACTGGTGGGTCGTCTGCATCGAATTATTTCTCATAGGCCTGGTTGTTTACTGGGCGGTAGATTTTCTTGAAGGCACTCGCGGTGAGCGGCTTTTCCGCGGCGTCATATATGTCCTTATCGCGGGCGTTCTAATCCTCCATCTGATTTCAGCGCACTACCGGTTCGAGCGGCTCGAATATCTCTACAAAGGTTTTTTGGTTGCCGTTCTCGTCATCGCGGTCGCGGCATTTCAACCTGAGCTGCGACGCGCCCTTATGCGATTAGGGCAATCTGCCGGCGGCGGGTTTCTTATCGGCTCATCGCGACAGGTCGTCCGGACTGTCGAGGAAATCGTCAGCGCCGTTACCGAGTTGGCCGCGTCCAAAACAGGCGCAATCATCGTTATCGAGAGACGCGTCGCGCTCGGCGAGTTTATCGAAACGGGCGTCCGTCTGGAGGCCAACGTTACCGCCGAACTGCTCAAAACCATTTTTTATCCCGGTACCATCCTGCATGATATGGCGGTCGTTATACGGGGCGACAAGGCAATCGCTGCGGGCGTGCAGCTGCCTTTGGCGGAGCCCGGCACGGTCAATGGCTTTGAGCTTGGGTCAAGGCATCGGGCCGCAATAGGCATAACCGCCGGCTCAGACGCCCTGTGCATAGTTGTAAGCGAAGAAACAGGAATTATCTCTCTGGCCAGCGACGGCAAGCTCGTCCGCAAACTCACCGCTGATGAGCTTCGCGACGCACTAACCGGCGCAATAAGCTCACAGGCGACAAAAGTAAAATCCTGAACAGGTGAGGGTTGTCTGGTTATACAATGACTATAAAACGGCGAAGATTGAGAAAAATAGTGGCTACGGTGGTTTTCACCACGCTGATATGGGTCTTCGCGGACCTTGCGCTGGATGAGGAGCTTACCATTTCAAATCTCAAGCTCAGCGTTGCCAAGTCCGTAGACCCGGCGCTCTGGGTTACGTTCTCCGGCCAGTCATCCGTGCCGCTGGAAAAGGTTGTCCTGAAGGGTTCCGCGCAAGATAGCCGAGGCGCGACAGAGTATTAACGCCGGGCGATTTACACGCGAGTTTTACTTCGACCCGGAACACGAAAAAATGACAACCCCCGGCGACCACCTGCTTAATGTGGCGGAATTTCTCAAAGGAACAGACAGTATCCGGCAGCTCGGGCTTACCATTACCTCCGCCGACCCGAATACGCTGATGGTCAGTATTGTTGAACTGCAGAAAAAACAGGTTGTAGTCCGCTGCCTTGATGACAACCTGAATCCGCTCAAGGTCGTCAGTGTCGAGCCGGCACAGGTCGAGGCCTATGTGCCTGCCGAACGCGCAGGGGCGGCGCTTGAGGCAAAGGTATCGCTCAACAAAAGGGAAATCGAGCAGGCGAGGCTCGCCCCGATAGAGAAAACACCCATAGTTGAGCTTTCGCCCGGACAAACGAGGGAAGCTGCGTCGAGCGTCAAAATTACCCTGCCCAAAGAGCAGGAACGCCTCCAGGAATACCTCGTTACCAGTGTCCGTCTCGGCGTATCGCTGAGCGTAAATCTCGAAGGCAAATACAAAGTCGAGCTTATCAATCCCGATGCGGTTATGGGTTCCGTTGCAATCAGGGCGACGCCTGAGGCCAAGCGGGCATACGAAAATATGCGGTACCACGTCATTCTTGAAATAGACGACAGCGACAAGGACAACCGGCCCGACAAATCATCGCCGGCCGCTGGCGAGCCCGCCCTGGAAATCCGCAGAGACCTTGTCTATAACTTCCCGCCGGAATTTCTCCGCAAAGACGAAATAGCTCTCAACCAGTCGCCGGTGCAGGCGAGATTCCGCCTTGTGCCGATTGCCGCCGGGACAACCACAGGCGCACCAGCGCCGATTACCCAGCCGGCACAGAATTGATTTCCTGCCGCCTGATAAGCGGGAAAATCACTTCTATATTTGACCATACGCGGTTATCATTTAGCCCCAACAGGTTTTTTGGAGAGCCGTAACGATGCGTAAAATCCGGGGTCTGCGATGGTACATAGCTATAATGCTGATGCTGGTTACGACCATCAATTATTTTGACCGCACGAGTTTGGGTGTTGTTTTTCCGATTTTTAAGGACCAGCTTCATATCGATAAACAGCATTTCTCATACATCATACTATCTTTCCAGTTCGCCTATTTTGTTATGCTGCCGCTTTCAGGTCGTTTCCTGGACTGGGTGGGGATAAAACTTGGATTCTCAATAGCTGTAACATTCTGGTCTATAGCCAAGATGCTTCACGCGCTGGCAAGGGGGGTTTTTTCGTTCAGTATTGTTCGCGTGCTGTTGGGAGTCGGCGAGGCGGCGAATTTTCCCGGTATAGCCAAGGTCGCGTCGGAATGGTTCCACGCTAAAGAACGCACAATGGCAACCGGCATTGCCAATATGGGCGCAGGACTGGGAGCGCTTTTGCGCCGCCGATAATGATATGGCTTTCACTGGAGTTTGGCTGGCAGCAGGCATTTGTCATAACCGGTGTTATCGGCTGTTTCTGGGTTGTGCCCTGGCTGCTTTTTTATAAGCCGCCCGAACAAAATCCGATGATAACACCTGAAGAGTTGAAGTATATAACTGAGGGCCGCAAAGAGCTGCAGGCGGAGGAAAAAAACGCCGGCCCCCAAAAGAATGTCTGGAAACTGATTATGGGTCAGCGTAATTTCTGGGGCATTGCCCTGGCAAGATTTCTTTCTGAGCCGTCATGGGCATTTTTTTCTTATTGGATACCAATCTACTTTACAGAGCGAGGCGTGAATCTCAAGGATTTTGCTCTTTTCGGGTGGCTGCCGTTTCTCGCTGCCGACGTGGGCAGTTTTGTGGGAGGGGTTTTGTCGCCGTTTTACCATAAGCTCGGCTTTAAGGTGCTGACCTCCCGCAAGTTATCTATGACCACCGCCGCCTGTATGATGCCCTTCGCGTTCTTCATTACCAAGGCGCCGGTTGGCTGGGCTATACTATGGTTCTGCGTTGCCGCCTTTGGTCATCAATGTATATCAGCCACGCTGATGACGCTGCCCGCGGATTTGTTCCCGAAACGCACCGTCGGCACAGCCAACGGCCTGTCGGGCAGCGCCGCGCTTGCGGGGGCAATGTTGTTTACCTTCGCAGTCGGCTGGCTCGTAACGCATGTTGGTTACGCCCCGGTGTTTGTTACAATCGCGTTTCTCGATTTGATAGGCGCAGTGCTTCTCTGGACTCTCATACGCGAGCCGAAAGCAGAAACGTCTTCGATATAACAGCGCAGGTCGGTTGACTTTTCTGTCTTTTTGCGGCATAATTAGTCGTAGATAAAGCTATGCACGCATTAACGCTGATAATTGTAACTTTATTGCTTTTTGCCATGGCATACAGATTCTATGCCAAGTTCATCATCACCAAAGTCCTCGTATTCGACGCCAATCGCCCCACGCCTGCTCATACGCTTCGAGACAGGAAAGATTATGACCCCACAAACCGGTATGTTTTGTTCGGGCACCACTTCGCGGCCATAGCCGGCGCAGGCCCTCTTGTCGGCCCGGTTCTTGCTGCTCAATTCGGATACCTGCCGGGAGTCCTGTGGATACTTATCGGCGCAACCCTCGGCGGCGCGGTTCATGATATGGTTATTCTCTTTGCCTCCGTCCGAATGAATGGCTTATCGCTTACGCAGTTAGCCAGAGAGCATATCAGCCGACCGGCCGGCATTGCCACGGCGTTTGCGGTTCTGTTTGTCATAATTACCACTCTTTCCGGCCTTGCCCTCGTGGTGGTCAATGCGCTTAACGAAAGCAGCTGGGCGACCTTTACCATAGTTGTAACGCTGCCGGCTGCGCTTCTTGTCGGCCTGTATATGTATAAAATTCGCCCCGGCAAAATAGTTGAGGCCTCCCTCGTCGGCGTTGTGATTGTGGTTCTCGGCGTCGTATTCGGCGAGCCGTTATCTCACACAAGCTTCGGCTCGCTGTTTGTTTTTTCCAAGCCGTCGCTGTCGATAATCCTGCCGGTTTATGGATTCATCGCCTCCGTGCTTCCCGTGTGGCTATTGTTGTGTCCCCGCGATTATCTCAGCTCATATATGAAAATCGGCACAATCGGACTTCTTATCGTCGGCATATTCATTGTTAATCCGGTTATACGAATGCCCGCGCTTACGGAATATATCCACGGCGGCGGACCAATCATACCCGGCAAGGTCTGGCCTTTCGTCTGTATTACAATCGCCTGCGGGGCCATCAGCGGCTTTCACTCACTTATAAGCTCGGGCACTACGCCCAAAATGATAAACACCGAAGCTGACATCTGCTTTATCAGCTATGGGGCGATGCTGGCGGAATCGGTGATTTCGATTATGGCGATTATTGCTGCGACGGTGATGATTCCGGGCGATTATTTCGCGATAAACGTCTCGCCAGCGGTATTCGCCAAACTTGGGCTGGCTACCGAAAAGCTGGCTGATATCGAAAGAATGACGGGCGAATCGCTTGTCGGAAGGTCAGGCGGGGCGGTCTCGCTGGCGGCTGGTATGTCGCTGATTCTTTCTGCGATACCGGGAATGAAGCATCTGGTTGGTTACTGGTATCACTTCGCCATTATGTTCGAGGCGTTGTTTATTCTGACGACCGTTGACGCTGGGACACGCGTGGCAAGATACATCCTGCAGGAAATACTCAAGGTCGTTCACCCCAGATTAGGCAGCTCCACCTGGATGCCGGCGGTGCTGCTCAGCGGCGGCGCAATCAGTTTTCTCTGGGGATACCTCGTTTATCACGGCGACATATCCACCATCTGGCCCCTGTTCGGCGTCGCAAACCAGCTTCTGGCGACGCTGGCGCTTTGCATAGGCACGGTTTTTATTCTCAGGCATTCCCGCGTGTGGGCTTATGGCCTCATCACGTTTATACCGGCGCTGTTTATGGCGGCGACCACCTTTGTCGCCGGTATAGATAATATCTTCAATAATTACCTGCCCAAGCATGACTTCCAGGGAAACCTCAAAGCCGTGATTTCGATTGTGATGCTTGTGCTTGTGGTAATTATTTTCTTTGAGGCGATGAGGAAAATCTGGGGATTCTGGAAGAACGGCTTACAAAACGCGACAGAGACCTCGCCGACCAACACCGCGGCTGGACCTTCTCTGGATATCCCGGATTAGCCCTTCTCGAAAAAGACGACAAAACGTGGAGAACGATAAATGGCAGGCGTACCCATTATTGCCCTTGGATATGAACTTATTATGAAAGGTAACCGCTATGTATAATCTGTTTAGTATGCACCCTGTTATAGAGGCCCTCGCAGACGATGCCGCAAGTGCTGAGAGTAAGGCTACATCGCTCGAATTGAGAGTCCGTATGCTTGAAGCCCATCTTACCAAGGCCATGATGATTAACGAAACTTTGTGGGAAATCATGAAAGAAAAATTGAACCTTACTGATGACATTCTTGAAGACCAGCTCAGTAAGGTTGACCTTCGTGAAAGCACGTCAAAGGAATGTCCCAAATGCCACCATATGATTGCCCCGCATCACCCGATTTGTATCTATTGCGGTCAAGTCATTGATAACTCAATTTTTACATAAGAAGATAAGGCAATAATGGGGACAGCTACCGTTCGTATCGAGTTGCGTAACCACAACCCGTTTAACGTTTACGCGGCGGGCGGTGCTTACCTTTGCCCTTGGGTTTTTTAACGGGTTCCTGCGTCGGTTCGGATTCCCTGTGTGACCGGACGAACAATCGAATAGGCACTTCGGCTACGGGCAGCAATTCACTTAATTGCCCAACGACGAACCGGCGATAGCTCTCGTCGAAAAGGTTCGGCTTATTGACGAACATAAGGATTGTTACGGGATTGATGGCGACCTGTGTGGCATAATAGATTTTCGGTCTGCCGAGTTTCGCTCCGCCTGGCTGTGTTTCTTTTATAATCTCGAAGGCGCCGTTTAGCTTTGATGTCGATATCCATGTCGTCGCCTGCTTGAAAAGCTCGGCAGCCAAATCGAGGACGCTTTTGACGTTTTTGCCCTTGTTGGCGGTTGTGAAGGCAATCGGCGCGTGGCTCAAGCCGGGCAAAAGCTTTGTAAGGTAATCTTCATATTGGCCGGTATCTGCGACATCCTTCGCCAGGTCCCATTTGTTGACGACGATGATGCAGGCCCTGCTTTCTTCGGCGATTGCCTGTGCGAGTTTTTTGTCGGGCACCGATACGGGCGTGGTCGCGTCAATCATCAGCAACACCACGTCAGCCCTGCGAACCGAGCTTGTCGCGCGGACGAAACTGTAAAATTCGATATTGTTGGCGAGCTTGCCTTTTTTCTTTACGCCGGGGGTATCGATAACGACGATTGTTTTGCCGTCTTTTTCGAACCGGATGTCAATCGCGTCGCGGGTTGTGCCGGGTTTTTCGCTGACAATAACTCTTGTGTCATCGACCATTGCGTTGACAATCGAGCTTTTGCCCGCGTTTCGTTTGCCGACGATTGCGATTTTCATAACTGGTTCGACCGGCTTGGTCGATTCGAGATTTTTCACCCGGTCGAGAATTGCGTCCAACAGTTCCTCTTTGTTGACGTTGTTTTTGGCGGAGATGCACATAAATTCGCCGAAGCCCAGTCGGCCGAATTCGCCCGCCTCCGGAAATTTGCTCGCGACATCGGCCTTATTCGCGACCCCCATCACCTTGAGATTATGCTTGCGAAGAAGCCCCGCGATTATCTGGTCGAGAGCCATAATCCCTTCGCGGACATCGACCACAAACAGGACCAGGTCCGCCAAATCGATTGCCCGCTGGATTTGCCCGTGGACGTGGCTTTCGAGGTGGTCTGCGTCAACGATGCCGTAGCCGCCCGTATCGACAAGCTCGAAATATTTGCCGTCTTTTTCGATGATTGTGCTGACGCGGTCGCGCGTAACGCCGGGCGTCGGCTCGACGATGCTTATCATTCTGCCCGCCAGCCAGTTAAATAAGCTGGATTTGCCCACGTTGGGCCTTCCAATTATCGCGACTACCGGTAATGACATATCTACTCGCTCAGTATAAACAAGAATCGGACTTGTGGAAACAAACGGGGGATTTATCCGCCGTTGTCGCGGATTATAACAGAAAACGCGGACGTTTACACCGAAGAAACCTTTTAGGAGTTTTCTTTATTGCAGACGGATTTCGAAGTCCTGCGTCGTTATCGTCTCAGCGCCAACCTGCAATTTTTTCCAGGTTGTTGTCTTGGCCGGGTCTTTTACCGTTACCTTATCGATTACGCTGGCCGTCAGTCCGAAGGGCGTGCCGTTATTGGAATACTTCGGAAATGCCAGGTAAGCGCTGCCGATATGTTTGGCCGTTACGTTGCTGTTTATTATGCCGAACGGCTCTCCGACAATACCTGTTATTTTCAACGTTTTCAGAAGTCCGCTTGCGGCGGTGAAGTTGCAATCAGCAAGTTGGCCGGCGGTTATTGTGTTTGCGGATTTAACCTGCCAGCTTCCCGACAACGTTGCATCAATACTCATCGGTTTATTGCCGATTGCCTTCAGTGTCCCGATATTACCCGTGATATTGGCGTCGAAACCTTGAGACGAACTTGCCGTCTCGATGGTCCCGCAGTTGCCGACAATATTCCAATTTGAATCACCAAGCTGGCCCGCAATATTCGCTTTATTTAATGATACGCCTTTTGGGCTGCCGGCGCCGCTAAGGTTCACATCTGCGCCGAAATCACCTGCTATACCGCTTACTGCGTTGCCGTCGATTGCCAGCGATGAAATCCAGGGCGCGCTTAACGAGCCGCTCTTCCACTCTGTCGCCTGCAATGTCTTAATCGGCGTTCCGCTTGTCAGGGCCAGGTTGTTTATCCGCCCGAGCTTCAGGGAGCAGGCGGCTTTCGTCGATAAGGAAGAGCCGATATTTATATTACTGCTGCCCGATATGTCATTGAGGGTAATCATAGCGCAGCTGCCGTTAATAGTAATGTCCCCGGTCAAATCGACGTTGCCGGCGTTTATTGCTTTGATTGGGCCGTCGGCCTCGATATTACCGACGCTTGTTTTGGCGTTAGGTTCCGGCGTGATAGTCAATACTGATTTCTCGGTGGTGCCGCTCAGGATAATATTCGCAAAACTACAGTCGCCCTGCACATTGCTGTCGCTTTCCACAACGGCGGACCCGCCGCCCGTCAGCGAGAATGTTACCATGTTGTTGTTGCAGTCCGGGGCTTGCAGTTGATGATTTTTTAGTCCGCCGAGTGTGCCGAATCCTGTGGTTATATCAAATGCGGTATGACGCCTGCTGGCCTTGCCTACTTCTATTGCTATATCGTTGTCATTCTGAACCTGGTACCAGCGCCCGAAATCAAGCTCGGCAAACCATGTGCCGGGGTTAAGGTTTAAGGCATTTGCCTCGACAGTATTTTCCCTGTAGTCCTGTTCTGTCAGGTTGCTGTCGGAAGGATTGTCGAAACCGAGCCGGATAGAATTCACATTCGAGTCGCTGCATTTTGTCCAGGCAAATTGAAGTGGGCTTACCACGCCTTCGGTGTCCAGTGGGTATTTTATTTCAGGTCTTTGTGTCGGCTGTGCAATCGACCCCGGCTGGTCTGGAATCCCGAAATTAACTACTGTTTCATCCGGATTGTTGTCTGTATAGGTTATGTTGATTGTGTATCTGCCGTCCGGGTAACGATTCAGCCCATTGGCCTCGTAGAACCATTCCTGATATTGCCAGTAAGTTATCCCATTCTGTGTATTGCGTGCCCCTGTGATGTGTCTTGAGGGGTCTTGGTTGCCGTCCGGGTAAGTGAGGCCGTCCGGCGTTGTGAAGCTTATATCGGAGATCGTACTGTCTGTCTCGATAGCAAAGCGAAAGTCATACGTTTCGCCTATCCTGCCGTCCTTGAGCCAGTTCGTGCAAAATACGCTAAGGTCATTTGTGTCAACCGAACCGTCTTTGTTAGCAGGGGAGATATCCGCCCTCATATCGCTTCCGGTTTGTCCCCACTGCTGGGCAAAAATGGCAAAGTCAACGAAATCGACGAAGCCGTCGCAGTCCAAATCGCCTGCCAGTCCAAGGCCGTCGCAATTCCCGGTTACGGCGTTTTCATCGCTTGCGCCGGGGATATAGTCGATGCCCTCCTCTATTTTTATAAATTGGATATGCCTGGTGGGGACGTCCTGCGCGGTCAAATTGATGTATTTCGGCGAATTAACGTCCGCGGCGTTTACTATTCCTATCTGCCCGGTTACAGTCGTCCCATGCGGCATTACATTAAAATCAGCAGTAACCGTGCATATCCCTGCCGCCCCGCGGGAGGTCCCGCTGGCCGGAGTGATCTGGAAGTACGTTGACCCCTGGATGACGAATAAGTAGTAATACAGCGTGCCGTTTCCGCTATTCCAAACCTTGAAGGTCTTTGACGTGCTGTCCTTATCGAAGACGATTTCCCCTGTGCTCACGCCTATCGAAGCTTTAGCCAGCACTATCGCCGAAGACGCA
The DNA here is from genome assembly GCA_963718665.1 of uncultured Phycisphaerales bacterium. Classification (GTDB taxonomy): domain Bacteria; phylum Planctomycetota; class Phycisphaerae; order Sedimentisphaerales; family Anaerobacaceae; genus Fen-1362. The sequence goes on from OY970359.1 coordinate 1,399,299, forward strand.
AGGATAACGCTCAAAATGACCGCAGTCGTTTTCGTGTTTTTCTCCTTCCGATTTAACTAATCAAGTGCAAAACAGCCCTTTACCGCCTCCTTTCGGCTGTGTAGTATAAACGGGGAAATCCTTTTCATCTCCTTCTCTCGCACCTAAAAGCCCGATACGAGATTTAAGTTATTGTATCTAATGACGCAGGAAAAGTCAAGGCAAAAAGGGGGTTTTGTGGGATTAGGCGCCCTTCAATGGGCTTGTTTCCGTGAATTCGAACACCTGCTCTATGCCTACCCCGAATGCTTTAGCGATGCGGAAGGCCAAAGGCAGCGAAGGCGCGTATTTGCCCTGTTCCATCGCGATTATCGTCTGTCGGGTTACGCCCGCGAGGTCGGCCAATTGCTGCTGGGTCATTTCGCCTTTTTCAAATCGCAGCCGGCGAATGTTGTTTTTCAGTTCATTTGTCTCCATCGCCCCTCCTGAAAAAGTATTGAGCCAGAACCGCTGTCGAATAGATCATCATAAGGATTAATAGAGCGCCAAAGATAATAAGCGGAAGCGACCAAGCAGGGACGCAGCCATCGTCGCCGAAAATAGTTTGCGGGATTACGCTGACGGCAGGGAGCACTATCCAGGCCGATATAAAGGCAGCCATTGCCGCCCTGGTTGTAATCAGCTTATCGCGTTCGTCGGCCTCTGGTTCTTTAGGGCTTTGTCGCTTTAACGACCAGACAATCAGTGAACCATACAGCAGAAACAAAAGAATCAAAACTGTCAGCTTCAGGAACCGACCGCCTTCGGGTGTCTTCTTTAGGACAAAAAGCTGAAAAAATATGTAGGCAAGCATTGCGAGAGTTAATAATACTACCACCAGATGGCACAGCGCCGTTTTTTGAGTTCTATTCATTTTCTTTTGCCCTCCAGCCGTACTGAATCAGTACCGCAACGGAATAAACAAGAACAATAAGAATGGCGGCGCCACTGAAGCACAAAGGTAAGATATAAAAAGGAATAGTTTTAAGGCCTATGGTGCTTGGAATAACTATAGATCCTATTGTAAAAACCGTGCAGAGCGCATAAAACACATATAACAGGGCTCTGTAATGGACTAACTGATCCCGTTCGTCATAGGGATAAATTCCCTTCCATTGTTTAGGTTTGCGAACAACATGTAAAGCATTCATGCCCAGAGGCAAAAAAATGGCCATTGTGCAAGGTGCAAAAACTTGTGTGGCCAATGTTATAGAAAATGGTATTCCGTGAACTTTTACACACATAAGGATTGTCAAGACGGTCAGGAGAGGACAAACCACGAAGATCATAAATAAACTGAACCATGCTTGTTTTTGTAATTTCGTCATGATCTTTCTCCTTTCCAGCCGTATTCATTGAGGATTACTATCGATTGCAGGAGCATCACAACGAACATCCCGCCAAATACCATCCACGGCAGATAGTTGGTTGTGATGGTACCATTCGGCCCGATGATGAACCACGGAACCATCGCCGCCGCAACGAACAGCAGCCAGAAGATAGAGTATGCAACAATCACGGCTTTGCGTTGAATTGCTGTGTCGCGTTCATCGAACTGCACCTTGTTTTTATCCTTCCTGAATAAAACAGGGCTCAAACCACAAAAGCCCATAATCCCTATGAACCCGAAACCAGCAGCCGCATGACGAGCGGGCGCCCCAAAAACAAAGTAGCCGATACTAAATGCAATCACGCTCAGCCCCAGGGCGAGGGAAATCACGATTAGATTAAACCATGCTATTTTCTGCATTCTGTTCATACCTGATTCTCCTTAAATATGTAACATATATCGTACATAATGTAAGATAAACATTACACTATGTCAAGGCAATTTTACAATTTTTGCAAAAATTTTTCGCACAGGGTAACAGGGGAGGCATTTTAGGGTTATTTAACACTGGGCAATTTGAGAGGGGTTTTCCGATATATGGGATATGCAGCTAACAACATCACAGACAAAGGTATGCCCATTTTGTGCCGAGACGATACTGGCGGCGGCGATTAAGTGCCGGCATTGCGGCGAGTTTCTCAATACCGCGCGTGCAAAGGCGATGCTGACTCAGCCCGGCGGGCAGGGCGGTTCAGGCGATTCCCAGCAAACCGAGGGCGAGGATGCATCGAAAGAGCAGCCGAACAAGGTAGTTTACTCGGGCAACCCGACTTTGTGGGTGATGACAGGGGATTTTGTCAAAGGCGGGGCAATACTGCTTGCGGCGATTCTGATAATTGCCTGGCATATCGAAAGCATTTCCTGGCTGCACCTTTCCTTTCACAGCATGGCGGTTGTCGGCAAGTACCGGGTGCTGCTGGGGCTGGGCGTGATTTTTGTCGTTGGCCTGATTCTTTTTTACAAGGCGTGGAAAATCAGGATGACTCATTACGAGGTCAGCCCCGACCGGATTGAATACGGCGAAGGCATATTTGACCGCAAAATTGATAATCTCGATATGTTCCGCGTGGTCGATATCAAGCTCCGCAGGAATGCCCTCGATTTGGTTGTCGGCGTGGGGACGGTGTTATTGACGACAACGGACAAGAGCCATCCGGAGTTTGAGTTCAAAAAAATCAAAAATTCCCGCGAGCTTTACGACACCATCAAAAAGGCGAGTCTTTCCGCCGACCGCAGAACAAATGTAGTTCACATGGAATAACCTTTAGCCCAAGAGGGCTGAGGAAAGGATTAGTCGCATTTCTCCCAACCGCGGGGCAAAAAAATCTAATGGAATGGTGCCCATAGACAAAGTCACATTTTTTGTTTATAATAATCGCCCGGGTTTCGAGTAGCGTAGAAACAGGAAACAATAAATGGACAATAACGAAGGAGGCAAAGAGCATGAACGTGAATTTGATGAGCCGTATCAGGATTAGTGGTTTTATATGTCTTGCTATAACGCTGGGGCTGGCCGGCATAAGCTATGCGGGTTTGCCCCAGGTGATAGGCAACTGGGAAGACAGCAATGATGGCTGGGCGGTGCATTCTGAAGCTGCCGATGGAACGACTGCGAAGGCAGTCCGGGAAAACGCGACGTTAGGCAATTATAGTTACAAGGTGTTTGTGCCTTCCGGCTGGCAGAAAACAATAGTGCGGGATTTGTCGGGCGATGCGAATCTGCTGGCGGCCCTCGGCAAAGCCACACAGTTAAAGGTAGATGTAACTTTGAAAGCCAAGGAGTGGAACATCGGCACCGGCTGGGTCAAGCCAATCGAATGTATCGTGATACAGGATGATTTTGGCGGTTGGCAGCAAATAGACCCGGCGGCAAGCCAGGAAGATACTTCGTGGAACGGTTCAGCCGATAAAACGGTTACGGTCACTTTTGATATTCCTCCTCAAACCCCGCCGGACCTGACACACGGAAGCGTCACTATCATTACAAACTATGATGGCGTGACCACTGCCGGCAATTTCTATTTCGACAACGTGCGATTGTTAGGAGCGAGCGAGCCGAATCAGCCCAAAGAAGCCGTTAAGGCCGTCGAACCAAATAAACCTAAAGAGCCGAATAAACCGGCAAAGTAAAAAAGAATACAAGGACACAAAAACACAGGTGCACAAGCTCACAAGGGCTTGTGCACTTTTGTTTCAAGGGCGAGCAATTTCTTTTTGGTGCCCGTGCCGCCGAATGCGCTGAAGTTGCCGAGTGAGCCATCGGCGTGGATGACGCGGTGGCAGGGAATAATCAGGGGGATAGGATTTCTCGCTAATGCGCTGCCGACTGCTCTGCTTGCGCGGGGCTTGCCAATCATACCTGCTAACTGGGAATAAGACACTGTCTTGCCGGTGGGTATTTTTTCACAGGCGGCCAACACTTTGCGGGCGAAGGGTGGAAACTTGTCGAGGACAAGAGAGGTATTGAATCTTGCCGGTTTGCCTTCAAAATAGGCGATTATTTGTTTTTGCAGGGGTTTCAGGAGATTTTTGTCAAATTGGGGTTTGTCGAGACCAGCGAGGAGGTGTTTTTCGATGATTTTGCGGTTTTCGCAGGGCAGAATCGTTCGGCGAAGCCCCTTCTTGTCGGCAGCCAAGCCAAAATACCCCCAGGCAGTACTGAAAATCGTATATTTCATTTGCGCAGCCATACCACGAAAAATCATATTAAACGAGGCAAAGTCGTTGACGCAAGGGGGAAATTATGTTAGAAAAGCGGGTTTGTAAATCTGTATAGGTAAAAGGTTTGACGCCCCCGCGTTTTCTTATCAAAAACAAGTAAGGGGGCAGGTGGGAATTTTGTCTTTAGACGACCTTAGAAAACAGATTGACGAGATTGACCGCAAGCTTGTCGAGTTGCTCAACGAGCGTGCCAATGTTGTGATAGAAATTGGCAAGCTCAAGAACGAGACGGGCAAGCCCGTGTATGCGCCGGACCGTGAGAAGGAAGTGCTTGAGAAGGTAGCCGGTCACAACAATGGGCCGCTGCCGAACAAATGTTTGCAGGCGATATGGCGCGAGCTTATGAGCGGGTCGTTTGTTCTGGAAAGGCCGTTGCGGGTGGGTTACTTAGGCCCCGGCGGCAGCTACAGTCATACGGCGGCGATTTGCAAGTTCGGGCAAGGCGCGGATTATGAGCCGCTTGCGGACATTCGCAGTGTTCTGGATGAGGTAAGCAAGGGGCATTGCGATTTGGGCATCGTGCCGATAGAGAATACCCTGGGCGGCGGTGTGATTGAAACGCTTGACGCGCTAGTGGATTCGGATGTGAAGGTTTGCTCGGAGATTTTGATGGCGATTCATCATAATCTTTTGGCTAATTGCAACATAGACCAGATTGAGAAGATTTACTCGAAGCCGGAAGTTTTTACGCAGTGTCGCAACTGGCTTGCCGCGACGTTCAAAGAGGCGAAAACCGTCGCGGAGCCGTCAACTGCGAAAGCGGCGCAGAAGGCCGCCAAAGAAGCGAAGTCGGCGGCAATTGGTTCGACGGTGGCGGCGGAACTGTATGGGTTGAAAATCGTGTGCGAAAGCATCGAGGACACGCCTAACAACGTAACGAGGTTTTTTGTGGTCGGGCGCGAAGATGCCAGGCCCACCGGCGAAGACAAGACCGCGGCGATATTCAGCACGGCCCACAAGGCAGGCGCCCTGGTCGATGTGCTCGAAGTTTTCAAGAAGTATGGTGTAAACCTGACTAATATAGAATCGAGACCCAGCAAAAAGAGGCAGTGGGAATATTACTTCTTTGTGGATTTTATGGGTCATCGCGGCGACGAAAATGTTCAGAAGGCCTTCGACGAGGCGAAAAAGCACTGTTTGCAGCTTTCGGTGCTGGGCAGCTTCCCGCGAGCGACGGAAGTTTTGGGATAAATTTAGGAGAGTAGGATGCGAAAGTCATTTATAGCGGGCAACTGGAAAATGAACACCGACGTTCACAGCTCAGTCAAACTGGCTGAGGGCGTTGTTTTGGGTTGTAAAGACGTGGCGGGCAGCAAAGTTGACGTAGCCGTGTGCCCGCCATTTGTTTATCTTCAGCAGGTGGGCAAGGCCCTTCAATCGTCGCATATCGGGCTTGGCTCGCAGGATATTTACTTCGAGCGGAAAGGCGCGTTCACGGGCGAGATTAGCTCGGCGATGCTTAAGGACGTCGGCTGTGCTTACGCGTTATGCGGTCATTCCGAGAGACGGCACGTTATCGGCGAGACCGATGAGCTGATAAACAAAAAGGTTCACGCGGCCATATTGGGCGGGCTTTTGCCGATTTTGTGCGTCGGCGAGCTGCTCGATGAGCGAAAGGCGAACAAAACCGACGAAGTAGTAACGCGGCAGATGGAAAAGGGCCTGGCGGGATTAATCGCAGAAAAAATGTCGGCTGTTACGATTGCGTATGAGCCCGTATGGGCGATAGGGACAGGGTTGACTGCGACTCCTCAGCAGGCACAGGAAGTGCATGCGTTGATTCGGAAATTGGTCGCCCAAATGTATGACAGGAAGATTGCCGACGCGATTCGCATTCAGTATGGCGGGTCGGTAAAGCCGGATAACGCGGGCGAGCTGATGAGCCAGGAAGACGTTGACGGCTTATTGGTAGGCGGGGCAAGTTTGAAAGCAGAAGATTTTGTGGCGATTGTTAAAGCGTCGGTTTGATTATAAAAAAATTAAACGAAATAAGGGACATATTATGGCATTGAATCCGGTATTGGCGGCAGGTTTCATAACGAACATTCTCGCGGTGTTTTTTGTGATTGGTTCGGTAGTGCTTATCTTGGTGGTATTGATTCAAAAAGGCAAAGGCGGCGGACTTAGCGGCGCTTTTGCCGGCGGTATGGCCAGCGGCATACTGGGCAGCAAGACGGGCGACGTCCTGACCTGGCTTACTATCAGCGTGGCCAGCTTATTTATAATTGTTGCTCTTGTGCTTGACAGGTGGTGGCGTCCGTCAACGAGCGGGCCGACATTGAAAACTCCAGCCCCGATAACCAGCAATGATACCGGCAGGGGCGCAGAACAGCCGGCGGCTCCGGCTGCGCCTGCACCGGCAGACCAGCAGGGTCAGACCCAGCAATAAATGTGCGTATCGCCGTTTGGGGTAAAGTGTTTTCCCGTCGGCGATATATGTAATGAGGGCTGAATCTCTATGATAAACAGTATGACCGGATACGGGAACGCGGATGGCCGGCTGAGCGGCACGACTTATATTGTCGAAATCAGCACGGTCAACAACCGCTATTTCAAGCCGACAATTCGGCTGCCGGAAACGCTTGGGTTTCTGGAAAGCGACGTCGAAAAAGAGCTGCGCCGGGAGGTGTCGCGCGGCACGGCCAACTATACACTCAGGCAAAAAGGCGCGCCGGCAGAGGCGCTTTTCGAGATAAACGAAAAGGCGCTGACGACGCTGCTTAAACGACTCGGCAAAATTTCACCGTCGGCTGGTCTGGAACGTGAGCTTGATTTGAGCGGATTACTGGCGTTGCCGGGAATTTTGTCGCCCGCGGTGCCGAGCAGCAAGGAGGCCGACAGGATTCGGCGAAAGGTGCTGGCGATTACGAAACAAGCGCTGAGGGGGCTTAAGTCGATGCGTGCTGCGGAAGGTGAAGCCCTGTCGGCAGACCTCGAAAAGCATTGCAGGGCGATAAAAACCTCGCTTGAGCAGATACAAACTCGCAGCGCCGCCGGGCCTAAGCAATACGCTGAAAAACTCAAAAGAAGAATCGAAGAGCTGCTCTCGGTTGCTAAATTAAAATTGAATGACGAGACATTGGCTCGCGAGGTCGCGATTTTCGCGGACAGGGCGGACATATCGGAAGAAATCGCCCGGCTCGATTCGCACTTAGTGCAGTTTACGAAGGGTTTGAAGAGCAGTGCCGGACAAAGCGAAGGCCGCAAGCTCGATTTTATCTGTCAGGAGATGCTCAGAGAGGCCAACACTATCGGCAGCAAGGCAGGCGACTCCGAGATTGTGCATTTAGTTGTGGATATCAAGTGCCGGATAGACCGAATCAAGGAACAGGTCCAGAACGTGGAATAACGAATCGCCGATGAGTAAGTCGCAGGCGTCAAAGGGAATTATTGTCGTAATAAGCGGCCCCAGCGGCGTAGGCAAGGGGACGATTTGCAAAGAGCTAGTCAAACGGCTGGACGATGCGTGCCTGAGCGTTTCGGTAACTACGCGACAAAGAACGCCGAAAGAAGTTGACGGCAAAGATTACTGGTTTGTCGGCAGGGACGAGTTTCAGCGGCGAATCGAAAAAGGCCTGCTGCTGGAGCACGCTGAGGTCTTCGGCAATTTTTACGGCACGCCGAAAGACAAGGTTGATGAGGCAATTGCCGCCGGCAAAGTGGTGATACTGGAAATAGACGTTCAGGGCGGCAAACAGGTTAAGAAGCTGTATCCGGATACCGTGATGGTATTTATCCTCGCCCCGACGCCAAAGGAGCTTGCGGGCCGATTGCACGGCAGGGGCAGAGACGGTGAGGAAACGGCGAAGCGCCGCCTCAGCCAGGCGTCAAACGAGATTGCGGTCGCCCGGCAGGATTATCAGTATATGGTTGTAAATGACAAGCTGGACGTGGCAGTAAATGAAATAATAGGAATAATCGAAACGATACGGAAGAAATAAGCGGCATAGGCAATTAATTGTGGAGTCGAATAAATGATTGAAGACCTGAAAAATATCGAGTTGGTAAGAAAAGTCGGCGGGCGGTTCAAGTTGACGGCCCTGATTCAGAAACGGCTGATGGAATTGATGCAGGGCGCGCGGCCTTTGATTGAAGACGCCGAGGGTATGGGCCAGCTTCAAATCGTCGTCGAGGAAATCAAACGCGACAAGATTGCTATCGACTACGAAAACAGCGACATCGACAAACCAGGCAGCGTTGGGTAAACGGTGCCGGGAATTGCTCAAAGGCGGGCATATATGGCCAAACAAGAATCAAAACTTGATGGCGTTAAAATTGTGCTGGGGGTCAGCGGAGGCATCGCCGCGTATAAGGCGATTGACCTTGCCAGCAAACTGACGGCCAATGGTGCCGAGGTGAGGACGGTCCTGACCGAAAACGCCCTTCACTTAGTGGGCGCTGAGAGTTTCGAAGCCGTTACCGGCGGGCCTGTTCATATGAGCATGTGGGAGCAGGAAGAGTTCAGAATCGGGCATATTAATCTGGCTGACTGGGCGGACGTAGTTATTGTTGCGCCCGCTACGGCGAACATCTTAGGCAAATTCGCCAACGGCATCTGCGATGACCTGCTCAGCACGATGCTTTGCGCCTGCTGGGCCAAACCGATGCTTTTTGCGCCGGCGATGAACGATAAGATGTGGACGAACCCCGCGGTGCAGGAGAATGTCAAATTCGCCGAACGAATCGGCGTTGAGCTTATAGGGCCGCGGCAGGGTCGGCTTGCCTGCGGCACCGAAGGCATCGGCAGGATGGCCGAACCACAGGAAATTTTAGAGGCGGTCGGAAAAATTGCCGCCGGACTTAAACACAAACACAAGTAGGTTTCTCTAGGATGTATTCTCGAAAGCGACGGCGAAAACTTCAGTTCTTAATTACGGCCGGGGGGACGCGAGAATATATTGACCCCGTGCGATTTATTTCCAACGCCAGCAGCGGCAAAATGGGCTATGAGCTCGCGCGGTCGGCGCTTTTGGCCGGACATAACGTAACGTTGATAGTGGCGCCGACGAATCTGAACGCCCCAAAAGAAGCCAGCGTAATCGAGGTTGAATCCGCCCGCGATATGTTCGAGGCGGTAAAAGATAAATTTGGCGGATGCGACTGCCTGATTATGACCGCGGCGGTTTCGGATTATACGCCGGCTAAACTCGCCCGGCATAAAATAAAAAAAAGCCCCGGCGTAGTTACGCTGAGATTAAAACCCACCCAGGATATTTTGAAATGGGCCGGGACCCACAAGAAGCAAAATCAGGTTGTCGTCGGCTTTGCTCTGGAAGACAGGAATATTAAGGCCGGCGCGGAGCGTAAGATGCGGGATAAGAATCTGGATATGATTATCGCCAACACGCCCGCCGCCATCGGTAACGAGCGGTGTGAAGTTTGGACAAAAAAAGCCGGCCAGGAATGGTGCAGGTTTGCTGATGCGCCTAAAAAGCACGTTGCCAACCGGCTGATACGACTGATTGAAAAATCGATGCGGGTGGATTAGATGGAATCAGAAAAAACCTGGCCCGAAACGATTTGTAAAGACCACCAAAAACGACTCATCTTCGGACTTTGTTTGTTACTGGCAATCGGCATCATCGTGGTATATGGCCAAACGGCGGGTTTTGATTTTGTGGACTTCGACGATCAGATTCATGTCGTCAACAATCCAATGGTACCCGGGGGATTGACATGGAGCGGTATTAAATGGGCTTTTACCACGATGTATGCGGGCAACTGGATTCCGCTTGTATGGCTGTCTCTTATGCTCGATAAAAATGTATTCGGATTCTGGACCGGCGGTTTTCATTTAGTCAACGTCGCGCTTCATATCGCCAACACAATTTTGCTGTTTTGGGTTTTGAAGCGATATACGAAGGCGGTTTGGGCAAGCTTCTTTGTGTCGGCGTTATTTGCTTTGCATCCACTGCACGTTGAGTCCGTCGCCTGGGTAACCGAGCGAAAAGACGTTCTTTGTACGCTGTTCTGGATGCTGACTATGCTGGCATACCTGCGATACGTTGAACGGCGGACGGTCTGGCGATATGTGATAATATTAGTGTTTTTTGCGATCGGTTTGATGGCGAAACCAATGGTTGTTACGCTGCCATTTGTGCTTTTTATTATGGATTTTTGGCCTTTGAAGCGTTTGTGGCCCGAGGAGGGAGTTGGCGTTCCGATTTTCCAGCTGATAATTGAGAAGATACCGTTGCTTATTCTCTCGTTAGCGTCAAGCCGTGTGACTTTTATTGCTCAGAAAATGGGCGGGTCCGTAGCGAATTCAAGTGTTTTTCCTTTAGGTTATCGTGTCGGCAATGCTTTAGTTTCTTACTGCGACTATATATTGAAGATGTTTTGGCCCGTTGACCTGGCGGTTTTTTATCCTCATCCGTCGGCAGGGATTGCGGCTTGGAAGATTGCGACATCAGCGGCGGTTCTTTTGGTGATTACGGTTGTTGTGTTATTGCTTCGACGGCGTCGATATTTATTGACAGGGTGGCTGTGGTATCTGGGGACATTAATTCCCGTTATCGGGCTTGTGCAGGTGGGAAGGCAGGCGATGGCCGACCGTTATACCTATATTCCGCTGACTGGCCTTTTTATTATGCTGGTATGGCTTGCCGGCGATATATCGGGTAAATGGCGTAACAGGGTTTATCTTGTTGGTTTTGCCGGTTTGGTTATTCTCGGGACGCTGGGGGTTATGACGTTCAGGCAGGTCGGGTACTGGCGTGACACCATATCGCTGTTTACGCATACGGCCGCTGTCACCACGGACAATTATCTCGCATACAGTACTTTAGGGACTCGTTATGCCCATAATGGCGATCTCGAAAGGGCCAGGAGCAATATTGAGAAGGTAATGAAGGTGAACATGAGGGAAATTGACGTTCTTTATAATGTTGCGAAGTGTTTGGATATGATGGGCAGGGCCGACGAAGCGATCGAATACTATAACCGGATTTTGGCGATTACTCCGGGCGAAACAGATACTTATATTGCTCTGGCCGAAATGGAATCCAAGAGGGGAAATTTTGAGCGCGCAATGGCTATATATCACGATGGGCTTAGATATCATCCTGAAAACGGGGATTTCCACGGCAGGTTTGGTTCGTTGTTATTGCAGACAGGACAGGTCGATGAGGCGATCAAAGAGCTGGAGACCGCGGTAAAGCTCAAAACGGATTCGGCGATATACGGAAATCTGGGAGTGGCGATGTTGACTAAGGGCGACGTCGACAAGGCAACGAGATATTTTAACGGGGCAATTCAGATTGATCCGGCCAATGCGGAAGCACACTACAATCTCGGCAATACTTTTCTCGCGCAGGACCTGCCGGCAAAAGCGGTCGGCGAATACGAGATGGCAATTAGGGCAAAGCCGAACTATGCCAAGGCATACAGCAATCTTGGTGTGGCATTTACGCAGATGGGGCAGACCGATAGGGCGATTGAGGGCTTTCATCGTGCAGTTGAACTCGACCCTAATAATATCGAAGCACATTTCAATCTCGCTATGACGATAGCCGGCAAAGGGTTGATTGATGAGGCGGTTGAGCATTTGCATAAAGTTGTCGAATTGGTTCCTCAGAACACAACGGCTCACTGCCGGCTTGCAGAAATGCTGCTTCTTCAGGGTAAGATTGAACAGGCGACCGCTGAATATGAGCAGGCTTTGAAAATCGACCCTGCCGACAAAAATGCCCGGGTAGGTTTGGAAAAAATCCGTGCTGCGCAAAAAGGCAGTTCGCCTAAGCAATAAAAACATAGAAATGCTTTACGTTTTTATTCCGAAGACCGCTTTGAGCCAGGTTTTCGCCATAAGATGAGTGCCCGCCATTTCAATTCTCCTGAATTACTAATCTTTGATGCCCAGGTCGTCTTTGGTCAATAGCGACTCGAATTTGTAGCCCGCTGATGTGATATTCTTGCCCGCGCCCTGTTTGCGGTCGATAACAGCGACGATTTTCTTTATTTTTGCTCCCGCCTCGGTGATTACCTTCGCGGCCTCAAGCACCTGTCCTCCCGTTGTAGCGATATCCTCAACGAGCAGCACAACATCGCCTTTATTGAGTTTTCCCTCGACGAGCTTTCCCGTGCCGTAGTCCTTTTTACTGTTTCGGATAATGACCCAGTTTTTGCCCGTCTCCATTGCCGCCGCCGCCGCAAGAGCGACGCCGCCGAGTTCCGCGCCGGCGATTAAAGTTACATCGCTGCCGACGTGCTTGGCGAATTCCTTGCCCAGCTCTTTGAGGATATCCGGGCAGGTCTCGAAGAGATACTTATCGAGATAGTATTTGCTGCGTTTGCCGCTTCTCAGAATAAAATCGCCCTCAAGATACGCCGTTTCCTTTACGCGTTTGATTAATTCGTTTCTGGTCACTTTGCGGTTCCTTTATACGTGGAGGTCAACTTTTCGATTAAGCTGCTGTTTATATTTTCTTATTGCCGGGATTGCCACTTGTTTTATGAAATTATCGACCTGGTGAGGTGCGAGGCCGACGTAATCCTTTGAGTTCAGCACTTTGGCAAAATCAACTTTCGCAAATGCGGCGTCTGCTTTGAGCCGGTTGATGAGGTCGTTGGGTTCGCCAAGTTGTTTTACCTGTGCTGCGGCCTCGTGCGAGTGCCGTCTTATTTTTTCGTGGATTTCTTGTCTGTGGCCGCCTGCTTTTACAGCGGCCATAAGGATGTTTTCCGTTGCCATAAAAGGCAGTTCCGCTGCGACGTGTGAAGAGATAACCCGTGGATAGACGACAAGGCCATCGAGAACATTAGTCAGGATTTCGAGAATACCATCGACCGCCAAAAACGCCTCCGGGATAACGAGTCGTCGGTTTGCAGAATCATCTAATGTGCGTTCGAACCATTGTTGCGAGGCAGTCATAGCGGGGCTTGTCGCTAACGATAAGACGAATCTCGATAGCGCGGTTACCCTTTCGCATCGCATCGGGTTGCGTTTGTAAGCCATAGCAGATGAACCCACCTGCGATTTCTCAAACGGCTCTTCGATTTCTTTTAGGTTTGCCAGCAATCGCAGGTCAGTGCAGAGCTTCTGGGCGGATTGGGCGATTAAGGCAAGGGCGTTTATGGCCAGTGTATCGATTTTTCGCTGATACGTCTGGCCTGTTACGGCACAGATGTTTTTGAAGCCGAATGCCGCAGCGACCATTTTATCAAGCCGGTCAACTTTATTCTGGTTGCCGTCGAATAAGGCGAGGAACGATGCCTGTGTTCCCGTCGTGCCTTTGATGCCCCTGAAGGGTAGCGTATCTAATCGGTGTTCGATTTCTTTGAGGTCCATCGCGAATTCGTAGCACCACAGCGTCGCGCGTTTGCCGACGGTGGTCAGTTGTGCGGGCTGATAATGCGTGAAGCCTAGTGTCGGCGTCGCCTTGTATTTTTTTGCGAACCGCGCCAGCAGGTTTATTGCCGCTGCGACTTTGCCCGCGGTGATTCGCAGGCCCTCGCGAATAATAATCAAATCGGCGTTGTCGCTGATATCGCAGCTCGTCGCGCCGAGGTGGATAATCGGCGCTGCTTTCGGAGCCGCATCAGCGAACGTGTGAATATGCGCCATAACGTCGTGGCGAACCTTCTTTTCATATTCCGCGGCCTTCTTAAAGTTGATGTCGTCGAGGTGCCGGGCCATTTCAGTGATTTGCGCGTTGGATATTTTCAGGCCGAGCTTTTTTTCCGTCTTTGCCAGCTCAAGCCATATTCGCCGCCACGTGCCGAATTTCTTCTGTGGCCCGAATAACTCTGCCATTTCCTTCGATGCATTTCTTTCCACCAGCGGGCTTGTATAAGTGCTTGTGTTCTCTGTCATTTTCAATCCTTTTTATTTGGCTAATTTATTTTCACGTTCAGCGAGTAATTTTTCGATTTCGGCTATATCGTTTTTGGTCAGTATCCAGTCGGCGGCGGGGGCGGTTTCAGCGATTTGGGACGGTTTTCGTGCGCCGACGATTGCCGCGGTCACTTCAGGCCTGCGAAGAACCCAGGCGATAGCTAACTGGGCGAGCGTCTTTTTGTTTCTTTCGGCGATTGGTCTTAGTTTATCGACGAACGCAAGGGTCGCGGAAAATTCCGGCTCTTGGTAATCGCTGCTTTTGAGCCGATGGTCGTCGGGCGCAAGCGTCGCGAGGTATTTTTTGCTGAATTTACCCGTCAGTAATCCCCGCTGCATAGGGCTATAAGCAACAACGCCGATATTGTTTTTTGCGCAATAGGGTAACAATTCCGCCTCAACCCCTCTGCGAATCATACTGTAAGGCGGCTGCAAAGAAATAACCGGCGCAATTTTGCGGATTCGGTCGAGCTGGGCCGTATTGTAATTGCATACTCCGATGTATCTGACTTTGCCCTGCTTTTGCAGCCGGGCCATTTCTCCCCAGCCCTCTTCGATATCCTTTTCCGGGTCGGGCCAGTGCATCTGATACAGGTCAATTACTTCAACACCGAGGCGCTTCAAGCTTTCTTCGCACTCTTTGCGGATGCTTTCCGCCTTAAGACAGCCGATTTTTTCTCTTTTATCATTCCAGAGTAAGCTGCACTTGGTAGCGATAATGGGCTTTATTTTAGTTTGCTTTAATGCCCTGCCGACAAGTTCTTCGGAATGTCCGCAGCCGTAGATTGCCGCGGTGTCAATCCAGTTTATACCGAGGTCGATGGCCTTCAAGATTGCGGCTATCGCCTCGTTTTCATCCTGCGGGCCCCAGCCGTATTGCCAGGGGCCGCCTATGGCCCAGGTGCCTAAGCCAACGACAGTCAGTTCCAAATCCGTATTACCAAGTCGTCTTGTGCGCATAGCCAAACTCCGAAATAGGAATATCTAGTAATAGGATATTGCCGAACAGCACGTTTAGCAACACTGTTAAGTAGTTTTTTCGGGTGCGGCAACGATTCGTTGGTGTGTGAAATTTAATACTTGCATTGCCAGCAATAATTAGTTATACTTATGCAATTCCCATTGCCGCTTATATTAGATGCTAATCACCATGAAATTTTATAGACAGGCAGGTCGAATTGTATATGGTGTTCAGCATAACATTTTTGAAGTGAGTTTTTAATGCAGCAAGAACCAAACTTACAGCAGAAGCTGAAAGATCTGGTAATAGGCAAATCCCGCAGCCCGCGGGATACACGGATTTTCCACAAACTTTCACTCATAGCGTTTTTTGCCTGGGTTGGGCTTGGCGCCGACGGCCTGTCGTCTTCCTGTTACGGTCCGCAGGAGGCGTTCCTGGCGCTGGGTCATCATCCGTATTTGGCTGTTTTTGTCGCGATTGCCACGGCGCTGACGGTTTTCGTCATCAGCGCCAGTTACTCACAAATAGTCGAGCTTTTCCCCACGGGCGGCGGCGGATATCTTGTCGCAAGCAAATTATTATCACCCGGACTGGGGATGCTCT
Source organism: uncultured Phycisphaerales bacterium (assembly GCA_963718665.1). Taxonomy (GTDB): domain Bacteria; phylum Planctomycetota; class Phycisphaerae; order Sedimentisphaerales; family Anaerobacaceae; genus Fen-1362. The sequence continues at coordinate 1,414,827 of OY970359.1, forward strand.
CCGGCTGCGCACTGCTCATCGACTACGTGCTGACAATCGCCGTTTCAATCGCCAGCGGTACTGACGCTCTATGTAGCTCGCTTCCTTTGAAATGGCAGTCATACCGCCTCAGCTTCGCGGTGTGCGTTGTTTTGCTGATGACGCTGCTGAATACGAGAGGGGTCAAAGAATCGATATTGCCGTTGGTCCCGATATTTCTGGCGTTTTTGGTGACCCACATCTTCGTAATCCTGTACGCGGTATTTACGCATCTGCCGGCACTGAAAGGGATTGCGGTTTCCACCGGCACCGATGTGCACAGCAGCATTTCTGAGGTTGGTTTCTGGGGGATGTTTTTTCTGATAGTGCGTGCGTATAGTATGGGCGCAGGCACATTCACCGGAATTGAGGCGGTGAGTAACGGCATACCGGTTCTAAGGGAGCCGAGGGCAGAAACCGCCAGACACACGATGCGATATATGGCCTTTTCGCTCGCCTTTATGGTTCTCGGACTGGCGATTGGGTATCTGATTTACGGAGTAACATCTGAGCCCGGCAAGACCTTAAACGCGGTTCTTTTTGAGCGGGCGACACAGGGTTGGAATACCAATTGCGCAGTCGCTCTCATTTTTGTTGCGCTTATGTCGGAGGCGACGCTTCTGTTTGTTGCCGCCCAGACCGGATTTCTGGATGGCCCCAGGGTGCTGGCGAATATGTCTCTCGACAGGTGGTTTCCCACAAGGTTCTCAGCGCTTAGCGACCGGCTGGTAATCCAGAAGGGAATCATGATTATGGGAGGCCTGTCCCTTGTAATAATGATTATCTCCAAGGGTTCAGTCAGATTCCTCGTTGTTCTTTACAGTATCAACGTTTTCATCACTTTTGCCCTGTCCCAGCTTGGTATGGTTCGGCATTGGTGGAACGACCGTTTTACCGTAAGGGGCTGGCGCAGAAAGTTGTTTATTAACGGAATAGGGCTGGTTTTGACCGTCTCTATTCTTGCGATGATGGTTATATTCAAGTTTTTTGAGGGCGGATGGATAACGCTGTTGATAACAGGAGCACTGGTCGGGCTGGCGATTCTTATAAAACGACATTACCATAACGTCTGGCTGCTTCTCCGCCGACTCGACAATCTTGTAACCAAGCCGGAGTTTTCGGATGCCGGTCTTCTGTCGGGAACGGCTGCGCCGGTTGTCGAGCCGAAGTTTGACCCCAACGGCAGGACCGCGGTTCTGCTTGTCAGCGGTTTCAACGGGATGGGATTGCACACGCTGTTTAACGTGATGCGACTATTCGGCGGCGTCTTCAAGAATTTCATCTTTGTCCAGGTCGGCGTCATAGACGTCGGTAATTTCAAAGGGCGCAGGAGGTCGGGAATCTCGAATCGCAGGCCAAAGTTGAGGTCAGCTGTTACGTTAATCTTATGAGAAGAAACGGATTGTATGCCGAGGGCATTTCCGAAATTGGCGTTGACATAGTTGACGAGGTTATGAAAATCACCCCTAAGATTATTGAGCGATTCCCCTCGGCGATGTTCTTCGGCGGACAGCTTGTCTTTGAAAAGGATTCCTTTGTCCACCGGTTTCTTCATAACCACATAGTATTTTCCCTGCAAAGAAAGTTATACCACCAGGGCATTCCTTTTGTAATACTGCCCATACGTGTGTACTAAGAGTTTGACAGTCTTAATGAAAGGGCATATCGAATGACCGGAAGAGTAAGCTCATTGGTCGTGATGGCAGCCGCTGCGTTCGCTAACGGACAAACTTTGCAGCGCCCGCAAAACATGATACCGGTTACTGACGGCTGGAAGTTCATAAGGGCCGATGTGAATAACGCCGAAACGGTTGCTTTTGACGATTCGGAATGGTCTAAGGTAACACTGCCGCATACCTGGAACGATAAAGACACTCTCGGTGGCCCTAACTATTATCGCGGCCCCGGCTGGTATCGAACAAAGCTGGTTATACCGGAATCCGCAAAGGGCCAGCGGGTATTTATTCAGTTTGAGGCGGCGAGTTTGGTCGCCGACGTGTATTTCAACGGCGTGCATCTTGGACAGCACCGCGGAGGATTTACCGCCTTTTGTTATGAGCTTACGCCATACATTAAAAAGAATAGCCCGAATATTCTTGCGGTGCGGGTTGACAATTCGTCTTTCGCGGATGTCCCGCCTTTGAGCGGCGATTTCAATATCCAGGGTGGCATTTATCGCTCCGTCTGGTTAATCGTCAAAAATCCCGTCTGCATAACGCCTCTCGATTACGCCTCGCCGGGAATATATATAAAGCAAACCGAAGTTACAAAAGAAGAAGCGATAGTCGATGTTCTGGCGAAGGTTTCAAACGGACTCGATAAGCAGGCAATAATTAAATCGCGTGTTACGATATTTGATGCCGATTCAGCGACGGTTGCGAAGGCAGAAGAACCGGCACAGGTCGAGCCGGGCCAGACGAAAAGCGTGAATAACCGGATTCGGATTGCCAATCCGCATTTGTGGAATGGCCGTGAAGACCCATACCTTTATCAGGTGAAAGTCGAATTAGTTTGCGACGGCAACAAGGTGGTCGATGAGGTGACTGAGCAGATGGGATTGCGTTACTACAGCGTCGATGCGAACAAGGGCTTCTTCCTCAATGGCGAGTCGTATCCGCTCCACGGCGTCTGCCGCCATCAGGACAGAGTCGGTAAGGGATGGGCAATCAGTTATGCAGACCAGGATGAAGATGCGAACATGATTATGGAAATCGGCGCGACTTGTGTTCGGCTGGCGCACTATCCGCACTCGAATTATTTTCTTTCGCTTTGCGACAAAACCGGCCTTGTCGTCTGGGCGGAAATACCTTTGGTCAATCAGGTATATGGTACTCCCGCTTTTGCGGAAAACGCGAAACAGCAGTTAACGGAGCTTATCCGCCAGAGATATAACCACCCGTCGATTTTTTTCTGGAGTTTATACAATGAGCTTGGCAATTCAGGCAAATGTGATGACCCAAGACCGTTGTTGACCGAGCTGCAATCACTGGCAAAACAGGAGGATTCCACCCGCCTTACGACAGCCGCATCAAATGACCCCAGCAACAAATGGCCTGGCGTGCGCAAGATAGCCGACTTGATTGCCTGGAATCCGTATCCCGGCTGGTATTACGGCAGCCCGCCTCAGATGAAACAGCTCCTGGATAAATACAAAAAAGACGCCAATGATAAGCCGATTGGTGTCAGCGAATACGGGGCAGGGGCGAATATTAAGCAGCACGAGCAGAATATGAAAAAAGGGCCGACGCCGGGAGGCAAATGGCATCCGGAAGAATGGCAGGCGATTGTCCACGAGGAAGATTATGCCGCAATGGAAGCGAGACCTTATCTTTGGGGTACTTTCGCGTGGGTGATGTTTGATTTTGGCTCAGCCGGGCGAAACGAAGGAGATACCCACGGCATTAATGACAAAGGGCTTGTTACCGCAGACAGAAAGACCCGTAAAGACGCCTTTTATTTTTACAAAGCAAAGTGGTCAGCCGAGCCGGTTGTGTATATCACCAGCCGACGTCACACCGAGCGAACGGACCCGAATACGATGGTGAAGATTTATTCAAACTGTGATTCGGTTGAACTGAAAGTTAACGGCCAGTCTCTCGGCAGCAAGACGGAAACAAGTCGCGTATTCAAATGGTTCGACATCCGCCTAAAACCCGGCCTTAATACAATCGAGGTGGCCGCAACCCACGACGGCAAAACATACTCCGACAAGTGCGAATGGACTTTGATGCCTCCAGTCGAGCCGAATCAGGCCACAGAGCCGAACAAGTAATCAACGAGGCCCGTCTTGTCTCTGGATTGACCGCAGCGAGCTTAGCATAAACACGTCGAGCGCAAAGACCACCACGACCAGGACCGACAGTAAACTCGCCTTTGTACAGGTCATTTGGAATTTCCCGATATTTCGTTTTGTTTTTGCGAGGCAGAAAGCGTGTCAAAAAAGCCGCGATTTTTCAGGTATTGATACAGGTACGATACCGCCACAAGAGTAATGCCCGTCGCTAAGAACGCCGCGATTCTGTAAACGCTCTTCACGGTGCTCATATCCATTATGAACACTTTTACCAGCAAAATTGCGAATAAGCCAAGCGCGGCAAACCGAAGCGTCTTGATATGTCTCCAGAAACCGACAATCATTAGCGCTATCCCATAGACGGCCCAGGCGATGGACGTGTACATATTGGCGAGGAACTGCCAGTTTGGTGTCGCTGTGCCGTAGCGGTCCAGGCAATACCAATAGAAATAAATCTCTTCACTTATCAGGACCCATAGGGCGAATATGCCTGCGAGCGCAAAAATTATCGCGAACGTTATCGCGTTTTCATCTTCCTCAGCCCGCTGCTTAATCAAAATTGCCGAGGCGAGCAGTACCGCGACCAGAACCATCGCTGCGGCAAATTCAACGTTGGCGAAAATCAGGAAACGTTTGTCGTAGATTTGATTAAATACAATCATCGTGAAAATCGCTGCCCCGACGGCGAATACCGCTGCCAGACCACGCAAGGGCGTTCCCTTCGGGCATACGGGCCGCAGGGTCAACAGAACTATAAACGCCGACAAAATCAGTATGACACCTTTTATGAAAAGCGATTCCTGCAAAATCGGCGTGGCCGTAAAGTTGAACATACAGTGCCAGTACCACTCCATCATGACCGTGGCGAAAAACAGCAGGCAGGCCGCACCATAAAAAAACTGCGGGACCTCTGAATATTTTTCGAGTTGCGAGTATCTCCTGTAAATAATGTGACAAACGAAAATCGCCGCAGCCAAGAAACACCAGCTCCCGAAAGCCGGATTAAATATCGCCTGGAACGCCGCCTTGTGCATAGGCAGTTGCAAAATGAGCTGAACCAGGCTCAGTAGTAAAGCGATTACGCCCGCCAGTTGCGTCCAGATACTTTTGTATCGCAGGCCGATGATTGTCAGGACCACGCCCTCGGCTGCCCAGGCGATTGCCACTGCGTACATCTTCAGATACAACGGCACCGCAATCGTCAGGAAGAATAATCCGATAACCAGCAGCGATAACCGTAGCGCGATATCATCTTTGCATCGCTTCGTCGCGACCGTCATCAGCGCCAGATGCGCCACACATAACCCGACCGCGCAAAAGGCAAGCTCAACGCGGAATTTATCGAAGAGTATATTACAAAGATAATAGAACGTCGCCCCCGCGTTGGCCAGGACAAGAACCACGTCTTCCCTCTGGGCGTTTATTTTTTTAACTAATGCGTACAGGACCGGCATAATAAGATAAACCGCGAAAAATACCGCCAGCCAGCCCAGTGCGATACCTATCTGCGCTGGCGTGTCGGTTCCGTTCATAGTGTGCCGGTAAAATTTCTCGAACCAGCCGGTGTAAAGAAGATATGTCCCTGCGAATGACAGCACGATTATCGCACGCCACTTTCGGTAAAACGCGCACAGGATTGCGCCTACGCTCAGCACAAGCACGTAGCCGAAAAGCGCCATCGGCCTGTTTCCCCCGGTCGAGACAAGCACCGGCGTTAGGAATCCGCCGAGTAGCGAGAAGAACGCGATAATAACCTCATCGAGCGCGACCGCATAAAACATCGCCGTTGCGGTGATAAATATCGCAAGGGCAAAAGCCGGCCCCGACCCGATAAGCTCGTAAAACCGGTACGCGGAAAAAACAGCCGCATAAAGGATTGCAAAGCCAAGCGCGGTAACGCCTTTTGCGACAATCCCGTATCCGCGACGCCGGGTTCCCTCGCCGACAATCAGCGCAACAATTCCTGCTGCCGCCGTAATAACCACTCTGCCCAAAGGCCCAATCAGGTCATTGTCGTAGGCATACTTGAGGAAGAACCCCACGCCGACAATCGAGGTGATGATACCTGCTATGAGTATCCAGCGTGTTCCAATTTTCTGCTCAAGCGAGCCGGCCTGCTTGGTGGCCGCGGTGTCGGCAAAGCTGATTGGCTTGGCATCCATGGGGACACTCGCTGGCTTGAAGACCGGCTGCTCCTTAATAACTTCCGACGGCTTTTCGGGCTTCGGTGGTGATATCGGTATTTGAATTTCCGGCTTTTGCCAAGGCAAGGTATCTTTCCTGTTCAACAGGTCTCGTAACCCCTTTATTTTATTTAGAGCGACTATGCTGATTATCAAGGCGACAGGTCCGCTCACGGCGATAACGATGGCTAACAGAATTGCCAAACGAGTTATTTGTTCGTCCATACTCTTCTCTCCTTAACAGATAAACGAGTTACCTTCCTTAATTCATCAATAGAATATAATAGTCATTGTGGTCTATCAATGTTTTTTACAACATACTAAATATCCACGTCAGTCGCGAGAGTCCGTTTTCTTTTTTATAGAACCACCCTATCAGGCCATGGGATTTGCTTTGAAGTTCCCCATAGTTTACTTACGTAATTTATTGAGAATAAATCTTCAAAAGCGTGTAACCAGTATGCTCCCCTATCCGTAAGGACCGCCTGTTCTCCATTATTGTGTGCGAATCCGGAGAAAGATAACAGTTTCATATAGTTGCCATACACGTTATTAAACTCTTTTTGAAATCTGCTCACGAAATCGCTTTTATTGAATCTTGTTTCATAAAGCCGCCAATAAAGCCAGCCTGCCATTTGCATTGTTTCGGTCAGCTCGAGAGAAAGAGAGATTGGCATCCTTCCTTTTTCGAGGGCGTTACAGTACTCAGCAACGTTGAAGGTATTGAGATAAAAAACATCTTTCAAATAAGAGCCGCCGCTCGCGCCAAGCCCGACATAAAGAGGCACTGTTACAGAACAATATCGGGGGACTCCTTTTTTAGTGAACGCCCATACGGAGGTTCGTTCATATCCGTTGGCATAAAATATATCTTCAAGAATGCCAAGCATTTTTCTTCTCCGGAAGAGATGAGAGGCGGTAAAGTTGTTAACTCTGCCGTCTCCGCCCATTTTGGTGTATGGGAACCTGAAAAGAGGATAAGCCGCAACCTGGTCAACGCCCATTTTAACCAGAGTTTCTCCCGCCTCCCTAATCTCGCTCAATGTCTGGCCCGGCAACGCGAACATTAAATCAACATTGACGCATTCAAAGCCCATATTCACGGCGCGTTCAACTGCTGCTTTTGCCTGTTCTACGGTATATGGTCTTTTAAGTGTCTTTAAATGCTTTTCCTGCAGGGCCTCAACGCCTGTGCTAAGGTGTCTAACGCCCATAGCGGTAATCTCATTGAGATTTTCCGTTGTCAAATGATTCGGATGGCTTTCCATATGAATATCACATTGCATGTTGAAAATTGAAAAGATGTGCTCGAGCACATCTGCAAGGCCGGTATAAAGCATTGTTGTGGGAGTGCCCCCGCCAATATAAAAAGAAGTAATAGGTCTATCGCCAATCACTGCGGAATAGAGGTCCATTTCTCTTTTGACGGCGGTTGCGTATCTTTCTGCTGCCTCGGGGGTGTAAATTTCTTTGTTATAAGGACAGTATGGACATATCTGCTCGCAAAAGGGAATATGGAGATAAAACCCCAATTCTTCGATATCCTGGAACTTTAACGCCAGTTCTTCGACAGAAGGAATCCTGTCTTCAAGAACGAAAGTTTTTTCTTTCGTCAGCAATTTTTTAAGACCTGTCCGAACAAAATCTTCCAGCATCTTAAACATTTTTGATAAGCGTTCTCCTTTCCGACAATATAAAATTGTCTGTCTCAACGGCCCTTTATGCACAATAGCCGAGTCCTGTCCCTGCGCAAACAGGCCGAATCGGCGGCTTTACAGTAGCCCAGCCGGTTCTTCCACGCCCGCTTTCAACGCTTGGCGTATATCGATGACAGGATGCAGCTTGAATTCGACTGTATCACCGAAGACGGCCTGAATCGACAACAAGCTGGCAAGTTGGTTGTGGTTATCGATTTCAAGCAGCAAACATCCCACCATCGCAGATGGGTCGACAAATTCGTGGACGACTTTGACCAATTTGCGGAATGCTTCAGAGTACTTATTCTGCCATTCCTGTCGCATGCGAAGGGCCTCTGCGCCTTTGCCCGGATACGCTCTGTAATACAACATAAACAACATTGTTAAACTCCTTTCTTATTCTGTTCTACAAATCAGTATCTTTCACTGTATAGGCCTGAAAAGATATCTATGGCTGTGTGGAATTTCATCGATAGCAATAAAAAGGTCAGGATTTGGAGTGCCGGTCGCCATTGAGAAATAAGGGTCCAGCTCCCTGGCTTTTTTCAGGATTTCATCCGCCTGCTCTTTGTGCCCCGAATGGGACTTGTACTTATATTGCACGCCGAGTGCGTACGCCCGCATCGGCAGGACAGGATTAGAGTCCAGATACCTCGTCACAGCGGCATCACCTGCTGTTATTGCCTTTTGACGCAATTCGGAATTATCTCCTGCTCCCATCGCGGCCCATGTGTGATATATGCTGAGGTCCATAAACAGGAAGGATTTTTCGGGGGCGATTTTTATCGCTTTCTCAAAACACAAAACAGCGTCATTAACATCGTCCATCCCTAAATATGCCTTTCCCATCTCTTCGAGCACGTCGGTATTCCCTTCGTGATTCTTCAGGACTTTTCGCCAGTAATCGACCCTGTTGGTCTCTTCTGGCAGGAGTATCCACCTGGCTTTGGCGCCAAATACCTCGTCCATTCCTTCCAGTTTTTTTGCATATTGCTCCGCCTTTGATTTGTCGCCGCCCTTGTCTGCGGGAAGTGTTCCATAAATCTCAACAAGGTAGAGCATCGCCTGACGATAATCCGGTTTGAGTTTCAGTGCTGTCTCGAAAGCTCCGCATAACCGCGCGGCATTTTCTTTTGTTGGGGACATATAATACTGAAACAAAGCGATGTGTCCCTCAAAGAAAGGGTATATCACGTTATTCGGGTCACTTTCTATTGCCTTTTCAATTGATTGCCGGGCCTCTGTGATTCTATCCTCTCCTTGTTGCGGGTGCAGCACCATATAAAACCTGGTTCTCGCAAGCTCATAATGTGCAGCCGCATTATGCGGATTTTCCTGGATGGCTTGCTCAAGAATCGCTTTTGCATCCTCAACCTTCCCCTGCATTCTTAACTTGTATGCATCCGCAGCAACATTTCTGGAGTTTGTTTCTCCTTTCGCGGTCCCGGCCAGGACACACAAACCAAGCATTACAACAACACACAATCCAGCTAATACAGTTTTTTTCGCAACCATTTTTGTTCTCCTTTCCAAGTTACTTACTACAAGTATGGTCCATGTATTTATTAACTGTTAGCACAAAACAATTGGGCTAACAGTCGATTATTTCTAAGTTGCAGTATCGAGCATTTGCTGTGTCGGTTGCCGCAACAGCCAAATCAATGTGACTCCCGTTACTATCCCGAGGAGTCCCGAAGACGCTATTTCACCCACCACCTGTAGACGCACCCCCAGGATTTTACTTACAATTCCAAATCCAATCACGACTAAGCCCCAGCCGGCCGCACTTGCAGGCATCCACCATCCTGACCGACGTACCTGGTGCCGTAATATACGCTGTTGAAGCAGACCCGTTAGTGTTCCGCCCAAAATGAAAAATAATGTCCACACCTGAGCGCCGAGCGGACCCAGGTCATCGGGGTATCCGTAGACATGACACACGACTCCGTGGATGCTTGAGGAAATAGTGAATCCTATTATACTTGCCAGCACCCAAAAACCAGCCCGCTGGACGACACGCCGTAGTGCAAGCCACTGCATTAAGCTCACCACGGCGACTACGACGATAAATGCCGCGGCATTATCCAGCCCTAATTTGAGTAAGATGGAGCCCTCGTGGACGCCGATAATCCATCCTGCAACTGCCACTAAGACAAAGCCCAGGGGAAAGCCAATGGTCCATCCTGCAACTGTCAGCAAAACCCACCGTATTCCAAAACGCCATCCAATCTGTCCGCCATCTGTTTTTATCACAGCCATTTTTGTTCTCTTTTCCAAGTTAATTGTCATATACACAGTTAATATATTAACTATTGTCCCGAAACAATCGGGCAACAGCCCTTTACGCTTGAAATTTTAAACCCCGATAGTTTTCCGCACCTTTTCCAGTATTGTCGTCAGCTTTCGTGTGTCTGCGGCATCCAGCGGAGACATCGCTTTTTTTACCTGTTCGAGGTAATGCGGCTCAACCTTTGTGTAGAGGTTTTTTCCCTTGCTGGTCAGCTTAATGATATTGTATCTGCGGTCTTTTGCGTGAGCGGTGCGGGTTACGAGTTCCGCCTTTTCCATCCGGTCCACAAGCGAAGTGATATTGGCGCGGTTGACTAACATCATATCGCTGATTTGCGCCTGGCTCAAACCGCCTTCCTTGCCACTCTCATAATAAAGCAGGTTCAGCAGGTTAAATTGCACATCCGTCAGCCCGAATTGGCCGAAGAAGTCGTCCGCCCGCTTTTTCATTATCGAAGCGGTGTAGTATATGCTCAAAAGCGCTCATGTGCCGGCGAGGCGAAATCCGTTTTTAATCCGAGTTCTTCTTTCAAAGCCATATCAATTTCCTTATCGGTATATAATAGTTTATATATTAACTATACACACACAAACTAATCTGTCAAGCGCTTTTTTAAGAAATTTTAAAAAAATTTTTCGACTGGGATCCCCGTGCCATAAAAAAAACTCATCCGATGCTAAGTTTATGGGAAACCTGACCTTAAAGCAGCTTATTTTGCTGAAATTGGTCGTTTAGCGATATAATTCCTATGTTGGGAGCGTCTTGGTGTGCTTTTGAAGTCATACAGGAAGGCGGCCTGATGGGTGGGATGAATATTTTTACAGTACGAGGTCGGGCTTCGATTCCCCGACCCTGACAATAAAAGGTGTTCGGACCCTTACAGGAAATTGAGGATTTAGAAGGGCGGTTAGCGGCGATAGAGCAAAAGCTTGGTGAGCAGAATAAGAAAAGTGCATCTTGTTAAATTGTTCCTTTGTTGTTGAAGACATGTATTCGCGGCAGCTAAAGTAGGCCCTGTTCCTTATAACGCCGTTTCACGTCAGGAAAATGCTTTGCAATTGCGTGTTCTGCTAGATTACGGATTGGTCCTCCGTATATCATCCCATGTTCCAAATGGTTGCACAAGTACTCAAGTTGAAAATACCGACATACGGCATGTCCGACGTCAGTATATGCGTTGGCGCATATCTCTCTCACAAATATTCCCCGACAGGACAAGTCATCAATAAGCTGAAAGATACTTTTGAATAATAGCTGGACGCTTCGCAGTTTCCTGAACGAAGGATGCATACATATCTGTGAAAAGTAAATATCATAAAAGCCGGGAGGACCAAAAAATTGAACTTTGTCAATAGTAATCTGGCTGTCGAGTAATCTGCCGCGTTTGGCAACAGCATAATCTTCAGGAAGCAACGGAGCAAAATGCCAGTAACCCACAATGCTCCGCGGTTTGTTAACTAACAAACGCCAAGTGTCAGGTTGGTTCATGAAAACTGGCGCCCATTGAGCTATATCACCTTCGTGTTTAAGAACCAAACCCGGAATCGTCATGTAGTCGAGTCGGATAAGTTCGTCCACCAGCATTCGGCCATTCCATCCCCACGATAGGACATCCTGAACCCCGGCAACGGTAATACCAAGTGCACCCATAGTTTTATTAATATTTCCCTTCAATTCAACAAGCCCTATAATACGAATTTTATAGTGCTTTGTTTATAGTTTTTTGCATAGTTTTTTCATCCATGGTTATATTTTAGACGGCAGAGTTTGTTGTGGCAGAGCCAATTAACGATAGATACTTTAATATATAATGATACAATAAACGGGGGAAGGTCACAAGACCTATAAAAAAATATCAGATTCTTCCAATTCAAAGAAAGTTTTGCTGTTACAATGGAGTTGAAAGTCGAAAAAGCATTAAGTCGGAAATATCGGATCAAATAGGAAATGTCTGATGGAGCATCTCCCACAAGCCGGTAAGAACATCGCGAAGTTTCCACGTATGGTTTGGTTGATTCTAACCATTACCATCGTGGTGGAGACGGTGGCGCAAATGGTGTGGAAATCTGTTGTCCTTGGCGTGCCGGAGTCAGCCGGTTTCATGGAAACGGTGCGGACAGTGACGGTTCAACCGATATTCTACTTCCTGTTGAGCATTTTTGGAGTCCAATTCATTTTCTGGATTCTTCTGCTTGCCAAGGCGGACCTCAGCTACGCCCGACCGATCACCGCCTTGAGTTTGGTCTCGGTGGTTGCCTGCTCAGTTATGTTCTTCGGTGAGAAGGTTGGCGTGATGCGGATGGTAGGCATTGTCATGATCCTGGTTGGGGTCTGGTTCATCAGCAGCACCGATCATAACACGAGGGCTCCTCATATGCCCTCGCCTCGCGCAATGCCAGGCCAACCATCGGAAACCATGCTATGATAGAACGCCTGCCTGGACTGCTGTTGGTTCTGGGATCGGTCATCACCGAGGGGCTGGGCCATGTTGCATTCAAGCAATCGGTGGATTTTGGCCGTTACAACCACACGACCTTTGCGGTACTGCGACTGGCCCTGAAACGATACAAATTGGTCAGTTTGGGCGTGGCGTGTTTCGTGGTGGCGGGGTTTTGCTGGACATTCGCGTTGAGAACATTGGATGTCAGCATGGCCTACCTCATCAGTAGTTTGGAACTAGTAATTATAATGGTATTCTGCCGGCTGCTGTTGAAGGAGCAGATTGGGCTGCGGCGATGGGTGGGCGTTGTGCTGATTGTCGGCGGCACAATACTGGTCGGATTAAGCTAATCCATGATAGAGATTGACCCTTGTCCGTCGAATAAACAGATTTTTGAAATAGTGTGCGTAACCGACAAATGCGTGTGTGTAAAATGAAAACGGGGCGCAGTGCACCCCGTTTTGATGTGCTCACCATCGAGCAATGCTCGATTACCAGTTTAAGTGTCGTAATTCTTAGCTTCTTATCTTCAGGCAGTCGGCTCTGAAGCAGCAATCCGTCCACTGGCATGTTCCGTTTGTTGTGCCATAGCAGGCGGTGTTGCCTTCCGCGCTCTGAATGGCGCGAATAAGTTCCGTTTTCTTCATAACGCCGGGCGTAATGCCAAGATTCTTGGCCTTATCCTTTATCTCACCCATTGTCATTACTCTTTCAGCTACTTTTACCGGAGTCATGTGTTTCTCCTATTAACTGTGTGGTTGTTTGAATTTAATTTATACTTACGGGGTCCCTGTCCGGTCCCATTTTGCGTAAGTCACGTTCACATACACTATTATTTCGGCAGTTTTGTCCGCTTGCATCACCGACTTTGCGACAAATAACAAATTGGCTGAAAAACCGCCAAAACGTGCCGGTACACTGGGAATTTTTCGGACGTTAGGCGAGATTAGGACGACCGCCGCATTCTGCCCTCGACTTAGCCGGAAAAAGCTACGCTTATTTGGTCCGGGAAAAACGCCCCTCCCAGTAAAACGCCTGTGTGCGCAATCCACAAACATTTGACCCCGCGGCAAATCTGTGATATGCTCATTTTGTTAAATATATAGCCAGGGGAGCCGGGGCGAAATTTGGCCTGTGGCTGAGAAATCCCGAATTGTCGGGGTGACCCTATGAACCTGCTCAGGTTAAGACCTGCGAAGGGAGGCGAATCAATATGATTTTGAAACGCTCCTTTTGCGGGAGCGTTTTTTTGTTTGTGGCCTCGGTTCCGAGGATTATGTATGGGTTTATTAAAAATAAACGGCAAAGAGCAAATATTTCCTGACAACAAAATGCCCGCAACGATAGCGGATTTGCTTTCGATTCTTGGCGTCGATTCCACAACCGTCGTCGCCGAGCTTGAAGGCCAAATCATCGAACGCAAAAACTTCTCGACTACGCCGTTGCACGCAGGGCAAACAATCGAACTCGTCAGATTCGTCCCGGGGGGTTAAATATGGATAAGCTTGTTATCGCTGGAAGACAATTCAACTCGCGCCTGCTCATCGGCACGGGAAAATTCTCCTCCAGCAAGGTAATGGCACAGGCGATAGAGGCCGCTGGCGCTGAAATCGTTACCGTGGCTCTCCGCCGGGTCGATATCACAAACAAAGACGATTGTTTGCTCTCCGCAATCGACCGCGAAAAATATCTGCTCCTGCCCAACACATCGGGCGCACGCACCGCTGATGAGGCCATTCGTTTATCTCGCCTCGCGCGGGCTGCAACTGGCATAAACTGGGTCAAACTCGAAGTTACACCCGACCCGTATTATTTGCTGCCTGACCCGATTGAAACATTAAAGGCCGCGGAGATTCTTGTTAAAGATGGTTTCATCGTTTTGCCGTATATCAACGCGGATCCGATATTGAGCAAAAAACTTCAGGATGTAGGCACCGCTACCGTGATGCCTTTGGCCAGCCCCATTGGCTCGAACCAGGGGTTAAAAACGCGGGCGGCGATTGAAATCATTATCGAGCAGGCCAGCGTCCCCGTCGTTGTCGATGCCGGCCTGGGTTTGCCCTCGCACGCTGCTGAGGCGATGGAAATGGGCACTGACGCCGTTTTGGTAAATACCGCAATCGCGACAGCCGTTGAACCGGCGAAAATGGCCGAGGCGTTCAAGTTAGCCGTCATTGCGGGCCGAACTGCTTATCTTTCAGGTGCCGCAGCCGAATCAAAAAAAGCAAACGCCTCAAGCCCCCTCACCGGCTTTTTAAGAAACGAGTAAGAATTATATGAGGTTCGTTAAGTATCACGCGATTGGGAATGATTACATTGTTCTGGGCCCAGACAAACCCGTTGATTTGACTGAAAAGCAAATACGCAGGATATGCCACCGCAACTACGGAGTCGGGGCCGATGGTATTCTCTGCTGGTCTGCAGGCGCAGAAGGAAGTCCTTTTACTCTTCGCATTTTTAATCCCGATGGCAGCGAGGCGGAAAAAAGCGGCAATGGCCTGAGGATTTTTGCGAGATATTTGTGGGAGCGCAGCGCCAAACGTCAAACGAGGTTTTCTATAATTACTGCGGGAGGTTCCGTAGAAGCCGAGGTGAACGAAAACGGAAGCAATGTTGCAGTCGATATGGGGCATATCAGCTTCCATAGCAGTAAAATCCCCGTCGCAGGCCCTCCACGCGAGGTAATTAACGAAAAGATAGAAATAGAAGGTCAGGCGCTAATATATTCCGCCGCAACAATCGGTAATCCGCATTGTGTGATTTTGTGTGGGAATGTTTCTCCCGATCTGGCACGGCGTCTTGGACCATTTATTGAGCATGATTCTCGTTTTCCCAATAGAACAAACGTGCAGTTTATGGAAGTGCTCGACCGCCATAATATAAAAATAGAAATCTGGGAAAGAGGCGCCGGTTATACTTTGGCGTCGGGCAGCAGTAGTTGTGCGGCTGCTACGGTCGCTTATCGCCTCGCTCTATGCGATTCTAAAATAACAGTGCATATGCCCGGCGGGAACATCGATATTGCATTGGGCGCAGATTATTCCGTGCGAATGACGGGGCCGGTGGCGAAGGTGTTCGAAGGCACAATATCAAAAGAAATGTTTAGCTGATTTTTATTGAGCCGATATGGCAGATACGAAAAAACATACCGTTGCAGATATAAAGACCATTTTGGCCGACAGGGGCCTCGACGGCTCAGGCAAAGATGTCTGGACCAAGCGTCTCGGCGAAATTACTGAAGACGAAGTCAAATGGGCGTTATCCCGCAAGCCGGGATATTATGTTCTCGACCGGTTGCTGATGCTCATTTCGCCCGCCGCCGAAAATTACATCGAGCAAATGGCGCAAATTGCCCATCAGCTCACGCTCCAGCGATTCGGGAGGACCGTCCGATTATACGCCCCGCTTTACGTTTCTAATTATTGCGTCAATGGCTGCATTTACTGCGGCTTCAGCACCAATCATCGATTTCCCCGAATCCGTCTCACTATCGAACAGGCCCTCGCCGAAGCAGAAATAATCGCCAAAGAGGGTTTCAAAGATTTACTATTGGTCAGCAGTGAAGATAAGAATTTTATCACGGTTGATTACCTTGTCGAATTAGCGTCGAAACTGCGCCCCAAATTTAGTTCGCTGTCTGTTGAAATCTACCAGATGTCCGCCGATGAATACGCGAAGCTTTTTGCCGCCGGCATCGAAGGCGTAACGCTGTATCAGGAAACATACGACCGCCAGACATATCGCAAATATCACCCCTCAGGCCCAAAGGCCGACTATGATTATCGATTATCTGCACCCGATAGCTTCGGCCAGGCAGGTATGCGCGAAATAGGTCTTGGCGCTCTTTTGGGATTAAATGACTGGCGTCTCGAAACGCTTGCTCTTGCCGAGCACGCCCATTACCTGATGAAACGCTACTGGAAATCGCGCGTGTCTTTTTCTTTCCCGCGTTTGCGTCCAGCGAAGGATGTTGACCGCGCACAGTTTAATCTTCTTTCGGATAAAAATCTCGTCCAGATGATTCTCGCTCTTCGCCTGTGTTTCGCCGACGCCGGAATGACCATTTCAACTCGTGAGTCAGCCCATCTGCGCGACCAGCTTGTAAAACTCGGCATAACCAAAATGAGTGCGGGCAGTAAAACCAACCCCGGCGGCTACTCTGTAGGAAAAGATTCTGTTGGCCAATTTGATATTGATGATTCCCGCACTCCTGCCCAAATCGCCGCTATGCTGAAATCTCAGGGCCTCGAACCCGTCTGGAAAGATTGGGACAGCGCATTTACCGACGCTTAGCCCGCATTGTTGCTGGGGTCTTGTTGTTTATCTCTCGATTCTGAAAGCTTCTTCTCGTACGAGCTAATACGTCCGGGTCTGGGCTCAATATCAATGGACTGCTTTATATATTCCAATCCTTTTTGATAATCCCCTCTTTCGTAGAGAATAGTACCGAGGTAATTGAGATAGCAGGCCTTTTCACTGTCACGGGTTGCTTTCTTCGATGTTATCAATTCTTCGGCCTTAGCCATAAATTTATCTGCTTCGGCTGTGTCTTTTCGAATCATCTCGCAGAAAAAAGCTAATCTGCACCAAAGCTCAACTTCTTCCGGTGCAGTTTCACTCGCTTTGACTAATGCTGCATACGCCCTGTCAAAATCTCGGGTATGTATAAATTTGCCGCTCTGTTCACAAAGACAGGCTGCAACTATGGTGTGCAGTGGTTTTATGCGGCAATATTCCGCCATGGTCCAGGAATACAACAGGAGATATACTATGGGTAATCCTATAAGCAGGAATTGAATTGAATCATAAATAAGATGGTCTGAACGGTAATATAAAACTATGACAAACTTTATTCCTATTAGAGCCAACAGGATAATTGTAAGCCACGGGATAATTAAAGCGATTCTTCTCAGACGGGCAGCGGATTCTATGCCATCGACTTTGTTGCGTAACCGGTCTGAATAAAAAAATAGCGCAACTAAAGAAACCAGAAGAGGCATTGTAATAAATAACACGATTGTTCCGGCCAACCGTAAAGATTTTATTGAACTAATACTTAATGCTGCCTTTTGCTCTTCGAATCTTGCCTCCACAAAAGACAGTATAATGGATAAAACAATAGCTGCCCAGACAACAATTAAAATCGCCCGTTTTGTTTTATCAGTCAACGCCACAATACTCTCCTATTGAAGTACAGGATATAATTATATCGTAATCGATGCTTACATACAATTAAAAGCCCAGTTTTTGTGAGGATGGCAATTACGGTTTTTGGAAGAAGATGGTTTCGGCGAAGCCGAGGAAGTGTTTGCGGGAGCGGATATCTGTGAAGCCAGGTTTTGTTATGGGTTGCTTGAGAGCAATGTCTTACGAAGTTCTCGTTGTTTCCACATCGCATATAAAGGCGGATAAACCAGCAATTCGAGTATGAAGCTGGTAATTATGCCGCCAATCATCGGTGCGGCTATTCGTTTCATCATGTCCGCGCCTGTCCCCATCGACCACATAATCGGTATAAGGCCCATAAACATCGCCATCACCGTCATCATCTTAGGCCGAATCCTTTTGACCGCGCCGTGAATAATCGCCTCTTTCAAATCCGCGAAGGTATTCATCCTGCCCTGTGCCGCCATTTCGTTATATGACAAATCCAGAAACAGCAGCATAAACACGCCCGTCTCCGCGTCCAGCCCCATAAGTGCTATCATCCCGACCCATACCGCTATCGAAATGTTATAGCCCAGTATATAAAGGAACCATACCGCGCCAATCAGCGAAAAAGGCACTGCAAGCATTACGATGCCCGTCTTGACGATGTTCTTTGTGTTTATGTAAAGCAGCGTGAATATGATTAAAAGCGTCAGCGGGATTACGACCTTGAGCCGTTCTCTTACACGCAGCATATTTTCGAATTGCCCGCTCCATTGCAGCGCGTAACCCGTGGGCAGTTGCAATTGCGAAGCCACCGCTTTTTTCGCCTGTGCGACGTAACTGCCGATGTCTTTGCCCGCGATATCGACGTAAACATAACCCGCCAGCATCCCGTTTTCATCGCGTATCATAGACGGCCCAAGCGAAACACTTATCTCCGCAAGCTCGCCAAGCGGTATCTGCGCCAGAAGCCGTCGGCACAAGCACCCGCTGTAGCTTTTCCAAATCGTCGCGGTAATCTCGCGCGTATCGCACGCTTATGCCGTATCGTTCAGTTCCTTCAATTGCCGTCGTAACATTTTCACCGCCGATTGCGCTTGTGATAATTTCTTCGGCGTCCTGTATGCTCAATCCATACCGCGCCAATTGCTCCCGTTTCAAATTGAAGTCCACAAAATACCCGCCCGACACCCGTTCCGCATATACGCTGCGTGTCCCCTCAAGCGGCTTAATTATTTGCTCAAGCTGTGTCCCTATTTTTTCAATCTCACTCAGCTCTGCGCCGTAAATTTTAATTCCTATCGGCGTTCGTATGCCGGTCGATAGCATATCGATTCTCGCCTTTATCGGCATCGTCCAGGCATTCGTAACGCCCGGTATCTGCATCCTCGCGTTCATTTCCTCAATCAATTTTTCCCACGTTAATCCGGGCCGCCAATACTGTTTATCTTTCAGAACCACCGTCGTCTCCATCATCGAAAACGGCGCAGGGTCCGTCGGCGTATTGGCGCGACCTGCCTTGCCGAATACCCGCTCGACTTCAGGAAACGACATAAAAATTTTGTCCTGTATCTGCAAAAGGTTCGCCGCCTCTGTAACCGATATCCCCGGCAGCGTCGTCGGCATATACAGAATCGTCCCCTCGTTCAAAGGCGGCATAAACTCCGACCCAAGCTGGAAATAAACAGGGATGGTAGCTATCAGCAAAATCGCAGCGCAAGTAATAGTAAACTTGCGATGCTCAAGAACAAAATTGCACGCCGGCTCATATATCACGAACAATCTTTTGCTTACTGGGTGCTGTTCTTCGGGATAGTATTTACCGACAGTAATTGAGTTATACAATTTCGAGAGCCACGCCGGCTTAAAATACTTGTAATCCATCCGCGTGAAAAGCATCCGTATCGCCGGGTCGAGTGTTATCGCCAGTATCGCCGCGATTGCCATCGCGAGGTTTTTGCTGTATGCCAGCGGCTTGAACAGTCGGCCTTCCTGGTCAACGAGCGTAAATATAGGCAAAAACGCGACCGCTATAACCAGCAGCGAAAAGAACACCGACGGCCCCACCTCTTTCAATGCGTTAAGCCGGATGATATGAAAATCGCCTTTGCGCCCGCCTGCCTCCCATAGTTGTAGTTTCTTATAAGCGTTCTCAACCTCCACTATCGCGCCATCAACAAGCACTCCTATCGATATCGCGATGCCAGACAGGGACATAATATTGGATGTCAGCTTGATGCCGTACATCGGGATAAACGACAGCAGCACCGCGATAGGTATCGTAACTATCGGTATGATTGCCGAGGGGAAGTGCCACAAAAATATCAGTATCACCAAGCTGACGATAATCATTTCCTCGATGAGCTGATGTTTCAGCGTATCGATGGCCCGCTTAATCAGGTCCGAGCGGTCATAAGTCGTAACTATCTCGACGCCTTTGGGCAGCGATGGTCTAATCTCCTCGATTTTGGCTTTTACGCTATTGATTACGTTGAGGGCGTTTTCTCCCTGCCTCATTATCACGATTCCGCCTACCGTATCGCCTTGGCCGTCGAGGTCGGCAATACCCCTGCGTATGTCCGGGCCTAAGACAACGTCCGCGACGTTCTTTATCAGCACCGGTGTCCCGCGCTCATCCGTCCCTATTACCGTGTTCTCCAAATCTGCGGGCGATTTTACATATCCCTTTGCCCGAATCATATATTCCGTGCCCGACATCTCAAGCAGCCGGCCGCCCACGTCGTTGTTGCTTTGCCTTATCGCCTCGACGACCTTGGTAAGGGGAATGTTGTATGCCAGCAGCGCATTTGGATTGATGTTGACCTGGTATTGCTTTTGAAAACCGCCCACAGCCGCGACGTCCGCGACTCCAGGTACGCTTTGCAGCCAGTATCTTAAATGCCAATCCTGAAAACTCCGTAAATCCGCCAAACTGTTGTTGCCGGTCTTGTCCACCAGTGCGTATTGATAAACCCATCCCAGCCCCGTCGCGTCCGGCCCAATCTCAACCGATACGCCCTGAGGCAGTTTCGCGGTGATTTTGCTCAGGTATTCCACTACCCGGCTTCTTGCCCAGTATATGTCTGTCCCGTCTTTGAAGATTATGTAAACGTACGAGAACCCGAAATCTGAAAATCCCCGGATCGCCCGCACGTTCGGCGCGCCGAGCAACGCGGTAACAATCGGATACGTAACCTGCTGCTCGATAATGTCCGGGCTTCTATCCCACTGGGAGTAGATTATCACCTGCGTATCCGACAAATCCGGAATCGCGTCCAACGGCATATTCTTTATGCAATATACCGCCCCGACTATCGCCGCAATCGCGAAGAATATGACGATAAACTTATTTTTTGCGGAAAATTCTATTATCCTGCTAATCATTGCCACACCAGCGTCTTTACTTGTTTGGTTCCGCTGCCTTGTTGAAACCTGCGTTCAATTTGCTCTCTGAATCTATCAGGAAGTTGCCTGATGTCGCAACCTCCTCATTTTCCGCAAGCCCCTCCAGCACCTCATAATAATCTCCCGCCTTATTGCCGAGCCTTACAACCCTCGACACGAAGTGTCCGTTTGTTCCCGTGACGAAGACAATATCTCGCGTCCCCGCGTGCATCACCGCTTCTTCCGGCACGGCAAGCTTGTCGCCGAGGTCATATTTTATCACTACGTTGACAAACATCTCAAGTTTGAGCTTGTTTTCGGGGTTATCGACCAAAGCCCTGACTTTGAGCGTTCTCGTTGCTGCCTCCAGTATTGGGGTGACGGAAATGACGCTGCCCTCGAAAGACAATCCCGGATACGCAATCGCCCGGACCTCGACGGGCGTTCCCGCTTTTACCAGTTCCGCCTCGTATTCGTAAATGGTCACATACACCCAGACATTTTTGTCTTCGCTGGTGGGAAGATACAGATTCTGCTGCGGCTTACCGCGTTTTTCCAGCTCGATTATTTCCTCCTCGTTCATTCCCATAGCCAGCAGTTTTTGCTTCATTGACTTTATAAGAGCTCCTGATTGTTCATCTATATAACCTTCATCTTTGTGTATCGTCCGGCTGCTTTTGAACGCCTGCAGGTATTCCTGCTGTGCGGTAAACAGCGACGGGTCGTATGCAACCCTTCCCACCGTCAGGATTTGCCCTGACAGATTTTGCTTCTCAATCTTTCCTTTTTTCACCCCGATTAACTGCTGCTTCTCCGGGCTTATGTAAACCATCGCGGAATTTGTCGCTTCCTCCCCATATACCGGCACATAATCCATTCCCATCTGGTCCTTCATAGGGACAGGCGAAGTAGCTGCGGGATTCATTGGGTTGCGATAGTATAGTATTTTTCTCTCACCCGTTGTTGTCGGCTTTTCCCCTCCTACTGGGGGGGCGGCTCCTCGCTTCACCAGCGTCATACCGCAGATTGCACAGTTACCCGGCTTGTCCGATGTGAAGTTCGGATGCATCGGACAATAATATAAATCCTTTGCCGACTGCGAAACGTCGCTGGTCTTTTGTTTATCAGTATGCCGGCCGGGTACAAGAACCCCAATAACCGCCGCCACAATAATAACGCCGACGATAATTGACCGCTTTTTCATTATTCAATTCCTTCTTAAGGTGAGTTTTTATTTCGCAAACTGCGGCAGCTTTGCTACGTATTTCTCCGGCTCTGCCAGGAATTTCGCCTTGCAATCCGCGCAGCAGAAATAAACCTTCTTGCCCTTGTACTCGACAAAAACATTCTTGTCGATTTTGTTGCCGTCCATTACCGGGCACATCGTCTGCTCAACTGACGCCGCTGCTGTCGCTGTCTTATTTGTATCTTCTGCCGTTTTAGCCGCCTGCATCTGCATATTTTTCATTGTCGTCTCTTTGGCTGGAGTAGCCGGGTTTTCTTTCTTTTTGCAACCCACAAAGCCAAGGGCAAATACCACCGCAAGAGTTGATAAAATTATTGTTGAAGTTTTCATTTTTGTTCCCTTTCCAAAATAATATCTTCGCTTTTTACTATGCTTCGCTATTCTATACTAATCCGAGAGGAATGTGTTTTGCTAAATCTATCCTTTCAGATTACCAATGTTATCTCGAATCCAGTTCTGTCCCTGCCAACATCTCAAGCTCTGCCAGTTTTTGCTGATTATCCGCAATTGCCCGCTGGAGAGACAGGTGATAATCCAGCAGCGTCCGCTGTGCGTCAATCAAACTTAAAAAATCTATTGTTCCTTGCCGATACGCCGCCTCCGACGCCTGCAGCAGCTCCCTGCCCTTGGGTATCAGTGTATCACGATACAATCGTATCTTTCGGATACTGTCCCTGTATTCATAAAGCGATCGTGCCGCCTTTGTCAGAAGGATGTTTTCTGTCTCAATCTTTTGTTGTTCGATGCTTGCCTTTTGTGCCTGTGCCTGTCTTTCTCCGGCGCTGTAGCTGTCACGCCACAAAGGCAAATTCATCTGAAATACCATAGCGACGCCGTCTCTGCCGCCTCGGCTGTCCATATCTTCCCAGGTTACCCCTACGCCTATATCCGGATAAAAATTCTTTTCCGCAAGTGTAATTTTACTCCCCGCAGCCATTGCCTCATAGTTCAAGCTTGCCAGTTCCGGATTCTTCTGTCTTAAGATGCTCACCAATCGCTCATAATCCAACTCGACCGCGTTGAATTCTTCGGTCTTTGGCCACGGCAGGTTCGTACCCGCCGGCAGGGTCAGTGCCGTCCTGAGCCGGCTTACCGTCGGCTCTCGCAACTGCCCCAGCCCTCTCAAAACATCCTCCATCTTTGCTATTTCCACCTGTGCCCTAATTACGTCCGGATGCCCGGTCTCCGTCGTCAGGTGTTTGGTTCTGGCAACCTCCTCAAAATGTTTGAACAATTCCAGGTTCTCCATTGCTGTATCAGTCGCCCTGGCGAGATAGGCAAATTCGTAAAAACCCTCCTTTATCTCTTTGTGCAACGCCAATCGCGCCGCCTGGTATTTTTGTTGAGCTGCCGATGTTTCCTTTATCGCCGCCTGGGTTCGCGCGTCAATCTTGCCAAACCACGGGAACGTCTGCATCACGCCGACCGTCTGCTTCATCTGCAGGTCTGATTGTTTCGTCCAGTAGTCGTATGTAAACTGCGGGTCCGGAAGTGCCTTTGCCTGCAGGACCTGCTCCGAAGCCATCTTCATTTGCTGATAGCTGCTCTTTAGCCCGGCGTTGTGCGCCTCGGCATATTCCAGATAATCTCTCAGGGTCAGGAACTTGTTTGTTTCATTAGGTTCGCCAAAAGCGCACGCATACGGTGACAAAATAACGGCAACAGTCGCCAGAGATATTGCTAATATGCCTGTTCTCATTGCATATCCCCTCGAATACAATTTCTCGCTCAATTTATTCGTCCGGGAGCTTCATCTTATACAGGTTTAAATCTGCCATACAAGAAAATTATTACTTTCTGAATTTCTCCAGTAATTCAATAACCTCGTCTATTTTTTTCTGTTTTTCCGTCTCGGATTTACCCCTCAGCGCACCGGCAACACAGCCGTCGAGATGTTTTCTGAATACTTCCCCTTCAACCCTGTGCAGTGCGCCGATACAGGAACGTATCTGGGTCAGGATATCAATGCAGTACCTCTTTTCTTTAATCATTCGCTGGATACCGGCGACCTGGCCTTCTATTTTCTTCAAAAACTGCAATTGTTCTTCGTGTGTAGTCGGCTGTCCCATATTTATACCCTTCTTTCTGTGTATATTATACCATACCCCCCCACCCTATGTTCAAGGTTTTTTTAAAAATTACGAAGGTTTTTTTGAGATTTGGTTTAAAAAAATTCATGTTCTGCCCGATGCGGCTGAAAAGTTTTACTGCTGTTTGTCCAGTTCTGTTCCCGCCAGCATCTCAAGCTCAGCCAGTTTCTGCCGATTGTCCGCCAGGGCTCGCTGATATGACAGACGGTAATCCATAAGTACCCGTTGCGCGTCAAGCAGAGCGTTAAAATCGCCGTTTCCTTCCCTGTACGCCGCTTCCGATGACCGTAGCTGCTCTTCGGCTTTTGGTATCAGTGTTTCACGATAAAGCCCGATTTTTTTGATGCTGTCGTTGTATTCGTAATATGCCTGTGCCGACTTGGCCAGGATATTATTTTCCGCCTCCACCCTTTGCTGTTCGATGCTTGTTGCCTCGGATACCGCTTGTCGCTGTTCGCTCCTGTAGCTGTCCTGCCACAATGGCACGTTAAGCGAGAGCATCAGCATTGTGTCCCTGCTGCTGTCCTGCGTGTTCCCGCCGGGTCTTTTTGTTTGCTCGAATTGCAGCCCGATTCCGATATCGGGATAAAAATTTTTCTCCACGCTTTTGACTTTGCTCTTGGCCGCCATTTCCTCGAAGCCAAGGCCCACAAGTTCCGGGTTTTTCTGCCTCAGCAGGTTTACCAGCAGCTCATAATCAATCGCCGCCAGCTCGAAATCCCCCTGCTCAGGTGCCGGCAGGTTCGTATCTGCCGGCAGATTCAGTGACGCTTTCAGTCGGCTTATTGTCGGCTCACGCAACTGCTCAAGCCCTTTGAGCATGTTTTCCATTTTCGCCGTCTCAACCTGTGCCCGAATCAAATCCGGACGACCTGTGTCCGCCGTGATGTGTTTTGTCCTGGTTATTTCCTCGAATCGTTTTAATAAATCAAGGTTTGCTCCCGCTATAGCCGTCGCCCTGGCTAAGTATGAATACTCATAAAAGTCGCTCTTGACTTCCTTGAGAAGCGAAAGCCGGGCTGCCTGATACTTTTGTTTCGCTGCTTCAGCGTTCTTCGCCGCCGCATCGGCCCTCGCGTTTATCTTGCCGAACCACGGAAACATCTGTGTTATGCTTACAACCCGCTTTTCGTACGCATCCGGCAGGTAGTAGCCGTATCCCAATTGAGGGTCTGGCAGCGTTTTTGCCTGAACAACCTCCTTCGTTGCCGCCACCCATTGCTGATAGCTGCTCTTTAACCCGGCGTTGTGCGCCTCCGCGTAACTTATATAGTCCTTCAGCGTCAAAAACCGGTTTGGCTCAACAATCGCAAGCAGAGTAGCGTTGTTCGGCTCGCTCGTCGCGACCGCGCATTGGGCCAGAATCGCTATAATCGCTCCTGCTATCAGTATTGCTGTTCTCATTGGTCTGTTTTCCACTAACCTTGCCGGGATACACTATATCAGCTTTGCCATCATAAACAAACGACATCTGTGATTAAGATATAGTATCCACCCAGAAAAACCGGTTTCTTAATTATTACCGGTGTCGATAATTTGTTGTTCCTGGTTTTGCCGTGATTATTTGTCGTTCGCGTCCGCGGTGCCGACGTGGGTTGTCAGCCGTTCGACGAGAAAATCCCCGAAGGCGTTGAGATTTTTCCATTTCATCGCACAATTTATTTTCTTCGCCTTGCCGTCTATCACCGTGCGCCCGTCATCCGTAACGCGAATACCGAGGGTTTCCGTCTCCAGTAAATCGTGACTCATCGCAAGGTAAATCGCCACGGTATCAAACAGTGTTGTACTCCGGGCACCCGCCTGTGCCTCATTTATGTTGCCGCTTTTTGCCCACACACGGTAGTTTTCAATAACTGCTTTCGTTATTGGGCTGTTGCAGTCCAGGACCTTCTTGTAGTCGTCCCCGTCCAGCGACACCATCCCGCAGGTATCTAAAGGCGTTATTGTCATATCCCATTCCGCCGCGAAGACCATCTGTGACGCCTTGATAAATGAAACAATGTTGTATTCTTTTTCCGGCTTCGACTTCTCGCCGTAGCCCCTGCGGATACTTCCCTGCATCCCCACAAACCGGGCCTTCTTCGCTATATTCGGCTCGCGTTCCAGCGCAGCCGCGATATTGGGCAGGGGGCCTGTTGAGATAATAGTTATCGGCTCCGGGGAATTCATAATCGTATCTATCATCGCCCGCACGCCGTCCTGGTAAATCTTCCCTGGATACTTCGATAAATCGAAATCCTTCACCCAGCCATCCTGCCTGTGCCCGGTTTTCATATCCCCTATGGCCACCCCCGTCCCGATTGGTATGTCCGTTCTTCCTGCTGTTTGCAGCATTTTTGCCACAACCTTTGTTCTGGCCGTCGTATCGCCCACCGCCGTGGTAATCAGCTTTATGTCGAATTCGGGTGATTGAAGCAGCATTGCCAGCGCCCACGTGTCGTCGATGTCGTCGCAGATGTCGGTATCGAGAATAACCGCTATCTTAGCGTTCTTGTCTGCGGGGAAAATCGCGGACTTGACGTTGGTTGATACTTTTTCGACCTTCTCGCACCCGCAAAATATAATCAACGCCGTCAGGGCCGCGGTCAGCAGGTATCCTTTTTTCCCGTTCATTTTAAGTTCCTTTCGAATGCTGTTTGCCGGCCGATATGATAATCTTCTGTCAAGCCCTCTGCTAATACAAATTACCTAAGAATCCTTCTCATCTTTGATTATCCCCCCTTGACTTTTCGCCGGATTTTTATATTGTTGCATAAGTTTTGTGCAAGGAGGCCTAAATTGGCAGAAAAAATGACAGCAGGAGCGTTTGTTTTTGAATCGCCGGCAAGTTCGCCGGTCGGCAGCGTGTTGTATGACGAGCACCTCAAGCTCACCGATAAATCCCATATCGCCGAATTCGCCGGATATCTGATGCCCCTGTGGTATTCTTCGATTGCCGAAGAACATTCCGCCGTCCGTCAGCGGGCGGGCATTTTTGACTGCACCCACATGGCGCTCTTGAGGTTGTAGGCCCGAACGCCGAAAGCTTTCTCGACGCGGTTACGACCAATAACGTCCGAACATTGCAGGTCGGCTCAGCACAATACAGCTACCTCCTTGATGCTGCGGGCAATGTTCTCGACGATATAATCATCTACCGGCGCGATAAAGAAAAATTTATGGTCGTTGTTAACGCCTCGAATGAGCCGAAAGCCAAAGCGTATCTGGCTGCATTGCAGGCAGGCAAAACAAAAATAGACCTGGCAAAACCCGACAGGAAAATTAAGACCGCCCCCGTTCGTGATATGCGTGATACCAAAACTGGCCCCGATTGCAGGGTCGATATTGCTATTCAGGGGCCTTCATCGCCGGATGTCCTTTGCAAGCTCGCGGATGCCTCGGTCGGTCAGCAGCTCAAAAATCTCAAAAGCTTTACGTTCTGCCAGGCGAAACTGGCGAATATCGACTGCATCATCTCCCGCACCGGCTACACCGGGGCAAAGGTCTGTTTCGAGCTTTTCGTGCATCCGAAAGACGCCGCGAATTTGTGGCAAAAGTTAATTGACGCGGGCGCATTGCCCTGCGGACTGGCGCAAGAGATAGCTTGCGTGTCGAAGCCGGTCTGCCTCTTTATGGCCACGAGCTTGATGGACCGTATAATATATCCCCGTTCGAGGCTGGCTATGGCTGGGCGGTTAAGCTCGACAAGGACTTCTTCATCGGCAAGGCAGCGATGGAGAAAATCTCAAAAACCTGTAAAATGAAAGTCGCCCGTCTCGAGCTTTCAGGCGAAAAGGGCGTTCGTCCCGTCCGCCAGAATGACCCGGTGATAAGCGATTGCGTATGCGTTGGCTGGGTCCTCAGCAGCGCAACCGCCGGCTCAAGACAAATTGCGATTGTATATATGGACAAGGATAAAGCGGTCGAGGGTAATTCGGTTGATATATATTACCTGGCACGCAGCGAAAGCCAGAAAAACAAGGGCAGAAAACAGGCCGTACAGCAAGGCGAGCGGATAAACGGGGACATAACAGGCAAAGTGGTAAGCCGATTCGAAAAATTTTAGGACTGGAGAAAATCTATGGTTCCAAAAGGGCTGCTTTACACAAAAGACCACGAATGGGCAAAAATCGAAGGCGATATCGCGATTATCGGCATAACCGACCACGCCCAGAACCAGTTGGGCGAGCTGACCTTCGTTGAATTGCCCGACGTCGGCAAAGAGGTCAAACAAAAAGGCGAGCTTGCCGTCGTCGAAAGCTCCAAGGCCGCCAGCGATGTTTATTCGCCGGTAACAGGAAAGGTTATCGAGGTCAATAAGGCCCTCCAGGCCAAGCCGGAAATAGTAAACGACGAGTGTTACGGCTCCGGCTGGATTTGCAAAATCCAGATAACAGACAAGGCGACGACGGAAAACCTTATGGACACCACGCAGTATGAGGAATACCTGAAAGGGCTTTAAGATATGCCGTTTATTGCCAATACCGCCGAGCAGCAAAAGCAGATGCTTTCCGAGATGGGTCTCACGATGGACAAGCTCTTCTCGGATATACCGAAAGGACTTTTGGCTGGCTCTCTGAATTTGCCGGACGGTCTGCCCGAGCAGGAAGTTCGCAATGTGCTCGCTGACCTCGCGGATAAAAATTCCATAAACCTCACGCTTTTTTTAGGCGGCGGCTTCTACGACCATTTCATACCGTCCGCCGTGTATTCGCTCATATCCCGCAGCGAATTTTATACCGCCTACACGCCTTATCAGCCCGAGGTCTCGCAGGGGACATTGCAGGCCATATACGAATATCAATCGACGATTTGCCGGCTGACCGATATGGAAGTCGCCAACGCCTCAATCTACGATGGCGGCACCGCCATGTACGAGGCGATGATGATGTCCCTTCGCATCACGGGCAGAAACAAAGTAATCATAGATGACAGTGTCAATCCTATTTACCGCGTTATGATTGAATCCTATACGCGCAACCTCAAAATCGAGCACGTCACGACCCACTGCGAAACCGGCCTTGTTGACCGTGACCAGATATTGGCCAAACTCAATAATGACACCGCCGCCGTGATTTTGCAGAACCCCAATTTCTTCGGCTGCATCGATGACTTCAGTGACATAGCCGAAGCCGCACACAAAAAAGGCGCTCTTCTGGTCGTGTCCAGCTATCCCATATCGCTCGGAATCCTGAAAACACCCGGCTCAATGGGCGCTGATATCGTAACAGGCGAAGGCCAAAGCTTGGGTATGCCGATGTCTTTTGGCGGGCCATACCTCGGCTTTATGGCGACCCGGATGCAGCACGTCCGCAAAATGCCCGGCCGCATCATAGGCCGGACCAAAGACCGCAATGGTAACGACTGCTTCGTTATGACCCTTCAGGCAAGAGAACAGCACATACGCCGGGAAAAAGCTACTTCCAATATCTGCTCCAACGAGGCCCTTTGCGCAATGACCGCACTGGTGTATCTGTCATTATTAGGTAAAGAGGGTTTGCGAGAGACGGCGCAGCTTTGCGCCGACAAGGCCAGTTACGCTTACAATCGCCTCACCGCCATACCGGGCGTAAAATCCCATTTCAAGGCCAGGTGGTTCTTCAACGAATTTGTGCTCGACCTGCCCAAAGACGCCGCGGATGTGATAGGTAAACTTATCGAAAAAGGTTTCGCCGCTGGCTTCCCGCTGAGCAGGTATTATCCCGATATGAAAAATTGCATTCTTGTTTGCGTAACCGAAAAGCGAACCAAACAGCAGATAGGTATGTTCGCAGAAGCCCTGGAGAGTGTTCTATGAAACTGATATTCGATAAAAGCGTGCCCGACAGGCGCGGCGTTACAACAACGCGAAGCGACGTGGCCACTACCGTAAATATAAAAAAGGAATTTCTCCGTAATAAACCCGCCCAGCTCCCCGAGCTTACTGAGCTTGACGTGGTAAGACACTTCACGGAATTATCTCGTCGCAATTTCGGCGTCGATACCAATTTTTATCCGCTCGGCTCCTGCACGATGAAATACAACCCCAAAGTCGCCGAACGTATCGCCGCGTATCCCGGCTTCGCGCATCTCCACCCGCTCCTTCCCCAGTTACGCGGAGGTGGTATGCTTACTCAGGGTGCGCTCGCCGTCCTTTACGAAATGGATATGCTCTTGCGTGAAATAACCGGTATGGCTGGTTTCACCATGCAGCCGATGGCAGGCGCACACGGCGAACTCACCGGCATGATGATTATGGCTGCTTATCATCGCGACAAAGGCAATAAGAAAACCACAGTCCTCATCCCCGACAGCGCACACGGCACTAACCCCGCAAGCGCAGCAATCGCCGGCTACAAGGTCGTCTCTGTCCCCAGCACCGACAAAGGCGTGATGGATGTCAACGCCCTTAAAAAACTCATCAATGATGAAGTCGCGGGCCTTATGCTCACTTGCCCAAATACGCTTGGCCTATTCGACCCCAATATCAAACAGATTTGCGATTTGATTCACAGCGTCGATGGTCTCGCCTATTACGACGGCGCAAACCTCAACGCCATCGTCGGCAAAGCCCGCCCCGGCGACTTCGGCTTCGATATTGTCCACATCAATCTCCACAAAACCTTCGCCACCCCTCACGGCGGAGGCGGCCCCGGCGCAGGCCCCGTCGGTGTTACAAAGAAACTCGTCGATTACCTTCCCGTCTCAATTGTTACCAAACGCGACGACGGCACTTACGCCCTTGAATACGACCGCCCCAAATCCATTGGCTACATCGCCCCCTTCTATGGCAACTTCGCCGTAATTCTCAAGGCGTATGTTTATATCCTTATGCTTGGCAAAGCCGGCCTCGTCCGCGTTGCCGAAAACGCCGTCCTCAACGCTAATTACGTCCGCGTAAAATTGAAAAAACACTTTGCACAGGCAGTCGATGCTGTGTGCAAGCACGAATGTGTCCTGACGCCATCAAAGAGTATGCTCGATTCAGGCGTCCACGCCCTCGATGTCGCAAAAGCGATCATTGACCGCGGCTTTCATCCGCCCACCGTCTATTTCCCCACGACCGTCCACGATGCGATTATGATTGAGCCGACGGAAACCGAGAGCAAAGAAACGCTCGACTCATTTATCGATGCGATGCTCGATATCGCCGAAGTCGCCAAAACCGACCCCGAAAAAATCAAGGCCTCGCCTTCGACTACTCCCATTTGCAGACCAGACGACACCGCCGCCGCCAAAAACCTCGACCTTGCTTGCCTGTAAGAAATAGATTTTTTCTTCCTTGAAATAATTAGCCCCGTCATCATCGCCGGAGGCGTGTGACGGGGTTCCCCGCGAACTTTATCCTCCTCTGGCGGATTTTTGCCGGGTCATTAAAACGGCAGGGTTCCCCGCGGTTTGGGTAGAATTGGAGGTAGGAGCTAATATTAAAAATAAAGTATAGGTGGCTATCCTCAGCTATTTACCTATTTATTGGTTATGTTTTTTAAGCCAACTTTTTAATTTTCTGACGGCAAAGCAATTTATTCTATATTCGTCACATATAGATATAACTTTCTTTGTATTTTCAATGTTTGGACTTTTCGGTGAAAAGATGTTGTTATATTCCTCTGGCAACATCAACAGCCATTTTGCTTCTTTTTTCGTATCGACACAAAAAACTTTGCCAAACATATTAACAGAAAATGTACTATCGCTATTTTTCTTTATTGAAACACTTGCTTCTTCTTTAACCGTTGTTGAGTTAATCTTCATAATCTCGACCTTCACTGTTTTTCACAACTACGTAAACATAATACCCGGTCATCCATGACCATAAGGAGGTTTTTTATGACGTTGCTATCATTAAAAATATCCAGAATATCAGCCCGAAAAACAGACTTATTCCAATTGTTGCAATCCACCCTTCTATATATTTTCTATCAGTCATTTTCGCACCTTATAAATGTTATGCACCTTATAGTTGCTCGACCGGCTAAACGCAATGCCTCTACGGCATAGGATTTGGACTTGTGTAAGATAGTTTTCATTGCTCACTCCTTTAAGGCCGGTTTACCAACATGCTTCTCTGTTAGAGGTGGGGGTGTAACAGAAATGTCATCTAATAATTTTATTCACCCGTAACCACAGCATGTCGTATTCTCGTCCGATTTCGTCGATACATTGAATTTCACCCAATTGCCCGTTCGTTTAAAGCCCATCTTTAACCAAAAAGGAAGCGATTCTTCGGGACAACAAAAACCAGATATAGCAGGATAGCCCTTGTTTTTCGCACATTTAATAATGTGTTCCACGAATAAACGCCCTATACCTTTTCCGCGATAATCTGGTCTAACTTCAAGAATTTCAGCAGAGCATCCGTTTCCGAGATAAAAGGCCACAGGTAAATTATCCTTGTTGTCTATTGCTACAGTAAGTTCGCCTCTTTTCTGCCCCTCCTCTATCAGGTTTGTATTGTTGTAAAAGCCATTTCCTGTCCCAGAACGGTCAAATTCCTCTTTCAACCACGATTTAATTATTTTCAGGTCCTCCGTTGTTGCTAATCTGAAACGCATGGCAGTTCTCCTTTTGAAATCCATATCTCGCTATGAGATTATATCGGCTGAAAAGAAGGGATGGTTTATCGGGAAAACGGCTCGATTACCTATTTTCCCCTGCCCCCTTTTTCTTCTAATGCATTTCGTAGATGTCATGAGGATAAGCATACTCGTCAGGATATGGAACGTTTCCCTCATGAGCGAGCAAAAAACTGCGATATTTAATTACCGCTTTTGCGAATTCCTTGAACGATCCGATTGAACGGTTTTTATAAGCGTGGATTGCATTTCTTCTTTCTCTCACCAAGTCAACAAAGATCCCCCACTGCCTTTTTTCTCTTTTTATCCATACGGTATCCTGAAAGAACCGGCATAACGCAATAAACCGCAACTCATCCGGATCAACTGCTTTTCCTTTTTTCTTTATTGGATTTGAAGAATAATTTTCATGAAAGACGCAAAGAAACCACATCATTGTTCCTTCGACAAGAGCACCAAGATTTACCCATGCAAGTATAAGGCTGCCATCGTGTTCATCTTCATCTGGCACAGGTAACCAGCGTAAAAGGTTCTTAGATAAAGATACTTGCCAATCCAATCTTGATTTGGAGAGCATCTCTGCTGCGCTGCTGGGGGCCCATCCGCCATTTCCCCAGAAATCACGGATATGCTCATTTACTCTAATTATATCTTTTATCGCGTCTCTAGGTTTCATAACCGCTCGCCTTTATTAAATTGCCTAATAACGACAATTTACACTAATGGTAGATAACTTACAATACAACACTAACCGTATTCCCCGGCATTGATTCCTCCGACGAATTAATCGCCTGCTTGTCCGCGTATTTTGCCCGGCTTAATTTATTTCGGCCAACCTCGGCTAAATAGCCGAAGGAAAAACAGTCAGCTTTATAAAAGAGCGATTAGCTCTTGCGGGCGCAGGTGAGGCATTCTGTAAAAGCTGGCTTTGAGAAGAATGTTCACCAAGAACGCAAAGCTGACTGTTCTCTGTGTAATCTGTGGAATCAGTGGCTAAGAACAGTGTCTATCAGTGCAATCTGTGGCAAGAGAACAGCGTAAATCTGCGTTAATCAGCGTCTAAAAAAATTCTCTGCCTGCCCTCCGTAGCTTCAGCGAAGGAGAACGGCAACGCGCATTGTAGGTCGGGGATTACCCCGCCACCAAAAACTCGCCCTTATGGCACACGGTACTGAAATGATGTTGTGATACTGCCGCCGGGGGGGATTATTTTCTCGACGTGAAGTTCAATCCGCCCATCCTTTGTCCGTCTCTCCATATCTTTCGGCGTCGTGCTAATCAGTTCCGCTCCGGCGGGCAGCAGATACGTTTCTATCCGTTGAGTCGGCTCATCTACTGCCGGACTGTGCCTCATATAATACTGAAATGTTTTTTCGCTGCCGGCTACCGGCTTTATTAATCCCTTCATCGTCCCGTCACAGGTGTATTCAATTAATCCGTTTGGTGGTATCGGCTCGTTAAAAGTAACTTCATACCGATAGATATCCCCGTCGTGTACGCTCGTGAATTTCATATCCCTGCCGTTGGCGTCTCTCATTGCTGTAACCTGCACAAAATCCGAATTAATAAAATTTTGGGTGGTTATTTCTCTTCCGCTTTTGTTTGTCTCACGAGTGGGATTTTTGAAGAAAATTGTCCCATCGGGCCGTATGTCATCGTATATTATTTGCGTATAAGGCGCCGACTCAGTCCTGCTTTCTTTCCCTTCCGGCGCAGGCGCAGATGATGTTTTCTGTGTGCGCTCATTTACGCTTCTTGCCTTTGCGATTAACTCTTCAGGGATAACTGTCGGCTTGCCGTCTTTATCCTTCGTCGCGAACACAAGAACGTATGGCTTAGCCGGGCTGCCCGAGAGATTCACGAAACCAATATACGGTTCAACATTAAATGCCACTAAATATGCCTTGCCCGGTTCAAGTTTCACCGGCAGTGTGCAGGTCTTCTTTTCCTCGTCATAGTAAGGTTTGCCCGTCGTTTCAGGATAAGGAGCGTCCCATTGAACCCACGACCACGATTTATCCTTCATCTGCTGGTTAAACGTAACCGTGAGGTTGTTCAAATCCGCCGACACGTCATTCGCGAACGTTGCCGGAGTTGTTCTTATAACAACCGGCGGGCTGCTATCTGCATGAGCCGCCGCCTCTCCTTGCACTGAATCTGACCCTGCGGATGAATCTTCGTTAACCCGCACATTGTCTATCGAGGCAGCCACCACCGACTTGTTTTCGTCAATGGAATAATGGCTTTCATCGAACAGCCAAAGTCCCGGCTTGTGCAGCTTGAACGTCCAGTTAAAATGCATATGCATATTAGGCATATCATTTTTGTCAATCTTGACTCTTAACGGCACATAGTGCGTCTCATCAACCGCCGCGTAATCCGAGAAATACTCATATACCTCGTTGCACTTTGCCCTGACAGGGAGCATCTTCTTCGCATCAATCCAAAACGTTCCCCCTTCCACCGGCTGATTAAAAGAGCCATACCAGCTTCCTCTTAGTCCATTGCCCATGCGAATTTGTATCGACTCCTTCAGCTTAAAATCAGTCCTAATAATCCCGTTGACTTCTTCGATTGAGGTGTAGGTCGCAGCAAATGGCTCCTTTGCCAATTTGTGAAGGAGCGAATCGTATGTAATGCCCTGCCGTATGGCCCTGTCAGCCGATGATGGTTCTGATGCCTTGAACGTTTTGGTCTCTCCATGATAAAGGGAAAACTCGTATGAATATTTTTTAACCTCCGCCGGCGGCCCTATTAACCAATAGCGATTCACCTCAGCCATCCGTTTGATGATTTCTTCGCCCCTGCTTTGCACGTCCATCGTTTGTCCTCCGGCTTTTACCCCCTTCGCCATCGGCAATAGTACCGCCGCAAAAGCAATTATCAGCGCAAGTCCGACAAAACCTATTTTCGTGTCTTTGGGTATGGGTTTGCTTAGCATAATTTTAATCCTTTCTTTCAATTTGCTCTTGGACTCGATAATACTTACCGTCGCCAATCTGAACTGCGGCTGCAAAAATGCCTTCTCCGCAACGTCTATGAGAGTATTGCTGTAGCTTGCCACCGCGCCGTTGAGGCGAGTCAGGACCATTTCATCGACGGCCTGCTCACGAACCCGGCGAGCGTAAGCATTCGCCGCCCACACAAAAGGATTATAAAAATAGAATATCTGGAGGATTGTCTGAAACAGATTGACCCACAAGTCGGCGCGTTTCACGTGGCTAAGCTCGTGCATCAGCACCATAGCCAGTTTCGAGTGGTTCATCTTTTCGAGAAGGCCGGTGGGTACTATAATCACGTGCCGAAACAGCCCGCACACGGCAGGACTGACCATATTGTTCGACAGTCGTAACTCCACGATACCATTGACGCCGATTCTTTCCTGGCAGTTACGAACCATATCGACTAATCGCTCTGATGCCGGCTTGCTTTGAGTAATCAGCTTTTTTATGGATGCAATCCGCCGGATGAATCCTGCCAAAAGTGCAAGGACGCCAAAGAGCCAGACAATAAATATTCCCCCTCGCCAGTTCAGTGGGGCAGTTTCAACCGATGCCGGTGATTCTGCTGCCTTGACGACGCGGTTTTCAACAATATCTTGCGGCGAGTTTATAGGCCGGGCAAATTCGCTGCTCGTTTGAACGGGCGTTGCTGTGGCTGGGGTATAAGCAGTTTGTATCTGTGGTTCCGGCGGCTTGACTTGCGTTAGTTGGACCGAAAAGTTTACGCCGGTCAAATACCCAATACCGGTCGGCAGCGATAGCGTCGTCGGCAAAACAAGTTTAACTAACAGCAGACACCACAGGCAATATCGCAGCGATGCCTTCACTCGCCTGCGAATAGCGATATCCGCTAAAAAAAGCAGAGAGGCCAATAACCCGAATTGCACCAGCATCGTCAGACCGTGCTGGCAGAAGATTGCCCCGCTTTTATTGAGAACGCTGATAATAGTTCCCATAGTTTTGCCCTTTCCGAATTAAATTGACGTAAGGCCCTGCTTGTTCCTTCCTGTTTTGCCAACAATATCCCTTAGTTCTTTTATCTGATTTTCAGACAGATTCTCGTTTTCGACTAAAAATTGAACCATCGGCGCAAGAGCTCCGTCGAATGCCCGGCCCAGCATCTTGCGAAATTCTCCTTTCGCCGCCTGGGTCCTGTTTATCTGCGAGCTGAAAAGCTGAAGGTTGCGGACCTTGTTTATTTTAAGCAAACCCTTATCGACCATCCGGTCCATCGTGGTCTTGACTGTGCTGTAAGCCCATCCCTTTTCGGTGGTCAGCGCCTCCTGTACCGTCCCCGCCGCACAGGGTTGGTGTTCCCATACCGCTTTCATTATTGCCCATTCCGCCTCCGTCAGCTCGCCAAAAGTCGCCTTGCTCTTCCCTTTCGAATTCTCTTTTCCGCCAACCATAGAGCAACCTCCATATATTCTACTGCGATAGAATATATTCGACACGTGTAGAATAAGTCAAGATAATTTTTGAGATTTTTCAAAAATATTTTTTACTCCCCCCTCAAAATCTTTCTCAGGCCTGATGGCCATTCATGTTTCTTTTTGGAATACCGCCGTTGTTTTTTGTAAACATAAATACAGAATCTATCCCAAATTGGCATGTTATAGGCCTTAATGCATAATAGGGCAATTTAGTCACAGAGTATGCGTTGCAAAAAAACAACACAGTGCTAAAGAGTGTCAGTGAGCTGTGTTATACACTCAATCACAAAAGATATGTAACCTTATCTATGCCAAATCGTTATGTCCTTCCTGTTTTCTCAACTATCATCCTTATGCTCATTGGCATAACATTTGCTCTCCTCTTCATTTTACTTTTGATTGTTAAATGATTGGGCGGGACGCTCAAAAACCCATTGATAGGAGGAGTGGTGTCCGCCCGATTTAAAGATAGCCAAAATCGGCTCGGCCGATTTTGTTATCCTATAGATAGGGGTCGCCGGAGGAGGCGACCCTGCTTTTTTTTACACCTGTCCGCCGGAATCTCTTATAATCAGGCAAGCTATGGAACCATAGTCGGGTAAGCTATGGGCAAGTTGTGAAATTATAATCGGGCGGGTATGGAACGGGCTGGCTACAGGATAGTCGACGCGAATTTTAACCGGGCACG
Organism: uncultured Phycisphaerales bacterium; assembly: GCA_963718665.1. Taxonomy (GTDB): domain Bacteria; phylum Planctomycetota; class Phycisphaerae; order Sedimentisphaerales; family Anaerobacaceae; genus Fen-1362. The sequence continues at coordinate 1,452,776 of OY970359.1, forward strand.
TGAGGCGCTGCGCGTAATTGAGGATTATTGCCGATTCAATCTCAATTGCGCCCTGCTTAGCGGCCGGGCAAAGGAGATGCGTCATCAGCTATCATCAGCAATTGCCTGTCTTAACGCCGGGCAGTTGCTCGCAAGCAGAGATACGCCGGGCGACGTCGGCGTCGGGCAAACAATCGAAAACGCTATTGGCAGGGCGGATTTGAAGGATTCGCTCACCGCGGCATGCAAACGGCTACCTGAGGCGCTTCGGGTCATTGCGGAAGCATTACGAAGCGTTGAGCCAGGGATAGCCGACCAGATAGAACGCCTGCGATATGCCGCCTACACACTTGAAAAGGATATTGCCCTGTTTGCGGATGCCCGGGGCAGGTTCAGCAAGGTTCGGCTGTATGTCTTAATAAGTTCAAATTTACCCACCAATGTTTTTACTTTGGCGGGTCAATGTATCGCGGGCGGGGTTGACTGCCTTCAGTTGCGGGCAAAAGATATTGACGCGGACAAGTATTTCGCTATCGCCTGTGAATTTGTGAAGATGTGCAAAGACGCGGGGGTTATAAGCATTATTAATGACCGAGCTGATATTGCCATCGCGAGCGGCGCGGATGGGGTTCATTTGGGACAAAATGATTTGCCGGTCGAGCAGGCACGCAAACTTCAGATGACGCCTATGATTTTTGGCAAGAGCACGCATTCACTTACCCAGCTTAACGCGGCAGTTGTGGAGTTGCCGACGTATGTTTCGCTTGGGCCTGTGTTCGCGACGCCGACCAAACCGGAGGCGAAACCGGTAGGCCTCGATTATGTTAAGCGGGCGTTACCTATTTTAACAGATACGGGTGTTGGCCACGTTGCTATTGGCGGCATAACCGAAAGCAATATCGATGCCGTATTGGCAACGGGTGCTCGGATTATCGCGGTCAGTTCGGCGGTTACCGCTTCACCGGACCCGAAAGCGGTTTGTAAAAAGCTTAAACAAAAAATCGCGGCATTTCTTGATAAGTAGTAATTTCGTAACTGCCGGTGTACCCACGATTTGCCGACTTGATAAACGGAAGTGCCGCAAGTAGCAGTAATTGTGAAACGGGGAGTTATCCACTTTAGTTTTAGCGATTTGTTAAAACAGTTTGAACTTTCTAACAATCAATATCTTACCCAGATTAAATATCTGGACTCAGCTTGCCCATTATGACCCCCCGCTGTTGAATCGTAACTCCTTATTTACGCTATAGTTAGCATTTGCCCCATAACCGCTTACCTCGATATTTTGTTATTTTGGTAACAAATAACGATAGGACTGTTTTTCCTACTCGAATATAGGGTGAAAACTATCAACAAGTTATCCACATAGCCGGATTGTTAATAGATAGCTTCGATTTTCCTTAAAAGGGGCCGCTATATGGAGAGGCGGTTTTTGGGGAAATGCTATTGCATAAGGCGGAGCGAACCTTTTGGTTGGGTCTTTTGTGGCGGGGAATTGAAATACGCTTGATTAAAGCGGAAGAAAAGGGTAAAAGGTATGGCTGATTTTTGATTTCGGATTTCAGATTTAGTTTAGGAGAATGATAAATGTTCGCAGGTGCAATGACAGCGCTGATAACGCCTTTCAGGGACGGGCAGGTCGATTTTGATACGCTCGATGAGCTGATTGAGTTTCAAATCGAAGGCGGAATAGACGGTATAGTGCCGGTTGCAACAACGGGCGAATGCCCGACGCTGAGCCACGATGAGCACAAAAAAGTCATCGAACGCGTGGTCAAAACCGTGGCGGGGCAGGTTCCTGTAATCGCGGGGGCCGGCTCAAATTCGACGGCTGAGGCAATCGAATTGACGGCATTTGCGAAAAAAATCGGCGCGGACGCAACTTTGCAGGTTGCCCCGTATTACAATAAGCCGACACAGGAAGGTTTTTACCAGCACTTCAAAGCCATCGCCGAAGAAGTGGATTTGCCGATTGTGCTGTATGATGTTCCCGGCAGATGCGGCGCGGGGATAACCGTCGATACGATTGTGCGTCTTTCCGAGATTGAGAATATCGTCGGGATAAAAGACGCGACGGGCCAGATGGACCACGTCAGCGAAATCGCGACGCGATGTAATATGACGATTTTGTCGGGCGATGACTCGATGACGCTGCCAATAGCCGCGGTTGGAGGCAAAGGCGTAATCAGCGTCGTATCAAATATAGCGCCTGCCGATGTAAAAGCATTGACGGACGCGATATTAGAAAGCGATTTTACGAGCGCCCTGAAATGGCACAAAAAACTATTTGCGCTGAGCAGGGGAATGCTTTCGCTGGCGACCAATCCGATACCGGTCAAAGCGGCGATGGCGATGCTGAACCTGTCGGATGAAGAGATGCGACTGCCTTTGGTGCCGATGGAAGAAAGCAAAAAAGCGCTTCTGCGAAAAACATTGCAGGAATACGGGCTGCTAAAATAATTGCCGATTGCGCCACGCTGTTATGGCGGGTAAACCCGCCTGCGGCGAAACCGTGTCAAACTCGGTTTTTAAGCGAAAAAGGCAAGTCGGCCTAACTCAAACTGTCATCTTTGGGATAAAAACGTCGGATACAGAACGTATTGCGAAACTGTCAGTCATACCAGCAATGAAGTCCAAAACGATCAGTTCATTTGGGTCATCAGGCTTATAAACACCCTTCATGTCCCTAGCAACGAAATCCCGGAAAGTCCTATAAACCTGAGGAATCGAGGTGTCGTCAGCTGGAGGATAATCATAATTCTGAAATCCGTTTCTCTGCTTGAGTTCAGATAGCAAATCGTAAAAAAGATATTCGATGGTTTTCTTGGCTTGGGTTTTGTACATTTCTGCTTGGTCGCTGTGATAAATGCGTTCATCATTAAAATTAATCAATTCGTGCAGGAGATCACCTAATCCGTGGGATATTGCTATGTAATCTTTATCATAGCTTTCCTTGACCATGTCTTCAATGAACCTGCCGATGATTTGCCCATTAGTAGTACCCAATACTATTCTAAACTTTTCGGGAATATCTGGTTCCTTGATAACTCCAACCTCAATGGCATCTTCTATATCTTTACCAACATATGCAATCTTATCAATCAAACGAACGATACATCCTTCTGGAGTTGCTGGATTACCCGCATCTTCGCACGTCTTGATTATATCTAGGTTTTTCTCCTTGTTAGCTGGTTCAAGCTTACAAGTGGTAAAATCCTCTCCGCAGTGCGAGATGATACCATCTCTTACTTCCCACATTAGGTTAAGGCCCGGTCTCTCCCTGTCTCGCTTGGCGATACGATCAACTACTCTCAGACCATATATTTCATGAGAAAACTTTGGCATCAATTCCTTAAGAACAGGATGCTTGTTAAAAATATCTGTGAGAAACTCCTCACCTTGATGGCCAAACGGTGCATGTCCTATATCGTGAGCCAATCCTATTGCTTCAGCCAAATCTTCATTTAAGCCAAGACAGCGAGCGACAGTTCTGGCTGCGGACGCAACGAATCTTACATGGTCCATTCTTGTGCTGATATGGTCATTTTGGGGGAAGTAAAAAACTTGTGTTTTATGTCTTAAGCGACGAAACGATTGAGAATAGATAATTCTGTGAACATCTCTTTGGAAATCAGTCCGGAATTTGTCAGGGCCCTGAGGTGTTTGTCTACCGCGACTTGTTATGGTTGCGTATTTACTTGGGAATAATTCTTTTTCGAGTCTTCTGAAATGTTCCATGCCTTGTCCCTAAAGAGATTAATGAGTAAATCAGCGATATCGCTGGAAGGTTTTTGCGCAGACAAGTAATCACTAATCTCTTTTCCTCTCCTCGTAGCATCCTCAAAAATGGGTTCTTTTGCTTGCAAGAAATTGCTTACGGCCGCAGAGAACTTGACCTCAAAAGATCCGGCAATTTTATCATAGCTATCGACGAAAGAAAAGTCGGCCAGACCAAGAACCAACGGGTTGCAGTTGCCCTCAATTAGCGACCGAGAATCATTCTTAAATATCACAACGACTTTATTATGGGCCCAAGCTATGCCCGCTTCGACCATTGCTCCTTCATCTGGAACGCGCCCATTCATGTTGAGCAATAATCCCGAACTATTCATTATCTGGAAAACGTCTAACGAGAAGATTGCCATATTGAGAATCTTCTGAGCACTTTGTGCCGGGAACCCCTTCTCTATGAAAAATGGGAATAACTCTGCGAACTCTAGACCATTGCGCTGTGGTAGAAAAACTGGATATCCCGCATTCTCAAGAACCAAAGCGATTTGTGCCATCTCTTCTTTTTCTATGGGATTGAACAACGGACCGGCACAATATATCTTGTACGGACGTTTTTCCACACTTTTCTCCTTGGCGATAACGTTTAACGTCACGAAACCATGTAAACATAGCTTAAAATAGAAATCCGAGCTTTCATTGTCAATACTAATCCCGGCAAGATATAAGTTTTTTAAAAAACCAATAGCGTATGTAAAATAGAAAAGGAAGACCGACAAGTTTTATTACCCGGCTGCGGGAACAACAAAAGCATTCGAGGGCAAGCGGGTGGATAAGGAAGGTTAGCGGAAAATTGTTTACTGGAAACCAAATTTTCGACATAAAAAACAGCGGTGATGGGTACATTGAAAACTGACGTAAATCCATTATTAGTAAGCAGTTATCAATAAATGCCCCTCATTTACCAAGTCCTTTTTTGTGTGTTTTTTGTGCCTTTTTGTGGCCATTTTTGACGTGTTTTTTTGTGGTCATTTTTGCCGTAACCTCTTTCCTTATATCGGCTTAAATTCTGGATATGAACGGTCGTATAAAACAAATGTATCAAACAGTTGTATGATACAACTGTTATCCATTTTGCGCAGGTGTTTTTGACCATTTCCCAGAATTCTGAAAAAATTTTCTATTCCTTATTACATAAGCACTTATGCACTTTTGCGCCTGTGCTCTTTTTCGGATTTTTCGTCAAAAGCGCGAAGTTGCGCCATAGGGTAGAGGGACCTTAGTGGTTCTTCATGAGGTGATTAGCCCGCAGGCCCGCCTGCGGGTCATGAAAACCAAAATTAAAAACTTAGTGTCTTTGTGTCTTAGTGGTAGAAGAGGAGGAGAGTATGGCAACGATTAACATAACGATACCCAATTGGCTCGACCGCATTTGTGCCTGGCCGGTAACGGCCTATCGGCGATTCAAATACGGTTATCCATTTCGCAGGATTTATCTCGGCGAAGGCCAATGGACAATCCTTGACCAGCAGGATTACTACCGTCTGAATAATTTCAGATGGTTTCTCAAAGGAAATGGAAAAAAATTCTATGCCCTCAGGAGCTTCAAAAATGATTCTGTCAGGACAAAAATGGTTTCAATGCACAAGGAAATAATGAATCCCCCGCCGGGTTTATTAGTTGACCATAGAAACGGCCTGTCATTGGATAATCGCAGAGAAAATCTTCGTATTGCAACACACGTTCAGAACTCCTGCAACACCCGAATAGATAAAACCAAAACGACCTCGCGGTTCAGAGGAGTTTATTTGCAGAAACGCTCCGGCCGATGGATAGCAAGAATTTATTTTCAGGGCCAAAGAATTTGGCTTGGAATTTTCGATTCTGAAATCGAAGCCGCCCGTGCTTACGACCAAGCAGCAAGAATGTATCATAAGGAATTTGCACGTCTTAATTTTCCGGAGGAAAATTCACTATCCGCTACCCGCTGAACGCTGTCCGCTACTATGGGTAAACCTTGTCGGGGTCGAAGACCTTTTCGGCGACGAATTCGAGCTGTTCGGCTGTTCCTTTTTTCACTGCGCGGTAGAAGCAGGATTGGTAGCCATTGTGACACTGGCCTGAATCGACGGTAACTTTAAGAACGATGCAATCCTGGTCGCAATCGATGAGGATTTGGCTGACCTTCTGGACGTGGCCCGATTGTTCGCCTTTTTTCCAGAGCTTTTTTCGAGACCTGCTGTAATAAGTTCCACAGCCGGTTTTGATGGTGTAGTCGAGGGCCTCTCGGTTCATATAGGCGACCATCAGGATTTCGCCCGTTTTGGCGTCCTGTGCGATGGCGGGAATAAGGCCATTCGCGTCGAATTTCGGCGTCAGTTGTGTGCCCAGTTCTATTGTTTTGTCGGCAGCCACGTTTATTTCTCCTTCAATTTGCTCAATATGTAAATCTTGCCGGAAAGGGTTTTAACCGTTATCATCTTCTAAAACAAGTGTTTTACGCTGAAAGCAGATAAATGGGCGAGCAAAAAAAGACCGCAACACAAAAACTGTTCTTTTTTCTGCGAATCGGGTTTGTAATAGCCGCGATAGTTGCGGTAACCATCTGGGTATCGCAGAACAGCCGATACGTGATTTTAGGCAGCAGTTTCGCGAAGATGGGGCCGTGGTTTTTCGCCGGGATAGTTGTGGCGTTTGTCGTAAGCCAGGCAATTTTAGCGTCGCGGTGGTGGCTGCTGCTGCGAACACAGGGGATTCGCATTAGTATCTGGGCGGCAATTCGGCTGCATTTTCTGGGGCTTTTTTATAATAACGCGATGCCTGGCTCGGTCGGCGGCGATTTGATTCGGGCGTGGTATGTTACCAAGCACACAGAGAAGAAATTCGAAGCCGTGCTGAGCATATTTGTTGATAGGTTCGTCGGACTGTTAAGCTCTTTGATAATGGCGGGTTTTTGCTATTTCGTTTTGCTGCGGGGCGTAAACCTTGGGATAAGCCAAAAGGCGGCATCAGGCATTTTGAAGTGGGCAGTGATTGCTGTCGCGGCGCTGGCAATTTTAGTCGCAGCGATACCGGCGGGAAGAAAACTGGCGGCAAAAGTGTTTCAGCACTTCGTAACGTTTGCCAAAAAGCTCTGGACGGCAGCGGTCCTGTATGGCAGCAACCCGTTGACCATACTTGCGACCTTCGGGCTTACATTTTTACTTCAGGGAATAGTCATAACGGGTTTCTGGTTGATTGGCCGACAGATAGGTATAGAAGCGGGGTTGAAATACTATTTCGTATTTTTCCCGCTGACCTGGGGTCTCGGCGCGATACCCGTGAGCGTCGGCGGAGCGGGGGTTGTTGAAGGAGGGCTTGCGGGGCTGTTTGTGCTGGCTGGGGTGGGAGCAGAGCAGGCGCTGGCGATTGCGCTTTGTCAGCGGGCGGTGTGGATAGTCGCGGCTCTTCCTGCGCCTGGATACACTGGACGGGCAGGCATTTGCCGAAAGAGATGCAAATTGAGCCAGGCGAGAATTGATGTTTAATACAGGCGAGAATTGATATTTGATAATTAACAAAAGGGAAGCGAGCAAGTATGGCAAAGGGGCGATTCAGGGGATATTTTTTACGCGGGCTTGGGGTATTGCTGCCGACGGTTCTGACGATATGGCTGATTTTGTGGGGGTTTAACTTTATCAATGATAAAATCAGCGTTCATATAAAACATCTCATAATTTTTGGGATAAAGCTGGCCGGGGGGTCGGAGGCAACGCTGGCGAATTTCTGGATTAGCTGGTTTCTGTCGATAGCCGGGTTTTTGATTGCACTGGGAATCGTGTACATAGTGGGAATCATGTTTGCCAGTGTGCTGGGCAGGGGTATTTGGCAATATATAGAACGACTGATGGCGAACATTCCCCTGTTAAAACAGATATATCCCTATATCAAGCAAATGACGGATTTCTTCTTCAAGCAGGAAGAAACCAAAAAAATATTTTCAAGGGTGGTTGCCGTCGAGTATCCACGCAAAGGAATCTGGTCGGTAGGGTATGTTACGGGCAGCGGCATAAAAAAAATTGTTGAGGGGCAGAACAAGGAGTTTGTTACGGTCCTGATACCCACTGCACCGACGCCCTTTGGCGGTTTTCTAATAATTGTTCCGAAAGAAGAAGTCGTGGATTTGGATATGTCAATCGAAGAGGCGTTGAGGTTTATACTCAGCGCCGGGGTGATAGTTCCCGGCGAACAAAACGCTGCCCAATCGCCCGCCGGAAGTGAGTAGATTATGCGTGAAATCGGGAAGGGCTTGTGTATAATAAGCTGGCCGGCAGGGGCCGGGTTATAAGCTATTTAATTGTAAGTGAAAAGGAGAACCGCCTTGTTATTCAGGATTAGCGGCAAACACACTGAGGTTCCGGAAAGCGTAAAAAGCTATGCCGAGGAAAAAACCGACAAGTTGCCCAAATTTTACGACGTCATCAACCAAATCGAGGTCATTGTTGACGGCAAAGAGGGAAGCAAGGAAGCGGGCAATATCGCGGTGGAAATTATCGCCAGGGGAGAACGCAGGAAAATCTTCGTGGTAAAGGAGAAAGGCAACGACGTTTACGCCTGCATCGACCTGGCGGCGCACAAGCTGGAGCAGCAGCTCAAGAAGACCAAGACCAAAGAGCGGGACGAAAAAAAGCACAGGGCCCGCTAAAATTCTGAGTTTTTCAGCCGATATGATGCAGACAATAAAACCTTATGGGTACGTTTTAGGAAATATGGTATGAAGTTTGCGGATTTCGTTTGTTTTGAGGCGGTCATCCCGGAGCTTGAGTCAAAGGACAGGGATGGAGCCATAACGGAGCTTGTGGCTGCGCTTGACAAGGCGGGCCGGCTCGGGAAAGGCAACTGCGACAAAATAACGCGCGCCGTAATCAAAAGGGAAAACGAGGCAAGCACGGGAATGGGCAAGGGAATAGCCGTTCCTCACGTCAAGCACAAGGCGGTCAAGGACGTCGTCGCCGCGGTGGGCCAGAGCAGCAAAGGCATTGATTTCGCCGCGCTGGACAAGCAGCCGGTGTATTCGGTCCTTCTGCTGTTAAGTCCCGCCGAAGACCCCGACAAACACCTGCAGGCAATGGAACAGATTTTCAAACACCTTCAGCAGGAAAAATTCCGCAAGTTCCTGAGGCAGTCACAGACGACCGCCCAGATTGAGGACCTGTTGAAGGAGGCGGACGTTAATCCGTCCCTGTGAATTTTGTGATGCAACCAGGCCGGTGATATCTGAACGGATGCTCAATAGTGCAAAATACAGTTTGCGAAATTGAAGTTGAAATAAAAAACGCGGACGGGCTTCATATGAGGCCCGCGATGCAGTTTGTAGATACGGCCAGCAGGTTTCAGTCGTCGGTAAGCGTCAGCAAGGACGACACAAACGTGGACGGCAAGAGCATTATGCAAATGAGCATGCTCGCCGCAACGTGCGGAGCGCGGCTGAAAATCAAAGCCGAGGGTGCGGACGCGGCTGAGGCGGTTGAGGCGCTTCGAGAGCTTGTTGAGGTTAAGAAATTCGGCGAGCCGACACCCGAGGAAAAGAGTAAGCAGGCATGCTGATCCCGGTCAACAATGGAAATAAAAAAAGGCGTAGCCGTTTCGCCGGGAATTTCAATCGGTAAGTGCCTCGTTATCGACGCAGAGGATTACCGGATTCCAAGGCGACTTATTGAGCCGTCGCAGCGACTGACGGAAACGCAAAGGGTGCGCAACGTTTTCAAGGACGCCATCGAGGAGCTGACAAAGCTTCAGGCCGAGCAGGAGGAAATCGAAGGGCAGAAGATGAAAGACATCTTCGCGGTTCACCTCAGCTATCTTCGGGACCGCACTCTTCGCAAGAAAATAACCGATATGATAACCGCCGAATCGGTTACGGCTGAATTCGCCGTTTCCAGTACGCTGCGTGATATTGCCGCTCATTTTGCCAAGGTAAAAGACGCCTACATAAGCGAGCGGGCGGCCGACATATATGACATCGAACACCGGTTACTGCGACTACTCGTCGGAGGCAAGCGGCAGGATATCGCGGCCCTGAAAGAAGAAGCGGTTGTTGTCGCACGCGAGCTTAGCCCCACGCAAACGGCGAGTTTCAATAAAGAATACGTCAAGGGCATCGCCACCGGCGCGGGCGGCAGAACAAGTCATACGGCGATTGTCGCAAGGTCGCTGGGTATCCCAGCGGTGGTCGCGGTGGAAGACATCACCGAAAGCGTAAATGCTGGCGACACCGTTATAATCGACGGCAATCGCGGCATTGTCATAGTAAATCCCGACGACAACACGATACAGCAATACCTCGAATACGCCGTCGAATATACCGAGCTGGAACACCGACTTGACGCGATAAGAGAAAAACCCGCCGAGACGCGAGACGGGGTGCGTGTGACGCTGTTTGGCAATATCGAGTTCCCTGATGAGGCACATGGCGTTCTTGAAAAAGGCGGCGAAGGTATCGGGCTTTATCGAACGGAATTTTTGTATCTTAACCGCGATACCGAACCGACGGAGCAGGAGCATTACGAGGCCTACTCCAGGACGGTTGCGGTCTTCAAATCCAGGCCGGTTATATTGAGAACGGTGGACCTGGGAGCGGATAAATACACGCAGAGCAGACGATACGCCCGCGAGCCGAACCCGTTCCTTGGACTGCGTTCGATACGATATTGTCTTCAAAACCTGACGATGTTCAAAACCCAGCTCCACGCCATTATGCGAGCGTCGGTCCTGGGCGACCTTCGGATAATGTTTCCTCTCATAACCAACCTGCAGGAGCTGATGCAGGCCAAAATGGTCCTCGGCGACGTGATGGAGGACCTCGACGACGAAGGAATCCCGTATAACAGAAAAATCAAGGTCGGTATTATGATTGAGACGCCCGCGGCGGCGCTTACAGCGTCGATGCTGGCAAAAGACGTTGAATTTTTCAGTATAGGCACAAACGACCTCACTCAATATACGCTGGCGGTTGACAGGGGTAACGAGCTTGTCTCAACGTTATATTCCTCGGTTGACCCCGCGGTCATTCGGCTTATCAGGACGGTGATTCAGGATGCGCACAAGGGGCGTGTGGAGACAAGCGTATGCGGCGAGATGGCCTCGGAACCGGAATCCGTGATGCTGCTGCTCGGCCTGGGTATTCGCAAGCTGTCAATCGCCGCGCCGATGATACCTGAAATCAAACAGATTATTCGCTCAGTCACGGTAGAGGAATGCAATAAAGTCGCCAGAAAGGTTCTGGGGATGAATTCTGAAAGACAAATATCCAGCTTCCTTCGTGACGCGGCCAGAAAGATATTACCCGAAGCATTTTGACGATTGCCGCCTGAAGCAACTATAATCGACCCCCAACATCCCCCGAAAAACAACAAATTGGCGTCTATAAGCCATTATGGCGCACCTACTTATATTTTATTTGCGAGTTAAAGACAAAAAACACTTGACAATTCCGTAATAGCGATATAGTTTCGCCTCAGTGAACAGGGCGAAACTATTGGAGGTAACGCCATTGAATTACACGCCCCGTATTAGGCGGTGATTTACTGTTTAATTTTGGAGGGTGAGTATGAGCAGATAGCAGGTATCGTGTCGGTCACAAAATCTTATTTAGGCAGGTGCTGTTTCCCGGTGGGTGTTATTGGAGAAAAGGTTTTGCGAGCGAGAATAAGGTTAGGGTTGATTATAGTATCAAATAGTGTAATAAAGGATAAAATGGGCAGGGGAAATAGCCGACCACCTCTATTTGAGCAATTTATTTACTCTTAGTGGAAATATCACCATGAAAAATATTATTCCTAAGGGCTTATCCATTCCATTCGCGTTCGCCATCAGAGAGCACGAGTGGAATAAACATGAAACCATAGTTAAGAAAGGAAATTGTATGAAAATATTACATGTAGCTCCCATAAGTCACTTGAGGATCTTAGCCGTCCTCGTGGCGTGCGCCTTGGCTACGCCCACAAAGGCCGATCCCTTAAACATCTCTGTCAAGAAGGGGGGAACGGAGAGCGATGCCATCAACTCCAGGGCGACACAACAGAATTTTGATATCCATAATGATACAGGTAAACCCGCTTATGACATTGAGGTCTTGTGGGAAGACAAGGATGGAAAAACTAAGGCTGGCAAGGTGAAATCGTATAGCGACAACGGCGACGTTGACAACGCAAAAGCCACCAAACGGGCCGGCATGGACACGGCTGTGAATGGAGGGCCCAACAATCCCGTCAAATACAAGGTCGGAACTACTGAAAGCACTGGTCAGGGGCATAATCCTGGTGACCGTAGGTTTGATCAGCACTGTTGGGGGCAAGATCCAGTGCTTCGGATAACGATCGAATTTGATGCGGCTCCGGAACTAACCGACAAACTTTTCGTGAGTCTTACGGATATAAATGCGTCGCTGATAGCGTGCTTGCAAGACCCGTTGACCAATACCTCCGTCGCAACTGCCGCGTCCCTGAATGGGTGCGACTACACCAACGGGCTCGTGTCGGATTCATTAAACAAGCACTACTACAATTTTTACGACTTGGAGGACAACAACGGTTTCGTCTCGCTTACTGTCCCGACCAGTTCCAGCCATACTTTGCTGGAACTACTTGACATGGATGGGGCGACGGTTCTGACGTCAGCGACGGGTTCAACGAGCCTGACGTTGAACCAAGTGTTGGGTAGCCACGGCACCTATTACGTGCGCGTGAGCAATCCCATCGAATCGGCGACTTATTCTTTATACCAATCAATCGCCTATACGGAAGGGGGCATTCCTACCATTTCTGAATGGGGTCTGGTTGGAATGGCGGGAGCACTGTTGACGGCAGGGGCTATTGTGATTATGCGGCGAAAGAGGACGGTATCGGCGTAAATAAAGTAGACATATAACGACCCAACAATTCGGTAAGTGAGAAACAAAGATGCGGCAGTCGCGGATGGAACGATATGCTCGGCAGGGGAAAAACAGAGCGAGAAGAAACTGGAAGGATACCAGAACGAGTTCATGGTTCGCCGAGCGGAAGGGAGTATTTGTTTTTTTTGTGATTTTCGGAATTCTAATGGGTGGGTTTTACATCTTCATGTGTTTTGTGCCGGTTTATAACGGGACTGCTTTGCCTGCATATCATCATTTAATTGCAGGAATATCGGCTAAGGCGTTGTCTTTTTTGGGAGAAAATGCGACGGCTACAGAAGCACGCATCTTTTCGCCGCGATTTTCGGTGCAGATAAAACCCGGCTGTGACGCGGTCGAGGCGACGGCGTTATTTGTTTGTGCAGTTCTTGCATTTCCGGCGAGCTTTTCGCGAAAAGCAGCGGGGATTATAGGCGGGGTATTTGCACTGGCGGTCCTGAATCTTGTGAGAGTTGCAAGTTTATTTCTTATAGGGGTTCATTTGCCGGGTATTTTTAGCGTTATGCACATCGAGGTTTGGCAGGGGTTGTTCATAATTTTCGCCGTTATGCTGTGGGTGTTATGGCTCGTATGGATAGTGCAAAATCCAGTTTATATAAAGACAAACCTCTAAAAGCCAAACAGGCCATAAGGGGGCTTCTCGTATTCGCGGCTATATATTGCCTGCTTTTGGCCTGCTGGCCCGTAGTGGGAAAAGTTTATTCGCGGATGCACCGTTTAGGCGCCACTTTTTTGTTCGGGTCGTTTGGGACAAACGGTGTGGTTCGCTTCGGAGAATGTAACGTCAAAGGTTTTGACACGGAAATTACCCTTTATAATTTCGGGCGAGCAACCAAAAGCGGGGTAGCCAAAAAGGGCTGGAGTTACAAGTGCCGGCGCACGGATTATATGTACGTGGTTTTTCTAATAGCATTGATTGTGGCCACGCCGATATCGGTCAGGCGAAAGCTGCCGGCTTTGGTGTCAGGGATTCTGCTGATATACTGTTTCATAGCCGCAAAACTGGCTGCGTGGGTTATCGATAGCTTCAGCAAAGAGCCGCTTTGTCTGTTTTCGATAAGTCCTTTTTGGGAGAAAGGATTCTATGTGTTCTATAATCTTATGCAGGATATAACTTTTGGTTTCGTGGCGGCGGCTTTTATATGGATTTTGGTATCATTTCGGCGGGAGGATTGGGCAAATATCGTTTCGGGAGAGCAGAAATCGGTTCGGATACCTTTGCGGCCGGTTGCGAAGGCAAAAATGGGACGAGCGTAAGCCAATTATCCGCGTTGTGGTTTGGCTGAAAAATCCTTGTTTTCAACCACGATTGGGGGATAATGAAGGGATTGTCGCACCCGTTTTGTATTATCAACGTTGATAAGGAGATGAGACCATAACCGGCTCGAACATGCAGGGCGATAGCAGCACTGGACGTGTGTGTGCGCTCGTCAAATTCCGAATAGGAGGGAGTTTGCGATTTTTGTCGCACGCGGAGACGATACGCGTTTTCCAGCGGGCCTGTGTGCGGGCGGGGGTGCAAATCGCGTATAGCCAGGGGTTTAATCCGCATCAGCGAATGTCGCTTGTTCCGCCTCGAAGCGTCGGGGTCGAATCAGATGATGACCTGCTATGCCTGTGGCTCAAGGAGGGCCAGACGGACCCCGTTAGAAAGAATCGTAATACAGAAATTTCCAATAAATCGCAGATTTCTAACGGGGCGGGGATTGACGCCGAAGCGCTGAAAAGTGTGCTGCCGGCCGGCATAGAAATCATTTCAGCAGAGGCCAGCGAGGCAAAAAATATCCCTGAGCCGATTTCAGCAAGATATGTAATGAAGGTACAGGGACAGAAAATAGATGACGGAATCAGAAAACATATTTCAGAGATATTGGCAGGCGAAAAAGTTATAGTGAACCGGCGAACAGGCGAGGATGGATGGACCAAACCTGTTGATGTAAGGCCTTTTCTGGAAACAATCAAAGCCCAGGCGCAAGAATTTACAGTTGACTGCAAGATCAGTCCGGCGGGCACGATACGCGTTGACGAAATTCTCGGTTTGCTGCAATTGAAAACCGCGGATTTAACCGGACCGGTCAGGCGGACAAACGTGAAATACACTGACAGACACTGACTTAAACACTGACAAACACCGACGTAAACAATGAAAAACATTGATACTATGTGAGAAGAGACAAATGCCAAGAGAAATGCTTATTAATGTAGCCGAGAGCGAAGAATGCCGCATAGCGGTTATGGAAAACGGCTCGCTTGAAGAACTATACGTGGAGCGGGCAAGCTCCACAAGATACGTGGGCAACATATACAAAGGCAGGGTCGTCAACGTCGAGTCGGCGATTCAGGCGGCCTTCGTGGATTTCGGAACCGGCAAAAATGGTTTCCTGCACATCAGCGACCTGCACCCGCGATACTTCGCCGGCAAATCCGCCATCGACACCGAGGAAATCGGCAAACGACGGTCGCTCAACGAGCGCAAACCGATTCAGGCCTGCCTGCACAAGGGCGAAGAGGTAGTGGTGCAGGTTACAAAGGAAGGAATCAATACCAAGGGGCCGACGCTGAGCACCTATCTTGCGCTGCCCGGTAAATACTTAGTTATGATGCCCTGGATGGAAAAATCGGGCGTCTCCCACAAAATCGAGGACGAGCAGGAACGGATTCGACTGCGAACCCTCTTCGAGCAGAGCAATCCCCCGAAAGATATTGGCTTCATTATACGGACAGCCGCACAGGGAAGCTCAAAGCGGGACATACAAAACGATATGAAGTATCTGCGGCGACTCTGGGCCGCGATTGAAAAAAGAATTTCAGGCGCAAGACGCCGTCCGAATTGTATCAGGAATCAGACCTGGTCATCAGGACGTTGCGTGACATTTTCAATAACGACATCAGCAGGATAATGTGCGATTCCGAAAGTATGGTTAAGCGGATTCGCGACTTCCTTTCGATAGCGTCGCCTCGTCTCAAACAGCGAGTGGTATATTATGACGGCAAAGAGCCGTTGTTCCACAAATACAAAATTGAGCAGGAAATCGCCAAGGTCCACTCGCGGGTCGTGCCCCTCAAAACAGGCGGGTCGATTGTCATCGAGCAGACCGAGGCGCTAGTCGCAATCGACGTAAACAGCGGAAAATTCCGCAAGCACACGGACGCTGAAGAAACCGCTTTCAAAACAAATATCGATGCGGCCGAGGAAATCGCAAGACAATTGCGTCTGCGAGACCTGGGCGGTCTCATTATCTGCGATTTCATCGATATGCGAAGCCCAAAGCATCGCAGGGAAGTGGAAAAGGTCTTCAGAATCGCAACTAGGCCTGACCGCGCAAGGTCCCGGGTTCTGCACATAAGCAGCTTCGGCCTCATCGAAATGACCCGGCAAAGGATGCGGCCTTCGCTGCAATCCAGCACGTATCTGGCCTGCCCGAACTGCGCCGGCAGCGGCTATGTCAAAAGCCACGAATCCTGCGCAATTGAACTTATCCGGCTGCTTCACCTGGCTTCCTCAAAAGAAACGGTCAAAAAAGTTGAGTTGTTTGTCTCAAACGAAGTGGCGGATTATCTCCAGAACGAAAAAAGAGCGGCGATTGCACATATTGAACAGACCAGCAACAAGCGGGTGATTATTCATTCGTCGCCCCAATATGCCGGTGAACGCTCTGAAATTGTCTGTTATAACGACAGGGGCAGTGTGATCAAACTATAGCGCCGCCGCATACCCGGTACTGCGGTAAATCTTGACGGTGAGCGGTATTTCAGCGATACTGATAGCCCGGTTGGATATTTAAGGGCTTCTGGAGCATGGCATAAAATGAAATTTGACCTTGATTACGCTCGGCAGGTAATAGACAGCGAGAGTAAGGCCATAAAAGGCCTCGCGGATATAATCGGCCCGGACTTTGAACGGGCGGCGGAGATGATTTACGGCTGCTCCGGCTCTTGCATAGTCAGCGGAATCGGCAAGGCGGGCATCATAGGCCGAAAAATCAGCGCGACATTGGCATCGACCGGTACGCCGAGCCATTTCCTGCACCCCGCGGAAGCGGTGCACGGCGACCTCGGCCGGCTTAGAAAAGAAGATATAATTCTCGTCCTCAGCTACGGCGGCGAAACCGAGGAGGTTGTCCGCCTGATTAACCTTGTCAAACAGTCCCAGATTCCGCTCATTGCGATTACCGGCGAAAAGGATTCCACCCTCGCCAAATACAGTGACGTAGTTCTCAGTATGGGCAAGCTCACCGAGGCCTGCCCGCTGGGAATCGCGCCGAGCGTCTCGACAACCTGTATGCTCGCGCTGGGAGATGCCCTTGCGTTAATGGTAATGAAAGCCAGAAACTTCAGCGTTGAGGATTTTGCGAGGTTTCATCCGGGCGGCTCGCTCGGCACAAAACTGATGACCGTTGAGCAATCGATGATGTTCAGGCCCGGCGAGAAACTCCCGATAGCGGCCGGTTCGGACACAATTGGAAAGATTCTTAAAAACACCAGCGACGTGAAACGACACGGCGCGATAATGGTTGTTGACAAACAGGGCAAGCTGGCCGGGATAATCACAGATGGCGACATACGCCGGCTGATGACAAAAGACGGCCCCGGCGGTTTTGATATGAAGGCCTCCGATGTTATGACTAAAAACTGCAAAAGGGTTCGCCTCGATGCACTGGCGGCGGAAGCGACGGCGATTTTCCACAAACACAGGATCGATGAGCTGCCCGTCGTGGACGCGGACGACAAGCCCGTGGGGCTTATCGATGTGCAGGACATTGTAACAATCAAAGTTGTCGGGTGAGCCCCGTTAGAAAAAAATTGTAATACGGAACTTTATGATAAATCGCAGCTCTCTAACGGGGTTAGAAAAAATGGTAATACAGAAATTTCCAATAAATCGCAGATTTCTAACGGGGCAGGCCTGACAAAAAGATAATATTGAGAAAGAGCAAAAAATAAAATGCTGCTGCATTCGAGAAGGTTCACAATCTGGCTCGTTTCATTCCTGGCGGTGCTGGTCGTCTATTTTATTTACAACCGCCTGAATAGGACCCCGACTATACCAACGGACATAACTACGACGCCGGCGGGGCAGCTCGCCAACGTGCGCGATTCAAATGTCAATATCGGAAAAGTCGGAGACGTCGGCGTCGGCATCATTAAAAACGCACGCTATATCACCCTTAACGCCCAAAAACAGGTCGAAAGAGAGTTCGGATTCAAAGAGCTCCTTCACCAGGACGGCAACAACTGGGAAATCGAAAAGCCATATATGAATATCTACCGCCGAAGCTTCAACTGCTCGCTTACGGGCGAGCGGGCAATAGTCGCGGTGGAAATGGCGGGCGGCCGGGTAACGCCCAAACAAGGTATGCTGATGGGCAACGTTATTATCCGGATTTTACCCAAACAAAAAGATGCCGCCGGCGAAATGACTATTTATCTTGATGATATCTCTTTTTCCGCGGACAAATCGTTGTTTTCGACGGCAGGGCCAATCGAGCTTGTCTCGGAAAACATCCGGATGACCGGCACAGGCGTGGAAATTGTTTATAACGGCGACGACGAGCGCCTCGAACGGCTGCAAATAACAAAACTGCAGAGCTTGCGTATAAAAAAATGGTCCCAGGGAACGGTTTTGCGGTCAACGCCGGACGCCAACGCAAATAACCAAAAAGGCGAAAGCGAACAAGCATCCAAACGCGGGAAATACTACCAATGCACGCTCGACAAAGATGTCAGGATTGAAACGCCGAATGAACGGCTGCTTGCTGACGCCCTTTTGATAAACGATATCTTCATGCAGGACAGCTCGGATGAGCAGGCAGGACAGGGATCCTCACCCGATGAAAACTTTGCCCCGATTCCAGCCAGCAACAGACCACAGGCAGCCGTTTCGGAGGAATCGCCCAGCGATATCACAATCACCTGCGACGGCGGCATTATAGTTACCCCGATGGGTACATCAGCCGAGAAGAAATCGCCCAAACAGCAAACCACTTATGCCGAAATTATCGCCCAGCAGGATGCCAACGCCTCTCCGGTCGGCAAAACCACCTTCAGGGGCGTAAACGTTACCTACAGCGCGATAACGGGCGAGGCAGTCGCAATCGGCCCTTCAAGCATTGCGTTTGACGTGAACGAAAAAACAGAGAACGGCGCAGGCAAACCGGGAACCGTCAGAATGACCTCCCGCCGACAGGCCGTGTTCTCGCCCGCCTCAAACAAGAGCACATTCGAAGGCGATTGCCGCTGCACGGTCTTACAGGAGGAGGGTGCAATACTTCAACAGTATATAGTTCTGGCCGACAAGCTCGAAATCGACCTGGTTAAGAAAAATACAAACAATGACTCCGGACAGGCAATGGATGTCAATCGCATGATTGCTACCGGCCCGGGTGTGCACTTAGCCAGCACAAAAAAAACCGGCAACAAGCTGTTGACGGGTATGGAGCTTAAATGCGCCTCGGTTAATTACGATACAAACGACGGCAATTTCTTCGCGACAGGGCCGGGCCTGATAAAAGTGGATAATTCGCAGACCGATGAGCCGCAGGAAAATCTCGACAGGTTCAGCTTGCGGCGAAAAAGTTACGCCCTTATGCGGAACTTCGACTGGCTTTCCTACGCAGGCCAAAGCAAACACTTAGTAGCTGATTCGAAGGGCGGTTCGCTTTTAGTTGATTATTTCCCGATCGTCGAAGGTCACGGCAACGAAAAGGTTTCCATAACCGCATCGCATGTCGAAGCCGATATCGCCGATATGCCGACCGGGCGAACGGAGCTTAAAGATATGCAGGCAACAGGCGCGGTTACTTACGAAGACAAGGACACGCAGGTCATAGGCAACGAATTTATCTACGATGCCAACACCGCCTTAATTGATATCAAAGGCGACAAAGTCCGTCCCTGCATTTTCAACGGTGCAGTTATCGACGCCGTGCGATACGATACAAAAACCGGCAAGTGGAATACGCACCTCAAAGGCCCGGGGGCGATAAGGTAATTGCCGATTTTCGATTGCCGATTTAGCCGCAAAAAAGTGCAAAATTCACAAAAGCATAAACGTAAATCGGGGTTTATCCGCCTTTTGACCATTACTCGAGCTTTTTATAAGGCGTCTAACTCTAATTATTACAAAGGGTTATGCTAAAATAGTAAATTTTTTGAAAAGTGGTTATATTTATATTGACTTATAATTTTATTTTTGTATAATTCAAACTCGCACTGGCCGGTGGTGGGCTGGCCAGGCAGTTCGCGCAGCACCCGCCTTCGCCGAAAGCTACGGCGGGCGGGGCGCAAGATGTGACCCAGCAGGGCAAGGTAGCACCAAACATTAAGGCACTTGGTGATTTTGTGTCTTAGTGGCGAATTAAAGGAGATGGGGTCATGTCTGTTAATTTAAATTTAAGGGTTCCCGAATGGTTAGACAAAATCTGCGCAAGTCCATTGATTGTTTATCGCCGGCTGAAATATGGTTTCTCGTTCCGCAGAATTTATCTTGGGCAGAACGAATACACAATCGTCGAACCAGCGGATTACTATGCCTTCAGTAAATACAACTGGATTTTAATAAGATGCAATAAAAAACCTTACGCTATCAGCGAATTTAAAATCGGGCGTAAAAAAACTAAGAGGGTGTATTTGCACAGGGCAATTATGAAGCCCAGAGGACGGAAACTTGTTGACCACAGAAACTGCGACGGCTTAGATAATCGCAGGGCGAACCTGCGCTTGGCTACTTATGCTCAAAATCTCGCTAACAGGGCAAAAACAAAATCGAAGACAACTTCGAAATATCGCGGGGTTTCTTTTAACAAGGGCGGCAAGAAATGGGGTGCCACAATTAGCTGGCGACATAAGGCAAGATGGCTTGGCCGATTTGAAAACGAAATCGACGCCGCAAAAGCATACGACAAGGCCGCACGTAAATACTATAAGGATTTCGCACGGTTGAATTTTCCGTAGCCACAGATTACACAGATTGCACAGATTTATTTTTGACGCTGATTAACGCAGATTGCGCAGATTTTTCACCACGAAGCGGGACGAAGAAACACAAAGGTTTCGGTCAGTGATGCGTACTTAACGCGGCCTTTGCTCTCCCTAAGGGATGCGCAAGGCCCACGTCTCGTCCGCGGGTCTAACTTCGTTATCCCCCGGCAATTCTGCCGGAACTGGCCGAAACAAATTAAGCCGAGCGAAACACACTGTCCGCTCCACGCTGATTATTCCTTTGACGCCGAGAACGTCAGGATTTATAGGAATAAATTTCTCAACAACCCTCTTACTTTCTCCGCTTCTTTATTGTTTCCCTGCGATTCAAATAACTTTATTGCTATTTCAAGTTCATTCTTGGCTTCCTCTTTTCTTCCAATTTTAGAAAGAAAGACACCATAATCTCTGTCATTTTTGGGGTAATTATCTACCGGATAGTTAGCCACAACTCTTGTTGTTTCTTTGTATTCTTTTTCTGCTTCTTCGTATTTTCCTAGTTTTCCTAATGTATTTGCTAAATGCCTATGGGCTGAAGGGTACATATCATTTAGTTCTATTGCTTTTCTATATTCTTTTTCGGCTTCCTTATATAGTTTTAATTTATCCTCATCGTTTCGTGCTCTATCACCTAATTCCTCTTGTAAAATTCCTAGATTTTTATGAGCTAAGGCACTGTTTGGGTCTAATCTTAATGCGTCTACAAGAGCATTTTTTGCCTCGTCAAACTTGCCTGATCTTATCAATGCTCTTGCGCGGTGGGCATGAATATCTGGAAGTTGACTACAAAGATACTCAAATTGGGTACGAACCTTACTATCATCGGGGCGTATTTTTAGTATTTCTTCAAATTGTCGTGCCGCTTCCACCTCTCTTCCGCGATATGATAAGAAATATTCATAAGTAGTACGCGCCTTAACATTCTTGGGATTTTTTTCTATCACTTTATTGTAGCAATCTTCCGCTTCTTTGTCCCTATTTAACTTTTCTAATAAAACTCCAAGACAAATAAGCGCGTCTTCGTAGTCTGGAGTTATTTCTAGAGCATTTCTGTACTCTTCTTCAGCTTTTTCGTATAGTTTTTTAGCCTCATCACGTCTATCTTTCTTAACTTCCTCGTTCCCCAGAGTTACTAACAGATATCCAAGATTATTATGCGCTTCTGCATAATCCCGTTTTGATTCTATAGCTTTCCTATATTCTCTTTCTGCCTCGTCATATCTTTTTAAGTTCGTTAATGCATAACCGAGAGCGAGATGGGCTTCAGCATAATTAGGATTGATATCGAGCGCTTTTCTATGTTCTTTTTCGGCTTCTTCATAATTTTTTAGATTTGCTAATAAACGACCAAGATTGACATAGGCAACAATATAATCTGGAGATGCTTTTATAGCTTTTTTGTATTCCTCTTCCGCTTCTTTCCACCTTCTCAGTTTTGCCAATAAATACCCCAAATTGTTATGAGCAGAAGGATACTCTGGCTTTAATCTTATCGCCTCCCTATACTCTTTCTCCGCTTCTTCATCTTTTCCTAATTTGTTTGCCAATAAGTGTCCAAGGAGATTATGTGCAAAAGGAGATTCAGTATTTAACTCTATTGCCTTCTTATATTCCTTTTCCGCTTCTTCATCTTTTCCCAATTTTCCCAAGGCATACGCAAGACAATGATGTGCCGATGGATAACTTTCGTTTATCTTTATTGCTGTTCTATGTTTTTCCACCGCTTCTTGATATAACCCTCTTGCTTCATCGCATTCTCCTTTAATTTCTCCTAAGCTGGTTAGCACATACCCAAGATTGTTATGGTTTGCAGCATAAGAAGGGGCTATCTTTATTGCTTCTCTATACTCGTCTATTGCTTTTTTATATAGTTCTTCCGCTTCGTTATATTTCCCCTTGGCCTCCTCAGATTCTCCCAATTTTGTTGATGCATACCCAAGACCGTTATGTGCAAGAGCATAATTGGGATATATCCTCAACGCTGCTAAATGACAATCTTTAGCATGAACGAAATCATTTTTATAGAGAAATCCATTCCCAAGATAGAATAAACTCCCTGGATCGTTCACCCCAATAAGCATATTCTTTAATTTCATTAAATCATTTATTGAAGGATCATAATCATAGACGCAGATATCTAAATATGCTGCGTAAATATCAATAATGCCTTCATCCATTGTGATGAGACTTCCCTCCTTCAAGTTATTGATAATTTCATCCCAAATATATTTTTTTGTTTTTTCAGGCGGTAACTCGAAGATATTTTCGCAAACATCCTTAACGCGACTCTCTTTATAAAGGAATAAATTTCCCCCCCTTAGTAACTTTAAAGCTCTTAAAACGACTTTACCGTCTTTTGCACTTTTATATCTCTCTTTCATATCTCCCAAGTCCAAAGTAATAGACCCGGGGGTCCCATCAAACTGTTCTGGGTTCCACTTAAAATTTTTATCTTCTTTCTTGATATCTTCTAGCAGCATCTTCCGTTCATTTTCACTAATCACTTCCAGTTCTATGGTTGTGAATTGTCTATACATTTCTGTTTTGACTAAATCCAATTCTTCTCCAGTACGGCAAGTAGCGACTACGATTAATTTTTTACTTTTCTTCTTTAAACTATCGATTACATACTCGGTCTTCTTATCAACAAAACGTTCAAGATCATCGAGAAATAGGATGAGGTTCTTATTACTCCAAGGAGGGATTTTAATTTTTTCTATCTCTGCCTCTTCGGGTTTTGGTTTGATTACTGAGAAATTTTCAAGTTTCTTTATTGCCTCATAGGACGCTCTTGTTTTTCCTATTTTTGGTTTGCCAGTAATCAAAATATATTCTTCATTTTTAAGGGAATTCTCTATTGTCGTATCGCTTTTTCGTGGCCTGTGGGCTTTTTTATAACCTTGAATCTTGAAGTTTTCAGGTGTAAGTTTCTTAACTGGTTCATAAAATTCCCAAATCTTTCTAAATTCATCCTCTTTTTCTTTTTTCCAAGCATAAATCGTGATCACAAAAAACACAGGAACAAGGGCAACCAAACCTATCATATGTATAGAGCAAAACTTGATGAGGTTAGATATCATCTCTTCTTTCCATTCGTGAGGAATACGCTCATATATGATATTGCCGGAAATGGCCACGATGAGGCCAACCACGATACTCCCAAATATAAAACTCCCCATTAATTTTATGATTTTCCACAGACCTGCCATTTTATCCTCCGGTATTCAATTATAAGGTGCTCCGTAGGCAATCGCGCACAACTAAAATAACCGAACGCTTCATGCTCCTAATTAGCATATTTCCTCTGCAACTATTCTGCCGTTCACCTACTCACCTGTCAAGGGCGGCCTTGAGAACGTCGTCGGCTTTTTTAACAAAGACAAACTTCACCCCTTTTTTCGCCTCAAGATTTCATAATACCGACGTTACCGTATTACTCGCTGCCCTTCGGGAAGATAAATCCTGTTATCCTATCAAAAAACTATGTAGCAAAAACGTCAGCGGCAGAGGGCTTTTAGTTCGGAGAGGGACAGTTCGTTTAGATGCTCAATAACTTTATCCGCGGGTTTTAAGTGTTCAGCGGCGTAAGTGTTGGTAATGGCGACCGTTCGCATGCCGGCGGCCTTCGCGGCCTCAAGGCCCCAGTGCGAATCCTCAATCACAACACAATTTTCCGGCTTGATTGACTTGTGCATCCTCTTGTCGAGCAGTTTCAGAGCCAGCAGAAAACCTTCGGGGTCGGGTTTGCCATTTTCAACCTGTTCGGCTGAAACAATCACCTCGAAATAACTGCGCAACAACGCACCCTTAAGAATCATTTCGATTTCAGGCAGCAACGCGCCGGAGCAGATTCCAATCGGGATTTTATTGCCGGCGAGCATATTAAGAAACTGGGGCACGCCCTCGATTATGCCCGCCCCGTTAGAAATCTGCGATTTATCGGAAACTTTTGTATTACGATTTTTTCTAACGGGGCCCGCCTCGGTCGCCGCCATTTCTTTGAAGAGGTTCGCCTTTTCGCCGAGCAATTTTTCGAACTGCTGATTCGATAAAGACAGCTTTCCCTCTTTGTTAACAATTCGCAGAAGCTCCTGGTCTGAAAGCCCGAGGAACCTGTCATAATAATCGCGTATCGATAACTGGTAATTGAATTTGGTCAGCGTGCGGTTGAACGCCTGATAGTGCAGTTTTTCGGAATCCACGAGGACGCCATCGAAATCAAATATAACAGCTTCGAGCATATCAACACCTTTGGCCACAGAGATTTCCGAAGCGGGCTCGTCGTTTCGCTCCGTGTTTAGCCACAGAGGACACAGAGAGCACAGAGATTAAAAACAAAAACAGTGTAAATCCGTGTTAATCCGTGTCTGAAATCAGCGGTGTCAATTCGTGTCTGTTTCATTATTGTTCGGGGACGGGGCCAATCAGGGCGGCAAAGTCCGTGAACGAGGATTTGTCGCCCGAACATATTAACTGGATAAGCGCCGCGTTTTTCGGCGAGTTTTTAGTGATGAACCGTCGGGCGACAATCGCCTTGCGTTTTTTCATAGGCATCGTCTGCTCTTTTGCTTCGTCTGAATCCTCGACCGCGACGGTCATCTCGACCTTCGTGCTTGCGTAATCGCAGAACAAATACCCCACGATTAAATCCATCGCGATATCGACCAGCGGTCTTCCGTAGAGGTCCATATACTCCGCGCCCTGCTGTTTGACAAACGCGACGGCTGAGAATAGCTGTTTTGTTCCTTCGGCTAATTTGGCGAGCAGGTCTTTCAATTCGGGGTCATATTCTTTCTGCGCCAGCTCCGCAAGGTACTTTTCCGCTGTGCCGCTGCAAACGCCGCGGACCGCCGCGACAATTTGCAACTGAGAAGTGCCTTCGTAAATCGTCGTGATTCGGGCGTCGCGCGCATGCCGCTCGACCGCGTAATCGCGCATATAACCCGAACCGCCGAGAACCTGGATTGAGTCATAACTGACGCGGTTTGCCATTTCAGAGCATATATATTTGCTCATCGGGGTCAGCATCGACGCGAGCCGGTCAAATCGGCGCGTCTGCTCTTTCAGCGATTTCAGTTTCTCTTTATCCGTAGGCGGGTTTAATTCGAGCTGCTTTTCACAGGAGATATTTATATCGACGACACGGGACGTTTCATAAAGCATCGCCCGTCCCGCCTCAATCGAGATTTTCATATCAATCAGCATGTCGCGGACGGCAGGCAGCTTTTGTATTGCTGTGCCGAATTGTTTTCTGCTCGACGCGTAATCTCTCGCCACGCGATACGCCGCTTCGGCGATACCCAATGACTGGCCGGCGATTCCGATACGCGCGCCGTTCATCAATGCCATAACGTATGTAACTAATCCGCGCTGCCTTTCGCCGATTAGCTGGCAGGGGGTGTTATCGAAGAATATTTCGCAGGTGGGGCTGCCGTGAATGCCTAACTTGTCTTCAAGCCGGCGGATATGCACGGTCGGGCCTCTGTCGCATACGAACAAGCTGAGTCCCAGTCCGCCTGTGCGGTCCGGCTCGCTTCTGGCTAACACGAGCAGAACTTCGCCGCAGCCATTGGTGATAAATCTCTTAACACCGTGCAACAACCAGTTGCCGTTGTTATCCTGGAACGCGCGCAGCTTGACGGCCTGCAAATCCGAACCGGCATCCGGCTCAGTAAGCACCATCGCGCCAGTAATTTTGCCGGCGGCAAAATCATGCAGGTATTTTTGTTTTATTTCCTCGGACGCGAAGGCATCGATTGTCCCCGCGATACCCTGTAACCCGAATATATTCATAAGCGAGGCGTCGGCGCGAGACGATTTCGGTCGCCATCGAATAGACGAGATTCGGGAAATTAATCCCGCCGAAACGGTGAGGCAATGTAAAACCCATCACCTCCGCCTTGGCTAATTTGTCCATTGATTCGGCGATTCCTTTTGCGTAACTCACTGAGCCGTCGGCGTTGAGGGTACTGCCTTCCCTGTCAACCGATTCAGCCCGCGGCGCGATAAAGTCCCCGCTCAACTGACCGATAGAATCGAGAACCATCTCATAATTGCGTATCGCTTCATCGGCGTCGGCGGGCGCGGAATCGAACTGCGAAGCGAATTTGAAATCCTCTTCACACAATTTAGCGAGAGCGCCCAGGTCGATGTGTTTGAATAAAAATCGTATGTCGTCGTTATCAGTGTAAAAATTTGGCATCGTTATTTACCTTCGCCTATAGCTTCCTTGAATCCCTTTTCCTTGATTGCCTTTATCATTTTCGGGACGACATCGTTGAGGTCGCCGACGATTTTATAATGCGCCACGTCAAAAATAGGCGCCTGCGGGTCGTTGTTGATTGCGACGATTTTCTGGCTCTGGTTCATACCCGACTGATGCTGTATCGCCCCGCTGATTCCCACCGCGATATAAAGCGATGGTCTGACGGTCGTGCCCGTCTGGCCCACCTGGTGGTCGTGGTCGATTAAACCGAGGTCAACCGCCGCCCTCGTTGCCGCGGGCGCTCCGCCCAAGCAATTCGCCAAATCCCAGATTAGCCGGAAGTTATCCTTGCTGCCCACTCCCGCGCCGCCCGCCACGATAATCCGAGCTGCCTTGAGGTCAACCTTCCTGGCCCGGGTATGCTCTTCGAGAATCTCGATTGGCAGTTCCTCCGGGGATAATTGAACCTTTTCAGTGATTACCTGGCCTTTCCTTTTGGTATCGGGCGTCGGCATTACCATAACGCCTTCGCGGACGGTTGCCATCTGGGGCCAGCGGTCATAATTGATAATCGTCGCAATGATATTGCCGCCAAACGCGGGCCGAATCTGGAAGAGCAGGTTCTTGTGCAATTGGCCGTCGGTTGTCTTGTGGTCGCCGATTTGCAAATCAGTGCAGTCCGCCGTCAAACCCGCCTTGGTTACGCTTGCGATTCTCGGCCCCAAATCCCTGCCCACCGCCGTCGCGCCGTAAATCACAATCTGCGGCTTGTATTTGTGAATCAGGTCATAAATTATTTTGGTGTAGCTGTTTGCCTGATAATGTTCGAGCAGCGGATGCTCCGCAAGATAAACTTTGTCCGCTCCATACTGAATCAGTTTTTTCGCAAGGGCTTTTACGTTATCACCCAGCAGCAACGCACCAAGCCCAACACCAAGAATGTCCGCCAGATGCCGACCTTTGCTCATAAGCTCAATGGGCGTATCTTCCAGCAGGCCGCCGTGCTGTTCCGCGAATACCCAAACTTCACCCTGTCTGTTTACGTCAATCATATTTCGTATCTCGTATTTCGTCGTTCGTATTTCGTAATTAGTTATGCGATGATTTTGTCTTCGAGAAGTTCGTGAATCATACCAGCCAGGCCGTTGTCGGTCGGCTCAATCGATTTTGTTTCTTTGGCGGCCAGCACGACGCTTTGAATCCGGTGAACTTTTGTGGGTGAGCCGCTCCTGCCGCACCACGTCAAATCCGCTTTCAGCAAATCAAGGTTCCACTGCTCTATGAGAAGCCCCTTCTTGTCCATCTCGCTGCATTTTTGCACGGCCAGTTCTTTTATCTCTTCTGCGCTGGCGTGAGGATTTTCGGCTTTTATCTTCTGCTCGACCTCCGCGGGCGTCATTGCGGCCTTGTATTTCATCATTTTTTTTGCCGCCGCGACTCTCGGCACGTTGGCCTCACCCGTTACCGTCAGCAGCACGGGCAACTGCGTTTTGACCTTCTGCCAGCCGTTGCCAATGTTGCGCTGAGCAGTTATCGTCTGCCCCTCGATTTCGACCGGCTTTTCAACGTAGGTGATTTGCGGTATTCCCAGTTTTTCCGCCAATTGAGGCCCAACCTGTGCGGTATCGCCGTCAATTGCCTGCCTGCCGCAAAGGACAATGTCATATTTAATCCGTTTTACTGCGCAACAGAGTATGTAACTCGTTGCCAGGGTATCACTTGCAGCACAACGGGCGTCCGTAATCAGGATTGCCTCGTCGGCCCCGCGGTAAAGGGCGTCCTTTAGTGTCGCGACCGCCGCGGGCAGCCCCATTGTTATAACAGTAACCGTCCCGCCGAAGCGGTCCTTGATATCCAATGCCATTTCAAGGGCGTTAAGGTCTTCCGGGTTGAATATCGCCGGCAATGCCGCACGATTCACCGTTCCGTCATCGTTCATCGCCTTGCCCGTTACCCTTTTGGTGTCGGGCACCTGTTTTACCAGTACTACGCAATTATACGCCACTTTTGGTCTCCTTACCGGCTTGGGTCAATAGCCGCAGCCGCAATCAAAGGAGGGCAGTGTAGCAGGATTCTCAGCTAAGTCAATGGCCCAGAAAGCGTTAAACTGGGAAGGCAAAATGGCCGATTTCGTTATTGGACCACAGTTAGATTCTATTTTTATTTTGACAAAGGTCTGGTATAACTAATAATAGCAGGATTAAACTGGAAGAATACCTCCTTCCAAACCGGTAAATGGATAAATGGTAAACGACAGTACCAGCTACGACACGATGTTCGGCAAAATAGCCCTCGACCAGGGACTTTGCACCAATGAAGAGCTGAGACGGTGCATCGATGAAATCGATAACCGCCAAAAAACCAACCCCACCCTACTCAGAGACCTTCTTGTCGAAAGGGGTTACCTCACAAAGTCACAGGCAAGCCGAGTCATCAACACCATCAAAGAGGCGCGCGGATCCACTGCGACCCATCAGATACCGGGCTATATGATAATGGGTAAATTAGGCGCAGGCGCAATGGCGGTAGTTTACAAAGCCAGGCAACTGAGTTTGGATAGAATTGTAGCCGTCAAGGTCCTGCCAAAGCGTTTTTCCGAAAACAAAGAATACGTGGAACGATTTTATAAAGAGGGTAAGGCCGCGGGCAAACTCAATCATCCCAATATCGTTCAGGCAGTGGACGTCGGCGAATCGGGCGGACACCATTACTTCGTAATGGAATACGTCGAAGGGAAAACCCTTTACGATGATTTGGCGGCAGGCAAAGTTTACGGCGAGAAAGAGGCGCTGGACGTTATTATACAGGTAGCCGAGGCCCTCAGGCACGCTCACTCAGTTGGTCTTATTCACCGCGACGTAAAGCCGAAGAACATAATGATTAACAAGGAGGGGATAGTAAAACTGGCCGATATGGGTCTTGCGAGGCAGACGACTGACTTCGAAGCGGCCAAGATGGAGAAAGGCAAGGCGTACGGGACGCCTTATTATATTTCCCCGGAACAAATACGCGGCGAAATAGACGTTGACGGCAGGGCGGACATTTATGGCCTGGGCGCGACGTTCTATCATCTGGTAACCGGGCGCGTACCTTTTATGGCCGACGACCCGATGGAAGTAATGCGAAAGCATTTGAAAGACCAGCTTGTCCCGCCCGACCATATTAATACTTCGCTTTCCGCGGGCGTGTCGGAAATCATCGAAGTTATGATGGCCAAAGACAAAAAAAACCGGTACAGCAACATCGAGGAGCTGCTGGTTGATTTAAAGGCAGTCCGCGACGGCGGATCTCCAATGCGGGCACACAGACGAATGAACGTGTCTGAGCTCGAAAAGCTGGAGGACGGCGAGGTGGTCGAGGAATCGGAAAACGTTGACCTCGAACAGTCCGTCACGCGATACAAGACAACCGTTCTTGTTCTGGGAGCCATGGCAGGTTTTCTGCTGCTGATTGTTCTTCTCCTGCTGTTCCGCAAATGAACCGATTGCGGTCAAATTTGAATTTTCGGTTAACCCTTAATCACTAATCGTAATTATCTATGGCGACAGGTGCGCGTTTTACGTCAGAAGAACTGGCAGATGTCCTCAGCCGGTATGATATCGGCAAAATCCGCAAGGTAATGCGTCTTGTGGGTGGCAGCAAACACGCGCCTAAAATCGTTGTAACGACCAACCAGGGAAGGTTCCTCCTCAAACGCCGCCTGCAGGATAAAGACGACGTATATCGGGTCGCATTCGCACACGCCGTGCAGTCGCACTTGGCCAAACGATATTTCCCCGTCGCACCGCTGGTCGCTGCACGGGATGAATTTGGAACCATACTGCAGCTTAGCAGTAATATATATGAGCTTTTCAAATTCGTGGGCGGTACCCGTTATTCCGGCTCAGCCGAAGCGACAATCGACACGGGCAGACAGCTCGCGAAGTTTCACCAGTACCTGACCAATTTCAAATTCGAGTGGGAGCCGCTCAAAGCGAGTTTTCACAATTCGACGATGGTGAGGAGGCATCTTAAAACCATCGCCTCGGACATTTCGCAAAGCGACGAAAGGAAGCTTCACCGCTGCGGGGAAGAGCTGATGTCTCTTTACAACAGCGCCAGCGTGCAGGTTAACCAGCTTGACTTCGACTCCTGGCCCAAACAGGTCGTCCACGGCGACTGGCATCCGGGAAATATGCTCTTCAACAAAGATAAGCTTGTCGCTGTGCTTGATTTTGATTCCGTGAAAATCGCCCAGCCGGTTACTGATTTAGCCAACGCTATGCTTCAGTTCTCTCTGGTCGGCTATCATCCCAATCCTGCCGACTGGCCCGATTATCTTGACCAGGCCAAATTAGTCCAGGTCCTCGAAGGTTATCGTGAGGTTATCAACCTGGATAAATACCATCTCGCTTCGCTTCTGGATTTAATGATTGAGACAATGATAGCCGAGGCAGTTTTGCCTATCGCCGCCACGGGATTTTTCGGCAATCTTAAGGGGACGGATTTTCTGAATATGATTGTTCGCAAAGCACGCTGGATTAACGACAACCGCAAAATCCTCACCGCGGCTATTGAATCGTAAGAAACCTTTTTGCGCATCACCGCCAGCCGACGCAGAAAGAATCAATACCTTCTCAAACTAAGGCATCCCGGCCGTGGTGTGGCCAATAGCAAGATTGGTTGTGGAGATTACCTTGAAGTCGGCCTCAGACGGGCCTTTGATGCCCAAACGGATTGGTGAGCCGCAGCAGTTTTCAAGGGCGACGAATTTGAAATTATGCAGTCCTTTTTTCAATTCGACGGCTGTTATAATGGGCTTGTCGTATGAGGCCCGGATATCGAGGTCGCTGAACATAACGACTTTTTCATCGATAATCAGCGCCGACGCGATACCAGCGTCGTAAGAAAGAGCAAACTTCCATTGGCCGGATTTTTCCGCGTTGAATGAAAAGGTTGTTACATAAGCGACATCCCTGTCGGGCCTGCCGAAGATGTTTTGCCCGTTAAGTCCATTGGCCTCTTCAACCTCGGCGCAATTGTAATCCGCGCTGTCGGCAAGAATATTGTTAATATCATTGATATCGTGCGACCGTTTTGCGACGGATACGTTATACACCTCAAAAAATATGCTTTTGTCGGAGTCCTTGTCGCAATTGGTTTGGCCTGCACAGGGCATAACAACTGCCGGTATTAACACAAAATATAAGAACATCCTCATAATCTTCCTCTTTTCCTTCATTTAATTAATCATCGGTTATGCGTCTTGACCATCGATAACGTCAATAGTTTATACGACTGAGGGTTCAACATTCAATCGAATTTGAAAAATCCGCAAACAAAAACCCCCGGCAAAAACGACCGGGGGTTGATACTCAAGCATAAATAAATTTCTTTATTCCGCAGTATGTTTTGGTTTAGCGTAAGCAGCAACGACGTTCGCCTGGATGTTCGGCGGGACGGGTTCATAATGACTCAGTGACATTGAGTAGCTGCCACGGCCGCCCGTAACCGATTTCAACTGGCTGTTATACTGCGTAACCTCAGACAACGGCACCTGCGCCTTAATAAGCAGCATATTGCCCGGCAGCATATCCTGCCCCAGCACCCTGCCCCGCTTGCCCGCGAGGTCGCCCGCGATATCGCCGATGTTCTCAGCCGGCGCGGTTACTTCGATATTGACTATTGGTTCGAGCAGGACCGGCCTTGCTTTTTCGAGCGCTTCAAGAAACGCGCCTTTGCCTGCCGCCCGGAACGCCACTTCCTTTGAATCGACCGGATGATACTTGCCGTCGTAAACGGAAACCTTCACGTCCTGCAACGGGAAACCCGCGACGAAACCGTTTTCCATAATCTCGTTGACGCCTTTCAGCACCGCCGGCTCGTACTGGCCTGGAATCGACCCGCCGAAAATGTCCCAGCTATATACCAATGGCGGGTCGGAATTTCGCGGCGCCGGCTCAATGCGAAGATAAACCTCGCCGAACTGCCCCGCTCCGCCCGTCTGCTTCTTGTGTCGATAATGACCTTCCGCCTTAAGAGTAATCGTCTCGCGGTATGGTATCTTCGGCTCCTTGGTGTTGACCTTGAGCTTCGAACGGTTTTCCATTTTTTCGAGCATCACACGAAGATGCAAATCGCCGAGACCGTTGAGAACAAGCTCTTTGGTTTGGGCATCCCTTGTAACTTTCAGGCAGGGGTCTTCCTCGCAAAGTTTCTCCAGCGCCGTGCCGATTTTCTGCTCATCGCCTCTCGCTGCCGGCTCAAGTGCCAGCGCGAACATCGGCGAAGGGGCCTCGGGCATTTCGAATTTGCCTGCTATTTTGCCATCGCCAATCACGTCCCCAACCCTAAGATCCTCAATTTTCGCAAGCGTTATAATGTCACCCGCAACGCCCACGGGGATTTCCTGTGTCTCGCCGCCCTGAGATTTCAAAATGTGGCCCGGTCGAACGCCCTTTTTGTCGTCGTTGCGAATCATATTCGTGTCGGATTTAATAGTCCCGCTGAATATGCGTATGGATGAAAATTTCATATTCGACCTGGGGTCAAACGAAACGCGGAACACCAGGCCGGCAAGCGGCCCCGCGGGGTCTGCCGGAAGCACCGTTTCCTTGTCGCCTGCCTTTAGTTTTGCCGGCTCCGCCTGTGCCGGCGACGGGGTATATTTCACGATAAGATTCAAAAGCCCCTCAATGCCCACTTCTTTTCTGGCGTTCGTAAAAACAATCGGAACAACGTTCCCGGCCCGCAACGCCTGGACAAAAACCGCCGAAACCTTCTCCGCCGGTATCTGCTCGCCGCCCAGGTAGCTTTCCATAAGCTTGTCGTCCGCCTCGATTACGCTTTCGATAAGCTCCGTATGCGCCTGCGCAACATCCATAACGGGCGATGTGCCCGCGCTGTTTTCTATGCAGTCGATTACTGACGCTTTGTCCGCAGCAGGCAGATTCGCGCATCGGCACTGCGTCCCGAAAAACTCCTGTATGTCCTTAATTAATCGGGGCAGCTCCGCGTTTTCCGCGTCCATCTTGTTGATGACTATCAGCTTGGCCTTGCCGGTCTTTGTCGCCGTCTCGAACACTTTGCGGGTTACGGTTTCGACGCCTGATGCAGCGTTAATGACGATTACGACCGTCTCCGCGCCGACAATCGCTTTTATCGAAGGCCCTATGAAATCAGGATACCCCGGCGTATCGATTATGTTTATCTGCTTGCCCCCGTACTGGGCGTGAACCACCGACGACTTTATCGAATGGCCGTGTGCCTTCTCCTCATCGTAATAATCGCAGATACTGGTCTTGTCATCTACGCTGCCTAATCGATTGGTCGCCCCTGTCTTGTGCAGTATCGCCTCGACGAGCGAGGTTTTGCCTGCGCCGCCGTGACCCATTATTACTATATTGCGTATATCGCCGGTATTTGCCACTTTCGGTTCTCCAATAATAAGGTTACAACCGCCTGTCCGCCATAAAAGCCCTAAAACAAACCAGTATAGGAAAAAACCCCGCGTAGAACAAGCCCCCTGTAAGGAAAAAATCCGCCCGGCTGACACACCCTAAAGCCGGCCGTTTCTCATCAAATGCTGGTCTTAAACATTCTTGTTTCAAACGGAAAAATTTTTCGCTATTGCAAATTTTTCCTCCGCCCCCTAAGCAGACCCTTCACGATGTTTTTATTGGACATTCACGACCCCCCAAACACCCCCATCCCATATATTGTGTATCAGGCCATCGGTTTACTGTATGTCGGGGTTTTAGTTATGGGGCGTTGATGTTGCCTTTGCAGGAGCGACTCAAGAAAATTCGACTTCTGTGTCGATACTGCGAACAGCCATTAAGAATTTTTATTGAAGGATTTTGTGATATGAGCAAAAGGGAATTGATTGATTGCATCTGCGAGATAAACAAGTCCGCAAGGCCGGATTTCCTGGCAAAATTCTCAGAAGATGAGCTAAAGGCCTACCTCGAACACTTAATGGAACTGGACCTCGAAGAACTGCTCGTCTGTGCCTGACAGGCCCAATCGGCTTACGGAGAAGAAAGAAATACTCCCTGGAGGGGGGCCATAAAATACCAAATCAATTAACCACAAAAATCATCGTCTCTTTTACTCTCGCCGGAAAATCATTGCTTTGGGGCCTGCTCAGCGGGAACCATCGGCGGTACCTCCGCAATCGCGTTCGCCCTTAGACCTATCGCCACGGGTTCAGAATCCTTTGGCACAGATAACACGAAATCAATCCATAACGTGCCATCTTTTACGTCCTTGGGATTAAGTGGAATTTCTTCTTTTGGCCCTACCTTCTTGACCTGGTCTCCCGTGAGATAGCCGATTAAGTCAGCGGTAACAGCGCTGCCGCCCAGACGCTGTTTATCACCCTTATCCACTTTTTTGCACATAAAGCGCAGTTGATTTGTCGCCAAAGAACCTTCCGTTAATATTCTGCCGGCTAATCCGACGCGCGTGATAATCAACTCGTAGTCGGTGATAGGTGGTATTGCATCACCGCTGGTGTACTTAAGCCCGGCTGGTGCGGGCCAGGCCGCCGTTTTCGCCGGTGTAGTTATGACGCCGGGGTCGGTGCGGACTTTCACTTTAGGATTGAGCCGGTTGAGGTATAATTCGTCAACGAACCCGGCGTGCAGAACCGCGAAACTCTGCGTTCCGCTTGCGCTGCCGCCGCTGATAATGCCGAACAATCCTGCCAGAAAACCGTCAGGATTAAGTAACGCGTTGGCCGGTTTTTTGAGGTCGGGCCTGGAGGCGTCGAATCGCTGATAAGGATAACCGTCGGGCAGCGGTGATATCGCCGCGCCGATTAACAGCACGCCAGAAACAACGTAACCAAGCAAAAGACCAAATACTATCCGCCCGACTCGCTCTGGCATAACGCCGAAATCGATTTTTTGTTTGGTAAGCGTGATGGCGGCGGTTTGAAGAACCGCGAATGTAATTACAAATAACATTCCGAAGCAAACCGGCTGGGCCAAATCAACAAGCATCTCCTGCTTGATTACTATTTCCGACAACTGCTCATACCACCACAACGCCACAAAGCTTGCACACAACGCCGCAATAAACATCTCGAATGATTTTACCAAAGTACCCTTGAGATACTGGACCACGGCGCATCCCGCCATAATTATTAGTATCACTGCGCTTATCATTACAACCTCATTTTCACATTAACTTTTGTGCCGAGCGTTCATCGCCCGGCTCTGTTCTATTGTTCGGCTGTCTTCTGCTCCTTCGATTTTGAAAGAACTCTCACCGTCTCGTTTATCGATGTAATCCCCGCGATGACCTTCAGCAGTCCCTGCTCCTGGAGATACAGCATTTTAGCCCGCCTCAATTCGGTTCCAACGTCTGAAAGCGACTTTGCCTGCTTAATCGCGTTTCGCAGATGGTCGTTCAACATAATGGTCTCAAAAATGCACATTCTGCCGAAGTATCCTGTTTCCTGGCAGCTTTCACAGGGGAATGGTTTTCCCCGCTTGTCGTAAACCACTTTGCCGGTGCGATAAAGGACCTTAGCTCTCTCTGCCGGGATGTTGAACTTGTGCAGAAGGTCGCTGTTCGGTTCGTATGCCTGTTTGCACTTCTCGCAGAGCTTTCGAAGCAAACGCTGGTTGCACATTCCCAGAAGATGCTCAATTGCCTTATTCTTGTCGCCGACGAGCTTAATCCATTTGGCCAATGCCTTGAGGGCATTTTCCTCCTCGATGACGACGTAAACAAGCTTGTTTTCCGCTGCCCCACAGGCGATTTGGGCTGTTTCGACGTCCTCACAATCCGCGACACCAACAATGTCCGGGTCCATACGTACCATCGACTGAAGCTTTCTGCCGTATGTAGTTATGCCGCTGTCGCCCAGAACATAGATATTTTGCGTTATGTTGGGCAATTTGCCCGACGGCTGTCTCTCTAACGTCGTTATGCCGTTGAGAAACGCATCGTGACTCCGCAGCAGCGTATAGAAAGTCGTCGTCACGCCGCTGTTTTTGGGGCCCGAAACGATAAACACTCCCTTTTTAGTGCCATGCAGCGTCCCGAGCTGTTCGAACTGGTCGGCGGTCAGGCCCAGGTCGCTGAGCTTGGTTATATTCTGCTGGGTTACCAGTTTCGCTCGCATTTGCTCGCCTGCGTTTGACCCGGCGGTCATCAACTCCCAGTCGATTCTCTTGCCCTGTTTGAAAATCGTGAACTTGCCCTTCTGCGGTTTTCGCTTTTCCTCCATATCCAGGTTAGCCAAATTTTTCACGAAGCGAAGCAGGTAGTCCATCTGATCTTTAGCGACAGCCGGCTGCTTCATAGCCGTCCCGTCGATGTAATACACGACATCGTAATTTTGCGGCGTCGGTGTGCAAACAATGTCATACGCTCTGCGATACAATGCGTCATCAAACAAGCTGTATGCCGCCTTGTATCCGAAATAGTCCGGCGTCTTCGCCTCGGGCACAGAAACCTCGTTGTTGTTGGCAGTGATAAACACGTAAGCCGCGACCGGCTCTTTCTTTTTTATGCTGCCCAGGAGCATATCTTTGATGTAGTCCGCTGTAAGCACACGCTGAAACTCGGGAACCGCCGCATTGCGGTGCATAACATAGCTGATGGTTGCGGCGCCTGTTGCGATAATATAAAACGCAAGACCTATAGCGAAAATCGGAATCAGAAGCCAGATAAGCCCGGCCGCGGCCCATACCCCGAAAACCACTCCCGTCCAGAACGTATATTTTGTTCCTATCGCCTCGGCGTCCTTATAGACCCAGTCGATAATGAACAACCAGCCGAAATATAAAATTAAAAATATGGCAAACTTTATCGGCGATACGTATCCGCCATAAACAATAGCTGCTAAAATGTCAGGCATAACATACTCCATTGCGGTATAAATTCTGTCCTCACAGGATGCCGCCTTTTTCCGTGCGAATACCTTTGAGGGCCATTTTCAGCTCATCCGGGTTGGGTGCGTATTTATATGCGTCCTTCGGCTCAACGTAGCCGTCCATTATCAGTTTCACCAAGCTGTCGGAGAGGTCCTGCATCCCGTCCTGGACGCATGAGCGAATCAGGTTCGGTATCTCCGCCTCACGCTTCTCGCTTATCAGCTTGCGTGCTTCGGAATTGGCAAGAAGTATCTCGTTGGCGGGCATCCGGTCAACGCCCTGCTTGACGCACGGCAGCAATACCTGGCTGATTATTGCCCGAAGCGTTACGCTCAGCGTCTGCCTGGCAAGTTCTCGCTCGACCTGCGGGAACAAATCCACCAATCGCTGAACCGCCTGCGCAGCGTTGGTTGCGTGAACCGTCCCGAACACCAAATGACCCGTCTCTGATGCCCGCATACCCGCCGATACCGTCTTGGCGTCGCGTAATTCCCCGATAAACACAACATCAGGGTCCTCTCGCATCAGGTACGTCAACGCCTGGTCGTAATCAGGAACGTCAATGCCGACCTCGCGCTGTGAAACTAACGCCTTTTTATCCTTGATGTAATACTCAATCGGGTCCTCGATTGTAACGATATGACAGGAATGCGAGGCGTTGATGTAATCTATCATTGATACTGCCGTTGTCGTCTTGCCGCTGCCCGTAGGGCCTACTACCAGCACAAGCCCCTGGTTGCTGTCGGCTATCTTTTTCAGCATCGCGGGCAGGTAAAGCTGCTCTATCGTGGGCACGTCCGTATTGACCCTTCTGGCTACCAAACTCACCATTCCACGCTGCCGGAATATATTTACGCGAAATCGGTCCTCTTCCGACACCCCGTATGAAAAATCAAGCGTCCCATTTTTGGCGAAAGATTGCCTCTGCTCCTCGCTTAGTATCTCGGAGGTCAACTGCTCAAGGCGCTCCTCAGTCAACGTCTCACCCGTTGTGCTGCGAAGCTCATCCTGTATTCGCAATCTGGCCGGCTGTCCCGCCTTAAGGTGTAAATCACTGGCACGTGTCTTTATCGCCACACGGAAAAACTTGTTTATCTCCGGCTCTCGCTTTTGCGATGCGTCCTGCCCAGCGATTTGTCCCGAATCGTCCATAATCAAACCGAAATTTGCGGCATTTTTCCGCCTCTAACCGGCTTTTGTACCCAACGAGGGGCATTCACCCATTGTATTATAGGCCATTTAATATAGGATATTTACAGCGATTTGTCAACCGCGACAACCTCATTTTTTACCCCCCCCCTTTGCCGCCCGATTGCCTTTACTTTTCCACCGAGGGTCTGTATTATATCCTCATCCGCCGATGTAGCTCAATGGTAGAGCACGGCTTTCGTAAAGCCGGGGTTATGGGTTCAAGTCCCGTCATCGGCTATTGCGTTTTGAACCAATCACCACCGCGAGATGGCTTATCGATAATTTATTTGGAGCTGGATTATGAATAACGCGGATAAAGCGGCAGGGATATTCAAAGAGGGTTTTTCGTGTTCGATGGCGGTGCTTGCGACCTACTGCGAACAGTTCGGCCTGGATAAAAACCTGGCATACAAGGTCAGCTCCGGCTTCGGCGGCGGTATGCACTTGGACCAGACCTGCGGAGCCGTAACCGGCACATTTATGGTCCTCGGTCTCAAATTCGGCAGAACAAGGGCCGACGATATCGAAGCCAAAATGAAAGTCGCCAAATTAACAAATGAATTCGCCAAAAAATTCAAGGCGCGACACGGCTCAATCCGCTGCACCGACCTAATCGGCTGCAATATCAGCACCCAGCTGGGTTTCGAAGAGGCCCAAAAGAAAGACCTTTTCAAACAGCTCTGCCCCAAATACGTAATATCCGCCGCGGAAATTTTAGATGAGATGCTCGGTTAATTATATGACTGGCGACTTACAACGAAAATACGATACCCTCAAAAAAATCCTCAATGACCTCGGCTCTGTCGTCGTCGCTTATTCAGGCGGCGTTGATAGCACGCTTTTGCTCAAAGTCGCCGTCGATACCCTCGGCGCCAAAAATGTTCTCGCCTGCATCAGCGCGGGTGTCGTCGAACCAAAACACGTTCTGAAAAGGGCTAAAAAAATCGCCAAAACCATTGGCGTCCGTCTTCAAACAATCGACGCCGACGAGTTTAAAGATCCCCATTTCGTCGCTAACAAAGCGGACAGGTGCTTTCACTGCAAGAGTCATTTGTGTCAGGAGCTTTTGGATGTCGCGGCCAAAAACGGTTTGAAGCAGGTCATCTTCGGCGCAAATCTCGATGACCTCGACGATTTTCGCCCCGGCAACCGCGCGATGAAACTCTTCGGCATACGCTCCCCGCTCGCAGAAGCCAAACTTACTAAAAACGACATCCGCGCACTCAGCAGAAAACTCCGCCTCGAAACCGCCGATGTCCCCTCATCGCCCTGCCTCGCATCCCGGCTTGTTTATGGTTTACAGATAAGTGCAAAACGCCTCAGTCAAATCGAAAAAGCGGAAGATTTTCTCAGAACTCTCGGCCTCGTCGAATTCCGCGTCCGCCATCACGACGTAATCGCCCGAATCGAGGTTCATCAGAAAGATTTCAAAAAGATTATCGCCGAGCCGAACCGTTCGCTAATCATCAAAAAACTCAAATCCCTCGGCTTCAAATACATTACCATTGACCTCCAGGGCTTCCGTTCCGGTTCGTTAAACGAAACTCTCTCAAAAAACGACAAACGCTGAACCTGTTTTTGATTCAACTAAAACCAAAACTCTTGCCGAAATAATATCGTAGGCGTCATTAATACCGCCCATACTTATGAAAACTATATCGTTTCCGACAAAACCGTTTTTTGTTCTTGCAATCGCATTTTACGCCGGCTGCTCAACCCAGCCGCCAGGCGCCGATTCCTCACCCGCGTTATTCCATGATTCCACCCCGTGCTCCCATTTCGGCCCCGCTCGAATCGACGTCCTCCCCATCACCTCCATCGCCCCCGCCTCTGCCGCCGGCCGCGACGCCACTATTAACGCCTACGTTTGCCTTATCGATACCTTCGATTCTCAAATCAAGGCCCCTGTTATCTTCCGCTTTGAACTCTTTCAGCGGCTCCAACGTTCCGCCGACCCAAAAGGCAAACGTCTAATCGTCTGGCCTGATATTGACCTTACCGACCCGGCTGTTAACAGCAATCTCTGGCAGGACTTCCTCCGTGCATATCTTTTTTCCCTGCCGCTGCAAAAAACCTCCGCCGAAAACTGCATTCTCCACGTTACCGTTATCTGCCCCTCAGGCAAACGCCTCAGCGCTGATTTTATCGTCCGCACAAAATCGTAATAGAAAAAATGCGACGGGTTTTATTCCGCCGCATCTTCATCAGTTCAAAACAAACTTAGTGTCTTTTTATTCGCTGAAAATGCCTGCTTTTTTGTTATCAGTGTTTGCCAAACTTATCAATCAGCCGAATCATTTCGGCTGTCGCTTCTCGTATCCCGACAAACATACTTCTGGCGATGATGCTGTGCCCAATATTTAATTCACTCAGGTCTTCCATTGCGGCAATTGGGCCGATATTGCGATACGTTAATCCATGCCCAGCGTGCACAATCATTCCCTTTTTTATGCCCAGGTCTCTGCCCGCCTCCAGCCACTTGAGATGCTGGTAAATATCTTTTTTGGTTTTTGCGTTGGCATATTGGCCGGTGTGAAGCTCGATGGCGTCGCAGCCGAATCTTGCCGCGGCGGCTATCTGCTCTTTTTCCGGCGTGATAAACGCGCTGACGAGGATGCCCTTTGCGTGCATTCGCCTGACGACCTCTTTCAGGCGGGTGCCGCAGGATACGCAATCGAGTCCGCCCTCGGTGGTCAATTCCGCTCTTTTT
The DNA here is from genome assembly GCA_963718665.1 of uncultured Phycisphaerales bacterium. GTDB lineage: Bacteria > Planctomycetota > Phycisphaerae > Sedimentisphaerales > Anaerobacaceae > Fen-1362. The sequence continues at coordinate 1,494,370 of OY970359.1, forward strand.
TCCGGCACAAGCGTTACCTGCTGGGGTTCAATCCCTTCGGCTATGCGGACAATTTCTTCTTCCATCGACATTTCGAGATTGAATTTGGACGCAATCGTCTCTTTAAGCACCTGCACATCGCGGTCGTTAATATGCCGCCTGTCCTGTCGAAGATGGGTAGTTATCCCGTTGGCCCCGGCTAATTCACATTCCGCCGCCGCCCAGACAGGGTCCGGCTCATCGGCACGTCTGGCCTGTCTTACCGTCGCTATGTGGTCGATATTTACATTTAGAACTGCCATATTATTTACCTTAAAAGCGGGTCAATTATAACGCTTCCGCCGATATCAGCAAGATTATAAGTTGGCGGATTGTGTTTTGTCTCGGTATAATTCAGCACAGGCGAGGCAAGAAGAAATAACTATAATAAATCGCGAATAGACAATGACATTAAGCTGGGCAAACAGAATAACCATTCTGAGGATACTGCTGATAGCGCCGTTTGTCATTTGTATGCTCCAGATAAACGATGCCGAACTGAGCGAGTATATCCGGCACCTGATTCGGTATTCAGCCGTAGCGATATTTTTTCTAATGGCGATAAGCGACTGTATTGACGGGTATTTAGCGCGTAAAAACGGGAATGCGACCAGGTTAGGGGCATTTCTTGACCCGACGGCCGACAAGTTGCTTATCACCTCCGCGTGCCTGCTGCTTGCCTCGCGCCACGCCGGGGTTACCGGCTTCATTCTGCCGCCGACCGTGGTCGTGCTGATTATCGGCAAAGACGTCCTCATATTTCTCGGCTTTTTGATTGTCTATTTTCTTACTGACAGAGTCCGCGTTGTTCCGGCCTTCGCGGGAAAGGCGTCCACGGCTCTTCAGTTGTCAATGGTTGCGGCGATACTAATTGCGCCGGAGGTCTCCGCGGTTCTTCCCGGCTGGGTTTATTTTGTGCAGGTCTTATGGTGGTCTGCGGCAGGAGCGGCGGTCCTGGCAACGCTTGTCTATATACGCACGGGCTCAAAATTCATCGAACAGTACGAGCAGCACAATAATCATTAACGGGGTTTATCCGCTTATTTTTCCGGCCCGATGACGACGGCTGCACCGTAACAGAGAATCTCAGTTGCCGAACTTTTGCCAGTCAGACCTTTACACTGTCCGCAGCCGGCTTTACGGCCAAGCCGGGTAGGTCCTATAAATGCGGCAAAGCAGCCGCGGCCGAGGATGGTCTGATAACAGCGGCGATAGGCCTCAATAAATGCACCTTTACGAGCAATAAAGGGGACCGATCTCGACGTTACGTCGTGAAAGCGGTATTCCGATCAGGTTTTTCCTGATTCGACGAGAATATTTCCCTGAATGTAACACAGAAAAAATTTAGATTCAATTTCAGTTGGTAGGGACTCCTTGTCGATATTATACTTTGCTACGGAAGAAGACGTGTATTAACAAATGACGGCCACCCCGATAAATATCGATAATGCCTTTGTAGTTTGTCTGCTGAGTTATAGGGCGCACCCCAAAATGTGAAGTTGGCAGCGCTCTTTGAAACCGGAATCAGAAGAAGATTGAATTTATTAGGAGATTACGAAAATGTCATCAAACACAAGAAAAACAACTCTTACTAAAGCCATCTGTGTCCGGTCAACTGTGATTGTTGTATGTCTTGCCATGATGCTGGGTTTTGCTTCTACGGGTTACGGTGACGTCATACTGGGTAATTTCGAGAACGCAGACAGCAACGACGGCTGGGTTCCCGGGTCGAATGACCCATGCGCCATTCTTGTTCCTGATTGCAACATAGGCGTCACATTGGGCCACGGGAGCCTCAAATTAACACCTGGCACTGCTGGTGCCTACTACGGGCTTGGATGGGCAACGACTGAGTCAAGCCAAGTTTTGAATTTAACCGACGCAAATCTTCAGTTTGACCTGACAATGGTCGCTTCAGAATGGAGCAACGGCGCATGGACTCAGGTAGGTGATAAAATCGCGGTAAACAGCAATGGTCCTTCCGGCTGGAAGGAGTACGGACCAGCTTCCACCAGTTTATTGGCATATTCGTTTATAGACAGGGATACCGGCCTACCTACCGATAGATGGTGGGGTCCATGGGAAGGTGATGCGAACAAGACGTACAGCTATGACATTTCGGACTACGATGCGACAAATGCTACCTGGATGCAAATTTATATCTCCGTTCAGGATGGTAACCTTATCGGCGGCGGGCATTTCTACTTCGATAATATACGGCTGGTAACCCCGAATATGGTAATTTCCAAGTGTACGGTAACGGCCGGCAAAACCCAGGCCTCAAGTGATACCGATTACAGTAACATGGCTGATGCCTTTACGGCATCGGGAACCTTTGTCCCGCCAGACTTCAACACATTTAAAGATGCCAACGCGGTGGTGGTCACAATTACCTCGACGACCGATGATTATCCTTACACTGAAACTTTGAGCGATTTCAGCCCGACGGCAGTGAACAGCAAACACAAGTACACACACACGGGCAAACTTGTCAAAGGCCAGGAGGGGAAAATTACCTCCCTTACGCTGGATTTCCGTAAAGGAAAGTTTGCGATAGCAGCAAAGAATATCGACCTGACAGGTCTTGCCAGTCCGCTTGAGTTGACACTTGCTATGGGCAGCAGTGAACTGATTGGGCATGCCAATGAATTGATTATCAACGGCCCAACAAAGACGATACCTACTCGTCTTATGCGGATGTATAAAGACACGCTCATAGTTACGCCCGGCAAGACAAAGGTCAAGAGTAGCGCCAAGGCGTCGTCTGATTCGCTGTCGGTTACGGGTGAAATCGCGGTGAAAGACATCAATACAACCCAGCCGAACCTGAACAATGAACAAGTCGTCATTACATGGGGCGACCAGAATGATGCCAACAACGTTCAGACCTTCACGATTCCGACAAACAGCTTCAAGATTCCCACGACGGGGCATTTATACAAGCTCAACAAAAATATTGAGCCGAACGTAGCTCCTGTTGCCGACTCTAACACCATAGTGAGCGGCACAATCGACCTTGATAAATGCACATTTGCGTTGTCGATAACGAAGGCGGACATTAATACTGTGCCCTCCGGCCTGGCGAAGTTCGGCATTGCGTTCGGCGATTTCAACGAGGTAGCCGACGTTACTTTGCCTTGAAGCCCTAACCACCGGCGGATTAGCGGGATGTCAGGCGTAGATACGACAGTTAATGAAAGTACACAGGAACCGATTACGGTGAAACAACCAACACCGTAATCGGTTTTTCTGCTGGATTTACGGGCCAAGCAAAAGATGCATCTGCCAGGAAAGGTTCTTTTTCGATAGTTTTAAGAAAATCGGGAAGGCAGCTTATTTAATAAGGGCGATAGCGATGAAGAAGACAGAGGAAGTATTCGGTACCGGACTTACTTTGGCATTTTATAAAGTTATTATTGCGTGCGCACTTCTTTGTGCGGTCTCTTTGCTTTATGCCGCACCATCACCATTGCACGTGGAAGGCAACAAAATTAAAGATGCCGAGGGGCATATTATTGTTCTTCGAGGCGTTTGTGCGCCTGATATTGGTGCGTTAAAAGAGTTATATGGCATACATGATTATATTGACCGCATTACAAACCCCGACGACCCCAACGGCACTTCGCCGGGATGGTACACAAGAGTTATAAAATACTTTGTTATCCCCAGTGATTCAGATGTAACCGGCAGTCCTCTTACATTTGACCCCTGCAACCTCTCCGACCCAAATAACGAAGCTATATATGAAGCCCTCAAGGACGCCGTTGATTACGGGGCCGAGAAGGGCGTCTATTCGATTATCTGCCCGGATTATCATAAAGGGATTAACGATGAGGTTGCCGAGACAAATGCGTTCTGGGGTTATATAGCACCGAGATTTGCCAACGACGGCAATGTCCTCTTTGAGCTTTTCAATGAGCCGACCGATGGCACCGGCAACTGGGGTATTATCCAACCTATAATGCAGGCGTGGGTTAATACTGTGCGGACTTCAGCGACGGATAATCTTATTCTTGTAACCGGCGGGTGCTGGGCTCAGCAGATTCAGCCGGCGGTTACTAATCCCGTTATCGGCGACAATATCGTTTATGATTTACACTGCTTTGGTCTTACCTGGAGAACATCGGCTGATTCCTGGATTAAGCCGCAAATAGATACTGTGTCTCCTGTCTATCCGGTTTTAGTAACCGCATGGGGGTATGAGCCGAACTCTGACCCTTGCGTATATAGTACGCAATGGTCATGCGGCTCGGCTTCCGATTTTGGCCAGCCATTCCTTGATTATCTTGAAGGTCTTGGAATCGGCAGTGTCGCTTATTCGGCGTCTTATAGCTGGAACCCGTCGATGTTTGACTCAAACTGGCAGCTTCTTTGCGGCGATTATATGGGTTGTTTTGTGAAGGACTGGCTTTATGAAAAAAGAGACGCCGAGCGGTTTTCAACTATGACAGTCACCAAATGCACAATTACGGCCGGCAAAACCCAGGGACAGGACTCATTTGCCTTCTCCGGAACATTCAGCAACATTCCGATAGATTTCAGCCAGGCGGCCAGCATAGATGTAAACATTATTTCATTGACTGATGGAAATCAAGTTTACTACCAGGGTATCGAGTGCAATTCTTCTCCGTATGTAAAGAATGGCAAGTTTGGGTACACATATAAAATTCCCAAAGGCCAACCAGGCGCAATCACTTCATTGACGATAGACCCGAGTAAAAGGAAATTTGCCATGACAGCTAATAATGTTGACCTGACAGGCCTTTCCTGCCCCGTGTATTTGGAAATGGCGATGGGTTATTATACTCTGACGGGCGATGTCAACGAGACAATAGTTAACGGCAAAAGTGCCCTGATTCCTACCCGCCTTATGAGAACGTATAAAGACACGCTCGTTGTAAGCAATGCAAGCGCCAAGAAGGGCACCAAGCCGTCTTCTGATTCGCTGTCAGCCAAAGGAGACCTTGCGGTAGAAGATATTAGCGTCAACCTGTGCAATGAGGACGTCAACTTTATATGGGGCGACCAGGTATTCAGAGTTCCACAGGGCAAATTTACTATCTCCAAGACCGGGCATTTATATAAATGCAGTAAAGTTGTCGCAGACACCAGCAACGGCAACGCGGGCCTTGTAACGGCGAGCATAGATATCGACAACGCCACATTTGCCGTGTCGGTAAGCGCGGCCAATTCACTTGATGTCACATCGGATTATATAGCTTTCGGCGTAAACTTCGGCGATTTCAACGAAGTAGTTAATGTTAATCGCGTTACGAAGCGTTCGTACTAAAGGTGTCCGTCCGCGGGGGATAATCCTTGACGGTTTTTGAAAAGAATGCGCCTTGAATTTTAGGGGTTATAGAATGCTATCTAAGATAGAGAGGAAGTGCTTTGTGGGATGTTCTGCCGGATATGTTCACGCTGCGTTTAAAAAATTTGCCATAGTATTTATATTTCTTTGTGTGGTCATGCCGCTATATGCCGTCCCTCCGCGGTTACACGTGGACGGCAATAAAGTCAAAGACCCCAATGGAAACATTGTTATCCTCAGAGGCGTTGCCATGATGGACCTCGGCTCTCTCGAAGATTGGCAGGGCGGCGCACTAAATATGATTGATCGTATAACAGATTTGAACGATTCTAATGGCAATTCTCCCGGCTGGTACACAAAGATAATCAGAATTGTGATTGCCCCGCCTGATTCGGAAAGCGGCTGGCCGTATCCCTTCAACCCGGACAATAACGACTTGTATAATCTTCTCAGAACAGTTGTTGATTACTGCGCTGAGAAGGAAGTTTACGCGGTCATTGACTGGCACTATGTCGCAAATACTTATGACCACGTTGCGTCAACGAGCGAGTTCTGGCAGTATATGGCGCCGAGATTCGCCAACGATTCCCACGTTATTTTTGAACTTTTTAACGAACCGATTAATCAGGTAGGTTCCGATGCGGCCGACTGGAACAACGTCAAATCTGATATGGAGACATGGATTGGTATTGTGCGAGCATCAGCGCCTGACAATCTCATTTTTGTCGGCACGCCACGGTGGTGTCAGATTATTGGGCCGACAGCCACCGACCCTGTAGGCGATGTCAACGTAGTTTATGTTTCCCACATCTACCCAACTCATTGGCTTTCCAGCGGCAATTCGTACTACGTAAGCACTATTACTGCCGCCGCCGCAGTTCATCCGGTCATAATGGGCGAATGGGGGTTCGAGTCATCGTCGGACCCGAACGATTATATAACTAATGGGACGATTTCCAATTATGGCGAGCCGCTGAAAGAATTTGTTGAGGGAATTGGCATCGGGAATATCGCCTGGGTTGCCAGTTACAGCTGGGGTCCGCCGATGTTTAGTTATGATTCGAACACCGGGGTTTGGACGCTTCGGGTCGGCCCCGGCGAAATGGGCGGTTTTACGAAGGACTGGCTTTATGAGGCAAGCGGCGTTACGCAGAACATCGATTTGAATATCACCAATTGTAAAGTTACAGCCGGCAAAACCCAGGCAGTGAGTGATACCGATTACAGTAACATGACGGATGCCTTTACGGCATCGGGAACAATGGCGTCATCGCCGCTGGCGCTGTCCAGTGTTACTCAGATAGACATCAATATCGTATCACTGGCGGATGGCAACATTATTAACCACGAAACTATCAGTTTCGACCCCAGCAAGATAGTTAAAAACAATTACAAATATACTCCTCCCAAAGGCACCAACAGAGGTATTACTTCATTAACAATGAATTTCAGCAACAAGACCTTTACAATAAAAATGAATAACATAGACCTGACCGGCCTGGGCTGTCCCCTGCGGCTGGATATCACTATGGGTAACTATATTCTGGCAGGTGATGCCGACGAGACGGTAGTCAACGGTCCAAAGCAGTTAATCCCAACGCGCCTTATGAGGTTGTATAACGACAAAGTTGTCGTAAACAAGGCCAAGGCCAAAAATGGCAGCAAAGCGTCATCCGGCACGCTGGCCGTTACTGGAAATATTGCGGTGAGAGACACAAGTGTTAACCTGTGCAATGAGGACGTTAACTTTATATGGGGCGACCAGGTATTCAGAGTTCCACAGGGCGGATTTACCGCCTTTAAGACAGGGCATTTATATAAATGCAGTAAAGCTGCTGCTGACGCCAGCGGCAACGCAGGATTTGTTACGGCACAGGTGGATATAGATAAGGCGACATTTACGTTATCGGTAAATGGCGCTAATGCGATTGATACGTCTGGTTCCATACTGTTCGGCATCAGCTTTGCCGATTTCAATGAAACAGTGCCTGTTAACAGCGTTACCGGTCGTTCCTGGTAAGCAAGCCGGAATACCGGTAAGAAACAAATGACCTGCGTTTTAAATTAAAAATTTAATGCTGCCGGTTTTTTACGAGTGCAGGTATTACGCCCGGCCCCCAAAAGAGTTTATTGTCGAGCATTCTCGCCGTTAGCGGTACTCTGTTCTCTTTTGAACCATGTGCGGGTCTTTTTCTGCAGCGATTCCATATATAGATAAAACACAGGCGTGACATAAAGCGTAATACTTTGTGAGAACAGCAAACCACCGACTACTGCAAGACCCAGCGGTCTTCGCGATTCAGCGCTGCGCCGAGCCCGATAGCGATAGGAAGGCCCGCCATAAGAGCCGCCATTGTCGTCATCATAATGGGCCTGAAACGGATGATGCTTGCCTCGACTATTGCATCATAGGGGCTTTTCCCTCTATGTTGCGCCTCGATGGCGAAATCTATCATCATTATACCGTTCTTTTTCACAAGTCCGACGAGCATTATTATGCCTACAAACGCGTATATCGAGAGTTCTTCGCCGAAAATTATCAGCGTAATCAGCGCCCCGAAACCCGCGAACGGAAGGGCCGACAATATCGTCAGCGGGTGAATGAAGCTCTCATACAAAATCCCCAGGACAAGGTAAATTACCAGTATGGCAAGCGCCAGCAGAAGCCCAAGGCCTCGCATCGATGCCGCGAACGCCTGCGCCGTTCCCTGGAAGCTTGCCGTCATCGTATCAGGCAGGGTATCTTTTGCCAGGCGGTTTATCGCATCGACCGCGTTTCCAAGAGGAAAATTCGGCGGGAGATTGAACGAGATTGTTACGGCGGGTGATTGTCCCTGGTGATTTACGCTCAACGGCCCTACGCCGTTGGTCAGGTTGGCCACGGCGTTCAACGGGACGAGCTGTCCGCTGTTCGACCTTATATAAAGCATACCCAGCGAGGCGGGGTTAAGCTGGTATTTCGGCTCAAGCTCCAGTATGACCTCGTACTCGTTGGTCGATGTCAGTATTGTTGATATCTGGCGTGTGCCGTAGGCGGAATACAAGGCGTCTTCTATTTGCTGGGCTGTTACGCCCAAACTCGATGCCTTGTCCCTGTCTATATCAATATTAACCTGCGGATTTTTTATCTGCAAGTCACTGGTGACGTCAAGTAAGCCGGGCATTTGTCTTATCTTCTGCTCCATTATCCCGGCGTATTTGTATAGCTCGTCCAGATTATAGCTTTGCAGTGTATATTGATACTGGCTCTTCGACAATCTTCCGCCAAGCTGAATAGACGGCGGGTTCTGCAGGTAAACCCTCATTCCCGGTATACCGTTCAGCAGGCCGCGCCATTTCTGGATAAGCTGGTCGGCGGAAAGCTTGCGTTCGGACTTTGGCTTCAGCCGGACAAACACCACGCCCAGGTTGCCCCCGCCTCTGCCGACGCTTGACATAAATGAACCTATTTCCGGCTCTTTTTGTAAAATGGTGTTTATCGCCCTTTGATGTTCCATCATCGAGTCGAACGAGATTCCCTCTATTCCTTCAGTAAACCCGAATATCTGTGCGCGGTCCTCGCTGGGTAAAAAACCTTTGGGGATGGCCACGAACAGATAAAATGTCGCCGCCAGAATAATCGCCGAAAAAACCATCGTGCCGCGTTTGTGCTGAAGGACCCATATCAGGGTTCGTTCGTAAAACGTGACCATTTTGTTATATAATATTTCTGTAAACGCATAAGCCCGGCCGTGCTTGACAGTTTCAGGTTTTCTCAAAAATCTGCTCGATAACATTGGTGTCAAACTAAGTGCGATAAACCCGGACGCCAGTACGGCCACTCCGATTGTTACGGAAAATTCCCTGAACAGCCGTCCTATCAGGCCGGGCATGAAAACAATCGGGATGAAGACAGCGCTTAGCGACAGCGTCATGCTTATAATAGTAAACGCAATTTCCTTCGCCCCGTCCACGGCCGCTTTGATTGCGCTTTTGCCCATTTCCATGTGCCGGAATATGTTTTCCAGCATAACAATCGCGTCATCGACCACAAACCCGACCGACAAAGTAAGCGCCATCAACGACAGGTTGTTTAAGCTGAATCCTCCAATATACATTATGGCAAAAGTCGCGACTATCGACATCGGCAGCGTCAAGCTTGGTATTACCGTTGCCGACACATTCCGCAGGAAAAGGAATATTACCAGAACTACCAGTATCAGCGTCAAAATAAGCGTAAATTCGACGTCCTTGACCGATTCTCTGATAAACATCGACCTGTCAAAAAGAATGTCCAGCGAAACCGACGCAGGCATCTGCTGCCGGAAGCTCGGCAAAAGGTTCTTCACCGCATCTGTTACCGCCACCGTATTTGTCCCGGGCTGTCTCAGTATCGCCAGAATAATACCTCGCCTCGCCCCGTTTGAAGTGACGTACCATGCGGCGGTCTTGTTGTTTTCGACACTGTCCACTACCTTACCGAGGTCTCCGAGCCGGACCGGCGAACCATTGCGATACGCTACAATCAGCGGTTTGTATGCAGCAGCGTCGTATAACTGTCCGCTTGCCTCCACCGTTACGGCTTTATCCGGCCCGTAAAGTACCCCCGTGGGCAGATTCACGTTGCCGTTTGCGATGGCGTTGGCAACTTCGTCGATACCAAGACCTCTGCTGGCCAGCTCCGTCGGACTGGGCCATATACGGACGGCGTATTTTTGCGCTCCATATACCACCACCTGTGCCACGCCGCTGACCATCGAAATTCGCTGCGCCATAAGGGTCTCACCATATTCATCCAGCGAGTACATAGGCATCGTCGGCCCGGTCAAAGCAATATATAGAATCGGCTGGTCCGCCGGATTGACCTTCTGATAGGTAGGGGGGTATGGCAGGTTCTGAGGCAGTTGTTTTTGTGCCTGTGTGATTGCCGCCTGGATATCCTGCGCCGCTCCGTCGATATTGCGGCCGAGGCTGAACTGGAGAGTTATTTGTGTGTTTCCAAGCACGCTCGTTGATGTCATCTGGTCAATACCGGCAATCGTAGAGAATTGTTTTTCAAGAGGCGTCGCCACCGACGAGGCCATTGTCTCCGGGCTTGCTCCCGGAAAGTTGACAGAAACCTGTATCGTTGGGAAATCCACGTTCGGCAAATCGCTGACGGGAAGCTGCATAAAAGCCGCGATGCCGAAGATTAATATCCCCGACATCACGAGGGTTGTCATTACGGGTCGGTTTATAAACAAAGCTGTGAAATTCATTTTTGATCCGTTCAGTGTTTGGTATTTATTTCTTCCTTTATCTGGACCTTTGCGCCGGGCACCAGTCGAAGTTGTCCGTCCGTTACTACTGTTTCGCCCGGCTCGACTCCTTCGACAACGGAACTGTTATTTGCTGTTCGCTGCACGGTAACGGTCCGGACTTCAACTGTGTTGTCCGCCTTTACCACGTAAACATACTGACCCTGCTGCCCGTTTTGGACTGCCGAGGAGGGAACAACTATGACATTGGGTTCCTGCACAAGATTAAGAGCGACAGTTACAAACTGCCCGGGCCATAGCAAGCGTTTTTCGTTTTGAAATATGCTCCACAGCCGAATCGTTCCCGTGGTGGTATCTACCGAATTATCGATAAAAAGCAAATTTCCCCGCACCGGTTCCTGCCCCTCTGCGCGGGAATTTTCGCGATTACCTCAAGTGTGTTGCCGGCCATATACTTGCGTATCAGGGGCAGATATTGCTGCGGCAGTGTGAAACTTATCTTAATGGGGCTTATCTGGTTGATGCTCGCGATGGGGATGTCTTTTTCCTTAATCAAATTGCCCTGGTCAATGGAAATCGCCCCGATGACGCCGTCGATGGGCGAGCGGATTGAACAATAATCAACCTGTATCGCCGCGTCCTCCGCTGCCGCTTTATCGGAAGCCACGGCGGCCTTAAGCACATCCACCGCCGTTACGCTGTTGTCATAATCGGTCTGCGACGCATAGCCCTTCTTCAGTAAATCCGTCTGCCTGGACGCCTCTTTTTCGGCGTTCTTCAATTGCGCCTCGTCTTTTTCGAGAGTTCCCTGTGCCGCTTTGAGCTCCGCCTCGAAAGACCGCGAGTCAATTGAAACCAGCAAATCGCCCTTGTTGACCTCCTGCCCTTCTTTGAAATGGACTATCGTTAGAACGCCAGCCACCTGCGATTTTATCGTAACGCTCTTATTTGCCTCGACCGTCCCGAAGCTGCTCAGTTCGAGAGGCAGGGTTTGTTGTGTTACCTGCGCCACCGATACCGGCACGACCTGCGAGACGGGGGGCGTTTTTCGCGAACAACCGGTAAGCAGGGCTGCAACCGCCAGCACTGCTGCCGACCAGATTTTTATTTTACAGTTATTATTATTCATAAATAATTTACCAACCCAAATTAACCCGACGTAATTTTCGATGTTTTTACCGGTTCGCTGCCCGGACTGGCGATTCCGCTTCGCATCAAGAGCGTTCCCTCAAGCCGATGAAGCTCCACTATCGCTATCTGATAATTTATTACGGCCGTAAGCTCGGTTATCTGGCTCTGCAGAAAATCTCTTTGTGCCTGCGCGACAAGAATCGACGTTGATTTGCCGACTTCAAATTTGCCGGTTTCGACCTTGAGTTTTTCCTCCATCAGCTCTCTGCTCGCTTTTGCCGCGACAACCTGCTGCTGAACGCTTGTAATCTGCAAATAAGCGCCTCTTATATCAACCTCGACTAATTGTTCGAGATTGCCGAGCGCCTCCTGTGCCTGTTGGCGTGACAGTATGGCCTGCTGGTTTGTCGCCTGCGCCGAGCGGTTCATCGGCGGATACTCGAAAGTTATGCCGGCCGTGACATCGTAATCATTTTTCTTAAAAATGTTCCGGGCCGAATCGTCGAATGAGTCGGCGTATCCCGTTCTGCCGAGAGTAATGAAAAAATCGAGCTGCGGCAGCAGGCCGTTGCGAGTCCTTACAAGTTCAAGTTCATCGCGGTCGAGCTGGAGGCGCGCCTGGTTCAGCTCCGGCCTCATCTGCTGACCGCGCAGGACGTACGTCTCCACGGGGCTAAGCTCGATTGCCGGTGTCGTCGGCTCGCTTTTGAGAATGATTTTTCTGTCCCAGGTTTCGTTGCCGCTGGGGTTCAGCAGCCGCAAAAGATTGAGCCGGTTTTGGTCAAATGCGTTTTTTGCAACGATGAGGTCCTGTTGCCTGAGCGCTGTTTCTGCCTTGGCCGCGGCGAGCTCACTCCGTGCCAGCGAGCCTATGCTAATTCGCTCCTCGGTTTCCTGCTGCTGTTTTTCCGCCACTTGCAACGATTGTTCGTATATCTCTATGCTCTTTTCCGCCAGCGAACAATTCCAGTATGCTTCCTCAATCTGCGCCACCAGCGACTCAACGAATCCGCGAAGTTCATATTGCGATATTTTCGTATCTATCCTGGCCTGGTTTACCGAGACAAGATTTACCGTGGTGCCAAAACCCCTCAAGAGCGATTGCGTTACGCTTCCACCCAGCCGCGTTGATACGAACGGCTCGGCGGCAAACGAATCATCGAGCCGGTTTGTGCTGCCGTCAAGCGACAAGGTTGTGCCTGTAGGCAAAAACTCGCTTAACGAAGCGTCTGCGCCGAATGCCTTTTCGGTCTCTTTAACAGGTCCCGAGCCGGGCGCCGGAGGCGACACTAACCTCGTTTGGCCTTGCGACACCGTTCCTTTTAAATCCGGGTCGAATACGGCTAACGCCTGCTCCTCGAAGGTTCTTTTTATCTGCGGGTTTAGTTTTTCAACTGCCAGCGATTTGTTTTTCTGCAGAGATATCAGAACCGCATCATTTAACGTTATATTAATAGGTCCATTTGGTTCTATTTTCACTATCGGCGAAGAATTGGGTTCCTGCGTTTTTTCATTTTCCAGAGGCGGCTGAATAGCTGGTTGCGAATCGGAAGGTCCTATATAATCCTGCTTATCAGTTGCCTCCGGCTCGGCGCACGAACTGAGCAGACACATCGCCACAAGTAAACCGAGTGTTATCGTGGTTTTATATAATATTGAAAATTTTTTCGCTAACATCTTTAATAATACGGTAATCGTCCAATATTAGGGGTGAATTTCTAATAATCTTTCCCATTTTAACATTTTTTGCGGCATTTTCCACAAGTTTAATCGGTCGATGTGAAAAAACTCTCGAAATTGAACCCTCTACAACACATAACTCTATGTGGTAGAGTATGTTACGACTGTGGCTGGTCTTTAATGAGGGATGGCGGTATATCGAGCCAAAAAGTCGAACCTTTGTCGAACTGGCTTTCAAAGCCGACCTGCCCAGCGAGCATATCAGCAAGCTCTTTGCTGATTGCAAGCCCTAATCCTGTGCCGCCCGATTCTCGCGTAAGAGGATTACCAAGCTGGCCGAATTTCTGGAACAGTTTTTCCTTGTCGGCCTCGGCTATTCCGCAGCCGGTATCGGTTACGGAAAACCTGATTGTTTTGTCGTCGAGTATCACGACACTTAATGTTATTTTGCCCTGCGGGGGTGTGAACTTTACCGCGTTGCTCATATAATTTTCGAGAATCTGCTGGATTTTTCCCGCGTCGGTCACAAGGGTTGGTATGTCCCGCTGCACTTCAAGCTCGACCTTGATGTTCTTTTCCCGTGTCATTTCAGAAAACGAAGACACAACGGCGTCGCAGATTTCATCGACTTTTATCTGCTCGATATGTAATTGAATCTTATTGGCCTCGGCTTTGGCTAAGTAAAGCAGGTCGTTAATCATATTTAACAGCCGCTGACCTCCGACAATGATGTTTTCGGCATAGCGTTTTCCCTTGTCTTCCCTGAGCAGCTCCGGCTTGTCGCGCAGCACCTGGGCAAAACCCATAATGGAATTAAGCGGCGTTCTGAATTCGTGCGAGATATTTGCCAGGAATTCGCCCTTGATTTTGTTTGCCTTGAAAAGCTCGATGTTGCGTTCCGAAAGCTCGATGATTTTGTCGTCGAGCTGCCTGTTTGCCTGGCGAAGCTTTTCCTGGGCGGCCTGCAGACCGTCGAGCATGTGATTGAATGCCTCGGCAAGCTTCTCGTATTCGTCGCGGGTATTTATCGAGCTTCTGATGTCGAGGTTGCCTTCGGCGACGTTGTTGGCAAGCGTGCGCAGTTGGCGAATAGGACTCAGAATGACCCGTTGCGTTATGATGTAAAATGCCACGATTGCGCCCGTGCCGCTGATTAAGCCGGCGACGATAATCCAGACGCGGTTTAAGAGAACCGCCCTGCGTATTTCGGCGGCCGGTCTTTCGACTATCACTGCGCCTATTGCTTCGTTGCGATTAAATGCCCCCGCCGAACCCTGTGGGTTGTGGCAGGTTATACAGCCCTCGGTTGCGCGAAAGACGCGCACATAGCTGGAATAAAGCGTATTTTTCCTGGTCTCAAAGCGTATCTGGTCGGAGGAATCCTCGTTGTCGCGCAGGTCCTCAACCATAAGTCGTTGCTGGACAGACAATCCTTCTATTTTTTTGTCGTCTTTTTTGAAGCGTACCCAGCGAATGTCGGTTTTGTTCGGGTCCATCACGTTGCCCCGGTCATCGAGCATCGCCAGTTTGGTGTCGGCCGGGGGATGTGTCTGAAAATGATTCCGGACCAGCGTTTCCGCCCAGGCCCTGCTGGCGTCAAGCCGATTCTGCCGGGTGAGCTGGCGCATCCAGCCATAAGGAATGAGCAGCGCCAAAGCCAGTATCAGCACCACCGCCGTGCCGAAGGCAATCCTGCACTTTTCCGCCAGCGACAAAGGCGATAAGTGCAGGAAAACCAGAATCCTGTGATAAATTTTGCCTATTCTTTTCAGCATAAAGTTGTGGCTGTTATGGCTTACTCATTTTGATAAGTCAGCGGCCGGCACGCAACATATAATAATATAAATCCAGAATTAAGTAGTAAAAAACCGGAGGCACAAGGCAGAGCAGCCACAGCATCGTCTTTCGTTTGACATTTGTGAGAAACAGCCAGACAAATAAAATAATCCACACAGCCGGCAAAATGCTGTTTAATCCAATTGCGGTTTGCTTGGTATTGCCGCCGATGAACCTCAGCAGTTGTAACCAGTGTGATGGAATGGGAATAATCATCATTGTTGCAGCAGCCCAGGCCCCTGTCGCTGTGGCTGTGATTTTTTTAGAGGCCTTGTGAACGAGAACGGGCAGGGCGAAATACCATGCCGAACCGACAAGTATATGGAAAAGCGAAAAGATTAAGAAAAGCTGCAAGCTGTAGGCGGAGGCAAGATACGGGTCGCCGGGCGCAAAAAAGTGCGAGAAAGCAGGCAGTATGACCTTTGGCAGCAACAGGGACACGGGGTAGTCGATGTAGCCGCATACAATCCAGAACATGTGCCATTGCCCCTCATGATGACTAATAATATAGATGATGTTCATGAGCATAAAGAGCATGTGCACGATGCCGATAAGCAGCCCGGCCTGAAACGCCCATGGCTGTCTTTCCAGCCAGCCGCGGGGCACAACCATTGGCATATCGTTGCATTCACTGTGCCGATTAAACACTACCGCCTCGTTATTATGAATGCTTTGGTTTCTGCTCTTCTGCCTTGTCTGCAAGCTCGTGCGAATGTTTCTGTGTTCGCAGGTTCAGTTCGTCAAGCTGTTTTTGCTCGACCTCGCTCGGCGCGTCGGTGAGCAGGCACTGGCCCCGCTGCGTCTTCGGGAAGGCGATGACGTCGCGGATATTGTCTGTGCCCGTCAGCAGCATAATCATCCGGTCCAGCCCCAGTGCGATTCCGCCGTGGGGCGGGGCCCCGTGCTCCAGCGCACGCAGGAAGAAACCGAATCGTAACTGCGCCTGTTCTCTTGTAATATTCAGCAGGTCGAATACCTTCGCCTGCATTTCGGGTCTGTGGATACGGACGCTGCCCCCGCCTATTTCCGAGCCGTTGACGACTATATCGTATGCCTGGGCGATAATATGCCCCGGGTCGGTTTCCAGTTTTGGGATGTCCGCCGGAATCGGCGCGGTAAACGGGTGATGCATCGAGTCGTATCGTTTTTCGTCGGCGTTCCATTCGAACAGCGGGAAATCCACAATCCACACGAATTCAAATTTGCCTTCGTCGTAGAGTTTGAGTTCCTTCGCGATTTTACATCTAAGCGGCGCAAGGGCCTTATTTACTCCTTTTTCGTCGGCTGCCACCAGCAGGACCAGGTCGCCGTCCTTTGCGCCGAAGCGGTTTGCCATTTCTTCGAGCTGGTCGGGGCTGAAAAATTTTGACAGGTTGCTGACAAGGGTCATTTTGCCGTTCTCGTTTTTGGCCTTGAACCATGCAAGTCCTTTTGTCCCGTAATCGGCCGCGAAACCGGTCAGTGTTTTTTCGATGTCGTTGCGTGAGTATTTGTTGCCGCCGTCAGGAGCGCAAAGCCCCTTGACGATGCCGCCTGATTGTGTGGCCGAGGTGAAGACCTTGAACGTGCTTTTGGCGGCGATGTCCGATACGTTTTTAAGCTTCATATCAAAGCGAAGGTCGGGCCTGTCGATGCCGTAATCATCCAGTGCTTCTTTATAAGTCATTCGTCGAATCGGCGTTTTGATATTGAGGCCGAGCACTTCGTTGAAGATTTTGGCGACCAGCACTTCGTGAACTTTTATGACGTCGTCCGCTTCGACGAAACTCATCTCCACATCGATTTGCGTGAATTCCGCCTGCCTGTCGGCTCGCGGGTCCTCGTCGCGGAAACAGCGGACAATCTGGAAATACTTGTCTGTGCCGCTGACCATAAGTATCTGTTTGAATAACTGGGGCGACTGGGGCAATGCGTAAAACGTTCCCGGCACCAATCGGCTGGGGACAAGGAAGTCGCGTGCCCCTTCCGGGGTGCTTTTGCCCAGCATAGGCGTCTCGATTTCCCAGAAGCCCAGCGAATCGAGATAATCGCGTGCGATTTTTGTAACGCGATGACGAACCTTGAGCTTTTCCTGCATTGCCGGCCTGCGCAGGTCGATATATCGATATTGCAGCCGGATCTCTTCGCCTGTCTTTTCGGCGGTGTCAATCTCAAAAGGCGGCGTCTTTGCGGTATTGAGAATTTCGAGCTTCTCGACTGCCACTTCGATTTGTCCGGTGGCGAGTTTGGGGTTTTCCAGTCCTTCGCCCCTCGGCTCTACGACGCCTTCTACCGCCACAACCCATTCGCTGCGGACCGTCTGTGCGAGTTTGTGGGCATCGGGGAATTTTTCGGGATTGAAGACCAGTTGTGTAATGCCTTCCCTGTCGCGCAGGTCAAAGAATATAAGTCCGCCGTGGTCGCGGGACGACTTTACCCAGCCGGCCAGAATGACCCTTTTATCTTTATCCGCCAGACGAAGCTGGCCGCAATTGACTGTCCTTTTGAGCATTGAAAATCCGCCTAAAAGCTGTTGAATATTGCAAAACCTGTATTTACAGATAGTCGAGGATACCCTGTTGCCATTAAATAGTCAATAACCGGCTTTGCACGCGATTCACCTGGTTCGGAAGGGGCCGCGTTATAAGTTAGAGGGCACGTAAGTACGGTTTAAAAAATCGAAGGGGCAGGAAGCTGCAGAAATTTCAGCCCTTTTTCACTTAGATCTCACCTTACGAAGCAGCCATTGCATAATTGCTTGTGTCTGGTTTTTCCATATTATAGTTGTTATTTATGTCCTGGACTAATCTGCCGAGAGACAGGCAATGGCCGGTTTTTTGGGATACAGGCATAGCATTTATTATAAACAGACCTGCCAGAGTGTGCTTTAAAGAATCGTTGACGTCAGGCAGAGCGCATCTTCCTATGTCATAAGCAAATTTTAGAATCGGCTCACCTTTGTGCGATTGCCGAGCCAGGGCATAAGCCAAATCAAATTTGCTTTTTAAAATACATCTTAAGAACAACTTGGATATGCCGTTTTTACCTGGAATGATTTCATCGCGGTAAACCTGTGCGTAAAACTTTAATATATGACTTAGGGGAACCATGTTCCGGGCTCGTTCAGACCAGGGCATGAATGACACGGACGCAAAATGAATCCAGAAGGCCTCTTCTTTTGTGTAGCCATAACTCATTAGCCGATTCGTTTGATTGCTATAGGTGTCGTATAAGCAATCTACCGCATCTGACAGATAACTTATCATATTATATATTCCTTATTCGCGTATTTCTTTACGTTTAGCGAAAACATCTGTTTATATAACCAGTCATTGTTCAAGTGATATTAGTATGCCGTTATTTTTTGTATATTTAAAGGCAGCCCTTTGACCATCCCCCCGAAAACTGTGCCAGTTGTAATTAGAAAGCCGGCGTGATAGACCGCGGAATAGTCAATAACCGGCTTTGACCAGGCCAAATGATATGGCGGACTCACAAAAGCCCTCTTTCGTTGGCAAAAAGCATAATTAGAGAACAAACAAGTGGTTTGGCGTGTCGGAGGCAGGGGCCGATATGATATTAAAGAAGTTATTAAATATTGACGATAAAGCAGATAACACAGCGCGATGATATGGAAGAGGGCGCAAAAAAACATCATTGTCGCAGAGTCGTTTTGCGTTTGGGAAAGGATATTAAAATGAAAAGTGCAACGACAAAAGTCGTGGCGATTATATGTATATTGAGCTTGGCTATAATCAGCTGCTGGTTTCTGTTGAAAAATAGAAACGGCTTTGTGCCTGTGGTTATTTGTATGTTGGGTTTGGCTTTAATTGACGGATGGTTAATGGCAAAAGAGCTGGTTGGCTGCATCCTTTGGATTACATTTTTAGTCACTATGATAGCGATAAGCTGCTGGTTTTTAATAGCAGACAGAACAAACTGTGTGCCTGTGATTATATGCATATTGGGTTTGGCTGTAGTCGGCGGCGGGTTTGTAGTGGAAGACAAACTGCAATATTTGCTTGTGCTGACGTGTATTTTGAGCACCGCCATAATCGGGTGCGGGTCTTTTATGGACAAACTGACTCCTGCCGATATACCTAAGCCGGCTTTGGATTATCTTGGAAAGGAACCTAACGCCGTTGGAATTCATTCGTTATACACTGCCCGACAGATAAAAAACGACGTTATTGTCAAACATCAGAATGTCCAGTCCGACCTTTTGCACCTTGCGGAAAAAGACAAATTTGACTACCTGAATGCTTTCGAGATGATTGACGCGTCTATTAAAGAGGGCGAGAATTTTCAAGATATGGTTGTAGGCAGCGAAAAGCAGCCGTTTAGCTTATTGGGTCTCCTGGCCGGGGCTACCGGCGGCGGATTTATAGGTTACAGGATAAAACGTAAAGAGGACAAAAATCCCGATGAGGTTAAGGCGTTAATTGCAGATGCCAGAGACATAGGTTGGGATGAGTGCGAAGCCCGGGTAACCAATGATGAACTTCATCCTAAAACAACCAGCCACGTTAAATCATAAGTCAATATCGCCGGCTTAGGTGAAACAGGCGTTATTTTGCGACGACGCCTTTTATGCCGCCGGAAACCAGGGCGGCGACGTTGGCCAGAATTCTGGGCAGCATAAGCCCGCGGGGACAGGCAATATATTTCGGCTGCCAGACGGGAGCGAATTTGTCCTTGTATTCGTGCAGACCCTGGAAGTTATAGAAGTGTTCGCCGTGACGGAATAAAAACGCCCCCGCCTGAGACCATAACGGAGCAAGCTGCCTGTCTTCAAGTCCTGAAAACGGCGCCATTCCGAAATTAAACCACTTATAGCCCTGCGATTTACCCCACAGCAGAAGTTCGGTAAACATATAATCCATAATTCCCTCCGGGCTGTCCGGCGAATATCGCATAAGGTCTATCGACAGTTCTTCTTTGTTTGCTCCCTGCCAGATATTGGCGAAGGCGAGGATTTTATTCTGCTGAGTAATTAATGCGGCAGGCATTTTCCTGATGTATCCCGGCTCAAACGAGCCGAGCGAAAATTTCTTTTCCCTTGTGTTTTTGCTTTCAAGCCAGGCGTCGGAAACACGTTTCATCTCGACGAGGACCGTCTCGACCTGTGCCGGCTCGATGACAGAGAAAGTTAATCCGAGTTTTGTCATTTTGTTATACGCGTAGCGAAGGTCTCTGCGTTCGTGGCCTTCGAGCGAAAAATTGGGCAGCTCGACTCTGGCTTCCTCGCCGAATTTGAGGAACGTCAGACCCAGGTCGAGGTAAATATCGAGATGCTCGGTATCGACCTGGTAGAAGACGGGCCAGGCGTCATATTCGTCGCAGAGTTCGCGGAATTCCCAGGCAAGCTCTCTTGCATCGTCTTCCGGGCCTATAGGGTCGCCCATACATATCCAGCTTCTGCCCTGGACGCCGAACATCAAAAACGCGTCTTTGTTATCGTCCAGAAGAAATCTTTTGTCGCCGAGAAGCGCAAGCCACGCGTAAGTCCGCGGACTGTTCCGGACAATATTTTCAACGATTTTAATTTCGGTATCGGGAGGCGGCAAAAAGACAGGTTTCGCTGGCACAAGCAGCCGGGCAAGACCAAACAGCAGAATAACAACAACGACGCCTGTGCTTGCCCGCAGGAATCGAGGGGCGTTGGCGTTGAACGCAAACTTCCACCATAGCTGGTCTGCATGCCCGAGATGCCTGTATGTGAAAAACCCGAGCCAGATGGAGCTTGCTGCTACGGCTACTACTAAAACCGCCCAGGGAAATGAAAATCTGTCCCGAAGCAGCGGTGTCTTGCGATAAAACCGGCTCTTACAGGGAATAAGAGCGGCGAGCATAACTGACAGGATTATCGCCTCTTCGTAATCAAACCCCTTTACCAGCGAGAATACGATACCCGCGGCGAACAGTATTACTGTAAGGTGATACGCGGCATCCAGCCGGCGCTGCAGACCTCGTGCGAGTATAATCAGTCCCGCGCCGACGATGCTGCCGAGGAAATGCGACAATTCCACCGCCGACAGCGGCAGGATGTCTCGTATTATTTCCATACGACTGTTTTCTGCCGGCAGAGCGCCTGATACGAGCAGGATTGTGCCCGCGGCCATACTGCCGACGGCGAACACCTGCGGTATGAGCATAGCGGCCCACTTGCCGATTGACTCCCCGAATCGTTTTAGCGTTTCTTTGCGCGCGGACATTTCTTCGAGGCCGAGAATAATTGAGGCAAGACCGAGCGGCAGGAGATAATAAATCACCCGGTACAAAAGCAGCGAACCGATTAAGGATGAAGCCGGCGCCACCTCGGAAAGCAACAGCAGCATTACTCCTTCAAATACCCCTAAGCCGCCGGGAACCGAGCTGACAAGACCCGTAATCTGCGCCAGCAGGAAAATCTCGATAAATTCCGGGTAGTCCATCTGTATGGTATTTGCCAGCAGAACATACAGGACGCTTCCGGCAACCGCCCAGTCGATTGAGGCCAGCGCAATCTGGCAAAGCGACAGGCCCGGTGACGGTATAGCCAGGTCCCAGTCGCGAATTATAACGGGCTTTTTTCGCAACACTGTTACAATGAGGTATGTCGCGAGCAGGATAAGAAATATGACGCCTATGGGCCAGGTTGTTTTAAATGGCAGGTGAGTGCCGTGTTCGATTGCCTGCGGGTGAAGCACGAAAGTAAACCCGCCCAGCGAGAAAAAGCCCAGCCAAAAGGTGATTGAGCAGAACAAAATCAGTCGTGCGACCTGGCCCGCCGAAAGACCCAGCCCTGAGTATATCCGGTAGCGGGCCGCGCTGCCGCCCAGTATTGTCGCGTTGTGGCTGAACACGTATCCGACGAATGACGCAACCGCTATTTTGCGGTAAGGCAGTCGATGCCCGATGTAGAAAAGCGCAAGAGTGTCGTAGCCGGTCAGAATAAAATAGTCGAGGAACGTTAACGCGATTGCCGCGAGCACGTATCGTGCCGGCATATTCCTAAGCTCCGCCGCGATGTCGTGATAATGATACAGCCTGAGCTTGTGATGGATTATAACCGCCGCTATCCCGAACAGGATAACGCTCAACCACGGAGTTATATTGTGAAGGATTTTTCTCATAGCCGATTTGTTTTCATAGTATGGCCAATGCCGGGCAGTTTGTCAAAGTGTTTTGACGCCGGTTATCGCCGTTTTTATCCTGTCGCGATTCACCGTAAGGGTTTGCCTTAGCCGATTATAAGGGAATCCCTGATAAGTTTTTCAGGGCATTATGGCGATAAAAATTTTCATCAGGCAGACATTTTTTTGTTGCAATTGTTCTACGAACTGTTATATTAGAACACATCAGGGGTAACTTGACCTCAGGTAGTGGGGGGGTCAAGATTGTAGTATGAGTGAGATAGAACTCTGAAAAGATTATCCGCTGTATGCGGGTTTATACGAACCACGGGCTGAGGTTAAATCCTCCTCTTCCTCCCTCCTGGCCTCAGCCCAGCTTTTTTCTCCAGGCCATCGGCTCAAATATCCTTTATATGCCATAAGTGTAGAGCTTGAAATTATATGCCGTTTTAGGATTTACATTTGTAAAGCATAATCGTAAGATATCTTCGCGCCCAAAGATGTGCAAAAATCTCTTGAAGCGGGGCGGTAATTATGATAAAATAGGTAATCGGCTCCCCCTGTGAGGCCGATAATATAGTGTTGGTTTGAAATGATTTATCGTTTTTGTTTTTGGGGTGTTATTTTATGAATAAGCAAAAGGGACACATTCTCCGTAGCTTGCCTGTCCTCCATAGCAGTAGCGACCTGTCCTCCGAAGCCCTTCAGGGGCGAAGGATGGAAGGAAGACCTGCCCATCGTAGCGTAAGCGAAGATGGGTTTACGTTGGTTGAGCTGCTGGTTGTAATATCAATTATCGCTTTGTTGATGGCGATATTGCTGCCGGCCCTGGCCCGCGCAAGGGAATTGGGTAAACGCGCCGTCTGTATGGACAATCTTAAACAATTGCAAATCGCCTGGTCTATGTATTGCGATAACAATAATGAAAAGATTCCTGTCGGCGATGTATATTACTCCTGGACATTTCCTCCTGCAGGTAGTTATCCAAGTAACGAAGTTTCTCCCGTTCCTGCAGGGCCTCAACTGGCTTGGACTGAGTATCCCCATCAGTATCCTCATACTATGCCGCCATCCTATGCCACTAATTATACTAACGCATTCGCAACTGCCGCTAATCCTGCTACGAGCCAGCCGGTGGAGGTATGGCAGCACGCTATCGCTGAGGGAACGATGTGGAGATATGTAAATGACTATAAGGTCTATAAGTGTCCCGTCGGCGAAAAAGGCAATTATGTAACATACTATATGGCTCATAGATTGGCTACTTATCCTAACTCAGGCGGTACGACCGCTGTTGTAGAGCCGCAAGTCATACTTAGAAACCAGATTACGAGGACCGCCGAACAATTTATCTTTTTAGACGTTGGGAGTATGAAGGGCGGCGCATTTTTTATCCCTTACAGCTCTGGCGTAACTACTCCCGGCTTAATCTGGGGCGACCAGCCGCCCACCAGGCATGGTTTTGGAACGACCTTTATTTTTGCCGATGCACATGTTGAGTACCGTAAATGGACTGACCCGCACACTATTGAGGCCACAAAACACGGCTGGGGCGGGGAAACCCCCGCGAATTGGCCGGCAGGGATGGCTGCCGTTGATAACTCTGATTGCGATTTACGCTGGATTTGCCATGCTACCTGGGGCAGCGTTTATTTTCCTAACCCAACTCCTACCAAGAAGTGCGAATATTGAGGTTGCCACAAAGCTACTAAAACACGAAGAAATTTAAATATAGTAATTTGAATAAAACCCCGATTGTTACGTCGGGGTTTTCTTTTTTCTACGGCAAACATATTTTTGTCCGCTTCGACAAAGGCGGGTGCAATCAGCGGCAAAAACCGGCGGCGATGGGGACATTTAAAAGCGTCATAACCGCATTATTATTAAGTAGTTATCAATAAATGTCCTTTATTTATTAAGCCCTTTTTTGTGCTTTTTTTGTGCCTTTTCGTGGCCTTTTTTGACGTGTTTTTTCAGTCACGATTTTTATCGTAACCCCTTCAAATACAACAACTTAAATTCTGGATACAAACAGTCCTATAAAACAACTGTATCAAACAGTTGTATGATACAACTGTTCACCATTTTCGCGCAGGTCGAAAACCCTTAGATGTGAAAATTCTAAAATTTTTTTACTCCTTGCCCTATAAGGACTTATCGTTTTTAGGCATATCAGGAAATTCCTCGTTTTCGTCAAAACCGCGCAGTTTGCGCCATAGGGTAGAGGCATCTTGTGATGCTTCTTGAGGCATGTTTAGCCCTCGGATTTATCCGGGGGTCATAAATAACAACGAACCATGAACATTGAACGAAGGAGGATGAGAAAATGGCAACGATTAACGTAACGATACCGAATTGGCTTGACCGTCTTTGCGTTTGGCCCGTGATGCTTTACCGCAAATACAAGTTTGGCTATTCCTATCGCAGGATTTACCTAAGCGAGGGCCTTTGGACTATTCTCGACCAGCAGGATTACTACTGCTTTGGCAGATTCAAATGGGAAATCAATGGCAACGATAATAAATTCTATGCCGTTCGCAACGTAATGGCCGATTCTTCTCGAACCACTACTGTCCGGTTGCACAGGTTAATTATGAATGCCCCTAAGGGCTTTGTGGTTGACCATATAAACGGCGATTCACTCGATAATCGAAGGGCCAATCTCCGCCTCGCTACACAGGCCCAGAATTTATATAACAGGAAGAAGAAAAAAAATACCTCCTCACAGTTTATCGGCGTCTCTTTTAATAAATCGCATCGATATTGGGGGGCACAAATCAAAGTTAACGGCAAAGCCATCTGGCTTGGACGCTTCGACTCCGAAATCGACGCCGCCAGTGCTTACGATGTCGCCGCCATTAAATACCGTGGAGAATTCGCACGACTCAATTTCCCAGGGGAAAAGTACATTAACGAAACTTGTCCGGCGAATGCCAAATAATAATTAAATTTAGCCCCCCGCCTCGCGCGGTGGGGGTTTGTTATGTAATCTTCCTTATTCGCCTGCTCGCCTTGCCTGTCCCGAGCGTACCTGCGGTGAGTGCAGCCGAACCAGTCGAGGGGTAGCGTAATCGAAGAAACGAGCCGTTTATCGGCTTTATTAACGAGTATTTCATTTTAAAATCATTTTTTTAAATATTGGCCGTCAACATTCGATGTTCGACAGACGCCTCATTTACGTCTTTGTGTGTATGGCGGACAGAGGGATTTGTTAAGCCATGGAGAGGAAAGCAATTAAAAAAGCCGTTAAACCACGAAGGAAAAATAATAAAATAGTGTTTTTGTATTAACTTCGTGCCCCTTCGCGCTCTTCGTGGTGAAAAGGAATTTTATGGAATTTGACGAATTATCAGGCAAAGTCATCGGCTGCGCGATTGAGGTTCATAAGAACCTGGGGCCCGGCTTGCTGGAATCTGCCTATGAACGCTGCCTGTCATACGAATTGACCGCCGCAGGCCTGAGACATGAAGCACAAAAGGAACTGCCCATAGATTACAAAGGCCTCAAGCTTGATACTGGATACCGGATTGACCTGATTATTGAAAACGGCGTTATCGTCGAACTGAAGAGCATTGAAAAGGTGCTGCCTATTCACGAGGCACAGATTCTTACGTATATGAAGCTGGCCGGATTAAGCGTTGGTTTACTTATCAATTTCAATGTTATAAAACTCAAAGACGGAATTAAAAGATTTGTTTTGTAAAAGCATTAAACCACGAAGGACACAGAGAACCACGAAGATAAATTTCAAAAAACTTCGTGCCCCTTCGCGCTCTTCGTGGTGAAAATGAATTATTAAGCTTTTTGTGCTTTTTTGTGGCAATAAACTTTATACACTCTTATCTTAAGGAGACGAAAATGTTCACCGCACCTAAACCCACGCCAGCGCTCTGTCTGCAACAAACCATTATTCTTTCCATATTTTTACTTGTGGCGAACTTCGCTTCCGCCTACTCCGGCGGCGACGGCTCACCAAATAACCCTTACCAAATCGCCGATGTTAACGACCTACTCTATCTCGGCTCTGATGAACCCAACTACGATAAATTCTTCATCCTCACAGCAGATATCAACCTCGCCCCAAACCTGCCCGGCAGGCAGATTTTCAACAACGCCGTCATCGCACCCGGTGATTATCCTTCCGGTTTTACTGGTTCTTTCGATGGCGCTTGCCATAAAATCAGCAACCTGACTATAAATGCTGATCCAAATATATATGGTTGTTTGGGCCTGTTTGGTGTTGTTGGTGGTAAGATAAATAACCTTGGCTTAGAAGATGTCAACATCATAGGGGGGAATGATTTGGGTAATGTCGGCGGATTGGTTGGAGGTAATGATAATGGAACCATTAGCAATTGCTATTCAAAGGGCAATATCTACGTCGGGATTACTGCACACAATGTCGGTGGATTGGTGGGGTCGAATGGAGGTGACATCAACAATTGCTATTCAAAAGGGATTATTGCTGTTGCCGGTACCGAAAGCTATATATACCCCGGTGCGAGCAATTTCGGCGGGCTTGTGGGGGAAAATGTGAGCGAATATTTCATCACCGGTGCTATCAGTAATTCTTATTCATCCTGCGACGTCATTTGCGGGAAGAACGTGGGGAATATAGGCGGGTTGGTGGGGCTTAACGGCACCACATTCCCATTTTGCCAAGTCACTAACTGTTATTCAGCAGGAACTGTAAGCGTTGAAAATGGTAGTTCTATTGGTGGCTTGGTGGGGAGTAACTGGGCGGGCATAAATAGTTGCTTCTCGACAAGTAGCGTTATTGTTTTGGGGAGTTCGAGTTCTATAGGCGGATTGGTGGGAGATAGTAGTTGGGGTGATATCAATAACTGCTATTCGACAGGTGATGTCAATGGCGGGGATTATTCGTCTAAAATTGGCGGACTGGTGGGACTGGTTGGGATTAATTACGGTAGCGTTATCACCAACTGCTACTCTACTGGCAATGTCAGTGGTGGGATTAATGACATCGGCGGATTGATAGGGGCAATCTATTTAGGCACAGTAACTGCTTCTTTCTGGGATGTGAATACCAGCGGGTTGACATTTAGCGCTGGCGGAACAGGCAAAACAACAGCGGAAATGAAAACAGAAAGCACGTTTACCAATGCCAGCTGGGATTTTGTCAATGAAACGGTCAACGGGACGGACGATATCTGGTCGATTAAAGAGGATGTCAATTATCCTGTGCTTGTTTGGCCGCTGGTTAATCTTGTTATACCTTCCCAGTTTGGCTGGTATAAGGTGAACTTCATAGATTTTGCGGCTAT
The DNA here is from genome assembly GCA_963718665.1 of uncultured Phycisphaerales bacterium. Classification (GTDB taxonomy): domain Bacteria; phylum Planctomycetota; class Phycisphaerae; order Sedimentisphaerales; family Anaerobacaceae; genus Fen-1362. The sequence continues at coordinate 1,521,962 of OY970359.1, forward strand.
GGCCAACTGGTGGAAACATAGGGATTGTGCGGTTAACAATGACTGCGGCGGTGCGGACTTTGATTTTTCTGGAACAATTGACATGGCGGATTTGGAAATATTCTGCCGATATTGGCTTGCCGGAACAACCGATTAAATGCCTGAAAAGAAAAGGCTCCGCGAAACTTTGCGTTAACCCTGTTAGATGGTGGCTTCGCCTATCTCATGGGGTTAATCTGCGTCTAAAAAAATGAATTCTCTGTACTCTCTGTGGCTAATAAAAAAGGCAGAAACCGCACATAATGACCAGAAAAGAGTTGCGGTCTTATGTCGGCTTTGAGACAATATCAACTGGCATCATGTCTTTAATACAGGCGTTCGAAACTAATCCTCGTTTAGGTTAAGGAGTAGAACAATGGTCGAGCATACGAATCTGCTGTTAGTGGTTGTGCCCGAGTCCCTCCAGTTTCTTCACGGCGGATGGCTTATCGTTCATATTATTGGCATAGCTGTGGTCGGCTATTTGGGTTATAAACTTGGCCGAATGAAAGAAAGTTAATGCCAAATAAGACACCCCGAAGTAGGCCCGCCTACGGCGAGGTAAACTTCGGGGCTAACCAAGGGCAAAAAAATTGGCCGGCGACCCTCAAATCATCGCCGGCCAATAGCTTTTCCCCGAACCGGTGTGCTGTCAGAAAATGCCGCTCGGCACTTCTTATTTCGAATAAATTGTTCAGCCACAAAAATGCTCAAAAAGAACAAAAGCTTTTAAAAACGAAACTCAATTAACCTTTTGCCTGCCCTGCGTAGCTTTAGCGAAGAAGGGCGTCTTTTCGCGGCCATAAGAGTTACGATTCGATACCTTCAAAGACGATGCCGACGCCAATCGATGCGTCGTCAAGCAATTCGCCTCGTTCGATTCGCACAACTCTTCCACTCTTTATCCGGGCGAAGCTGCCCTTTCTTTTGGCAAGGGCCATTGTGCGCGGAAAATTCAATTCGACAATGTGCCCGGTCCGCAGTGGCGTAGTTGCCGGAACTCGAACCAGCACACCGCCGCTGCTTATGTTGCTGCTTCTGCCATTAAAAAAGCTGTTTGCCTCGGGCAACCAGACACTTACCGGCCAGGCAACCTGTGTTCGTGTATTTTTCCTTTGTTCAGTCGCTACTGTCGCTTCACTCATAATCTAATCTCCATATTAGAGTAATTTGACTTCGATACCTACTCTATCGGCAGTGTTAATTTGGGATGATTAGAGTATTTGGGCAACTTGCGGGTTTTACTTAAAAAATTTTGCTTTTCCCACAAAAGGGATGTCGTAGTGGCATATTATGGGACCGTTGATGTTAAATTAGGCAATATTCTTTGAAGAAAATTAAAAAATCGCCCGGAATTTGGGGTTATAACGGCTATTCCTTTGAGTCCTTGCCGGACCGTAATTGAATAAGTATGCCTAAAAGGGTTCCTCCGGTGAGCAGCAGGGGCAGGAACCATGGATTGCTGTAATAAAGCTGGTTGAGGTGTGCTGTTGTCGGCTCGTTTGCAAAGTTTTCATAGCGGTAAATAAGGGCGAACGCGCCGATGACGATAAGCGATGTCCCGCCTAAGCTTGTGAATAGCATAACGGAGAGTTTGAAGACAACGAAGGATATCATCCCGCCTGCGACGATGCCGGTTAGTGCGCCCGCCCAGACAAATTCCTGCGGAAGGTTACAGGAATGCCATATTCCCGCGGCAAGTATCCCGCCGGCCACGGCAGCAAGAATAGCCACCGCCCACCGCATTAAGGGAATAGCGAGGATGACAAGAAGGGCGCAGCCGACGACTGCACCGGGGATGGGTTTTTGGAACAGAGTGCCGACCCACAGGCCGAGAAAGAGGCCGAGGAGGCCGAAGCCGATGACGGTGAGCGTCTTATAGATTTTCCAGCCATACATCAGGATGATGACGCCGAATGAAATACCAATGACTGCCTGAAGCCAGGTGAGAAGGGTTGTCTGCTGCCAGACGAAATCGAGGGCACGCAGGACGTATTTAGTGCCGTACTCAGCATTGATATTGTCAAAATGTTGCGCTGTTCGCGCCAAAAGCAGCGAAAAACTCATTTACTCTTCTCCTTTTTCAAAATTTAAGCCCTATAAGCCGGGTGGTTAAGCCGTGCGCCAAGTTGCGATTTTTGGTTTTTCTGCGGCATCGCCTTTACCGGTTTTGACTTTTTCAACTTTGGTTTTGGTGGCCTTCCTTGCAGCGGCAAATCGCACATTAATTTCAGGCAGGAGCCACAACTGGATGATAGTGCCCGCTATTGTTGCCAGGGCGAGTACCGCGACGCAAATATCCTGTTTTTTGGTGATATAGCCGACGGCGGGATAGCCGAAATTCAGCAAAGCCATAACCGTTCCCGCCAGGATAAGTATTGTTCCTGCGGCCGAGGTGAAGATCGCTGAGGCGCCCCGCAAGGATATAACCGCGAATGGCAAGGCAGTTACCGCCACCAGCAGGGGCCAGTTGTAGTAGGGGACGCTTATGGTAAACTGCCTGATTACCGCCAGGATGTTGCTTGACGGGAGGAAGTAAGGCCTAATCAGGACTAAATAACCGATAACGGCGGTTGCGGCCGAGGCAATCAGCACAAGAAACGTATCCTGCAATTTAAGCGCAGTCAGGGCAAAGATGCCTATTACGGAGGCAGCAAGAAACAGATTTGTGCCGGAAGAAAATAACGTGCAGAATGCGCCGAAAAAGAGGCCTGTTGCGACAAACACAACTTTTTTGAAGCCGAATCCGCCGAGCAATACAAACAGTCCGGCGGCAATAGTAACGGCCGCGAGCGTCAAAAGCAGCGATGGCTGCAAATACGTTACGCGATTTTGAAATGTCGATAATAAGTTCATCATAAGTTTTTAGTGTCTCGAAAAAAACGTCCTGAGAATGCGGTTTTAGCCCAAGTATTTATCGGCCTGATGAGGCCCTTTCGTTAAGTCCTGAGTTGATTGTGGAAGCCCGCGGGGCAGCGGGTGAGGTAATGCGGATGAGAGGAGTCGAACCTCCAAGAGCCTAAGCCCACAGGCACCTGAAGCCTGCGCGTCTGCCAGTTCCGCCACATCCGCTTGATAAGCCGATAATAACGGTTTTTGGTCGGCTCGTCAATAACGAAGGCGGAATCGGGCGTGGATAATAAACGGGCGATGCGGCGGGTTTCGCTGATTTTGAGAATTTCAATATTTATACGACCGCAACGAGCGGTCGGCGAGTTTGTAATGTTATCGGTCCTTGTAAGGCCTTTATTTGTAAGGCGGGGCACGCCCGCCAAACAACACGGCGGGTAAACTGCGAGGGAAATTAGAGAGTAGAACCCATCTTCGCTTTTAGCTCCGCCGAGGCAAGCAATTGAACAGTGTTTTTCCTATTTGTGCTTTACTCGCGGGGAGAGGGACGGGAAAATATAAGAGATTGCCGAATGTCGGTTGCCGATTTAGGATGCGGAAGACAGCAAGGCGTGAGTAATTCGGCGGGCTGGCGCGAATTTGACGGTAACGCTGGAATACACAGTTGTCTGGTCAACATGGAAATGGTAGTCCGAAAACGGATATCGGCTGTTAAAATTCCGGACTTGGCGCAAAAAAAAGCGGCCTTATATGAGATAAGGCCGCTTGCTAAACAACGATGCTTTAAGCTGTTAGCTTTTTGCTGCCGTCAAGGATGTCATCAACCATTTTTGCCGCCGCCAAGAATGTCATTAATCAAAAGCGCATCCGTTACATCCCCCGGTACGATATCATTGTAAGCGCTTGGCGTTACAGGGTTGCTGCCAGTCATGCCCGGGAGGCGTCCGCATGCTTCGAAGTCAGACTTATAAAGCGGTGTTGTTGACGTGGTGCTATTTGACCAGTAAGTACTTCCCCATCTTTGATAAATGTTGTCGTTATTTATGCCCACGTTGGCTTGTGACTCAAATTTCACGTGGCCGTCATTGTACAGGACGTTTTGGCCTTCGCGCTGATGGGCATAGGCGTTAAACACGAAATCTTTGTCCGTGTACTGGTTGTTGTTAATGCTCCAGTTTGTACAAGGCGATGTGGCTGGTGGGCTAACTATTGCCAGTGTCCCGCCGTTATCTGCGGGGCCCGTTATATAAACAGAGGCGTTTTTATCCAGGCCCGGGTTTCTATCCGCCGCGAGGGGGCTGCTTGGCGAACTGCTAACTGAAATCGGGAACCCTGCTAACGGATTGGCGGTAGAGGTTCTGGCAAAGGGGAAATGGTAAGCGTAGCTGACGTGTAAGCCCGGGTGGGTGCCAAAATCGTAAACCTTGGTCAGGTCTGTTACTGTTGTCGAGGTATAACTTGTGAGCTTGAAAATTTGTGAGCCGGAGTCGCCCTTGCAGATAAACTGTTTTGGTGAAACATCCTGGTATTTTACGAGCATATAGAACAAGGAGCCCATAGTTGCCATGCCACCACAACCGGTCTGTTGTGTACTAAAGAAGACGAATTGAGTGGACAACGTACCGCCCTGGGCGTCGAAAGAGCCAATCGCGCCATTAGTGGCGTAAATTACCGGCAGTGGTTGCCAGCCAGGCATTGGATATGCATCCTGTGAATCACCGGCGTACAGTAACAATGCTTTGCCTATGCCTGACAGGTTTGACCCGCAGACCATACGGTAGGCAATCATCCTGACTCTGGCCAGGGCCGGCATCAGGATACCCATCAGCAGAGCGATGATCGCGATAACGACCAGCAGCTCAACCAACGTAAAACCTTTCTTTTTCATTTGTTTTCTCCTATACATTTTTTGAGATTCGCTATCCGGCCGCCCTAAGCACAATCGGGCATGGTAAAAGACGGATTATTACAATCTGTTCTTGACCACACGTTATCGCCCGAATTCTCCGCGAATCTCTGTTAAACTTTTTCGCTCGGAACCGGCCGGCAAAAAACACATTCAGACCAGATTTTATGGGACTTGTTGGCTGGCTTTCCTGACTCAAAAACGCCGCCGGATTCGAGTCAAGTAACACCGAGCCACTTCTAACAGGCAGGTTATGATTAAGAGGGGTACTTTATAATTACGGCTACCATTATATAATTTGTTAATTTGTTACCTGCCTATTACACTCTTCAGTATAGTGCCGCCTCATATTGTTGTCAAGAAGGTTTTCGGCAAAAAACGCGATAATTCTTGAAAATTCCGCGTCGATACCTTATAAATGCCGTTTTTGGCGTGGGGAAAGGCCTATGATAGACCAAAATAAGCTTCAAAAGCTGAAAACCGTCCTAAAAAATTATGGTCAAAGCCACATTTTGACCTTCTGGGACCGGCTTGACCCGGCCAGACAGGACCGGTTTTTTGCCCAGATTAACCAACTAGATTTTGCCCAGTTAGACCGCTGGCGGGAAGAGTTTGTCCTGAATGCCTCGCCTTTTAAGCTGCTTGGCAAGCTCGTGCCCGCCCCGTTTTATGCTCATCAGCCGAGCGATGCCGGGCAGCGAGGAAAATACGACCAGGCGCGTCAACTGGGTGACAAGCTGATTTCTCAGGGGAAGGTCGCGGCGTTTGTTGTTGCTGGCGGACAGGGAACCCGGCTGGGTTTCGATGGGCCGAAAGGGAATTTCCCCATAAGCCCGGTTAAGAATAAGACACTTTTCCAGATTTTTGCGGAGGGCATTTCGGCGGCCTGTAAAAAATACCATACCAGTTGTCCCTGGTATATTATGACCAGTCCCCTCAATCATCAGCAAACACTGGATATTTTTTCCGCCAACAATTACTACGGCCTGAACAAAAACGACATATTTATATTTCAGCAGGGGACTCTGCCTAACTTTTCGCTGGACGGCAAAATCCTTCTGTCTGATATTGACACAATCGCCACTTCGCCCGACGGCCACGGCGGCAGTTTGCGCACGATTTACAACTCGGGCGCGATGGCTGATATGCAAAAACGCGACATCGAGTTCGTCAGCTACTACCAGGTTGATAATCCCCTCATAAATATTTTTGACCCGCTGTTCATAGGGCTGCACGCACTTGACGGGGCGGAGATGTCGTCGAAGGGGTTGAGTAAAACAGGACCGTTTGAGAAACTCGGCAACTTCTGTTTGGCTGACGGCAAAGTAACTGTTATCGAATACAGCGACCTGCCGAATGAGCTTGCGGAAAAGAGAAATCCCAACGGCTCGCTTGCCTTTGAACTTGGCAGTATCGCCATTCATATTATCAGCGTCAATTTTATTGAGCGGCTCAATAAGCACGGTTTCGTATTGTCTTTGCACAGGGCGGCAAAGAAAATCCCGTATGTTGACGAGGAGGGGCGGCGAATCGAGCCAAAAGAGCCGAATGGCGTTAAGCTGGAGAGTTTTGTTTTTGACGCACTGCCTCTCGCCGGGAAATCGATTATCCTTCAAACCGTCCGCAACGGAGAATTTGCGCCAGCGAAAAACGCGACAGGTGTTGACAGCGCCCAGACAGCCAGGCAAATGATGGTTGACCGTGCGGCTGCCTGGCTTGAATCGGCGGGCGTGAAGGTCCCGCGAAAAACTGACGGTTTGCCTGACTGTGTTATCGAGATTTCGCCGAGTTTCGCACTAACAAGGGAAGACGTTGCTAAAAAGCGCGATAAGATACCCACCATCAAACCCGGCGATAAAATATATCTTGGGTGAGATAACACCTGCCTTCGCAAAATTTTTCCGTTGTCAAAGGCAATAACAGCCGAGCGGCCGGCTATTTTGTCGAGAACGTATGTATCGTAATCGTCTCGTATTTTTCGCCCGGCCGCAATACGGTCGATGGGAAAGTCGGCTTGTTGGGCGAATCGGGATAATGCTGCGTTTCCAGGCATAACGCGCCGAATTTGTTATAGGTTTTGCCATCTTTGCCCTTAAGCGAACCATCAAGCCCGATGCTGCTGTAGAACTGCACTCCCGGCTCGGTTGTTTGTATCTCCATTACGCGCCCACTCGTCGGCTCATAAACTTTTGCGGCGAGCTTCATTTTTCCCGCCTTGCCGTTGAGCGCAAAGTTATGGTCATAGCCGCCGATATCAATTTGTTTTATTCGTGAGCCAATCGTCATCGGTTTTGTGAAATCCAACGGCGTATCCTTAACAGCTTTAAGCTCTCCCGTTGGTATAAGGCCTTTATCAACCGGGGTGTATTTGTCCGCGTTTATCATCAGCTCGTGACCAAGGACGCCGCCGCTGCCGGCGCCAGCGAGATTCCAATACGAATGATTCGTCAGGTTCACGACCGTGGGCTTATCCGTTGTTGCCTCATATTTCATTTCCAGCTTATTATCCGATGTAAGGGTATAAGTAACGACGCACTTGAGATTTCCGGGGAAACCTTCCTCGCCGTCTTTGCTTGTGTAGCTGAGTTTCAATTCGGCCTTGTTGCCCTTTAATTCGGCTTTTTCAATCTTCCAGACAACCTTGTCGAATCCCTTGGCACCGCCGTGCAAAATGTTCTCTCCCTCGTTTTTCGCAAGCTTATATTCCTTGCCGTCCAGCGTGAATTTTGCCCCGCCGATACGGTTTCCATACCTGCCGATTATCGCGCCGAAATACGGGCACCCTTTGAGGTATCCGTCCAGATTATCGAATCCGAGGACAATATCTCCGGTTTTTCCGTTTCTGTCGGGGGCCTCAAACGAGACAATGATTCCGCCGTAGGTCATTATCCTGGCAGTAAGCCCTTTACCGTTCGTCAGTGTAACAATATCAATCTGCTGCCCGTCAGTGGTTTTCCCGAATGGTTCCGTTTTAACGCTCATTTTTCCCGGCTCCTTACACTTTTTAGCACAGCATTTCATTTCGCAGCAACTGCTCACATAAACCACAACTGCCATCAAAACCACGCCAACCAGAATTCTCTTGTTCATTTTTAAACTCCTGCTTATACGATAATCTATTATTCGATATTCCCTTGCCCGAAATATATAACCCCATCAGTATCGAATGTCAAATTATTAGCATAGCGTCGCCGTAGGAATAAAAGCGGTAGCGATTCTCGATGGCGTGCCGGTAGGCAGCCAGTATCGCATCAAGGCCCGCGAATGCCCCGACGAGCGCAATCAGTGTGGATTGCGGGAGATGAAAATTGGTAATCATCGCATCGACAATTTTGAATTTGTAGCCCGGCCTGATAAACAGGCGGGTTGAGTCGTCAGTTGCGGATAATTGTCCGTGCGCTCCCGCGGTTTCCATGACGCGGACAGAAGTAGTCCCGACGGCAATAATTCTGCCGCCGGTTTTTTTGACGCGATTTATTATTCCTGCGTTTGTTTCGTCGATGCTGAATTGTTCTTCGTGTATTTGGTGCTCTTCGAGCGTTTCAGCGGTTACCGGCTTAAAAGTCCCTTCGCCAACGGCAAGAGTAACATAGGCGAATTCAATCCCCTTATGTTTAAGCTCCTCAATCAGCTTTTTGGTGAAATGCAGTCCAGCCGTAGGCGCTGCAACCGCGCCGGGATTACATGCGTAAACCGTCTGGTATCTTAATCTATCCTCAACGGCCTGGTCTAAATCAGTATCTCTCCTTATATAAGGCGGCAGGGGCGGAAAACCAATCTTCTCAAGAGTTTTTTGTGCCGGCTCTTCGGCTTCGATTTTCAGAAGGCACTTGCCCTCGTTTTTTTTCTCGATAAGCTCTGCGTAACAAAATTTCTCGCCTGCGATATCCATCAACCAGATACGTTCCCCCGTTTTGATTTTGCCAAGACCTTTGAGCATTACCTCCCAGAAGGCGTTATTATGCTGATGCAGAAACAATCCTTCGAGTGTGCCGCCTGTCCGGCGTTTCGCAAAAAACTTTGCGGGCAATACTTTCGTGTCGTTGAGAACGAGGCAGTCGCCCTTGCGCAGAAATTCCCCGATTTTGTCAAAGCGGGTGTCGGTTAACAGCCCGTTTTGCCGCTCCAAAACCAGCAGTCGTGACCGGCTGCGGTTTTTCGCCGGCTGCTGTGCAACCAGTTCCGCCGGCAGGTGATAATCAAGCTCTTTTGTTTTCATACAAGAAACTTATCAGACCATACGCAAATCGCATAATAATTTTTTTCGCAATCTCAGCCGGATTTTAACGCTTTCTGCGTAAAAGACCAAATAATTGCAAAAGCCGCGCAATTGCCGCGTCGATACGGAAATTGTTGGCCCGGTTTCGCAAAAGCGTCGTATATTAAGAGGTGATGCAATGACGTCAAAAGAATTTTTTGAACAAACAGCGACCTCGATAGCTGCTCTGGACAGGGACGAGCTTAAAAGACGCATCAAAAACTTCCACGGACGTTTCAAACTGGATTTTACCGAGGACTATCTCAATCAGCTCAATATTGACCGGCTAAGGCACATTCTCCTGGCCGCTCACATCAGCACAAACGGCCCCTGCTAAAACCTGTCAGGGTACCGGTCTGTTTTCCTGCATTTTGTCGCTCGCAACCTCTGCATTTACAGATATTTAGGCAAATCCAATCTCAAATCAAAAAAAAACGCTATTTCCTTGACAAATTCAGCCCATATCTATAAAGTATATAATGACAATTGGAGCCGGATGCGAGGGGGCATCCAGTATTGCCAACTTAGTTTTGGAGAGGTTTTATATGGAGATTTTGAGGAGGTTACCAATGTCAACCACACGCCTAATTTGTTTAATCACTATTTTTGTATCCCTTCTGACAATAAGCAATTTCTCTTCTGTCTTTGCAGGTAACTGTGGCGATGGCGGTTTCGACTGGTGCGAAACAGTGGTATGGCACGACGGCGTTGACCAGAACTGGTGTGATACCGGCGGCTGGGTCCCTAATAACGGCGAACCTGGCGGAGCAATTCCGCCAGACGGCAACACACCCGTGGTTATCGAACCGTACCCCGGCCCGATAATCAACATCGGCTGCGATGCCACCTGCTGTGCTTTGTGGGTATGCGATTGGTCATGGTCAGGCGCTCCGGACACAGCCGTTGAACTTCGAGGGGGATCTTTGAATGCCGGAGAATATATCTGCCTCGCCAGTAACGGCACCGATTTCACATATGGTGACAGCAACTCAGTGGGCTCTGCCGGACTGACAGTTCTTGGCGGCACGGTAACTACCCCGACTTCTGTCACGGGAAACGGTCTTTATATCGGCGGCGGCTCGACCACTTACCAACTTATGAACAAAGGTGTAGTGACGATGTATGGCGGACTCATTAGCGTCCCAAGGGTCGCTCTCTATCATGGCAATATTGCCCTGTATGGCGGAACTCTGCAGTGCATAGGAGACAACAATTTCATTTTCTACCAGGACTATCCGGAAAATAAAATCGACATCAGCGGCGGCACACTGCAACTTCATGGCGACTATACGATTACCACTCCGAGTCTTGCCAATTTCATCGCGAACGGCTGGATTTACTCCTCACGCGGCACCATCGGAACGGCTGCATTTGACGGCACCTGGACAACATTAACAAGCAGCAACGTAAACATGCTAATTCCATGGGGACCTACGCCGGCTAACCACGCGACGAATGTTCATTACAGAGTAAACGATGTTAACGTCGGCATTACGCTCCATTGGCACAGTGGCAGCGAACCCAACGTCATAAACCATGACGTGTATTTCGGGACATCCACCGCGGACGTCAATATCGCAACCCCAGCATCAGCGCAATTCGTGGGAGAAACAAATGAAGCCAATGCCGCTGATACGAATACAAATGGAGACTCGAACAACCTCACTGTAAGCAATTACAACTTCAAAATTGCTACCATCTACTATTGGCGAGTTGATGATAATGCAATCACATCAAACATATATGACGGAAGCGGCAATGTTATCGGTTATAACACCACGCTTACTAAAGGCCCGATCTGGCACTTCACGACTCATGACGGCAAGGCATATAATCCAAACCCGTATAACGGACGGGTTGGCTTAACCGAGCCGTTACAGTTAAGCTGGACGCCAGGCGACTTTGCAGCCAGCCACCTGGTATTTGTTGGCACGGACAGCGCGACGGTCTACAGTGCCAGTAGCACCACTGCTAAAGTTTACAGAAGCACACAGACCGGCACCTCATATTCACTTACGGGCTTAGCGACTAACTGGTACGGACCTTTAGTGCCGGGCACAACCTACTGGTGGAAGGTAACGGAAGTTAACGGCACAACGCAATGGGGTTCAACCGGCCTCAGCGGCGTCACTGCACCTGTACTTTGGACCTTTACACCTGCGGCGTATATCACCATCGATGACTTTGAAGATTACAACACCACGGCTGATGTAAACGCCAACTGGATGATGGGTTATGCCGCCACTTGCCCCGGTTCCCCCCTGATAACCCCGTCCGGGACTTTGACCTATGTGCTTGATGCCGCTGGCAAACACGGCAATTTCACCTATAGCGAAAATACAAGCACACAACAATTCTCAGAGGTAAAACGCTATTACGGCAGCAGCGGCACGGTATTCTCGGACAGCAGCATACTTTCTGAGCAGCCCACGGAATTAAGAGTAGATTATCTCGGAGCAGCGGCTAACGCGGCTGACCCGGTTTACGACGTGATGTATGTAGCTCTTGAAGATTCAGCGGGCAATATTGGTGTGTTCAATAATCCGGACACCAGTGCCTCACAGGTAACCTCCTGGACACAATGGTATATCCCTCTCAAAGACATCTACTTGGCGAGTCAGCCAAACGCGGTGAACCTTGCAGCAGTTAGCGCTTTCTACCTCGGCTTTGGTCAGCGTTGCCTCCTGCCCGGCTCTCAGGACAGCGGCGGCGACGGCAACGTAATGTTTGACAATATACAACTACTTCGGGGATGCGATTGGCCTGGCGGCGCCTTGAGCGAGGACTTTGATGGTGATTGCTATGTTGACATCAATGATTTGAGCATCTTCGCGGAAAGTTGGTTACAGAAAGCAGAATTGCGCACCTTCACTACTATTCTGGCACCTTCGGCGCCGATACTCTGGTACAAATTTAACGATTCCGGCGATACGACTGACGTTATTGATTACGGAACAGGCGATGCAAATAACTATGCGGGCACAGTCGCCAACTGGACTTCGCTCTGCTGGGACGCTACTGACGGCCGGGCTGGTCATCCCGGATGCTTGTACATTCCTCCAATCCCAACCACGGGTGGTGGACCTGCAAACTCTCAGAGTTACGTTAATGCACCTCCGTCGGCAATGGGCTTCCTCGGCGATGGTAACCATAGAACTAACGGTGGCGGCGTAACCGTCTCATTGTGGGAAAACGCAAGCTTGGTCGGTGACTTCCTTGTTCAATACCCTGGTATCTGGGGTGTCTGGAACACAGCCAATACCACTGAAACCGTAGAATGTCCGTGTCCGTCACAAATCACTCGGACTTCTGCCACAGGGCAAGCCGGTTTCTATTTGCGTACTTGTTCCATAAGAAACGCATTCGTGGCCGCGAGCGTATACGAGCCAATACTTAACTTTGGCGGCCGCTGGAACAACTGGATATATGTTAAGACACCGAGCAGCATGAAGCTTTACCTCAACGGTGAAAAAGTTGCGGAAACAGACGCAAACGGGCAACCTGGTGATCCGAATGCGGCTGCCGCTGGACCTTTAACTGAAGCGCCTGGCGCAATCCATATCGGCACACGCGGCACCAACTGGGCCATGTGGTCGGGTAAGCTTCAGGACTTCCAGATTTATGACTATGCCCTGTCAACTCAGGAAATAGAGTATCTTGCAACTGACGGCACCGGTCAACTATTGCTACCGATTACCACCCAAGCCAATCTCTACCTGGATGGCGGTACAGCAGGAGACGCAAATCAGATTGTCAACTTTGAAGATTTTTCTGTAATGGGAAGTCAGTGGCACCAGACACAACTGTGGCCGTAGCAAACGCAGCTTGATAATTAGTTACAGTTTTCTTCGGGATTTGCAATGACGAGTGGGGGGGCAGCCATGCGTTTTTTTGCTCAAATAAAAAAGCCGGAGTTATTCACTCCGGCTATTGTAAGACAGTGGTTAAAATATTACACAGTTATTTAGATTTCCGCTGCCCTACAGAAACCAAAACCTTAATTGGAAGAAAAGAACTATTAACTTTTCACTATTCATTATACACCTTTAGGCCGGTTTATTGCAATAGATTCTGGCTAATTTTGTTAAATTTTTATATACCCTAAGTGCTTGCTGGCAAGGACGTTACGGCTGTTGATTTTACGCCGCGAAAAAAATCGATTTTACCGTAGATTTGCGATTCCGGTTCCGTGCTATATACGAGCTTCAGCAGTTTTAGTGTAATTGCCGAAAGCCAGGTTGAAATCCACTGTTCCCCATTGCGATTCGATTTGGGTCTGCTTTATCTCAACGGTAAAAGCGCACTTCGCGAAGTCGAAATCGGCATTAATGACTGAACCGTCCGTGGCGAGGTATTTGCCTTTCCATCGGTTAGCTTTTACCTGCGTGAACCGGTTGCCCGGAATCGTGAACGTTTGTTCGCCCCAGGTTATGGTCAGGCCGGCTGTTACGGAGGAGCCGTCCGCCACGGTCAAGGCGCCTTTAACGGAAAGCTCGCTGCTGGCGGGTTTGGAGGTAATCTTGAGATGGTATTTTGCAATCGACAGTGTATTGGCGTATCCGCTTAACAGTCGGACAGGGATTTTTTGTTTGCCGTTGACAATGCTCTCGCCGGCGATACCCATGCCGGAATAAGTTCCTATGTCGATGAGGACATATAATGGGCAGGCAAGACCGGTGAGATTTACATTTGTGGCCTTGAGGTCAAACTTGTTTTTGCCCACGTCGAATTTGAGCAGAGTTATGCCGCCCGGCCAGCCAGACGTTATCTTGTATTTGTAAGTATAAGTGTTTTTGGAATTAACGAACAAACCCGCGCTTATGGTTTGCTCATAGACGAGATAATCATCGGCCTGGGAATATATCCGCACGGTGATATTACCGGCGGCGGCGATAATATTGGCGGCAGTGTTAAAGTCGCCGGAGCAGGATATTGAATCGAGTCCCCGAATTTTGCCTGCCTTGACGCTGCATTTTTTAATCGTAAAGTTATGGATTGTGCTGTCGGTTATGACTAATTTGCAGCTGTTAGATTTGCCGTTAAAGGTTGCTGTTACCGTGCATTGCTGGTAGTTGTTGACGTCGGCGGCGGTAATTAGTCCGTTGGCGTCTATTGTCGCGTAGTTCGAGTCCACAGTCCAGGTTGCCTGTCCTGTTGTTAAATTTTTCGTGCTGCCGTCGTCATAATGGGCGATGCAGGTGAATTGTGCGGTAGCTCCCTCCGCTAAATTATCAGGCCCGGCAACCTCGACGGATTCGACAATCAGCTCACAGGGCTTGTAATCTGAAACGTCTGACTCCAAAAAGTCGGTAGGGATTCCTGTGCCTTCAGAAATGCCGACCAAGCCTGCCTGTGAGGCGACGGACAGCCAGGACAGACGAATCCGACCATCGTAAAACATCTCGACCTGGAAGGTATTTGAATTATTGACGTTGTATTCCGGAACACCCTGCCAGGTAACAACAGTGCGGTCGTCAAGCTCCTTGTATCGCACGAGGCCGGCGACGGAAGGGTCAAAGTCGTGGAACAGAGCCGAGATGCGTTTGGCCGCGAAGTGGTTGGATAAGCTCTCGATATAATCGGTATCGGCGGCGTCGAAGGTGATATGGCCGTTGGCGTTCACATAAAAGGTATTGTAGCTTTCGCCGTAAATTTTAATGCTGTGACCGGTAAGTGTAACGGCCTGTGAACCATCGTCGCCCACGGTAAGATTTGTGCTGCCGGCGGGGTTAACGGGAAGTTCGGTGATTTTTTTTAAACAGGCCGAATACCGCGACGACGATTCATCCGGTGTAAGAAGCAATGATTTGTCTGAAAGGTCGAATTTGTCTGAGGTGCTGCTGAATAATTGCGTGAAATAATCGGTCCGTGTATCGCTGATTGCGAAGTTGACATCGCTTTCGGCGGTGTTTACGCCGTCGCTAATCCATATTCTGTAATCCGAACCGACGGGTACTGTGCTTAGTATGTTCCAGGAAAATTCGCCGGTGTTGGAGACGCCGCTTGCCAATTGCAGATATTCAGCTCCTGCCTTGAGCAGATAAATGTCAACGGTATTTGAGCCGCCGATAGACATCCACGTAATGGTCCAGTCGAATCCCTGAACCAGGGTTTTGTTGGTATTGGGAGCTATTACCGTCAATGACGGCGAAGCCGTAAGAGCGTTGTAGGCGTTAAGCCGTCTTCCTGTAATTGTCTTGTCGGTCAGCGAATCAACGGGGTCGCCCGTCCAGATAAGCCGGGCCTTCAGTTCAGACAAGCTCATCGACGGGTTGTATGCCAGCAGCAATGCGGCTACTCCCGCCACGTGCGGTGTTGCCATTGAGGTACCGCTGTAGTAAGCATACTCGTTGTTGAGAACCGTGCTGAGGATGCTGACTCCCGGTGCGCCGAGGTGGACGCTGTTCCGGCCATAATTTGAAAACCAGGCCAATTCGTCGTTGCAATCGGTTGCGGCGACCGCGATTACGTTTGAGATATCATAGCCGGATGGGTAGTGAGCAGAAGAATCGCAATCGGCGGAATCGTTGCCTGCGGCGGCGACAAAAAGCACGCCGTTATTTTTGGCGTTGGTTATCGCCACGGCAAGCGCAGCGGAGTATTCGCCTCCGCCCCAGCTATTGCTAAGGATATTTGCGCCGTTGGCGACCGCGTAATTTATGGCTTCTATGGCGTCTCCGACGCTGCCTGAGCCGTTTTCGTCGAGGAACCTGCACGCCATCAGTTTGCACCGCCAGTTGACTCCTGTTACACCGACGCCGTTATTGCCGCAACCTGCGATTGTGCCTGCGCAATGTGTTCCGTGGCCGTTTTTATCGATTACGTTGCCGTCGCCATCGACAAAATTATAGCCATGAACGTCGTCTATGTACCCGTTATGGTCATCATCACGACCGTTGCCTGCTATTTCATCCGGGTTGGTCCATATATTCGCGGCGATGTCGGGATGCCTGTAATCGATACCCGTATCGATTACCGCTACTACGACATCGTCCGAGCCGGTGGTTATGTCCCATGCTGAGACGGCGTCGATGTCGGCGTTTGCGATACCGCCTGTCTGGCCTGTATTTCTCATCGCCCAGAGCTGCGTAAAATACGTGTCATTGGGAACACCCAAAGCCCGCACCCTGTAGTTTGGTTCCACGCGGACAATACGGGGGTCTTTTTTAGTTTTTTGCTCTGCGATTGCCTGTTTGACGGATTTACCCTTGGACAGTTTTACGCGAAGCACCTGATTTTTGATTGTCTTCGACGGTCCGGTGAGGAGTTTGGTTTTTCGCGAGGGCACAAACGACATTCTCTTTTTCACAATTCCGCCGACCATTGCGCCAACTTCTGCGTTATCTGCATTTGCATCGTTGGCCAAGATTACCAGAACTTCATCGGGGACGTATTCTTGTTTGTCGTCAGGCGTCGCAAAAGTTGCGATGTCGGCGTATTCGCCGGCATTGGCGGTTTGCAGGACCTGCCCGCCGGCAATAGCCCAAAATGCCAGCATTGCCGCAATCAAAAATAGATGATTGGTATTGTGGGCGGGGTAAATATCTAACGATAAATTGCGTTTGCCTTTAATAAGGCATACCCATAGTGCGGGAAAACGCAAAAAAGCTGCCATGATAATTTCCTCCCTTGTTACAAAATGTAGGGCAGACCAACAGAAAACCCTCTCTCTGAATAAAATTATGGAAAATGGCAGACCGGAAACCAAAGGATGACTGTTAATTTAAGATGGGTTTCTCAAAAATGCAGACAGGAGGCGTTTTTTATGAGACCAGGAGAAGATATTGTGGCTTATGCTGCCGGTTCAGGGCAGCATTGATGCGGCGATTTGGGCGACGGCATTGCCCGCTTTTTTGGAGGTCAACGGCCCGACGAGCGCAAGCAGGTCGGAATTGGTTTGCGCCAGCCGGGTTTGGTCTTCGAGCAGGTTTCGAATTGTTTCGGTAATCGGCTCAATCGAACGGAAATAAGGCATATACTCCGGCACAAGCTCGCGGCCTGCGAGGATATTGACCAGCGACAGGTATTTAGTGGTAACTAACCATCGGCCGACGAGATGCCACAGCATCGGGCTGGTCTGATACATAATCACCATCGGACATCCCGCGGAAGCCACCTGCAAAGTTGCGCTGCCGCTTGCGACGAGAGCGAAATCGGAATTTTTTGTCGTCTGATATACGGAGTCAATCGAGTAATCGGTTCGAAATCCCATAAGACGGGTCGAATCCAGTGCGCCCCTGGTTGCCTCATCGACGGCCACTGTCGTAAAAGTCGCGTTGGGGTATTTTTTTCGCAGTGCAATCGCGATTTGTTGCATCGGTCGCCAAAGTGTTCCGACTTCGGCGGTTCTTGAGCCGGGGACAATTGCTATTTTGGCGTTGGCGGGATTGAAGTTGCGGTAGTCACGCTTGGCCCTGTTCAAATCCGACTGGGTCAGCTCATCGAGCAGGGGGTTGCCGACGAATTCCGCGGGGACACCCCGAGTTGTGAACCATTCCTGCTCGAAAGGCAAAAGACAACATAGTTTGTCGCAGCATTTTCGAAGTTTGCGGATTCGCCAGGGAGCCCAGGCCCAGAGTTGCGGCGCGACGTAAAATAGCGTTTTTATTCCTGATTTTTTGGCGGCCTTTGCGATATGAAAGTTGAAAGCGGGCGAATCACATACAATGACGAGATTCGGCCTTTTGGCTGCCAGGAAATTCGCTGTTTGTTTTATAAGCCGGTAGTAGTGAGAGACGTGCGCGAAGGCGTTGTAAGTCATCGCTGCCCGGCCGACGGTGTCTTCGATTAGTGTGCAGCCGGCCTGGGCCATTTTGGGGCCGCCTATGCCGACAAATACCAAATCCCGATTTGCCTGTCGCATAATGCGTATCAGGGCTGCGCAATGTCTGTCGGCGCTTGGTTCGGCAGCGCTGATAAAAATCGTCTGTTTGCTGTCCTGGCCGGTCATAACTGCCTATGTTGGCTGAACGCTGAAAACGTCAAATTGTGTCCCGAACTGGCGAAGGTAAAAGAGCGAATACGCCCGTTTGAAAGCGAAAAGAGGCAGCAGAATCACTGTCCCCACATACGGCAAAGCGAAAAGCACGAGAAGGCAGCAGCAACAACAGCAGGTGACTAAGCAAATGGTCAAAGCGATAAATGCTATGGCCAAACATATCACAATCTGAAACAGGATATACAGAAGCATTTGTGCTTTGTTGCCGCTAATGAGCGCGAGACATTGTTTCCAGCCGGCGACGCAACTGTCGGTGTTCAAAAACATAATCGGCACGACGAAATCAGTGGTGAATTTGGCGATTAAGCCAAATAAAATCGCGACAACAACAGTAACAAAAATGGCTCCGGTCAAACCAATTATAGCCGCCGGATTAAAACCCGTTGCGCACATAACAAAACCGGCGAAGACGGAGGCCGCAACCGGAATTCCTATTATCAGGAATCCAATAAACCCAAGTACGATGCGGAACAGGAATAGCGAATTGCCGTGTCGGGAGAACTTGTTCCATGGAACGGCGGCTTCGGCTTTATTGCCCGCAACGCAGTGGACGAACATAAACTGGCCTCTGCTTCGAAGCCAGCAAAGAACCACCGCTATAATTATAATTATCGGGACGACTATCGCGGCAACGAAAATTATAACTACCAGATGAGCGAGTATGCCGTCTTTTATTGCGTGAAAGATGGGCTCGTGACCATCCGCTCGCCATCCGTTGCCCCCGCCGCCGCCACCGCCTTGGCCGAGTTGTGCCAACCAGGCGCAAAAACCAATTGTCAGCCATTTTGACAAATCAAACGGTTTGAAAAGCATCAGCCGGACGTGCTCAATAGCCGGGCCGATGGGGTCGATTACGCTGACGCGTTGTGGATTTTCTAATCCCATAGGATAACTCCTTTAACTATTTTTTAAGAGACGGAGTTAGGTTGCCTGTGTCTTGGCGGCATCTTTCAGCCGGCGAAGCTCTTTGCGTACGGGCCAGTCGCCCAGCGCAAGAACAAACGGCAGAATTATGTTGGCAATCGGCACCAAGGTCAGCAATCCCCACGCCCACCCATAACCCGCCTTGTGGAAAATCATGCAGTTAATCCAGGTTTTTACCAGGAGCACAACAAGGGAAAGAAGCAGCGCCAGTGCCACAAAGGTAATAACAAAAAAAGGCAACACATCGTTAGGGTTCATATTGGTGCAGTGCATATCTTCTCCTTTCAATAAATTTTGATAAAGGATATACTTTCGACAATGAGTTTACCCGTTTCGTGGTTGTTTGGAAAGACCTGAGAAAATAAAATGCGAGATGTAAAAACCGAGACAAAAAAGAAGTTCTCATACCGGAGGACGATGATACGCTCCTTTATCAGTATTATTGCGATGGGGGTCGCAATCTTCGCATTGGCGGGCCGGCTGGATTACTGGCAGGGCTGGCTTTTCTTTTCGATTTTCCTGATTTTTATGATAGCAGCCAGCGTTTTTTTCGTCAAAAAACCGGACCTTATACAGGAACGCATCAGGCCCGGTCCCGGCGTCAAGTGGTGGGACAAAATCTTTTTAGCTGTTCATATTCCCTTGTATTTTTCCGTTAGTTTGCTTGCTGCCCTCGATGCGGGCCGGTTTCACTGGTCTCCCCAGTTACCCATTTTCCTGTATCCGGTGATGTTTGTTTTGATTCTGATCGGCTCTTGTATTATCTGTTGGGCGATGTGGACAAATAACTTTTTTTCCAGCGGGGTCCGCATCCAGACCGACCGAGGCCATTATGTCGTTACCGAAGGGCCATACCGTTACGTTCGTCATCCCGGCTACGTCGGGGCAATTATTTTCACGCCTGCTTCGGCGCTGCTTCTCGGCTCAATTTATGCTCTTATTCCGGTAGCGATAGATATCTTCCTTCTTATCATTCGCACATACCTTGAAGACCTGACCCTTCAAAAAGAGCTTCCCGGCTATGCCGACTACACAAAACAAGTCCGCTTCCGCCTCATACCCTGTATCTGGTAATTTCGATTTAGTGGTTACAACACCGGCTGCGCAAGAAAGGTGTTATTAGACAGTGCTTTGGTGGTTCAGTTGATAAAACAGGACATCGTTTTGTTAGTCGTAGCCCTTGCCAATGGCGTTAAAAACAGCTATCATTAGCGGATAGCATATAGGGAATAACAAGAGGTTAGCGAAATGAAACCAAGACTGATAATTTGCGGCGCTGCGGGTCGAATGGGCAGACGTATTGTGGCCCTGGCGGCTGAGGAAGGCGTGTTTGAAATCGCGGGAGCGGTTGAAAAAGCGGGCCATCCCGACTTAGGCAAAGACGCGGGCGTTCTGGCGGGAATGCCGCAACTGAATGTTAAGGTGGCGGATGGTTTCCCCGCAAAGGCAAATGTTGTAATTGATTTTTCACTGCCTGAGGCGGCGGACAAGTCGATTGATTATTGTTCGGGCAATAAAACAGGTTTGGTCCTGGGCACAACGGGCCTGAGCGACAGCCAGCGAAAGAAAATTGAAATCGCGTCCTCGAAAATACCGATTGTCTGCGCAACCAATATGAGCGTGGGGATGAATACCTTGTTTGCCCTTGTCGGTAAAGTGGCGTCGATGTTAGGGCCTGACTACGATATCGAAATTGTCGAGCAGCACCATCGTTTCAAAAAAGACGCGCCAAGCGGCTCGGCCTTGACGCTTGCGGAAAATATCGCCAAGGTAACGGGCAAAAAATTTCCCGATTGCCTCACTCACGGCAGGAACGGCAAAGATGCTTTGCGTGATAAAGGCACAATAGGTATGCATGCCGTACGGGCAGGCGATATCGTCGGGATTCATTCCGTGATTTTTTCGACCTTAGGCGAGACGGTAACGCTGAATCATACCGCGCACAGCAGGGATACATTTGTCCGCGGGGCGCTTTGCGCGGCGGGCTGGCTCATAAATAAAAAACCCGGCCTGTATTCAATGGCCGACGTATTAGGATTAAAATAACGAGACGGCAGGGATGCCCCGAAATTTGGTATCAAACATAAGAAAGGAAGTGAGATATGAATATTGTATTTTCATTGATAGCAATAATTGGGGGCGGGCTGTTGTCGCTGATTGCATATAACAAGGTGCAGTTGGATAAGTTTATAAGCCCCGATGAGGCAGAGAACTGGCACAAGAAATTCGGCAAGATAGCCAAGATTTTAGGCCCTATAGTGGTTGTCATCGGGATATGGTTTCTGCTGTTTTAGTCAACTAACTATTTACCGCTGAGACCGCGGAGAAAAACAAAATTTTCTCAGCGTTCCTTGTGTGTTCTGCCCGGGAAACAGCCACTCGACTAATATGTCCCCAGTTGCGATTACAGTCAAAAATGTAAGCAAGAGCTTCGGCAAGGTGAATGCCGTCCGCGACCTGAGTTTCGAGGTCGAGGCCGACACCTGCTATGGTTTCCTTGGCCCAAACGGCGCGGGCAAGACAACGATGATGAAGATGCTCTATGGCAAATGCACGAGGGGAAAAAACAACTATGGCTCGATAAGCGTCTTGGGCTATGACCCCGCGAGCAATGAGCTTGCAATCAAATATCTTTCAGGCGTCGTCCCACAGGAGAATAATCTCGATGAAGAGCTTGACGTAATAAGCAACCTGATGGTTTATTCGCGGTTTTACGCATTGCCGCGCAAGGCCGCCACGAGCAGGATTGATTACCTGCTTGGTTTTATGGAATTGTCGGACAAGCGAGCCGCAAGAATCAGGGAGCTTTCGGGCGGTATGCAGCGGCGATTAGTCATCGCACGCGCGCTGATGAATAATCCTAAGTTATTGATACTCGATGAGCCGACAACCGGCCTTGACCCGCAGGTGCGACACCTGATATGGGACAAGCTGCGGCAGCTCAAAAGGCACGGGACAACGATTCTTTTGACGACGCACTATATGGAAGAGGCGTTTGCGCTTTGCGATACGATTTTGATTATGGATAAAGGGGCGGGCATACTTCGCGGGTCGCCCGCTGAGCTGCTTACGCAAAATGTCGAGAAACACGTCCTTGAAATTACCGGCAGCCATTCGCTCGAAACTATCGCGGACAGCGCGATGCTGCAAAAGATTCGGATAGACCGCACGCAGGAGACAACACGGGTGTATTGCGATGACGACCAGCTTCTGCGGCAGATTGCGGGTCGGTTGCAGAACGCACATTACTTTTTGAGACAGACAAACCTCGAAGACGTATTTTTGAAAGCGACGGGCAGGGCATTGAATGAAAAGCAATAAGCCGTATCTCTATCCGCCGCTTGCGAGGCGTCTTTTCGGCGTGTGGTTCCGGCATGCGCGGGTTTATACCAAGAATATCTTCAGTAACGGCCTGCCTCCTTTTTTGGAACCGCTGATTTTTTTGGCGGGCGTCGGCTTAGGTCTGGGCAAATATGTAACCCAGTCGATGGAGGGACTTACCTATATCGAATTTCTGGGTACAGGGCTTCTTATGACGGCGGCGATGTTCACCGCGTCGTTCGAATGCACCTTCGGCACGTTTATCCGGATGGAGTTCGATAAAGTTTATGACGGAATGTTGGCTGCGCCGCTGACCGCCAATAACCTGATTATCGGGGAAATTATCTGGGCGGGGACAAAGGGATTTTTCTTCTCGTTTGCCGTACTGTGTGTGCTGACCTGTTTCGGCATCATATCTTTGCCTCGCGGTTTGCTTGCGCCGTTTATGGGGTTTTTCACGGGGCTGATGTTTTCTGTTATGGCGTTATTGGTTACGTCTTTTGTCAGGACGATTAACCATTTCAATTTTTACTTTACGGGTTTTATATCGCCGATGTTTTTCTTTTCGGGCGTGGTCTTTCCGATTTCCAACCTGCCTGCTTATATTCGTCCGTTCGCCGAGGCCATACCCCTGACGCATTCCGTCCGGCTTACACGTGCCTTATGTGCAGGCCAATATCACTGGTATCTTCTGCTCGATATGCTTTACATAATAGTATTCATTTCTGTCGTTGGCTTTTTCGCGGTCAAACGGCTCAAAAAACGGCTGGTATTCTAATTGCTTATTGAAAAAACGACTCCTGCCCCCCTTTTTTATACGCTTTGTTTAGTATAACAAAAGGCTCGATGTTCGCCCCTTCTGTATAAAAGCAATATATCGGATAAGGTTGTCCATCAGAAAGAGTATATGGCCAGTCGTCAGGCGGAGGTGCTGGTTTGCATCCCCTCTTCCACATGGTGTGAATGTTCTGGTATGCAACATAGCCTAGTCGAATCTCGCCCGGCGAAGCAGATGCTTGAATCTTGCATGACATGTTTAATGTTTTGCCGATCAAATCGCGTTGTTGCTTGGAAGATGAATGTCCGATAGTTAATACTACCGCAGCTCCAGATTCGATGCCGATTCGTACATCGATTGTCGGCAAACTTACCTCTTGGAGAGCGGGGTTCACAGCTTGGCGAATCAGACCCCGCATGGTCAGCGCACAGTCAATTGCGTTGTCATTGGCGGTCAGAAACGATGGGGGCGGAATATACGCCAAGATGCCATCGCCCGTGAATTTGAGTATCTTGGCATGAAAGAATGGGGCTACCCGTGCTAATTCACTGAGAATCAAACTAATCGCTCTTGCATTAGCTTCTGGGGCAATGGAGTTTGACAACTTCGTCGAGCCAACTATGTCCAATGAAAGAATTGCAAAGCCTCGGACACCATCTGGCGAAGATTTCAGGAATTCTTCCGAGTAATCCACGGATTGGTAAGGTTGAGAATGTGTGCCTTTCAGTATCTGAGCGATTTTGGCTCGACGATCTGCAATATACTCGCGAGCATTGCCTAAATACTGACCTTTGCCTGTTGGTTGTCGGGATAGCCCCTCGGCAATCATTTTATAAACCAGTTCTACGGACATCCTCCAGTTGTCGAATTTGTCATAGAGGAATTGCTTATTCTCAGATTCTTTGATTTCATAACGAGCGGGATCGAAACGGACAAGGAGAGATTTGTGTCCTGTAACTTCATCTTTGACGATCTCCGTTTCTATGTCGAGTCGTAACCGCTTCTGATAGTCATGATTCTGTGCGTCAGACATATCCCAGCCCCTCCAGATTCTTTCTTGTTGCCTTATTCATCTTTGCCAATTCTATTATTTGCAGGGCAGTATGTGTTTTTAAGTTTATATTTAGCACACATTTTTTCCCAACCGCCCTTAACTGTCAATCCCGCCTTGGGCAAGAATAGCTTTCTCGCCCTCAATTTATTCAGCAACGTAATCTCGACCTGTTCTGCCGAGACGATATCTATAAAAATTATTCTCCAATCCAAAACTCATACCACTGCTTCAATTTCTTGGTTTGAGCCATTTGCCGGATAATAGCCAAAGTAGCGAGGCAGTCGCCAATAGCGGTGTGATCTCCGCTTTCCAACTTGTGCCATCTGTAATTCCCATGATAATCATCCCACTCGCCTATGAATCGAGCATATTCGAGCATAGCACAATGCCAGTTTCCTTTAGGGGAAAATCCACCACTGACTTTATAGCTTTGTTTGTATAATCGAAGGTCAAATTCGGCGTTGTAAGCAATAATACCCTTGTGGCTGATAGTTTGCTTCAGTATGTCCTTGAGTTCCGAAAAGACAGGGCAATTAATAAGTTCGTCCATAGTGAGCCCATGAACATTAGTCGCATCTCTCGGGATAGTTTTTCTTTTCTGAGGACGAATGTTCTGGTTTAGAAGAGTATTGCCATCAAGATCTATAATTCCTATCTGGATGATTTCATCATTTCTACCGATGCCGGTTGTTTCGGTATCTAAGATTACGAACCGTTCCTTGTTTGCAAGAACCATCCTCGCCCAATCGATAGCCGCTCTTTGGTCTTTGTAACATGGGTGGAGCATATTTGTTAATGAGTCCTTTAAGATTGTGCGAATCCGATCACCCTCGGCAATTATACACCGGATGGCCCAATTATACCTTTTCTCTCCTAAAGCACAAATTTTTTGCGGCGAACAGCTCAAAAAACGGCTTGTTTACTGATTCAACGCGGCGAGGACGCTCATCGCGTTGAAGAGT
This sequence comes from uncultured Phycisphaerales bacterium, assembly GCA_963718665.1. Taxonomy (GTDB): domain Bacteria; phylum Planctomycetota; class Phycisphaerae; order Sedimentisphaerales; family Anaerobacaceae; genus Fen-1362. The sequence continues at coordinate 1,547,031 of OY970359.1, forward strand.
GCGTGGACGAAAATTGAGCGGAAAAGCGAGCCGCTTTTTTCGTAAGTATAGCCGAGGCAAAGCGACAGGGCGAATAGGGCGAGCCAGTGCTCCGGATTTGCGTGGAAAATAATGAAAACAAGCGAAGTCACAAAAATCGCGGGCCAGGGTCTGACGATATATGACCGCAGCGCAGTTTGAATCATCCCGCGGAAGATAAGCTCCTCCACAAACGGCACGACCACAATCGCGGTGAAAACAATCAGGGCACGCACCTGCCACTGGGAATAGGCGATTATCTGCTTTAATTCTTCGTGCTGCGGCATTTGAAATTTGTCGCCTAAGAGCAATTTGCCGATTATGGTCGTCAGGATAATCGCGCCGAGGACGACCGGCATAACGGCGAGCAGATTGAGCAGAGCAGCGACAAAGTCACGTGGAATGGTTTTCGGATTAAGCCCCAGTCCTTTGAGGCCACGGGCAAAAGTGAGCCGTGCTATCATAATGCTCGTTACGATTGCGGGGATTACGCCAAGGCAAAGCGATAGGTTGTCCGCTATAGCATCCTGCCAGTCGGGCAGGCCCGCCAGTAATTTTTCCTTGATGAAATATAATACCGATACCATCCCAAACCACAGAAAAAACGGTATAAGTGCCCAAAGGGGGGGCATAATATTTTCCCGTGCCGGCGCGTTGTCGAGTGCCTTTGTGCCCAGGGATGTCCGGATTGCCCAGACCAATAGCACCAATATGCCGCCTACGCATACAACCAGGTCGGCTATGGTGGCTTGGCCGCCAAGCTCTTCGAGAATACTCGTTATCTTTGCGATATCCACAATTGCCATTGCCTCACTTGATAAAAACAGTCGTTTGTATTACCATATACGAACTCGATTTAGCTTTTCAAGGAAAATAGATATGGACATATTTCGAATCGAAGGACCGGTTCGTCTTTCGGGCACGGTCTCCGTCAACGGGTCGAAGAACGCGGCGTTGCCGATTATGGCCGCGGCGATACTTGCACCGGGCAAATCAATCCTGAGAGGCGCTCCCCGGCTTTCGGATATTTCGGTCTTCGGACAGTTGCTCGTGGACATCGGCTGCAAGGTCGCGAGAGAACCCAACGGCGATATCAGCATCGACTCGACCACGATAGGTAAACCCGTGGGCGAATACGACATCGTCCGCAAGATGCGCGGGAATCTGCATTCTCGGCCCGCTTTTGGCGAGATGCGGCAAGGCGCAGGTCTCGATGCCCGGCGGCTGCGCGATTGGTTATCGCCCGGTCGATATTCACATTCGTGGGCTGCGCGAGCTTGGGGTTCAGATTGACCTCGAAAACGGCTACATCGTCGCGGACGCGACCAAGGGATTACGGGGCAGGGAGATATTCCTGGGCGGGCCTTTCGGCTCGACCGTTCTGGGTACGGCAAATGTGATGATGGCGGCGACATTGGCCAAAGGCACGACGGTAATCGAATCCGCCGCCTGTGAGCCGGAAGTTACCGACCTGGCGAACTGCCTCAATAAAATGGGCGCGAAAATAACCGGCATCGGCTCGCCTCGTCTGATAATTGAGGGAGTCAAGCAGCTTAAGCCATTCGAATACGATGTTATACCCGACCGAATTGAGGCGGGGACATTTATGGCGGCGGCAGCGATTACCAAAGGTTGTCTGCACATACAAAACTGCCGGCTCGGAGACCTGATGGCGGTTGTTGACAAGTTCCGCAATATAGGCGTTACCGTTGAGGCCGAAAATTCGGGTTGTATCGTCGCCTGCTCAGGGCACGTCAGGCCGACAGATATTACCACCCAGCCGTATCCCGGTTTCCCCACCGACCTTCAGGCACAGTTTATGGCGTTGCTCGCGTTGGCGGAGGGAAACAGCATCATAATAGAAAAGATTTTCCCGGACAGATTTATGCATGTCGCGGAGCTTGCTCGAATGGCAGCCGACCTGCGAAAAGAAGGCGCGGCTGTAATTGTATCGGGGGTCAAGAAGCTTGTCGCTGCACCGGTTATGGCGTCGGACCTGCGCGCGTCGGCTGCTCTTGTCATAGCGGCGCTGGCAGCCGAGGGAACAACCATAATCAACAGGGTTTATCATATCGACCGCGGCTACGAAAAAATCGAGGAGCGGCTCAACCCCGTCGGCGCAAAAATCACCCGCGAAGGCGACGGTTCAGTATAGCACGAAAAAGGGGTCAGGCCCCTTTTTCATCGAAATGTGGTTTTGATTATGAAAAAGATATTAGCCGTAATAGGCAGTCCGCGCAAGGGCGGTAATACTGATTTGCTCGTCCGTAAACTGGCGGAAGGGGCCGCGTCGAAAGGCGCACAGGTCGATACGATTATGCTTGCCGGCCTGAATATCCGCGAGTGCGACGGCTGTCACGTTTGCTGGAAGGGCAAACCCTGCTGCAAACGCGACGATATGCTTGGGCTGTATCAGAAAATAAGCGAAAGCGACGCGATTGTATTCGGTACGCCCGTTTACTGGTTTGGGCCGACGGCGATTATGAAGGCGTTTATCGACCGCTTTGTATATTTCAACTGCCCCGAAAACAGGGTAAAAATCAAAGGCAAAGGCGCGGCTACGATAATACCTTTCGAAGACGATACCATCGACACCGCGAGACCTCTCATCGAGCTTTTTGAAAAGTCGTTTGAATACCTCGAAATGCGATTGGTCGGCAGTATTATTGCTGGCGGGGTGGGCGAGAAGGGCGATATTCTCAAAAAGCCGGACCGGCTGAATGAAGCGTATGAGCTGGGCAAACGACTGGCGGATTAACCGATGTGAGCCGCAAACTTTAGCACCTGTTGCGGCAATCATCCGTATAATAGATAAAAATTTTATTTCTACGGAAACCGTTGCTTTATGAAATGGTCGTTAAACGCAGGCCGGATATTCGGCATAAAACTACGTATTCACATAACTTTCTTCCTGCTTCTGCTGTTTGTGTTCTTCTCGGATATAAAGGAGGGTTTCGGGCAGGCCGGGTTATCGGTGCTGTTTGTGTGCGCGATATTCGCCTGCGTTGTCATTCACGAGCTGTCTCACAGTTTGGTCGCACGACGTTTCGGCAGGGAGCCGAAGAGCATCACTTTGCTGCCCATCGGGGGCGTAGCTGAAATCGATATGATGCCGACCAAGCCCTCGCAGGAAATAGCTATATCAATCGTCGGCCCAGCCACCAATATTGTGATAGCGATAGTACTTGCTCTGGTTGGCGGTTTTTCAATGGCTGCCGCCCTCAATAATAACTCCAACTTGAGTGCTTCCCAGTTATTCATCGCAGATCTTATAGCGGCCAACATAGTGCTGGCGGTGTTCAACCTTATTCCGGCGCTGCCTATGGACGGAGGCAGGATTTTTAGAAGCATCCTTGCGTTGAAATTTGGTTTTCTGCGAGCCACGTTGTGGGCGGCAACAATCGGCAAAGTAATAGCCCTGCTTTTTATCGTTCTCGGGTTTTTCTACAACCCGTGGCTTGCGCTGATTGGCTTCTTCATTTACGCCGGCGCAAACAGTGAAAAGCAGCAGGCAATCATACTGATGATGCTCGCTCAAAGGCCGCCCGATTTGACAATACCGCCCGAATATATTAACTTAAAAGAAGATGACCGGATTACGCGGCAGTAACCGCGAGGTCAGAATATCACCGTTATCGATTTGGAGGTATAAAGATATGTCGAGACAAGATGATAAAAGAATCAATCGCAGGAATTTTCTGAAGACAGCGGGACTGGTCGGGGTGGGTGGTGTAGTCGCGGCAGCAAAAGTCAACGCGGCTGACGCCAGCGGGCCGAATGTGCCGGCGGCGCAGCCCCCAATTCAAAAAGTGCCGAAACGAAAACTCGGCAAAACGGGAGTCGAAGTCCCGATATTATCGCTTGGTTTCGGCAGGCCCGGCGAACAGGCGGTTTTGAGGCAGTCGCTCGACTGGGGCGTGAATCACTGGGATACGTCGCTGGCGGCGGCAAACGGGGCGAGCGAACTAAGTATCGGCGAATTTATCGCCAAGAATCCCGAACTTAGAAAAGATATATTTCTCGTTACCAAGGAAAATAAATCGAAAACAACCGATGACCTGGAAAAATGCCTGCAAACGTCTTTAAAGCAGCTCAATACCAGTTACATAGACCTGTATTTCGGCGTGTATATGGTAAATGATATGGTCCGGCTTACTGACGACGTAAAAAAGTGGGCCGAAAACGCCAAGAAGCGAGGCGTGATAAAACACTTCGGCTTCAGTACCCACGAAAATATGGCTAAGTGCCTTTCGGCTGCGGCAAAGCTCGACTGGATTGACGCCATACAAACAAAATATGATTTCCGGCTGATGCAGGACGCCCAAATGCAGGATGCCATAGAGGCCTGCCACAAAGCCGGTATCGGTCTTATCGCAATGAAGACGCAGAGTATGCGACAACGCAGTGCCACGGCAGATGCCAATGCTGAAGCGGAAGCCGACAAAAAAATGCTCGCCCATTTCCTCGAAAAGGGCTTCACCGAAGGACAAGCGAAAATTAAGGCGGTTATGGATGACCAGCGTTTCAGCACAGTTTGCTCGGCGATGAGCAGCACTACAATGCTGATGACCAATATTGCGGCCGCGATGGACAAGACCAAACTGACAAAGGCCGATATGGAAGTGCTCCGACAATACGCACAGGCGACTTGCAGCGGATATTGCGCGGGCTGTTCGCATATTTGCGAGCCAGTGGCCTTGGGCGTGCCGGTCAGCGACATTATGCGGGCCTTGATGTATCATGACAGCTACGGCGATATCGCCCAGGCGAAAGCAGTGTTTGCTGAGATTCCGGCTGACGTAAAACAGCGTTTGCTGAGCGTCGATTACAGCGTCGCGGAATCCCGCTGCCCGAACCGTATGCAGATAGGCAAGCTTGTAGCGGACGCGGCAGCCAAACTGGCGTAAACAGTTGCGGGAAGCAAGCTATGATTCGGATAATCGGCGAAACGGTCATCAGTGAGGGTGATATCGTTTATCGATTCTCCCGCAGCGCCGGGCCGGGCGGGCAGAATGTCAATAAGCTCAATACCCGCGTTACGCTTTTTTTCGATATAAACAAAAGTCGATGCCTGACTACTGAACAAAAGCAGCTCCTGTTTGACCGGCTTTCGTCAAGGATTTCGGATGATGGCTTGCTGACAATTGTTTCGCAGAGGCACAGGACCCAAATCGCAAACCGTAAATCAGCGCAAAACCGTCTCGTTGAATTGCTAAAGTTCGCCTTGAGGGATATACCTGTAAGAAAAGAAACCGATGTTCCGCACGCCGAAAAGCGGAAACGCCTTCGTCGCAAGCGGCACCGCAGCGAAATCAAACAGTTGAGAAAATCCGTTGCTTTCGATTGATTTTGCTGGCCTGTTATCCTGATAGTTCAACGTCGATTGGTTTGCCCGTCGCGGGGCCTGCGGCAAGAACCAGTTTCTTTCCAAGTCGAACCGCCTCCTGCATTGCCTCGGCATTGTCGGCGATTTTGCCCGCATCGTCAGTGTTGCTGATAAACAGGTTGGCAAAATAACCCATATCAATTGCGTCCAAGTAGTATTTCATCATCAGCCGGATGCAATCGAATGCTTTGCCTCCCTTTTTTCCTCCGACGGCAATGACCATAGCGAGCCGGCTTATCTCTCGCGGCCCAATGATGGGACGCTTAAGAATATATTTAGTTGCCCAAAGACACTGGCAGCGGTCGATGAGTATTTTCGCCTGCGAGCAGACGCTCATAAAAAATATCGGCGTCGCAAAAACTATGCGGTCCGCAGCGAGGATTTTCGCAAGTACCGCTGCGAAATCGTCCTGGAGGGGGCATTCGCCCGTCGTGTAACACGCCCCGCACGCCGAGCAGGGCGAGATATTGAATTTGCAAAGTCGCAGGTATTCCGCCTCGGCGCCCGCCGAGCTGACACCGGACAGCGCTTGGCGCAAAAGCATATTGCTGTTGCTGTTTTCCCGCGGGCTTGTGGATATTCCGAGCACTTTCATAATCGTTTGCTTAATATCAGGCTAATTGCGTTTCCTTGTTTCCCTTAACGCGTTTTCGTAGGCGGCGTTTATCGAAGTCAATTCCTTCTCAACGGATTCAGTATCCAGGTGCAGGTCGGGATATTTTTTCGCAAGCGTCTTGAGGGTTTCGACGTCGGTCTTGGCCTCGCGCAGCATAGCCATAAATTTCGGCACCGGCTGCTGATATTTCGATTGTTCGACCTTAAGGTCAAAATCCCTGAGCGCTTCATCCATTTTTCGCTGTGCTATTTGCAGGTCTCTTCTGGCGAACGCTATTTTTTTGTCTATAACAACATTTGCGTCGCTGGCATTAAGCTGCTGAAGCAGTTGTTCTCGTGAGTTGACAAGCCCGTCGGCTATCGTACATTCGACGGCCTCCTTGGCGGTCAGGGTCAAAAGCGACCCCGATTTGTTCCAGGTTCGTACGACCTGCTGGCCGGGCCTTTTGTTTACGGGGTCGATGAATAATCTTTTTGCCCCCTGGTCAACCTCAACTACCTCGATACTGCTGTCAACCATCGCTCTTGCGAGCAATCCGGGGCGGTTGTTCTGTTGCGCCAGCGAGGCCAGATATGCACGCCAGGCGGAGCTCATTTTTTCGTCAATCACGTCTCCGTATTTTCTGTCTTTGAGCTGTTCTTTGTCTTTAGGCAAAGTAACCAGTGTTGCGGCGCCGATTATTGTGTCTTCCGCCATATAGATTTTGTTGCAGGATAGCGCGACCGCCGCGCCGGCGGATATTGCACCGCCGTATTTGCCGCCTTTGACAAAGGCGATTACGTTGCAGTCGGCGTTTTTTATGATGGCCGTGCACATCCGCTGGGCCAAGTCAACCCGCCCGCCGGGCGTATCGATTTCAACAAGTATGAACAAAGGGCCTTCCTGCGAACTGTTGGCTATCGCTTTCTCAAAGGCGTCGGTTTCTATCTCATACAGTATCGCATCATCCTCCGGCACAACAATGACCTTGTTGTTCCTGCCGATATTGTCCCGTTTGATTTCCCATTCTTTGGGATTCAGCTTGAGCAGTCCTTTTTCCTGTGTAAAGACGCTCGTCGGCCCATTTTCGGCCTCATTGGCTTTCGGAGAGCTGTCATCCTGGCGGGTGCTTTGGACGGAGCCGGGTAATCGGGATGTGATATAGCCGTGGAGCGTTTCGTTTGTCTGGCGATTGGTAAATGTGTCCGCCGGACAAACGCCGGCAGACAGTATTAGTAACGCCGATGTTAAAGCAACTACAGTTTTAAGCTTTTTCATCATAATACCCTGCCATTTTCTTAACGCCGTTATTATATCATAAGCAATCCAAAATAAATATACGCTTCGGTGCCGCACGCAGGGGCTTGCAAAAAAACGTTACTGTGGTAAAAGATTCATTGCCTCGATTCACCTTTTTACACAGGAATCTGGTATGGCGGTTAGGTTTATACTTGGCAGGAGCGGCACGGGCAAGACACACCATTGCGTAAAGGCAATAGTGGAGGCATTGTCGCAGCCCGCCCCGAGCGGGGCCGAGGGGGCAGATAATCAGCATTTAGTGCTTCTTGTTCCGGAACAGGCGACCTATCAGGCAAGCGAGGCAATCCTGAGCGACCTGCGGGTAACCGGGTATAATCGGCTGCACATCCTGTCTTTCGACCGGCTTTTTTTTCTCGTCCTCGGCAAAAATATCGCCAGGCCCGCGATTTCACGCTTAGGCAGGTCGATGGTAATCCAAAGGATACTCCGCGAATGTGCGGGCAAACTGAACGTATTCGCCGATTCCGCAAAACTCCCCGGCCTGGGGCAGCGTTTGGCCGACACGATTAACCAGTTGCAGCAATACGCGAATACGCCTGATGATATTAAAAATCTCGTGAGCAATCTGCGAAAACAGCAGGGCGACGCCCTGACAGCGGCAAAATTTGCCGATTTGGCAATCGTTTTCGAGGAATACCAGAAGTTTATCGAAGGTAAATTTCTTGACCCTGATATACAGTTGGCCTCGGCCTGTAAGGCCGTCGCGGGTGCGGATTTGGTGCGGGGGGCAAAGTTGTGGGTCGATGGTTTCGCGGGCTTCACCACAGCCGAGCTTGCCTTGCTTACCGAATTGCTCAAAGTAGTCGAAGATGCCCAGATTGCCCTTTGCCTCGACCCCACTACTACCGACATAGCCAACCCGGACAAAAACAAAATCGACCCGACGGATTTATTCGGTCATACTGCCGAGACGTATGCCGAGCTTGTCGAGCGGATAAAAAAGTGCAAACTAAAACTTTCTCCGCCGTTAATTTTGAATAAGCCGATTCGCTTTTCGAATAGTCCCCCGCTTGTGCATATTGAGCAAAGTATTTTTAATCAGGATTCCGCGGCGATATCCGCTGGCGGCAAAATTCGCGTCGTATCAGCGCCAAACACCCGCGCCGAGGTGCAGTTTGTCGCCCGGCAGATAACAAACTTAGTCAGGCATGCCGGCCTCAGGTATCGCGATATTGCCGTCATTGCGTCCGACCTCGATTCTTACGAAAACTACATCAAGACCTGTTTCGAAGATTATGCCATCCCCGTCTTTATAGATAAACGAAGGCCTCTCAATCAGCATCCCGTAATAGAACTGATTTGCTCGGCGATGAACGCGGCAACAAACGATTTTCCCGCGGGCGAGATATTCGCGTATCTCAAGACCGACCTGCCTGCTGTCAAACGAGACGAAATTAACCTGCTGGAAAATTATTGTCTCGCCTTTGGCATCACGGCCAATGACTGGGAAAATGACAAGCCCTGGCAATACGCCGCCCGGAATGCCGAACAATTCGACGAAGAGCGCGTAAACCGAGTCCGCAAAAAAGTAATTGCTCCGCTGTGTGAATTAAAAAGAAAACTTGATGACGCCGCCGGCGATAAAGTGACAATTGGGCCGGAGCAGTTCACAAAGATAATTTTCGACTTTCTTGAAGCGGTAGAAGTTCGTAAGCAGTTGTCATCCTGGGTTGAGCAGGCGATGCAGAAGGGCGACTACGCGGCCGCGGACGAGCATCGCCAGTTTTACGACCGGCTAATCGACATCTTCGACGAAATGGTCGAGGCGTTTGAGGGCGTATCTCTTGGCTGTGAGGATTATCTTGCGATTCTTCGAAGCGCGTTTTCGCAGATAACACTGGCGTTTATTCCTCCTAATCTTGACCAGGTGCTCGTCGGCTCGATTGAGCGCAGCCGACATCCCGATTTGAAGGCGGTTTTCCTGATTGGCACAACCGAAAGGCAATTCCCATCGCCTGTGGTCTTCGACAACATCTTAAGCGAAGAAGACCGCCTCGCCGCACAGTCCTGTGGCGTTGACCTTCCGCCGGGCGTCCGACAGGAGCTTGCCAACAGGCCATACCTTGCTTATATCGCATTTACAAGGCCTTCGGAATTTCTCTGTGTTACTTATCCTGCTGCTGACCAGAAATCGAACGAGGTTGCCTGTTCGCCCTTTGTCGATAACCTGTGCAGGTTGTTTGACGACCTCAAAGAGGAATCGATTGAGTCCTCGCCGGTTGCCATTGAAGATGTTTGCACCACATACGAGCTTGAGGATATCCTTTGTTCTTCGCTGCAACCAAACGCGTTATTGGAGAAAATCGTCCGCGATGACCAGTTTGCGGCGATTGGTTCGAGAGCGGCCGATGCGCTCAGTTATAAAAATGAAGCGACGCTGGATAAAGCTGTTGTCGGGGAGTTTTTCGATAAGCAGTTATCCAGTTCGGCGTCTCGGCTGAGCACCTTCGCCGAATGTCCCTACAGGCATTTCTCAAGATATATTCTCGGCCTGAATAAACGCGAGGAGTTCAAACTTGAGCCGCCCGACCTTGGCGAGTTTTATCACCGCGTCCTCGACAGGTTTACCAAAAGGACTGTCGCCGACAAAATCGATTTCGAGACAATAGCCGACGATGCCCTGATTAAAATGCTCGATGATGAAACCGAGCGAATATGCAGCGAGGATTCATTTATATTGAAATTCGCCGCCCACAGCCCGCACAACGCTTTTATGATTAGCTCCGCACGGGAATATCTGCGGGATTGCGTGATAGCTGTGTCGCAGATGATTCGCGCGGGTGGTTTTCGTCCGGCGATGTCCGAGATTTCATTCGGCAAATCCAAATCCGCTGCCGTAAGGCATCCTGCGGAGGGTGATTTAATCGGTGAATTGACGTTAACGCTTCCTGATGGCAGACGACTCACCCTCAACGGTCGAATCGACCGGCTGGATATCGCGAAGATTGACGGGCGAAAAGTCGCCATTGTCTTCGATTATAAAAAACGCTCCAAAAATTCGTTTGACTGGACGGAATTTTACTACTGTCTAGATATTCAGCTCGCGGTTTATATGCTCGCTGTCCGCAACGCCGGCGGGAAATTCGCGGACGATATAGCTGGCGCGTTTTATATGCCCATTGAGGTCGGCCCGGAAAATGTCGAGCTTGGCAAATCCATCGACAACACTCCCAAATTTGCCCGCAAAGCAAGAGGGATATTCAACGGCGATTACGCATCTTCACTCGACGGCGCAGCCGCAAAAGACAGCCATTATTATAATTTCTACGTTACAAAAGAGGGCGACCCCTACGGAAAGTACAATTGGCTCGGTTCTCTTCGACCGGCGGATTTCGAGGCGTTTATGAATTTCGGCTCGCGGAAGATAACCGATATTGCCGGGCAAATCACATCGGGCAAAATCACCGCTTTGCCCTATCGCCTCGGCACAGATTCGCCCTGCAAACAATGTGAATATAAACCCGTCTGCCGATTCGACTGGCAGATAAATAATTACAACCTGCTTACCCGCGTCAATAAGGAGCAGGTCCTTGACTTGATTAAGAACGCAGATGAGTCAAAGTAAAGTTAATCCGCCTCGGCGGATAAAATGGACGACACAGCAGAGCCGGGCAATCGAAGAGCACGGCAGAAACGTCTTTGTCTCCGCTTCAGCGGGGACAGGCAAGACCGCCGTGCTTTCGGGCAGCTGCGTAAACGTCGTAACCAACCCGTCCGCCTGCCCCGACGTCTGGAGCATTCTCGTCGTTACTTTTACCGAAATGGCCGCCGAGGAAATGCGTTCCCGAATCGCAAAGCAGTTAAACTCCGCGATGGAAACGACCTCGGACACGGACCTTCGCAGGCATCTTCGCAGGCAGTTGATTCTGCTTGGCGCCGCGGATATAAGCACCATTCACTCATTCTGCAAACGCATTATTACCGAGCATTTTTACGAAATCGGGCTTGACCCGACCTTTGGCATAATCGACGCCGACGAGGCAAAACTGCTCAAGACCGAGATACTCGAAAAAACAATCGACTGGGCCTGGAAACAAAACAATATAGCCGATGCGCTCAGGCAGCTTATGACTCGCCGGGATTTGCGAATGACGGAAGGTTTTCCCGCGACCGTAATCGAAATAAGCGACTTTTTAGACGGCATCGTATCACGCGAAAACTGGCTTGAGCGGGCGAAAGTTTTAGCCGAGGCAGTTGACCCGTTCGCCACCGATATCGCCCAGGCCCAAAAGCAAATCGTAACGGATAAACTTCAGGATGCCCTTGGCCGGCTCGAATTTGCGATGAAAGTTTATAATGACCGGAACCCGTCGGGCAAGTGGGCTGCGAAATGCAGAAACGAATATATAAAATCTGTCCGGCAATGTATCGAGCAATTCAATGCCGGTCGGTGGGAATTTGTCAGGCCAAAAGTTTATAAACCCAACGATGTCCCGCAGGCGGACTTTATCGGCGGAATTGTCGGCGACGCGCTTGATTCCGTCAGGGAGCTTAAAAACCTCGCGATTTTAAATCCCGAATACCTTAACAAATTCGCCGGGGCAATCGGCACACAGGCAAAAGTCCTCGTCGAATTGGTCATGCGTTTCGATGACTCGTACCGCCAGGCCAAAAAAGCAATCAATTGCCTGGATTTCGCTGACCTCGAACATTACGCGCTGCGATTGTTGACGGCAGACAAATCCAAGCCGTCGCAAACCGCGTTGAAACTGCGTAAAAAATACAAATACGTTTTTGTTGATGAGTACCAGGATATCAACGACGTTCAGCAGGCAATTATCGATATGGTCGGTTCATTCGGCAATGTCTTCGCAGTCGGCGACCCTAAGCAAAGCATTTACCGATGGCGCGGGGCTAGGCCCGAAATATTCATCGAGCATCTTGGCCGAGCGTCGGTAAAGCCAGAATCGGGTAGCGCAGGCCTGCGGGTTGACCTCAACGTCAATTTCCGCTCCGTCAAACCAATACTTGATTTCGCCAATAAAGTATTCGGCCGGATAATGACCGCCTCGTTTGCCGGCATCGATTACGATGAGTCGGCACAACTTGAACCCCATTCGCAGGATGCCGCCGGTGCCGAAATTTCTCCCGCGGTTGAATTGCACATACTCGACGAGGCACAGAACGATTCCGATGCGTCACCTTTCAGCGACAGGCAATTGCAGGCGGCGATGATTGCCCGGCGAATAAAGCAGCTCGTTGGCGCCGATTCGAATGAGCAAATCATCGACAAAGAAACAAAAAAACCGCGACCTGTCGAATACCGTGACATTGTTGTCCTGATGCGCTCGCTGGCGGGCAAAAGCGATTTTATCGAATCGCTGCGTCTCGCAGGCATTCCCGTAAGCTGCGACGCTGCCGCTGGCTATTTTGAGGCGACCGAAATCACGGATATGCTGTCCCTGCTGAAGGTTCTCGATAACCCGCGACGCGACATAGAGTTTGCCGCAACGCTGCGTTGCCCGTTTTTCCGGTTCACCGATACGGAGCTTGCGAAGATTCGCCTGCACGGCAAAGATACTAATCGCAACCTTGGCTTTTATGATTGCGTAATATCGATTTGCGAATCAGCAGGTGAACGCGGACTTGCCGACAAACTTGCCAAATCACTCGCTACGCTCGACGAATGGCGAACTGTCGCTCATCGGGGCCGGCTCGCGGAACTGATTTGGCATATCTATCGCCGGACTGGTTATCTGTCATTCGTCTGCGCTTTGCCTGATGGCCCCGCTCGCAGGGCCAATCTGCTGAAACTTCACGACAGGGCTATCCAGTTCGAGGGGTTCGCGGGCAACTCGGGTGTCCCCTCGCTTACCCGTTTCATTGATTTTATCGAAAAGCTTATCGCCGCCGGCGAGGACTGGTCAAAGCCCCAGCCCGAAGCCGGAACAGGCAATACGGTTCGCGTTATGAGCATCCACAAAAGCAAAGGCCTCGAATTTCCCGTCGTATTCGTCGCTGACCTCGACAGCCGGTTCAGCAAAAAGGACTTCAGCAAAGATTGCGTAACCGACGAACAATTGACCCTCGGGCTGAAAATTATCGATACCGAAAGCAACTCCCGCCTCGATTCGCTCGCCTACCAGGTAATCGAGGAGCGAAACCGCCGAAAGTCGCTGGCCGAGGAAATGCGAATCCTCTACGTCGCGATGACAAGGGCGATGAATCGCCTCATCCTCGTCGGCTGCAAAGACCGGGATAGCAGCCAAAACATTCTTACCGCTGCCAATTCATTTGCAGGTCAATCAATCCCGTCCTGGCATCTCGAAATTTACCAAAACCACCTCGACTGGATTTTGTCATCGCTCGGCAGTGAGCCGCTCCTGCATCAGGTATTTCAAACCGAACTGCCAGCGCAAGCCACGCAGAATAATTTATTCAGCGTCCAGTTTTATGACCAGCCGGAGCTGGCGAAACTTTCCGCCATTATCCAGCCCTCAAAACATACAACAATCGACAATCGGCAATCGGCAATCGGCAATTCGAAACCCCTTTCCCGGCTTAAAGAATTGCTTAATTGGCGATATCCATTCGGCAACGCGCCGTCGCTGCCCGCCAAAAGAACGGTAACGCAGTGGACACATCGCAATGATGAATTCACGAAAATTGATTATTCGCTTGCCTTCGACCGAAAACCGAAAGCTGTTTTCGCAACTAAGCAAATCGACGGCAGAGCTGTCGGGACAGCCACGCACTTGGTTATGTCAAAGCTTGATCTGACTAAATCCGTAACGACGCAGGCGGTGGTTCAACTTATTGAAAAACTTGTAAAAGACGGCGCCATTATTCGGGAAATCGCGTCGCAAATAAATGCCGAATCGATTGCTAAATTCTTCAAAAGCAAACTCAGCCAAATAGTCCTCGATAAAAAGACTGTCGTCCGGCGTGAATGGCCCTTCACCTTTGCCGTCCCCGCTTCGCAATGGAACGAGGCGTTTCAGGAAACTCAAAACTCAAAGCTCAAAACTCAGGACTTCATTATCGTTCAGGGCATAATCGATTTGCTTATCAAAACCCCTGAAGGACTCGTAATTATAGATTTCAAAACTGATGATGTGTCCGCCGATGGTGCGGCAAAACGTGCCGAATTATACCGCCGACAATTAGACCTTTACGCCCAGGCCGCAAGCATAATACTTGGCCAGGAGATAAAAAGTAAATGGCTCTGTTTCCTAAGGCCCGGCTGCGAAGTCGAGGTCTGAATATGTAGAAAAATATTATTTAATAAGGAGGAAAAAATGATTACCGCACCCAAAACCAGGTATCTCATAGTGTCAGCGTTTTTATTTCAGATTGTATTTAGCTGCTCAGCTCTCGCTCATCTCGAAAAGGTCAAATTTTTCCCTTCCGACGCCAATGCCGGCGACGGCTTTGGTGTTTCGGTTGCTATCGACGGCAATACCGCGGTGGTTGGGGCATATCAGAATGACTCCAACGGCGGCGACTGCGGCGCCGCTTATGTTTACGAATTTTCCGGCTCACAGTGGGTTCAAAAACAAAAGCTCATCCCTTCCGACGGTGCGGCCGGCGATAAATTCGGCAAGTCGGTCGCCATCCAGGATAACACTATTGTAGTGGGCAGTTATGACGACAACGAAGGTTCCGCTTATGTCTTCTCTAATTCGGGCGGTGTCTGGACTCAGCAGCAAAAAATTGTCGCGCCCGATGCCGCCACAGGCGACAAATTCGGCTGCTCCGTCGCAATCGATAATAACACCATCGTCATAGGCGCTTATGGCGACAACGGTTATGCCGGCAGCGCCTCGGTTTTTGTCCTTGCCGGCTCAAGCTGGGTTTTCCAGCAGAAACTCACTGCTTTGAATGCCGAATCAATGGATATCTTCGGCTGTAGTGTCGCAATCGACAACAACATCATTATTATCGGTGCGCCAAATGATGACTATTCCGGTATCAGCGACGCTGGTTCCGCCTATATCTATCAGCGACAGGACGCAACGTGGCTCGAACAAAATATTCTTCGGGCATCCGATAGCGGCCCATTTCATCACTTCGGATACTCCGTCGCCATAGACGGCAACTGGGCTGTCATCGGCGCGTATGAATGCAATATCGGGAGCATTAATACGGCAGGCGCAGCTTATGTTTTTTCCCAAACTGACGCCAACTGGGTTGAGCGTCAAAAACTGTT
The DNA here is from genome assembly GCA_963718665.1 of uncultured Phycisphaerales bacterium. GTDB lineage: Bacteria > Planctomycetota > Phycisphaerae > Sedimentisphaerales > Anaerobacaceae > Fen-1362. The sequence continues at coordinate 1,562,499 of OY970359.1, forward strand.
CGATGCAAATGACCCCTGCAGCGGCGACGATTTTGGCTCCGCGGTCGCCATAAAAGATGACACAATACTTGTGGGCTGTCCTTATGATTTCGTTAATGGCAATATGGCCGGTTCGGTATTCGAATTTGTCCGCACGGGCACAAACTGGGTTCAAAGTGACCGGCTCGCGGCAGGCGACGCCAATACAAACGACAGGTTCGGCTCCTCGCTCGCATTATCAGGTCGCCATACCATCATTGGTGTACCTAACAACCTCAACAATAACAAATCCACCGGCGCAGCTTATATCTTTAACGAAAACGACGCTGTGGCCGGTGATTTCGACGGCGATTCCGATGTGGATTTCATCGACTTTACTATCCTCGCTGATGCCTGGCGGCAAAATAATCCTTTAGTGGATATTGCTCCAACACCAGCCAGCGACGGTATCGTCGATATGAAAGATTTCGATGTCCTGTGCGATAACTGGCTTGTCGGCAAATAACTCGCTGAGAAGTAATGGCAATATGAATTCCCTGCGTTTACCCCGTTAGATGGTGGCTTCACCTATCTCACGGGGGCTAATTTGGAAAGTTCAGCGTCGCGAATTCTCCGTGGTATTTTCTCGCCGCCGCGTCGTAAACTCTCGCCGCCTCGACCTCCGTCGCAAAGCACCCTAAGCTTATTCGTCGCCCTTCGGCGTTGATATAGCTGTCCCACGGCTTATATCTGCGCGAATTTTTATGAAAGCACACCCCTTTGAATCTCGACGAGCATCCTTTGCGTTTCCTGCAATTGACCGTATTTTGCCCTCTCGTCGCCGCCCTGAGATTTGTCCTTCTGTTGTCTAATCCGTTATGATTGAAATGGTCAATCAGCTTTCCCTTCGGATTTCCCATTATCGCGTTATGCATCCATACCAATCTTTTCTTTGTCTTATCGCTCACCCGCGCATCGCACCGCGTACCACGTTCTTGAGCTGTATCTGGTGCTCCAGTGATAATTTTTCAGCCGCTCGTAATCATCCGCGTCAACAATCGCGAACTTGTATCTCGTTAGCGGTATCAGCCGAATCTCGTGCCCGAATCGGCTGCGATAATAGACCAGATATACCGCGTGTAATATCCGTCCCAGCCAGTTTAATTCCTTTGCCTTGCTAATCTTTATACTCAAATCTCAAATTATTATTTCCCGCCCTTGGCGTAATTTACTTCAACATTGGTTATTGGATATTCGATATTGGACATTCCTATCAGTCATCCGTCTTCTGTCTTTACTTCTCCTGCTCACCTGTTCCACTCTCTAACTTCTCGCGCAGCGGCGCAGCAGGGGACCCAGAATTAACTCAACACTAACAACTATTAACTAACGACTAACGACTAACGACTAACGACTAACCACTAACGACTATAGAGGAAGTCGAACAATCGACGTCCTCTATAATATGGCGCAATCTTGCGCACTTTTGACGAAAACTAAGGGATTTCCTGATGGGGTCAAAATCGCTAACCCCTTATGCGGCAAGGAGTAAAAATTTTTTAAGATTTTTGAATCTAAGGGTTTTCGACCTGCGCGAAAATGGATAACAACTGTTTTTATCCAGAATTTAAAACCTTGGTGTAAAAAGAGTTATGGCAAAAAATAAGCGAAGTAATGTCCCCGCCATTTTTTGTAAGTGCTGACAGATAAAGATTTTAACGCTGCCTTTTCCTCATCCGTATTTAGCCCCGTCAGCATCGCCGGAGGCGTGTGACGGGGTTCCCCTCGCGAGGTTCGCTTAAAATGTTTATCCCGCCAAATCACTTGACCAAACCCGTTTTTACCGTATTATCTATCTCGTTCTAAACATGGAGAGCTATTGACTATGCCGAATGGTTACTCAGAACTGTCAAAAAATGACCTTCTGAAGGTTATACAAAAACTTGAATCCCGCAAGAAATACGGTCTTGTCTGGGATGAGGATCGAACGAAGGAGCAGTTCGAAAAAGAATCCGAAAATGCTTTGCCCGTACTGAAGGAAGTCAAAGGCAAAGAAATCATCACTGAACCGGATAAACCAATCAATATTCTTATCGAAGGTGATAACTACCATGCCCTTTCAGTGCTGAATTATACTCACCAAGGCAAGATAGATGTTATCTACATTGACCCGCCGTACAACACAGGGGCGAAGGACTGGAAATACAGTAATGATTATGTGGATATAAATGACACCTATAGACATAGCAAATGGCTTTCTATGATGTCAAAAAGATTAAGGTTGGCAAAGAATTTGTTAAAAGATGACGGGGTATTGATTTGTGCGATAGACGAAAACGAACTCAACCGTATAGGTTTATTACTTGAGGATCTTTTCGGAAACTGTGAAATTCATTGTATTACGATAGTTCACAATCCAAGGGGTGTGCAGGGAAACAATTTTTCATACACACACGAATACGCATACTTTGTATTTCAAAAAGGATTGAAAATAGTTGGTCCAAGAAAAATCAAAGAGGACGACATCTATTGGAGTAATTTAAGAAACTGGGGTGGCGAATCTTTAAGAACCGATGCGAAAAATTGCTTTTATCCAATTATAGTTGAAAAGGACAACATTGTTGGCTTTGGTGATGTGCCCGAAGATGACTTTCATCCGGAAAAACAAACCATCGTAAAAGGAAGTAAACATTATGTTTACCCCATCGATGTAAAAGGAACTGAGCGAAAATGGAGATACGCAAGACAAAGCGTTGAAGAGGTTAAAGAGTATCTGAGGACGCAAAAAAGGAATGGTGGGTACGAAATTGAGATAGGTAAGGATTTCGGCACAGTTAAAACTGTTTGGCAAGATAGAAGGTATGATGCAAACGAGTACGGAACCAAAATCGTCCGTGCGCTTGTTCCGGAAACCGATTTCGACTTTCCTAAATCCATTTGGAATACGTATGATTGTATAGCTCCTATTTTATATCAAAAAAAGAATGCGACAATTCTAGATTTTTTTGCAGGTTCCGGTACGACCGCTCATGCTGTAATGATTCTTAACAAGGAAGACGGACAAGAAGGACACCGAAAATTTATCCTTTGTACGAACAACGAAAACGAGATTGCGCAAAAAGTTTGTCATCCCAGAATTAAAAAGGTTATTCAAGGGCATAAGGATTACCCTGACATTACAGGAATTAAATCTAATCTGAAATACTACAAGACTTCTTTCGTAAAGCGAACTATCAGCAAAGATACTTTGAAGATTCGCATTACCCATGAATGTACCGAAATGCTTTGTCTTCGCGAGGGCATCTTTGACGAAAAGAAGAAGACGGCTGACTATCGCATATTTGACCAAAATAGCCGAATCATGGCCGTTTATTATTCGCTTCAACGCGCACAACTTAAGGTTCTCAAGAAGGACCTCGACAAAATGAAGGGTGATAAAATCCTCTACTGTTTCACCCTTGATCCGCTGGGTCTGGATAAAACCGACTTTCAGGACTGGCAGGGTGTATCTTTAGAACCCATCCCACAGAAAATACTCGATGTGTACGAGAGCATCTATGAATATTAACTTAAAAGATTATCAGCAAACAGCCGTTGACCAATTAGTCGATGCCGTAAAGGCGCTTTTGAGTAAGGATGGGACGCAGAAGGTGTGCGTCTTTCAGGCGCCTACGGGAAGTGGGAAAACCTTGATGACTGCGAAGTTTATCGAGGAAATCATAAAAGAATTGCCAGATGAAGACCTCTGCTTTGTTTGGGTTACTATAGGAAAAGGCAACCTGCATTTGCAAAGTAAGCACGCCCTCGAAAAAATATATACCGGTGCCCCGAGAGTATCACTGGTCGAGCAAGAATTCACAGGTGGTCGCGAGCGTATCGTCAGAAACGAAATCGTCGTTGTTAATTGGGAAAAACTGCGTACCAAAGACCGGGCATCAGGCGATTGGAAGAATATCCTGATGAAAGATGGCGAAAAGATAAACTTCAGAGATGTTCTGACAAGAACACGTGAACAGAGAAAGGTCATTCTTATTATCGATGAAAGTCATATCGGAGCAACTGCTGAAAGGACAAATGAACTCCGAGACGAAATTGATGCCGATGTTATTTTAGAAATGAGCGCAACTCCAAAGATAGAGCCGAACTTGATGGATTTTACAAGAGGCACGGCGAAGGGCGTTCTTGTTGAGCCAAAGGCTGTTATCGATGCTGGTATTATAAAGAAAGAACTAATCATCAATGAAAAGATTGACAAGATAGCCAAAGGTGAAAGCGATTCGCAGGAAGTTGTCTTGGAGTCGGCATACCAGAAACGCTTGGAGCTTAAGAAGCTTTTTGGAAAACAAGTCTCAAATATCAATCCGCTTGTCCTTATTCAGATTCCCACCGCAGAAGCCGGGAAAGACAAAATTGAGGCCGTTAAGGCATTTCTGGCCCGTAAAAACATCACCGAACAGAACAGAAAACTCGCTATTTGGCTTGCAGAACAAAAGTCAGAAACGCTCGACTGGATCGCAGAACCAGACAACGAGATTGAGTTTCTGATTTTCAAACAGGCAATCGATACCGGCTGGGATTGTCCTCGTGCGCATATACTCGTTAAGTTCAGAGAGTCGCATAGCGAAACCTTTGAGATACAGACCGTTGGCAGAATATTGCGAATGCCGGAGTTGAAACATTATCCAGAAGAAGCATTGAATACCGGATATATCTATACAAACGTTCAAAGCATCATTGTCAAAAAAGAAGAATACAACCCGAACATAATTAAGCATCTTCGAGCTGCTCGCAAGGAATGTTATCGAGACATCAAACTGCCCTCATATTACAGGTCAAGAGTTGATTACGGCGACATTACGTCGAGCTTCGACCCTGTCTTTGAACAAATCGCCTGCGACTACTTCGGCGTAACAAATACAGAGTTCTTTGAACAGAACAAAAAAGTAATCGAGAAAAAAGGTGTTGTTCTTGACCTTAAGAAATACCAACAGGAGATTATCCAGGATGCAAAGGTTGAAGCCGAATCTTTCGACGAATTAGAAGGCCTAATCGATTCCGAACAAAAAGCCCGCCTTACTATCGCCGGAAATGACCTCCAAGCATTGTTTGAACAAGTCATCAAAAACAATCTTGGTTCTTTCAGGAATATCAAACGGTCTGTGCCAAAGGTAAAAACTACCATTTACGTCTGGTTTCAAAAATATCTCGGCTCAAAGGACTGGCCCGAAGAAACAATGATGGTTCAAAAAATCTTCGTCCACAACGGTAATAGACCTGTCTTTGAGCGCATTTTGTCTAAAGCTATCGAGGAATATAGACCTCTCCGCGAAAAAGAAATCGAAAAGCGCAGCGAAGCGAGCGAGCAGTTCTATGATTTCGATATACCCACAGAAGCTTTCTATAATCAGCATACCGATGAATTAGTCCGGGTGAAGAAATATGTCTATGATCCTTGTTATTTAAGCATTGCCCGTACCAGTCCTGAGGTTGCTTTTGAGCAGTTTTTGGAAGACAAGACGAACAGCAAAAACATAATGTGGTGGTGGAAGAACGGCGAGAGCAAGAACGATTACTTCGGCATAAAGTATGAGTTCCCCAAAGGCATAATTCACACCTTCTACCCCGATTATTTAGTTCAGTTTGCTGATGGTAGAATAGGCATCTTTGAAACAAAAGACCAACGGGATCAAGACGGCAGCACTTTTACCAAAGCCAAAGCCGAAAGATTGCAGGCCTACATCAAGGAGCATAACAAAAAAGGCAGAATACTCTTTGGCGGTATTGCGATTCAGGTCAACCGTATCTGGCGAATAAATCAGAATCCGGTCTATGATTGGGACAAATGCCTTCACAATGATTGGTCCGATTGGTCCGACCTGATAATATAAAAATTAATCAAAACTCCCAATCCCTAAAATAAGTCCCGATTTTTTTGAAACATCCGCATCCCCAAATCGACATTCGGCAATCGACAATAAAAACTTCCCCAAACCCCGTCTTTCGTCAATAATCGCTTTTCCCTGCCTCCCGCCGTTTGGCGTCCCTCACGGGAGGCGGTATCCTAAATTACGATATACTAAACTAACGACTAAATACTAACAACTATCGACTAAACACCAACGACTAACGACGAGTTAAATCCGTGTGTTTTGCTCGGCTTATACAAAGAAGCCCGTTTTTTCGGGTTTCTGCGGACAAGGCAAAAGGGTATCGCAGATGCTCGTATCGAGAATACTCTTAGCCGCAGAACGTTTACCCGCCGTGCTCTTTGGCGGGCCAAGCCGAGCAAAAGCAGTGTTAATCAGTGTCTAAGCAGTCAGCTTTATAAAAGGGCGATTAGCCCTTGTGGATGAAGGCGGGTGGCAAGCACACAAACAACGTTTGGAGCATTGCCTCCGCCAAAAACACAAAGCTGACTGTCCTCTGTGCTCTCTGTGTCCTCGGTGGCTAAAAAACCGTGAAACCTGTGTAATCTGTGGCTAACAAAAAAACAGCGTTATTTTGCGTTAATCAGCGTCTGAAAAAAAACTCTGCGGTCTCTGCGTTCTCCGCGGTAAAAAAACAGTGAAATCTGTGTAATCCGTGGTTATGAATTCCTTTGAATTTCGCATAAGAGGGCGTTATACTACCAACTTTTGAACGGTTGGCCCCTTGGGGGGTTTTTCCCGAATAAGCAGCAATGAACATATATAACGGAATAAGGAGAACAGTATGCCATTGGTAACGACGAAAAAGATGTTTGAGATGGCCTATAAACACGGCTACGCCGTCGGGGCGTTCAACGTCAACAACATGGAAATCACGCAGGGTATCATCGAGGCGGTAGCCGAAGAGAAGGCACCGCTGATTCTGCAGGTGTCAAAAGGCGCCCGCGAATACGCCAGCAACAGCTATCTTACCGCGATAATGAATGTGGCGGTGAAGGAAAACCCCGATATTCCAATCGCGACGCACCTTGACCACGGCGACAACTTCGAGACGTGCAAGCAGTTCGTCGATGACGGGTTTACATCGGTGATGATAGACGCATCGAAATACCCCTTCGAAGAGAACATCAGGATGACCAAGGAAGTAGTTGAATATGCCCACAAACACGGGGTAGTGGTGGAGGCGGAACTTGGGCAGCTTGGCGGTATCGAAGAACATGTCGTTGGCGTGGATGACGTCGAAAAGCACCTGACAGACCCCAAGCAGGCGGTCGAATTCGTCGGAAAGACAGGCGTTGACTCATTAGCCGTAGCGGTAGGAACCAGCCACGGGGCATATAAGTTCAAAAGTGTGCCGAAGCTGGCGATTGGCCGTATAAAAGAAATACAGAGATTAATACCGGGTTTCCCGCTGGTGATGCACGGGTCGAGCACCGTTTTGAAGGAATTTGTTGACCTGATTAACAAATACGGCGGCAAGATGCCGAACGCAATGGGCGTGCCTGAAGCAGCAATAACCGAGGCCTCTAAACTTGCCGTCTGTAAAGTGAATATCGATACGGATTTAAGAATGGCGATGACGGCGAAGATTCGTCAGGTGTTCGCGGAGAAGCCAAGCGAGTTTGACCCGAGGAAGTATTTGGGGCCGGCCAGGGACGCTATAAAGGCGATGGTAAAGCACAAACTGCACGTTCTGGGATGCGCTGGCAAGGCGGCAGAGTGCCTGTAAAGTATTTTCGATTTACGCTTTGCGAATGGGTCCCCTGTTGCGGAACCAAACCCCTGCCTACGACTTGCAGGGGCAAGGAAGCTGTTTGGCGGGGATGACGCAAGGCGTCAATTTATGATTGACGGTGCGGGCTCTGCGCTCCGCTACGTGTGCGATTGATGATTGATTATTAAAATGGGTGTCTGTTGATTTTAAGGCGTAGGTCAGGACGCCCATTTAGCTATTGAAAGAATAAATAATGCGGATGAATCGCGGGTTTTGGATAAGGTCGCGGGTTTTATGGCCCGTGATGATGATTGGGTTTTGCGCTGCGGCGATATGCCTGTGGGCTGCGCCGCACGGAATCGAGATAAACCGTCCGGCGGAAGTTGCTGACCCGTGCGTAATTGCATCTCCGCCGGCTGATTTCAACAGCGAGCGAGGGGTTGTCGACCAGGTAAGCGGGCTAATCGAGGAGGGTAAGTTCGACGAGGCGGGCAGGTGCATAAATGAATCCGGCTGGTTAAAAAAGGGGTCAAAACAGGTCTCGGATTTGAATGATATAGTGGCACAGTGGCAGCAGATGCAGAAGGGCAGGCAGGCGCAGAAAGAGGCGGCGTATAAGGAGGAATTAGCAAAGTTTGAGCGGCTGATTTCGCCCCGCGGCGTCGGGAAGAAAGGCACTGACGGCAATGATGTAAATGACTCGAATGAGCCGAATGGGCCGACTGCGGTACTTGCGGCAGCAGTTCGGACGATGGAGTTCGCGGACGAAAACCAGAAGCAGAGGTTGTTGAATGAGCCGTGTTTGCTGGACGCGATTGTAAAGGCCAAAGCGGACGCTACGGGATATGAGCGGAAGGGCAAGTGGCTTGACGCGTATGTAACATGTTATAGCTGGCTTACCGCTCTTGAGCCGAACAACAAGGCATATTCGGATTACACGGAGCAATTGATAACCAAGGCGGAGATAGCCGGTTCGTTCCAGGACAGTCCCTGCGAGACGGGCAAGCAGCGGCTGGAGGGCGTAAAGAGGCGGATATTTGTGCGTGCGGTTGACGAGCTGAGTTTCCGTTACATAAGCAAGATCGACTACCGTGAAATGGCGTCTAAAGGGGTTCGGCGATGCAAATTGCTTGCGGATGTGGTAGGGACACTGACCTCGTTGCGGGATACGAACACAGCCGGGACAGCATCGGCTGCCCCGTCCGGAACACTAATCCCCGACACTGAAGGCGACACCGATATTATTGAAGAGCGCAAAGCCGAGCCGAATAACCGGATGGCGGCGCTGGGAGAGAGTTTCAAGGATTTTAAGCCCGATACCAACGCGATAGCGGCGTTTGGTTTGGCGATGGTTTCGCTGGAAAATGAAATAAACAGCTGGCCCGAGGATGGGAGCAAAGACAGCTTTATATCGTCATTCGAGAAGGTTTTGGAGCTAAACCTGACGACCGCCGGGATGCCCGAGGGGGTTGTAATCGCTCAGTTTTCAGAGGCGTCATTTTTGACGCTTGATCCTTATACGGTCCTGGTCTGGCCGAGAGACGTTTCGGAATTTGAACAGCAGATGACGAATGAATTTCCCGGGATAGGCGTAGAAATATCGAGGCAAAACGGACAGCTTACGATTGGGAGTTTGCTGCCTGATACCCCCGCGTATAGCTCGGGGCTTGACGTTGGAGACGTTATAGAAAAGATTGACGGGATGCCTACGAAGGATGTGCCGCTTTCGTGCGTGGTCAGTCGTATAAAAGGGCCGGCGGGGACTAAAGTAACACTGACGATTCGCCGCAACGGCAAAGACAAGACGCGTGATATAACACTGACTCGCGCCAAGATTGTGGTTCCTACGCTTATGGGGTTGCAGAGGACCGGCGAAGGCAAATGGCTGCGGATGATTGATGAGCAGAACAAGATAGGGTACATTCGACTGACGAGTTTTGCGGAAACGACGGCCAGCGATACTGAAGCGGCGTTGAAGTCGCTGGAGTCGGCCGGTATGCGGGGATTGATACTGGATTTACGGTTCAATCCGGGTGGATATTTCGACAGCGCCGTTGCGGTGGCTGATGAATTTCTGGATGACGGTTTGATAGTGATAACGCGGTCGCGGTTCGGGACGCCGGATTACAAGACGGCTCGCAGCAGGGGGACGCATCCGAATTACCCGATGGTGGTGCTGATAAACGCCGGCTCGGCGAGCGCGTCGGAGATAGTCGCGGGCGCTCTTGCGGACCCGTCGCACAAGCGGGCGACACTGGTCGGAGAACGGACGCATGGCAAAGGTGTTGTGCAGGGGATATCGACATATCCGGGCGAGGGCTCGCAGTTGAAATACACGATGGCAAACTGGTATCTGCCTTCGGGTCAGAAGATAAAAAGCCAGGAAGAGGCGAAAAAAGAGAATAAGAGCGACTGGGGCGTTGGGCCGGATGTCGCGGTGTCGCTGCGAAGTGATGAGTTTCGCAAGATGTTCGAGCTGCAGCGAGACAACGACGTGCTTGTGAACGCGGGGCACGACGACGCCAATTCGCCTTTGAAGAAACACACAATTTCACAGACCGTCGAGGTTGACCCGCAGTTAACGACAGCGATACTGGTGGTCAAGAGCAAGCTTATAAGAGAACAGGCAGACGCAAATAAAAAGTAATAAGCAAAAAGGAAAAAGTAAAAAGCGGAAGACCCTGCTTCGCTAAAGCTACGCCGGGCAGGCAGAAGACGGAAGAAACATGGAAAATCGAGTATCGAATATTGAACAGGCCCGAGAGGGAAAGTTACGCGCGATAAGAGAAATGGGTATTGACCCATACGGCGGCAGGTACGATTGCGCAGAGCCGGCGGCGGATACCAAGGCGCGATATAAAGACCAGAAGACAGAAGACGGAGGACAGAAGACAGAGGACGAACAACAAAGGGCGAGGTGTGCAGGCAGAATAGTGCTGTTAAGAGATATCGGGAAACTCATATTTATTACATTGAGGGACAGCTCAGGCCCAATACAGGTTGGTTTGAGCAAAAGCTTGCTGGATTCGAAGTGGAGCTTTGTGAAGCTGCTTGAGCTTGGGGACATTATCGGGGCGTCGGGCGGCCTGGGCAAGACGAAGACGGGCGAGATAACGATATGGGCGGACGAGGTTGTGCTGCTGAGCAAGTCGCTGATGCAGCCGCCGGAGAAGTGGCACGGTCTTGCGGACATAGATTTGCGATACAGGCAGCGATACGTTGACCTGTGGGCGAACCCTGATGTGATGGAGCTGTTCAGGAAGCGAATCGCGATATTGCGGACGGTGAGGGAGTATTTGACGGGCCGCGGGTTTATGGAAGTCGAGACGCCGATGATGCAGACGATAGCGGGCGGCGCGGCGGCGAAGCCATTTATAACGCATCATAATTCGCTTGATATGGATTTATACTTGAGGATTGCGCCGGAGCTGTTTTTGAAACGGCTGCTTGTGGGCGGGATGGAGAAGGTTTTCGAGATAAACCGCAACTTCCGCAACGAGGGGCTGAGCACGAGGCATAACCCGGAATTTACGATGCTGGAATTGTACCAGGCGTACGCCGACTACAATATTATGATGGATTTGACGGAAGAACTGATTTGTCTTCTGGTGGAGAAATACTGCAAAGACAACAAGACGATGTTCGGCGAAAAGAGCGTTGATTTTGCGCGGCCGTGGAAGCGGGCGAAATACGCGGAGCTTTTGAAGGAATACGCCGGATGCGATATTGCGGATATCGGCGGTATTCGCAAAAAGGCGGAGTTGTTGAAGATTGACCATAAGAATATGGACGACGCGGTGGTAATCAACGAGGTTTTCGAGCAGACGGTTGAGGAGCATTTGACCAACCCGACGTTTGTGATTGATTACCCGGCGGCGCTGTGTCCCCTGACGAAGCGGAAGAAAGGGCAGCCCGAGGTTGCGGAGCGATTCGAGATGTATATTGCGGGGATGGAATTGGCCAACGCCTATACGGAGCTGAACGACCCGGCGGTGCAGGAGGAAAATTTCCGGCAGCAGCTTCGGGGACAAAAAGAGACGATGGCGACGATGGACCATGATTTTGTGACTGCGTTGAGGTACGGGATGCCGCCCGCCGGCGGTCTGGGAATCGGTATAGACCGGCTTGTAATGATATTGACCGGCGCGACGAGCATCAGGGACGTTGTGCTGTTTCCCCTTTTAAAGCCGACAAAATAGTGAACTCACCGCAGAGACCGCTGAGCACGCAGAGAATAAAGTAGTAAGAGTCAAAAGCGGGAGGTGCCGACATGTCAAAATTGTTGGTGATTGACAAAAGTGTTTTTCATAAAAGTGTTCTTCATAAAGATTTCGCGGAGCAAATCTTTGAGTTTGTCCAAAACCATAAAGTTGTTTTTCCTCATGCCTTGATCGCTGAATGCTTGATGAGCGAAAATAAGTCGGTAGATTTACTCCGAAGATTTGTTGAATGCGTTAAGTGCGGTGGAGTAATAGGATGGGGTTCGCCGAGTATTTTTCAGCATGAAAAACAATCGCATAATCCTACGGTTAGCATCATTAATGAACATGAAACCCAGAAGGCGAGGGAAAGTAATTTGTGTACAGACGAGGGACTTTTAAAAAGTGAGGCCCGGTTATGCCAACAGCATTATAAACCTCATATTGATTGGTTGCGCAAAATTTCTAAGGCATTCTTCAGTAACGTTAAGACAAAGAAATTAATACAAAGATTCATCGGAGAATCTCCTAATAATTGCCAGTTGAGGCGTCTTAAAGATTATGTTGACGCAGTGGATACGTCAAAGTCGAAATTCCTTAGTCATTTCGTACCCTATTTGAGTCAGCATACTGAGTTGGATTGGTTTACATGGCACTTGATAAGACTTCATTTTGCTTGGGGTTTGGAGTGGACTTGCAAAAGAGTGGCAAGCGGGGTGTCATTTGAACGGTTTGACATTTCAAACGATTTTTGGGATATAGAGTATGTCGTATCTTTGTCTCGTGCTGATGGGCTGTTGTCGGCTGACAGTAGATTGGTCAGACCGTTGGCCAAATCTGCTTATCCTGAAAAAGATGTATTTTCCTGTCTTGAGGAGGTGACGGAAGATTATCGGTGCTAAAGGCGGATTTTTTTAATTTCTCTGTGGTCTCTGTGTGCTCTGTGGCTTAAAATAATCTCTGTGGCGGAAAAATGGTAGCGATTAATGAGATAGAACTGTTTGGTAGGCGGATCGGCGAGGAGTTTGGGGCCGAGAAGGTGATTTTGTTTGGCTCATACGCACAGGGCACGGCCAAACAGGATTCGGATGTTGACCTGCTTATAGTCGCTTCATTTGAGGGCAGAAGCGTAGATAAGTCGGTTGAAATCCGGCTCAAACTTCGACCATCGTTTCCCGTTGACCTGCTTGTTCGCACGCCCGAAAAGATACGTCAGCGTTTAGAGATTGGCGACCAGTTCATAAAAGACATTCTCAAGTGTGGGAAGGTTCTCTATGAAGCCGACAACCTCTGAATGGATTGAAAAGGCGGAAGGCGACTTTGCGACAATGCAGCGGGAGTCCCGCGCAAGGAAGAATCCCAACTATGACGCAATTTGTTTTCACGCCCAGCAATGTGCGGAGAAATATCTTAAAGCGCGATTGGCTGAAGCGGACATCTCTTTTGGCAAAGTTCACGACCTCGTAGCGTTACTTAACCAGGTATTAGTTATTCAGCCGGATTGGGAGGTTTTCCGTGAAGATTTGGCTTATCTTTCTGATTTTGCAGTGAGTTTTCGCTATCCAGGTGAGTCGGCCAATAAGGAATCTGCTCTCGATGCTGTTAGGAGATGCCGGTTCTTCAGAAAGATTGCTCGCAGTGTTCTTGGTTTGCCGACATAGATACGAATATTGTTATTCGACAACGATTAGTGGTATATTACGGCCAAATAGTAGTTTTATTGATTTCTCTGTGTCCTCTTGCCGAAAGGCGTCCCTTACGGGAGTGGCTAAAAAAAATTGTTATTCTCTGTGGCTAAAATAAGATGCTGAAGATATTTTTATGGCTGCGATACCTTAGGAAGAGGAGGGTAGTGCTGCTGAGTATCGCAGCGGTTGCGCTTTCGACGGCGCTTCTGGTAGTTGTCGCCAGCTTATTCAACGGGTTCATAAACGCATTCGAGCAGAGCGCGGTTGACGGCATGGGAGACGTTGTTTTGTCGCCTGGGAAGAATTTCGCGGGATACGCAGAGCTTGAAAAGCGATTGGAGGAGATAAAGCAGGTTGAAGCAACAACTGCGACGCTGTCTGCGCAGGGGCTTTTGCATTTAGGCAGAGGTAATGTTCGGGCGGCGGAGATTTGGGGGATTGAGCCGGCAAAATTCGGCAAGGTGACGGCGTTTGACAAGTCGCTGCTGAAAACAAAACAGGCGACGTCTGCCGGCAGCGGAGACATTACGGGTTATGTCGGAATAGGGGTCCTTGCTGAGCCGAATGAGAAAACCGATGAGTATGATGTCAACGGCGCGGAAAGGATGATTGGACAACAATTCGTAATTACGACTGGTTCGACTTCGCTCACCACGAGCAGTTCGGCGATTGAAGGGAAAGACAAAGAACCCATCGATTCCACTCAGGGCAGGCAGAAATTCAGGCGCAAGACCATACAGTTTACGATGGCGGACGCCGTATTTACGGGGATTTATTATTTTGACAGCCGGCTGGTGTATTTGCCAATAGAGCAATTGAGCAGGGCGATTTTCCCGGATTCGCAGGAACCGGTTGCCGGCAGGATTCAGATTAAACTTCACAAGGGGGCTGACGCGGCCCTTGCGATAGCGCAGATTCGCGGCGTGTGGAAGGTTTTCGCTTCGGAGAAACTCGGGTGGGAGGATTACGACATTCGAGCAACAATGATAGAGACCTCCAGGCAGATGCAAAGCCGATACATTGCGGAAATTCGCAAGCAGATGGGGGTTTTGCTTTTGATATTCGGCGTGGTGAGCTTGAGCGCGGTGCTTTTGATATTCTGCATTTTTTATATGATTGTCGAGACACGCCGCAAAGACATCGCGATAATGAAAAGCTGCGGGGCCGACAGCGGGTCTATCGCGATGATTTTCGTGGGGTTTGGCGCGTTTGTCGGGATATTAGGGACATTGCTGGGGACCGCAGCCGGGTACGTAGTTACGAAGAACATCAACGGGGTTGAGGGCTGGATAAGGGTTGCGTTCGGCCTGAAGCTGTGGAAAGCGAGCGTTTATATGTTCAGCAGAATACCGGCTGAAGTTTACTGGCAGGCGGTCTGGTGGATAGTTTTATCGGCGATACTTGGAGCGATGATTGGCGCGATTATACCGGCATTGTCGGCAGCGATAACGCGGCCCGTGAACGTTCTCAGATACGAATAGGAATTTGGAATTGTATAAGCTGATATTGGCATCTCGTTATCTTTATCGCAGGCGGATAAGTTTCCTTGCGCTTGCGGCAGTTGCGCTGTGCGTTTTTATCGTCGTCGTAGTAATGACTGTAATGGACGGGCTGGTCGGCGATTTCAAACGGAAGAACCATAATTATACGGGCGATTGCGTGGTTGGAACCGAATCGCTTGTCGGGTTTACGTATTACGAGGACTTCGCGGGAATTACGGAGAAAGCGGATTACGTTGAAGCCGTAACGCCTGTGATTAAAAGTTACGTTCTTGTGGGAGCGGAAAGCTCATCGCGGAATATCGGTGCGGAATTGACGGGGGTTGATGCGGCGGGGTTCAGCAGGGTAACTGGTTTTGGGCGAACGCTGCATTATCATAAAAATGACCCGTCGAAGGCGTTTAATATAAAAGGCGACGCGAATCTTCCAGGTTTTGTAATTGGCGTGGACATGTGGATTGGGCGGAACGAAAAAGGCGGATATTATTATGACCCGAATCCCGCGGCGACGGCATTGTCTGTAACTTGTTTTCCGCTGACGGCCAAGGGCGCGCTCGCCAAGGCAGGGACGGATATGGCGAACACAAAGACGTTTTATTTCAGCGATTGTTCGCAAAGCGGGCTGGCGAGGGTCGATGGAGCGATTATATATCTGCCGTTTGATGAGGCCCAATTGCTTTGCGGGATGACTGAGCCGGTCAAAAGGGCGTCGTGGATTCATATCAAGTTCAAGCAGGGGACAAACATTGAAGAAGGATGCCGGCAGGTTCGCCAGATGTGGGGGAAATTCTACGATGAGTATAAAGGGAAGGATAACGCGGATTTGCTTTCGCAGGTGAGCGTGCAGAGCTGGAAGGAGCACAGGAGAGAAAGTATCGCCGGGATGGAAAAAGAACAGGCGATGCTGATGATGATGTTCGGGCTTGTGGGGCTGACAACGGTGTTTATTGTTTACGTGGTCTTCTATATGATTATCAGTCACAAGACCAAAGACATCGGCATCCTCAAAAGCATAGGGGCATCGTGCGGCGACGTGATTGTTTTGTTTTTAGGTTTTGCGGCAGGACTCGGCGTTATTGGTTCGGCGGTCGGTGTCGCGGGCGGGATGCTTTTCCTGCGGAATATAAACAGGATAGAGGGCTGGCTGTTTGAGCGGTTCGGTTTTCAGTTATGGGACCGGACGATTTACGCGATAGGCGAGATACCGCATCGATTAGATTTGACGATGTTGGTGGTGGTAACAGGTTGTGCGATTTTGGCGTGTCTGGCGGGCGCTGTGCTGCCCAGTGTTGGAGCGGCGAGGGCCAGGCCGGCGGATGTTTTACAGGTGAGCCAGTTATGAGCAAAGATGAATTTATAATAGAGGCACAAGGGGTTCATAAATCATACCGGATGGGAGCGGCGCAGGTGCAGGTTTTGAAGGGGGCCGACATCGCGGTCAAAAGAGGTGAGTTTGTGGCGATAGTCGGCGCGTCGGGCAGCGGCAAAAGCACGCTGCTGCATATACTTGGCGCTCTTGACAGGCCTGATAAGGGGGTTGTGCGGTTTGAAGGGCGGGACCTGAGCGGGATGGGCGGGGGTGAGCTGAACGAATACCGCAATAAAATGATTGGGTTTGTCTTTCAGTTTTACCATTTGTTGGACGAATTAAATGTGTTGGAAAACGTGATTTTGCCCGCGATGGTGCCCGCAGGTATAATTGGGTGGATGTCAAAGCGGGCAGGCGTTAAAAAGCGGGGGCTGGAGCTGCTGAAAGCAGTTGGTCTTGAACAAAGGGCGACGCATAAGCCGTATCAGTTATCGGGCGGGGAACGGCAAAGGGCGGCGATTGGGCGTGCCCTTATCAACGAGCCGAGGTTGCTATTGGCGGATGAGCCGACAGGTAATCTTGACTCTGCTACAGGAAATGGTATTCTGGAGTTGCTGGAAAGATTGAATCGTGCGGGTCAGACGATAGTTATGGTAACGCACGATGAAAGGGTTGCCCGGCGGGCGGGTCGGACAATAACGCTGGCTGACGGCAAAGTCAAGTGATTTTGGCGATTGTGGTCGCCGCAAAATACTGGGAAAAGATGTATGGCATTAAAGATTTGGCTTGGCGATAAACTTGTTGATGAGCAGGACGCGAAGATATCCGTCTTCGACCACGGGATGCTTTACGGAGACGGTGTATTCGAGGGGATACGGATTTATAACAAGAAGATATTCGAGTTCGAGGCGCATATCACGCGTCTTTACAACTCTGCGAAAGGGATTCGCCTGGATATACCGATGAGCCGGGAAAAGCTTATGGAGGCGACGCAAAAGACGGTTGAGGCCAACGGGGTTATCGATGGCTACATCCGGCTGGTTGTTACTCGCGGCGTGGGGTCGCTGGGGCTGAATCCGTTTACCTGCGAGACGCCGATGGTGTTCATCATCGCGGACAATATCCAGTTGTATCCGCAGGAGCTATATGAGAAGGGGATGAAGATAATCAGCGCGACGACGGTGCGCAATCATCCGCTGGCAATACCGCCGCAGGTGAAGAGCTTGAATTACCTGAATAACATCCTCGCGAAGATTGAGGCGCTGGATAACGACGTTCCTGAAGCGATAATGTATAACCACGAGGGATACGTTGCGGAGGCGACCGGCGACAACGTGTTTACGGTGAGGAAAGGCGTTGTATATACGCCGCCCGCGGAGGCAGGCGGTCTTGAGGGGATAACGCGAGAAGTTGTTATTCGACTGGCGAAAAAAGAAGGCATCGAAGTAATCGAGAAGAACCTGACGAGGTTTGATTTGTATATCAGCGACGAGGTATTTTTGACCGGGACGGCGGCGGAGGTCATCGGCATAGTTGAGATAGACGGCCGGGTAATCGGCGACGGCAAGCCGGGACCTGTCACGAAACATCTCAGGGACAAGTTCTTCCGGTACGCACACGGAAAGGAGAAGTAGTCCCTGCTGTCCCCCTGCTTTCTTGCGAAAGCAAGAAGGGGGCAAGACGCGGGGGTTACGGGTCGGCGCAATGCAATCATCTGCAAAAACGGGCGTCGCTTCGGCGAAGGGTTCAAACGCTGCAGGTCGTTCACCTGGCGTTTTTTCTGTTATCGAATCCGAGTTATCGCGCGTGAAGACGCTTATTGAGAGGGATTTGTCTGATTGCGGCGAGCCGATTCATGGTCTGGTTGCCTGCGTGAATGCCGGTAAGGGCAAGATGATAAGGCCGGGGCTGGTGTTGCTGTCTGGTCTTGCGTGCGGGGGGGTAACGGAAAAGCACATTCGGTCGGCGGCGATATTCGAGATTATACATAACGCGACGCTTTTGCATGACGACGTTGTGGATGAGGGTAAAAGCCGACGCGGAGTCCCCACGGTTAACAGTATTCACGGGAATGAGTCGGCGGTTTTATTAGGGGATTTTTTGCTTGGCCGGGTCATCAGGATGTGCGTGGGGCTGGGAGACCGGGTGTCAGAAATAATAGCCGTGGCGTCGATGCGGACCTGCGAAGGTGAGCTTAGGCAGATATCACAGAGGGGCAACTGGTTGCTGAGCGAGCCGGAATATATCGAGATAATAGCGGGAAAGACGGCGGCGTTGTTTGAGGGGGCGTGCGCGGTGGGGGCCGTTCTTGCGGGGGCGGATGAATTGACGGTGCAGGCATTGGCGTCTTATGGACGCAACGTCGGCATCTCGTTTCAGATTACCGATGATTTGCTTGATTTGGTCGGCGAGCAGGACAAGACGGGTAAGCCCGCGGGCAATGACCTTGACCGCGATAAACTGACGCTGCCGCTCATTCATTTATTAAAAACCGCAGGCGAAGCGGAAAAACTAAAGGTAAAACAGATTCTGTCGCGGCAAAATGGAGACGCCGGCAGAATGGATTTAATAGAAAAGCTAAATACCTGCGGAAGTATCGAATATGCGAGGAAACGTGCGGAGGAGTTTGTCGGGCAGGCGATTACGGCAATAGCGGGAGTTGGGGATAACAGGGGCAGCAAGTCGCTTGTCGAAACGGCAAGATTTATCACCAGTCGGACATCCTGAGAGATTTATCAGCTTTAAATGAAAAAGGCCGGCTTGTTTAAGCCGGCCTTTTTGGTTTTGAACACAGAGAAGCTGTTTTTAGAATTTGTACTTTATGGTCAAGGTTGCCCATGTGATGTCATGTTTGGGGGAAACGCCCTTGTTCCCGTCATCTTCCATAGTAATCTGCTCATTGATTCCCGGTGTGAATATGAAGTTGCTGCCGAGGTCGAAGTCGGTCGAGACGCCCATTACAAAATCGGTCCAGTCACTGCTGGTATAGCCGCCGTATGGTCTGGGGTCAATATGGTTATTATAGACCAACTCTGTATGGAAGTCGAGGTTCTGCTTGGGAATTTCAGGAGTGATATTCTCGAGAGGCAGGGCATAGTTGAGCATAAAGACGTGGGCCCAACCTGAAGCGGAGCCGCCGTTAGGATTGCCGGCTCCAACCACTGTATCGCTCATTGAGGGCCACACCTTGATGATGCAGTAAGCCGGGACGAGGCCTTTTATGCCTGTGATGTCAGGCCAGGAGAACAGGACGTTGAATTCCTGGAGGTCGATGGATGTAGCGGAGTGGCGTGCGTCCGTATCCGGAAAGTTGTAATAGACATAGCTAACTTTGTAATCGGTTTCTAATGGATCACCAGCGACAATCTTGTTCTGATAGAACAGGGTGTAATCGGTTCGTTGTTCTTGCGAATAGCCGAGGGGGCCGTTGTTGCCGGTTCCATTGGCCATATGATCCTCGATGCTCATACCAAAGCCAGAACCAAAGAAGTCGAGGTCGACAAATAGATTGCTGCCACTATGTTGCCCCCATGTCATGAAACCTCTCCAGACTTGCATACTGTTGTATGTGTAACCGAAATCGCCGTGGAGGTCGCCTTCCTGGGCGAGCACCGGGGCAACCATACCAAACAGAATCGCAACTACTAACAAGACACACTTTTTCATTGTATTGGTCTCCTTAAAAAATACCCTCAACATACTTATTTTACTATGTTTTCGTCCGTTCCGTCGGCACCGCACCGAGGGCGATAAAACAGTATATCAACACTGATAAGTGAGGCAAGCACAAATTCATTTTTTTTGCCTGCATTCCCATAAGAGCCGTAATTCCGTTCAGACGGCCTTACAAACAACTATATTATCGGGCTATTCCTTGAAATATCTTTAATTTAGCTGTTTACGCTGTCAAGGAAATTACCATTTTCCGGTTTTTTTCGCCTCTGCCTTGGGGAAGTTTTTCAGTGGAGCGGTGAATTTTTTGAGGTCTTCTTCGGGCAGTTCGTAATCGGTTAGTTTTCCAGACAAAAAGGCGTCGTAGCCGGAGAGGTCCATAAGGCCGTGGCCGCTGTAGTTGAACAGGATGACCTTTTCCTTGCCTTCTTCCCTGGCTTTGATGGCTTCGTCGATTGTAGCGGCAATCGCGTGGCTGGTCTCGGGTGCGCAGATAAACCCTTCGGTTTTCGCCCAGGTAAGCGCCGCCTGGTAACACTTGGTCTGCGGATATGCCTTTGGTTCGAGCAATCCCTCTACGATTGACTGACTGACCAGAGGCGCCATACCGTGATAACGGAGACCACCAGCGTGAATGGGGGCGGGGATAAAGGTATGGCCTATTGTGTACATCGCGAGCAAGGGTGTCGTTCCCGCCGTGTCGCCGAAGTCGTATGCGAAAGGTCCGCGCGTCATAGAAGGGCAGGAGCTTGGTTCAATGGGCATAATTTTGATGTTTGCGCCGTTGATTTTGTCTGTGACGAACGGGAATGAAAGGCCGGCGAAGTTTGAGCCGCCGCCCGCGCAGCCGATGATGATATCGACTTTCTTTTCGCCCGCGGTTTTGAGCTGCTGTTTGGCTTCGAGGCCGATGATTGTCTGATGGAGCAGAACGTGGTTTAAGACACTTCCGAGCGAATAGCGTGTTTTACCTGACTTATCGGTTACGGTTTGCTCGATTGCTTCGCTGATGGCGATACCGAGTGAGCCGGGGGTATCGGGCATTTCTTTGAGGATTTTTCTACCGGCGTTTGTTTCGTTACTCGGGCTTGCGACGCAATTAGCGCCCCAGACCTGCATCATAAGTTTTCTGAAGGGCTTCTGGTCGAAGCTGATACGTACCATAAAGACCTTGCATTCGAGACCAATCAACTGGCAGGCAAAGGCAAGCGCGCTACCCCACTGGCCTGCGCCTGTTTCGGTGACGAGCCGTTTTATGCCGAACTGTTTATTATACCAGGCCTGCGGGACAGCAGTATTTGGCTTGTGGCTACCCGGGGGGCTGGTGCTTTCGTCTTTGTAGTATATGCGGGCCGGGGTTTTGAGGAACCTTTCGAGGTAAACCGCCCTTCGCAGCGGTGCCGGTCGCCACCTGTAGAGGATATCGAGGATTTCCTCGGGGATATCAATCCAGCGTTTTGTGCTGACTTCCTGCTCGATGAGGTTCATCGGGAAGACCGGCGCCAGCATTTCGGGGCCGATGGGCTTGCCATCAGGGCCCAGAGGCGGCAGCAGCGGGGTCGGCAGGTCGGCGGCGAGGTTGTACCATTTGCGGGGTATGTCTTTTTCTTTCAGATGAATTTTAACTTCCATTTTTACTCTCCTATCGGACTGCGGTTACGTTTAATAACACGGGTAAGTGCCTTTATTGCTAAAATATTAGGGTCCATCTGTCAAGAAGATTTATTCGCGATTTTTTGGGGTTTTCGCTTGCCCTGAGCATCGTCGAAGGGTCTGAAAATATGTCGTCGAATTGAAGTTGAAAAAGTCATTATTGACAGCGAAGCAGCGATTACCTATAACCATTGAAAAAGTAAGTTGCAATGGTGTGTGGGAATACATATACACCGATAATGAAATGCTAATCTTTATAATCTGTGATATGCTTCCGTAAAAGAGAGGATAAGCGTTGTGAACAGAATAACCCTGAAAATACCGGAAGAATCGCCCGACTATGGTGAGTGCTCTGATTTCGTAGTTGGTCAAATTTCCAATATCATAAAAAATGCTATAGACACTAAGAACAACCGCATTTTTATTCATACCAACTTAAAGCGAGGCCTACCCTTGGAGAATATCAACAAGGTTGCCGGTCCCTTTGTTGAAGCGTGGGCACTAGAGAAGTTTGAGGATATCGTTGCTGATCCAAAGAATCAGTATCAACTGATTAATGTCCAAGCAGGTCGAAGATTAGACCCCTTTGACATTATTCTACAATTCAAACGAAAGAAGAATAACAACCAATACGCATCAGCCAATATCGATGTTAAGGCGACATCGGAAGATATCAAGACATCAGGCCGAAGCCCCAACATTACCTCATATGCGAGAATTCGGACCGAATACTTGGGGGACCCTGATTATATTTTTGTGATCCTTTCACTTAAACATAGGGTATATGGCGAGAGAGAGCCGAAGACTGGGATGACGAACGGTATTATGGAGGTTGTGGGGCAGTCGGTCTATGATTTGAAATTCATCGGTAAATCCGACATTAGTTACAATCCTGCTTTGGGCACAGGTCAGATTCAAATTCGTGATATCCATTACGTGGAAATTCAACGCCGCACTGCCCGTGAATTCATTAAGATACTTGATGAGAAATTCATTCGTTCTCAAGGCAAGGATGTCTGGCTTGAAATGGCACGTAAAAACGAATGGGTTAAAGAGACGGAATGATCAAAACTAACCAGCTTATTTGCGGAGACGCTTGTGTTGAGCTTGGTAAACTGCCAAGTGAAAGCGTTGATCTTGTTATCGCCGATCCCCCTTACAACCTTGGCAAAGATTATGGCAATAATATAGATCTGAAGGCTTGGCATGAATACGAGGATTTTACCCGTAAATGGTTGTGGGAAATAAAACGCATACTAAAGTCCACAGGGACACTATATGTATTTATGGGAGTACGATTCATTTCCAAATTATTTCTGATCCTTGATGAGGAAATGCATTTTATTTTTAACGGATGGATTACATGGCACTACACACAAGGAATGGGAAGAAAGCAGGGATTTTCACCTCGCCATGAGGATATTTTATATTTCACTAAGACCGACGATTTTGTTTTCCACTTGGATGACGTAAGAATACCTCAGAAGTACTATCGCATGCGAAACAATATGCAAGGCGCAAACCCAGGTGATGTATGGGAATTCTCACATGTGCATTTTTGCAGTGCCGAGCGAGAGAAACATCCAACACAAAAACCAGAGGCGCTTATCGAGCGAATGATTCTCGCGAGTTCCAGCAAAGGGGATATAGTTATAGATCCGTTTGTCGGGAGTGGAACTACTTGTCGCGTTTCACAAATTCTTGGTCGCAAATGGGTCGGTATTGATATCAATCCAGCTTATATCGAAATGACAAAAACGAGAATCTCAAAGCCTTACGATGGGTTTGATTCTTATGATCCACGCACGGAAAGAACTCCTCGCGATCTGCCTTCAATTACGGCCAATAAGCAGATGGTTTTTCTTGAGGAACACGGGAGCAGCCATTCACACTTCGCTCACAAATCTACGCAGGGCAAGCAGTAGGAAGGCGACAAAATTCGCTATGCGCTAGATGCTGTCCGCGGTCCTATCTTTATCTGGCCAGCACAAAATCTTGTCCTACTTTGTCTAACAACGTTTTTTAGCTTAAAAATGATACTTAGGCATACTTAGACATAGTTAGACAACAGTATTGAATGAATAACTTGGCAGGTAAGTCGACAGCAATAGGAGGCAAGCGTATAATAGCGGCAATGGTAATGGGCAGGGATGACAAGACGTTGTTTGCGAAAGGCGAGCAGGCGAAGTTAACGGCTGCTGCGCCGTTGGCGGTTCGGATGAGGCCAAGGACCCTCGATGAGTTTGCGGGTCAGCAGCACTTTATCGGCGAAGGGAAACTGTTGCGGAGGATACTGGAAGCCGACGCATTAAGCAGTTTGATATTTTACGGGCCGCCGGGGGTGGGAAAGACATCGCTGGCAATGGTGATTGCCAACCAGACAAAGGCGGAATTTCGATATATCAGCGCACCAGCGGCGAGCGTCAAGGATATTCGCGACGTTATAGCTGAGGCGAAAGACCGATTAACATCATCGAGCAAGCGAACCATATTGTTCATCGATGAAATACACCGTTTCAACCGGGCACAGCAGGACGTGCTTTTGGATGATGTGGAATCGGGGATAGTGATATTCATCGGAGCGACGACGGAAAACCCGTTTTTTGCGGTCAATTCGCCATTGATAAGCAGAAGCACGGTGTTTTATTTTGAGCCATTAAGCGAAGATGATGTTGTTGGATTATTGAAGCGGGCGATAGCGGACAAAGAGCGCGGGCTTGGCAAATACGAGATTGAAGCGGAAGAAAAGGCGTTGAAGTATCTCGCGGCGGTATGCGATGGCGACGCAAGGAAGGCGTTAACTGCCCTGGAAGTCGGGATTTTGTCGCAGAAGACAGTTAAAAAGATTAAATTCGATTTTCAGACGGCCAAGGACTCCATTCAGGGCAAGACAATCGATTATGACCAGACGGGCGATACGCATTATGATTTGGCGAGCGCGTTTCAGAAGAGTATGCGGGGGAGCGACCCGGACGCGACGGTTTACTGGCTCGCCAGAATGATTGCGGGCGGGGAGGACGTGAGGTTTATCGCCAGAAGAATCGCGGTTTGTGCCGCGGAGGACGTGGGTAACGCGGACCCGATAGCGACGGTTTTAGCGGCATCTGCGTTTCAGATTAGCGAATTTGTGGGGCTTCCTGAGGCGCAATTAGCGTTGGCTCAGGCGGCGATTTACGTGGCTTGTGCGCCGAAATCTAATGCTTCCTCATCGGCGATTGGCAGCGCGATTGGTGATGTTCAAAATGAAAAAACCGTGGCGGTTCCGAAGCATTTGAAGGACAGCCATTATGCCGCGGCGAAAAAGATGGGTTTTGGCATAGATTATAAGTATCCGCACAGTTTTGAGGGCGGATTTGTGGTGCAGGAATACCTTCCGGGCGGTATAAAGAAGAAGTACTATAAGCCGACAGAGCGGGGGTATGAAAAAAATATACGGGGTTATTTACAAAAGCTCGAAATACTGATAAAAGATAACAAGGCCAAAAGGATTGAAAGTAGCGGCCAGGCGGAGCAGGGTAACGGTTGAATGGAGTACCGTAGTATGGACAAGGCGCAGTTACGGCAGGAGCTTCAAAAGAGTTTAGCCGGGATATCGGCTGAGCAGCGGAAGGAAAAAAGCCGGAGGGCGTGTCGAAAGCTGATTGCGACGCCTGAATTTCAAAACGCTCCCACGGTGATGATGTATCTGTCACTTCCTCACGAGATTGATACGTCGGAGGCGATACTTTCCGCGTGGCAGATGGGTAAGACCGTGGTTGTGCCTAAGGTGTCCTGGCAGCAAAGGCATATGATACCTGTGCAGATAAACTCATTGGAGACGGGTTTTTCGGAGGAGGTAGGCGGGTTGCGAAATCCGACGACCGGTGCGCCTGTGCCGTTTGAAGATATTCATCTGGTGGTTGCGCCGGGTCTTGGGTTTGACGGGAAGGGCAATCGGCTTGGACGCGGTGGATCTTATTACGACAGGTTTTTCTCCAACAAGGATTTGAAGGCGATGAAATGCGGCTTCGCGTTCGCCGAGCAGGTAATAGAAACGGTGCCGGTTATGGAGCACGACGTGCCGGTTGATATGCTGGTTAGCGATGAAGAAGTTTTGTATTTTGGCAAAGATAAGCCCGCAGCGGGCACAAAAATAAAAAAATCAGGAATGAGCAGTAAATAAGGAGATTGAAATGGCTGTTAATCCGGGTGGTTATGGAGAGCATCGTTCGGCTCAGGTTCGCAGAATTCTGTATATATCTATAGTTGTGATTGTGGTGGCCGTGGTCGCAATAGCGGGATTTATTCTTAAGCGCAGCCGGGGCGGCTCGCAGGAGGTTACGCCGGAGCCGCAGGCGAATACGACTGAGCAGGGTCAGCCGGCGTCGCCTGCGGTCGCAGCGATGGATGCCAATGGTTCGGTTGTATCGACGCAGATTGCGCAGGCGATGGAGTTGTTGAATCAGCCGACGCCTAAAATTATCGAGGCGAGAGACCGGCTTAATGAGCTTTTGCCCATGGCACAGGGACAGGAGCTTGTGTTTATCAAAGGCAAACTCGCAGAGTTGTCGGACAAGTGGCTGTTCAGCAAGCTTGTTTACCCGGAGGACAAGTTGACAGCCAGTTACAAGGTTGCTCCGGGCGATATGCTTTCGACAATCGGAAAGAAGCGCAATGTGCCCTATGAGATTTTGATGCAGATAAACAATATGGCCAAGCCGGAAGCGCTTCAGTCGGGCGTGGCGATAAAGGTAATAAACGGGCCGTTCCACGCGAGGGTCTATCGCTCAACGTTTACGATGGATTTGTATCTGCAGAATACTTATGTGAAGAGTTTCTCCGTCGGGCTTGGTAAGCAGGGTATGGAGACGCCGACGGGGCGATGGCGTGTGAAAGAGGGCGGCAAACTGATACAGCCAATCTGGACGGACCCGGTGAGCGGCAAGACGTATCATCCTGAAGACCCGGATTATCCGCTTGGTTCGCGGTGGATAGCGCTTGAGGGAATTGAGGGTAATGCAGTGGGCAAAAAGGGTTTTGCGATTCACGGCACGAAGAACCCGGAGCAAATCGGGACACCCGGTTCGCAGGGTTGTATCCGGCTGCACAACGGCAATGCGATACTGGTGTATAACCTTATGATGCCGGGGCAGTCGCTGGTGGATGTGGTTGACTAATTATTATTACCGCAGAGCACGCTGAGACCGCAGAGAAAAAATAAAAATAAAATCCGCGAATCAGGCGGTGAAAAAGGAATCCTGCGTTGTGAGCCAGGGAACGGTAAAAAACCATCGGAGGATAAAGTTATACGCACTGGGGGTGTCTGTTTTTGCGCATATCGTGGCGTTGTCGGTTTTCGCTGCGATAAAAATTTCGCAGTCGGCTCCTGTGCCGCTGCAAACGACTACAACCGTGAGCATCAATCAGGCGATCAGGCTCGCTGACAGGCAGGCGGTTACGCCCAAGCCAAAGGTTAATCCCGTCGATAGCAAACCATTCGATTCTTCCGGCTCGCTCAAGGCGGACATCGTTCAGGGCAGACCAATAGTTAAAGCGGACGGAAAAGGAACACAGGCGAATGTTCGGCCTGTATTTGATGCGCCGAAAGAGGATAATCGGCGACAGGCGGAAGATGTAAAGCCGCCGATTCAGCAGGAAGTATCAAATGCGGCAGGCAGCGAGGAGTCGGCTGGCAATATCGAATTTTTCGACAGCCCGGCGCAGGGCAGGAGGATTTGTTACGTCGTCGACTGCTCGGGGAGTATGCGGGGATTGTGGAATCGTGTGCGGGAAGAGCTTATTGACTCGATAGGGAAACTGCCGCAGGATTATTATTTCTGCATGATTGTTTTTGGCGGGGGGAGCATACTGGAGACGGGCGGCGGGAAAATGGTGCGGGCAACCGAGCAGGCGAAACAAGAAGCATACGAATTTATCGCGGCTGTTGAGCCGAGAGGGGGGACAAACGCGGCGGATGCGCTGGAACGAGCGATTATGATTAAAGACAGGACCGGCGTCGGGGCATCGGCGATATATTTTCTTACAGATGGTTTTGAATTGAGCGAGCAGGATGGTTCGCGTTTTGCGCACAAGGTCGCTACAATACACAGGAGTTTTGCGCCGAAGACGCAGATAAACACGATTGGCTTCTGGTGCACCGAGCAGGACGGCAAAGTGCTTGAGACAATAGCGAAAGAAAGCGGCGGAAAATTCGTGATGGTCGGAAATACAGGCGAACAAAAGGACGGGGACAATTGAGGCGGGGATGCGGTAATGAATAAAGGAATTTTGTTAAAGCTGTTTTTTATGGCGGCAGCTCTTGTTGTGGTTGTGATGATACTGATAACGGCCGCGAAGACAGATTTCAACGGCGCATCGGCGGGGCTGGCCAGGCCGAAAACGTATTTCGAGCAGTTTTTTGTGGCGGGCGGACCGGTCGTCTGGTTTGTTCTTTTGCCGATGTCGATGGTTACGGTTTATCTGGCGACGGAGTATTGTTTTATCATTCGCCGGAAAAAACTTTTGCCGGACGATATTTGCGGGACAATCGCCGATATTACGCGGCAGGCGGGCCTGGCTCAACTGCCAGGGCGGCTTGTCGAAAAGAGCGATTTTATCAGTGTTGCTGTTTCGGGCGCGGTTAGCAAGTGCGGCGGCGATTTGAATCGAATGCGGAGTATGGTTATTGAATCGCTCCAGGAGCAGGCGATGGCGCTATTACGCAGAATCGAGTGGATGAACATCATGGGCAATGTTTCGCCGATGGTGGGTCTGTTCGGGACGGTCCTGGGGATAATCAAGATGTTTAACGCGATGGCGGCGGTCGGCGGCCAGCCGCACCCTTCGCAATTGGCGGGCGGAATTTCAATCGCACTGGTAACAACATTGTGGGGACTGATGATTGCGATACCGGCGTTGACCATTCACGGCGTCTTCCAGAACCGAATTGAAATGCTCGCCAGTGAATCGGCTGAGCAGGCGGAAAAAACCCTTTCGCAAATAGCTTATACTTTAAGAGAGCAGAGGCGAACAGAGCAGCCCAAATCGGGCCTGGGACAGCCGATTGCCGAAATTCCGCCAAAATCGGGCGGGACAATTCGGACATCGACGCTGTCGTCATAATTTTTGCGGAAAGTATTTATGGCTTTTGAGGTCCCAAAAAAATACCGCGGCACGGTTCAGACACTAAACGTGATACCGTTCGTGGATGTTTTGTTTCAGCTTATTATATTTTTCGCGCTGGCCTGCCAGCTCATCGCGACGGAGAATTTACAGGTTTACGTCCCCGACAACTGCAATTTTGCCAGTTCCGACGACCAGCGTGAGGCGCAGATTACTACCGTTACAGTTATGAAAGATGAGCGGGGCAAAAGCAGTTTTGCGGTAGGTTCTCAGAAAATTGCGTTGTCGAATTATGACCAAATGGCGGAGAAAGTCGCCGAACTATTGGATGCCCGGCTCAAAGACCTGCCCGCCAACGGCAGGGTCGTAACGCTGCGGATTGATAAGGATATTCCATACGCTGAGGCCCAGTATGCTCTGGCCGCGGTTGCCAAAAGCACCGCAACTGACATACGCTTAGCGGCGATAAAAGAGTTCTCTGTTGCCAGATAGTCCGCGTTCAAATCGCAAACTTACGCGGATTCTTTTTTAGCGGGGAGTTGTCTTGCTGCGGAGAGCGGCACTGTTCCTTCGACGATGTCCTTTGTAATGACGTATTTAGCGGGTTTTGGCTCTTCGGGCAGTTGATACATCAAATCAGTCATCAGCGTTTCGGCAAGCGAACAAAGCGCACGGGCGCCGGTGGCGTGCTTGAGGGCCTTTTTGGCCAGCGCGTGCAGGGCGTCTTCGGTAAACGCCAATTCGGCGTTTTCCATTTCGAAGAATTTCTGATACTGCCTGATGAGCGCGTTTTTGGGTTTTGTCAGGATATCGATAAGGGTGTTTTCATCGAGAGGCGCAAGGACCGTGATAACGGGCACTCGGCCGACAAATTCGGGAATCATTCCGAATTCGATAACGTCTTCGGGGATGACCTGTTCAAGAACATTGGTCAGCTCGGCCTGCTCATCGGGCAGTTGCGACATTTCCGAACCGAAGCCAATCATTTTTTTGCCTAAGCGTTTTTTGATGATGTTGTCGAGGCCGACGAACGTTCCGCCGCAAATGAAGAGGATGTGCGAGGTATCCAGCTGGATATAGGATTGTTCGGGATGTTTTCTGCCTCCCTGGGGCGGGATATTGGCGATTGTGCCTTCGAGCATTTTCAACAGGGCCTGCTGGACGCCTTCGCCTGAGACGTCCCGTGTGATTGAGACGTTCTGGTTGGTCTTGCCGATTTTATCGATTTCATCGACATAGACGATACCTCGCTGTGCGGCTTCGAGGTCGAAGTCGGCGTTTTGTAAAAGGCGCAGGAGAAAATTTTCGACGTCTTCGCCTACGTAGCCGGCTTCGGTAACGGTGGTGGCGTCGCAGATTGCGAAGGGGACATCGAGGAATTTGGCGAGCGTCTTGGCGAGAAGCGTTTTGCCTGAGCCGGTGGGGCCAATGAGCAGGACGTTTGATTTATCGACTTCGACTTCGCTGTCTTTGCTGTCAACGTGAAGCAGGCGTTTGTAGTGGTTGTGCACGGCGACGGCGAGATATTTTTTGGCGTGCTCCTGGCCTATGACGTACTGGTCGAGGTATTCTTTTATGCCTCTGGGGTTCGGCAGTTTTTTGCTGCCGAAGGCCGACCGGCTGGCCTGCTTTTTGTTTTGCCTGATAATGTCGCCGCAAAGCCCGACGCAGTCGGGGCAGATATAGACCTTGTTCGGGCCTTCAATAAAGGTGTCCTGCTGGGTGCTTGCCCTGCCGCAGAAGCTGCATACGGCCCTTGGTTTATTGATATCATTTTGTTTTGCCATTGGTTATTCCAAGTCAGATTTAAGTTTCAGTGTTGTTATAGTTATATATTCTAAATCGGCTGAAGGTTCGTTGCAACTTAATTGGCTGCGCAGTATTGTTTCAGGATATCGAGTTTTTCGGCCCAGGGGGCGGGAATTTGGGGATAACTGCCGCAAAGCACGTCGATAGCATGGGCGATATTTTGCTTATCTGCCTGCGGTGATTTGGCAAGGCAGTCGAGTTCATAAAATTTGGCCTGCCACCAGTGCCAGCTTTTTTGAGTTTGTGCGGGTGTTTCGTTTCGCCGAAGCTCAGCGATTTTTGCCCAGAGTTTGGCGGATTGTTCGAATTTTTCCTGTGCCATCAGCAGTCGTGCCTGCACACGCAGCCAGGTTACGTCGTTTTCGTCAGGAGAAAAAGGCGTCAGGAAGATTTTTCCCTGTAAGATTGACGTCTCAGCAAAAAGCAGGTTGGTTTGGATATTATTGTTGGATTTGTGGGCAAATTCGGCAAGGGTGTCGCAATTTAGCAACAATTCGTTGAAGTCGTTGGCATCCTTTTGCCAGAGTTCGATTTTATCGATTGTGTCGGAAGCGATTTGAGCAGCCAATGCTGTCGATGAGTTACTGTCCCCGATTACGGCTTTCGACATATACCGAGCCGATTCTTCAAGTCGTCCCAATTGGTGCAACGCCTGTGCTTTGAACAGGTCATATCGCAGTCCCGGCGTTTGTTCTGCGGTATCGAGCAGGTTCAGGACCTGTGCTGCGGAATCGTTGATGTCGCTGCCAAGAATTGTCCGGCAGTATATATCCATCGCTTCGAGGCGAAGTAAGCGTTTTTGCTCATCCTGCCCCGTGCAATTGAGAACAAAGTTTCGCAGTTGTGGAATCGCCTCTTTGCGGCCTGCGTTAATTTTTATTTTTAGAAGTTCGAGCGATGCCTTATCGTGCCAGATTGTTTTCGGGTCATTGGTCAGCCGGGTGAATATTTCGGATGCTTCCTGAGTTTTGCCGCAGTCGAATAAAATTTCACCATAAAGATACTGCATCTCTTCGGCCATTTTATCTGAGGTGATGTGGGCGTAGTTATCGAAGGCGGCGATTGCAAGATTGCAATCGACATTTTTTTGAGTGAAGCTGTCGTAAGCAAGCCGGGCGGCATATTCAGCGGTTCCGCGGACGTCGATATCGAGCAGCGGTTCTTTTTGCCGGAGCTGCAAATTGCTTGATTCCATTAAAAGTTCGATGGCTTTTCCCGGATCGGATTCGATGACTGACCTGCCCGTGATACAAAGGGTGCCGGGCGTTTTTAATTTGTCGGCGTCAGCAATGGCAAGCAGCAGTTCTTTGTGTGCGGGAAAGTTTGTTGTCGAGGCGGCATACGCGACAAGCTCGGCGGTGAGGGGATTTAATGAATTGAGGTCGGAGCCGGAAGAAAGGTCCGCGAGGATGATTTTGCCGAGGAAATTCCCTGTTTGCGAAGAATGTAACAAGGTATTTTGCAGTGTATCGGGAGCGTATTTATTCTGGAGGATTGCAAGCGTGAGGAGCATTTCGGGGTCGTCGGAACAATCACTTTTGGCAAGCGAGTCGGTGATATCATCAAGCTCGTTTGGTCCAGATGGGCCAAGATATTTTATTTTTTCGAGTGAGGCCTTGAGGAGAGCGCAGTGGCTCAAGTCGGATTTGGCCAATATTTTGAAAAGCTGTTGTTCGGTTTCGCGGTTGCCGGCTATTTGTGCGAGATAGTAGTCGATTTCGAGTTTACCGGTTTGTGTATTAGTGAGGTCTGCGGCGAGTTTACGCCACAGGCCCGTTTGGCCGAACAGGGTTTCCCAGTCGTCTTTCTGGTATGACTCGATTGCCTGTTTCATAGCGGACTGGGTATTCGCGATTTGCTCAAGGTCGGCTGACGTCTGCTGTGCGACCTTGCAGAGTGCATCTTTATCCTGCGGATTCAGAAATCGGCCTGAGTATTCATACTGCATTCGTATTATGAAGGTCTGCGTGAAGAACGAGTTGTAAGTTTGTTTTGCCTTTTGAGCGGCGTCATTTATATCCTGAACGGTCGGCAGAGAATCGGCGGCAATGGCAGGCAGGGAGATTGTCAGCAGCACAAGCGGCAGAAAATATCTTTTGCTAATCGGACTTATCATTTTTCGGCGACTCGGTCCGGCTGCGGCTCGGCGTCGCTATTACTCCTGTAACCTCATCGGTGCCTTCGCCGAGACGAGTCATCTGGAACGTGATATCGGTCAGGCCCATTCCGTAAAGGACGTTATAAATTTGGGCGAGGTTTTCCCATTTGACTTTGCCCGCACATACGATTTCGACGGGGTCGGCGGCGTATCGCTTTTGTTCGAGCAGGCACTCTCTGGTTTGCTCCATCAGCGAAGCGAGGCCCCGTTCGGGGTTTTGGGAGGATATATTGACGGCACGGGATAAGCCGATTTGCACACGGCAGCCGGCGTTTGTCGGCGTGATTTGAATTGTCAGCGGCTCCGGCCTGATGGAGGTTTGGGTGACCGTGCCCGCGCTGGCTACGGGCAATTGAAGCGGGAGAAAATCCTCCTGCGGACTCCATCTCGCGGCGACGAGAAAGAAAATCAGCAGAAGGAAAATCATATCAATCATCGGCGCGATTCGCAGGCCGATGGCCGACCGGCGCAGACCGACTGTCCTGCTTAGTATGCTTTTGTCTTTATTTGTGCGTCCAAGGATTTGCACGCCTAACCTCCGTGTCAGCGTCGCCGGTATCAGCCGACGGATTCTTTTACGAACTGAGCGCCTTTTTGCATCGCCTTTTTATTTAACGGTATTATGACGTGGTATCGTTCCGCCAGCACATCCGGCAGTGATTCGGCTGCCTCGTCGGGGCTGAAGGTTCCTCGTTTTTGCAGGTATGCGCCAAGTGCCACCATATTTGCGACTTTGGCGTTGCCAAGTCCCACCGCGATTTCGTCGATTGGTATTTTCACAACCTCGACGGAGTCATCGACTTTGGGCTGCACGTCTATCTGCGAGCTGTTTATTATCAGTGTTCCGCCTTTTTTTACGGATTTTTCGAATTTAGCAAGCGCGGCCTTGCTCATAGCGATTACGCATTGGGGATTGCTCACTACCGGCGAAGGAATCGGCTGGTCGGAAATGACGACCATACAATTGGACGCGCCGCCTCGGACTTCCGCGCCATAGGATGGCATAAAGGTAACTTCTTTGCCCGCCTTCATCGCGGCCTGCGCGAGGAGTTTGCCCACGAGGATAATCCCCTGTCCGCCGAACCCGGCTATTGTAACTTCTTCGTAAAGATGGTTAGTTTGTTTTCCCATGCGAGCTTAGATATTCACGAATATAAGTCCTAACCACCGATGTAATGGTTTGGTTCAATATAACACCACCTATGAAGCATCCTATAACTGCGCAAAGTATTCTCCAATGAATGCCACCAAATCTCATACCTACGGCCTGCCCCAATGCAAAGCAAGCACAAAGAACAAGGATCGCAATCCAGGTTTGCCAGTGGCACCAAGCTTTCCGATAGAATTTCCTCCAAACTTCTGTTTGTTCCTGTTCAGATAGGTCTGTCAATTCTGGAATCGATTTAAGCGACCAGTATAGTTTCATAGGTCAGCCCTTTAACCTGCCAAAGGGGAATACCTTGGTCATTTCATTTTGAATATAGAGCATAGCATCAGGCGACGATAATCGCCAGTAGGTCGGGCAGGGCGAGAGAAGCTCGACTAAGCTAAGACCCTTGGCGTTATTTATTTGCAGTTCAAACGCGTGTTTGAGAGCGGCTTTCGCTTTGCGGATATGGGCTGGGCTGCAAAGTCCGCATCGCTCGACATAAATTGCCCCGGGCAGAACAGCCAAAAGTTCTGAAACATTTAATGGGTATCCCTGGCCGTCAGCTTTTCTTCCATTCTGGGTGGTGGCGGTGATTTGGCCAAGCATCGTTGTCGGGGCCATTTGTCCGCCCGTCATACCGAATACGGCGTTATTGATGAAGACGACTGTGAGTTGTTCGGCACGATGGGCGGCGTGGATAATTTCGGCTGTTCCGATTGCCGCGAGGTCGCCGTCGCCCTGGTATGAGAAGATGATTTTGTCGGGGTTGGTTCTTTTCATTCCTGTCGCGACCGCGGGGGCTCTGCCGTGAGCGACTTCGACCATATCGACGTCGAGATAATCGTAAGCGAGAACCGCACAACCCACCGGTGCGATGCCGATGGTTTTGCCGTGGATGCCTAATTCGTCGATTACCTCGGAGACGAGCCGATGCGCGATGCCGTGGCCGCAGCCCGGGCAATAATGCGTCGGGCAATCTTTAAGCGTCGGCGTTCTTTTAAATACGGTCTGCATCGGCTTTATTTCTTCGCTTTTTTAAGCAACTGTTCGATTTTTTCGAGGACTTTTTCAACGGTTACTATTCCGCCGCCGGGCCTGCCCCAGAATACAACTGGCGATTTGCCCGCGACTGCCAAACGGACGTCCTCTACCATTTGGCCGCAGCTCATTTCGACGACAAGGAAAATTGGTGACTTATCCGCAACCTTACTTATCTGCTCGGCTGGGAAGGGCCAAAGCGTAATCGGCCTGATACAGCCGACTTTGATTCCCTGCTCCCTGGCTTGTTGTGCGGCGCGTCGGGCGATTCTGGCGCAGATGCCATAAGCGACGATGATAATATCAGCGTCATCAATATCTGACTGTTCGCAGCGTGTTTCATTTTTTTCGATTTGGCGATACTTGGCCTGGAGGTCGTAGTTATGCTGTTCGACCGCACCATCCGCCAGCCACAGCGAGCGGACGATATTTTGTTTTCTGCCGTCGGCTCCCGTTAAAGCCCAGTCCTTCTTTGGCAGTTTCGAGTTTTGAGTCGTAAGTTTTGAGTTCGTTGGTATCACGACGGGTTCCATCATTTGGCCGATTATGCCGTCGGCGAGAATAATAGCAGGTATTCGATATTTGTCCGCCAGGTCGAAGGCAAGCGGCATAATATCGGCAAATTCCTGGACGCCCGATGGGCCGAAGACGATGCAGTGGTAATCGCCGTGGCCTCCGCCTTTTACGGACTGGAAGTAATCACCTTGTGATGGGGCGATATTGCCCAGGCCGGGGCCTCCCCGCATAACATTTACGATTACACAGGGCAGTTCCGCGGCGGCGAGATAGCTTATGCCTTCCTGCATCAAACTGATGCCCGGGCTGGAAGAGCTGGTCATAGCTCGTTTACCTGTCGCTGCTGCGCCGAAGACCATATTTATCGCTGCCAGCTCGCTTTCGCTCTGGACGAAGACCCTTTTTTCTTCGGGCATTCTTTGCGACATATAGGCGGTAACTTCATTCTGTGGCGTGATGGGATAGCCGAAATACGCATCAAGCCCGGCCTGTATCGCCGCCTCCGCCATCGCTTCATTACCGCACATTAAAACTCTATCGCTCACTTCGATTCTCTGGCTAAGTTATTTATTTCGTTTTTTTTTATTGGGTTGACGGACTTTATGTCAATTTTATCAGAGCCGGCTTTGTCCCGATATACCTCGATGGCACAATCCGGGCAGATAATCGCACAGTTGGCGCAGCCGGTGCAATTTGGCCCTGTGGATTCAGCGGGGAAGTATCCCTTGCTGTTGGACTTCTCCGAAATGGTTATTACGTTGTTGGGGCACGCGGTAACACAAAGGGTGCAGCCCTTGCAACGTTCGATATCGATTATAATTTTTCCGGTCATTTGCGTCTCATTCACCGCAGAAAACCCTCCTTCGCCCATACAACGGACTACGGAGGGCAGGCAACGGAGAACGCTGAGAAAATTTTTAAATAATGCCCGTGGTCTCCGCGGTAATTGTCGCAACATTATACCGAAGGAGCCAGCGGTTGTAAAGAATAATGAGGCGTATCAACCGCTCAATAACCGGGCTTGAGGAACAGGTAATATAGTCGGCCTTCCTGGTATGTTTGGCCTGCGAGTTTGCCCGCCGAGTCGCCGATTCCGAGGTAAATATCGCATCTGCCTGCCGCGCGGATAGCGCCGCCTGTATCCTGGTCGAGGGCGAAGCCGGCGAACGGGTCGGTATAAGTCATATTGCCTATCTGGCGGGGGAGATTTGTTGTGAAAAACGTAAGAGCACCGCGGGGGAAGATGGATTTGTCGGTGGCTATGCTTCTGTAAGCGATGACCGGCTCATTCAGACTGCCGTGAGGTCCGCCTTGTTCTGCCTGCCTGAAAAATACGAAGCGGGGGTTAATCTGGGTGTATTGGCGGACAAGCGCCGAGTTGGCTTTGAAATAATCTATAAGCGATGCCAAACTGACACGGTCCGCTGGTATTTTCCCTTCGTTGATGAGCTGTTTGATGATGCTTTTATATTCGTAGCCGTTGTTGGCGGCGTAGCCGTAAGTTACAAGCCGACCATCGGGCATGCGAATGACCGCTGAACCCTGAACGTGGGCGATATATACCTTGAAGGGGTCGTCGAGCCAGACGATTTCGTTTCCGGCGAGTATATTGGAATTTTCGATTTCAGCGCGTGCCGGGTATGGTGTAATTTGGCCGTCGGCGCCTTTTCTGCCGAGAATTTGGCCGTTTTCGCCTTTGACTAAGTCATTGGGCTGGCGGTAGAGGGGATACTGATATTGTGCTGTTTTAACGGTTGAGCCGGAGAAGATGGGGGTGTAGTAGCCGGTGAACAGAACGGTGCCTGCGTCATCGCAGCCGACGGACATATAAACGTCGAATTTCTGACGGATGGCGTCGTTGAGCTGACTGCCCGTCAGACCTGATTTGAGCAGGTCTTTAAAGGCAGTAAGGGATTTGACGACCTGTTCGTGTGTGATGTCTGCGTATGGATAAAATTGGTTGCTCGACGGTTTTTTAAGGTAGTCGAGCGAATTATCAATGGCTGTGGAGAGATTGGCCAGATTGTGACAGGCGCTGGTGAAATCCGGGATTTCAGCGGGATTGGTAATTTTTCGCAAGGCGAGCTGACCCGGGGCAAGGGGCTTGTCGTACTGGGGAGCGACGACTGCGCTGGGTTTTTGGCAGCCGACGGCTGTAAGAATAATGGCGGTCAACACGGCGTAAAGCAATATCCTGATTTTCATACGATTCCTTCTTTGCATAAACGAACAGACCCCCCTTCGTGCCTTTCAAGCGGCACTCGATGGATTCGACTAACAAATCAGGGTCTTATAATTAGTGTGTCGGCGAAGCAGGGAGTGAATCTTTAATGGTATTAGCCAGGTACGAAGAATGGTGAAAATGCGCAAAAAAAAGGAGCATCACTGGGGTCCTACGAGCACCCACACCCAAAATGCCCTGTAAGAGCCGCGCGGCGATACTCCTTATATTGTTGACTGCTGCCACAGAATATAGCAGTCGGAATATCTGTTTATAATGACGTATTATATCACAGATTTATTGCAAACTGCTATCAGAGCAACCCTGATTTTGATGGCAAAAATACCTGATTGGGTTTTTGGGTCAATCTTCCAGGGAGGTGATGCCCTTGCGGATGGCGTATTTGGTCAGTTCAGCAACATTATGAATATTGAGCTTGCTCATTATCTGCCTGCGGTGCGTTTCGACTGTTTTGACGCTGATATGCAGTTTTAGGGCGATTTGCTTGGTGGAATTGCCCTCCGCTATAAGCTGGACGACCTCTTTTTCCCTGTCAGTGAGGATGTCCGGGCCTGCGAACTCGGTTGTGGCAAGCCGATGGAGATAATCCTCGATGACGACGCCGGATATGGCGGGGCTGAGATAAGTTTTGTCGTCGGCGACGGTTCGTATGGCTCTTGTAAGCTCCTCGAAGGCGCAATCCTTGAGCAGGTATCCGGCTGCGCCGCTTTTGAGCATTTCTGTTACGAAAAGGGCGTCTGAATGCATCGAAAGGGCGATAATTTTAATGTCGGGTGATTTTGCGAGTATTTGCTTTGTGGCTTCGACCCCGTTGAGGTCGGGCATAGTTACGTCCATAATTATGACATCCGGGGCAAGCTCAGCGGCCAGCCGAACAGCAGCCCGACCATTATCCGCCTCGGCTACAACCTCCATATCTTTTTGTTTTTCGAGCAGTGAACGGAGACCCTGGCGTGTGATTTTGTGGTCATCTGCCAACAGGATTCTTGTGCTCATTTTCGTTCTCCTGTCCCGCTGGTTATTTCGACACAGACCGGGTTACACGGGTTGTTTTTTCTTTGTCCGCCGCCGGCCGTTTTTTCCAGAGCGGGCGCCTGAAAAACGGATGCGTGGTATCTTTGGTTTTTCTATTGGGGCAGTCATGATGATTTGCGTGCCTTTTTTTCGCCCTGACTGTATGATAACACTTCCGCCTATCTGGTCAAGTCGTTCCCGGATATTAAACAGTCCGAAACCCCCTTTTGTAAAGTCCTTGGCAGGATTTAGGGCCGTGATGTCGAAGCCGACGCCGTTGTCCTCGACAGTAACCTGAATATTGTCATCAACTGCGCGGGCGTAAACTTTCGCCTTTTTGGCTCTGGCGTGCTTGACTACGTTGACTAAGAGTTCTCGCACCGCCTGGAACAGCAGCACCCGGATATCAGCGTTAAGTGGTTTTGGTTTTTCGTCGTTTATGAATTCGACATCCAGGCCGAATCGCTGCCTGGTTTGTCTGGTTAACCAGCCAACGGCTGCCTCGAAACCAAACTCGTAAAGAACGGGCGGGCTTATTTCGAAAGTAAGCGACCTAGATGCATCGATGGTCTGCGAGATTAGGTTGATTACCTCTTTGAGCGATTTGGCCAGGCTTGGTTTGACGTCGTCTTTCAGCGATTCGAGTTTAATTTTGGAAATGGCGAGGTTCTGGGCTATGTGGTCGTGGAGCTCGGCGGCGATTCGTCTTCTGAGCCGTTCCTCAGCCAGCGAAAGTTCCGAGGCGAGAGAGCGCAGTTGCTGCTGATAGAGCATAAGTTTTTCTTCCGCCTCTTTTCGTTGTGTGATGTCCTGGGCCGTGCCTTCGTAATAGAGAATTTTGCCTTTGGCGTCTTTTACGGCAAAGGCGCTTTCGGAAACGAAAAGCTTTGTGCCGTCGGGTCTGAGCCAGATGGACTCAAGACCGATGACCCTGCCTTCTTTTTTTATGAGTTTTTTGAATATGGAGCGTGGCGTTGACGGGTCAAATCCCTTTTTTTCAATGTTGAATTTTGCCAGTTGTTTAAATGACCGGCAGCCCATCATTTTGATAAGAGCGGGGTTGGCAAGCAGTATTTGCCCGTTTGGTGTGGTTCTGTAAAGTCCGACGATTGTGTTTTCAAAGATGCTTCTGAATCGCACTTCGGCGTCTCGCAGGGACTTTTCGGCGTGTTTGCGCTCGGCGACTTCTTTTTGTAAAGTTTCAACTGCCTTGGCCAGGTCGGCGGTTCTTTGCTTTACTCTTATTTCAAGCTCTTCGTGTGCTTTTTGAAGCTGTTCTTCTGCCTTTTTGCGTTCAGTGATGTCTTTTATGATTCCCTGCGTTCCGGCGGTTTTGCCGTCCTGTATGATGAGGGACGAGCTAAGTTCGATAAATACGCGGGAGCCGTCTTTCTTTTTGGCCTCGAGGTAGAGGACGCCGTGCTTTTTACCCTGCAGTTTTTCGGCGAATTTATTAACGGCTTTTGGTATTTCAGATTCGACCAGAAAATTTGTGAAGTTTTTACCGACCATTTCTTGCGGCTTGTAACCGAATATCTTTTCGCTGGCAGGCGACAGGTATGTTATGAAACCTCTTGTGTCGGTCATAAAAACCATATCGGAGCTTCGTTCGGCAAGACCTCTGAATTTTTCTTCGGACTGCCGCAGGGCATCTTCGGTGTGTTTGCGTTCGGTTGTGTCGGTGAAAAAGCCGACAAAACAGGCCTTGTTGTTGATGACAATGCGGGTTGCGCTGATATCGGCGTAAAAAACGGTTCCGTTTTTGCGAAGACACGGTATGTTTTGGGTGAATGCTACTTCACTTCGCATAAGAGCTTCGAATCGGCCCGACACATACCGCAAGTGTTCCTTTGGGTGTATATCGTTTACGGCCATACGAGTCAGTTCTTCAGCGGTGTAGCCGAACATTTTGCAGATAGCCGGATTGGCGTAAATAAACTGCCTCGTTTCAATAGTTCCGACTATGATTCCTTCCCTTGCGGATTCGAATATCGCCTTATATCTGGTTTCGGATTCCAGCAGGGCCAGCTCTGCTTTTTTTCGCTCGGTGATATCCCGGTTTGCGCCGATGATGCCTATTATATTTCCGTTTTTGTCCCGCCAGGGCAATTTTGTGCACAAGCTCCAGTTTTCCTGCCCGTCTTTGCGGCGGGTCCTGTGCACTTCCTCGTTCATAATTGGCTTGCCGGTTTTTATTATCTCCTGCTCGGCTGTATAGAATGTGCCGGCTAATTCGGGCTCAAATAAATCAAAATCACTCTTGCCGGTCGGGTCTCCCGAAAAAGGCAGGTCTGAGTCCTTTTCTACTGCTTTATTGCAGATGACGAATCGGCCTTTCGTGTCCTTTACATAAAGGCGGTCAGGCAGGGCGTCTATAAGGGTTCGCAGGAGTTCAATTTCCTGGATAAGCTGTTCTTTGGTTTTATCTGAATCGTTCATTGTTTAGTCCGCGGATGCTGGCGGTCAAGACCGAAGGTCCTGAGCCAGAGTTCGGTTTCACTTTCTGTCAGGCCCGTGCGTTTGGCGGCCGGTTCTTTGCCTCGTTTTTGTTTGCTGAGCCGTTTTGTTACTATGGCCCAGAATTCATCGGATTTGATGGAGGTTGCTTTTCGTGCGGAAGCAGCGTCTCGAATTTTACGGTCGGTGCTGACGATAGTCAGGTGTGCGGGGGCGGTGCTGTCGAGTATTCTCTGTTCAATAATGGTGTCGCAATCGGTATTGCGGCCGGAGAAGGTGATTTCCAGATTGCTTAAATTGTTGAATCCGGTTTTGTCGGGCGGGCCTATGCCGTCGAAGATGATTTCGGCTTTGTCGCGTGTAATGCCGAAGTATGTATCGAGGGCCTGACACATCGCGACATCGGTTACGGATGTGTCTTCATCGGGGTTTTGAATGGCCCACAGCAGATTGTGTCCGTCGATAATAACCGGCATCGTTCAACACCGCCTTGCTTACGGCGGACAGGATTTCGCAGAAAACCTTATTTCTCCGCCGACGATTGTTTTTTCAACCCTGCCCTTAACGATCCAGCCGTTATATGGGCAGTTTTTGCTTTTTGAGCGGAATGTGTTTACGTCGATTTTGTATTCGGCGTTGGGGTCGATGATTGTTACGTCGGCCTGTTTGCCTTTTGACATTGTTCCCTTGTCCACGCCGATGATTTTCGCGGGCTTTTCCGCCATCAGCCGAATTAGTCCGGGCCAGTCGAGGATTCCCGGCTCAATCAGCGCCTTGATATACAGAGGCAAAGCGCACTCCAGCCCGATGAGTCCGAACGGCGCCGCCAGAAACTCAAGCTCCTTTTCGCTTTGCAGGTGCGGGGCGTGGTCGGTAACTAATGCGTCAACCAGCCCGTTGGCAATCGCTTCTTTCAGGGCCTCGATGTCCTTTTCGGTTCGCAAGGGCGGGTTTACCTTGTAGTTGGTGTCGTATTCGGCGCAGCATTTTTCAGT
Organism: uncultured Phycisphaerales bacterium; assembly: GCA_963718665.1. Classification (GTDB taxonomy): domain Bacteria; phylum Planctomycetota; class Phycisphaerae; order Sedimentisphaerales; family Anaerobacaceae; genus Fen-1362. Next base: position 1,604,598 of record OY970359.1, read on the forward strand.
CAGCAGCAGGTGATGAGGTGTTACCTCGCAGGTTACAGGCAGGCCCAGTTTTTTTGCTGCTCGAATCAGCTCGACGGAGCCGGCGGTCGAGATATGCTGTGCGTGATAGCGAACCGTTCCCGCCTTTATTTTTTTGACGAGCTGAATATCGCGCCAGAGCATCGCTTCTTCGGCAAGCGGGTCAAGACCCGGCAGGCCGAGGATTGTTGAGTAATAGCCGGAGTTCATCACGCCTTTGCCGGCGATTTTATCATCCTGGCAGTGCTGGGCGATGACGATGTTAAACATCTGGGCATACTTGAGCGCACGCAGCATTACCGAGGCGTCCTGAACGCCTGAGCCGTCGTCTGTGAAACCGACTGCTCCGGCCTGGGACATAAAGCCCATCTCGGCAAGCTCAACGCCTTCTCTTCCTTTAGTTATGGAACCCATTGTGTAAACGTGCGTTTTCCTGGCTTTTCTCGCTTTTCGATGGACGTATTCGACGTCTGTTTCATCTTCTATTGGAGGGGTTGTATTGGGCATACAAACAACCGATGTGAATCCCCCCGCGACCGCGGCGGCTGAACCGCTGGCGATTGTTTCTTCTTCTTCATCGCCGGGTTCGCGGAAATGAACGTGTATATCAATAAGGCCCGGCACGACGAGTTTGCCCGTCGCGTCGATAACATTTGCGACGGGTTTCCTGACGCGTCCGACCTCGACAAATTTTTCGTCGGCAATCAGCACGTCGCATTTTCTGTTGATTCTGTTTGCCGGGTCGATTACGTGACCGTTTTTTATAAGCAGCTCATCGCCCATAAGTTTTTTTGCTTTATTAACCATTTTGTACTTGTGCCTGTTTTTCAGCCGCGGCCTGGTTCACCAGGAACAGCACAGCCATTCTTACGGTGACGCCGTTGGTTACCTGCTGGAGTATGACACTGTTTTTACCGTCGGCGACTTCACTTTCTATTTCGAGTCCCCTGTTGATTGGGCCGGGGTGCATAACGAGTATGTCGGACTTTGCCCTTTTCATTCTCTCCACGGTCAGGCCGAAGTAGTGAGAGTATTCGCGTACCGAAGGGAACGGGTTGCCGCCTAAGCGTTCAAACTGGATTCGGAGCATATTTATTACGTCAACTTTTTCGATAACGTCATCGAGCGAGTAGCTGATTTTGACGGGCAGCTGCTCGACTTTGGGCGGCATCAGCGTCGGAGGCCCGACGAATGTTACCTCGGCCCCGAGTTTTGTCATTGCCCACATATCACTGCGGGCAACCCGTGAATGCGATATATCGCCTACGATTGCGATTTTTAGTCCCTTGAGCGAACCTTTGCGTTTGCGGATAGTGAAGACGTCTAGCAGGCCCTGGGTGGGGTGTTCGCAGTAGCCGTCGCCGGCGTTGACGACGCAGGCGTTGATATATTTGCTGAGAAGCGTAGGCGCGCCGCCCGCGTTGTGACGGATGACAACGATATCGATGCCCATCGCTTCGAGGTTACGTGCGGTGTCGAGAAGCGTCTCGCCCTTGCTGACGGAGCTGTCTTTTTTGGTGAATTCGACGACATCGGCACTTAGCCGATTGGCGGCCAGGGCGAAGCTGTTTCGTGTGCGGGTGCTGTCCTCGAAGAAGAGATTGACCACGAGCTTGCCTCGCAGGGGCGGGGCTTTTTTTACCGCTCTTGCGCTTATTTCCTCGAAGCCCTGCGCGGTGTCGAGGATGTAAGTAATTTCCTGGGCGGTTAATTCTCTAAGGCCGAGCAGATGTTTACGCTGCCATTTAAATTCCTTTATTTTGCCCTTTTCAGCCATACCTGGCGACCGCCTTAACTTAATTTTTAATCAGGTTATTCGACTATGACCTGTTCTTTGTTGTCCGATTCTTTCAAAAGCACCTGGACCAATTTTCCCGGTTTTGCGTCCGTCTTGTAGCCGGCGTAGTCGGCCTGGACGGGAAATTCTCTCCCGGCCCTGTCAACGAGCACCGCCAGACGAATTGCCTTTGGTCTGCCCAGGTCAATCAGCGCGTCCATCGCCGCCCTGGCTGACCTGCCCGTATGCAGAACGTCATCGACCAGGATTATGATTTTGTCGTCGATATCGAAGCGAATTTCCGTGGTGCGGACCCGCGGTTGCGAGCCGCTTTTTGGCGAATTTAGGTCGTCGCGGTAGAGAGTGATATCGAGCGTCCCGCAAGGTATGTCGCTGCCGATTTTTTCGGAGAGCCGTTTTGCTAATCGTTGCGCGACGATTTCGCCTCTGCTGCGAATTCCTATTACGGCTATTTCAACGCCCTCGGGAATATCAGCGACAATTTGGCTTGTCAGCTTGTTGAGGATACTGACGATTTGTTTGGCGTTCAGCAATACCTTCATTTGTCGCTATTGGCCCTCTTTTGGAACATGCTTAAGTTTGAAAAATTATATCAATTCCGGGTTTGAAAAGCAAGACCAGATAGCAACTGTTTTTTCATTTTCTATCCAACGGCTTTGAAGGTATAATTGATTTTATGATTCGTAAAACCGTGCAAAAACATCGCTTGGACAAAGATTCTGAAATCAGGAAGAACTTGGAGTATTGGCTTAGCAGGACGCCTGAAGAACGTCTTTCGGCTGTGGAGATATTAAGACGGCAGGTATATGGAGATTCACAAGGACTTCAAAGAGTTGTTAGAGTTGTTAAACTCTCACAAAGTTGAGTATCTTGTCGTGGGCGGATACGCGTTGGCATTTCACGGTGCTCCCCGCTTTACCGGTGATATCGACCTTTTTGTTAAGCCGGAGGATGCGAATGCGAAGCGTATTTTATCGGTGCTCGACGAATTCGGTTTCGGCTCACTGAATTTTTCGGAGTCGGACTTTACGTCGCCGGATAATGTTGTGCAGCTTGGGGTGTCTCCTGTGCGTGTTGATATTATGACTTCACTTACCGGCGTATCATGGGAGAAGGCACAAGCAGGCAAAATTCGTGGCAGTTACGGCACGACAGTCGTTTCCTTCATAAGCAAGGAAGATTTAATCGCCAATAAAAAGGCGCTCGGCAGGAACAAAGACCTGGCTGATATCGAGGCGCTGGGCGACAAATAATCCACGTTTATTCAGCAGTGCAGTTAATAGGATGCCTCTGCCGAAAAGCGGCAGAAATGAAAAAGCCCCGTGGAGAGGGGGCTTTTGTAATCAGGTTAGCAAATATACACTTGTGGCGTAATTAATCTTTCGGAATTGTCAGGACGACGAATATACTGCTTTTTTCGTATCTGACACGGAGCATTACTTTTCCTTCTTTAGCAGCCGCTTCTACCGCTTCTTTGAATTCCCTGACGTTTTCAACCGGCTTACGGTTCACTTCCTGGATTAAGCTTCCGGGCTGAATACCCGCCATTGCTGCCGGAGAGTCGGATTCCACGTCGGTAACGAGGACTCCTTTTTGTCCAACGAACCCAAACTGTTTGGCTAAATCGTCGGTGAGATTCTGGACGGTGATACCGAGTTTTTCTGATGCCTGCTCTTTTGTAGTATTTGCGGCAATTTGCTCATCGGATGGTCTTTCTTCGAGTTTGGCGGTAAGCGTCTGCTTTTTGCCATCCCGCAGGATGGTGATTTCAACTTCGCTGCCCGGTTTTTTCATTGCTACGCGTCTTTGGAATTCCGCTGCTTTTTCGACCGGCTGGCCGTCAAACGCAGTGATGATGTCTCCGGCTTTGAGACCCGCCCTGGCTGCCGCGGAATCAGGTGAAACATCGGGAACAATGACGCCCTTGGTGTCCTTTAGTTTGAACGATTCCGCCAGGTCGGGCGTGATGTCCTGGATGGTAACGCCAAGGAATCCACGAACGACTTTTCCTTTTTGGACAAGCTGGTCGTAAACGGACTTTGCCATATTTATCGGGATAGCCAGACCAATGCCTATGTTAATGTTTGCCCCGACTATGGCGGTGTTGATGCCGACGACTTTTCCGTCGAGGTCAATCAGCGGGCCGCCTGAGTTGCCGGGGTTGATTGCCGCGTCGGTTTGTATAAAGTCCTCGTATGTTGAAAGCCCCAGGCCGCTTCTGCCTTTTGCGCTGACGATGCCGACTGTAACTGTGTGGCTAAGCCCGAAGGGATTGCCTATGGCGATTACCCACTCGCCAACTTCAATTGTGTCGGAGTCGGCCATTTCAAGGGTGTGCAGGTCGTTGGCGTCAATTTTGATGACCGCTACTTCGGTGGACGGGTCTGTGCCGACGAGTTTCGCCTGCAATTCCCGGCCGTCGAGCAATGTTACCGTGATTTTCTCGGCGTCTTCGACGACGTGATTATTTGTGAGGATGTAGCCGTCCTTTGAGACGATAAAGCCGGAGCCCTGAACGGGCCTGATGATTTTTCTTTGCTGTGGTTGTCGTTGCTGTTGTTGTGGTTGTTGCCGGCGGAACTGCCTGCCAAAAAATTGCTGGAAGAATTCATCGTCAAAAGGCGAATCGCCAAAGGGCCCGGAATATGTCTGGGTTATGGCCTGGTTTGCTTTGATACTTACTACGGCTGGCGAATCCTTTTCCGCGATTGAGGCAAACGCCTTACCAAGCTGGCGAAGAGTATCGATACTTTTTGAATCCTCAGCAAGGGCTGATAATGGCGAAATTAGCGAAAAAACGATGAGAACGAAGCTGATACGAGATAGTGTTTTGTGTTTAGACGGTTTTACTATAGTAGTCATTTTCCTGGTCTCCAAATAATCGATGTTTAGAAATACACGCCCAAAACCTCTTTATACCACCGGGGTTACATGGCTTTAATACGATTTTATCGACCTTGTGTTCGGCTGGTCTAAAGCTTTTTTGGAAAGGGGGTTGACAGGATGCCGGGACGAGGTTAGAAGCAGTAATAAGGCGATAGTGTTAAATAAAAGAAGATTTTTGGGAGGTCAGATATGCTGGTGCTGGAGTATCTAAAGAAATCGGGGGTAAAATACGAATCAAGGGAGCACAAGCCGACGTTCAGCGCACAGCAAATGGCGGCTGTTGAGCATGAGCCGGGCAGGTTTGTTGTCAAACCGGTTGTGGTCAAGGTTGACGGCAAATACGTAATGTGTGTGCTCGCGGCCTGCTGTAAAGTGGATTTGGGGGCGCTGAAAAAGCAGCTTGGGGCCAAATCGGTGGAGCTTGCCGAAGAAGAAGAGATTGGACGTCTCTTCGGCAATTGCGAGCTTGGCGCCGAACCGCCTTTCGGAAATTTGTATGACATCCCCACGATTATGGATAAGGCGCTTGAAGGCGACGACCATATAATGTTCCAGGCGGGTGTGCACGACAAGGCAATCCTGATGAAGATGGACGACTACCGCAAGCTGGTCAAGCCGAAGATTCTGGAATTCAGCTACCACCTCGGCTCGTGAATTAGTAGGCGTGAACAAAAAAAGACCCCCGATGAATCGGGGGTCTTTATAATGAATCATTGTAGCACGGCCATCTTGGCCGTGCTTTCACTATTTCAGTTCTGCGTCAATCCAGCCGGTCAGTTCCTTGATATCTTTCAGAGTGATATCGCCCATGTGAGCGATTCTGAAGGTTACCTCTTTGAGCTTGTTGTAGCCGTTGCCGAAGGCGGTCTGGTGCTTTTCCTGAACCGCTTTGATGATGTCGGCGACGACGACGCCCCTTGTGTTCTTGACGGTTGTCAGCGTGTTGGAGGCGTATTTCTCTTCGCAGAACAGCCCGAACTTCTGCTTTGCCCAGGTCCTTGTGTAATCGCCCATTTCCTTGTGGCGTTTCCAGACGTTTTCCATACCTTCTTTCAGCAGCTTGGTGCATTGATAATGCAGCCCGAAGATATGCGGTATGCTCGGGGTAGTCGGCGTCTGATTTTTCTCATTGGATTTGACAAATGGCGCGAAGTCGAAGTAGTAACCCCTCTGCGGGACCTTTTTGCATTTTTCCATAGCGCGATTGCTGATAGCCGCGACAGTGAAGCCGGGCGGGAGAGCAAACGCCTTCTGGACGGACGCAAATACGACGTCCCAGCCGAGCTGGTCGAAGTGCGTCGGCAGACCTACCAGTCCGCTTACGGCGTCAACAAGGACCAGCACATCGGGATATTTCTTCTTCATCATTTCGCTGACTTCATAGAGCGGGTTTGTAAGCCCGGTGCTTGTCTCGTTATAGACCAGCGTGACGGCGGCGTATTTGCCGGACGCCAGTTTCTTATCAATCATTTCCGCGGTAACGGCCTGACCCCATTCGACCTTTAGCTCGTCGCAGTTTCTTCCGCAGCTTTTCACGACATCAGCCCATTTATCGCTGAAGGCGCCGCAGCAGGTGGCCAGAACGTTTTCATTGAAATCGACGCAGTTACGGATGGAGGCCTCCCACATTCCTGACGCTGATGAAGTAACAAGGAAGACATGCTGATTGGTGAAAAGGACTTTCTTGAGCATGTCAATCACTTCACCATGCAGTTGTGCGTACTCTTTGCCGCGATGTCCCAGCGTCGGCCGAGCCAGTTGCTGAAGGACATCTTCCTTGACCAGCACAGGTCCAGGAATGAACAATCTTGGGGGTTTTCTCCAGTCAGCCATAAACTTCTCCTCTTATAAAACGTTAGTGTTTATTTATCACCAGCCCGGTATAGACCTTCGGATAAAAGAAAGTCGATTTCTGAGGCATCCTTTCGCCGGTTGCGGTGACCATTTCAATTTGTTTCATTTTTGTCGGATTCATAAATAAGGCGGCCTGTTTGGCGCCTTCGTCAACCTGTTTTATGGAATCGTCTATTCCTTCACCGGTATCTTTTACATATTCGATATTGGCGCCTTCGGCGAGTCCTTTTTCGTCGATGCCAAGATGCTTTTCGATAATGAGCTTATGGAGCACGGCCACGTCTAAGGATTTCCAGTGTTCGCTTTTGTCCGGCGCGACGGCATCCATAAGATGCTTGTCTTTCAGCACGGCCACGTAAAATGCTCCGTCAGCCGTGTATATGCCGAAGGCGTTTTTGTCTGCATCGAATTCGGCCTTCATTTTGTCCGACATTTTTTGCCTGGCCTGCTGTTTGGCCTTTTCATCGCTGAAGGCGAATGTTGTCAGGTCGAAGTCCTTTTTCAGTGCAGCGAGGAACTTTTTGCTGTCGTAGGTCTTGACATTTTGTATAAGCCGATGTGTTGCCAGTATAAGCAAGCCCTTCTGCCGCGTATTGACGAAGGCGGTCAGGACATATTGAGCCGATGGCTCGCCGGTTTCCTTATAATAATTGAGAGCGGTTTCGTATCTGTGATGGCCGTCGGCTATGACGCAGGTCTGCGTGCTCATCATTTTTGTGATTGCGTCGATATCATTATTGTCCGTAACGGCGAACAGCCGATGGCGGACGTTCTGCTCATCAACGAAATCGATAAGCGGTTTTTGCTTCATTGCTTTTTTGATGGTTTTGTCCGCGATGTTTTTGGCGTCTTGGTAGAGCATAAAAATAAGGCCGAAGCTGGCCTTGGTTGCCCTTCGCAGGTTCAGGCGGTCCGCTTTGGGCCCGGTAAGCGTGTATTCGTGGGGCTTGATGTTTTTGCCAAGCTCTTCGAGCTTTGCGAGCGCGATGAAACTCAGCCGTTGCGCCTTTATGCCTGCAATTTCGAAATCCTGGACATATCCGTAAACGCTGTCATTGGTGTCGCGTTTGAGTGCCCCCGTCTGAAACCAGTCGTTAATCAGTTTGGCTGCTCGCGTATATTGATTATTGTCCGGGCTGTCGGATGGGGTTGTTTTGCCTTTGGTAATCCGGGCGATGTTGAATTTGTTTTTTTTGTAGAGCCGGTCCTGAAGGTCGGCGTCTATGACGTCATAAGGAGGCGCAATACAACTCCCGACGTCGCCTACGACCGCCTCGTTAAACCTGTACGCTTTGAATGCTTTAATTTCCATTTTCACACGCAGGATACCGCTATAACTTTGGGTTGTAACTACTGGTAAACCCCACAGTGCTGAGCGATTCAAATTGTCATGCTAAGCAGAAAGAATACCAGATTGAGATGCGGTTTGTCAATCGACAGGAAATGTTTTTTTGATTACACAAATGACTCTCAGACGATATCGACCAGGATGAATCTCTGCTCTTTTTAGAAGACGATATGGCTGCATTTGCCGCAACTTTGAGCGCGAGGCGGATGTCCCAATGTCTCAGTTATGCGGCTTAGGTTCCACAACTTTCTGGTTTGCGGTCTGATGGCCGTTGGGCCATTGCCCGCACCGTGTGTATCGCCCCGTTAATTTTCTCCATACATATCTCATCGCCGCCAATCCTCCAAAAGGCAGCTAACTAATCGTGGATTATATAGGAATAAACCCAAAATTAGGGCAGAAAACGCGGAGATTCTGGGACTTTGGCGGAATTTACGGCGAGGGGAAGAAGAATTTATAAGGCAGAGAATAGATGCGGAGCAGATGTAATCATTGAAAATTACCCCGACGCTTAATATACTGCCCTGTTGAGATGATTTTATCTTTTGAGCAGAAAGGGCGGTTAATATGCTTGCTAAGTTCCTGAATTTCATCCGAACGGATATCTGGCGAATGCGTTTGCGGGACCACTCACCCGGCAAATCCCTCGTTATCAGGTTTCTGCGGATAGTAGCTCTTGCTGTCCGCGGCTTTAATGAGAATAAGTGCAAATTCAGAGCGTCTGCGCTGACTTTCTTCTCGTTGCTTTCGATTGTGCCGGTTATTGCCTTGATGTTCGGAATTGCCAAGGGATTCGGTCTGCAGGAGCGCGTAGCAGCGCAGATTCTCGAAAAGATGAAAGGTCAGGAAGAAGTTGCTAATAATGTTATTGCTTTTGCAAATTCACTCCTCGACAAAACAAGCGGCGGCGTTATCGCCGGAGTGGGTGTGGTATTTCTGTTCTGGACTATCATCAGTTTGCTGGGCAATGTCGAAGGTTCCTTCAATGATATATGGGGCGTAGTTAAGCCCAGAACTTTTGGCAGGAAATTCAGCGATTACCTGGTAACGATGCTTGTGTGTCCGATTCTGCTGGCCATAGCCGGCGGGGCAACAATTTTTCTCAGCGGCCAGATTCAAACTTTAACCGAAAAATTTCCCGTGTTGAAAGATTTGGGGCCGGCGTTCTGGCTGGTAATGAAACTGCTGCCTTATTTTACAATCTGGGTTTCATTCACGTTTATTTTCATTTTTATGCCTAACACAAAGGTAAGGTTTATTTCCGGCCTGATAGCCGGAATAGTCGCCGGTACTTTATTCCAGCTAATTCAGTGGGCATACGTGAATTTCCAGGTTCAGATTACCACAAGATACGCCATATACGGCAGTTTCGCCGCGATGCCTCTGTTTTTGCTCTGGCTTCAGATAAGCTGGCTTATTATTTTGTTCGGCGCGGAGGTCTCGTTTGCGCATCAGAACGTCGAGATATACGAGTTTGAGCCGGATTGCCTTTCGGCGAGCCATTCGTTCAAGACACTGCTTTCTATTCTTATTACTCAACGGCTTGTGCACAGATTTTGCGCCGGCGAAAAACCCAGTAACGCTTCCGGGCTCTCGCATGAGCTGGAAATTCCTGTCCGGCTGGTCAGGCAGCTTTTGTATGACCTGTCGGAATCCGGTATTTTGTCGGAGGTCAAAAAAGGAGAAGACAAAGAGCTTGCGTATCAGCCCGCCACCGACGCTGATAAAATTACCGTGAAATTTGTCATCGACCGGCTTGAGCAGCGGGGCACTTCCAGCATACCGGTGCTTCGGTCCGCTGAAATGGACAAGCTTTCCGATTGTCTGCGGCAACTCGATGCGACCATCGAAAAATCGCCGGCAAATATGCTTTTGAAAAACCTGTAATCTGCCGGTTTATGTCTGCCTAACCAACTGGTCTCAGGGCACAGTTATTTTTTGCCGCCGAATATTCCTTTGACGCCTTCGACGACGTTCTTGCCCGCTTCGGTAGTAGTTTTCACGGCGCCTTTGCCGAATTCGGCGGTTTTGCCGAGCGTCGAGCCGATGCTTTTAACCATATCATCGGGCAATACCCCCGCACCCTGCTTGGCGACGCCGGCAGCCAGTGCGCCCATAACCTTCGACACAAGCGTGGCTACGCTGAGTTTTTTGTCCGTGCCGAGATTTTCCATTACTATCGGGTCAAGCTTCAAGCTGACGGTATCGCTTTTTCCGGGGATAGGCAGCAGTTTTACCCTGACGTTGGTGTTAGTTACTTCCAGCTTGTTAACGGTCAGGTTTTTGCCCGGTTTTTCGGTTTTTGGCGTTGCCGATTTTTCTTCTTTGGGCATCTTGTCCAATATTTCGTTGAGGTTGTTCGTCAGTCCTTTTTGCTCAATCGTTAGCTTCGTATCGTTGAGCTTAATCAGTTGTATTTTTATTGTGTCGCGCATTAGTGAGCCGATATCGAGATTTATCACTCCATCGCCAAGCTCCAGCAGCGTCTCATTGGCGTAACCGGGCGGATTTTTGACCACAAGGCCTTTAATCTTGACCTGCCCGCGCATAATCGACAAGCTGATGTCCTTAACTGTAACCTGGACGCCGAGGGTGCTGCTGGCCACTTTTTCGACTTCGGCTTTAATCATTCCTGCACCGAACAAATAGATGCTGACAATCAGGACAAGCAGGATTACCGCAATCGACACAACTACATAGGTAGCGTTTTTTTTGCCGATTTCATTTTGTTGCCCTCCAAAAGGTTTAAATTGGTTGCCGAGTTTAGGTATCATAAATTTTATCCACATCGTTATCATAGTATTTTAGAACCTGTACATTATGCCGGCAAGGATAGATATTGTGTAATCCTTATCGACTATCGGGCTGTTGCGAATGTTACTGTCTAACCAGTAATAAGTTATGCTTGTAAGCAGAGTCCAGTTGTCATTGAGTTGGTAGTTTGCGTCAAGTCCGACAAACCAGTTGACGGATGCGCCCGGGTTGTATGCGGGTCTGCCCGGCCGTGCCTCGTCATTGCGGACGCCGTAGTAATAATCGGCGAGATTACTGCTGAGCAGGGCAAAGCCGACGGACGGCGATATATTTGATTTTTCAAATTTGAATGGTTTGGCGTATGTTACCCGAAACTCCTGGCCGTCGTGCTGGCCTAGGGCATCGGTAAGGATTCTTGTATGCAGGTTGCCCCAGTCGCCGGAGATTCCAAATTCGCCGCCGACGTCAACGGTCATATTCCGGTTGTGCATACCATCTAATTTTTCACTATCCTCGCCGTTGTAACCATCGAGCCGCAGTTTGCCTATAACGTCAAACGTCATATTGGAGTCGGAGAACAGTCGGCAGCCCGCGGTATCGATAGCGAAATAAAATGGTGCGCTGACAGCCGTGATAACGGGTATTGGATATATAGTCGGATTCATTCCCTTGTATGGCTTGATGGTAATCAGCGTGCCGGGGCCTACCAAAAGCATTGAGTTAGGGTCCTTCTGTGAGATTTGGTTGTTACCTTCAGCCAGGCCGGCTGAGCAAATAAACAGCGTCAGGAAAATTATCAGTTCCTTATTTGCCATCTATAAGCATCCTTTCAAGTTCGCTGATTTTCCGGACGTACCCATCGGCATTCAATTACACCTTATTCATATTTATCGTCATCCACCGATATTTATCTTGCCCGCATTTTTTATCGAAATTTCCCGTTGCGGGAATGGTATTGTTATGCCGTTGTTTTCCAGGGTGGTTTTAAGTTTGGCGGTAGTGTCGAAGTAAACATCCCAGTAATCCGCTGATTTTACCCACGGGCGAACAACAAACTTTACGGAGCTGTCGGCAAGTTCCGAGACAGCAACCGTTGGGGCCGGGGTTTTGAGTATTCTTGCGTCAGCGGTGAGGACGCCTTCGATGACCTGTTTGGCTTTTTTGATGTCGTCGCCATACGATACGCCAACCGTCAAATCGATTCTTCTTGTAGCGTTGGTGGTATAATTGCTGATAGTGCTTCCGGTTATCTGGGCGTTGGGAATTATGATGCGGACGTTGTCGAGGGAGTCGAGCACCGTATTGAGAATCTGAATTTCCCGAACTGTTCCCTGGATTCCTGCCACTGTCACATAATCCCCGATTTTGAAGGGCTTGAAAATCACCATAAGTATGCCGGCGGCAAAATTAGACAGCGAACCCTGCAGGGCGAACGCGACCGCCAATGCCGCGGCGCCGAGCACAGCGATTGCCGCCGTTAGCTTTATGCCAATCTGGTCAAGTGCCGCGATAATCACGAACGCAAGCAGGCCGAAGTAGCACAAATGCTGCACGAAGGTAACAAGGATTTGCTCAACATGTGCCTTGGTCATTGCCTTGCCGACAAGCGTAGAAATCCACTTTGCCAGCCAGCGGCCGATTGCGAAGATAAGAATCGCTGCCAGAAGGTCAACAGCGAAAGCGGTCCCTTTTGTAATCAGGAAATTTTTTATTATTTCGGCTACATTTTGCGGCCCGGCCTTGGCGGCATCGGCGATGGTTTGAGCGGCGTTTACATCCTGTGCCATCACGGGGATAACGCTTACGAGCAGGATTACCAATATGACCAGGTAATAAATGCTCATCTTTTTGATTTGAAGTTTCATTTGGTACCCTCAAGAAACATGTTCGAGCTTATCCTTTCCCAAAATCATCGGGAAGGCAACATAATTTGGTTCTGTGCGTAACAATAACTGCCGATGAATCAATCCCTGCGCCGAACTATTGGCGTAAAATCTACCCGCTCCGGCCAATAACGCAAGCAAAAAAACGGCCTGTCGGATTCTCATTGGCTCTTACGCAGAATGTCGCGGATATCGGTCAGCAGTATAACCTCAACCGACGGGAGAGCTGGCTCCGATGGCTTTGCTGCTTCATTTCTTTTCAGGGTGTTGATCGCCTTGACAACCATAAAAATCGCGAAGGCGATGATAACGAAATCAACGACTGTCTGGATAAAATTGCCGTAATTGAGCGTTACCGCGGCGGTTTTCTCCGTTGCCTCCTTCAGCGTTATGACCCGCTTGCTGAAGTCGATTCCGCCTATAACCAGCCCTATCGGCGGCATTATCACATCGGCCACGAAAGATGACACGATTTTCCCGAATGCCGCGCCTATCACGATACCAACCGCCATATCTACCACGTTACCCCTGACTGCGAACGTCTTGAATTCCTGTAACCATTTCATAGCCATCTCCTTTTAATTGATTCGCTTGATATTAAATCACCCGCCGTTTGTTGCGACGTTGAAATGCCGTGGGTAAAGTTTGCTGTTTTTACCGAAGTTTGTCAATGGCTTTGAGGATAGAACAGGAAAGGTCTTTTGATTATGGCTCAACGGAGGCCGTTGGCTGTGTTACTTTTTGCTTTCGAGGACTTTTAACATGTCGGGGTCGATTGCTTTGCCCAACCGTTCAGCGATTTTTATGTGCTTCAGGGCCAGGTCGTAATCCGCTGTTTTGTAATAGGCAAGCCCCAGTGCGTAATGAGCGTCAGCCATTTTCGGCGCAAGCGCCACGGTTTTCAGATGGCTTTTGATGGCATTCGCGTAGTCGCCTTTCTGGAAATATGCGACGCCAAGCTGGTAATGAATTTCGGCGTTATCCGGTTTTACGCGGGCGGCCCTGCTGTATTGCTCAATGGCGGCGTCGAAATCGCCTTTGTTGAAATAAACATTGCCGAGATTCGCCATCGCCTCGTACATATTCGGATTAACCGCCAGCGCCTTGAGATACGCGTCGATTTCGTTTTCCGGCTGGTTGAGTTTATTGTAGCAGGTGCCCATCCCAAGGTATGCCTCGGCGACATTGGAATCAAACCGTATTGCGGCGGTGTATTCGTTTATCGCGTCATTAAACCATTCGCGTCTTTGATATGCGTTGCCGAGGTTGTAGTGGGATTCTGCATCGTCGGGGCTGATTCTTGTCGCGGCCTGATACTCAGTTATCGCGTCATCCACGCGGTTCTTCAGTAGGTAGATATTGCCGAGATTCATTCGTGATTCCGCCAGCGACGGGTTGATATAAACGGCCCACTGCATTGAGGCCATCGCCTGGTTGACGTTGTTGATATCTTTGTAAACGTTGCCGAGGTTATTGAAGAAACAGCCCAGCGCCTGGCGCTTATTCAGGTTGGTCATATAAATAGTGTTGGTTTTGGGGACATTGAACTGCTCAAGATAGTAGCTGTCGGGGGCGCTGTTGCCCTGGTGTGTGGCCTCGATATTGAATCGTATTTTGCCGTCGTCGTATCTTACGAAGAAATGCCCCGGCACAACTACGCCGTAGAGAGGCAAACCAAGCCGTTCACCGATAGCCAGGTATAGAACGGACAAGCTCAGGCAATAACCCTGGCGCCTGTCCATAACCGAGTGCAGAAACAGGTCGTATGGGTCGGTGGCTTTACTGATTGTTTTGAAATTCAATTCATTGAACAGGTAATCGTTGATAATGGGGATTGCCGCAATGCCCATCGGTGCGTTTTTTGCTTTGAGCCGGCTGCGGATTTCCGTCGCGATATCGTCAAGCTGCTGCTGGTAACGCCTGCCCGCCACCATATCGCTCCACGCCTCGGAGACAATCAAAGCCGCTGTCCCCAGGTCAATCTGCTCAGGCGGCAGCCGTAACACCTCCTCGATTGATTTGGCGTACAGCCCGTCGAGATTCGCGTTTGCCAATGGCTCATCTGCAAGGCAGGGCGTAACGACCAGAACAACAGTCAAACCAATTATTGAAAGCAAAAGCATTTTCATAAATCACCATTATAATTTATCTTCGGCTGCCCACAACCGCATAAATGTCCTGCTTAACAAAAATTGGCCGGCGAGACCATTATCCGGTCAACGAATTGCAGAAGCGTAAAAGAAATTGTGGTAATGACAATCGGCCCCGCTAACCTGAGTATAAACCTTAGCGATGTCTCATCAACAACAAATGGCTTGGTTGGGGTGTTCATTTACAAAAGCAGTTTAGTTTATCTAACAGGTGTCCCGTCGAACTGCCTGTGATTTGGATTGTTTTGACAGGTGAGGTATGGCCGGAGGTTATTGTTATCGTATTTTTTTTGACACCAAGCACATCGGCTAAAAATTCCACAAGCGATTCGTTGGCTTTACCTTTTTCCGGTGCTGCCGCGAGTTTAACTTTAAGCATACCCCCTAATATGCCTGCTGCTGCGGTTTTGCTCGAACGGGGAACGACTTTGACTGAGAAGATGACCGCGTTAGCCGATTGTTGTATTTTCAATTGCTCCATATATCGCGGCACTCAGGACATGTCCGTTCGTTCGCGGAGATTTGCGCCGATGGCAAGCTGGACGTATTTTTCAATCTGTTCGGCTAATTCATTAAGCGACGGCAACTGGAAATCCTCGAAATGCCCCGGCACAAATTCGCCGTTGAGGGCTTTTTTGAAGACGCGCACGCGAATGACCGACGGCTGTGAGCTGGCCCTGGTGTAATCGCTGTCTTTGTGCTCGGTCAGCTCGACCCGCCAGTCCTCACTTATAAATACCAGGCACTTGCCCGTATAAACGGCCGTCGGGAAATACTCATATAACGATTTCAGCGTTTCCATCGTCAGCTATTATACACCGGCCGGTAACAATAGCAAATCACACTTGTCCGCTGAAGATTGAAAGATTATATTGCCCATGCCGGGCCACAGGATTAGTGGAATTGGCAAAAAACAGGAGGTCTTAAATGAAAAGGTTGATAGCGCTTGCTGTTATAATGCTGGTTATAACCTCGTGTGCAACGAATCGGGCGAAAGAATCGGGCAAGGAGAATATACCTTCCCTTGAGCCGCCGAAAGCCCTTGATGATGACTGGAGCAGATGGCTTGTCGGCAACTGGCAGGGCACAGCTAAATCGGACTTCGGCGAGCACAAGGACTGGGCAAAAGGCAAATGTCGGCTGAATATCGAATTGGTCTTGAATGGTCAGTTTCTTGTCCGTAAAGGTCAGTCCCAGATAGTCAGTTTATCCGACGAATATGTAAAGCAACTTAAAGGGCAGCACCTGTCCGATTCGGACATTGAAAAGATACGCAATTCAACCTTCGAGAGCATGGAAGTTTACACCATAGACCCTAAAACAGGGGAGATTACCGGCTACCTTTTTGACAGTTTGCGTTGTGTCGCCAAAGGAACAGGCAAACGGCAAGGCAATAAAGAAATTATTAGCTGGGTCTGGCCGGGTCAGGGGCAGGGTTCGAGCACGCGTGTCACCGAAAAAATAAGCGACGACAAGTTTATATCCACCGAAAAATATACGATGCCCGACGGCAGCGCAATGGAGGATAAAGCGGAAATGACCCGCAATTAAAATACGCCGGACCTGGGACGCAGAAGCAAATCGTATCAGCTTGTCTGGTTGGACAGATACTGAGGCAGACCCATCTGCTTAATCTGGTCCTGCTGTGCCTCGATTTCATCGACGTGGGCGTCCTCGTCCTTCAAAATTGAATCAAGAAGTTCTTTAGTGGCGTTATCGTTGACATCTGCCGCAAGCTTGATGGCCGCGTTGTAAGATTTGACCGCGCCAATTTCCGCGGCATGGTCATTTTCGAACTGCTTGGGGACGTCGGCACCGATATGAATGTCGCTGAGCTTACTGACTATTGGCGTGCCTTCGAGGAATAGGATACGTCCGATGAGCTTCTCGGCGTGCTTCATCTCCGTAACCGCCCGTCCCTGTATCATTTTCCCAAGCTTTTCATAGCCCCAGTTTTCGACCATTTCCGCGTGAACCATGTACTGGTTGATTGCGCCCAGCTCATCGGCGAGCAAGCCGTTGAGTGCCTTAAGTAATTGTGCGTTTCCTTTCATTTTAGTAACCCCTTTCCTGAATCAAAAAGTAGTATCTCGCTTTCCTGCCTCACAGCAGCATTCTAAAAAGAACAGCTTTCATCCGTTAGGTTAACGTTCTGTCACTCATTCGTCAAGACGAAAAGTAAGCAAAAATGCCGATTGACATTTATCGTTTTTGGGGCGGTATCAACGCTTCCAGTAACGGCTTGCGGAACGACCTGGTGCTAAGGTCATACACGCCGAAGTATTCACTGCAAAAGTCCCAGTATGCGAAACTAAAGCCCCGCTCAATCGCGGTATCGGCGACGAATTTGGTCCATAGAACGCGGGAGTCCATATCTGCCTTGCTGTTTGCGCCGAACTCGCCTATGAAAATCGGGCGGTTGTTCTTTTTCGCCCAGGCCGCGGCATCGTCAAAGTCCTTTGTTATCATTTGCTTTTCCGAATCCGTCCCTGTCCATTTTGTTCCTAACCATGCGTTTGAGTCGGCCGCCCAGTGAGCCCCCTGATGAGTAAATTCGTATGGCAGATAATAGTGTGCGGTAACGATTATGTTGGGGTCGTTTTTGGGCAGCTCCAGGGTGTTGAGCATGCGGATATCGTTGTAGTTGGCCGGGCCGAAAATAACCGTCCTTTTCGGGTTTGACTTGCGGATAACAGCAAGAACGTCTTTGAGGAGTTTATTCCACTTGTCGGCATTCAGATTATCGTGCGGTTCATTGAGAGGTTCAAAGAGGACAGAAAGGTGGTAATCCTTGTAGTGCTCCGCAATCTGTTTCCATATTGCGAGGAACCTTTCTTTTTGGCCCGCCGGGTCTTTATAAAGCTCGTTATAGTGATGCATAGTGACTATCACAATTACTTCCCGCTGCATTGCCTGGGAGATGACCCAGTCCATTCTTGTGAAGAAATTAGGGTCTATGGTGTAGGGTTTTTCCTTCAGTGCGTGGGCGGACCAGCAGACGGGGAAGCGGAATGAAGTAAACCAAGCTTCTCTTGCGATGTTAAAATATTCCACTTTGATGGGGGGGCCCCAGTCGCCTTCTTTCGGCGCCTCGAGGGCATTGCCGAAGTTGATTCCGCGATAGATGTATTTGTTGATTCCAAAAGAGTTCGGCTCCTGGTAGGCATTGCAGGCGGACTCAAACACAACTATTACCATTAAACATACGGCAAAAAATACTCGTTTCGACATAATCTGTTACTCCAATAATGCCAATAAATGTCCTGACAAATCAGCGTTATTGTTTCGGCAAAATCAACGCTTCCAGCAGCGGTTTTATCCATGTATTGGTCTTGGTGTCGTAAACCGCGAAATCGGAGTCGAACTGCCAATAATCAAAGCTGAATCCCCGTTCGATTGCGGCGTCGGCGAAAAATTTAGTGTAACGTGCCCGCGAGTCCATATCGGCTTTGTTGTAAGAGCCGAACTCGCCGAGGTTAATCGGGCGGTTATTCTGCTTTGCCCAGGCGACGGCCTTATCGAATTGGCTTACTATGGCCTTCTTTTCGTTGTCGGCCCCTGTCCATTTTGTACCCAACCAGGCATTGGAGTCCCTGTCGGTTATCCAGAAGGCGCCCTGATGAGTGAATTCAAGCGGGTCGTAACAATGAATCGAGACGATAATGTTGCGGTCATCTTTGGGTATTTGGAGAGAATTGAGGTTTCCAATGGTATTGGACCAGGCGGGACCTATGGCAAGTATCCTGTCGGGATTGGACTTGCGAATGACGGCAATGGCCTGTTTAAGCAGTGAGTTCCATTCGCTGACACCGAGTTTACCCTGCGGTTCATTGAGCGGCTCGAGGATAAGCGTATTGGGATAGCCCTTGTAGTGCTCTGCAATCTGCTGCCATATCGCCAGGAACCTTTCCCTGTGACCGGCCGGGTCGCTGAGAAGTTCGAGGTAATGATGAACGTTGAGCATTACAGGCATATTGCGAGATAGCGCGCAGTTAACCGCCCAGTCCACCCTTTTCAAAAAGTTGGGGTCGATGGTGTAAGGCGGTTCGGCCAGTGCATGGGCCGACCAGCGGACCGGTATGCGCACAGAATTGAAGCCGGCGTCTTTGGCCGCCTGAAAATATTTCTCTTCGAGAGTGAACCCCCACGCGCCTTCCTCCGGCGCATCAAGGGCGTTACCCATATTGACGCCCCTGCCTAAAAGTTGGTTCATTTTGAAGGGGTCCATTTTTGCCTGTTGCGTGTTCGGTTCAGCAGCCATAACAGGATTAAGTCCAAATGTTACAGTAAATGCCATTGTAATAAACACGATTGTTGCCACTGTCTTCAACATAATTTTTCACTCCAATAATAAAAACAGGACACATAGTTTACCCTACTTTTTCGGCGGAATCAACGCTTCGAGCAGTTCCTTGCGCCAGGATTTGGTTTGCAGGTCATACATTCCGAAAACCGAGCAGAATTCCCAGTATGATATACTGAATCCGCGTGCTGTCGCCGCATCAGCTACGCGCTTGGTCCAGCGGACGCGGGAATCCATATCCGCTTTTTCATAAGTGCCGAACTCATTTAAGTAAATAGGCCGGTTGTTCTTTTTTGACCACTCGGCAACGATATCGAAATCCTTTGCTATTCGTTGTTTCTCATCTTCCGACCCGACCCATTTTGTGCCCAGCCAGGCCTTGGCCTCTGGCAGCCAACTTGCACCCTGTTGGGTGAATTCCTGCGGCGAGTAATAAAAAATGCTGACAATTATGTTGCGGTCGTTCTTGGGCAGTTCAAGGAGGGAAAGGTTCTCAATGCAGGAAAGCCCGGCGGCACAGATGACAATCGTCCTTTTTGGATTGGACTTGCGAACAGTAGCAATCGTCTCCTTCAGGAGTGAATTCCATTTATCGGCGTCGAGGTTTCCGGTTGCCTCCATAAGAGGGTCGAAGATAAGGATATCGGGATAATCCTTGTATCGCTCCGCGATTTGCTTCCACATGGCCACGAACTTGTCTTTTTGTCCGTCGGGGTCGCTGTAAAGCTCATCGTAGTGATGAGTGGTAAGCACAACGGGGATATTTCGCGACAGGCAGTTGTTGATTGCCCAGTCGATTCTTTTGAAAAAGTTCGGGTCTATTGTGTAAGGCGGTTTATCCTCGGCGTGGGCGTTCCAGCGGACAGGCAGCCGAATCGAATTAAACCCGGCGTCTTTAATAATCTGGAAATATTCGTCCTGGAGAGTAACGCCCCATTCGCCTTCTGTTTTGGGAGTATCAAGCGCGCCGCCGATATTGATGCCCCGACCAATGAGTTTGTTCATTGTAAATGCGTTTGGTTCTACTGCCGCCACACAGGCAGACGTTAGCAAAGTTATTACCAACAGGACTATAACAGGCAATGCTGGCTTAGACATAATTTTTCACTCCATCCAATTCTTGAAATACGTAATCCGGTTCAAAATTGCGCCCCAGCGCCGTTCCCAAAAGGGTAGTGTAACATTTTGGCGTTTCCGTGAAACTGGTAAAATCGAAAATCCGTCTGCGGGATTGACGACTATTTTTGCTCGTCGTGCCAGATTTTTTTTGACAAAATCACTTTCGGCTGTTACACTCTTTCCTGATTTACTCACGGATGGTCATCATACAATTGCAGAGGGTGATAAAAGGTTTTCGGCTTGCGGTGAGCTTGTCGAAGCCGCTGTTTCAATAACATGGACGTTATTTGCAACGGGTAACCTTTGTTTATAGTGGCATCGTTTTTTCCGCCATTGGCGGATTTATAAAGGAGTGCGTCTTGGCCGGCGGTGAAGTTGAAAATATCTTCGCTGAAATACTCGACCGAGCAAGGACTCTGGATCCTGTCAACACCCGTAAGTGGTTTGACAATCTTCATCTCGTGCGGTTGACGGGCGGGTCGCTCGAGGTTGGCTGCCCGGATGAGGCGTGTGCCCAGTTTTTGCAGAGTAAATGCAGAAGCGCCTTTACCGCGCCGCGCAGCAGATAACGGGCCATCTTGTCAGCGTGCAGTTTTCCACAAATGGCCAGGTCAAACAGCAACCCTCCGAACAAGAGCAAAAAGACAGGCCCGCCCTTCACCCGGATTATACCTTTGAGAATTTCGTCGTCGGTCCTTGCAACCGGCTCGCCCACGCAAGCTGCATAGCAGTAAGCCAGTCGCCGGGCGATACTTATAATCCATTGTTTATCTATGGGAATTCCGGCTTAGGCAAAACCCATCTGCTTCAGGCCGTCTGCCACGAGGTCAAGCGAAAATCCGCCTCGGCGGTCATTCAATTGTTAAGTTGCGAAGAGTTCGTCAATCGTTTCATCCAGGCAATCGAAAAGGGCGATTTGCCCGGCTTCCAGAACCGCTTTCGCACCGTTGATACCCTTATTATCGACGACGTGCAGTTTTTGCGGGAACGCGAGCAGAGCCAGGAGGAATTTTTCCACACCTTCAACGCCCTCTACAGCAACGGCAAACAAATCATCCTCAGCGCTGACAGCCCGCCCGGCGAAATACCCTCTCTCGAAGAGCGACTCATCAGCAGGTTCAACTGGGGTTTGGTTACCCGAATCGACCCGCCGAGTTACGAGACGCGAATTGCCATCGTGCAGAAAAAGGCGCATCTTCGCGGCCTTGACGTCAGCGAAGAGGTCGCCGGCTACATTGCCCAAAAAGTGCACGCCAATATCAGGGAGCTTGAAGGCGCATTGACGACGATATACGCGGTATCAATGACGACGGGCGAAAAAATCACCCTCGATATGGCGCAAACCGCACTGGATGGTCAGGTTGACCTCGGCACAAGACACATAAGAATCAGCGATATTATCGATACCGTCTCACGCCATTTTAACGTCCGCTTAGCCGACCTTCAGAGCCAAAAGCGCAGCCAGAGCATCGCCGAACCGCGACAGATTTGTATGTATCTTGCAAGGCAGCTCACAAAGCACAGCTTGGAGGAAATCGGCGGCCACCTCGGCGGCAGGGACCATACAACCGTTATGCACGCCTATGCCAAAATCGAAGACCTCCGCAAACAAGACCCCAAGATGCATGCCACCCTCGACCAGTTAGCAGGACAAATCACTCAATCCGCAAGAGCGTAATTTTTAATTTCCGATTGTCGATTGTCGATTTGGGATGCGGACTCTTAAAAACTTGCTTTTATTTACAGTTTAACGATATACTGCTTCTTTAGGGCCGGAAGAGATTCGCACCTTTGCCCGTCAGCTTTGCCGTTTGCTTCGACCCGGTTTATACAGAATATATAATCATTGTTAGGAGGCAACCTATATGAAACCACTCTCTTTGCATGCGCTAGAAGAAAGTATTGCCGATCAATGTTGGAAAGTTACATCACTCGTTCTAGCCCGGTACGATTTTTCTGAGTTGTCACACCCATGGCAGGAGTACTGGTGTCCATTCATTGACTTCTGTAATAAGTTCGATGCTTTTTTCATAAAATCAGTGCTTGAATTAGCCGCCATCGCGAGAGTAAACCTCGATGTTGAAGACGTTGGCACAGCAAATTTAATAGTTGGGACACTCACTCAAAACAACGAGACAAAAGATCTGACGTTTCGGGAGGCATGCAATAAGCTCATTCACGCAATGCAATACGAGATACTTTTCGATTGGGAAACAAAACATCCCTTGGATAATGGTACGAACGGCTATTTCGAGACAAAATTAGAACGATTCAAAAATCCGAAGATTCGCACCACAGGCAAGTATCAGTCAGATAATTGGGAAGCAGTAATCCGGTTTCTTCCATTTATCACCGAACTGAAGGATACGTTCGGTTCTTGAGTGTGAGGACCGTGTAACACGATGATACTACCTAATAAATCGGCGAATTGGACCCCGCTTATGTAAATTGTATAATCATTGATGGGCACAAATATGAGAATAGAACATAAGAATTGCCTACAGAGCTATTTGGGTGAGTGGCTTCAGATCATGGATGTTAAAGCTCGTGCGGAGGGAAAGCCCAATTCGGGATTGAGAGTCCCACAACCGGTGCAATCTCTAATGCGTCACGAGCTAAATTTGTGTCTTATGCTTGAGCTTTTTGACGAACGCCTAACACGTTTTGAGAGATCGTTAAATGGCAAGAAGGAAGATTGCGATTTTGGTGCATATTCCGAAGCTATATGTTTTCTTGATGCAATATATTTTTTTTCAAGAATGCTTTTGGACAGTACGGCGGGAATTATAGGGTATTTCTACAAATACAATAATAAAGGCCATGAGCTTCCCGATAGCTTTAACGGCATATTGGAGAAAGCGCGCAAAGGGGAATTGCTTAATAATCTCAATACAATAATCTTAGGGTGCGAGACATGGTTTCCTCAGTTAAGAGATCGGAGAGATGATATAGTTCATCGCTATGAGACATACTTCATTGTCTTCGGCCAGAACTCTGAGGGTGAGAAAACAGCCCAACAGTTCTCACCTCGAAAAAACGCTCCTACAAAAGGTGATGAAGATTTGCGTTCATATATTGGTATGGTGATGGCTGGATATCAGTGCTTCATAGATAGACTGCTCGACTACTGGGATGAAATGTTCATAGGTTGGTACAACGTTAGTGTCTTTCGCCATTCAACTCATCTCTTGGGCCGGAGAGCAAATATTCTTTGGTGGGCTTATCAGTATGGCGGATACAGGAGCGATAACATGGTTGTTAGTGAATCATAGGTAGTTCCGGTAAATTCTGAATAGTGGTCTCCGCATGGATTTTAAACCAAATCGCAGGCGTCGGGTGGCATCCAGTGGGCGTCTTTGCCATCCCATTTTACATTGCAGCCAATCGGGTTGGTCATCGGCGTAGTTACCTTTTTGCCCGCGAGAATTTCCGTAAGTGCGTTTTCGAGGTCATTTACAGTCATCCTGGCGGTTTCACGGGGATTGTCAACGCCTCGGCCGGTATAAACGAGCTTTCGTTTTTCATCGAAGACAAAAAAGTGAGGCGTGCGCAGCGCGCCGTAAGCCCGTGCGATATCCTGGGTATCATCATAAAGATACTTCCAGGGAAATTTGTGCTCATTCATTCGTTTGACCATATTATCAAACGAGTCCTCCGCGTAGGTATTGGGGCTGTTCGAGTTTATGCCGACAAACTTCACGCCTTTGGGCTCGAACTTCTTCGCGGTCTGTCTTGTTACTTCATCCGACCCGATTACGAATGGACAGTGATTGCAGGTGAAAAAGACGACTAAGGTTTTGGCGTTCGAGAAATCTTTGAGTGAATACGTCTTGCCGTCGGTGGCCCGAAGCGAAAATTTCGGAGCCCCTGAACCAATTGCTAAGGTAAAGGCCATATTACCTCCTGCTATTTAATAAGTTTTCTTGTTTTTTTAGTATAAGCCATTCTCACTTTACGGCTGCTCACATTCTATTGTTCAGCCGATTTAATTAACAGCCCAAATTCGGAAAAGTTTGCCCACCCAAGGCATAGCGCACAGCGGGCAGCGTATAGTGTTTAGGGGACATTAAAAAACTGCCGCAACTTCAGTTTTTATAAGTAGTTACAAATCCGTGTCATCTGTGAAATCTGTGGTTGAGACCTTGTTTTTTGTGCATTTTTGTGGCCTAAAAACCACTCTTTTTTCGTGACAATTTTTGCTGTAACCTCTTTCCTTATAACGGCTTAAATTCTGGATATGAACAGTCGTATAAAACAAATGTATCAAACAGTTGTATGATACAACTGTTATCCATTTTCGCGCAAGTCGAAAACCCTTAGATTCAAAAATTTCAAAATTTTTTTACTCCTTACGCAGTAAGGACTTATCAATTTTGGCCCCATCAGGAAATCCCTTAGTTTTCGTCAAAAGCGCGAAGTTCGCGCCATAGGATAGAGGGACCTTGTGGGTAACTCAGGCGGGCAGGCACAACTGATATTAAAAATCAAAAAGTAAAAGGCAAAAAGACAACGCAAAGCTCAAAAAGGTCTGTGCCGTTCGGCTGGCGAAAGTGTCTACCGAAATGTTTCCGCATTTTTGCTTTTTTATATTTAATTTTTGATTTAAGAAGGGGGAGGATATTATGGCAAGTATCACAATCAAAGTTCCAAACTGGTTAGACCGTATCTGCACCTGGCCTGTGATGTTTTATCGCAGGCGTAAGTATGGTTACGACTTTCGCAGGATATACCTCGGCGAAGGGGAATGGACGATAGTTGACGCCGATGTCTATTATCGCCTCGGAAATATCAAATGGTGTTTAAAAGGGCACAAGACAAAACTATACGCCATTGGAGGCGTCAGGAACGAATGCGGAAAAGGAATAGAAATGGTACATTTGCACAGGAAGGTTGCCAATGCGCCAAAGGGGCAGATTGTTGACCATATAAACGGCGATTCCCTCGACAATCGAAGGGCCAATCTCCGTTTGGCAACACGGTCTCAAAATTGCCAGAATGCGAAAAAAAGAAAAAATACCTCATCGCGATTCATTGGCGTTAGTTTTCAGAAATCGCATAAAAAATGGTGGGCATATATTAGCTTTGAGAGAAAAAGAACGCATTTGGGCTATTTTGACAATGAAATCGAAGCTGCCCGCGCTTATGACGCAGCCGCCAGGAAGTATTACGGCGAATTCGCAAGGTTGAATTTTCCGGAGGAAAATTCACTATCCGCTACTCGCTGAACGCTGTCCGCTGTATATATCATGGCGAAGCCGTTATCCGGCTGACAAAACAGCGTAAATCGGCGTTAATCTGCGTTAATCTGCGTCTAAATAATCCCTCCGGCTCTGGGGAGAATAAACGGTTTGCAAAAGGGGGGGAAATTCGTTAAATTAACACAGCAGAGCAAAGATTCACCGCTGAGCACGCGGAAACCGCTGAGACACGGAGCGATAGTGACGAGCCCGCTTCGGAAAAGAATATAAAGTAAACTCTGCGTCCTCTGCGATCTTTGCGGTGAAAAACCGGCTGAGTGGCGGAATGGCAGACGCTGGGGACTTAAAATCCCCTGTCCTCACGGACGTATGGGTTCGACTCCCATCTCGGCCAATTTTACCGCGGAGTTCGCAGAGACCGCGGAGAAAAAATAAAATAACCTCTGCGCTCTCCGCGTGCTCTGCGGTGAGATTGAATAATGTGAGGTGTTAAGAATATGGCGAAAAAGGTTTTCAAACTGGCTGACGTGGCAGAGCCGAATCTGTACCGGGAAGTGTTCCCTTATACCGAATTTCCTATTACGAAATTCGAGAAGCGGGGCGTGCCTTATGAACTGCCCGAGCAGATATGGATAACGGACACGACTTTCCGCGACGGCCAGCAGGCAAGGCCGCCATATACGCCTGAGCAGGTTTTGAGGATATACGACCTGCTGCACGAGATAGACGGCGATACCGGTCTGATTCGGCAGTGCGAGTTCTTTTTGTATTCGGACCGCGACCGCAAGGCGGTTGAGCTTTGCAAGGCACGCGGCTACAAGTATCCGGAAATCACCGGCTGGATTCGTGCGGTCGCGGAGGATTTCAAGTTAGTCAAGCAGATGGGGCTTGCGGAGACGGGAATTCTGACGAGCGTGAGCGATTATCACATATTCCTGAAACTTCGAAAGACCCGTGCACAAGCGCTGGCAGGATATTTGGATATTGTGAAGGCGGCTTTGGACCAGGGTGTTTTGCCGAGATGCCATTATGAGGATGTAACGCGGGCGGATTATGATGGATTTATACTGCCGTTTTCCGCGGAGCTGATGAAGCTGGGCGAGGAGTATAAAAAGCCCATTAAAATTCGGCTGTGCGATACGCTTGGTTTTGGATTGCCCTGGGCGGGTTCTGCGCTGCCGAGAAGCGTGCCGAAACTTGTTGCGGGGCTTCGCAAGATTGGTGTGCCGGGTGAGCAGCTGGAATGGCACGGGCATAATGATTTGCACAAGGTGGAGGTAAATGCCGCGACGGCGTGGCTGTACGGGTGCTGTGCGGCGAATAGTGCGATATTCGGCGTCGGCGAGCGGACGGGCAACCCGCCTCTGGAAGCGATGATTATCGAACATGCGCAAATCAAGGGGATGATGAAAGGCGTTAATTACGCGGCGATAACCGAGCTTGCCCAGTATGCCGCAAAAGAGCTTGGTTTCGATATAGCCAGCAATTATCCGCTTGTGGGCAGGGACTTTAATGTAACCCGCGCGGGTATTCACGCGGACGGCCTGCTGAAAAACGAGGAGATATATAACTGCTTCGATACCGATAAACTGCTGAACAGGCCCGTTGAGGTCGCGATTACGGACAAGACGGGTGCGGCAGGGATAAAGCACTGGATTGAATCAAGGTTCCAAATGGAAATTATGAAGCATGACCCGCGAGTGATAAAGATAAGAGACCGGATAGCGGCGGAATACGCTTCGGACAGGTCGTCGGCCATATCGGACGACGAGATGTTTAAGTGGATAAAAGAGGCGTTCGGGGACGAGATGCCTCCTTTGAGGTGATAAAATTAAACCACAGATTTCACAGATTACTCAGATAAGAGCGGTGGTGTTTGACCTGGGCGAGACCCTGCTGAATTTCGGCAAGTTGGAGACGATGCAGATCTTTAGGCAAAGCGCGAGGTTGACTTACGATTACCTGAAGAGCCACGGTCAGCCCGCGGGTAGTTTCTGGTGGTATTTTATTCGCAACATTGCTGCAATCCAGGTGAGGACTTTGTGGGGGAATATTACGGGCAGAGATTTCGATGCTTTATCGCTTTTGAAAAGGTTCGGCATCAGACGCGGCTACACGCTAAATGAGGAACAGTGGCGGGAGGTTGGGTGGCTGTGGTATGAGCCGTTGAGCAGGATTGTGAAGGTCGAGCCGGATATAAAGGAAACGCTGGGTAAACTGAAGGGCATGGGGCTTAAATTAGGCATATTGAGCAATACATTTGTAAGCGCGGGGTCGTTAGACAGGCAGCTTGAGCAGCTTGGTATGCTGGAGTTTTTTCCGTATCGACTTTATTCTTACCAGTATGAGTTTCGCAAGCCGGACAGGCGGATATTTGAGGCGGCGATAGCGAAGGTGGGTGAGCTGGCGGAGAACATCCTTTTTGTTGGCGACAGGATATACACGGACATCAGGCCGGCGTTGAAAGCAGGAGTGCGGGCGGCATTGAAGTCGGCTTACACGAATAAGGGCAAAAAAGTGCCGGCTGGCGTCTGGAGAATAGATAAAATAAATGAATTGCCGATGATTATCGAAAAGGTTAACGGTATGAAATCTGCGGATGGTGATGAGCTGCCAGCTGAAATTCCGGTTGCTGGTTGTGACGTATGCAAGAGGTGTTGAATGGGTAAGCAGGTTGTTTTTCAAAGGTGTATAAACCCTGATTGTGCGGCGGAGTATGACGTCAGCGAAGTGATATTCAAGTGCCCGAAGTGCGGGGACCTTTTGGACGCACAATACAACTGGGACCAAGTAGATATCCCGAAGAAGCTGGCTGATTTCGGCAAACGCTGGGCGAACAGGAACAATCGGCTGGATTTGTCGGGGGTGTGGCGGTTCAGGGAGCTTTTGAATTTCTGCGATGATAAATACAAGATAACAATCGCGGAAGGGCAGACGATTTTGCAGGCCAGCGACGAGGTCGGCAAATATGCGGGGATGAAGGCGGGGCGATTATTTTTGCAGTATGAGGGATTGAATCCGTCGGGGTCATTCAAGGATAACGGGATGACGGCGGCGTTCAGCCACGCAAAAATGGTGGGGGCGAAATCTTGCGCTTGTGCATCGACGGGCAACACGTCGGCGTCGGTTGCTCTTTACGCGCACAGCTGCGGGATGAAATGCACGGTCTTTATCGGGTCGGGAAGAATCGCTTTCGGGAAATTATCGCAGGCGATGGATTACGGCGCACAGACGATACAGATAAAGGGCGACTTCGATGATTGTATGAAGCAGGTGCAGGACGTCTGCACGAAACTCGGGTTATATCTGCTCAACTCGCTCAATCCATTCCGCTTGGAAGGGCAAAAGACGATAATGCTGCGGATTATCGAGGGGCTTGGGTGGGAAGTGCCTGACTGGATAGTTGTGCCGGGGGGCAATTTGGGCAATTCGAGCGCGTTCGGCAAGGCATTTTACGAATTGAAGCAGTTAGGTTTGATTAAACGTGTGCCGCGGCTGGCGATTATCAACGCGACGGGCGCGGATACGCTGACGGATATGGTGAACAACAAGAAATTGGTGTGGAACAACGGCAATGTGAATAACAAGGTCATCGCCGATTACTACGCGGACCTTACGGCGAGGAAGTTTTCGCCTCATACGTGCGCATCGGCGATTGAAATTTCGCGGCCCGTGAATCTGAAGAAGTGTCTGCGTGCGATAGACGTTTGCAATGGCGTTGTGCGGGCGGTGAGCGATGAGGCGATTTGCGACGCCAAGGCGGTGATAGGCAAATACGGTCTTGGCTGTGAGCCGGCGTCGGCGGCATCAGTTGCGGGTCTGAAACTATTGCGAGACGAGGGCGTCATCGGGGCGGATGAGCGAATCGCGTGTGTGCTTACGGGGCATGCGCTTAAGGACCCGAATGTTACGGTGAATTATCACAAGGAAAAACAGGGGCTGTTCAGTAACCCGCCGATTGAGGCGCCGAACGATTTTAACGAGATATTGAAACTTATAAAGTAGCAAAGGAAGAGACAGATATAGATTTGCCTTTGCCTGTCCGCTCGCCTGTGATGCAAGCAATTGTTTAACCGATATTTGAGGCCGGCAGGGCCTGAGTCGTTTGCTAAAAACTCAGGTCGTCTGTCTCGTTGAACGCAGCGAAGCTCAAGCCGAACTTCGCATCGCCCGACGCAACACCAAGGTCCGACTTGATTATCGACACCGTAAATGTGCAGTTGTCGAGGTCTATACTTGCCGTTACCAGGGTGTTAATATTTTCGGCAGGAGTGATAACAGGATTGATTTTGCCGCAATTGTATAAATGTCCTTTCTTAGAGGCTTTAAAGCTGCCTTGGGGGATTGTGAAGGTCTGGGTGTTTGTATCATTCACGTCGCTTAAGGTAATGACGACTTCTTTTGTGACCAGATTCGGTTCGTTGGTGTCGAGGTTCATATCCGCCACAGCAATGTCACCTTTTACGGACAACGAATCAGACGATGCTTTGGTGACGTTTTTGACCTTTGCCTTAGTGACAATAAGCGTGTCTTTATACAATCTCATAAGGCGGGCAGGTATCGACTGTTTGCTGCCGTTGACAACCGTTTCCCCGGCATTACCCGACACTTGATAGCCGCCCATAGTGAATCCGAGTTGAACCGGGCAAGCCAGGCCGGTCAGGTCGAGGTTATTGGCCTTTATCGCAAAGGTTCTTTTATGGAAATCCAGCGTCAGGGAAGTAATTTTTCCCGGCTGGCCCTTATAAACTTTGGCCAGGTGCGTGTACTTTCCTTTGCTATTGACCAGTGTCGGGTTGAAATCGCTTAGAGTTTCGGTGTAAACGACCTTGCCATCAGTTACAGAGGTGATATTAACTTCTACTGAATTTATATCGCTATAGTCACTTGGCAGCGTAATGGTTCCAGAGGCCTCGAAAGTATCTTTCATATCATTGTAGTCAGCGTTGTTATGATACTGGGTTTTGCCAGCCGCAACCTTACATTTGGTGATTGTCAGAGAAGTTCCCGTCTGAAGCACTATATGACAAACAGTCAGAGGCGGGATGGTATATGTGAATGTGTTGTTTGTTATATCGGTGATTGCGGCGGTCTCCGTGATAGCGGGGCTGCTGCTGTCAAATCGCCACACTCTGCCTGATGTGAAATTTTGCGGGCTGGTAATATTGAAGGTTCCGGTGATGGCATTATTCATGTTCTTATTAATGACTATCAGATGCATCTCGCAGGTATAGCCGTTGAACACAGAGGCATAAATGGAGCTGTCAACCTTGTCGGACATTGTCGAATAAACTTCCGTATCTCCGAATGTGGATTTGTTGTTGTCGTAGTTTGTGTACATTTCGATTGCGGCATCAACATAGTTACCGTCACCCCAGTAACTCGCAAGGTAAACTCCGTATTTGCCGAAGATACCAAGGACATCCGCGGTGGCAATGCCGCCTGACCAGTGGGTTTCTCCGCCGTAAGCATACTCGGTTATCGTGAGATTGGTGTCAGGATAATAGGTATTTATTGAGCTCTGTAACCTGGGAATTATTGGCAGGTAACTGCTGTACCATTCCCCAATCCAGCTATTTTCAATATAACCCTGGTCCCACAGAGTTCTCGGCGCCTGCATACGGGC
The DNA here is from genome assembly GCA_963718665.1 of uncultured Phycisphaerales bacterium. Lineage (GTDB taxonomy): Bacteria > Planctomycetota > Phycisphaerae > Sedimentisphaerales > Anaerobacaceae > Fen-1362. The sequence goes on from OY970359.1 coordinate 1,635,535, forward strand.
ATCCCAGTTTGCGCTGTAATTCATAAAGTTTGTAATTCTGACGTCATTCACGTCCATCGCTTCCGGATACCAGTGGACATCGAGAGCATCTAATAGTCGTTTGCCGGCGGCGACTGAATTTGCTTCCATCTTGTTTAAATAATAACTGAGGAACCAGTCATATCCACTTCCTACGGTGCCCCAGTCGGGTGCGCCTTGGAAAGTCAGATAGCCGTTGAAACCATAGCTGACAGGGCCAAGCATCTGGGCATTGGGGTCAACATTTTTTACGGCTAAGGATATCGCCACGCTTTTATCTTTATATTCCGCACAGCCGGTCGCAGCAGGGTGAACTTCAGGGTGAGTGCTGTCCCAGAGGTCGGGTTCGTTGTCCATATCGTAGAATTTGACACCGTTCGGGTCGCCAGCGTGACCGTATTTGCTCACAAGAAAATTGACAAATTCATCCATATAGACATTGGGGTCATTTCCGTCGGGATTGCCAGCAGGGCTGCAGAAGGGAGCGCCTTTGGCGAAAACGGCCTGCTTGAATCTTGATGATGGCGCTGTTTGAGTGGTTAGATCGACATCGCCGCTGCCGTCAGCCGAGACATAGCCGGCCATTTGCACTGTTACGATAGAGTCCTGTTTGTTCGTAACACAGGAATTACGAAAATCGGTTACATATTGGCCCGGAGTAGTGCTGCTGCAAAGATAATTATCGTTGCTGTAATACCAGTCGTTGCCGGCGTTTGAGTAGTTGTTTTCCCAGTTGTAAGCGGTTAGTCGATTTCCGCCACTTCTTACGACGGTGTAATTTGAGTTGCCTGTATCGTTTGTGCCGTAGACGTATTTGCTGATAGGCGTCCTGTTGACGTCAGTTTTGATGTTATAAGTTACATTTATATTGGCTGCTGATGCAATTGGGCTATACGACAGATAGAAAACCAACGCGAGGGTGAGTAAGGTCGTTGCTTTCATTTTGCTTTTCCTGACTTCGCTATCCTGCCCGCCGGAGCCCCAAAAACGACTCTAACCCGGCAGGGAAGCGGATTTTGAGTATGGCTTTATTATCATCTGACATTTCCCATATATACACCTTAATAACATCGGTATGTCTTCTGATTGCCATAAGTTTTTCACAAGCAATTTGGTCTGAAGATACGCAGAAAGACCGATATGATTGTGATTTTGCGTTCGCTGTTTTCGGAAATATCTTGATGGGAGTTTGTAAAACAACATAATATGGTGCGATTTGAAGCCGGTTAAATTCTTCGGGTAACTACATTTGGGTCAGGAAAGAATGGATTTGAATATTAGTCGCGGCAAGGTGTTTTGGATTACAGGGGCGTTGCTATTATCTGCGATGCTCGCCGGGTGGAAGCTTTCGGCGGTCCCGCTCGATGACCACGAGAGTTATGTGTCGGTTACTGCGCGAGATGCTGGGAGGCGGCAGTTGGATTGAGCCGACATTCAATGGTGAACCACGACTGCAAAAGACACCCCTTTCATACTGGCTTGTGGCGAGTATTGCCAGGGTTACGGGTAAGGTTGATGAGTTTGCGGCGCGGCTGCCGAGCGCGGTTTTCGCATTTTTGTCCGCCGGGGCGGTGCTGTATTTCGTGAATCGATGGCTGTCGCTGCGAATCGCGTTGATAGCGACGGCTGTTTGGGCAACATCGATTGCATACGTTCACTGGTCACATTCAGCGAGGCCTGAGATGGGGCTGGTTTTTTTTGTGACGCTGTGCCTTTTGTCTTTTTACTCAGCGATAACCAGTGGAGACCGCCGGAGTCGTGTTGTTTTTATGTTTATCTTCTGGGGAAGTTTCGCGCTGGGTAATCTTGCGAAGGGACCAGCGCCGGTTGTTTATGTTTTACTGCCTGTGGGTTTATATATTGCGGTCAGGAGGGAATGGCGTGTAATTCCGAAATTGCTGCCGGTCTGGGGGATAATCATTTGTCTTGCTGTTGTATTGCCCTGGCCTTTGGCGGCGGCGTATAAAGCAAACTGGGACGTGATGATATGGAAGCGTGAGTTTTTCGACCGGTTGTTCGGCGAGTACGCGGCAGGCAATTATCCGTGGTATTATTACTTTGGGATGGTGTTCAAATACACAGCGCCGTGGTGCATTTTTCTTCCGATTGCCCTTGTTGCGCCTTTCTACAAGTCGTGGGGCGAAAAACGGCCGGTTATGCAGTTTTTATGGTTGTGGTTTGCGGCAGATTATGTGTTTCTGATGCTGTCAGGAGGCAAGCGTCAGCATTATCTTCTGCCGCTGATTCCTGCGATGTCGATACTAACCGCTATACTGATAGATGAGATGGCGTTTGTGCGTCAGGTGTTTACGCTCAGATATGCGGCAAATATATTGCGGGGTCACGTATTATTTTTCGTTTTGGTTTCGATAGCGGTTCCTGTTTATTTCGCCAAGGCGAAGATTCCAGAATTGGCATCCGCGACGGCGTGGGTATATGTGATTAGCTTTTCTGTGATTTTGATTGTGACGACCATAGTTGTTGCAATTCTTTTTGTTAAACGGTATTCGAGCATTGCCTGCGTTACGCTTTTTTGCGGAATCACCGTTTTAATGGCGCATCATTATACAGGTTTGTTAAGTATTATCAGTCCGGACAGGGCGGTGAAGGAATTTGCTCTAAAGGTTGCGGATATTGTGCCGGTGACCGACAAGATGGTTTCATACGGGCCTGTGCCATCCAATTTCATACATTACTTTGGCAGGGACGTGAAAAGAATCCAGGACGAAGCCGAATTGAACAATCTCTATCAACAGAATTGCTGGGTTGTTTCATTCGGCAAGGGGATGGATGAGCTGTTGAGCACAGGGCGATACAAACTTGTGTATATGGATACGAACGCCAAGAGGCGCGGGGAAAACATATCTGCCGGAGGGTTGTTTCATAATTTTTCCTCTTCTGTTAGCGTGCCTTCGATAAGCAGCCAATAATTTATATCGGGGAGATAAGTGAATGGATTTGATTGGTAGTCGCTGTAAGTTGTTTTTGATTCTGCTGTTTGCCTGGGCGGTAATATACCTGCCCGGGCTTGGCAGACAAGGGCTTAGGGGTGAGGAGGGGCGGCGGGTTCTGCCAGCGGTCGAAATGCTGAAGACGGGCAACTGGGTGCTGCCTCGCATTGCAGACATGGATTACTATAACAAACCGCCTGGGATAAACTGGCTTGTGGCCGCCTCATTTGTGCTGACAGGCGAGCAATCGGAGCTGACGGCGCGGCTGCCTTCGGTGGTGTTCGCTCTGATTTTCGTGGTGTTTTTAATCTGGATGCCGATCCCCTGGCTGGACCTCGAAGCCCGTTTGATTGGCGCGATAATTTTTCTGACCACCAGCGTCATTATAGAAAAAGGCCGGCTGATTGAAATTGAGACGGTTTACACGGCTCTTACCGGCATAGCGATACTTTTGTGGCTGAGCATCTGGTCAAGGAATGGTTCAAACCGGCTGCTGTGGCTTGCGCCATCAATAGTGCTTGCTTTTGGGATGCTGGTTAAGGGGCCGTTTATTCTCCTGTTCTTTTACAGTGTCGTGATTTCGGTATTGTATTACTCAAAGAAGCTGAAGAGTTTGTTTTCGATTTGGCATTTTGTCGGATGTGTGATTATTTTACTTCCGTTCTGCATATGGCTCCTGCTTGCGTTTCAGCAGACGTCCGCGTCCAAAATTTCATCTCAAATGACCAATCAATTGCTCATTAGAATCATCGATAAGATAGATATACTGTACTGGGGGCATAATTTTATTATGGAATTCATGAATTTTCTGCCCTGGTTAGTTTTTTTACCGATGCTGTGGAGGGAGAAATTGACGGAAAGAATTGCCCCGCAATACCAGTCGCTGTTTCGCGGCAGCCGGCTCGGAATAGTGATTGGTTTTATTATAATTTCTCTGATGCCAAAAATGGAGTCGAGATACACCATACCTGTTATTCCGCTGGTATCTGTTTTGCTGGGCTGGACGCTTTCGCTTGAAAAGGAAATTGTTTCGACGGACCGCCTATGGAAAAGCGTACTGCTGGCGGGTTTCGCTGTGTCCTGCGTGACCGCAGCGGCAGGATTGGTATTTGTATCCGTATCGGCCGGGACGATTATTACGCTGGGGGCGACAATTTGCGCAACAGTTTTTATTTTTCTGAAACGCGGTAAGATTCAAGGCAAACCGGCACTTTCGCTTGCTACAATGCTGCTGGTTGTGATTGCAACGCTGCAGTATTCTACTTCTTTTCTCGATATTTCGGTGCCGATGGAAAACCGTGCGTCGATGGGGACGGATATCAACAGAATTGTACCGGAGGGCGAGACAATAAATCTGTTTAGGCCGGGCACATTTATTTACCCGGCGATTTTCCGCTTTAGGATACCCACCAGATATATCTACGACGTCAACAATATCGACGAACAGGTTCATTATATGCTTATAAAACGGAAGGATTGGGATGTTCTAAGGACAGAGGGGAAAATCTCCGCCCGTTCTCCGCGGGTGATCCAGAAATTTGTCAACCCAGTACCCAACGAATACTGGTTAGTGCGGCTGGATCAATAAAACCTGTTGTGTTCTAAGAATTAGTTCCGGGGTATTTGCGGCAGCGGATTGGGTATTTCCTCTATAACTCCTGCCTGGTTGAGCCGTATTGCGAATTCAGCCATATTATTATTGAGGAATGGGCGCAGGGAACGTTTGTTGTCGTGGATGGGGTATCCGTGTTTTTCCATTTCATCTTCGACGATATTGGGGTTTATTTTCTGCACCAAAAGCTGGTATGTTGCGATGACGCCGCCGGTTCTTGCTGCTCCGGCGGCACAATGCACAAGCACAGGCAGGTTTTGTTTTTCCGCGTTGGCTATCGCGATGACTGCACTGGTGTAATCATTTACATCCCCGGTGCCGTTGCCGCGCATAGGGAAACTTAATACTTTAATTTTCAGCTCGGCTGCGGCCTGTTTCTCGGCTTGCTTGTCGTGGTTATTGAGGTCGGCGGAGGTAAGGTCAACAATGATGCGGATGTTGTATTTAGTCAGTGTTTTTTTTATCAGGGAGGCGGATATTTGCCCGCTGCGATAAACATGTCCCGGAACCACCACGCCGAAATTTCTCGGGATGATGTGGTATCTGATGAAACCAAACCAGGCCCATGTCGCCAATCCAATAATGATTACCGGCACTACGACAAACACCCATTTGTGCTTGGCCCTGGATGAAGCATTAAGATTCATTTGGCAGTCCTTTCAGCATTGCGGTTTATTTTAATAAACCGCGGATAAAGTTTATTTCCTGTTTGGTAAGTTGTCCGCCTTTAATTTTTATGGTGCCAGAGAAAGGATTAGTCCCTCGGTATTTGGGGAATCGTTGCGGGGATTTCGTCAATAATTCCGGCCCGTTTGAGCCGGGTAGCCAACTCAGCCATATTATCGTTTAGAAATGAACGAAGAACCGGCCTGTCGTCGATGGCGCATCCGTATTTTTCAATTTCATCTTCAACAATATTTGGGTCAATTTTTTGCACCAGAAGCCGGTATGTTGCGATGACGCCGCCTGTTCTTTGGGCTCCTGCGGTGCAATGCACAAGGACAGGCAGGTTTTGTTTTTCCGCGTTGGCTATCGCGATGACTGCACTGGCGTAATCATTTATATCGCCGGTGCCATTACCGCTCATAGTAAACCTTAATACTTTGATGTTTAGTTCGGCTGCGGCCTGTTTTTCGGCCTGCTTGTCGGGGTTGTTGGGGTCGGCGGAGGTAAGGTCAACAATAATGCGAATGTTGTATTTAGTCAGGGTTTTTTTTATCAGAGAGGCAGAAATTTGTCCGCTTCGATAAATATGTCCCGGCACTACGACGCCGAACCTTTTGGGGACAAAGCGATATTTGATGAAGCTAAACCAGACCCATACCGCTAATCCAATCACGATTGCCGACACGGCGACAAAGAGCCATTTATGCCCGGCCCCGGAATATACTTGTGAAGCGTTAAGATTCATTGAGCAACCCTGTCAGCATTGTGGTTTATTTGAATAAACCGCGGATAAAGTTTTTCTCCTGCTCGGTAAGCTGTCCACATTTAATTTTTGCGGCTTCGGCGAGAACCTGTTCGAGGGTATTCTGCCGATTTTTGGCGAGCCATACGGCGGCAAGTACCGCGACACGGCCTTCGCCTTTGCCATCATGGACCAACACGGGAAGGTTTTCCTTGTCAGCTATTATATCGAGGAATTTTTGCTGCATATTCGCGTCGGGGAAATGAGCAGGGTCGTTTACGTTTCTTTCCAGCGGCATCTCGAAGTATTTGACGCTGTTGCTTCGGACCCAGGTCATTTCCTCACTGTACCAGTTTTGTTCGCGATGTTCAGCGGGCGAGCGGAGGTTGATGATTGTGCCGATGTGATACTTGTAAAGCAATCGGGTGTAGTCCATACCTCTGGGCTGGCCGCTTGTATAAAGGATACCCGGGCTTATACAATTTAAGTCGGCAATCCAGAAGTTTTCGACAAGCATCACGATTGCGCCGACGATAATTGCTATTGTTATAATGGTTCGCAAGGGACTTTTCTTTTTCACCTTTTTTACTCCGAGCCAAGCGTCTGGCGAGTGTAAATTTTTTTGACCGAATAAATTTTTCTGTCTGTGGATTCAAAATAAACCCTGCTGACCATTTCGCCAATGAGTCCGGTGGCGATAAAGACGGTTCCTACCATAAGCAGGACCGCGGCAAGACCTGCCATTGGGCCGTGCGCGACGAAGACAGGAACTTTGTAGTATAGTTTATCGAAGAGGATATAGCCGGCCATAAGGATACTTGCGAGGACGCAATAGAATGCGGCTCTGCCGAAGAAATGCAGGGGTTTTGTGAGGTAGCCGAGGAGGAAGCGAAGGGTAATTAAATCAAAGACGACCCTGAAGGTTCTGCCGATTCCATAGTTGCTTGAGCCGGATGGCCTTACGATATTAGTAATTGGTATTTCGATTATTTTTGCACCGCTTTGGCTGAGCAGCGCGGGGATGAAGCGGTGCATTTCGCCGTAGAGGTGGAGTTGCTCTATTATTTCGCGGCGGTATGCCTTGAAGGTTGTGCCAAAGTCGTGGATGTCAACGCCGGAGATTTTTGAAGCAAGCCAGTTTGCGGCCCTTGAGGGGATTTTTCGCATAACGAGGTTATCGACTCGGTTTTTTCGCCAGCCGCTGACGACATCGTAACCCTCGTTGAGCTTTTCGAGGAAAATTGGTATTTCTTCGGGCAGGTGCTGGAGGTCGCCATCCATTGAGATGATGATTTGTCCCCGCGCGATATCGAAGCCGGCGGCGAGGGCGGGCGTCTGGCCAAAGTTGCGTCGAAGCTCTACGGCGAGAACTTTGCTGTCTTTGGAGGCGATTGCTTTAAGGAGCTGAAGCGTGTTGTCCGAACTGCCGTCGTCGATAAAGATAAGCTCGTAGTAAAGACCTGTCGCGGTGAGCGTTTTGGTCAGGCGGTCGTAAAGCTCCTGCACGACGGCTGATTCGTTGTAGAGCGGCACTACGACAGAGCAATCGATAGTCGGGTTCCTTGAGGATTGCGGTTGTTTTTCAAAGTTGGCCATAGTTTATCAGTTTTATACCTGCTTCATTGAAAGATTGTTTTGTTTTTTCACTGCAAAGGGCCTCAATCTCGATTTCACGCTGTTTGACCAAACGGGTCCGGGTTGCGTCAAGGTCATAGGTATATCCCGGGTGCGTCATTACTTCTGCTGTCGAGGCGATATTATACAGTGAAACAGCCCGCATAAAAGCGGTATTTATTTTTCCGACGTGGTTGACGCCTAAGAGCCAATCGGTTTTGAAGAACGCGGAATTTTGGAAGCGGTTGATTTTTGCCATTGTTCGTATGAGCGACGCTCGTTTTCTGCTTTCGCGGTCGGTTAAGGGCCAGGGTAATTGGCTCACCTGTTTCGGTTCGAAGGTATAGCGAATCGCGGGAATGCTAAAGCGTTTTGCCAATCGGCAGACAATCGGGAATATGGAGGGGAAGGAATGAATATGTTTATGCGAATCGAGGTGTGTTGGTTTTATGCCTTTGTCGATTAGCCACTGAATCTGGGAGGCCAGCTCGGTTTCGATGGCGGTTCGGACTTTGCCGGTTATGAGGGACGCGAGCGTCAACTTACCCGGCGATAAAGCGAAACATCCCTGCGAGTCGAGGATTAGTTTTACGGTGTTATCCCGGCAGAGGGGTTTTCCTGCGGTGAGGTTAAGATGGACGCCGAGGCCGAGGGTTGGCAGATTTTTGGCTAATTCGACGGCCTGTTCGGCGGCGGGCATATTGGCCATAATGGTTGTGCTTGTCAGGACACCTTTGGTGTGTGCCTCGACAATTCCTTTGTTGACGCTTTCGCAAAACCCGAAGTCGTCAGCGTTTATTATTAGTCGTCGTTCCATTGCGGGCAAGTTTAAGGTGGCTTCGTATCGTCGTCAACTTATTTGGCGAAGTAGAAGCGACTGATGATGAAGCCGATGGCGAGGGCGAGACAGCCGATGAAATGGAGGAGAATGGTAATTGCGCAGGCGCGATGCTGGGTAGGGCCTGGGGTGGAGATGTTGTGAACATTGACGAAGTTTATAGCGGCTACAGAGGCGGGCAGGCCAAAGAGGAAATACAGAAGCAAAGGCCAGGTCATAACTCTGCCGACAAAGACGCCCGCGACCATAATCACAAACGTGCTTATCACGGCGATTCGGTAAATCTGCACGCCGACGGGGATGCTGAGGAGGACGACGAGGGTTTTCTTATTGACGGCGGCATCGGCGGGCAGGTCAGGAAATTCATTTATGAGAATTATGAGGAGAATCAGGATGCCGACGACACAGGCGGCGGGCAGTGGTGTAATGCTGATTAAACCGGTTTGGAGATAGTAAGAGCCATAGACGGGGAAGATACCGAAGAGAAAGGCGATAGCGATTTCGCCGACACCACGATAGCCGAGTTTGACCGGCGGCGCGGTGTAGAAAAATCCGCCGAGCAGGCCTATGAGGCCGAGGATTAAAATGAACCAGCTGCGAGTCATATACAGGATGACCAAGCCGAGCGATACGCCGAGGGCGAGGCAAAAAATTGATGCGGCCAGCGTTGCCTTCGGCGAGAGGATATTTTGCTGGATGAATTGTCTGCCGCCTGAGAATGGAGTGACGTTTTTGTTGAGCCAGTCGTTGCCGGAAAGGGAGTCGAAGTAGTCGTTGGCGATATTTGCGCCAGCGTGCAGGGCCATCATGCTGAATAATGCCAGCAGAAACAGGGGCCAGTGGAATGTGCCCATAACCGCGAAGCCGAGAGCCGAGCCGACGGGAACGGGGCTGATGCTCGCGGTGAGAAACTGCGGCCTCGATGCGAGAAATAAAATTGTCAGATTTTTCCGGTTAAGAGCCATAAGATTGAATGGTTTACTTTAAATAACAGTTTTGCGGGTTAATTATGCTGATTAGCGGCGTTTTTACAAGATTATTGGCGTGATGGATATTTTGAATTTTAATCAAATTTTAAGCGGGTGCTAATCTGCCGGTAACGCAAAATGTTTAAACACGTTATCGGTGAAAGTCACAATAGGTTGGTCTTGTTGACGAACCTGTAATAATAAGACGTCAATAGCTCTTCCTGGGGTGGCAGCTGGCGCTAAGACTCCTAAGTCCGGCGCACTGGATTCGGAAGATGCTTTGCGAATGGCGGCGCTGAAAAGTGCTCGTCGGCCGGTTGAAGACGTATAAGGCCGCGAGCCGGAGGGTGATAGGGCGATACGGCCCTGAATGTGCCGTATCGCCCATAGCCGCCACGCATTTCTATGTTATTTTCAATATCTCTTTTGCGCGGGTGAGTACAGAATCAACGGTTTCATCGGTGGCGAGGTCGAGGGAGTGGACGTTTTTGAAGGTTTTAAACCATGTTCGCTGCGCCTTGGCGAGTTTTCGGGTGTTTTTCTTGATTAGTTCAATTGCATCGTCGAGAGTTATTTGGCCTGCGAGGTGGTTTATTATTTCAGCGTAGCCGATGGCGGAGCGGGCCTGTTTGCTGAGCGGTTTTGGTTCAGCGAGGAGCTGTTTAACCTCATCGACTAGGCTGGCGTCAATCATCTTTTTTACTCTTGTGTTGATGCGTTTGTTTTCCTCGGATTTTTCCCTTCGTAAGCCGATGATTATCCAGTCCTGCGAAGCGTTTGTGTCCCACTGCTGCTGAAAGGCAGAGATGGGTTTGCCGGTTAGTTTATACACCTCAATGGCACGGATGATGCGTCTTGGGTCGTTGGCGCTGATTTTGGCGGCGGCAGCGGGGTCGATTTTTTGAAGCTGGGCGTAAAGTTTGCCGAGGCCTTCGGCTTGTGCCTGTGCTTTGAGTTCCTCGCGGATTTGTTCATCGGCACCGGGGCCTTCAAACAGGCCGTAGAGGAGCGATTTGATGTAGAGGGCTGTGCCGCCAACCGCGACGACGGGTTTGCCACGTTTTTTTATGTCGTCGATAGATTCTATAGCCAGTTCGAGGAATCGAGCGACACTGAATGAGTCGCCGGGTTCGACGACGTCGATGAGATGATAGGGAATCTGGTCGAGGTTTTCTTTTGGGGGTTTGGCGGTGCCGATATCCATTCGGCGATAGACCTTCATCGAGTCGATGCTGATAATTTCAGCGCCGAGAGATTTTGCCAGGGCGAAGGCGAGTTTGCCTTTGCCTGAAGCGGTGACGCCAAGAATAAGAATCATTTTGGGGTTCATAATTTTTTATCGAAGCCCCGCGGGGCGAGTGTATAATACGGTTTTTGGGATTGTAACGCAACGTTTCCGGGGCTGGTGTTATGAAGTCAGACAGTGAAATGCAAAGACGGTTTGAGAGGGACCTGGAGCGCAAGGTCAAGTTGGTTAATAGGACGCTTGGCTGGATTTTGTCGCGGAGGGATTTAATCAGCAAAGAGCTTAGGGGGCCGGTTCGTTACGCGTTAATGGGACCGGGCAAGCGCATACGCTCTGCGATAGTGTTGTGGTGCTGCGAAATGATAAGCGGGAAGGTTAATCGCGACGCGGAGATAGCTGCGGCGGCGATAGAGATGGTTCATACGTATTCGCTGATACACGATGATTTGCCGGCGATGGATGACGATGATTATCGACGGGGTCGGCTGACGTGTCATAAGAAATTTGACGAGGCGACGGCGATACTTGCGGGGGACGGGTTGCTGACGCTGGCGTTTGAGGTGCTGGCGAAGGAAATAAAAAATCCTGCGACGGCTGCGCGGCTGGTTGGCGAGCTTGCGGAGACGGCGGGGTCTGCGGGAATGGTGGCGGGACAAATGGCGGACCTTGATTTTGAAAACAAAAGCGTTGATGAGAAGATGCTGCGATACATTCACACCAACAAGACGGCAAAGATGTTCCGCTGTGCCGCTGTTATGGGTGGGATATGTGGAGGGGCCAACGAGAAACAATTGAAGCGGCTGCGGGAATACGGATTAAAGATAGGACTTGGGTTCCAGATAGCAGACGACATACTTGACGTGTGCGGGACGAGCAAACAATTGGGCAAGACCAGCGGCAAAGACGCAAGGCAGGGAAAGCAAACGTATCCTGCGGTGGTGGGGCTTGAGAAGTCGAGAAAATTGGCTGAGAAGATTGCCGATGAGGCGGTTGCTGCGTTAAAGCCCTTTGGTGAAAAAGCGGAGACGCTTCGCCGGCTTGTTGAGACGCTTTTGAACAGGACGAAATAAAAACTCCAAACACCAAATCCTAAATCCGCCTTCGCCGATGCTCCGGCGGACAAGTCCCAAACCCTCCCCAAGGCGAGGTCTCGCCCGCCTCGACTCGCCTCAGCGAGGCCGGGCTGAAGGCGGACAAGCACCAATTAATAAAATTCAAATCTCAAACGGCTGACGCCTGGGGGAACAGCATTATCGATACTGATAACGGGGTTGGGGGATAAGGTTTTTCGGCAATTTTGGGTGAGGGATTTTGACTCATAAAAAATTAAAGGAGTTGTCGATGAGACAAACAGAACTATGGGAGCTTGATTATGGAAGTGCTGATGTCGCCTATAGGGCTGGTAATGGTGGTTATAAACCTCTCGCTACCGGCGGGTTTGGCTGGCGGGAAGGTAGTTTTTGAATATACAGAAGATTCACAGGTTTTTTGGAATTTTTATGGAGCGAGTCATTTGGTTTACAGAATACGACCTCCGCCGAGGCCTCCTTAGGTAAGTTGAACTCGTAAGTTTAAAGCTGTTTTTGCGAACAAACGGGCCATCCTTCGAAGTAAATCAGGGTGGCCTTTTTATTTTGTCACAAATCAGAGGACAGATGACAGAAGACAGAGGGCAGGCCATATCCGTCCCTGGTTTTCTGTCTTCAGTTTTAGTCGGTGCTGTAGTCGTGCCAGCCGGCGGGAGCGGGGATATATTTGCCGGATAACCAGATATCGCCCGGCAGTATGCCCGACATCAGCCGGGTATCGATGTAATATTGTTTAATATAACCATCAGAGCCGAGGTGGCCTACGACGCCTCTAACGACTTCAGTGATACTGCCGTGGACGACGAGATAATCCTGCGGGCTGGAGTAAACCCTTCTGCCGTTTGATGTATTAACGTTTTCCGCACCCCATCCGCCGCCGCCAACTGTCATTGCGGCCTCGACGATGGTTGGGTCGGAAAGATATCGGCCTGTGTACCCTGGTTTTTTGATTCCAATTGGCCGATAAGTGTATCCAGCGTAGCTTGGAGGTGTAGCAGGTGCCTGTCCCGGGTCAACGACTTTTATTACGCCCTGAGCGATAAGGCCGAGGACGTTAGTATTTGTCGCGCTGGGAATGCCGTTTGGGTCGAGGCTGGTGTCGTGAGGTCCATCAACTTTTATCGAATCGGCTATCCAAATATTACCTGTGGCGACGACGGTCATTGTGCCATTGACGACCATATTATTGATGTCGGTAAAGTTCGCGTCTTCGCCACCACCGATTACGACGTTGCCATTGACGTAGATTTGACCGCCGGGGCGCTTGTATAACCGCCGATGGTCTGGGTAACATAAGTATTCGTGATGGGAACAACAATACAGGGGTCGGAGGTTTTTTTATAGTGATAGGCATAAATACTGTATTGATGGAAACTCATTGGGTTGCTGCCTGAGACGATATTGTAATCTGAAGGTCCCGCGTTGGCTAATTGTACTATGCAGTTTGGGTCGATGCGAACCATTCCGATGCCGTTCTTGACGTAGAATTCGAGCTGGACGGCCGAGCATCTAGGATTTGAGAGGCCGCTGGGAGCGGTAGCATTGGGCGTAAATTGGTAGGCGGGGAGGGTGCTGTTTTTGAATCGAGTAACTTTGTCCTGGACGGCTGTCGCATCAGTGATGCGGACAGTTGGCTGGTCGAAAACTATTCCGCTTTGAAAGCATGACATAATGCCGGAGTATTTGTCGGTGCCGCCGGAGGTGTATCTGTCTTCGCCCATTTCGACTTGTTGCAGGAATGTCGGGGTGCCGCTTATGAAAATATCGGCAACGTCCGGGTTGTCGTTAGCTTTATTTATATGCAGAGGCATATCGATTACCTCACCGCTGCCGAAGTACACCGGAGTCGTGGAGGATGACCCGGATGGGACCACGCAGGAGCCCATAGCCCAGCCACAGGTTTCCTGAACTACGTTTACGTCAACGATTCTGGTGAATGAAGGTCTGCCGCTTATTCCTGTGGACTTTACTTCGAAGACAGGTTTCTGGCCGAGCCAGCCCTGGAAGTTAATCGTATAGCTGCAGGTTGCACTTCCGAAATTGAGGGAGCCGTTTTCGCTTCCTGCCTGGATAGCACCGAGGATATCTTCCTGCTGGCCCATCCAGAAGATAGCGCTTTCATAGCCGGCTTCAGCGGCGAGCATAGCTTCGGTCTCGGATTTGGTCAGGACGGCCTGGAGGCGGACTTGATAGTCGGACATATTGGAGCCAATAATGAGCGCCATAAGAATCACGACGGCCATAAGGACCAGAAGCAGGACAAATCCTCCTTCTCTAAAGCTTCCGATTTTGTTCCGATACGCTACATTGGGACTATGCCGGATGAATCGGAGGACAGGTCCATTACTTGTCGCTCGCCGCTCGTCGCTCGCAGAGGTCGAGTTACGGGTTGCGAGTTGCGTATTACGAATATGAAGTTTTAAGTATTGAGTATTCATAATTTGGCTCCTGTACCACACTACTGTGGCCAGATGTTTCGGAGATAAGTCGCCGCGAGGAAAGTGTCTATTTTATTGTTTAGCGTATCATTAATGACCAAATTCATTCTGACACAGCCATTTCCATCACCGGCCAAATCTGTTGCGGTATGGCTAAATGCGACGCTTGTAACGTTATGGGCGAGGATGACGGTTGTTACGCCGTTTCCGGTTACCCTGTGTCCTGCGGCGTTGATGGCGCCACCAGTTGGGCCGCCGGTCGATGTGCCAAAGTCGACATTGAGCTGGCCGTTGTTGAGATAGAAGAAGGCATAACTGTCCGCGACGCTGGTTGGAGCCAGCATAGCGGAGGTAAGGTAGGTACTCCAGTATCTAAATTCAACGGCTTGGCCCGTCAGGGTTTCATCGGGTAGGGAGGCCGGTACGACCCGGGTGTAGGTTGTGTTGGAGCCACTGCCGGCGACGCTGTAAACATAGTAGTCCTTTTGATTGGATTTTCGTCCGAATGAGCCGAATGTGGTAATTGTGCCAATAGAATCGAGCCGGGAATTGGCGTCGGCGATATTGTAAGTTCTGTTCCAGCTTTGATACCCGCTTTGGACGAGCATCGCGACGGAGAGCATAACAATACAACTGACAACTGTTGCTGTCATGAGTTCAATCAGCGTAAATCCGTTTCTTTTCATAAATTTTTACTGATGACTCGGGACGAGTTATGCATCGAGCCTCACAAAAGTGGTAAAGGTCAGAGTAGGGTCTGAACTGCTGACAGTGCCAGGACTATAATCTTTTCGCCAGCTTACAGTTATACTTAGTTGCTGAAGCGTTACCCCCGCAACCGTGTCGGGATTGGAGCCGCTGCTGACAGGGGCCAGTTGCTGGGCCAGTTGAATATAGAATGTCTGGTAGTCAATGGTGATTGTATAGTTTCCTTGAGTTACGAGCGTAAAACCCAGCCCCAGGGTATTAGGGTCGTAGGCGGAATTGCCACCGGTGCTTTTCCAGTCCTCAAGCAGTAATTGGCCGAGACGAGTGGCGGCGGTCTGTGCTTCTGCCTGGCGGGCAGGGCTTGCACCGTTGTACTGAAAGTACATTGTACCCACGGCGACTATTATAACAATAGCCATAGAGAGCATTACTTCCACAATAGTGAATCCGTGGAGTCGTGAATTTTTGCGAGGGTTATTCATCATAGTATTCATTGGTCGGCCTAAAAAATCTGGTGGTAACTGGCGTGTAAAACTACACAACCAGATTCTCCCAATCTAAAGTATTGCAGATATTTATGTTATATCCAAGATACCTATGCAGTTTTACGCCGTATAAATCGGCATTTCTTATTGATGAGTTGATATAGGAAGCGTTTTGTTTGTCTTGCTGTTGGCTGTGCGATAAACGCTGATATTATAGGGTGTAATGCTGGTTTTTGGGAAAAGACCAAACAATATGAGGCATTTCGGGGTATATAGGCGAGTTAGGGGGATTTTTGTATAAGAGAAGGGATTTGCGAAGTAATTGGGGGGTGTTATAGCCGCAAAGATGGTCTGGGTTTGGTTGAAGTATTAGATAGAATGGTGTATAATCAAAGGTTTGTCTGAAATTGGGTTAAGTGATGCAAAATTCAAAAGAAGCATATCAGGAATTTGGTGTCAGGAGGCCGGCGGAAGTGCTGCGTCCGGCATCGACGAGTCCGGCCAGCGTGGACCCTCTGAAGAAAAATGAAGGGGTTGGCGACGAGGGCTGGGGGGGGTATCCTCTGCTTAGGGGGATAAACGGACCTGCGGATGTGAAAAAGCTTTCGGTAGCCCAGTTGAGCCAATTAGCCGATGAGATACGCCAATTCATAATCGAGACGGTGGGCATGACCGGAGGGCACCTGGCGAGCAGCTTAGGGGTTGTTGAGATAACGCTTGCACTGCATTATGTGTTCGATTTTGAGCAGGATAAACTGGTCTGGGACGTGGGGCATCAGTGCTATGCGCATAAGATAGTTACGGGGAGGAAAGAGGAGTTCAGGAATCTTCGTCGAGCCGGGGGGGTGAGCGGATTTCCGAATCCTGAGGAAAGTACTTATGACCAGTTCGCGGTGGGGCATGCGGGGACGTCGATAGGCACAGCTATCGGGCTTGCGCTTGGTGAGATGAAACAGGCAAGGCAGAATAAGATTGTAGCTCTTGTCGGGGACGGTAGTATCGTCAATGGGGCGAGCTTCGAGTCACTGAACAACCTTGGCCTGGTCAAGCGACAGACGCTGATTGTGCTGAATGATAACTCGATGGCGATAGACGCGACGCAGGGTGCGGTGGCGAAGTATTTTTCGAAGATTCGATTGAGCCAGACATACGAGGATTTGCGAAGGACGACGAGCGACATACTGGAACATACGCCTGTGATTGGCAAAACGGTGGAGGAAGCGATAGAGCGAATCAAGAAGAGCATTCGTATGGTACTTCCCGGCGGCCGGCTGTTTGAGAGTTTGAATGTGCCGTATTTCGGGCCTGTGGATGGTCATGATATAGGGGCTTTGGTGCAGTTATTCAGGGCTTTGAAGCAGATTGACCACCCGGTGCTTTTGCATTGTCATACCAAAAAAGGGATGGGATTTACGCCCGCGGACAATCATCCGAGCAAGTATCATTCGACCGGGCCATTCAAGATGAACGGCGACGTGGTTGAGCCGGCGACGGAGAAGCAGGGGCGAAGCTTTACGGACGTTTTCGGCGACGAGTTAGTAAGATTGGCTGAGAAGGACAAGAAGGTTATCGCGATAAGCAGCGCGATGTGCGAGGGGACGGGGCTGAAAAAGTTCCGCGAGAAGTATCCCGACAGATTTTATGACGTTGGAATAGCTGAAAGCGCGGCGGTTGAGATAGCGGCGGGTCTCGCGAAGAGCGGATTGCGGCCTGTGGTGTGCATATATTCGACTTTTTTGCAGAGGAGTTTCGACCAGATATTCCAGGAGGTTTCGCTGCAGAAACTGCCTGTGGTATTTTGCATAGACAGGGCGGGAGTGGTAGGGGCGGACGGGCCGACGCATCATGGTCTTATGGATATCGGGTATTTGCGAATGATGCCGAATCTTGCACTTGTTTCGCCTGCGGACGCGGTTGAGATGGGGGGCGTTTTGGAATTCGCGTTGAGCGCGGACAGGGCCGTGTGCGTGAGGTATCCGAAAGAAATAGTTGCCAGCGAGCGGATAGTCGAGTCGAGCGATGAGCCGTTTGTTCTGGGTAAAAGCGTGGTTGCCAGAAGCAGCGACAGGTCTGCTGCGGTGATAGTAAGTTACGGAAGCGTTCTTATTGAAGCGATAGCAGCCGCAAGGGCGCTGGCGGAGGAAGGCATAGAGGTTGACGTGATAAACGCGAGGTTTGCGGCACCGATTGACAGCAGGATAGTTGAGCTTATGGGAGCGGGCAAGCCGGTGATTACGGTTGAGGATCACGGGGTGGCTTGCGGGTTTGGTTCGGCGATAATGGAGGCGGCGGGTCAGCACAGCGGCGGATTTGTGCCCCGGCGGGACGGGGGAGCGATTCGGATTTTAGGGGCGTCGAAGCGATTTATCAGGCACGATTCACGGAGCAACCAGCTTATGGAGGCGGGGATAAATGCCGATAAAATAGCGGAAGCGGTGTATCAGATACTAAATAGACGTGAGAATCAATGACAAAATCGAGCCGAGCCAGAACGTTGAGATTGGCGATTTTCGGAGACCGCAGAAAAGGGCACGTCGCGGAGGCGATAGCGGATTTTGCGGATTTTGTAAAAGGCAAGCCCCTCGACTCTGCTCCCCTCGACAAAGCTCGGGGCAGGCAGGGCAGGGTTCGGACGGTGGTTAATTGCGGGATTGATGAGTGCACACCTGATAATTTGCAGGAGGCGGATTACGCGATAGTTTTTGGCGGGGACGGGAGTATCATCGCGGCGGCGAGGCGATTAAGCCGAAGCGACGACAAAACGGGGATTCCAGTCATAGGTGTTAATCTCGGCAAGCTCGGATACTTGGCGGAGTTCAGCGTTGAGGAGTTGAAAAAGTTTTTCCCGGAGCTGATGAAGGGCAAGGCGATAATTGAGAAGCGAATGATGCTTCTTTGCCAGGTGCTAAGGAAGGGCAGGGAGCGTTTTTGTTCGACGGCAGTGAACGACGTATTCATAACGGCGGGGCCGCCGTTTCGGATGATAGACCTGAAGATGTTCGTTGACGGACAGCATTTGGGTGATTGCGTCAGTGACGGGCTGGTGGTATCGACGCCGACTGGCTCTACGGCGTATGGATTGTCTGCGGGGGGGCCGATTCTGTCGCAGAAGATGGAAGGGATAGTAATTACGCCGATATGCCCGCACAGTTTAAGTTTCAGACCTATTGTTATAAGAGCGGACAGTGTTGTTGAGCTTCGCGGGGAGCGTTTGAATGAGGGGACGACGGTTTCGATAGACGGACAAGTGTCGCTGGAGCTGGAAATTGATGATGTGGTGCAGATAAAGCGGCACAAGAGGGATTTTCTTGTTGTGAATAATCCGCTTCGGTGCGAGTGGGATACGCTGGCGACGAAATTAGGCTGGGCGGAAAAGCCGAAGTATCAGGGCGTTGAGAAGAATAATCGATAATCGATTATTTTGACCACGGTTTACGAATTGCAACGTGGATTTATATGCGAACAGGATGAATTTGCCCGGGGTAGCAGTTAATATGAGAAGCATAAGGTTGGTGTATGTATTGGTGTTTACTTTGGTTGCTTTTGGGGGGGTGGGTCTATCATTGGAAAATCCATCGATTGGCAACCCTGTGGGGTCCGGAACTGTTCCGCCGACGGCGTATCAGCCGGGATTAGTCCATAGCCCAAACCCGATCGATATGAGCGGTAATCTTGTGATTACGGGCAACGTTGCCAACGGTATGCAGTTCAGGGGTGTTGTGCCGTATAACAGTCCGACGAGTTTTTACGCGCCGGCGGGTTCGCTTTGGCGTACATCGGCTGGGCTGGATTCATTTTTGAGGGATACCGCGGGTTCGCAGAATTTCGGGCCGAGCAGCGGTGGTTTGACGCCTTATTATTCACCAACGTGGACGGTAACGACAACGCAGCCGGGCGTGCAAGGAGTGGTTACGACCGGCGGTTCGGGGGCAAATTCATTTGCAGGCACAAATTTACCGAATGCCCAGACAGGATATTACCTACCCGGGTATAACTCTCAGATTAACAAACGGCCGTTGTCGCTGAGCCAGGAGGACTTGGAGAAACTTGTCGAAACGGATGTTACGAAATATCCTAAGGGAAGCGAGGCGGATTCGCAATTGCAGGACCAGTTCTGGCGTGATATGGGAGTAAAGATTGAGCGCAAAGAGGAAGCGGCTGATATCACGGATAAGACGGGGCCGGGGCAGGCGACGAGCAGTGAGCCGAGTTTGGAGGAACTGCTTGGCGGGAATACTCAGGGATTACAGAGGTCGAAGGACAAGCAACGGGTTGATAAAGAAAGATTGGCGGGTCAGCCAGGCGAAACACCGAAGACGGAGCAGGTGGCTGATATATATGAACAAATGAAGGGGCGGCTGGGCAAGACGATTGAATTGCCCAAGGGTGAGGGCATATCTGCGACAAAACAGGCGGAGGCGAATGAATCGACAGTATCAAAGCCGGGCGTTACGCCGGCGGAGTTCGCGAAGGCGTATAAGAGTTTTGCCGTTTTAAGCGATGACAGGTTCAATCAGCATATGAGGGCGGCAGAAGGTTTTATGAAGCAGGGGAGATTTTACAGAGCCGCGGATGCATACACTCTTGCTTCGATATATAAGCCAAATGACCCGCTGGGTTACGCGGGCAAGAGCGTGGCGTTGTTCGCGTCGGGAGAGTATCTGAGCAGCTCGCTGTTTTTGGCCAGGGCATTGGAAATTTTCCCGGAATACGCGAAGGTCAAGATTGATCTTGTGGGAATGATAGGCGACAAAGATACGGTTGAGAACAGGATACTCGAAGCTCGTGATTGGATGGACAAGAGTGATTCCGGTGAGCTGGAATTTCTGCTAAGCTACATTTATTATCAGATGGACCGGCTGGAGTTTGCGAGGCAGTCGATAGAGGCGGCGGCGAAGAAGATGCCGGATTCGCCGGCGGTCGCGGCGATGAAGAAGGCGATAGACGAGCGCCTTGCAAAACCTTAACGCATATCGTATATCGTATTTCGTATATCGAACCACGAGCGACGAAATACGAATGACTAACGACGAAATACAAAGCACGGCTTTGAATATAGATGATTTTTTTGCGCCTGGAGGGGCGATAGGCCGGGCATTTGAGGGATACGAACGGCGTCAGCAGCAGGTCGATATGGCCAGGGCGGTGCAAAAGTCGCTATCGACGAAGCGGCATTTGGCGACGGAGGCGGGGACAGGCGTCGGGAAGAGTTTGGCATATCTTGTGCCTGCGATAGAAAAGGCAATTCTTGGGGCAAATCGAGTAGTCATCAGCACATTCACAATCGCTTTGCAGGAGCAGTTAATTAATAAGGATATTCCCTGTTTGAACCGGTGTCTGCCGTGGGGGTTCAAGGCGGCGCTGGCAAAGGGTAAATCGAATTATATTTGTAAACGCCGGCTGGAGTTTGCGATTCGAAGACAGATGGGCTTGTTCGACCAGTTCAGTGATACTCTTGCGGAGATAAATAACTGGGCAACGAGAACGGCGGACGGGTCGCTGAGCGATTTGCCTTTTATACCGGATGGTCGGGTTTGGGACGCGGTGAAGGCGGAACACGGCAATTGCAAAGGCAGGAAGTGCGGACATTTTACGAGCTGCTTTTGCCAGCGTGCGAAGAGGGAGCTTGAGAACGCGAATGTTATTGTGACGAATCACGCGTTATTATTCAGCGACCTTGCGCTGCGGGAAGAAGAGTTTTCGATACTGCCAGATTATAAGTGGGTGATTATCGATGAGGCGCATAACATTGAGCGAGTGGCGGAGGAACATTTCGGGATAGAGATAAGCAGCGGGTCGGTGCGGTTTTTGCTGGACGGGCTTTATAATCCGCGAACACACAAGGGGCTGCTGGTTTATACGGAAGCCGGAAAATTGACGGACATGGTTGTCAAGGCATCAGAGGCGGCGAAAGAATTTTTCAAAAGCATTCGGCAGTGGGATGAGCGGCACAAGACACAAACTAATGGACGATGCTACAAGAATTTCGTTGAGGATAAGTTATCTGCGCAGATTAAGGAATTGCGGGCGGGGTTGTCTGGTTTGGCAAAGCAGGCGAAAGACGAGGATGAGCGATTTGAATTGACGCGGTATGTCGATAAATGCACAGGGCTGTTGCAGGATTTGGAGGCATTTTTGCCACAGGCCAAACAGGATTATGTTTATTGGGTTGAGGTTAGTGAGAATAAACGTGAGGCGGTTTACCTGAAAAGTGCGCCGTTAAACGTCGGAGCGGATGTGAAAAGGAGTTTGTTCGATAAGTTTGAGTCGGTGATAATGACGAGCGCGACGTTAAGCAGTGGTTCGACCCCTTCGACAAGCTCAGGGCAGACAAGCTCACCACGAGTGGGGGGAGAAAAGGGAAAGGGCGGATTCGAGTTTTTCGCGGGGAGGGTTGGCTTGGGGGATTATGACGCGGTGAAATTAGGTTCGCCATTTGATTATCAAAGGCAGGTAACGATTTATGTCGAGAGCGAATTGCCTGAGCCGAATGATGAGAAGTTTGTTGAGTCGGCGTGCGAGGCGGTGAAGAAATATGTGCTGCGAACACAGGGGCGGGCGTTTGTGCTTTTCACGAGTTATAAGATGCTGGGGGATTTCGCGGAACAATTGGCGGAGTGGTTTAGAGAGAACAATATAGAATTGCTTCAGCAGGGGGTGGGGTTAGACAGGACATCGCTATTGAGACGATTCAAGATGGACGGGCGATTTGTGTTGTTCGGGACAGATAGTTTCTGGCAGGGGGTGGATGTTGCGGGCGAGGCGTTATCGAACGTGATAATTGTGCGGCTGCCTTTCGCGATGCCTGATACGCCTTTGTTGGCGGGGCGGTTAGATAAAATCAAAGAAGAAGGCGGCAATCCTTTTGCGGAGTATCAGTTGCCTTTGGCGATAATAAAGTTCAAGCAGGGCTTTGGCCGACTGATTCGGACGAAGACGGATACAGGCATTGTTGTTATTTTGGATTCCCGCATATTGAGCAAATCATACGGCAAGAATTTTTTGGTGGCGATACCGAAATGTAAGACCGAAATAGTTGCTCGCGGCAGGCAGTAATCTGTCATTTGTCCGCGACGGGGACATTGGCATCACAGGGGGAATCGGGAAGTTTTTGTCCTTCAACGTATTCTGTTACAAAGCAGGAACTCTTTACAAGACCTGACTTGCGCAATTCAATATAGGCCAGCGGATTTGGCGAGGGGATTTTGAGTAATCTGGTTCGATGGGCATTTAGCCAGGTTGATTTAGCGGTGGAATTGCCGAAAGTTTGCCGCAGAGAATCGACAAGCCCTTTCGTCTTATAACGAGCCACGGCTATGTCTGAGCCGTTCCATTTCAAACGGGATACGACGCAGATGTCGTTGTTTTTAAGAAACTGCCCGCTTTCAATTATCTTGTCGAGGTTTTTTATAAAGTCGAGCGGGCCGGTTTGGGGCCAGAAGCTTTTTGTAAACACGCCCCGGTAGTTGGCGGTTTTAACAAGGGTATATTTTGAATTTGTTCGCAGAGTTTGGCCGAGAGCTCTGCGGATTTTTTCCCCCGTGTTTAATCGCTGGCGTGTTTTTCGGAGCACCGCTTTAATAAGGATTTTTCCTGTTTTTTTGCCTATTCCAGTCCAGGCACAGTATTCTGTGAAGAATCTCATTCGGTCTGTTCTGCTGAGGAGGCCGCAGGCGCTGATATTGAGCTGCACGAGATTTTTGACGCGGAGCCAAAAAGGGAGCAGGATAAATTTTTTTGTTCTGGTGTTGTCGATGAAGAAGAATCGCCAGGAAGCTCTTTCGGGGCTAAGCAGCACATTGCCGAAGCGCAAGTCGCCGTGAAAGATTCCATTTGCGTGCATTTTGCCGATGGTTCTGCCGAAATTGCGTAACAGGTCTCTGAAGCCGGCCAATTGTTCAGGGGTCATAATTTCCCATGTTTGGCGAGCAATATCAATAGCTCTTTTTGTGTTTTCGATTCCGAGTGTGACCGAGAAGCTTTCGGAATGAAAAAGGCCTGAGCAGGACTCTCCAACAGCGACAGTTACAGGGACATCAAAGCCGTTTTGTGCAAGCATCATTTCCGCTTTATGCGAACATTTCGCCAAACTTCCGAAGATAAGGGATTTAAGGGAGGCGAGACCTGATTTGCGGAAAAACCACTTTATGTAAATATCCCTGTCGGCGCCTTCAAAGGGGATGTTAAATTTGCAAACGCGGCTGAACTCCGAAGACGGCAGAGTTTTAAGCGGGTATCGTTTTCGCAGGGTTTCTTCGCCTGACAACAGTGCCTGCCCCAGGTCGCTGCTGAGAAAGTTCTTCCTGATATACAACGTGAGATTATTTTGCTTAATTTTTACAAAATCGGCGTTCAAGGTCTCATCCTTATTATTGCGACGGCTCGCGTGATGTTTTCCAGCGGTGGAATATAGCGGAATTGGGCGAAAGAAACAAGTTTTTAAGGTGCAGCGTACAGCGTTCAGCGGACAGGCCAAACAGCATAGCGGGCAGCTATGGCCCCTCGGCCTTGCTCGGGACAGGCGGACAGGTTATGGAAGCGAGAAGTTAGAAGGGAGAAGTAAAAACGGATTTAGGATTTGATTGGATTCCCGCCTGCGCGGGAATGACAGTTATGAAATGGCTTGCAGTGAAATCCTCCTTCGCTGAAGCTACGGAGGACAGGCCAGTGGAATCCGCCTCCGGCGGACAAGTATGTGGCGGAGAGGGTTTTCTGCATAAAAAACAGGGGGGATGGGGACATTAAAAAATGATGTAAGGCCAGTTTGTAGAAGTAGTTATAAACAATTGACTGTCCAAGAAGGGGGGCTTTTTGCACGGTTTTTTGGTCATTTTTGGGGCTGTTTTTTGAGTGTTTTTTAAGTCGCGTTTTTGCTGTAACCACTGCAAATATAACTGTTTAAAATCTGGACACGAACAGTCGTATAAAACAAACGTATCAAACGCTTGTATCAAACACTTGTTATCCATTTTCGCGCAGGTCGAAAACCCTTAGATGGAAAAATTTCAAAAAATTTTATCTCCTTGTGGCACAAGGACTTATCGATTTTGGGCATATCAGGAAATCCCTTAGTTTTCGTCAAAAGCGCGCAAGTTTGCGCCATAGGGTAGAGGGACGCGTGAAGCGGTCGCCTCTGTAGTTTTGAGTTTTTAGTGTTTAGTTTTGAGTTGAGGAAGAAGAAAGCGATTGAGATTGTGGATTCCTGCTTGCGCAGGAATGACAAGTGAAAGGGGAAGTGAAATGGGATTTGACGTGAAGATATTTGGGGACGGATTCGATGCGGAGTATCTGGAATGGTTAGTGGAGCAGCGTTGGCCACAGATACAGGTACACTTCGGGAAGATGTGGGAGTATTACGCGAACCCGATAATGGATTTACATAAGGGAGCTAATCATTCCGTCGAGCAGAAGATCAATGAAAGCGGCAAGTGCTATGTTCAGGCGCAGGAGTATGGGCTGCCGGCGAGGATAACCGGACTGGCGCGGTGCGCGGAGGCGGGGGTGTATGGCGGGAGGCCAGTCGGGGACATACGCCGCAAAGAGGTGGTGATTGAGAATGATATAGCGTGGCGGGTAAACGCTGCTGTGGATTTTTTGTTTGGGAAACCAATAAGCGTGGTGTCCCGAGCCGCTGATGGCACGAAACGAGCAGAAATCGAAGGGATAATAAAGGCGGTTTTTTCGGCCAACGGCGGAATCGGGTTTTTGCAGGATATGGCGGTGCTCGGGGGCGTCTATGGGTTCGTCGATTGTATGGTCAGGCCTGGCCGGGAAATCTACGAGCGCATTTCGGACACTCCTTCAAACCTCAACTGCGAGGTTGTGCTTGAATTGGCACGCGCAATCGGGTTAGAGCTGATAGAGGCGCCTC
The DNA here is from genome assembly GCA_963718665.1 of uncultured Phycisphaerales bacterium. Classification (GTDB taxonomy): domain Bacteria; phylum Planctomycetota; class Phycisphaerae; order Sedimentisphaerales; family Anaerobacaceae; genus Fen-1362. Next base: position 1,660,780 of record OY970359.1, read on the forward strand.
GGGCACTGCCTGTTCTTGATGAGAATGATTATCGAAAAGTGGTTTACTATGTTCAGCATTTTCGGCAGGTGAAGAATCAACTGACGGGCGGCGGGGTGTTGCAGCGGCTGTTTGGGCAGGAGGGGGACAAACGCAGAGTTGTGAGCGTGACGGAGATAACGTCGGCGGAGGCGTGGCAGAGGTATGAGAACAAGGAGCTTGTGGCAGAGGGGAAATTGCCCTGGGGATTTTTGCCTGTGGTTCACATTCAGAATCTGGCTCAGCCATTTTACTACGAGGGACAGAGCGACGTTGAGCCGTTGATGCCGATACAGGACGAGTTGAACACGAGGTTATCTGACAGGGCCAGCCGGATAACGATGCAGTCGTTCAAGATGTACCTTGGCAAGGGGATAGAGGGTTTCGCGGAGAAGCCCGTGTCGCCGGGAGTGATGTGGCATACGGATAATCCGGACGCGGCGATAGAGGAGTTCGGGGGTGACGAGGACCATCCGAGCGAGAGCGCGCACATAGAAGAGATGCGCGAGGCGATGGATAAAATCAGCGGAATGACGCCTTTGGTGGCGGGGGTGATTCGCACGAAGCTGGGGAATCTGACGAGCGCGGTTGCGCTTAGGTTGACGATGATGGGGATGCTGTCAAAAACGGAGCGCAAGAGATTTACATACGGCGAGGGGCTTAAGAGGATTGTGGAGATGGTCCTGGAGATTTTGGACAAGGCGAACATCTACAAGACAAGTGAGCAGGACAGGGACGTTGAGGTAATTTTCCCGGACCCGCTGCCTGAGAATGAGATGGAAAAGCTTGATGAGGCAAAGGCGAAGAAAGAGCTTGGCGTGCCTATTGAGCGAGTGTTGAAAGAGCTTGGGTATGAAACAGTTGTGTAAAAAAGGCAAAAGGAAAAAATAAAAAGGTAAAAGTTAAAAGGAGGAAGTATGAGTCAAGTTGACGAAGGGGTACTGCCAGGGGCAGAAGAGGGACAAGGCGAGGTTGATGACGTGAAATTTGTTCCTGTGGGTGAATCGATAAGGTATCGCAGGCGGGCACAGGGCGCTGAGAAACGGGTTGAGGAGCTTGCGGGAGAGCTGGTTGAGGCGAAAACTGAGGCGACGAGGTTGGCTGATGAGCTTAAGGCGACGCAGCAGGAACAGGAATTGATGAGACGGCTGGCTTCGGAGGGGACACGTGATTTGGAGGCGGCGATGCTGATAGCTAAGTCACGATTAGCCGGGACAGATAAGGCAGATTTGAATGACGTTGTGGAGCAGTTGAAGAAGGAGAAGCAGTATCTGTTTGGCGAAAAGACGTCGGGGAGTGTGGCTGTGAGGACATCGCCGGCGAAAGAGCAGAGAAGTGGAGCCGGAGCGCTCGAGCGGTCGGCCAAGAGGGCCGCGGGGACAGGCAGCAGGAGTGATTTGCAGGAGTATATGAGAAAACGGAGAAGCATTGTTTAACTGTTGTTGAAATGAAATGTTCATAGTTTGTTGTTCGTAGTTTATTGCAATGAACAATGAACACAGAACACCGGACAATTAGGAAGGAGACAAACACATGGCATTTACAGGAAAAGCGACGTATTCGGCAGGGACGAGTTTGCCGGAATTGGCGGAAGATGTGGCGGATTTAATCGGGATAGTATCGCCTTATGAGACGCCATTGCTGGACGCATTAGGCGACCCATTGAGAGAGGCGACAAGCATACATCACGAGTGGCTGGAAGATGAGTTGCTACCGAACAAGGACGCGGTGAACGATAGCACGTTTACGGACCCGGATATTGACACGCAATTTGTGGTTGATAACGGGAGCAGGTTCAGGGTTGGCGACCAGATACAAATTGAGGGAAGCCGAGAACTGATGCTGGTTGTCGGAGTGAACGGCAACACGCTGACGGTGACTCGCGGGTACGGTGGAACATTGCCCGATAATCTGGCTGACAACCAGGTAATCAACATCCTGGGCAACGCGGCATTGGAAGGTGATGACAAGCCGGGGACAAGGTTTACCAATCGCAGCAGGCGAGGCAACTATACGCAGATATTCACAGCGACGGTTGAGGTGTCGGGGACGGATATTGCGGCAAGTCATCTTGGACTGGCAGATGAGATGGATTATCAGAAGCAGGAGCGGTTGCGTGAGCTTATTCGAGACCTTGAGAACACGGTCATCAACGGAGGTCAGCCGACGAGCAGTCCGCAGGGCGGGGACACAGCGAGACGGACAATGAAGGGTGTTGTGCAGCATCTTGCGACGAACGTGTTCCGAACAGGCGACAGCGGATTCCCGATGGGAGCGGACCTTGATGAGGCGAAGATTAACTACGCGCTTAGGGAAATCTGGGCGAGCAGCAGCGGGAATGTTGACCTGATAGTCGTGGGCGGTTTTCAGAAGCGGAAGATAAACAGTTTTGTGTCGAGCAGCAGGAGTTACGCGGCAGGGGACACGAAGTTTACCGACCTGGTGAACGTCTATGAGAGCGATTTCGGCGTCTGCCGGATAGTGACGACGCGCTGGCTGCCGCAGGATACGGTTCTGCTTCTGGATTCGTCGCGGATAGCGGTATTGCCCTTGGCGGGGAGGAGTTTCTACTTCAAACCATTGGCAAGCAGCGGCGATTATGAATGCGGGGAGCTGATAGGCGAATACACGGTGGAGCTGAAGAACGAGGCGGCACACGGGATAATTCGAGGACTTAGCGTTAGTTAGCGTTTAGCGGGCAGCGGATAGCGTATAGGAAACTACCTAACACTATCCGCAAGGCCCGCAGCTAAAGAAGGGAGTGAAATATGGTCAGGTTGTGTGATGACAGAGACATTTTGAAGATTGAGCCGGCGTTGTTCGGGGAATTGTATCCTGCTAACCAGGTTATCGCGGCGGGAACGGCAGGTGTGCTTGTTGGGACGACATTTGAGGCGAGTGGGGCGAATTTTGTGTCGGCTGGGGTCGAGGCGGGAGATTGTGTTTATCTGAGGTCGGCGGACGGAGTTCTCGACGGCGTGTATGAGATTGCGGCGGTGGATTCAGCGATGCAGTTGTGTGTGTCGGTTTTGCGGGTAGATTCGGAGGCAGACCCGATAGCTCCGCCGACAGTGAGTGATATTTCTTATCGGATAAGCACATTCAAGCCACAAATTGCGGATGTGAGCTTGAGGTTGATGGAATACCTGTGGATTAAGCCGGGGCAGGTAATCGGAGATGTTTCGGTGGATGAGATTCTCGATTTGGATGAGGTTAGGCAATTGTGCGCGACGGGAGTAACAGCGACGGTATACAGAATGCTGGCGAGCGGGGCGGACAACGAGAATTTTAAGGAGAAGTGGCAAAAATACGAGGAGATGTTCGGGAAGGGGATGGAGCGATGTAGGGTGGCGATAGACAAAGACGGTGACGGAGTCGCGGATTCGATTCGTTTCGGCGGGTGCGGACGGCTGATAAGAGATTAACAAGTTGATTATCCGGGTGAAGTTATGAGCGCTAAGTTGGATGGTAACAAGTTGTTTGATGAGCCAATAGTTATCGAGGCAGAGAGCGTTAGTCGAGAGTCGATTGAGAGGTCGGCGGCGGGGCTGGACGGCGTGTTGAGTATCGACCTGGGCGGACGAGGAAGGAAAATCAGGCAAAAGGGTGAGATACGGGCCAGGAGCAAGGCGGAGCTGGACAGCAAGGCGGGGGCAATATCGGCTTTTATAGATGGGGACACGCATACGCTGGTCGGTTCGCGCGGAGATACATTTGAGAATCTTCGGGTTGATTCGGTAAATGTCAAAAATGAGCGAGTGAGCGGAGCGGGTGTGGTTGTGGATTACGAAGTTGTTTATACACAGTTGATGGTGTGATGATGGGACTTATTAGTAGCGGGATAAATGGCGTGAGGGTTTTTGATTTGCCGACGGGCGTTTGGGAAGACGGGGCTGTAGTAGAGGCGCCAAGAATTTGCTTAGTGAAGTGGCGGTCGGAGTGGAAGGACAAGCTGTACCAGGTTTATGTAAACGGGTATTTCGCCGGCGTAACAGTTGACCGCGAGCAGAGAGAAATGGTGGTGCAGACGCCGAGTTGTTATGAGCGGGCGGTAAGGATTGAGGTATTTGCGGTTGAGGCGAACGAGGCGGACATTGATTTTGGGGATGAGCTGGAACAAAGCAGTGGGGACAGCGGAAGGGTGAGGTTGAGATTGCTGCGGAGTCAGCGATTGCCGATGGGGGCGAGGTTTGAGGTTTACTTTGACAATGGGATAGGGGTGATTGACTACGCGAATCCTATAGGCGGCGGACGAGTATGGGGATGTTGGCAGGATAAGGCGGGATTTGGATTAGCGAGGTTCGGAGAAAATGATTTTGGTTATGAGTGGGAAAACGGAGTCGGGTTCGGAAGAGGCGGCTTTGGGCTGGGTGAGTTCGGAGTTAACGCAGATGTTATCGAATGGATAAGCCCTATTCTGGAGGCAGGGACATACAGATTTGGAGTGAAAATAATCGACGCGAGGGGTAATGAGAGCGAGGCAAGTGAGACGGGAGAGGTAGTGGTGATACCGGCAGCGATGCCGGCGATGGGATTGGATGTGCTGTCGTTTGATAAAACGACGAACGCGTTAATGCTTGGAATTAAAGATGAGGAGTAAAGGAGCGAAATTATGGCAGAGGTATATCCGAGTGATAATGAGTTGTTGAATTTGCTGACGGACAGTGAAACCGGGGTGGAATACATAGCGACGGGACAGTCGCCATATTATTTGCAGTTTCGCAGGTTGCTGTATCGACTGCTGCAGGCGACGAGGCGGGCGAATGATTTGCGGGTATTCGACGAGGGCGGATTGAATATAGGCGCGAAGGCGGGAAGGTTCCAGGCGGGGACACAGCAGGTGAATTACGCAGGGTCGTCGGGCAACGCTTTGGCGGATAACAAGGCGAACATATACATTTACCTGACAAACACGGGGGTTTTGGTGACGAATGAATACAGCGGATTTCCGGATATGGCGACTACGTCACACGTTCGGTTGGCGAAAGTAACGACTTCGGGCGGGGACATAACGGCGATTGAGGATTGTCGCATTCTAATAAGAATTGGGTGATATTGGTAAAAGGAAAAAGAGATGATTTACGTAAATGATTCAAGCAGGGTGTGGCATGTCGCGAAGGTTGGTAATGACTCGAACAGTGGGCACGCGGGTCAATACCCGGTTAATCTGGCGAATGACGCGAAACTGACGATAGGTGCGGCTGTGGGCGCGGCGGCGAGCGGGGACACGATAATAATCTGGCCCGGGGATTACGCGGAGAATGTGAACGCCGGGAGCAAGGCATTAACATTTGCAGGGACAAACAGGGCGAAGAGCCACATTGTGCCGGCGACAGGGTCGGCGTTAACTCTCGCGGACGGCTGTATAGTGAAAAACCTGTCATGCGAGGCGTTGCAGGTCGCGGCCCAGGTAGCCGGCATATACGCTTTTCAAAAGAAGAATATTGTCATTGAGGATTGTGACATATCCGGGTCTTATGACGGGCTGTATTTGTTTACGACAACGGACGTGTATCTCAGGAATTGCCGGGTGTTCGGCAAATATGACAGCGCGAATTTTAACACGGTAACGGGGCTGATGGTCGAGAACTGCGTTTTTAGAGCAGACGGGACATACGGGACGAGCGTCAATTGCCGAGCTGCGTGGGGTAACGGCGAGGCCATCTTCAGGAAATGTCAGTTTATAGCGGGCAGAAGCGATGCTTCATCGATGACTTTGGCGGGATATTACATCGGGAGTGCTTCGGCCAGACATATTTTTGATGACTGCATTTTTGTGGCAAACGGCGGGGCGTCTTTCGCCGGTAACATTTACGCGTTTCAATCCAACTACGCGTCTGGCAACGTGATAATGAATGGCTGCGTTTTTTATACTTCCTCGACGGGAACGCCTTTGGAGATGGTTGATTTGAAGAATTCAGCGGGAGCCGTTGTGGTGAACGGGTGCAAGTATGCTTCCAGCGGCGGGATTATCACGCAATCGGACTCGAATTGGGCGAGCGCATTGGCTGTAGCGTTATTCACGAATGGCGAGGCGAACAAACTGAAGATAGACGCGGCAGGCAGAGTTGAGACAAGCGGCGTGCAGGGGATTAATGCTGAATCGATTCAGAAGGCGGCGAAGATGCTGCTGAATAAGGCGGCGCAGGACAAACTGACGGGTGCGATTCGGTATTACGATGACGACGGGCAGACGGTGATATTGACGCATACGCCACAGGAAAGCGAGTCGAGTTTGACGAGGACGGTGAGCTGATGGAAGCGGCGTGGATGAGAGAGGCGTTGTTCGCGGGGCAGACGGCGAACGGTTTTAAGCTGGGGACGACAGCGACGCTGGGGTGGTTCTGGATGAGGTTAAATGGCTGTCGGATAGCGTATCGCGGACAGAGTATGGATGAGGTTGATTTTGATAACATACTCACTGTCGCGGGAGCAGGAATAGATGAGATTGCAATGCCAGGTTACTTATCGCACGAGGCGGGAGAGACGTATTTTTATGTTGTGCGGTGCGCGAATAGATGCGGGGATATTGAACGGACACTACGGGCGGCGGCGAAGGTTACGATTGGTGATGACGGCAAGTTAGGCAAGGCGAGGCCGAATGAAGTTGTGGGGTTAAAAGCGGAACAAGGACAGGAGGGAGAGATTGAGATTACCTGGACATACAACCCGATGGAACAGGATAGTGTGCCTGTGGAGATGAGGATTTACGGGGACAACGGGACGGGTGAGATTGATTATCAAAATCCGATTGCGGTAGTGAAGTATAAGGGGCGGAGGTTTTACAGGCACAGGATTGAGAGACCAGCGGACGGGCGGTATCGGTTCGCGGTAAGAACGGCAGACGCAAATGGTAACGAGTGCGAGTCGAAACAGGATGTTACGGTTGAGATTAGCAGGACGAATTTGGAAGCTATTCAGATTATTGGTGCGATATGACGAACAGGGTGGATTTGTATCAGCCGGAGAGAAGAGGGACGGCGTTGCCTGGGGGTGGGGCGTTTGTTTTTGTTGAAGGGAGATTATGCCCGGAACTGGAAGTTGTGGAGATAGCCAGAGGCGGGATGGGCGAGTTTGGTTCAGCGAGGATGAGAAATAACGCGGACAGCGAGATTGAAATCGGGAAGCCCGTAGTAATCAAATGGTTTTATAACAATTGTTATCCTGCGGGAGGCGCGGAGGGGATTGCGATTTTCGTCGGAGAGGTAGAGACGATTGAGACGGCTATCGGACCAGAGGACGAGAGTATTGAAATCGTGGCGAGAGATTTCAGTTTGGCGATGGAGGGGATAAGCGTATTGGGGAGATGGGAACGGGGAGTTGACGGTCAGGTTGCCTTTGCAGCGGGAGCGAAGACGATTTTTAATGAGAATGGTTTGGCAAACGCGGCTGATGAAACAGCGGATTGTAACGGCAGCAGGATACGGGCGTTTGCGGCGGAGGGTGTGGAAGCGAAGTTGTGGGATTTCGCGGAGATAATAGGGTATTTGCTTTGTGAGTATTTGCCTGCGGGGCAGTTGGGTATCCCGGAGGCGAGCAGGATAAGGGCGTTGACGGCGGGGGAGGTGATTGAGGACCTTGATGTTACGGGGAGGAGTTTGCTTGAGGCGATAAGCCGATGCTGCGAACGGGCGGGCGTTAAGTTTAAGTTTGTGCCGAGGTTGGGCGAGACGGGGCCGGAAAGCGGAATAGTGTTTTATCGAACGGGAATAAATAGAGCAGTTGAGCTGAATCTGCAAAAGCAGGGCGAACGGCTGAACATATCGAAGACGAATATCTGGAAAGTTAATGCGTCAAGAAACGCCGACGGCGATACATTTGAAGTGCAGACGCCTTATTTGGCGATTGGCTTTGAGGTCGGGGATATCGCAGGGGCGGCCCCGGACAGCAGGGATGTGTTATCGACGAGGAACAACATAAACCCGGCGGTAATTGAACGGGTGAGGATGGATTTTGGGAAGCAAACGACGCAATTAAAAATTGTTAGAAACAGGACATATTGATTGCGGATTTGGGATTGCAGATTGCGGATTGAAGAGGAGCGGGAAATGACAAGACAAAACGGGAAATGGACGCTGAACAGGACGGTGAATTTGTCGGTTTTGGTGCAATTGGCGTTTTTGGCGTCGCTGATATTGGGAAGCTGGGTGAATCTGCAAAGACAACTGGATTCGCTTCAGCGGGACGTAACAAGCTTATTGGAAAGTCAGAAACGCTCCGCGGATAAGGTTGAAGCCCTTCAGGAAAAGGTAATATCGCACGAATTTAGATTGAAACAGCTTGAGAAGGAATTACAGGAGTGATGTATTTCGTATTTAGTCGTTCGTATTTCGTCGGTCGATATACGAAATACGAGATACGCACGACGAGCTTTGTATGAAAGTCAAATTCAATTTTAGGAGGAAAATTATGAAGAAGTTAGCAGTTGTAATGACAGTAGGAATGTTGTTTTGTGTTGGTGGTTCGATTTTACTTATCACGGGCGGTTGTGAAGGAATCAGGTTTGCGCCGAGCGAGACGCAGAAACAAAACGCGTGGGTGCATAATCGGACGGCGGCGATAACATCGCAAACGGCACAAAGCGAGCAGGCATCGGAAAAGCTACAGGAACTGACGAAACTGTCGGAGACGCAGAGCCAGGCGTTTGTGGCGTATTACGGATTGCCACAGGAACTGCCGAAGGCGGATACAGTGAACGATGTGCTTAGCGAATCGAATAAGCAATTAGCGGCGACGGCGATAAAGGAATCCGGTCAAAGGCCTAACGGATGGGATATCGCAGATTCGGCGATGGAGCTTGGTATAGCGATAGCGGGTCTCTTTGGCGGGGCAGGGGCGATAAGGGTTATGAGCTTTTTGCAGCAGGCAAAGGCGAAATCGAACGCTTTGAAGGAGATTGTTTTAGCCAATGAGATTTTCAAGAAGACAAATCCCGATTCAGCAGAGGCGTTCAAGGATGCGCAGAAGAATCAGTCGCCATTGACGAAGCAGATTGTGACGGAAGCGAAGAGCGGGGCGTAGCTGATTTCGTGACTCGTGACCCGGGCCTCGTATCTCGTTCGAGCGATGGGGGCACGGGTGACGAGCGACACAACCAGCACAAATGAGGGCAGGGATGGTATGAGAACGAGCGAATCGTTTTATTATGAGCCGGATAAGCTGGCGGAGTTCTTAGTTGGCGAGTTTGATATCGACTAAGGTTTTGATATTGGCGACGTCGGTTTTGTTTCGCACTTGTAGGCGGATGCCTCGGCCTTCGACGTATTTTTTGGCGTTTCGCAATTCATCTTTAATCGACTGCGGCAGCGAGCTATTCTGCACGTCGTCAACGCCCTTGTCGCCGAATACGAACGCGACCATTATGTGACCGTCGCTCGGCACCATATAAATGATATTGCGTTTCTTGTCTTTTAGCCGGAATGACCAGCCGTATTTGACGCCGGGGTATTTCCATTCTTCAATTGCCTTGGGATATTTTTCCACGACGTATTCGGCGATGTCGGTCCACAGTTGATATTGTTTTCCAAGCGTCTTGGCCAGCATTTGCTTTGTCGGCTGTTTCGACTTGTCGTCAAATAAGCTCAGCGCCATTGATTCTTCTCCTGTTTTTATTTCCTGAATGGTGTAATGATACCACATTCGCGGGGAAAGTTAAGCGACTTGATTATTGTGGCATGACGTGATACAGGCCGGTGTCGTGGGCGTTGATTTTTGTGCTGAAACTGCTTTCAAACACGCCCATCTCTTTATGCGTCCACAAATTTTTTACCAGGCAGCGGCTGGCCAGCCCCATTTTGGCGAAGTCCGCGGAGACATCCACCACCTGCTTATCATTCAGATTAAACAGGGCGACATATTTATCTTTGGAATCGGGGACATCCGACATCCACGCGACCTTGTCGCCGTCGCGGAAAAGCAGCCGCGGATTTCGGCCGTGCTGATTAACCGCCAGCACTTCGTCGTTGGTAATCAGCGACAGTGTCCATTCGTCACAACTGGGCATATCGCCCCCGAACATCAGCGGCGAATTAAAAATGCTCCACAGGGTAATCAGAGTGACCTGTTCGTCTTTGGTAAAATGGCTGCGGCGGTCCTGCCCGCGTTCGGCACGGATGCCGATGCGTCCCAGCGGCAGCATATCACAGTCGGGCCAATAGCCGGGGCCGCCTTTGGACATCCACTTCTCGCAGAGGCCGAATGTTTCTTTTAGAGAACGCCAGTTATCCCAGAAATCGCCGGACATCCGCCACAAGTTAGCGTTTGTCTTCAGATGCTCGGCGTCACCGACAGGCGCCGGGCCTGGCGAGAGACTCAGTACGATATTCGGGCCGTATGTATCGAGGGCCTTGCGCAGCAGTTGGACTTCTTCTTTGTGGTACGGCGACGACATATCGTCGCATTTGATATAGTCCACACTCCACTGGGCGTACAGTTGGATAATCGAATCGTAATACGCCTGCGCACGGGGCGAGCCGGATTTACGCCATACATATCGGTAATCCATTTGCAGGTGCCGTTGGGGTCGGCGATATCGGCGGCGGTATAAGATACACCTTTGACAGGCGTTTTATCCTTTGACGGCTTGACGCGGGATGCCGCGCATGATATGAATGCCGAACTTCAGACCTTTGTTGTGGACATAATCGGCCAGCGGCTTAAACCCGTTGCCGTCGGCGGCGGAAGGAAAACGATTGACCGCGGGGATAAGCCGGCCCCAGGAATCCATCTCCAGCGGGGCAAAGTTATTGTAGCCCTGCGCCCGGGCATTGGGTTCATACCATTGTATATCGACGACGATATACTGCCAGCCATGGGACTTAAGGTGTTCGGCCATATAGTCGGCGTTGGCCTTGACTTCTTCCTCGCGGACGCACGGGCCGTAACAATCCCAGCTGTTCCAGCCCATCGGAGGCGTCGGGGCAAGCGCCAATGATGCGGCTGTAAATTTGCAGCCGCATAACCCATGCTTGCCAGAAGAGAAAAAATCATTACACAAAATCCGCCGGCGAAAGCCAACCCGAATGCCTTAGCGAGCATCTGTTTTGTCGGCTGTTTCGATTTGTCGTCAAATAAGCTCATCGCCATTGAATCTTCTCCTGTTCTTGTTTCCTGAATGACGTAATGATAGCAGATTCACGGGGGCAATTGAAAGCCAAATTTATGAACGTCAATTTGCGGAAAAACAGTTGCGGTTCGAGTAGCGTAGATGTTCTAATATAATATGATGAGCAGGCGAAACGAGACACGAGACCGGCTGGAAAAACTCAAATCGCTTTGGGCGAGGGGCGAGTCGCTTTTGATAGTGATGCAGAATAATCCCGACCCCGACTCAATCGCCGCGGCGTGCGCCCTTCGTGAGCTTGCCAACAGGACGGCGGGCTTGAACTGCCGGTTCGCGTATGGCGGCACGATAGGCCGGGCAGAGAACCGCGAGCTGGTTCATTATCTCGGCTTTGCGTTTTATCATTTCGACAAAATCAGTCATCAGAAGTCCGACCTTATCGCGCTTGTTGATACTCAGCCGAGCGCGGGTAATAATCCGCTGCCCGAAGGCGTTCAGCCGGATATCATCATCGACCACCATCCCGCGATAGAGGCAAGCAGGGGTGTCGCTTTCGCGGATATTCGCGAGAATTATGGCGCGACTTCGACGATTATGTGGGAATATCTTCGCGAGGCCAAAATCACGCCGGATATGCCGATTGCGACTGCGCTGCTTTACGGTATCCGTTCCGATACGCAGGACCTCGGCAGGGAAGCAACACAGGTGGATATCGACGCGATTGGGGCGTTGTATCCTTTGGCCAACAAGCGGATGCTCGGCCAGATTCAGCGGGGACGAGTGCCCTCTGATTATTATCAAATGCTCTCGACTGCGCTGACTAACACGCAGATTTATTCGCATGCCTTAATTTGCAATATCGGCAGCATCGACAACGCGGATATGATTGGCGAGGTGGCGGACCTTCTGCTGCGACACGAGGAAGTTGACTGGGTGATGTGCTACGGCATTTGCGACAGCCGGATTCTTATTTCTTTTCGCACTCAGGATAGCAATCTCGATGCGGGTGATGTAGCGCGTAAGGTTGTTTATAAGCTCGGCACAGGAGGCGGACACACGAGTATGGCGGGCGGACAGATAACATTACTCGAGGCCAAACGCCCGGCGCGTCTCGAAGGATTGATACGCAGGCGGTTCCTCAATGCTCTCAAGATAAGGACGCAAAATAGCCGGCCTCTTGTTCGTATCCCGCCGAAGGCACGTTCCGGAAAATAAACCTCGACTCCGCCGTTTACGGTTATTTTCGGCGACGCAGCAGTAATCCGCCGATTCCCAGCAAAGCTATCGTCGCGGGCTCTGGGACACATGGGACTTTTATGGTTTCGGTAGTTATGGTGAATGTTACGCCGTCGTTATAGAAGTGGCAATCCGGGTCGATTCCGAATCCGAAGTTGGCTTTACCCGTGCCTGGTGTTGTCGTTATGTAAGCGTTGAGCGCGTCCAAAAGTCCCAGTTTGCCGAAATCAAGAACCAGGTTGAAATTTCGCGATTTGCCGCCTGCCGGATCCGACCAGTTGCTCACCAACTTGCCCTGTCCCGCGAAGTTGTCGCCGCCGCCCTGGTTATCAACATAGCTTATTACGCTGGCTTTCGGGTTATCGAGCAGGTGAATGAACAGGTGGTCGTCGCTTTCTTTGACCCAGTCCCAGATGTTGGTAAACGTCAGCACTGCGCCGGTTATTTTTTCATTCGGCGCGAGAGTGAAGTTGATTCCCCAGGTAAAATATTCCTCGTGAGGCAGTTCCGACAAACCGTTTGGTGTTGGGCGAAATACCGTCAGTCCGGCGTTTGCGGATGTGGCTGCGGCCAAGCCAAGCGCAATCACACACAGTAAAGTTCCCATCTCTCTTCTTCATTTCTCTTCTCCATACCGCCCGCATTGCCCATATTAACATATTGGTGCATCAACAACCGATTTCTCAGTATTGATTTTAGCGGACTCTCCACTATCACGCCCCTAATGCTCCTATATTAACATAACAGTGGTAGTTGAATCAATCGGGAATTTCCTTAGGCCGGTAATAAGTAATTATGGCAGATAAAAATCCGTTTGTAGGGCATATAAAATCGCCAATTTTTGGGTCTATTTGCCGTCGAGGATTGCTTAAGTCGAGTTTGTTTTAGTCCGATATAGCCAGTAGTATTATTCTGCGCCGTAAGGCCGGAATAAACGACCATAAAAAAAGGATTTTGTATGGCAACTATCCTGGTAGTTGAAGACGAGTTGGATATGCAGAAAGTCGTCGCCAAACGGCTTTCCAGCAGGGGCTTCACTGTCCACTGCGCATCAGATGGCTATCAGGCGGTGCAGAAGGCGCACAAGATAGCTCCCGATTTAATCGTGCTGGATTTACAACTGCCCGCGGGCGACGGCCTGAGCGTTCTGCGAAAACTGCGAATTTCCAAAAACACCAAAAAGACGCATATTGTTGTCCTGACCGGTATGACCAACGAACTGTTTAAGCAGAGCGTCCTGACCGAAGGCGTCGATGCGTATCTGCAAAAACCCTACGATTCACAGGTTCTTCTCGATACTATCGATAAAATCCTCGGCAAAAAAGAAACCCCCGCGGGTTCAGAAGTTCCCAAAGCCGATGCCTCACCGGTGCCGGACAGTGAAAAGAAAGGCACGCCGGAAGAGCCGACGCTTTTCGATTTCGCCGCGAGCAGGAATCAACCCGGCAAGTAGAAATAGAACGTTGTTCCTTTACCCGGTTTTGATTCGGCCCGGATTTTTCCTTTGTGTTGTTCGATAATCAGTTTTGAGATGGCAAGTCCCAGCCCCGTGCCCTCTATGTCTTTTACCTTCGTTGACTTGATTTGCCCGTATTTTTTGAATAGCTTACCGAGGTCGTCTTTGCTTATCCCGCAGCCGGTGTCCGCGATTGCGACTTCTATGCCGCTTTCGTCTTTTCTTGTGCGGATGACGATGCTGCCCTCGGTTGTGAATTTAAAGGCGTTGCTGACGAGGTTGGTTACGACGCGAGTGATGCCGTCGTAATCGAATTCTATTTTGGGCAGTCCTTCTTCAAGCTCAATTCGCAGGTCCACCCCTTTTTGTCTGGCGACCGGCCCCATCATTTTGTAAACGTCGTTTGCCAGTTCATTTATGTCGTTTTCCGCGATGTTGAACTGCTGTTTGTCGGCGTCGATTTTCTCGAAGTCGAGAAAGTCCGTTATAAGCCGGGTCAGCCGTTCGACGTTTCTTTTGGCAAGCGTGAGAAACTCCTTTTGTTCCTCGTTGACCGCACCCGCGTCTCCGCCGGCAACGATATCAATGCCCTCTTTGATTGCCGTAAGCGGTATTCGCAGGTCGTGCGAGACCATATTCACCAGGTCCGCTTTGGCGGCGAGCGCCTCTTTGAGTTTCCGCTCCACCTTTTTGCGTTCCAGCGCGTAGAGCAGCGTTCTGCCGAGCATACTTGCAATCGCCGGACCTTTTACGAGATAATCCGTCGCGCCGAGGTTTATCGCCGAAATGCCTGTTTGGTCGTCCGCCAATCCTGTCAGGACAACGACCGGGATTTCTCCTGCCGCCGAGAGCGCACCTTTGACCGTCTCAAGTCCCGCACTATCCGGCAGCCCCAAATCGAACAGCGCCACGTCGAATAGTTCGCGTTTGAGCTTGTCTATTCCCGTGGCCATTGTGCCGGCGGTCTCAACCTCGAATTTAACGGGAAGCGGCGAGTTGGCCAAAGCCCTTTTAGCCGTCATACAATCCAATTCGTCGTCATCAACCACCAGTATGCGAATTTTAGGCGTCATATTACTCTCCCTGCCACCCCTTAGGGATGGCGAAGTCTCGCCGTCGGCTGTTCCGGCGGACTTGAAATCAATATTCCATTCTTTATAGCGGCGGATTCTAAATCATCAAGCATCAATTAGCAATCATCAAGTTCTTGTGATGGAAGCTCATCTTTGATTGTAACCGCTTGTTAATAATATGGTTAGGCGTTTTGCGCCAAAAATGGTGCTAAAGGCCGTTAAAATATGCTATAATGAAAATCGACATGGTTTTTTGTGGGGGTGTTGTGATGAAACCGAATAAAGCTTTTTGCGTTATCTTCGGCTGGCTTATGGCGGGGCTTATAGCAACGTCATTGGCCGAAGGTGGACAAACATTTATCAGCAACGCCGGTTTTGAAGTCAATACCTGGGGCACCGGTTTCGCCGATGAATGGTGGTCTTGGCCTACCGAAAATGCTGCTTATCACAACCCCGACCCGAACAATGCCCATAGCGGCAATGCGTATATCACTATTTCTGCGGACTCCAACGAATGGCCCAACGTCGGTATTACTTCGCCGATACGCGTATCGTATGACACAAACTACATACTCGGCGGATACATCGCGGACGCTAATGGCGGGCAGAGCGGCCAGAATCTTTACGGCACCGCCGGGATTAGAGTTGATTGGTATGCAAACGCAAGCGACTCGTATGATATGCGGCTCGGCTCCGACTACATTACTCCAGCCGTACCGAAGGACGGCAATTATTACTATTACTCGGGCACATTCCGCAACCACTATGACGCCAACTACGTCCAGATTATTCTTGCGGCCACAAAAACTTCCGGACAAACCCCGACCTTCAAATTCGATGATATCGTATTCGCACTGGCGAACCCGCCGGCCAAACCGGACTTTAACGGTGACAGGACGGTCAACTTCATCGATTTCGCGCTGCTGGCCCAGGGATACAAAAAGGCCATTCCCACATACGATATGGATGGCGACGGCACTTTCAGCATTTCTGACCTTGCAATATTTACGCACGACTGGTTAAGGATTATCCCCGACATCCCCGGCTACCAGTTTGTCTGGTCAGATGAGTTCGACGGCGTCCAACTCGACCGCACAAACTGGACCTACGACGTAGGCGATAGTTGGCCTAACGGCGAACTCGAGTCCTATACAGACCGGCCGGATAATTCGGTAGTCCAGAACGGCTGCCTTGTCATAATCGCAAAACAGGAAAATTACAACTCCAACAACTACACCTCGGCGCGTCTTCGCTCTCAGACCAAGGCCGACTTCCTCTACGGAAGAATGGCCGCTCGCATCAAACTGCCCGTGGGTCAGGGTATTTGGCCTGCGTTCTGGATGATGCCCACCTGCTCGGTTTACGGCGGATGGCCCAGCAGCGGAGAAATTGATATTCTGGAAACAATTAACCAGGGCGACCGCGTCTATGGCACTATGCATTTTACTAACGCCCAGGGTCAGCAAGCATCATCCGGCGGTTCATACTACGCAAACGGCCTTTGTTTCGCGAACGATTTCCACGAGTACGCCATCGAATGGGATCCCAACGAAATCCGCTGGTATGTAGATAATGTTGAGTACTTTTCCGAGACCAAATGGAGCAGCGGCACTTATCCTTATCCTGCCCCGTTCGACCAGCAATTCTACTTCATCCTCAACGTGGCAATCGGCGGCAGCTGGGCGGGCCCGCCGGACCAAACAACCGTTTTTCCGCAGCAAATGCTTGTCGACTGGGTCCGCGTCTATCAAAAGAACCCCTGAAACGCATACTCCTTCAGTTGTTCGCAATCCGCGCATAACTTCTGTTTAATTCGGATGCTTGGTTGAACTCATCCGGTCAAACCAACTGGAATCCGGCCTGCGATATCAGCTCGCCGAAAGATAATGTAATTGATTTCAGGGACTTCGCTGTCTTTGCCGCCGACTGGCGCAAATACTGATAGATTGCTTCTTGCGGAAAATTGCGGACATACCGCGAATTGTCACGATATCAGCGTTTTTTCGCTGGCTTTTCCATTTCCGTTTTGAGCCATTCAATCGCCTCGGCGGGTTCTGAAAACACCCTGAATTGCAGCGACGAGATGATTGAGACGTTCTCGAAAAATGTGAAGTTGCCGCTACGGGGCGACGCAGGGTCGAACAAAATCGCCACCTTATATTCAGGCCCTATGCCGATTTCCTTGAATAACTTGGGCAGGTTGTCAATTTGCAGAATGGTTAAGTTGGTCTGCAAAAGCCGGTGGTCAACGAGGACCTTTTTCGTGCCGTGATGCTCCGCTGCCGCAAAGGCCTCCTGTGTCATAATTTTGTTGTCGTCCCAGGTGATAAGACCGGAGGTCTTAACAATCAGGATGCCATCTTTTTCATTGTGTTCGATTTGCCATTTCATTACTTGCCCCCTGACTATTATATTATATGCTGGAGCAGAGAGGGAATCAATAGATGATTACGTGGGGCTTGCCGTTTCTCGCGGAAAGCGGGCGATGAGCCGCTCCGTGGACGACTCGGTCCCTATCGCAGCGTCTGCCAGTGCCATGTTATCCGGACGTGCCGGAACAACCGATGGCTCGGGTTTTCTTCTACTTATATAATACGATGCGTTAAAGGGTTCGCAAATCGCCAACTGTGCGATATCGCGTGCAATTGATTGTAGCGACAAAGGGAAAAAGAGAGTTATTACTCCGGCTCCTGCTTTTGCATCAGTTCGATTATCTCGGCCTTTGTGGGCATCGTGTCAACCGACCCGAATTTGGTGCAGGCAATCGCACCCACCGCCGATGCGAACCTTACCGACTATTTACTGCTTAAAAAGGTGTTGAAATCAAAAATTATGAAGAAATCTGCCGCGTTTTTGGGCTAAAACGGGCGTTCGGGAAAGTCGGAAAAATTATCAAAAAACAGCATTTCTGGGCCTGGAGAGGCCTATTTCGGATTTACTAATAATATTTTCACCTCGGTGTATATGACAAAATCGCCTTTTCTCTCAGATTAGATGCTTTTTGCGGATACCCCAGATTTTTAATAGGAATTCCGACTTTGCGCTTGACATTATCGGTTTTTGCGTATAGAATTTTAGTTGCCAGTTGCTTAGGCCACATCAGGCCAGCCGGTGGCACGAAGAAGGACGAAGAGAGTGATGAGAAGAAGGAAAGAGAGCGCTGGTTTTGTGTTCATAGTGAGTATTAGTATCTCTCTTTTATCTCCCGCAGCATCGTTCCTCACATCTTGAAATCCATATTGTTTATTTTTGGGGAGGAGAAGAGTATGAAAAAGTTAGTAACAATTTGTGCAGTGGTAATTTTTGTTATGGCGATGTCCGCTGGCGCGACAACTGTCAATTACACAGTGTCTGGCTGGGGGCCAACGCAGTATCCCGGTCCTGTCACTCCACCGGAGGGGTCTCCTCGTGGCCCCAGCGGTTACCCGGGTGATACGGTAGAGCTTGTCACCTACACAGGCACCCTCGATCTTACCCCAGGCACATATGATTTGAAGATCAACACCCTTTTATGGTCAGTAGATTTCACCTATGCGGGTACTGATACCCAGTGGGACTACCCAGCCCATTGGAGTGATCTGTCGTTCAATATTAACGCAGGCCGCGGTATGTCCATCGGAACGGCTGCTGATTCCCTGAGCCAGAACGGTCTACTCGGAGTCACTTGGTTTTACGACTGCCTCTCGTTCTCTCAGGGGGCAGTGACTTCCTTCGTCGTCGACGGTTACCGAGTTGATGTTACGCCGCTCGAAGTCGCGCCCACTGATGCTGGGGGCACTGTTGGTCCCCCCTGGGTCCAGCCCGAGCAAGACGTGATGGCGAGATTCGACGTCACTGTTGTTCCCGAGCCGGCAACGATGTGTCTGCTTGGTCTTGGCGCGTTGGGTCTGCTGAAAAGACGCAGTTGAATTAGAAAAAAACTCGCGAAGTTGTGTAATTTGCGAGAGTAAAAAAGAGGTCGAGAGTGATGAAGAGGAAGGAAAGAGAATGAAAAAATTAATTACAATTTGTGCAGTACTAATGATTGCTTTGGCCGGTACGGCTCAGGCGCAAATTGCGACGTATTCGGATTTTGCAGGATATGCAATCCGCCCTGGCACCAGTGGCAGTTATACAACGTCCGTAGCAAGTGACAATACAAATCAGACATTCACTGTTACCGCCGTCGGCGGCGGAAAAGTGGCAATCGGCACCTCGGCTATGAATGGCCTGAAGGTTTCCGATTTCGTCAATTTTAAGTTCTCTAATTCTGTTTCTGTTACCGCTGCCGGTCAAATAGTTTATCCTAATTTTTGGGTAACCGATGGAACCGCCAACCACTACGCACTTGTCTCTGTAAATGCCATCAACGGCCAAACGCAGGACGATTTTCCGGTTTATACTGAGATGGCCTCTTCAGGCGGTATGGGCGAAAGTTACTTTGAAAATCTTGCTATACGTGTCTATGCCACCAATACAACCGATCTTAGTTGGCTCTATCCCAATAGCGTTCAGATGGCCAAATTCGGCGGCTGGAGTCAGTCGTTATGGAAATCTTCCAACGCCTCGACAATAGATCCGGTTAAGGTCTCCGATATTGGCAATCTCTATTTTGGTTCACCTTTTATTTCTGCGACGGTCCCCGGTATCGCTGGTAATCCCGCGTGGTCTTATGTGGGGACGGGTGACCCGCAAATGCCTCAAACATTCTACCTGATGTGCGGCGATACAAGCGGAAGTGTCCAGAACTTCGGTTATACACTGAGCAATTTGGAATTGCAGTATATTCCTGAGCCGGCGACAATTTGTCTGCTTGGTCTTGGTGCGCTGGGTCTGTTGAGGAAACGCAGGGCATAAGAAGCTCGAAAAGACAATTTGTTTTATAAATCAAAGGGCTGTGTTCAAACAACACAGCCCTTTTTCTATTCAGGATTTTAGCCGATATTAAGCCCGTTTTGTGATTTTGGTCAGCCGGCGGATTACTCCGGCTCCTGCTTTTGCATCAGCTCGATTATCTCGGCCTTTGTGGGCATCGCGTCAACCGACCCGAATTTGGTGCAGGCCATCGCACCCGCCGCCGACGCGAATTTTACGGCCTTTCGCAAATCATCGCCCACCGCCAGTGATGCCGCCAGTGCCCCGGCGAATGCGTCTCCCGTTCCCGTGTGGTCAACCAGCTCGATTGGATAAGCCGGCACGTGGTCGGCGTTGTCCCTGTCAACGACCATACAGCCGCGTCTGCCCATAGTTATAACCGCCGCCCCCACTCCCCTGGCGACGAGGTCTGAGCCGACCATTTTCGCGGTGCGGATATTGGCGCTGGAATGCTCGCTTATCAGCGACGCCTCGTAAAGATTCGGTATCATAACGTCCACCGAGAAATACTCCGCGGGCAGCGTCGTTTCCACTCCGGCGCACGAACCGCCCAGCACGCCCGCCGGGTCAAGAATCACTTTTTTGCCGTACAGCTTGGCGATTGTGATGGTTTTGATAATTGCTTCTTTAAGCAGCCCGGCGTGAATCAGGCACACGTCCGCCTCCGCTATCGCCCGCTCCGCAAGCTCGATATCCGCCGGCACAAGCGCAAGGTTAGCCCCGTCGTATATAATGCTCGCGTTTTCGCCCTTGGTATCTACAAGCGTCAGGATGACGCCCGTGTTTTTCGCCTGCGCAGTGAAGACGTATTTGGTTTTTACGTCGTATTGTTCCAATACTGATTTTATCGTCGCCCCAAGCGGGCAGTTGCTGATTTTGCTGATTAAATGAACTTCGCAGCCGCAAAGTGCCGCCTCGATGGCCTGATTGACTCCCGGCCCCGTAGCCGTCAGTGATAATGCCGTTCCCGTTGCCGTCTGGCCCGCCGCCGGCACCTCCGTGCACTTTATCGCAAGGTCAACGTATGCCCCGCCGACAACAACTACGTTAGGATTCCTTTCCGACATATCAATTCCTCAAAGATTGTCTATTATTGCGTGAGTATATCCCGCCCCGACCTATTTGCAACCCTTTTTGTTTTTCTTCTACAACCTATTTCATGGCTGTCATTCCCGTGACACGGAGCATAGCGAAGGGCCTGCTTCATAAGGTGGGAATTCAGAAGCCCGTTTTTGCCGTAATATGAATCCTGATTGTTTCGTGTGCTCGTAGTCGTAAGGCGGGGCTTGCCCCGCCAAATAGAATAGGTGGGGTAAAGTCCACCCTACAAAATTCCTTGCCAAACGGCCACTTGAAGCAATCAGCAAATTATGTGCCCTATAAGGCCCATAATTGGAAAGTATTTGTAAGCTTTTGCCAAACAATATCTTGT
Organism: uncultured Phycisphaerales bacterium; assembly: GCA_963718665.1. Taxonomy (GTDB): domain Bacteria; phylum Planctomycetota; class Phycisphaerae; order Sedimentisphaerales; family Anaerobacaceae; genus Fen-1362. Next base: position 1,681,911 of record OY970359.1, read on the forward strand.
GATTCGCAGCATATACAGTGGTAGTCCTTTCTGGGGGCAAAATACGAACTACTAACGACGAAATACGGAAAATGATTGGGCCCGGAAGGGATCGGACCTTCGACCAATGGATTATGAGTCCACTGCTCTACCGCTGAGCTACGAGCCCGTAACTGCTTTCAGGATAACCGTTTCCACCCCAACCTGTCAATATCAATACGCCCAAAAGGGGCCATGGTGTCAGTTTTGGTGTCAGTCATCCACTCAGACCGCCGCAATACTCTTTAGAATCCTGCCAGCCGAAGCAAGGTCGTCTGGGCGAACGGCCAGATAATACTTCTGCGTGGTCGAGATGTCAGCGTGTCCGGCAAGCTGTTTTCCGAAGTGGGCGCGGCATGGGCTAAAAAGTCCAGCAACTTTGATTTGAGGGATTATAAAAAATTCCCCACCTGTGCTATAAAAAAAATCGTCCGATGCTAAGTATTTGGGAAAGCCGAACTTACAGGTAGCTTATTTTGTTGAAATTGGTCTACTTTCCTTTGGTTCCGCGATATAATTCCTATGTCGGGAGTGCCTTAGTGGGCTTTTGAAGTCATACAGGAGAGAGGCCTGATGGATGGGATGAATTTTTTTACAGTTCTAGTGAAATGATGGCTGCCTATATCAGTCGCGGCTAAAGGCAGGGTAGGCCTTAGATCCATGTCAGGGTATAGAGGCGTGACATTCAGTAAAGGTTTGACGGATAAAAAGTTACGCATTTTGGGGTGTCCAAAATACCGACAGATCCGCCACTCATTTAGCCATTTTTAAGCCAAATTATGATCCGATTCTTATCTCTAGGTCCTTATATGATGCCCCCGCTAGTGGTTTCAAGAGATAACTTCCTGTTTAACAGGAAGTTATCTCTTTTTCTTTATGCCCAAGTTAGTCCTGTACTATAAAAATATTAGTCCGATGCTAATTTTTTGAAAAACCTGAACTTACAAGCAGCTTATTTTGTTGAAATTGGTCGCCTTTTCTTTGGTTCCGCGATATATTCCTACGTTGAGAGTGTCGTGGTAAGTTTTTAAAGTCATACGGGAGGGCGGTCTGATGGATATTTTTACAGTAAGCGTGTTACCGTAAATACGTGTTTGCTCTGCTGCTTTTGACAACTTGGTACTCCGGTCCAGCGGTGATTAGAATGGCCTCGACGCCGTCCAGCGACTCAACGAGTGCAAGGCCCTTTTCAGTCCCCATTACATTTACAGCCGTTGAAAGTGCATCCGCATCCACAGCAGTTGTGGCGAGGATGGTGTCGCTGCTTAACTTACTTGCCCCAGTCGCAGTGCTCGTATCAATGATGTGACTGTATCTCTTCCCATCTATGGTCACAAACCGCCTGTAGTCGCCGCTTGTTGCAACCGCCATATCATTCAATTTCAAGACCATCAACACCTGTTCCGCGCCAATGGCACCATTTGAGTTCGGCGGGTCTGCACCCGGTTGTGCCGCCACTGGGTTTTGCAGGCCAACCAGCCAGGTGTCTTTGTCTGCTGGTTTTCCGAAGCAGCGTATATCGCCGCTCGCACAGACCATACCACCAATGGCCCCCTCCCGCCGCATTGCCTCAATGGCCTTATCTACGGCGTAACCCTTTGCTATCCCGCCCAAATCCAGACGCATCCCCTTGACCGCAAACCGCACCGTTCGCTCATTCGCATCCAGTATCAGTTTTTCAAATCCGACGCGTGCTTTGGCGGCAGCAAGGGTATTTTCGTCAGGTACGGCGTTTGCCTTGCCCGCTTTATGCCAGAGGTCCACCAAAGGCCCAACGGTAATGTCAAACGCACCATTGGAAAGCCGACTGAACTCAACACTTTTTTGAAGTATTTCGAAAAGCTCGGGGCTGACCTTGACGGGGTTTGTAAATGCCTCGCGGTTGACCCTGCTTAGCTCGGAGTCATTCTTGTAATCACTCATCATTGCATCGATTCGTTTGAGTTGCTCAAATCCTGCCTCGATGCAGCGTTTGCCCTGCCATTGGTGTTTTGCCACCGCCACTATTCTCGCCAATGTCCCCATCACCTCGCGGTAGCCGCCATCAATCTCAACCGGCTGGCGTATTTTTTCTGCCACAAAAAAATAAACGCCGACCAAAAGAACACCGGTGACAGCAATCTTTATCGCAACTCGCCTGCTACTGTTCTTCAACTCTATCTCCAGAAAAACAAAATTCGGGTAACTAAAAGGTTTATTGGGAGCCAGTCTTTTTATAGAAATTGGCCTCGTGTTCCGACAGTTTGTTTTCACGAATCAGGTTTTTGATTTTCTGTGTATCGACGTTTCTGGGTTGTCCTGCCGAAGGCGATGCTGCAATGGCGGTCGATGTGACCGGCAATTCCTTGATGAAACTTTCGACAGACACAGAAGCAATACCGATGGCAATAACAAGCACCGTCGGAAGAAAATAGCGAGAGACAAAACCAGCAACAGGTGATTCGGCGACAACGGATTTTTTCTCGTATCGGCATTTGTCGCAATAGATACAATCGAGCTTATCATTGAAGCTCAACCCGTATTCGCAGTTGGCATATTGCTTCGCAGGCAAATATCGGCTGAATATCGCGATTTTATTAAATAGCGACAAAAACGCCCCGGCAGGACACAGATACCGGCACCAGAAACGCGAATAGAAAAAAGAGCCGATAAGTGCCACGGCTACGATGAGCAGCAGGAACTCGTTAAAATGCCTGAAACTGAAGACTCTAATCAACGGGTCGATGGCGAGAGTATTATGATTTCGAGACAGGAAAAACGCAGCTATGAGAACAAAAAGAATGACGAATTTGACGAATCTTCCTTCTTGTATCTGCTCCCTTGACAGAATCGGTCTGAATCGGGCCGGCAGAACATAACCGATAAATTCCTGCAAGGCGCCGAAAGGGCACAGATACCCGCAATAGATGTTGCCAAAAACAATAGCCAGCAACGGCGCTCCGATTGTAAGAATAAATACTCCCGTCGATACTAAAAGAGGGATAGCCAATGACAATAACGAGGCAATCTGTTCGGTAGAAAATTGTGCATTGAGAATAATACCGCCGAGCAAAACGTTAAAACCGAGGACAAACAATCGTGTCCGGAAGCTGCCTCGATATATAATGATTAGAGTAAGTACTAAGGCAACAATAAGATATGCACCTTGTGAATCGGGCAGCCAACGGGCAACAACGGCTGTCCTTTGCTGAGCGGTTTGACCGAGGATTTGAGTTGCGAAGGTGCTGCCTGATTGAGCGAGAGATTCAAGAACTGCTTTTGAACTGACGGTCGCGCCAGTGACGGCATCGACATTTGCGAATGGCTGAGGACTGAAAAGGGCGTGGTCTTTTAGTGAAGGCAACCAGTTAGTAAGCATATCGAGATAAGAGGGAGTTTCATTCGAACTAATTATGTGAAAATCGAGGAGATTACCTGCGGCATCGATGTGAATGGCGATATTTATTTTACCGCCGAAGCCTTGAACATTTGGGGCAAGCTCAGCGGAACTAAAAATGAAACCCGCGAGTTTGTCGTTGGCATCGTAGGTTTTAAAATAGGTCGCTGTCCTGCCGGTATTGGGTAGAGCAATGGTTGCGGCCTCAAGTCGGAGCGAGCCGACCAGGGCCTGAGCTTCGCGTAGCGGAAGTGCAGGAGCAAATCTGGCGCCTACGGTAACGAGCAGGTTTGAGCAAAGGATTAACGATACAGCAATGCCAAACAGTGCATAACCTGCTGAACGAAAAATTGGTGATACGAAAACTTTTTCTGGATGGCCTATTCTTAACAAAGTTGCGGGCAGGTTGGCAAGGGTGAGTAATATGAACATCAGTATTGTAATCTTTGCGCCAAGTATGGGGATAAGAACGAGGGCGGCGAACAGCCCACCTGCCGCTGCACCGATATGGTCGGCGTATTCGAGTCGTGCCGATGCCTGTGTAGTATTTAAACCGCTCACGGCCAAAAGATTGCCGGTTATCGGGAAGTAAGAACCGGCGCACAAGCCGCAGACAATAAATGTAACTGCGAAACTTATATGAGACCAGCCCGGAGCGGGCCAAAAGGCAACGGCTGCCAGAACAGCACAATGGATTAACAGAACAGCCATAAGAAGCACCTCAGAATTCCGCACATATTTCCTTTGCAGGAGGCGATTGGTAATTGTTGCGCCTGCGGCGAGGCCGGCCATATACATCGAAGAAATGGCACCGATATGCAAATAGATGGAGCCGAAACGGGTCTGGTAGAGATACATCAGAACGATTACGACACCGATACCGACAGCGCCCGTAGAAAAAAGCAGAAACGTGAAGTCAAAGGTTGACGCCTTAGAGGCAACTAGAGAAGTCAGAATAAATATCAATCGCAGAATCACATAAATGATAACAGGAACTAAAAACACCGGAAGGCCGGCAAGCAAAAGATGTTTGAAAAATAAAGTTACAGGTGCATCAGATTGTTTTGCCGCGAGCAATAGAGCATATAGATTAGCCAGCGGCCTCGAATCACGATTGAGAAGATGCTCGGTGGGCAGGTCAACGGCATTATATGCGTCGAATGCCTTGGCGGCGCGGTCGGGCAGGTAGATACTCAAAAGACCATTGGGCGGATAGGAATTGGCGGCGTTTGGGATTAAGGCGAAACGTTCCCGCAGTATGCCGGGGTCACCTGTAAGGTTGTTAGAGTCGGAGACGATAAACCAGGAGTTGTCGCCGGGCACAAGGGCAATATGAGAGAAAACCTGTTCGAGCGTGAGCTTTGTGGAGGCACCGATAGTGGCAAGCTCAGTACCCATAATGTTCTCGCCAGCTGGAATACGAACAGCCAGAACGCCTGAAGAGCCAAGAGCAGTTTTCAACTGCTCATAAAACTCGATTGTAAAGTAACGATTAAGGATTGAACTTGTTGCGTCGGGAAGATTGACGATTACGAGGTCGAATCGTTCTTTTTGCCGGCTCAGCAAAGCACGCGGGTCATCTGTAAAACTCTCAAATCGCTTATCAGAGATACTCATTTGTCGCGGCACAGATTCCAGGACGCAACGGATATACTCGCTGTCAGGATTGGCCCAAACGAGCCGGGCAATTTGCGGAAGCTGGAGAAACTCGCGACAAAGGCCAAGTCCCGAACCGACGATGAGAACGCGAGAGGCCTTAGGATTCTGCGATAGGGTAAGAGCGACAATTCTTCCGGCGGAAGTTGGGTCGGGTACGGCCTCGACAACACTGCCCTCACGGACGGCGACCCACTGGTTCTGGTAGAGGCCATAGAGGTATTCGGCCTGTGCGGTCTGAAAGGAGCCGGTAAGGGAATCCGCCGGGAGAAGGCGGGACCACTTGACGGTGCGCAAATAATTGGCAAGTGGTTTATCAGCGCCGAACGCCGCTGCAAAACCAAGAAGAAGAACCAGCAGAAAAACCGGTGGTACAGTTATTTTGCGCGAATGATGCAACACTACAAACAAAGATGGCAGGATAGCAAATGAGAGAATAAAGGCGAGAAGAAGAAAAATTTTAACGGAACTTATACCAAAGGTCAGCAGCACCGTTGTGCCGAGACCGCCGATGAAGCTGCCAAGCGATTCGAGCAGGTAAACCCGCGAGACAGCAGGCGTGGTTTCGAGGGCGACCCAGCGACAGGTTAGAGGGAAAAGTAGGCCGGTGATGAAGCTGACGGGGGCATTAACCAATGCGCTTAAAAGCAAGGCGGCAGGGATGGGCAAAAGCGTATAAGGGGCAATGCCTGCAATTTGACGAATATGAATAATTAACAGCACCTGAAGAACAAAGGCAGGAAGATAACTCAGGTAGAGCATCTCAATATTTGCAAGCAGGAAGTCGGTGATACGTTTGCTTCTGTTGACCAACATTGCGCCGATGGCAATCCAGAGAAACCAGCAGGCAAAAAATATACCGATAGTGATATCGTTGCTTTCGAAAGAGGTAATGAACTCCCTGAAGATAAGTGTTTGAGCGGAGATTGAGAACAGGCCATAGGCAAATATCACGAAGCCACGGGTCACGCTGGCTGAAAACGCGGAATTACGAGGGGTACCGAGTTCGGCGTGGTCGGGTGACTTCATTATTCTTCACCAAACACTTCGGCCTGGAAGACCTCAAAGGTTGCGCCTTTTTTCCAGCTGTCTGAAGATAATCCTGCCTTGAGGGATAAGTGCGTCAGTGTTTCTTCTAGAGTCCACTTCTGTTCCGGAGCAACCTGAGGCAAAAATAAGGCCGAGTAACCGTCTTTTTTCAGGATGACGCCATCCGTGCCCAATCGAATAAGATTATACGAGATGATGGGTTGCGGCACCGTAAGAGCAGATATTTCGATTTTAATACTGCTGAGTTCATCTTTCGTAACAGGTGTAAATCTCCAATCATTGACCGCCGCGTTAATCGCATTTGCGATGACCGACTTGTAAAGCGCCTGCCTCGGCATAACATCACCGATACATCCCCTTAAGTTCTTGTTTATTGTCAACGTCACAAACGCAGCTCTGGAAATTTTCATCGCTTCGCTTATCGGAACATCCAATTCTTCAGGGGTAGGGACATTTCCATTTCGCAGATAAAACTCGATTGTTCTGCGAGCGAGCAGTAAAAGGTTGTTATGGTCTTCCTGCGTCAGTGCAGTATCTGTTTTTGCCGGCTCGACCTTAGCTTGTTTTTGCCAGTCGCCGTGAAAGGCGACAGAGAGATAACTGACGGAATTGGTGAAATCGCCTGTTAGCTTGCCTGACGTGGTGTACTTGAGCAATTCCGGCCTGGTTCCGGACGGAAGCATCGAAAGAAGTATCGCAATCGGCACCCGGCCACAAATAGTCGCGCCTGTTTTATCGCAATATTGGCTAAAGCCGGTGCTATCCAGTTTTGAGATGTAATCATAAGCGCCCATATCGAGCTTTTTAAGCCCATCGGGGATATTCTGGTCAAATGGTACGTAGTTATAATTAGGGCCATAGTGAACAAAGTCAGAGCTTGCCACAACGAGGGTATTGCTATCGACTAACGATTTCAGGATTGAGGCCACTTTCTGCACCGTTTGCGGAGAACACTGGCCTGCGACAATTGGGACAAGTTTGAAATCTCCAAGGCGGTGTTGCAGCAGAGGCAGTTGCATAAAGACGCTGTGCTCGGTCTTGTATGCCTGTGGGATGTCCTTAAATAGTGGGGACTGTAAGAGTTTATTTATAAACTCAGTATCAAGCGGTATTTCACCCAGCGGTGTCTGATAATGAGTTACGACTCCCGGAACGCTGAGAACATCCAGCATAGGAACCTGATGCGATGGCCCAATGACAATGACTCGCTTGTATTTTGCTTTCGCGGCTTTAACTCCAAAAGCGGCTGTTTGGCCCGAGTATGCGTAGCCGGCGTGAGGACTTATAATGGCAACGACATCGTCCGCAGATTGCACCTGGGCTTTTTGAAAGAAACCCTCGACTTGTTTTGCCAGCGCATTGGGGTCGTTTTCATGCCAGCCCATCTGCCCCATCGGCGAAGTCAGAACGGACCTGACAATCTGCGGTTGTTTTTGGGCTTCACTTTCGGCGGCTTTGGTTGATTGCGGGATTTCCAGAACATAAGGTATTGTTTGCGGATTTTGGTGCAGATCCAGTTTAAGCAGATAAGCAGCGCCGAGAACAAAAAGAGAGACAACAACACCCCATATTAATTGACGAATTTGAATTTTATCGGGACTTTCAGACATATTATCCACTCCATTTGGATTGTGAATTAATGTTGGCGATGGGTTTTAATCGACCTGGGTATTTTGACAACGGCTTTGCCCACAGGAATCTACGAGGTACAACGGTTTTAGCCAACACCCAGCCGGCAACTAAGATAGTTGAGCCGGCAACCAATATTTTTTGCAGGAAACTGCGCCTTGTCATTTCCACACCCCGTATATTTTTTTGCCGCAATATGGGCAGCAGCCATCTTTCAGATTGTTCGCCACGACAACGTATTCCTGCCGTTCGATTAACATTTTATGGCAGCCGGGGCAATATGTATTCTCGCCCTGGCGGCTGCGAATATTGCCTATGTAAACATAATATAATCCCTCTTCCATAGCAATCTGTCTCGCCAAATCGAGCGTTTCCAGCGGTGTCGGCGGCAGATGCTGCATCTTATACTGCGGGAAAAAACGCGAGAAATGCAAAGGTATATCGCTGCCGAGATTTGTCCTGACCCACCGAGCCAGGCGTCTAATATCATCTGGCTTATCATTGAGCGTCGGTATAATCAGATTTATCACCTCAACGTGCACACCCATAGCAACAGCATCTATAAGGCATTGCTGTACCGGCCCAACGGTACCCGAACAAAACTTTCGGTAAAAATCATCACTCATACCTTTAAGGTCAACACGGGCAGCGTCGGTAACTTCGAGCAGGCGCTTCCATGGTTTGGGATTACAATAAGCGGCCGTAACCAGCACATTACGCACACCGGCCTGTTTGGCAAGCCGGGAGGTATCATAAGCATATTCGTAGTAAGCAATCGGGTCGGTATATGTATATGCGATTGATGGAGATTTATATTGCCGGGCATATGCGACGAGCTGTTCGGGCGAGACGAGAGAAGCGGTCGATTCTTCAGGATTGGCCTGCGAGATTTCCCAGTTTTGGCAGTTTAAGCAATGCAGATTGCAGCCAATCGTTGCAAGCGAAAGAATTGGCGTGCCGGGTAAAAAATGAAACAACGGCTTTTTCTCAACCGGGTCTATGTTAATGGAACACGGATAACCATAGACAACTGTGCGCAGGACGCCGTCTATATTGATTCTGACCCGGCAGTCGCCGCTCTGGCCGGGTGCAATGATACACTCCCTCGGACACAACTCGCACTGGACCTTTTGATTCATAAAACGCCTTCCCAAATACTACGCACTAATTATAACAAAGTTGGGCAGGAGATTGGAGGATTTTAGATACTGGATACTTGAAGCACAATGCCAAGGCGTAAGGGTGTGTAGTGCTCCCCGTACTATAAAAAAACTCATCCGATGCTAAGTTTTGAGGACACCTGACCTTACAAGCAGCTTATTTCGCTGAAATTGGTAGCATTCCCTTTGGTTCTGCGATATGATTCCTATGTCGGGAGCGCCTTAGCGGGCTTTTGAAGTCATACAGGAGAGAGGCTTGATGGGTGGTATGAATATTTTTACAGTACGCCACCTGACAGATTGTCCCGCCGCAAAAATCGTAAATTTGAGATTGCAAAAGGGAGAAGCTTGATTAAATGGGTTTTACCCTTTAACGCCCGCCGAATCTTTAGCGAACTGCCGCGGCATTTTTGCCTTAAAATAGTCCCTGTATTTCATATCACATTTGAGGATGTGGAGCATCAGCCATATTTTAAGGAATTCCACAATCTCACTGAAGACCATTGATTGATTATCCAGGGCGTTTATGGATAGTTCGGCCGTTGTCTCGATGAAGTAGGCGTGCTGCTCTTTGTGTGATTCAAGCTCTGGATAGCCGTATTCCTGCATAAGTTCTTCTTCATCTGCAAAATGCTCTTTCGCGTAGTTAAGCATTTCCGTCAACGCATGTGAGACCAGCTTTAAATCTGGGGATGCAGCGGTCCGTTCGATGAGTTTATTGACAAGTTCAAACAGGTGCTGGTGTTGACGGTCGACTTTCTCAACGCCCAAGCTGTATTCATCTTTCCAGTAGAACTTTTCCATTTTAATCTCCCTCGTTCAGGCTGTGTCTATAGGCCTCGCTCTTTGGTATATCCGGAACACCTGCTGTATCTGTTTTATCGGCGTTCCAAGCCGCTGGAGTTACTATTTTTTGATGCTTTTCGGAGCGCAGCGAAGACCCCGGAATGTCATTATCCGGGGTCCGGTCCTCACCCTTGCCTCCCCGTACTATAAAAAATTCGTCCGATGCTAAGTATTTGGGAAAGCTAATCTTATAATCGGCTTACTTTGTTGAAATTGGTCGATTTTCATTCGGTTCTGCGCCATAATTCTCCCCAGCGCTCTCTGTAACGTAATCTTCTGATACGGCTTAAGCCGCCGCGCACCATTTCTCCCGGAAGGCATTTTTCATGTGAAGCGGCCACGAACGCGCCCCGCTAGTGGATTACAGAGATAACTTCCTATCAAGCAGGGAGTTCTCTCTTTTTCTTTGCTCCCCAATTACCCGCTATGAACCTAAGTTTTGTGGTGATTGTTTTGGGCTTTAGGGGTAAAATCTGGTATGCTCTACCATAGAGTCGGCTGTTAATAAACGGAGCTTTATTTGAGGGTGCTGGGCCGGCTTTTGGGTGTGGGGTCGGTCCCGGCGCCTTCTTTTATTGGCATATCAATCATTCCCAACAGTGGTATTTTCATGAGCGGTGTTTTCTAATCGACTCTGTGAATCTTCCTTAATGCATCTACAAAATCAGAATGCTTGCTTTTAATATTCAATGGGCTCCTTTCCGGGCTATTCCGGCCCGCTATCATGGAGCCAAAAGCGTCAATTTTTTAGAATATCCTCCTTAAACCCTTACCTCTCTACTATGCACTGTCCCACTTTCTGCTGACGGCGAACGGAGTATGCTAATAAAGATTTTCTTTTGTTGTGCCTTGGAAAGTCTCTTTCTCTCCAAGGGCGTTCTTATATTTGTTTGCAGAAAGTTCCATTTAGCGTCACCTACGGCAACATCATATAATTGCTCTTCCTTTTGAAGTAAGCCATACAGTGCAAAAACCCCAGAATTTTTTGCCTGAGACCTCCAGAGGTTGATGAATTACACGGAAAATGCCGATATATATTGCGTTCAGTTGACATATATGATAAGATGACGCAATGAAATGGGCAGACCTATTATCGATGGTAGGCGATGAACCGGTTTTCCGCACTGGCTTTTTAGCGCCACGGAAGGAAACCCTGGCGGAGGTGCGTATGCAATTAAGCCGCTGGGTTAAAACCGGCAGGTTAATCAAGCTTAAAAAGGGATTATATACCTTGGCTCAGCCGTACAGGAAAGTAACGCCTCACCCTTTTCTCATCGCAAACACGATGAAGAAAGCTTCTTACGTTAGTATGCAGTCCGCGTTGGGACACTACGGGATGATTCCTGAGTATGTTCCTGCCATTACCAGTATCACAACGCAAAGGCCTGAACAGATAGAAACGCCCTTAGGCCACTTCGCATTTCGACATATCAAGAAAAACTGGTTTCATGGTTATAGACAAATTGACCTCGGTTCAGGTCAACGGGTATTTATCGCCACTCCCGAAAAGGCTCTGCTGGATCTGGTCTATTTGACATCGCATGCCGATAACTATGACTTTTTGAGCGAACTTAGACTCCAAAATTTGGAACAGCTGAACATTGATGTGGTTCGGGAATTAGCAGATAAAAGCAAAAGTATGAAGCTACGTCGAACTGCCAAGCTTATTGCAAAACTATCTAAGCAGGAAACAGGGAAAGAACTATGAAGGATTTTCTCAGACAGATTCTTGGCGGCGTAGAAAATCAGATTTTGGGCCGTTGCATCATCAGGGAATATTTGCAGGCACGGCTGCTGCAATCGTTGCAGGACCGCGGGACGTTTAATACATGGGTATTCCAGAGCGGAACCGCGTTGCGGTTTCTTTACGGCATGCCGCGTTTTTCCGAGGATTTGGATTTCGCCCTTATCGAGCCGGGAATGGAAGATAATTTCCGTGAAGTTCTTGTAAACGGCCAAAAGGTTTTCATCGCCGAAGGTTATGATATCGACGTTAAGGTTAACGATACCAAAACAGTCAAATCCGCCTTTTTGCGTTTCAAAGGGTTGCTATTCGAATTGGGTTTTTCCGCCCACAAATCTGAGACGCTTTCCATCAAAGTAGAGGTGGATACGAACCCGCCTTTAGGAGCAGGCATCAGTTCGACCGTAGTCAGACGGCACGTTACTTTGAATCTAAGGCACCACGACAAAGCATCTCTGCTTGCCGGTAAGCTGCATGCCGTTTTGGCGCGTCGATACGTTAAGGGCCGCGATATCTACGACCTTGTCTGGTATCTCTCGGACAGGACCTGGCCTGAACCGAATATTGAATTCTTGAACAACGCCCTGAGACAGACCGGTTGGGACGGTCACGAAGTAACCCCAACAAATTGGCGAGAATTGGTTCGCCGACGTATTGAGGAATTTCATTGGAAGCAGGTCGTTGAAGATGTCAGACCTTTCCTCGAGAGAACGGAAGATGTTGCATTGTTGACAAAAGAAAACCTCTTAGGCCTGTTGCAGGCGTAAATACCGGTGTCAAAAAATTGTCAGTCGCCAGCAGTAAGCCACCCCAGAAGCGACTTGTCAGTGACTTGCTAACTACTTGTAATCCTCGATTTCAGCTTAAAATCGAGCCATAAGGTATTATTGGGAATGCACTTACAACCGGACTCCGGGATTATGAGTCCACTGCTCTACCGCTGAGCTACGAGCCCGCAACGGCATAAGGATAACCGCTTTAACCGCGGGATGTTAATACCCACATTGACGATTTGCGTAAATCGGGCGGTTCCAATAAATATTATCTTCAAGAAGAATTATTCGCAAAGTCGAAGAAATATGGTATATTACTGTTCCTGTTTTGGTATATGGACACGTCGATTGCTTTGCGTATATGTTTCGCCGAGTTGTCAGCGTAGGGAATGCGATAATCTTTTGGAATGGAGTTGGTTTATGAAAAAACGGCCGGCGATAACATCTCGAGACCTCGGCTTGGAATTCGCGGCAATCTGCGGCAAACATTTCCTCGGGCTTGAGCACCTGCACTATGGCTACTGGCCTGAAGGGCTCCCCGTAAACATAAACAACCTGCGCACTGCGCAGGAAAATTATACCAGCTTTCTGTTGTCGCAAATTCCTGCCGGCGTCCGCACCATTCTCGACGTCGGCTGCGGCTCAGGACATACCTCGAAACGGCTCGCTGATATGGGCTACAAAGTTGCCTGCGTTTCGCCGAGTCCCGTGTTAAGCGCAAAGGTGCGGGAGTTGATGGGTGATGCCTGCAAAATATATGAGTGCAAGTTCGAAGATTTGCAGACCGAAGACAAGTACGACATGGTGCTGTTCAGCGAGAGTTTTCAGTATATCAAGGTGCGCAAGTCGCTGGACAAGACGCTTGGAATTCTCAATCCGGGCGGCTATCTGCTTGTTTGCGACGTTTTCCGCAAGGACGTCGAGCTTGAATCGGACAAAAAAGGCGTCGGCGGGGGACATCTTTTGAGCAGATTTTACAGCCAGGCAGCGACCAGCTCATTCGAGCAGGTTAAGGATATCGATATAACCGACCGGGCGATGCCCAATATGGACCTGATGGATGACACGATGAAAAACGTTGTCCGTCCCATTGTTGACTCAACGATTAACTTCCTCGGCGGCAGGTATCCGCTTATGAGCAGGGCTATTCAATGGCTGTACAGAAAGCGAATCGGGAACGTTTATCAGAAATATTTCAACGGCAACAGGGCCAGCGCCAACTTTGTAAAATTCAAATCCTATCGGCTTTTGCTTTATAGATATACCTGCAAAGTCCCCGCGGCAAATCCCGTCGTAAGCAGTACGGACCCGGACAATAAGACGACCTGCCCGGTTACTTTGCCTGCGGGTATCTAAATCGCAACCGGTGTCCGGCATAATTAAAAATACCCTGCATTGGGTGTTTTTTCTCTGTTATTGCTATTTACCGTATTTTATCCGCCAATAGAAAATTTGCGATTATTAATGGTTGACTTTCCAGATTGTAAATTATAAAGTATCGTCCTACGGGGGTTTTGCCGCTTTTGCGTATGATAAGTTGACAATTTGTAAACCGAAAGTAAGTTCTGGCATGGCCGGAGAAAACTATATTGGTAATCTTTACTGGCAGGGCACGAAAATCGCAAAGAGACCATACATTCAGGGGCCGTATTCAAAAGGGGAAATTGCTCTTTTGAAAAAGCAGTATCCGGCCACAAGCGCAGTTACGCTGGCAGGCAAATTGAAACGTTCGCTTATATCTGTTCAGAAGCAGCTCCGCGAGATGGGCATCGGCAGACGCGATGTATCCGACTGGACACCCGCTCAACTGCGGTATCTGCGAAAAAACTATCACGAAACAGCAACCTGGGAACTCGCCAATAAGCTGAACAGGACGCCGTCAGTCGTGAAACACAAGGCCGCTGAGCTGAAACTCAAAAAGAGATAGTCGGCTCCTCAAACGGGACCGTCCCAACCAAAGCGACGGGTGACTGCTTATGATAATCGGCGTGATGACAGCCAACTTGCACCTTCACGGTATCGGCTCGCTCAAAGAGAAGCGCAGCATCATCAAAAGCGTTATCGGCCGGCTGCAAAGCCGGTTCAACGTCTCCATTTCCGAAGTTGACCACAACGACAGCAAAATCATCGCCACCATCGGCGTCGCCGTCGTCGGCAATGACAAGCCCTTTATCGAAAGCCAGCTCGAAGCCGTCGTAACTTTTATGCGTAACGACGGCCGGTTCTATCTTGGGACAATCGAACGTGAAACCTTTGGCGTTTGATTTGCCCAGGCGTTCCCAAAAATATCCCGAAAAAGACCAAACCGTAGCAAAACGGTAACAATCATTCCTTATAAAATACAGGTGTCAAAGAGGTGTTTTTTTGATAACTTATTGTTGAAAGGATAAGGTTATGAGGACACTTAAAACCATCGTTACAGGCGTTGTGCTGACGGTGATACTGCCGGTTTGTATTGCTGCTGCAGCCCCGACAAGCGAACTGCTGCAAAAAGGGCTATACGCCGAAGAGGTCGAAGGCAACATCGATTCGGCCATTAAAACCTACGGGGAGATAATAAAGAAAACCGACGCCCCGAGGAACCACATTGCCCAGGCCCTTTACAGGCAGGGTATGTGTTACCTGAAAATCAAAGACGAGCAGGCGGCAAAGACGGACTTTGAAAAGCTGGTCAGCGAATACGCCGACCAGACCGAGATTGTGCAGAAGGCGCAATTGGCGCTGGATGATTTGACGGATTTTGACCCGGCCGCTTTAATGCCTCCGGGGACGCTTATTTATGTGGAGCTTGGCAGCCCCGGCAAACAGGTTGAGACAATCCTCAATATGCTCAAGGGCACGCCCTACGAAAATCCGCTTGCCGCCATAGGAAACCAGACGGCAGCCAACCCCAACCAGAAAACAGCGGGGGATATTGTGGCCGGCCTTCTGAATCCCAGTATGATGGCGGAATTCAAAAAGATTCGTGGCTCGGCTATTGGCGTTACCGGCATCGCACAGAATAATCCGCCTGCGATTGCGGTACTTTATCCCGGCAAAAGCGACGCCCTGCGCGGCCTGATTATGGCGGGATTAAATATGGCGGGAACACCCGGCGAGCCGATTGAAGGCATGCAAACCATCAATATTCGAAATGCCGCGGTAGCGGCGTACGATGACAGGGTAATTATAGTCGCTTCTTTGCCCGACCAGCTCAGGTGGGTCATCAGGCAATATAAAGGACTTGCCTCAGAGCCTACACTCGCTTCAAGCAATCCCTTGTTTGTGAAATTGAACAAAAAGACGAGACACGACAACGCGCTGACCGCTTGGGTGAATGTTCATGAGGTCTATTCGAAGATGCTGCAATTGTTCCCCGCAGGCCAGATTCCAAAACAGATTTTCTTGGTCGATGCCGTCGTTGATTTCAATCACATCGATTATATAACCATGACTAATTCGATTGAGCAGGATGGCTTTGATGGCACCGTCGAGATTGTGTTCAAAGACGGCCATCACTGTCTCGCATACGATTTGATTCGGACTCCCAATATAAGCAAGGCGGCGCTTTCGGCGGTTCCTCCCAACGCCGTTGCCATAGCGACCTTTGCGCTGTCTGCCGACAATGAAAACCAGACCGGCGCTGTGCGCGCACAGGTTAAAAACTTCAGCGGTCTCGATATTGGCAGAGAAATTTTCGCCAACATCGAGCAGGTCACTGTTTTCGCTGTGCCCGCCAAAACCCCAGGTTCGTCTTTCCCAGGGTCTATCGGGCTGGCAATTACAAGTCACAATCCTCAGCAGACGCGCCAGATTCTCGCAAAGACCATCGGCACTGCTGACTCAATGCTCACCGGCCGGCCCGTGGCTGACGCCAATTCATTCGCCGGACGGTACCAGATTGGCCAAATTCAAAATAACCCGCTGTATTGCTATGTCGAGCAGGCGGGCAAAGTTACTGTCCTTTCGCTGAATCCTGATATCACGCAGGCCTCAATGGCGGCGATTAAAGACCACAACAGCGTATGCAACTCCGGACCGCTTAGCGATGCTGTCGCCAAAATGCCCGCAAGCGCAAGCAAGATGATTCTTATCAACGCCGGAGGTGCCATTCGAATTGCCGCCCCGACAATAATCGCGTCTATAGGCACAGACAACCGCGATGCACTTCAAAATAATTTCAATCAGCTCGCGCTGGCCTGCGACAAATCGGTCGTTGAGATTCGCACCGATGAGCAGCCGAATGACTTCACCCTCAACAGAAGATTAACAGGCCTGCCCCCGTTGAATCAGCTCTTTGGTCCGATTAACCAAATTGCCCAGGCCATCAAACAGAACAAAGCCAATGTTGTGGTTGAAACCGCGCGAAGGCAGGCGGGCATCACCATAAAACAGGCAACCGTTTCACCTGTTATTGATGGTGTCGCGGATGCTGCTTGGGCCGTCGCCGACAAAATAAAACTGACTAATGTGCTGTATAAGCCAATTTCCTCGCCGAACGACCTTTCGGCTAATTTCAAAACGATGTGGGACCAGAACAATCTTTATCTGTTCGTTGATGTTACCGACGATGTGCTCAAGAATGATGCCAATAATCCATGGGAGAATGATGGTGTCGAGGTTTATATCGACGCTACTAACAGTAAAGCCGCCTCATACGGCCCGACCGATTATCAATACATTTTTGTGTGGGATAAGACGTCGCCGAAAATCTATGAACAAAAACAAAATCGTATTGAAGGTGTTCAATATGCGATGGTAACGACCAATACAGGTTATCAATTGGAAGTCAAGTTCCCCTGGTCAACACTCGGCACGAAACCCCATGTAGGCGCAAAGATTGGCCTGGATGTTCAGGTCAACGACAACGACACAGGCGGAAAACGCGATAAAAAGTTAACCTGGCACGCTACGACAGATAACGCCTGGGAGAATCCGCAGGCCTTTGGAAATGCTGAGTTAGGTGGACTCCTCGGCTGGTGGAAGTTTGACGAAAAAGACGGCAATACCGCCGCCGACAGCTCAGGTAACGGCAATGGCGGCACACTGATTGGCAGTCCCGTCTGGCGACCTCAGGGCGGCAAAATTGGTGGAGCGCTCGAATTTAGCGGCAAGGGCGATTACGTCAAAATCGCCAACGAATCCGCATTCAATATTACCAGCCAGATAACAGTCGCTGCGTGGGTTAATATAACCTCTGTCCCGCAGGAATGGACCGGCATTGTCACCAAGGGCGACACCGCCTGGCGGCTTTCCACGAGTTTTGCCAACAACGTGTTTCACTTCGGCGTTACCCGCGAGGACTATCTTAACGGCAGTACCACTGTCAGTTCGGGCCAGTGGCATCACGTCGCCTGCGTTTATGACGGACAGAAAATGAGCATTTATGTTGACGGCAAATTAGATGTTTCGAAACCGCGGTCAGGACCTATCGCGACCAACGACTTCCCCGTTTGCATCGGCGAAAATATCGAGCTGACCGGGCACTCCTGGAATGGTCTCATTGACGATGTCCGCGTTTATACTTATGCTCTTTCGGAGAATGAAATCGCGGCTTTAGCAACCGGTAAATAAAGAGGTACGATTTGAAATTTGGCCAAGCTCCTATCACCGGGCGTAATCAGTTACAGTGGGTAGTGCTGCTCGCAATCGCGGTAGTGCTGCCCACTGTAAGTTTGCTCTGGTTCATGAGCAGGGCGGTCTCCAACGAACGATTGGTCATAAGGGAGAAATTAGCCGCCATTTATCAGGACAAGCTCACGCAGGCCGGTCAAAAGGCCGCCGAAACCTGCGCCGCCAATATCAGCATCCTCGATAAGACAGGACAGAACGCAAATCCATATTCGCTTTTCAAACAACTCGTGCTTGAGCATAATTTTGAAGGCGTGGTTGCCTTTGACTCAAAGTCAGCGGTTGTGTATCCGGTGCTTGGCGACATAATTTCAGACACAACTCAGCAGGATAATGACTTTGCATCCGCCAGGCAGCTTGAATTCACCAACAGGCAATACGCCGATGCCGCGGAAAGCTACGGCAGGTTTTCAGCCGATAAAGACCCTCAAATCGCCATTGCAGCCATTATGGGCAAAAGCCGATGTTTATCTAAAATTGGCCGGCTTGATGAGGCGATAGAAGAATGTCAAAAAGCTGCCTTTGTTTCTGTGGATAGGAATACCGATACCGCGTTACTCGTTGCCGTTCAAAACGCCCGGCTGCTGCTTCTGGATTTGCTCAGGCAGACCGGCACACAGTCCAGGGCAGAGCTTGTGCAGCGGACAGTCAACGCGCTGATTGCCGACCTCTATATTGTCCCTAAAATGCCGTCGAGCAGAAACCTGTTTATCGCCGGAAAGGTTTTACAAACCTTTGGAGATATGCCCTCCCTCGAAGGCAAAACGTCTATCACAAAGGATACGCTCGCCAAACTGGTCGCCGCCGAAGAATTTTCTATTTTAATTGCTGAAAACTCATCGCTTATCCGCATATTGCCCGACAGGCCGTCGGATACTTTCCTTCGAGCAGGCGCCGGCTATGGTCTCTATCACAAGACCCCGTCGATGTCGCTTCTGATTTTATTTTCCGACAAAGGAATCGCGTCAGCTCTCACCGGCTACGAAGACACATTCAAGGGTTCCGATTCGGCTTATCGCATAATAGATGCCTCGGGTGATTTTGTCGCAGGCATGGGAAAACCGGCAGGCAGACCTTTCGCAACCGCTTCTTTGGCTGATTGTTTTCCGGGCTGGAAAGTCGAATTGTATTTCAAAGGGGGCGAGATTTTTGATAAGGCCGCCGACAGGCAAATCGCTGTTTATATCTGGACCGGTTCGCTTGTGATATTGCTTATCCTCGTTGTCGGCGCATTCGCCGCCCGCGCAATAGGCAGGCAAATCCGGCTCAATAAAATGAAAAACGATTTTATCGCCACCGTCTCGCACGAGCTGAAGACGCCTTTGTCCTCGATGCGTGTCCTCGTCGATACCCTGCTCGAAGGCAACATCAAAGACGAAACGCAGACCGAGGAATACCTGCGCATGACCGCCAGGGAAAACGAACGGCTCAGCCGAATGATTGATAACTTCCTGACCTTCTCGCGGATGGAGCGAAACAAAAAGGCATTCGAAATGACTCCGGCAAACCCCGTCTCGATAGCAAACGACGCCGCGGAAGCGGTCAGGACGAAATATGCGGCACATAATTGTCAGTTCGCGGTTGATATTGCGGACAATCTGCCCGAAATATCAGCCGACCACGGCGCGATGGTTACTGTCCTTGTCAATCTTCTGGACAATGCCTGCAAATATACAGGCGACCAAAAACAAATCACGCTGAAGGTCTTCGCTGAAAAGGATAATGTCTGTTTTGCGGTTTCGGATAACGGCATTGGTCTTGCCCACAGGCATATTCGTAAAATTTTCGACAGCTTCTACCAGGTCGATAACTCCCTTGCGCGAAAAGTCGAAGGTTGCGGACTGGGCCTCAGCATCGTTAAATTTATCGTCGATGCCCATAAAGGCAAAATATCCGTCGATAGCAAACCTGGCAAAGGAAGTACTTTCACAGTCAAAATCCCCGTTTCGCCGAAACAGGCCGGTTAAGGAGTTAAGATATGAGAACCGTTCTTATAATTGAAGACAATCCCACGATGGTGCGTGCCCTCGAAGATAATTTCACAATTAAGGGTTACAAGGTCAAAACGGCCTTTGACGGCGAAGCGGGGTTGAACGCGGCGCTGGAAAAAGGGGCAGACCTGATTATCCTCGATATAATGCTGCCCAAAATCAACGGCTTCGAGATTTGCAGCCGGGTTCGCAATAAAGGTATCAATACGCCCATCATTATGCTCACCGCCAAGGACCAGGAGCAGGATATTGTTATGGGCCTCAATCTCGGTGCCGACGACTATGTCACCAAGCCCTTCAGCATAAAGCAGCTTCTCGCCCGCGTTGAGGCGTTGTTGCGCAGGATCGCTCAGCCCGAACCGGACATTTATCAGTTCGGCGACTTTAAGCTCGATAATGTAAATCAAAAACTTACTCACAACGACGTCGAAGTGCCTTTAAGCCCGAAGGAATTTAATGTGCTCCAGATTCTTGTTAAAAAGCGGGGCTCGGTCCTGACTCGTGATGAGATACTAAGCGCCGCCTTCGGCGTTTCGCATTTCATCAGCGCAAAGAACATCGATGTCTTCATCAGGTCCATCCGCGAGAAAATCGAGCCGGACTTGAACAAACCGGCTTTTATTCATACCATAGCCGATATCGGGTATAAGTTTGAAACGGTGTAGAAAATGGAAAAGGTATTAATAGTTGAAGATGACCCCACGATGCTGCGGGGCCTGAAAGATAACTTCGAGTTCAAGGGTTACAAGGTGCTGACCGCCTCCGACGGCGAAAAAGGCCTTGAAGCGGCCCTTAACGCCAAACCCGATTTGATACTCCTCGACATTATGCTCCCCAAAATTAACGGCTACGAGATTTGTCGCCTGATTCGCGAGCAAAAACTCGATATGCCGATTATTATGCTGACCGCCAAAGGTGAAGAATCTGATATTGTGCTGGGCCTCAACCTTGGCGCAGATGATTATGTCACCAAGCCGTTCAGTATTAAGGAGCTTCTCGCCCGCGCGGCCGCGTTTTTGCGCCGGGCAAAAAAAGAGGTTCAGGATATTCACGAATTCGGCTGTTACCGCCTCGACATATCCGCAAGACGGCTCACGCGAAAAGGAAAGGAAATCGAGCTGTCCCCCAAGGAATTCGACCTTCTCACGTTTCTCATCAAAAAGCAGGGCCGCGCTCTTACCCGTGATGAGATATTAAACGCCGTCTGGGGATATGATTGCATTGTTACCCCGCGAAGTATAGACAGGTTTGTAACCACCCTGCGTGATAAAATCGAGCCCGACCCATCCAAACCGGTTTTCATTCACACCATAAGACAAATCGGCTACAGATTCGAACCGCCCGAATCAAAACACTAACGCCTTCCGGCTAAAAGCAAGGTGATTTACGCCGGTTTCTGCCCGCCCGCGTCTTTGGCGGATTTGTCGGCAATGTTCCGCTCGATTGCGTCTTCGAGAAGCGGATGGGCGTCAGCCAGGTTATAGAAAAAAGCGGATTTGCCTGAAAGCGACTGATAGAATACGGCAAGGTTTTTCGCTCGCTTGGCATGGCTGGAATCGGGAGGAAACCTCTGGGCCTCCATCTGGGCCGATTTCTGCATAACGACTATGATATTTCTAAGCTGCTCTTCGAGTTCCGCGCCCATGAGTATCGCTTTCTGAACGACATCTTTCAGTGGCTTTTCGAACTCTGGAGATACTATGGAAGTTTGAGACGCGACAACTATGTCTTCGAAGGTGCCCATTAATTTATCGACAACAGCCCATAAAGTGGCGCATTTGTGGAGCGTGGCTGCGGGTTTGTCCTGCGATGGCTCCGGAATCGGCACATTCAATACTGAGTTGGCGTCTTCAATGGTTTTTTCCGCTCGTTTTATAATCGCAGGCGTTCGGATGCCTGCCGGTATGTCCGACAATGCCAGCAATGATGAGCCGTTGCAGAAGCCGCATCTTGTCATTCCGAGGCCGAAGCAGCGTTCGCAGACGGCTTCCTGCTCGATATGTCCGCAGCCGTTACATACTTCACATTGCGTGCGTCCCTTGGTGCAGAATTGACATGGATGAAAAGCGAAGGCGGTTATAAGCTGGTTGGCGGTATTTTCTCCCAGGACATCGAGCAGTTTTTTTACAATGTCGCGGTCGCCCGGCAAAATGCCTTTTTCCTGCGCCTTTAGAAACAGGTCCGCGGCTTTTTCAAACCGGCTGCCTTGGAGGTCGAGTATGACGTCCTTGACAACTATGCCTACCTGGGTCGCGGAGGATGCCCTCGTATCTCCGGGCCGCCCATCGGATTGTTTTGGCTCTTCGCTCATAACTATTTTCCGTTTGGCGTTACTGTAAGCCGAATAACTCCCTGCTCCACTAATACTTAGGCGCATCCGCGTTATATGTTCGGCAATACGGCATCTACTTCGTATCTTTCCTGAGTTTCTTTATCGCTTCCAGTTCGGCGATTGCCTGCCTGTCGCGGGGTCTGTTCATTGCCTTTTTGGATTCTATCAGTGCGTCAAGATTGAGCACCTGCAATCGAACGCCGCTGGTCTCCATCATAACGCTTTCCTCTTTTACCTTTTGATAATCCCCAACGCCTTTAATAGACCCAAGGCAGTCGAGCCGTCCGATGTCTGTGTCTAAGTACAAATTCTTGAAGCTGCTGCAATTCTTCTCAGTCAGCTCAAGCTTCTGTCGGCCCGGTGTCATTCGGTGAACAGGATGCACATTGGCTATTGCCTTTTGCAAAGCAAGCAGATTTGCTGGCGAAAAATCGAGGCAGATGTCAACGTCCTGCGTCACCAGCGTGCAGCCGTATACCGTCCCCGCAAAACCGCCGACAATCACAAAATCGACCCTGGCCTTTACCAGCCGTTCTAATAATATGATAAAATCCCCGGTCATACGCGTTTGGCCCTGCGCAGTTTCTCGATTGAGTTAAGTGCGATTTGATGACGCCTGATGCGTTCGCCGTAGCTTAACTTCAGATTGTCTTTCAACGCCTCTATATCAATTCCAAACTCTGCCGCCGCCCTGACAGGGTCCGCTTTGACAGCGTTGGTTTTCGCCGATTTATTATTTCGCCGATGTGTCATATCGTAAGTATAACCCAATATCAAATCTGTTCAACCAGTTTCCTTATCGGTTAGCCCCCAGGTCCGCCTGGGGGTCTTAAAACTTGTCGGATTTCCGCATCATTTAGCCCCCACCCCGCGAGGTGGGGGTTTGTCATTCCTGTGGCCGGGGTCATCCAAATAATATTTAGCCCCGTCATTTATGCCGGGGTTACTTTATTGCCGGGTCATTGCGAAGTTTACCCGCCTCTGGCGGGACTAACGACCAACCACTATCGACTAACGACTATCTCAAACCCCTTGCCTCCTTCCCACTTTACCGATATACTGCCACCTTATGGCCGGAACCGGCTCGTGGAGAGAATTACACCTTCGACCGTCAACTTTGTCGTCCGGCAAACTTTTTTGTAAATAACAGGAAAATAGGCGTGGTGGCTACAGATTTAGATTTGGCTATGCGGAAAAAATGTCTGCTACAAGGTTTTACGAAATGCCAGCCGAAGATATTTACAAACACATCTAAAACATGGAGAAATGAAAAATGGGCGAAAGAAAATCCCAGTTAGATAGCATTTCAAAGGAAGAACGGCAAGAACTGATTAATAGGCTTTACGAATTTCAAAAGCACTTATGTTATGTGTGTAATGACGATATTAATCTTGCGGTTCATGGACTTGATATAGACCACATAAAGGCCTTAGACAATGGTGGTTCTGATGAAGAATCAAATTGGGGACTTACACACGATTCTTGTAATAGGTCAAAAGGTGTTCGGGATTTACAGCTGCAACGGATATTATTCCAATTCAAAAAGCATGTTGAGAATTATACAGATAACAGCAAAGAGTTTACTTTTAATGAAGCGCTGCATGAACTTATGCCTGAGCGACAAGAGGCAGGTTATAAAATCGAAGCCAATCAAATAAATATTTCTTGGACTAATCCTGGAGGCAGTCCGGAAACTGAAATTTATAATCTTCTTGAAGAACCTGGAAATCCACCTGCTAAATCATTTCTATGTAGATTACCCTTCCAATGTTTGTACCATGACCGAGATATAAACCCTCGCTCCATTGTCGATCTCGAACCCATGATCGAAGAGTTTTATAATGGTTATGTGCAGCTTCAGCCTAGCTTAGCAACCCTTACAACTAATGGTCTAGTAGGAAAAGGCCAAATACTTGTGTTTGATGGACAACACAAGGCTGCAGCTCAGCTTTATGCAAGGCGTGATCGACTCTTTGTAAGAGTGTTCCTAAATTGCGACAAGAGTAAATTGAAGGAAACTAACTATCGAGCTCATACAAAACTTGCCCAGATTCATTTTCCTCAACTTATAAATGACCGAGTAGGTGCGGATCTTTTCGCCGAAGAATTTGACCGTTTTATTGGGAAAATTGATATTGAGAAGGAATCTGAACATTCATTTTTCCGAAAGCGGTTAGACTCCTCACAGAAAAAAGAATACAAAGGTTATTTTGTTAATTATTTGAGATATAAAGTTTTGACAGGTAAAGCAGGGGCGGAAGACAATCAACTTCTTTCCTTTACAGAAACGATAACCGCAAGGGCCAAAAAACATCCGCTATCGTATGATACAGTTCAGAAAACATTTCTTCAGAATATGTTATATTTAAAGCCATCTGATGAGCCATTTAACAATTCCGAAAACTACAGAAAATTAGAACGAGAGAATTTAATTCGACTAATGAATCTGTTCGTAGAGGAAGTCTTGGCAAATGGCCGTTTTGATTTAAAACGTGGTATATATAGAATCGAAGAGAGTTTAGCAAACGACCCAGAGTCTATTCAAGACAACCACCTGAGAGCTTATAGGATATGCCGACAGGCGGCTATGGCAATATGGACAGTTGAATTTAAGAGAGCCATAGCTCTTCTGTTGAATACAAAACAGAAATATGCCAATGGCGCTTGGTCGTCTACAAGGCCTTTATGGGTTAAGATCTCTTCAGAGGACTGGGACCAAATTCGAAAGATGGTTTGTGCAATCCGAGACCACAAGATTTGGGGCAAGCAGGCTAATTCAGATATTACAAATGCCCTTAAATCAACAAGACAAAAGGACTGGAAAGAGATCTTGTTGCGGGGAAAACTTCCGGGTAGACAGGAGCAGTTGCTGACTCCATTAGATCAGAATTTTATTTTCCAAAGGGCGCAAGGAATTTGAATTTAAATGGCAACGTTAAGCAGAAAAACGCTTGGGATAACAATACAATGTTTAGAACAATGGTCTAGGACATCTATAGAAACTTTCCTTTTCGAAATGGATGTGCCAAACAACCTCGTTGTAGGCTATTCCAAAACGGAGCTTCTGCTTAATGTTTTCAGGGGACTTGAGAGTCAAGGGAGACAAGATTTGTTGGTAAGTATTGTTTCGGTGGCAGTAGAGCGTCTACAAGGTGAAAGTTTTAAAACACTAAGAGATGCGCTGTTGAAGGATGGATTTGTAGTTGGCGACGGGACAATTGTTCCGGATGTTCCGGTTGCAAAGCAAAATCGAACTTCATTAGAATTGCTTCTGGAAAGAAATACGCAATATCTTACCATCGGTACTCTCATACACCATTTGAAAGAAAACATTGATCTATTTAGACAAGAGAAATGGGATTCTTCTATAGGCCATGCAAGAAATTTTGTAGAACAACTTTTAGACGATATTGCTAAGGTCATTGCCAAAGCAAAAAAGGAATCGCCTGATTTGAGCAAGCCCGTTAAGGTGCGGGAGTATCTTCAGACCTGTGGTTTTTTTGACGAGCCGGAAAAAAAGAAATTAGTGGATGGCATATATGGATATTTCAGTGAAGAAGGAGCCCATCCGGGTATCTCCGAGCAAAGCATTGCAAGGGTCTGTATGCACATACTCTGGGCGTTCGGGTACTATGTTTTAGAAAAGTTCGAAGATTGGAAAAGCAAAAATGGCTTAAGTTGATAAAGAGTTGATTGAGGATTATTTGTTATTACAGGCGATAGGAACAACTAGGGACAGCCACCTATTTTTTGCTTCAAGGAATGAGATATGCGCAATTGGGATTGGTGGGGAACATATGAATTTCTAAAATTATTTGTTAAACAAAAAAGCCATCTAAATCCCCCGGTGAACTATATAACTAAAGAAGGTTTTCAATTAGGCGCTTGGATTCGTTACCAAAGATATCTGAAAAAGATAGGAAAACTTGATTCAAAGAAGAAAAACTTACTGGAAAAGTTGCCATATTGGTATTGGAGTGGCCAGGAAGCAAGAAAAAATATTCAGTTTTCTAAGTCACTTAAATATCTCAATGAATATATAAGTCATTATGGCAATGTATGGGTTCCAAGAAAATATATCACAAAGAATGGTTTTAAACTGGGAACGTGGGTTGGAACTCAAAGATATCTTTTTCGCAAAGGAATACTTGATGAATGGAAACGTGAAATCCTCGAACAAATTCCAAGATGGCGTTGGACTAAGAAACAATAAATACTGGGGATAGCCATTTTTTCCCGCCCCTCTCGTAGCGCAGATCCCAAGGTGGATGCTCTTCCGGTCTTCTGTCAGGGACCCAGTTTTTCTTTTCTAATTTCTTACCTCTAACTTCTCACTTCTCCCGAACAGGGATGGCCGAGCCATAGCTTTTTACCTTTTGCCTTTTGCTTTTTGATTTGAGTTCCCGCCTCCGGCGGCATCCGAATTACGATATACTAAATACTAACGACTAACCACTATCGACTAAACTACGGCGGGCACTTGGCGCAGGCGGCGCGGAATAGCATCGTGCTTAAATACCTGTCGCCGCGGTCGCAAATAATCGTAACCACCGTGCCGGATTTGATTTTTTTGGCAATCTTTACCGCTCCCGCAACTGCCGCACCGCTCGATATGCCCGCGAAGATTCCTTCCTCGGCTGCCAACCGCCGCGTCATTTCGTATGCCTCATCGTCCTCCATAATCATAACGTCGTCGAGCTTATCGCGATTATAAATCGCGGGCACAATCGACTCGGTCATATTCTTCAGCCCCTGTATTGTATGATGAGGCGTCGGCTCTATGCCGATGATTTTGACGTTCTTGATTTTCTCTCGCAGGAATTTTCCTGTTCCCATAAGCGTTCCGGTCGTTCCCATACCGGCGACAAAATAATCAACTTTCCCATCGGCCTGTTTGAAAATCTCCGGCCCGGTTGTCTCGTAATGAGCCAGCGGGTTATTGGGGTTAGTGAACTGGTTAGGCATAAAATAAACATCAGGTTCTTTTTCGAGGATTCGTTGAGCCATTCTGATAGCCCCGTCGGTTCCCTCATTTGCGGGCGTCATTATCACTTCCGCTCCAAACGCCTCCAGAATATGTCGTCGCTCGCTGCTCACGCAGGCGGGCAGGGTAAGTTTGACGCGATAACCCTTGGCCGCCCCAATCATCGCAAGCGCGATACCCGTATTGCCGGAGGTCGGCTCAAGAATGATTTTATCTTTGGTAAGCGAGCCATCTTCCTCGGCCTTTGTAATCATATAAAGTGCGGTGCGGTCTTTAATCGACCCGGCGGGGTTATTGCCCTCCATTTTTGCCAAAAGACGCACCTTCGGGTTCGGGTTGACCCGTTTCAGCTCAACCATCGGCGTATTGCCAATTGACGAAAGGATACTCATTGGATTTCTCCTATATGTTAAGATGGGCTAATAATACCATAAGATTACCGCCCATTTCAACTAATCCCCGGCCGATTTCCGGCTATGAGATAATTCTTGAAATTTACAGCCGGATTGATATACTTACGCACCTTATTTTCAGTGGTTGTTTAAAGGTTTGCAGGATTGATTTTTAAAGGAAAGGTAACAGCAATGGCAAAGGTTACAAAAGCCAATGCAGTAGTGGGTCAATCTGGAGGTCCCACCGGGGTTATTAATGCTTCACTCGTTGGCGTAATCGAAGAAGTGAAAAAACATTCCCAAATCGGCGACCTGTATGGCGCGGTTCACGCCGTATCAGGCATCGTCAAGGACCAGTTCGTGAATCTTAAGAAGGTATCAGCCAAGACCCTCGAAATGGTCGCCGCCTCGCCCTCATCCGCTTTAGGTTCAAGCAGAGATAAGCCTGATGAAGCATACTGCGCGAATATCCTCGATGTTTTGAAAAAACGAAACGTCCGCTATTTTTATTATATCGGCGGCAACGATTCAGCTAATACCTGCCACATCATCAATACCATCGCTCAAAAGTCGGGCTATGAACTGCACGCCTGGCACGTTCCCAAGACAGTCGATAACGACCTTCTCGTTACCGACCATTGCCCCGGCTATGGTACAGCGGCGAAATTCGTCGCCTGCGCACTTATGGGCGATGACCTCGATAACCGCGCTTTGCCGGGAGTGAAAATTGACGTAATTATGGGCAGAAACGCCGGCTTCCTTACCGCCGCGGCAGCACTCGGGAAGAGAAAAGATGACGACGGCCCACACCTCGTCTATTTGCCCGAACGGCCAGTTTCGATGGATAAGTTCCTTGCCGATGTTAACGCCGTATATACAAAGCTTGGCAGGTGCGTAATCGCCGTCAGCGAAGGTATGTGCGATACCGACGGCGTCATCTGGACGAAGAAAGTTGTCAGCAGCGAAGAAAAAGACGCCCACGGCAATATCCAGCTTTCGGGAACCGGCGCATTGGCCGACTTCCTCGCGGGGCAGGTCAAAAACAGCTTGAAGATTAAACGCGTCCGCGCCGACACTTTCGGCTATCTCCAGAGAAGCTTCGCGGGCCTGCAATCGCCGGTTGACGCCAAAGAGGCGCGTCTCTGCGGCAGACAGGCGGTCAAGTATTCCGTAACACTGCCCGTTCGACAAGCTCAGGGCGGGCAAAGCGGCTCGGTCGCGATGAAACGCCTCAAGGGCGCAAAATATGCGATTGAATTGTTCGCCACAGAATTAAGCAGCGTTGCCGAAAAGACAAAGTCGCTGCCTGATGAATATATCAATTCCGATGGCAACGGCGTTACAGATGCCTTTGTCAAATATGCGTTGCCGCTAACAGGCGGTTTGCCGAAAACCGAATACCTTGGCAATTACCCAAGAGTATAGATTAAAGTTTCTTGTCCTCCGCCAGTCCCCCCAGAGATGGCGGGACGACGGAAGGACAGGAGGGGATAAGGGCCTGTTCTGCTTTCAGGACAGGCCTGTTTTTTTTATTAGCCACCGAGAATAATTTTTTTTAGCCACAGAGAACACAGAGGTCACAGAGAATTTTAGTGTTAGCCACGAAGAAGCACAAAAGGCACGAAGGGCTGCAAAAAGATATGGAGTTCTTTAATTTATCAGGGGGGTTCAATATGACAGGCAAGATATGTATAATATCACGGCATAAATATGCTTGACAGATGTATATGACTATCATATACTATTAAGAGAGTTGAACGATGAGTATATTTGACTGCACGGGGTTTGACTGGGACAAAGCCAACGTCGAGAAAAACTGGCAAAAGCACCGGGTCAGCCCTTTTGAATGTGAAGAGGCATTTTTCAATGAGCCGTTCTATGTAAATGAGGACGAGAGGCATTCTGAAAAAGAAACGAGGTATTATGCCCTCGGACGGACATCGGCCGGCAGATTGCTTTTCATCGTATTTACAATCAGAGGCCGATTGATAAGAGTGGTATCGGCGAGAAATATGAGCCGAAAGGAAAGAGAGGTTTATAAGTCGCTATGAAAAGCGTTATTCCGAAATTCAAGAGCGAGAACAAAGAGCGTTCTTTCTGGGCCAGGCACGATTCGACTGAATTTATCGACTGGAAGAAGGCGAAAAAGGTTGTTTTGCCGAATCTCAAGCCGTCCGTTAAAACCATCTCAATACGTCTGCCTGAAATGATGCTCGAAGAGCTTAAACTGCTGGCAAACAAGAGAGACATTCCTTATCAGTCGCTGCTGAAGATATTTCTTGCCGACCGGCTGAAAGACGAAATTGAGCATTCGTCATCAAGGTAAGCGTGCTTTCCCCCGCGGTTAAAGATGAGTATCTTTAGCGTTAACAAGATATTTTTCACGGTTCTTGGCTATCCGATGAGCTATATCGAGCTGTCGGCTACGCTGCTAATCGCCGTCTATGTCCTGCTTATTACCCGCAAAATCGTCTGGGCGTGGCCTTTGGGGATAGTAACATTCTCGCTTTTCGCTGTTTTGTTCTACCAGGTGCGTCTGTATTCCGATTTCTTCGAGCAGTTCTACTACGTCGGCAACTGCTTCTACGGCTGGTATGTCTGGCTCGTTGCGAAAAAGAAAGCCCAAGAAGGGGAAAAAGAACTGGAAGTTTCGTACACCTCCGGCAAAGGCCGGCTGATTGCTGGCGCAATAATAGCAATCGGGGGAACTGCTGCCGGCTTTGCTATGAGCAGGATTCATACCTGGCTGCCCGCGTTGTTTCCGCAGCAGGCCGCGTATCCGTATATCGATGCGACGGCGACGGTGATGGGTTTTGTTGCTGCTGCCCTTATGACGCACAGGAAAATCGAGGCGTGGCTCCTCTGGCTTTGCGTCAACAGTATCTGCATCGGCCTGTATTACGCCAGAGACGTGAAGTTTGTCGCGATTCTGTATATCTTCTTCCTCGGCCTCGCGGTTAATGGATTGATTACCTGGGGAAAAGAACTGAGGGGAAGGCAGAAGTTAGAAGTAAGAAGTTAGAAATCAATTTCGGATGTCGAGCAAAACATACTGTCCGCTCCACGCTGAACGCTGTTTCTTTATTGACACCTCGTTTGTGAAAATCTATAGTAGGTTTGACAGAAGAATTTTGCTGTTGGGAAAAAGGTAGGTTTAGATAGAGTTGAGGGGAGGTAAAAATATTAAAAGAAAATAATAGGTATCTGTCCCCAGTTATTACATCACGCTTGTTTGGTAAAATTTTTAGACAGATTGTTTTTGAACCACCCTTCGGCTTGTTTAATGACTTCATCCGTTGATTCACCGCGAAACTGCTGAAGGTCAAAATTCATAATTATCCCTCCCTGTTCAGCCCAAGAACCTGATTTTTTATAATAAAACAAGCTACCAATAAAGTAACCATTGTCTTGGGCACTGACAAACAAACTTGCCTCTCCGCTCGGATAAGAGTAATTGTAACGTATCATAATTTCTCCTTTCGTTCAAAAAGATGGCTGGCTGGGATAACCTTTGCTATATTATTTATGAAACAACGTCCTTTAATAAGCGATTGCTGCTTCCTAAATATTTCTGACAAATTATCCCAAAATCAATCTCACTTTATGAGCAATACAAAGTGGGACAAGGGAAACCTTTTATTTCGTTTGAGTCATCTATGACTCATAAACACATAGGTTTGTCCCCTATTTGACTTATGCCAGCCAGAGATTACCGTCGTGTCAGATTACCTCCGGTTGCTCCCGGGGGGAGCAAAGAACGGGCCAACAAAAATTTGGCCATTTCGGCATCTCCTTTCAGGGCCATTAAGCCCTACAAAATAGCTACCAACTATATCTCCGATTGTCAAGGTTGAAATATGCTAATGGAACGTTGGGGGAGGATATTTTGAAGTTTGTTTTACATTGACAACGGAAGTGGTCGAATATACGATGGAAAATGTTAAGTTTGATTTTTTGGAAGGGAAATGAATTATGACAACAAGTGATTGGTTGGTCTTAACAAACAGCGTATGTGTTATAGTTGCTATTATTGTTGCCCCAATCTTGGCTATCAGGGTCGAAAACATCATTGAAAGCAAAAAAGAAGAAAAAGAAAGAAAACTGCGCATATTCAAAGCACTTATGGCCACAAGAGCAACACGTGTATCTCCTCAACACGTTGAGGCACTTAATATGATAGATATAGAGTTCTTTGGGTGCAAAAAAATTACTGATGCTTGGAAATTATTGTTGGACCACTTTTCAAATTATCCTCAAGATACTAAAGACCCAAATTATCAGACGAGACTTGATGCCTGCACAGAGAAAGCTGATGAATTGTTTGCTGATTTACTTTCTGAAATGGCACAAGCTCTAAATTATACCTTTGACAAGGTTCATATTAAACGTGGTGCCTATATCCCCAAAGGCCACACTGATTATATGCAAAATCAAACGTTTATTCAAAGTCGTATTGTTGATGTTCTTAAAGGTGACATTCCAATTCCTATTAAGATTGTTACGAAAAAGGAAGATGATAGCAAACAAGAGGAAGCCAAAATCAATTAGGCCAATGAAGATAAATCTGCATAGCAATTCTTATTACTTTATGAAACCACGAAACATCTTATATATCAATCTGCTTTGTAGAAACCTTTAATTAAAAGTTCTTTATGAAAAGTAAATAGAGAAGCATCAGGTTGTAGGTCAGAACTCTCATGACGCACTCGGTACTGCGAGATTCATTCGTTCGGCTACGAAGGGCGTAGCCAAGACGACGTTTCATGCGAGACATAACACTCTCAACTTGCCATCGCTGACCAAACTTACGTTTCGGGAAGTTATTCTTCATTTGATTTCGGTAATGGCCTGTAAGCTCGCCTTTTTTACCTCGTCGGTTGTTGATAGCGATAATCGTCGAGCGGATGCCGAGATACTGACGACAGAATTTATGGTTGGCTTCTGCGTCATATCCTGCATCACCCAAAAGCCGGTCTATAGGCAGATTAGTTACCGCCTGGGAAACTGCCGGCATAAGGTAGGAACAATCATTGCTGGGACCAGTGCTGACCAAGCCGGCAGCAATCAGATGGCTGGCATTGTGGCAGACAACCGTAAGTTTTGTCCATCGGCGATATTGCTGGGTATGTTTGCCTTGACGCATTAGAAAATGTCGGCTGACAAACCGGCTTTCCAGCCCCGTCGAATCAATGGATGCCTCGGGGCGTTCCTCGATTAAGCCATCGCGGCTGGCAATACTGAAAATGGCGGCTAACAGCTTGTCCCAAGCCCTTTTTTTAGCAGACGTTGCTGTGCTTTTTGAAGGGTAGTGTAGTGAGGAATTTTTGACAACCCAATCGCAGCTCTCAAGTCCGTGAAGTCCGCCAGCAACTGTACAATCCCACGATAGTCGGTTTGAAAAAACTGTCGCAGAGTCAAAATGGCGAACAACTGTGCCTGTGTAAAATCGTGGCGTGAGCGATTGGCTGAATATGGCGAGAGTGCCGTTGTGGCTGTCTGAAGTGCCTGCTTTGCCAGCATAACAGGTGATTTGGTCATAACTCCGTGTTTGGCCATCGTGGAATCCTTTCCAACGCGGTTTATGGCTGAAACCTAAGTTATTGTTATTATTAACACTTATCGCCATGACTAAACCTTATGCTTCAATCTTTTCTACAGAGCAATATCAATCCTTAAAAACGACTAATAACTTTTATCCCTGACCACTGGCTACCCTCATCAAACTCAAACACGCTGTTCAATTCAGTCCAGACAGGCAGAACACGGTATCAGCGTACAGCGTATAGTAAAGCCAGCGTTAAGGGTACATCAAAAAGCGACGTAACCCCATTATTATTAAGCAGTTATCAATAAATGCCCCTCATTTACTAAGCCCTTTTTTGTGCTTTTTTTGTGCATTTTCGCGGCTTAAAAACCGCTCTTTTTTCGTGGTCATTTTTGCTGTAACACCCGCCTTTACAAGGCGTTAAATTCTGGATACGAACAGTCGTATAAAACACTTGTATCAAACAGTTGTATGATACAGTTGTTATCCATTTTCGCGCAGGTCGAAAACCCTTAGATTCAAAAATCTTAATTTTTTTTTACTCCTTGCGCAATAAGGACTTATCGATTTTGACCCCATCAGGAAATCCCTTAGTTTTCGTCAAAAGCGCGCAAGTTGCGCCATAGGATAGAGGGACCTTGGGGGTCTCTCCATAGTCGTTAGTGGTTAGTCGTTAGTGTATAGAGACATGGGTCCCCTGTTGCGGAACCAATGGAGCGGGTTCCCGGGGATCTGCGCTGCGCTCCGAGGAGGAAATTAGGAATGAAAGTTAACTTAACAATTGGGATACCGGTTTGGTTGGACAGGATTTTCGCGTGGCCGGTGATGGAGTATCGAAAACACAAATATGGTTATTCCTTTCGCAGGATATATTTGGGCGAAGGAGAATGGACAATTTTAGACCAGGAGGATTATTACCGGCTTGGCAATTTGAAATGGGGCATTGAGGGGAAAAGAGGCAAATTCTATGCCGTCAGAAACGTCAAGAACGGAGATAAGAAGGTAAAGACGGTGCGTTTGCACAGGGAAATTATGGATGCGCCTAAGGGGCTTTTGGTTGACCATAGGAACGGCAACTCGTTGGACAATCGCAGAGCCAATTTGCGTTTAGCAACGCATACACAAAATATGCATAACAGGAAAAAAATCAAAACAAAAACATCATCGCAGTATATCGGCGCTTCACTTGACAAGCGAAGCGGAAGATGGGCCTCCAAAATTCGTTGTCACGGGAAGAAAGTACATTTAGGTTGTTTCGGCAGCGATATTGAGGCGGCGAAGGCATACGACGCGGCGGCGAAGAAATATCACGGGGAATTTGCAAGGTTGAACTTCGCAGAGCCAGTGGTTCGTATTTAGTCGTTAGTATATCGTAATTCGGAAGGTTTTTAAGCGAATAATGCTTCGACGAAGGTGTCGGGGTCGAATTCGGCGATGTCTTCGGGTTTTTCGCCGAGGCCGATGAATTTGACGGGGATATTTAGCTGGTCTTTAATGGCGATGACGATTCCGCCTCGTGCTGTGCCATCTAATTTTGCAAGGAAAATTCCGGAAATGTTAATTGCCTCGGTGAAGATTTTGGCTTGCGCGATGGCGTTTTGGCCTGTTGTGGCGTCGAGGACAAGCAGAACCTCGGTCGGCGCCCCTTCGATTTTGCGGGCGACGACGTCGCGGATTTTGACGAGTTGTTTCATCAAGTCCTTTTGCGTATGCAGTCGTCCAGCGGTATCGAGGATGAGGAAATCGACACCTCTTGCGGTGGCGGCTTCGCAGGCATCATAGGCGACAGCAGCGGGGTCGGAGCCCATCTGGTGCTTGACGATTTGAACGCCGATACGGTCCGCCCAGATTGACAGTTGCTCGACAGCCGCTGCCCTGAAGGTATCACAGGCGGCGACGATTACTTTTTTGTTGTCTTTGCTGAGGATGTAGGCGAGTTTGGCGATGCTTGTGGTTTTGCCTGAGCCGTTGACGCCCGCGACGAGAATCACCGTCGGGCCTTTGGCTGCAAGACGGACTTGTCTATCCTGATGGGGCCAGTAACCTTTCATATGCTCTTTGAGGAAGGGGATGATGTCGTCTGTGGTCGTGATTTTTTTGCTGCGATAGGCCTCCCGTAAATCAGATATGAGCTTGGCGGTGGTTTCGACGCCGATATCGTCTTTTATGAGTGTTTCTTCGAGGTCGTTGAGCAGGTCGTCGTCGATGTTTCTGCCTATGGCAAGCACAGCCGACAGCGACGAACTAATTTTGTCGCGTGTTTTGGTCAGCCGTTCCTTGAAGTAACCAATTGTTTTTGAAAATATGCCCATAGTCAAGCAAGTTTCGCAGAATCAGGCCGGAAATTCAAGCGGAATTAGTCGTGGCTGTGGCAGATGAATACCGGCCAGACAGGCGGATATGATTTATTTTGACAAGATAGATGAATGCGGGTAATCTCGCCGCTGGCAATAGGAACAATATCAGGGTTTGATTTGTTGCAGGAGTGATGCGACGAAAATGAATCGCAGGGTCTTTATTTATTTGTTGCCTTTGTTTGTGCTGTATTGCGTTGTGTTTTCGTTTGCCGCGAACAATTCGCTCGAAAACGGCGACGAGAGCAGATACGCGATGTATGCCGGGAACCTGACTAAGGGATTCTACGCGCCTGCTGATACGCGATTTTTGTGGAATGGCCCGGGGTATCCGCTTTTGCTTACGCCGTTCGCGTATTTCAAAATTCCGTGGATTTACGCGAAGATGCTGAACCCGGCTTTTCTTTTCATCGCGGTTTGTGCGTTTTACGCCGTTATCAGGCGATTTATGCGGGAAAAGCAGGCGATTGTTTTCGCGTATCTTTTCGGGTTGTATCCGCCTTTTTTCGCCCAGTTCTGGTATCTGTTGACAGAGCCGGTGGTTATTATGCTGATGACGATTTTTGCCCTGCTTACTTTTAAGTGGCTCGAATCCGGCAAGTACCGTTATATGCTTTTGGCGGGCGCTGTGTGCGGGTATCTTGCGCTGACGAAGGTGTTTTTCGCTCACGTTGCCGAGGGGATGCTGCTTTTGTCGGTTGTGTTTATGTTTTGGAGCCGGACCGCCAGAAGAATATGGCCCGTGTATTTGCTGGGGCTTTTGCTTTGCACGCCGTATCTGTTCTATACTTATCACCTGTCGGGCAAAACTTTCTACTGGGCCAACTCCTCAGGCGAGATTGCCTATTGGATGACTTCCACCGACCCCAATGATTTCGGAAGCTGGTTTTCGGAAGAGGACGTGGCGACCCGGCCAGAGCTTGCTTCGCACAGGCCTTTTTTCGAAAAGCTAAAGGGGCTGGATTTCGTTGAGAAAGACCAGCTTTTGAAAGAGCAGGCCATCGAGAATATCAGGCAAAATCCGCGCAAGATGCTTTTTAACTGCGCGTCCAATATCGGCCGTCTGTTTCTCGATTATCCATTCTCGTATAAGTATCAGCGCCCGCAGACGCTGCTGTATATGGTGCCGAACAGTTTGGTCCTGGCTGCGATGTGTTTTTGCGTTTATCCGCTGATAAGATTCCGCAAACATTTGCCCGGGGCAATTGTGCACGCCTGCGCGATTTCGCTTGTTTTCATAGGCGGGGCGTCGCCGATTTACGCCGAGGCGAGATTTCTTTGCACGATAATTGCGTTCATTTTTATTATAATCACTTACGTCGCGACCAACCTGGTAAAAATTCAAGCTCCCGAAAACCAGCGTCAATAATGCGTCAGCTATTTGTTGCAGCAAGGCACAAGAACAGGGGATTATCGACGCAGGGCTGCGTGTCAGGCGATTTTGGGGAACATCGGCTGTGCCGGGGGATAATAAGCCCATAAAAAACACTTTGCCGGGTGTTATTTTACCTCGACTATCGAATTGTAGCCGCCAAACGGGTTCAGCTCGCTCGTCTCGTTATACGGGTCCTGCTGCCACTGACCATCCACGACTAATCGATAGCGGTATCTTCCCGGGGGCAGTTTCGCGGACGCCTGCCAGACGCCGCTTTCGCCGACTTTTTCCATCGGCAATTTTGAGGGCTGCCAGCCGTTGAAGTCGCCGGCAATCTGCACCGACTGTGCCCGCGGATACAGGGTTACAAACGCCACCGCGTCGTTGGCCTGACTGACGCCGTAATATTCCGCAAGCTTCGCATCCGTCGCAGCAGCGGCCTTTGGCTGCTGGGGCTGCACGGCAACCACCGGCTTTGCCTCGACCCTGGCGACGGCGACTGCCTTTGATTCGACCGGTTTCGATTCTGTTCGCACGGCAACCGGTTCCATTTGCTGGGGCCGTTGTTTCGGCGGCTCTATCGCTTTAATCCTGCCTGCATCCGGCGAGGTAACCTTCGGTTTTGCCCTGGCAAGCAGCTCGTCGGCTGATGCGCTTATCGATTCGAGTTTCTCAGACAGCGATTCGATAATCTGCCTGCGCTGCTGTTCGGGCTGGCCCTGCAGCATTTCCTTTACCAGGTTCTGGAAATCGTTGTGGCCCTTGCTGGCCGGGTCGTATTCGCCGATTGGCTGGCCGAATGAGGCGGCTTCTTTGAGCTTGGTATTGAAATTCACCACCGTTTTGAACATCTTGTCGCCAAAATGTTTGCGAAGCTCGCCGAGAATCTCGCGGGCCATTTTCGTGCGAATATCATACATGCTCGCAAGCACTTTTACGTTGACGCTTTGGTTGCACCTCTGGCAGAGAATCGCCAGCGTTTCAAGCTGTTTGCTGAGGCCGTGAAGGGAGAAATATCCCGTCTCGACCGGCACGATAACATCGGTTGCCGCTCGAAGGGCATTAAACGTCAGCAATCCAACGGCGGGCGGGCAATCTATGACGACGAATTCATAGTCGTTCTTGATGCTGTCAAGCACCTTCTTGAGACACAGCTCGCCGTCGGGCATACCTGCCATTTGCTGCTCGAAGGCCGACAGGTCGATGCTCGCCGGCGCCAGTTCGAGTTTCTCGCTTACTTCCCAGAGAATCTCGCCCAGCCGCATAGGTTCTTCCTTGCTGTGGCTTATCATTACGTCGTAAATGCTCTGCTCAATTTGCTCCTCGGGCACCGCGAGGCCGACCGCGCAATGCGATTGTGAATCCATATCGACCAGCAGCGTCTTGTGCTCCATCTCCGCCAGTGCGCTTGCCAGGTTAATCGATACGGTTGTTTTGCCCACGCCGCCCTTTTGGTTGACAACAGCTATTGTCCTCATAGAAACCTCAAACCTTAAAGCAAATTATTAGCAAAGCCGGTTTAACTCCTCCGGCCAAATTCTCACTTATCAGTATCGCAAGGTGGCCCATCCTTAGCTTAAATAGCTGCGGAGGGCAGGCAATTCGCCCTCTGGTTTTTCGGCAAAAGACAGGGCAAAACTTTATATTTTTATGGGACGAGCCGATAAAAATCCCCACTATCAGTATTACAAGCCCAAACTTATATGTCCTTAGGGAACAATTTCGGGATATCAGGCATAGCAATGCTGATATTGCTATTTGGGCTGATTTATCCGGCTTGCGTACAAAGGTAAGACAATTTATTTGAAGTTGGCAGGGTCTTCGAGTGTTTTTTTGACGAAATCGAGGAATTGAGCAGCGTAGCCGCCGTTGGCGACCTTGTGGTCAACCGACAGAGTCATATTCATCATCTTGCGAACCCCGAGCGTATCTGGGGTGTCTCCGGCGGGCACGCAGACATCGGCGATTTTGCCTATTCCAAGTATCGAGCACTGACCGGGCACGACAATGGGGATGAACGAATCGACGCCGAATGCGCCGAGATTACTGACTGTTATGCAGCCGCCTTCGAGGTCTTCGAGAGTAAGCTGGTTATTTTTTGTTCTTTCTACAAGCTGCCTGCTGTAACGGGCGATTTCAGGAATCGTTTTTTTATCAGGGTCTTTGATTATCGGGGCGATTAGTCCTTCAGGCGTCGAAATCGC
This sequence comes from uncultured Phycisphaerales bacterium, assembly GCA_963718665.1. Lineage (GTDB taxonomy): Bacteria > Planctomycetota > Phycisphaerae > Sedimentisphaerales > Anaerobacaceae > Fen-1362. Next base: position 1,720,950 of record OY970359.1, read on the forward strand.
AAGCCCCACGCCGATTGATTTTGCAATCTTAATGTCGTCGCCATCGATTTGGCCCGTCATTATGGGGAATTTTCTTAGCCCTATCGCGATTGCCTTGATAATAAAATCATTGTACGAGACCTCTTCTTTGCCTGCCTGAGTGAGTTTGTCGCGGTATGCGACGAGGTCGGTGACGTCGGCCCTGGCGTTGAGATAGAAGCAGGGTATTTCCTGTTTTGAGCGCAGCATTTTTTGAGCGGTAACTTTCTGCAATCGGCTGACCGGGAACGTCTGGCCGAGTTTGATTTCCGCGGGCAAAATCGGTATCGGCATAGGCAAGTCGTTTATTTTTTTCCTTTTAGCGGGCTTGGGCTTTGCGGTTGTTGGTGTCGCGGGGGTTGACGCCTTGAGCGTTCGCAAGAACTCATCGCTTATTCGCTCATCCTTGTCGCCCAGAATCAGCAGGGGGGTTTCAATGCGGTAACTGCCGCCCACCTCAGCGATTATCTGTTTTACAAAACCATCCGCGGGCGATTCAATTTCGAGGGTCGCCTTGTCGGTTTCGACGTCGAAAAGGACGTCGCCGCTTTTTACGTGGTCGCCGATGCTGACTTTACAGTCAACAATCGTGCCTTCTTCCATTGTGTCGCCGAATTTCGGCAATCTGACTTCTTTAGCCATTGTAACTCCGTCGCTCGTGCCTCGTGACCCGTGACTCGCTCAGGGTCAGCATGACAAGTAGGAACATTTTTACAAAGTTCCCTGATTACTGAAACAACAGGGATTCTACGATATCGGCAATATACAATCAACTTCTCTCTGGAAAACGCCATTGCAAAAGGTATAATGTTAATCCGCTGATATTGCGGGCGTAATTCAGTGGTAGAATGTCGGCTTCCCAAGCCGAATGCCGTGGGTTCGAATCCCATCGCCCGCTGTGGTGATTATGTCGCTAATTTACTCAATTATTTTATTAACTACTGCACTGTAAGGAGACAATATAAAATGTTTCGTCCCTCTACATCGCTTGCTGTAGCTCTACTGGCAATTGTCTGGCCAACCTCCTCGCTGCTTGCCTCTACAGATGTAAATCTTAACGACCCGTTTGAGGTCAACAAGCTGATTGGCCGGGGCGTTAATATAGGCAACGCGCTGGACAGGGAAGTGGAATTAGACGACGAATGGAGCTTCATCGTCAAGGATGAACACTTCCAGCTCATAAAAGACGCCGGCTTCAATTCGGTTCGGCTTACGATTCGCTGGTCCACCCGTGCGATGGATAAGCCGCCATATACAATCGACCCGAATTTTTTCAAACGAGTTGACCAGGCCGTCAACAGCGCCCTGTCGCGGAACCTGGCATTGGTAATAAACGTTCAAAACTACTTCGAATTTTACCGCGACCCCAACGGCCTCAAACCAAAATTCCTCGCTATTTGGGAACAAATCGCAGAACACTACAAAGGTTATCCCAACACCCTTATCTTCGAGCTTCTTAATGAGCCGCAGGAAAAAATAGGACTCGGCTATTGGAATGCGCTGTTAAAGGAGACGCTGGCGATTGTTCGCAAGACCAATCCCAACAGAATGGTTGTAATCGGCCCGGCCAGTTTCAACGCGTTTCCTGACCTAAGGTATCTTGAGCTGCCTGAAAGCGACAGGAATATTATCGTAACCTTCCATTATTTCCTGCCTTATCATTTTACCCATCAGGGCACAAGCTGGGCGAAGGACTCCAATAACTGGCTCGGGACAAAATGGACGGGCAGCGAAGCGGAAAAACGGGTTATAAAAAAGGACTTTGACATCGTGGCCGGCTGGGCCAGAGCGCGTAATCGCCCGGTTTATCTTGGCGAGTTCGGCTCTAATGAAAAGGCGGATATGAATTCCCGCATACTCTGGACTAAATGCGTAGCCGATGAGGCAATAGCGCACGGATTCAGCTTCACATACTGGCAGTTTACCTATAACATGGCGGTTTACGACAGAGACAGCAAAACCTGGGTAAAACCGTTGCTCGAAGCGCTTATACCGCCGAAACAATAAACTTCTATTACGGAATAAAAAATCCTTACCAGGGGGGATACCATGTTCCTTTCCTATGCCACATATTTTAGGTGGCAATTCCAGCGGAGTTGTTATTAAGGGGTAAGAGGCAACACCAGGGCGACAAATTGCCCAAATTATCTTTTGTGTAATTTTGCAAAAAAACACATAACATTTTGCTTGCTTGTCGTGTCTTACAGTTATAGATGTTGTTGTATTCGTTATCGGTTTTATGAGGAGAACCTGTTTTCGACGTAAAAACTCACTTTTTAACACACTAACACGCTTAATTAAGGAGGAGCAAAAATGTCTGCAAAAAAGCATTTCCTGATTTCATCACTAATTATCATCATCACCAGCATTTGCGCCACCGTAATGGCCGAAACAATAGAAAATCCAATTTTCTATGAGACTATGGATGAGCAAGGTGGGGCTTGGGATGGTGTCAAGGGGTATAACGGCATCGACTTACTAAGCGGTAACTGGCGTGCTAATCTCCGCATTGGCAGTAACCAGGCATGGATTGACCCTGTTTATTTCCCTGTTTCGTCTTCCACTGTAACTTACTCGAGTATCACCAGCGTGCTTACAAACGCGGCTTCAAACCCTTATGGTTTACCTTCTGGAGCAATAACGATTGATATGAATGCAACAATGGTTAACCAGACTACGCACCTAGGGCTGCGAAATGGCAGCTGCGTGGTAAGTGAGCCATGGGTAATGGAGCAAACCTACACCATTACCAACACTGGCACCAGTACGTTAAATAACATAGCATTCTATCAATACTATTTCCCCAGCCCCTATGGAAGCTATCCTACGAATCCTGAACCTTCACACGTTGATTATACCGCAGGTATTGGGGATCCTATAGGCTACATTTATGACATTACTTTCTATGGGGAAGGTAGTGGGAACTGGGCATATACTGGTCTAAGCACCAATATTGCTCCCACTGCACATGATGTGGGCCATGGTGGTGGCTACCCGGATCCACCGTACTTTTCGCCGAGTCCGCCGGTTACTCCTTCTGCCAACTCCACCGATGTCCTTCGACAGGTTGAGAACGACACCCTGCGGGGGTGGGCATACTACGACGCCCCGGCCGGTTCTGCTGTGGCAGGGGCTTTCAAGTGGAATATAGGGTCACTTTCACCCGGTCAACGTTACACCATTACATTCTTGGAATCGGTTGCGAATTCGGGTACAGTCCCCACCAAAGGCCCGATAACAATCCTGAAGGTTGACGACGTCAATGGTTGTGTCGGTTCCGGTCGCGAGATAAATTACACAATTGATTACAATTATCCCGCTGGGCCGAATTTTCCTGTTATAAACGACGTGAATATTGTTGACTATCTGCCGGCGGAGGTTACTTTTGTTTCAGCTTCCAACAGTGGAAGTTACAATTCCAATTCCAATACCGTTATCTGGAATATCGGGACTTTATCACCTGGTAGTTCAGGTTCTGTTACTTTGGCGGTCCTGGTGAAATACGCAGAGCCGAACAGCACAATCACAAACGAATGCGAGATAAGAAGTAGCGGCATCCTCTATGGCACGGCTGATGACGACACTCCTGTATGCTCTGCTCCGACGCTTACGAAAGTCAATAATATTACGGGTTGTGTCGGTCCCGGCGATAACATAACCTATAGTATCTGCTACGCTGCTCACGGTTACGGCGATACGAATGTCGTAATCACCGACACTTTGCCGACCGGAGTAAATTTTGTCTCGGCTACCGGCAACTATGGGTATAGCTCCGGAACGGTAACGTGGAATATTGGCACATTAGGGGCTAACGATTCAAATTGTGTTACGGTAACAGGCCAGGTGAAATGCGTTGGGCCCGGCAGCACAATCGCAAACGAATGCGAAATGAGAGGTGATTATACCGGCCCCATATATGCTGATGACGACACTCCTGTATGCTCTGCTCCGACGCTTACGAAAGTCAATAATATTACGGGTTGTGTTGTCCCCGGCGATAACATAAACTACACTATCTGCTACGCTGCTCACGGTTATGGCGATACGAATGTAATAATCACAGATTCTCTGCCGCCCGGAGTAGATTTTGTCTCGGCTACCGGCAACTATGGATATAGCTCCGGAACGGTAACGTGGAATATTGGCACATTAGGGGCTAACGATTCAAATTGTGTTACGGTAACAGGCCAGGTGAAATGCGTTGGGCCGGGAAGCACAATCACAAACGAATGCGAAATGAGAGGTAATTGTATCGGCCCCATATATGCTGATGACAACATCCCTGTATGCAGTCCGACGCTTACGAAAGTCAATAATATTATGGGTTGTGTCCTCCCCGGCGATGACGTAAGCTACACTATTTGCTACGCTGCTAATGGTTATGGCGATACGGATGTTGCGATTACGGATTATCTGCCGAATGAGGTGAACTATATTTCGTCTAATCCTAATGGAACCTATAACCCTGATACTAACACGGTTACCTGGGATATAAACTTTTCTGCTGGTTCTTCTGGCTGTATCACATTGGCGGCTCAGGTTAAAAATAATGTTATACGTGGCGGCACAATCACGAATAGTTGTGAACTCAAAGGTGATTGCGTTGATATAAATACTAATGAAACCACTCCTGTGTGTTCGTCCTCGTGTCCGATTTACGTAGATATAAGCGCCACAGGCGCAAGAATGGGTCTTCGTGGGCGGATGCCTTTACAAATCTGCAGGATGCCCTCAAGGACTATAACTGTAGTGAAATCCGCGTGGCACAGGGAATTTATCGGCCAGACATTAACTCGGCTTACCCCAATGGCACGGGCGACAGGACAGCGACATTCCAGCTTATCAATGGAGTTGCTATTTATGGCGGTTTTCCAACGGGCGGGGGGACGATGGAAGCCCGTAATCCCGCTGCTTATCAAACAATCCTTAGCGGCGACCTTCTGGGAAATGACCGGCAAGTCGCCGAACCCTGCGATTTACTTAACGACCCCTGCCGGGCGGACAATAGCTATAACGTCGTAACCGCAACGGAAATCGGAACAACCCAAACAACCGTCCTTGACGGCTTTACAATCACAGGCGGCAACGCCAATGGCAATGACCCTTACGACTCCGGCGGTGGGATGTACGACGAAGGCGGCAGTCCAACGGTAAGAAACTGCACATTCACAAACAACTCGGCCATGGGAGAGGTGGGATGTAGTTGGGTAGGGGGCGGCGGCGGAGGAATGTACGGCAACGACAGCAACTCGATGATTGTCAACTGCCTGTTCAAAAATAACTGGGCCAACAGGGGCGGTGGGTTTTGCAGCGATGGCAATAATCCAACTATTACGAACTGCACATTCGTTGGAAATGGAGCTGATTATGGCGGCGGTGGAATAACCATAACTTACCTCAGTGGGGCAACTGTGACAAACTGTATCCTGTGGGGCAACTGGGGCAACCAGAACTGGGGCAACAGTTGGGGCAACCAGATTACCGACGAGATTACCGTGTACTCCGAAGATGCTAATGAGGCTAATGTCACCTATTGCGATATCGAGGGCGGCTGGCCAGGCGTAGGCAATATCAGCAAAAACCCGATGTTTGGGCCGGATGGCTGGCATCTCTTGATGTGCTCGCCTTGTATCGATGCCGGGACGAATACGCCTGTCGGCGGCCTGCCGGCTACGGACATCGACGGCCAAGCACGAATAATGAATGGCCGATGCGTTGGCGAAGCCATCGTCGATATGGGCGTTGATGAGTATTTGCCTGATTGTAATTCTAATGCCCTGTTATATGCGCATTGCCAGAGTCCGACTTGTGGGGCGACGGACGGTTTGTATGTTGGCGAAGCCCCGGATGTGAACCTTACGTGGTGTCCCGGAACTTTTGCGGCTGATGTTAATGGCCAAGACGTGTATTTCGGCACGGATTATAGCGGGGTATATAACGCGACGACAAGCAGCCCGCAATATAAGGGCAGACAGAGTGCGACAATTTATATAGCCACCGGCCTCGAAGCAGGCGTTACTTACTATTGGCGAATCGATGAGGTCAACGGCACTAACATCTGGCGAGGGTCTGTCTGGAGCTTCACGACAGGACTTTTCATAGATGATTTCGAGCGTTACAGCAATGCAAATGATATGAACGCCAATTGGACAACGGGCTATACCATCAATTATTGCTACGACTCAACCTACGAAACAACATTCTCTAATGTAACCCCGGATGGGAATTTGGGCTTTGTAGTGGATAGCACTGGGAAACATATGAATTTCTACTATAACGCACAACCATTCTCAGAGGCGAGGTATGAATATGGCTCTCACGGCGTTGACTGGACCAACAGCGGCATTGTCGGCAACGAACCTAATATGCTTGTTCTTTCCTATAAGGGGGCAATCGGCAACGCTGTAGACCCGTTTTATAACGTAATGTATGTAGCTCTTGAAGATACGGCTGGCAATGTCGGCATGTACCTCAATGACCCCAACGCCCAACAGGTAGCCGCCTGGACACAATGGTATATCCCTCTCAATGACCCCAACTTCACCACCAATGCATATCCAAGGGCTGTGAACATGGCAGCAGTGAGCGATTTCTACATCGGCTTTGGTCAGCGTTGCCTTTTCAGCAACCCTGGGGGCATCGCCGGCGATGGTAACGTGATGTTTGACAATATCCGGCTGGAACCGCCGGTAATGCCGGGATATGCTGACTTTACTGGCGACTGCTTTGTAAATTTTAACGATTTTGCTGTCATGGGCGGCAGAGTGGCATAGCCATAGCTGCGGCGAGGAAGCAGACCTTAACCATGATTGCTTTGTGGATTTAATGGATTTTGTGGTGCTGGCGGAGGAGTGGCTTAAGTAAAATAACGTGAAAATATCCGCCTGCCCGCTGTGACGGGTTTGACGAAAAGTTAGAGTTTTCGGACAAGGGCGACGACAACTACGCCTTAAGCTGCTATGCACCATTTTTCCCAGAAGGCATTTTTCATGTGAAGCGGCCACGGGATCAGGCAGTTGATGTTGATGGCGATACAATTAGGAGCAGGGTAAAGCGGAAAGCCGCTGAAAAACACGATTTTTTGACGATTAGAATGGTTGAGGTCTGTAAAAAATCGCATTTCAACAACGGCTTTAAGACCAACATTTTGGATTCTGGCAGATGAAGCAATAAGATTCGTGAACAATACTTTGGCATCATCGTAATTTAAGTACGTTTTGATATTATTGCAGAATCAGAATGCTAGGTTGCGTAGCCAAGCGTTTAATATGAGAAATACTAAATTAAATGGGAAGAGAACCATGAAACGGTATGGTTATTTATTGGTGGTAGCGGTCGTGGGAATATCGACCGTGGGTTGCACGTCTCCGTCAGGTCAGACGGACTACACGGCTTCCGGAGCTTTGGCCGGCGGGGCAACGGGCGCTATTATCGGCAGCACGACTCGGTCGGGTTCTGCCCCATTGGTCGGCGCAGCCGTGGGCGCAGTGGCCGGCGGCCTCATTGGACACGGCATGGACCAGGCCCAGGAGGAGCAGTTGAGAGCGCAAGCTCCACAGACGCTGCAACGGGTTGAACAGAGTCAGCCATTGACGGTGATGGACGTCAAATCGCTGGTGAAGGCAGGGATAAGCGACGATCTCGTCATCAGCCAGATTCGTAATTCTCGCACGGTCTATCATCTCAACACAGCGGACATTATTGATCTCAAGAACTCGGGTGTCAGTGAAAAGATCATTGATTTCATGATCAACACGCCGACTCAGGTTCAGTCCGCCCAAGTGGCGGGAGTGGTAGGGACTGCGCCACCGCCACCGTTGGTCGAGCAGGTCGTCATGGCTCCGGGTCCGGACTACGTCTGGGTGGGAGGCGCGTGGGTCTGGTTCGGGGATCGTTGGGTTTGGCACCACGGCTATTGGCACAGGCCGCTGTACGGGCACCACGGGCGATAACCCGGCTCAGCAGGGTTCTGGAAAGCACACAACTTCGTTGATAATGCTACGATTCTCAAGGAGTATCCCGTACTGTAAAAAAATTCATCCGACTTTTAAGATGTACAAAAGGGGGGTGGTAAGAATCTTTTGTGCCTTTTGGTAAGCCTCTTTAACCAAGTGGTTGCAGAATCGCATGGTTGGCAAACAATATGCGTAATAGATAGAAGAGAATCCAGAAAGAGCTTTTCATGGATCGAAAAAACGCCAACGAGCTTAAAACACCTGAATGGGTGAAATTAGTACTGTTATATAGCCGGAATCAAAAGCAGGTAAAGCGCAAAGCTTAAATATCTCGTTAGCCAATTATTTCTCAAAGAGGTATGTAAACAGCTATCATAAAAGAGGCATTTTACTTTTCATTCCACGCCCCTCGGAGGCTTGGCATGAAAAGCACAATGCCCACGCGCCTCTTTTAAACAACCATGTGGGTAGATGCTCATGCCCTATGAACCTGATCCCTGCGAAAAGGCCCTGGAGAGCGCAAGGAGGAAGATAGAAGTGCTGCCGACTCACAGCAGCAACCGCAAGGCCATCCTCGATTTCTCGGATTTTTGCTTCTCCGAAGGGCTGGGTACAAGGAGGGTAGTAAAATATCTTTATACTTTAGCTACCATAGCCCAGTGGCTTCCAGAAGAGTTTGACAAAGCAACTCGCCCCGATATTTAGAAGCTCGTGATCAGAATCGAGCGTTCAGGTTATGCAGAATGGACCAAGCATGATTACCGGGTTACGTTAAAGAAGTTCTTCCGCTGGCTGCGTCACTATGAGGATGGCTACCCGCCAGAAGTTAAATGGATCCGAACTACGATACAGAAGAACAGAACCAAGCTGCCGGAGGAACTCCTCACCCCCGAGGAAGTGCAGGCCATGGTAACAGCCGCAACGACCGTTCGTGACAAGGCGTTAATTGCTTCACTTTACGAGAGCGGCTGCAGGATAAGCGAAATCCTCAACCTTCAGATAAGGCAAATACAAGAGCATCCACACGGTTTCCAAATCATGGTCAAGGGCAAGAAAGGGCCGAGACAGCTTCTGCTGATTGCTTGTGCCCCTTACATAGCTGCATGGTTTAACTAGCATCCGAGGCGTGATGACCCACAGGCGCCTTTATGGATTTCGAGCGACTATCGCGCCCAACGTCTCAAATACGAGAGAGTTTCCACCATATTGAGGACTGTGGCTGAACGTGCTTCCGTTCGCAAGGCTGTCAATCCCCATAACTTCCGCCATAGCCGGGCCACGCATCTTGCAAAACATCTCACCGAGGCCCAGATGAACGAATACATGGGATGGGTTCAAGGATCTGATATGCCTTCCACATACGTTCACCTTTCAGGCAGGGATGTAGATCAGGCCTTGCTCAAGCTCAATAATATTTCGGACGCTGATGAACAGGGAACAAAAGAAAGTTTTTCTCTAAGGGCCTGCCCGAGGTGCGCTCTTAGCAATCCTCCTGCGAACAAATTTTGCAGCCGTTGCGGAATGACACTGGACGAAAAAACCGCCAATGAGTTGATGAGAAGCAACATGGAGCGTGCCAAGGCAGATGAAGTCATGGACTCACTCCTGCATGACGTGGAGTTCCGCTCATTATTGGAACGAAAACTTGCACAACTTAATACAGTTACTTCGACAAAATAATCCCGCCCGGATTAGGCTGGATAAGGCGCGAACTCCGTCGGCCTTGGCAAAATCAACACATTCCAACTCATCACAGCTGACCAGTTTGAGTAAACGTGCATCCCCGGCACGAATCCCCAATTCGTATGGGATGTGGGATGCACTGCAAAGATGCGGCCTGATTAACAGCGCCGATGCAACGTGATTTTTATTATCCTATTGGTTGAGCTAATATATAAAGCTGTTCAAAAAACTGGCGTGTGTTGCGTGAGGTATGCAATTCATGCCGATTAGCCAAGGCTCGCTCATTGTCGCTTCACATAAGAGATGCCTTCTGGGAGAAATGGTGCGTGGCGGCCTAAATTGACCAATTTTAACAAAATAAGCTGCTTGAAGGTCAGCTTACCCAAAAACTTAGGACCGTATGAGTCTTTTTATAGTACGGGTTCGCACTAATTGTCATCGGTGTCTACAGTCACAGCCCACTGGGGATAAGGTTCATGGGGGCCTTTCATGGCGTGCCAGAGAATATGATTCAATACGTCTTCGGGACATTGGTCAGCTTTATCCAGGGGGAGTTTGGCTGATGTGATAGCATCTTTGCGAAGAGTAGGGTTCGATATTTTTTTGGGATTCGGATTCATCTGATCCAGAGGGATATTCGTAGGCACGGCGACAAAGGGGGCAAAATCGGGCGTATCGGTAAAGCAGTCGGACAGCGGAGTGGCTGTGGCATCTATTTGATTCATGGGCGGCAGACCGAGAATCAATTCGATGCTACGGAGAATGCTGGTCTGGTTGTATTGCGTTTTGATGACTGCGTTACGCCTGGTGTAGGGGCTGATGACATAGGCAGTGGTTCGATAACCGCTGACATGATCCCAGCCGTCCTGCGGGTCGTCCTCAATGGCGAAAATGCAGGTTTTTTCCCAGAATTGACTATGGCCGATCGCTTCGATGATTTGTCCTAAGGCCAAGTCGTTATCCGCAACCTGAGCGGCCGGGGTCGGTGCACCAGCCCTCGTTCCAGAGGTATGATCGTTCGGCAGGCTGATGATCACCAAGTTGGGGAACTTGCCTTTTTGCTCAAATTCGTGCAGTTCTTTGATGAATTGTGCCGCCCGAAACACATCAGGAATTTCCAAGTACCAACCGACCGTCTGAGTGTCCAGATAGGGGCGAAGCGATTCGATGGCCGGTCTGCTGGAGATATTGAACAAACTGGTCTTGTTAACAAAATTGCGGTAATAACCGAGGAACGTCAGAGGGTCTTTCTTTGTAGGATCTTTCCAAGAGGTTTCGGTAATGGCGAACTCTCCATAGTCGCGCAGCGATTTTCCGTGGGCAATGGCGTTGTCCCAGATGAAGCCAGATGGCGCATAGGCCAGCGCATCCACGCCGTTATCATCCCCCCCGGCGGGATAACTTCTCGGAAAGCCGGCGAATGATTTTTCCATGTAATCGGTGGCAAAGGCTGAGTCCGACCATTGATGGCCGTCTGCACTTAGAATACCCGAGCAATACATGTTGTCCAGCAGCACGAACTCGCGCACTATCTTGTGCTGGTTTGGTGTAACGTTTTGGCCGAAGATACACAACTTTGGATCGCCATTGCCTTGGGAAACATCGCCGAGTACCTGGTCATAGGTTCTGTTTTCCTTGATGATGTACACGACGTGTTCAAAGACAGACGGTTCGCCGACCCTTTGGGGGATAAGTCGAGGGGGCTGATTGGGTCGGGCCGGTAGCTGGGCCTCTTCCAGCAGCGGATGGCGATAATTGTCCAGCACTTGGCGAGTCAGAGCCGGCAGTTCCGCGGATTTCGGTACGGGCAGAAGGGATAATGTGCCGTGGTATTGACGCGAGTTGAATTCGAGTTTCTCGGTGTCTTTGATACTCCTAGTTGAGCCAATGCCTTTGATATTGGCCACATATAGCCGATGCCGGACGGTATCATACGCAACCGCACCGGGAAACCACCCGACAGGAATCAATCCAATAAGTTTCGACCTGCCGGGACAGAAGCGGACAACCGCAACGGCGTTCTGAGTGCCATTGGCGACGTAAAGCGTATCGCCTTTGGGATTAAAGACCAGAGCGTTGGGACTCGCGCCGAACAAATCGGCGGGGCTTGGCTTGACCCAGATGGTTTCCACAACTGTGTCTGTTCGCGTGTCGATCACGCTGAGCGTATCGCTGCCGGCATTGGCTACCACAACATAACGCCCATTGGGTGATAAAACCATGGCTGACGAATGCAATCCGACCGGGATTTGGCTTTCAGAAATATCTTGGGACAGGTGAATGACGGAAATCGACCCTTCGTTGGCGATGTGGCGCACGGGATCCACACGCACCCGTGTACCCTGGCCGGCCGGTCCGGTGAGGCTGTTTTCATCAGGCAGGCGGCCGCCCCAGTTGCTGACATAGGCTTTATCTTTCGTCAGCACGACGTCGTAAGGGGCAACGCCTACATCCCATAGATGAAGCACCTTCCCATTAGCGGCATCAATCTCCGCCAGGCGGTTAGACAGATTCAGTGCAACGTACAGCCGCCGCCCGTCTCGGGAAACCGCCAGGCCGGCCGGGATCTCCTGCTCGCGGCGCGGCGCATTGGCAGCAGGCAAAGCGATTGAAAACAGCCCCTGCACCTGGCCGTCTGGATTGACGCCGAAAACCTTGATGTCGCCATTGACGTTGGACAAATAGAAGCGAGTGCCATCCGGGCTGAACGTCAGGCCCGTGTAACTGATTTGACTAGATTTGTCTGGCTTAAGGTTAAGAGAGGAAACCTCCGGAGACATCGGGGCTTTACTGGAGGGCATCGTTACGTTCTGCCTGATATGACCACTTAGCGGATCAATCAGCACCAGTTCCTGCGTCTTGCCGGACGTGGCGAGCAGCCGGCCGTCGGAACTCAGCGCCAGCGCCTGGGGCCTCATACCCGGCAGTTCCACCTGGATTCCTATCGGCGTGAGGATCTGGTGGACCGGCGTCATGTATGTTGAGGGTGCAATTTCGCCAACTTGCTTTTTGGTCGAAAAGTCCGGCGTATTGCACGAACTGATACAAATCAACAAAGCCACCGTCACGCTAAACATTGCTGTCGACTGCGGTACATTTACAGATTGTGTCGAATGTTTGCGTTCCATGCTCATTCTTCTTTTGTCCCTATCAAAAATCCCATACCTTAAAAATATTCATCCCATCCATCAGGCCACCCTTTTGTATAACTTCAAAAGCCTACAACGACGAAAATGAATTATACTGCACAACTACTGAAAATCGACCAATTCCAATGAAATAAACTGCTTGTAAGACCAGGTTTCCAAAAAACTTAACATCGGATGAATATTTATATAGTACGAGGTTCAAACCTACTTCTGCTTCGGCTTCACCGCCCATTTTCAGCATGAAGGAGCTGTTTCATAGTTCATTCCGGCCGGTTTTCCCATAAAAGCATCGTTATCAATATCCCATACCAATCTGCCAAGAGGTAAATGCTGTACGAGTCTCTGGGATGCAAACGTAGTATTTATTACAAACAGACCTGCCAGTGTGTGCTTTAAAGAGTCATTGACGTGAGGTAGAGCGCATCTGCCGATATCAAAGGCAACTTTCAAAATCGGCTCGCCTCTACGATAATGCCGAGCCAGGGCATAGGCCAAATAAAATTTGCTTTTCAAAAGACATCTTAAAAATGTTTTGGATATGCTATTCCCGCTTGTAATGATTTCATCGTGATAAATCTGCGCATAGAATTTTAGTATATGGCTTAAATGAATTGAGTTTCGGGATCGTTCGGCCCAGGGCATAAATGACACGGACACAAAATGAATCCAGAAGGCCTCTTTTTTAGTGTAACCATAACTCACCAGCCGATTTGTTTGATTGCTGTATGTGTCGTATAGACAATCCACCGCGTCTGACAGATAACTTATCATAGCATTTATTCCTTAATCACGTTATTTTTTGCGTTAAGTAATACATAACCGAGCAATGTTCAGACTGTGTTAATATCCTATTATTTTTTGTATATTTAAGGATGGTTCCAACGTTCATTTCAGAAGTTAACATAACCTAAAGGAGTCAAAAACACTTTATTCAATAGTTTCCACTCAGGGATGTAATTTTCGGTAGGGACAAATATAGTATGATAGCTCTATAGAGAATCGCTGCTCCACATCGTCGCGAAAATAGCAAAATCCCGAAAATCAATAACATTGTCAGAGTTCAGGTCGTACTGCAGATTGTAATTTGCATCTCCTTCTGCCGAAAGCCAAGCTGAGGCAAAGCCGGTGAGAGTCAATTCACTTTCACCAGTGCTATAGACAAAACTCTGGTCGTAACTGGCGTTGACGCATGCCTCGCTGCTCGAAGTGACATTAATATGCAGCGAATTAGAACCGGCAGTAGAAGTGTCTAACAAAACCTCGTGAACGTTATTGCCATCCAAAGCATACGCGACACCATTAGAATCACCAATCAAAGTTCCGCCAGACAGGACTTGTATTTGATAATCGAGCTGGTCGGCACCGACAGAAGCCGTAACATTAGCGTCATTGCAAATTGCAACGTATGCAACAGCTTGTGAACCCTGAATTATCTGTCCGGTTGGAAGATTGACCTCAACACTCATAACAGCAGGTGTTTGATAATCTGCCACTACAGGCAAATGGTCGCTGCATAAAGTGGCATGATAAACCAGCGTCTGGTTATATTTGCTGCCAACGGCATCAACGAGGCGGCCGCCGTAAGTGAATGTTCCGTCATTGCAGAATGCATGATAAGAAGTTTGAGATGCGCGGCAGTTGCCCAGGCCCGGCTTGATTAAGCTCATTCCTCTTCCATCATAAAGCGAATTGCTGATGAGTTGGAAGTCAATCCGTGACATCGGCGTGGTTGAGCTGTATGTGCTGAATATTTCATATTGACTGCAGTTCCAGTTCACTAATTGTGTAAATCCGCCCGGGTCAACGGCTTGGCCGTTACCGGTGCTGACGTAAACGGAACCAACTGGGCCTGGCAAATTTACCAAGTCCACCAAGTAATACCAGGGATTATCATACCCACCCGACGCCGTAGTGTCATACGAGCCCATAACCGCATCATCAAAGGGATTGTCGAGATTATAATCGCCGAGATAGATTATGTTTGTCCCTGCCGCCAATGAATCACCGCCATAATATTTATCCCATCGCACCCGGAGCGCTTCCATCGCACGGTCGTAAATATCTGTGCTTACGTCATATGCTTTATAATGATCGCAATAGACATATATATCCGCATTAGAACCATATCCGATAATTCTAAAATGGTATCGTCCGGTTTTGCGAGGAGCGGCGGGGTCTTTAAAAGCAACCTGGTCAATTATCTGAACGGTTTTCGTGTTATATACCATCCCAACTTTCTCATAACCATCGCCTGTGGCATTCAAAGTGCTGTAGGCATAAGTTCCGGCGCCGTAAATACCATTTAGAATATTTACGATTTGTGATTCGATAGTAAAGCCGCCGTCCTTCATCTCCTGCAAGGCAAGAATATCTATAGGCCTGACAATGCCGTTGACATTCTCATTGCCGATTGCCTGCAGTATTTCGCCTGCGTAGCTACTAAGTCCAGTACTTGCTTCCATATTGTATGTAACCACTCTGATTTCAGGAAAAGCGGTGCTATTAAATAAAAAAACAGTAAATATTATTATCGCGATAGTTCGCATTATGTGATTCCTTACAAGTTTGCCCACAGTTATTGGATTACCATTCCTTTTGTAGCATTCAAGTCCTGTGTTAACGCAGGGTTGAGTACCGTTGTTCCTTTTGGAAAATAATATGAAATACTGAGCGAATCCTGGGCTTTTAAATTCGCGCAATGGCCGTCAAAAAAAACAGCGTTCAGACCCTTATTATGCCGCCAGCCGTATTTATAATTGTTCGGTGTCGGGTCAAGATGTCTTTGTGCGCCAATCCCTTTCAGAGCTCCGACATATGGATCTCCTGTTAGCGGAGTGGCGGGGCCATACAACATAAAATTGCCTCCCTCAATTTGTTTTGGAAAATCGTTAAAAGATAGCCCTAACGAAGGGTCAATATACCTAGCGCCGTCCAAAACATATATTTTATCGCTGGGTTTGCCAATCATCTGCAACAATGGCAGATAATTAGGAGGGATACTTACTTCGTTGTCACTTTCTAATTCGTATGCGGTAATTATATTCTTGCCTACCACATTTTCGCCGCAAAGATGAAAACCAAGCGCCGCAGAATAACTGGAATATCTCAATGATTCGGCCGGGAGGTCTGGGGGCCACGCCGGGTCAGCATCGTAAATGTAGGCGTTCTTCTCTCTGTTAGCCGGGCAGCGTAAAGCCGTATTAAGAATTTTAGCAATACGGTAAAATCTATTTCTCGGCAAAGCCAATTCTTTTCCGAGTGTTGGTGATACCCAATCCATATTCTGAACCGGCACCGTAGGGCTGCTATCCGAGGGGGCCGTATTGCTGTTTAACTCTATGCCGCTGGTATCAGGGCCAGCCAAGTAGTCGTCGTGATCCGTAGCATATATAGACATGGCAACACCGCATTGCCGTAAATGACTTATACAGACAACGCTGTACGCGGCCTGACGGGCCTTATTTAGAGATGGAAGTAAAATAGCCATTAACAGCGAAATAATGGAAATAACAACAAGAAGCTCAACGAGGGTAAATCCTTTTTTCTTATTTTCCATATCTTTTAACTTTTTAATAAAAGTTAATAAAAGGGCTGGCAGTGTACACCAGCCACCAGCCCTTTGAAAAAAAAGATGCGTGATAACAACCTATTACTTGCAGTCATTCGGGTCTTCAAACCCGCAATTCATCCACTGACTTGAAAATATCGCAAAATCCTCAAAATCAACTTTGCAATCGCCATTAAAGTCCATTGAAGGACGATTCACACAATTCCCAGGATAGTTGATTGCAACGGCAGTAACAGTCAGCATAGGGTGCTCAGAGGTATAACCGTTGCCATAGCCACCCCACCCCGCTTGGACAGTAGAATCGGCGGCAATTAATGCCAAGGTAAGCTGATTTGCATTTGCATCTCTGATGTGGTTGGCTATATACGTAGCGCCTTGTGAATTGGCCCCATTAGAATCAAATAGCACGTTGTTTACTTCGGGATAGCCGCTCAGGTCGTTGTAAGCAATCAATTCCACAAAAGTTCCATTGGTGTCATGCGTGTCAGTCGTAAACTGGCCATTAATGGGATCCCGCGGCGGTGCATTATTTACCAGTGGACTCGTGTTAGCCGCTGTAATTGCTATTGTATCGTCATCGGTAAATCTGATTGCAATAGTGCCGGGCACGCCAAAAGAGGGACCAGAATCCCATAAATTCAGGACTACTTTCTGCACCTGCCAGTTGCCTGCGCCAAGATGCGTATTAAGTGCATTTTTGATAGTTCCGAGGTCGAAGCGGATGGCGCCCCAGCTGTTATAATCCGAACTGGGATTTTCGACATCGAGCCACTTGTAACCATTCGGAGGTTGTGCTACACCACCCCACTCAACGGGGTAATAATATCCCGTTGTCTCATCCAGACCTTGCTGGGAAGTGGCGGTAAAATTGGGATCTGCATAAACCGCAGATGCCAATGACAGAAGAACCGCTGAAAAAATAAGTATCATCCTTTTCATAATAGTTTCCTTTAAATTACAAATTTCATCAGATGTATTCGCCTCTGACATAAATTATTACTTCTTTCTATTTGCAGTCATTCGGATCTGCAAACCCGCAATTAAGCCATTGATCTGCAAATATTGCAAAATCCTGAAAATCAACTTTGCAATCGCCATTAAAGTCCATTGGAGAAGGATTAATGCAAATCGCTTCGTGTGCGGCTGCAACAGCGGTAACTGTCAACATGGGATGTTCCATTGTATAGGCACTGCCATAGCCGACCCAGCCTGCTTCGACGGAGCCGTCATCAAGGAACGCCAGGGTAAGCTTTTTTGAGCTTCTGATGTGGGCGGCTATATACTGAGCACCTTGTGAATTAGTGCCGTTAGTGTCGAACAGCGCATACTGAATTTCGGGAAAGCCGGGTTCGGCGTTGTAAGAAATCCACTCCACCGTAGTTCCATTGCTGTCATGCGTGTCAGTGGTAAACTGACCATTAATCGGATCGAGCTCCGGTTCATACATTACCAGTGGGCTCCTGTCAGCTTTTGTAATTGGTATTGTATCGTCATCGGTAAATCTGACTTCAACCTGACCGGGGACGGCAAAACTGGGGTCACTATCCCATAAACTCAGGACTACTTTCTGCACCTGCCAGTTGCCTATGCCGAATTGCGAATTGAACGTATTTCTTATGGTTCCGAGGTCAAATCGGATTGCGGCCCAGGACTTATAATTCGCATAGCGGTTTGAAACATCGATATAGTTTACTGCAAGTACATCATTAGGACCGAATACCCCGCCAAACTGAGCAGTGTAATAATATCCCGATGTCTCATCCAGTCCTTGAAGTGAACTGGCGGTCGTATTCGCATAAACTACAGACGCCAATGACAGCAGAGCTATTGAAAAAACAAGTATCATCCTTTTCATAACATTTTCCTTTAAATTACAAATTTCATCAGATGTATTCGCCACTGCCATAAATTAATTATTTGCGACGGACAAAAAACAGACTGCCAAGGCCAAGCAGAGCCAGTGTTGCCGGCTCAGGTGTCGGAAGAACTACAGTAGCATAGTCAGGAGCGGTAATTGACAGATCATCGACCCAGATCGAGGCTGGCGTGGTTGGCGAGGGTGCAGGCGTGGCTCCGCTGCTGTAAATCCGGCACTCGAGAACAAAACCGGTGTCACCGGCTGGCATTGTCCATGTATATGAAAGCTGCGTCCATGGAGTTGCGCCACTATAGGTACTGTTGCCGCTCGCTGAACCATCATATTCCAGCGGGTTAGTGGCCGAGTTATCATAATGTCCCCAAATACGGCCGGAAGGACTTCCGCTCGGCGTGGTGTCATAAACCCAAAAGCTGGCAGTGACGGTATCGCCGGCATTCAACCCCTGTACCCATGCGAGATAAGTATAAGCGGCTGTACTGGTAGTGTCGTCGAGCTCTAAGCTCTTCGAACCGTCATATACCTCGTTAGTTACGTTGGTTGCAATAACCGTATTGTTGGAAGTTCCCGTACCCAGGATCGTCCCACCATTTTCCCAACTGTAAACCACAGTCTGTGTGGCTTGTGCAGACATGCACATGCCGATAACCAAAAGTGCTACACTGATGCTTGTTAACTTTCTCATTTTCGTCACCCCTTTCAAAAAAACACTCTCTCTATGATTGCCGAACACACGTCCAGCTTATTATGCCGCTTTTATAAAGGGTCGTTGTTATGAGAAGATAAATATATTGTTAAAAATAGAATAAAATCGCATTAGCGACATGTTTAGGATTTGTTTTCTGGGGATTAGAA
Organism: uncultured Phycisphaerales bacterium; assembly: GCA_963718665.1. GTDB lineage: Bacteria > Planctomycetota > Phycisphaerae > Sedimentisphaerales > Anaerobacaceae > Fen-1362. Next base: position 1,740,054 of record OY970359.1, read on the forward strand.
ATGAGGTAGAAACTTACTTTTTTACGTGAAATCATTCACTTTGCATTTACTTTGGAGGGCACTTTTGCCATATTATCTATTTGCTCTCGATGATCCCATGATGGCAATTTAACGTTTTTCGAGTCATTCCAGGCCGTTAAAAATAACTGCGCCGTAAACCGTGAGGTCTGCTCATATTCCTGGCTTGCGAATTCGGCTACACTTGAACCGCATTCAATTGGCTCGTCAAATTTTGGCAGGTCTGCTTCCAATTCATAAACCTTTGAAATCCGGCTGTGACTATCCTTCAGTTGATTTATAATGCCTGCCCATAAATCAGTGAATGGCATAATTTGATTTTGGTTATTATCAGGTTTGCTGTTGCAATCTGGAACCTTGCCGATAAGTGCATCTACCTTAAGGTGTATTCCTGTTTTAGGAGACGGCAAATTAGGGTATGTGATTTTACCGTCATAATGGATAGTGGTGTGCAAGGGCATGCATAAATCCTGAGCATAGTGGGCAAGATTTCCTGCGTAAATGAGGCATTTGGCCTGTATAATTTCATTTTGCGGCCATTTTCGATGCTCCGCAAATGCAATTGTTAATCTCTGTGTCCACTCTATAACTGCATAGGGAACAGTGCCAACTTTATCGGCTGTCGTCTTGTTGCTTATGCACAATTGCGTGAATTGTCTTCGAGTATTTGGAAGTTCTTCGCCCTTTAACATCTCAAGATCGATAAAATGCTCAGGTGATTCACTTTCATTTAACTGTCTTGATTCTAATGGAATCTTGAATACGTCCGGATCACCAGAACAGTGCACCGCAGCGGATGCACCCTTGACAAAAAAATCAGGCAGATTTCCCCTGGCCAATTCAATCGCATGTTTTGTGGCGCACGCGTGACCTTCGGCAAGCCAGGCAAGACACTGAGATGCCGTCATGAACAACAAAACAAAGACAGCAACTGTAATTATTTTTCTTCGCATATATTGATATTTGATGCTCTCCCTGTTAAAATAGAATCAATTATTCGTTTTTTTTCAGTTAATATTTTCATATCATGCCAAGACCTATATTCAAAGTTGCAAAGGAACTACTACGGTGCTGGCACCTTCAACTTCATGCTCGTGGGATGCAGGATCGCTATCGAGTTTGGGCCTATTAGTTTTTCCCACTCTCCATATACCGGGTTCGGCAGGACGAACCAGTCCTCACCCCAATGGCACACAGCATCATCGGCCAACGATTCCCGATGCTCGATTGCCTTAAGATAATCCTCCGGCATGGCATCGTTGGGTAGTTTCTTTGCTGCGAATGATTCAGAAAAATCGCGGAGATTATCCCCGAAATACATCAAGACGTTGTATTTCGCTGCAACCGCTTCGCGGCGTGGCGATTTGTCCGACGATCCGCTTTTCGGCTTGAGATAGAGACGGCCTGCAAGATTGGTCGTAGCGATTCCGAGCCTTTCGAGAGCACTCTCCGTCGATTTCTTGTACAATTCAGAACGGTTGGAGATAAAGACAACAGTCACTCCAAGCGATTCGGCTTTTTCGATGAACTGCTTTGCACCGGGTATCAAGGTAACGTCCTGCGAGTAATTCTCCTCGTAATCAGCCCATAGGTCTTCCGTATACTCCAGGTTGTTCGAATAGAGAAACGTCTGAAAAGCAGAGTTACCAAAAACAGTCTCATCCAGGTCCATGACAACTGTAGGTTTCGTGAATTTCGGGTTAGCCCTTTCAAGAACCATTTCCAGCCGTAGTTCCGCGCATTTGTATATCTCATAGCAGCATGCCCGATATTCGGCGGACGTCTGGAGATAAATATTTCCCCCAACCTCGCCGACATCGGAAAGACGGGAACCTCTGCTTTTTGGGTAAACATCGGGTCTGCCAGCACATTTGTCGGATTATGATTACCCCAGAGCCAGCCGATTAAGATGCATACCGAGCATGTAAGTAGGAATTTGCCTCGTATCATGTCACGCATAAGTTCCTCCTATTGACCTAATTATGTGTCTTTCAAATGGCTTTCTTAGATTCACCTTGTTCATAAATACTGCCAAGCTTTTGGCTATTCCGTAACGGGGAGCAGTATATTATACTACCTACCGCTAATTCCTGCTCAAGCTCGTCTTCTGTCTTTAGGGATGCGGGCTTATGAGATTTCATAATATGACTCGCCAATTTTTCAAAATCTTCGGACTCGAAGCCGCAGTCACAGCATCGCCAGAAATCCCCGTGAAAGGCAGGCAATTGCAACTGGTGTTTTATCAGCTCAAAAAAGATTCCAAGCTCCCTTTCATCAAAGAAGCCCGGTGGGACTACTCTCTCCGAAGGCAAAATGCCAAAATCCGAACGTCGTTTAGCTGGTACTGCCCTGATTCCCATTTTTAAACCTCCTTGTGTAAATTGGCCATATAATCACACAAAGTACTCAGGTCATCGTTACTTGTTGATTATTGAGTGTAGAAATGAGGTGTTAGTGTGGTGTTAGATTCTGTTGTTTTTCGGATTAATTGTTCAGTGTCTTACGATACTTGAGGGGAGAATTATAGCGCACTTTTACGGCCAGATGAATTTTTGGGTAGGACAGGTTTATAGAAGACAGAACATACTATTACCTGTGTATTTGACTGTAATCGCAACCACTTTTGTGCCGATAATATCTTTAGCAATAAGAGGATTAACTTATGAACCTGATAGAAAAACTAACGGTCAAACCCGGACATAAGGCAAAACTGGCCGACTGGGACCCGGATTGCACGGGCAAATACGAGAACAAGGAACAGGCGATACCGGTAATGGATAACTTAGCCGGTAGGATAGCGAAACTGCAATACCTCCTCTTCGCAGAAAACAAGCGGGCGATGTTGATAGTGCTTCAGGCGATGGACGCGGGCGGCAAAGACGGGACAATCCGAACGGTGATGGGGCCGATGAACCCGCAAAGCTGCAAGGTTACGTCATTCAAGGAGCCGACGGAGGAAGAGCTGGCGCACGATTTTCTCTGGCGAGTTCACAGGTTTATTCCTCGCAAGGGCGAGGTGCGTATATTTAACCGCTCGCATTATGAGGATGTGCTGATTGTCCGGGTGCATAATCTTGTGCCAAAAGATATATGGTCGAAGCGGTTCGAGCAGATAAATAATTTTGAAAAGCTGTTAGTTGAAAGCGATATCCACGTTATCAAGTTTTTCCTGCATATAAGCAAGGGCGAGCAGAAGAAGCGTTTCAAGGAACGCCTTGATGACCCGACAAAGAACTGGAAGGCCGAGCCCGGAGATTTCGAAGAGAGAAAATACTGGGAAGAATATACCAAGGCATACGAGGACGTGCTGACCAAATGCAGCACTGATTATGCCCCATGGTATGTTATACCCGCCAATCACAAGTGGTTCAGGAACGTGGCCATTTCGGAAATACTGGTTCATGAATTTGAGAAGTTAAAAATGAGATTTCCGGAACCACGCTATGATATTTCTAAGCTGAAGATTAAGTAGCGTTTTATCGTGGGTTACCCTTTTAAGTTCCTGAAACGGGATTTTATAAGGTATGTTTAGGTGAAGGCCATTCCCTAACACAATTATAACAGGGAAATAACAATTCGCTAATCAATAAATCCGATAATATAGCCCGATATAGCAATAGATGGCTGACGGTCTTGCCGATGTTAAATTAGGCAAGAATGTGTCAGGATAAAAGAATAGTCCCAATGAGGGTAATAAATTGAAGACAGCGGCGATACTTGAAGATGCGATTAGGTTATGCGGAGAGGATTATTTCGAGCAGCAGCACGCTGTGCAGGTCGCTAAATTATCGCTTAAACTTTTCGATTGCCTTGGGCCATTGTACCGGATGGGCAACAGCGAAAGGATTTGGCTTCGGATTGCTTCTTTGTTGCACGACGTGGGCAAGAGTGTAAGCGGCGAATATCACCACAAGGCGTCGCGAGATATCATAGTCAATGAGGCAAATTTGCCATTCAGAAAGCGCATCCGCAAAATGATTGGGCTTATCGCTCGGTATCATAAGGGGATGATGCCGAAGGACACGCACAAGTATTATCGCGGATTGAAAGATGATGAGAAGCAATGTGTAAAAGTATTGGCGGCGATTCTTCGGCTTGCGGATGGTTTGGACGCGGGGCACGAAGGATTGGTTACCGATCTGGCCTGCGAGGTTCAGCGAAAACGTATGGTCCTTTATATCCTCGGCGAGGACGGCGTTGATTTGCGCAAGGTCGTAAAAAAGGCGGATTTGTTCGAGCAGGTATTCGGATGCGAAGTTGAGGCAAGGACGGCTGCGGCGGGGAAGGTTCGCGACATAAATCTTGATTCCAGTCGCTCAAAAGTGTATGCTCACGCAGCATAGGGTGTACAAAGATAAGCGAGTTATCTTTATGGGACGACTGGTAATACTTTCGGGGCCGTCGTGTGTCGGCAAAGGCCCGTTTCACAGAGCGCTCAAGGTATTTTACCCGCAATTGGCCGGCGAATTGAAAAAGATCGTGCTTTACGACAGCCGCGCACCCAGGCCAGGCGAGGTTGACGGCGTTGATTTCCACTTCCGAACACGCGAATATATCGAGCAACTGCGCAGCAAGGATAATTTTCTCGTTACCGACGTGCGGGGCGATTTGCAGGCGCTCGACCTGAAGTATTTGCGGGAGACGAGTGCCACGGGTAATGCTTTTTTCGAGGGCAACCCGATTATAGGCAGGGAGCTTATGAGTTTGACTCGACGGGAAAAGATTACCTGCCTAAGTGTATTTTTATCGCCTTTATCAATAGCGGAGATTGAGGATATCAGGAGCAGGCGCGATATTAATTTTGAAATGACGCTGACTGATATGATGCGGCGAAAATTGCTGCGGCGAACAAAAAAACAGAAGGGCATACTGTCGCTTGTGGACCTTGAGAATATCGAGGTTCGCGCGGCGAGCGCCTATAAGGAAATGAAAGAGGCGTGGCGTTACGATTTTGTTATACCAAACCACGACGGCGAGGACAGTGAAAACTGGGACGCGTTTGGTTGTCCGGTAGGCAATGCGAGAGCCGCGTTATTGTGTTTTGCCGAGATTTTGAGCGGTGGCAATCCGGCTTATGCCCGGAAATGGTCGGAAGGGCTGCTGCCTTAGAAATGGAGTCGATTTGGTGGCTGGTTCGAGCGAAATAACGACGGTTGATACGAGTTATCAATTTCTGGCGTGCCAGTATATCAAGACGCAGATACGTGAGTTGAGCCGGCATCTGCGAGGTGCCCGGCTTGCGCGGGATACCGAGTATGTTCACCAGGCCCGGGTCGCTTCTCGCCGGCTGCGGGCGGCGCTGGGGATGTTTAGCGGGTGTTTTCCCGGTGCGCGGATGAAAAAATGGCAAAAGCAGATTAAACAGCTGACCAGCCGGCTTGGCGCAGCCAGAGACGCCGACGTGCAGATTGAGTTTCTCAAGGATTTCATATCGAAAATTCCCCCCGCGGGCAAGGGCTTGAGGCCCGGGCTGCGAAGGGTAATGCTGCGGGTAAAACAGAAACGCAACCGTATCCAGCCAAAAATCGTTAAGGTCTTAAACCGCATAAAAAAAGACGGGACCATATTGGATATGCGTGCGGAAATGAAACGCACCGAAAGACGGCTGTCCCAGCAGAATATTGATATTCGCAGCCCGTATGTTTTTGAAGAGGCCAGAAGGCATATCGAAGGGCGGCTCGAAGGATTACTTTCCTGCCAGAAGTGTCTTGAGAACGCAGACGATAAGGCGGGACATCACCAGATGAGAATCGCCGCCAAACGGCTGCGTTATACGCTGGAGATTTGCAATCTACCTTTTGAAAGACGGCTAAGCGCCAATATCGAGATTATGAAGAGGATGCAGTCGCTTCTTGGCAGGGTACACGATTGCGACGTGTGGCTTGAAGACCTTGCGAAGTTCACCGGCAAGGAGAAAAAGCGGACGGTCAAATACTTCGGCAGCGAAAGGGCGTTTGGCCGGCTAAGACCGGGAATTGAATATCTTGTAGGACGTCGGCACGCCGACAGGGAATTGTTCTTCGAGAGGAGCAGGGCATTGTGGAGGGAAATCACCGAGGCGGCTTTGCCGGATAATCTTCGCGCGATGATTCAAACACCCTCCTCACGGTCGCAGCGTGCTTCAGGGATTGATAAGAAAGCGGCTTCACGGGACAACAGCCGATGCGAAAAAAAGAAATAATAGCTGCGATTGTCAGCGACGTGCACGGCAATTTGCCCGCGCTGGAGGCGGTGCTTGCCCTGGCAAGGAAATGCAACTATGAGCGGGAACATACCCATCAGGTTGAAAAACTGGCGTTGCAGCTTTTCGATCAACTCGTTGAGCTGCATCACTTAGGAGGCCGGGAGAGGTTTATGCTTCGCTGCGGCGCTTTGCTTCACGACATCGGCTGGATTGAGGGTAAGCAGGGACATCACAAGACCGCCCTGAGAATTATTATGGAAAACGCCGCCCTGCCGTTTGATTTTCGTGACAAAAGCATCATTGCTCTTCTGGCACGATATCACCGCAAGACCTTGCCAAAGGAACAGCACACTTATTTTCGAGACCTTGACACAAAAGACCGGGATATGGTCCGCAAACTGGCGGGCATATTGAGAGTTGCCGACGGGCTAGACCGGACGCACCGAAGCATGACCAAGGATATAATCTGCCGGGTTGGTAAAAAGCAGGTAAAAATGATATGTAACTCGAAAGAGCCGCTGGATGCCGAGTTTGATGCAGCAAAAGACAAAGGTGTGCTTTTTGAAGATATATTCGCCAGAAAACTGGTGTTCGAACGCGTGACGTGTTGATAATTGATTATAGGCCTTTTTGGCTTTAACGGATTTAAGCTTTAGGTTATGAGGGTTAAGATGAACCCTGTGAAAAAAACAAATCAGCAGCCCCCCGGTATCAGGACGCTTGGGGCGATAGATATCGGGTCGAACTCGATACGAATGGCGATTGCACAGGCGATGCCCGATGGCCGGATAGAGATATTGGAGCGATTGCAACGAGGAGTGCGCCTGGGGCAGGACACGTTCCGCACTGGCAGAATCAAAGGGACAACAATGCGGGCGGCAGTTCTGATTCTTCGGGATTTCATGAACGTGTTGAAATTGTATAACACTGACGTCGTTAAGGTGGTAGCGACCAGCGCGGTGCGTGAGGCAGGCAACTCTGACGCGTTTCTGGACCGTATCCTGATAGCGACTGGATTCGAGGTGGACATTATAAGCTCTTCCGATGAAAGCCGGCTGACGGTCGCCGCGGTCCGCCAGGAGGTGGGCAGGAGACAATTAGCAAAACAAGGCTCGGTGATTGTTGAGGTGGGCGGAGGCAGCACCGAAATTAACGTCCTTCGCAAAGGACAAATTGCCGCGTCGCGTAATCTTGCGATAGGGTCAATCCGTCTGCAGGAACTTCTTTCTACCAGCACCGAGTCGGCAGACCGGGCGTCGGATATGATACGCCAGCAGGTGGCAGGCGTCATATCGTCGATGAAAGGATTGCTGCGACTCGGACAGGTCAGGAGCTTTTATGCCGTCGGAGGGGACGCTAGGTGGGCCGCCGAACGCGCAGGCAGAAATACAAAAATTGCAAACCTTCGCTCCGTTTCGAGAGGAGACCTCGATAAATTAGTCAGCAAGAGCAGGCATTATACGGCGGACAAATTAAGCAGGATGTACGGGCTGTCTTTCAGCGAAGCGGAAACGCTGATTCCGGCGCTGCTTGTTTACCAGGTGCTGCTGAGGTCAACGGGGGCGAAAGAAATTATCGTATCGAATGTGTCGATGCGTGATGGCTTGCTTCTTGACCTTGCTCAGCAGGCGGCCGGTTCGGTCGAGGAATCAGCATACGCAGATATAATCCGCTCGGCGACGTCGATGGCGAAAAAATACGGCGTAGATTTGAAACACGCAATACACACGCGGCAAACTTCAGTGCGCCTCTTCGATGAGCTTGCGGCTGAGCACGTACTGGACAAAAGGTATCGGCTGCTTCTTGAAGTGGCGGCGCTGCTTCACGAAATCGGAACTTTTGTGTCGGGCAGAGCATATCATAAGCACAGTTTTTATCTTATCGCCAATTCTGAGATTTCAGGGCTGACGCAGGAGGAGCTTCAGCTTGTGGCGCACGTCGCGAGATATCACAGGCGAAGTAGACCAAAGCCGGCGCATATCGAATATATGGCGCTGCCTCGGGAAAGAAGAATGACAATCAACAAGCTGACGGCGTTATTGCGGGTCGCCGACGCCCTCGATGCCAGCAGGACGCAGCACGTCCGGAATATCAAATGCAGGATAAGTGATGAATACCTGCAAATCATCTCACCTACGACGGCGGATGTCAGTTTGGAGGAGCGGATGCTGGCGATGCAAGGGGATTTGTTCGAGGATATTTACGGGTTGCAGGTTCGGCTGGAAAGAGAATAGGTGAACGCTATGGGCAGACAAAAGGATTTAAAATCGCCTAAGTTGCTGATAAACCGCGAAGTTAGCTGGCTCGAATTCAATAACCGTGTGCTGCAGGAGGGGCTTCGCGACGACCTTGCTTTGGCGGAACGGCTGAAATTCCTGTCGATAGTCAGCTCCAACCTCGACGAGTATTTTATGATTCGTGTGGCGGGCCTGATGCAGCAGCGTATAAATGCCCCAAGGGCACTTGACCCGAGCGGTATGACCGCCAAATCACAGCTCGACTTGATAAACAAACGTGTTCACAAAATGGTTGCAGAACAGACGGCGGGCATCAGGGACGTTTTTGGCAAACTTGCCCAGAATAGTTTTCACGTTTTGTCGCGGGCGGACTGGAACGACGAGCAGGCCGAATTCCTGCGGCAGCATTTCAATAACGAGATACTGCCCGTTTTGACGCCTGTGGCAATTGAGGGGCTGAATCCCGCTCCTGTGCTGCCGGGATTGCAGTTATTTGTGGCATTCTCGATAAGCACGGGCAGGGCAAGGACGAAAATCGTCGCGGTGCCTGTTCCCGGTCTTTTCCAGAGGTTTGTAAATATACCCACCGAAGACGACACATTTGTAACGCCCGTCGAGGAGGTTATAGCCGCAAATGCACAGACGCTGTTCGGAGACGGCAGAATAGTATCAGCGGCGTATTTCCGAATCACGCGGGACGCGGACGTATCAATTCAGGAAGATGAGGCGGCGGATTTGCTAAGCACGATAGCACGTGCTGTGCGAGAACGAAGAAGGCGTGCCGCTGTTCGGCTGGAGATATCAGCCAGTGCGGAACCGAGGATGAAACGATGGTTGACCAAGTTTTTGAATCTGGGCAGCCAGGATATTTATGAAGTGGATGGTTTGCTTAACGCTTCGGGGATAATGCAGTTAGTTGATTTGCTGCCGTCAGAGGAAATGAAGTCGCCTGGCTGGCCTGAGCAGCCGGTGAGAGATCTCAACGACAGCGATGACCTTTGGGCGACGATACAGGAAAAAGACGTTCTGTTGTTTCACCCTTATGAGAGTTTCGAGCCGGTGATGAAGTTCGTGGATGAGGCGGCCAACGACCCTAATGTGCTGGCAATAAAGCAGACGTTATACCGGACAAGCGGTAAATCTCCTCTTGTCCAGTCGCTCGCCAGTGCTGCCGAAAGCGGCAAAGAGGTTACTGTTCTTGTCGAGCTTAAGGCCAGATTCGATGAGTCACGAAACGTCAATTGGGCGCTCGAGCTGGAGGATGCTGGCTGTCACGTTATCTACGGCATCGCCAGGTTAAAGACGCACGCCAAGGCAATGCTTATTGTACGTCGCGAGCAGGGATGTATAAGGCGATACGCGCATCTTTCAACCGGTAACTACAACGACCGCACGGCTAAGTTGTATTCCGATATCGGCCTTATGACCTGTAACCCCGATATTACGGCGGACGTGGCGGCGTTTTTCAATTTGCTGACCGGGCAGTCGGAAACGGTTGGCTGGAAACAATTAACCATCGCACCGACGAACCTGCGGCAAAAATTCCTCGACCTTATTGACCGCGAAATTCAGGCGTCAACGCCGGGCGACAGGGGACTGATTATCGCCAAGCTAAACGCGTTGCAGGACCCGGTGATTTGCCAGGCACTGTATCGCGCAAGCCAGGCGGGCGTGCGAGTGAAACTGAACATCCGCGGTATATGTGTCCTGAGGCCGGGGATAAAGAAGGTCTCGGATAATATCGAGGTGCGGTCGATATTAGACAGGTATCTCGAACATTCGAGAATTTATTATTTCCGCAATGGCGGGCACGAGGAAATTTACCTAAGTTCCGCCGACTGGATGCGAAGAAATCTTGACCGCCGGCTGGAGATTCTCTTTCCCGTTCTGGACGGTAGGGCCAGGGCACGCGTTATGGATATGCTTAAGACATTCTTCGATGACAACGTGCAGTCGTGGCAGCTCCTACCCGATGGCACTTACAAACGTGTATCCCATCACGGCAAGAAGATACGTGCTCAGGAGAAGTTCTACCAGGACGCCGTCGATGCCGCATCAGCGGCCTACCACATAAAACCGAGGTTCCGACCATTAAGCCGGCCTGACAAGCAATAGTCGAGTGTTAAAAACTTAACACTGAACTAACTTGACACGCTATCGCGCAGCCCATAAGTTCTCTGGTTGTAGTTAAGAAAATCACGGACGCATAAAAAGTAGTGTTCTGAATTACGTCTGATTACTGAAAGGACGCAGCATGCACGTCGTCAAATTTGTCAGAACGATAGGGGCTTGTCAGGAGGAGTATGGGCGGATAAGGTTTGATGGCAAGAAAATATACTTCGACGGTCTGACCTGCATTTTTCAAAAGTATCTTGAGAAAGGGATTCTGGGTTCTGACAACAGGATCTATATACCCGCCGATGGAATTCAGTTCCTCAGCAACCTCAAACATCACTTTGTCCAAGATTCCTTGATGGCAACCGATGTGGTTGAAGGATAAATTGGTCAAGCAATCTCAACGGTGTCAAAAAAGTGTCAGTCGCCAGATGATCCGAACGATTCTTTCAACTTTCTAATCGTGTATGGCCCTTAGATAGGAATGCTTATGCTCGTCAAAACTATGTAACTTTTTGTTGGCTTAACGGGGGAAATTACGGTAGTATCAAGGCCGAAAGTGGGTCACTGAGTGGGTCAGTCGCCACGTGATGGCAGCTTGTTATTAAGTTCTCAGTAACTTGTCATTCACTTGTAAACCTCGGTTTGACCCAAAAAACAGGCTTTAACTAATGCTGAAACAAGCACTTATATGCAGACAACAGGCTTCCCAAGCCGAATGCCGTGGGTTCGAATCCCATCGCCCGCTGTTGCGTTTATGTCGCTAATTTACTCAATTATTTTATTAACTACTACACTGTAAGGAGACAATATAAAATGTTTCGCCCCTCTACATTATTAGCTGCCGCTCTACTAATTGTTTTATTTGCGGCCTGCGCATCATATGCCGCCACAGATGTGAATTTAAATGACCCGTTTGCCGTCAACAAGTTGATTGGCCGGGGCGTCAATATAGGCAATGCTCTCGACAGGGAAGTGGAATTAGACGACGAATGGAGCTGGATCGTAAAGGATGAACACTTCCAGCTAATAAAAGACGCCGGCTTTAATTCTGTTCGGCTTACGGTTCGCTGGTCAACCCGTACGATGGATAAGCCGCCATATACTATCGACCCGAATTTCTTAAAACGAGTTGACCAGGCCGTGAACAGTGCTCTGTCGCGTAATCTTGCTGTAGTAATAAACTATCAAAACTACTTTGAGTTTTATCGTGACGCCAATGGTCTCAAACCTAAATTCCTCGCTACATGGGAACAGCTCGCCGAACACTACAAAGGTTATCCCAACACCCTGCTCTTCGAGCTTCTCAATGAGCCGCAGGGGCAAATTGGAACGGGCGAATGGAATGCTCTTATTAGAGAGACACTTGCTATTGTCCGTAAGACAAATCCAAACAGAACGGTGATAATCGGGCCGGCCAATTTCAACGGCATCGCCGGCCTGAGGTTCCTTAAGCTGCCTGAGGATGACAGGAATATCATCCTGACCTTTCATTATTATGAGCCCTATCATTTTACACATCAGGGCACAAGATGGACGGCTGACTCCAATAACTGGATAGGAACAAAATGGGAGGGGACAGACGCGGAAAGAAAAACCATAAAAAAGGACTTTGGCCAGGTGGCAAGCTGGGCCAATGCCCGTAATCGCCCAGTTTATCTCGGTGAATTCGGCTCTTATGAAAAGGCGGATATGGATTCCCGCGTCCGCTGGACCAAATGCATCGCCGACGAGGCGGTCGCACACGGATTCAGCTTCACGTACTGGCAGTTCACGTATAATATGGCAGTTTACGACAGGCAAACGAAAACATGGGTAAAACCGCTGCTCGATGCACTTATTCCGCCGAAAGAATAGAATTATATCGTTGGGGAAAAAAATATGTTGGGAATGACCAGACCATACGTGTTAGTTGCATTAGGAATAATTTTGTTCGGAGCGGCTTGTGTCGCAGCCGCGGAACCCAATGCCCCATCGACGAAACCGGACCCATTCAAAATGAATAAACTGCTTGGCAGGGGAGTAAATATCGGCAACGCACTCGAAGCACCAAACGAAGGTGACTGGGGTGTCGTGGTCAAAGAAGAGTATTTCGATATCATCAAACAGGCCGGTTTCAATTCGGTTCGCCTGCCCGTGAACTGGTCGGGCCACGCGCTCAAGGAAAAACCTTACACCATTAACCCCGAATTTTTCAAACGGGTTGACACAATTATAAACTGGGCTGTTTCGAGGAATATGCCCATAATTATAAACATTCATCAATACAACGAAACATACGATGAGCCGCTGGCGCAAAAAAGAAAGGTTTCTCGCCCTGTGGAGGCAGATTGCTGAGCATTACAAAAACTACCCCGATATTCTTCTCTTTGAGCCGATGAATGAGCCGAAAAGAAAGCTGACGCCTGCAATATGGAACGATTACATCAAAGACTTTTTAGGTGTCATTCGCGAATCAAATCCAAACAGAACGGTTGTCATCGGTGCTGCTCGTGACAGCTGGATTATGTATCTAAAGCTCCTTGAGCTGCCTGAAAACGACCGCAACATCATCGTCAGTGTTCATCACTATTTCCCGCACGCGTTCACACATCAGAGTACGCCCTGGATGAATCCTGAAAAAGTCGCCAGGACTGTTGCAGATATGAAATTCATTGGTCAGGACCCCAATTCAAACGGCATTAACGATTACAATGCGTGGCCGGGCACGAAATGGATGGGAACACCCCAAGAAAAGAAATATATGACCGATATATTTGACTTCGGCGCCGCCTGGGGAAAGGAACACAATCGCCCGATTAACTTAGGCGAGTTCGGCTCTTACTATAAAGCCGATATGGAGTCCCGCGTCCGCTGGACAAAGTTCATCGCTGATACTGCGGCCGAGCGCGGCATGAGCTTAATGTACTGGGAATTCTGTGCACAGGAATTCGGTCTGTATGACAGGGACGCGAAATCCTGGCGTAAACCCCTTTTAGAGGCAGTTATCCCGCCCAAACAATAATTTTTAAGGATTGAATTTTATGGCAAAGATATTGACAGTGATTCTCATTTCTTTTGCGTCCGTCTGCGCAGCCGCCAACGAGCCGAATGCGACGAGCGGGCCTGACCCATTTAAAATGAACCAGCTTCTGGGTCGCGGCGTGAATTTCGGCAACGCTTTCGATGCGCCAACCGAAGGCGCATGGGGCGTTGTTCTTCAGGAAGAGTATTTTCAGGCGGCAAAAGACATCGGCTTTGATTCAATCCGGCTGCCGGTCCGCTGGTCGGCTCACGCGATGACCGCGCCGCCTTATACAATTAGCCCGGAATTTATGAAAAGAGTTGATTGGGCGGTAAACTGCGCATTATCGCGGAAGCTTCCGGTAATGCTTAATATGCACCACTATGGCGAGCTTTACGCCGACCCGGTTAAGGAAAAGGAAAGATATTTGGCTCTCTGGAAACAAATCGCCGGGCACTTCAAAGATTATCCCAATACCCTCGTTTTTGAATTGATGAATGAGCCCCAAAAGGAATTAACGGCAGACCCCTGGAACGAGCGAATGAAAGACGCTCTTGCGGTAATCAGGCAGTCGAATCCGAACAGGACCCTTGTCATCGGCCCGGCGCACTATAATCAGATTCATTATCTTACGCTTCTCGATATACCCAAAGAAGAACGCAACGTAATCGTTACCATTCACGATTACTTCCCGCTGACGTTTACTCATCAGGGTGCGGCCTGGCTGAGCAAGGGTGAACCCAATGACTGGCTCGGCACAAAGTGGACAGGCACCGAGGATGAAAAGCAGGAAATAATCAGGGATTTGGATTACGCGGCCGCCTGGGGGAAGAAAAACAACCGCCCGATTAACCTGGGTGAATTCGGCGCTTACGACAAAGCGGATATGGATTCCCGCGCGCTGGACAAAGTTTATGGCCGACACCGCAATCGAGCGGGGAATGAGCTTCGATTACTGGGAATTTTGCGCACCGGAATTCGGCTTGTATGACCAGAAGACCAAGACCTTCCGCAAGCCATTGCTCGAAGCCGTTTTGCCGCCTGCGGCGAGCAAAGTCGAACCGCCAAAATAAATTATTGAGGAAAGAAGGTCAAAAAGGGGTCTGACCCCTTTTTGACTTTTTGTGATGGATGCCGGCGACAAAAAGCGTATGAATGGCTCAGGGACACGTCCTACATGTGTTCGTTACTGGGTCGTTGTGTTCGCTGTCACTCTATCCGTCATTACCTATATTGACCGGGTTTGCATTTCGCAGGCGGCGCCGGCGATGAGCAAAGACCTCGGCTTTTCGACCAAACAGATGGGCTGGGCGTTTTCGGCGTTTTTCTGGGCTTATGCCCTGTTCGAAATTCCCAGCGGCTGGCTGGGCGACCGCATCGGCGCACGCAAAGTCCTGATGCGGGTGGTTATGTGGTGGTCGTTTTTCACGGCTGCGACGGGTTGGGTATTCAGTTTAATTTCGTTAGTAATTACCCGCGCAATGTTCGGCGCGGGCGAAGCGGGGTGTTTCCCGAATCTGACCAAGGCGTTTACCGTCTGGCTTCCAAAATCTGAGCGGGTTCGTGCTCAGGGCATAACGTGGCTTAGCGCAAGATGGGGCGGCGCATTCACGCCTTTGCTGGTCGCCCTGATTTTGCAGCATATCTCCTGGCGTCACACCTTCGGATTATTCGGCCTGCTGGGCGTGGTATGGGCGATTTTCTTTTATATCTGGTATCGAGACAACCCCCGCGATAATAAAAGCATCAACGAAGCGGAGCTGGCGATTTTGCCTCGCCAGCAGGATGTGGTACTCGGACACGACAAAATCCCATGGGGGAAACTGGTAGCTTCTAAAACCGTCTGGCTCCTGTGGTTTCAATTTGCCTGCCTGAATTTCGGAGCAGTTTTTTATATAACCTGGCTGCCAACCTACCTGCGCGAAGGGCGAGGTATGGATATAACTTATGGCGCGTTATTGGCGGGCTTTCCGTTATTTTTCGGCGGGCTTGGTTCGCTGTTCTGCGGCTACATAGCCGCACCACTTGCAAGGTTGCTCGGCAGCACGCTATTCGCAAGAAGATTACTCGCGGCAGTCGGGTTTTTCGGTGCGGCATCCTGCCTGGCGATATCGACTTTCATTCCCAATCCGTGGCTGGCAATGGTAGTTATGGGTTTGGCCAGTTTCTGCAATGATTTGGTGATGCCGACAAGCTGGGGCGCGTGTATGGATATAGGCGGGAAATTCTCGGGGACGCTGTCCGGCAGTATGAATATGATGGGCAATTTCGGCGGTGGGCTTGCCGCCATCGTTATCGGCTATATTCTCGCCTGGTCAAATCATAACTGGAACGCCGTCCTGTATGTCGCCGCGGGCGTGTATTTTCTCGGCACATTCTGCTGGCTTGTTATTGACCCCGTAACCCCAATAGATAACAGGAGTTAAGATTTCAACGGTCAACCGCGGCAAAAAAAATTTTCCAGAATTTTCTTTACACGGGCTAAATCTGGTGTATCCTGCCGAATTCGTGTAGCCGAGTTTCTTCTTTGCTGTTTGTCTGTTCAAGGGCAGGAAGAAAACGGGGGACCCGAAGTTGACCGACCCGTCTTCGCCTTTGGCTATGCCGAGGCGGGAAGGTCTTGGGGCGAATATCGAGTAAAATCGATTAAGGTGCTTGGTGCCTGAGTCCGACAGCTAACCTCGTAGGCGTTACACCAGGGTAAACCAGGGGTAGTTTTCTGGTTTGTTGCGCGTTTGGTCTAACCTGCCTCAAAACAGACATCTCGGCGAAAATTATTTGCGGGAAAAGTCCGCGCCAAAGGCAAGGAGTTGTATTATGATTTGGGCGTATTGGGTTAGCGGGATTCTTACGGTGCTGCTTATGATTTATCTTGTCGTGGCAGTGCTGCTGGCGGAGAAATTCTAATGACTTACGGGATAATACAAATTGTTCTGTTCCTGTCTGTGGTTTTGTTATTGGTCAAGCCGCTTGGGTGGTATATGGCGAGGGTGTATGAAAACAAGCCCTGCGGCCTGGACCGGATACTTGGGCCGGTCGAGCGTGCGATTTATCGGCTCTGCGGGGTCAACCCTGCCAATGAGATGGGCTGGCAGAGATATACCGTCGCGATGATTGCTTTTAACGCGGCTGGTTTTGTCGTTTTGTATGCCTTGATGCGATTGCAGGGCTTTTTGCCTTTGAACCCGCAGCATTTTCCCGCTGTGCCTTCAGACATGGCATTCAATACGACTGTCAGTTTTATTACTAATACCAACTGGCAGGCATACGGCGGCGAGACCACGATGAGTTACCTGACTCAGATGCTCGGCTTGGCGGTGCAGAATTTTGTGTCCGCGGCGAGCGGTATGGCGGTGTTAGTCGCTTTAATCCGCGGATTTGTTCGCCGAAACAGCCAGACAATCGGCAACTTCTGGGTCGATTTGACCCGCTCGCTCTTGTATATCCTCATCCCTCTATCGCTGATAATTGCAATCCTTCTTGCGTCGCAGGGCGTTGTGCAGACGTTCAAGCCATATCCGATGGCGACGCTTGTTGAGCCGGTTACGCTTGTTGACGGCAATAGTGTTGCTGAGCAGACAATCGCGGTGGGGCCTGCAGCTTCGCAGATTGCCATCAAGCAACTGGGCACTAACGGCGGCGGATTTTTCAACGCTAACTCCGCTCATCCGCTTGAGAATCCTACGCCATTGTCGAATTTTCTTGAGATGCTGGCGATACTTTTGATTCCGGGGGCGCTTTGCTACACATTCGGCAAAATGGCGGGCGATACGAAACAGGGCTGGGCGATACTGGCCTCGATGGTAATTATTTTTGTGTGCCTGCTGGTCCTGTGCTGCTGGTCGGAGCAAAAAGGGACACCGCAACTTGCCTCAGCGGGTGCGGACCTGCAACCAAGCGCGACGCAAAGCGGCGGCAATATGGAGGGCAAGGAAGTCCGCTTCGGCATTTTCAATTCCGCCTTGTTTGCCACGATGACGACGGGGACATCCTGCGGGGCTGTAAACTCGATGCACGATTCTTATACGCCTTTGGGCGGAATGGTCCCGATGTGGCTGATACAATTGGGAGAGGTGATTTTCGGCGGCGTCGGCTCGGGGCTTTACGGGATGCTGGTTTTCGCGATTCTGGCGGTATTCATCGCTGGGTTAATGGTAGGCCGAACGCCTGAATACTTAGGCAAAAAAATTGAAAGTTTTGAAATGAAGATGGCTTCGCTGGTAATACTATTGCCGATATTTCTGGCATTGATTGGCACGGCTGTAGCCGTGGCGACAAAAGCGGGACAAGCGGGCGCATTCAATCCCGGTCCTCACGGCTTCAGTGAAATTCTTTACGCCTATTCGTCGGCGTCGAACAATAACGGCAGCGCCTTTGCCGGTATTAACTGTAACACGCCGTTTTATAATTACACCTTGGCCATGGCTATGCTCGGCGGGCGATACCTGTTCAAAATTCTTGTGCTGGCAATCGCCGGGTCGCTGGCGGCGAAGAAGTATGTCCCCGCAAGCGCAGGGACGCTGAGCACATCTGGCCCGATGTTTGTCATCCTGCTGATTAGCGTCGTTATCGTGGTGGGTGCGTTAAGCTTTATACCGGCCCTGGCCTTGGGGCCGATTGTGGAACATTTGATGATGATTGGCAGATAATTATGAATGATAATGCAAAAAAGACCAAGTTGTTTGACTGGGCAATAGTCCGGCCTGCTATCGTGGATTCGTTCTGCAAGCTCAGTCCGCGCAGACAATTCCGAAACCCCGTGATGTTCGTAGTGCTCGTCGGCAGCGTCCTGACAAGCTTATTGTTTGTTCAGGCCATCATTGGAAAAGGCGAGGCTGGCCCGTGGTTTATTCTTGGTATTTCGCTGTGGTTGTGGTTTACGGTCCTGTTTGCCAATTTTGCCGAAGCAATGGCCGAAGGACACGGCAGGGCGCAGGCGGATAGTTTAAGAAAAGCCCGCAGAGACCTGGTTGCAAAAAAACTCACCTCTCCCCACCATGGCTCCCCATACGAGTCGATACTGGCGTCGGTGCTGGAAGTGGGCGACGTCGTCCTCGTTGAAGCGGGCGATTTTATTCCAATCGACGGAGAGGTTGTCGAAGGCGTGGCCTCGGTGGATGAAAGCGCGGTTACCGGTGAAAGCGCGCCGGTCATTCGTGAAAGCGGCGGAGACAGGTCGGCAGTTACAGGAGGGACACGCATTATTTCGGACTGGTTAGTCATACGTGTTACCGCGGAATCGGGCAATACATTTTTAGACCGTATGATAGCGATGGTAGAAGGGGCCAAACGCCAAAAGACGCCCAACGAAATTGCCCTTACAATTCTGTTGGCGGCGCTGACTATTATTTTTCTTGTGGTTACAGCGACGCTGCTTCCTTATTCATATTACAGCGTTCTGCAGGCGCATCAGGGCGAGGTCGTAACGATTACCGTGCTTGTGGCGTTATTAGTTTGCCTTGCGCCGACAACCATAGGCGCATTGCTTTCCGCAATCGGGATAGCGGGTATGAGCCGGCTAAGCCAGGCCAATGTTGTGGCTATGTCGGGCCGGGCGGTAGAGGCGGCGGGCGACGTGGATGTGCTGCTGTTGGATAAAACCGGAACCATCACGTTGGGTAATCGCCAGGCAACGGAATTTATCACCGCGGACGGTGTGTCGATTGAGGATTTGGCTGACGCCGCACAGCTTGCCTCGCTGGCGGATGAAACTCCTGAGGGCAGGAGTATTGTCGTGCTCGCAAAGCAGCAATATAACCTGCGGGGAAGGGACATTGAGAAATTAGGCGCCAAATTTATTCCTTTTTCCGCCCAGACGCGAATGAGCGGCGTTGACCTCGATGGCAGACAGATTCGCAAAGGCGCGGTGGACGCGATTGAACAATTCGTTAAAAGTCACGGCGGGGTAACTCCTGATAAAATCCGGCAGATGAGCCAGAAAATTGCCAAAAGTGGCGGCACGCCTTTGGTTGTGGCAGACGGGGCAAAGGCGCTTGGGGTTATACATCTCAAGGACATTGTCAAAGGCGGCATCAAAGAACGGTTCGTCGATTTGCGCAGGATGGGCATCAAGACGGTGATGATTACCGGGGATAACCCGATGACCGCGGCGGCGATTGCCGCTGAAGCGGGCGTGGACGACTTTTTAGCGGAGGCAACGCCTGAAGCGAAACTTGAACTGATTCGGAGATATCAGGCACAGGGGCATTTGGTGGCGATGACGGGCGACGGAACCAACGATGCGCCGGCGCTGGCCCAGGCGGACGTGGCGGTAGCGATGAATACAGGCACGCAGGCAGCCAAAGAGGCGGGCAATATGGTTGACCTGGATTCCAACCCGACCAAGCTGCTCGATATCGTGCAAATAGGCAAGCAAACGCTGATGACCCGCGGGGCGCTGACGACCTTTTCCATCGCCAACGACGTGGCCAAGTATTTCGCAATCATACCGGCGGCGTTTGCCCTGACCTACCCGTCGCTTAATACGCTGAACGTGATGGCACTTGCAACGCCAAATAGTGCTATTTTGTCTGCCGTGATTTTTAACGCGATTATTATCGTCTTCCTGATTCCGCTTGCGCTGAAGGGGGTGAAATATTGCCCGATGCCCGCGACGCAGCTGCTGAGAAAGAACCTGCTTATTTACGGTGTCGGCGGAATAATTATCCCGTTTATCGGAATTAAATTGATTGATATGATGCTGGTAGTTTTGCACTTAGTGTGATTATAATGATGAAGGTGAGAATATGATTCGTATCCTGCGACAATCGGTTGCCTGTATAGTGGTATTCACTGTGATTACGGGCATCATTTACCCGTTGATTGTAACCGGCTTTGCTCAATTAGTATTCCCGAGTCAGGCCAACGGCAGCTTGCTTGTCAATAACGGTAAAACCGTCGGGTCTTCACTTGTCGGGCAATCATTCAGCAGCTCGAAGTATTTCTGGGCGAGACCCTCCGCGACATCGCCGATGCCTTATAACGCCGCCAATTCTTCCGGCTCGAATCTGGGGCCGCTTAATCCGGCTTTGACCGAAAACGTCAAGGCCAGGATTATGCAATTGAAAGCCGCGGATGCTGCGAGTAAGCCAATAGTGCCCGTTGACCTTGTTACCGCCTCCGCCAGCGGTCTCGACCCCGACATAAGCCCCGCCTCGGCGGAATATCAGGTTTCCCGCGTCGCGAAGGCGAGAGACCTTGATGAAACCAAAGTCAGGGAGCTTGTAGTTAAATTAACCAAAAGCAGACAGCTTGGCATTCTTGGCGAGCCGCGGGTCAACGTGCTGGAGCTTAACATTGCCCTGGATAACCTTAAGAACAAATAGGCAAATAACGATTTGACTTAATTAAATTTTGGAGGCGTTATGGTACTTAAAACAAAGCTTTCAATTGGCCTGGGGTTCCTGTTCGCTATCATTTTTGCCCTCGCATTTTTCTGCTCTTATTATGTTGACAAACTGTCCGAAGAAGCCGACAACGTTCTCAAAAACAATTATGATTCCATTGTCTATTCAAAAAATATGCTCTCCGCACTCGACGACACCAGAACTTCCATAAGCAGCACTATATTCAATCCCGGCGACAACAAAAAATTATCCGATTATTATTTCCATCTTTTCGAAACCGGCAGAACCGATTTTGAAAAGAACCTCAAAGCCGAAAATAACAACATAACGGAGATTCACGAAAAAGAGTACGTTGACACGCTCAATCGCGATTATGCTGTTTATATGAACCTATGCGATAAGATTAAAAACGGTTTAGGCACTACCTCAATGTATTTTAACGAAGTCCTGCCTTGTTATGAAAAACTCAAACAATCCATCCTCAGCATCGATGACCTTAACATGGAGGCCGTTGTCCGAAAAAATCTGATAACAAAACAGCAGTCCGCTGATGTGAAAACCTATATGTCCGTAACGGCTGCATTGTGCATCATTTTGGCCTTTGGCTATTTCTGGTATTTCCCCTTTTATGTCTCTAACGCGGTCTCCTACTTATCAAAGAGAATAACCGAACTACTGAAAAAAGCCGGCATCGCTTCCGACATAAAAACAAACGACGAGGCCTATATCATTTTGCAGTCCATCAAACTCCTCGAAAAGAAACTCGGCCTCGACAACCCCGAAAAAGATTCACTGCAAAATGAGGAGTTAAAGAAATAGCACGTTTTGTTGCATGGTATAACTCCAGGCGGTATCATAAGTCCCTGGGCAATGTTACGCTGACGACGTACAAAATAGGCAGATAACGAATAGATAACCAGCGACCAAATCCTGATGAATTGCTCGAACAAATCCGCGAAGAGGAAAAGGCGAAGGCTGGCGGCAAGCTGAAGATATTTTTCGGCTATGCGGCTGGTGTCGGCAAGACCTATTCGATGCTGGAGGCAGCAAGAGAGCAGGCCAGCGCAGGTGTGGATATTGTTATCGGGTATGTTCAGCCGCACGCGCGACCTGAGACCGAGGCGATTATGCTGGGGATGGAAATTCTCCCGCTCAAAGAGTTGGAATACAAAGGCATAAAGTTAAAGGAGTTTGACCTCGATGCGGCGCTGGCTCGCAAGCCGGCGATAATAATTGTCGATGAGTTTGCCCATACCAACGCCCCCGGCCTGCGACATACAAAGCGATGGCAGGACGTGGAAGAATTATTAGACGCCGGCATCAGCGTCTATACCACGCTGAACGTTCAGCATTTAGAGAGTTTGAACGATATTGTGGCGAAGATTTCCGGTATCGCGGTCCGTGAGACGGTTCCTGATACTGTTTTTGACAATGCCGACGAGGTTGAGCTGGTGGACCTGCCTCCGGAAGATTTGCTGCAGCGTTTCGAAGAGGGCAAGATATATTTCCCTGCTGATGCCGAGCGGGCCATGCTGAAGTTCTTCAAGCTGCCCAACCTGACTGCCCTGCGCGAGCTGGCTATGCGAAGAACCGCCGACCATTTGAGCGCACAGGCACAGACATCGGGAAACACCCGGGTGGGGGCGACCAGGGAGCGATTGCTTGTTTGTATAGGTCCCAGTCCGACGTCGGCGAGATTAATTCGGGCTGCCAGGCGGATGGCAATGGCGCTGCGTGCGCCTTGGATAGCGGCCTATGTGGACACGGGTCGTTTTATGAACGATGCCGCCCGCCAGAAGCTCGCCCGCAACCTTAATTTGGCTGAGCAATTAGGCGCAGAAACCGTTACGCTCGGCGGGGAAGATATGGCCGAAGAGATTGTAAAGTATGCTCAGTCCAAGAGCGTGACGAAAATCATCATAGGCAAGACCGGCGAATCGCGATGGCGCGAATTAATGGGCAGTTCCATCATAAGTAAAGTACTACGTCATAGCGGCGACATAGATGTATATGTGATTAGAGGCCAAAAAGACCCCGCTGACGAAAACAAGACCCGGTATCCTGTCAGCCGGCGCAAAATTAATTACCTGTCTTACGTCAAGACAATCGTGGTTACTGTAATCAGCATCGTTCTTGCCGAGCTGATAAGCAGGGCGGGGCTTAGCGAAACAAACCAGGCAATGGTGTTTATTCTGGGCGTAGTGTTTGTGACCGCAAGATACGGACTCGGTCCCGGTATTCTGGCTTCAGTTGCCGGCGTGCTGGCGTTCGATTTCTTCCTTGTGCCGCCCTATTATAGTTTCAATGTTACCGACACCGAGTATTTTATTACATTTGCCGTTATGCTGACCATTGCGATTCTGATTAGCACGCTGGCGTTTCGGGTTCGCCTTCAGGTGGAGACGCTGCGTCAGAGGCAATGGCGCACCGAGGCACTGTATCGTTTAAGCAGGAAACTGGCCGCCACCGCGGGGACACATCAGCTCGTGGCTGTCGCCCAGGAGTTATTATCGGAGAGTTTAACCAGCGAGGTTGCGATATTTCTGCCCGATGAAGCAGGCCGGCTAAAAGCGGCGGTCAGCCGACCCAGCAGTTTCGCCGGTATGGAAAAAGAAATTGCCGTTGCCCAGTGGGTATATGAGCATAACCAGATAGCGGGCGCCGGAACCGATACGCTGCCGGATGCTAATGCCATATACGTGCCGATGACCTGTCCGCGAGGGACTGTCGGTGTTTTGGGTCTGAAGTCCGGCGAGCCGGGCAAATTTAATGCGCCGGACCAGCGGCAAATCCTGGAGATGGCGGCCGACCAGCTTGCTTTATCAATCGAGCGAGACCGCCTGGCCGAACAGATTCAGGATGTGCTCCGGCGAAAAGGAACGCTGTAATTTCATTGTATGGTTTGCTGGGTTTCGGGCGGCTTGGTTGATTCGGACGGTTTAGGTGATTCGGGGGGATTGGATTTTACCGTCATTGTGCGGGAAGGATCCTTTGTCGGGCCGAAGAAAACAAAGGAAATCAACACCAAAGTCGCGCCGGATATAAACAGGATGTGTCTGCGAGGCCACTGACAGGAAAGGCAAAGCCAGGGCGGGACACCCTGTATGATTGTAATTTGGTTTGGCTCTTCAGCTAAGGCGCGCCTCGCGGCCGCGAGTTTGCCGACTGTCGCGCGTGGATACGCGGTATTTGGCTCATTGGCCTCAATGCCGAGCGTAGCGGGTGCCAGACGAGCAAGCTCTTTGAGGTTGCCTTCAATCTGGGCGAGCAGGGTATCGTAATCGGTGTTAAGAGATTCGAGTTTTTTGAGGTGGCTTTCGGCCTGGGCGAGCAGGCCTTTGTAGTAATAATATTCGAGCAAATCATCGCACAGCGTCGTTGCTGATAATACAGCCGCACCGACGCTGAAGAACACGACAAACGCAACGGTTCGAATGACTCGCTCGTTTTGCATTATCCCGCCAAAAAAATCGGCAGGTGCAATTATCCGTTACTTATTTGGTTCTCGCACCTGCCGTTAATTTCCTGTTTTCCCATTAACTTTTCTGCAGCATAAAACCGGCGAACCTGGCTGATTTGCTAAGCTCCTCTTCGATTCGCAGCAGTTGGTTATACTTGCAGATTCTTTCGCTTCTGCAGGCCGAACCCGTCTTGATTTGTCCGCCGCCCATAGCGACGGCAAAATCAGCCATAAAAGTGTCTTCGGTTTCGCCGGAACGGTGAGAAATTACATAGCCCCAGCCCGCTTTTCGGCATAGCTCAATTGCCTCAACGGTCTCGGTTATGGTGCCAATCTGGTTTAGTTTAATCAGTACTGCGTTGGTTGCCTTTTCCTCAATGCCTCTTTTAATAAACTTCGTATTTGTGACATAAAGATCGTCGCCGACGATTTGAATCTTTTTGCCGAGAACCGCGGTATGCTCCTTGAATCCGTCCCAGTCATTTTCATCAAGGCCGTCTTCAATAGAAACAATGGGATATTTTTCAATCCACGTTTTATACAGTTGAGTCATTTGAGAACTGGTTTTCTTGCCCTGCCCGGATTTTGCCAGGTTATATTTTCCATCTTCATAAAACGAGCTGGCTGCCGGGTCCAGCGCAATGGCGATATCTTTTCCCGGTTTATATCCGGCTGCTTCAATCGCTGAAACGATTACTTCGCAGGCCTCATCATTGCTTTTAAGATTCGGGGCAAAACCGCCTTCATCCCCAACGCTTGTCGCATAGCCCTTTTTCTTTAAAATTGATTTGAGCGAATGAAATGTCTCGGCACCGTAACGTAACGCCTCCGCAAAAGTGGGTGCGCCAATGGGCATAACCATAAATTCCTGGAAATCGACGCTGTTGTCGGCGTGTTTGCCTCCGTTGAGAATGTTCATCATAGGAACAGGCAGGATATTCGCGTTGCATCCGCCAAGATAACGATACAACGGCAGGCAGGCAGACGCGGCAGCCGCTTTGGCTGCGGCTAACGATACACCCAGTATCGCGTTTGCGCCGAATTTGCCTTTGTTAGGCGTGCCGTCCATTTCTATCATCAGGCGGTCGATGTCTTCCTGTGCGGTGGCGTCCATACCGATGACCTTTGGGGCGATTTTATCATTTACGTTTTTAACCGCGCCGAGTGTTCCTTTGCCCATATACCGCTTGTTATTGGTGTCGCGCAGCTCGACGGCCTCGTGTGCGCCGGTGCTTGCGCCAGAGGGCACGGCGGCCCTTCCGAATGAGCCGTCTTCCAGAATAACATCAACTTCAACAGTGGGGTTGCCCCGGCTGTCTAATATCTCTCTTGCCTTTACGCCTGCTATTGTTGTGAACATTGTATTTCCTTTCTTTGAGCAAATTGTTGCTTCTCACGTTTGACCGTTCGCAAAGAGCACAAAATTACCCATTTTAAGCCGTCTCGTCAATAGCAATCCGCATTCTAAAGGCCGGCTAAAAATGGTTGCATTGAGATTCTACCCCCGTTAGTATTATGCCCCAATATATGCCTTGGCAGTTGAACCAGACGGTTTAATGAGAGAGGAACTTATGAGCAACGAAATCCAGAAACTCCCATTAAGGGAAAAAGTCGGCTACGGGTTCGGAGATTTGGCGTCTGTGTTGTTCTGGCAGTGTATTGTCGGAAATCTGATGCTTTTCTATACCGATGTTTTCAAAATCGCTGCTGACCCGAAGAAAGCGGCAGCAGTTGCCGGCTTGATGATTGGTTTAGCAACAATTTTTGATGGTATTATTGACCCTGTTATTGGGATGATTGCTGACAGGACCGAAACCCGATGGGGAAAATTCAGACCTTATTTAATCTGGATGTCCGTACCGTTGATGGTTTCAGCATTACTGACTTTTATGGTACCGGGTCTCAGCCCGATGGGAAAACTTATTTATGCTTATGTTACTCTTTTTCTTTTCAGGGCATGTTATGCTGCAATTAACATCCCGTATTCTTCATTGCTTGGAGTTCTTAGCCCCGATTCCAAGGAAAGAACAAGCGCATCATCGTTTAAGTTTGCGTTTGCTTATACGGCAGGATTTATAGTTACCTTGACATCATTAATTTTAGCCAAGCACCTCGGAAATGGAAAAGATTCAACGGACCCGAAGGGCTGGACTTATACGATTTTGATATATGGCTGTGTTGCGGTTGTTTTCTTTACTTTGACGTTCTTGCTGACTAAAGAAAGAGTGAAACCTCAAAAAAGCCAGAAAACGTCTGTAGGAAAAGATTTGCTGGATTTGGTCACTAATGTTCCCTGGATAATACTTTTATTTGCAACCCTTTCCATGATTTTGTTCGTTTCCACGAGAATGGGAGTAACCAATTACTATTTCAAATATTACATCACAGAAAACGGCACAGTTTCCGTCCCATTAAACTTATTGTTCTGGAAATTTAACCTTGGATTTGAGGAAATAGTTTCCGCGTTTGGTGCCATAGGACAGTTATGTGCAATCCTGGGCACACTCATGGTTCCTGTTTTAGTTCATTTAATGGGCAAGAAAAACGCCTTTTTTACCATATTTGGCATTGCGATTATCTCTACCGCCGCGTTTTACTTCTTAAAACCGGATAATATGTTTTTGATTTTTGCATTGCAGATTATCGGATCTTTAACCGGAGGTCCGTTATCACCTGTTATCTGGGCGATGTATGCCGATACCGCGGATTACTCAGAATGGAAAAGAGGAAGAAGGGCGACCGGTCTGGTATTTTCAGCTTCAGCAATGTCACAAAAGGTTGGCTGGTGCTTGGCGCGACTTTGACAGGGATATTGCTTTCTTCCTACAGTTTTGTACCCAACCAAATACAATCGCCGGAGGCAAATAAGGGGATAGTTATGCTTATGAGCACTATACCCGCAGTTTTCGGTATTCTTTCTGTTGTCTTAATATTCTTTTACATCCTCGATGATAAAATGATGAAGAAAATAAAAACAGACCTTGAGGAAAGACGCAAGGCCAGCGGCCAGGCCGCGACTGTTTAACGGTTTTTTAAAATTCAACTGTGAAAAAGGGTGAAAAAATGAAAAAGAAAACAATCATTGGCGAACCACTGCCGAACATGCCGTGGGAAGACAAACCAAAGGGCTGTATCGACGTTGTCTGGAGATACAGCGGCAATCCAATACTTGACTGGAACCCGATACCCAAAGCGGCGAGAATTTTCAACAGCGCCGTTTTGCCTTATAAAGACGAATTCGTCGGGGTCTTCAGGGCAGACCAGAGAAACGGACGTGCGACGCTGTTTTTCGGAAAAAGCAAAGACGGTCTTAAATGGAAAATCGGACCCGACCCCATTGACTGGGTTAACGAAAAAGGAAAGCCCAATCCCATCAGCTACGGTTATGACCCGAGATTCTTAAAGCTCGACGATGCCTACTATATTGTATGGTGCGACGATATGCACGGGGCGTCAATCGGCTTGGGCAGGACCACTGATTTCAAGACATTTATCCGTATGCCTAATCCGCTTATGCCCTTTAACAGAAACGGTGTTCTTTTCCCGAGAAAGGTTAACGGTAAGTATATCTTGTTGAGCAGGCCCAGCGACAGCGCTCACACGCCTTTCGGCGATATCTATATGAGCGAAAGCCCGGACCTGATTTACTGGGGCAATCACAGACACGTAATGAGCAGGGGCGGAAGCGGCTGGTGGCAGGGCACAAAAATCGGCGCAGGCCCGACCCCGATTGAAACGACCGAAGGGTGGCTGCTGCTCTATCACGGCGTATCGTTTACCTGCAACGGCTTCGTTTACAGCTTCGGCGCGGTAATACTGGATATCGATAAGCCATGGAAGGTGCTGTACAGGACACGCGATTACCTGCTCACGCCGGAGAAGTTGTATGAGGTAACTGGCTTTGTGCCGAACGTAACATTCCCATGTGCCAACATTTACGACGCCGAAACGGGCAGAATCGCCATTTATTACGGCGCTGCCGATACCTGCACAGCCCTGGCGTTCACGCAGGTCGATGAGTTAATCGATTATATTAAGAATAACTCGGAAGTTTAATCGCTTCAGAATAAGCCGAAACTTAATTTTAAGAAGGAGCTGAAATGGCACAGGAAATGACGGCAAACACCGGCAAGTTAGTGCGCGACCGCCTGCCGATTCTTACAAAGGTATGCTATGGTCTCGGAACCGCTCTGGATATGTGGGGCATCTGGCTTTATTTCAGCGTTGCCTTTGCAGTGTTTAATATTTATCTGGGCGTTTCTCCTGTTCTTGTAGGTTTTGCATTATTTTTTATTCGCTTTTATGACGCGTTTACCGACCCGTTTATGGGCTGGATATCAGACAACCTCCGGACAAAATACGGTCGCAGACGTCCATTCATTCTGATTTTCGGTGTTTTGTGCGGACTGGGGCTGCCCATAATGTTTCTTGTTTCGCCTACATGGTCGGACAAGACATTTCTTGGATTATCGGCTGTCTTCTGGTATATGATTGTTTCAAATATGATTTACATCCCCATCTTCAGTGCCTACACCGTTCCATTTAACAGTTTAGCTAATGAATTAAGTCCTGACTACGAGGAACGCACCTCGATAATGACCTATAGAAGCGTGCTTCAGAAGATATTCGAAGTAGGCAACTTTTATGCGCTGCGGTTTACAAATCTGGCGTGGTTTCTTATCCCGGGGACAGGCAAACAGAATATCCTTATGGGATTGCGCGTATATTCCTGTATCCTCGGTGTTGTGATGGCAATCTTTGCCATAATAATCTTCTTCAGAGTTAAAGAACGTTATTATGAAAATATCGTGGTGAAAAAACAGCAGGAGCATGTCTCTCTTAAAAGCGCTCTTTATGAAACGCTTACCTGCAGGCCATTTTTGTTTATGCTGCTGGTTGGTGCTTGTTTTAACTTAGGCACGAGTATGTTAGGTACACTGGGTTACTACGCGACGGTCTATTATGTCTGCGGCGGTAATCAGGCGATTGGCAATGACTGGAATTTCTGGATGGGTATGGCGTTTATGTTCGGAGGACTAATTGGCGCCCCGATTCTTAACAGGGTAGCATATTTTGTTGGTAAACGTAATGCTCTGATTGTCAACGCCTTTATCGGCATAATTGCTTACGCAAGCTCATGGTATCTTTACAACCCTCATATTCAGTGGATGCAAACAATCGCCTCCGGTCTTATGGGGCTTACCGCGTCGGGCCTTTGGATGCTGTATGGTTCAATCTGCGCCGATGTCATCGATTACGATGAGCTTAATACCGGCAAACGGCGTGAGGGCTCTTTTACTTCCTGCGGAACATATATCATCAAACTGGGTAATTCGTTAGGAATATTATTTTCAGGAGTAGTCCTTTCCTGGATAGGTTATGATTCTAAATTGGCTGCACAGACGCCCCATACAATTTTTTGGATTCGCATAATGCTTATGGCCTTGCCGCTTGTCGGGATGGCTCTGGTGATAGCATTTATTTTACAGGTGCCGCTTACAAAGAAGATTTGCGAGGAAATCAGGGTTAAACTCGAAGCACGAAGGGGGCAGGTATAACGGCTTTTGCGGATTTTACACAAACAAAAAAGGCCGCGGTTTATTTCGAATCGCGGCCTTTGTTTTTTTTATCGATATCGGTATAATTTGCGGGACGTTAAACTGTGATTAACCTGTTAGTATCTTGATGGAGAGGCGCAAAATGAGATTCGGATATTTTGACGACAAGGCCAAGGAATACGTAATCGAAAGACCTGATACTCCGCGGTCGTGGGCAAATTATCTCGGCTCGACGGAATACGGCGCAATCATAACCAATAACGCGGGCGGTTACAGTTTTTATGCGTCGGCGGCACAGGGACGGCTGACGCGGCTGCGTTTCGATGATGTCCCGATTGACCAGCCGGGGAGATACATCTATGTCCGCGACAAGCAATCGGGCGACTACTGGTCAAACGCGTGGCAGCCCGTGGGTAAACCCTTAGACCAGTATAAAACGACCTGCAGACACGGAACAGCTTACACGATTATCAATTCGCAGTATTCTAAGATTGAGACCGAGACCACATATTTCGTTCCGCTCGGCAAGGATTTCGAATGCTGGCTTTTGAAGGTTACGAATAAAGACGCCGTAAAAAGAAACCTGAGCTTATTCACCTTCGTCGAATATCCGTATACCTGGCAGTGTTTCCACGACTTTTTAAACCAGCAATACTCGCATGGCATAGTGAAAATGGATTTCATTGACGGCATTATCGATTACGGCAGCTCCGTCCTCATAAGCGGCCAGGATAACCGGTCTTTTATGGCGTTTCTTGGCGGCGACATAGTCGGCTTCGATACCGACCGTGACGTGTTCATCAGCCCGTATCGCGGCTACGCGAATCCTATGGTTGTCGAAAAAGGCAAATGCACCGGCTCAAAGTGCGTCAGCGACGACGGCTGCGGCTCAATCCAGATAGATATCGACCTCGAGCCGGGCCAGACAAAGGAGCTTGTTGTCCTGATGGGCATGGGCAAGGCGACGGTAGAAGGCAAAAGAGTTGTCAAACAGTTCGGCGATATCGCCAAGGTCAAAGCCGAGTTCGAAAAGCTCCGCCAATACTGGCACAGCCGTATCGAGGGATTGAGCGTCTGCTCGCCGGATTCGCAGTTCAACAGTATGATGAATATGTGGAGCCCGTTTAACTGCCTGATTACTTATGCCTGGTCTCGTATGGCCAGCTTAATCTACAGCGGCGAACGCGACGGGCTTGGCTACCGCGATACCGTCCAGGATTTTATGGGCGTAATGCAGCTCATCCCGGCCGAGGCGAAAAAACGTCTTGAGCTTATGATTACCGGTCAGGGCTCCACGGGCGGCGCGATGTCAATCGTTATGGCCTTTACGCACAAGCCAGGCAAAGGAAAACTGCCCAAGGAAGACGAATACCGCTCCGATGACTGCCTGTGGCTTTTCAATGCGATTCCAACATATGTCAAAGAGACGGGCGATATCGATTTTTATAACAAGGTCCTGCCATATGCCGACAAGGGCAAGGCGACCGTGCTTGGTCATCTCCGCAGGGCGATTGAATTCAATCTCAAACGCACGGGCAAAAACGGATTACCCAGCGGCCTTTTCGCCGACTGGAACGATTGTCTGCGACTTGGCACAAAGGGGACATCGGTATTTGTCGCCCTGCAGGTGCGTTACGGCCTGACGACCTATATCGAGATTTGCGAAATGTTTGGGAAGCAAGCCGAAATCAAATGGGCGAAAAAGCAACTCGAAATAATCGACGGGAAGCTCGATAAATTCGGCTGGGACGGCAAATGGTACGTCCGTGCCTACAAGGAATCAGGCGAGAAAATCGGCTCGCACGAAAACAAATATGGTTCAATATATCTCAATACGCAGTCCTGGGGTGTCATCAGCGGCCACGCCGACCAACAACGCAGAGAACAGGTTATGGACCAGGTCAACAAACAGTTGGCCACCGATTACGGCCTTATGCTTTGCGCTCCGCCTTATGACAATATGCCCGTCGCGGAAATCCGCTCGATTGTGTTCAACAAGGGCGTCAAGGAAAACTGCAGCATTTTCAACCACACGCAGGGCTGGGCGGTTATGGCCGAAACTATGCTCGGCCACGGCGACAGGGCGTTTAAGTATTTCCGAAGTTATATGCCCGCGTCGTTCAACGACAAGGCCGAGATACGCGGCAGTGAGCCATACGTTTATTCGCAATATACCCACAGCATTTACAGCCCGCGCTACGGCGCATCGCGTGTCCCCTGGCTGACAGGCGCAGCGTCCTGGGCATATTATGCGGCGACGCAGTATATCCTCGGCATCCGTCCCGATTACAAAGGGCTCATCATTGACCCCTGCATTCCTGCCGACTGGAAAGAATTTGCCGCTGTTCGCCGATTCCGCAACAAGACGCTGAATATCAAGGTAATAAATCCGAATGGCGTGGAAAAAGGCGTTAAGAAAATTACCCTCAACGGCCAGATAATCGAAGGCAGCCTGATTCCTGCTTCCAAAATGAAAAAAGAAAACGAAGTTGTTGTAGAGATGGGGTAGAAAAAATGAAAGTCCTATTCATCGGTGGAACCGGGATAATAAGCACGGCGGTAACTCAATTGGCGGTCGAAAGGGGAATCGACCTTTATCTACTCAACCGCGGGCAAAGTAAAAAACTGATTCCCAGCGATGTCAAGGTCATCAAGGGCGACATCAGGGACAGGATTTCCGCGAGTAAACTTCTAAAAATGCACGATTTCGACGTTGTTGTCAACTGGGTGGCGTATGTGCCGACGCATGTCGAGGCCGACATCGAATTTTTCAGGGGCAAAGTGGGCCAATACATATTCATCAGCTCTGCATCGGCCTATCAAAAGCCGCCGACGAGCTGGCTCATCACTGAATCGACGCCGCTTTCCAATCCCTACTGGCAGTACTCGCGCGACAAAATCGCCTGTGAAGACCGGCTGATGGCTGAATACCGCAACAATGGTTTTCCTGTTACAATCGTCCGGCCGTCGCTGACATACGGCGTTACGATGATACCCGCGGCGATTAACAGTTGGCAAAAGCCCTGGACGATTGTTGACCGGATGCGCAAAGGCAAAAAAATTATCATTCACGGCGACGGCCTGACTGTCTGGACGATGACGCACAACACGGATTTTGCCAAAGGTTTCCTTGGGCTTATGGGCAACGTTCAATCAATCGGACACGCCGTTCACATCACATCTGACGAGGCGCTTACCTGGAATCAGATATACCAGGCGATAGCCGATGCCGCGGGCGTAAAGCATAAGCCGGTTTATATCTCTTCCGATTTTATTACCAAAATTGACCCCGAGCACACAGGCACGCTTTTGGGTGACAAATCCTGCTGTGCCGTCTTCGACAACACCAAAATAAAACGTCTCGTTCCTGATTTTGTCGCTACTGTTCCTTTTGCCCAGGGCGTCCGGCGTTCGGTTGAGTGGTTCGAGGCCGACGAGGAACGATGCGTGGTGGATGGTGATTACAACAAGTTTATGGACCGCACGATTGCCGCTTACGAAAAAGCGCTGCCCAAGTAGCCATTTTTGTGTGAATCAAATCCCATCGCGATTGAGGAGCGGACTTTTGTCGCGGACGAGGTTGGCTCGCTCGGGAAACAATTTGGTTATCTCGTTGGCGTCAGAGACATTTAGCGTATAGGTGGTTTCCTGCCCGAGCGTTATCTTCTCCGGTTTTTTTGAGCTGTCGTAATAAATTTGTTGCCAATAGTTGCGTCCGTCGAGCCATTCCAACCTGATGGCGTTGCTGTCCGTCCGGTCTTTGGTTGGCGGCGATTTTTCGATATAAACCGGCATCACGGCCCCATCCGGCCTGATTATATCTATAATGACGGCCTGCTCGTTGATATCCAGCGCCTTTGTCAGAATCGGGTCAAGAACGATATCGGGTACGGCCGTTTCGCCGAGTTCGTATTCGCCCGTTTCTTTTTCTGTCCGCTTGTCAAACGGCGAGCCGGCCCGTAACCTGTGAACCGTCAGGATGCCGGAGTCAGCCGTCATTTCGATTCCTTTTCTGCCTGTTCTCGAGCTGGTTTCGGCTCGCCAGGTAAACTGTCGAAGGTTGGCATCGCCGCGAAAATAGCTGACTTGCTCATCGGATACGGTCCCCCGCAGGTAGTAATAATCCGCGGCGTTGATAGTGGTGTTGGCGTCCGTCCTGGCTAACGCCATAGCATCCATCGTAAAGCCGATTATCTTGTTGTGGGGGTCGGCTATAGTGAAAAAAGAAACTGATGAATCATTATCACGGGCGGTATCCAGCCCTTCATTCCTGATATCGCTGATTAGCCGGGTGCCTGCCCGCAGTAATCCGTTGTCGCTGAACCGGATGCTTTTGAAGATTTTTTCAAAAATATCTTTCGCCGTGTTCTGCTCAGATTCGCTCTGCAATACTTCTATTTCCAGCTGCCGCCCGTCGGCAAGCTCGCAGACGCCCAGGATTGTCTCAATCCCGGAATCGGTATTTATAGTCGCCCAGTTTGCTGTAAGGTTGCCTTCCGTTGATTGGCCCGTCGTGACAAGTTTTGTTCCAGAGTATTCATGGTCAAGTCGCTCCTTTGGTGTTTCCTCGCCTGCCGCCAGAAGGTAACGGCACTGGGCGTACGCTCTGTCATTAAGTCCGCTGACTGCAAAAATGCTGCTGATATTAAAGGAGCTGTCTTCGAAAGACCATTTCTCTTTGCATTGCCAGCCGTTGCCCGAAGGCATCGAAACCGACAATCCCGACCGGTTCAAATCAATAGGGGCCGACATTCTAATGCCGGTTTTGGATTGCATAACCAGCCGGGCCGTTAACAATGAAATGACCAGCAGGGCCGGCAGCGCAATTGTCTTTGCTATGTATTTTCCCGTTTTATTTTCATCGACCATAAGATTGCCGTTGATTTTTCAATTATGATTTGAAAAAGGAAAAAACGCACCAGCCGGCATTTTCCTAATCAAGCGCAGAAACAGCCGATTCGTCGAGGACATGCCGGCCCCTGTGGAAAAACCTGCAATAAAACCATTTCAGAAAACCGCTTGCCGCGAAGCCGCAGAAAATAACAACCAGCGCAACTTGGCGACTCCAAATTATCAGCGCGAAAAAGAGCAATGCCCTGATTAGATGCGCAAATGGTTTTTTGCCCTTTATATACTGGTTGAGCACGTGTGCGTACCGGATTCGGCTGACCATAAGAACTGCCGCGCAAAGGGCGATTATGGGTAACGAATAAATCACCAAATCATCGAGCATAAAGCTCACAAATCCCGCGGCCCAGTCGCGTCCCGGGTGCGACAGAAAATCCGGCACCGTTTCCTGGTTGAATATCACTAAACTGACGATGATGCCCGCCGCCGCGGGGCTGGGTAACCCGACAAAGCTCATGTGCGACGACTCGTCTTCTTCGTTTTCGACATTGAACCGGGCCAGCCGAATCGCCGCGCAGCTTAGGTATGTTGCCGCCGCCAGCCAGATAAATCGTTCGAGGAAACTGATAACGATGGGGTTAATCTCCGTCAGCCCTGACAATTTGTGCTCGATAATTTTTATCATCAAAAACGCAGGCGCTACGCCGAAGCTGACTATATCGCACAAGCTGTCTAATTGTCCGCCGAAACTCGACGTGCTCTTGCTCATCCTCGCGAGGCGTCCGTCGAGCATATCCGCCACCATCGCCAGCAGAATCATATAGCCCGCCATCGCGAAATACGGCACGACGAGCCGATGATACGACCACTGTCCCGTCTCCGAAGTAACCGCCTGACTGGCAAAAGTAATCGCCGCGAAACCGCACGCGCCGTTGATAATCGTAACTAATGAGGGCAAAATCGTGATGTATTTGAGCCGCTGCCTCCGCATCCTTCGCAGGAAACTTTCCCTCGACGCATCAGTCCTGAATCGCGTCGGCTTTTGAATGATTGGCTTGTTTGGCCCTGATTCGCTCATAATCTTATAATCGGCGTTAGCCCCGCCTTTACTTTGTCTCCAATTTTGACAAGGCACTTAGCCCCGTCGCGAGCCGGCAAATACAGCTCAGTCCGCGAACCAAATTTTATCATACCGAACCTCTCGCCGCTAACTAATTCCACGCCTTGTTTTGCCCTGCAGACGATTCGCCGGGCTATCGCTCCGCTAATCTGGCGGACAATCAGTTTATCGTTGGGCGATTCAATCCTCGTAAGCCAAAGGTCATTCGATTCGTTCACTTTGCCCGCTTCGGGGTTTCTCGCGTCGAGGAACTGGCCCTCGCGATAGGTGATTTTCTCGATTTTCGCCCGGCAGGGGCTGCGATTGATATGCACGTTGAAAATGCTCAGGAATATGCCGACCCGCAGGGTCTTGCCGCCGATGAAGTCGGGTTCGTCAACGGTCTCGATATCGGCTATCGTTCCGTCCGCGGGCGCTAATAATATATCTTTATCCTGCGGCACTTCTCTTTCCGGGTCGCGGAAAAACGACAGCATCCATATAAAGACGATGCCCAGCGCAATCTCGACGAATTGAATCATCCACTCAGGCGTCGTAGGACTTGCCCCGATATACAGCACAATCATAAACACAAGCAGCATCGCCGGATAAAACACCACCTGCGGCCAGCCATATTTCGTCAACGGTATCTTCATCGCCGATATTCTATCAGAATACCCCATTTTTGCCAGTGTATTGGCAAAATCACCAACCCCCGGTGGAGAAATCACGCCTACGGCGGACAGGTCTTGCCTTTAAGTTTTTGAAAACCGGAAGGTTTTGAATGATAATTGGAAAAAGAGAGAACAGGAATTACGAAAGGATGATGAAAAATAATGAGGAAGACTTGGTTTTGCAATGCTCATTCCGAAACCAGGAAATTTATTTAGAGAAAATCACAGATAATAAATAAGTGGAGCAAAATGAGTGAAGAAACGAAAAGTCAATCCCCAGCACCAGTTCTGCGGGAAACTTCTAAATGCAAATACTGTAAACAAGAAATTCTGCCGAAATCTTCAAAGTGTCATCACTGCGGGGAGTATCAGAATTGGTGGAGACTGTTTGTGTTTCTACCTCTCATTATGCTGATAATCGCCACGGTTCAGGTTTTAGAGGCCCATAAAAAATATGTTGATGCTTCAGACGCCTTGCGCATCGTAAATTCTTTGAGCGAAGACGTAAATAAGGCGTCCGTCGAAGCTAAAAGGATGGTTACAGAAATTAAAAATATCTTAGACGGAACCGAGAAGAAAGTAGCTGAGTTAGACCGGTCTATTCAAGACGGCAATAGGGCTGTGATGGAATTGCGGTTGCTAACTCGATTTGATACGGTAGTCATCAATGCCCAAACCGATGACAGGGATGCTTATGACCAACTTTTTGTTTGGGGTGAAGATGCTTCTTTTCCTTATCATGAAATCGCTATACAAACAGTCAATAAAATGATGTTCGAAAGTGGTCTGTTCTTTCCTCCTAATTTTACTAGAATTGATGTTGATATTCCGTGGTCAGAAGGAATTGACCCAAACAAACGCACTCTGTCCCAATTATTGGATTTTTATAACATATCTACAGCGAGAATTCGTTTAGGTGTAGTTCAATTTGTATGGTTGCAACGCTTAGACATTTCTAGAAAAGAACGCCTTCAGTTCCTTATAGATGTTCTTAAATATGAGAAAAGTCTTCTTGTCTGCAAATTTGCTGGTTATTATTTTCTAAAAGACACAGGCGATGGTATCTCTCCGTTAGGTATGAAAAAGCATCTCGAATGGTGGGAAAAGAACAAAGAAACGGTTAAATGACCCTTGCGATTGCCTTTAAGGGAAGAAATGGGACAGCTACCTATTTTTATTATCCACTGCCGTTAAATCGCAAATCATCCTCGCCACAGGCGAGCAAATTCAGCGTATAGCGGACAGGTTAAACTAACGACTAACAACGATATACTAACGACTAATTTCTACCTGCGCTTTTTTCTCACAATCGCCGCGGGATGTGAGAATTGCAGCGATAATTGCCTTTTTTGCTGAAAAACCTGCGTTTTTTTGTGGCTTAGTTGCGCTAGTATGCCGAAATATAACTTATAACTAACAGAACAATCAGCAAGTAACGGTTTATATTGAAAATGAGCGGAGTTTGTGGTATAATAAATAATCTGGGGTGGCTGTTTGAGTTGCATCCCGATGTTATTAACTTTTTACTCGGCGGTTGACCGAGGAGGAAATGGTGATTTGGTTTCCTACAAAAGCTCGATTATCAGCACTGATAACGGGGTTTTTGAGCT
The DNA here is from genome assembly GCA_963718665.1 of uncultured Phycisphaerales bacterium. GTDB lineage: Bacteria > Planctomycetota > Phycisphaerae > Sedimentisphaerales > Anaerobacaceae > Fen-1362. Next base: position 1,778,207 of record OY970359.1, read on the forward strand.
TATTGCTGTTGGGCAATATCGCTGTCGCTGAACAGCAGTCGATCGGGAATTTTCAGCCGCAGGCACTCAATTACGCCGGGATATATCAGCTTAAACAAACCGACCCTAATCTCACCGGCGCCGGCGTAAAAGTTGCCTTGGTCAGCCGAAGCATTAACTACGTCGATGGCGAGCCGCAAAATGATTACCGCCCCGCAACTGACCTCAACTGTTTCAAGGATACGCAATATATTTTCCACGACCAGCAGCTTCAGCCGGCGGGTATCTCGGCGCATTCGACCGCCGTATGCTCGATTCTTTTCGGCCGGGACCCCAACGGCTTCAATGAGCAAATCGGCAATTTCAATTACGAGGGTGCAGTTCCCGAGGCGCAGGCCGATGTGTATGAGTTCTGGAGTTTTCTCGTGAACAATGTATTTTCCTGCTCCGCTCCAGATGCCGATATTATCACCGCCGACATAGGTTACCAGTTCGAGGACTGGTGGACCCGCGGCATCGAGGCGATGGTGCAAAAATACGGATTGACCGTTGTCGTCGGCATAGGCAACGGCTCAAATTCGTCCGACCCTGTTCTTTTCCCCGGTGCGGGCAGCAATGTAATTGGTGTTGGCGTTGTGAAGTCCGTTGAATCCAATGATGTCAACGTCGGGCTTTCGCGTTTCGCGCTTGTATATCCCGAGTATTCCAGCAGGGGGCCGACTTCCGATGCCCGCTGCAAACCTGATATCGTCGCTCCCGGCAACTGCCTTGCTGCCGTGGCGGGCGAGCCGAATCTTTACGAACCGACGGGCGACTGGTCGAGTTTTGCAACGCCGGTTGTCGCAGGCGCCGCGGCGCTGCTTATTCAACAGGCCTACGCCGACCCGAATCTTCAACAGGCCGTTTCGCACGATGGCGGCAACTGCGTCATAAAATCAGTCCTGCTCAATTCCGCGACCAAGCTTCCTTATTGGCACAAAGGTCTGCTGACCAAAGATGACGACCACGATGTCCCTCTCGATTATCTGCAGGGAGCGGGAATGGTCAACGCCGTCGCAGCGAGTAATCAGTTGCTGGCAGGTCAGCATTTGCCCGGCGACTGCCCGACGGCCGGCTGGGACCTCAATAAACTCAACCTCGACCAGACGCCCGAAAACACCTACAAATTTCGGATTACAGAGCCGGTAGACAAAATGATTACCGCTACTGTAACCTGGAACAGGCAGTTTTCTCTTGTATATCCTTTTGAGCACGATACCCAAAAAGACGCCGACCTTCGGCTTGAGGTTTGGGCTGTTGATTCGAACGACCCCAATAACGATTACCTTCTCGATTACTCCGACAGCCGAACCGACAACGTCGAGCACGTTTATACGCCGGCCGACGGCAATTTCACCGATTACGAAATCGTCGTTTTGTTCAGCAGCGAGCACGATGTGAATCAGCCGCAGGTTTCGCCGCCGTATGCGGTCGCCTGGAACGTCGGGCCGGTGCCCGTCAGAGACGATGCACTCTGGTTTGACCTCAACGGCGACGGTGTGGTTGATGACCTCGATGTCAGTGTGCTGCTCGATAACCTGATTGCGAGTATGCAAAATCCGGAAGGTCGCTATTTATTCGGCGATATAAATTCCGACGGCGTTATCGACGTCAGCGACCTCGATATACTAATGCGTTACATCGATTCGGCGGCTGACCGTCGATAGCGTAGCTGCACACCGGAGGAGAAAAATGAGATGGGAAAAACGTTCATTAAGTTCTGTTTCATAGCGGCATTTATCGTATCTCTGTATACAGGCAACTGCAATGCCATCGAATTCAAGGGAATGAGCTACACCGGCTGGAGTTGGGAGGACTACAATTCAATCAATTCCAACACGTCACTGGCCAATGCACAAAATGTCGGCTGCAATTGGGTTGCCATATGTGTCTGGTGGTTCCAGAACGACATCAATTCTACTGTTATCGCCCCCATTAAAAGTTCGTATTCTGCCGATCCATGCGCTGTCCAGATTGCTGTTAACCGATGCCACCAGCTCGGTATGAGAGTTATGCTCAAGCCGATGGTTGACCTTTCGAACGACTCGTCCCACTGGCGAGGACAAATCAACCCATCAACCGCCTGGTTTACCGCATATCAGAGCTTCATCGACTACTGGGCGGACTTCGCCACAGCAAACAACTGCGAGATGTTCTGTATCGGCTGCGAACTGGTTAACACCGACGGCGGCTCCTCCAATGCCAACTCGTGGAGCTCCATCGCGGACAGTGTTCGAACACATTACTCAGGCCCCATTACCTATGCTGCCAACTGGGGCGATGAAACAAATATCTCCTGGTGGAACGCCGTTGATTACATAGGCATCGATGCCTACTATCCGCTGACAAGCATTGACGATCCCACTAAAGCCCAACTTCAAACCGCCTGGACTAACCGAGCAAACTCCATCGGGTCCTGGCGAAGTACCAACTGGCCGGATATGAATGTAATGTTTACTGAAGTCGGCTATTGCAGCTACGCCGGCACAAACATCACACCCTATGCAAGCCCCGGCTCATCGTCTGTGCTGGACATCAATGAACAAAATGACTGTTTTTGTCCGTCTGCAGGAATTATTCATGGTGGAAAGGCGCTTTCTGGTGGAATTGGGATACAAACCCAAGCGCAGGCGGACTAAACGACGATGACTATATGCCGCAAAATAAGCCCGCCTCGACCGTCACGTTGAAGGAGTATTATATCACGCTTGTCGGCGACCTCGACGATGATAGAACCGTTGATATTAACGACCTCGCGATTTTCTGCGACTATTGGCTGGAGCAGAACTTTGTCGGCTGGCCCGATTTCAACAATGACAAAAAGGTGGACTTCAAGGATTTTGCGATGCTCGCCGCAAACTGGCGACAGTCCATTCCGCTTCCTTAGAAATCCTTAAAAATACCTGCAGGGCTATATCGCAAGTTATCTTGCGATTGGGTCGGCTTTAGTGTATTTTTACCTTCGTGGAAACGAAGGTAATCAAACTCGATGTAAATGATATCGATGCGTCGGCAATAAAAGAGGCAGCCAGAATAATAGACGCCGGCGGGCTTGTCGCCTTTCCTACCGAAACCGTTTACGGCATCGCCTGTCGCGTCAGCAATGATTCATTGGCAAAGCTCGGCAACCTCAAAGGCAGGCCGGCGGACAAATACTATACCCTTCATATCGCCAATCCTTCCGATGCCATGCGATATGTCCCCACAATTGGCCTGCGGGTGAAAAGGCTGATAAAAACCGCCTGGCCCGGGCCGCTGACAATGGTGTTTGAACTTGACGAAAAAGATATCGTTCGGCAAAAAGACAAAATATCGCCGGAAGTATTCAGCAATCTTTATCGCGACGGCTCAATCGGCATTCGCTGTCCCGACAATCCGGTCGCCTCGATGCTTTTATCGCAGACGACGTATCCTGTTGTCGCGCCAAGTGCAAATATCAGCGGACAACCTCCCGCAGTCGAAGCAGGCGGCATTGCCCAACAGTTTGAAGGCCAGCTCGATATGATTCTCGATGGCGGACTATGTAAATACGCCAAAAGCAGCACGGTCGCCAGGATAGGCCAAAAAGGCATCGAAATACTCAGACAGGGCGTCTACTCTGAATCGCAACTCCTTGAAATGACTCAGGTTACGATTCTGTTTGTCTGCACGGGCAACAGTTGCAGAAGCCCTATGGCCGAAGGCCTGTTCAAAAAACATCTTGCAGAAAAGTTGGGCTGCCCCATTGACCGGCTCGCAGAAAAGGGATATACAATAACATCTGCGGGCACGTTTGGTATGGTCGGGTTTCCCGCCAGCGACGAGGCCATCGAGGCCTGTGCAGCAAAAGGGGTCGATATCAGCGCCCACAGAAGCAGGGCATTGACGATACACCTGATTGAGCAGAGTGATTTGATATTTGCCATGACGCAGGGACATCGGGAAGCAGTATTGGAAATGTGCCCCGAAGCCGCGAGTAAATGTTCGCTGCTTGACGACGGGGCCGATATCCCGGACCCGATAGGTCAGTCACGGGCAGTTTACGACAATTGTGCCGAACGCATCAACAAGGCGATAACAAAAAGAATTGATGAGATGATATTATGAAAGTAGCGGTTGGAAGTGATCATCGAGGTTACAAAGCCAAAGAGCTGATTAAGACCATCATAGTCCAGCTTGGCCACGAGTGCATTGACGTCGGGACAGTTGACGGCAACCCCGTTGATTATCCTGACCCGGCGTATCTTGCCGCCAAGGCCGTCGCGGAGAAAAAAGCCGACAGAGCCATTTTGGCTTGCGGCACCGGTATAGGAATGAGCATCACAGCCAACAAGGTCAAAGGCATTCGTGCCGCCCTCTGTTACGATGAGCTTGGCGCACGCATTTCCCGTCATCACAATGACGCCAATGTCCTTTGTGTCTCAGGCGAGCTTTTGGGCGAAGTCCTACTTCGCAAAATGGTCGAGGTCTGGCTCGGCACCGATTTTGCCGGCGGAAGACATCTCAGGAGGGTCCAGAAAATCGAGGCCATCGAAAAAGAAAAAGACCCAACGTCCGTTAAAAACCATAACGATTAAACCAATTCCAGGAACAGAAAATGACCCTGTGCAGCTTCGGCGAAACAGGGTCTTCTTTTTTTGCTGTCCTATTTGGATTTCCCCGGAACATTTCCTATATTCTAAATGGAGCTAATGAGAAACTAACGCCTTCTCTTCTCCTCTCTTCTTCGAAGGGGACGGGGTTGCTGACCGAGTGATACCCAGTGCAACGGGGGGGACCTCGTCTCCGGATTTTTAAAATAAAATTTAACAGGCGTTGCTGAATAAAAAGGGCTGCGAGATAACTCGCAGCCCTTTTTTTAGCAATCTATGCAGTGTCTATTTTTGTTTAATATAGAGGGTTATTTCCCACCAGCCAGCCGTCAGCAAATGATATCAGGTCTTCTATATCAACTGTTCCGTCGCGGTCAAAATCGGCGCCGCTGCACCAGTTGTTGTCTGCATTGCAGTTGGTTTGACCCCACTGGCCGGCAAATCCCGCAAAGTCCACAAATTCCAGTGAGCAGGGTGATAAATATACCCCGTCAATGACCTGCCGATTTATTCCCGGTCCCTCCCACGCCACCGATACGTTGTCATTGCCGGTATCTTGTTCTTTGTGCAGAACTTCAAAATAATACTTCTGGCCGGCTACCAGCGAAATTAGCCCCGACTGCTGCGAAGGGTATGTATCCCATGCCTCCCAGTCCGTTGGATCCAACGTATAAGCAATCGGTCCCAGGTTAGCAGGGTCATCGTTCGTACTGAGAAGCAGGAAGCCCATATCGTCGCTGGCAATCCAGAACGTGTAGCTGCCGCTGGTTACCGGATTTAGATACCCCAGGAATCGAGAACCGTTATTATTACCCCAGTTTAAAGGCCCTTCCAGTTTAGTAACCAATTGTCTGCCGCTCGGGTTGTCAGGGTAATTAGCGTTGTCAAGCAGGTCTTCTATATCAGATCCCGGTACGTCATTCCACCATTCGCGGAGTATTGACCCGGTGCCGCTGGCGGGATTGATCGGCGTAGCGGAAACCTCACTCGAATTCACGGATTCAAGACCGGAGGTGTCAACCGCGGTAACGACATAGTAATAAGTTGTTCCGTTAACAACATTAGTGTCAGTGTAATTCGAACTGGTTAATAAAGCGCTGTTCAATTCGACATAGCCGCTGCCCGAGGTTGTCGAACGATAAACATTGTAGCCGGCCAAGTCGATTTCAGTATTGGTGTTCCAGTCGAGCGAGACAGTTCCTACGCTTGACGCTGCTGACAGTCCGGTCGGCGCAGCCGGGGCCACATTTGGGGCCATCTTGACTACGAAGCCGATAAGCGAATGGTTGCCGCTCGTTTGGGTTACACTTGGCGTTTCGCTGGCGCCTGTTGCGGGTTTGTGTCCATCCATACCATCGTAACCAGACACGGAAAGGTCAACGTCTTTAGTCCAGCCGCTTGTTACAGTGTATGTGCCAATGATGGAGCTGGCGGCATTTTCAATTACCATATCACCGTTGTTCGTGGTAAGTGCAGAAGTCGATACCGTAGCGCTGCTTGTTACCCCGGCACTGGCAGTGGCCCCTACAGGAGTTGTCTGGTTGACATGCTGAAGGAATACACTGGTGTATGTAATATTGGAGCTGGATGGCGAAGATGTCCATGTAGGTATAAAAGTGGTGTTTGTTGCGGCATTGATGTTGGCGTCGTTGAGGATAAACGCCGCGACGTATGCCTGGCTGGAGCCGCTTCCTGTGAGCTTATCGGTGATTTTTGTCATCGCTTGTCCGCCATAGGTAACAGCGGTCAAACTTGATGAGCTGCTGCTGGCTTTTGCGTGTGCGACAAAAACCAATGCGCGGTTGTAGCCCGACGCGTTGGTGTTAGTTGTGCCGGTTACCCATGAGCTGATTATTCCAACGATTGGGTTGGTTTGTGGCCTGGCTGAAACCTGGCTAGAGTTGGCGGATTCATTCAAAGAGGTATCCACAGCCGTAACTACATAATAATAGATTGTACCGTTTGTAACATTGCCGTCGGTGAAATTCGGACTGTTCAACAGCGCCCCGTTTTGCTTGGTGTAGGAACCACTGGAAATTGTCGAACGATACACGTTATAGCCGTTTATGTCTGGTTCAGTATTATTGTTCCAGACAAGCAAAACATTTGCGTCACCCGCTGTAGCGGACAGGCCCGAAGGAGCCGCCGGAGGTGTTGAGTCGGCAGGAACAGTCGCTGACACCTCGATTGAATCGGCAGATGAGTTAAAGTTTGTATCTACCGCCGTTACAACGTAGTAATAAGTCCTTGTGCCCGCGACATTTGTGTCGGTGTAAGCGGAAGTTTTCGAGCGCACAAGATTAAGCCGGGTGGTTTCGCCGCCCGGTGTTGTCGAACGATAAATATCGTATCCGTACAAATCACCATCGGTGTTGTCATTCCAGTCAAGCGTTACTGTTCCCGTGCTGGGCGTTGCCTTCAGTCCTGTCGGAGTCGCCGGGGGTATTGTGTTTCCGTCGCTGGGCTGGTTGTTGTTTCTCATCAGGTAAAGCGTATCCTTGACAAAGCCGCCCATTTCATATTCGCCGATGCGAAGTTTATATATCAAACCGTCGGTAAACATCGTAGGTGTCCAGTCATAGCTTGAAACCCAGGCGCTGTTGCTGATGTTTCGTGCTTCACGGAAATTCTGGAGCGGCTGGCCATAATTAGTAATAGAGCCGTAACCAAGATAGTCATTTGGGTCGTTGTAGAATCCCCATTCGCTCATAAAAACGGGGTAGTGGGCAAGACAATTATTAATATTGGTCGTGTACCAGTTACTGCCGGGTGTTCCGTTAAGCCAATGGTAGGGATAGATGTGAGAAACGATAGCGATGTTGTCTCCCGTAAGGGGATAAGTTGCTGCCGGTCCGATTGTCTGGGACCAGCTCGCGCCTGCCACAAGGATAAGATTATTGGGTGCGTATGAACGCACGATATTAAACCAGTTTTGCATATCTGTTCTGACGCTTAGCCAGTTGGCGTTATCCGAACCGAAACTGGTATTTATCGGCTCATTGAAAAGCTCAAAAATAACGTGGCTGTCATTAGCGAACTTTGGCGCCATATACGTCCAGAATTGGTTTGTTGATGCAATATGGCTGTAGGTATTGTCGACATAGTGCCAGTCAATGATTGCGTAAAGGTTTTTTGTTTTGCAGTAATCAACAACCGACCTGAGAAGAGTATATAAATCAGTATTATTGGGGTCAAAGGGATGCGGCCAGCCATAGTTTACCGAATCAGGCGGGGTAATGTTAATCCTGAGAACTCTGGGGTACCAGCCGGGAGAACTTCCGCAGGGGTCGTTTTGATTCGTCAGCCGGTCAACCATAGCGGTTGCGCCGCCCTCCCAATCCTGAAGAAAACCCAAATCAATCAAATCGATGCCTCTCAGGACGACGATATTGCCACAGGGGTCTTTTATAACATTGCCGTCCGTGTGCAGCCAGGGAGTTGCGGCATAAAGCGGGGTTGCCAGGCAAAAAAGCGAGAAAACCACGATTGTTTGAGCTAACCTTCTTTTCATCATCATTCTAACCCCCAAAAAAGACGCAAACCCCATTTACTGGGTATGTGTGGAGACAATAATGGTGGGCCGCAATCGGTCAGTAACTCCGTTTACCTGTTCAATATAAGTTTACCATAAAACCTACTACGTTTTCAAGGATTAAGTTATTGCAAAATAAATTTAAAAAAAGTACCGGTAGGCGTAAGTTCCTGCTGGCATTGAAATTACGGCAAAACCACTGATGGCTGCTCAATTCAAAAGAGCTATTCCTCGGCAAACGTGTAAATGCAAAAACGATAACGGCCCCGCTTAATATTCTCTTCTTAAATTACTCCAACCTCCAAAAATCAAACGGCTTCCTGATATGGCTTAAAAAATATGCAAAGCGACTATTCTATCAGGGGATGTGCTGGTGGTGGTTATAGGAACACTTCGACATTTGATTCTGGCATTCACCTTATGGTTAATAGTTTGTCATAATTTGCCGGCCTAACCGAGTTTAAACTGGGCAAAAAGGGCAATTTTAGGAAAAAGGCGGTTGGTTTACGCAAGAGGCGGATTTGCGCTATCCAAACCACAATAAATCCGGCTGAATCTGTATTGCTAATTGCCGGATGATGGATTATCATTACCACTTACTTTATTATTAAGCGGGGAAGCATTTGTGCGAAAGCTCAGTATATTGGCGATTTTGATAGCAGCGAGTTTGGCTTTGCCGACGGGGCGGGTTGCCATTTGCGCAGAAACATTGCGATTGGATGAGCAGGGCCAGTTGCAAAAGGTGACGGACAGTAATGATGAGCAGTATCTGCTGCGGGTCGCGGAAATAAAAAAGCTTGTTGACGCGGGTAAGCCGGATCAGGTCAAAAAGGCCGCTGAACAGCTTAAGAAGGATTTTCCCGGTGTTGCTGGCAAGGACTTCGGTTCATTTATGAAAGCCGAGGTGCATTTAGCTGGAGGCAAACTGACCAAGGCGGTGAGGCAATACGATGATTTTCTGGATAAATACCCCATCAGTCCCCTGAAAGACGCTGCGCTTAACCGGCAGTTTGAAGTCGCAACGGAGTTTTTGGCGGGCCGCAAGAAGACAATTATTATATTCAGGGTCAGCGCCTTCGAGGACGGCGTAAAGATAATGGAAAAAATCAGCGACCGGACAGGCACCGCGGATATAGCGAAAAATGCCCTGCTGTCTGTTGCGCACAGTTACGAAAAACGCAAACAGTATAACGAAGCATACCTCAAGTGGTCGGAAATATCGATGCGATGGCCCACAGGCGAAATAGCCAGGGACGCGCTGCTGGCGATGGCGAGGACTAAATACGAGGCGTATCGCGGGTCGGTGTATGACGGGTCGAGCTTAATCAGCGCAAAGACCTATTATGAGAATTTTAAACTGCGTTACCCTGAAGAGGCGCAGGAGCTGAAGGTGAATGAGATTTTAACCCGTATCAGCGAGCAATTGGCAGAGAAGAATCTGTTGATAGCCAAATATTATGAAAGGACCGGCAGCGCAGGACCGGCCAATATGTATTACCAGTTGGTTGTTGATAGCTGGCCGGATACCAAAGCGGCACAGACGGCGCGGCTTAAATTGAATCAAAAATAAAGGACATGATGACTAAGAGTAGAGGACAGATGGCTGATGACCGAGGACAGATGGCTGATTGTCTGCCTTCTGTCTTCCGTCTTCTGTCTTCCGTCTTCTGTCTTCTGGCTCTTGCCGGCTGCGCAGGTTACAGCAACACATCGCTGTACCCGAAAGATGTTGCGACTGTTTACGTGGAAATGTTTGATAATCAGAGTTTCAGACGCGGCATAGAGTATGAGCTGACCGACGCCCTGGCGAAGCGCATAGAATCGCAGACGCCCTACAAGATAGTTTCGAACCGTGACAAGGCCGACACCGTAATAAGCGGGCATATTGCGCAGGTCAAAGAATCGGTTTTGACCACTGAACGCCAGATAGGCAGGGCGATGGAGAAAAATATCGAGCTTCGGGCCGTGGTGAGCTGGAAGAACTTGCGGACCGGAGAACTGTTGATAGATAATAAAACAGTAAGCGCGTCAGCCAGCTACTCGGAGTGGCAAAGCCAGAGTTTCGCATACGGCTCGACGCTTGCGGCAAACTCGCTTGCGGTGCGAATCGTGGAACTGATGGAATCTAAATGGTAGCCGCCGGGTTTTGTGTCCTGGCGACTTAGCGGCAAAATAGATATGGTCGAAAATCGAAAGAAAAAAAACGGCTCAGGTCGATTCGAGAAAAAAGATTTACCCGGGAAAAATCCGATGGTGCCCCGCAACGGGCCGTTTAATCTGCTTTTGATTGCGGGCGTGATAATAACGGTAATGCTGCTGGTCCAGCAGTTGACGCCGCGAGTCGATACGCTCAGGTACGACGAGTTTGTTGAGCATCTTCGCGATGGGCATATCGAAAAGGTTGTTCTCAGCGAAACCGATATCAGCGGCCAGTTCAAGCAGGAGTGGGTTACGAGCAAGGGGAACAAAACCGCGAAGGAATTCGTTGTTACATACAGGTCGGGCGGCGTTCTCGATGATGACCTGAAAAAGCTGCTGGCTGAGCAGATTGATAAAGGCGGCCTGCAGGTTGAGCAGAGTAAAGAGCGTGTCTGGCTGTGGAACCTGCTTGGTATGCTGTTTCCGCTTGTCCTTGTGGGCCTGTTTTTATACCTGATGTTTGCTCGTAATCTTCGCGGCGGGGCTGGCGGTATGCTGATGTCATTCGGCAGGAGCAAACATCGCCTGCACGATAAAGAAAAAGTAAAAATCACCTTCGAGGACGTCGCGGGAATAGACGAAGCCAAGGAAGAGGTTGCGGAGATAATTGAGTTTTTGAGAAATCCCAAGAAATTCCAGCGGCTCGGCGGACGCATACCTCGCGGCGTATTGCTTGTGGGGCCTCCCGGTTGCGGCAAGACGCTTTTGGCAAAAGCCATCGCGGGCGAGGCGGATGTGCCGTTTTACAGCATATCGGGAAGTGATTTCGTTGAGATGTTCGTAGGCGTGGGGGCGTCGCGCGTGCGGGATTTGTTCAAGCAGGCCAAAGACAGCTCACCCTGTATTATATTTCTTGATGAAATTGACGCCGTGGGTCGCAGACGCAGCGCAAGTTTCGCGGGCGGCGGACACGATGAACGCGAACAGACGCTCAACGCAATCCTTGTTGAGATGGACGGGTTCGATACCGATGACCAGGTGATTGTGATGGCGGCAACAAACCGCTCAGACATACTGGATAGCGCATTAACCAGGCCGGGCAGATTCGACAGGCAGGTGGTGGTGCCTCTGCCTGACCTCAAGGGTCGGATGGAGATACTCAGGGTTCACGCCAAGAAGGTCAAGCTCGGCCCTGATGTGAACCTCGAACGAGCAGCTCGCGGGACGCCGATGTTCAGCGGTGCAGATTTGGCGGCGATTATCAACGAGGCGGCGCTGGCGGCGACTATGGCCAACAAGGATTTCATCGAAAGCGCAGACCTCGAAGAAGCAAGAGACAAGGTGCGCTGGGGTCGCGCCAAGAAAAGCAGGGTAATCGACCAGAAAGAACGGGAGATTACCGCCTTCCACGAGGCCGGACATACGCTTGTGCAGTCAATATTGAAAGAGGCGGATCCGCTTCATAAAGTCAGCATTATCCCTCGCGGGCCGATGGGCGGGGCGACATTTGCGCTGCCGGAAAAGGACCGCACACTGTTTACGAAAAAATATTGTATGGCGCTGCTGCAGGTTTGCTTCGGAGGCAGAATTGCCGAAGAAATGTTCTGCGAAGACATATCGAGCGGAGCGCAATCAGATATCCAGCAGGCGACCCGGATTGCCAAACAAATGGTGCTGACTTGGGGGATGAGCGAACGGCTGGGTCCTGTCAGTTACGAGACGGATGCCGGACTTGCGGAGACATTCTACGGGCTGCCTGCCGAGAAGGAGTATTCTGAAAAGACCGCGGAAACAATAGATATTGAGGTCAAACGGATAACCGATGAGGCATACAACAAGGCCAGGGAATTGATTGAACATAACAGGGACAATGTCGAGCGTATCGCCAAAGCCCTTCTCAAGTATGAGACGCTCGATGCGGAAGACGTGAAGATTATTATCGCGGGGGGCTCCCTCGATAAGCCGACGGTGGCGGATTTACTTGCGGCAGAGCAGGCGAAAGACAAAAAAACCGCCGAGGAAAAGAAATAAAAGGCGGGCGTTTCAATATTTTTAATCCTTCGATAGGGATATGAGGATTAGAACAAGTGGAATACTTATAGTATTTGCTTTATTTTCGGCCGGCGCGATTGCCGCCGAAGTCCCGCAGCGGCAAAAAGTCAATGTTGTAACTTTCTGGGCCGAACAGCAATTCGATACGGTATCGCCGGGCGGCAAAAGCGCAATCTCGATTCACTTTGAATTGGAAAAGGACTGGCATTTCTACGCCTCCGCAGATAACGCCCCGGGCGGTATGAATCTCAAACTTGAACCAAATGAGCAGGGTGCGAAAGTCCTGTCGTTTGGCAAACCTATATTTCCCAAACCCGGCTGGATTTACGATGATGCGCTTGGTAAAAAGATAGACGTAATCGGCGGCGACTTCGCTGTGTATCTGCCGTTTACCGTGGCGGCATCGTCAGGCGAGAAGACGGTCGTTGTTAGTATTGGTATTGTCGGAGCGGTCTGCTCGAACACTCGATGCAGCGTTCCTGATTTCGGCAGCGTAAAGGTTGAAGTAAAAATCAAGCCAGGGGATGTATCTGCTCAGCCGAAATTCACCCTTCCCGAACCACAGAAATCACCTGCTTTAACGGGCCAATGGGCGGACTATTCTATTTGGGCGGCGCTTGTGCTGGCGTTTGTCGCAGGGCTTTCGCTGAACATTATGCCCTGTGTCTGGCCTGTATTGCCGATAATCGTGATGCGGCTTGTCGAGCAGGCAAAACAGGGCAAGAGCAAGTCGATTGTAATGGGACTTGCGTTCTGCACGGGCGTTCTGCTTTTCTTCGCGTGCTTAGCCGGCGCTAATATCATTTTGAAACTCGTTTACAACACCACACTTCAGTGGGGCGACCAGTTCCGCAACCCTGCGTTTGTCGCGGGGATGGCGATGCTTATGGTGGTGCTGGCGTTATTTATGTTCGGCCTTTTTACAATTACCGTCCCCTCGTCAATATCAGGCAAAAGCGGCTCAGGCAAAGGATTCGGCGGCGCGGTAGGGATGGGTTTTCTGGCAGCGATACTCAGCACGCCGTGCAGTTTCGCGATATTGGCGGCGGCGTTCGCCTGGGCACAGGCACAGCCACTGGGGCTTGCGACGGTGGCGATAATGGTAATCGGAATCGGTATGGCGACGCCCTTCGCGATATTAACCGCAATGCCTGCGTTATTGAGCAGAACGCCGAGACCGGGCCGTTGGATGGAATTATTCAAGCAGACCATCGGCTTTGTGCTTCTTGTCATTGCGGTCAAACTTATAGCCGCTCTTCCTGTTGACAGGCGTGTTAATGTCCTGTATTTCGCGGTGGCCCTCGGGTTCTGCGTCTGGATGTGGGGCGGCTGGGTCAGTTTCGCTGCGCCCGCCTTGCGAAGATGGGCTGTCAGGATAATAGCGGTTGCGCTGGCGGTTGCCGCGGGCGTTATGTTTTTACCCGCACCTAAGCCGTTGCTTATTAACTGGCAAAAATATGATTCGGCTGTGATAAAACAGGCACAGGACGCGAATAAACCCGTGCTTATGGATTTTACCGCCGACTGGTGTCTGAGCTGTGCGGTTGTCGATAAAAAAGTTTACGCCCGCAAGGATATCGCGGATTTGATAAAGCAAAAAAGCATCCTTGCGATTAAGGCCGATACTACCGTCAGCGATTATCCGGCGACGATTGCCCTGAAAGAAATCTACAATGAACCCGGTGTGCCGGTGAGCATATTACTTGTGCCGGGACAGGATGAGAGACGCTGGCGAGGTCTGTCATTCGGCTATGAGCTAAAATCTGCCCTTGAGCAATTAAAGAATCAATAATCCCCCTATGGCAAAAAAAACAGCCACAAGTTTTACGGTTGATAAAAAAGAAGCCGCCCGGCGCGTCGGCAAAATACTGCCCATTCTCCAAAAGTGTTACCCCGGCGCATCGGTAGCATTACGATTCGGCAATCCGCTCGAATTACTCATAGCCACGATACTCTCGGCCCAGTGCACCGACAAGCGGGTGAATATGATTACGCCTGCCTTATTCGCAAAATATAAATCCACGCAGGATTGGGCCAAAGCAAAGCTCGAAACAATCGAAAATGATATACGAAGCGCCGGCTTTTACCATAATAAGGCAATCGGTATCCAGGGTGCCTGCCGGACGATAATCGAGAAGTTTGCCGGCCGTGTGCCGGATACGATGGATGAGCTCGTAACGCTGCCCGGTGTGGGCAGAAAAACCGCCAATTGTGTTTTGGCAAATGCCTTTGGTCAGCCGGCGATAATGTGCGACACCCATGTCATACGGCTTAGTCGCCGACTGCAATTATCGCAAAACAGCGACCCCGTTAAGCTTGAGTTTGATTTGGCCGAAATAATTCCTAAGAAGGACTGGACGATATTCAGTCACACGGTTATTTTACACGGGCGAAATACCTGCCAGGCAAGAAAGCCGGATTGCCCGAATTGTGCGATATCGAAGTATTGTCCTTCGGCGAACAACCCGGCCCTGTGGTGAAACCGGGGCAGCATAACCGATATACGAAAAACGATTTTGAAGGAGATCTTCACGTGATGGCAAATGTAACAAGTCAGCCGGTTGAGGATTTGTGGCGGATATTCAGGATACTCTCCGAATTCGTCGAAGGTTTTCAGGAATTGTCAACCGTCGGCCCGGCGGTATCGATTTTCGGCTCCGCGAGGTTGGCCCCGGACCACCGTTATTACAAGCTTGCCCAGCAAACCGCCTACGAGATAGCGAAGGAAGGTTTTACCGTCATCACCGGCGGTGGCGGCGGAATTATGGAGGCGGCCAACAAAGGCGCGGCTGCCGCGGGCGGCAAAAGCGTCGGGCTCAATATCGAGATTCCAAAAGAGCAGATACCGAATGAGTATCAGAATATCTCAATGAAGTTCCGATACTTTTTCGTTCGCAAGGTTATGTTTCTCAAATACGCCCACGGCTTTGTTGTTTTTCCGGGCGGCTACGGCACACTGGATGAGTTCAGCGAGGCCCTTGTGCTGATTCAGACCCTTCGTCAGGCGTCTTTCCCCGTCATACTTATGGGCAGGGATTACTGGAAAGGCCTCATCGACTGGATACGCGACAGGATGCAGCGGGAAGGATGCATAGAACCAAAGGATTTGAACGTGTTTTCAATGAGCGACGACCCGCAGGAAGTGGCCAAAATCATAGTCAGGTTCAAAGAAAGTGCCGCGCCAAGCGGTCTGCAACTGCCCGGCGGCATGAACGTGAAAAAGTGATAATCGCGTCATTGCCCCGCGGCTTGCGGGATTTGTTTTGTCGTTTCAGCAAGGTGCTTCAGCAGGTAATCTTTTTCCGGGCCGCCAAGATGTTCCCAAGGCAGGATTTCTTCGGTTGAGAATTGTTTTTGTGCGGCGGCATCGAGATTCATACCGTATTTTTTAAACGCATCATCCCAGATTGCCGGGTTGAATGTCTCGCTCCACAAATCGAATTTTGCGCCGTTGCGCCAGGCGTATTCAATCACATCTGCTAATCGCCTGTCGCCTCGCCCGGTGGCTGATTCGAGAATCGACTGGTCTATCTCGTGGAATTTGAACTGGAGATATTTGGCGTTGATTTTTCTTTTCTCGGAGATGATTGTGTTTTTGGCGTTTTCGAAATACTCACGCGGCTGCTGCGCGAGCCAGCCGAAGGGCGTGTGCGGCTTGGGGACAAGCCAGCTCACCGCGACGTTGACCGAGGCGGTTTTGCCGTCGAAATTCCTGCGCAGTTTTGCCAGTTTGTCCGCGAGATGAACGATTTGCCTGATGTCGTCCTCGGTCTCGCCGGGCAGGCCTGTCATAAAGTACAATTTGATTTTCTGCCAGCCCGCCTGATAAGCGGCTGAGACGGCAGCGAAAAGGTCCTCGTCTTTCAACGGCTTATTGATGATTTGCCTCAGCCGTTCGGATGCCGCCTCGACCGCGATGGTCAGGCCCGATTTTCGCACCTCGTTTGCAAGCGTTGGAAGGAGTTTCAACTGCTGGTCAACCCGCAAACTTGGCAGCGACAGCCCCACGTATTTATCCGTAAAATAACTGTGCAGCAGGTCAATCAGCTTTTCGATATCGGGATAATCGGCGGTAGATAAGCTCAATAAGCTGATTGTATCGAAGCCCGTCGCCTCGTAAGCAGCTTTGGCTATCTCGAAGATTTTGTCGATGCTGCGATAACGTATAGGCCTTCTGCAGAAGCTCGCCTGGCAAAACCTGCACCGGCCGGGGCAGCCCCGCATAATCTCAATACTGACCCGCTCATGAATCGCCTCGGCGAACGGCACAATTGGTTTTTTAGGCAGCGGCGCGTTATCGAGGTCGTCAACAATTGCGTTTTTGAATCGCGTGGGCAGGTTTTCTTTGACAGCGGCAAGCGATTTAATTTTTTCGCCATCGTACTCGAATTTATAAAGCGACGGAACATATGCCCAGTCGAATTTTTCCGCCGCGGCAAGCAATATATCTTTTTTCGATGCGCCGGCTTTTTTGAGGTCGATAATCAATCGGGCCAAATCAGGGACCGCATTTTCCGCCTCGCCGATAACAAACAGGTCAATGAATGGCGCAATCGGCTCGCAGCAGTTGGCCATACCGCCGCCCGCGATAATAATCGGGTCGGCTTCGCTTCGGTTTTCACTGCGAATGTTCAAGCCCGCCAAATCCAGCATATTCAGCACGTTGGTATAGCACAATTCGTTGGTCAAACTGAAGCCGATGACGTCGAAATCCTTGATGGCGGCCCTCGATTCGAGCGAGAAAAGCGGGATACCCTTTTCTCGCAGGATTTGCTCGGCGTCTAACCACGGCGCAAAAACCCGCTCTGCGGCGACGGCCTGCGGTGAGCCTGTCGAATCCGCGGGCATACGGTTGAGGACCTCGTAAACTACCGCCATTCCCGTATAGCTCATCCCGACCTCGTAAGTATCGGGAAAACATAACGCGATGGCTAAGCCACAATCGGCGAGGTCTTTTTTTATCTGATTGATTTCGCCGCCTATGTATCTGCTGGGCCTGCGGACAAAGGGCAGGAATTCGCGGTCGATTCTTTCAGTCAGTATGGTTCGACTATGCTCACCACTGGTTGTCGGTTCTTTTCTTTTCACCCGCGTATTATAACGGATGATTAGCGGATAGCGTAGAGCGTTTAGCGGATAGTTCAACCTCAAATCAAAAATCAAAATGCAAAAGGCAAAAATGCGGTATCCCTAAGGGATGGATTTTAGTTTGAAGCCGAGCAAAGACATAGATTTCGCTGAAGGTGGGTAAAAGTTCAAAATTAGTATAAGGGGAAGCTTATCATTCAACCAAAAACGCAAAAAAGTTTGGGAAGAAATGAGCGGATAAACGTTACAGTTAGCCCAGATTAACGAAGATGGGCAAGATGGGAAACGTAGGGTAGGAAAAATATTTTTTCATTTCAAAAAACGTTCAAAAAGTGACCCAAAAATGCGCGAAATTGACAAAAGTGAGCACGATTTGACAAAAAAAATACAAAAAGTGACAGATTTTGTGCAATTTTGTACACGTTTTTTCAGTTCGATATATTAGCGGAATTAATTGTTAAAATAGAGAGGTTAGTCGTTAGTGGTTAGTCGATAGTCCGCCGGAGGCGGCAAAGATTGCCCAGATTAACCCCATGAGATAGCGAAACGGCATCTCACGGGGTGAACACGGATTTTTAAGGGAAAAAGCTTGTTTTCGATTTTAGTTTGGGGATATACTGTTACTTTAAGGCCGGAAGAAAAGATTATTGAAGAAAACGCACCTTTGGCCGTCAGCTTTGCCTGCCCTGAGCTTGTCGAAGGGCTATTTGGAATATGCCTTTGTAGACTGAGGAAATAAATAGGGTATCGTTGTAATTCTAAAGGTTTGTTTTTAAGGTAAGATGAATGGGAGAAAGAATAATATATGAATATAGATCACCATCGCTAATCCCCACGGATCATTTGCATGATATCGTTCAACTAATTTCAGATGGCGGAGAAGTAGACAACAAAACACTTTGGGATAAAATTAATAATGCTATTATTATAGGATACGCTATCGCAAATGATTTAGTTGTGGGGACTGGTGCATTGAAGAAGCCGCATGACTCCAGTAACGATAATGCTTTTGTAAAAGCAGGTGCAGACGTCAAGTATGAAGACTATCCTTATGAATTGGGATACGTATTTGTGAAAGAGAATCATCGAGGAGCATTTGTTGCAAGCCGAATTTGTAATACACTATGCAAGATGTACTCACGCGCGAATATCTATTCGACATTGAGATCAGACAACAGAATCGCACGCTTATTAATGGAAAGGTCAGGATTTACCCAATCTGGAACAAGCTTCATGAGTAGAAACGGCAAGGATATGCTTATGTTATATATTAGAAATGCACAAAATGGATTATCAAGATGATAGCAGTTAGTACACCGGACAAAAGACAAAACCGAGAGTTGCTCTTACTTGCCAATGCTGCAAGAATGGCAGCCCAGAAGAGAATGGGATATTCGCACTACGCATACTTTCTTGCGTGCATATGTTCGGTTTTATCGCTCTTCATGGGAAGCGTTGTAAGCATAGTGCTCGCAGTTATAGGTACTATATTAGCAGGGAGCGGTTTGCTGATCAGGTCCCGATGTATGAGGATTCATTATCTATCGCGAGAGGCTCAAAGGCTGGCTCTTCTGGAGGATTCGCTCGGAAGAATTGCAGAAGACTACCACATTGTTGAGCTTCGTCGGAAAATGGGCGTGGAGATAGAAAAGAAAGCAAAAACTTACTTACTTGAAAAAAGCTATTACCGTAGCAAGAAACCTAGAGGTCAATCGAGATTGAAAGAGAACATGCAACAAAGCTCGTTTTGGAGCAAAGCATTACTTGATAAATACTCTTTCTATCTCTATCTGATCGTTTTGATTTATGTAGTTGCAATGATAGCTACTCTGGTTATTTATGTAGTCATACACAGTAAAGAGCCTGAATATACGGGAAACATTGCAGTACTTATAGTCTCCACATTGGTCCTATTGGGGATTGTGCTGGAAGAATGGAGAGCGGCGAGGAGCGTGAAGCTTGCGGTGGAAATGCTTGAAGGCGTCGATAATCAGTTGGATACAGTTTATGAGGATGATAGCATAGTCATAATATCCAAATTTGCAGACTATGGAATATCCGTAACTGAGGCTCCCCCTATTCCCTATATCATCTATGCCTTCAACAAGGATCATCTAAGAGGGCTATGGGACAAAAGATTGCATGTTAGACTTTTGAGTGTAGAAGAACTGTCCGGAAGCATGGATTTGCCTACAATAGACATGGAGGACTGCATGCCTCCAACTTGGATCGATGATGGCGAGTTCAAATTATTGCTTTTAAATACCTGCCTATTCGTACGGAATAGATTTAAGGGCGTAATGATAACAAGAGTAACCGTAAATGGCTTACCGGGATATAGTGGTGTCGGAGTATACTCTTTGAAGTATTTCGCGGACAACTCAACAGTAATACAGTACGTTCTTAGGTTACATGAAGAAGAGGAGCAGGCTCGACGGGAGTACAATACCATCGAAAAAATATCGAGTACGGGATTTGACGTATTCGCATATGTCCCTGTCGGTGAGCCTTATATAGCACATGGTGCGTTGTTGTATACGCATGCCAACCACCAAACATATGATGTGCTTAAACACTTGCATGTATTTCTGGGTGATCTCATTAACGACAGCGACCTGCTTGTAGAGGTGAGACTTAGGAAATTATCTCATGGTATTCGAACGCTGATAAAGGCATTGAGTTCTATTGAAAAACCTGAATATATTACGACATTGGACTACTATAAAAACAATACACTCAATTTCCCCCCTCGAAATATTCTAGACTTACGAAATACGACTCACAAAATTGCCGATGGGATCATTCACATCGACTGCAAGTCAGAACGAGGAGGCATTTCAGTCAATGATGGACCATTGCAATATAGTAAATGGCTTTGAATATCAAGTTAATGCTTATGAAATCAACTATAACAGAAATGGTCAACTTCATAGAATCCTGTTGTCAAAGCGAGAAGATTATAGAACGCTGTTAACACGAGGTAGCATTAATGTTTTGTACAGGGGCACGAGCCCTTACATTGACTTCGCTATCTATTGTCGCGATTCATTGAGAATAGAAGTTACGTGCTCTGAACCTAAGACATTGGTTGAATCGTTCTGTGAAAATCATAGCAAGGAGCCACTCTGTACATGGTATTGCCATAACGATTTACACTGCAAAAACATATTGGTATCAGATAGCAACGTAAAGTTTGTTGATATTGGCGATGCTGGTCCAAACATTGCATGTAGAGATTCCTCAAGACTGGAACTTTCAATAATGTCTATGCTTTGCCTACAGGGTAGCGTGACAACAAATGATTGCCTGACTGCATTGAAATACATGGATGGTGAAATAGATCAAGGCAACATCTCCATGCAAGCAGGAAAACTCGGAAAAATTTTGAAGATAGTGAAGGAAACCATGTTTGATGAGTTCGTTTATAGACCCTCAATTATTGACCAGAGACTTGCCAGCTTTGTTGAGGTATACGAACAGTTGAACTATTCTATGTCATCAGCCATGCGTTTACCAGAGGGATTTGGGCCTATTGTTGATTATTACTACACAAAGTTCGATGATTTAACCAAAGCAACCACTTGAATTATGAAAGGAATAAACATTGAGCGTAAAAAAGATAGATGACGTTCGCAGGTTTGTAGAATACATATTTGCAGAATCGACACAACGATCATATTACGAGCACACTTTGAGAGTCTACCGTTTTGCATATTATATTGGAGAAGAGGAAAACGCAGATATGGAGATATTGTTGCCTGCGGTCTTAATGCATGACATAGGCATGACGATAGACACAGGATTTCCCCGGCATGTAGATAAATCTGCATACCTTGCAAAGATGTACTTGAAAAGCAATGGTTATCCGAGCGACAAAACAGACAGAATATTGCAGGTTATAACATCTCATCACATTCCTCCTTATGAAACCAGAAAGAACAAAGAAGAAGAGGTTATTTTTGACGCTGACACACTAGAAATTGTTGGTGGCTATGGCATATTGCGATGGCTAGGAAAGTCTATTTTGTCAGAACAGACCATCGTAGATTCGATCAACCTATTCAGTAATATTGTGAAGTCCGCAAAGGACAAAAGAGGATCCCTATTTTTCACCGAAACCGCTAAGAAACTTGGCGACAAGTCTGTAGAAGAGTCACTTGAATACTACCGCCGCATCATTGAGTACTTTGGAACCTGTAAGTCATATACAGGCATTATATCACCCGTTGAAATATGAGTCTGTGTTGATATGAAAAAGCAAATCATAGGACTATCTGGATATCGTTGTTCCGGCAAATCGGTGCTGCGACAATTGTTAGTTAAGAATGGATACGATGTATTTGACACAAATTCAGTCCCAACGGGTGACAATGATGCAAACCAAGTATCTTTCGATGTTATTGAACGCTATGGAAAAGGTTCCTCCCTCATGTATTTCCTTGAGGATTCTCTAAGAAAATACGTGGAGTCCAGCGGGCGTTTTGTATTCATCGATAGCTTCAAGACTTACAAGGATTATGAGGTCGTATCAGAGATGTTTCCAGAAAGCAATGTCGCTATATGGTATGTACACGCTTCATACAAGTTACGAGTTTCAAGATACAAAGTGAGAGACCTTGACGCAGGTGTACGGTCACAGAAGTTATCAGAGCATGATGATTCGCTTGATAAATTTGGAATGCCAGCATTAATCAAGCATGCGTCTTATGTTGTGAATATGGACGATGACAAAGACAAGATATTACAGAATGTTTTAAGGCAAATCATGAAATGATAATGTCAAAAATATTTCGCAAATTCTGTGATATACCCTTCATCTGGTCGTAGCCATTAAAATACCAACACCATGGGGATAGTAAGAATTTGCCGTTGAAAAAAGTTTTGGTTTGGGTAGAATTGGGGGGTAAGCAATTTTCGATTTTCGATTGCCGATTTTGGGATGCGGAGGGGCATTTCCAGAACGATACAAGTGCGTATTGACTCGCGGCATCAATTGTTGTATAAATATCCGTTTTACCGCAGAGACCGCGAGGCACGCAGAGATAAATTTTTGGTTTTTCTGTGTTATTGGCCTTCTCAGCGGCAAAAAAGGGGTTTTTCTCGCAATAATGATAATCTTTTTGAGAGGTTAGGCAATTATGGCAACGGCAAGACGCATGGTAACGATAGACGGGAATACGGCGGCGGCGCATGTGGCGCACGCGACGAATGAAGTAATAGCGATATATCCGATAACGCCGAGTTCGCCGATGGGCGAGATTTCGGATGATAAAACAGCCCGGAGCGAACGCAATATATGGGGCACGATTCCGTCGGTAACGGAAATGCAGTCGGAAGGCGGAGCGGCAGGGGCGGTTCACGGCGCTCTGACGGCAGGGGCGCTGACGACGACCTTTACGGCGTCGCAGGGCCTTCTGCTGATGATACCGGATATGTATAAAATCGCGGGCGAATTGCTGCCCACAGTGTTTCATATAACGGCGAGGTCGCTGGCGGCGCATGCGTTGTCGATATTCGGCGACCAGGCGGACGTGATGGCGTGCAGGCAGACGGGATGGGGGATGCTTTGCAGCGCCTCTGTGCAGGAGGTAATGGATTTTGCGTTGATAACTCAGGCGGCGACGCTTGAAAGCCGAGTGCCGTTTTTGCATTTCTTCGACGGGTTCCGCACGAGCCATGAGATTCAGAAGGTCGAAGAGCTGAGCTATGATGATATGCGGGCGATGATTCCGGATGAGCTGGTTGCGGCGGTGAAGGCGAGGGCGTTGTCGCCTGACAGGCCGATGATTGCGGGAACGGCGCAGAACCCGGATGTGTATTTCCAGGGCAGGGAGGCGGCGAATAATTTTTATACGGCGACGCCGGCGATTGTGCAGAAGGCGATGGATAAGTTCGCCAAAATTGTCGGACGGCAGTATCATTTGTTCGATTATGTCGGGGCGGCTGATGCCGAGAAGGTCATCATAATTATGGGTTCGGGCGCGGATACGGCGCATGAGACGGTTGAGTATCTTAATTCAAAGGGTCAGAAAATTGGCGTATTAAAAGTACGGCTTTTCAGGCCTTTCAGCGTACAGGATTTCATCAATGCATTACCAAAGACCGTGAAGAAAATTGCGGTATTGGACAGGACAAAGGAGCCGGGCGCGCTGGGCGAGCCGTTATATATGGATATTCGCACGGCGGTCGGCGAGGCGATGGGCAGAAAGCAAAGCCCCTTCAAAGATTACCCGGTGATTGTGGGCGGCAGATACGGGCTTGGCTCGAAGGAATTTACGCCCGCGATGGTCAAGGCGGTGTTCGATAATCTCGACGCGAAAGAGCCGAAGAATGGTTTTACCGTGGGCATTATCGACGACGTTTCGAATACGAGCTTGGATTTCGATGAGTCGTTTGTGCTGCCGGCGGAGGGGATTTATACGGCGATGTTCTACGGGCTGGGTTCTGACGGCACGGTCGGCGCGAACCACAACTCGATACAGATTATCGGGCAAAAAACTGACAACAACGCGCAGGGTTATTTCGTTTACGATTCGAAGAAGGCGGGCGCGATTACGATATCGCATCTGCGGTTCGGCAAAAAGACGATTCGCAGGCCATACCTGATTACCAAGGCGGATTTCGTCGCGTGCCACAACCCAAGCTTCTTAGAAAAATACGATATGCTCTCGACCGCCAAAGACGGGGCGACGTTTTTGATGACGAGTATGTACCCGGCGGACAAGGTTTGGGACACGCTGCCTCAGGAAGTGCAAAAGCAGATAATCGACAAGAAACTGAAATTCTACGTTATCGACGCGATATCGCTCGCCAAGGAAATCGGTCTTGGCGCGAGAATCAATACGATTATGCAGGTGGCGTTCTTCAAAATCAGCAACATCATACCGATTGAGAAAGCGATTGAGGCAATCAAGGCGGCGATACAGAAGAGCTACGGCAAGAAGGGCGAAAGAATCGTCGCGATGAATAACGCAGCGGTTGACGGTGCATTGGCGAAGGTCTTTGAGGTCAAGGTGCCGGGCAAGGTTACGAGCAAAACGACCAAGCCGCCGGTTGTGTCGAAGGATGCGCCGAAGTTTGTGCAGGAAGTAACCGCGGAGATTATGGCGCTGCGAGGGGACAAGCTGCCCATCAGCAAACTGCCGAATGACGGCAAATGGCCGAGCGGGACAACGAAATTCGAGAAACGCAATATCGCGGTCGATATACCGGCGTGGGAGCCGTCGCTTTGTATTCAGTGCGGGACATGCTCGCTGGTTTGCCCGCACGGGACGATTCGGCTGAAGGCCTACGACAAGAAGTATCTCGACAAGGCGCCGAAAGCATTCAAGAGTGCGGAGGCGAAAGGCAAGGAATTAGCGGGCCTGTCAGCGACTGTTCAGGTGGCCGCTGAGGATTGCACGGGATGCGGGGCGTGCGTGCAGATGTGCCCGGTGCAGGAAAAGGACGCGAATAAACAGCCAACGGGACGCAAGGCGATTAATATGACTTTGCAGGAGCCGCTGCGTGTGCAGGAAAGGGAAAACTATAAATATTTCCTGTCGATACCGAATACCGATTCGAAACTGTTCAAACGCGAAAGCGTCAAGGGCAGCCAGTTAATTATGCCTTTGTTTGAATATTCGGGCGCGTGCGCGGGCTGCGGCGAGACGCCTTATGTGAAACTTTTATCGCAGTTGTTCGGCGACAGGGCGATGATAGGCAACGCGACGGGCTGCTCGTCGATTTACGGAGGCAACCTTCCGACGACGCCATACACGACGCGTGAAGACGGTCGCGGCCCGATTTGGAGCAACAGCTTGTTCGAGGACAACGCCGAGTTCTCACTCGGTATGCGGCTGACGGTTGAAAAATTCAAACAACAGGCGGTCGAGCTGGTCGATGCGGTCGCCAAGAAGGGCTGTATCGATGCGGTATTTGCAGGCGAAATAATCGCCGCTGTGGCTGCCAATGACCCATCGCAGGACGCGATTGAGACGCAGCGAGGCCGGGTGGCGAAACTAAAAGAGCTGTGCAAGAAAAGCAATTGTGCCGAATGCAAACGATTGTTGACGCTGGCGGATTATCTTGTTCGCAAATCGGTGTGGGCGGTCGGCGGGGACGGCTGGGCTTATGATATCGGTTACGGCGGGCTCGACCACGTGCTGGCGAACGGCGCGGATATAAACATACTGGTTCTCGATACCGAGGTTTACTCGAATACGGGCGGTCAGATGTCGAAATCGACCCCAAGGGGGGCGGTTGCGAAATTTGCCGCGGGCGGAAAGCCGGGGCCGAAGAAAGATATGGGCCTGCTCGCGATGACCTACGGCAATATCTACGTTGCCAAGGTCGCGTTGGGTGCCAACACAAATCAGGCGGTAAAGGCATTCATCGAGGCCGAAGCATATCCGGGCCCGTCGTTGATAGTCGCTTATGCCCAGTGCATCAATCACGGCATCGATATGACGATGGGTTACGAGGAGCAGAAAAAAGCGGTGGCCTGCGGGCACTGGCCGCTGTTCAGGTTTGACCCGCGTCTGAAAGCACAGGGCAAAAACCCGCTGCAGCTTGATTCGAAGGCGCCGACAATCAGGTTCGACGAGTATGCTTATAACGAGAACCGTTATAAATCGCTGCTGAAATCGAAACCTGAGGCGGCGGAACGGCTGATGAAACTGGCAAATGGCGACGCGGCGCACCGGTATTCGCTTATGGAGCAGCTCGCGAAAATACAGTGCGAAAAAATTTAGAATTACGAATGAAGAATTTAGAATTGTTCAGCGTGATTCTTGTTTCTAATTTCTTAATTCTAAATTCAACCGGGGTTTGGTATGAACAACGTTAAAGCAATCGTATTACGGGCGGCGGGGATTAACTGCGACCTTGAGACGCAGAACGCCTTCGAATTGGCCGGCGCAACAGCGGACCGCGTTCACATAAACAGAATCATCGAGGACAAATCATTGCTCGATGGCTACCAGATACTCGTTGTCCCCGGCGGGTTCAGCTATGGCGACGACGTCGCGGCGGGCAAAATCTTAGCCAACCAGATAAAACATCACCTCTACGAGCAGGTGCGGAAATTCATAGACGCGGGCAAATTAGTCCTCGGTATCTGCAACGGCTTCCAGGTCCTCGTAAAAGCCGGCATTTTACCCGGCGACGGACAGGCACAACAATCTATCACCATTACCTATAACGACAGCAACAAATACGAAGACAGGTGGGTATATCTTGCTCCTGTAACCGACAGGTGCGTATTTATCGAAAAGGGCAGGCAAATTTACCTTCCCGTTGCCCACGGCGAAGGCAAGATTGTTACCAAGGACCAGCAAACTCTCGAAAAGCTCAAAGTGGATGGTTTCATCGCTTTCAAATACGTCGATGAAAATGGCAGCGAGGGCGGATACCCCGTCAATCCAAACGGCTCTTTTGAATCAATTGCCGGGCTAACCGATTCTACCGGGCGAGTCCTCGGCCTTATGCCTCACCCTGAAAGACACGTTAGATTCACTCAGCATCCGCGATGGACGAGAGATAAGAAACGAGAAACGAAGGATGGGGACGGCATAACCATTTTCAATAATGCCGTCAAATACGCTCAGGCAAATCTCTAACGCTAATCAAACCCTTTTTCTTAAAATCACCGCACCGAGGCCGAGCAGCAAAAGCGTGGCCGGTTCGGGAACGTATTCTATAACATAACCTACTGGTGCATGTGGCGGTCCATAATTAGGAATATCATTCCAAGTTGAAGCCATTGAGTTTGGTGTATGGTTATAGAAAGATAGGAAGTTCTCTATCTCAAAAGCATTACTTTGGTTTAAATTCCGCATAGCAAGTATATGTAAAAGGTTCTCCTGTTACCCATTGCCAATTACTAGCAGGTTCAGGACTACCAGTTGGTTGAAAACCGCCAAGCCAAGGGCCTACGCTTTCCCTCCTAAACCTGATGTCCCAAAAGTTGGGTATTGCTGCTTGCCACAATATTATTTTTTGCCCAGAGAACTTACATATTTCACCTTCGAACCAATCGCAACCGCCCTGCCGGCAGCCGGACTCTGCCTGGTAACCTTACCTGCATCCACAGTATTGCTGTACTTGGTAGTTACGGCGCCAACAACAAGATTGGCGTCAACAATCGCCGTATTTGCATCGCTTGCTGTCATACCCACAACATTCGGCACAATCGGCTTCTTGCCCAGAGATATTACGTATTTCACCTTCGAACCAATCGCAACCGCCTTGCCGGCAGCCGGACTCTGCCTGATAACCTTACCTGCATCCACAGTATTGCTGTATTTGGTAGTTACGGTGCCAACAACAAGATTGGCATCAACAATCGCCGTATTTGCATCGCTTGCTGTCATACCCACGACATTGGGTACTGTCGGCTTGCCCAAAGAAGACACTTTGTAGATTACCGTCGAGCCAATGTTAACCGCTGTACTGCCAGCCGGAATCTGACTGCTAACCAAACCTGCTGCCACAGTTTTGCTGTATTCATTGCCGCCATTTACGGGCTTCAGACCGACAGATGTGATAGCGGCATTCGCATCAGCCGCTGTCATACCCACAACATTCGGCACAATCGGCCTGCCCAAAGACTCTACGTAGCTTACTGCCGAACCAGTCGCAACCACTGTACTGGCAGCAGGATTTTGACTGATAACATTTCCAGCCGCCACAGTATTGCTATATGCTGTGGTTACGGTGCCAACCACAAGATTGGCGTCAACAATCGCCATGTTTGCTGCCGCCGCTGTCATACCCACAATATTCGGCACAGTTATCGTCGGCGACGGCGCTGGCCCCGTCTGGTTAACAGTCACGGTGCTATCAAGGTACATATTTACGCCATCGGTCTCATAGAGCCGCAATGTCTGAGTACCAGCCGCAGTAGCAGTATAAACGATGTCGTCAAATATTTGCGTGCCAGCAGCTATCGAGGGCAATACAAACAGGGTTATGCCCCCGACGGTGCCGTCAAGACCTGGAACAAGCGGGAGATCCATTTGAGAAGCAGGAAATCCTTCGGAAACCATCAGACCGGTTTCCGAAGCAACACCAGGAGAAACTATGCCACTGGTATAGTTAATCGTGCCAAGCGAGGTCTGACCAACTAATGCCCAGTAGAAGTTATCACCATCACTAGGCCAAGGACCACCCGATATAATGGTAGAACCTACTTCGATACCCAGTGAAAGCGTACCGGTACTAGTAATTGTGGTTGCCGAGGTCGCAGCATCACTGACAGTAATCTGCAATGCTGCATTGGCCATCGAGGCCGTCGACAGAACCATCAAAACTACTATGAGCCTTTTCATTTTTTCTCCTTTCAGAAGTGGGTTTATTATTTTGGAGCGCCCTGCTCGCACCTATTCTGCTTTGTGGAATTGTTTAAAATACCTCTTCTGCTATGCCTCATTCTCATTTCCTTCTTTGCCTTTTGCCCCCAGCCAAAGGTGATTTTCATTATACCCTTTACAGCCGGACATTCAAGGAAAACACAGGCAAAGCGTTGCCTTTTAGGCCATTTTCCGCTAATATGGCACTATATTCAGGTTAAAATCGGGACGACCGGTTTGCAATCGGTTAAGCGGTTTGAGTGGTAAAAGATTTTGGTTCTGTAAGCGGTTAATCGGAGCTGTCGAGGATGCTCATAAAGGCATCCTGGGGGATTTGGACGGCGCCGATATTCTTCATGCGCTTCTTGCCTTCCCTTTGTCTCTTGAGCACCTTCATTTTTCTGGTAACGTCGCCGCCGTAGAGTTTGGCGGTAACGTCTTTTCTGAACGGCTTGATTGATTCTCTGGCAATGATTTTTCCGCCTATGGCGACCTGAAGCGGAATCTCGAACTGGTGACGCGGTATGGCCTTGCGCAGGCGAACAAGCATTTTACGTCCCCTGTTTTCCGCGACGCTTCGATGCACAATCAGCGAAAGGGCATCGACGGGGATTTTGTTGACTAAGATATTGATTTTAACTAGGTCGCCGACCTCAAAACCGATGAATTCATAATCCATCGTCGCATAGCCGTGGGAAATGCCCTTGAGTAAATCGTAGAAATCGTAAACGATTTCGGCTAACGGCGCCTTGTATTGCATCATCACGCGGTTCTGGCTGAGGTAATCCGTTTTAATCAGTTTGCATCGCCTGCTTTCGGACAATTGCATAATTCCGCCGATTGTGTCGGTGGTGGTGATGATTTCCAGGCGAACATAGGGCTCGCGCAATTCCTCTATCTGGGTTACGTCGGGCAGGTCTGCGGGCGAATCGATTTTCAGCGTCCGGCCATCGGTTGTGAGGACTTCATAGCTGACGGTCGGGGCGGTCTGAACGACGTCGATATCGTTTTCGCGTTCTAAGCGTTCCTGGACGATTTCCATATGCAGCAGGCCCAGGAATCCGCATCGGAAGCCGAAGCCAAGCGCGGGGGAATTTTGCGGTATGAATGAAAAGCTCGCGTCGTTGAGCGCAAGCTTGTCGAAGGCCAAACGCAGGTTTGGATAATCTGTATTGTTGCCGGGGTAAAAATCCGAGAAGACCATTTGCATCGGGGGTACATAGCCGGGCAGGGGTTTTTCGGTCGGGCTTGCGTCGTCGGTAATCGTGTCGCCTATGGTGATATCGGACAACTGGCGGACGTTGGCGATGACGTAGCCCACCTCGCCGGCGCTTAGCCGCTCAACTGGGGACATCTTAGGCGTGAACTTTCCAAGCTCCGTGATGAGGTGCGTTCTGCCTGTACCCATAAACCTGATTTTCTGTTTGACGTTAAGCTCACCGGCAAAGACCCTGACATAGCAAATAACGCCGCGATAATCGTCACATTCGCTGTCGAAGACAAGTGCGGCTGTCGGCTTATCACTATTATCCGGCGGAGGAGGAAGCAATGTTACTACTGCGTCGAGCAGCTCGTGGACGCCCATGCCGGTTTTTGCGCTGATGTGGAAACAATCCTGTTTTCTGATTCCCAGGATGTGCTCAATTTCTTCCGCGGTTATATCGGGCTGCGCCGAGGGCAGGTCAACTTTGTTTATTACGCCGATAATCTCCGCGCCGGCCTCGGTCGCTAAATACGCGTTGGCGACCGTCTGTGCCTGAACGCCCTGCGTTGCGTCAACAACCAAAAGAGCGCCTTCGCAGGCGGTAAGGGCACGCGAGACCTCGTAATGAAAATCGACGTGGCCCGGTGTGTCGATGAGATTGAGCATATAGGTTTTTCCGCCGTGCTCGTAATTCATCGTTACCGCGGAGGCCTTGATAGTAATGCCTCGCTCGCGCTCGATATCCATATCGTCAAGAAGCTGGTCCTTCTTCTCGCGGTCGCTCACCGCGCCGGTGATTTCCATTATGCGGTCGGCCAGCGTGCTTTTGCCGTGGTCGATATGCGCAATTATTGAAAAATTTCGTATTAGCTCCGTACTCATAAGTTGACCAAGTATAGCATAGGCGGGCAGAAAAAGACACCCCTATCAGGTAGTTGAAAAATCGCACAGGACCGAATCGGCGATTGGCAATGCCTTTCGTGTCAGGCATAATCGTTTGCTTGTCGTTCGAATCAGGCCAAGTTTTTTATATCTGCCGATTGGCTCTGCGAAGAGTTCCATTGCATCGAAGCCGGTTTGTTTTTTGAATTCATCGAGGATTATTCCGCATCGTCTGCGAAGGTTCAGTACGGCGGTTTCACAGGCAACCTGTATATTATCAGGAGTTTCACTTTCCGCGGTTACATTTTTTCCCTTCTCAATCGCCTCGATATATTTTTTTATGTCGGCGATGTTTAATGTGCGGCTGCCCTGCCAGTATGACCCGGCTGCGGGGCCTATGCCGAGGTAGGGATTGTTCGCCCAGTAATTTAGATTGTGTCTGCACTCGAAACCCGGCTTTGCGAAGTTCGAGATTTCATACTGCTTGAAGCCGGCCTTTTCAAGCTCGTCGATGGTCATCTCATACATCTGCCTGTCGGTTTCCTCATCCACCGGCGCAACTTCGCCCGTTTCAACCGCTTTTTGCAGAGGCGTTTTTTCTTCGTATGTAAGGGCGTAAGCGGAGATATGCCGGACGCCTAAATCAATCGCCGAGTGTAAACTGTGTTTCCACGATTTCAATGTCGAGTGGGGGATGGCGAAAATCAAATCAATCCCGATATTATCGAAGCCCACCCCTTTTGCCGACCGCACCGCCCGGCCTATATCGGCGACCGAATGTTTTCTGCCGAGAAAGGTTAGCTCTTCGGAAGCGAAGGATTGTGCCCCGATTGAAATGCGAGTAACACCCGCGGCGTGTAATTGGCTCAATATGTCTTTGTTGACTTGGCCGGGGTTGACCTCGATTGTGAATTCTTCGGGTTTTGGGCATCGGCTTGTAATTTCGCCAATTAACCTGAACAATTGTTTTGCCGGCAGGCAACTTGGGCTTCCCCCGCCTATATAAATCGTTTGAAAAAACGGCTCCTGACCCCTTTTTTCGGTAAATTCGGCGATTAGTGCGGAAATGAGGCGTTGAGGGGCGTGGTTTTTTATGGGTTCGGAGTAGAAACCGCAATACCGGCATTTGGTCTGGCAAAACGGGATATGGACATATAGGCCGGCAGGTCTGAAATCATGTTTTTTACTGTTCATCTCCTGATTTTAGCATAAAAGCCGGGCTATAGGCAGATTTAACCTCAAAATTCGAATATTTACGGTCCTAACGCGGCAGCCAACTCTGAAAAATATGTAAAATTCTGCCTCAGTGGGGCTTTTGTGGGAGGTTTTTTGTTGACCAATTATCAAAAACAGTTTATCATCTGCGTGTGTTTGCCGATGCTACTGTGTAGAGCAGCATCGCTCCCCTGTGGCCTGTCACGGCGGTCGTGGCGGACAGAGGGAAGATGATAAAGCAGCACGAGCGAGAACCTGAAAGAGGTTCGCCCTGTATAATATATATAGGCAACCAATGATGATTTTAACAGGGTGGCAAAGAGGCAGTTAAGCTACATTCAGCCCCGATTAATATCAGGGTAAAGCAGAAATAGCGTGGAGAATTAGCAGAAATTTGACGTTTCGCCCAAGCGTATATTGAAATTCAGAATGCGAAAATCAGTAAGACATATCAAAAATCACAATAACCGCGCCGCGAAAAGTGAATTGTGGCGCGAGTGCGGGTGTAATATTTTGCGAAGTGGCTTTGATATTTGATTTTTAGCGTTTTTTCGCTGAAGCGAAAGTGTATTCTCCATAGTCGCATTTCTCGGACGCTGACCGATTGGTCGGGTCGATAGCTGGCCTGCCTTTTGTCCCTCGATTCAGATTTTATTAACTGATTTTCTAACATTGTACAGGAAGGCAAAAGATATGGATACGATTCTGATGCAAATGGATGTCTCCGCTATCTTCGCCGTAATTGCCGGTATTTTGGTGGGTGTTTCGGTAACCTGGATTGCGGTCTGGTTCATCAACAAGGCCAAGACCATGACCTTCCACGAAGACATTGAGCGGCAGTTGGACGGCGCAAAGAAGGAAGCAGAGAATATAATCAGGTCCGCACAGATTGAGGCGGCGGCTGAAACAATCAAGAAAAAAGAACAGTTCACCGTCGAAGCCAACCAGGTTCGCGCGGAGCTGCGCGAAACGGAACTTCGACTCACCAAGCGAGAAGATGTCCTGGATAAACAGGTTGAGCAAATTCACCAGAAGGAAAAGGCCATTGAGGAGCAGAACAAGGAAGTCGAACGCCGGATTAGTACTATCGACCTGAAAGACAAGCAGCTCACGGCGGTTGTTGCTCAGCAGAAAAACCAGCTTTTGAAAATGACGAATATGAGCGTCGAGGATGCGAGGGAAATGCTTCTCAAACGGCTGGAGGATGAGTGCGAGCTTGAGATGTCCGCCCTGATTCAGCGCAAGGTCGAAGAGGCCGCTGAAATCGCGGGCGAAAAAAGCAGGGAGATTATCACCACGGCGATTCAGAGATATGTCGCTGAGCAAACCTGTGAGGCGACGGTTTCGACGGTTGAGATTCCCAACGACGATATGAAGGGCCGAATCATAGGAAGAGAAGGACGCAACATAAGGGCGTTCGAAAAGGCAACGGGCGTGGATGTTATTGTGGATGATACGCCGGGGACGATTATTGTAAGCGGCTTTGACCCGGTCAGGCGCGAGGTCGCCCGCCTTTCGATGGAACGACTGATTCAGGACGGGCGAATTCACCCGTCGCGTATAGAGGAGCTTGTTGCGGTGGTGAAAAAGGAAATCAACGCCAAGGTCCTGCAGTTAGGCAAAGACGCGGCGGTTGAGACAAACATTCGCGGCCTGAGTAACCGCGTTCTTAGCACCATCGGCGCTTTGAATTACCGGACAAGCTATGGCCAAAGCGTGCTTCGTCACAGCGTCGAAGTCGCGTTTTTGGCGCAGGTTATGGCCGATGAGCTTGGCCTGGACGGCTCGATTGCCCGCAGGGCGGGGCTTCTCCACGATATAGGCAAGGCGCTCGACCACGATATTGAAGGCAGTCACCCTGTTATCGGGGCGAATTTCCTGCGGAGATTCAATGAGCCGCAGACGATACTAAATGCCGTAGAGGGCCATCACGGTGACATTCCGCCGGATAACCCATATACTCCTTTGGTTTCCGCCGCAGATGCCATCAGCGCTTCGCGGCCAGGCGCCAGAAGAGAAACACTTGAAAGGTACATCAAACGGCTTGAGAAACTCGAAGAAATTGCCAACAGCTTCCCCGGCGTCGAGAACTCATACGCGATTCAGGCAGGCCGGGAGATTCGTGTAATTGTTAACGCGGAAAAAGTTCCGGATGAGTCGGCGGCAAAAGTTGCCCGCGACATCGCCAAAAAGGTCGAGGCCGAAATGACCTATCCGGGCGAAATACAGGTAACGCTGCTACGAGAGCTTCGCTGCATCGAATACGCAAGATAACAGCGTATAGCGTATAGATTTATGAAACTGAACATATTATGTATCGGTGACATAGTGGGCAGGCCCGGCAGGCGTATTCTGGCGGACAAGCTCAAGCAGCTTGTTACCGAGCGTGAGATTGACTGCGTGATAGCCAACGCTGAGAACGCCGCGGGCGGCTCAGGCCTTACGCCGCAGATATATGACAAGCTTTTACGCTATGGCGTGAACTTAATCACGCTGGGTGACCACACCTATCGCAAAAAAGAGATAGTTACGACTCTTGAGACGCAGGAAAATATCGCCAAACCCGTCAACTGGTCGGAGCAGGCGGCGGGCAGGAGCGTGGCGATATACAAGACGGGCAAAGGCCCGGTAGTCGCCGCGATTCCTCTTATCGGCCGGCTGTTTATGAAACCCGCCGATTGTCCCTATAACGCCATCGATAAATTGCTGCCCAAAGTGCAGCAGCAGGCGGAGATTATATTTATCGATTTTCACGCCGAGGCCACAAGCGAAAAAGTGGCGATGGGTTATCATCTGGACGGGCGTGTGAGCTGCGTATTTGGGACTCATACCCACGTTCCGACAGCCGACGAGAAAATAATGCCCAAGGGGACAGCATATATTACAGATATCGGTATGACCGGCTCACACGATTCGGTGATTGGAAGAGTTACCGAAAGCGTGCTCAAATCGTTCAGGACGCGGATGCCCGTGCCTTTTGAGGTCGCCACCGGAGATGTGAAAATGAACGGCATATTAGTTACGGTGGATAGTAACACCAAAAAAGCCGAGCATATTGAGCGAATCAGAATAAACGCAGATGTTGCCGAGGCGGACCGATACGACAGTGACGATGGCAAGCCCGAATACTACGGCAATTTCGATTAAATGTGGCAAGCGTGTCAGGTTGATGTTGTTGCATCGTCTTTTTTGGCTAAAATCGCCATCGCTGAGCCGGTTACCAGTACCACGCCGAAGATTAATTGTGGGACACTCAATTTCTCACTGAAAATAAAGTATGAAATAACCACTACAATAAACGGTTGCGCCAGTTGCACAAGCGAAGGCGTGGTCGAGCCAAGCCGGCGGAGCGATATGTAATAAAACACGTGGCCAAGAGCTATGCCTGTTACCCCTGAAATAATAACCGCAAACCAGCCATTAAACGTCATCTCAAGGCATTTACTCGGCTGGCCCATAAACATTGTCAGTATGAATAACGCAATGACCGTATAAATGCTGACGACCGAAAAGCCGATTCGAGAGTCGATGCCGCGGAATGCCACCTTCACAGCAATTGCGTAAAATCCCCATATAAGGCCGTAGAGCATAACGATTGCGATGCCTATGATTGTGTATGAGCGGGTAAAGGCGGGATGAAAGAACATAACTCCCATCAGGCCGACAAGCGACAGGATGATGCTCAGCCGGAAAAGCCGGTTACTGAGATGCTGTCTTTCGTTGGCGAAAAATATAACGGATAATATTATGACCCACAAAAACGCCGTCGTGGATAATAACGACGCGAATCCCGGGTCAATGTAGTAAAACGCCGCGGCCCAAAGGTTTTGCGTAACGATATTTGGTATGAAGGGCAGCAGGGCGCGTTTCCAGACGGCCTTTGGCAGTTGCCCTTTTTTTGCGGCGATAAGCAAAAACGGCAGCCAGAACAGGCACGCAGCACCGTAACGGAGAAGGTTTTGCGTCCACAAGTCAAGGTAGCCGGTCAGGTATTTGATGAAAAGCGGCGCGCTCGCCCAGCAGACGAGCGTTCCTATGCAGCTCAACGCGGCCAGCGAAGTAAGAAGACGTGGAGTCGATTTGTGCATCACGGTAATCAGCTTAAAAAGGGGTTGTCGGCCTTTTCTCGACCGATTGTAGTTTCGGGGCCGTGACCCGGATAAGCAATCGTGTCCTCCGGCAGCGCGAACAGTTTGTGCTTGATGCCTTTTATTAGTTGTCGCATATTGCCGTTGGGGAAATCGGTCCTGCCTATAGAGCCGGCAAACAAGGTATCGCCAACGAAGATGATGCCGTCTTTTTCAGAATAAAGACAGATGCCGCCTGGTGTATGGCCGGGCGTGTGAATGACCCGCAACTGGATGCCTGCCTTGTCGATTGTATCCCCTTCGTCAATAATTCGGTCAGCTTTGCTGGCGGTTAAGGAAGAGCCGGTCATAATCGACAAATTTGCTGCCGCGTCGGTCAGCATTTCAGCATCGAGCTTGTGGATATAAATCAAAATCGACGGGTATTTTTTCCGCAGCATTTCAACGCCTGCGATGTGGTCAATGTGCCCGTGTGTGAAAATCACCGCGGCCGGCGTCAGCTTACCGTGTTCGAGAAATTTAAGCAGCGGCTGCACATCCAGTCCCGTGTCGATAATAAGACAGTCGGTCGCCTCATCGCTGCTTCTGGCGATATAGCAGTTGTTCTCGAATTCTCCAAGCACCAGCCGGTCAACTTTCATTCGTCTTATCCTTAAATAACTCGACAGGATAACAGCCGCAGTTGTGGCAGTCAATCTCGACCTGTGAGTAAGGATGATTGATAATTGATGATTGATTATTCGCCAATGGCAGCTACAATAACCAATTGTCAATTATCAATAATCAATTATCAATCTTAGTTGAGAGGCGTTAAGTGAAAGAGTTTTCCCGCGTATTCAAGTATATATGGCCGCAGTGGCCGCGAATAGTTGTTGTCGTGATGAGCGCGATAATTGTTTCCGCACTTTTATCGGGGAGTTTTTTGGCTGTTATTCCTCTGCTGAAGGTAGTGATAGGACAGGAAGGATTGCGCGGCTGGTCGGACAGAAAAGTATGCCAGTTGCGGTATGGCATAGATTTTTACATTCCGGAAAGCGTAGATTTTTCGGGGAGTAAAAGCGGCGATTACGCGAATTCGCTTCTTGTTGTTTCGGTCAAGAAGAAGAGTTCGGCGAAGGATGCGGGGCTGATTGGCGGCGACTGGGTTGTCGCGACGGGTGAGGAGCCGAAGCCTGGGGCGGTAAGTTATACTGATTTGCTCGAAGAAGTCGCAACGGCTGGCAAAGAAGGGATTACACTGCATATCAAGAGGGGCAATGAGGAAAAGCTTTTACGCCTTGCAGACGCGCGTAATAACGGATTGAAGGGGGGGGTGATTAATCTTGCGCGGCGAGCGCTGGATTTTGTGCCGAGGGGACAGACGGAGGCGAGCAAAACAAAGGCAGTTGTTTTTATAATGCTCGTAGTAACTATTCTTACGGTTATTCGATGTGTGGCGAGATATTACCAGCAGTACATCGCGGAAAAAGTGGTTCAGGTCGGGTTAAATCGTTTGCGAGAAGATGCCTTTGCGCACGTCATAAATATGCCGATTGCTTTTTTTGCCAAAGAAAGGCCAAGCGATTCGGTAAGCCGGCTTATTCGCGATACAGGCGCTATGGGCAACGGCATCAAGATTCTGTTAGGCAAGGCGTTGCAGGAACCGTTGAACACGCTGTTTCTGGTTGGACTGGCGGCGGTGCTGGACTGGCAGTTGACGCTGATATTTTTGGGCGGGGCGCCGCCGACGCTGTGGATGATTGTTGTCCTGGGCAAAAAAATGAAGAAGGCCTCGAAAAAATCCCTGATGGCCTGGTCGCAAATGCTGGCTAAATTGCAGGAAACAATGAACGGGCTTAAGGTTGTCAAGGTTTACAACCAGCAGAAATACGAAGAGGACGCATTCAGGAGCATCAACGCGAGATTGCTGAAACAGTTATTAAAGATTTCGCGGACCGACGCGGCGACCTCGCCAATACTGGAAGTTCTTGGAATGTTGGCC
Source organism: uncultured Phycisphaerales bacterium (assembly GCA_963718665.1). Taxonomy (GTDB): domain Bacteria; phylum Planctomycetota; class Phycisphaerae; order Sedimentisphaerales; family Anaerobacaceae; genus Fen-1362. The sequence continues at coordinate 1,816,307 of OY970359.1, forward strand.
ATCGCGGTTGCTATAGTGGTCGGGGCAAGCTGGGTCACAAGCAAGAAGATGGATGGCACCGAATTTATGCTGCTTTTGGGGCTTTTGGGTGCTGCTGCTGCTGCTGCGCGAAGAACGAGCGACGTTTGGAACAAAATTCAGGAGGCCAACGCCGCTGCGGAAAGAGTTTTCGGGATGATGGATGGGCCGCTTGAACCCCAGCACGCGAATGCGGCTGAATTATCGACGCTGAAAACAAAGCTGGAATTCAGGGACATTGTTTTCACTTACCCCGGCGCGGAGATGCCCGCGTTGAACGGTATCAACCTGACTGTAATGGCGGGGCACAGGGTGGCAATCGTGGGACCTAACGGTTCAGGAAAAACAACGCTGGCAAACCTGATACCGAGGTTTTACGACCCCGACAGAGGACAGATTCTGATAGACGGTAAAGACATCCGCGAGGTGACTTTGCAAAGTTTGCGGGGCCATATTGCGATGGTTACGCAAAACGTCGTAACTTTCAATGATACGATTGCGGCCAATATCGGCTACGGCAAACCCGGCGCGAGCAGAGAAGAGATTATTCTGGCCGCCAAACGCGCCTTTGCGCACGAATTTATCGAGCCGTTGCCGAATGGTTATGACACAATTATCGGCGAACAGGGTTCAGGCCTGTCCGGTGGGCAGTTGCAGAGGATTGTCATCGCAAGGGCGATTCTGAGAAACCCGGCGATTCTGATTTTTGACGAGGCGACCAGCCAGGTTGACGCCGACAGCGAAGCGAAGATTCACAGGGCCATCGAAGAAATTATGCACGACAGAACCAGCATCGTTATCGCGCACAGGTTCAGCACGATAGTCGCCGCCGACGTAATAGTCGTTATGAATAACGGCCGGATTATCGCGCAGGGCCAGCACGAAGAGCTGATGCGGACCTGCCGGCTTTATCAAAGCTTGTATGAAACACAGATTGCAAAAGCATAATTGAGAATTTAGAATTAAGAGTTCAGAATCGATTATACGCCGTTTGTTTTTGAAGTGGTGATAATTATGATAGACCTTAAAAGACAAAAAAAGGCGCACGGGCTTTTCAAACGCTACGAAGGTAATCCCATATTAACGACGCACAACTGGCCTTATGCCGTCAACGCCGTTTTTAACCCCGCCTCTGTAAGAATCAACGATGAAACATTTTTACTGGTTCGATGCGAGGATATGCGGGGCTTTTCGCACCTCACTGTCGCCCGGAGCCGGGACGGCCTGACCGGCTGGAAGATAGACCCTGCCCCAACGTTCGAAGCGGAACACGATTCGCGGGAAGAAAAATGGGGGGTCGAAGACCCGCGTATCATCTGGCTTGAGGAACAAAAACAATACGCGATTACATATACCTCTTTCAGCGAGGGTGGCCCCGTCGTTTCTCTTGCCATTACCAAAAATTTCAAGAGTTTTGCCCGCTTAGGCGTGCTGCTTCCGCCCGAAGACAAGGACGCCTGTCTTTTTCCGCGAAGATTCAAAGGCCGGTTCGCGCTGATTCACCGCCCGATTGTCCGCGGCGAGGCGCACATGTGGATTAGTTTCTCGCCAGACCTCAAACACTGGGGCGACCACCGCGTCTTGATTATGACCCGCTCTGCCTACTGGGATTGCCATCGCGTGGGGCTTGGCTGCCAGCCGATTGAAACCGAACAGGGCTGGCTGATTTTCTACCACGGCGTGCGTATGACCGCCGCCGGTGCAGTTTACCGCGTCGGCCTTGCGCTGCTCGACCTGCACGAACCATGGAAGGTACTTCGCAGGAGCGATGAATGGGTTCTTGGCCCGCAGGAGATGTACGAAAGGGTGGGCGACGTGGGCGACGTCGTGTTCCCCACCGGTGCGGTCGTCGATAAAAAGGCCAAAGAGCTTTACCTTTATTACGGCGCCGCCGACTGTTCGGTTGCTGTCGCAATCGCAAATCTCGACGATATTATGGATTACGTGATGACCTGCCCCGAAGGCGAAAGTTGATAAACGGTTTCACTGAATATAGAAAGCCGAATACCCCTTTCACGCAAGAGTTGCCGGATAAACTTGAAAGTGGTAGAATTGTGCGGAAGCGTTGGGCCAAAGAAAGTTTGGAATAATAATAATTGGATTTTGAATAAAGGGGGCTATTGTGAACTGGTTGAGATTGATAACTGTTCAGATTGTTCTGCTTTCGGCGGTGAGCTGCTTTGCGGCGGAGCCGAATGCGCAAAACGAGCAGGAAAAAAAAGTCGTTTCACATGAAACCGCGCAAAACTGGATACAGGTCGGTATTCTGCAATCCCAAAAAGGCCTCTATGAGCAGGCGGAAAAATCGTTTCTTGCGGCGAAGGAATATCAGGAGTATCTGACCGCTGAAGAGCAAAAACAGCTCGAAAAGCAAATCGCGGAGACAAATCAGGCCATTATAGAAAGACAGCCCGTTCTTGAGCATATCAAAAAAGCACAAGAGCTTCTCAGTCAGGGGCAGCCGGTCAAAGCGAGGGCGCATTATGAAAAGATTCGCAAAAGCCCTTATCTTACCGAGCAGGAACGCAAACAAATCGAGCAGGAGATTGAGAACGTAGATAGTAATGTTGACAAGCAGAGGAAGGAAATCACCGAGATTTACAATCGCAGCGTGCAGCTTTACCGTGCCGGCGAGATAGAGAAGGCCAGGGATGGCTTTGTGGAAGTTGCCAAATATGGCATGCTTGTTGTTCCTAAAGGCCAGACAGCAGAAGATTATCTGATTCAAATAGACAGCGTACTTACCGAAAAGCTTAAAGGTCAGCCGGACGCAAACGCCTCGCTGCCGCCTGTCACATTGCCGCCTGCCGCATTGCCGTCGGCGAAGGAAGAGTCGAACCACAAGAACGCCGGTCAGCCCATACCATCTGAAGCCGAGGTGACGCTTTTGAAGCCCGGGAATGATAAAACTGCCTTCGAAAAACAGGATGATAAGTCCTCGCGGGCGAATCAGGCACAACAAGAGTCAGCAGAAGTGGCTGCGACAGCCGAACCGCAGGCAGAGCCGTCTCACGCCGACGAACAAAAAGTTGCGACTGAGAACGAAGCCAAAGCCGTACCAGATAAAGATGCGAGAGCGAAAATTGTGAAAACTTATACGAAAGTGGTCGTCGATGACGCCGCAAAAAATGTGGAATACTATATCGGCACCGGCGAATTCGATAGGGCCATCGCGAAAGTTCGCACGGCAACGGATGTTGTTAAGGAGAACCGGCCTTTAATCGGGGATGAGTTGTTTACCCAGTACAGTATCCGTCTCAAGCAGCTTGCCGACAATATTATCCACGCCAAAAAGACATCGTGATAGACAAGGGTGAGAAGTCACTGCTTTTGCCGGGTTTTATAGGTTGGCCATCCCTGCGCCAAACAGCCAACAAAACGACAAAGCCCCTATTTTGACATATTATCTACTTGTAAATTTTTCCCAATTTTGCTATATTTCTTGAATTAACATTATGGTGATAATGCTTGATTTTGGCATTGAAGTATGCGACAATATAGGACTTTGGACAATTAAATAGCGTTGAAGTCGTGTGGTAAACGCCATAAACGATTTTTTTCTTGCAAAAAGGGGCGTTTTCGGATAAACTCAGTATCAGAGGTATAACCTTTCCTGAAGCGGCGGGGTATACGGTAATTTTATGAAGCAGATATTCCTGTGAAAACCAGTTTTTTGGAGGAGGTTCAGCTTTGAACACGCGAAAATTGACAGCAAAGCGACTCGTAGAAACCCTCATATTGGTCATGTTAACGTCGATTATGATGGTGACAACGGCGTTGGCGGAAGATGCTCCCAAAACAGACAAGGGTGACAAGGACAAAGTGGTCCGTCAGATAGTTGACAACTGGATTCAGATAGGGACCGAACAGTACAAACGGGGGTTCTACGCCGCAGCGGAGAAATCCTTCATGCGTGCGAAGGATTACGAGGAATCGCTGACTACTGAGGAAAGAACCAAACTCAACGAGAGCTTGCAGAAGGCGCATAAGGCGGCGGTAGAACTGGAAACTGCTCAGACAGCCAAGACGGAAGCAAAGCCGGTTGTTGAGCAGCCGAAAGGACAAGCGGCAGTTGAGGTTAATGAGGTTAATAAGGTCGCCGAACCTGCGCCGGTAATCGAGAAGACGCCGGAAGTTGAAGTAGCGCCGCCGTCAGCTCAGCCGGAAGAGGAGCAGGGCTACATCGGCGTCGTTAACAGGCGCATAAACGTAATTCGCAGCAGGGTAAAAGCTGTTGTCAATGATTCCACGGCCAAAGCCGAGGGGTTTATCGCTCAGGGGCAGTTTGACAAGGCCGGAGAAGCCGTCGAAGTTGCCGAGAGGACCGTTAACGAAAATCAGCAGCAGCTTGGCGATTATCTTTTCAATCAATACTCCGGGCAGTTGAAGCAGCTGTCGGAAAGAATAGCGGACGGGCAGAAAAAACAGGCCCAGCAAAAAGAAGATGAAAAGCGGACCAAGGCGGAGAGTTCGCAGAAAGAGTATAAGGAGCAGATGTCATCTGAACGCGAAAAGCGAATCAGCGACCTGTTCCAGAATGCGCGGAATTTCGAGAAGCAGAAACGATACGAGGAAGCGCTTAGCCAGATTGAGATGCTTCTTGCCATAGACCCGCAAAACAATGAGGCGCTTATAGAAAAGCAGATGCTTGAGGATAACATCAGCTATCGCAAGCAGATAGATGTTGAAAAGGAAAAAAGCGGCGAAAAATTCAAAACAGCGATAAAAACAGATGAGGCGACGATACCTTTTGCCGAAGAGATGACTCATCCCAAGAACTGGCGTGAGATTATCGCCAAGCCGATGCGTCAGCAGACGGAAGAAGTAGTAGGCCAGGAACCCGCAGACGCTTCAGTCGATAAGCAGCTTGATACGGTCGTTACTCTGTCGGGGCTTTCGCCTGAGATGCCGCTGCGCGAGGCAATAAATTTGATAAAAAATTCTGTTTCACCACCTATTAATATAACGGTGAATTGGGGCGATTTGTACAACAATGCCAACATTGACCAGACGACCCCGATAAATATGGATCCGCTGACAAATGTTCCTGTCCGTACTGCGTTGGACCTGTTGTTGCGGTCCATTTCAGCCGGTGTTGCCCGACTTACCTATGTTGTCCAGGATGGTGTTGTTAGGGTTGAGACTACGACCCAGCCGCCACCAACAATCAACATGCCAACCCGCGTTTATGATGTTACGGTACTCCTGGGCCGTCCGGCTGATTATTACGTATCCTCTTCTAGCAGCGGCGGCGGCGGACAAGGCGGCGGCGGCGGCGGCGGTGGCGGTGGCGGCGGCGGACAAGGCGGCGGCGGTGGCGGCGGCGGCGGCGGGCAAGTCAGCGGGCAATCTTTTTATGAAACTTTCAGGGAAACTGATACGGATCTCGACAGGGCGACCCTTCATACCGAGGCCTTGGAACGGATGACTGATCTCATTAACCTTATTCAGGATACCATTGATACGACGAGTTGGATCGATCAAGGCGGAGAGGCAACTATCACTGCTTACGGAACCAACAAACTTGTTGTCCGCCAGACACTCAAGAATCATCGTGATATAGAAGAGTTGTTGAAGAATATGCGTAAAAACCTCGGCAACCAGATTTCCATCGAAGCCAGATTCCTGACAGTCGGCGAAAACTTCCTTGAGGAAATAGGCCTCGATGCCTGGGGCAATTACTATATCAGTGGCTTAAACAGCACCTCCGAGTGGCAGACGCAGTCCATGCAAATGGCTGAACCGCAGGCAACAAATATTGCCGGCAGCTTTAATATCGGCGCAAGCACCGTTCAGTTCCCGATTAATTATCCTACAGCGGCTAATCCGCAGTACATATCAACCGGTGCCCTTATGGGTTTCTTCGGCGGCAAGTTCGGAGGCATACTTGACAACCTCGAAGCAAACTTTCTTATCAGGGCGACCCAGGCAAACCGTGATTCTGAAACACTGGTTGCTCCTAAGGTTACTGTGCTCAGCGGAGAATCGGCCACGTTGCAGGTGGTACATACTATTTACACTATATTGCCCCCGAATCTTACTGGCGGCACCTCTGTTTCCACTTCCTCCTCTACCACCTCTTCTCTCAGTAACGGCACACAAGCTGGAGGGTATTTCCTGACACCGACAGGGCCTACGCTTAATATCACCGCGACCATTACCCCCGATAAAAAGCATGTGTTGCTTGACATAAAAGCTGATTTGATGACTCTCCTCGGCTACGATTCCTCGACGTTTCAGGTGCCTATTACTGGTACCAATGGCGCCATCGTAAGTTATCCATATACTGTAACACTGCCTGAAACGGAACGCTCCAGGGTCCAAACCAGGGTCAGCGTTCCTGATTCCGGCACGTTATTGCTGGGTGGATTAAAGAGAACGGCCTCAAACGAGACAGAAGTCGGCGTGCCTGTGCTCAGCAAGATTCCTGTTCTGGGAAGGTTATTTACAAATCGCAGCAAGATTGCTGACAAACAAATCCTTTTGATTCTCGTTAAGCCGACAATCATTCTTCAGGAAGAGGCCGATTCGGAGGCGGTTGCGGCTATGGAGAACCAGCGTTAGGGGGTCCATTAAAAAAACTGTTCACATACGCAGAAAAAGTGTAACGAATTACCAGGAATGTGGACTTCAATAATGGCTGGACCTGGTGGGCAGCCAGAAATTGGTGGCTCGAAATCGCGAGGAGCTTGGTGAATATGAATCGTCAGATACTGATTGGCTTAGTGGCCTTATTGGCCGTAAATTCTTTATTGTTGGCTGGGCAGCCCGCTTATAAACCCGGCGTCGTTCTCGTGCGTTTCGCAAATGAGCCGAATACGACGGCCAAAAGCGCCATATTAAATTCAGCTCTGGGCAGGGGCTTTTCCGTCAAGCGGGAATATACGCTCGTAAAGGGCTTGACGCAGGTTTCGCTGCCGGCGGGCGTGTCCGTCGAAAACGCCATGGCTTCTCTAAAAAAATCATCATCCGTTATGTATGCCGCACCGGATTATGTATCACACGTTTTCGTCATTCCAAATGATACAAATTTCGGCGCATTGTGGGGGATGTACAACACGGGTCAATCCGGCGGAACACCGGGCGCCGACATCAGCGCTACTAAGGCGTGGGATATCGCCACCGGCTCCAGCAGCATTATCGTCGCCGTTACCGACACGGGCGTCGATTATACTCACCAGGACCTCGCGGCCAATATGTGGAAAGACCCCAACGGCCATTTCGGGTATGACTTCGTTAACAACGACAGCGACCCAATGGATGATGAGGGTCACGGCACTCACGTTTCCGGCACTATTGGCGCGGTTGGCAATAACGCCATAGGTGTTACAGGCGTATGCTGGCACGTCAAGATTATGGCGGTAAAAATCTTGGACGCCAATGGCAATGGCACTACATCAGATTCTATATCTGGCATTGAGTATGCCGTATCAAATGGCGCCAGGGTAATTAACGCCTCCTGGGGGTACCCTCCGGGGGTGCCGATTAGTTATTTGCAAACTCTTTATGATGCGATTGCTGCTGCGCAAAGCTCCGGCGTGATTTTTGTAGCCGCAGCGGGCAATAACATCAACAATAATAACGATGCATCGCCGGTATATCCTGCAAGTTTTGACCTCGGTAATATCATCTCGGTAATGGCCACGACTAACACCGATACTCAAGCGTACTATTCAAACTATGGTCTTACGTCGGTTGACATCGGCGCACCGGGCGGTTCAGCTACTGGCGACGCAAGAGATATTCTCAGCACGCACCTCGGCGGCGGGTATGTGTATATGGCGGGCACATCAATGGCTACACCTCACGTCACGGGCGCCTGTGCCTTGCTTTTGTCCATTGACCCGAATTTGACCTACTCAGATGTCAAACAAATCCTGTTAGATACCGCTGACTCGACTCTTCCAGGTCTTTGCGTATCCGGCGGGCGATTAAATTTATTTGCCGCCGTACAGGAAGTGGCAGTAGATACTACCCCGCCAACGCCCAACCCACCAGAGTGGACTATACAGCCCCAGGCAACCGGTCTGCACACTGTAACGATGGAGGCCACAACAGCCACTGACCCCTCAGGCGTCCAATACTACTTCGAGTGCGTCAACGACGTTAATATAAACAGCGGCTGGGAGCCAAATACTTTGTATTCCTTCACAACTCTCAGCCCGGGCACCACATACGGTTTCAAATTCATGGCACGCGACCAATCCCCCCAACATAACCAGACCGGCTGGTCAACCACAGTATTTACAAAGACGGCCAGCGGCACGGATAATCTCCCGCCGGCACCCAGCACGCCGGTATGGGCGGTACAGCCGCAGATGATTCGGCCAGGCACACCCCCCACAATTCGTATGCAGGCCGGGACCGCTTACGACGAAAGCGGTGTCCAGTATTACTTTAAGGAGACCTCGACCGGCTGGAATAGCGGCTGGCAGAGCAGCAGCCTTTGTACCGTAATGAACAGCCTCTTTAATTCTGTTGGGCCTACCTACACCTTCCAGTTCCAGGTTCGTGACGGTTCTGCAGCGCACAATACGACCTCGTGGTCTAACGGCGCCAGCATGATAACGGCAACCGGCTCCCGAATCCTGAAGGTGCCGGCAGTTTACCCGGACATTAACTCGGCTGTCACCGCTGCTGTTTCCGGCGATGTCGTTGAGGTTAGCCCCTTTCCGACCTTCCCATATACCTACAGGCCTATTCTATATCCCGACGGCTATGGTGGCAACGTCAACATTAATTTTAAAGGAAAGGCGATAACCGTAAGAAGTATTGACCCCACGAACCCTGCTATAGTGGCCTCGACCGTTATCGACTGCCAGGAAGTATCGCGGGCGTTTATTTTCAAGTCCGGCGAAGTATCCAACAGCATCCTGTCGGGCCTGACAATAATGAACGGTTATGTACAGGGACTGAGTGGTACCGATGGTAACGACGGCACATTTGGTAATCCAAGTAATCTCGATGGTAGCGATGGTACAGCCGGTGGCAATGCTATGGGTGGTGCGATACTTTGCACATCAGCCAGCCCCACAATTAGTTACTGTGTCATCGAGAACTGTATTGCAGTGGGCGGTGCCGGGGGTAACGGAGGAGACGGCGCCGACGGCAATAATTACAAGGCAGCCGACCCTTGTGCCACTCCGCCTGCCCCTGCCGTGACGCCCACCAGGGGCGGCAACGGCGGCGACGGCAGTAACAGCGGAATGGCATTCGGCGGCGGCATTTATGCCGACTCCGGCAGCAGTCCGACGATTCAAAACTGCACAATCAGTGGCTGCATGGTCCTGCCGGGTACGCCTGGCAGCGGCGGCAACGGCGGCAACGGCGGCCAGACCGCTGCTGGGGGGCAAATGCCCGGCGGCAATGCCGGCGACGGCGGTACTGTCGCCGACGTTTATGGCGGCGGAATTTGCCTCGAGGAGAACGGTACACAAATTATTGGCTGTAATATTACGGACTGTAATGCCTTAAACTTTAATCAACCGGGACAGCCGGGCACGGTCGGAACAGGAACACCTTCAGGCGACAACGGCTTAACCGGTTTCTCAGGTTACGCAATGGGGGGCGGCGTCTATGACGAAATGGTAAACGACACAGTCATAAGTTCTACCAACCTCTCAGGAAACCAGGTAAATTCCTACTTCGGCGGTTCTGGCGGCGGTTTCTACGGCCTCTCAGGGGGCAATATAGTCATCACGATGACCGATTGTAACTTCACCGGAAATATAGCCAACTCCAATATCAACGGTGGCGGTTACGGCGGCGGTATTTTCCTTGGCGTGTCTCCTACAGGCTCTGGTGGCCTCATCCTCAGAAACTGTAATATCGTGGATAACAATGCGGGATTCGACGGTGGCGGGGCATACATTGTAGACGTCATCGGCACCGAGATATACAGCTCTGCCGTAACAGGCAATACTGCTATCTATGGCGGTGGTATGCTTTTGGAAAACCTTGCACTGACCGTCCAGGATAGCAACTTCCTGAACAATAATGCTCAGGAGGGCGGTGCAGCTTTTATCTCCAACGGTAATAACGTAAATATATCTTCTTGCGGGATAACAGGCAACTCTGCGATTATGCCGCAAGGGTCGGGGCTTGAGGGAGGGCTTGGCGGAGGACTGGCTTTATGGCAAAGCTATGGGCAAATCACAAACTGCCTGATGAGCTCCAATTCAGCCGCCGACGAAGGCGGGGCGGTTTTTGCGGAAGGTTATGCTGATTCCATGCTGCAAATCGCAAACTGTCTAATCACAAATAATACCGCAGTTTATGACGGCGGAGGTCTGTCGAACAAAACATGGGCCTGGACCGAGCTGCTTAACTGCACGGTTGTGGGCAACTCCTCTACCGACGCAACAAACGGCAGCGGTGGCGGCGTAAGCTGCGCAGAGGATTATGCTTATGTTGAAATTATTAATAGTATTTTGTGGGACAACTCTGCTGCATACGGTCCGCAGATTGGCGTAGGCACGAGATTTGGTTCTTTCGACAGCCCCTATGCTGATGTCGATGTCAGCTACAGCGATGTCGAGGGCGGCGAGGACCAGGTCTTTATCCAGGAGCCGGACGTCACCGATGTCTGGTGGATGGACGGCAGCTTCAACGCAGACCCATTGTTCGCGAACATCGCAATCAATCAGCCGGCCTACTATCTCAGCCAGTTCTCGGCAGGCCAGGAAGCCAATAGCCCCTGCGTGGACGCCGGCGACCCCACCAACGGCATCAGCTCGCTCGAATCAATCGTAGGTTTCCCGCTTACAACGCGTACAGACCTTGTGGAGGACACCGGCATTGTTGATATTGGCTATCACTATGCAGTCGGGTCGGCGGGGACATATCCGTTGACCATTCAGGTTTATGAGTATGACCCGAATGAGGGCGGTCATGGTCGGCTCAAAGCCAAAACCGCACCCCTAAACGACACACAATTTGACATAAACGACCCGAATACCATCCAGGTCGACCAGGGAACCGTCGTAAACCTTACGGCGTTCAACATAGACACCGGCTACAGGGTATGGTACTGGAGCGGCACCGACAACGATAATTCGACTGCTGTTACCAATACCGTTACTATGAATTCGAACAAAACTGTCACTGTCGCGTTCGAGCCGAACGGATTGTATTACCTGACTGTTACCGTAATAGGTAACGGGACGGTTACCCCCAACGGCAGAACACTTCATACCCCGGGCGAGGTCGTAACGCTTACCGCAACACCGGCTAATTCTGCGGATACAGTTATATGGATCGGAACCGACAACGATAACTCGGATGGGCAAACCAATACGGTAACGATGACCGGGAACATGAATGTTACCGTTGAGTTCTATACCCCGAGGATTCTCTACGTCGGAGGCGACAGCGACTACTCGTCGCTTCAGACAGCCATAGATGACGCTAACGAAAGAGATATAATCATACTGATGCCGTCCAACCAGCCCTACTTCACGCAATGGGGCTATACGATAGTCGGCAGGAATATTACCATATCGAGCATTAACCCTGACGACCCGTGCGTCGTCGCATCAACCATCATCCAGCAGGCGGTCGGCAAGGGCGGTAATGTAAACCCTGCGTTCGAGTTCGAGGATGTCGGTCCACTTATGCGGCTGCAGGGTATTACCATTCACGGGTTTTCAGGTGTTGGCGATTACGGATTTGATGGTAACCCGTCGCAAAATGGCCATTATGATGGTGAGGCTGGCAGTACCATACCTGCGATGGGTATATGGTGTGCGTATTATGCGTCACCTACGATTGAAAATTGCGTGATAGATGATTGTTACTCTCGAGGCGGCAATGGAGGCAAAGGCGCAACGGGCGACTCCACCCATCCCAACGGCGGCAACGGCGGCTGGCCAGGCGGTGCCTGGGGCAGCGGACTAACCTGCTATCCTTATTATAACAACAACCCAACCGTCATAAACTGCACATTCTCAAATTGCACCGCAGTCGGAGGTAACGGCGGCGACGGCGGAAACGGCAATACGACACCCAGCGGAAGGGGCGGTCGGGGCGGCGGCTGGTACTACGACTATATACTACCATCACCATGGGAGGATTGGTCGTATTTAGGCGGTCTGCCCAAGGACTGGAGCGGCCTCGGCGGCGCGGTTTATGTCGGCTATGGTTGCGCCCCAATCTTTGAGGACTGCAACTTCATTAATAATACCAGCAGCGGCGGGCTGAATGGAATTTGCGGCCAAAACCAACCAAGCACTGCCATAGACGAACCGAGCATATACTACAAGATAGATAATCTCGGTGGAGCCGTTTACCTCGCAGAGGGCAGTTCCGCTGAATTCGATAACTGCACGTTTACTGCTAATATCGCCGACACCAACAAGCTGCCGGCCAGCTTCGACGGTTTTCTTGGCTACGGCGGCGCAATTGCAACAGATGATTATGCAGCCCCCGTCATCAATAACTGCAGTTTCAGCAATAACACAGGCGACGTGGGCGGCGGAGTTTACTCGATTCTGTCGTATGCGGAAGTCAATGACTGCAACTTCTCCGGTAATACCGCCTCTCATGGCGGCGGCCTGCTGTTCACTGATAGTGTTGCTTACATCACGGCATCCGCATTCAGCGGCAACGTCGGAATCATTTCCGGCAGCGATGGCGGCGCTATAGCCCTGCTTGGGACCAATGCTGAAGTTGCTGACTGCAATGTTGCCAACAACCAGACGGGAGGCAGCGGCGGCGGTATTTACATATCCAGCAAGAACATCGACGGCAACGAGATTGAGGGTGAAAACTATGTTCTTGTCAAGAACTGCCTGATAACCGGCAACAGCGCAGACCAGGATGGCGGCGGTATTTCCGTCAGCTGGTACAGCGACCCCAACATTGTCAATTGCACGATTTTCAATAACCAGGTCACCGGTTTGGGCGGTGGTCTGTTTAGCTCTTACGGCAGCTACGTCAACGTCCTCAACAGCATAATCTGGGACAATAAGGCCGGCATCGGCTCAGACGGCAGTCAAATCGCCGTAGGCGGCGGCTCGTTACCCTCTGCCGTCCAGGTGTATTACAGCGACGTCCAGGATGCAAACGACCCGTGCGCATGGGCCAATAATATCAATGCCCTGGACTTCGTTATCTGTTTCGACACAACCGGCAGTATGGGTAATGATATTACTGCGGTTGGGAACGCGGCCGGCCAAATTGTTAACGCGATTGCCGCGGAGTTTGCCAGTTACCGGTTTGCTCTTGTTGATTTCCGTGATTACCCCGACGGGAACCATGGCGCCCTGACTGACTGGGCCTACAGAGACAGAGTGAGATTCACCACCGATGCTAATGCACTTATCAGTGGTATTCAGCAGATGGTTGCCGGTGGTGGAGCAGATAACCCTGAAGCGATATATACGGCATTGATGCATAGTATCGATGCTAATGCTCTTGTTGCAAGATTAACAGCCAATGGCTACGCTAACTTTATCGACCCCAATTCGCCCGGACTGGGTGATTGGCGTCAAGGCAACAAGGTTATGAGGGTGATTATGGTTTTGTCAGATGCGCCTCCGCACGATCCGGAGCCATATACGAATTATGTGCTTAATGATATTATCACGGCTGCAAACGGTGCAAATCCGATTCATATTATTCCCGTGGTAATTCGCGGCGACCCGACCGCAGAAAGTGCTATGAGTCCTGTAGCAGTCGGGACCGGTGGAATACTCATCCCGACCACGGACGACAACACGGTGCCGGGCGCTGTTCTTAATGCAATTGGTCTATTGTCGCAGATACCGACCCCGATTTCCCTCGGGCCAGGCAGCACAATTAACTGGGACCCGAACACGTTTACCTGGGGGCTTAATAGTCACAATATCAACGCGGACCCCCTGTTTATTGGCGGTTTCTTCCTCAGCCAGATTGCCGCGGGTCAGCCCGCACCCGACAGCCCCTGCGTCAATACCGGCAGCGCGAATGTCAATAGTCCGGATATTAATCTTGGGGGTTATACCACCAGGACCGATAGCGTCCCTGACGTAGGCATAGTGGATATGGGGTATCACTACTCAGTGTTTACGCCTCCGCAGTATTATCTCAATTTTACTGCTATTAGCGGCAATGGCCTTGGGTCGAGTAATATCTCACCGAGCAGCGGCTATTTCAACTGGTATGAAACTATTCCATTGCAGGTAACCGTTCCAGTACCCACAGGCAGCCAGGTTCTCTGGGCCGGCACCGATAATGACAATCTCACCGGGCCCGCAAACTCCGTGACTATGAACGAAAACAAGACGGTTACGGTTGCCTTTGTAAATAATTCCTGTAACCTGACGGTTCAGGTTGTGGGTAATAACGGCGGCACTGTCACGCCGATGAGCGGCACTTATTCTCGCGGGACGGTCGTTACACTTACGGCGACGCCTGCCTCCGGCTATCGAATTGACAGTTGGCAGGGTACGGATAATGATAGTTCCTATGCCCAAACCAATACCGTGACTATGAATGGAGACAAAACCGTCGAGGTTACGTTTAGTTTGCCGCAGACGCTAACCGTTCCAGGCACATACTCTTCGATTCAGGATGCTATCGAGGCGGCTCGGTCAGGTGATATCGTAAGCGTCGCGAGCGGCGTATATAATGGCAGCCAGATTACAATCAACAAGGAAATTACTATAGCAAGCACCAATCCTGACGACCCCTGCGTGGTCGCAGCTACTGTTATCAATTCCAACGGATACGCCAACATCGCGGTTGTTTTTGGCTCCGGCTCCACTGGGAATACCGTTCTCGACGGTTTCACTATCACCGGCGGCACATATAATCCGATTGACGCGGTTGCTCCTACGGGGGTGGGTGCGAATGGTAATGATGGTGGCTCAATCGGTGGCGGCGCCGTATATATCAGTACCGGCTCAAGTCCGACAATCAGGAATTGTGTCATCAGAGACACTAACATAACAGGCGGTAACGCTTCTAACGGCAACGCCGCCGACGCCACTCATCCGGCAGGTCGAGGCGGCTGGGCCGGCGGCAGTTATGGCGGCGGTGTATTCGTTGATTCCGGAGCGAGCCCGACGTTTATCAATTGCACGGTTACCAATTGTTCAGCCATAGGTGGTAATGCCGGTAATGGCGGCGCCTCTTCAGGCACGCTAGGTGCCGGTTACGAGGATGCTAACCACGGCGGTTCGTGGAGCGATGCCAATACTTTCCCATATCAGTCGCTTATCGGTTCCAATGGCCAGCCGTATTCCGCTGACTACGAATTCTACACCGGACTTGGCGGCGGTGTGTTCTGCAATGCCAACAGCGTAGCGACATTTATCGACTGTAACATCACAAATAATATTGCGTCCGGCGGCATGAGCGGTATCGGCGGCGACAGACCCTTTGTAAGACCTGACCCCGTTACCGCTTACAGAATACCAAGCTATGGCGGCGGCGTGTTCTGCGCACCTAATTCCAGTGTTTATTTCATCGGCTGCAATGTAACAGGCAACGTATCACCAAAACCCGATGCTACCTATCACATTGACCCATATCTGGGCCACGGCGGCGGTATTGCCTGTGTGAGCGGCGCGGATATCCAGCTCGAGAATTGCACTATAAGCGGCAACACCTCAGCGGTTGGCGGCGGCGTATTCTGGATTGGCGGGTCGCCGGCAGTGCTGGATTGCAACATAATCAATAACATCGCATACGTTGGCGGCGGTATTTACGCGACGGAAAGCTCCGGGCAAATCAGTGACTGCTCGTTGAACGGCAACTTTGCGGGCGTATCACCCAATGACGTTGATGTAGTCGCGGGCCAGGGCGGAGCTATATTCGGCTCGTCGATAAACGCCGATATTATTGATTGCGTCCTGACCAATAACATTTCTTCGGCGTCGGGCGCCGGAATACATATTTACGGGCCCGTGAGTACCGAAACGATTATCAGGAACTGCCTGCTGACAGATAATCAGTCAGGTCGCGACGGCGCCGGCATCTCCATCAACTGGGGTGCCGTTGTTGCTGTCGAGAACTGCACACTATACGATAACCAAGTCACGGGTCTGTATGGCGTTTCCGGCGACACGGGGTTTGGCGGCGGATTGTATTGCTCCTATGGTGCGAGTACCGACGTCAATAACAGCATTTTCTGGGACGATAACAGTTTATTCGGTCCTGAGATTTATATAGGGACGGATACTAATTATGAGCCGACATGCGGCAATGTTACCGTTACATTCAGCGACATTCAAGGCGGCCAGGCAGGTGTATATGTAGGTAACATAGGTATCAGTTGTCCGTTTACCTGGGGGGCGGGTAACATAAATATTGACCCGCAGTTTGTGGACGCCTCAGGCGACGATTTCCACCTGAAGAATACTACCGCCGGACAAACGGTTAACAGTCCCTGTATTGACGCGGGCGGAAATCCTGCACAATTGCAGGGGTTATTCAAGTATAGTACCTCTACTCTTGGGACGCCCGACACGGGAGTTGTGGATCTTGGCTACCATTACCCGATAGCGAACTATTGCAGACGATGGGACCTGTTCCTCGATAACGCGATTGATTTCAAGGACCTGGCAATTTTCGCATCGTCCTGGGTTGGCGCGTTAGGCAATGAAACCTATGGTTATAACATAACAGACCTGGCAGATTTTACCGACTGCTGGCTGGCGGAGCTGCCAACAGATATAACACCACCGACGCCGAATCCTATGACGTGGCTGATTGCACCTCGCGTAGCGACAGGGGTAGCGAATGCGGTTGAGATGGAAGCTACCATTGCGTCCGACGCCAGCGGGGCGGTTTATTACCAGTTTGAAGACGTAAACGGCACGCCGACCGCCTGGCAGGTTGACCCCTGCTATATGGTTACTGGCCTCAACCCGACGGGTGAGTATTGTTTCAGGGTCAGGGCGCAAGACAAATATAATAACATGACAGCATGGTCCGATTACAACAGCATTACGGGTCTTGGCTGTGTAACCAATATCGGCGACGTTACTCCGCCGTCGCCGGCCCCGACGATGATAGTTTTGTCTGACCCGACAGGTAACCGCGATGACAACGACACCAGTGAACAGTTCCAGTGGTCAGCCAGTGAGTATGATTGGTGGCATAAGATTGTGGTGGATGTGACCGGTATAACCGATAATGTCACCCCGGCGGCCGACCTTGAAGTTCGCTTCATCTGCAGCGATTCTGACTTCAGCAGCGAAAACGTGATTCCTGCGACATACCTTCCGATTCGCATAGGTTACCCGGTTTCTATTGGGGCGAGGATTCCAAATGGTGTTGGTGTTCAAGAAGGCAGTTATCGGCTGACGTGGAACGGAGCCAACCAGATTGTCTATGACGTGTTTGTTAATTCGTATGGCGGCGCAGTCGGCGTAACGTTGTACTGGAAAGTGTGCGTTTACGATACTTCCGGAAACTCAGTATGCTCCGCGTCGTATCAGATTCCTCAGTAATAGCGACGAGCGGAAATGAAGGAGTGAAAATAAAAGGCCCCGGTTTTCACCGGGGCCTTTTTTGTTGTGTTATTTTGCGTAGTGCAGGTTTTTTATGTGCTGGTAGCCGAAATGAGCAAGCAGGTGGTCGAGCAGCACAATAGCGGTGTAATTTTCCGCAACGGGCCAGATTCTGGCGGTGATTGTGGGGTCACGGCGTGTTATAGCCGCTAATTGCTTGTTTTCGAGGG
The DNA here is from genome assembly GCA_963718665.1 of uncultured Phycisphaerales bacterium. Taxonomy (GTDB): domain Bacteria; phylum Planctomycetota; class Phycisphaerae; order Sedimentisphaerales; family Anaerobacaceae; genus Fen-1362. Next base: position 1,833,990 of record OY970359.1, read on the forward strand.
TGTATTTGTCGATGGTGTGCTGCGGTTTTGCGATTGTTGGGGTGGGTTTGACTGCGAGACGGACGACTATCGGCTGACCCGTTGCCAGGCCTCCGGTGATACCACCCGCGTTATTAGTGTCGAAAACCACTTTGCCGTTTTTGGCCTGCATCTGGTCGTTGTCCTGGTAGCCGGTCATATCTTTTACCGCCATACCAGCACCGACTTCGACTGCCTTGACTGCGCCGATACCGAGCATCCTGCCAAGTTCAGCGTCGAGCTTGCAGAAAACCGGTTCGCCAAGTCCGGTTGGCACGCCCAGGGCAACGACTTCCACCAGGCCGCCCGCTGAATCGCCGTCCGCGGAGATTTTATTGCAGGCGTCGGTCATTGCCTGCGCGGCGTCAATATCAGGGCAGTTGACGATATGGTGAACGCCGTATTTGTCTTTGACTTGTTTTGCAGTGATTTTCGGCGTTTTGTCGCGTATGGCATCGATTTCCTTCTCGATTTGTGCGAAGACGGCTGCCTTTTCGAGGAAGCGCATATTCATATTGACCCGGCCTTTGACGTAGATTTCCTGGTAGAAGGGGTCGAGGTCGCATCGCATCTTTTTGTAATTCTCGGTTTGTTGAAACGCCTTATTGTGGTCGATATCGGGGCATCGGACGCCGGCGATTTCCTTAACATAGGCGAAGACGCTTATGCCGCATTTTTTGAGGACTTTTTTTGCGACGTAGCCGGCGGCGACGATGGTTGAGGTATATCGTCCGCTGAAGAATCCTGCGCCGATAGAATCGTCGTCGGGGCCATATTTGACGAATGACGCCCAGGATGCGTGGCCGGGGCGAGGCGTGCGGTTGGTGTCCTGATATTGCTTGACGTGGACAAAATGCCGGTCGAGGTTCGGTATCAGGATAGTCAAAGGCGTGCCATTGGTGTGGTTTTTGTTGCCCGCGTTTTCGATTGTGTCCTCGGCGTTTAGTCCTGAGTAGATTATTGGTAAATCCGGCTCTTTGCGGGGGCTGGATAGCTCATCAGCGCCTGGTTTTCGCAGGAGTAAGTCGCCGTAAATTTCCTGCTCTGTCAGGGGTATTGCCGGCGGATGACCCTGCACGACAGCAGTGAGGCCTTCCTGATACGACCCGCCCGCGACCGTTACCTGAAACATTCTTCCGATATGGCAGCCAATCATATTTTTCTCCTTTAGCCCGTGAGATAACCAACTCACGGACTTGTCTGTTATTCCCGGATATTATCTCACGGGCTGGATGTTAATTTTATATTTGCACCAAGTTCTGCATCAGTTTAGCATATTCCGGGAAAGTAACACTCATTGCTTCGGCGGAGCCGATTGTACACTGGCCTTTCATTGCCATAGCGGCAATCGACAGCGCCATTACAATGCGGTGGTCGCCTCTGCCGTCGAGAATCGCCGGTTTTGGGTTACTGTGTTTGATTATGAGGCCATCGGGTAGCTCCTCGGTATCGATGCCAAGTTTTTTAAGTTCTTCGGCCATACATTTGATACGGTCTGTTTCTTTTGCTCTCGCCTGCGGGACGTTTACGAGACGAGTTTGACCTTGGGCGAATGCGCCGACGACCGCCATAGCGGGCAGGGTGTCGGGCGTGGCGTTCATATCGATTTCGATGCCTTTGAGTTGTGATTGCCTGACGGTTATCGAATCATTGCCAATCGATATGTCAGCACCCATTGCTTTTAGATACTCGACGACGGCTTTATCCGGCTGGCTGTCTGAAAAGTCGAGACCTTTGAGCGTTACGCCATCACCGATAAGGGCTGCTGCGCACAGGAAGAACGTTGCGCTGGAGAAATCCGCGGGCACGGTCGCATCGAAGGATTTATATTGCTGGCCGCCCCTGATTTTGAAATTAAACAAGCCGTCGTTATCGTATTTAATCGATTGCTTATCAAGCCAGTCGAGCGTCATTTGGACATATCCCGGCTCGTTGAGGAGGGTAACGTTAATGTCGGTGTCTTTTTCGGCAAGCGGCGTGCACATAAGCAGGGAGGTGAGATACTGGCTGCTGAACGCGGCGATTGATGTTTTGCCGCCGATTAGCCGGCCTGTTACGGTTGCGGGGGCTTTGCCGTTATTTTTCAGGCAGACGCATTTTGCTCCCAGCTCGTTTAGTGAATCAATCAGCGGGCCGATGGGTCGCGACTGGATTTGTTCGTCGCCGGTGAAGTGCGTTGTTTGGCCTGCAGGCGAGAGGGCAGCGGAACCAAGAGCGATACGCAGCGTTGTTCCTGAATTGCCGACGTCTATAATTTCTTTTGGGGGGAGGACTTGCCCCGCGATGCCGGTAACCTTCCAGCAATCGTTATTTAAGGCGTCTATTTTTGCGCCGAGTGAGCGGTAGCAGGATATCGCGGAAAGGGTGTCGCCTGAGATGAGCGGGCTGCGGATTGAGCTTTCGCCTTTGGCAAGCGAGGCGATTGCCACGGCGCGAATCGTGTGTGATTTCGAGCCGGGAATGGCGACTGTGCCCTTCAACCGGGATTTCCCTGTTATAAGCTGCATAGCTGGGGATATTTTACCCTGATGATTGGGATTTGTCCTGCAAAATCAGGAGTTTTGGGCTTGAGAGGCAAAATAAAACCCGCCGGTCAGTTTTAGACCAACCGGCGGGTAAGATATTCAAATGTAACTAAGTTTTAGTTCCAGACTTTGATGCCCGGAATTTCTTTGCCGTCAGCGCCAACGACGCGGAGCATAAACTGGTATTCGCCCGTGTCCTGGTCAACTTTGATTAAGAGCAGGTTTTTGCCCTTGTTGAGTTTTACCTTGTGGGTTTCCTGGTCCATTTCCATTGCGCGATATTCGTGCACTGTGGCGATTAGCTGGTGATTTATCCAGAGCTTGTAGCCGTCGTCTGAGCCAACCCTGACTTCGACATCTTTATCCGTGTCTGCATCGAGCCAGCAGGCACTGTAAGTCAGGATTTGCGGCTGCTGTGGCTCCAGCTTGAGATGCGGGACGTCGAAAAAGTTGACCGTCGTATCGGCTGATTGATACGGCTGCCATTTCAATGCCGTGCCGTTGGGTTCTTTGATTTCCATACCGTTTGTGGGCGTGAAGGCCATTTCGCCGCCGTAGTTTTTCAGGTAGTCCGTGTTAAAGCCCTTGTTGTCGGGTCTTTCGCCGGGGTTGGGGAATGGCCCCACAATCAGCCAGTTGCTAACGAAACCTTGCTCCTCAGCCCAGTTCTTTGCGAGGTTAAAGGGGCCAAGTGTTGGGCCGGCAACAGCGGCGGCTGGTTTTGGTGCGGGTGCAGGTACGGGTGTCGGTGCTGGTTTTGCTTCCGCTGCCGGTTTTACTGCTGCAGCAGGTTTCTCAGCGGGTGCGGTTGCCTTTACCTCTTTTGCCTTGGGGCTTGCTGCTTCTTCCTGGCATCCGGCTATTACCGCGCACAGGGCTGCAAGGCACAACACTAACATCATCGTGCGAAACTGACTCTTGTTCATAATCCAACTCCTTTCTGAAAAATTGTCCGTAAGATAGCTTCAACCAAACGCTATGTCGGCATCTTAACGTTTTTGCCGTGTTCGTAAGCTAACAATCGGGGGGGCGTCCTGCAAGAGATTTTTTCTTTTCATTCGGGCGGTTCGACTTGGCTCGCCTCAGGCGGTTTGGAGCTGATTTTGTGCCCGAATGACGGCGGCAGCGTCGCTTAAGACGAGTTGTTTGACTAATTCGGCCGGGATAACGGGCAGGCCCAGATTGAAAACCTTTTCCTCCACCATTGAGGCGACGGTTCTGGCGGTCTGCCTGTGCAGGCGGTGTTTTGTGACTAAGTATTCGACAATCAGGGATTTATCCCATTTGCAACGGGGCTGGTCTGAATAGTCGGTGTAAAGCTCCTCGGCGTCGGACAGCCCGTCGAGCCGGCCGCGGATGACTTCGACCCGGCAGCGTTTCAGCTTTCGCTCGAAATGATGCTCGCTGACCGCTATTGCCGCCTCCTCGAAACCTGTGTCGGCGAGGACTGTTTTTATTATCGAAAGTATCTCGCGGGCACTGATGCTGATTTGCGAATCGCCAGGTTGAGCTGTGCGGTAAAGGAAAAAGGTTACTGCATCCGCGATTTCCTGTGCGGCGTGTATATCGGGGCGGCCTGCTGAGCCGAGGGCGTTTGCGATGGTCCCGATGACCTTGGTATGAAAATACTCCTCGCTTGTGCCGTCGGCTTTGACGACTGTCAATTTTGGCGTCCTTGCCGTCATAATTGTACCCTGCACAAATTGTTCGTGCCCGGCTTACTGGAAGAGCTTCGGCTGTCCCGTTGTGTCGGGCTGCGATATTGCCTGGGTTATTTCATCAATAAACTCGCCGGCGTCCTTGAAATCGCGATAGACGCTGGCGAAACGGATATACGCCACTTTATCAACGTCGCGAAGGTGTTTTATAACGCTTTCGCCGATGAAGGAGCTGGTAACCTCCTTGTCGAAGTTTTTGAAAATGTCCTCTTCGACCTTGTCGGCAATCAGTCGAATCTGCTCGGCGGAAACGGAGCGTTTGTAACAGGCCTTCTGAAGACCTACTATAACTTTTTCTCTGTCATAAGGGACGCGGGAGCTGTCTTTTTTGATGACGTACATTCTGAAGCTCTCGCAGGTTTTTTCGTAAGTGGTGAAGCGCTTGTTACACGACAGGCACTGGCGTCTGCGTCGGATGATTCGTCCGCCGTCGCTGGAGCGAGAGTCGATTACTTTATCCTGCTCTTCCTTACAGAAGGGACATCTCACGGCGTTATCCCACCTCGCTTTCAATCAACCCGTATGTTAACAAAACAAACTCCGGCTGCGCTTATACACTCACAACCAGCAGACGCATTGTAAAAACACTTCGCTGAATGTGTCAAAGAAAATCCGCGAATAATCGCATTAGCCGAAGGCGGGCCCCATTAGCCCCGTTAGAAAAAAACCGTAATACGGAACTTTATGATAAATCGCAGCTTTCTAACGGGGCTAACGGGGCGGGTCTGATTTTCTTTTTGACAATCCCGGTCAATCAATTAGCATAAGCGCCATATTATAAAACCTGATTTTCAGCCCGTGAGATAAAATGGGCAATTAAAGGCAAGTCCGTGAGCTGGTTATCTCACGGGCTAAAGGAGCAGTCAAATGGCGTCCAACGGCAGTTCGATATCACGTCGAGAGTTCTTAGGTAAAACAACACAGTTTGCGGCGGGGGCTATTGCGGCAGGAATGCTGGCATCCTGTGCGGGACCGACAGCGGTTATAAGCACAAAAACAGGAGTAATCGGGGCCAATGGCCGTATTAATCTTGCGATAATCGGGGTGCGTGGCCGGGGTATGAACGAGGCGGAGGGTTTTGCCAGAATCCCGGGTGTCAGGATAAAAACGCTATGCGATATTGATGCGAACCTTTTTGCCGAGCGGGTCAAAAAAATAGAGGATATTCAGCATTTTGCGCCTGCGATGGAGAAAGACCTCAGGCGGGTTTTAGAGGACAAGGATATAGACGCTGTGGGGGTAGCGACGCCGAATCACTGGCATGCGCTTGCGACGATTTGGGCGTGCCAGGCGGGCAAGCACGTTTTTGTTGAGAAGCCCTGTTCGCACAATATAAGGGAGGGGCGGAGAATGGTTGAGGCGGCGAGCAAGTATGGGCGAATCGTCCAGTGCGGCTTCCAGAATCGCTCGCTCGGTAACGTCCGGCAGGCAATCAAGTTTTTGCACGACGGCGGAATCGGCGAGGTTTATATGGCTCGCGGACTGTGCTTCAAGGCACGCGACCCGATTGGCAAGGTCCCCGACGGCATCGGAACGGGCCCTGCGTATAAGTATTCGGTCTGGAACAATCCGGGCGTAAATTACGACGCAGATTATATGAGCAGGGTTGACTACGATATGTGGCTGGGGCCCGCGCCGCAAAGGCCTTTCAACTATAACCGCTTTCATTATAACTGGCACTGGAACTGGGATTACGGCAACGGCGATATTGGCAACCAGGGACCTCATCAGTTCGATATTGCACGCTGGGGGCTTAATAAAGATGAGCACCCGGTCAAGGTTTCTTCATTGGGCGGGTATTTCGGGCCTGAATCCGACCAGCAGACGCCCAATACGCAGTCGGCGGTTTTCGAATACGCAGACGGCAAGATTATGCAGTTCGATGTCCGTGGTATTTTCACAAATGATGAAGCGGCGATGGTCGAGGCGATTAAAAAATCCGAAGCAGCCGCGGACCCGAACACGCCGCCTAAAGTCGTGGAGGAATTAATAAAACAACAGGACGGCATCACCGTGGGCAATCTTTTCTACGGCACAAAGGGGTGGATGTATCTTAATGGGTCGGTATGGAAGACGTATTTCGGCAGGAAAAATGAGCCGGGGCCAAGTTCCGAGACGCTGGAAGAATCGGCCAATCCGAACGACCCGGCAGGCACGGGATCCCAAAGCCATTTCGTTAATTTTATAACCGCTCTTCGCAGCGGCAAAAAAGAGGACCTCAATTGCCCAATCGAAGCCGGCTTTATGTCAACGGCTTTGCCTCTTATGGCGAATATCTCGTATCGCCTTGGCAGGACGCTTAACTTTGACGGCAAAAATGAAAAATTCGTAGCCGATGGTCACGCCGACAAAATGTTGACTCGTAACTATCGCCGACCTTACGCCGTTCCGGACAGGGTTTGATGACGGTACGGCTTTTTTACGGCGATTTCTATTTTCGATGAGGGGGCGGAAAAGTTTGACAGTTTGAAGCCGGGAATCTACAATGCGGTTTTGCCCGGCGTTTCAGTTTCAGCCCGTGAGATAAAACGGGCAATTAAAGGCAAGTCCGTGAGCTGGTTATCTCACGGGCTAAATTGTTACGGCGGGTTTTTGTGTGTTTTCAACGGGATGACAAGGGAATGGCAGGCACGATAAGGGAAAATACAGGCAGGCCGGTGAAGAAACGTTTAGAGACGGTATCATCGGCCAAGACACCTCCCGCTGCTGTCTCACGACAGCAGGACGCGGGTCCCGTTAGAAAAAATCGCGATACGGAAGTTTCCAATAGGTCGTGGATTTCTAACGGGACGGGGGTTGCGGCATTGACCGGGCGGATGATGCCCGAATCGCTTGCTGCCGAGGCGGCGGTGCTTGGCTCGATGGTGATTGACCCTGTATGCATAGGGCAGGTTGTTGAGATGTTAGGCAGGGATTCATTTTACCGGGTTGAGCACCAGTTGATTTACGACGCCATAATCGCGCTTTACGAGAAAAACAGGGGCGAGGGTATCGACGGCGTTCTGCTTCGCGATGAGCTTGAAGGCCGTAAGCAATTGGAACAGGTGGGCGGGGTAGAATATATAGGCAGGATTCTTAACTCTGTACCCAGTTCCGCCAACGTCGCTTATTACGCGGGCATAGTAAAAGACAAGCAGCTTCAACGCGAGCTGATTCAAACCGCGACTGATATACTAAACGACGCTTATGATTCCGCAGGCGAATCAGGCCAGAAACTTGATGAGGCCGAGCAGCGGATTTTCGCTATTACCGACAAACGCACCACAGGCCAGGCGATAAATATAAAAGACCTTGTTACTCACGCATACGAATTAATCGAGAAGCGCGACGGCAAACACGTTACGGGCCTGGCGACCGGCTTTACGACGCTCGACCAGCTTACCTGCGGCCTGCAAAACGGCGAAATGATTATCATCGCGGGCAGACCAAGTATGGGTAAAACCGCGCTGGCCCTGAATATCGCGGAAAATATCGGCATCGTTGAAAAGACGCCCGCTGCTATTTTTTCGCTGGAAATGGGTCAGCAGCAGTTAGCGGAAAGATTTCTTTGCAGCGTCAGCCAGGTTGACAGCCAGCTTGTGCGAAAGGGAATGCTTTCGACGGAACATTATCGCCGGCTGGTTGACGCCTGCGGCATACTTTCGGCTGCTCCGATATTTATCGACGATACCTCGTCTCTTACGCCGCTGGAACTGCGGGCCAAGGCAAGACGTTTTAAAAGCCAGTACGACATAAAATGCGTTTTCGTGGACTATCTGCAGTTAATGCAGATGGGGACACGCGTGGAATCGCGTCAGCAGGAAATCACGACGATATCGCGGTATCTAAAGGCCCTGGCGAGGGAGCTGAACATACCTGTTGTTGTGCTGAGCCAGCTGAACCGGTCTCCCGAAGGGCGGACAGACCATTTGCCGAGGATGAGCGACCTTCGTGAAAGCGGCAGTATCGAGCAGGACGCAGATGTAGTTATGCTGCTGCACCGCGAGGATTATTATCACAGCGGGGACAAAGAATACGAGTCGAATAATATCGCCAACATTATAATAGCCAAGCAGCGAAACGGGCCGACAGGGACGGTTGACCTTATGTTCTTAGACAGGTTTACCAAGTTTGGTAACGCTTCGTTCGCAGATGACACTTCAACAGCTTTACAGCAGGAGCCGCCCAGGGAAGAAACGCCGTTTTGACATTCAGCCCGTGAGATAAAACGGGCAATTAAAGGCAAGTCCGTGAGCTGGTTATCTCACGGGCTAAAATTGAAAGGTAAAAGTGAAAATATTCTGGTGTAATATTTTTGTATTTACGGTCTGTGTGGCGATTTTCACACAACCGGCGAGTTCGGCTGATGTGAATGATTCCAATTTAACGCAACCAGCGAGTTTGGCTGATGCGAACGATTCCAATTTAACACAGCCAGCGAGTTTAGCCGACGTGAATGATTCCAATTTAGCACAACCGGCGAGTTCGGCCGATGCGAACGATTCCAATTTAACGCAGCCGGTGAGCTCGGCTGATGTAAATGATTCCAATTTGACACAGCTGGCAAGTTTGACTGATGCGAATGACTCCAATTTAGCACAACCGGCGCCTTCGGCTGAGGTGAATGATTCCAATCAGGTAATTTCGGCGATTCGAGTCGAGGGCAACGTCAGCGTAAAGGAGCAGGACGTTCTTGCCAAGATTCGCACAAGACAGGACGAGGTCTTCAATTCCGCCATTGCGGCTGAAGACGTGAAGCGAATAGCCGAGATTAAAGGTGTTGAATACTGCTATTACAATACCAAAGCAGTTAACGGGAAAACAGAACTGACTTTTGTCGTTGTCGAGAAAAATCTTATAAGGTCGATTGGCTTTACAGGCAATGAAACGTTTAAAGACAAAAAGCTCAAAGAGAAGCTTGGTTTCAAAGTCGGCGATTATCTTGACCCGGTCCTGGCGCATACTTATGCCACAACAATTCTTGAGTTTTACCGCCAGAGCGGTTTTCCATATACCGAGGTATCGCTTGATACTGAGAAATTGTCCACCGGCAGGCTGGTTTATGATATCAAGGAAGGGCCGCGAGTAAAAATCGACGAGGTGAAATTCAGCGGCAATAAACACCTGGGGTCGCGCGAGTTAAAGCAAGCCATCAAGGCCCGCACCAGAACATGGGTGGTGTTCCAGAAATACTACAATGAGGATGAGCTTGCCGAGGACGTATCGAAGCTCCAGCGTGCGTATCAAAGGAAGGGTTTTCTTAACGCCAAGATTGAGGCCCAGCGTCAGTTCAACGCCGACAAGAGTAAGATACGCATTACCTTTGTCATCGAGGAGGGGATTGCTTACACGGTCGAAAATACCATTTTTACCGGCAACCAGGAGTATGACAACAAGAAGCTGTATGGGCAGATGACGCTTTTGAACGGCCAGACATACAACGAGCAAATGGCCGAAACTGATACAAAGCAGATTATTAAGCAATACAGGGAAAACGGCTTTATCGATGCAAAGGTCGAGCGGGGCATCAAGTTTGTTTCAGATAAGACGGTCGTTATCGAATACACAGTAAAAGAAGGCGGGCGTTTTCGCATAGGGCAGATAATAATTACCGGCAACGAGCAGACCAAAGACAAGGTTATTCGCCGGGTACTCGACGAGTATGACTTCCAGCCGGGCAAGTGGTACAACGGCGATATTGCCCGCGGAGACGGCAAGGGCGAACTCGAGAAAAATCTCCAGCAGAGTGTGCTCACCGAGCGCGACGGCGCGACAATCACGCCGTCCGGCTCAACCCCGGGCCAAAAAGATGCCCAGGTCAGTATTATCGAAGGCAAAACCGGGATGGTAATGTTGGGTGCGGGGATATCCAGCGACAGCGGCATTATGGGCCAGCTTACTTATGAGCAGAGGAATTTCGACATCGGCGATACGCCGAATAGTTTGGACGATTTTGCGTCGGGCAAGGCCTTCAAAGGCGGCGGGCAGACACTGCGAATTTCCCTGCAGCCCGGAACGCAACTGAGCACGTATTCAGTCAGCTTTACTGAACCGTATCTCAACGACAAGCCAGTCAGTTTGGACGTGGTCGGTTCGAGCTGGGAAAGATGGCGGGAATGTTACAACGAGGACAGATTAAAAGGATTTGTCGGTTTAGACAAGCGAGAACAAGACAAGTGGCATGAGAACATCGGGGTCCGCGTGGAAGAAGTCAAAATTACTAACATTGATTACTACGCGCCCGAAGAGATAAAGAAAGTCGCAGGCGAAAATTTTCTCACCGGCGTCCGGGTTGGCGCGGGCAGAGACCTTACCGATAACAAGCTTAATCCCTCGAAGGGTCAGAATTTCGACGTATCTTACGAACAAGTTACCGGCGGCTACGATTTTGGTATTCTAAGCGGCACTTACAGAAAATATTTTACGCTATACGAGGATTTGGCGGAGCGAAAAACCATTTTGGCCACCAAACTTTTAGGGGCGACAATTTTGGGCGATGCGCCTCCTTTTGAGAAGTTTTACGCGGGCGGCACCGGCGCTTACGGCATCCGCGGTTTCCAGTATCGCGGCGTCAGCACCAGGGGGCTTGAGACAAATATTCAACCGTGGCGTTTTCCGGAGCGAAGAGAGCCAATCGGCAGCGACTGGATAATCCTGGCGAATGCCGAAGCTGCCGTTCCGCTTGTCGGCGATAGCATATCGTTGTTATTCTTCATTGACAGCGGCAAAATCGATACCGGCGGCTACCGCGTCGGCGCCGGCACCGGTCTCCAGATAATGATACCGCAGTGGTTCGGACCTGTTCCAATGCGGTTTGAGCTCGCAGACCCGTTGATTAAAAGCGATGGCGACAAGACCCAGATATTCAGTTTCTCCGTCGGGACATTGTTCTGAGGTCTGAATTATCGGGGCAGGAGGGGTTTGCGGATTTATCCGGTTTTTCGTAGAATATCCGCCGTGTAAGGATTGATAATCAATAAGAAAGGGAAAATTATGAAGCTTAAGTCAATTGTTGTTATGGTTCTGGTAATAATAATGTCAGGTTTTATTGTGAACGCCGGGGCTGTTAGGGCGGCGGATAATAAGTGCCTGAAGATAGGTGTTGTAAGCGTCCGCAAGATATTCCAGGACTGCAAGCGTAACACGAAGTACAGACAGGAAATGACCGCCGAGCGAGATAAGCTCGAAGCGGAACTTGATAGCTTGTCCAAGGATATAGATGCCAGCAAAAGCAAGTTGAAGATGCTGAAACAGGGCAGCGCGGATTATTTATCGGGGATGAAGGATGTGTTAGACAAGCAGGCGAGTTTGCAGGCCAAGCAGGAATACTTCAAACGCCAGATGGATATACGGGAGCAGACGGTCGTTGAGCAGCTTTTCAAGGATGTCATCAAAGCAACCGGTGAAGTCGCAAAAGAAAAAGGATTCGACCTGGTGCTCGAAAAAAGTGAGCCGGACCTGCCGGCAGCAAATACGAATGAGCTTACGCTGACAATCAGCACGCACAAGGTTTTGTATAGTTCCGGCTGTGAGGATATTACCGACGCAGTTATGGCGAAGGTTGACGCTAATTCGCTGTAAGCGAATTTATTGATAATCAATAAAAAATGTGCGAGTTATGGAACTGACGGTTACGGAAATAGCTAAGCGTCTGAATGCCGAGTTGATTGGTCCCGGCCAGTCCGTCATTCGTTCGGTTGGGCCTGTTGGTTCCGCCGACCAGGCAACGCTGACTTTTCTGGCGGACGACAAACATCTCGCTGAACTGAAAAAATCCCGTTGCGGCGCCGTTATAATCAACAAGGCAATCGAAGAATTTTCGCAACCCCAGTTGATTGTGAAAGATGTCAACGCGGCGTTGATTGAGGCGTTGAAGATTTTTGCGCCTAAATTGGAGCCGGCTGTGCCGGGCGTGGACTCGGCCGCCAAAGTTGCTGCTGGCGTTAAAATCGGCAAGAATGTTTCGATTGGCCCATTTGCGGTTATCGAGGGTGGTGTTGAAATCGGCGACGATACGATTATTGCCGCGGGCTGCAAAATCGGCCAGAACACGAAAATTGGCCGGGCCACGCGACTCGACTGCAATGTTGTTGTTTATCATAACTGCACTATAGGAAATAACGTTATAATTCAGGCCAATACCGTAATCGGTTCTGTTGGCTTTGGCTATTCTTTTATTGACGGTGCTCACCGGCTTATCCCGCATAATGGTGTTGTTGTTATCGAGGATTATGTGGATATAGGCGCAAACTGCTGTGTTGACAGGGCAAAATTCGGCGAGACGCGAATAGGCGCGGGCACAAAAATTGATAACCTCGTTCAGATTGCCCATAACGTGATAATCGGCAGGTGTTGCCTGATAGCGGGCCAGGTGGGCATATCCGGCAGTTGTAAAATAGGCGACGGCGTCGTTCTCGCGGGCCAGGTTGGTGTTGCAGACAATATCGAGATAGGTGCGGGCGTCATAGTCGGCGCACAGGCAGGCGTGACTAACAGCGTCCGGCCGGGTAAACAGATGCTCGGCTCACCAGCAATCGAACACAAAGACGCGCTGCGGGTTATGGTCAGCAGTTTGCGACTGCCCAAACTCATCGAGCAGTTCAAACAATTATGCGCAAGGGTGGAAAAACTTGAAACTGCAAAAGACGATAGCGACCCCGACAGCCATTAGCGGCAAGGGCCTGTTTGGCGGCAAGGAGGCGTCGGTTGTTTTTCGCCCCGCCCCGGTTGATACAGGCGTGGTTTTCGTCCGCACCGATTTGGCGGAGCCGGTTCGCATCAGGGCTATCGCCTTGAATATTGGCGAACGAACCCGCCGAACCACCATAAAAAAAGGTCCCGTCAGCATCGAAACCGTCGAGCATTGCCTGGCCGCTATTTCTGCCCTTGAAATAGATAATCTCACTATCGAAGTTGACGCGTCCGAGCTGCCGGCGCCGGATTGCAGCGCCGGGGAGTTTTTCCGGGTATTGAGCCAGGCGGGTCTCGTCGAGCAGGAAGCCCCGCGGCACGAATTCGTAATCCAGGAACCTATTTTAATAACATCGGGCGACGCCTCGATATACGCGCTGCCGTTCGCGGACGACACACTGAATATCACATACGACCTCGACTACGGGGGGCACACAGGAATCGGCAGACAAATTTACAGTTGTCGCCTTACCTCCGACAGTTTCGAAAAGAATCTCGCCCGCGCCAGGACGTTTCTTCTTGAGGTCGAGGCCAGGCAGTTCCAGTCGCACGGGATGGGGACACATCTTACGCCGAGGGATATTCTTGTTATTGATTCCGACGGCCCGATTAAAAACTCATACAGGTTTCCTGATGAATGCGTCAGGCATAAAATAGTTGACCTCATAGGCGACCTTTCTCTGGTCGGCAGGGCGGTCAAGGGCAGGATTGTCTCGTATAAAAGCGGTCATTCGCTGAATCATCAGCTTGCGCATAAGCTTTATGAGGCAGCCGAAAGGCAGGAGCGCACCGCAAAATTCGGCACCGATGCGCTGCTCGATATCCGCGCAATAACCAAAATACTCCCGCACCGCTACCCGTTTTTGCTGGTTGACAAGGTAATCGAGCTTGAAAGCGACGGGTTCATAAAAGGCATAAAAAACGTAACCTACAATGAGCATTTTTTCCAGGGGCATTTCCCCGGCACGCCCATTATGCCGGGCGTTCTTGTCGTGGAAGCGATGGCCCAGATATCGGGCCTGATGTTTGCCCAGCGGCTCGAGCACACGGGCAAGCTGGCGGTTTTGCTGAGTATGGACGGCGTAAAGCTTCGCAGGGCCGTGGTTCCCGGCGACCAGATTGTTCTTACCGCGGAAGCCGTTAAGAGTCATACGAGAAGCGCCCATTGTAAATGCAAGGCAACGGTAGGCGATGTGGTTGTCGCCGAATGTGAACTCAAGTTTATGCTCGTGGACAATGATAAATTATAGAATATTAAAATCGAAATACAGGATGCCAAAATGAAACAGATTCACTCAACAGCGGTTATTGAAGAAGGAGCAATTATACAGGAAGGCGTCGTAATCGGGCCTCATTGCTTTGTGGACACCGGCTCAGTTATCGGAGAAGGGACTGTCCTCGAGGCCAGCGTCGTCATCGGTAAAAACGTCCGCATCGGAAAACGTAATCATCTGTTCCCCCATTGTGTAATAGGAGGCCAGCCCCAGATACTCAATCTTGGCCCCGACGCCAAAATCGGCGGCCTGGTAATCGGCGACGACAACACAATTCGCGAACAGGTTACTATTCATCCGAGTATGCACCACGACGCTCTCACTAAAATCGGCAACTCCAATCTGATTATGGTTGGCGTGCATATCGGCCACGATTGTGTCCTTGAAGACAAAATCGTCCTCAGCAATTTCACGCAACTAAGCGGTCACTGTAAAATCGAGACAGGTGTCTGGCTTTCAGGGGTGGTACTGATTCACCAGTTTACTACCGTCGGCAGATGGTGTTACGCCGCGGCTATTGCGGGAATTAACAAGGATGTTCCGCCTTTTTTGATTGTCAGCGGGCACTATCCGCCGGAGGTTCGAGGCGTCAATAAGCGAGGTCTCAAACGCGCCGGGCTGAACGAGAAACAACAGAAGGCAATCCAGGATGCTTATAAGCATCTCTACCGCGACGACAAAAAGCCATTGCTGCAGAAGGCAAAGGAAATGGCCAAGGAAGCCGGCCTCGACGAGAACGTCCGTGATATGGTTGACGCCATTCTGAAAAGCAGCGAGCAGCGCTACGGCAGGTATCTCGAAAAATTCAGATAGTATTTGATGTGCCGATGGGGGCTATCCTTAAGGGATTGACATGGATAAATTACGAACCGCAGTCGTTGGCGCAGGCAAAATGGGCGAGATTCACGCCCGCGTTTACTCAGAGCTGCCCCAGAGCAATCTTGTTGCCATTGTCGATGTTGATGCAGACAAGGCGAAACGGCTGGCGAAAAAATACCGCTGTGAATCAGCCCAGAATGTGACCGAATTGATTGGCAAAGTCGATGCGGTAACAATCTCCGCTCCGACCACCGAGCATTTTTCGCTGGCAAAGCCGCTGATTGAGGCGGGTATCGCGGTCCTTATCGAAAAACCCCTGGCAGCCGACGTGAATCAGGCGAGAGATATTGTCGCACTTGCCAAGAAGACCGGCTGTCTTGTCGCGGTAGGCCATTCCGAGCGATGCAATCCTGTTGTTCAGGCGATGAAGCGGCTGCAAATCGAGCCGAAATTTATTGAGGCGGCGAGGATAAGTCCGTATCCTTTTCGCTCAACCGATATCGGCGTTGTTCTTGATATTATGATTCACGACATCGATATTATATTGTCGCTTGCCGCGAGCAGGGTCGTCAAGGTTGACGCCGTTGGGATAGGCGTTATTGACCCGGCTAATGAAGATATCTGTAATGCCAGAATCTCTTTTGAAAACGGCTGTGTCGCCAATGTAACCGCGTCGCGGCTCGCCTTGAAAACCGAACGCAAAGTCCGGGTTTTCAGCAAGCAGGCGTATCTCAGCGTGGATTATTTCAAAAAAACGGGCGTGGTAATCAAGGCCGCTCCGAATATAGACCTTGTCGAGAAAATCAGGCAGCTAAAAAAAGCGGGGACATTCGCCTTGCTTACCGGCGGCTGGCAGGACCTTCTGCACCGCGAAACTCTCGACGTTGACGACAAAGAGCCGCTTCGTCTTGAGCAGGAGGCGTTTCTGCGGGCGGTTGCCGACAAGACGCTTCGACCTGAAGTTGTCGCCGAAGAAGGCCTTGCAGCAATGGAATGCGCTGCTATGATACTTGAGTCAATGCGACAGCATAAGTGGGAATGATTGTTTACTATTGATTGATGATGGAAGGTGTTATATGAAATACAGGAACTCAGGCATTTACCTGTTTATTGTTGCGGCTGCTTTGGTGTTTTTGGTGTTCGGCTGCCGGCCGGAAAAAGGTAATCTTAAGGGGCTAAAAATGGTGAAACTGGAAACCACGAAAGGCGCAATAGTAATTGAAGTCAACGAAATGGCTGCCCCGATAACGGTTGCCAATTTCCTGCAATATGTTAAGGATGGTTTCTACGACGGGACGATATTCCACAGGGTCATACCCAATTTTATGATTCAGGGCGGCGGCTTTACCCCTGATATGAAGCAAAAAACGACCCGTCCGCCGATTGTTAATGAAGCCAAAAACGGCCTCAAGAACAAACGCGGAACAGTCGCGATGGCCCGGTTAGACGACCCCAACAGCGCTACTTCCCAGTTTTATATCAACCTCATTGATAATGTCCATCTCGATACATTCAACTACACTGTCTTCGGGCAGGTTGTCGAAGGTATGGACGTCGTCGATGCAATCGCCAAGGTCAAGAGGGGTATAAAAGGGATGTCCCGGGATGTCCCCGAAGAGACGATTATTATTAAATCAGCAAAAGTCGTATCTAAAAAGTAATGGGGGATAAAAAACTTTTTTTGAAAGGGTAAACAGATGAGCAAAATCGTAAAGGTAAGTTTGGTAATCCTGGCGGTTTTGCCTGTCCTGTGCAACCTTGAATCCCGCGCTGCTGATAAACAGGAGGCAGACACACAGAAGAAAGTCGAAAACCCATATGAAAGGGCCGCAGTAACGATAGATGCTTCTGTTATTGAGGTAAATCTAATCAACGCTGCGCAACTTGGTCTTGCGCCTCGCAACCAAAAAGGCGAAACAGTGTCAGTTGAGAAAATACAGGCAGCCCTCGCGAAAGGTACTGCTAAGGTTGCGGCGGGCACAAAGCTGGCCGCGCAAAATTTCAAGACAGCGAAAGTGTCGTGTTACCAACAAATTAAGGTTGGTTCTACAACAAGTTATCAGGTGTACAATATGGGTATGGAGTTCGCCGTTCAGCCATTTGTTTCTTCCGATGGAGGAATAACCTTGTCGTATAAGTTTGAACAGAGCGGATTCGACCGTGTATCTCAAATAGATTCTCTCCCGAGTACCTTTGCCAGAAAACTCGAAGGCGAAATCCGCCTTGATTCCGGTAAGCCGATAATAGCTGGCAGCGCCCAAAATGATGACGAAGCGTACTTTCTGGTTATCAGCGCTACTATCGAAAATAAATAGATAACAACATTGCAAGTGCCTGAAACTGATTTATGACAGCCGAGCAGATAATAAAGCATTTTAAGATGCAGCCGTTGCCGCAGGAGGGCGGGTTTTTTATCGAAACCTACCGTGCCGCAGAGATGCTGAAAAAAGGAATTTTGCCTGCTGGCTTCTCGGGCGACCGCAATATCAGCACCGTTATTCTCTACCTGCTTACCGCCAAAACCGTTTCGCTGATGCATCGGCTGAAGTGCGATGAGATGTTCCATTTTTATCTGGGGAACTCCGTAACGATGCTGCAACTGCACCCAGACGGCTCAAGCGAAATTATCACCCTTGGCCATGACATCTTAAACGAGCAAAAAGTTCAGGTTCTTGTCCCCAAAGGCACCTGGCAGGGGGCATTCATCCAGCCCGGCGGAAAGTTTTCGCTGATGGGCTGCTCCGTCGCTCCAGGTTTTGACGAGGCCGACTTCGAGCTGGGCGACAGGGAAACGTTGCTCGCCGAATATCCGGATATGCGGGAGCTTATCCTTCATTTGACTCACGCTCGTTGACTTTAAGCAAGTTTGGCTTGCCCTACTAATTGATGCGCCAATCGGCTCGGCTCAGGCAATCGGAATTTAGTCGTGCAATCCAAAACAATACTTATCGCGTCGTCGAGCGTGCATTTGTGTCCGACTGAAACATATACCGGCTTGACGTCTGTTCGCGTTCGCAAAACCGCGCCAATCTCTTCGCCTGAATCCATAAGCGGGTTATGGCTGCCTTTTTTGCTTCCCGGCTCATCAAATGTCCCGATTAGCCGGCTTTTTGCGCAGCCAATCGTCGGCTTATCAATAAGCAAACCTATGTGTGAGGCGATACCAAGTCGCCGAGGATGCGCGATACCCTGACCATCGACGATAAAAACGTCGGGCGTTTTTTTTAGTTTCTCGATTGCGTCGATGCACGCCGGCGTTTCTCGAAACGACAGTAAACCCGGTATGTATGGAAAAACGACTTTACGACTGGATGTTGTGGTCTCGATAATCGAAAAATCAGAAGTGTCAATCACGACGGCTGCGGCGAATATATTTTTGCCGTCTTTGCTGAACGCGCAATCCAGCCCCGCGATTATTTTGGGCTTTTTCTTCATCGCGATAAATCGAACTTGTGAGGCCAAACGGCGCTGTATCTCTATCGCTTCTTTGCAGGACAAATCCCATTCGTGAAGGTTTCTTGCTTTCATCTTAAACAGGAATGGCGAAAAACTGCTTTGTCGTGGTTGTAACGGCCTCGATAAACTTGGCCAATTCCATTCCCCTTAGCGCCGCTACAAACTTTGCTGTGTGGATGAGCAGCGCCGGCTCATTGACCTTCTGTTTTCGCATCGGTTCGGGCGATAAATACGGGGCATCCGTCTCAATCATCAGCCGGTCGAGTGGAACGTAATTTGCGACCTCGCGGGTTGTTTCAGCGTTTTTGAATGTTACTACTCCCGTCAGCGAGATATACCAGCCCTTGTCCAAAATGATTTTCGCCTGCTGGCAATTGCCTGAGTAACAATGAAAAACTAATCCCTTCAGGCCCGACTCGTTTGCCTCCAGAATCTCCATTGTTTCATCAAATGCCTCTCGCGAATGAATCACAACCGGCAAGTTCAATTCTTTTGCGATTTCAAGATGTCTCAGGAAACTATCCTGCTGTTGCTGGGGCGTCGAAAAATCGTAATGCAAGTCCAGCCCAGTTTCGCCGATTGCGACGACTTTTTTGTTTTGTGCAAGCCCTTTAATCTGGGCGATTGTTGTCTGGTCCGCAGTTTTGGCGTTGTGTGGGTGAATCGCCACAGTCGCGAACACATTTTCAAACTTGCCTGCCAGTTCCACCGCTTTTTGGCTGTCGGCTAAGTCCGTCCCAATGGTTATCCAGCCCATAACGCCGGCCTCAGTACTTCGCTTGAGGACAGCGTCGATATCCGCGAATGGCTCATAGGTCAAATGGCAATGTGCGTCTATCAGGTTCATATATCTATCTTACAAAGGCGTTTTTGTAATGGCGGAATTCAGCAGGGCCGCGTTGGCCGAGCGTTATAGTAACAATATCGAAACGATATGGCCGATTCTCGATTTCGTTGGTTGAGATAAAATAACGGGCTGTCTTAGTCATTCTGTCCATCTTCGGTTTTGTGATTACCGATTCGGTCGGGGTGAATTCCTCATCGGCTCTTGTTTTGACCTCGACAAAGACAATCGACCGATCGCTATCCACCATAATCAGGTCGATTTCGCCGGCCTTGCAGGCGTAGTTGCGCGTGAGGGTTTTGAGGCCTTTTTGCTTGAGGAATTTCTCGCATTGCCGCTCCCCCCATTTGCCGAGCAGCTTAATATCCGAAAGCAGCTTGCTTCTGTTGAAAATCAATCCGAACAAAAGTCCGCAATCCTCCCGAAAGGGATGCTCAACCGCGAAAATCTAAAATCCGCAATTAATTAGCTGACCACAGTATGTTCGCTGTGTTCCTGTACGAGCTTGGTTGACTTACCCGTTCGCTCGCGGAGGTAATACAGTTTCGCTCTTCTGGTCTTGCCGCTCCGTGTTGCCTTGATATCGACGATGTTGGGCGAGTGCAGGGGGAAGATTCTTTCGACGCCTTCGCCCGCGACGATTCTGCGGACGGTGAAGGTCGAATTGATGCCCCGGCCTTTGCGGGCGATGACCGTGCCCGAGAAAATGCCGATACGTTCCTTGTCGCCTTCTTTGATTCTGCAATGGACGTCAACTATGTCCCCGATTTCAAAATGCGGAATATCCTTCTTCAGGCATTTGCTTTCGACCTTGTCGAGTAATGCTGTATTCACTTTGTAACTCCTGATACTAACTGAACTTATGACAAAACCAGCCCAGCTGGGTTTTCTGCGAGCAATTTAAGCCCGCCCCGAAAACCAGCAATTATAACCGTTTTCGCGGTGATAACAAGCGTTTTTTTGCATTTTTCAGGCCTAAAATCGGCCTGTTTTTGTGCCCTGTTAAGCTGTCTGGCCTCTGAGCTTCTTATAATTTTTCAGCGACTGCTCGGCAGCTTCCAGCGGCGGATACTCTCCGGATTCTTCTTCGATGACATACCATTGTGTTCCGCCAGTTGTTTCGCAGACCTCAAAGAGGTCTTTCCACTTTATGTCGCCTTCACCTATGAGGACTTTTTTATTGGTTGCGGAAAATTCCTTGAGGTGAATCGTCAGTGAACGCCCTGGATATTTTTTCAGGACAGCAACGGGGTCGGCCTTACCCTGCATTGCGTTGCCCGTGTCGAGCTGCATAATCACTTCTTTGGACGTGTTGCCGAAAAGAATGTCCCATGGTGTCTCGCCGTCAATCGGCAAAAAATCCCCCTGATGGGAGTGATAGCCGATGCGGACGCCTTCACTTCTTGTCTTGTCCGCGAACTCATTGAAATTTTTGGCTTTTGCCAGCCAGTCCTCTTTTGTCTTAAGCTGTTTTCTGTCCAGCCAAGGCACAATGACGAACTTGTTGCCTATTGTCCGGTTAAATTCCATTGTCGCCGCGAGTTTTTCGTTTGAGAGTAAATCATACGCTGTATGTGAGCCGGAGCATAACAGGCCGTTGTCATTGAGCATTTTGCGGACGTCCTTTGCCGAATAGTTATAAAAGCCCGCGAATTCCACGCCCTTATAGCCCATTTTAGCTACCTTGGCGATTGTTCCGGGGAAATCTTTAGCGCACTCAGCTTTGACCGTCCACAGTTGCAGCCCCACCGGGATTTCCTTTTTTGCCTCTATTGCTTTTTTCATTTCTTCCGCTCCTTTGGCGAGTGCCTCTAACGAGCAAACGCCGGCACAGGCGACCAGTCCAGATTTAAGAATCATTCGACGTGACAAGTTTTCGCTTTTCATTTTTCACCTCATTTTTATTTTTTATCCGCCGGACGCAGGGCGGGTTTATTTCTGTTTATCTTTTAGCAAATCCGGACGGCTTTGTCGAGTCCTTTCGAGCGATTGTTGCCTGCGCCATTTTTCGATTTCACCGTGATGGCCTGAAAGCAAAATGTCGGGCACTTTCATTCCCTTAAATGTCTCAGGCCTTGTATATTGCGGATATTCCAGGCCGCCCGCGGTGAGCGAAGTCGAACTGCCACTTGCTGCGTCGCTGAATGTCTCGTCTTCCGCTGACCCCTCATCGCCCAGCGCACCGGGCAGCAGGCGAACCACTGCGTCTATAATGACCATTGCCGCCAATTCTCCGCCCGAAAGCACATAGTCGCCGATTGAGATTTGTTCGGCGTTTAAACCCGTTCTGATTCGTTCGTCGAACCCCTCGTAATGCCCGGCGATTAGGACGAGCCGTTTTTCGCCGGCAAGTTCAGCGGCTAATTTTTGTGTGAAGGGTTTACCTTGTGGGGTGAGCAGGATTACACGGGGTTTATCCGGGAAAAGTTTTTCGACCTGTTCAAAGCAATCGAATACCGGCTGGCACATCATCACCATTCCCGGCCCGCCCCCGTATGGCCGGTCGTCAACCTTCTTGTGCTTGTCTTTGGAGGAATCCCGGATGTTGGTCAGGACAATATCGACGATGCCTGCTTCTTTTGCCCGCTTGAGTATTGAGTGGCTCAGCGGCGACTCGAACATCTCCGGAAACAGCGTTAAGACATCAATCCGCATCGTCGGCATCCTGATACGAAAGCCCCCGGCTTTTGGCCGGGGGTTCGATTTGTAATTTTATTTTACGCCTGTGCCTTCCGGCCGTTATTTATTTTCGGCTGCCGGCGCTGCCGGCGGTGGGCTTGCTTGCCCTGAGCTTGCCTGTGGTGAGCTTGTCGAACCAGCCGCCGAAGGGGTCGAACCTGCGCCTTTTGCCGGCTTTTCTTCGACCTTGCGTTCCGATTTCAGGAACGGCAGTCCTGCTGCTCTTGCCCGTTTTCTCGCCAATGCCCGGCGAGTTTTCTTTTGTGCCGCGTATTTATGCTTGATACCCTTGCGGAGCAGTATCTCTGATACCGAGTCCGAAGGTACCGCGCCTTTATCGAGCCAGAACTTGACTCGTTCAAGATCCAGAACTAACTGCTTATCGGTTGCTTTTTCGAGCGGGTCGTAATGCCCTAATTTCTCGATGATGCTGCCGTTTCGCGGCGTCCGGCTGTCTATCACGTTAATCCGGAAAAACGGTCTGTGCCGCCTTCCCTGCCGCGACATCCTGATTTTTACTGACATTTGCTTCTCCTTTTCAATTACGTTTATAATCAATTCCCGCCTTGGCCATACAAACTGACCGCGGGACACGTTAACTGTTAAAGTTCGGAAGTATAGCAGAATCGGCCCCAAATGACAATGCCATTTTTCTGCTATTTGTGAGCTATTTGATGTCCATTACGTGCATCTTACGCAATTCTCTCTTTTCGTATTCCCGATTTATTGTACGAAACAGAGCTACGGGCAGAATTGTGCACAGCAGACCTAACGAGACACCGATAATCAGTAGGGGATACCAAACTGCATACGGCTGAGAAAAAGCCAAAGCCGCCAAACCGCCCCCCAAACCCAGAGTCACAACAATCAGTCCAAAGACGGACATAATGCCAAGCAAGGATAGACATACTTTTCGGGCACTCCCGATGCCAGTCAGGGTTCCTATGGCAGCACCCATAAGGCCGACGACTGAGCCGCAAATGCCGCCGAACAACCACCCGGCGGTCCGGGCGGTCCGGTCGGTCCACCACGCGTTTGTAGCGTCGCTGGTCGCGGCAGATCCATTTTTCTCAAACTGGACGAGTTTAAGCGGGCCAAGAAAAATTGTCCCCCGCCCGTGCAGCACGATGTTGAACTCCAGCTTGACCGGGCGCATTTTGGTAGTATCTCCGATGTAGAAAGGCAGTGTGAATGGCCGCCAGCCGGATGAACCGGCCAATGATTGCATTGGGCCGGAATCTCCCAGAGTTCGGCTAAAATACATCTTGCCGTCGGGAAAATGGTTCCACATTTCAAGATAGCCCGTTCCCTCGACGCCTTCATACCTGACTTGTCCTGTTAGCGCATAACTTGTCGTTTTGATGCACGGGTCATTGATAGTCAAAATGGCGAATGTTTTCTTTTCGTTTTGCGAGCTTTGCACCTTCAGTTGTGCAAAAGGGCAATCGGCGTTTGGCTCGATGACTTCACCGGCAGTCAACTTACCTCGCAGGTTCGGGTCCGACCACTCGATTTCGCGCAGGGTTTCTTCGGCCAAACAAGCCGATGTTAGAACGACCATACTAAGTATTAGCGTTATGTATCTCATTTTTGGACCTCCATTTCTTTTTTGTGGGTTTCAAGCAATGTCTTGAATGTTGTAATATCGATTTTGCCTTCCGCGTAGAATGAGCGGATGAGTAGCTCGAATTCGCTTGCTTTTTCAAAAGCGTCAAAAACCTTGATTTTTTCAATCAGCCGGTCTAACCGCAGTCGTACCGTCGGGTAACTGATGTCGTATATCTCTGCCAGCTCTTTTAGCGAACCCGAGGCGAGAAGGAATCTTTTGATGAATCCTATGTCTTCTTCCGTCAAAAGCTGCATCCAATTGCCTGCCTGTTTTTCCTGTGTCATAATCTCAACCTTTCACTAATATTCAACTAAATATCAAATATAACATTAACATTATTAAAGTCAAGCTTAATTTTATTTATTTTTAGAAAATTTTTTCTCCCTAAGAATCTGTGGTCAGGATGGGTTAAAAAATTACTTATGACCTTCGTTTTGCGTGCAGGGCGTAGCCGTTGATGAAAATAGCGAATAGGGCGGGGTCAACTTTCGCGTCGTCGGCGATTTTACGCACCTGGTCGTCGGTGAGATTCGCGGCGTTTTGCTTTTCCTGTGCAGTCATAATCGCCACCGCCCTGCGTAATTGTTCCAATTCCTCCGCCGTGGGGCTTGCCAACATACCAAGCTCGCTTATCCCTTCGTTATCTTTGAATTGCTCGCGCACAATTCGGCCGTATTCGTTGCCTACAAATTGCGCCAGCTTATCGAGATACTGGTTGATTGAGATGTTTTGGGTTACCGCCGTATTCTTTTGCCTTTGCGGATTATGACTTGTTTTCTTCTGGAGCGTTGTTTGATTTTTTTGCCCGATGCCATCGCCGCACTCATCGATTCGAGATTAAAGCCGCCCGAAAACAGCGACTTTAAGCCCGCCATTTTTCCTCCCGACAGCGTCTTGAGCATATCTCTGCTTCGCACAAATTGCTTGACCAGTCCTGATACGTCGTGCGGCTGCGTCCCTGAGCCGGCGGCAATCCTTCTGCGTCTCGATGAATCGATAACGTCCGGGTCCTGGCGTTCCTGGAGCGTCATCGAATAAACGATTCCCTCCATTTTTTTAAGCTCGTTCTCGTCGAAATCCATATCGCCCAGTTCAGCGGCGCCGGGCATCATCTTCATCAGGTCTTTCATTCCCCCCATTTTCTTTACTGCCTGCATTTGCTGGAGGAAATCATCGAAGCCGAAGCTGCCTTTGGCCATCTTTTCCTGCAATTTAGCGGCTTCCTCGGTGTCGAATTGCTCATGTGCCTTCTCGACGAGCGTAACGATATCGCCCATACCCAGGATTCTGCTGGCCATTCTGTCAGGGTGGAATTCTTCGAGCTTTTCGAGCTTTTCGCCTACGCCGATGAATTTTATGGGTTTGCCTGTAACCGCTTTTACGCTGAGCGCCGCGCCGCCTCTTGCGTCGCCGTCCAATTTTGTCAGGATAACGCCGTCAAGCTCTAAGCGCGAGTTGAATTCCTTGGCGGAATTGACCGCGTCCTGGCCGGTCATCGCGTCGCAGACGAGGTAAATCTGATGCGGCTGGACCGCCTTTGCGACGTCGCTTATCTGCGTCATCATTTCTTTGTCAACGTGCAGCCGGCCGGCGGTATCCAGAATCACAACGTCAACGCCGGTTGTTTTGGCGTGCTGGACGGCGTTTTTCGCGACCTTCACCGCGTCATGGCTTTGCTCGCTGTAAACCGGGATATTTAACTGCTGGCCAAGGGTAATCAACTGGTCGATAGCGGCAGGTCTCTGCAAATCGTCGGCAACAAGCATCGGTTTCTTGCCGTTATCCATAACATATTTTGCCAGCTTCGCGGCTGTGGTTGTTTTGCCGCAGCCCTGAAGACCTGCCAAAAGTATCAGCGTCGGCCCGGGCGATACGTAATAAATCTGCGTATCCACAGGTCCCATCAGCTTAGTCAATTCATCGTTGACTATCTTGACGAAGACCTGTCCGGGATGCAGCGACTTGATGACCTCTGCGCCTATGGCCGCCTGGGTAACATCCTTGCAGAATTGTTTGACGACCTGGTAATTGACGTCGGCTTCCAACAGCGCCTTGCGAACGTCGCGCACCGCGTCCGAAACGTTGGCCTCGGTTATCCTGCCCCTGCCCGAAAGCGCCCTGAACACCGACCCGAATTTTTGCGTTAATGCGTCAAACACAAGTTTTCAAACTTTCCTGATTAATAAAACCATACCGGACAATTAAGATTATAAGGTCATCTGGCTGTTTTTTCAACGCTCAAATGCTGCCGGCCGGTGAAACGGATAGTAATATGTTGATGGACTGTGCGATGCCTTGCACGTTCATCAATTCTTTATTATCATATTTCATAAATGACCCCAGGACCGCGGATAAAACAAAGGAACAATCGCACATCGGCTACGGTTGGCGGCGGTATTAAGCCAACTGACGATATCCCGGTAACATTGCGGTATGAACGGCTTGTTATTGCCGGGCTTTGTCTTGCCGCTGCGATTCGCGTCTTTGCCTTCAGCGCCGCATTTCCCTTTTTTAATAATGTTGACGAACAGGCGCATTTTGATTTGGTCTTTAAATACTCCAGGTGGCATCTGCCTGCAGCGCCGCTGGAGAAATACGACCCGGAGGCCGCTGAAATCATTATAAATGCCGCGCAGGGCGATTTTTTTGATATCCCGGTTGACAAATCTCCCTACATGTGGACACAGGCCGTTGCTTTTCAGAGAAGCATCGACAACCGTGAAACGTGGGCCTGGCCGGCGTATTATCTTTTGGCTGGGCTGTGGTGCCGGTTAGGCGAATCGCTGGCGATAACAGGTACCGAATTACTTTATTGGATTCGTTTTCTTGACATTCCCCTCATGGCTGTCTTCGTGTGGCTGTCGTGGCTGTTTTCCCGCAGGATCTTTGGCGATAATTTCCAGGAGCGAATTGCGATTCCTCTTCTCGCCGCGTTTTTCCCGCAGGATATTTTTTACGCGATTACGGGCGACGTTCTTTCTCCGGTTGTTTTTGCGGCGGCATTCTTTATGCTTTTCGAAATCTATTTGAGTTCCAAATCCTTGAAGTACCATTTATTTACGGGCCTGCTTGTTGCCGCGACGTTCCTTGCCAAAGCGTCAAATATTGCCATCATGCTGCTTGCCGCTCTGGTTATCCTGATTAAAATCATACGTGCATCTCGCCAAAAACAGATTAAGCAATATCTGCCGGCCCTGATTGCATTTGCCTTTGCCGCAACTGTTCCCATAGCAATCTGGCTTGGCCGTAATTATGTGCTCTTTGGTGACGCAGTCGGAGCGGCCGCCTCGGCAAAGTCGCATACCTGGACGGTTAAACCTTTAAGCGAGATGTTTAATCATCCCATCTTTACTCCTTCGGGGTTTCTTTATTTCATTTCCGAGCTGACAAAAACCTTCTGGCGGGGCGAGTTTGTCTGGCATAACAGGATAATAGCTTCGGTGTTTGTGGACTGGTTTTATGTAATCTCGTCCGGTGTTTTCCTGCTTGCCCTTATTCTTGATAAAAGCAGGTCTGACGGGTCTTGCCGCACTGCCCTGGCTGGGAGTTTGTTTGTTGTTATCATATCGATTGCTTTTCTTGCGTTTATGTCTATGCGGTATGACTTCGGCACCTGTGTTTATCCTTCTGTTGATAAGCCCTACTTTACTTCCGGCCGGCTGATTGCGGGCGCCATTTTGCCGTTTCTGATTCTTTACATTGACGGCCTGCGCCGTATTCTTTCCAAATTACGGTGTGCTTACGCGTTGCTCTTTGTAGTCGGCATTATCGTCGCTGCCGTAACCGTATCGGAAATAATACTTAGCTGGTCTGTTTTCGCCAACCCAAATAACTGGTTCCACCTGATGTAGAAACCGGGGCGTCCTATGGTCGTAACTAAAAAAATCCAGGCCAGCACAAATGCTGATCGTTACCAGGGACAAAAAGGCCTTCAAAACTTTCTCCTATATTGCTCTTGCCGTCAACTGAGGTCTGGGTTGTAAATCGGCCAGTGTGATGCCTTGCACGTTCATCAATTCTTTATTATCATATTTCATAAATGACCCCAGGACCGCGGATAAAACAAAGGAACAATCGCACATCGGCTACGGTCGGCGGCGGTATTAAGCCCACTGACGATATCCCGGTTTCATTCCGGTATGAACGGCTTATTATTGCCGGGCTTTGTCTTGCCGTTGCGATTCGTGTCTTTGCCTTCAGCGCTGCGTTTCCATTTTTTAATAACGTTGACGAAGTAGCCCATTTTGACCTGGTTTTCAAGTATTCCCGTGGACATTTGCCTGCCGCATCGCTGGAGAAATACGACCCGGTGGCCGTTGAAATTATCGCCAATTCGGGAGGAGGGGGGGAGTTCTTGGGTGACCACATTGACAAAACTCCCGACATTTTGGTGAAGGAAATTGATTTCCTGACAAACGCCTACAATTATGAAACATGGTCATTCCCCTCATACTATCTTTTGGCGGGGCTGTGGTGTCGGTTAGGCGAATCGCTGGCGATAACAGGCGCCGAATTACTTTATTGGATTCGTTTTCTTGATGTTCCTCTCGCGGTTGTCTTTGTGTGGCTGTCCTGGCTGTTTTCGCGCAGGTTCTTTCGTGATAATTTCCAGGAGCGAATCGCGATTCCTCTTCTCGCCGCGTTTTTCCCACAGGATATTTTTTACGCAATTACAGGCGACGTCCTTTCTCCGGTTGTCTTTGCGGCGGCGTTATTTATGCTCCTCGAAATCTATTTGAGCGAAAAATCCTGGAAGTACCATTTGTTTGCGGGTCTGCTTGTTGCCGCGACGTTCCTTGCCAAGGCGTCAAATATTGCCATTATACCTTTTGCCGCCTTTGTTGTGCTGATTAAAGTAACACAAGCGGTTCGCCAAAGACGTCTCAGGCAATACCTGTTTCCTCCCGCTGCCCTGGTTATCGCAGCATTGTTGCCGGTTGTCTTCTGGCTCGGTCGTAATTATATACTCTTTGGCGATGCCGTCGGAGCGGCCGCCTCGGCAAAGTCGCATACCTGGACGGTTAAACCTTTAAGCGAAATATTTAATCATCCCATCTTTACTCCTTCGGGATTTATTTATTTCATTTCCGAGCTGACAAAAACCTTCTGGCGGGGCGAATTTGTCTGGCATAACAGGATAATAGCATCGGCGTTTATGGACGGGTTTTATGTAATCTCGTCCGGTGTTTTCCTGCTTGCCCTTATTCTTGATAAAACCAGGTCTGACGGGTCTTGTCGCACTGCCCTGGCGGGGAGTTTGTTTGTTGTTATCTTATCGATTGTTTTTCTTGCGTTTATGTCTATGCGGTACGACTTCGGCACCTGTGTTTATCCTTCTGTTGCTAAGCCCTATTTTACCTCGGGCCGGCTGATTGCAGGCGCCATTTTGCCATTTCTAATTCTTTACATTGATGGCTTGCGCCGTATTCTTTCCAAATTACGATGTGCTTCCGCGTTGCTCTTTGTAGTCGGCATTATCGTCGCTGCCATAACCGTATCGGAAATAGTACTTAGCTGGTCTGTTTTCGCCAATCCAGATAACTGGTTCCATCTGATAAAGTGAAAAAACCGGGGCATCCTATGGTCGTAACCAAAAAAATCCAGGTCAGCACAAAGGGCAACAGCGAGGTCATCGATTTAACCCCGCAGGCGGTAAAGGCAGTTGCCGAATCAGGCGTCTCGGCTGGGACAGCGACATTTTTTGTCATTGGCTCGACCGCCGCGATTACAACTACCGAATATGAGCCGGGACTGGTTAACCATGATATTAAAGCGGCATTTGAAAAAATTGCCCCTCGGAACGCCCGTTATGAGCACGAGGAGACCTGGCACGACGACAACGGGCATTCGCATGTTCGCGCATCGCTGCTTGGCCCTTCTCTGGCCGTGCCAATTGTAGATGGCAAACTTACCCTCGGCACATGGCAGCAAATCATCCTTATTGACTTCGATACCCGTTCACGCAGCCGCCAGGTCATCTGCCAGATAATCGGTGAATAGTCCGTTTTTTCTTGCGACTGAGCGATTCTGAGAGGAAAATAAAGTGCATTATGAAACCGGACGTTGAAAAACATCTTCGCATCGCAAATGAAACCCTGCGGGAGATGGAGCACCTGATAGCAGGGGGGTTTTATGAAGCAGTGGCGAAACGGACATATAACGCTATGCTCAACGCGGCTACCGCCGCCCTGCTGGCCAAAGAGGTCCCAAGCGACACGAGGCAGGCGATTGTATCCGAGTTTAACAATGCTTTTGTGAAAACGGGTCTTTTCGACGAAAAGTTTTATAAGTATTTTCGTCAGGCCTTCAACTCCGGGACCGAGTCCGACGCCTCATTTGCCTCTGTGGACCACAGGCAGGCACAGACAAACCTTCTCAGGGTCAAGGAATTCATAGCCGCCTGTCGCGTATTATGCGATTAAATGGTGTATCCGACGGCTTTTGGCCGATAAATCCATTGACGAGTTTTAAAAAACTGTTTAGTATTTTGCCTCGGCAGAGGCAGCCAAACTAATACGGGAGATACGTTTTGTTTATGAAAAATTATCTTCGCAAAACATTGTGGTGTGTAACATTAGTGTTTCTTGCGGCAACTTTTGGCTGTGCAGGCGGCAAGACCGCTAAAAACCCCAAGGCAGCCGACAGTAACGCGATAAACGATACTATCGGTATGTATGCGGAAATATTTGCTTCCGACGCGATACCGGTAAGCAATTATGCCTTGGTAGGGGGGCTTAACGGTACGGGTTCGTCTGAGTGTCCTCCACAGATAAGGGAGAATCTGAAAAAATACATCCTCCAGCGGCTCGGCGGCGCCAAAATCGATGTTGATGCGCTTATCAACAGCCCGGATACTGCCGTTGTAGTTGTCGAGGGTATGATTCCGCCCGCCGCTTCAAAAAATCAGCGGTTTGACCTCAGAGTTACCGCGTTGCCCGGCACACAAACAACCTCTCTCGAAGGCGGCTGGCTATATGGCATCGACCTCTTCGACACACAACAGGGCGGCACCAGCATCAAGCCCCTTGCTGCTGCCGAAGGCCCGGTATTTGTCGATTCCACGGCTTCCGATTCGCAGGACCAGAAAGTCGGCTATGTTCTGGGCGGCGGCTCTGTAATCGAGGAATATAAAGTCAATCTTGCCCTTCGCGTGCCTGATTACCGCGCTGCAAGCCAAATCCGGAATCGTATAAACGAACGGTTCGGCTACGAAACCGCCATGGCACTTGCGCCGGGCAATATCGAACTGCGAGTCCCGACAAAATACATAGACGCAAAAGGCAGATTCATTCAGCTCGTAAGGGCCACATATCTTTTTGATTCGCCTGAATTTACAGCCAAAAGGTTAATGACTAATATAGAGAAACTCGCCGGTTCCAAGGATAAAAATCCAAGTGAAATAGCTCTCGAAGCCATGGGTAACATCGCAGTCCCGAAACTGGCGGCACTGCTAAATTCGTCCGACCCTGAAGTCCGCCTCCGCGCTGCTCGCTGTATGTTCAACCTCGGCGACCAGAGAGGCAGGGAAGCTCTCTGGGGCATGGCCACCGATAAAAACTCACCCTACCGTATAGAGGCGATTAATGCCCTTGCCAATACGGCTGCCGGACAGGATGCCACCTCGATGTTTCGTTCGCTGCTGCGGGACGATAATTTGACTGTCCGCCTCATTGCCTATGATAAGCTTGTTCGCCTGAAAGACACCGCTGTTTCCCGAAGGTTGATAGCCAACAGTTTTTACCTTGACCAGGTAACAGAGGCGGGAAAACCTGCAATCCTGATTTCTCGTCGGGACCAGGCCTGCGTCGCAATCCTCGGCGCCCCGATATACTGCCGGAGTAATACTTTCGTTGAGACACCTGACGGGACTATTACCATAAATGTTCCTGCCAGCGAAAAATACGCCACGATAATCCGAAAGCACCCCAAGCGGGCAGATACAATTATCCAGTTGAAAAGCTCGCTGGATATTGCTGATATCATTGAGACATTGTGCCGAGAGCCGTTGACCCCGACCGATGAGGGGGGGCCGGGACTTGGTGTCCCCTATTCTACTCTTGTGGGACTTCTTAGCAAGATGGTCGATTCCGGTGCCGTTGGGGCGGAATTTTACGCAGGCCCGTTCCCGAAAAACATGCCAATTATAAAGAAATAGCGACTCTTCGACCGATAATGTTAGAGCAAAACATGGGAACTGAATTGAAAGTTTATAAGTAAAGGCGAAGAATATCGGACTGTGTCGCCAGGACGGGACTGGCGTAGTAATAATAATGATTGTATAATTATAGGACTTTATGGCTTTGAGCTTCCTCGTGTTTGCGGCAGAAGAGCACCGGCAGGAGGGTTTTCGTCGTTCTTTGACTATTATCTCTTCCGCCCCTGGTTTTGCCTGATTATTAAGGATTAATAAATGCGACTTGAAAAAGTTATTCTCGACGGCTTCAAAAGCTTTGCAGATAAAACGGAGTTCGTATTTTCAGCGGCGGTAACCGGCATTGTCGGCCCCAACGGATGCGGCAAAAGCAATGTTGTTGACGCTGTAAAATGGGTATTCGGCGAACAAAGCGCAAAGAGTTTGCGCAGCGGGCGAATGACGGATGTCATTTTCAGCGGCAACGCCAGCAGGAAACCCGCTGGCAGCGCGGAAGTCAGCTTGTTCCTTTCCAATACCGCCGGGGCCGAGTCGGGTCGGCTGCCCATCGATGCCGATGAGGTCCAGATTACCCGGCGCATCTATCAGAGCGGCGAATGCGAATACAGAATCAATAACAAACTCTGCCGATTAAAAGACATCCGCGAATTGTTTATGGATACCGGCGTTGGCGTCAGGGCATATTCAATTATCGAGCAGGGACAGGTTGAGCGTCTGCTTACCGCGTCTTCCGTCGAGAGACGAGTAATATTCGAAGAGGCGGCGGGCATAAGCAAATACAAGGCGCACAAAGAAGAAGCCCTTCGCAAGCTCGAACGCACCGAACAGAATCTTCTTCGTCTTGCCGACATTGTCAGCGAGGTCGCCAGCCGATTGAGGAGCGTCAAGCTCGCCGCGGGCAAAGCCCGCAGCTATGTTCAATACACTCAACGGTTAAAGGAGCTTCAGGTCAACTACTCGCTGGCGGAATTCGATAAAATTTACAAGACCGCGGCCCAGAAGAAAGCCGCTCTCGATGAAGCGGAAAAGAATTTTGCCGTAGTTGCCGCTGACGTGGCAAGGCACGATACTCTGCTTAGCCAGATAGGCCAGCAGATAATCGATACGGAAAGCAGCATCAACCACACCGATAATTCGCTTGTGGCGGTGCAGAGCAAAATCGAACAGCAGATGCAGCGGATAGAATTCCTGCGAACCAGGATTAAAGAGCTTGAGCAGAGAAGGGCCGCCGCAGTAACGAGGGCGCAACAACTCGCCGAACAAAAAAACGAGTTCACAATCGACCTCGAAAAATACCAGGCAAAGCAGCAGGAAAATGAAAAATCATTCGAACAGTGCAATCTTGACGTCGAGCAAACCAGTCGGGAAATCGCCGATATTAACGCCCAGTGCTCTTCGCTTGAAGCTGAGCTTGAAGACGAGAAATCAGGCATAATCGATATTGTCCGGCATACCGCCCAGCTTCACAACGAGCTTCAAAGCATATCCGTATATCGCACCAATCTTTCTTCTCAAAAAGACCGCCTCGCTGGTCGTGCCCAGATAGCAGGCGCAGAGCTTGAAAAACTCCTGACCGAAAAGGCGCAGTGCGACGCAAGATTGAATGATATCGAAACCGTTTTATCCGAGCTGACGAAAAACCTCGACAACAAACACAAGGAATCCGATACTTGTATCGCTCGCGCCGAGGCGGACAAAAAACGTTTAGCCAACAGCAAGGAAGCCAGAAGTGCACTGGCAAGTGAGCTTGCTGTTTTGACGGATATGGAAAACCGCCGGGAGGGTGTCAAGGCGGGGGCAAAACGCATACTCGAAAACCAGTCGCAGTTTGATTACGTCGAGGGTATTCTTGCGGATATTATTACTGCTCATATTGATTATGCCGCAGCGGTTGAGGCGGCCCTTGAAGACAAGACCGATGCTGTAGTTATCGCCTCGACTGAGAAGTTGCTGGCGGGTAAAGACGCCGTGGATAAGCTCGATGGCCGGGTTCATTTCATAAGTTCAGACAAAATCGAGCCATTTGTGAATACCGATGACCTATCGACGCTGTCGGGCGTGAAGGGGCGTCTTGTTGAGTTCGTAAATTATCAGCCCAAATACGCGTCGCTTGTCTGGGTGTTGTTGGGCAAGACCTTAATCGTTGATTCAATCGATAACGTCGTCCAGTTATCAGAAGCGCTTGGGCCTGATTATAAGTTCGTTACTCTCAAAGGTGAGTTCGCCGCGGGCGACGGCTTCATCAAGCTTGGCCCTCTCGGCAGGGCGGCGGGGCTTATCTCCCGAAAAAGCCGGCTTCGCCAGTTACAGGACACCATTACCAATATCACTAATGAAATAGACACGCTTCAAAACCAGATTGACGAATCAATCCGCACGGGCGACCATCTTACGAAGCTCTGCAAAGACCTTCGCACCGCGGTTTACGAGGCGAATACCGAAAAGACGCAGATAAACTCGAAACTGGCCTCACTCGAAGAGAGCATAAAACGGCTCAGGGAAGAACAGCCCCTCATCGCAGGCGAAATCGACCAGCTCGAAAAGCAAATCGCGCAGTCCGTCCAGAAGGAATACGAGTCGAAGCAAAAGCTCCAGGAGCTTGAGACCGTCAACAACCAGCGCAATGCCCGAATCAACCAGCTTCAGGGCGATTACTCGAATCTCAAGGCGAATCAGCAGACGCTTTCCGACAAGCTGACCAACCTCAAGGTTTCGCTTGGCCAGATATCCGAACATCGCCAGTCGTTGATTCAGACAATCCAGTCGCTCCAGACCCAGCTTGCTGCCAACGCAGGAGCTGTTGCGGCTGCGGAATCCGAAATCAAAAGCTGCGTCGACCAGGCCCTGGCAGCCCAGAGCGACATCCTCGCTTCCGAATCGGCCGTCTCCGAGCTATTCAGCGAGAAAGACCAGAAGCAGCAAAGCAGCTCCCAATTGCACAAGCAAATCGAAGAGCTTCTTGCCGAGCAAAAGAGCAATGAGCAGACGCTGCGTGAGAAACGCGTCGTGCAAAGCCATGTCGAACAGCAGATAAATGAGATTAAAATCGAGCTTGGCCAGCTCGATGTGCGACAGCAGGACCTCATTTCAAGGGTCCGTGACGAATTACAGCTTGACCTGCTCCAGTCCTACCAGAATTATCAGGACACCGCTGTTGACTGGGAAAAGGTGCGTGAGGAAATCGCCGAGCTGCGGGGCAAAATCGAACGATTAGGCAACGTCAACCTCGACGCAATCCAGGAGCAGCAGGACCTCGAACAAAGGCACAACTTCCTTTCGACGCAGGTCGGGGACCTCAATTCCAGCAAGGGCCAGCTCCAGCAGTTAATCAACCGTCTCAACAAGGTCAGCAGGGAAAAGTTCCTTGAGACATTCGAGCTTGTCCGCGGTCATTTCCAGCAGATTTTCCGCAAGCTTTTCGGCGGCGG
Source organism: uncultured Phycisphaerales bacterium (assembly GCA_963718665.1). Classification (GTDB taxonomy): domain Bacteria; phylum Planctomycetota; class Phycisphaerae; order Sedimentisphaerales; family Anaerobacaceae; genus Fen-1362. The sequence goes on from OY970359.1 coordinate 1,869,182, forward strand.
CAAAGCCGACATCATCCTCGAAGAAGCCCCCGATATCGATATTCTCGACGCGGGCATCGAAATAGTCGCGAAACCTCCCGGCAAGGAAACCCGGAGCATCTCGTTATTATCCGGCGGCGAAAAGGCAATGACCGCCATCGCGCTATTGTTCTCCGTCTTCAAGGCAAAACCGTCCCCGTTCTGCTTCTTAGACGAAGTTGACGCCGCCCTCGATGAGGCCAACAACGAACGCTTTGACGCCATTGTCAGGGAATTCCAAAAGGAATCACAGTTCATCATAATCACGCACTCCAAGCGAACGATGAGCGTTACGGATATGCTTTACGGCGTGACTATGCAGACGCAGGGTATCAGCAAGAAAATATCCGTCAACTTCGACCATTACAGCTCCGAACCCGCCGCCGCGTAAACCAATCGGGACGGGTCTGGTTTGTCATTCCCGCGGAAGCAGAAATCCAATCGTCTGCTTTGACGAATCTCCACAAAGGTTCTATAATACCCCGGTTCTATTAAGGGTTTGATTATGGAAACGATTCTGCTGGTTATAGTGGCTGTTTTGCTGGCGATAGTTTTGATTCACCAGTTCAGCACCAGTTCTGCCAACAGAGATAAGCTCACACAGCAGCAAACTGCTGTAACATCTCTCCAGCAGCAGCTCGATTCTATTCTGAAATCGGCTGATTCCACCCGAAGCACCATTCAGGATTCTCTTCAAAAAGGTCAATCTACATTGACTCAGGGCCTGCAATCTTCAACGGATACGCTAAGCAAACTCAACAATCAAATCGGTCAGTTAATGACCGCCAGCACGCAGATGCAGAAAGTCGGCGACGACGTAAAGCGTCTTCAGGAAATCCTCGCAAGTCCGAAGCTTCGCGGCGGTCTCGGCGAATGGTCGCTTGAGAACCTGCTTGCGCAAATTCTGCCGAAGGATAGCTATGAGCTTCAATATTTCTTCAGGGATAGTCAGAAGGTCGATGCCTTGATTCATTTGGCCGGTTATAATGCCCCAATCGACGCCAAATTTCCGCTTTCGAGTTTTGAACTGCTGCTCAAGGCCGAGAAGGACGATGAACGGATTCGTCTGCGAAAACAGTTTCACAACGACATAATCAAGCATATCGATAAAATCGCGGCGAGTTATATCAGGCCCGCCGAGGGCACTCTTGATTTTGCCCTTATGTATATCCCCGCTGAAAACGTTTATTATGAGGCGATTATCAAATATCCTGATGACGCGAAGGATATTCTTCAGTATTCGCTTGATAAAAAAATCGTCCCTGTTTCGCCTAATCTGCTTTATGCGTATCTGATGACTGTTGTGATGGGACTTCACGGATTGCAAATCGAAAAACAGGCCGGTGAAATCCGCCAAAACCTCAAAAAACTCAACGCGTCCTTTGCTGATTTCACCGCCACTTGGGATGTTCTCGGCAAGCACCTTCATAATGCCTACTCTCAGTATGACGAGGGGCATAAAAAGTTAGACAGATTCGGTATGGAACTCAATAACATTCAAGAGGAAGATAACAAATGATTTGCGATGACAGTAGAATGATAAAACGCTGTGTATATCACATATTAATTCTCTCAATGTTTTTTGTCCCCCCCGTTTTGTCCGCGGATAATTTGTATGACGGGTTTAAGAATCCGCCTATGTCCGTCAGGCCGATTATTCACTGGAACTGGGATGCCAATAGCCCGGGCAAGCAGGAAACAATAAGCCGGCTTGAGGCATTCAAAAAAGCGGGCTTTGGCGGCGTTGAAATTTCCATTCTTGAAGATGTAAACGTGCAAATGTTGAAGTTTGCCGCGGACGCCGCGAAACAACGGGGAATGATTGTGGATTTGTCGCTTGGCTCGACACTGGGCGGCTCATTTATCTCGCCCGCCGAGCAGGGCCGGCAAATCGCAATAAGCAAAAAGAAGTTCACCGGGCCGACAAATTCTGTTGTGAACGTAAATGATTTAATTAAGGTTACTGACCCGAATTACAAGCTTGTTTTTCTGCGTCTGATTCGAGCGGAAGCGTCGAGTTTTTTGCCGGGCGAAGAACTAATCGGGAAAATCAAGCAGGATGGCACAGTTGTCATCGATATTAATGACGCCAACACCTATACCCTTTACGCGGGCGTTTTGCAATCAGGGGCAGGCGCCACAGGCGATCCGGTTCTCGACGTGCTCAATAAGAATGCCGTAGAAAAATATTTCAACAACATCTCCGCCAAACTTGGCCCTGTTTTTGGCAGCAAACTCGGGAATTCGATCCATGCGATTGTATGTTCTCCTGCCGAACCTGGCTTCGCAAACTGGACAGGCAATTTTCCGCAGCAGTTTATTAAGCGGTACGGATACGACGTACTTCCGTATTTGCCTGTTATTCTCGACACTGATATTCGCGCTGCCAGAACACGTTTTTACGATACTATTCGCCGCGTACGTTATGATTTTTACTCGGCCATCATCGGGATGTATCACGAATACTTTACCGCGGCCTTTAAGGATTTTTGTCGCGATAATGGTGCTCTGTCCCGCATTCCGGCGGGTTCCGTTAATATTCTCGACAGTTGCTCAGTGCCGCTCGATATATTTCAGGGAGATATACCAGGCACTGGCGCCAATATGAGATATCGAACCTGGGATAAGATAGTTTCCTCGGCTGCGCATCTTGCCGACAAGTCCCTCGTAGTCGGCGAGTCAACGGTCAGCGATTCAGAAAATATTGAATCACTGAAGATAAACGACGACATGGCATTTGTTGCAGGGGACAATCAATCCATTCTGGCAGGGGTTTCCTTGCCCGGCGAGCACAATCCTGTGTGGCCGTATATCGGAAGCTGGACCGAACGCAACGCGAGATTGTCTTATTTATTCCAAAATGCCCGCCACCAGGCCCGGATTGCCATTTTCCTTCCGGCCGCCGACCTCTGGAGTGATTGCGGACCTTCTGAGACCAGGATGGCCGATTATATATGGTATCTGTTCCCTCTTTGGCAGGCCCTCAGTCAGAACGGTTATACGGTTGATTTCATCAGCGATAAAATCGTCTCACAGGTAACTTTCGATGACGGCAAACTACACTTCGGCTCGCAGACCTACGAAGCCGTTATCGTCCCCGATTTATTCTCAATAGAAGATTTTCTTGCTGCCAGGAATCTGCGTTTCTTTAGCGCAAAAGGCGGCAAAATCGTCTTCATAGGCCGAGAACCGCTGACCGGCACCGGCTTCAGAAACCTCCTTCAACGAAGTGTTGCCGTCGATCTTACGATGCGTCATCTCAAAGAGAATGACCCAAACCGGGTTTTGTTCATTCAAGCCCCGGACAAAGACAAGGATAATCTGCTGTCCTGGACATCTGATATGATGAAAAAAATCGGCGTATTGCCAGCCGTCAGGATTTCTCCGCCGAGCGATAAGCTTCTTTTCGTCCATTACCTTGCCGAAGGCAGAGATATATTCTTTTTTGCCAATACCGATAACGTTGCCCCCGTATCTTTCCGCGCGGATTTCAATACCGCCGGCAAAACACCCTGGGTCTGGAATCCTGATACCGGCAAGCGCGACAAATTTACACATAGCGACAAGTCGGGCGCTTTGAATATCAGCATCAAGCCGGGGGATTCGCTGTTGCTGGTTTTTGAACCGGATACTAAAACAAAACCTGCCAAACCAAAAAATAATTAGTCCCGTGCGATTGCTGAAGGTGCAATAAGGAAATATATGATTTATCAGGACCTCAAAAACAAAAGGGTTCTCGTTACTGGCTCAAGCTCCGGCATAGGGCAGGCAACAGCTATTGAATTTGCCAAACAGGGCTGTTTCGTCGGCGTTCATTATTTCAGAACAAAACAGGGAGGCGAGCAGACGCTTGCTGAAGTGAAAAAGCACAGCGATGGTATCCTTCTCAATGCTGACGTTAGAAACCAAAGTCAGGTAAACAAAATGGTTGGTCGGTTTGCCAAAACGGCAGGGGGTCTGGATATTCTCGTTAACAATGCAGGCGACCTTATCGAACGCCAGCCATTCGAAACCGCCACCGCCGCATATCACGATAATATTTACGAAACAAATGTTCGCTCAATATTTTTTGTTACTCAGGCGGCCCTGGGCTGGTTAAAGAAATCCGCTGGCTGCGTTGTAAACGTCGGTTCCGTTGCCGGCCATCATGGCGGGGGTGATGGCGCAGGCATCTACGCCGGCGCAAAGGCGGCTGTCGCTACTGAAACAATCGCTATCGCTAAGGAATTTGCCCGGTATGGCATACGCGTAAACACCGTCGTCCCGGGTTTCATTGAAACACGCTTCCACAAGCGATACAGCTCCGCGCAACGAGTAAAAGCAACTATTCAGCAAACCCCGCTGGGCAGAAACGGAACTCCCGAAGATATCGCCAGGGCAATTCTGTTTCTCGCCAGTTCCGAAGCTGCCGGATTCATCACGGGCGAATATATCGCAGTCAACGGCGGTCTTTATATGCGTGCCTGAACAAATCCTTGAAAAACATACATCGTTCTGATACACTCTGTCTGTAAGCCATCATCACGATTATGTTGTAATATGACGGGATAGTTACTAATGAGAACTTCTGCACGGACGCAAGGCAAGTCATCTTCCTGTGAACCGCTTCACAAAAATCATCGGCGTACAAATTACGCGGAAAAAACCTGGGTTATATCGCCGGCTGACCCCCGTGCAGACCAACTCGCCAAATCGCTCAAGGTTTCGCCTTTGCTCGGCCAACTGCTCATCAATCGAGGCGTTACCGACCCGCAATCCGGCTCCGCGTTTCTCAGGCCCAAACTGACCGACTTAATCAGTCCGGAATTGCTTCCCGGCGTTCGCGACGCCGCTAAAAGAGTTCAATTAGCAGTTACCCAAAAACAGAAAATAACGCTCTATGGCGATTACGACGTCGATGGTATCACGGGCGTTGCGATTCTCTGGCAAATCCTTACGCTGCTCGGTGCAAACGTCGATTATTATATCCCGCATCGTATCGACGAGGGCTATGGTCTTAATGTCGAGGCGGTCGAATCAATCGCCAAGTCCGGAACTCAACTCCTTATAACCGTTGATTGCGGTATTACCGCTAACGCCGCCGCCGACCTTGCGAAAAAACTCGGTGTTGATTTGATAATCACGGACCACCACCAGTTCGCTGACACGCTGCCGCAGGCGTTAGTTATTGTCCATCCCTCGCTCGATAAATCATATCCCAATCCTGATTCTTCCGGCTCATTAGTCGCCTTCAAACTGGGCTGGGCAGTCGCGGACCTTTTCAAAACAGGCCCCAAGCTCAATCCGCAGATGCGCGACTTTATGCTCAATGCCACATCTTTAGCGGCTATGGGCGCCATTGCCGACGTTATGGAGCTTCGAGGCGAAAACAGGACGCTTACAAGTTTCGGTCTTAGTTTGCTTTCAGACACCAAATTACCCGGCCTGCAGGCCCTTATCGAATCCGCCGAGCTTACCGGCAAAGGCCTCGACAGCTATCACATCGGTTTTCGTCTTGCCCCTACGCTAAATGCCGCGGGCAGAATAGGCCACGCCCGTTTGGCAGTCGAGCTGCTGACTTCCACCTCGCTTGCCCACGCCACACAGGTTGCCGAATATCTCAAGAGCCAAAACGGGCAACGTCAGCGTTTCGAACGCAAAATTTACAACCATGCCTGCCAGATTATCGCCGAAAAGGGCCTCGACAACCCCGAAAGGAAAACCATTGTGCTGGCTGACACTTCCTGGCACAGCGGTGTTGTTGGTATTGTCGCGTCTCGGATCGTCGATAAATTTTCCCGTCCCACGATTATAATTAACTCCGGCTCAACGCCCGCACAAGGGTCCGGTCGTTCTGTTCCCAGTTTTGATATTCTCGCAGCAATCTCCGCCTGTTCAGAGCATCTCGTTACTTTCGGCGGACACAAAATGGCCGCGGGTGTAACCGTCCTGCCTGAAAATATCCAGAAGTTTGCCGATGCCCTCGAAATCTATGCTCAACAGCATTTGTCCAAGGAACACTGCGTCGGCAAGCTCAATATCGATGCCCTTGCGTCATTGTCCGAGTTCAGTTACGAAAGCGTTTGCGAAATGCAGGCCCTTGGCCCATTCGGGCAGGGCAATCCTGAGCCGCTGTTTGCCACAAAGGGTGTTCATCTTTGTTCTCCGCCTCGCAGGGTAGGGGCGACCGCCGACCACCTCCAGTTTGCCGTTACTGACAACACCAACTCAATCCGCTGCATTGGCTTTAGGATGGGGCCGCTCGAAAAGAAACTGCTCGAACGTGATTGCTTTGATATTGCCTATCACGCCGCAATTGATTCGTTCAATGGCAACCATTCAGTCCAGTTGGTTATCGAAGACATCCGTTTCGAATGATGGCTTCACTTTCCGGATTCGACCGTTATTTTTTCAATTCTGAATTTGCCTAATGTTGTCGCCATGTTAAAGAAGTTCGCCGGTTCGCCGTTACCGGATGCCAGGGTGATATGTCCCGCGTCGAATTTTCCCAGGGCGCCAGCTTTGAACGCCGAATCAAGCCCGACCCATTTGTCGCCTACATACGCCTCCGTCCAGGCATGCCCGCCAAAACCGGTCTTGCCTTCAAAATCATTTACGTATGCCACGCCCACTGTTACTTTTGCCGGTATTCCCGCCGCCCGGCACATCGCTGCGCACAGGACAGCGAATTCCGTGCAGTCGCCTCTTCTGCTCGCAGCAACCTCTGTCGCCGAGGCGTATCCAACCGACAAGCTGATGTCTTTTACGTACTTAGACACAAACTCCTCGATTCTTTTTGCCGCCTCTGCCGAGTCCTTTGCGTCGCCAACCGCCTGTTTCGCAAGGGCTATTATATTCGCGTCGTCGCTCTGCACAAATCTGCCTGGCTTCATCATCTCTGCGATGTTTGCGTCTGTTCCCTTATATGGGAATGTTCTGCCCGTCGGAATACTCACTGGTTCTACTTTCACTATTACCGTTCCATCTTCGAGCTTCTGAACCTGCTGGTTATCGCTTGACGGTATCATAAGATTTGTTGTTTGAGCGGTCGGTTTCAGGTAATACGTGATTGATTTGGCCGACGCGGCGTCTTCAATCGGCTCAGGACTTGCCAAAAACATCTTGTCAATTATTTCAGCTGGCTGGTTATTGCTCATCGCGAATTCCTTTGTGCAGGCCAGCATTTCCACGTTCATACCTGCCATCTGCATTATGCTTTTTAACGCCCGTAATTGCTCGTCAACATAACCAATCGAAGCAATCTCGCCGGTTCCGGGCATACTCATAACCGTCTCAACTTTTGTCAGCGACACGATTCTGCCCAGCAAATCGACATCCTGCTTTGCGCCGACTTTCACGCGGGAATAAACAGCGGCCATTATTCCGGGGCTGAACACATTTACATCGTAGCTTGTGCCTTCTTTCAGTTTTTTCTCCAGCTCAATCAGACGCAACCCCTCCGCCATAACCGCTCCCTTTGGCCAGACCAGAGTATTTTCCTGCACGGCCCCCATTCCTGTCGTCCGCATCCGGACAGTTCCGTCTTTGCCTACGTTGCCCTCTGTTTTCATCATTACTATTCCCATATCCTGTTCGGATGTGAACGATATCGGCTCCCCCTTTACCGTCTCAACGCAGATTTCCTTTGTCTTCATTAGAACGGTCTTTCCCATTCTATTTAGCGTCATATCAGCAGTTTCTGTTGTTGTAACCTGCTCGCCCGCCACGACCCTGCTGTGTATTGCGTGTCCGACCTTGGTCCCATCCACGAATACAGCGTAGTATTCGACGTCATCGGTTTGCCCCAGCGCCAAAACCGCGAATTGCAGAACGATAAGCCCAATCGTGAAAATTTTTGCCTTCATAATCAGCTCCAAAAATGTTGTCCCGTTTCAAATATGTTACGATTAGTATAAACCATCCGTTGCATCCGGCAAGTTATCTTCCTAAAATACCCTGATGACCTGGTTACCTGATGACCTGATATGCTATGAATTTTGATGAACTGTTGACGCTTGTTTGTTCGGGCAATTCACCCCGGCTGTGCGACGATTCCCGTATCATCGAGCCGGACGACATTTTCGTTGCTGTCAAAGGCCCAAACGTCGATGGCCACGACTTTATCCCGCAAGTTCTCGCCAAAGGAGCAAAATTCATCGTCTGCCAATCATCTTCTTCCGTTGTCGTTCCCGCGCAGGCGGGAATCCAGGTCATTACCGTCCCTGATCCCTCTCTTGCCCTTGCCTCTCTTGCCCAGGCCGCCAATGGTAACCCTGCTGATAAACTCACCAATCTTGCCGTTACGGGAACCAAGGGCAAAACCACGGTAACTTTTCTTGTCCGCTCCTGCTTTCAGGCCGCCGGGGAAAAATGCGGCCTCATAGGGACCGTTATTTACGACACCGGCATCGATGTATCACCTGCGCCGCTCACCACCCCCGATTGCCTGACTATCGCAAAATCGCAATCGCAGATGCTAAAAGCCGGCGCAAAATATATGGTCATCGAGGCCAGCTCTCACGCCCTCGACCAGAATCGAGTCGCCGCGATTAATTTCAAAGCCGCTGCATTTACTAATCTCACAGGCGACCACCTCGATTACCATAAAACCACCGGAAATTACCTGGCCGCCAAGTTAAAACTCTTCGCGATACTTTCTCCCGACGCTACAGCTGTTCTTAATAAGCAATCTCTTTACTCGAAGGAAATCGCCGCGATTACTAAAGCCAAAATTATCTGGTTTGCCGTTGATGATAAGGCCAACCTTTCCGCGGAAATTCACTCAATCGATGACTCAGGCACAGCGTTCACGCTTCGATATCAGGGGCAAAGTATCCGTATAAAAACGCCTTTGCTTGGCCGATTCAACGTCGCTAACCATCTCGCCGCCGCGGGCTTGTGTCTGTCTGCGGGTCTTGACCTCAAAACCGTTGCCCGTGGCTTGTCCGCTCTTGACGCAATCCCAGGCCGGCTTGAAAATGTAAAATCCGATGCGCCGTTTACCGTTCTCGTCGATTTCGCCCATACCGATGATGCTCTTGATAATGTTCTTTCAACTCTCAAGCCATTGTGTAAAGCTCGTCTAATTGTCGTATTCGGCTGCGGCGGCGACAGGGACAAAACCAAACGACCTCGTATGGCAAAAGTAGTTGAAAAATACGCGGACTTAGGCATAGTAACAAGCGATAACCCAAGGACCGAAAATCCCGACGATATAATCAGTCAAATTGTCGCCGGCCTCAAAAACCCCGGCTCACCAAAAATCAAAATTGAACCAGACAGGAAAAAAGCGATAGCCCTTGCGATTGAATCAGCACGAAAAGATGACGTTGTTATCATAGCAGGCAAAGGTCACGAGAGTTATCAAATCATTGGCAAGCAAAAATTCCCCTTCAGCGACCAGCAAATCGCCCTCGATTTGCTAAAAACTAAAAAATGAAAAAACTTTCGATTGAAAATTTGGCCAAAATAGTAAAGGCGGGTCATAGGACACTGGGCACAAGTTATGACGTTACTTATGTAAGTACTGATTCACGAACAGCAAAGCCCGGCGACTGTTTTTTTGCCATTTCGGGCGATAATTTCGATGGCCACAACTTTTTGGCCGACGTCTTTGATAAAGGCGCTGTTTGTGCGGTGGTAAGCAAAAACATTCCCGCAGGGAAATTTCCAGGTAAAGCGATTCTTCGGGTTTCCGACACAATAAAAGCCCTGGGCGACCTCGCCTGTTGGTATCGTAAGGATTGTAAATTCAAGGTCGTCGCAATCACCGGCTCAGCAGGCAAAACGACAACAAGACAAATTGCTCACCACGTTCTTAGCCGGCATTTCAAGGTCTTCCAGTCGCCGAAAAGTTTCAATAATTTTATAGGCCTGCCTTTGACATTGCTGGGGGCTGAGCCAAATCAGGAAATTATTATTGTCGAACTGGGCACCAACCATACCGGCGAAATCGAGTATCTGACCCGAATCGCCTCGCCGGATATTGCCGTGGTTACCAATGTTTATCCTGCCCATCTCGCCGGCTTCGGCTCTGTCGGTAAAATCGCTGAAGAAAAATTATCAATTACCAAAGGTCTCACGTCATCGGGCGCTCTTATCATTAACGCGGATTGTCCGCCATTACTTGATACCGCCCGCCGGGCCGGCTTAATTTTCAAAACTTTTTCTTGTTCTTCATCCGCTGATTACTGCGCACGCGATATTACCATCGGGCCGCTTGCCAGTGAGTTGACTATCGATGGTGTGCCTGTCGAAGTTCCGCTTCCCGGCAGGGGGAATATTGAAAATGCCCTCGCTGCCTGGGCAATCTGCTCAAATCTTGGTATTACAGCCGCACAATTTGCCGACGTGATAAAATCAATAAGCCCCGTTTCGATGCGAACCGAAATGCTTAGGATTGGTTCACTTACCGTTATTTCTGATTGCTATAACGCCAATCCTGCCTCGATGAAAAACGCCCTTGATATCCTTGCAAACCTCGCCGGCAGTCAAAAACGCAGGGCCGTCTTTGTTTGCGGCGATATGGCGGAACTCGGCGATTCAGAACAGATTTTACACCGTCAGCTCGGCGAACAAATCGCAAAAGCAGGGGTAAATCTCCTCATCACGCTCGGCAATCTTGCCGCCATTGCCGCAGAATCTGTGAAAAGTACCTCGCCCGACATTCAGGTCAGCAGCTTCACAAGCAATATAGACCTTTGCAATAACTTGCGGAATTTGATAAAAGATTCTGATATAATACTGGTCAAGGGCTCACGCGTTAATAAGCTTGAGCTTGTTGTTGATAAACTAAAAAGTTATCGTCAGTGAATCGTTAGCCCGTCCGGTCCGGCCTGGTGCCGGCGGCGGGGCGGCGGTTACTGGTCACGGAAGACGAAAATAAAATGATTTATCATCTTCTCTGGTTTTTTCGCAACACCGTTACCCATCGGCTGGGTTTCTACGCCTATCAGGAAGTGATGTTCCGCGCCTTCGCGGCCCTGCTGACGGGGCTGCTTATCGCGCTTGTGCTTGGTCCGCCTCTTATTCGCTGGCTTATGCGGAAAAAAATCGGCGACCGCCCCGAATTCTATCTGGCGTCCCTAAATGAGCTTACAAAGCAAAAAGCCAATACCCCGACTATGGGAGGCCTGATTATAATTATCGCCGTGCTTGGCTCCACCGTTCTCTGGGCCAAGCTTAACAACCCCTTCATCCAAAAGGCAATCATTCTAGTCCTTTGGTTCGGCGCCCTCGGCGCAGTTGACGACTGGCTAAAGCTCACCGCAGAATCGCATCATCGCAGCCGAGACGGCCTCAAACCCTGGGAAAAAATTCTCTTCCAGTTCGGCGGCGCAGTTCTTATCGCTTCCTTCCTCTATATCGATTTCACCAATATCGAAGACGGCCGGAAATTCTGGCTTCCCTTCTATAAACACGGCTTGCCCTTGGCCAACTGGATGTTCATTCTCATTGCCATTCTGTATCTGTCCGCCACCAGCAACGCCGTCAATCTCACCGATGGTATGGATGGTCTCGCCGCCGGCTGCACGGGTATCGCTTCATTCGTTCTTGCCGTCCTCTGCTATGTCGCATCTGAACCAATGAGCCGGACATCTACAGCCACCTGGTCGAGCTATCTGCTATTGCCTGCTATCCCGCAGGCGGGCGAGCTGGCCATATTCTTTTCCGCTATTCTCGGGGCAGTCCTTGGCTTCCTGTGGTTTAACTGTCATCCCGCACAGGTCTTTATGGGAGATATCGGCTCGCTGCCCCTCGGCGCCGCTATGGGCTACGGCGCACTTGCCACCAGAAATGAAATTCTTCTGCTTATTATCGGCGGCGTCTTTATGATAGAGCTTTTCAGCGTTATCCTGCAGGTTTCCTATTTCAAATACACGGGCGGCAAACGCCTTTTCCGGTGCGCGCCAATCCACCACCATTTTCACCTTGCCGGCTGGTCCGAACCGCAGGTCGTTGTCCGTTTTTGGCTTGTTGCCGCCGCTTTTGCCGCTATCGCCCTCGCTACCCTCAAAATACGCTGAACAAATCGAATCACGGGTAAATCTGAAATAGAAAATAGTAAACAGGAAAATTTTTCGTTATAATACCCTTCCCCTGACAGGGGATATTTATGTCTGATGAACAGTTCATATCTGAGTTTGAGCCGGAGGCGCCTAAGCCGCCGCGAGTTGCTCTTATCGCGTCTCGCCGCACGCTTGCCGAATATCCTTCATATCTCAAGCACCTGCTCGTTGGCCTGGCTGATGAGTCCGTCCCTGTTCTTTTGGTGTGTCCGCCGGGAAGCGATGCCGACTCTATCATCCCGCCGGCTGTCGAGGTCGTCAGGCACCCGGCAATTGATATACCCCTGATGCAGCATTACAATCTTCGCGTTCTTCTCAATCGAGTCAGTAAATTCAAGCCGGAGATTATTCATTGTCTTTGCGAAACTTCCGCTGTAACGGCTCGCTGGCTTGCTCGCAACCTTGATATCCCATATCTGCTCAATATAAATTCGATTTCCTCGCACTGGTCTGTCATTTCCTTTTCCCCAACTCGTTGCGCCAATATCATCGTGCCCGCCAAAACCATCGCCGACCATTTCGTGGCGACTCACCCCAAATTCGCCGACCGTGTTCGCCAAATCAACGTCGGTGCTTTCGTTGAGGATTCCACAGCGTGTTTTATGCATCCTGAGCATCTGTCGGGTATTGTTGTAGTTCCGCCTCTCGATAATCACGCCAATCTTGATAACCTCTTCCAGGCGTTGCATCGCCTGATTGTCGATGGTTGTCAGTTTATCGTTGCCATTATCGCTTCAGGACGACCCGAAGGGACGCTCTGGAAACAAATTCACTCTTTTGACCTGCTTCACGCGGTTACTATTGTTCCTCGTTCGCTGGGCCTCTACTCCGCCGGTTCTGCCGCCGACGTATTCATCGCACCCAGACCATCCAGCAGATTCAATATGCTGCTGTTGACCGCGATGAGCGCTGGCTCCGTCGTCGCAGCGTCCAAAGGCGGCGTCGATGACCTTATTATCGAAGATAGAACCGCCTTTATTTTTAATCCCGATGACCAGCTCAGCGTTTATAATTGTCTTAAGCGTATTTTTGACAGGCCCGATGAAGCCAGGCGGCTTGCCGAGTCCGCCCAGCGATATCTTCGCCAAAACCACAATGTTAGCGGTATGGTTTCCGCTGCTATTTCTCTTTACAGGCAGGCCGTTAGTTCGAAAATCCGGACAAACGCCTGATATTTGAAATAAATATAAATACCGGGACGTCTTACGTCTGAATGTTTTTGTGTCTAACGGAAATCTTTTTAACAGTTTTTTGGGAGAATTGAATTATGAATACCAAAGTGATTGTGGCAGGCGTTGTGCTGACATGTCTTGCGCTGGCTCAGGTTGTAATAGCGGCAGAAGGTGTAGTCGGTGAGTGGGAATTCAAAAGCCAGATGCCGGCAAGGACTATGACAGCAACGATGACGATTACGAAGAACGCCGAGGGCAAACTCGCGGGAACGTGGTCGGCGCAATTCGGCGAAAGTGCCCTGTCGGATATTACCTTCGAGGCAGGCAAGGTGAAGTTTGTCCAGACGAACAACTTCGGCGGCCAGGAGACGAAGACAACCTACGAAGGCGCCGTCGAAGCCGGCAAAATCAAGGGTACAGGCAAAGGCCAGTTTGGCGAATTTACATTTGAGGGAACATTGCAGGGAAAAGCAAAAACCGGAGCAGATGCGATTGTCGGTGAGTGGCAGATGAGCGTAAATATGCCGGCAAGAGATAACGTGGAGAAGCTGACCATAACAAAGAACGCCGACGGAACACTGGCGGGCAAATGGGAAGGCCGAAGAGGAGAAAACAAAATTTCGGATATAAAGTTCGAAGGCGGAAAACTTACTTTTATTCGCACCAGTGATTTCGGAGGCCGCATTATGGAGTCAGAGTTTGAAGGGACCGTTGAGGGTGATGCGATAAAGGGCGTAGTCAAGAGCGACAGGGGCAACAGGGATGCTAATGCCACCCGCGTCGGCGCCGCCAAGCCGGAACCGGCCAAGGCTGAGCCGAACAAGCCGGCTGCGCCAAAACCAAAATAAAATCACACTATCGTAGAACAAGAACTAAAACCCCTCGATTCCTTATCGGGGGGTTTTTATTTGCGCATTTCGTCGAGTAGCTTGAGGACGTCTAGCGGATTATCGATGAGGACTTTTGCGCCGGATTCGAGCAATTCATCGGCTGTGCGATAGCCCCATAAGCATCCAACAGGAAACATTCCCGCGGCGACGGCTGTTTTCATATCTGTGTTGGTATCGCCTAAGTAAAGGAATTGTTCGGGCGGAATACGGAGTTTCTTTGCGATTTGCAGCGCCATTATGGGGTCCGGCTTCAATGGAACATTCGGCAATGCCCCCTGAACAATTTTAAATCGCCACTGCGAAAGGATTTTTTCGACCATAACCTTTGTGAAGTGGTCGTTTTTATTGGAAAGGATTACCAAAGACAAGCCGCGTCGCGGAAGTTCCGTCAAAAGTTCCGGTATGCCGGCGTATGGGTGGGTATTATCGCCCCAGCATTTATCGTAGATTTCTTCCGAATACGCTGCGACTTTCCTGACGAATTCGGGGTCGCGCTCGGATTCAGGCAGGGCGCGTTGGGCCTCGGTTTCGACGCTTTCGCCTATGAAATACTTATACGCGTCAACAGGATGAGGCGAAAAGCCGAAGTGAACGAGGGCTTTGTTCATCGCGTCGGCGACGTCTTTGAGCGTATAAAGCAGCGTGCCATCGAGGTCAAACAAAACGACTTTGAACATATCGAATTACCCGCCGGTTATGTGCCTTCGCCGAAGTCGGCGAGGTATTTGACCTGCTCAGGCGTCAGCTTGTCAATCGAGATACCCATCGATTTGAGTTTCAATGTGCAGACGATATTTTCAATCTCGACTGGAACATTATAAACGGCGGCGGTCAGCGACTTGGCGTTTTTGATAACGTATTCGGCCTCTAACGCCTGCGTTGCGAAGCTCATATCCATAACCGAGGCGGGGTGACCTTTGGCGGCTGCGAGGTTAATCAGCCGGCCTTGACCGAGCAGATGTATGCGGTTGCCGTTCTTAAGAATGTATTCATCGACGTGCTCTCGAACGCCTTTGTTTACTTTTTTGCTTAGTTTCGTCAGGGCAGGTATGTCGATTTCGACGTTGAAGTGGCCCGAGTTAGCGACGACAGCCCGGTCTTTCATAACGCGGAAATGCTCGCCGCGTATTACGTTTTTATTGCCTGTCAGTGTCAGGAATAAATCGCCTATTTTCGCGGCTTGCTGCATAGGCATAACGTCGAAGCCGTCCATTGAGGCCTCGATTGCCTTTATGGGGTCTATTTCGGTAACGATGACGATTGCGCCCATACCTTTGCATCGCATCGCAAAGCCCCGTCCGCACCAGCCATAACCGACGACCACGACTTTCTTACCTGCTATTAAGAGGTCGGTGGCTCGAATCACGCCATCGACGGTTGATTGCCCTGTCCCATAGCGGTTATCGAACAGATGTTTGCTTGCCGCGTCGTTTACCGCGATGACGGGGAATTTCAGTTTGCCGGATTTTTCGAGTGCGCGAAGCCGGATAACGCCCGTTGTTGTTTCTTCCATACTGGCGATTATTCTTGGTGCGTCGGCAGTGCGTGATGTGTGCAGCTCTGTAACGAGGTCTGCGCCGTCATCGAAAGTAATAACCGGCTTGTGGTCGAGGGCGGCGTGAATATGTTTGTAGTATGTTTTACGGTCTTCACCGCAGATTGCGAAAACGGGTATCCCAAAATCCTTAACAAGAGAGGCGGCGACGTCATCCTGGGTGCTGAGCGGATTCGATGCGCACAAAACCAGATTTGCGCCTGCTGCCTTGAGGGTCCGGGCAAGATTGGCGGTCTCGGCGGTTACGTGAAGACAGGCAGAAACGTTTTTGCCGGCCAACGGTTTCTGCTTTGCGAATCTTTCGCGTATCGATGCCAGAACCGGCATATCATTGTCCGCCCACAGTATGCGTTTTTTGCCTGCTACGGCAAGCGACATATTGGCTACATCTGATTTCATTCGGTTTTCCTTTCAAGTAAAAGCACGAATTATACACATCAGGCCTCTGATTTTCAAGCTAAAACGTTGGCTGATTGCGTTCCAGCCGGGCTAATTTTCGCCGGCAGGCAAATCTGTTATATAGTATAATTGCCGCTGGAATGGGTGAGCACGGACGCCAGCCTGTCATCATCTTCAGGCGGAAATTCATATACCCTGATTGTTAGACCTTCGATGCCAGCTTCGTTGCTATCGGTAACTGTTCCGCTGATTGAACCGCAATAATCGGGTACCTGTCAAATAAACCAGAAGGGACGTAACAGGTAAACTTTCGTTCCTGAGACGTTAAAGATATGACAAAATGGGCGATACAGGACTCGAACACACCCCATTAGAGCAGTCAAAAACCCTGATTTCAGCAAGTGGCGGCGCAGAATCCGACGCGCGTAATGCGCCGAACACCCTTCAAGACCCTGATTTGGCGTTGGTGGTCGAACAGTGGCCGAACCTGCCGTAGCATATCAAAGCAGCAATCAAAGCATTAGTTAAAATTCAATTTTAAGGAGATACCCAATGACCATATCTGAAAAGCAGTTAGAAGCTAAACGCACTTGAACAAAGAATGGAGCGGGCACTATCGATTAGCGGGGAATTGCTGGGATTGTAGACCGGAAGCTGGTTGCCAGAGTAATTCTTATGCCGGGGCAGCACAGGGAATATTTTTGTTGCAATGTCGCCAGTTAAAAACGCGCGCACGCGCGCGATAAAGCGTCCGAAAACTCGTTTTTGAAGCGAAAACGCGTTTTCCGAGTCCATAAAAAAGGGGATTGTTTTCGGGTTTTTTGGGGGGAATTGTAAGCAATATCTTAGGTAGAATTATAAGTGCGGCAAGTAGTCATTGGAAATCCGATTTTGAATTCGGCTTTTGCGGAGCCGAATAGACACTGGAAGTTTGGCGAGCAGGGGATAACAAACGAAGTCGTGAAATCACAGCGGGCAAGTTCGTGCTAATCCGTAGCAAAAAAACCTTCGTATTTCTCTGTGATGTTTTAGTTGATTAGTGGGATTGTTGATGTTCAGGCGATATATCTTCGTTGCTGACAAGAGTCAAGCCAACCGGATCGAATGGTTCCTGTGTCTGCCCGATATGGACTATGTTTTCTGCTTTAACGCTCACAACATTACCTTTTAGGCCTTTTTCATCTTCCCAGACGTAGTATTGGCCACAACTACTCTTGTCACTGGCCGGGATATAAAAAAGAGGGCAGCAGACCTTCGTGCTTGCATTACGGCCATTTTCACTGCGGTGTTTAATGAGAATCTTTTTCCTGCCTTTGATCGCCTGAATAAAAATATCATGGTCACGGTGCATATAATCTCCTGATTACTTTATTATTGTCGGAGGCGCAAATCCGAAATAGCTTATTGCGCACCCAGCAAATTAATCGGCTTGATGTGCCGGTTTCGCAGGCGACGAGATGCTCGGCTTTTTTATAAAGGTATAGTGCCCGACAAACACCATTTCTTTCTGTTTTGCTTATATTGCCGTCCATCCCGCACGCATTGATAAAATAATCAGCAACCGCTTTGGCAACTTCCCCTGAAATCGTTTCGATGTATGCAAACTTGTGATTTTGTACCTTATGAAGGCGGGAAACTTCCGCGATGGGAGCGATGGGGTTATCAGCCAACCCTATGAACCAATCCTCATATTCGCCACCCCCTTGGCGGATATAGGTTTCCATCTGTTCAATGATGTATTTCTGGTTACCCACTGCCGTATTCGTCTATAGTTTTCTCTGAACGAGCCGCTTACCAGTCATTTGGCATATTAAGCCGCTGCTAATGCGGCCTGCCCTACTGTTAAAGGCGACTGACTGCATAAAATGTTGACGAAAAATTGCTTTTCAGGGGAAATTCATGCTGAATGGCTTCGCGCATTTGCGTCTTCGTGGTAATAAAACTGGGGCAAAGAGGTTTTGTTCCCTTTGCCCCATTTCCAGCAGATCTGCTGGTGTGGAAGCTTCTGCTTAGAACACCCTTTTCACCATCCGAGGACGCAGAAGGAAAGGAGAACCATCGTTCTACGCCCCGGTCGGTCTTGCGCAAGCAATCCCTAGCAAAAAACTATTATTTAAGGCGTCTCAAGCCGCAAAATGTTGACGGTTTTAATCCCAAAAACACTTGTTATTTTTACGAGATAACTGCGTCAGCCTTATTGTGAATCTACTATTCTCGATGCTATTTGAACAATCCTTTGTCTTAATGCCTTAGGCGCAAGGACCTCCACCTGGTCACCATAGCCTAAAATCCACCATGTTATCTCATTAAGCCCATCCACACGGAATTTCAGTACCACCGAGCCATCATCCTCAAAAGAGGCGGTCTGTGTTTCATGCCATCGGACTTCAGCCACTTCCGCAGCGATTCGCGGGCAGAATCTCAATTCGACCTCGTAGATTTGGCCTTCTCGCAATAATGACCAGGCATACCCAAAATACTCGCGAAGGTCGAATTTCTCATCTTCCACAAAATATCTGTCTAAAGGACTCAACTGTGTGATATGATTCAACTCGAAAGTATGCACCGCCTTGTGAAAACTCGATTCTCCGATTACATGCCAGGTGTGCGAGGAATATACCAGGTAATAAGGATTTAAGTCCGTTGTGACAGACCTTTGTTCGACAGGCAAATAGCAATGAATGGCCAAAACCCGCTTTACTTGAATAGCTTCCAGAACCTGCATAAATGTTTTATCCAACAGGTCCATACTGGCTTTAGGGGCAGGCCTAATTGAGATAAATCGAAACGATTCGTCGCAAAAATGTCTTACTTCCCGTCTCAGGCAATTCTCAATTTTAAGGGATAACAGCCGGGCAGGATAAGTAAAAGGAAGCTGTATATTGTGGCTCGCCTCGTGAAGCAGTAACAGCAAGCTGAATGCTTCCTCTTTGGACAGAGCAGGTGTTGGAAGAGGTGATTGAAGGTCTAAAGTATAACAGTGGCGCCTTGTGTTGAAACGACAAGGCAAACCCGCCCCTTGTAGCTCTTTCAGGTCTCTATATACAGTGCGACGGCTTTTTCCCAGTATCTCGGTTAATTCCGAAATTGCATAGCCCCTCCGGGATTGCAACGCTGTCAATAACTGCATTATTCTGCTGGTTCTGCTGTTTTTCATACGCCCTTTTGTTTTGATGCTCGGTTTATATGCCATATTAGATGCTTGCTCATCGGTATCACCTTTTTATAAGGCGTTTGGAAACAGCTAAAGGTTGATTGTTTTTTGAGGCCATATCGCGTTTTTTGCTTGATTTTAGTAAACAAAATGTGCTATAATGCCTGACGTTTAGACGGATAGATGATGACAAGGGAGTAAGCAGACCGTTCACCTTCGGAGGGGAAGGTCGTATCTATTGATGCTGGGTTAAGGTTCTAAAAACTCATTAAAGGGAGTGTGGGCTGTGAAAAGATTGATTTTTTTCATACTGCTTCTGGTTGCAACAGTGCCAGCAGCGCACGCCGAAGTATTCACAAGAGTTTGTATGGCGGATGGCGATACACCGCTTGAGCTTGCCGACCCCTGTATTCCATTCGTTTACCGCCCAATTATGGTTGGAACGCACCTTACTATAGTTATTAGTTCTGATACGAGTGATTACTGGGACGGCGGCGAACTGGCTCTTTGGGATGCAAACCAGAATTACGGTGTTTTGTCCGGAGGTTCACAATTACCGGCTGCCGGCGATATGGCCATAGTATGGCCTGTTGTAGAAGCTGAGGAAGTGGACGGGCAGTGGCACGATGCCAATGGTTTTCAGTTTTCCGGGTCCCCGGACTCTACTGCCCTAATCGGCGACTGGTTTATAGTTGATTATAATGCCATTAGCGTGGGTACCTGTTCTGTTATCTTTTACAACTACGACGTGGATTGGAATAACCCGTTATACGCAATGTCTTTCACTCATGTCGTAACACGCGATTTTAATGGTGATGGAATAGTCAACTTTGAGGATTTTGCGGTGCTTGGCTTGAATTGGCGAAGAACCGGCTGTTCTGAACCGGATAATTGCTCGGGAACCGACCTTGATGCCGATGGGTATGTAGGTATCAGCGACTTAATGCAATTTGCCGAATACTGGCTGGAAAAGACCAGATAATCAGCAACCTCGATTTAACCCTTGTGAGACCATTAAACCATAATAATTTTCTCTCAATGGGTCAGGTTATGTCACAGGAGGGCAGAAAATCGTCAACATTTCCATTTTCACAACGCCTTCAATTTATGGGTGTTGCTGTAAACGCCCGGTGATGATTGGTTAAGGTGGTTTTTGTGATAACGCAGTAGATACGAGAGGAGATGTGTTATGAACACACGAATATTTTAGGAATTATCGTCATAGTGCTGCTTGGCAGCGGAATCGCAGTTGCAGACAGACCCTTAGAGCGTGCGGAGCTTCTGCAAATCTTTGAACAATTAACCGCTCAACCCCGCAAGACCTGGATTGCTGCGGGCACAATTGAGGCGTCACATCAGGAATATGGTGCATCAGCCGTTACCGACGAAAATGAGATTAACCGGCAAATCGCCGCGGAGATTCAGCGGTATCGGAATGAGTCAAACAAAAGAGAGCTTACCGAAGAGATGCAGAAAATGAAACTTGACGCGATGCCTTTTAACATTCGCCACAAGTTATCCAACGAATACACAATGAATTCTACGGAACAGGTAAAATTTGACAGTAAGCGGTTCTACTGGGAGATTGACGTTGATTCAAGGTCTGATTCGGTAAAACCGGGCAGGGAGTTAGCCGGCAATTTCATGACTCAGCAATTCGACCTCGGCGGAAATCAAAAACGTATATTTGCCTGGGATGGCGATAAGTACACCACGTATTTCCTGCCTGCCAACAATGCTATTGTCGATGCAGGGGGAAATAGCCCGCATTCTGTAAACGGGCCTTTAACCGCAGGGGTGGTGCCGTGGGGATACGGTCGCTACACATACAGTAATCTTTGTGCCGTTGAGTCATCGGGCATTGAATCGACCGCCAACGGTGAGACACAAATAGTTTTGACGCTCAAAGAAGCCGACGGCAGCGAAAGTAACTTTACACTGGACTCCGCCAAAAACTATGCCTTAATAAATTGTTTAATAGGAAAACCGGATGGCTCGACAATTTCAAGACAGTATTCGGATTATGCATTTATCGCAGGCGGCTGGGTCCCTAAAACCATCCTGATTGAACGATTTGAAGCCGACTCGAGTCGGCTGAAAGCCCGCGACTTGTGGAATCTGACTACTATAGACGATAATGTTCCAGAGGCAAACGCTTTTGATGTCCCTTATGGGTCGGATGCGCTGGTTGAGTATTATTCCGATGGGAGCACTAAGCCGGCAATGTACCGGCAATCAAACGCTGCTGATACAAACCAGCTCCTGACGAAACGTTTGGCGATAGTCAAATCAAATGGAGCGAATACGCGAAATTGCGCAACAATAGCGATAAGATACGTCGCGTCGGAATTCGGTGTTACAATTTCAGATAAAGATCTTGCATCCCTCGTTAATCAGACCAGTGGCACTACGAGTATGTACGATATGAAATACTTCCTGCAGGGATTTGGACTATATTGTCGAGCGGTTAAGACAAACATCGATACGCTCAAAAATCTAAACGGCTGCAAGGCAATTTTATATTTCCCAGGGAGGAACCATTACGTTGTCGTGGACCGCATTGATGACCAATATGTCTGGATAACAGACCTTTCGTCGGCCAAATTCTATTACCGCACGGAAATCAGCTTTTTTGATATGGACTGGACAGACGGGGCGGCTTTACTTGTTTCGAAACAGCCGATTCAGGGCGATTTTAATGAAATCGGCAGCGACCAGCAGGCAGGTATAACCGGCGGCGACGGTTACGCCTGCACATATCTAATTCAGCAATACAATGTCATCTTTTGCAGCTATGTTGCCGGTTTGTGTGGAGGTAATTACTATGTATATTACACACGCTATGGATGCCAAGCTGACGATAGCGGCGGCAGTTGCTCCAGCACAAAAATGGTCAGATGTATGTCAACCCCCTGCATTAACGACCCTGATATCCTTGAGGCCTGCAATGTGACCGGCGTGTGGACATGTTATTATATGATGGCATGTATGTAATTAGTTGTGACTTTATTGTGGTATTGCCACGTTAAGGTGGTACTGTAGTATACAGGTTATCATACATTGTTGCTCTGACGCACTTGACTTTCTTTGACGCAGGCCATACAGTGTTGGCTATGCGGCGATTTGGGCTAGTCCTGATTGAATTGATTTTAGTAATAGGAATTATTGCTGTTCTCTTCGCGTTTTTGGTCCCTTCTCTTCAGAGGTCCCGGCTTCAGGCAAAAGCGGCTGTCTGTATGTCCAATATCAGACAGTTGAATACGGCCTTGTCAATGTACGTTACTGACACCGGCAAATTCCCTTACGGATTTTATGACCTGCCTCCACCTAATCCACCTATTCCGCCTCCGTCCGGTGGTTATGCTGGTTTATCTCAATATGACAGAAGGGGGTGGTGGTGGTTTAACTATCTTGAGGACATTTATAAGAAAAATATGGCTGGGAAGACCGTGCTTCAATGCCCTTCCAAACAGCTACAACAGACAGCGCTAAAAAATGATATTCTTTGCGGAAACTACGGCGTTAATCTGTTGATTTGCAGAATGTCGAGTGGCGGCGGGGACCAGAATGAAATAGGTAATCCGATAGGGATTTCGGAAGTTTTACGGCCGGGGCAGACATTGCTCATAGTCGATAGCGGCTACGCAATCATAAGCTGGCAGCACGCGGCTGATATTCTACCTCAGGGGATAACGCTTGGCACCATACCATTAGAAAATACTGCTTACGTTCCGGGCCTGTCGATAAATTGCCAAAGACAACTTTTGCCGGAACAGGAAACAGATGCTTTATATGGGAGACATCCCCAGATGACGGTTAACGTTGGATTTGTTGATGGTCACGTAGCCCGCATCAAAGCGGAAGATTTGCTCGTCAAAAAAAAGCCCGACGGCACCTACGAAAATCGGTTTCCGCTATGGGCGCCATGTTCTCAATAGCTGCAGATTAGAACGACATAGCTTCTGCTTTTGCAAGTATTTCTTTGTCGCCGGGGTATTCGATAATCATAATCGATTCGAGGACCGGCTGAAAATCAGATGCTGATTGTTTAAACCACTGAACTTTTTGTGGCAGATTAGTAGAGTTATCCATAAAAATACGCCAACTCTTTTGCGTCGTTGAACCATCATAGGCCTTCTCGGCCCAACTCAGTTCATATACTTTAGTATTGCTGGTTTTAACGGTAAGCTCGGAATTCGTTATCTCAGACCACCTTGCGTCCGCGGGGATGTCGGCGGATTTGTCGAATGGCATTATGCCTAATGAACCGTAAATCATATTCCTTAAAGCGACAAGATTATCACTGCTCAATGAAATCTGCTTAATTGCGCCGGTGCCCAAATCTTTATTCTTTTTCACTCGCTCGAAAGCGCTCCAAAGTGTAAATTCATTTTTTGTCTTAATAATGTAAATCTCAGAACTTCTGGATACCCAAACCTCCTGCACGGGTTTTTGATTATCGGCAACAAAGCTGGAAATATGGATATTCTTAACCACATCGATGGCCCTGTAAATCTGTTCAATGCCAAGACCTTTTGCGGTATGAACGTTAATAAACAGGCCTACTGCCACCATTATCACCGCTGCAACCGGAATCGCCACTTTCAATAGCGGTCTAATACTCTTTGATGCAGATTTGAGTTTTACGGTTGGTTCAAACTTCTCAGAATGTGGTTGCTCCCGGCTGTCCAAATTGGCCATTTCCACCCTTACAGGGAAACCAGCGTATATGCTTTCTGTCTCAACCTTGGCAGTTGTGTCTATGTGGAAGACCGTCGCAACGCCGGATTCGGGCCTGTCGGCAATGTCATAAATCGTCTTGTGCAATTGCTGGATTTTGTCAAGGCACTCGGCGCAGCAGACAATGTGTGTGGTTAAAGATTTGCGGAATTTGGCATATTCGTCGCTTGTCGGGTCTATGCCGTATGGAATACAATAATCAAAGACATCAATTGCTCCTACGGATGAACATGGGAAGATACTCTTCTGTGTTTCATTATCGCTATGCAGTATTTTTGTTTGTTCCAGGATTATCTGACGGAATTTGTACAGTTCCTGCCGACATTTAGGACATAAAGATAAATGCCTTAAAGTTTTTGCATCTGTTCGGCCAAAGGCCATCGCAACAACAGTTGGGATTGCCTCACGAGCTGTGGTGCAATCTGTTTCGTCGGTATCAAGTTCATCTGCAAACAATTCACTGAGGGTTATAAGCTGTTTGTGGCTGAGGCCCAGATTTTGCAGCTTTTTGGAATCCTCTTTACATTGGTCGCAGTTATCGATATGGGCCGTTATGGGCGTAGGCATCCTGATTTGCGTCGTCGGAGCCAAAAGATTCGGCAAAAAAGGCCTTACATCAGCGCAATTAACGTGTTTACCCACAAACGAAAAGTGCAGCTTGAGTATGGCGGTAGTCGCCATCTGACGTTGTACCATGTGTGTTTGTGGATGCTCTTTGCATTCGGCCAGCATTGCTTCAAGCCGGCTCATTTGCTCACGACAGTAAAGACATCCCATGATGTGGTCGATGACTTCGCTGGGAACAGACCGTTCGGTCTCATCACGTAAAAAGTCAAAGTAGTGCCGCTCGGCTTCCGCACAAAATTTGTTATAATTGGGTGCTATCATCTTCAACCTCTTGTTCAATTGCCAGAAATTTTTTAACCTTCCTAAGCCCGGTGGAAATATATCTTACTACAGAACGATCATCAATACTCATTCTGTCAGCCGCTTCTTTTATGGATAAATCATCACAGTATCTTGATGCAATAGCTTTAAATTCATTCTTCGTTACCCGATTTCTGATTAATTCTATCATCCGATCTGCCAGCTCTTTCTCTATTAAGGCGTCTTCGGGCAGCCGATTGTTGACGGTTATTTTGTTATAATTGGCACATCTGTGTGTCATTTCCTGGTATTTTTTGAGGTGTCGGATATGGTCTGTTGTATCATTGATTATCGCCCTGTAGATATAACCTTTGATGTCCTGCACTTCCGCCGGGACAGGTCTTGATGCAAGCGAAAGGAAGAAATTATGGAACAAATCTTCGGCCATGCTTTCATCCTTAATTTTGTGGCGAATAACAGCGCGGATAAAATCGCCGTGCTCAAAAAAGATTACCGTGGCACGTTGAACGTCGCCTGATACGTCACACCCCTGTTCTATGGTGTTCTTTTCGCTCACCTGCGACTCACTCCCAAAAGGCAAAGAATCCGAATATAAACAGCCATATTACCAAATATGCCTTTTCTTATCAAGGGTAAGGTTTTGGCTAAATCATGCTGAATGGATTGATATTTGGGTGTGGTGATTAGTTCAATACTGAGTGTAGCTCTTAATATGCCTTGCTGGCTTTAAAAAAATCTCCTTTTTCCTTAGCCAGTGACAGGTTTTGACACTCCAGGTGTAAATTTCCTAAGATTTTCGTGCTTTTAGGCGATGTAGAGAATAGGCCTCCTTAGATTTTTGCTCGCTGGGCTTGGAATGGGTGGGCTGGGAAAGAGCTTTGTGGGGATGAAGCTTTTCCCGGCCCACTTGGCCTCGTCCTTGCTGTGCCGTGAGTGGTCGTGATGCTCAAACCTGTAAAATTCGGATAGATAGTCCGATGGCATAAAATCATAAGCCGTTGAAAACATAGAACTTACAAACTCGCAGCCCCTCTGCTTACAAATAATTTAAGGACGACAAGGCGGCTTAGATAGGCATAAATTGCTTCTCTTTTTCATTTTCTTAAACTGCTTGCCATTAGGGATGTGTGGATTACTATCACTTTGGTATCAAAATCGAAAATACACCTGGAATCGTAAAAGAACTTTTCATAGCATCACAACCTGAGCAGATGTCTGGTTTTTATTACTGCTTGATGATTTGTTTTCGGTCGGTTTGCCTTTCGGTTGCTACGATGTTCACTTTCGGGGACATATCTATTGTCAACGCGCAATTTGGGTGGGCTACGGGGATTTCTACCAGCAATAATGAAGGCCCAGAGAATGATGTGCAAAATGCGGAATCGTGTTGCACGGCTTCGCACACAGGCGGAGAATCTGCGAAATTCAACACAGAACAACACATTACGACACAATGCGAAGGGGTAGTGGGCGATACAGGGTTCGAACCTGTGACCTCACGGGTGTGATCCGTGCGCTCTAACCAGCTGAGCTAATCGCCCTGCACAATCATATTAGAAACGATTCGGCCTGTTATTGTCAAGTCCAAACGCGGGCATACTTTCGCTTACAGACCTTCGTTTGCCAGCAGATTAACGCGTCCAAGCTTGACGCCCTTAATGCTTATGAGTTTTTCGCCCATTTTGTTTATCTCGCCGACCTTGCCGCGCAGGACTATTACCTCAAGACAATTGTGATGGTCCAGATGAACGTGCAGAGAAGAAATAGTTTTCAGGACATGCGAATGCTGAAGCTCCGTCAGCCGTTCCATAATCGCGGCTGCGTGATGGTCATACACCAGGACAACCGCGGCGACCGCCTCGGCCTTGTCATTTCGCAGCCGATTATCGCTTAACTGCTGCCTTATTAAATCGCGTATTGCTTCCGACCGGCTCTGATAACCCTTCTCGGCAATCAACTTGTCGAATGCTCCGAGCAATTCTTTCTCAAGCGACACACCAACTCGCTCTATACCCGCCATTACATTTCTCCTGCAATACCCGTTGAGGTTCGCAAACTAATCCCTGCTTGTTACATAAACTGCCTGCTCGGCGAAAAGATTCGGCACAAACTTCACCTGGCTGCCCCGCGTTTCGCTCAGCGCTATTTTCTTTTCAACCTTTACGCCGAGCTTGTTGCAAAATCTGTCAAAATCCTTAATAGTGAAGAAGTGCACGTTCGGCGAATTATACCATTCGAAAGGCAGGTTGCCCGTTACCGGCGCCTTGCCCAGAATCGCCATTTGTAATCTGCACCGCCAGTGCGCGAAATTCGGGAAGCTGACAATCACCTTTTTGCCGACCCGCAGCATTTCGAGAAGCGCCTTCTCGGGATTTTTCAGCGTCTGCACCGTCTGCGATAATATCACATAATCGAAGCTCTTGTCGGCATAATAATCAAGCCCCTGCTCGACATCCTGCTGGATAACAGGTAATCCCCGGCAGACACAATCCAGCACAAATTCCTGGCCAAGCTCGACGCCTTCGCCTTTTATGTGTTTGTCCCGGACAAGATTTGCAAGCAGTTCCCCGCTGCCACAGCCAACGTCAAGCACGCTGCTTCCCGGCTCTATGAGGGATTCAATGAGGTCATAATCGACACGCGCCCTTTGCGGCTGGTCAAAAACATCCAGCCCTTGTCCTCGCTTCGCGATACAGGAACATGGTTTGCGATTCTGCGGGTCATAGGTCGCTTTCAGAAAACAGCAGATAAGTTGTCCAAGTGTGTCAATCTCCAGCAAAAACGCGTCGTGACCATAAGGCGAGGCGATATCGCAGTAGCTGACATCCTTGCGATTCGCGGCAATCGCTTCGGCTATCGCCCTCGATTGCGCAGGCGTGAAAAGCCAGTCGCTCGACAAGCTCACGACCAGAAATCGGCTTTTCGCGTTAGCGAACGCCTGTTGCAGTGAGCCGTAGTCCTTTGTAAGGTCGAAATAATCCGACGCCTTGGTAATGTAAAGGTAACTGTTGGCGTCGAAACGCTCGACGAAGCTCTGCCCCTGATAATCAAGATACGTCTCGACGGCGAACTCCGAGGCAAAATCATATTTATAGTCGTCGGCAGTCCGAAGTTTTCTGCCGAATTTATCACGCATACTCTCTTCGGACAAATACGTAATATGCCCTATCATCCTGGCGATGCCAAGCCCCTGTGCGGGCTGGCCGGTTTCGTGGTATTGCCCGTCGGCAAAATTATGGTCCGCCAGTATCGCGTTTCGCCCCACCGCGTCAAACGCTATCGATTGTGCGCTTAAATGGCTTGTCGTCGCTATCGGTATCGCTGCTTTGACAAAATCCGGATACGAAATCGTCCACTGCAAAACCTGCATCCCGCCTATCGAGCCGCCAATCACGGACAATAATTTTTTTACGCCGAGCTTATCGAGCAGGAGCTTTTGAACCTTCACCATATCTGTTATTGTGATAATCGGGAAATCAAGCCCGTACGGTTTGCCGGTTTTGGGGTTAATCGAAGATGGCCCAGTTGTTCCGGAACACCCGCCTAAAAAATTCGAGCAAATCACAAAATATTTATTGGTATCGATACCCTTTCCCGGCCCGACCGTATTATCCCACCAGCCGGGTTTGCGGTCATCAGGACTGTTTAATCCCGCAACGTGGGCGTTGCCGCTGAGGGCATGGCAAACCAGGACAACATTATCCCCCGTCGCGTCGGGCTTGCCGTATGTTTCGTATGCCACGTCAATAGGCCCAAGCGTCTTGCCGCACGCGAGTTCCAGCGGATTATTCTCTTCGACAACCCGTATTATCTGCGTTTTAACTATACCAACCGAGTTTTCCTTCGAGTTTGCCATAATAAGCCCCAGTATACCTCAAATCACCGGCCTGTAAAGGATATGGCTGTCCTTATTCAATGCCTTTGGGGCATAATTTTATATTCCGATTGTCGCCAAAAACACTTGACACAGCCGCGTCGTATATGTAGATTGTCACGTAATGGTGTCGTCCCTCGATGGGGATATATTATGACACCGAGCTTTTGTGAAAGGGGACACAAATGGCAAAGAAAAGAACTCCTAGAGGACAGTGGAGCAAACGGGACCTCAGTATGCTCAAAAAGTTGTTTCCCGTAACCGCCACTTCCAAAATCGCCAAAAAGGTTGGGCGCAAGACCGACGCCGTAAAAAAGAAGGCGTCCAGAATGGGACTTAAAAAGTCAAAGGCCTATCTGCGTCGCATCGGCAGGGCATAACATCTCGATAGTAACCGGGAGAAAAGCTCCGGGGAACGTCGAAGGGTTTGATTTCGCCTGCACAATTCAATATACTGAATCGGCGAAGCCGCAAGGTATATATAGCAGGTAAAACCTATGACAGCCCAGCGACATCTAAGACAAGCCGTCTTGTGGGAACAGGCACAAGGCAATAAGGTGCAGTGTTTTCTTTGCGCGCACCGTTGCCTGATTGGCGAGGGCAAAACCGGTATATGCGCCGTCCGCAGGAATATCGGGGGCGTTCTGTATTCGCTCAATTACGACAAGGTTGTCTCGGCGAATCCCGACCCGATAGAGAAAAAGCCGTTGTTTCATTTCCAGCCGGGAAGTAAGAGTTTTTCGATTGCGACGATGGGCTGCAACTTCCGCTGCGAATTCTGCCAGAACTGGCAGATAAGCCAGGCGGTCGTCGAAACCGGCGAATTTGAGGGCGAGGCCATAAGCCCGGAACAAATTGTAAACGCCGCCATTCAGTACGGCTGCAGAAGCATTTCCTACACATATACCGAACCGACCATTTTTATGGAACTGGCCGCCGACTGCGCCAGATTGGCAAAGCAACACGGTCTGAAAAACGTCTTCGTCAGCAATGGATATCAGACCAGGGAGGCGATTGATTTCGCAGCCGAGTGGTTGGATGCAATCAATTTGGACCTCAAGGCCTTCAGCGAGGATTATTATCACCGGCTGTGCAAGGCAAAGCTCCAGCCCGTCCTTGATACTATTGAATACATCGCCAAACATACCAATATATGGATGGAAACGACAACGCTGCTGCTGCCCGATGAAAATGATTCCGATGAGGAATTAAAACAGCTTGCCGATTTCCTTGTTACAAAAGCTGGCCCCGATTTCCCCTGGCACGTCAGCAGATTTTACCCGCAATATAAATATACCAACTCCCAGCCCACATCGCCCAAATCGCTCCAGCGGGCTTATGAAATCGGCAAACAGGCAGGCCTGCACTACGTCTATCTTGGCAACGTCCCCGGCTCAAAGCAGGAAAATACATATTGTTACAAATGCGGCCACCCGCTCATCGAACGAATCGGCTATAATGTCGCCTCGAACAAAATTAAAAAATCAACCTGCCCCGATTGCGGCACCCAAATCGCCGGGCGATGGGAATAGTAAACAATGAAAATTATCGCGGATGAAAATATACCGTTTGTCAAAGAATGCTTCGCATCAATAGGCGACGTTCAAACGCTATCCGGCAGAAAAAATAGCTCCTGATGCGATAGCAGAAGCGGATATTCTGCTTGTCCGCAGCATTACGCCGGTGAATGAAAAGCTTCTGGCCGGCAGCAAGGTCAAATTCGTTGCCACCGCGACAATCGGTTTCGAGCACGTCGATGTCGATTATCTGAAAAATCGAGGCATTAGCTTCGCCTCGGCGCCCGGCTCAAATGCAAACTCGGTCGCTGATTATATTGTAGCAGCATTGCTCTCTGTTGCTCAAAAACACAAAATAACCCTCGAAGGCAAATCTGTCGGTGTTGTCGGCGTCGGCAACGTCGGCAGCAAAGTCGCAAAAAAGTGTGCCGCCCTTGGTATGAAGGTTAAACTCAACGACCCGCCATTATCCCGCCAAACCGGCGATGCAAAATACCGGCCCATCAATGAGCTTTTTGATTGCGACTTCATAACATTGCACGCGCCTTTGACCCGTGAAGGACAGGACAAAACATACCATTTGGCAGATGAGAAATTTTTAGCGTCTCTCAAAACCGGCTGTGTCTTCATAAATACCTGTCGCGGGGCCGTTCACGATACTGCCGCACTCAAGGCCGCTATACAAAATAAAAAACTTGGCGCGGTTATTCTCGACGTCTGGGAAAACGAGCCGAATATCGATTGTGAATTGCTTCGGCTTGTTGATATTTCCACGCCTCATATCGCCGGCTATTCTCTCGATGGCAAAATAGGGGGGATGATTATGATTTACAATGCCGCCTGCGAACACTTCGGCTTAAAACCAAAACACAAAATCGAGGATTTCCTTCCGTCGCCGACGGTGCCGCAAATAACAATTGATAAAATCGACACCGACCCGCAAAAGCTTCTTTACGAAATCGTTCAGCAGGTTTATGTAATCAACCGTGACGATTTCAACACGCGTGAAATTGCTATGGTAGAACAGGAAAAAAGAGGGAAATTCTTCGACGACCTCCGTAAAAATTACCCTGTCCGCAGAGAATTTCAAAATACCAAAATCATAATGACTTCAGAAAACGCCTTGAAAACCAAGTTAAGCGGAATAGGGTTTCAAATAAAATAAATGGCAGGCAATACCAAAAATACTCTCAAATGGCCGACGGGCAAACTGGACTTTTCCAGTGGTTGCCTTCTGATGGGCGTTCTTAATGTTACGCCCGATTCATTCAGCGACGGCGGACAATTTATCGACCGCGATAAGGCCATCGAACAGGGTATTAAAATGGTCGAAAACGGGGCGGCGATAATCGACGTCGGCCCCGAATCCACAAGACCAGGTGCAGAATCCGTTTCAGCCGACGAGCAAATAAAACGCGCTATTCCCGTCATAAGCACAATTGCAAAAAAAACAAAGACCTGCATAAGTATCGATACGACAAATTACGAGGTCGCCAGGGCAGCGTTAGACGCCGGGGCAAATATCATAAACGACATCACCGCTTTAGCGGATGAGCGAATGGCGCAATTGGCCGCCAAACGAAAAGTCCCCGTGATTCTGATGCATATGCGGGGAACACCGCGGACGATGCAGGCCGAGCCGAAATATAAAGACGTGGTCAGCGAGGTTTTGAAATTTTTGCTCGATAAAGCAAAGCGTGCTGAAAAATCAGGAATACCTAAAGAGCGAATCTTCATCGACCCAGGCATCGGCTTCGGCAAGACCGTCGAGCATAATCTCAAGCTTTTGGCCAATATCGATAAACTCATAAAGACCGGCTACCGCGTCCTTGTCGGCCCAAGCAGGAAATGGTTTATCGGTAAATTAACGGGCAAAGAAAATCCTGCCGACAGGATCTTCGGCACCGCCGCTGCCGTCGCACTTTGTGCCTCCGCGGGCGTATCAATTATACGCGTCCACGATGTTGCAGAAATGCTTGATGTTGTTAAAATTACAAACGCGATAATAAAAGAAAAGGTGTGATATGGGTATAAGCAGTCATTTAGGTATGGTCCTTCTGGTGATAATAGGGATGGCAACAGTCATCGGCGTTATCATCATAGCGACGATTGAAGCGAGACGCGCGGACAGCGGAAAACCTTCGATATTGCCGAACTCGCCGGAAACCACGACGGATAAGAAAAAGAATTAACCGCAAACCTTGCCCGCTGTTTAATTAATTCGCATTAAGGGCGATTTTCAGCACCTCGCTGGTGTTTTTAACGAACTTGAATTTCATGCCCTTTCTGGCTTCCTTCGGCACTTCCGGCAGGTCTTTTTTGTTGCGGGCGGGCAAAATCACCATCTTTATGCCGGCCTGTTTAGCGGCCAATATCTTTTCCTTCAATCCGCCTATCGGCAGCACCAAACCCCGTAGCGTAATCTCGCCCGTCATAGCCACATCGGGTCTCACCGGCTTATGCAAAAGCAAACTGACAAGCGAGCTGAACATCGCTACGCCCGCACTTGGCCCATCTTTTGGAATCGCGCCTGCTGGCACGTGAATATGGTAATCGAATTTGGTGAACTTACTTGCCTCGATGCCGAGCTTTCCTGCGTTGGATTTCAGGATTGAAAACGCCGCCTGTGCGCTTTCCTTCATCACGTCGCCGATTTGGCCCGTAAGCTGCAAAGCGCCCTTGCCGGGCATCGACGCCGACTCGATAAACAGTATCTCGCCACCCACGGGCGTAAACGCAAGCGCGGTCGCCACCCCCGGTATCCCGGCACGCAGGGCAAGCTCCGATTCATATTGTGTGGGCCCCAGTATCTTGGCCAAATCGTCCGCCTTGATGGTCGCCTTCCTCTTTTTGTTTTTCGCGATATCAGTCGCCACGGCCCTGCATACCGCCGCGATATTTCTCTCAAGATTGCGTACGCCCGCCTCACGTGTATAACTCTTTATTATTGCAGCGATTGTCTCGCTTTTGATTTTGAGCCGGTTTTTATTCAGCCCGTGCTCTTTCAATTGCCGCGGCACAAGATATTTCTTCGCGATGTTAAGCTTTTCCGTCTCGGTATAGCCGGGCAGCTCAATGATTTCCATCCTGTCGTGAAGTGCTGGTGGTATCGGCTCGGTGTAGTTGGCCGTACCAATGAACATCACAGTCGATAAATCAAACGGCTGGTCTAAGTAATGGTCCGTGAAATTGGCATTCTGTTCCGGGTCAAGCACCTCCAGAAGCGCGCTTGCCGGGTCGCCCCTGAAATCTGCGCCGATTTTATCAAGCTCATCCAGCATAAATACCGGGTTTTTGGAGTTCGCCTTTCGCAGTTCCTGCAGGATTCTGCCGGGGAGCGCACCGATATACGTTCGCCTGTGGCCGCGTATGTCGGCTTCGTCACGTATGCCGCCAAGCGATATACGGATAAATTTCCTGCCCAATGCGGCCGCGATTGATTTACCAAGTGAGGTCTTGCCTACCCCCGGCGGGCCAACAAAGCAAAGTATCGGGCTTTTGCCTGTCGGATTCAGTTTTCGCACCGCGAGGAATTCGAGAATACGTTTTTTCACCTTTTTAAGGTCATAGTGGTCGCGGTTAAGGATTCGCTGCGCCTGGTTTATGTCTATGCGGTCTTTTGTCCCCACAGACCACGGCAATTCGCACACAAAATCCAGATACGTCCTTATTACGCTGTATTCCGGCGAAGCGGACATCATTTTGCTCAGCCGGTCAAGCTCACGCATCGCCTCCGCCTCGACCCGCTCGGGCATCTTCGCCTTCTTGATATTATCACTGAGCAGCTTAAGCTCCTCGACTCTTGAGTCCTCTTTGCCAAGCTCCGTCTGAATCGCCTTCAACTGTTCCTGAAGAAAATACTCACGTTGGCTTTTCTCGACCGAATCGCGAACCCGCCCCTGAATCTTGTGACTAAGCTCAAGGACGTCAAGCTGGTTGGCAAGCTCAACCGAAAGCCGTTCCAGACGCCTCGCGGGGTCAAGCTCCTCCAAAAGCTTTTGCCTTTCATCGGTCTTCAAGCTGATATTGGCCGCAAGATAATCCGCCAGGGCGGACGGGTCTTCGATTTCTTCGAGCAGGGCAGAAACCTCTTCCGGCACGTTGGGACTAAGCGAGATAACTTTATTAGCCGTCTGCCGGACATTCACCATCAGTGCCTGCAATCGCTTGGTCATTCTCGCTGTCGAGTCGAGCAGCCGAACCTTCGCCTTGAGGTATGGTTCGGTTGATACTACCCCCGTTACTTCAAAACGGGCTATGCCGTGAACGAAAATACTAATCGAACCCTGCGGCGCCCTGATAACTTTCAGCACCATTGCGGCTGTGCCCACATCGTAAAGATCCGGGAAATCCGGCTTGTTGGTATCGGGCTTACGCTGTGTCAATATCCCGATAACCGTCTCATTCGGCACTACGTCTTTCAAAAGCGCTTTGCTTTTCTCCCTGCCGACCGCCAGCGGCGCGACCGTCCCGGGAAAAACAACCGCGTTTCTTATCGCGAGAATTCCAAGCTCTTTGGGCAGCTCGAACTTGTTATTGTTTGCCTGGTTATTTTCCTTGTCGTTGCTCTGCCCGCCAGATGTAGAACGTTTCCTCGGCGGCTCTGGCGCCAATATCTCATCCGGCCATGTCTCCGCCGTATAAATAAAATCTTTCAAACTACTGCCCATTTTGCCCCTGCACGTCTCTGTTTTCAGTTGTTTCCACAACAGTCGATTGTTATCCGTTCGCACAAACCTAACATACGTCTCGACCTATGCAAAGTTTAAATTTTAGAAAATTTCAGATTACCCTTCCTCTGCCTGCCCGTTCCAGGCCGACATCCTGCCAAGCTGCTCATTACCCCACTGCGACATTTCTCCCTTTTCGATTTGTTTTCTTATCTCGCTCATCAGCCGCTGATAAAACCGCAGGTTGTGAATCGTCGCAAGAATAGGCCCCATCATTTCGCCCACATTGAAGAAGTGGCGGATAGCCGACCGCGGAAAATTCCTGCAGGCGTAACAGTCGCAACCCGGCTCAATAGGTCCCGCGTCGGTTATGTACTCGTTATTTCGCATACGCAGCGGCCCATTCATTGTGAACGCATACGCGTTTCGCCCGTTACGGGTAGGCAGCACGCAGTCGAACATATCCACGCCCACCATAACCGACGCGATAATATCCGCTGGATTCCCAACGCCCATCAAATATCTCGGCTTATCATCGGGCAATAGCGGTGCGGTATAGCGAACCGTATTTATCATATTTTCGTGCCCCTCGCCGATGGCAAGCCCACCCAGCGCGTAGCCGGCAAAATCCATACTCACCAGCTCCACCGAGCAACGCTGCCTCATCGCCAAATCTATCCCTCCCTGCACTATCCCGAAAAGCATCTGCTTCGGGTTACTGTGCGCATTTTTGCATCGTTTTGCCCAGCGAATCGTCCTCTCAACCGCCCGTTCTAATTCCGCCTGTTCACAGCCGAAAGCAGGGCACTGGTCAAAACACATCGCGATATCGCAGCCCAGCCGATTCTGAATCTTAGTCGCGCCCTCCGCGTCGAGATATGCCTTCGCTCCGTCGATATGACTGGCAAATTCGACGCCGCCGTCGTCAATCTTGGTCAGCGAGCTAAGCGAGAATACCTGGTAGCCGCCGCTGTCGGTCAATATGGGTCTGTCCCAGCCCATAAATTTGTGCAGTCCGCCGACGCCTTCTATCACGTCAACGCCTGGGCGGAGCATCAGGTGATATGTATTCGCAAGTATGATTTCCGCGCCAACCTCCCGCAGTTGCTCTGGCGTGATACCTTTGACTGTTCCAGCCGTGCCAACGGGCATAAACGCCGGCGTCGAAACATCACCGTGCGCCGTCTTCAAAACACCTCGCCTGGCTGCACTATTTTTGTCCCGGTACTTTACCTCAAAGCCATTCATTTAATAAGCTCTCACTAATTTTGAGCCGGGATAATAATACTGCAGAATCTCGCTTGCGGTCTTACCTTGCATTGCCATACCCTGTGCGCCGCACTGGCACATCCCAACGCCGTGCCCAAACCCTCTGCCTGCCAAAAACGCAACCTTGCCTTCTATGATGGCAATTTTGCAGGCGGTGCTGCGAATCCTGTTGCCCGCCGGGTCAATCGTAAGCCGGAGGTCCTCCGCCCTCAAAAGTTCACTCCTGCCGTTTGTGCCGGTAAGTTTCACCATTGTTATACGCGAGAAATCCGGGTAGTCGCTCTGTTTGACCGCCGATATATTCGCGATATCACCAAGCCCTTTTAACTGCGGATACTTTTTCTGTACGGCTGTCGTGACCATTTCTTTGTTAAACTGGACCATCGGCCAGAAAAATATATCCGGCCTTGCAACTGCCCTGCAATACGGGCACACAACTCCTCCCAGCGGCCCGGCCGAATCCCCGAAAACGTTTTTGGCGTCCTCTGTATGTCCCCCGCAGCTTGAACTGTAATACGCAGGGAAAAGCTCTTCACCTGATGCCCCCGCGCCAGGCAGCCCTGCCTGCTCGCACATCAGGACTTCTCCCGATGTTTCGTTGACTGCTCTCCACACGCTCGCCGATTCACCCTTCAATCCTAGGTAAACCTGGCTGGTCTGTGTTCTTGCCATGTCCCAGTCGCGCGTGTAGCCGAATTTCTTCTTGTTATAAAGGCAATAGGTCCTCGCCGCGATTGCCTGTGCCTTCAATGCCTCCGCCTCCCAGCGGTCGGGCATTTCCGCACCCACAACCCCCGCCAGATACGGCTCAAGAGGCACAATGTTTATCGCTTCGAATGTCTGGCCGTCAACGTTGGCTTTCAGCAGCAGTTTGCCGCGAAACTCGTTGCCGTCCATAACAAACGTGAAGGGCTCGTCCGGCAAAATCGTTATCTCGCGGGCCGCGAATCTCCTGCCCCCGATAGTAAGCTCACCCCCCAGAACGCCCACGTTCATCAATTGCCCGCGCTCGGTAAATGTCGTCTCAGGAATCGGGACGCTGCCGTCGCTGTTAAATAAGCTGAATCCCCCTCGCATTTTTATCGTGCAGTGATTGACGTCGTCGGCCAGCAGCACCCGCACCGTAAACTGCTGCTCGGCGTTCATCTGCGGAGTGCTTTGCACGACCATTTGCTCGTGACAACTGAAAAACACCGCGCCTGCCGCCAGCACTAACCCGGCCAGCAGGCAATTGCCGATTGTTCGCCACGCCCCGAAATCTTTACGCCACCTGAATTGCCGAAACCGCATACTTTTCAGACCGCCTGCCATGCAAAATCTATTTCGCTGGCGCCCGCGAAACGTCTTCGCCCCCATTTTGTAAAAACTTTATTCCAGCGTCCGCAGCGACAAACCGAGATTCGCCAGGACCCTTTTGACTTCGTTCAAGCTTGTTACGCCGAAATTTTTGCAGCCCAGCAGCTCCGCTTCCGTAATCCGCGTCAGCTCTCCGACCGTGCGCAGGTTGAGCTTCAGCAACGCCTTTTTCGCCCTGACTGACCACTGCAAATCCACTATCGGCTTGCCGGCCAATCCATGGTCGGCTGCGGGCTCTTCGGCAACACTGGCTGCCGGCACCGGGTCAGTCGGCCCGAACTGTCTGTCCTCCGGCATCATACCAAGCTGCAGGCCCTTGGAATCCAGGATCACTTTTATCTCACGCAAACTCGTCTCGCCGAAATTCTTAAACGCAAGCAGCTCCGCTTCGGTTGTCCTCAACAGGTCCCCGAGCGTATTGAGATTCATCTTCTTGAGGCAGTTCCTGCTTCGCACCGAAAGCTCAAAATCAGACAACGGCGTTTCGAGAATCTGCATCTTACGGGTCTTCTTCTTCTCTGTCTCCTCGTCGTAAACCATCGTCTTGGAGCTTTGGATATCCTTCAGAAACAAATTTGCCCGCTTGTGATTCGGATGACACGCCAGAACCTTCTGCACGCATCGCTCGGCCTTGTCGTAATCCGCCTTGTCCTCGTAAATCACCGCCAGGTTCAGCAATGCGCTTGTGTAAATCGGCGCCGATGATGTAATCGCCTTGTAGTAGTCAATCGCCGCGTCCTCATCGCCGGAAAGGTCGCAACGGTACGCCAGATGAAACATCGCTTCCTGATGCTTCGGCGAAAGCTCCAGCGCCGCCTTGTAATTTTCGGCCGCCTCATCATACAGCCCCTGCTTCTCACGCAGCCGGCCAAGCTGATAATGAAACTCCGCGCTTACGTTCTTAAAATTGGCACAACCTTTAAGCTCTTTTTCCGCTGACTCGAAATTGCCTGCCATGCGGTATGTGGCAGCTTTCTCCAGCGAAACCGCGAGCGAATCTGCCCCTTGTTTTGCACTGGCGTGGAAGTTCATTATCGCTTCGTCGTAATTGCCAAGCCGACGCAGAGTAGCCGCAAGGCACATAAACTTCTCTTTGCAGTCGTTGCCCTTCTGCAGTTTCTCGACCGCATCGGCGTCTTTCCCCAGGATAAACAGACCTATGCCCGCGGCCAGACACCCTTTGCCGCCGGTCTTGCTCATATTCTGCTCGACCTGCTCCGCAAAGGCCAACCGACTTGCCTCGCTCGAATGAACCTGCTCTGACAGCTTCTTTATTTGTTCTATGCTCAGTGTCTCTTCGCCGAACAAATTAATTCCGCTTTGTGTCTGTGTCGTTGCTTCCATTAAATCTTCTCCTGAAAAAAAACCGCCGCCGCTCGGATCCTTGAATTTCGGTTTACCAATAGAAAGCAGCATTATAACCATCCTTACCTTTTTTGCAATACCTTTTTAACTATAGCAGCAATAAGCACTTACGCAAAATATCAATCTTGCGCATAAAAAAGGCCGGACATTTATACCCGGCCTTATGCTTGATTTCTTTCGCCTTATTGACTTAATGCGAACCGCTGTAAAGTTCGCCAATCTCATTTTCCGACAAGGCGTAATTGTAAATCCGCACGTCGTCGATAAGGCCGTGGAAGCAACGCCCCTTCAGTTCGATGTTCTCGCCGATACAAACAGGGAAGCCATTTGTTGCGATGGGACCTGTCCGCGGCCTCGAAACATCCAGTTTCCCGTCAACGTATATGCTCATATTTTGTCCGTCATAAACGCACATGACGTTATGCCACTGCCCCGAATCGACTGTGGTCTGACCGTTAAGATAATCACGGGCGGAAACGCCGAAGTGAAAGATGTTTTTGGCAAAAGAGGTTGACAATCGCCAGGCCGAATCGCCCTTGGTAACAATGCCCGTCCATTCCTGCGGGACGTCCGTTATATTTACCCATGCAGATACTGTTATCTGTTCGTTGATATCAAAATTCGCCTCGTTGCTGATTTCGACGTAATCACCCTTGCCACTGAATTCAAGAGCTCCGCCCGAAACACCGCCCGTCGGCCGCCATACAGGATTGCCCTTTAGTGCGCCATTATTGCCGTTGCCGGAGTTGTCGTAGGCGATTGTCCCCGTGCTTTCGTCAAATTTCCACCATCCGACCAGTTTGCCGGTATTGAAACTCCATACATCGCCGGTCGTTACTTTGCCGTTGGCGTCAGTTCCGTCAACACGCCAGTAATAAGTCGTGTTCCTGTCCAGTTCCTGCACAATCATATTACTATCGCCCGAGACATCAGCCAACAGTGATAACCCGTCTGAGGACGTCCCCATATATACCTTGTTTTCAACAGCATACATTCCGGGCATCCAGCTTAATTCCAAATCCGCAATCTGGCCGCACATAGTCGCATCAGCCGGTTTGGGTTTAATCGCCTTCGGCTGCCTGTTCAGCGGCATCGCCTCAAGTGCGGCAAGCTCATCGGCGCTTACGGTTTTAACCGTCAGATTGCCGAAGATGACACGGTACTGTTTATCCGAAACCTTCCACCGCATCAGGACGGAATCACCAAACTCGGCCGTCACTTTATCACCGTGATACACCGGCTCGTTACCTTCCTGAGTCAGCTTTTGGTAGAAAATGAATGGTCCCTGCAATTTCATTGCTTCATTGATTAAGTTCTGCTGTAACTGGTCATTCGGCTCAGCACCGCGGGCAACATTTATCTTCTTTGTGAGCCCCTCTTGTGCCTCCAGTACCGCCGCCATGGCGTTCATTTGGCTTGGATACTTGCCGTCCGTGATTTCAGCAAATAGCTTAAACCCTTCAATCACACCCGTCTCGTCCTGGTTCGGCATTTTCATCTCGCCCATCGTCGTGAAATCAGCCGGGATATTGGGTTCGAATAAATCCGGCAAAAGCTCCGTACCCCACTCGAAACCATCCATAACCATTATCATATTAATCTTCTGCTCGCCGAGTTTCATCTCCCCCTCGGTTTCTATCCTAACGGGATACTCCGTGGCGACATCAACCCACATACGGCCTGTGAAATTGCTGTAAATGCCTTGA
This sequence comes from uncultured Phycisphaerales bacterium, assembly GCA_963718665.1. Taxonomy (GTDB): domain Bacteria; phylum Planctomycetota; class Phycisphaerae; order Sedimentisphaerales; family Anaerobacaceae; genus Fen-1362. The sequence continues at coordinate 1,909,802 of OY970359.1, forward strand.
ACGGCCGGCGGATTATTAACTTCAATACCCTTGACTTCAACGCCGTTGATTGTATCTTTGCCGAGGTCCTTATATTGCCCCGACCCCCCGGACACAAATTGAGTTACTATTGTCCGCGGGTCCTGCATTTGATTTTTTGACTTCGCCAGCTTTTCATCCGTCAGCGCCATACGCATATACTTTTTCTGGGTGGGCATCACAATAATCATCGCCTTTTCGCTGGGATTCACATATATCTGCTGCATAGGGATACCATCAAGAGTGGTTTCTAATTTGGTTCCGTAGCTGGATGAGATATACATCTTGGACTCGATTTGCTGACTCTTTTGACCGACAGCTCCTCCTGATTGTTGAATATGTATCCTGCAGACACACGTCTTTATCTGTGCCACTTTGTCTGCGATTTGTGCCCAGGCGCAGCACGTTACCACAGGCGCTTTGCCTGTTATGGCATATATGCCCGTCAAAACCGCGATGATAATTACCGCGGCAACAGCTAATTTTGTAATCGGACTTCTCATGATTATCCTCCATGTACTCGGCTTGAACTGGGCCGATTGATTTTTCGTTTTCTCTGCCAGCGCATTATCGACAGCGTTATGCACTCTCGCATCCAGCTCGGCGCTGGGGTTAATTTTCAAATCCGCGATTAACTTTTTAATATTGTCATTTGGTCTCATTTGTGAACCTCGCCGTTCAGTGTGGACCGTAATTTTTCCAGGCCGTACCGGTATCGGCCTAATACCGTATTAACCGAAACATCCTGCGATTCGGCTATCGCGGCAAATTTCATTCCGCCGTGAATATGCAGCAGCACAACCTCTCTTTGCTCGTAGGGCAATTCTAAAATCGCCCGGCTCAAACGCCTGCTTTCCTCGCCGAAAACCGCTTCGCAATCGGGGCTGTTTGCTTTCGATGTAATCGGCTGCGCATCATCCAGCGAACCCTGGTTATGTCTGGAATTTGCCCTGATTACGTTTCGGGCGGCATTTGCCACGCAGGTTGCCAGAAAACCCTTCAAACTGCCCGTCAGCCGAAATCGCCTAAGCTGCAAAAACGATACAAACACATCGTGCACGACATCTTCCGCGGCTGCGGTATTTTTCAGCAGAGCGACAGCCAGGGCCACGAGCTCGTGTTTATACTTCTCGTATATCCGCCTGACCGCCTCGCAGTCGCCGCGGTTAAATCGCCAGATAAGTAACTTATCTTCCAGATTCACTCTTCAATTCCCAAGGGTTCGACAATCGACCGTCAATTATACAACACCGAACGAGGATGTTTTAGTATGTTTGGGCACATAAAAAAGGCCGGACAAGTTGTCCGGCCATGTTAATGAAGTTATTGTCGCTTATTGTTTATCAATCGGCCTGGGGAGGTCCGCTTCGGCGGCATCTTTGACGCTCAGGTCGCCGTAAATAACGTGGTATGTCTGTGAGCCGGCCGGACGATACCAGAAAATCGCGGTATTGGCATCGTCTAACTTGACGCCTTTGCCGGCATAAACCCATTTGCCTTCGCCCTTGAAGAACCTTATGAACATAACCCCCTTTTGCAGTTTAAGCCCCAGTTGGGTCTTTTCCTCATCCGACACCGTTAGCTTGTCAAATTTCTCTTTGATAGTCGCCGCATTTTTTACTATGTGCTCAATCGAGATGTCATCGGGGAAAACACCGTCACCAAGGACTTCGGCCTGAACGCGCAGCCCCTCGATAAAATCCTCTTCGGTGGAGCTAAAAAGATTCATATCCTGTTTTTCAACTTTGTAACCCTCAGGGGCATTCATATCGAAAAGCGACTCATTCATAGGCACGTCGAACCGCATGTTTTTGCAAATCACCTTCACTTGCCCTTCCTGCTGCAGTATTCGCACCGGAAGTCCTGTTTTCGGATCCGCCCATATTTCTATCTCAACTTTGGGATGTTTTGCCTTTAAGCCATACAGGGTTTGGCCGTCGATAACCTGGTCACCTATATCTTCGACAGTAAAGCCCGGGAGTTTTTCAAGCATAGTTATAACGTTGCGAAGCTGGTCCATATAGTTGGGCATCTGCGGCAGGTCCTTAAGCGAGATATACACCGCTTTTTTGTTGGCGGGGTCGAGATACAGAATTTGCGAGGTGCCCAAATCAATAATACGCACTGCTTCCATACCGCTTAAAGTCCGCCTGATTTTTGACCCCATAATCATATCGTGAATCACAGGCGCATTGCCTTCTTCGCCGACGATAATGTCAAATTCCGCGGTATTGGCGTCCAGAATCGAGCGGATGACACAGTCCCAGGCGAGGCACGGTTTTGTGCCGCTGCCCGCAAAATAGTGAATACCCACAATCACGGCCACGATTATTACCGCGGCCACAGCAAATTTTGTAATCGTACTTCTCATAATGAACCTCCAGAAGTTCAAGTTTTGTTTATCCTGATTCGCTTTCCGAAGTTTGAGTGCCTGTTCGCGGACGATTCTGTCCATCACTGCATTTTCGAGGTCATCTTTAATGCTGCTGGTGCCATTGGCGATAAGACGCTTTTGAAGCGAGGTTATCTGTTCGAGTTCTTTGCGGCACTCGGCACATGTATTCAGATGTGATTTGACCGCCTGGTTCTGGCCGGCGTCAAGCAGTCCTTCAATGTAACCTACTAAAAGTTCTCTGCATTGGGAGCAATTCATAACTGCACCTCACTTTCCTGTGCTGCTTCGTCTTTAAGTATCTCTCGCAACCGTGCATAAGCCCTCGAAAGAGACTTGGTCACCGTTCCTATGGGGATATTCATTATGGTCGCGACGTCTTTGCAGGTGTGCCCGCCATAGTATCGAAGCAAAATCAACTGCCTTGAAAAATCATCGAGCTTGGCAACTGTTTTTGCCAACGGCCAGTCACGTCCGCCTTCGGATTGGGCGGGCATTTGAGCCAGTTTCTCGGCGGTCTGACGCTCTTTTTGCTCGATTCTTACCTGCTCTTTGGCGACGCGATTGGCAACGCCTAACATCCAGGCGAAAAACGATTCCGGCTTTTCGAGTGAAGACAAGCCGAAATAGCACCTGACAAATACTTCCTGCAGCGCCTCTTCCGCCAAATCGCTTCTTCCAAGCTGCCCCGCCAAATACCCCAAAACAGGCCCTTTGTATCGCCGGACGAGGTGTCGAAAATCGTCCGGATGGCCGTCAAGGCAACGCTGAATGTAAAATCCGTCATTTTCAGGCATTTTCAAGCTCCACATACTAACATATCAAAAAAACCCTGGGTCTTCACTATATAGTGATGCAAACGCCCCTTTTGCGACAAAAAAATAAAAAAGGCCGGGCAAAACCACCCGGCCTTTATGTTTGTACACGATATTCAGGTCATAATCCGCCGTCAACAACCCATCGTTTTGCGGGATTGTCGTTTCTCACCGCCAGGTTAAACTTTTTAACACTTGACTCGCGGCACTTCACAAAGTAAGCAGATTGCTCCGCCAACCAGGAGGATTTTCCAACCTCCACGATTGGTAATTGCTTTTGCACATCCATCCCATACTTTGCTGCCATTTCGCACTCACTCTTGAATTTCTTAGCATAAGAGTCAGGCACGAATTTTCGCATTTCGTTGAAATCCAACCTTGAAACCGCACCGTAGTATTTCTTCAACACCTCTTGCGGTGACATTTTTGCATAAGTATCGTTATCCGCCAGAACCTCCGGCTCATTCGACCATTTTATTTCCTCTGTGAGTTGCAGTTTAGAATCATACTCTCCCGTTATTACAAATCGCTTAGCGGAGTTCGCGTTGGAGAGACGCACATTAACTTCTCTCGGACGAAGTTTAATTTCATACGGTACAAACCAGCCCGGATACTGACCGGACTTGAATGGTTCTCCCAGAGAGATGACCTGCAATCCGCCAAGATAGCTCTTCAGATTATCATCCACAGCTGACATAGGCCATAATTTGAGGAATTCACCCCAGTTTTCATCCGCACAGGCCTTAAAAAATGCCTCAGCGGTCTGTTTGGGCGTCATACTCACATAGGTTTCATTGTCCGGCAGGACCTTGGGCTGCTGTGACCATATAACATCCTGCGGCAACTCAAGCGTGAACAGCCCATCGTCGATTTGCGGATTGTATTCAATCTCATTGACCTCGAAAATCAGGACATCTCCTTTGTCTGTGTGCACAAATACCTCAAAACCTTTCAGGAGCTTGGTTTCCGCGTCAAAATAATAGACCTTCTTGTTGTTGGAGTCCGAGATGAACTTGTTCCTGAGGTAATCATTTGTATAGTTGCCGGTTGCTTTACTCTCAATCTCAAGCACTGATTTTGGTCTGCTGCTCGATACTTCTCGTCGCAGATGCAATTCACTATCCGGTCGATTTTTAGCTTCCTGTATAGCGCTATCGAGAAGGCCATCAACGTTCAACAGATGTCCGAACCAGGTATCGAAACAGCCAATAGGATACGGCCTCTCTGCTTTGACGGCGTAATTGGGCCTCATTAACATTATTGTCGAGTTGCCGTCCGTAACAATCACGCGCTGGGGTTTCTCGATTCGCCATCGCAAAATACCCGCGTCGTCCACTTTCTTCCACATCTCGATTGGCACAAAATCATACTCCAGGCCGATTAACGCGAAGTTGTCGCCCGGAAGGGTTCGCATCTGCGCCTTGATGTGGATTGACCGCACGTCTTGAATTGCCTTAGTTGCCTCGGTAAGCACTTGGACTGCTGCCGAAGCCGTTGGATTTGTCCTGTTCCATATCGTTGCTAAAACCACTACCCCTATTGTTATCACCGCCGCAGCGGCGAATTTGGTTATTCTGTTGTTCATAATCGTTCTCCATAAACTCATTCCGGCGGCCGGTGCCTTTGCTGCTATGGCCCTGTCAAGGGCGTTCGCGGCGTCGGCAAGAATCCGGTCTTTGTTAATAACATCCGGTTTGATTCGTATTTCTTTGGCCAGTTTTTCTATCTTTTCGTTATTCATTTTCACACTCTGTATTCAAAAGGGACCTTACTTTTTCAATCCCGTAACGATATCTGCTTTGCACCGTGTTGATTGAAGCTCCAACTTGTTCGGCAATCTGCTGAAAGGTCATATCTCCCTGTACGTGCAGGATAAATACCTCTCGCTGCTCATAAGGCAGTTGGCCAAGCGCGTCAAACACCTGCTTGGCGCCTTCACTGGTTGTTAGCCGGCTGCTCGGCTCATCGGTATTCGCCGCAAGCTCAACCAGCCCTACATCCACGTTCGCCGACCTTGTTCTTTTTCGCAGCAGGTCGCGCGCACGGTTTGCGACGCAGCTTATCAGGTAACTCCGCAGGTTACTGTGAATCCGCAAACCCGGCACAGCCGCCGCAAAATCAATAAACGCGTCGTGAAGGCAATCTTCAGCGGTTTGAACGTCGTGAACAAGCGTCACGGCAACACTGACTAAAATATCCGTATACTTTTCATAGAGCTGGCGTAAGGCGTCTTTGTCGCCCCTTTGCAGTCGTTTCAATATTTGTTTGTCTTGCGCCATTCCCAAACTTTCCAAAGCTATATAGCCGTTGAAGCTTCAACTATTAACCTGACGATTTTAGCGAGTGTTTTAGTTTAAAAAAACCATTTTTTTGGCCGGATTACTTTTTCGGGGTGGATAAACGTCTTTTGCGCATAAAAAAAGCCGGGCATAAATACCCGGCCTTTTGGTTTTTGCCTGTATTAATCTTTTAATTCGCGAATCCAGATATTTCTGAATCTCACCGGGTTGCCATTATGGTCCTGCAAAGATAATGAACCTTTATCGCCATGTGGGAAGTAATCGCTCATAGCGTGGGGGCCCATCCAGCCGGTCCCGCCCTGAAGCTCGACGTTATCCTGGATGAGAACCCCATTTTGAAATACGGTAAATCTCGCTTTCCTGTCCACCTTGCCGTCCTTGAAAGTCGGCCTGTGGAATACCACGTCGTATGACTGCCATTCGCCGGGCTTTCGAGACGAATTGACTAACGGCACATTGCGACCATAAAGCGCACCGCACTGGCCGTCTGCGTAAGTGGGATTGTTATATGAATCGAGCACCTGAATCTCATAGAACTGTCGGTGGTCATTCGTCTCCATCAAAAACACGCCGCTGTTGCCGCGTCCTTGGGAACTCCCCATTACCTTCTCCGGCGTGGCGAATTCGACATGAAGCTGACAGGAGCCGAATTTCTCCTTTGTGCGAATGTCGCCGGCGTCTTTTACGACTTCGATATACCCTTCGCCAACCTTCCAGGGGAATGGCCCCTTGGGGTTCTTTACGCCTTCCCACTTGGAAACATCGTTACCCTCAAGCAGCACAACCGCATCCGATGGGGCGGTGCCGACCTTGCCATAACAGCTCGCCTCACCAGGCGTAACCACAGGCGCCATGGGCCGATTCACATCGTGAACCATCCATTTTTGACCATCAGCTTCCACCCACTGAATTACTTCCGGCTTTTTCGGCGCCGGGGCCGCATTCGGCTCTGCGCAATTCGCAACCGTTGCCAACAAAACAATTACCCCCAAACCCAAAATCATGTTCCTGACCATTTTTGTTATCCTTTCAAACCCGGCTTCGCCTCGCTACGCCGAGGCGAGAACTATTAATGTTTCCAAACCCCAGCTTTATACCCCAAACCGCCTCGCTTGCCAAGTGCAAGGTTTCACATTGCGTAACTGTGCAGGCCGGGGAAAAGGTGGGAGAGGTTCACCCATAACAGGGTTATTATAATGACGACAAGGCCGACGACTGCCCAGAGGGAATTTATCTGCGTGAGTCGCCTGCCGAACATATAGCGGAAATGGAAATAGCCAATGTAAACCAGCCAGGATGCGAGCGACCATAATTCCTTCGGGTCCCAGCCCCACCAGTCACCCCAGGCGTTCTGCCCCCAGATGCTTCCGAGAACAAGACCAAGCGTCAACAGCGGAAAACCCGCACAGACCATTCGATACGTCGCCTCTTCGGGCGAAAGCAAGTTCTCGGATTGCCTGCCCGTCAGTTGTGCTGCCGCCTGTACGGCCGCCTTTGTCATAAGGATATACGAAAGCATATAAACAAGGACGTGAGGGCCGAAAAGCCAGCTTTGCAAAGCGGGAGGCAATTGCATCGGCTCGGCGCTGAAAACGAATCCCGCGGGAAAAAGCACAATCACCCCTATAAGCATATCAGCCGCGACGCCGCCTACCCGCAGAACGCTATTGCAGAAAATAGAAATAGGATAAGCCAAAACCCCAAGGCACAAAAACACCTCGAAAAGATTCTGCAACGGGATATGCCTGACATCAACCCAGCGATAAGCGAGAGCCGTGCAGCCGACGAGAAACCCGGCCAAGAATAAAATATGCCCCGTCTTTCGCTGACGCGATAACATAACGACAAACGCGAGGAGATACGCAGACATCGCGGCGTAAATCAGCAAACCCTGAATGGTATATTTAATCGCCATTATTTAATCTTCCATCTCCCTGTCGCCGAAGAGGTGCCGAAGCCAGAAATGCCAGAAGACCCCGGCGCAGAGCAGGATGTAACCGAGAAAAACTACGCCCAGCCCCTTGTCGCATGTCACGCCAAGCACCGTATATCGGCCCGCATCGCTGTCGTAACCCTGCTGATAAAAAAGATACCCGCCATAATGCAACGGTTTATTGACCTCGATATTTTTCCGTATAACGACCTTATTATCTTTAACGACCTCAACGTCGCTGAGAAAATCCTTAATCGACCTGCGATAAAAAAGCTGCAGATTGTCATCGGGCCTGGCGTGGCCGGGAAAACGCTCGAATACATATCTTGTCGTCTCGCTGCCATCGGGCTTTTTAAGCAGCAGTTCAAGTGTCGGATTAGGCCCGCCGTTGGCATCCTCAATCGCGATTTGCTTGTCACCTTCCTGCGTCAGTTTGAAATTCTCAAATCGCCTGACAATCTCAACACTGCCCAAATCAGCACCAAGTACATACTTTTGTCCCTCCTGGGCGGGAATTTTAAAACCCTCGCCCTTTTGTGTCCTGATAATTAATTGCCCGGGCTGATAATACTCGATTTTGAAATCCACGAGTTTTACCGCGAAGGGCAGCGTCTTTGTTATGCCATCTTCCAATTCCACCGCCCGCTCGGTAGTTCCCTTATTGATTATCATTTGGCCAGCGTGAATCGTGTCCGTGCCGAACAATTTATCCTGAATCCTGAACCCCGTCTGTGAGCCGATTATGCCGCCCGCGAGGATAATTATGCAGCCCAGATGAATCAGGAAAAGCCCCCGAAAACAAAGCAGCCGGCGAAATATGGCTATTGCCGAGATTAACAGGATTGCGAACGCAAGCCAGTAAACAGCTAATGGTATCGAATTGAAAACCCCCTTTGCCGATTCTGCCCCGATAAATGCCCCGTATATCGAAAGCAAAGTCAAAAGCAGGATAAGCAACAATCCTGCCCACAAGGCAACACGTCTTAAACCGCTTTTTAATCCCGCTGATTGCATAATCGCCTTCAAAACCCGACAAAATGAAAAACGCATTATCACAAAAACAACTGCATTCGCAAGCACAATGCGGTTTTTGGCATCCTAAGATATGGCAGTAGGGGGTAACGGGGGTTATAATAGGCCCGATATGGAATTAGTGCTTCAGAGCGTAAATTATCACGATTGCCCGATTGGCCAGCGGGAAAAGGTGTCGCTCGCCAATGGCCAACAACAGGAGATGCTGCGTGCGCTGCTTGATAAGGATGGCATCGTCGAGGCAGCCATTTTGCAAACCTGCAACCGCACCGAGATTTACCTTTACGCTAAAAAAAATATCGACTGGATAAAGCCCGTCAGCGAGCTGATGGGGCAACTCGGTGATGAAGCAGGGCAAACTTGGCAAAAGTACTGCCTGCAAAAACGTGGTATCGACGTCGCGCGACACCTTTTTGCTGTTGCCGCGGGCCTTGATTCGCAAATGCTGGGCGAAAACCAGATACTCTCACAGGTAAAGGCCGCTTATATTGAGTCAATCGGATGCCGGGCGAGCAGGTTTATATTTCATCGGCTATTTCATACTGCGTTTCGCGTAGGCAAGGCAGTGCGAACACAAACCGATATCAACTGTGGTGCCGTCTCAATAAGTTTGGCAGCCGTCGAGCTGGCAAAAGAAAAAATCAAGTCCGGTAAAGCAGTCGCAATGATAATCGGCGCGGGTGAAAACGCGGAGCTGGCGGCAAGATATTTAGTCAAGGCGGGACTTAAGCAACTTATTATCGCCAACAGGAACAAAGCCAACGCCGACGAGCTTTGCGAACGCTTAGGCACAGGTCGTGTAATAGGTCTCGATGAAATACCTGCCTGCTTAGATGAAGCCGACTTGGTAATTGCCTCAACAGGCGCAACGCAACCCGTAGTCAATTACGAAAACGTTAAAGATGTCCTGAACAAACGTAAAAAACCGCTGCTGATGATTGATATAGCTGTCCCCAGGGACATCGATGAGCGAATCGCGCAATTCGACTGCGTAACAATCGTCAATATCGACGACCTCGACAAGCGAATAGCCGTCAACAGGGAAAAACGCTCGACCGAAATCCCCAAAGCCGAAAAAATCATCGATGACTTCACAAAACAATTCGCAAGCTGGCGCGACTCGTTATCCGTCGTCCCAGTTGTTACCCAGCTCACTCAAAGGGCGATTGAATTGGCGCGTGCCGAGGCCAGACGCTACGCCAAGGACTTTGGCATCGAAAATGCAGCCAAACTCGAAACCTTCGCCGAATCGCTTGCCAAAAAGCTCCTCCACGGCCCGGTCACTTTCCTCAAAGACGCTGGCGACGATGACCCCACCACCCAGCAGCTTCGCGCCCTTGACCTGGTAAATAAAATGTTCCTTCTCGACGAAGAGCAGCCGAAATGAAAAAAACGCTCACCATCGCGACTCGCACTGGCTCGCTGGCTATTGTCCAAACCAAAATCGTCGTAGCCGCAATACAAAAACTTTTTCCCGCCCTTGATATCCGCATAAAAAAAATTGCAAGCCAGGGCGACAAAGACCGACGAACAACACTCTGGGAATTGAAAGAGACCGGCTTTTTCACGTCTTTGCTCGAAGACGCATTGCTCGCGGGCCAGGCGGATGCAGCCGTTCACAGTTTCAAAGACCTCCCGACCGCAATCCGCAAAGGACTCACAATCGAAGCTGTACTTGAACGGAAATTTCCCGAAGATTGTCTCGTAACCGCCTCGCTGATTAAATCCCTCGATGAATTGCCCAAAGAAGCAATAATCGGCACATCGAGTTTGAGAAGGACCGTCCAGTTAAAACGATTGCGCAGCGATTTGCGGTGTGTTCCCATACGGGGCAACGTTACCACTCGCCTCAAAAAACTCGAACAAGGCGACTTCGATGCAATCGTTTTGGCGCGGGCAGGTCTCGAACGACTCGGCTTAGCCGATAAAATCTCAATCATCTTTGACCCGACCAAATTCATCCCATCGCCTGCACAGGGCGCTCTTGCGGTTGAAGTTAGAGCCTATGATGCCGAAACAGAGGAAATCGTCTCGAAACTCGATGATAAAGATGCCCGCATAATAACAACCGCTGAACGTCAGGTTTTCTCCGCTCTTGGCTGCGGCTGTCACGCACCAGCGGGAGTATTCGCACGAATTGACGGTTCTAAAATCACTATCTCCGCCTGCCTTAGCGACCCTGACGGCAGTAATTTCAGAGAATCTTCCCTCTCTGGCCCAATTAACGATTCCGCCAAATTAGCCCAATCCTTCGCTGATAAACTCAGGCAAAAAAGCAGTTAGTAAATTACACCCTGTGCGGCAAACCATTCAACGGGCATTCTTCGCATTTAGGCGTCGGCTTACAGAAATCCTTTCCCAAATGAACAAGAAGAGCGTGATACTCATTAAAGAGTTGAATGTCCGAAGACAAATTCGATTCAAATGTTTCCTGAATCTGATGATAGTCCGCGCCTTCGTCAATCAAATGATGGCGTGAACATATCCGGGCTGTATAGGCATCGACAACAAAGACAGGACGATTGAGGGCGTAAAGCAAAATCGAGTCGGCTGTTTCGGGGCCAATACCTTTTACGCTGAGCAATTGCTGGCGAAGTTCATCGGTCGGCACATTTTCGAGATTTTTTAATTCGCCGCAGTATTTTTCAAAAAACCAGTCGAGAAAGTTTTTCAATCGTTTCGCCTTTATATTGAAGTACCCGGCAGGGCGAATTAACTCAGCAAGTTTTTTGATATCAAGCCGATGCAGCTTATCAGGAGAAAGCACCCCGGCGTTTTTCAGATTGGTGATTGCCTTTTCGACGTTGGTCCAGTTGGTATTCTGGGTAAGAATCGCCCCAACAATAACCTCAAATGGTGTATCCCCCGGCCACCAGTCCTGCGGCCCAAACCGCTTAAAAAGCAAATCGTAAATCTCTTTCAGTTGTTCAGATAGCATTGATGCGATTATACAGGTACTCGGGATAAACTGCCAGAATGGCGAGTGACTGGTTAACTCGACTGCCAAAAGTGGTTTGACAAAGAAGCACAGCTAATCACGAGTTCGATTTTAAGCTCTTATATTAAAAGGAGTTAGGAAAAGGACTGGTATTGCGGGCCGTATTGGTATAGTATTTGCAGGTTATCACCACCAAGACACTAAGACTCTAAGTAAAAATGTTGATAAATTAGTAAGGAGAGTATGCAATGGCAGTGAAACAATTGGCATTTGACGTTGAAGCCCGCAAGGGGTTATTGAAGGGCGTTGAGAAGTTGGCAGCGGCGGTCAGGGCGACTTTGGGACCGAGAGGCAGAAATGCGATTATCGATAAAGGATGGGGCGGGCCGACCGTCACAAAAGACGGCGTTACGGTAGCCGAAGAAATCGAGCTGTCGGACAAAAACGAAAACATGGCGCCAAGTTGGTCAAAGAGGCGGCCAGCAAGACCTCGAAAATAGCGGGCGACGGGACTACAACAGCGACCGTCCTGACCGAGGCGATGTTCACCGAGGCATTCAGAAACTTAGCAGCGGGTGCGGACGCGATGGCGCTTAATCGTGGAATGCAGGAGGCGTCAAAAGCGGTTGTTGAGAAACTAAAAACACTCGCGAAACCCGTTGATATCAGCAAGAGAACCGATATCGTCAACGTCGCGTCAATCTCAGCAAACAACGACAGCGAAATCGGCAACAAGATGGCGGACGCATTCCAGCGGGTCGGCAAAGACGGCGTCATTACAATCGAGGACGGCAAAGGGTTCGAGACAACGGTTGATTTCGTCGAAGGTATGCAGTTTGACCGCGGATACCTGTCGCCCCATTTCGTTACCAATCCCGACAATATGACCTGCGAACTGGAACGGCCATTGATATTAGTTTACGAAGACAAAATCAGCAGCGTGGCAAAGTTAGTGCCCTTACTCGAAAAGTCAGCAAAAGCGAAAAGGCCTTTACTCATCATCGCCGAAGACATCGAAAGCGAGGCGCTGGCGACCTTAGTGGTCAATAAATTAAAGGGGATTATACAGTGTGCTGCCGTAAAAGCACCGGGTTATGGCGACAGGCGCAAGGCAATGCTGGAAGATATCGCCGTATTGACCGGCGCAGAGCCGATATTCAAGGATTTGGGAATCGAGCTTGAAGGCATCAGCGCAAAGCAATTAGGCCAGGCAAAGAAAATAACCATCGACGGCGACAACACGATTATCGTCGAAGGCGCAGGCGATGAGGGAGCAATCAAAGGCAGAATCAAACAGATTCAGGATGAAATCTCGAAAACCACCAGCGACTACGATAAAGAAAAATTACAGGAACGTTTGGCGAAACTCACCGGCGGCGTTGCCCAGATTAAAGTCGGCGGAGTGAGCGAAGCCGAAATGAAAGAGCGAAAAGCGAGAATTGAAGACGCACTGCACGCGACAAGGGCAGCCATTGAAGAAGGCATAGTCCCCGGCGGCGGTGTCGCGCTGATTCGCTGCATCGACTCGATAAAGGCGTTGAAACTGACCGGCGATGAAAAAACCGGCGCAGATATCGTAGCAAAATCACTGACGATGCCATGCTACTGGATAGCAGCAAATGCCGGCGCGACAGCGAACCTGGTTGTGAGCAAGGTCGCGGAAGGCAAAGGCGCATTCGGCTACAACGCGGATAAAGACATCTACGAGGACCTGATTGCTGCCGGCGTCATCGACCCGGTTAAAGTAACAAGAATCGCACTGCAAAACGCAGTTAGTATTGCGGGATTGCTGCTGACAACGGATTGCGTCATTACGGAAAAGCCGCAGGACAAGAAAGAGGGACATCAGCACCCAGGTATGGGCGGCGGTATGGGCGGAATGGGTGGCATGGGCGGTATGGACGATTACGGAATGTAAATTTTTGCCACAAAGACACTAAAACACAAAGAAAAAAGTTAGGATTTTGGATAACTGAAAATAAAAGGAGATTTAGATATGAAGTTGGCGCCATTGGATGACAGGGTTGTAATAAAACAATCGGAGGCAGAAGAAAAAAGCTCGGGCGGAATCATACTGCCTGATGCGGCAAAGGAAAAACCGCAAAGGGGGAAAATTATCGCCGTCGGGCCGGGCAAGATGCTTGATAACGGCAAACGCGGCGCAATGAACGTCAAAAAAGGCGACGAGATCATTTACGCCAAATACATAGGCAACGAGATTGAGATTGACGGCGAAAACTACGTCATACTGCACGAAGGCGACATACTCGGCGTGATTGAGAAATAAAGGAAACCACAGATTACACAGATTGCACTGAAGTAAAGATAAAAGAAAAATTGAGAGGTTGAAGATATGGCAAAGCAATTGATGTTTGATGATGCGGCGAGGCAGCAGCTCAAGGAAGGATTGAGTGAGCTGGCAAACGCCGTGAAAGTTACATTAGGACCTACGGGCAAAAACGTGATATTACAGAAAAGCTGGGGTTCGCCCAAAATCACAAAGGATGGCGTAAGCGTCAGCAAGGAAATCGAGCTGCAGCAGCCCTTCAAAAATATGGGCGCTAAAATGGTCAACCAGGCGGCGAGTAAAACAGCCGACGAGGTTGGCGACGGTACAACGACGGCGACGATATTGGCAGAGGCGATATACAACGAGGGCCTCAAATACGTTACCGCGGGCGTCAACCCGATGGCGATACAACGAGGTATCAACAAAGCAGTCGCCAAGGCCAGCGAATTCATAAAGTCGATTTCGACGCCGGTAAAAGGCGATGACATTGCCAAGGTGGCGACAATCAGCGCTAACAACAACGCATCAGTCGGAAAACTACTCGCCGAAGCGATGGAGAAGGTGGGCAAAGATGGCGTCATAGAGATTGAAGAAGGCAAAGGTACGGAAAATGAAGTCAACGTCGTCGAAGGTATGCAATTCGACCGCGGCTACATATCGCCTTACTTCATGACCAACCCGGAGACGCTGGAGTGCGTGCTTGAAGACGCACATATACTGCTGCACGAAAAGAAACTCTCGAACGTGCGGGAAATGATACCACTGCTCGAAAAAATAGCGCAGGTCGGCGGCTCATTATTGATTGTGGCAGAAGACGTCGAAGGCGAAGCCCTCGCGGCGCTCGTTATTAACCGCCTGCAGGGAGTCCTCAAAGTTTGCGCGGTCAAAGCGCCGGGATTTGGCGACAGACGCAAGGCGATGCTCCAGGATATGGCCACATTGATCGGCGGCGAAGTAATCAGCGAAGACCTCGGAATAAAACTGGAAAAAATCGAGTTGTCGCAACTGGGTCAGGCCAAGAAAATCGTCATAGACAAGGAAACCACGACGGTAATCGAAGGCGCAGGCAGCAAGAAAAACATACAGACAAGATGTGAACAGATACGCAACCAGATGGAAAAAACGACGAGCAGCTACGACAAAGAAAAGCTCCAGGAACGACTTGCGAAACTCACAGGTGGCGTCGCGGTAATCAAGGCGGGAGCGGCAACCGAAACGGAAATGAAAGAGAAAAAGGACCTGCTCGACGACGCGCTGCACGCGACAAGAGCAGCAACACAGGAAGGCATCGTCGCAGGCGGCGGTGTGGCGTTCCTGCGGGCGATTGCCGTAGTCGAAAAAGAAAAGAGCAAGGCAAAGGGCGACGAACAAATCGGGTTCGAGATTATCGCCCAGGCGCTTCGCAAACCCACGATGCAGATTGCGGAAAATTCCGGCGAGCACGGCGACGTTATCGCCGCCAAGCTGCTGGAACGATTAGACAGCGAAAAGAACATCGGATACGACGCCAACAAGGGCGAGTTTGTGGATATGCTAAAGGCCGGCATCGTTGACCCGGCCAAGGTCGTCAGGACCGCTCTCGAAACAGCCGCATCGGTTGCGGGGCTTATGTTGACTACCAGCGTCCTGATTACCGACCTCAAAGACGATGACAAAGACGCTGAGCCGATTGCCGGGTCAGTAAGGTAATTTCGAGTTGTGAATTTATGACCCCGCAATAAATTGCGGGACTAAATAATATGCCGAAACGGGATTACTACGAGGTTTTAGGGGTTGCGAAAAACGCCTCGCCGGACGATATTAAACGCGCGTACAGGCGCATGGCGATAAAGTACCATCCCGACAAAAACCCCGACAACAAAAAAGAAGCCGAGGTGAAGTTCAAGGAATGCGCTGAGGCATACGAAGTCCTCAGCGACACAGAAAAACGTCAGCGATACGACCAGTTTGGTCACGACGGTCTTCGCGGCTCGGGCGTTCGCGATTATTCGCATATGCGATGGCAGGATATCGGCAGCTCCTTCGAGGACATATTCGGTTTCGGAGACCTCAGCGACCTTTTCGGAGGTGCATCACGAGGCCGCAGAGGCGCCAGGCGCGGCCCCACGAGAGGTTACGACCTCGAAACGATGGTCGAGTTGTCGCTGCAGGAAGTGGCCAAGGGCACGGAAAAAACAATCGAATTCACACGCCAGGACTTATGCGGCGAATGCAACGGCACCGGCAGCGCGAAAGGTGCGAAACCAAGCGCCTGCCCAATCTGCGGAGGCACAGGACAAGTCGCAAGAGGGGGCGGATTCTTCCAGATGGTTTCAACCTGCCCGCAATGTCGCGGGACGGGAGAAGTGATAACAAACCCGTGCAGGCAGTGCAGCGGCAGCGGCCATATGCCCAAACAGCGTGTCGTCAGCGTAAAAATACCCGCCGGAGTCCACGAGGGCCAGGGCGTGCGAGTGAGCGAAGAAGGCGAGCCGGGACGCGACGGCGGCCCAAGGGGCGATTTGTACTGCTATGTGAAAATTAAGCCACACGAATTTCTTGAACGCGACGGCAACGACCTTATTGCAGCCGTCCCCATAAGCTTCACACAGGCCTCTCTCGGCGCGACAATCGAAGTGCCCAGTTTGGACGGTATGAAAGAATTGAAAATACCGCCCGGTACGCAGCACGGTAGCATGTTTAGAATAAAAGGCCAGGGCCTGCCTGACCTGAGAAGCAGGCGCACCGGCGATGAGCTTGTGCATATAATGGTTGAGATACCGACGAAACTGAACGACAAACAGGAAGAATTGCTGCGGGAGTTTGCGAAAACCGAAAACAAGAGCGTCTTCCCAAAAGCGAGCGGCTTTGTTGAGCATTTGAAAAAGTATTTTGGCGGCAACTAACAATGTTCCCGAAAAAGAAAGATAACTCGAAAGAAGAACAACAGCAGGCCCCTTCGACAAGCTCAGGGCAGGCAGCACCGCAGGAGCAGCCAAAGGCCGAACAGATTGCGCAGGATATGCAGGAACTGCAAAAACAACTGGAAGGGCTTCGCAAGGAAAAAGATGACATCTTCGCCAAATTGCAGCGAGTAGCGGCGGATTACGATAATTACCAGAAACGCTCGACTAAACAGACAACGGAAGCCGTCGCACACGAAACGGAAAAGATAATTAAGACGTTGCTGCCGGTAATGGATGACTTCGAACGTGTCCTGGTCAACGCCCAATGCAGCGAAAACGCAGACGCAGTCATAAAGGGAATCGGCATCGTATATGAGCACCTCAAAGGAATCCTGCGTTTGGAGGGTGTCGAACAAATTGATGCGGCGGGAGAAAAATTTGATCCCGTTCGTCACCAGGCGCTGACGCAGCGAACCGAGCAGGACAAGGAAAACGGCATTGTTCTGGAAGAATTGCAAAAAGGATATAAGCTCAACGGCAGGGTGATTCGCGCAAGCAGGGTAGTCATAAACAAAACGCCAGCAACACAGATGTCGCCGCAACCGGAAGAGCCGGAAACAAAGGACACGCAGTAGTTATGCCTACTTACGAATATAAATGCGATAAATGCGACCACCACTTCGAACAAATGCAAAGCATCACCTCCAAACCGCTGCGAAAATGCCCGAAGTGCGGCAAATCCGCCCTCAGACGGCTCATCGGCACAGGCGCAGGACTTATCTTCAAAGGCAGCGGCTTTTACGCCACCGATTACAGAAGCGAAAACTACAAGGAATCGGCAAAAAAAGAAAAGCCAGAAAAAACCAGCGAGAAAAAAGAAACGACTACAACACCGGCCTCAGGCGAAAGCTCAAAATCGAAACCTAAAAAAATAAAACCATCACCCGCATAGCCGACGGTAAACGGCTTCGATAGTATCGACCATTGTATCGGGACTGAATTTTTCCCTCACAAATTCTCGGCCGTTAGCACCAAGTTTTTCGCGAAGGGCTTTATCCTGAATTAATTCCGCACAGGCGGCAGTCAGTTGCTCGACATTTTCCGGCGCAATCAGCCGGCCCGTATTCTCATTGACGGCCTCTCTTGCTCCGTCGAGGTCGAAACATATCGCGGGCCTGCCGCAGAGCATTGCCTGCGGAAGCGTCCGGGCAAGACCTTCTCGCAGCGAGCAGTGAACAAGAATATCGGATGATTGCAAAACTGTCGGCATCATATTCGGCGACAGCAAACCGGTGAATCTGAACCTGTGACCAAGACCCAGCCCGTCAACCCGCTTTTTGTATTTGTCTGCCCAAATACCATCGCCGACGAACAGCCAGATTACATTCGGGAATTTATCTGCCAACGTCTTCGCGGATTCGATTATGAATTCGTGGCCCTTTAGGTAAAACAGCCGGGCGATAGTTACAAGCACAATAGAATCTTCCGGTATGGCGTATTCCTGCCTGAACTGGTTTTTATCCTCATCGGAAATCGGCCAAAGAAAATCGTCTTCCTCAATTGCGGAATATGCAGTTGCATACTTGTCGGGCGAACCAATACCCACGGCAAGCGATTGATTTGTCATCGCGTCAGCTACGCTTATAAAAAAGTCGGTGCGTTTGGCTGCGGCTTTTTCGACTGCAATATAAAACCTGTTGAGCATCGCGATTTGATAAGGATGAAAAGCCAAACCATGAACACCGTGAACAACCTTAGGCAAATCAACTCCCCATTTACCCTTAAGCGAATGCGCCGCGTATCGACCCAGAATGCCCGCCTTGGCGGAATGAGTATGAACAATCTGGGGTTTCAATTCCCGCAGGACGTCTTTGATTTGAAAATATGCCGGTATGTCGTAATGTGGGTTAATCTGGCGTCGCAGGTCGTTAAGGATGATGAAATTAAATTTTTGATTTTGTGCAAACTCATACAAATCTCCCTCCGGCCCAAGCGCAGGCCCTGTTACAAGCGTAACATCATGCCCCCGCTCGGCAAGCAGCTTGCAGGTAATCAGCGTATTCTCCTGTGCGCCGCCTAAAATCAACCTGGTTATGATATGAACTATCTTCAATATCGAATCCACATCAAGCAAAGACCTTCGGGCGGGGCGATGGGGCCAGCTGCCCGGCGGTTTTTTGCCTCGATGATTTCCGGTATTTTCTCCGGCTTCATCCTGCCCACGCCAACTTCGACAAGCGTCCCGACGATATTCCTTACCATATTATAAAGGAAACGGTCGCCTTCGACATCGATAAATACCCAGTCATCGCCCATAATTGGTTTATCGCTCGGGTCTTGAGGCGGAAACTTCGATGAATATACCTCACAGCGAAAAATCGTGCGGATTGAATCGGTGCGGTGGTCGTCCGCTGTGGCGAATGACTTGAAATCCTGTTTGCCCAGCAGTAATTTGGCCGCTTGGTTCATAAGGGCAATATCGAGTTTCGCATCAGCAAGGTGCCAGCAGTGATGAATTTCGAAAACGGGCCTCGCCTGGCCTGTGAAAATGGAATAACGGTAGAGTTTGCGCTTCGGGTCGCCTATGACGTTGAAACCCATAGGGATGTCAACCGCCTCAACTACGGCGATATCCGGGGGCAATCGGTCGGTGATTGCCTTGGCAAGATTTTTTGTGGGGATAGGCGAATCGATTTGAATTAACGCGACCTGGCCTTTTGCGCTTACGCCCGCGTCGGTTCTCGATGCGGCCGTTATCCTCGTCCGCCAGCCGAGCAATTCGCTTACCGCGTTGGCAAGCTCCGCCTGTATGGTTCTTTTGCCGGGCTGTATTTGCCAGCCGTGATAGCTCGTGCCGTCGTATGATATCGTTAGTTTTACGTTACGCAGTGCCATAGTAGGAATAAAAAAGCCCCCGGTATTACCCAGGGGCTTTCGTAAAATCTCCTGATTACAGCAATTTTTCAGCGATTTGAATCGCGTTGAGCGCTGCGCCTTTGCGAAGCTGGTCGCCCGCCACCCAGATGTTTATGCCGCGATTTTCCGGTATCGAGAAATCCTGCCTTATTCTGCCAACGAATACGTCGTCCTTGCCGGTTGCGTCGATGGGCATTGGGAAACGATTATGCTCACGGTCGTCCATAAGCGAAACGCCCGGCGCATCTTTGAGGATATCTCTGACCTCATCGGGCGTAATCGGGTCGGTGAACTCAAGGTTGATGCTCTCACTGTGCGCCCTGAAAACCGCCACGCGAATACAGGTCGCGGTAACCGCGATATCCTGGCAATCGAATATCTTCCTGGTCTCGTTGACCATTTTGACTTCTTCCTGGTTATAGCCGGTAGAGTCCAGCGCAGAATTGTGACTGAACACATTGAAGGCAAGCTGATAAGGCAACACTTTAATCGTCGGCTTTTTGCCTGCCAGTATCTCGCGTGTCTGCTGCTCAAGCTCCAGCATCGCCGCCTGCCCCGCGCCGCTTGCTGCCTGGTAGGTGCTGACAACCATACGTTTTACCGGGTTTGCCTTGTGCAAAGGCCATACCGGAACGATGCCGATAATCGTCGAACAGTTCGGATTAGCGATTATGCCCTTATGCTCCTTGATTTTCTGCGGGTTAATCTCCGGGATAACCAGAGGAACATCAGGGACCATTCTGAACGCCGAGGAGTTATCAACAACAACCGCGCCCGCCTTCACCGCCGCCGGTGCGAAGGTCTTGCTTCGGTCGGCTCCTGCGCTGAATAACGCTATATCGACCCGGTCGAAACTCTTGTCTGTCATCTGCTCAACGACGTATTCCTTACCCTTGAACTGGATTGTCTTGCCCGCGGACCTGCTGCTCGCCAGCATCTTTATAGAATCAAAGGGAAAATCCCTTTCTTCGATAATACTCAAAAACTCCTGCCCGACCGCGCCGGTCACGCCTGCTATTGCCACATTACAACCCATACGAATACTCCTTAAATTCTCACAAAAAAGGCAGCTGAATAAAGCTGCCTCGCCATTTCATCAAGTCCAGACGAATTCTGTATTTTAATAACGTTATTAGCAAAAAGCAAGAGGTTTTGGCTTCGGATTTTAGCCCCGCCACTCTCACTGAAGCCCTTATCTAAGGCGAATGGCGGGGTTTGTTACGATGGTGTTTTTAACGTCTTCGCCGTACCATATGGCGCCTTTTGCTCATAGTCGAGAATCTGCCCCTGTGCAGCCCCGGCTGTACTTTCGGCATCTCTATTTTGATGTGAACATAGGTAAAGCCGGGACATTCAATGGGAGTGATATCCCGCCCGATGAATCTTTCAATCTGTCGAAGCTGCTTATGTTCCTCACTTGAAACAAAGGTAATCGCGTCGCCCATCGCCTCGGCCCGGCCAGTCCGCCCGATGCGGTGAATATAATCCTCCGGCATGCCGGGCACGTCAAAATTAATGACGTGCGATATCCCCGTAACGTCGATGCCGCGTGCCGCGATATCCGTCGCCACCATAACGCGATAATCCCCGTTTTTAAAGCCATCCAGCGCACGCTGTCGCTGGCTCTGCGTTCGGCCTGAGTGTATCGCCACCGACTCGACATTCGCCCGCTCAAGCTGCCGGTTAATCCTGTCCGCGCCGTGCTTGGTGCGCGAAAATATCAGCACGCTCGACATATTCCCATTTTGCAGCAGATGCAAAAGAAGCCCTATTTTCCGGTCCTTCTCAACCATATAAATATGCTGTTTGATTGTTTCTATGGGGTTGCGGGGCCTGCCGACCTGAATCATTACGGGCGACCTCTGCACGCCCGCCGCAAGATTGCTTATCTCAGGCGTTACCGTCGCCGAGAAAAGCATTGTCTGGCGATTTGTGGGCACGGCTGAAATGATTCTCCGTACGTCCCGGATGAAACCCATATCGAACATCCGGTCCGCCTCATCCAGAACCAGCACTTCTATTTGCCGCAGGTCAATAGTCCGCCGATTCATATGGTCCAGCAGCCGGCCGGGTGTCGCGACAACAATATCAACGCCCTGGCGAAGCGCGCTGAACTGCCCATTGATATTCACGCCGCCATACACCGCTAATGTCCGCAAATGCAAAAAACGCCCGTAATCGCGTATCGATTGCTCGATTTGCACCGCCAACTCTCGCGTCGGCGTCAAAATCAGCGCGCGAACAACTTTCTTTCTGCCCGCCTGCTCGTGGCTTAGCCGGTTCAAAATGGGCAAAACAAACGCCGCTGTCTTGCCCGTGCCCGTCTGAGCGCAGCCGATAATGTCTTTGCCCGCAACCGCCGCAGGGATCGCCTTCGTCTGAATTTCCGTCGGGGCCGTGTAGCCCGTGGCCAGAATACCCTTCACTAAAGGGTCGGCCAGTCCAAATGTCTTAAATGGCATCAGTTAATCCTAAAAAAATATTGTTTTCTGCCCGCCATTTCGACCTTAATCCCGATTCATCGGGACACAATTGGTGCACGAAGGGAAATCTATTAGCAAAAAGATTCCTTGACTCGCCTTTGGCTCGCTCGAAATGACACCATACGATATGTATCACAACACGTCTGGATTGAGTCATATTTCCGGCATTATACCACATCACCCATAAAACAGAAGAACTATATTTAGCATGGCGTTTTAGCCAGGTTGTAAGTAATTCGATTATCTGTTGGAAATAGGACAGGTATGTGTAAAATCAGAAAGCAAGATAATCCGCAATGTTGCGGACGAATATATTTTGAATTGGAGGCACTTATGAAAATCCTTAATATATTCAGAATCGTCCTTGTCTTATGTGTCGGTCTGGTCATCTCTTTATGTTTAGCCAATGGAGAAGCCCAACAAGCAAAGCCAAATCAAGAGCACACGGTTTGGGTTGAGAAGTGCCTGAGAGATTTTGAGTCCGTTAAGCCGGGCATGACGAGAGGTGAGATAGAGAAGAAATTTCCGATGGATGGAGGTCTTCAGGTTGTATCACCAGTCCGATTTACGCATCCAGAGTGCGGTTATTTCAAAGTAGATGTTGAGTTTGATTTCAAGCATAATGAGAAAGATCAAAACAGGGCCATAATATCGCCAGATGACAAGGCCATGAAAATATCAAGGCCATATATTGAAAGGCCGATTATGGACTGAAGGCAATGCGATTATCTGTTGAAAACAGGACGGGTATGTGTAAAATCAACAAGCAATATAAGCCGCAATCCTGCGGCCAAATCGATATTCAGTATCGGAGAGTCAAATGACTAAAAGGTCTCGGTTTGGCATTTTGTCTATTGGATGCTTATCTATTGGTGTTATCTGGTTTTTTCTTGTCATCGGCCTCTTTACCTCTAAAGGTGACCTGCCTCCCCTTATAGACATGATTGGAAAGATTTTATTTTGGGGTTTCCCTGTATGCTTACTGCTTATCGTTCTGGGAATCATCTTTTTGATTTTAGCAATTAGTAAAAAATAAGATGTTTGACGATTTGTTTAAACATACAGGCAAAGGCATCTCCTCATTTTTGCAAAGGGCTGATATTGTACTTTAGGTTTTCAAGGAGCAGGTATGACAAATACAAGATGTGAAATTGGCCTCATATTTTTTGTGGGCATTTTTGTTCTGCCTGCTGTCAGTTTGGCGGAGAACCAATGGGAACCTGCCATAAAGGCATTTGAGGCACAGGATGCCAAAAAAAGCCCTCCTAAAGACGCCGTTTTATTTATTGGCAGCTCAAGCATTCGCTGGTGGCGCACAGACCAGTTATTTTCCGAATTTCCGGTAATTAACAGGGGATTCGGCGGCGCACAGACATCCGATATCAATTACTATTTGAATCGCATCGTTATCCCCTATAAGCCGAAAGTTATTGTCTTCTATTGCGGGGGTAATGATTTAGGGCAAAAAACTCCTGAGCAGGTCTTCCAGGATTTCAACTCATTTTATGTCTCTGTTCACAGCGCTTTGCCAAAAACACGCATCATTTATATGTCTCTTAAGCCGGGGCCCGCGAATTCGCGTAAACTAGATGATGAAGTGAATAACAAGGTCAAAACGTTTTGCGAAAAACAGGAGAATCTTTTTTATGTCGATGTCACCACAGGAATGTTGAACTCAAAAAGACTGCCTGATCCCAATGACTATCAGAAAGACGGTGTTCATCTGACATATAGAGCGGATATAAAGTGGGCGGCACTGCTCAGGCCGACGCTGAGAAAAATATATAACCTTAAATAAGGAATTCTTATGGCAAGGGTAAGATATGAAATCGGTCTTTTGTTTTTTGCAGGCATCTTATTTATTCTGACTGCTGTCGCACAGGCATCGGACGTAAATATAAATCCAGACCTGCTGACGAAACGCTGGCAGGCATCGTGGGTTTCACATCCGACGGCATCGCCGAAGGACTATGGCGTGTATCATTTCCGCAGGACCTTCGACCTCGAAACGCAACCGGAAAAATCTATCATTCACGTCTCGGCGGATAACCGTTATCGCCTTTTCGTCAACGGCCAAAGCGTCTGCCGCGGGCCTGCACGGGGCGACCTTATGCACTGGCGATTCGAAACAGTCGATATCGCCCCTTACCTTGTAAAAGGCAAAAACGCAATCGCCGCTGTCGTCTGGAATTTCGGCGAATTTATCCCCGGAGCGCAGATGACTCTTCGCACGGCTTTTGTTCTTCAGGCCGACGACCCGAAATTAAACTTTGTCAACACCGACCAAAAATGGAAGGCCATTCAAGACCTCGCTTATTCACCTGTCGGCCCCTCCCTGAATTCTTTCAATTTTGTCGGCCCGGGCGAAAAAATAGTTGCGGATAAATACCCCTGGGGCTGGCAGCAGACGGATTTCAATGACAGCACTTGGCCTAAAGTTCGCCTGCTCAATAAAGCCGTGCCCCCCGGTGTCGCTACTGACAATTCATGGATGCTCGTGCCCCGAACAATCCCGCCGATGGAAGACAAATTGCAGCGAATCGACAAGGTTAGAAGAACAGCCGGCATGGACATCAACGATTTTTCCTTCAACGGCCAACAGAAACTGACGATTCCCCCCAACACAAAGGCGACAATTCTCTTCGACCAGACCTTTCTCACCACCGCCTATCCTGAACTTGCAGTCAGCGGAGGCAAGGACTCGCAAATTGTTTTAACCTACAGCGAAGCCCTCTTCGATTCCAAAATGCAAAAAGGCAACAGGGACGGAATAGAAGGCCGAAAAATCAATGGCTTCACAGATACCTTCCTGCCCGATGGCGGCAACAATCGCCTCTTTAGCACGTTGTGGTTTCGGACATGGCGTTATCTCCAGATGGATATACGAACCAAAGACGCCCCCTTAACAATCAACGATTTCTACGGCAGATTCACCGCGTATCCATTCAAGGAAAACGCGTCTTTCAGCAGCAGCGACCCATCCATAAAAAATATCTGGGACGTCGGCTGGCGAACCGCGCGGCTTTGCGCAACGAAACATACTTCGATTGCCCCTACTACGAACAGCTCCAGTACGTCGGCGACACCCGTATCCAGACGCTTATTTCGCTTTACGTCTCCGGCGATGACCGCCTTATGCGAAACGCCATTGCCGCCTATGACGACTCACGCATTCCCGACGGCCTGACGCAAAGCAGGTACCCATGCTCATCTATGCAGATTATCCCGCCTTATTCGCTGTTCTGGGTCGCTATGGTTCACGATTACTGGATGCACCGCGACGACCCCCAATTCGTCAAATCATATTTGATAGGCATCGACTCCGTCCTGAACTGGCACGAAAAATATATTGGTGCAAACGGAATGCTCGGCCCGCTCCCATGGTGGAATTTCGTTGACTGGTCGTGGAAATGGGACAGCAAAAAAGATATTGGCGGCGTGCCCCCGAGCGACGACCGGGGTTGCTCTTCAATCCTTACGCTTCAATTTGTTTACGCCCTCAATTACGCCGCCCAATTGAATGATAATCTCGGCAGAAAGTATTTCGCCGACCATTACAGACAACTGGCCGATTCGCTCAAAAAATCCACCTACAAACTTTGCTGGGACGACAAGCGAGGTCTATTGGCCGACACACCGGATAAAACCATTTTCAGCCAGCACGCCAATATCCTCGCCGTGCTCGTCGATTTAGTTGAACCCAACGAGCAGCAAACACTTATGGAAAAAGTGATTTCCGAAAAAGACCTTACCCAGTGCACGTTTTATTTCCGTTATTATCTTGTCCGGGCCATTAAAAAAGTCGGTCTCGGCGACCGCTATATCGAAATGCTCCAGCCTTGGCGAGATATGCTAAAAATCGGCCTTTCAACTTTCGCGGAAAATCCCGAGCCAACCCGCTCCGACTGCCACGCCTGGAGCGCAAGCCCCAATTATGATTTGCTGGCGACCGTCTGCGGAATAGAGCCGGCTGAACCGGGTTTCAAATCCGTCAGAATCGAACCGCACCTTGGCCCTTTAACCTGGGTCGAGGGCAAAATGCCCCATCCGCTCGGACAAATTTCCGTCCGGTTTGAACGCGATGGAAAAACCGGTATTAAAGGCAGCATAACTTTACCCCCGGGCCTGACTGGAAAATTTTTCTGGAACGGCAAATCAGCCGACCTGAAATCCGGCCTGCAAATGATTACTTTGTAAAATCCGGAACAAGGTATTACTCACTACAAAATCAACTGACTCATCCTCGGTTTTGAACTGGGCACAAACATGTTTGTCTGTGGCGAAAAAAAGGTCGGCTTTTTTGCTTACGTTACTTGTTGAGGAACTCTCAAGAAATGAGATACTACTCCCAAACTGGGGATGAGTCGTTTCAGCCGGGTTGATTTCCACAGGCAGGGGGGGTATAGTAAAGGGCTTAAAAAGCAGTTGCCGGGTTTAATGTCTTATTTGAGATTCAGAGGAGTCAGCTATGCCGGAAAACAAGCGTTATGGTTACTTCGATAACAAAGCCAGGGAATTTGTCATCACCAGGCCCGATACCCCCACGCCATGGATAAATTACCTCGGCTGCCAGGATTACCTCGGCATCATATCCAACACCGCGGGCGGCTACAGCTTCTATCGCGACGCCCGGCTGCGACGCCTGCTGCGATACCACTATAACGCAATACCCAAGGATAACCCCGGCAGATACATCTATGTCTGCGACGGCAAAAAGACCTGGAGTCCCGGCTTCAAACCCGTGAAGACAAAACTCGACGATTACAAATGCAGGCACGGACTCGGCTACACGGTGATTGAAGGCGCACTGGATGGTCTGAGGGTCTCGACAACGTATTTTGTTCCAATCGACACCAACGCTGAAATCTGGTCTGTTGCGATAACCAATGAAAGCCGCAAATCGAAAGATATTGACCTGTTCAGCTATGCGGAGTTCTGCCTTTACGATGCCCTCGATGATGCCACCAATTTTCAGCGAAACTGGAACATCGCGGAAATGGAAATCGAGGGAAGCTCGATATTTCACCGGACAGAGTATCGTGAACGCCGCAATCACTATGTTGGTTTCTGGTGCAGCGAGAAAATAGCCGGTTTTGACACAATGCGGGACGCCTTCCTTGGCCGGCTCAATGACTATGGCTGTCCAGATGTCGTAAAACGTCGTCAGGCGACCAACAGCATCGCGCACAGTTGGCAGCCGGTCGGCTCGCACCAGGTTAAACTGTCCCTCAAGCCGGGCCAAACCAAACGCCTGCATTTTGTCTTGGGTTACGTCGAAAACCCGCAGCAGGAAAAATTCTCATCCCCGGGCGTTATAAATAAAAAGAGATTCTACGAAACAATCGCAGGGTTAAAAACCGCCGGCCAGATTGATGCCCAGTTGATGAAACTCAGAAACTTCTGGGCGGACGCACTTTCCGGCTATCAGGTTAAAATCGACAACGAGCACGTCGAGCGAATGGCCAATATCTGGAACCAGTATCAGTGTATGGTAACGTTCAATCTTTCCCGTGCGGCCAGCTCATTCGAGACGGGTGTCAGCAGGGGGCTTGGCTTCCGTGATTCGAACCAGGACATACTCGGGTTTGTTCACATCGTTCCCGAACGCGCCCGCCAGAGAATAATCGACCTTGCCTCGACGCAAAACCACGACGGCTCGTGCTATCACCAGTATCAGCCGCTGACCAAGAAGGGTAACGCCGCCGTGGGCACGGGTTTCAGCGATGACCCGCTCTGGCTGATTGTCTCGACTTCCGCCTATATCAAGGAAACCGGCGACTGGACGATTCTTAACGCTTCCGCCGGCTATCAGGATGTTCCCGGCAGCGGAAAAAGCACGACGATGATGGACCACCTGCACCTTTCGATGAAACACGTACTTGATCTCCGCGGCCCTCACGGGCTGCCCCTGATTCAGCACGCCGACTGGAACGACTGCCTCAACCTCAATTGCTTCAGCAACAACCCCGGCGAGAACTTCCAGACCTCAGGCGATATCGAGGGCGGCAAGGCCGAATCTGTAATGGTCGCTCAACTGTTCGTTTACGCGGCAAAAGAATTGACGGGTCTGCTTGAGCATCTTGGTCAAAAAGACAAGATTGCTGAATATGCCCGCCAGGCGGATGATATGCGAAAAGTCATTCTAAAGCACGGCTGGGACGGCAAATGGTTTATCCGCGCTTACGACCATTTCGAAAAGCCCGTTGGCTCCAGTGTCTGTGATGAAGGGAAGATTTTCATCGAAACACAGGGTTGGGGTGTTATGGCCAAAATCGGGCTCGATGACGGCAAAGCGATTGCTGCGCTCGACAGCGCATGGCAATATCTCGCGGATGCTAATGGTATGGTTCTTAATCAGCCCGCCTTCACATATTACCAGGATCGCTTAGGCGAGATTACCTCTTACCCGCCTGGCTACAAGGAAAACGCCAGTATTTTCTGCCACAATAACACATGGGTCATCATCGGCGAAACAATCGTCGGCAGGGGCGACAAGGCCTGGGAGCTTTATGCGCGAATATGCCCCAGCACCAAGGAAGACAAAGCCGATGTTTATAAGTGCGAGCCGTATTGCTTCGCGCAAACAATATCGGGCCACGACAGCCCGTTACCGGGCGAAGGAAAGAATTCCTGGCTTACCGGAACCGCTTCCTGGAGCTTTACGGCGCTGGCGCAATATATCCTCGGCGTCAGGGCCGAGCACGACGGGCTTAGGATTGCCCCGTGTATTCCGCCTGACTGGAAAAAATTTACTGTTACTCGCAAGTTCAGAGGGGCGACATATAAGATAAAGGTATTGAATCCCGACGGCGCAATGCGAGGCGTAAGGAAAATGTTAGTCAACGGCAAAGAAGCCGCTGGCAATGTCGTCGGCGTATTCAAGGCAGGTAGCATTGTAGATGTCGAAGTTCGATTAGGATAACAGTGTGTGAAAATAAAACGCGATTTAATTGCCAGGCGGCGAAGGAAATGTTCGATGAAACTTGACCCGACGAAGATGAAAAATTGGGAAATAGCCGAGGCGGCTGAGAACAATATCAAATCGATTTTCCAGTTGGCCGAAGAGATAGGGCTGCAAAAGGACGAATTGCTTCCGGCAGGGCATACTTTGGGCAAAGTCCACTTTACAAAGGTTCTCGACCGGCTTAAAAACGCCCCGACGGCCAAATATATCGATGTTACCGCCATCACACCGACGCCTTTCGGCGAAGGCAAAACTACGACGACCATTGGTCTGATTCAGGGCCTTGCTAAATGCGGCAAGCGACCAACCGGTGCAATTCGCCAGCCAAGCGCAGGCCCGACCTTCAATGTCAAGGGCGGCGCCGCCGGAGGCGGTCTCTCGCAATGCCTTCCTCTTATCCCGTTTTCAATCCGCCTGACAGGTGATATAGATTCAGTTACAAATGCTCATAACCTGTGTATGGTTGCGCTGACCGCCCGAATGCAGCATGAAAAAAACTACGATGACGAACGGCTCGCGAAAAGAAACCTGCGACGGCTCGATATCGACCCCGATTCCATACAAATCGGCTGGGCGATTGACCTTTGTGCCCAGTCGCTTCGCAATATAAGAATAGGTCTGGGCGGTAAAAACAACGGCTTCGAAATGAATTCCGGCTTCCAGGTAACCGTATCCAGCGAAGTTATGGCTATCCTCGCGATTTCGAAAAATCTCGCCGATTTCCGGCAGCGTCTCGCAAGAATCGTGGTCGCCAGGGACCGCAAAGGCAATGATATAACAGCCGCGGACCTCGAGGTGGATGGGGCAATGACCGCCTGGATGCTCGATGCACTTAACCCCAACTTGCTTCAGACGATGGAAGGTCAGCCGATATTTGTTCACGCAGGCCCCTTTGCCAATATAGCCATAGGCCAAAGCTCGGTAATCGCCGACCTCGTCGCAACAAAGCTGGGTGATTATCACGTAACCGAAAGCGGCTTCGGTACCGACATCGGCTACGAAAAATTCTGGAATCTTAAATGCAGAATTTCCGGGCTTAAACCCGGCGCCGTGGTCATTGTCGCGACCGTTCGCGCCCTGAAAATGCACGGCGGCGGCCCCCCCGTCAGACCAGGCGCCCCTCTCAGTGAAGAATACACAAAAGAGCATCTCGACCTGCTCGAAAAGGGCTGCGAGAACCTGATGGCCCACATTGACATAGTGAAAAAAAGCGGCATCAGGCCGATTGTGTGTATAAATAGCTTCAGCGCAGATACTAAGGCCGAGCACAAGCTCATCAAAAAAATCGCTGAGCAGCAGGGTGCAATCGCGGTTGTTTCCGAACACTGGCTCAAAGGCGGCGAGGGCGCAATTGAGCTGGCACAGGCCGTGATTGATATGTGTGAGCAGAAAAACAACTTCAAATACTTGTATGATTACGAATTGCCCCTGCGAAAACGGATAGAGCTGATTGCCAAAGAGGTTTATGGCGCCAACGGCGTTTCGTATTCCGAAGTAGCGCTCGAAAAGCTAAAATCGCTGGAGGCAAATCCGGCGACGCAGAAGTTTGGTTTGTGTATGGCAAAGACGCACCTTAGTTTGTCTTACGACCCGGAATTCAAGGGACGCCCCATCGGCTGGCAATTGCCCATCAGGGATGTTCTGGTTTACAAAGGCGCGGAATTTATTGTGCCGCTGGCGGGCGAAATCAAGTTGATGCCCGGCACAAGCTCGGACCCGGCCTTCAGAAGAATTGACGTTGACGTGAATACCGGTAAGGTAAAAGGATTGTCCTAATCACCGCTAAGCCGGAGAAAACAATGACCGCAAAGATAATAGACGGAAAACAAATCGCCGCGGATATGCGGGCAAAACTCAGGGCTGATGTCGCCGCCCTTGCCAAAAAAGGTGTTGTGCCGGGACTCGGCGTTATTCTCGTCGGCGATGACCCCGCCTCGAAATCC
The DNA here is from genome assembly GCA_963718665.1 of uncultured Phycisphaerales bacterium. Lineage (GTDB taxonomy): Bacteria > Planctomycetota > Phycisphaerae > Sedimentisphaerales > Anaerobacaceae > Fen-1362. The sequence goes on from OY970359.1 coordinate 1,940,711, forward strand.
TATGTTACCGCCAAGCAGAAGGCCTGCGAGGAAATAGGCATCTATTCCGATGACAATCGCCTGTCCGCTTCGATTCCTCAAAACCAATTAATGGCGCATATCAATCGGCTCAACAACGACCCCCAAATCCACGGCATATTGACACAGTTGCCTCTGCCGAAACACTTCGATGAGTTGGAAGTGTTGATGGCAATCGACCCCGCCAAAGACGTGGATGGGTTTCACCCGATAAACGTAGGCAAAATGGTAACCGGTCAAAAAGCGTTCCTGCCCTGTACCCCACATGGCGTCGTTCAGCTCCTCATTAAAAGCGGCGTCACAATCGAAGGCGCAAACATCGTCATTGTCGGCAGAAGCAACATCGTCGGCAAACCGCTGGCAAATATACTCATCCAGAAAAACCCCCTCGGTAACGCCACCGTAACTGTATGTCATACGCGGACCAAAAACCTCGCGGAGCATACAAAAAGAGCGGATATTGTTGTTGCCGCCGCTGGTCATCCAAATACCATTACCGCTGATATGATTAAAGATGGCGCGGTAGTCATCGACGTGGGCGTTAATCGCGTTGAGGACTCAACGAAAAAAGCCGGCTATCGTCTTGTTGGCGACGTGGATTTTGAGAACGTAAAAGAAAAGGCCTCCCTCATAACCCCCGTTCCAGGCGGCGTAGGCCCTATGACAATTACAATGCTCCTCTACAACACCGTCGAATCCGCAAAGCATGCGGCTGGTCTGCTGAAATAATTTACTTCGTAATCCTCAACTGTTCCCTGTCTGGAAGTTTTGGAAATGGCCCGTGCGGCTCGGTCTGATACCAGAAGGCGACGGAGGAAATATCATCCTGTAATGGCAGATATTTGCCGCCGTCCTGCCAGCCAAGCGCCTGTATAGTCACTTTCAGATTTTGCTCGAACCTTATCGGGTCCATAATGTGCCAGCGATATAGCGCAAATCTCGGCTGGTCCTTCGGATTCAAAGTCGTTCTCTCTTCGATAAATTTGCCGTTTTCGTAAACTTTCGTCTTTCTTACGGGTTTGCCCTTCGGGTTAATTATCTGAGGCATGCCCGCGTATGGGCCGCTGAACGTCTGATACCCGCCTCCTTTGGGATTGTCAAATCCGTATGAGCCGCAGAAATAATCTTCTGTCCCGGTTCCGCATATTGTTGGGAATTCCGTGTCACCATCCATATAGAATTTTATTTCCCCTTCTCCCCACCAGCCGGGGCTGTTTGCTCCCCAGGTCATGTATGTCCCCACGTAATGCCCTTTCCCGACTATGCCGTCAACGATGGTGTAAACTTCTTGGAATGGAACGAGATTGACCCTGCGAAACTGTGCGTGAAAATATCCTGCCGTTTCGCCTATGTCGGCAAGGCAATAAGTAATCTCATAATATAACGTCATCTGATTTTTATCCAGGTTGGTCACGGTCATTTTGCAGCTTTTCCTGAAGGGCATAGGCCAGTAGCAGTTGAACCCGCTCTTGGGATTGACGCATATCGTAAGCGAAGTGACCTGTGCATACTCGCCCATGCCGCATGCAAAAAAGTCGCCAAGGGGACACTCCACAGAAGGGGCCTCTTCGCCGTCCCAGTAGATTCGCAATATATTCAAGCGGTCGTTTCCGGCTGGTGTCATCCAGATATGCTGAATAGAACCGCTGCCGTTTATGTTTGCCAGCAGAAACGTCTGGCCTGGTTTGATATTGACATACGGATTTACTTTCCAGCCCTGTCCCAGGTCGCCGGCGGCGTGAGACGCCGACCCCCCGCCTAATTTCGCCATTCCGCCTTTGCCTTTTTCGCCCGTCGGGTTCTCCGGCCCTATCGACCGCGTCTTTGCGTTAGATAAAAGCGCGAGATTTCCCAGCCCCGTATCGAACCAGCCGGGATTTGATTCGGCGCCTTTCGCAAGCCACGTTGATGCCAGCAACGCTACAAGAACAAGACCTGTTTTTGCGTTTGAATGTTTCATATACCACCCCTTTTCCAAAAAAAATTTAATGAGAAGATGCGTAATGTCCAAGCACCTTGATATTTTCTAAAGGCGTATCACGCGTTACTTCGCAGCCGGCCCCGACTATGAAATTATCGCCCGCTTCTTTGTGGCAAATCTCAACCGCCTTGTAAATCTCCTCAGGCGATGCGTCTTGTAACACCGATACTGGGTTGATATTTCCGCAGATGACTTGCTTCGCCCCCATTTTTTCCCTGGCCAGCGATACGGGGGAGGGATAATCCAGGTCAATCATTTCCGCCCCGAGCCGACCCATCCTTTCCAGAATCTTCCGCGTGTCCCCGCATATATGCAGCCGGACAGCCGCGCCGAGTTTGTGAATGCCGTCCACCAGTCGCTTCTCGTATGGCCACACAAACTCCTCATATATCTTAGGCCCCACCAATGACGCCGCGGCATCCCCTATTCCCATCAAATCCACGCCTGCCTCTATCTGTGCTTTGGCAAATCTCAACCCAAGTTCCGTCGCGAACTCAAACAGCTCTCTCACAAACTCGGCATCCTCGAAAAAATCCGTCATTATCGTATTGATGCCCCGTAAATCCGCTCCCTCTGCGCAAGGGCCTTCAATCCATCCCTCGATAATCTTGTCTTTACCGGCTTTTTCTTTGAATAGAGCTGCTGCTTTTACCCTGTCGTGCATCCGCCCGCCTCCCAGCGGGTCCGGCATCTTCAGTTTTGCCAATCTGCTTTTATCGGCAAGCAGGGCGTTACTTTCATCGATATCAGGGGGTGTTTCCTCGTGAAAAATAATCGCCGCGTTGCAATCCGCTGCCTCGCGTGTCGGGTCCGAAATGCACCCGACGTGGTCAAAGCCGAATTCCTCCGCTACCCGCAACTGCCCCTTTACCAGCACACGGTAATCCGTTGCATAATCGTAGTATTTCCTCCCAATGCGGCCCGCCGCGAATTGCATCGTAATCGGCATACAAGGCAAGTGGTCTGGCCGTCTGTGTCCCAAAACCGCAGCCACCCTTTCCCGACTCGTCATTTTTATTTCCTTGCCGGCGAACAGTTCTTATTGCCCTTTTACATTCATTTGTATTGAGTAAAAGGAATCTCTGGCGGTAACAAACAGCGTTTTGCCGTCTTTTCCGCCGAAGCAGAGATTTGAAGTCGAATTGGGGACGCTGATATAACCGATTTTTTTGCCTTCCGGGCTGACGATGTTGATGCCTTTGCCTGACAGGTCCGTAAGATACAAATTGCCCATCTCATCGAGTTCTATGCCGTCGGCGCCGATGGGGACAAACAGTTTTTTATCATATAATGTGCCGTCATCTTTGACTTTAAATACAAATGTTTTGCGTCCTGAATAATCGGCGACGTACAGCAGTTTGCCGTCTTTTGTACCGACGATGCCGTTGGGGCCTGTCATATCCCCCACGACAATAATGGGTTCCTTCGAATCAGGGGGTAAATAGAAAACGTAACTGCCGTCCAGTTCCGATTCGCCTTTCTTATAGCCGGGGTCTGTGAAGTATATGCCGCCTTTTTTGTCCCGCCAGAGGTCGTTAGGGCTGTTGAGCTTTTTGCCTTTGTAGTTATCGCAAAGAACGGTTGCATTGCCGTTTGTGTCAATGCGGGTGATTCTCCGGCTGCCGCCCTCGCAGGCGTAGAGGTTGCCCTTATCGTCGATATCAAGGCCGCTTGTGCCGCCTGAATTTTCTCGGAAAGTTGATAACTTCTCATCGACAGACCATTTATGAATTCTATTATTCGGTATGTCGGCGAAATAAACATTTCCCTGTGCATCAGCTATTGGCCCTTCGGTAAAATTGAAATCGCCCGCAAGTTTCTTAACTTTTGCATCTGGTGCGACGACGGATTTTGTCTCTGCTGCGGCGGGCCAGACAACACCCTTGGTTCGCATTTTTACCGCGTAAAGCGATTTTGACGCGGTGATGAAAAGGGTATCCATGTCTTTGCCGCCGAAACATAAGTTGCCGGTCCACGGCTCGCGTATGTTGATATGCTCGATTTTTTCTCCCGCGGGATTGAAAACAGTTACGCCATTACCGGTAAGATACACATTGCCCTCGTTGTCGATTGTCATTCCGTCGGAACCCATTTCGCAGAACAGTTTTTTATTTGAAAGTGTGCCGTCGGGGTTGATTGTATAGACGTATGTCTTGCTTGCGCCGATGTCGCCCACGTAAAGCAGCTTGCCGTCGGGCGTACCGACTATGCCGTTGGGCGCAACGAGGTCATCCGTAACGCGAATCAGCGTTTTGCGGTCGGGGGTGAGGTAATAGACGTGCTGGCCATCCATTTCCATATTGGGATCTGTCCACCAGCTTCTTCTATAGTATGGGTCTGTTATGTATAGGCCGCCATTGGGATGCCGCCAGAGGTCGTTTGGGCCGTTGAGCTTCTTGCCCTTGTATTTTTCGACAAGAACGGTCATTTTACCATTGGGGTCGAAGGAAACGAGCCGGTTATGCAGGTCGGCACAGGCAAGCAGCGATACTCCGTCGGCGTCGAAACGCATCCCGTTTGAGCGTTCACCTCCGGTCAAAAAGACCGACAACTTCCCTTCAGTTGACCAGATATAGATTTTGTCGTTTGGCTGGTCGGTAAAATATACATTGCCCTTGGGGTCGGCGGCAGGGCCTTCGGTGAAGGCAAAAACATTGCTGAGTTTTTCTACATTCGCGTCGGGGGCAACTACCCCGGCCATAGCAACAGAGCTCAAAGACAACAGTATAATCGTGGTTATGGAAATGGCTTTCATCGTATAATCCTTTCAGATAGTTCTAAAAACGGCATTCAAAAATACCATCACTTTGGGTTACAGTAAAGGCATATTATTTCGGGGATTTTCAGGGATAAGTTTGACAATGGCCGCATTATAACCAAACATGTTGGATTAGGCGGTGTTGTTATCCCGAACCATTCAAACGGCGGGCTATTCCTGCTGCGGCTGGGGGGTGACATCCATCAGTTCTTTATCTTCCGGCTGGGGCTGGGCTGGTTTAGGGGTTGCAAACAGTTCAGCGGAGGACTTTGTGAGGTCTTCGGCGCGATAAGCAGGTATCTGATATACCCACCCTTTGTGTTTTTCAGAGAATTCCTCGGCTGCGTCGCGTGCGACCAGCTTCGCTTCTTTTATCTTCAACTGCTCATCCGATTCGACCTCGCCCTGTGTTTTTGTTACAGGGGTTTTGTCGGCAAACTGGGCGTCGCATTTGGCAAACCAGGTGTTGCCGTCTTTGGCGAGCCAGACAGTGTAAACGGTGGAGTCCTTCAGCCGACAAAGGTATCTTCGGTCAAACTGCAAACCCTGCCTTGATGATTCGGCGTTGACGTCTTCAAAGCTCAGGCCAGCCAAAACGGTGAAAACCTTGTTGGCAAAATCATTGTTGAGCTTTTTATCTTCGGCCATATTTTCAAATATAACGGTTTTGTCGTCGGGACCGGGCCTCAGGATGTATGTTTCATTGGGGCAGCTTACAGTTATCGAGTTGATGTCCTCTCTTTTTACGTTGATAAGCTCCGGCGAGACATAATCACCCGCCTGCTGTCTGATGGCCGGTATCTGTGTCGCGGATACATATACCTTGTTGTCCCCGACCCGCCTGACATAGCCGATGCCCTGTCCCTCTACTTTTTGTTTGCCAATAATAATGCCGGTAAGCAGTGACGAGTCGGCTTTATAGAATTTCACCAGGATATGCGATTTATCTTCGGTGACGCCGAGGTCTTTATGGTTTTCGGGATTGTCCGTGTAAAGCTCGGATGTTTGAATATCCAGGCAGGTGGTGATGAGCTTGTTAATTTCGCTGGTCAGGGCCGGGTAGTTATCAAGATTGGCAATAACGAAATTGGCTCCTCGCCGATTGAAAATCACTTCCTGGCCCGGCTTTCCTATTGTGATTCTGGCGACCTGGTCAGGGTCGAGACCCTGTATAAGATAGGCGATTTGATTTTTCCTGGTGTATGGCTTGTCGGCGATTCCGGCAACAATGACCGCCAGGGCTACCACGGCAGCCGCCGCCAAACCAAGTATCGACAGATTACGATTACTCATATAACTAACTCCTGTTTATTTGCCACGTATTGACTCGACCGACTCTGTCAAAATTACGCGTCACTTGCGTGGCTTATGTAATGTCTTTTCATTACGCTTCGCCTGATGCCGAGCGCCACCGCGATAAGCAATATGACGGCCGGTGCCGCCAGCATATTGAACGCCCGCAGGTTGTTGCCAAGCTTTTCGATTTGTTGGCGTTTCTGCATTTTAACTTCGCGCAGTTGTTGGCGGGCCTTTAGTTTTTTTAATTCGAGGTCTTTTGTTTTTTGGGCAATCGAGCTGCCAATGACCTGTTTTTCTTTTTCGTTGGCAGAAGTAATAAGCGTTTTTAACTCGTCCTCAAAGCCGGTAATTTCAGCGTTGAGCTTGGCGACCTCATCAGCGGTCGCGGCCTCGGCTTTTTTCTCTATCTGGTCAACAACCGTAAAAGGTCTTTGGAAATTACCACGGGACCTGATTGAGATGAGGTCGGTTGAGCCGGAAAGGTCGTCGATTGCGTTCATCAATAGCGCGCTGTTATCACCGACAACGATGTTGCCGAAAAGCTGGTTGCGATAATAGGCAAGCGAGTTGGATATGAAATCGACATCCGAAAACACAACCACGGCGCAGTTTTCCGAGGCCTGTGTAAGGCCGGTGATGTGCGTTTTTGTTTTTGGCGCATTCGCATCGTTGCTCTGCGGCTCGGACTCACGCACAATACCATTGGGAAAATTGCTTTTGAATTTGCCCGTGATAAGATAACCCATAATCACCGGCTTTGTGCCCTCTGAAAATTTCTTCATCAGTTCCGACGGGTCGAGCATCTGCAAATCCAGGGGACTGTCAACTTTGAAGGTATTGCCTTTGGCGGTCGTCATAATCAGCGGCGTCCGTTCGATATACCCCTCGCCCGCAACGTCATTTGGCGATGCGATTACATTTAACGCCCCGGCAAACCATACCCTGACGCTGTTAAGCTGGGCGGTAATTACATTGTCGCGATTAAAGCACGCGGGAGACGTCAGATTGAGGAAGCCGATAATTTTTTCCAAGCCCTGGCCGGAAGCCATTGATGTTTCTGGCGCCAGCTGTTTATCGCCCGCGAACGTCATCTCCGGCATATCAAGTCCCCAGTTATTCAGGAATTGCTTTAGATTCGAGCTTTTCGAAACCTTGTCGGACTGCATCATTGTCTGACCCGGCTCCTGGTCGGCATAACAGTATGGGTCGATAAAGATAATGGTCCTGCCGCCCTTCAAAATAAACTGGTCTATGGCGAAAAGCGTCTGCACGGGGAGTTTCTTGGGATGAATCACAAGAAGAACGTCGATATCGTTAATATCATTGGTGTCGTAGGGGATGCCTTTGACCTCATATTTTTGCTTGAGGTGCTCGATAATGGTCCATGCCATTTTGGGCTGCTGGCCCTGCATTATCATCATCTGTGCCATATAATCGCCGACCTCGCCCATAATGGGAAGCGAGCTGAGGACGCCGATATTTTTTTTCTGACGCGTGATGGCCGTATCGATGAGAGAGCTTATGTCGTATTCGACGAAATTCTGGCGGTCAGGTGTGAAAAACGGAATCGATTTTTCTGCGCCGAACTGTGTCCGGACGACTAATCCGAAGACAAAATTCTCTTCATCCGTTATGGGAAATTTTTTGAGTCCGCTGCGGGCGGCCTCGACTTCGTCGTCGGAGTAAGGCCGTGGGTCGATAATTTCGAGATTAACCATTCCCTTTGAGGCGGCGACGTATTCTTCCAGCAGCGATTTCACGAATTCGTAATAATTATTGAAATACTTAATCTGGTCCGGGCCTTTCATTGAGGCGGTTTTGGCATAGTAAAGCTTGAGTTTCAGTGGCTGATTCAGTTTGGCGAGAATCGATTTTGTGCCGGCGGACAACGTATAAAGTTTCTTGTCGGTGACATCGACTTTCAGGCGTTTACCGAGGTTCTGGCAGATACTTATAGCGCCGAAGGTTATCAGGAGAACAAAAATAATAGCGAGTATCACTCGTATAGTTCTGCTCATTAGCCCGCCTTCCTTTCTTCGAGCACAACCGTGCAGGCAGCCACCCAGCCGATAATGAGGATGATAAAATAAGAGACGTCCTTGAATTCAAGAACGCCCTTCTGAATCGACTCGAAATGCGATTCTAAACTCATTGTCTCGACCGCCGAAACCAGGCCTGCCGGAAGAAACGTCGAAAGATAATTCATAGTCGTCGGAACTCCCGCGAAAACCAGCACCGCGCAGGCGACAACCGACAGTACAAAGCTGATGACCTGGTTTTTGCTCAGTGCGGAGAAAAAGCACCCCAATGCAAGGAACCCGCCCGCCATAAGTATAGTGCCTAAGTAGCCGGTGATTATCAAGCCCGCATCCGGATTCCCCAGGAAAAATACCGTTATGACCATCGGGAAGGTCAACGCGAGCGCGATAATAAGAAAGACCCACGCAGCGAGAAACTTGCCGAGCACGGCCTGTGTTACTGTTATGGGAAGCGTAAACAGAAGCTCTATTGAGCCGGTTTTGCGTTCCTCTGCCCACAGCCGCATAGTTGTCGCAGGCACCATAAACGCGAACAGCAAAGGCATATTGATGAAGAACGCCGTCATATCCGCCTGGCGAATCTCGAAGAAGCCGTTTTTGAAAGTGAGATAGCCGGAGAAAAAGAGAAACACCACGAGGAATACATAAGCAATCGGCGTCGTGAAATACGACCTCAATTCTCTTTTGAATACCGCCTTAAAACCGCTCATTTTTTACTCCAGTAAAAAGCTTTTTATCGCCGAAAAGTTCAGGCAACTTTGCTTCTGGTAATTTTTCGGAATACCTCTTCGAGCGAGCAGCCGTATTTTTGCCGTAATTGTTCCGGCGTGGAATCGACGATGATTTTGCCTTTAGCTATGATTATCGTTCTGCTACATACGGCTTCGACTTCTTCGAGGATATGAGTCGAGACGATGATACACTTTTCCTTTGCCATTTTACTGATGAGCTGACGAACCTCGTGTTTCTGGTTAGGGTCAAGGCCGTCTGTCGGCTCGTCGAGGATTAGCACCTGCGGGTCGTGAATCAATGCCTGCGCAAGGCCGACTCGCCTGCGATAGCCCTTCGAGAGAGTATCAATCGCCTGATGATAAACCGATTCGATTGCGCACATCGGGACAATGCGGTCGAGTGCCTTTTTGCGTTCGCTTCCGGGAATCTGCCTGGCATCGCAGACAAAATTCAGCAGCCCGCCTACCGTCATTTCGTTGTAGGCGGGAACATTTTCGGCCAGATAGCCGATTGATTTTCTGACTTCGAGGGGGTTCTTGAGGATGTCGTAGCCGCAGACCGTCGCTGTGCCGCTGTCGGGCCGCAGATAACAGGCAAGCATTCGCATTACGGTGCTTTTGCCCGCGCCGTTTGGTCCCAAAAAGCCCAGTACTTCGCCTTTTCGGACGTCGAACGAAACGCCGTCGACCGCGACAATCGGCCCGAAACTCCGCCTCAATTCCTTTATGCTTATCATTCTTTTCTCCTTAGAACACATTCCATAGCGCCGAAAACCCGCGATTTCAATACTGATAATGCGGCTGCTGGCTGGTTATGAAATGACTTCTAACGCACAAACATATATCGTCAAAACAGCCAAAATTTATGTAGCAGTTCGCTTCACAAAATAAGCTATTGTTTAGCTTTGTGACTATACGGAGACGTTACAGAATGGTTCTGAGAAGATGCGGCTGACATCGTAATTGATTAGTGATGATTGTGGCGGTCATTAGCAAATAATAAATTTCAATAAATAAGGGCTTCGTTCGCCAAATAGCGGCGAACGAAGAATGGCCTGCCACGAGTAAGGCCTTCAAAACCGAATGGTTTTGAAGGCCGCATCGAGTGGAGGCGGGGGGATTCGAACCCCCGTCAGGCCATTTTCATAAGTCCTTGTTAATCAAGGAGATAGAACTTAAGTGCTTTGTTAACAAGGGCTTGAATCATTCTCAGATTTTATCACGTTTTATCAGAATTTATCAGAATTTGGCTTTCAAATACTCCCGTATTACTCCCGCGAATTACACACTTGAAATGACCTGTAAATGTACGATCTTTAGTTTGGCTAAAATGACGGTGATTCTGGTAACCCCACGCCACTGACGATCACAGACGAGTCATGGGCAAGTTTAATCTCAAAAAACAACTATGCCAAGAATCAAAAAGCCAGTTATATCGGATGAGTTTTTTTATAGTACAGGAACTGCTGCCCAGAATCGCAATCGAGCAGTTCGTCCTGCAATTGGCAATGTAGTAACAGCTTCGCTACCCTGCTGTGATTAATGGCAATTACATTGATGGTAGGTAAAAGTCGCCTACTGCAAAAACCATTAGATTACAATTCGGCGTAACTTGGCAGAGATGTCAGTGTCATCTGCAGCGAAACGTCGCAAGCTATGTTCCGAAGTCTTCTATGAGGGGGCAGGTCGCCGAAGACATCAAGGACATTTTTAATGCGAAGGATAGAGCATCTGCCGAAGACCGGCTTGACAAGTGTGTTGAAAAATACAAACAAGTCGCGCAGAAACTTGCTGAGTGGATGCAGGATAATACCCAGGACGGCTTGAACGTCTTTGCATTGCCTAAGGAACATCGAAGGCGATTACGAACCACCAATACGCTTGAACGATTGCATCAGGAAATCAATCGAAGATCGCGTGTCGCAAGGATATTCGCCAACGAAGAATCGCTTTTGCGTCTGGTAAGTGCGATTGAAATGGAAATCAGTGATGATTGGCTTTCAGAGAAAAAATACTTAACGTTTGCCCGTCATTCGTGTGGCGGATTGGAATTGGAGAACGAGAACGAAACCGCTTATTTAAACGAAAACAAAATTTACAGGAAAAAGGTTGCTTAATCGGCGATTTGGTTATAGTTCTTTTGGTTTTCATATGCCATATATCAATTCATTTGTTCGAAATTATTTAAGGTTTCCAATAGATCAAGCGGATAACTAAAGCGGTTTGTTTCAAGCACCTGGCTGGGAAAAATCCGACTCTATTTTAGCATTAAAAACCATAAATATCAATTTGCTCTGTAGAAAAGATTGAAGCATAAGGTTTAGTCATGGCGATAAGTGTTAATAATAACAATAACTTAGGTTTCAGCCATAAACCGCGTTGGAAAGGATTCCACGATGGCCAAACACGGAGTTATGACCAAATCACCTGTTATGCTGGCAAAGCAGGCACTTCAGACAGCCACAACGGCACTCTCGCCATATTCAGCCAATCGCTCACGCCACGATTTTACACAGGCACAGTTGTTCGCCATTTTGACTCTGCGACAGTTTTTTCAAACCGACTATCGTGGGATTGTACAGTTGCTGGCGGACTTCACGGACTTGAGAGCTGCGATTGGGTTGTCAAAAATTCCTCACTACACTACCCTTCAAAAAGCACAGCAACGTCTGCTAAAAAAAGGGCTTGGGACAAGCTGTTAGCCGCCATTTTCAGTATTGCCAGCCGCGATGGCTTAATCGAGGAACGCCCCGAGGCATCCATTGATTCGACGGGGCTGGAAAGCCGGTTTGTCAGCCGACATTTTCTAATGCGTCAAGGCAAACATACCCAGCAATATCGCCGATGGACAAAACTTACGGTTGTCTGCCACAATGCCAGCCATCTGATTGCTGCCGGCTTGGTCAGCACTGGTCCCAGCAATGATTGTTCCTACCTTATGCCGGCAGTTTCCCAGGCGGTAACTAATCTGCCTATAGACCGGCTTTTGGGTGATGCAGGATATGACGCAGAAGCCAACCATAAATTCTGTCGTCAGTATCTCGGCATCCGCTCGACGATTATCGCTATCAACAACCGACGAGGTAAAAAAGGCGAGCTTACAGGCCATTACCGAAATCAAATGAAGAATAACTTCCCGAAACGTAAGTTTGGTCAGCGATGGCAAGTTGAGAGTGTTATGTCTCGCATGAAACGTCGTCTTGGCTACGCCCTTCGTAGCCGAACGAATGAATCTCGCAGTACCGAGTGCGTCATGAGAGTTCTGACCTACAACCTGATGCTTCTCTATTTACTTTTCATAAAGAACTTTTAATTAAAGGTTTCTACAAAGCAATATCAATTCTGTAAAAAGTCAATAATGGACATCTATTGGACAACAAATGGCATATCTTCTATAGTCAAATATGCATTATGCTATATGATGCCATGCCTTAAAGTAGAGCATCGCCTGTATGAAAAATATTTCGAGGAAAATAATACGATGAAGGTTATAATTTTCATAATATCGTGGTTATTTATTTCATTAAATTTATCGATTCAAGCCGCCCCTATTAATGTCACTTATACCATTAAAACCGATACGGGCCAAACTTTCATAAGCAAATATATTTACGGGTCCAACTGGGGCAACGGCACAAATTATACCATTCAAAGAACCGGCGGTAACCGATGCACCGCTTATAACTGGGAAAACAACTGGTCCAATGCTGGTTCTGACTGGCATTATGAAAACGACCAGTTTTTTGATCCAATTGAAATAGGGCTTGGCGGCGTCCACCAGGCATACATAGTTTTATAGGTAGGTGTTCGTTTAAGGTGATTTAGTTTAAGGTGATTTAGGAGGAAACATAATGTCAAGGAAAATTGTATTCATTTTAGCACTTCTATGTTTTTTGGCTATAAGCAATTCTGCTATAGCTGCCCAGGACAACTGGGTCGGGGCCACCTCGTCCGATTGGTTTGACCCCACTAACTGGGGTAGTAATGTGGTGCCGACGATTGGCGATTGGGCGGCCATCCAACCAGGGTCGTTTGAGCCGATAATCAATGGCGATGCGGCCTGCAGTCCATTGGATATATCACCCTGGTGTTATGGAGGCACCGGCTCAGTCGATGTGAATTCAGGAACTTGTAACTTCGGATCCGCACTCAACTGCGCTACGTGGGGTGACTTTGACAGCAGCGTCTTAGGCCCGGGCATACTGTATGTACATGGCGGCACGGTAACTACGCAGTCCGATGGTTCTGCAGGTCTTGTTATCGGCAGTCAGTTTGGTACCACCACCGGCAGGGTAATTATGTACGGCGGACTCATCAGCGTCCCCGCAATCTCGCTGCAAAACGGCGATATTGCCCTGTATGGCGGAACTCTGGAGTGCATAGGAGACAGCAACTTTAATTTCTCCCTGGTCAGACCCCAAAACAAAATCGATATCAGCGGCGGCACACTGCAACTTGCAGGCAACTATTTGATTACCAGTCCGAATCTTCCCGGTCTCATCGCGGGCAAGAGCATTGTGTCCACACGCGGCAACATCGGAATACCTGTATTTGACGGCACCAATACAATATTAGTAAGTGACAGCGTCAACATGCTAAGGCCCTGGGGACCTTCGCCGGATATGAACTCGACGAACGTTCATTACAGAGTCGGCGATGTTAATGTCGGCATTATGCTCAGTTGGAACAGTGGCAGCGAACCCAACGTCATAAACCATGACGTGTATTTCGGGACATCCACCGCGGACATTAGTGCCGCAACCATAACATCACCACAATTCATGCACGAAGTAAATGAAGCCAATGCAGAACCGAACCAGTGGGATGTCAACAATTTCAACTTCAAAACTAATACTAACTACTATTGGCGAGTTGATGATAATGCAATCACATCAAACATATACGACGGAAGCGGCAATATTATCGGCTCTAACACCACGCTTTATAAAGGCCTGGTCTGGAAATTCACGAGCCATGACGGCAAGGCATACAATCCAAACCCGTATAACGGACGGAATGGCTTAACCGAACCGTTGGCATTAAGCTGGACGAAAGGCGACTTTGCAACCAGCCACATGGTATTTGTTGGCACGGACAGCGGGACGGTCTACAATGCCAGTAGCACCACTGCTAAAGTTTACAGAAGCACACAGACCGGCACCTCATATTCACTTACGGGCTTAGCGACTAACTGGTACGGACCTTTAGTGCCGGGCACAACCTACTGGTGGAAGGTAACGGAAGTTAACAACACAACGAAATGGGGTTCAACCGGCCTCAGCGGCGTCACTGTACCTGTACTTTGGACCTTTACACCTACGGGGATTATCACCATCGATGACTTTGAAGATTACAACAGCACGGCTGATGTAAACGCCAACTGGACAATGGGTAATACCATCGCTTCTTGCTACGACTCAGCCTACGGCATGACATTCTCTAATGTAATCCCGAGTGGAACTTTGAGCTATGCACTCGATTCACTTGGAAAACATGGCAGTTACTACTATAACGCGCAACCATTCTCAGAGGTCTCACGCTTTTACAGCGGCGGCACGATATTCACAGGCAACACCAACGTGCTTTCTACGCAGCCCAAGGCCTTAAGAGTAGATTATATCGGGGCCTCGCTTAACGCGGTCGATCCGACTTACAACGTAATGTATGTAGCTATCGAAGATACGGCTGGCCATGTCGGCGTGTACCTCAATGACCCCAGCGCCCAACTGGCGACCGCCTGGCAACAATGGTATATCCCTCTCACCGACCCCAACTTCACCACCAACGCATATCCGGGGTCTGTGAACATGGCAGCAGTGAGCGCTTTCCACCTCGGCTTTGGTCAGCGTTGTCTCTTCGCCAACCCTGGGGGCAGCGCCGGCGACGGCAACGTGATGTTTGACAACATCCGGCTGTATGCCGCGACCTGCAACCCGGCTTTCGCTCCGGCGGCTGATCTGGACGGCGACTGCGACGTTGACATCAATGATTTGAGCGTCTTCGCGGAAGATTGGCTCCAGAAAGCAGAGTTACGCACCTTCGCTACTATTACGGCACCCGCAACACCGGTACTCTGGTATAAATTTGACGAGACCGGCACAACGACTTCAGTTGTTGATTCCGGCAAGACCGGTGGATATACCGGCACTGTCGTAAATCTTGCTACGCAGGGATGGGACGCTACTGACGGCCGTAAAGACCATAATGACTGCCTGTATCTGCCATCGGGTGGAAACAGCTACGTGTCGTGTTCCACATCAGCGTTAAGCTTTATGGGTGATCCAAATCATGCTACTGATGGCGGCGGCATAACATTCGCAACCTGGATAAATGCAGATTTGACAAATCCTGCGTTTATAAATGGTTGGGTATACGGCTTTATCGTAGTAAAGGACGTCAACGGCAATGATACAGTGGAAATAGCTTGCCCGCATCACCACAACAACTCTGATTGGAGTGCTAATAATGCTTGGGCTGGCTGGGCTAAGATCGCACCGAACGATGGTTTTAGTCTTGGACCAAGCATGCCACCGGCTAACTATGGCGGCCGCTGGAACCACTGGGCCTTTGTCAAGGCACCCCACACAGTGTCCTGGTACTGTAACGGCAATTTGATAAGTCAGGAAGCCGACACCGACGCGAATGCCGGTGACCCGAATATTTACGGACCGTTGTTCCCACTGCCAGTATCTGCATTCACTATCGGCCTTGGAGGTTGGGGTGGAAACTGGGCAGGCAGAATCGCCGACTTCCAGGTTTATGATTATGCTCTGTCAGCCGAGGAAGTAGCTTACCTGGCAACTGATGGTACTGGTACGTTATTAATACCGCTGACCAGCAAAGCCAATCTCAAGAGTTCCGGCAATCCGGCAACGGAAATTGTCGACTTCCAGGACTTGGCTGTAATGGGTAATCAGTGGCACACAATCCAATTGTGGCCGTAACAAACGCAACTTGTTAATTAGTTAGTACTTTCTTCGGGGCCTGCAACGCCGAGTTGCGGGGCAGGCCCCGCTTATTTTTAGGTATGTGTAAATCTTCATTCTTTTGCTGAAGGCACCTTATAAAAATGACGCCAAAGCTAAAATGACAGAATCGCGACCGTCTTCGAGTTCCTCACTCCGGCCTTATATGCCGAAAATGGTGGATGTTAAGCAAAAAAATGGCGTTCTTTTTCGTGTCTGCTTCGCTCAAAATATAATGTGTTGTTACATAAAAAAACTGTTTACGTCTATAAAACGCAAAGGGATTGAGCTTTTCTCTATGCGCTTTGTGTTTTCTGCCTGCTCTGCGTAGCCATTTGGCGAAACAGGGTGGCCAAAATGGAGCTAAGGATTATTATGAGCAAACGCAATGGGCTTGTCCACCGCAGCTTGCTTGTGCTCCATAGCAATAACGAAGGAGGAAGCAAAGGTGGATTTACATTAGTTGAACTATTGGTTGTTATCTCCATCATCGCTCTGCTGATGGCAGTGTTGATGCCTGCGCTGGGCAAAGCGAGAGAACAGGCCAAAATGATCGCCTGCCTTGCAAATCTTAAACAATGGGGTATTATCGCCTATACATACGCTGAAGACAACAACGGCAATTTATGGAGTGGTTCCACCGTACCCGCCGATTATGGATTCTGGTGGCTGGCTCAACTCAGAGAAAAAGACCAGGACTGGAAGAGCAACAAAATATGGTTTTGCCCGTCAGCTACGAAACCAATGTTCAATGAAAGCGGCGTATCCACGGGTGCAGTATCTCATTTTAGCGCTTGGGGTATTGAAACAAAAGCATCTCTTGACCCCACCCTAACCACAGCGCAACTGCCGTTGTTAGGCCAAAACGGAATATCAGGCAGTTATGGCATAAATGGCTATGCCTTGAATATGACAACATGGAGCCAAAACTGGAAAACCATAAATGTAAAAGGCGGAGATGTTATCCCGCTTTTTCTGGAAGCTTTGAGATATGACGGATGGCCCGTTGAAACAGACGCAGCCGCTCCCGACCCATATACAGCAGTATGGGGCACAGATAGTATGATGGCCAGATATGCAATTAACAGGCACAGAGGATACAACGATGCCGTTTTTATGGACGGCCATGCTAGGAAAGTGGGACTCAAGGAATTGTGGACTTTAAAGTGGAGCCAGACTTTCAATACCGCGGGACCGTGGACAAAAGCCGGCCATGTCCAGGATTCTTCCTGGCCGGACTGGATAAGAAGTTACCCGGATTATTGAAATACAATCCGCGTGACCCAATAAGCCTTTGCGTCTTGTATCTTCGTGGCAAACTTAGGATTATAGTGATTTAGGGTTATTATGAGCAAACGCAACGGGCTTGTCCACCATGGCTTGCCTGTCCTCCATAGCAATAGCGAAGGAGGAAGCGAAGGTGGATTTACATTAGTTGAACTATTAGTTGTTATCGCCATCATCGCTCTGCTGATGGCAGTGTTGATGCCCGTGCTGAGCCGAGCCAGAGAACAGGGAAAACGGGCTGCCTGTCTTTATTATCAGAGGCAATTGACCTCCGCATGGATGATGTACGCTGACGATAACGGCGACAAAATTGTCTGCGGCGACTCGGAAGAATACGGGGATGCGGATAATCCAGCACCACCACCAGCCAACGATGCTTATAATTCAGCCGGAGACCATTATAGAGACCATGGGTTAGGAGGAAGCCGTAAAACCATTCTTTTCGTAATTATCGCTTTAATCGCCTCGATTGGGCTCGCCGAATCTTCCGTCCGGCAGCCTGACTCAATGTTTAAATCTTTCGTATGTCCGCGAGTTTTCAATAACGCGACTCTTTTCAGGTTCTTTACACCCTTATTATATGCCAAAAATGGTGGATGTTAAGCAAAAAACGGCATTATTTTTTGAACGTAACTGGTGTATAATATGATATATTATCTCAAGTAATGATATAATCTTAGGACAACGCTTAAAAAAAATAATGTTTCGTCTCGACTCTTTTAATTATTTGGCGTCAGTAAAAGCTGAAGTCATCTTCTAATTCAAAGTTAAATCCGTCTCATTCTTGATGAAGACATATACCTGTGTCGTCCAAGGTCAAGAACCAACTCGTGCAAATCGGCCATTTCCGTGAGTTGACCGAGCACTTTTTTGCTCTCTTCAATGTCTATCCCCCTTGTTGGCTTGACCTTTATGAAATCTTTGGCAAAGTCAATAATAGACATCTATTGGGCAACAAATGGCATATCTTCTATAGTCAAATTGTGTTATACTATATAATACTATGACATTCACATGTGTCTTTCGGGTGGGCTAGTTTTTTGGAGTTTTGGTGATGAAGTCGAAGATAAGATTTATTGCGATTAACATTTTTGTGGTTTTTTGTTCGGCCCTGCCGGTATATGCCGCTGATTTGACGGTCAGTGTTGATGCCTCATCGTATATCCGGGCTATTCCGGAGACGATGTATGGAACAAACATGCAATGCTGGGACGGCGCTCAAAACGGCGGAAATGACAATGTCAATACGCTGATAGCGGCGGCGGGCAATAGATACGTGCGCTGGCCAGGTGGCTCCTGGGGAGACGGGGACCTTTGGAGCGATATGGAAGGCCCGAATTATTCAAACACATGGATAGTTAGCTATGGCCAATCGATGTATAGAATGAATAAGTTTGACTCCATTATGCAGCCGATAGTTAATTTCTCGGGTATCTGGAGTGACTCTACAGGGACTGACGTTAACCATTGGGAAGCCGGCGCAATCAGTGCCGCGGCCGCCTGGGTCACTGACCAAAGTTCAAGAACCAATTGCGCCCGTTACTGGGAAATCGGCAATGAGCAGGGAGGCCCATGGGAATATGGATATTTTCCGCAAATCAGCGGAACATATTACGGCAGCAGATACACTCATATGTATAACGCGATGAAGGCGATTAATCCGCGAATCAAACTTGGAGCAGACTGCGACCCCTGCGACACACCACAACCATGGGGGTGGTATGTAGGAATATGGACACGTGATATGTTAAACATAATGGAGGCAAATGGCATTCAGCCTGATTTTCTCATTATCCATTCATATCCAGGCGATACCAGCAATACGACATTATTAGGCCCCGATGTTGTGTATATTTCCGATGTTACAAACACTTTGAATAATACAATTTCGACTTCAATAGGCCCTCAATATGTAGGCAAAATAAAATACTGGATGACGGAATGGGACGCCGGAAGCCCAAGCACTTATAATAGAGATATGTCTTATGTAAGCGCGTTATTCAAAGCACAGTATATTCTGGAGATGTGCAAATACGGCTGGGAAGGTTCCAATCCATGGAGCCAGTATCAGTATCATTATAATGAAACTGGTTATCAGAATTTTCAACCGTATCCGAAATGGTATATCTCTCCTATGCTGAGTTATTATTTCGGCAGGGACATGGTGACAGCTACATCCAGCGATTATTATGTCAGGGCATACGCAAGCAGAGATGACGCTAATAATCTGACTATTGTTATGGCAAATAATTATCCGAGCACCGACAGAACGGTGCATATTAACATATCCGGTTTCGGTGCAGGAACGACAGGCGGACAATGGCTAATTCAACCCGCAGGTTCAATGATTCCAGGTGGAGTAAATATCCAGGATTATAACGACCTGATGATAAATGGAGTGGTGAATCCAAGTCCGTCAACCGTGCCGTCATTAAGCAGCGTCGCTGTCACTACAGGTGATTCATTTGATATCAGTTTGCCGAGAAGCAGTATGCTAATTATTAAAATTCCGCCAGCTAACCAGACACAGCAATTGCCGTATGGCGGGACTGCATGGCCTATTCCGGGGACAATTGAGGCGGAAAATTATGACACAGGGGGCAAATTTGTTGCCTATTACGATACAACTGTGGGGAACAGCGGTGGTCAATACCGTTCGGATGATGTGGACATCGAGACGTGCAGCGATGGCGGTTATGATGTTACCGGTATCAAGACCGGCGAGTGGCTGAAATATTCCGTCAATGTAAATTCCAGCGGCTTATATCAAATTGCAGCCTGGGTCGCTTCGGTGGATTCCAACCAGCAATTCAGAATCGAATTCGACGGCAAAGATGAGACAGGCCCTGTGCTTTTCGCTTCGACAGGCGGGGCACAGATATTCAGCAGTGTCGATGTTAACGTATTTCTTAAAAAAGGCCCGCATACTATGCGGCTGTTGATGGACACGAATGACTGGAGCATCGATAAGCTCACATTTACGAAATTCGGCAATGGCACCGGCCTGGCTCTTCGCGAGGTTTGGTTAAACATATCAGGCGGAGCAGTCAGCAATCTGACATCAAATGTGAATTACCCATGGGATCCTAACAGCAGATTTTTGGAGCATAGTTTTGAGGGGCCTACAAACTGGACGACGGGCAGCTCCAATTCAAATTTGGACAATTACGGGACACACATACGGGGATATCTCAATCCCATAACCACCGGCAGTTACACATTCTGGATTGCTGCCGATGATGCTGCGGAATTGTGGTTGAGCACGGATACCGACCCGAATCACAAAAGCAAAATTGCCTATACAACGAGCTGGACAAATGATTACCGGTGGAATGAGTACTCGTCGCAGCAATCATCGCCGATTTCGCTTGTCGCCGGCCGAAGCTACTATATCGAAGCATTGCACAAGGAAAATACCGGTGGTGACAATATCGCGGTTGCCTGGCAGGGGCCGGGTATAATACAACAGGCCATCTCAGGTGCTTATTTGACTCCGTATGTTATTGATTTTGTGGATTTTGGTAATTTTGCGACCCAGTGGTTGAAAACCGGCTGCACCTCAGCCAACGGCTGGTGCAGCGGCGCAGATTTGGACCATGACGGCAACGTCCAGCTCGATGACCTTATGCAGTTTGTCGCGAACTGGTGGCTTTACGGCGGCGAGTAAGCAAAGATAAGTTGATTGCAAATATAGGGGCCACAAATTATTTTGTGGTCCTTTTTTATTTTGGCGATTATTCGTGGCGGAGGGATTCGATCTGATTCAGTTCTTTTTCGTTGTAGTAGTAGTTATATATCTCGTCTCGTGTGGATTTGCTATAATAGTTATAAACAAAAATATGGATAATGCCATAAACGGGACATTTAATATAACAAGCTCACATAGTTTCTCTTCAGGAAGAGTATTCACGTTCGATGCCAACAGTTCCAATATCAGCGAAATTACACCGATAAGTAATATTACAGGCAATTCATTTACTTATACTATTCCCAAAACGACTGTTTGTCATATTGTGCTGGATGGCCACTGTCAGTTAAATTATGACCTTACAGGAGATTGCCGAGTTGATATGCTGGACCTCGTTATATTAGTAAATCAGTGGCTTGGAGGCGACTGTTCGGCTGATCCCCATTGTGCTGATTTCAATGGCGATTTGAATGTTGATTTTACTGATTTTGCATTATTCAGTCAGGAATGGCGGATTAATGAATAATTAAGTTTAATGGCAAAAATAAAAGCGTCTGCTTCGATAACGGGGCGGACGCTTTTTTTACTGCTTAAGATTTTAAATTTGCAACCTCCATATTTTTTAACGTAAGCGTTTAAAGGTGCCGGGGGGTATACCAAAAATCCGTTTGAATACTCTGGAAAAATTGAAAGGATCGCTGAAACCGAATTCCTGCGCCACTTCCTTTACCGATGAATCTGGTGATTGAAGCCGCTGTGCCGCGAGATTCATTTTCATTCGCATCAGATATTGATATGGGCTTTGGTTGTCGAATCTTTTGAAGAGTCTGCAAAGATAGGCATTATCTATATTACATTCTTCGGCAATCTTATCGAGGCTTCGAAGCGTAAGGCAATTCTTCTGTATTATTTCTCTGGATTTTTGATAAGTGTAAAAAGCAGCAGACTTTCGTGTATTTTCAATTATAGAAGTTTCGGTGATTTTAAAAATGAGCTGCTGCAAAATGGCCGTGCATAAAAGGGGAGTATAAGAACTGCCATTTTGCCCATTTTTTATGAGATCTTCAAAAATTATTATTATCGCATCAGGCGCAGATACCTGAACAGCGCTTCCCAAAGCAGGACCGAATTTTCGCAGCATTTTTAAAGCTTCGGGCCCGGTAAAATCGACGAAATATTTGACCAGAGGAAATTCAGTTTCATTTGTAATTATATGAGCTATACCCGGGCCGTAAGAAAATACTTTTCCGGCAAAAAGTGTATATTTTTTATCATCAAGAACAACTGCGCCTCTTCCACTTGCCACAAATTCAATGGAATAAAAAGGGAAATTAGAACGATCGATTCGATACCCGGGCTGACAATGTTCCCGGCCGCCGCATATGACCTTAAGTTTTTGATTTTTTTGAGATTGGGTATCTAGATAAAAACGATTTGCCTCCAGAACCTGGTTGGAAAAAAAGTCCGGCTTTCTTTTATCAACAGGAACCATAAATAATCCATAAAAGTCAATAATAGATATCTATTGGACAACAATTGGCATATAATGCAATCATATATGCATTATACTAAATATGATGAGAAAATCAAGAGTCAATAAGATACAGGTATTAATTCCCGATTCTGAAGTCATTTATTGAGCGGGGTAAAAGAGAGGATAATAACGGCAAAGAAGAACAATTCGGTAGCGGTTTCATGTATGAAAGAGGATGATTTAATTGTCATTACAGGGGCCGGTGGATTTATCGCCGGGGCATTAGCGAGATATTTCCGCAAACAGGGCTTTACCCGCATCCGCGCGATAGACAAAAAGCCGCTGCCGCAATGGTACCAGCGAACCGAAGGCGTAGAATGCCTCTGCATGGACCTGAGTAATGAGGAAAATTGCCGCAGGGTCTGCCAGGATGCCGTCGAAGTTTACAATCTTGCTGCGGACATGGGTGGAATGGGATTCATCGAGCGATTCAGGATAGAATGCCTGCGAAGCATATTAATCAATACACATATGATAGAGTCAGCTTACAGGGCCGGCGCCCGGAGGTATTTCTTCTCATCTTCAGCCTGCGCTTATAACATCGAGCTGCAGAAAGATAAAAATTCCCGCGCATTAAAAGAATCCGATGCTTACCCGGCAATGGCTGAGCGGGGATATGGATGGGAGAAACTTATGTCTGAGATGTTCTGCCAGGAATATTATGCGGAAAGAGGATTAGAGACGCATATCGCGAGGTTCCATAACGTTTATGGTCCATACGGAACATGGGCCGGTGGACGTGAAAAGGCCCCAGCTGCAATTTGCCGTAAAGTCATCGAGGCCAAAGCTAAAAATTCCAACGAAATCGTTATATGGGGCGACGGAAATCAGACGCGCAGCTTCATGTATATCAATGATTGCGTTAAAGGCATCGATATGATTATGCACTGCGATAAACTTATAGCTACTCCAGTCAATCTCGGGTCAGACCGGCTTGTTTCAATTAATGACCTGGTTTCAATAGTTGAGTGCATCGGCGGTATCACATTGAAACGCAAATATGATTTGAATGCCCCAAAGGGTGTTGCCGGACGAAACAGCGACAATACCTTTATTAAAAAAATTCTAAATTGGGAACCCGATACCACACTTGAAGATGGATTGAAAAAAACATATGAATGGATTGGACAGCAATATCAGGACCGCAAAGCCGGCAAACAAACGGTAAATTGAATATATGACGAAAAATAATCGACTTATTGAAGATGTAATTGGAAAACTTCCATACAGGCTCGCTCTCGCCGGTGGATGGATTGATCAGCCTTTTGTCTCAATGCGTAATCCTTCGCCTCCCGGTTCGATGGTAGTTATCAGCGTCGAGCCGCAATTCAGGTTTATAGAGCGGGCCGGCATTTGCAGCAGCACACGTAAGATCGCTTTTAAATTGTGGAAAGATGGTCTGCCGTTGGGGAATCCTGAAGAGCTTGTTCAAAAACTTTATATGGAGGAGAATAAAGGTAAAGCCAAGCCATCGGGTTCTCAGGATATGATTGGCATAATCCATCCCGGAATTAATAGACTGGATTATGATTTCACTTATCGTAAAGGTGTTTTTCCACGCTATATCGAACCATGTAATGATCCCCAAATAGCCGGTTGGCTTGAAAAAGTAATTCATATTCTGCCGGTAGCCCCCAGGCCAGAAGGATACAATCCGCTGGAAACAAAAAACCTGTCTCCTGAATGGATTTCACGTCTCGGAAAGTCAGGCAGGAATTGTTTTGAGGCTATTATCGCCAAAGATGTCGATGCGCTGGGAGCATCGATGAATGAATGTATGTCTTGTTGGGGAAAAATTTTGCCGGGCACGGTGCGTCATCATAAATTAAATGAGGATTTACTTCCTTTGCTCGAATATTACCGTTCAAATTATCCAGGCGCTATGTATCCAGGCTGCGGCGGCGGTTATTTATTTGTCGCATCCCGAAAACCTGTCCCCGGCGCTTTCCATATTAAAATTAGAATTAAATCCTGAGTTTCATTATGAAGACATTCAAAAGATTCTGCAAATATGTCAGACTTAAAGATGACCCGAAACTTATTGAAGAATATAAAAAACTTCATTCTAAGGGGGCAGGTTGGCCTGAAATTACAGAAGGGATGAAGCAAGTCGGTATCATCGATATGGAAATCTATATCGCCGGGACAAATCTTTTTATGATTATGGATACCAGGGTGGACTTCGACCATGAAAAAGCAATGGCTCAATTAGCGAAATTGCCAAGACAGTCCGAATGGGAAGCATTGATTTCAAAATATCAAGAAACAAATCACGATGCGACGGCTGGTGAAAAATGGCGAGTGCTTGAACGAATATTCAAAATGGGCAAAAAAACGAATATGATCCTGAAGACGGCTACATTGAACAGATAGAGATATGATTTAATCAGGAATTTTTTGGAGAGATTACATGAAAATCTGGCAAATAGTTTTATTAACATCAATTTCATCCATCCTTTTGTCAATTAATTTATCCTGTCAGCAAAACAATAAAACAAGTCCACAACAAATTCAATCTTTTGAAATGAATTTGGCTGCCAGGCAGGTTTTAAATTTCAATAAGGACTGGAAATTCTCAAGAGGCGATATGGATGAAGCAGAAGCTGTAACTTTTAATGATTCGAACTGGCAGCCGGTGCGATTGCCGCACGATTGGGCAATTACCGGGCCATTCAATGAAAAAGTTGAGGGCTCTACTGGCAAACTGCCGTGGGCGGGCGTCGGCTGGTATCGCAAAACATTTACTCTCGATAAAGCTGATAAAGGCAAACGAGTTTATTTCGATTTCGATGGCGTAATGGCATTTCCGAAGGTTTATGTCAATGGCCAGTTAGCGGGTCAATGGGATTACGGATATATGTCATTTAGAGTCGATGCCACGCCCTTTGTTAAATTCGGTGAAAAAAATATTATAGCTGTAAAAGCAGATACCCGTAAGCATGGCTCACGCTGGTATCCCGGCGCAGGCATTTATCGAAAGGTTGTGATGACAATAACAGAGCCTGTGCATATCGCTCATTGGGGAACTGATATAACTACACCTAAAGTCACTGATGATTCCGCAACAATTAATGTTTGCAGCACTATTGAAAATCACAATAAATCAAATTCGAATATAGCTATTGATGTTGCCTTGATTGACCCCGATGGGAAAATAATTGCCTCTCAAACAAAAAATGGAAAAATTCCAGCCAACGGCTCACGGGATATAAATCAAATTTTTGTTGTTCCAAATCCGCAACGATGGGATATCACAAGTCCGAAACTTTACACAGCTAAAACAATCGTGCGTATGGGTGATAAGATTATTGATAATGATACAACAACATTCGGTATTCGTGAATTCAAATTTACCGCCAATGATGGTTTTCATCTTAATGGCAGGCGAGTCCAGCTTCAGGGAGTATGTCTGCATCATGACCAGGGTGCTCTCGGAGCCGCATTCAATACACGTGCAATGGAAAGACAACTTGAGATTATGCGTGATATGGGCGTAAACGCTGTTAGAACAAGTCATAATCCGCCCGCACCAGAAATGCTTGAGCTTTGCGATAAGATGGGCTTTATTGTCTGGGATGAGGTTTTTGATAAATGGGACAGGACTGCCGACAGAGTTGACGATAAACCTCCTTTTGTGGAATATGGCGAAAAGCAGGTGAAAAATTTTGTTTTGCGCGACCGCAACCATCCCTGCGTTGTCGTCTGGTCAATCGGTAACGAAATTCCCAGGGATAAACAAGGAGTTAATCCCGAACGTGTAGAAATGATGGCGGACTATTTCCGTAAATACGACCTGACAAGACCTGTCAGTTTGGCTTCCAATGATGACAAGGATGCTTCAAATCATATTTACGACGGCCTCGATATAGGCGGCTTTAATTACCACCGCAGCTATGGGGCCTTTCGTAAAATGTATCCGGATAGACCAATAATTTACAGCGAATCCGCATCGGCTGTCAGCTCAAGAGGTTATTATGACTTCCCGCTTCAAAAGAATAAAACAGAGTTGACAAAAAATGTATATCAGGTCAGTTCTTATGACCGAACCTCCAGATGGTGCGATATACCGGATGTCGAATTCAATTACCTGGATACAGATAAATATGTCAGCGGCGAATTTGTCTGGACTGGATTCGATTATCTCGGCGAGCCTGAACCTTTCATGAAAGAGTCAAGAAGCTCTTATTTCGGCATTGTGGATTTGACAGGTATTCCCAAAGACCGCTACTATTTATATCGCAGCCGCTGGGCGCCCGATAAGACTACCGTCCACATCCTACCTCACTGGAACTGGCCGGACCGAATCGGGCAAAATGTCCCCGTTTATATTTACACCAATGGCGATACCGCAGAACTTTTCCTTAATGGCCGGTCCTTAGGCAAGAAGACAAAAGAAAAGGAGGCCGGGCCTGGTTATTATGGTGTGATAGACAAATACCGTATTTGCTTCAACGATGTAAATTATGAACCCGGTGTACTTAAGGCGGTTACCTATAAAGACGGCAAAGAAATCGGTCAAGCTATTATGAAAACAGCCGGCGAACCTGCGTCGCTTCGAATGACTCCCGATAGAAAAGAACTTGCTGCGACAGGCGATGACCTTTGCTATCTACTAATTGAAGCAATCGATGCTAACGGCACGCTTTGTCCTTTGGCGGATAACCTGGTTAAGTTCAGAGTTGAAGGCCCTGCCGAAATTGCAGGTGCCGATAACGGTAATCCCCGTTCATTTGAATTGTTCCAGGACGCTGAACATAAATTATTCTTTGGTAAAGAAACTTTAATTATCCGTCCCGCAGAAGGACAGGGAGGCATTATAAAAATTATTGCCGAAAGTGACGGCCTGACGCCAGCTGAAGCTACTGTTTTGAGCAAATAGCCGAATATTTAAGGAGTATTTATGAAAAAATATGGCTTTACTCTTATAGAATTACTGGTCGTCATTGCAATCATTGGCCTATTGATGGCTATTTTATTGCCAAAGACATTTAAAAAAGACATCTATTCATTTACAGGGCAAAAGAAAATATTACTCGTTTTAAGGATGATATGAAAATGACAAATTTCCAAAAATGCACAATTGTCTCTTTAATTTTGTCTATTACACTTACATACGGCTGCTCAAAAGAAACTCAAAAGCCAGCTGCACAAAATGTAAAGCAGTTTAAAACGGATTATACAGCGGATTGGAATTCCCTTAAACAGCGAAATCCGGTGCCTGACTGGTTCCGTAATGAAAAATTCGGCATCTATTTTCACTGGGGCGTTTATTCCGTGCCTGCCTTTGAGAACGAATGGTATCCGAGAAATATGTATGACATCAATTCGCCGGCATACAATCACCATATCAAAAACTGGGGAAAACCAGATGTATTTGGCTATCCCGATTTTGTGCCGATGTTTAAAGCAGAGAAATTTGACGCAAATGAATGGGCGGATTTATTCGTTAAGGCTGGAGCGAGATTTGCCGGCCCGGTGGCAGAGCATCACGACGGTTTTTCCATGTGGGCAAGCAAGCTGACGCCATGGAACGCACAGGATATGGGGCCGCATCGCGACATCGTAGGCGAGCTTGAAAAGGCAATCCGCAAAAAAGGGATGCGATTTATTACCACTTTCCATCACGAGCGTAACGGCCTTTATGAAATCACAAAAGGCGGCAAGACATACTGGACGGGCCATTACGAATTCGTAAAGAAAAACTTTCCTGAGTTGCTCAACGACCCCTGCAGGGCGATTATGTATGGCTATATGCCAGCGGACAAATATTACCAGATGTGGAAAGACAAGCTCATCGAGGTCATAGACCATTATCATCCCGACTTGATGTATTTCGATGCTTGGCTCGGAGAAATTCCCGATAAATACAAAATGCCCTATCTGGCGCATTATTTCAACGACGCCGGCAATCTCGGCAAAGAAGTCGTCGTAACATACAAAGGAGCTGATCTGCCTAATAAAGTAGGTATCCTTGACTATGAAAAAGGCCGGGCGGACAAGCTCACCAATTTCGTCTGGCTGACCGACGATACGATTTCGTATGGGTCGTGGTGTTATACGAATGACTTGAAGATAAAGAAGCCATCGGTGATTATCAGAACGATGATTGATATTGTCAGCAAAAACGGCCAGTTGCTGCTCAATATCTCTCCTATGGCCGATGGAACGATTCCCGATAATCAAAAACAGTTGCTGCTGGCGATTGGGGACTGGATGAAAAAATATGGGGAGGCGATTTACGATACAAGGCCGTTTGTTGATTACGGCGAAGGGCCTACAAAGATGCTGTCCTCAGGCAGTTTCGTAAAAATGCAAAGTGGATACAACGACAATGATATTCGCTATACCCGAAAAAACGATATAGTTTATGCGATGACACTGGGCCAGCCAAATGCAGGCAGCGAAGTGAAGATGACGATTTTTGGCAAGGAAGGAAAAGCGGCAAATATTAAGGTTAATAAGATTACGATGCTTGGCACAAAGCAAAAGATTAAATGGCAAAGAACAGATGAAGGACTGATTTTGAAAATGCCCGCCGATGGAAATGAAATTGCAAACGTATTTAAATTAACAATCGAAAAGTAACTTAAATTACGAAACGGCAGCCGGCGCAGTCAGCGACCTGACCTCGAATGCTAACTATCCTGATAATCCGACCGGCCAGGCCGAAATCACCAGTATGGAAGGACCTGCCAACTTCGCTGACTCTTATGGTCCGCGCCTTATCGGCTACATCCATCCATCAGCAACCGGCTCATACACCTTCTGGATCGCCGGTGATGATGCAACCGAACTGTGGCTTAGCACCGATGACAATCCGGCAAATGCCGTGAAAATCGGGTATAACACTCAGGCCGTTAGCCCACGCAACTGGGACCAGTCCGCAAGTCAGGAGTCGACGCCGAGAATGCTTGTTGGCGGCCAGAGATACTTCATTATGGCCCTGCACAAGGAAGTGCTACGTCAGCGACCATATCGCCAATCGTCACTTCCTCAACTCACGCAATTCTAAGCACTTACGTAATTCTCGTAAAAAATTAACGGAGAGGGCGGGATTATAACCGCCCTCTTTTGAAATACCGAGCATTCGATCCCTTTCTCCTTTTTTAATCTGAAAAAATACACGAAATACTCCCGCGGGGGACATATGACATCATGAATGTGACGTAAGTTATTACCAATAAAAGAATTGAGGAAAGGTCAAAATGGAGGCGGGGGGATTCGAACCCCCGTCCCGATATGCTTCGAGACGAGCGTACTACACACTTAGTCGTATTTATTTTTTATCGCCTCCGCGACAGGCAAACGACGGCCAATCGCTTCGGCTATTCCGGAATTTGTCTTAGCCCGCCGGCCCGAAAGCTCCGACGAGAGCAGCCCACTTCTTTACGCCCGAATCAGGCCCGCAGGCGCAACCTGAAAGGACGGGTCGCCTATTTAGGCGGCCATTTGCAACTGGTAGTTGCCAATTAAATTTAGTGCCGGGTGATTTACCAGGCCAACCGGCGTCCTGGGTATGCAGCTCGACTCTCCGACATCCGGTCGAAACCGTTCGCCCCCTTATCAACTTTTCAATTACGCTTGCGCGATTCCCGCTTTCGATATATTATACCATCAACCTCTCACTAAAACAATAAAAGCCCGTTGAAGGATAGCGTCGAGTATTATGTGTAAGATTATTTTATGCTGGCGAAAGAGTTGGCCAAGGGAAGCCCCTTATTCGCTAAAGCTTCCGACTTCGTCCCTAAGGGACTACGCTGGACAAGCCGCAGGGCAAAGTTAGGCGGAGAATTCACGTTTTCGGGTATTGAGCTGGGCTTTTAGCCGGGCGAGAATCGATGAGTGCATCTGCGAGACCCGCGATTCGGACAAATCGAGCGTAGCGCCAATTTCCTTCATCGTCATCTCTTCGTAATAATACAAAACGACAATCAGCCGTTCGGCTCGCGTCAGGCCCTTGGTGAGGAGGTCCTTGAGGTCGCGTTTCTGTGCCTCGATAGGGGGGTCTTCACTTTTGCGGTCCTTGATAATATCGATTTCGCGTATGTCTTTTTCGCCCTCTTCATCGCCATACTGACTGTTGAGCGATACTATTCCGATGGCGTCGGCGTCCTGCTGCAAACGCTCGAAATCCTCCATATTCATATCCATCTCTTCTGCCAGCTCTTCCTTGCGTGGTTTGCGGCCGAGATGTGCTTCGAGCGATTGTTTTGCCCGTGATAATTGATGTGCCCTTGCCCTGACTAATCTGGGCACCCAGTCCATACTGCGAAGCTCATCGAGGATTGAGCCGCGTATTCTGGGCGAGCAGTATGTCTCGAATTTTACGCCTCTGTCTGGGTCGAAGGCGTCGATGGCGTCCATCAATCCGAATGTGCCGGCGCTGATGAGGTCGTCAAGCTCGACTTTGCCGGGCAGTTTGGTGTGCAGACGTTCCGCGGTATAGCGAACCAGGTAGCGATAGTGCTCCATCAAGGTATTGCGGTATTTTTCCTCGTGGGATTTGTGGAAATGTTCCCAGACCTGGTCGATTTGAACTGCTGCGTTAGGTTTCACAAGATTCCTCCCTGAATTTTGTCCAAGATTAGCCATCTCGGTAAGTCGCCCTTAATAAACCTTTATAATTTCACTGCCGAGCCCTATAACAACCCGGTTTTTCAGCCGCCAAATTCACATTGATGTCGTCACAAAAGGCGCATGTCTTTATAATTATTTTTGCCCGCGACTTTAATTAAAGCATCGTCCGGGGGAGTTTTCGTTGGCCTGTTTTTGCTTGAGCAGGTCCACGGCTATCCGCTGGTTGAGCGAATTTTCGAGCATTTTGTCTATCTGCCTGCGGAGGTATTCGTCGCGGTTTTGCTCGAAAAGGGATTTGGCGTTTTCGTCGATATTGGCGGTTGCTTCAAAACTGCCGTTGGCGCCGAATTTGACGTTTTCGCTATCCTGTAGGATGAGCCGGCCTGAGCGTGCGTGTTCGGCAATCGCCTGGGCCATCAACCTCGAAAACTCATCGACCGGCAGGTCCCTGGGCGCAAAACCATCACTATGCATCGTGTTTATATTCTGAATCAGGATTTTCTGTCTGCTTTGCGTGAATTCGAGGATTTTTAGCAGAACTTCCGTGATGTTGTCTGTTGAGTTCAGCGTTGGGAGGTTCATAGTTGGCCTCCTTGGCACGTTGCCCACAGTCCACATCGCCTATTGGCTGCTTCCCTGCTGCCTTTGAACAACGACCTTTTTCTCATCCCTGCACCTTTTATATTTCGTCCATGGGTTACCGCCGGCATCATGCCGAAGGTCTTTTAATTATTATCGATTGGTCGGCCGGTTACTTTCGGCCGAACCGAACTTTCTTCTATGCTCAGTATCTTGCGTATCTCAAAAAGCGACTTGGTCTTTTTCATTTCCATAATTTTAGACAGCCGCTCAAAAACCGATTCGTCGTAAAGTCGATGTCCGCCCTGTGTCCACTCCGCTTCGCGAATCAAGCCCATCGTCGTATAATTATGAATCGTTTGGCGAGAGAAGGGGGTGTATCGAACGATGTCGCCGATTCGATACAGCTTGGCGGGCACTTTAATCATCTCACTTGTTGTTTGTCCTGTTCGCATCATCAACGTTTGTTCCTTCTGGTTTTGCGCCGGGGACAATTAAAATAACGTTTACGTTTTGTAAAATGTAAAATATATTGCGGTCGGCGTCAAGGTCTTTTTCGGTTTTTTTTGAAGTTTTTTTGGAATATTTTCGAATTCGCTTTCTGCCCGGTCTGGTGTCCGATAATACTTAGTTTTCAGTCACCTATTTGCTCGTGACGATACCTGTTTTCCAACTTATGTGCCCCCGCCAGGCAGCCGATATAGCAAACACTATTACCCAGTAAGCATATAAACATTATGGGACGACACAGCATAAACTCAAATGAGCGAGCCGAAAGCGGTAACCAGGGCGTTTCGCTGCTTGAGCAGATAACGCCGCTGGCGAGGCAGATTAACTGCCTTGATATTGGGCGTATTGCCACGATATGCGTTCGGAAGATTCCCAAGCTTCTCGATGCCCGTCTTGCCTCGCTCTACCTGCTCGATGACGCCGGCACTATGCTGCACCTGCAAAGCAGCAATCACCCGTATTTGATAAATAAAATCGTCTCGATAAACCAAAACCCGCCTTCGCTTATGGTTATGGCCACCAAAAGCAAAAAGCTAATCCACATCGAAGATATTGATTCCACCAAGGATATGACCGTCAAAAAGTCGCAAAGGCCATACTCCGGCAACTATAAGACGAAAAACTGCCTTATAGTCCCGCTTTTATGCCAGGATAAAGTCGTCGGCGTACTGAATCTGGCGGATAAAGGGGGCACACAGGGGTTCACCCCGGATGATATTGCCTTAGTTGAGCTTGTGGGCCAGTTGGTCGGGGCATCGGTCGGCAATATAGCGATGTTCGAGCGAATCCAGCACCAGGCACGGACCGACGGGCTTACCGGGTTAGTCAACCATAAGACGTTCTTCGAGATTTTGGAGCGTGAACTGTGGCGGTCAAAGCGTTATGGCGAGCAGATTTCGCTGATTATGGTAGACGTCGATAACTTCAAAAAAATAAACGATAGCCTCGGCCACCGGGCTGGGGATTTTGTCATAAAGGAAATCAGCGACCGCATATTGCAGTCGATTCGCCAAATCGATACTGCGGCAAGATATGGCGGCGATGAGTTTGCGATTATACTTCCTAATACATCACTGACCGACGCGGCAGTCGTAGCGGAGCGTATGGTTAACATCGTCTCCGGCACGCCCGTTATATGGCGAAAAGAGGAGATTCCCATTTCAATCAGTGTTGGGCTCGGGCAGTATGATTCCGAGGATTCCCCGGACGATATCGCCAGCAGGAGCGACCAGGCGCTTTACGCCGCCAAGCAAGCCGGCAAAAACACGTTTAAGATTTACCAGCCGCATAAGAAATAAACCTCAAACGCCAGACCTCAGACCAAAGACCCAGGGCCACAGACAAAGATTGTCTATTTGCGTTTAATTGCTGTGGCCGAAAGATACTCCTCGATAAACTGGGTAATTTCTTTTTATCTTAAATTCTTTTTTAGCTGTCATAAGCATAGTTTTTAATTAAGGTGGGTTGTGGAATCAGGCGGGAAAGGGTATAATCAGTTCATAGTTGGTTGTTCATAGTTCATAGTTTGTTGTTGGCGGGAATTACAGGAGAATGATATGTCAGGACATTCGCACTGGTCGAGTATAAAGCACAAGAAGGCGTCGGCGGACGCGAAACGCGGCAAGGCGTGGAGCAAGGTTGCGAGAATGATAATCGTGGCAGCCAAGCGAGGCGGGGGCGACCCGACCGGCAATCTGTCGCTACGGTACGCAATCGACAAGGCCAAGTCGGTGAATATGCCCAAGGACACGATTGAGAAGGCCATAAAAAAGGCGACTGGTGAGGGCAGTGCGATTCATTTCGAGGAAATGGCGTATGAGGGGTATGGGCCGAAGGGTGTGGCGATAATGGTTGATGTCCTGACGGATAACCGCGCGCGTACGGTGGCGGAGATAAAAAAGATATTCGAACGTCACGGCGGAGCGCTGGGCGCGACGGGTTGCGTCGGGTGGATGTTCCATAAAAAGGGTTTGATAACGGTTAAGACGGAGGCGGCGAAAGAAGACGATTTGATGGAGATAGCGCTGGGGGCAGGCGCCGAGGATATGCGGAACGTGGGGGGGATTTACGAGATAACGTGTCTGCCCGCGGCTTTTGAGGGATTGAAGAAGGCGCTCGAGGCCAAATCGATACCGATGGAGGTGGCAGAAGTTTCGATGGTGCCGGCCAACGAGATACCGATAAGCGACGCGGAGACGGCGAGGAAGATTGTGGGGTTGATGGAGGAGTTTGAGGACCACGAGGATGTCCAGAACGCATACGCCAACTTCAATATCCCGGATGATATAATGGCGAAGGTTTCGGGGTAATTTAGCCGAGGTTATCGCAGGGGTTTTTGTTCGAGGTCTTTAATTCGCTGGGTGGCGGAGAAATATTTATCCTCATCAAGCCGGCTGAGAACTTTTCTGCCCGGATACATCAGCTTGAACTGTTTGCGGAAGCCATCTTCAATCTGCACGGCGACTTTGTAATTTTTCAGGGCCAAATCCATTCGACCGAGCTCATCGGCGATTTGGGCAAGCTTGAAGTGCAATTCGGCGTCTCCCGGGTACAGCTCGACAGCTATAGATGCGCTATCGAGAGCTTTATTGAGCAATGCTTCGTTTTGTTCGGGCTGGAGCCGTGCATAAATGGAATAAAGTTCGGAGAGTGAATCAAAGATTCTGTAATCCCTGGGGTTCCTTTCTGCGGCGATGAATAATGCCTGCTCGGCGTTATTGAATAATTGCTCTTTTTGCACATCGGAGCGGTAAAATTCCTGAATATAAAGGTTGCCATTCTGAGATGGCGCATCGGAACTGAGAGGGTCGTCAATTGTGGCGGCGTCGAGGAAGCTGTGGGCAAGCTGGACCTGGCCTAACATCATAGAGGGGCGGGCTTTTGCGATATTGGAAGTGCTTTCCACGACAGGCAGCAGGGTGTAGTTGAAATATGCGAAGCCGATAAGCAGGGCGCCGATGACGGCGGCGGTTTTCAGCCAGAGCGGGGAGGAAATGGCAGGTTTCGGCTGGTTTTCGGTTTTGGCATTTAGGGCGATGAGACAAGCCAGCGAGGCGAAGAAGGCGGTTAGAATACCCGGCTCGAAAATGGCGAAATCAATGAGGTTGTGAATTATAAAGCCGAGAATACCGCAGAACAGAGCTATTGATGTGATATGTGTATTTTGCAGATTGTATTCTTTCGGGGAGGTTTGCAGTGTTTTTGCAAACAGCGCGACGCCTACGGCAAAAGCGGCAGCGGGGGCAGCGTAAAGGGAAAACAGGACGTATATTTTTTCATCAAATGTCGGTGCGGCGGTTTGCGGCAATATGAACGGGCGAAGGACGATTAGGACAACCGCGGTAACGAGGGCGCAGAGCGTGGCGAGATTTATAAAATTATGTGCTTGTGTGGTTTCGAGATTGATGTTGTCATCCAATGAGTTTCGCCAAAGCGGGACAAGAATAATAATTAAAAAACCGAGGAGAGCAAGCGGGCCGTACTGTGTGAGGATGCTCAGGGCGAAGCAGTGTGGGTCTGAGACGGTTTCGGGAGCTGAAGGAGTTTTATATTGAGGATAATACGATGAGAAGTTTCCGCCGCCGACGCCCAGGAAGTGTTTGTCGAGGAACATTTTGGCGGAGGCATCCCAGTATTGCCATCGGACGAGCATGGAATTTCCCCCGGGGAGCCGGCCTGTCCTGAGGCCATATAATGCAGCAGCGTATGCCAGGGCGAGAATGCCGACGAGACAGACGGCAAGGATTATATTTTTGGGTAGTTTCGGGCGTTTGCTGCGCATAAGGAAAAAGAATATTATAATTGTGAAGAAAAATGCGCCAATTGCGCCTTTGCTGCGAGTTAATAGGAGGCCCAAAAGTATAAATGCGATAAGAAGAACGGCCAGGGCACGGTTGCCGGAAAGTTTTGGGAATGATTTACGGTTCTTGAGTATCTCAGCCAACAGGGCGATGGCGGCGAAGGATGTAAGAATGGCGAAGGAACCCGCGGAGTTGCCCGTAGTAAAGAAGGAGCGGACGTCTTTGGAGTAAAGGCGGTGTTCGAGGAGGATATGATTGAAGGAGTTTTTCTGGATGCCGAGCTGCTGGAGCATTGCGTCGGGGTCGTCCTGATACTGCTGAATCATGAGGTTGTTTTCGATGAAGAACTGGTCTGCGGATTGGATGAAAGCCACGACGCCGAGCGAGGCGAGCGTGATGAGGAGGATTTTGATTTTGGTGTGCGAGTCAAGCAGACACGTGAGCATAATCGCCATAAAAATTGGTGCAAGAAGGGTGACGGCGGAGGTGATTGCGGAGCGTTTATTGGCGGCGTAAAGCGTGGTGATAATTATGCCGGTAATCAGGAATACCAGGCCGAGGATGGAAGAGGATATTTTGAAGGATGGGCGATTGCTGAAAAGTTTGGCAAGGCACCAGATGAGAAAGGTAAATATGAGTATTCCGGAAACGCACAGGGAAAAGACAGTATCGTTAAGAACGGCCTGTATTGGAGACGACTGCGGGGTCGGGGCTTCAGAACTGGTAGCACGTAGAACGATTACGGCGATGCAGAAGGGAAAGAGCAGTGTTTCGAGCAGAGCAAGGAATTTATTTTTTGAATTATCAATTTTTGTTTTCGTATCGGTCATTTTTAGCGGTCGATTCCAGAACAGCGATAATTAACAGGACCAGAATGGTCTGGGCGAATATAAGTATAGCACCGGCTAAATTGACCTGGTAGAGAAAAGTTGCTCCGATGCCGGTGGTTAGGGTGGCAAGATAGAGGGTCAGGGCGGTCTGGGTGTCGGTGAGGCCGAGTTTTCGCAGGCGATGAGAGAAATGCTGAGTGTCGCCGACAAATGGTGATTTACCCTGGCTGAGGCGTAAGGCCGTAACTGTGATGAAGTCATAAAGCGGGACGGCCATTGAGATGAGAGGGATAAGGACGGGATACCAAGCGCCTGAGGCGGCCTGATGATAATAAGTTGTTCTAAGAGAGATAACGGCGAGGAGAAAACCGAGAGGCAGTGAGCCGGCGTCGCCCATAAAGATTTTGGCGGGCGGGAAATTAAAGACGAGAAAGCCAAGAAGTGTTCCAATGAAAAGCAGGGCAAGAGCGCCGATGAAGACCTGGCCGCTGATTGCGGCGGCCGTAAAAAGAATCGCGGCGACGATTGTCGCGATACCCGCTGATGCGCCATCCATATTATCGAGGAAATTGAATACGTTGATGATGAGAACTATCCAGACGGTGGAGAGCATGGATGTGATGAGTTTGCTGTGGATAAAAAATTCGAGGCGGATATTGGCGGCAAAGGCGGCAACGAAGGCGATGGCGAACTGAACTATAAGCTTGAAGTATGGGCCGAAGCGTTTTTTGTCGTCCCATAGGCCGAGGGCAAACAGGGCTAAGATACAGAAAATGACGATGACGAGCTGGTTTGTTCTGCCGATAAAGCCGGGGGCGTGAATGGCGGCGGATTTGTCGAGTGCAAGTCGGCCCGGCTCGACTAAGAATCTTACGATTAAAATGCCCGCGACGAGGAATAGGAGAATTGTTGCTACGATTGATATGCCGCCTCCCAGTGCGATTGTTGAGCGGTGGTATCTGTCTTCGGTGGGGCGGGCGACAAAGCCGACGCGCGTGGCGAGATTTCTGACGAGCCGGGTAAGGCCGGCGGATATTATGAATGATGTGACGAGCAGGATTATTGCCAGATATACAAGTGTCACGTTTTCAATTGCTCCATTAAACGGGTTCGGACTTTGGTGAAGAAATCCTGGTAATGTAGCTCTTTGTAGTCAGGGTAGGTGTAATCGAATTGTCGCCAGTTGCCTTTTTCATAAATGAGCGTTACCTCGGCGAACATTTTATTGCCGATGTATATACGATGCGAGAAGTTTTTTGTTGTGGCGAGGATTAGTTTTGATGGTTCGATGACGCCGGGGTCGAGATTTACGGGGCGGGGAAGGGGCAGTTTCAGCGAACGTACGAGTTTTTGTTCGATTTTATTGGTTGTGTGCTTGATTTTGGCGAGTTTGCCGGGGTCGATGAGTTTTTCGAGCGAGACGAACTGGCGCAGGGCATTTGGACCGAGTTCGTCTTTGTAATAATCGGTCTGGGTGAAGGGCCAGATGTCGCTTGTGATATCAATTACGCCAAAGGATTTGCTTATGGCCTTTACCGCCGCGGCAAGGGAGGTTTCGTCCGCGGCTAAGATGCCGATTATCAATTTGACTGGTTTGGGTTGATACAAATCCCACATTGTTTCGTCGTTCGTATTTCGTATCTCGTATTTCGAGCTTTATGCGTTGAGCCGTGATTTTAAGGTATCAACCATTTCGATGGTTTTGGCGACGGCGGTATCGACGGGGATGAGGGTTGGTTTCGGCTCGGTGCGGAGCTTGATTTCGACGTTGCCGGTTTGAAGCGCCTTTTTGCCGACGGTGATGCGGACAGGGATGCCAATCAGGTCTGCGTCTTTGAATTTCACGCCCGCGCGTTCGTCGCGGTCATCGAGTAAAACCTCAATACCCTTACTTTTCAGCTCGTTGTAAATCTTCTCGCCTGCCTGAACAACGTCGGTATCATCCTGATTGACCGAAACGATAATAACTTCGAATGGTGCGATACTAATAGGGAAGATGATGCCGTTTTCGTCGTTGGCGGCTTCGATTGCGGAAGCGACGATACGGTTGATGCCTATGCCGTAGCAGCCCATTAGGCAGGGGTTTCCTTTGCCTGAGTCGTCCAAAAAGTTGCAGCCGATTTTCGATGAGTATTTAGTGCCAAGTTTGAAGACCTGGCCGACTTCGATGCCGTGTTTGAAGAAGAGTTTTTTGCCGTTGTGGGTGTCGCCCTCGACGGCGATGTGAATATCGGCGACTACGACGTTATCTCCTGATAGCGGGAAGTCCCTGCCCGGGACGATATTTTTAACGTGGTAATCGGTTTTATTCGCGCCGGTAACGCCGATGGTCATAGCTGCGACGGCGTGGTCGATAATGAGTCTAATACCAATTTTGAGATCAACTGGCCCCGCGAAGCCGACTTTTGCGCCTGTCAGGCGCTCTACCATATCTGGCCGGTCACATAAGCCGACATGTTGACCACCCAATGCTTGGACCAACTTTTCCTGATTAACTTCGTGATCGCCACGTACGAGTACCGCATAATATCCAACATATTTTGCCTTTCCAACTTTCTGCATTTGTCCAGAATGCTCGGCGGCGTATTCCCCTACTTCCTTTTGGAGATCGTTAACGGTGAAAGTAGTATATATCAGCGTTTTAATCATATCCTGCGGTTTGGTTTTGAGGAATGCGCAGACGGCGTCGATAGAGCCGACGTTTGGCGTGTGGATTTCTTCCGGTTCGGGCGGGTTGGCGATGGGGTTTTGTTTGGGCAGCGGGTCAACTTCGGCTTTTTCGATATTCGCGGCGTAACTTCCGTCTTCGGTATATACGATTGTATCTTCGCCCGATGGGCAGGGGATGGTGAACTGGTGAGAGCCGGAACCGCCCATTTCGCCCGATTCGGCTTCGACGATGACGTAATCGAGGCCGCAGCGTTTGAAGATACGCTTATAGGTCTCGTACATATTCCAGTATTCTTTATCGAGGCATTCGGGGGTCGCGTGGAAGCTGTAGGCATCCTTCATAATAAATTCCCTGCTGCGCAGAACGCCGAACCGGGGGCGGAACTCGTCGCGGAATTTGAAGCTGATTTGGTACAGGTTAATCGGCAGCTGTTTATAGGATTTGATTTCGCCCGCGGCGACACTCGTAACGACCTCTTCGGCTGTCGGGGCAAGCACGTTCAAATGGTCGTGTCTGTCCTTGAATACTGCCATAGTTTTGCCGTAATCGACATCCCGGCCCGTCTGCTGCCAAAGCTCAATCGGCTGCACCGAGGGCATAAGGATTTCCTGTGCGCCTGCCCGGTTCATTTCGTCGCGGACGATGCCGATTACCTTGAGCAGGCATCGCCAGCCGAGGGGCAGGTAAGTATATGTGCCGCTGGAGAGCTTACGCATAAGCCCGGCACGGAGCATAAGTTTATGGCTCGGAATCTCCGCGTCGGCGGGGGCTTCCTTGACCGTTGGTATTAACATTTTGCTGTATCGCATAATTTTTAGACCTAAGACAAAAGACCAAAGACATAAGACCTAATCCACCCGCGGCGGACAGATATCAAACAATCGATTGCGGTTTATAATGCAAAAAACTCATTATTGCAAGGGTAAAACGCATTGGGCTTGTGGCGGGCCCGCCCTTGGCGGGGAGGGTTCGATTTCGTCCGGTAAATATCGGGGCGGGGAGTAAATTTTCAGTATCAATACTGGAATTTACTGTTGTTTTTGGGCCGGGGATGTGGTATATATTAGGAAAGATATAAGGTTATCGTGCCGCCGAGGAGCCGGTGTAAACGGGCGGCCAAAATGCTCGAAGGGGTGAGCCCTTCGATAAACAGGGCAATATAGGAGAATGGCATTATTATGAGGAATCGCACTAATTCCAGGAAGAATTTCAAGGGTTTCACATTGGTCGAGCTGTTGGTGGTTATCGCGATTATCGCGTTATTGATGGCTATTTTGCTGCCGGCCCTGGCCAAGGCGAGAACGCAGGCAAAGCGTATCGTATGCTTGGGCAACCTGAGGCAGCTTGTTACGGCGTGGATGGCATACGCGGAAAACAGCGACGGCAAAATCATTAACGGCGGACAGGCAGATGGCGGTGGTGCCTATAATTCGGTGACAGATCCATTCTGGTGCACGCCTTTGTGTAATACCGCACATCCTCTGCCCACAACCGACGAGGTTGGCTCAGGTTGGCCCCCAATAAGATATGACTGGGACACTACGACAACACGTGCCTTTGCTTACCCTTACGAAGAGAGGTTAAGTTTGCTGATGAAGGGTGCGCTTTATAGATATTGTTCGAACGTGAAAAGTTACCGCTGCGCGGAGGCGGATAAAGATGCGCACAGGACATACGTTATGCCCGTATCTATGAATGCGATGTGTATCAGTTGCTACACTAACAACCCTCCTGTAATAAAGAGGATAGGGGAGATTACAAAATCAAAAGAAAGGATTGTATTTCAAGAAGAGAAGAGAATAAGTCCCGATGCTTTCCAATTTTCGTATAGTACTAGTGCTGACCCGTATTGGACGAGTGATGTACCCAACATTATGCATGGCAACGGGGCTAATTTCGGGTTTGCCGACGGCCACGCCGATTATTTTCAATGGAAATGTCCATCGACATTGACAATATGCCAAATTGTTGCTAATGGCGGTACTGTGACGGGTAATGATTTAACAAACACATACAAGCCTCAGGCTGACACTGAAAAGTGCGGCGGAGGAAATACTTATAATGGTGATGCTAAGTGGGTAGAAAACGCGGTGTGGGGTGTGACGATACCGTAATATAATCGGCAGGAAAGTCGGCTTTTGAATCATAAGTTAAAGGGCATGTATCGTGAAGATATATGCCCTGTTTTTTTGGTTGATTATCAAGGGCGGAGGATTGATAATCTAAATCAGCGTTCAGCGTACAGCGTACAGGAAGACAGCAAAATCGAAAGGAGCATCCGCAAAAGGCGGATAAGAGAGATGGCACACAGATATATCAGCGAAATAGCGCCGGGCGAGGTGATTGACGATATCTACCTTGTAAAAGAGCCGATTCTGCGCAGCACGTCGCGTGGCGATTTGTATATAGCGATGTTCCTTTGCGATAAGACGGGGCAATTGAACGGCCGAATCTGGCAGGCAAGTGAGGCGATGTATGGGGAACTGCCCAAGCCGGGGTTCGTGCGGATAAAGGGAAGAAGCGAAGTATATCAGAACAGCTTGCAGATTGTGGTGAATAATATCAGCGTCGTCGATTCGAGCAAGGTCAATATCGAGGAGTTTCTGGCCCGCACGGATAAAGACGTTGACGAGATGTGGGCGGACGTAAAGCGGATTGCAGGCGGGGTGAAAAATAAGCAGTTGAAGACGATTGTGGATGAATTCATAGCGGATGAGAAGCTGATGAAGCGTTTTTGCAGTTGTCCGGGCGGGATGTCGATGCATCACGATTGTATCGGCGGGTTGCTTGAGCATACGTGGAACATGCTGCGGGTTGCTTTGGCGATACTGCCTTTGTACCCTCAGGTGCAGGCGGATTTGGTGCTGGCGGGGATTTTTATCCACGATATGGGCAAGACCGAAGAGCTAACATACGATACGGCGTTTTCATATACGGATTCGGGTCAGCTCATCGGGCACATAACTAAAACAATTATTATGCTGCACAAAAAGGTGGACATATTGGCTGCCAAAGGTGTGCCGATAGACGGGGCGGTATTGGATATGCTGGGGCACATCGTTTTGTCGCATCACGGGGAATATGAATTCGGCTCGCCCAAGCTGCCTGCGACGGCGGAGGCGTTTATGGTTTGTTATATCGATGACCTCGACGCCAAAAT
The DNA here is from genome assembly GCA_963718665.1 of uncultured Phycisphaerales bacterium. Classification (GTDB taxonomy): domain Bacteria; phylum Planctomycetota; class Phycisphaerae; order Sedimentisphaerales; family Anaerobacaceae; genus Fen-1362. The sequence continues at coordinate 1,983,138 of OY970359.1, forward strand.
GAACCAGGTTACGCGATTGATTGAGGATGAGCCGGGCGATTCCAACTGGACGGGTTGGCAAAAGCCGTTGGAAACAAAGCTTTATCGCAAGAGGATAGAGTAGCACTATCTGGTCGCAGGGGGGTATAATCGGCGGATATGGCAAATCAGCAGGTACAAATCTATACCGTCAGCCAGTTGACGGCGCTGATAAAGACGACGCTGGAAAATAATCTCCCCGGGCGATTGACGGTGAGGGGCGAGATTAGCGACTGGAAGCTGCATTCGAGCGGGCACTGTTATTTTTCGCTCAAGGATGAGGGGTCGGTATTGCCTTGCGTGATGTGGGGGAGCAATTTCAAGAAGGTTAAGTTTAAGCCGGAGAGCGGTCTTGCGGTTTTCGCGACGGGTAACGTCGATGTTTATGAGCCGCAGGGGAAATACCAGTTTTACGTCGAGAGGATGGAACCGGCGGGGGTAGGTGCACTGCAACTGGCATTTGAGCAATTGGTCAAGCGGTTATCGGCGCAGGGATTGTTCGATGAGGCGCATAAAAAGCCGCTGCCGAAGTATCCAAGGCGGATAGGGGTATTAACGAGCGAATCGGGGGCGGCGTTTGATGATATCAGGAAAAGCATTTTTGACCGCTGGCCCTGCGTGTTGTGTTTTTACCCGGTGCCTGTGCAGGGAGAAGGCGCTGCTGAGAAAATCGCCTTGGGCGTTAAGGACGTCAATCGCAGAAACGACAAATTGAAGCTCGATATTTTGATTGTGGGCAGGGGCGGCGGGTCGCTTGAGGATTTGTGGGCGTTTAATGAGGAGGTTTTGGCGCGTGCGATTTACGATTCGAAGATACCTATAATCAGCGCGGTGGGCCACGAGATTGATACGACGATTGCGGATTTGGCGGCGGATGCGCGGGCATCGACGCCTACGAAGGCGGGGGTGGTCGCGGTGCCGGATGCGAAAGAGGTGCTGGAAAAATTGTCGGTTGTAGAGAAACGATTGGCGGACGATATCGGCTCAAGATTGGAGCTTGCGGAACTAAGGTTGCAGACGATATGCGCAAGCGCAGCGTTTAGGAACCCGATTTTGCAGGTGCGGAATCGTCAGCAGCAACTGGATGAAATTGGCGGCAACCTTGAGGGGTTGATGGGGGATATGATAACGGAGGCGAGAGAGCGGCTGAATGGCTATTATGAGCAGGTAGTCCGGCTTGAGCCGAGACGATTATTGGGCAGGAAAACGGTCGAAGTTAATGAACTGCGAAGCAGGGCAAACGCGGCCGTATCAGCATTATTGGGCAGGGCATGGATGCAGCTTACGGCACACGAAAATCGGCTTGAGGGCCTGAACCCGAGAGCAGTATTGAAACGCGGATACTCGATAACGATGCTCAAACAGACGCGTGCAGTATTGAAGAATGCCGCACAAGTACAGATTGGGGATACGCTGGTAACGGAACTGGCGGAAAATTTGATTGAAAGCAAGGTTACAAAAAAGTAAAAAGAAACCACAGATTAACACAGATTGTTGGGTAGAATAATGGCGAAAGAAGAAGTAAAAAATGACGTTAGCAAGCTGACGTTCGAGCAGGCGGTAAAGGAGCTGACGGGGATAGTCGGCAAAATTGAGCAGGGAGATATTACGCTTGGCGACAGTTTGCAGCAGTATGAAAAGGGAATGGCCCTGATTAAGCAATGCAGGAAGATTCTGCAGGACGCGGAAAAACGCATCGAGAAGATTGCATCAGAACAGGATGGCGGTAAACAGCAATGATTTCGCGAGCGTGGCGGAACTGGCATACGCGCAAGGCTTAGGACCTTGTGGGTGAAAGCCCGTGGAGGTTCGACTCCTCTCGCTCGCATTTAATTTAGTTAACCGCAGAGACCGCAAAGGTCGCAGAGAAAAAAATAAAAACTCTGCGGTTTCAGCGTGCTCAGCGGTAGAACAATAAATGATGGCGCTATTGAGACGGGAGGTCAAATATGGCGGGCGATTATTTTGAACTCAAGGCGAGGGGGACAAACGTCAGGACGGAGACAATAGCAGGCGTTACGACGTTTCTGACGATGGCCTACATAATCTTTGTGAACCCCACGATGTTGAGCAAAACGGGGATGGATAAAGGCGCGCTGGTGGCGGTAACCTGTATCGTTACGGCCATTTCGACGATTATCGCGGGGGTTTTCGGCAAGGCGCCGATTGCGATGGCGCCGGGGATGGGGCTAAACGCATTTTTCACATATACGCTTGTGCTCGGCAAAGGGATAAGCTGGGAGACGGCGCTGGGTGCGGTGTTTGTTTCGGGTGCATTGTTTTTGCTGCTGACATTGATTGGGCTTCGCAAAAAGCTCGTTGAGGCGATACCGCCGGGGATAATCTCGGCGATATCCGTCGGCATCGGGCTTTTCATTACGTTCATCGGGTTGGTTAATCTTCACGTAATAGTTAAAAACGATTCGACGCTTGTCTCAGCGGGGCCTCTGGGAGCGACGACACTGATAGGATTGGCGGGATTGTTATTTATGCTGTTTTTTGAAATGAGAGGAATAAAGGGTTCGCTGCTTATCGGCATTGCGTTTTCGACGCTGCTGGCGATTGCGTTCGGATACGTTGACAGGCCAATGCGATGGGTGTCTTTTGACGTGGATATAAGGCCGATTGCTCTTCATCTGGATATTTTTGGCGCTTTGAAATGGGGCATTTTAGGCAGCGTGTTCAGCTTAATGTTTATGAGTATGTTCGACGGCATAGGGACATTGGTTGCGTGCTGTCATCACGCGAAAATGGTCGATAGTCACGGCAAAATAAAAGGCCTGGACCGCTTACTGGCGATTGACGCCCTTGCTGGTATGACCGGGGCGATATTCGGAACATCGACGACAACTGCGTATGTCGAATCGGCTGCGGGTATCGAGCAGGGCGGCCGCACAGGGTTGACCTCGGTAGTTACAGGGGTGTTATTTTTGTTGGCGATATTATTTGCGCCATTGGTGGGCGTGGTGCCTGAATACGCGACGGCCCCGGCTTTGATTATGGTGGGCCTGTTTATGATGAAGGAAGTTCGGGCGATAAACTTCGCGGATGTCGAGGAGGCGTTTCCGGCTTTCATTATTATCGTGATGATTGCGCTTAGTTACAGTATCAGCACGGGGCTCGCTTTCGGCTTCATTTCCTTTGTGCTTATCAAGTCCGCCGCAGGAAAGGCCAGAGAAGTCAAGCCGACGATGTGGATTATCGCTATTTTGTCGCTTGCGTTTTTAGCAGGCGACAAATTAGGCGACTTGCTGAAATGTATTAAATGAGAAAAGGACTCCTGACCACTTTTTTCTACAAAATAAATTTAACATAGAACATCGAACTTTGAACATCCAACATTGAACGGAGTGTTTTTTTTCGTTATGCCGGGAATTTAGCGAGGACGGAGGCGGAGTGTAGGCCTAAGAGCATCAGGTAGTCGAGGTCGCCGAGGTTGTAATGGTCGTCGCGGAAGGTGTTGTTGGCGTAAATGACGCCGAAGCAGCCTGCGGTGGAGAGGAGGGGGACGATGAGGACTGAGCGAATCTGGATTTCCTTCTGGATGTTTAGGTCACGAGTGAAGATAAAGAGCATACACTGTTTTTTGTTGAGGGCCTCGGCGATTTTGTCACCGTATTCGAGGTCTGCCTGCTCGACGGCCATACCGCTTCTGTTTCTGCCCGCGTGGGCAATCATCGGGCCGTCGGCTTTGGAACGCATAGCGCCCCAGACGTGATAGGTTTTGAACTGTTTTGATACCGTTTCAAGCATGACCAGCAGCGCCTTATCTATGTTGTCTGTCTTTTTCAATTCCTCGATTGCCTGCAGAAAATCAGTAGCGCGTTCGGCCTGGAACCTTACGGCCGGGGCTTTTTCGGCGCCGAGTTTTCGGATAATTATTTGTGGGCCGGAAGACAAGCTGACAGGCGGCTCTTCAAGCTCGACTGTTTCGCCGGGGTCGGCGGAAACGGAGGCCGTTTCAAAATTGACCTCGATACTGAAATCGGATATGCGGATGACGTCGCCCGCCTTGATGTCAGATTTGCGAATTTCAGCGTTATTTAAGTAGGTCTTATTTGCGCTGTCGAGGTCTTCGACGACCCATTGGCCGTCCTTGGTGTTGTAAATTACGGCGTGCTGACGTGAGACGACCTTGTCGGGCAGGAGTATCTGGCTGTTGGTGTGTCTGCCGATGTAGATAGGCCCCTTGTCGAAATGGAATTCGTTAATGGTGCGCTCACCTTGTTTTACTACGAGGCGCATTAAATGTCCTCTCCAAAATGGCCGTTCATATTAGTATCCTTATATATTAGAGTACTTGCCTGGATTTGTCAAGCAAAAGGGAGCGGCAATTTGGGTAATTTACGCCTGAAGGGTGTTTTTTTAGAACTTGAAGCCGTCTTTGAGGGCGGTTTTAAGTTCGAAAACGTTGTTGAAGTCATCGATTGTGTCGGTTGGCTGTGCTTTCATCCAGTTGTGCCTGATGAGCAGATAGACGATTTCGCCGAGGTCGCGGGTGGTTTTGACCCGCCAGGAATCGAGGACGAGCGGGGCGAGCATACCCCATTTTTCGAGCGCGAGCTGGCGGAGGCCTTCGCAGAGGGTTTGGCCCGTGATATGTCCGGGCTGACCTGCGGCGAGTTTTCGGATGGTGTAACCGAGGCCCTCGTAAACGAAACGCACGGCCTTTGGGTCGTATCGGCTGTCTGACTCCGAGATTTCCTCAAGCGATTTTTTTTCGGTCATAACTTGTCAGCTTACTTTTGCGCCCGGTTTTGCGCCCGTATCGGCGGTGAGCATAAAGATTTCTTTTCCGCCCGGCCCTGAGGCGAGAATCATACCTTCGGACAGGCCGAATCGCATCTGGCGAGGTTTGAGGTTCACGAAAACTATTACGATTTTGCCGATGAGATTTTCGGGCTGATATGCCTGTGCGATGCCGGCGAGGACGTTTTTCTGGATGCCGCCCACGTCTAATTGAAGCCGCAGGAGTTTGTCGGCTCCTTCGACGCGTTCGGCCTTTACGACCTGTGCGATACGCAGGTCGATTTTGGCGAAGTCCTCGATTGTGCATTCCGGCTTAATCGGCTCAGCGGTTATCGCCGGTGTTGGTTCGGTTTTATCCCCTGTGTCTTTGCTTTCTTCAATCATAGCGTCAACCTTTTCTTTATCCACGCGTTCAAATAGACGTTCAAAGTCGTTGATATTGTGTTCCTGGAGTGTAGTGTTGATGTCCGCGAAAGTGAGTTTGCCGATGTTCAGCAGTCGTTCGACTTTTTCGGCGAAGGCGGGCAGGACCGGTTTGAGGTAAATTGTCAGGATGCGAACGGCGTTGAGAGTTGCGGTCAGCGTTGTGCGTGCCTTTTCCGGGTCGGTTTTGATTGTAGTCCATGGCTGGTTTTGCTCGACGTAGCGGTTGGCGAGGTCAGCAAGGGCGGTGGCTGTCCGGATTACGGCTGCGTAATTTAGATTTTCATAGTTTTGTGTAATCTCGCTGCCCGCGGCGGCGATTTCTTCGATGAGCTTTTTGCCTTCGTCGTCGAGTTTGCCAAGCCGGCCGTTGAGCTTGCTTTTGAGCATCGGCGCGGCTCGCGAGGCGAGGTTGGTGAATTTGCCCACGAGGTCGGAGTTGATTTTATTTACGAAGTCCTCGAAACTGAGGTCGAGGTCGTCGATACCTGCTGAAAGTTTACCCGCATAGTAGTAGCGGAGGTATTCCGGGTCAAGGTGATTGGCATAGGTCGCGGCTTTGATGAAGGTTCCGCGCGACTTGCTCATTTTTTGGCCGTTGACTGTGAGGAAGCCGTGGACGAATAGTTTGTTTGCGGTTTTGAAGCCCGCCCCGACGAGCATCGCGGGCCAGAACAGTGCGTGGAAATACATAATGTCTTTGCCGATGAAGTGGTAAAGCTCGTAATCGGGGCCGTTCCAGACGGCGTTGAAATCAAGGCCGTTTTTGTCGCAGTAGTTTTTGGCCGACGCCATATAGCCGATTGGCGCGTCGAGCCAGACGTAAAAGTATTTGTCTTCCTCGCCGGGGATTTTGAAGCCGAAGTATGGGCCGTCGCGCGAGATGTCCCAGTCCTTTAGCCCGGCGTTGAACCATTCGTCGAGCTTGTTGGAGACGGATTCCTGGATATAGCCCTTTGCGAATATGTCCCGCAGTTGCTTTTCGTAGTCGGTCAGCTTGAAGAAATAATGCTCGGATTGTTTCAAAACAGGCGTTGAGCCGCAGTTGGAGCAGCGGGGATTGATGAGGTCGGTGGGTTGATACGTTGCGCTGCAAACCTCGCAGGAATCGCCATACTGGTCTTCGGCTTTGCATTTCGGGCAAGTACCTCGAATGAACCGGTCGGGCAGCGCCATTTTGCAATTCGGACACCAGGCCTGGTCGATATTTCGCTTTGTAATTGAGCCGGCTGCGTTCAGGCGGTTGAAAATCGTCTCGCTGAAATTGCGGTTTTCGGACGAATGGGTGGAATAATAATTATCGAACTCAATCAGGAAGCGTTTGAAATCGTTGTAGTGTTCCTCGTGGACACCGTCTATGAGCTGTTCGGGGGTGATTCCTTTGTTTTTTGCGCTAATCATTATCGCGGTGCCGTGGGTGTCGTCTGCGCAGAAGTAAAAGCATTGATTGCCGGATATTTTCTGGAACCGCACCCATACATCGGTCTGGAGATATTCCACGAGGTGGCCTATGTGGATGGGGCCGTTTGCGTAGGGCAGGGCGGATGTAACGACGATTTTACGCGGCATAATTTTCCTTTTTTTACGCCTTGTCGGGCGTCAGTTCAACCGTTTGGTTTTTCATCAGTATTGTTGTCTTCTGTAGCATTATCTTCTGTAGTATTATTTTCCTCAGGAGTACTTTCCTCAGGGATATTTTTCTCAGGGATATTACCCTGTGGAGGTTTTATGTTTGTGTTATTGGGCTGTGACTGGCCGAGTATTTCAATTTTGTCTCTTGGAACCAACGTCCTTGTGCCGGTTTCAAGCTCGACCATAACCAACTGGGCGAGTACCTGATAGTCGATGATTCTGCCTTTGCCCTCGGGTGTGTTGACCAGCGTGTTTCGGGGCGGCAGGCGTTTTTTAAGCTCGGTATAGGTGTCGTCCTCGTAGCGCAGGCAGCATTTGAGCCGGCCGCAGTAACCGGAGATTTTCGACGGGTCCAGCGTCGCTTTTTGCAGCTTGGCCATTCGCATATTGACGGGCTTGAGGGATTTGAGATACCTGATGCAGCAGCATTTTTGCCCGCAGCTTTCGACGTCGCCGAGTATTTTTGCCTCGTCGCGTGCGCCGATTTGCCGCATTTCGATTCTGGTCTGATATTCCTGCGCCAGTTTCCTGACGAGGTCGCGGAAATCGACCCTGCCGTCGGACATAAAGTAAAATACGATGCGCTCCCCGCCGAGGATGTGTTCGGCATCGACGATTTTCATCGGCAGATTCATTTCTTTGACGAGTTTTTTGCAGAACTTTGTTTCTTCGACGGCTATTTTCTGGAAATGCTTTTCCTCGTTGATGTCTTCGGGCGTTGCATACCTGATGAATCTGCCCGCCGGCTCAGGGGTGAATGGTATTTCAGAATCGTCGAAGTATTTCTTCAGTTGTTCATCGGACAATTTGAGCTGGCCTGCGCGGTAAGCGCTGATGCCTCCCACGATAGTGCCAAGCTCCATGCCTTTTTCGGTTTTGATGACGACGCGCGTCGGCGTGGAGGGAATCGTGGCTTCGTTGTGCTCGAACAGGCCCAGTGTTCTCATCCGGCCGTAACGGACCAGCATAAACCTTTTGGTCCTTGGCGGCTTAGGTTTTGTTGTTGACGTATCTTCCATTTGTTTTTCTTGCTTTTACCGCATAGGCCGCGGAAAACGCAGAGATTACGATATGATTTTCTCTGCGGTCTCAGCGGGTTCCGCGGTGAAATCTCTAAAGTTCAGAAGTGATTTTATCAGTTTCTGCCAGATTTAACAACAGTTGCTCTAAAATAAGCCGTTCATTGACGGATGATTCGAGATAGTGGAGGGTTTTGAAGCATTCGGCGATTTTTTGGGCCGCCTGCTCAGGGTTGAATCGCAAGGCGATTTTTTTGATTTGTTCGGGCTGGTCGAAATTGACTATTTGGTTGCCAGTAGCGACATTTGTGAGCATCGCGTCGTGAAAGACACTGATTATAATCTGAAGTATGATTACAGTAGATTTGCGTTTTATGTCGTTTGCGCTCGTGGCGGGGGCGAGTTTGGCCCAAATGGACGCAATTTCCTTCGATTGCTTTTGAAGGGTCTCGGCCAGTTCAATCGCGTTTTTATATTCGAAATTGGCCAGGGCATTCACGATATCCGTTTTGGTTTTATATATGTCTGCTTCGGCTGTTTCGAGCTGTGAATATGTGCCGGCAAGGCCCAGTGAGCCATCGGTCAGGCGGGCGAAAAATTTTATCTGTTTTTCGCTGAGGCCGGGCTGACGCAGTTTTTCGATTATTTTTTCCTCGTCGATTGGGCCGAATCGCAATATCTGGCATCGGGAGCGGATTGTGGGCAGGAGTTTGTCGGGCCTGGTGCAAATAAGAATGATGCAGCAATAAGTGGGCGGCTCTTCGAGGACCTTCAAGAGGCAATTTTGCGATTCGTTGTTGAGCTTTTCGGCTTCAGTGAGGACAAAGACCCTTCGCGTCGATAAGGCGGGCCTTTGGCTGACTTTATCGAGGACGAATTCACGGACGACGTCAATCGGGAATTCGAAAGGCGGTTCTTTGTTTTTGCCTTCTTTTGTGAATTCGAGCAGTTCCTTATAGACGTGTTCGAAATCGGGATGTGAGCCGGCGTCGAACGCTCGGCAGGATGCGCAATTGCCGCAACTATCAGTAAAGTTGCCCCTTTCCACGGGGTTTTTACAAAGTAATAGCTTTGCGAATTCCTTCGCGGTTGTGAATTTGCCTATGCCATCAGGCCCGGCGAAAATATAAGCATGTGCGACTTTATCGCCGGCGAAGGAACATTGAATCGCGGAGATAGCTTTTCCCTGGCAGAAAACGTCTTTGAGCGGCATTATTCGGCCCCGAATTTATCGATGATGTCTGTTACTTTTTTGTGGACGGCGTCGATATTGTCCGCGGCGTTGACCACGACGGAGTTTTTCCGCTGCTTGGCGATTTTCAGGAAGCCATCGCGGACTTTTTTATGATAATCGTTGCCCTTTTGCTCCATACGGTCGAGATTGCTTTTGAGACGAGTTGCCGCGGTGGCGGACTCGACATCGAGGATTATTGTCAAATCGGGCCAGGGCTTTTCAAGGCAATCGGCTGCGAGTTTAATTACCTTATCCATTCCGAATCCGCCCGCGTGACCCTGGTAGGCGCAGGTGCTGGACAGCCAGCGGTCAACGATGACGCATTTATTTTGTTTTAACGCCGGGGCGATTTTCTCATTCCACAGTTGAACTCTCGCCGCCATATAAAGCATCACTTCGGTTGCGGTATCCATTGCTTTGTGTTCGGGATTGAGAAGGATATCCCTGATTTTCTCGCCTATGGCGGTTGCGCCCGGCTCGCGGAAACTGATTACATCGATTTGTTGTTTTGCCAGCCAATCGACGAGCAATTTTACCTGCGTGCTTTTCCCGCATCCATCCGGCCCATCAAGGGCGATAAACTTGCCTGATAATTTTTTCGCGTTCATTTCTTCTACCTTGTTAATTGCAGGTTTTCAGGGCCAATCAGGTGGCGCATCTTACGGCAGAATTCTGGGTCGGGGTTGACGCTTAAGCCCCTGTCGGCGGAGGCGTAAACCCTGCCCTTGTCTGTCCTGATTGCGACGTAAACGCTGCTCTTGCCCCTGTGGTGCATACAAATACTTTTTATCTCAGCGATTTTTTCTTTCGTGACATTTTGGGCGTCGAGATTGATTCGCACCTTACCTGCGAGCTTGTCGGTTGCCTCGTCGAGGGTGATTAATTCGGAGGCGATTATGTTCGGCTTTTCTCTTCTGAAATCCAGCCGGCCTTTGACGAATACGACTGCGTCGGCGGCAAGTTTCGTGGCGAACTGGTTTAAGGTATTTGGGAACATAACGACCTCAACCTGGCCCTGGAGGTCGAGGAGGGTGAAGACAGCCATTTTCGAGCCGGCGTTTTTGCCTGTCCTGGTCAGGTTGTAGCGGATTTTAGTTATCATGCCGCCAATGGTTACTTCCTTTTCCTGTGTGGTCTCGGCAATCTGGGTGGTATTGATATTCGAGAAGATATTGATTGTCTCGGCACAGTGACTCAGCGGGTTGCTCGTAACATAAAAGCCGAGGACTTCCTTTTCATACATCAGCATCATTTGTTCTGGCCATGGGTCCGCGTAGGGCAGGCGGTTATGGTCTTGTGAGTAATCCGGCGCGGTGGCCTGCGCGAAAAACCGCATCTGGCCGTTGAGTTTGTCCGTTTGTGTATCCGCCCCGTGCTCCATAGCCGCTGGAAGCCCCGCTATCATTTGAGCGCGGTTGCCCCCAAGGCGGTCGAATGCTCCCGCTTTTATCAGCGATTCCATTAACTGCTTGTTCGTGGCCCGCGTATCGACGTTTTCGCAGAAGTGGAACAAGCTCTGGAATTTGCCTGTTTTCTCGCGTGCGACGATGATTTGCTCGACTGCCTTTTCGCCTACGCCTTTGACAGCGGCCAAACCGAAACGAATCATTCCTTTCTTGCCGTCGCTCTCTTTGTATAAAGGCGTGAAGTCAACGCCGCTTTCATTGATATCCGGTGCGGTAACTTCGATACCCATATCATTACATTCGGATATGTATTCCACGACCTTGTCTGTGTTGCCCATTTCGAAGGTGAGAAGTGCCGCCATATATTCCACGGGCCAATAGACCTTCATATAAGCGGTTTGATACGCGATGAAGGCGTAGCGGGTCGAGTGGCTTTTATTGAAGCCGTAGCCGGCGAAACGCTCGATTAGCTCGAATATGTCTTCCGCCTGCTGTTTTTTAAGCCCCTTTGCGACCGAGCCGGCGATGAATCGTTCCTTTTCCTTAAGGATGGTCGAGGCCTTCTTTTTGCTGATTGCCTTAATCAGCGTGTATGCCTCACGCAGAGGAATGTCACCGAGGCGGTTGCAGATTTGCATCACCTGTTCCTGATAGACCATAATGCCGTAGGTCTCGTCGAGGACTTCTTTCATAATCGGGTGAGGCAGCGACCATTTGCCCCCGTGTTTGCGGTCGTTGTAGTCGGGGATGAGGGTCATCGGGCCGGGGCGATAAAGCGCGTTTGCCGCGATGAGGTCCTGAATCCTGTCGGGCTTCATCTTCATCAGAAGTTCCTGCATACCGCCCGATTCGAACTGGAATATGCCTTTTGTTTTTCCCGCGGCGAAAAGAGCGAAGACCTTGGGGTCTTCGAGGTCGATTTTTTCGAGGTCTATTTTTTTGCCGTGAATCTGCTCGACTAATTGCCTTGCGCGCTCGATGACGCTAAGGGTCTTTAGACCGAGGAAGTCCATTTTTAACAGGCCCACCTTTTCGACCATAGGTCCTTCGAACTGCGTAACGATATCCTCTGTGCCGGACGGCTTGTAGAGGGGCACGAAATTAGTCAACGGCTCATCGGCTATTACGACTCCAGCGGCGTGAACCGACGCGTGGCGGGCGAGACCTTCGAGTTTCTTGCTGATGTCGATGACCTTTTTTGTCTGCGGGTCCCTGTCGTATGCCTGTTTCAATTGCGGCTCTGTTTCCAGGGCCATATCGAGGGTCATATTAAGCGTTTCGGGGACAAGTTTTGCCAGCCGGTCCGCTTCGGTCAGCGGGACATTCAACACCCGGCAGATGTCGCGGATTACCGCCTTTGCGCCCATCGTTCCGAAGGTGATGATTTGCGCGACGTGGCCGTATTTTTGGCGGACGTAGTCGATGATTTGTCCCCTGCCCGCCTGGCACATATCAATATCGATATCGGGCATCTCGTTGCGGTGTGGGTCCATAAAACGTTCGAAGAGCAAATCGTATTTGAGCGGGTCAACGTCGCACAGGCCAAGGCAGTAGCCGACTAATGTCCCCACTGCGCTTCCTCTTGCGCCGACGGGGATATTATTTTTATGGGCGTAATTGCAGAAGTCCCAGACGATTAGAAAGTAACTTGCGAATCCCTTTGACTCGATGACGTGCAGCTCTCTTTCGAGGCGTTCTTTTACCCTGTCGTCGAGTTTACCGTAGATTTGCTGTGCTTTTTCATAGCATAGTTTTGTCAGGAATTTTTCAGGCGTTGAGCCGTCTTCGGGGCTGAAATGCGGTGCATGCCTGCTTTTAAGGTCGATTTCGACGTTGCATTGCTTAGCGATTTCCAGCGTGTTATCGAAGGCCTGTGGACAATCCGGGAAAAGCTGGCGCATCTGGGCGGGACTTTTGAGAAATACGTCTTTGGGGTAAATCATCCGGTCGGGGTCGTCTGCTTTTTTGCCCGTGCTTATCGCGCAGAGGCAGTTATGTGCCTCGTGGTCTTCTTCCGCGAGGAAATGTACGTCGTTTGTCGCGACGATGCCCGCTCCGAGTTTGTTCGCCAGGTCAATAAGCGATTTTGCGATATTGGTGTCGTCGCCTTCGTGGCTCTGAATTTCGATGAAGTATCTTTCGGGGCCGAAGATTTTGAGGTACCCTTCGGCAACCGCCTGCGCCGCTTTTATGTCTCCGCCCGACATTTGCATCGCCAGTTCACCTTTCGGGCAGGCGGAAGTTACAATCAGCCCCTCGTTAAGCTCCGCGAGGATTTGCTTGTCGATTCGGGGGCGGTAGTAAAACCCTTCGGTGTAACCCGTCGATGCGAGCTTGAGCAGGTTTTGATAGCCCGTATTATTCTGGGCAAGAAGGATGAGGTGATACGCGGCGTCGCTGATAGATGTTTTTGTTCGGTCATGCCGGCTGTTTGGAGCGATGTAGGCCTCGATACCGATTATGGGTTTGATGCCTGCGGCGATTGCCTTGGTGTAGAATTCTATCACGCCGAACATATTCCCGTGGTCGGTTACGGCGACCGAGTCCATACCCAGGTCTTTGCACCGCGCAAAGAGATTTTCGAACCTTATAGCGCCGTCGAGCAGCGAATACTGGCTGTGCAGGTGAAGATGTGTAAAACCTTTGTTCTCCGCCACCGTATAATCCTTTTTCAGTTTGTCATTGATTATTGCCAATTGATTGCTGATAATTGTAACGGTTAGGCGGATGCTAATCAACAAGGGACAGAGTTGATAATCTTATAAGGGGAAAATTTATGGATTTTGAAAATATCGGCGATTCTTCACAGCCGCAACTGAACAGTGTTCTTTCGCCGCAACCGGCACCGGCACCCAAAAAGAGCAGTGGATGGCGAATTTTCTGGGGTATAATCACCGGCTTATCGATGCTCGGAAACGTTATGCTTTTTCTGATGCTCATCGGCGTTGGAATTATAGCGTTTGAGGGAGTGGGCGGAAAGAAGTACACAGAGGAAGTCATCGAAGACGGCCCACGGAGCGCTAAAATCGCGATAGTGTCGATAGACGGCATTATAGACGAAAAGCAGGCACAGGAGGTTTACTGGCAGTTAAAAACGGCCAGAGACGACAAGACCATAAAGGGAGTGATTATCCGCGTCGATTCGCCCGGCGGGACGATTTCGGGCAGCGACCAGATTCATAACGAGATAATGAAATACCGCGCCGACACCAACCAGCCGGCGGTCGCGTTTATGCAGGGCGTCGCGGCATCGGGCGGCTATTATTCTTCGGTTGCCTGCGATAAGATTATCGCCGAACCCACCGCAATCACCGGCTCAATCGGCGTGATTATGGAATATCTCGTATTGCAGCAGCTTCTGGAGGAGAAACTGGGCATACAGCCGGTTGTGGTCAAGGCGGGCTCGAAAAAGGACTGGCCCAGTCCATTCCAGACGCCTACCGAAGAACAATTGCAGTATATGCAGCAAAGGATAATCGACCCGGCTTACAATCGGTTCGTCAAAGTCGTCGTTGACGGCAGAAGTAACCTGACCGAGTCGGACGTCAGACGCCTGGCGGACGGAAGCATATACTGGGCGGATAACGCCCTCGAAGAAAAGCTAATTGACAGCGTGGGCTATCTCAAGGACGCAATCGCCGAGGCAAAATCGCTCGCGGGCGTCAAAAAGGCGCAAGTAGTCGAATACCAAAAGCCGTTTTCAATCGCGGAGATGCTCGGCGCGAAGACGAATATATCGCTGAAGATTGACCGCAGGACGCTTTATGAGGTGGCTGTCCCGCAGGCGTTGTATCTGTGGACCGGCCCACGGTAAAATCCCGAAATAACGGTTTAACAGGAAAATGACTAAACTACCCGAATATGTAAATGGTGTGCCGAATATTTGCGGCTCGCAGGATATTATCGATGCGGCTATGAACCGCGACCCTGTTTTTTTGCCGCAAAGCAAAATTAACTGGGACAATGTCAAAAGCGCATTCGCGATAGCGCTTCACATGCACCAGCCAATCATACCGAATCCCGACCAGCCGCTCAAAACTGCGGACGTAATCAGCAATCTGGAACATATGATGAATCATCTGGGCAGCGGCGACAATCATAACGCCCAGGTTTTTCACCAGTGCTATAAACGGATGGGCGATTTTATACCTGAGCTGCTTAAAGAGGGCAACCAGCCGAGGTGTATGCTCGATTATTCGGGCACGCTGCTTGACGGTATGTATAAAATGGGTCTTACGGATGTTTTTGAATCGCTCAAAAAAATAACCTGTGATTCCAAATATCGCGGCTGCATCGAATGGCTGGGTTCTTCCTGGGGACATGCCGTAGCGCCATCGACGCCGGTTCAGGATTACCGGCTTGGCGTTGGGGCGTGGCAGCATTTCTTTGCTGCGCTGTTCGGCCTTGAGGCGGTAGGGCGGGTCAGAGGGTTTTCGCCTGCGGAGATGGCCCTGCCGAATCATCCGGATGTTTTCTACCAGTTCGTCAAGACGTTAAAGGATTGCGGCTACCGGTGGGTTCTTGTGCAGGAGCATACCGTCGAGCGTGTCGAAAACGGCTGGGGACTGGAATATCCGCATAGGCCTCATCGGCTGATAGCGAAGAACTCCACCGGCGATACGATTGCCATAACGGCGATTATCAAGACGCAGGGCAGCGATACAAAGCTTGTCGGGCAGATGCAGCCATATTACGAGGCGTGCGGCCTGGGACGGATAAAGCTGGGGACAAAATCGGTTCCGTCTCTGGTAACTCAGATTGCCGACGGCGAAAACGGCGGCGTTATGATGAATGAATTTCCCGGCAAATACAAACAAGCGATGGCTGAATGCAACAACAGCCCGACGCCTGCTGTTAATGTCACGGAGTATCTTGAATACTTAGACAGTTTGGGCGTGAAGGAAGAGAATTTCCCGGCGATTGAACCCATATTCCAGCATTGGATATGGCAAAAGTTTAAGGACGGCTCCGGCCCCGAGGCGATGGAAAAAATTATACAGCAGTTAGGCAAAGAAGACCATCGGTTTCATATGGAAGGCGGCAGCTGGACAAACAATATCTCCTGGGTACATGGTTACGAAAAACTGCTTGGGCCGATGGAGCAGGCGAGCGTTTTGTTCAACGAGAAAGTTCTCGCTAAGAATGTTGCTCCGTCGGAACCGCGTTTTCGCAACGCCCTTTACCATTTGCTTTTGACACAGACGAGCTGTTACCGTTACTGGGGCGAAGGTGTATGGGCCGATTATGGTCGTGAGCTTTGCCGGCGCACTATCGAAATACTCAAACGCGATTTCTAAATAACTTTTATCTTGAACCCTGACGGTGTTATTGCGGCAAGTGCTTTCTTTATAAACACTTATGATAGATAGTTTCCCCTCGTGTTCACACATACAATATTTTGTTTTTTCCGGCATAATAAGTTGCTGGAAATAAACAAAATATGTTATCATATACTTTTTGTATTTTCAGGATATTTTGTTCGGGAGAATGTCACGCACGCAGGATAAACACCAATTCTTGAGCGAATAAATCAAGGGAAGGTTTGCGGATTTGAAGCAGATTAAGGCCGAAAAGGGCGGTTTAGACAGAATATCGGGGGGATTTCTGTCTTGCCGAAGTATTATTGGTCTCAATATATGATACGGGAAAGGAAGAGCGTTATGAGAAATCGGTTTATGAAAGTTATTGGACTCCTGGTTGTGGCGGTTGTCCTGTGTGTTTCGGGGCTTGCCAGGGCAGCCGATGCGCCGACAATCAAAGTTGGCGCCATCTTCGCGGTAACAGGAGACGCAGTGAATCTCGGAGGACCAGAAGCGAAAACCGCTGAAATGTTTGTTGAAAAGATAAACAAAGAAGGCGGCGTCAACGGCAGGAAGATTGAGCTAATCCTGAAGGACTCGCGCAGCAAGCCGGAGAATGCGGTTTCGTTCGCAAAGCAGCTCATTAAAGAAGATAAGGTCCTCGCGATAATTGGGCCATCGACCAGTGGCGAGACGATGGCAATCAAGAATATCTGTCAGGACAGCAATACCATTCTTATTTCCTGCGCAGCAGCCGAGGATATTGTCAACCCGGTCGCCAGTTATGTTTTCAAAACCCCGCAGAAAGACAGTGACGCCGTGAGGCGCATTTTTCAGGTTATGAGAGCAAAAAGTATCAAGAAGATAGGTGTAATAACAAGCAACGACGGTTTTGGAATGGCCGGAGGCAAACAACTCGCCAATCTTGCCGAACTTGCCGGCGTTACAATCGCCATTTCCGAGGTGTATGACGAAAACGAAACAGACCTGACAGGAATTCTGACCAAGGTGAAAAGCCAGGATGTTCAGGCGGTGGTCAACTGGTCAACAGTTCCGGCACAGAGTTTGGTCGCTAGGAATATGAAGCAGATTGATTTGAACGTGCCCCTGTTCCAGAGTCACGGCTTTGGCAATATCAAGTACGCCCAGGCAGGCGGCGAGGCGTCAAACGGCACTATATTCCCCTGCGGACGCCTGCTGATTGCTGAGCAACTACCTGATAATGATCCCCAGAAAAAGTTCCTCATAGAATACAAGAAGGATTACGAAAGCCGGTACAAAGAGGACGTGAGTGCCTTCGGCGGCCATGCATACGACGCATTGCTGATTCTTGTCGAGGGACTCAAAAAGGCAGATAGCTTCGACAAGGGAAAGGTTCGCGAAGCTATTGAGAACATCAGAGGTTTCGTCGGAACAGCCGGCGTCTTTAACTTCTCGTCCCAGGACCACAACGGTCTGGGTCTGGATTCCTTTGAGATGCTCACCGTTAAAGACGGTAATTTCGCAATATATAAGAACTAATATTGCCACACCGGTTCCTTTGGCGATGGTTTTTCCTTAAATAGCATCGTCGAGATATTATCCGCTGATGCGGGGCGAATCTCGGAGAACGCGGTTTCGCTCGCCAAACAGCTTATTGATGAAGAGAATGTTCTGGCGATAATCGGGCCATCGACCAGCGGCGAGACAATGGCCATAAAGAATATCTGCCAGGAGGGCAGGACCATTCTTCTTTCCTGTTGCGTAAAGTAATCTGAAAAACCGGGCAATAGGGTCGAACCCCGATAATTTACCCACAATCTTTGGGACGGTTCCTGCCGGAGTCGCCGGTTGATTTTTGCTTATAGTTAAATTAGAATGCTGGCCTACGGTTGACGGTAACAATATTGTTGTAAACGAAAAAGTATAATATGTGGAAGGTGCAGGTATAAAAATGGCAAAACATAAGGAAAATTATCCGCATAAGGCAAAGTATTTATCAGGCAAGCGTATTCTCCCGGAGCCGATTTCGAAATCGACGGATATAGCGAAGCTGATAGACAATCTGGACGCGTACAACGGCGGAAGATTAAGGGCTGCCTGCCAGTTATTGAAAGATAAATATTCCCAGGAGGACGTTACGATAGGAATGAGCTTGGCAGGAGCGTTAACGCCCGCGGGACTCGGACCATCGGCGGTAATTCCTCTGATGAACCACGGCTTTGTTGACTGGCTTGTCGCTACCGGCGCGAATATGTATCACGACATACATTACGCGTTCAATCTGCCTATGTTCCGCGGCAGCCATACGGTCGATGACGTTGATTTGAGAGACAAGGGCGTAACGAGAATTTACGACATCCTGTTTGATTACGAAGACGTCCTGATGGAAACCGACAGACAGCTCAGAGAGATACTTATAAGGCCTGAATTCCAGAAGGAAATGGGCACACGGGAATTTTATCATTATCTCGGCAAAATTCTCAGCGACCTCGAAGAAAAGCATAAACTCGGCCAGGTGAGCATATTGGCGGCTGCTTACAGGAACGGCATTCCCGTCTTTACATCGTCACCGGGGGATTCGACAATCGGTATGAACGTTGCCGGCCTTGAACTTCTGGCGGAGGCATCGGGCTTGCAGGACGCCTTCAAACTGAAAATAAATCCGAGCATCGACGTTAATGATTCGACGGCGATAATACTGAACGCCAAAAAATATGAAAACGGCAAGACGGGCGTCATCCTGATTGGGGGCGGTAGTCCCAAGAATTTTATGCTCCAGACCGAACCACAGATTCAGGAAGTCCTGATGATACCGGAAGCGGGTCAGGATTATGATATAAACGTAACGGATGCCAGGCCCGATACGGGCGGCTTATCGGGAGCGCCCCCGAGCGAGGCGGCAAGCTGGGGCAAAATTGACCCGACCAAATTAGAGGAAACTGTTACCGCTTATCTCGACGTTACCGTCGCCCTGCCTATTATGGTTGCATACACCATTCAGACCACCAGCCCCAAGAAACTGAAAAAATTATATTACCGCGGCGAAGAACTGCGCAAGAAGCTGATAAAGTCCTATCTTGAAAACAACAAAGAAGTCGAAAAACTCAGGAAGCTAATCAGGAAATTAATGGCCTGATAAAACAGGATTGATATGAAAAAAGAGCTTTTAAAATTGGCCCAAAAGCACGGGACTCCTTTATTTATTATCGACCACAACGTGATAAGGAAGAATTACCGCACTTTCAAGAAGCATCTGCCGAGGGTGCAGGCCTATTACGCGGTCAAAGCCAACTCGAACCAGGAGATAATCAAGACGCTGTTTGACGAAGGCGCCAGCTTCGACGTCGCTTCATACAACGAGTTTATGCAGATTTACAAATACATCAGCCATTTCGAGGAGAAAGACAAGGATTTTTATATCTGGGACAAGATAATTTTTTCCAACACTATAAAAGACAGACCGACTCTGAAGAACATAAAACGATACCGGCCCCTTGTTACCTTTGACAGTGAAGACGAGTTGAAGAAAATACGGGAATACTGTGAGACGGCGGGTCTGGTTTTGCGATTGAAAGTTCCCGATACCGGCTCGCAGGTGGAGATGAGCTCGAAATTCGGTGCAGAACCGGGAGATGCATATAACCTTATAAAACAGGCTTTTGACCTGGGGCTGGTGGTCGAGGGATTAAGTTTTCACGTCGGCAGCCAGTGCACCAATTTCGATAATTACACGGCCGCGCTGACAATAACATCTCAGATTTTCAATCATTCACGCCAAAATGGTTACAATCTTAAAATCGTCGATATCGGTGGCGGGTTTCCTGTGCCCTACGACTCTCAGGTCCCCAAGTTTGGAAAGCTCACGGCGGTGATAAATGCGGAATGTGAACGCCTGTTTCCCGGTGACATCGAGATTATAGCCGAGCCGGGAAGATTTATGGTGGCGACTTCAGCCGTGCTGGTCTCGGAAATAATCGGCAAAGCCAGAAGAGACGGCAAAATCTTCTACCATATAAACGACGGGGTTTATCACACGTTTTCCGGCGTGGTGTATGACCACTGGATTCCAAATTTCCGCGCATTTCGGCAGGGTAAAAAAGAGGTATGTGCCGTTGTAGGTCCCACCTGCGATAGTTTCGACAAGATTTCTGTTTCGGAACAACTGCCGGGCAATCTTGAAATCGGCGACTGCCTTTTCACGGAAAATATAGGAGCATACAGTACCGCTTCTTCGACGAAATTCAATGGCTTCGATGGCGCCAAAATCCTGCATCTGAATAATTAACCCTGTTCCTTTCGCTCTAAAAGTGCCAATTTTATAGGTCTTTAGCTGTTCGTCCCGGCGTATTTGATGGCCTCGCAGCGCCTTCCTGTCTTTGTCTTTAAGTTGCCTGGTGGTGGTGTCGATAAACACTGCTGTTGGAGAAACTATTGTCAGGATGAAGGGCTATTATGGAAGAAAAAGACCCGATAATTTCGTTTATTACGAAAGAAAATATCCTTGATGAAGCCACTTTGCAGACGGCTATCGCCCAGCAGCGGCAAACCGGACAGAGCTTAATAAGTGTGCTCAAAAAGGGCAATCTCGTGAATGAGGAACAGCTCACGAGGGTTATTGCTGCTGCCCACAATATCGAGTTTGTAAATCTTTCGCCGGATATGATAGACCCGATGGCGGCCCATTTGCTTTCGTATGAAATGGTTAACCACAGTAACGTCATCCCAATTAAAAAGGAAGGTAAGCGTCTGTTTGTCGCGATGAGTTCTCCGTTGAATCTATCGGTTCGTGACCAGATAGAGATGAAGACGGGCTATGAGGTATCGCCGGTTGCCGCTTCGCTGAACGCGATAAAGCAGGCAATTAACTATCATTTCAGCGTCCGCGACGTAACCAAGCAGACAATCGTCTCGATGCGGCTTAAACAGGAGCCGGGACAGGGCACTGAAGACGACGGGATGCTTGAAAGCAAGCTCACCGAGGTCGAGCGGGAATCCACAAAGGTTGCCGATTCGCCGATTACCCGGCTGGTTTCGTCTATAATCAACGGTGCGATTGACGCTCGTGCCAGTGACATACATCTTGAGCCGAGAGAATCGGATATGAGGGTGCGATATCGCATCGACGGCATTCTGCTCGATACGCTAAACGTGCCGGTTTCGGCCCAGCTCGAGGTTATATCGCATATCAAGATTATGTCGGATATGGATATTTCCGAGAAAAGGGCGCCCCAGGACGGCCACATGTCGGTGCAACATGACGGCAAAGATTATGACCTGCGTGTTTCGTCTCTGCCGGCGACCGGCGGGGAAAAAATTGTGATGAGAATCTTAGACAAGCATTCTTTGCGGTGGTCGCTCGATTCGGTTGTGGCTTCGGTGGAGGATAATCAGAAATTCAAACGGCTTGCGGCAAATCCATACGGGATGATTCTGCTGGCTGGCCCCACCGGCTGCGGCAAGACCACTACGTTGTATGCCTTATTGCAAATGCTTAATGTCCCCGAAAAGAACATCGTTACAGTCGAAGACCCCGTTGAGTACCGGCTTGAGGGTATTACGCAGTTGCAGATCAGGTCTGTTGCGGGATTGACTTTCGCGTCGGCGCTGCGAAGTATTGTTAGACAGGACCCGAATGTAATTCTTGTCGGCGAAATACGCGACCCTGAGACCGCGGAAATAGCAGTCAGCGCCGCGTTGACGGGACACCTGGTTCTAAGCACACTGCATACCAATGATGCGGCAGGTGCGGTGTCACGTTTGATAAACCTGGGTGTGGCTCCCTTCCTTGTCGCCTCAGCGTTGCTGGGCGCAGTTGCACAACGACTGGTGAGAACTACCTGCGACAAATGCAAACAGCCATATACCCCGTCGGCGGAAGAACTGGCGATGATTTTCGGCAAGTCCCTGCCCGATAAGGATATACAGATTTATAAGGGTACTGGCTGCAATAGCTGTAGAAACACCGGCTATCGCGGACGACGTGGCATTTTTGAGATTCTTACCGTTAGTCCGCAGATTCGCAAGATGATAACCGATGGCTGCAGCGACGGGCAAATAAAACAGCAGGCGATACAGGAAGGAATGAGGACACTGACGAAAGCCGCAATTGCCGATATGCTTGCCGGCAATACCACAATTGATGAGCTGATGCGGGTTGTGGATTTGAGGGTGGATTAATGGCTGTCTATACATACGTAGCCAAAGACGACAAAGGCGTGATGCTGACGGGTACCTATACCGATGTAGAGAGCCAATCTGCGCTTCGCGACGAATTGGAAAAAATAGGGTATGTCTTGGTCAAAGCCAGGCGTGGAAAACAGGACGTTAAAAAACGTCGCGCAGCATGCAGAGTAAAGCAATCGGACGTCGCTACTTTCGCGTATAAGTTTGCGGGTATGTACTCGGCTGGTTTGCCGATTCTAAGGTGTCTTGAAACGCTGGAACAGCAGGTGGATAACCCGGCCTTTAAAAGTATATTGACAGAGGTCAAAGATGACGTGGGGGCAGGGACAAGTTTGAAGGCCGCCTTCGCCAAACACAAGGGCGTATTCTCGGATTTCTTCCTTGGAATGGTGGAAGCGGGTGAATTAGGCGGCAAGCTAGGCGAGACCCTTGAAATGACTGCATCTTACCTTGAAAAGCAGGTTGCGCTGAGGCAGAAAGTCAAGGCCGCATTTGCTTACCCGGTAATGGTTACGGTTATGTGCCTGTTAGTTGTTATTTTCCTGCTTGCTTTCGTTATACCGGTTTTCTCGAAGCTGTATTCCCAGGTTCACGCGCCGATGCCGGACCCCACGCTCATCCTTGTGGCGGCAAGCGCGCTTGTAAGGCACTGGTGGTGGGCGATAATTATTGTTATTGGAATATCTGTGCTCGTCATTAAAAAATTGCTTGCCAACCCCTTGTTCAGGGCTAAGTGGGACAATTTCAAACTTAATGTGCCCGTGTTTGGCAAGCTTAACAGGATGCTGGTTGCGTCGCACTTCATGCGGACATTCGCGATGCTTTCCTCGGTCGGCGTATCAGTGGTTAAGTCGCTGGATATGGCAAGTTTAGTTGCTCATAATCACAAAATAACCGAAATTACGGCGGAAATGAGGAAGGCGATACAGGCGGGCACTCCAATGTCTGTGTCATTAAAAAGGTATGATGTTTTTCCGCCGGTGATAATACAGATGGCTTCCTCAGGCGAAGAGGTTGGTATGCTGCCTGAGATGCTGAACAAAGGAGTGGAGATTCTTGATAAAGATATCGAGCGGGCAGTAAACGCGTTGCTTGTCAAACTCGAGCCGATTTTGACGCTTACTATGGGCGCCGTTGTCGGATTGATTCTTATGGGCGCGTATCTGCCGATGTTCGATTATATGGGGCATTTGAAGTAGGACATAACAGCGAAATAGTCCCATAATCGGAGGGCGAGGGAATATTATCGGCGGAGATTTGTTGATTTGCAGCGGTTTTTGATTAAGTCAGAGGCGTTTTATGTCGAGGACAAATCAGTTAGTTGAGCCGAGTTTGTGTGCTTTTAATTAGCGAGATTATTTAAGGAGAAATAAATGCGGAGCAGGAAAGGTTTAACATTAATTGAACTGTTGATTGTGGTCATCATTCTTGGCGCCTTGGCGGCGATTGCGATTCCGAGAATCACCACCAGCGCCACCACGGCCAAACAAAACGCGTGCAATACCAATGTAGATACGCTCAATACATCTATCGAGATGTATAAGATGGATAATGGTGCGTATCCGGCATCGCTGGCCACGCTAACGTCCGACGTGAATTACTTCCCGGATGGTGCGCCGGTCTGTCCCTATGGAACTCCATACGTGTTAAAGTCGGATGGTTCGAACAGGGTTCAACCCCACTCTCATTAATCCGCTGGCCGGACGAGTTTTTGACTTTAAGCAGAGATTATCTGGGATGGCTGCGAATCGCTAAGCAGCTATCCCGTTTGTTTGATTGTATGGGCAGGCCTTTACTATGACCGGAAAAAGGACAGCATATAGCTTGGCAGAAATGATTGTTGTGGTCCTGATTTTGGGGGCCTTGGCGTTTATCGCGATACCACAGCTTAATTTAACCGCCCTTCATCATAAACAGGCAAATACAATTGCCAAACAAATTATTACCGACCTTCGCCGGACTCGCACGCTGGCCATTTCTTACGCCGCGAACAATACCAAGGGATATAATCTGCAAATGGTCGGCTCTTCGCCTTACACCAGTTATCAGATAGTGGATGCCAATTCCGGGGCGATTGTGGATACTCTTACCATTGATTCGCCGATAAGTTGCACGGGCGGCTCCATTTTTAAATTCGGGCCTTTGGGAAACCTGCTTACCGGCAGCAGCGCGACGCCGATTACGGTTTCCTCTGAAAGCAAAACTTATACAATCACTGTCATATCCGCTACGGGTATTGTGGAATGCA
Source organism: uncultured Phycisphaerales bacterium (assembly GCA_963718665.1). Classification (GTDB taxonomy): domain Bacteria; phylum Planctomycetota; class Phycisphaerae; order Sedimentisphaerales; family Anaerobacaceae; genus Fen-1362. Next base: position 2,007,332 of record OY970359.1, read on the forward strand.
CGGGAGGTTAAGCGGCAATGTGCCTGAAACATTCAAAAGCAAATCGACGGCACAAGGGGCTTAGCATCATCGAAGTTGCGATGGCTTCAGTTTTGTTGATTCTCGCGATGGTTCCCATTCTCAGGTCACTGACAAAGGCCAATATGATGTCAACGGATATAGAGAGAAAGACACAGTCCCTGGTTTTAGCCCAGGGTAAGCTCGATACAATAAGGGCTATTTCTGTTTACAATTTTGGCTCATCTGGTTCTTTTACGGCCAGTAATGTTGTTCTTAGCGGTTCGTATCTTTGCAATATCACCGATGCTGCTACGTCCGACCCGAATTTGAAACAGATAACCGTCTCTGTCGGCTACGATGACAGCGGTAACGGCACACTGTCTTCCAATGAGGTCGACGTTACTCTGACCACCTATATCGCCAACCGATGGTAAGCTTATAGGACTTTTTCTCGAAACCTCTAAATTATATTTCCTTCCCCATTTGACTGTCTCATAAAAACGTCGTTTTATAAGCGGCAAAGGGGGATTTTATATGTTTTCTCGTTTTTTTCTTTTGCGTTTATCATCACGCCTTGCCGCAAACACTGCTCCCTTTTTATGCCGAAAAATACCAATGGTAAACCGGTCCTTATGCGCTAAAAAAGATGATTAAAAAAAACGGCAAAATACGATTTCACAGAGCTATGACTTTGCTCGAGCTGGTATTGGCGATGGTTATGATAACCATTATCTTCGCCGCTGTTTTTCCGCAGTTTGCGGCCATAGGGCACAATTGGGACATCAAGCAGGGTTCCGCAGAGGCGCTCCAAAACGGCAGGGTGCTTATGGACCATATAAGCCGAAATCTCTCGAAGGCCAAGAGAATAACTGCCGTCAGCGCTTCTACGGTTACCAATGGCTATATCCAGTTCGTTGATAACAACGATGTGAACGACAGATACGATATTGCTTCCTCTGACAGCTATGTTGAGTATGGCCCCGTCGGCACTCTTTCGGATTTAGCCGGCCCTGTAAGCTCATTCCAGTTTACCTGTTACGATGTCTGCGATAATCCTTTATCGCCTGTTACCGATGCCAACGCCGTCCGCGTTGTAAAGATTAATGCCACCTTTACCAATTCGGCTTCCCTCGGTCAGCCTAAAACCTTCACCACCTGGGCTTATCTGCGGACGAACGGCCAGAATCAGGGATGTTGGCAGGACCAGGATATCGGGTCTGTTGCTGCCGCCGGCAGCGCAACTTCTGCGAATTCCAACTGGACCGTCGTTGGTTCGGGCGCTGACATTTGGAATACCTCTGATGGATTTCACTATGTCTATCAGTCGCTTAGCGGCAACGGACAAATTGTCGCCCGAGTTAGCAGTATCACAAATACAAATTCCTGGGCAAAGGCGGGTGTGATGATTCGCGAGACACTGACTGGCGGCTCAGAACACGCTATAATGCTCATTACGCCCGGCCAGGGCACGGATTTTCAATATCGAACCAGCACTAACGGCAGCAGCGTCAGTGCAACCACAACCGGAACCGGTAGCAGTATCGCGGCTCCCTACTGGGTCAAGTTAACCCGAGTAGGAAATACTTTTACCGGCTATCACTCCCCGGACGACTCAAATTGGACACAGATTGGCAGCGTTTCAATCACTATGGCGACCAACGCTTATATTGGTCTGGCGGTCACCAGCCACAGCGATGGCGCCCTCTGCACTGCCAATTTCGATAATATCAGCTTTTTAACGTATGAAGGGTTTAGCGAGGCCAAGAACCCATCTGATAGTAATACGTCTGTTACTATTCCAACGCCTGCTACGAATGTGGGCGACCTGCTCATCGCGGCAGTCGCCACCGACGGCAGCACAACTATTTCATCACCTTCCGGATGGACAGTAATTAACCAAGGCAGCGATCCCAACAGTCAGGTAACTCTGGGCGTCTGGTGGAGATTTGCGGTTGTCTCAGAGCCGGCAAGTCATCAATTCACCTGGACAGGAGGTCAGAAGGCATACGGCTGGATGATGCGGTTTAAGGGCCAAAACCTCGCCAGTCCAATTAATACTTTCTCGTCCGCCAGCAGTTCCGGCAGTGCCACGCCAACCAGTCCCGCAGTTACGACAACAACCAATTGCTGCCTGATTCTTCGTCTGGGGGCGTTTGACGATTCCGATATTAACGTTGACAGCCCCGGCTTAAGCGGTAATACCCCCATTACGATGGATGCGAGTGGCGGCAGTCCCATAGCGGTTACAATACTTGGCTCGTGGCTAACAGGTACAACCCATGCGATAGCGTCGGGCACCAACCGTGCTCTGGTCTTCATTGCACATGCAAAGAGCAGCAGCAGCACATCGAGCTTAACCGCTGTTACCTATGGCGGGCGAGCGATGACAAAAATTACCGATAAGCTTACAGGGAGCGGTTCCAGCCGGGCATACGTTGCGGCGTTTATCCTCAATGACGCCAATATTACTGCGGCAACTACCACCACCTTCACTCCGACTTGGACTTCGGCGCCAGGCAGTATCACATACACAAGTGTATTCCTTCAGAACGTCAACCAGACGACCCTTGTCAGGGCCACTGCCAGTGCCGGTGCCACAAGCAGCAGTACGGTATCGACTTCTGCACTTGCCAACAGCAACGGCGATATGGTGCTTGAGTGCGCCGCCAGCTCCGTCGCGGGCACATACACAGTAACGAGCGGCTGGACTAAAGACATTGACCTTTCGGTAACAGGTTACGATGGTATGGGTGGACACAAACCCGCAACAGGCGCCAGCGAAACGCCGAGTATAACCCAATCGAACGGCAACCATTCGCTTATTGGGTTCGTAGTGCAGGGTACAGGGCTTGGTACGGTTTCTGGCGGCGCCGGATACGTCAGGCAATCGCTTGCTGGCAATAGCGGAACTTCGACCTTCTCAATTGGCTCGGCAAATGAGGCGAGGATGCTTACCATAGCGATAGCGCCGAGCGACCCTAACCGTAACGCCTGTTGCCAGAGCAATATATTACCTTGAGCCATAATATGAAAATGAGGATGAAAAATAACGGTGTCGTGTTTTTGATAGTCGTTTTTGCGATTGCGCTTATAGCGACAATCACAATGGGCATTCTGGTAATGACCACGGAAGAATTGCAGCTTATGCAAAACCAGTTGTATGCAGCAAACGCGATGTGCACCGCTGAGGCAGGGCTTAACGCTGCGTTTGTGCAGATAAGGTCAAACTCGAGTTGGACAACCGGCTTTACCAATACGTCGTTCAACGGCGGCAGCTACACCGTGACTGTTACGGGGACAACAATTACCTCTACCGGCACCTCGTCGCAGGGGTATATGGCCAGGATGGCGGCTGACGTAACGATTGGCACGAGTTCGCCATACAAAATCAGAATCGATAAGTTGAGGGTCAACGAATGAGATTTGTCGAAAAGACAGTGACAGGGATAGATATCTCACAGGAAAGCATCAGTATCGTTTTGCTCAAAAATGGCAAGAATGGCCCGAAGCTGGTCAAGTCGGTTTTCGCAGCTGTTCCCGCAGGTGCGATTAAAGACGGTAATATCGCAGATGCCGTGTTGCTTGCCAAGGCGATAAGAGAGATGAAGGTTCGCAACAGGATATGGACAAACCGTGCGGCCGTTTCACTTTTTGCCAAACCTGTTGTTACACAGATGATAGAGATGCCAAAACAGATGCCGCCCAACCTGACCCAGTTTGTCCATGGGGAGATGAAGCACTGTGCCGCTATGCCCAGCGGAGATATCGTGCTTGATTACTGCTCTGTCGGTTCAAACAAGCGTTCGGCGGATAAAAAGGTTTTGGCGGCTGCCGCTGAGACGAAAAAAGTTACCGAGCTTGTTCAAATTTTAGGTCGTGCCGGTTTTTCCGCGGAGCTGGTTGAGCCGGCGATATTATCTTATTTGCGGGCCGTCAGTGGCAAAAAAATCGCGGGCAGGTCCGGTTGTAATGTGCTTGTGGCTATTTTCAGAGATAACATCCTGACACTGTGTGTTTTAAGAAATGGAGTCGTTGATTTCATACGGACAAAGGAAGTCAGACAGAAATCGACTCCCGGTGATTTGTGCGGCTGGCTGGCCGAGGAGCTTGCCGAGATACAAAAATTTTACAGTGTTGAGGTTATGGACAATACAGGCAAATGGGAAATAGCCGTGTTTGCTGATATCGCCCAGTTGCCGCAGGATGCAGAAGCGATTCTGAAATCAAAAATTCAGGCCGGCTCACTGCAGGTCAGGACTTCGAAAGACGCGTATTTGGATACTATTGTTGGCGACCGACCGGCAGGCGATAAAAATGCGCAGTTATCACCGGTGGCTTTAGGTCTTGCTGTGAATCTTTTGGAGGCGCAGCAAGATGACGTGAGATTGAACCTGATGCCGCCGCAGATAGTCCAGATAAAGGAGGCCAAAAGGGACGTCGTGGTTGCCACTACCGTTGTTGCAGCGCTGCTGTTGCTTATGGTGCTGGCTGTCGCGGCGCCTGCGTATATGATTAAGAAGGTATCCGGCAATACCGCTGGAAAAACGGCGCGAGTATCGGTACGCAACACGGACAAAATATTTGAGAAGAATCGGCATCTCGACGCCAGGTTGCAGGCCTTGTCGGATCGCCTCGACAGCATCGCAAAAATATCGGCCTCGTATAGCGACGTAAACTGGGTGCAGTTATTCGCGAGCATACGCGATGCCGTCCCCGCCTCGGTTCGCATCGTCAGTTTGTCCTGTTCCGATGGCCAGAGGATACAGATTGAAGGACTGGCGCTGTCGAACGACGCCGTCAATTTATTCGTCAGTTTGCTTGAGAAATCGCCCGGTATCTCGACGGTAACGCTGCTTGAGTCCAGTAAACAGGAGGGGCAAAAGGGATTTATAAACTACCAGATTAGTTGCAAGCTGGGTGTTAAGAAAGGCAAGGAAGATGATGTCGGTTGAAAAATTTATCCAGATTGAGCGTTCACACAGGCGTGTTTTACTGATAGCGCTGGCGGCGATTGTGGTTTTTGCGCTGTACCGGTGGATACTGGCGCCGCACACCAATCAGCTTCTGGCTGCGCAAAGATACAATTCCTCGCTTGATGCGGCTATACGCAAAGCCGATTTTATGCGCACGGCTATGGAAAATAAGAAGACCAAAATCGAGGAACTGACTAAGGAATCCGACCGGTTGCGAAATCAGTTATTTACGCAAAATGAAGCGCATCGGTTTTTCGCGTCTTTGCCGTCCGTTGTAGCCCAGTCCGGCTGTGCCGTTCTGTCTGTAAGCGCAGTGCCGGATGCGCAGCGGAATACGCAGAATGACACTCCAGCCATAGCTCCGAAAAAGGCAATGGTTACCATTATTGGCGGATACAACAGCATAACTAAATTTCTTGGTGCGTTACAGAACTACGAACGCAAAGTATGGATAGAGTCCGTGAGAATAGATGCCGGCGGCGCCGGAAAACTCAAATGTCAGGTGCTCCTGACGGTTTATTGCATCGAACGTGTGGAGAATTCTTTATATGAATAAGCTGATAGCAAAAATAGCGGTGTGTGCCTTTCTCGTTCTGGCAACGAGTATTTGTAACAGCGCAGGTTCGACAAGCTCAGGGCAGGTCGGCCAGACGCAGCCCGGAAACGCCGCAGTTACGCCCGTTAATGATAAAAAAGTTGAAGCTGTTGGGGCGGGCGTCGGTCGCGACGACCCGTTTGGAGGCGGTTTCGGCGATACTGCTTCTGAGCCGCAGTCGAATACCATCACAGGGATAGATTCGACGGATGCAAAGCCGCCGTTGGTTGTTCGCACGGTTAGTTTGAAGTTTCTTAACGCGGCTAATCTGAAAACCGCGATAGATAAGATGTTAACGACGCACGGCAGTATCAGCGTCAATGAAAACACCAACTCGCTGATTGTTTGTGATACAGAAGAGAATGTACATAAAATTATTGTCGAGATACAGAAGGCGGACCAGACGCCAAAGCAGATAATGATTGAGGTTGTTATTATTGACGTTCAGCTTCAAAACGATACCGAAATCGGTGTTGACTGGGATATTTTGAACACCAATAACAAGGCCTTAAGTTATCGTCAGAGTATGGTTTTTCCAAATCGCTTGGGTATTATAGAGCCGACGGTCGACAACATTGCTTCTGAAACTGCCTATCAGGCCACCGGGCTGGGTAGCGAGGTGGCGATTGTTACCGACGATATTCGTAACGTGCTTCACCTGTTGCAGGAAAAGACAAATGTGGACATCCTTGCCAGTCCTCGTGTGATGGTCGTCAGCGGCCAGAAAGCCAGCATCAAGACCGTTGAGGAAATCCCGTATCAGGAAATTACGCAATCAAGCTCCGGCGGCGGAGGCAACAACGCGATAACCTCGACGGAATTTAAAGACGTCGGTGTTACTATGGAGGTCAAGGCGACCGTAACTGATGAAGGGAAAATTTTATTGATAGTCAGTCCCAGTCAAAGCGTGACCACAGGAACATCAATCGGAGGGGTTCCGGTTATCGATAAACGCGAGGCCACTACGACACTGCTTATGGATGATGGCCAGGTGGTTGTGATGGGTGGATTGAGAAGCCAGAATACGCAAATTACGAAGACTCAGGTGCCTTTGCTGGGCGATTTGCCGCTCATTGGTTTTATCTTTGCGAATAACCACAAGGTTGTCCAGAATAGTGAGTTGCTTGTGCTTTTATCGCCGCATATTAATGAAAATGAACCAGTGCCGGCGGAGGCAATGAAAAGATTTAACGAGATAAAAAACAGGCCTGTATTATCGCTGCCTGCTGAGCCGAATTTGCCATAGCCGGGCAATGTGTTGGGATTGGCGTCATGAGTTTTGCTAACCCTAAAGGCGTTTTGGGTCGATAAAATGTAGGAAATGGATTAAATAAATGGCGGGGGCCACCAATCCCTAAGGGATAAAAAGGAGAATTAGCAATGTTTGGATTATTTAAATCGGACAAAAAATCGGGTAAACCGAAGATACTTATCGTGGATGATGAGCCGGATTATGTGACTACAATCCAGCAGCATCTTGAATGGAGCAACTACCAGACGACAGTGGCCGTCAACGGTCAGGAAGGGTTGGAGAAAGCAGCAAGCGAAAAGCCGGACCTTATTCTGCTTGATACAAACATGCCCATTATGAACGGCCACGAGACCCTTGAGCATTTGAGCAAGGACCCCCAGTTGAAGAACATACCGGTTATTATGGTTACCGCCGCCTGCGAAATGGACGACATTGCCACCGCCTCATCTTTTGGTGTCGTTGACTACATCGCAAAGCCGTTTGATTTTACTGAACTCAAAGAGAAGATTGCCAATGCGCTTGCGGGCAAAAAAGCCCTTAGTGGCGTGTAAGGGCGATTTTTAATTCGCTGTTTTTCAGCTTTGCGTCTGCTGCAGTTGCTGAGCGGGTTCTGGTTCACAGGCAGATGTTCTAATTGGCAGCAGGAAGTGCATTGTTGTTCCCTTGCCGAATTCTGATTCCACCCAAATTCTCCCGCCGTGCTTTTCGACGATATCTTTTGATATGGCCAGACCCAGACCAGTTCCTCCCGTTTTGCGGTTGCCGCTGCCGAGTTGCTGAAATTGCTGGAACAGCTTGGGCATGTCCTCCTGTTTCATTCCGCAGCCGGTGTCGATAACAGAAACGCGAATTGAGTTTTCAATCCTGCGGGTTGCGATTGTAATATTACCTTTATCAGTAAATTTCATTGCGTTGCTGACTAAGTTGGTTAGAACCTGAATCATCTTGTCGCTGTCGAAAATCACCTTGGGCAGGTTGTTATCAACTGCCAGCCGCAGCTCAATACCTTTCTTCTTTACGGCGCCTGCCATCGTGTTATAAACATTTTCGATGACGCTGTTGATATGCTTGTCCTGCATATTGAATTTAGCCCTGCCCGACTGGAGTTTCTGGAAGTCCAGGACGTCGTTGATAAGCCGGGCGAGGCGGTCAATATTGCGCTGGGCAATCTCTAATAGCTCCCGTTGTTTGCTTTTGATGCGTCCCGCGGCCCCATCCATTATCAGGGCGATGTCTTCCTTTATTATTGTCAGCGGCGTCCGCAGCTCGTGAGACACGGTTGAAATGAACTGCGATTTCAGGTCCATCGCCTCTTTGATTTTTTTGTCTGCTTCTTTGCGTTCGGTGATATCACGGATAACGCCGATTGAACCGGTTATACGGCCGTCAGGGTCTTTCAAAATGCTCAGTGATACGTCAACTTCGATTACCTCTCCGTTCTTTTTGAGCATCTGTGTCTCGATATGTTGCTGTATTCCTTTCTGTCTTACCTCGTGCGTTCTGATTTTATCCCACGCATCCTCCGGATAAAGCGACTGGACGGGTTTGAGATACAGGTCGTCTTTGGTCATTCCGAGTAATTGCTCTGTGAATTTGTTCCAGGAAATGAGCTGTTCCTGGTCATCCGCCATCATAATCGCTACCGCGGAGTTCTCGAATATGGTTCGGTATCTCTCTTCGGCAATTTGCAGCGCACGTTCGGCCTGCCTTCGCTCGGTAACATCCTCGTAGGTCCCCAGGACTCCGATTACGTTTCCCTCTGAATCGTGAAGCGGGATTTTGTTTGTATCCAGCCATGCCTGTTTGCCGTCGGCCTGAAGCTGAGGTTCCGAGATGTGGTATTCTGCCGAGTTGTTTTCCATTACCCGCCTGTCACATTGAGAATAAAATTCTATTTCCTCTTTTCGCCATGGCATGTCTTGGTTCGTTTTGCCCACAACCTCCTGTGGCGAAGACAGGCCAGCGTGTTTTGCGAAGACCGCGTTACAACCCAGATGAACCAGGTTGCGGTCTTTCCAGAAAATTGCCTGTGGAATGCTGTTCATCACAAGCTGAAGCATTTGCTGTGATTCGTGCAGTTTTTCGGCGACTTTCTTTCGCTCTATTGCGTAAAGAGCGGTTCTCACCAGCGAGATTTCTATCGCCGGGCCTTTGACGAGATAATCTGAGGCGCCGTTCTTTATCGCCTCAAGCCCCGTTTCTTCGCTCTCAAGTCCGGTGAGCACGACAATAGGGATATTGGCGTTGACTTTGCTGACACTCTTGACTGTTTCGATGCCGTTGCTGTCCGGGAGCCCCAGGTCCAAAAGCAAGACATCGTATTGTTTGGTTTTGAGCAGATTAAGCCCATCGGCCAGACAGGAGGCGGATTCCACGACGAATTTGGCGGATTTGGTGGATTTAGCCAAAGCGCGTTTGACTAATCGAACATCGATTTCGTCGTCGTCTATTTGTAAAACCCGTATCTCGCCGTTCATAGATTCACCACAGAAACTGCGGAGGTTATTTTCTTTTTTTTCTCCGCGGCCTCTGCGAACTCCGCGGTGAATGCTGGTATGCAAGTCCCATAACTAAGGCATTTTGTTTATAGTCCATTTGTCTTGCCGATGAAATTATCGGCAAATTAAACGCGTGATTTCAGAAGAAAAAGGCGTTTTAGCGAACGAAAAAACACACTATGGGCCGATAATAACCGGCTAATTTGTGGTTTGGAATACGGGGGGCGGTTATTTGGATTTGGCCTTTTTGCGTTGCGACATCAGGTCGGTGAATGTTCGGAAAAGATATTGTGAATCGTGTGGGCCTGGTGAGGCCTCGGGGTGATACTGCACGCAGAAGGCCGACAAGCGTTTGCAGCGGAATCCTTCGAGGGTTTTGTCGTTCAGGTTGATATGTGTCAGCTCAACGCCTTTATCTTTTAGTGAGTCGATATCGACGCAGAATCCGTGGTTTTGTGAGGTGATTTCGACCTGTTTGGTTTCGAGATTTTTAACGGGGTGATTTGCGCCTCTGTGCCCGAATTTAAGTTTGTATGTTTTTCCGCCCAGCGCAAGGCCCAGAATCTGATGGCCGAGGCATATTCCGAAGATTGGAACTTTGCCTAAAAGTTGCCGTGTGCTTTCGATCGCGTAAGTTACTGCTGCCGGGTCACCCGGGCCGTTGCTCAGGAATACGCCGTCCGGCTTTTTTGCCAAAACGTCCTTTGCGGTTGTAAACGCGGGCACAACATGGACATCGCATCCGTGGCTTATGAGCAGTCGAAGAATGTTTTGCTTCATACCGAAATCATACGCGACCACTTTGTATTTCGGTTTGGGTTTTGTGACTGATGGCTTAAGAACGTCAACTACCGGCTTATCCCATTTGTACGGCTTTTTCGATGTTACATCCTTAACTATGTCTCTGCCTACAAGCCCCGGGTATTCGCTGAGAGCTTTTGTCAGCGATGATATTTTGAGTTCCGTTGAAGATATAATGCCCCGCATCGCGCCTTGTGTGCGGATGTACTTGACGAGTTTTCTGGTGTCGATACCCTCCAGCCCCACAACGTTATTGGCCTTGAGATATTCGCTTAACGACTGCTCATTTCTCCAGTTGCTGGGGTATTCGCAATTCTCTTTTACGATGAAGCCGGCCGCGTAAACCTTTTTGGATTCCACGTCGAGCGCGTTGGTCCCGTAGTTGCCGATAAGAGGATACGTCATCGTGATTATCTGCTCGTAATACGACGGGTCGGTCGTGATTTCCTGGTAGCCGGTCATACTCGTATTAAAAACCACTTCCCCGCACTTCTGGCCTTTTGCGCCGAAGCTGGTCCCTTCAAATACCGTTCCGTCTTCAAGTAACAATACCGCCTTCATATTTTTGCTTTTTCCTTTTTGCTTTTTTCTTTTGTCTTATGGTACAACTGAATACACTTTACGTCGATTCGCTCTTTTTTCAGCGCCTCGATTGCCTTGGCGACCGCCATTGCGCCCCTGATTGTTGTTACGTAGGGCACCTGCTTGTCGAGGGCGGTTCTTCTTATCAGGAAAGAGTCGCTTACCGTCTGTTTGCCTACGGTTGTATTGACGATGAGTTCAACTTTTCGGTTGATAATTGCGTCGAGTATGTTTGGTCTGCCCTCGTTTACTTTCAGCACAAATTCCGCTGGGACGTTGTTATTGATAAACGCGATGTATGTTCCTTTGGTTGCGGTGATTTTGAAGCCCATCTGGCTTAATTTGCGTGCGGCTTCTACGGCTCTCGGTTTGTCGGCGTCTTTGACGCTGAACAGCACCGTTCCGCTGGTGGGTAGCGCGTTTCCCGCGGCTATCTGGCTCTTGGCGTATGCGATGCCCGCCTCGTCTGCGATTCCCATTACCTCGCCCGTCGAAAGCATCTCAGGGCCGAGTATAGTGTCAACGCCGGGAAATTTAAGGAATGGGAATACCGCTTCTTTGACCGAATAATGTTTTGGCCAGACCTCTTTTGTGAAGCCAAGCTCATCTAAGGTCATTCCCGCCATAATTTTCGCCGCTAATTTCGCTAAAGGCACGCCGATGGCCTTGCTGACGAACGGCACGGTTCGTGATGCCCGCGGATTGACCTCCAGCACGTAAATTTCGCCGTCCTTGATTGCGTATTGTATGTTTATCAGGCCCAGGACTTTCAGCTCCATTGCCAGCATTTTGGTCTGACGCATCACTTCATTGATGGTTTCCTGGCTCAGTGACACCGGGGGCAGTGTGCAGGCGCTGTCGCCCGAATGTACGCCTGCTTCTTCGATGTGCTCCATTATTCCGCCTATGACCACACGTTTGCCGTCGCATATCGCATCGACGTCCAGTTCGGTGGCGTCGTCTAAGAATTTGTCTATTAAAACAGGATGCTCGCCCGAAACCTCGATGGCTCTTTCGACGCAGCTTTTCAATGCCTGCTCGTCGTAAACAACTTCCATCGCCCGCCCGCCAAGCACAAACGAAGGCCGAATCAAAAGCGGATAGCCCAGCTTGTCGGCGATTTTCACCGTCTCATCATAAGACATCGCCGTGCCCGACATCGGCTGGAGAAGCTGAAGTTTCTCAACAACCTTGTTGAATCGCTTGCGGTCTTCTGCCTTATCGATGCTGTCCGGGCTTGTCCCGATGATTTTAACGCCCGCCTGCTCAAGAGGCACTGCCAGCTTCAAAGGCGTCTGCCCGCCGAACTGAACAATCACCCCGTCCGGGTTTTCCTTTTCGACTATCGACATAATATCTTCGAATGTCAACGGCTCAAAATACAGCCGGTCCGATGTGTCGTAGTCGGTAGAGACCGTTTCGGGATTGCAGTTGACCATTATCGACTCTACGCCGATTTCTTTCAGCGCAAACGCCGCGTGAACACAGCAGTAATCGAACTCGATACCCTGGCCTATGCGGTTTGGCCCGCCGCCCAGGATGATAATTTTTCGCTTTTTGGTCGGGTTCGCTTCGCATTCGCTTTCATAGGTCGAATACAGGTAGGGCGTTGTCGCCTCGAATTCCGCGCCGCAGGTATCGACCCGCTTATATACCGGGTTTACGCCGGCGTCTTTTCTGAGTTTGTGGAATTCAAGTTCGCTCATTCCCGTCAAATGTGCCATATATCTGTCGGCGAAGCCGTATTCTTTTGCCTGCCGAATAAGTTCGGGAGTTAATTTGGCGGCGCCGATAGATTTTACCTTTGCCTCAAGCTGCACAATATCTTTTATGTTGTTCAAAAACCACGGGTCGATTTTCGTGATTTTGAAGATTTCGTCGACGCTCACTTTTCTGCGAATCGCCTCTGCTACGTACCAGATTCTGTCCCAGTAGGGCACTCGCAGCTTTTCTTTCAATTGCGGAAGCGAAATCGTGTTGTCGATGAATTTGTTGTCCAATGAATGACGGTCTATTTCCAGCGACCGCACCGCCTTGCCTAAGGCCTCTTTGAAGGTTCTGCCTATGGCCATCGCCTCGCCCACGGATTTCATTTGCACCGTCAGCGTCGGGTCGGTCCCGCGGAATTTCTCGAATGTAAACCGGGGCCATTTCACCACGCAGTAGTCAATGGTCGGCTCAAAGCACGCTGGCGTCTTTTTTGTAATATCGTTTGGTATCTCATCCAGCGTGTATCCCACCGCCAAAAGCGACGCTATTTTCGCTATCGGGAAGCCCGTCGCCTTTGAGGCCAATGCCGAGCTTCGCGACACACGCGGGTTCATTTCAATTACGTAAAGTTTGCCGTTTTCAGGACTCACCGCGAACTGGATATTCGAGCCGCCCGTCTCGACGCCTATCGCGCGGATAATCTTGATTGAGGCGTCTCGCATTATCTGGTATTCCTTGTCGGTCAGCGTTTGTGCCGGGGCGACCGTGATGCTGTCGCCCGTGTGGATGCCCATCGGGTCAAGATTTTCAATGGGGCAGACGATGACGACGTTATCTTTGCGGTCTCTCATCACCTCAAGCTCGAATTCCTTCCACCCGATTACGGATTGTTCGATGAGGATTTCGTGTCTTGGGCTGAAGTTCAGTCCCCATTCGACGCACTTACGGTATTCTTCCTTGTTGTTGGCGATATTGCCGCCTGTGCCGCCGAGGGTGAAGGATGGCCGGATAATCGCCGGTAGCCCGATATCATCGAGCAGCGCCTCCGCCTCCTCCCAGTTGTGGACGTAGCCGCTTTTGGGAACGTCGAGACCGCAGTCCTGAATTGTCTTTTTAAAGAGGTTTCTGTCTTCCGCCCGCTTGATACTTGCCAGGTTCGCGCCAAGCATCTTGACGTTATATTTCTTTAAAATACCCCGTTCCGCCAGCGCAACCGCGGTGTTAAGGCCCGTTTGACCGCCGAGTGTAGGCAACAAGCTGTCGGGCCGTTCAAGCTGAATGATTTTTTCGACGATTTCCGGCGTTATCGGCTCAATATACGTCCGGTCGGCAAAATCAGGATCCGTCATTATCGTCGCGGGGTTGCTGTTGACCAAGACAACCTTATAACCCTCGCGTCGAAGCACCTTGCACGCCTGTGCGCCTGAGTAATCGAACTCGCACGCCTGACCTATGACTATCGGCCCTGAGCCGATGATTAGTATTTTGTGTATGTCTTTACGTTTTGGCACCGCATTATTCCATAATACACTGAAGGACACTGACTGTAACACGGACGTACACGGACTTTGATATTGATTAAATTGTCTGTCCGCTGTTCGCTACCCGCTAAACGCTGTTTTAGATGCAGTTTTTTACAGCAAAAATTGCTCCTTGTCAAGCAATTATCCTTAATCGCTTGCCTGTCTTCTTGAGAAGTGCCGATAAGTACTAGGTGCATCAGGGAATCGCATGCCTTTTGAGTTGACGATGATGTGGTAGTTGCCTACAATTCACACAAGAATAAACTGAAACGTTGGAGGCAAGAAAATATGAAACCAACCCAAACTCTGCGATTATTCTTTTTCTCATGGGTTTTGGTTATACTTATTTCTGCGAGGCAGGTTGCATATGTGTGGAAATGAGGACTTCAACGATGTACTCAAATTGGCTGAACAGGGCAATGTGATTTCGCAATCCTTTGTTGGCTGGAAGTATGCGACTGGCAAAGGTGTTACACAGGATTATCAGGAGGCATTTAAATGGTACAAAAAAGCCGCTGAACAAGGCATGGCCGAAGCGCAATACTGCATGGCATGTATGTACGCCAATGGCAAGGGAGTTGCACAGGATTATCAGGAAGCGGCCAATTGGTGTAAAAAAGCTGCTGAACAACATCATGCGTCCGCGCAATTAATGCTGGCCGAAATGTATCAGACCGGCCAAGGTGTTGCTACAAATCATATTGCAGCTTGTAAATGGGCGACACTTTCGACGATACAAACAATCCAGAACAATGTCGGGCTATGGCTTAATAGAAGTAATGTTTGGCTAATCGTTTTATTTGTTATCGCTTGGTTTATCTTCCATAATATCTGGTGGGGTAAAATGCTTTGGTATGTTCTGCTTGGTGTTCAAATACTTTGGGTGCTTGGAGGAATTAGTTTTTTCTTGATGCTAATAGGACTACCATTATTTTACTTAGCCACCTTTTATGTTTTTATTAAACGACGAATTTTTCGAAAACCGAATTAGATTTGAACGAACAATAACAGGGCCAGCCGCCCATAAATGGCTGGGGACGGTTTTATGCAGGTTGTATAATCACTGTTAGATATGAGGACAGAAACAGAAAAGAGGTGAATTATGTGTGACCCAACATGGGTTCTGGGTGGTGCCACTGTGGCACTCGCAGGTGCTACTGTTTGGCTTGCAGTTGAATCGCGTCGAGGGTCTCTGCGTCAAATTGGCGTGCAAACATGGCTCGTCTTGGAACCACGTTTCGATTCGAAGGAAATGAAGCTGGCGAGAAAGAAGTTAGCGAAACAGTTGGATCCATATGACCCAACTAAACACGACCAGATTACCGAAGAGGTATTGGAATTGTTTGAGTCTATCGGCACTGCTTACAACCTCGGGCTGCTCCACAAAGGACTGGTAATCTCCTCCTTTAGTTACTATGCGAATTACTGGTGGGAAGCAGCGAAATCTTATGTTTACAACGAACGCAGAATGAGGGGGGATGATGATTCACTTTTTAGCGAGTTTGAGAAATTCGCCGGAGCGATGCGAAAAGAGGACCCCAAGATCGACAGTAATGCATTAAAGGATTTTCTCGACAACGAGAAACGACTCAGAACCGACTAACTGGCGACCGACTACATGAAACACTACGCGTGCCGGAGGATGGCCTCTTTACCTCAGCGAAATCCGCGAAATCAGCGTCTGAAATTATAGTGTTAATCAGTGTCTAATGACTTAACCATTTGTCGATTGCTATTGCCGCGGCTCTGCCGCTGTCGATTGCACGCACGACAAGTGAAGCGCCATTGATTGTATCGCCTGCTGCGAATATCCACGGCTGGCTCGTTTGGAAGTTCTTTACTGCTACGTCGCCTCGCTTGTTCAGCTCTAATCCAAGCTCGGTAATCAGCCCATTGTGAACGACGTGAACAAACCCCATTGCCAGCAGCACAAGGTCGGCGTCCAGAACGACCTCTGTGCCGGGAATCTCTTTTAGCTTCCAGGAGCCATCCTGCTGCACCCAGTCAACTTTGCAGCAGTGAATTTTGCTGACTTTTGTGTCTGTTCCGGTGAATTTGGTCGTCATCACGCTCCAGAGCCGCTCGCAGCCCTCCTCGTGAGAGGTGCTTGTCCGCATTATTCGAGGCCAGTTGGGCCAGGGGGTGTCATCCGGCCTGTCGATTGACGGCTTGGGCAGAATCTCTATTTGAACAATCTGTTTTGCTCCCTGCCTGCGAGCCGTGCCAACGCAGTCGCTTCCTGTATCGCCGCCGCCTATTACCACAACTTTTTTATCTTTAGCGTTAATTGTCCGACTGCCAATTACCTCTCCTGCGTTAATCCTGTTCTGCGACGTCAGGTAGTCCATTGCGTAAACGATGTTTTCGTAATCGCTTCCCTGCACCGGGATTCCCCTCGGTTCGCCCGCGCCCATCGTCAGGCAGATGCAGTCGAATTGTTTTCGCAGGTAATGTGCGGATATATCTTTGCCCACGGTTATATCGGTCCGTAACTGCACGCCCTCAGCCGACAACTGTTTTAGCCGGCGGTCGATTACTGATTTACTCAGCTTGAAATCGGGGATGCCGTATCGCAGGATTCCGCCGATTTTCTGGTCTTTTTCAAAGACCACAACATCGTGTCCTGCCCGCGCAAGCTGCTGCGCCGCCGCTAACCCGGCCGGGCCTGAGCCGATTATGCCGACTCTTTTGCCTGTCTTTTTCGCCGCCGGCATCGGCTTTATCCAGCCCTCGGCGAATCCGCGTTCTACTATCTGGAACTCGATGTGCCTGATGAGAACGGGCTGGTCGCTTATCGCAAGTGTGCAGGCCGTTTCACAGGGCGCGGGGCAAACCCGGCCCGTGATTTCAGGAAAATTGTTTGTCGAATGTAAAAGCTCACACGCCTCGCGCCAGTTTCCCTGGTAAACAAGTTCGTTGAAATCAGGTATGTAATTGTAAAGCGGGCAGCCCATGCCGTGACAAAACGGTATGCCGCAATCCATACATCGTGCCGCCTGCTGCTGAAGCTGTTCCGGCGTCAATGGCAGGTCGAGTTCTTTAAAATCATGAATTCGTTCTTCTATCGGACGGTGGCCTGTATCCTGACGTTTATATTTAAGAAACCCTTTTATCTCACCCATAGAACACCTCCTCTGTGGCAGGCGTTGTTTCTGTGTCGCGTTGTTCTGCCGCTCGCATCTTCTCCAGCGACTTGCGGTAATCGAACGGGACGACCTTCACGAATTTGCCGACCATATCCTGCCAGTTGCTGAGGATTTGGTGTGCCCTTGCACTGCCGGTCCAGTCGAAATGCTTCTGGATGAGGTCCATGAGTATTTTTACGTCTTCTTTTTGCCAGACGCTTTCAAGCTCGACCATATCGAGGTTGCAAAGCGTATCGAAATTGCTCGTTTCGTCGAGGACGTACGCGATGCCGCCGCTCATACCTGCCGCGAAGTTGCAGCCCGTTCTGCCAAGCACAACAACTGTGCCGCCCGTCATATATTCGCAGCAGTGGTCGCCCACGCCTTCTGCTATCGCGATTGCGCCGCTGTTTCGCACGGCGAATCGCTCGCCCGCCATCCCGTTTATAAACACCTCGCCGCTGGTCGCGCCGTAAAGAAGCGTGTTGCCAGCGATGATGTTTTCTTTAGCCGCGAACGGGGCGCCCGCCGGCGTAATAACGGCGATTCTGCCGCCGCTAAGGCTCTTGCCGAGGTAGTCGTTACTCTCGCCCGTGAGTTTAAAAGTAACCCCCGGCGCAAGGAACGCGCCGAAGCTTTGCCCCGCCGAGCCGTTGAAAAGCACCTCAAGTGTGTTATCGGGCAGTCCCTCGGGGCCGTTTTTGGTTACGATGCGATTGCTCAATATCGTCCCGACCGCCCTGTTAAGATTGCGGATGTTCATTTCGATAACGGTGTGCTTTTTGTTTTCGATTGCCGGTTTTGCCTTTTCGATAATCTGCCAGTCGAGATGGTCAGCTAATTTATCCGGCTGGCTGACGATTTGCCGGGTCGCTCTGCCGTCAGAGACATCCGGTTTATGGAAAATCATCGAAAAGTCCAGTCCCTTTGACTTCCAGTGCTCGATTGCCTTGTTTGTTCCCAGCCGGTCCGCGCGGCCAATCATATCCTCGAATTTTTTGAAGCCCAGTTGCGACATAATCTGCCGCACCTCTTCGGCCACAAAAAACATATATCGTTCAAGATATTCGGGTTTACCCCTGAAACGCTTTCGCAGTTCCGGGTCCTGCGTCGCTATGCCGAACGGGCATGCCCCTTCGTGGCATTTGCGAAGCAGCGTGCAGCCGAGTGTTACCAGCGCAGCCGTTCCAAACCCGAAACGCTCCGCGCCGAGTAAGGCGCCAACGACAACATCTCGCCCGGTTTTCATTTGCCCGTCCGCCTGCACCCTGATTCTGTCCCGCAGCCGGTTCATCACGAGCACCTGCTGTGTTTCCGCCAAGCCAAGTTCCCACGGGATGCCCGCGTGCTTTATGGAAGAAAGCGGGCTTGCCCCTGTTCCGCCATCGTGCCCGCTGATGAGAACCTCGTCGGCATTTGCTTTTGCGACGCCCGCGGCGATTGTCCCCACGCCGACTTCCGCAACCAATTTTACCGACACCCGCACGCCGGGGTTGCTGCATTTGAGGTCGTAAATAAGCTGCGCCAAATCCTCAATCGAATAAATATCGTGGTGAGGGGGAGGGCTTATCAGCGTAACTCCGACAGTTGAGTAACGCAGCCGGGCGATTTCTTCGGTAACTTTATGCCCCGGCAGTTGCCCGCCCTCGCCCGGTTTCGCCCCCTGGGCAATTTTTATCTGCAATTCTTTTGCGTGCGATAAATAATTTATCGTTACGCCGAACCTTCCGCTTGCCACCTGTTTAATCCCGCAGTTTTTCGAATCGCCGTTTGGCTCAGGTGTGTATCTCGCCGGGTCTTCGCCGCCTTCGCCCGTGTTGCTCATCGCGCCGATGCGGTTCATCGCTATTGCCAAACACTCGTGCGTTTCTTTGCTTATTGAGCCGTGACTCATCGCGCCTGTGCAGAATCTTTTTACGATTTCACTTGCCGGCTCAACTTCCTCAATCGGCACTGATTTTCCCGGCTCAAACTCAAACAGTCCCCGCAGCGTGCATAGTTTTTCCGCCTGCTCGTTGACCGCCTGCGCAAATTCGCCGTATAACTTCGGATTATTGCTCCGCACCGCCTGTTGTAAACGCGAAACGGTAACGGGGTTCCACGTATGCCTTTCGCCGGTATGCCTGAACAGATATTCTCCGCCAAGCTCCAGTGCTGGCGTCCCGGCAGGATGCTCTTCGAAAGCCGCTTTATGGCGAGATATCGCCTCGCTGGCAATCTCATCAAGCCCTATGCCGCCGACGCGGGAGCTTGTCCCTGTGAGATATTTATCTATTACGTCGCGGTTCAACCCGATTGCCTCGAATAATTGGGCGCCTGTGTAGCTTCGCAGCGTCGATATTCCCATTTTGCTCATTACTTTGAGAATGCCTTTTTTGACCGCGGCAATGTAATTATCCGCAATTTGCGTCAGCTCCATTTTCGCTGGCAGGTGTCCCTGTCGCCTGAGTTCGAATAGTGTTTCGAACGCCAGATAAGGATTTATCGCGTTTGCGCCGTAGCCGCATAACAGGCAAAAATGCATTACCTCTCTTGGTTCACCTGTCTCGATAATCAATCCTGCTTCGCCTCGCAGACCCCGGCCAAGCAGCCCGTGATGAACCGCCCCGGTTGCCAGAAGCGACGGTATCGCCGCCTTATCCTGCGAGATATTGCGGTCGCTTATGATTACCAGCGATACCCCATTACGAATCGCCTTCTCGGCGTCATCCACCAGCGTATCGAGCGCCTTTCGCAAGCTCTCACCTGCGTCCGGCTCGTCTATGTCAAATACGGCGTGTATTGTCGCGACGCGGAAGTCCTCTCTTTTTACCGCCCGCAACCGTTCGATGTCCTCGTTGGTAAGAATCGGGTGCGGCAGTTTCAACTGCCGGCAGTGTTCAGGGCTTTCTTCGAGGAAGTTTTGCTTTTTGCCGACGAACGACATTAAGCTCATCACAAGCCCTTCCCGAAGGGGGTCTATCGCGGGGTTTGTAACCTGGGCGAATAACTGCTTGAAATAGTTGAACAGCAGTTTCGGTTTGTCCGACAACACCGCCAGTGGTGTGTCGTTACCCATCGAGCCGACCGGCTCCTGCCCGTTTACCGCCATCGGCGTCAAAATCATCTTCAGCTCTTCGCTGGTGTAGCCGAACGCCCGCATCTTTCGCAGCGTTTTTTCTGTGTCGCTGCTGATAAGCTCAGGAGTATCGAACAGCCCTCGCAGCTCAATCCGGTTTTCCTCAAGCCATCGCCGGTATGGTCTGCGTCTCGCGATTTTGCTCTTTATTTCGTTGTCGGTGATTATCCGGCCTTCGACCGTATCGACTAAGAACATATTTCCCGGTCGCAACCGGCCCTTCCTGATTATCTTTTCCGGCGGGAACTCTACCACGCCCGCTTCGCTTGCTATTACCGCCAGGCCGTCGGTTGTAACTAAATACCTGCATGGTCTTAACCCATTGCGGTCCAGTGTGCCTCCTATGAACCTTCCATCGGTAAATACCATTGCCGCGGGGCCATCCCACGGCTCCATTATCGAGGAGTGATATTCGTAGAACGCACGCTTGTCGGTGCTGATGTGATATTTTGGCCCGAACGCCTCCGGTATCATCATCATCATCGCGTGCGGCATACTTCGCCCGGCACGCACTAAAAGCTCCAGTGCCGCGTCAAAACATCCCGAATCGCTCGTATCCTCAGGCAGAACAGGCAGCAGGTCGCCTATTTCGTCGCCAAATGCCTCGCTTGCCATTGTCGTTTCGCGGGCGCGCATATAATTACGGTTTCCGCTGAGCGTATTGATTTCGCCGTTATGTGCTACGCAACGAAATGGCTGCGCCAATCGCCAATTAGGGAAAGTATTTGTGCTGTATCGCTGGTGAACTATCGCAAGGGCGGATTTAACTCGTTTGTCGGCTAGGTCCGGATAATACGCGAACAACTGCTTCGCCATAAACATACCTTTGTAGCAGATTGTCCTGCCGGATAACGAGGTTATGTAAAAATCCTCACTCGCCTTGCCCAGTTTCTCACGCACAATCCGTTCGGCCCTGCGTCTGGCCATATAAAGCCGGCGTTCAAACAGGTCGCTCTGCGAATCTACTCCGTAAACGAATACCTGTCTTATCGATGGCTCCGCGGCAATCGCGATTTCACCGAGGCAGTTGTTGACAGTTGGAACATTCCGCCAACCTATCACTTTCATACAGTGGTGACTAATGGCTGATTCGAGAATCTGGTCGCATTGTTTGCGGATTTCGGCGTTTTTCGAGCCGAAGACCATTCCCACTGCGTAGAATGCCGGCTCAGGCAAAGTAAAACCGAGTTGGGAGCATTCTTCCGCGAAAAACTCGTGCGGAATCTGAAACATAATACCCGCTCCGTCGCCTGTCATTTCGTCTGCGCCTGCTGCGCCGCGATGATGCAGGTTTATCAGTATTTCTTTGCCGTATTCGATTATCGAATGGTCTTTTGCTCCGTCTATGTTAACGACGGCCCCTATGCCGCAGGCATCGTGCTCACGCCGGACTTCGTAAAGTCCCTGGTCTTTTTGTCTCATTATTTCCTTATGCATTGTCTGTCTCGCTGTATGTTTGCCGGCTCACTAATCCTTCTCGCACAAGTGAAGAATGCACATCTTATTATACGTCCGGCGAGATTGCAAATCCTCTCTATTCGGGTAATATAACCCATAAGAGATATTGATATTACTTCCAGAATATCTTATGCTTGTTTACATAAAATGGGGTGAGGCCCGACTCGTTTGGTCCCTAAGGGATTACATGAGCAGGCCTCACCCGCAACCCAATGCCCACTGCACGACCATTCGTGCAGCTTCGCCCAAAAATGAAACTAACATCATTCACCGCTGAGCACGCTGAGACCGCTGAGAAAAAACATAATTCAATCTCTGCGTGCTCCGCGTTCTCTGCGGTAAAAATTAACAGTGACTACTACGCATCGTAATAGAGATGGAACTCATGCGGATGCGGTCTCAATGCTATCTCGTCTATCTCCTTTTCCCGTTTCCACTGAATCCATGTCTCGATAAGGTCTTCGGTAAAGACATCGCCCTCGGTGAGGAACTTATGGTCCTTTTCGAGCGCATTCATCGCTTCTTCGAGGGAGCCTGGCGCCTGCTTGGTTTTGGACAACTCTTCCGAGGAAAGCTCGTACACGTCCACGTCCATCGGTTTGCCGGGGTCGAGCTTGCGTTTGATGCCGTCGTTGGCTGCCATAAGCATCGCGGCGAAAGTGAGATAGCCGTTGCAGCTCGGGTCCGGGCAACGGAACTCAACGCGTTTTGCCTTCGGATTCGGTGAGTACATCGGGATACGGCAGGCGGCTGACCTGTTGCGTGCCGACATACAAAGATTTACCGGCGCCTCAAAGCCCGGAACGAGCCGGCGATATGAATTTGTAGTCGGTGCCCCGAAAGCTATGATGGCCGGAGCATGGGTGATAAGCCCGGCAATTGCGTGTAAAGCAAGGTCAGACAGACCCGCATAGCCTTTTCCGGCGAAGAGGTTGACGCCTTTCTTCCAGAGCGAGAAGTGCGTGTGCATCCCGGAACCGTTGTCCTGGAATATCGGTTTGGGCATAAACGTCGCCGTCTTGCCGTGGCGTTTGGCTACGTTCTTGACGATGTATTTATACCACATAAGCTGGTCGGCCTGTTTGACTAATGGTGCGTAAAGCATGTCAATTTCGGCCTGGCCCCCTGTTGCGACTTCATGGTGGTGTTTCTCGACCACAATACCGACCTTCTGCATTTCCTCGACCATTTCGCCACGGATATCCTGCTGGGTGTCGGTCGGGCTTACAGGGAAATAGCCGCCTTTATACGACGGTTTGTATCCGAGGTTGGGTTCTTCGAAACGGGCAGTGTTCCAGTTACCTTCCACCGAATCGATTGAATACATTCCGGTATGCTGATTCTGCTCATATCGAACTTCGTCGAAGATAAAGAATTCCGGCTCAGGGCCGTAATATGCGGTATCCGCCAAACCGGTCTTTTTCGCGAATTCAGCCGCTTTCTTAGCTATATTTCGCGGGTCACGATTGTATTCTTCGCGTGTGATGGGGTCGATGATGTCCGTAAGGACGCTCACCGTCGGCTTAGCGAAGAAGGAGTCCATAACCACGGTATCCAGGTCCGGAACCGCCATCATATCCGACTGATGAATTGGTTTCCAGCCGCGGATTGATGAACCGTCGAAACCAAGCCCTTCCTCAAATGCCTTTTCATCCAGGAACTCGATTGGGAAGGTACAGTGCTGCCAGGTGCCAAGAAGATCGACGAACTTCAAGTCCGCCATCTTGGCATTGTTCTTTTTTGCAAAATCAAAGAATTCTTTTGGAGTCATTTTTCCACCTCTCTAATAAAATTGGGTTGCTAATATTTTTCCCGCTACGAGCGGATTGTTTTTTATCCTATTGCCGAATTTCCTTTTTCACCCGTTCTGATACGAATACATTCGGGCAGGTCGAGCACGAATATCTTGCCGTCGCCGATTTGCCCTGTTCTTGCGCCATCAATGACTGCTTTTATCGTCGGCTCGACAAAGGTATCGTTTACTGCTACCTCCAACTTTACCTTTCTCAATAAACTGCCCTGTTCTTTATGGCCTCGGTAGACCTCTGCTACGCCTTTTTGTCTGCCTCGGCCCACAACATTCGACACCGTTACAAGGTGGATTTCTTTTTCCTCTAATCTTTTAAGCACTTCATCAAGTCGGTCCGGCTGAATCACAGCGATTATGTATTTCATTTACCTCGTCCTTTCTCGCTTAATCGATTAAAGTATAGGCGGCCTCTCGATGTTGTGTCAAGTCCAGGCCGACGCGTTCTTCGTGCTCACTTACTCTCAGTTTGATTACCACGTCCACAAACTTCAGAAGCACAAAACCAATTACGAAGGAGTAAACCGCCGTGACAAGCACGACCTTTAACTGAATCCATAATTGTACCGGGTTGCCGTAAAATAAACCATCGGCTCCGTCGGGATTGATTGTTTTTGTGGCCCACAGCCCCGTTGCAATCACGCCCCAGATTCCGCCGATTCCGTGAACGCCAAAGGCGTCCAGTGAGTCGTCGTAACCGAGTTTGGTTTTAAGACAGGTTACTACCAGCCACGGAAATACCCCGGCCCCTATACCGATACAGATTGCTCCGATGGGTGTGACGTATCCGGATGCCGGCGTTACAGCCGCCAGACCCGCCACCGCACCGGTTATCATTCCCAGGGTCGTGGGTTTTTTATACCTGAGCCAGTCAAGCACGGACCACGTTACGCCCGCGACTGCGCCTGCTATATGCGTAACGGCAAAAGCGTTGCCCGCAAGTCCCGATGCCTTCAGTGCGCTGCCCGCGTTAAAGCCGAACCACCCGAACCAAAGCAATCCCGCGCCAAGCGCCGCAAACGGCAAATTGTGCGGAGGAGATATACCGGCGGGATAACCCTGTCGTTTCCCCAGTATCAGGGCAGCCGCCAGTGCCGTCATGCCTGCGTTAATGTGAACCACTGCGCCGCCGGCAAAGTCCAGTGCGCCCATGTTCTTCAGGAAACCGCCGTTGCCCCAGAGCCAGTGCGTAATCGGGTTATACACGATTGTCGCCCAGAGCAGGATGAAAATCACAAACGCCGAGAATTTCATTCTTTCCGCGAATGCCCCGATGATTAACGCAGGCGTTATCACCGCGAACATCATCTGGAACATCATAAACACCTCGTGCGGGATAGTTGGTGCATAAGCGGCATTTGGCGTCATACCAACGCCATTCAGAAAACTCCAGTCCAGCCCGCCTATTATGCCGTGCTTGTCCGGCCCGAACGACAAGCTGTATCCGCATACGACCCATTGGATGCTTATTATGCACAGGGCCATGAAGCACTGCATCAGGACCGACAGCATATTCTTGCGTCGGACAAGTCCGCCGTAGAAAAACGCCAGTCCCGGCGTCATAAGCATAACAAGCGCTGCGCTTATCAATACCCATGCCGTATCACCTGTGTCGATTGTCGAATTTTGACTTGTCAAAGAACCAGCGTTAACTAACTGCTGTGTCTCACAAATCCCTGTCCCGGCAGTCAATAAAATGACCACCGCTATAGCCAGAGTTGTTCTCATTTCTCTTTGCTCCTTTTGTGTCGGTTCGTAATCACACCCGGCTTCTGTATGCGGTAAGCCAGAAAAAAACCGACAGCCGGCGAGCTCCGCGGGAAACTAATCCTGCGGTTTCACACTCGTTCGGTGCTCTTAAATGAACACAAACTTCAAATTTGTTGACATACTACGGCTGCGCTCAACCTTACGCAAACCTTATGCCAGCACACCTCTTAAGGGTCTTTTTTCACGTAACGTCTTGTAATAACAACAGTTATGCTCATTAAAAGCAGGGAGTTATCAAAGAGCAAATTTACATTATTGTAATTTTCCAAAATATTTTTTACATTTTTGTCACTTTTGATGTTAAAATGGGGGCTCTGGCAGCCGTGCACAGAGCCCTCTCAGGCAAGGGCGCCCTGTGGGCACCCCGTCTTTTCGTTTACCCTGTTACCCGATTGCCTCATTGCCTTTTTCGCCCGTTCTAATACGGATACATTCAGGCAGGTCGAGCACGAATATCTTGCCGTCGCCGATTTGTTCTGTTCTTGCGCCGCCGATGACTGCTTCGATTGCCGGCTGGACGAACGCCTCGTTCACCGCTATCTCAATTTTAACCTTTCTCAGCAAGCTGCCCTGTTCCTTGTGGCCCCGGTAAACTTCCGCTATACCTTTTTGTCTGCCCCGGCCGACAACGTTCGATACTGTGACTAAGTGAATCTCTTTTTCCGTCAGGCGTTTGAGCACTTCGTCAAGTCGGTCCGGCTGAATTACCGCGATTATGTATTTCATTGGTTTATTCCTTTCTCTTAGTCAATAATGGTATATGCTGCTTCACGGTGTTGCGTTAAGTCCAGACCGACCCGTTCTTCGTGTTCGGTTACACGCAATTTCATTACGATATCCACAGCTTTAAGCAGCACTATTCCAACAACAAAAGAATAAACTGCTGTAACAAGCACGGCTTTGACTTGTATCAGGAATTGAGCGGGATTCCCGTAGAGCAAACCGTCGGCCCCGGCGGGATTTACCGTTTTTGTGGCAAAGATGCCGGTTGCTATTGCTCCCCACATACCGCCTACGCCGTGGACGCCGAAGGCATCGAGCGTATCGTCATAGCCAAGCAGGTTTTTGAAATACGTCACGGCAAACCATGGAATTACCCCGGCGCCTATACCAATCCATATTGCGCCCATCGGATTGACGAATCCGGAAGCGGGAGTTATTGCTACAAGGCCGGCCACTGCGCCGGTAATCAGACCAAGCGTCGTGGGCTTTTTGTGTTTAAACCAGTCAAGAATTGCCCAGGACACGCCTGCTGCCGCGGTGGCAACATGGGTCGCGGTAAATGCGCTGACTGCCAGACCACCAGCTCCCAATGCGCTGCCGGCATTGAAGCCGAACCAGCCAAACCACAGTAACGCCGCTCCCAGCACTGCAAAGGGCAGATTATGAGGAGGAGATATTCCATTTGGATATCCTTGACGTCGGCCAAGAACAAGTGCCGCCGCAAGAGCGGTCATACCCGCGTTGATATGCACCACGGTTCCGCCGGCAAAATCAAGCGCGCCCCAGTTTCTTATGAATCCGCCAACTCCCCATACCCAGTGTGCAACGGGGTCATATACGATTGTCGCCCATAACAGCATAAAAACACACAACGCCGAGAATTTCATCCGTTCCGCGAACGCGCCGACAATCAAAGCCGGCGTTATCACGGCGAACATCATTTGGAACATCATAAATAGTTGGTGCGGAATTGTCGGTGCGTAATCGGCGTTTGGAGCAAGCCCCACGTTCTTCAGGAAAGACCAGTCAAGCCCGCCTATAAGTGAACGGTGGTCGGGGCCAAAAGACAAGCTGTAACCGAAGAGCACCCATTGCAAACTAATCAGGCACAGTATCATCAGGCATTGCATCAGTACGGAGAGCATATTTTTACGTCGGACCAGCCCGCCGTAGAAAAACGCTAGGCCCGGTGTCATAAGCATTACAAGTGCAGTGCTTATAAGCACCCACGAGGTGTCTCCCGTGTCAATTTTCGGCACCGGAGCCGCAACTGCCGCGGTTAGCGTCGCGCTCGACGCGGGCGCTGCAGTATCACAAAATGCAGTTCCCGCACTCAGCAAGATGAGTATTGTTGATATAAGTATTCTTTTCACGGCTTTTTACTCCTTGTAAAAATTGATAATTAGTTGTCCACCAATACGGCTGTCTATAGTATTCTTAATTACGGCTGTCTATAGTATTCTTCGCAAACCTTGTGCCAGAATGCCTTTTTGGTGGCCGTTTTTACATAAGGCCTTGTAAAAGCCGCGGTTACGCTTGCTGAAAGTATTAAATTGCCAAAGAGCACAGTTACATTTTTGTATATCTAACTTGATATTTTTACATTTATGTCATTTTAGGCGTTAAAAGTATGGGCTCCGCCAGCCGTGGAACGAAGCCCATTTATACCAGGACGGTCCTTATGGGGTCCTGTTATTTTATCGCGGAGTCGCCGCGTTCTCCCGTGCGAATTCTTACGGCATCATCAACGGGCGAGATAAATATCTTGCCATCGCCTGGCTTGCCGGTAAAAGCCGTGTCTTGTATGGCCTTGACAATTTTCTCGGTATCGCTGTCTTTGACCACCACTTCGATTCTTGCCTTGGTCATCAGCCCGACTTTATAAGTTTTACCACGGACTTCCTGTTGGAGGCCTTTTTGTTTACCGTGCCCTTCGATTTCAGTAATCATAAGGCCCGGATATTCAACTTTTTCCAGAACGGCACATATTTCAGCGACCTTGGCGGGTCGAACTATAGCTTCAATTCTCTTCATTTTTATGTTCCTTTCTTAACGGCTCTATACAAAAACCTTCAATATTCAGAGCGGTATCAATCTTTGCTAAATCGCAGACACGCCTTTTTCTCCGGTTCGAATTCGCATTGCTTCCGACGCGTCCATCACAAAGATTTTTCCATCGCCGGCTTCGCCGGTGTATAAAACTTCTCTTATTATTTTCATTACGTACGGCACATCCCACTTTTTGACTAATATATCGACCCGGTCTTTCGGAACAAAATACGTCATATTTATGTCGGAGTTCTCATCATCCACATCTATATGACCTCTTTGTCTGCCGAAACCTTTGACTTTAGTTACCGTCATTCCCATAAGAAGCTCTTCGTCTTTAAGGACCTCGGCGAGGATGTTAAGCCGTTCAGGACGGATGACGACCGATATCATCTTCAAGTCGTAGGTTTTGCTCACTGTGCCGACGGCGACGTACAGAAAGCTCGCAATGGCCCAGGCGCCGCACATATAGAAGCAAATCTTTGCCTCCGTTTTCGAATCGGCGTTGCCGATGGCATACAGGTAAATTATCGCCGCCAGCATAATGAGGTTTGCAATCACCCCGAGGACTGGAATAATCCAGTGTTTCGGGAGTTTGAAATCGGCTCTCTTTTTGAAAGCGACAATTGTCCATACACAGGTCAAACCATAGAGGACAAAAGTGCCGAAGTTCGAGGCGAGCGTAATTCCCGTAAGACCGACTACTGAACGGACCCCTATGGCGGCGATTATGCAGGAAACAATTACCAGCGTCCACAAAGCTGTATGAGGGGTGCCGTGTTTGCTTATAAAGCTGAGGAATTTCGGTAATTCAAGGTCTTCTCCCATTCCGCAGGTGACGCGGACGGCCGTGTTCATACAGCTTAAAGTCGTGCCGATTACGGCGATTGCCACGGTTACGGCCATAGTAATCATCAGGCCAAAGCCGAGACCATGAAACAAACTGTTGCCGAGGATTTGCGCGAGGTCCCCGATAGGAGCGCTTGAGCCGGCGGCGGCAGCCATTCCGGTTACTGCTGCTGTTTGCCCGGCAGCGGTAAACGTTAGCTTTTCATTTATCATATAACCTGCGCCGAAATACTCCAGCAGATACGCAAACAATCCCTGAATTACCAAGGACAGGATAATGGCCTTTGGAATCGTGGATTTAGGGTTCTTTACCTCAGCGGCCAGGGCGGTGCAGCTTTCAAAACCGACCAGTATCAAAATAGCGAGGGTCGATTGAATCAGGACGCCGTTAAGCGTATGTGGACGGATGACGTCCCAGGCGCCGCTGAAAGACCATGTTGTTGCCGCCTGGGGATTCGAGAAACGGTAATAAATGGCCAGGGCGGTGAAAACAACCAGGGTAACGAGCTGTATGATGTTAATCCAGATTGCGGTTATCGTTGAGCCGGTTACGCCGCGATATGCTATGTATCCTGTGGCGAAAGCAAATACCGCGGCAATTATAACCAGCATCTCTACTGACAGCGTATTTCCGCTGAACGCCGTGTAGAGATAACCAATCAGGTTGGCCATCATAGCCACCATAACGCCTGGATATACCCAGTAGAAAAGGTGGGCGGCCCATCCGGTAACTATTTTTGACATACGGGCCAGGGAGGTAGGCGTTCCTCTTTTCAGGTTCTGGCTGTCAAGAAATGCCTTCTCCGCGAAATAGGTAACGCTTGCAAAACCCGCTTCGGGATATATCTTGGCAAGCTCCGAGTAGGAAATAGCGGTAAGAAAGCAAAGGCCTAATGCAACCACTATCCCCGACCAGATATCGCTTGCAACCGAAGCCCCGCTTGGGGAGGTGGCGGCGGCCTGGAGCTGATATGTAATCCACAGGAACGCCCCCGGGGCAATTAGCGCCATAGCGTTTGCGGTGGCGCCAAACAAGCCCAGCGTGGCTTTTATTTGGGGTTCGGCTGCTATTTTCCCGACCCCGGCGCTCGCAGTAGCCGCACCAGTTTCAATCCCATTTTCAATCGTTATGCTTGTAGACATAATTTGTTTCTCCTTTAGTAAACACTACGGATAGTCAATATTCAAAACACATCGACAATTTCCACAAATCGCATTTTTGCCTTTAATAATTCAATCGGTTTTATTCCGTTTTAAAACGAAGTTGATATTCCTAATCCTGCCCAGAAGTTGTCGCTCTTGTTCGTGGCTTCCCGTATCGAGTTGCCGAGCATTGTCGAGTAGTTGAGGCTTGGTTTAATCGTCCACGTATAGACATTGAAGGGCAGTCCCGCCGTAAGCGTAAGGTCGTTTGACTGGCCGCTGTTTACGCCGAAGTAGCCCCTGTCATAAGCCGCGTTGGCCCAGCCATAGCTTGCGCCTAAAAGTAAGCCGCAATAGCAATTCTCGTTCATTACGTAAATCTTATCGAAGGTTTGCCCGATGCTGTACTGGAAATAACTGCCGTGGATTTCCTGGATGTCGCGAAACCACTTGAACGAAGGCGTCAAAGGTACTTTGGGCAAACTGAAGCCGCCGTAAATTTCAGTTGTTGGATGAAGCTCAGTGCTCGGGAACTGATAGTAAATTGTGCCAACCGAGCCGCTTAACCAATCAATACCCGGAATCGTATTGGTGTAATCGAGTGTCAAGTCGTATTCGCTGAACCCCCCGGCGTTGTCGGGGGCGGTCTTGGACCTGTTTGTCATGTCAAGGTTGCCCCAGATTGAGCCGGTAAAGCCATAGGCACTTGCGGAGATGGTTGGCTGCAGCACGCTGCTGTTGTCAACGTTCTGGCCTCGCCAGATATACTTGCTGAAGTAATCCAAGGAAACCCCATATGTAACAACCTTGTCGTCGGCTGCCGCTGTTCCCGCCGCAAATGTAATCAACGCGAGCCCCAATACAACACTACCAGTTCTTAACGACTTCACTTTTTTCTCCTTTCAAAAACCACCTAAAATAATGTTCGTTAGTTTTTCGCACAGTGGGCTTGGGCCGCATATCAGATAAGCAATAACTGTGCCAGAAACAGGAAGAGTTGCTTGCGCATTACATAACTCCTTTATTTTGCTGTCGTTACGATTGTTTTGTCGCGGGGTCTATCGTAGGGGTGATTTATACAAAAATGTAAATGTGCCTAATATCGACTACAAAAATGTAGCCAAATGGCGTATCAGGAAAGCAGTTTCGGGTAAATGGCGTACGTCTTTATTTTGTAGCCGAGGATTCGTTCGGTTAGGCCAAGCTCCTGGGCGGCCTTTCTCTGCTGGCCGCCGGATTTCTTCAGCGCGTCGATGATAAGCTCTCGCTCTTTGTTGGCGATTATCTCGGCCAAAGAGTGCCCGGCGACTTGCTCGCTCTTTTTTATCATTTGAAGCGAAGGAGGCAGATGCTCCGAGCGTATTACATCTTCATCGCAGAGCAGCACCGCTCTCTCGATGCAATTTTCCAGCTCCCTGATGTTGCCCGGCCAGTGGTAGCTCGTCAGCATTTCTATTGCAGGTGTTGAAATGCGGGTTATGTTCTTTTTGTTCTCCGCGGCGTATTTCTCAAGGAAATGGTCCGCCAACTGCATTATATCATCTTTGCGTTCTCTCAAAGGCGGCAGGTAAATCGGGAAAACGTTTACCCGGTAATACAAGTCCTCGCGGAAGATGCCTTCTTTTATCTGCTGTTCAAGGTTTTTGTTTGTGGCGACGATAATCCGAACGTTTGATTTGATTGTTTCGTTGCCGCCAAGCCGCTCGAATTCCTTGAATTGAATCACCCGCAATAATTTGATCTGCAGATTGATGGGGAAATCGCCTATTTCATCTAAGAATATAGTACCGCCGTGCGCCCTTTCGAATCTGCCTGTTTTGAGTTCCGTCGCGCCTGTAAAAGCTCCTTTTTCGTGCCCGAACAATTCGCTTTCGAGCAGTGTTTCTGGCAGGGCGGTGCAGTTGACCTTGATAAAGGGCTTTTCCGCCCTCGGGCTGTTATAGTGAATGGCGTGGGCCACGAGGTCCTTGCCTGTGCCGCTCTCGCCGCGAATCAGAACGGTCGCGTTGCTGTCGGCCACCTGTTCGACGAGCCGGTACACCTGCTGCATTGCGTTGGAGCTTCCTACCATATTTTGAACGTTGAATCGCGTCTTTAATTCCTGTCGAAGCCGGACGTTTTCGTCGCGGAGCTGTCTTTGTTCGGATTCCACCAGCTTGTTCAGCTTTACCGCCTGGGCAATCATAGTGGAAATGATATTGAGCAGCCGGATGTGGCTTTCAAAATCATTATTTTTTTCGGTCTGGCGGTCCACGCTGAGAGCTCCGATGGTTTTGCCTTCGAGCTTGATGGGAACACAGAAGAACGTTATCGGCCTGCCTTTTGTTGTGTCTCTTGCCCCTGTTTTGTGGACGAAGCGCGGGTCTTTGGATATATCAGGCACGATGATTTCTTTGCCGGTTTGCACAACTGTTCCGGTTATACCCTCGCCCATCCGGTATATTCCCTTTTTTTTCGACTTTTCGCTCAGGCCGTGGGCTATCTCGATATTTATGGTTTCGGTGTCCGGGTTCAGCAGGGTGATTGTCCCGCGTTGCAGCTTCAGGTAAGTGTCCAGCGACTGCAGAATCGAGCGCAGCGTCTGCTTCAGGTCCAATGATTCCGCAAGCCCCTTTGCTATATCGCTTAAAAGCTGCACTTCCTTGGCTGGATTGGCTTTCATTTTTGATTCCTAAACAATAACGGCTGTCGGCGGATATGATAACAAGATTGTAGGCAAAATGCAATAAACAACAATTTCGTATTTTTGACAATCGGCGCCCATAGAAAAAGCGACCCCGCCTCGTGAAGAGGCGGGGTCGCCTGAAAAACTTCTAATCAAGAGTTGTTACAACTAAGGAGCCGGGCAATTGGCGTCAATCGTCATAGCAGCATTTGTCCAGAACGGGTTAGCGTTAGCATCGGCAACTAATACCGAAGCGCCGGTGGTGCCGCAAAGAACAGAACCAACACCAATTGGACCAGTGGCATCGCCCCAATAGTTATGCTGGGCGTTCAAAGTTGTTGATCCGATGTTGTTATAGACGGTAGCGATGGCGCCGCCCGGGGTCCGCAGGATTGTGTTACCTCTAAACAGTAAACCAGGCCAATTGACGTCAGTGGTTCTGCCGATAGCGTCAATCGCGAGTGCGGCATCCTGGCTTCCAGCCGAGAACGTATTGCCGCTGATGGTCATGCTCTGCAGACGGTAATTGTCATTACCGTCGGTGCCGAGAGCGGGAGCGATTTCAGATACAAGAATTCCACCGCGACTGAAGGTGTTGTTGGAGATAGTCACGTTAATCAAATTGGTCTCATTAGGTCCGACCACAACAGACATGCCGTGGTCCGCAGTGTTACCGGAGATAGTTACGCTGCAGGCATCGGACTGTGCGAATTTCACGAAGTTGACATCCGCTGTTACCACCTTGGTGAACGTGTTGTTGGTGATAGATATGTTCCTGACTGTTGCTACTGTTGTTCCGTTTGCGAATCCAGGACCAAGATAAACACCATTAGCGTCATTCTCAAAGGTGTTATTCGCAATTGTAACCCCATTGGCAGCGTCTATTCTCACACCCATTCTCGCAATACCGACGTTGTTGAGGTCGCAGTAAGAGACCACCGTGTTATTTTGATTTGCGCCGATTAGGGCGACGGTGCCGGTAGTGGTGCTGCCCTTAATGGCGAAGCCCTGTCCTGCCGAGCCACCGATTGTGCAGCCAGGGGAAAGGATGCTTATACCATTAGCTTCAGGAGGTACAAGTTGAATAATCGTAGAAGCAGAGCCGCTCGCCGAGTTAAGCGTAATATTGGGCTCAGGGAGACAAGGGTCTTCGTTATACGTTCCTGCCGGGATGGTAACAGTTGTAGGTGCGTAAGGAGAACCACCACGGGTGGCAACGGCGATGTTTATCTGTGTCTGGATGGTTAGCGGAGTTGTTGCTCCTAAAGCAGCGGACCAGGCGGTTGTATTGCTACAGGCATCTTCTGCCTGGACCTGGTAGCTATATGTGTTATTTTGAGTGCAATTTCCATCCGTGAAGTTTCCATCGGCGAGCCAACCCCTGCACACAACTAATCCACCTGTGCTGTACCGGAATCGATACATGACACCACAAGGATCGGTCGCGTGTGCCTGCATAGTAATTGAGGTGGGGCTTGTGGCATAAGGGGGTATCGAGAAAACCAGCCCTGCCGGTGGGGTTGTATCCACTAGAGTAGTTGCGTTTGCCTCGACTGATGCAGCCGTTACATTCGGCACCAAAGCGTCATCCCGGGCCATTACATTGTAGTCATACCTCTTACTAGGAGTAAGGTTGCTGTCTACGTAGGTCGGTGTGAGTATCCAGCCGCTGTTGTGATTATTGGGATCCTGCATATTTGTAAAGTAGTACTGTACAGGAGGAGCGTTGGGCTCAGTTGCGGTTGTCGCGGTCATTGTAATTTGAGTGCTACTTATCGCCGCAGGTACACTTGCCCACGTCATTGGATTTGGAGTAGGCGAGGTGGTGGTCGCTGTTTTGTTGGTTCTTGCGGTTGCACTGGCTGATGGGTCGGTTAAATTCGGCACAGCCGCGCTATCCTCGGCCGTTACAGTGTATGTGTAATTAGTATCAGGAGTAAGGCCGCTGTCTGTCCAGGTCGCAGAGGTTATCCAGCCGCTGTTGTGACTGGTATTGGTACTATTTACAAAGGAGTATTGTACAGGAGGAGAGGCAGCATCGGTTGCGGTTGTTGCGGTCATTGTAATTTGAGTGTCGCTTAGTGCCGCAGGTACACTTGCCCACGTCATTGGGTTTGGTGTAGGTGGAGTGGTATCTGCGATAACGGTGTATTTTGTCAGAGACTCGGAGATGTCATTAACGGCATCGGGAACATCCTTGCCCGCTTCAGATTTCGTCCACTTAGGGTCCAATGTCGCAGTCATAGCGCCAAAGCCCAATTCGCCGACAAGTATGGAGCCGTTCAGGGTTTTCGCGACAGTTTTACCGGTGAGACCAACAGCTCCTCCATCAGCAGTTTTTCCAGCCAGCACTGCTTCGTTATTGCCGCTCACATAATGAGCAACTAAGTAGCCGGTCTCGGAAGTAAAATCAAACGTTACGTTTACTGTTGTTTGCGTTTTATCCGCGGCCTTAACACCCTGATAGGTCAACTGTTGTGCATCGCAGACGTCTTGAGTATCAGTGACAACGAGCACTAAGTAGCCGTTCAGTGTTTGCGCCACAATTGCGCCGCTGCTAAAATCCGAGGTCTTTTGGGTAGTTTTGTAAACAAGAGTGTTGTTGCCATAACTGGGGACACACATCATCGCCACAAAAACTGCCACAAAAACTAATACTAACAACTTTCTCATCTTAATTCTCCTTTCGAATAACTTTTCCATCTTGAATACGTTTTTAATTCCTAAAATATCCTCTTCGAATTTCTAATGGCCGTCTAATGGCTTTTCCATCCGCAAATCTCCTTTCTTATAACACCTTTAATACCTTCCCATCCTTTATTTCCTTTTTGCGTATAATAACCTTTTTCCGCCGACCGAAAAAAGGAAATTATACGCAAACATTTATATCCACAATATAAGAGTTATTCTCCAATCTTAATCACAACCCTAACTTGTTGTGCAATTTCAAAGGAAACGCCCTTATCAGTATTATCACCTTGTCTATAAAACTTCTTCGCGGTATATAATGACCGAGCTTTACGGCACAATCAACAAAATTTTATTATTTTTTTGCAAAATTTTCAAAAGCGCCTATACTTTGTCTCAGCGTTCTTAAAACAAAGCATAAAGCTCGTTGATTGAAACCTAATTTAAAACCGGTTAATTATCAAGGAATATTTTTATGGTCGAAGCAAAAAAGCAGTATGGATTTTCCGTTTCAGCAGTTTGCATCCTTCTTGTTTCTCTTTCCATTATATGTATTATTATCGGCTGTTCGTCAAAAAAAGGTAAACCAAGTGCCGGGAAATCTCATCCTGCCAAGAATGACGCTAACACCTCTTCATCAGTAGATAAGTTGCCTCAATCACCCAAATCCCCCATTTTGCCATCGCCGGATACAAATCAGACCGCTGCGCCCCGTGAAGGCGGAATATCCACAGTTGTTCTGCGGAAAGAATATAACATAGCAAGCAGCAGTGAGAAAAAAATTGAGATTTTGCAGTTTCTGCCCGACGGCGAGATTGACCGTGACCCCTGCGCAATTGAAATAGTTCAGACGGCGGTGGCGGATGAGGATAACGATGTGGCTCTGGCAGGGATTGAGTTAGTACGGGGATGTAAAAGTCCGGAGGTTCTGCCTGTGGTAGCTAAGGCGATGTCGCATCCTGATGAGGAGGTCAGGCAAACGGCGGTAACCATTCTTTCAGATATTAACGACCCGCAGACAGGCGACTTGCTCGCTACGGCGGTGTCGGATGAATCGGAAAATATACGGAATGTTGCTCTTGACATAGCCAGATATAAAGACGAACAGGTTCGATTCAAGGTACTCGAAAAGGGGATTTCGTGCCCATACGGCGATACAAAGGAAGATTCAATTGCTATGCTGGAAAATATGGGGGGGCACCGTGCCGTGGATATTTTGATAGAAGCCCTGCAGGACAAAGACGCCGAATTCCGTGAAAAAGTCACTTCCGCCATTAGTATGCTAATCGATAAGGAATTTGGGTCATACGAAGAAGCCAAAACCTGGTGGGAGAATAACAAAGGTAAATATGATGAAGATTTATCCCTGAAGTAGTGTTTTCCAGGCAATAAAAAACTTAGAGAATTTTTCAAGACGTATCCTTAATTATATGAGATTGGTATTGATGCCTTGTCTTATTGTCTAAAGGGCTCGATTTTTATGAAGAAAGCTTTAGTTACGGGTATTACAGGCCAGGATGGCTCCTATCTTACCGAACTTCTCCTTAAAAAGGGCTACGAGGTCTGGGGTATCATCCGCAGAAGTTCATCATTCCACACGGGCAGAATCGACCATTTGTATAAAGACCCCCACGAAAAACCACATCTTCGTCTTGTTTATGGCGACCTTACCGATGGTGGCAATCTCGCCACCATAGTCAATGAGCTTCAGCCCGATGAAATATACAACCTCGGTGCGCAAAGCCACGTCAAGGTAAGCTTTGAAACGCCGGTTTATACCGTCAATACGGATGCTCTCGGGACACTTCGCCTGCTCGAAGCCCTTCGTTCAATGAAAAATCCTCCCAGGTTCTATCAGGCATCCAGCAGCGAAATGTATGGCAAGGTAGTCGAAACCCCGCAGAGCGAAAAAACTCCCTTTTACCCCAGAAGTCCCTACGGTTGTGCCAAGGTATATAGTTTCTGGCAGACGGTCAACTACCGCGAAGCTTATGGTCTTTTCGCCTGCAATGGCATCCTCTTCAACCACGAATCTCCTCGTCGGGGTGAAACTTTCGTCACTCGAAAAATTACCCGTGCCGCAACTCGCATAAAACTTGGTCTTCAGGAAAAGCTCTACCTCGGTAATCTTGACGCTAAGCGCGACTGGGGCTATGCGGGCGATTATGTCGAGGCGATGTGGCTTATCCTCCAGCAGAATAAACCCGATGATTTCGTCATTGCTACCGGTGAAACCCACTCTGTCCGTGAGTTCGTCGAAGAGGTCTTCGGCTGTCTCGATATGGACTGGCAGAAATACATCGAGGTTGACCCCGCGTATTTCAGGCCTGCCGAAGTGGACATGCTCCAAGGCGATGCGACAAAAGCAGCCAAAGTCCTCAGCTGGAAACCGAAGGTATCTTTCAAAGAGCTTGCGAAAATGATGACCGAGGCCGATTTGAAAATCGCGCAGCAGGAAAAAATCATCGCGGAGCACGACAGAAAATAATGAGCGACTTTTTCAAAAACAAGCGAATTGTGATTACAGGCGGCGCCGGCTTTCTCGGCGGCTACATTATTGACGGTCTTCAGAAACGCGGCTGCGAAAATATCCTCATCCCCAAAATCGAGGACTATAATTTCGTCAATCTCCCCGATTGTTTCCGGATGTATGACGATATGAAACCAGATATTGTAATCCACCTCGCTGCCGTAGTAGGGGGTATTGGCGCCAATCGTCAGCACCCCGGCAAATTCTTCTACGAAAACCTTATGATGGGCGTACAGCTCATCGACCAGGCGCGCCTTCGTAAAATCGAAAAATTCGTCGCTCTCGGCACCGTTTGCTCATATCCCAAATTTACCCCTGTCCCGTTCAAAGAAGACGATATCTGGAATGGCTACCCCGAGGAAACAAACGCACCTTACGGTCTCGCCAAGAAAATGCTCCTCGTCCAGTCCCAGTCCTATCGTGCAGAATATGGTTTCAACAGTATTTTCCTTGTCCCCGTCAATCTCTACGGCCCGCGGGATAATTTCGACCCCGCCAGTTCCCACGTCATTCCGGCCCTTATAAAGAAATGCGTCGATGCAATCGACGCGGGTGATGACCATATCGTCTGCTGGGGAACGGGCTCCGCATCGCGTGAATTCATTTACGCCAGCGATGCCGCGGAAGGTATTCTGCTTGCCGCCGAACGCTACAACGGTCCCGAACCTGTCAATATCGGCGCCGGCTTCGAAATAACAATTAAAGATCTTGTCGAAAAAATTGTAAAACTCACCGGCTTCAAAGGCCAAATCCGCTGGGATTCATCTAAACCCGACGGCCAGCCACGACGCCGGCTCGACGTCTCGCGTGCCAAAAAACTCTTCGGCTTCGAGGCACAAATGGCCTTCGACGAAGGTTTGAAAAGAACCATCGACTGGTTCTGCGAAAACCGGCCCCGCACGCGTTAACTATTCCCTTAATAAACGCCAATTACACCAAAACGCCGCCCCCGGATTTTGCTTGGTTTTAGGCCCGTTTGACGATATAATATAGGGGCAGCAATAATGGGCTGCACCCATATTTTACCGTATTGATGAGGGTTCAACGATGAGAAGTTTGGTAATCGGCATTTTGGTTCTGGCGATGTTTGGCGTTTGTTGGGCGGCGCCGACCCCGGCTGTTGTCCAGAAACCGGGCGACTGGACGCTCGACATCCGCTTTGAAAACCCCCAGCAGATTACCCTTGAGGGCTCTGTCCCACAGCGTTACTGGTACACAATTCTTACCCTTACCAATAAGTCAGGTAAAGACGTCGATTTTTATCCCGCCGCCGAGCTTGTTACCGATACCCTTCAGGTTGTTCCCGCCATAAAGGGAACATCCGCTGTTCTCTTTGATAAAATTAAAACTCGTCACCAGGGCAAATACCAGTTCCTTCAGCTTATGGAAAACGCTGGCAATAAAATCCTCCAGGGCCAGGACAACACCGTTGATATCGCAATCTGCTGGCCTGATTTTGACCCCAACGCCAAAAGCGTGAGCATATTCATTACGGGCCTCAGCAACGAAACCGTGGCCGTTGACCATCCCTCCGACAAAGACAAAGATGGCAATCCCGTAAAAGTTTACCTCCGCAAAACCCTTGAGCTGAACTACTCGATCGCCGGTGACCCCAAATTTCGTCCCGACCAGAAGCTCAAATTCGAAAACAAAACTTGGGTAATGCGTTGATTTGGCTGATCGCCTGTTCGCTGATTTATCAAGGGTTAGCCGGGAGATTCGGCTTTTTATTCCTGCTGGGGATTCGCCGCCTTCTGCATCAGCTCGTGAACCCACTCCTCAAAAAATACCGGGTACAGGTTCATCTTTTCGCTTCCCAGTTGTGCCCCGTTTTTGGATAAAAGCCCGCGCAGAAGGTCTTTGTGCCGGGGGAATTGTTCGCTGATACGTTTCAGATATAAAGCAGCGAGAGTTTTAAGCCGCTGTTTTTTTACCGCCACACTTTGTTCTGCCGCTCTAAAGAACCGCCTCACCGAGTCCACCGTTACGCCTGCCTCGGGGAAATAAGACACCAGTCGTCGAGGCGGCTTGCTCGG
Source organism: uncultured Phycisphaerales bacterium (assembly GCA_963718665.1). Classification (GTDB taxonomy): domain Bacteria; phylum Planctomycetota; class Phycisphaerae; order Sedimentisphaerales; family Anaerobacaceae; genus Fen-1362. Next base: position 2,047,227 of record OY970359.1, read on the forward strand.
CAGCATAAACTCTTCGTTCATAGACGATTCCGTCTCTTCCGGCTCATAATGAATGAACGGGTCAAAGAAAAATACCGCCGGGTTATAATCCATCCTCAGACGGGCAAGATAAGGCACAAAAACATCCGGCGATTTCCCCGGCTGGAATAAATTCAAAGGCCCATCCCCGATAAGCACCGTAAAACAGAACCGATTCAAATCCTTGCGGTTGTACCCGACAATTTTGTTGTATGCCTGCTGAATCTTGTGCAGCGTTGCTCTCCGAACGTCCATTATCAGCATCCTCGCGTAAACCGTCCGGTCAACTATTGCCTCTATTTCTTCGAGTCGATGCTTCCAATCTGCCTGTTTGGGCACAACTAATTCGTAGAATCTTGTCCTGCTATCGTTATGCAGCCGGTCGTAAATGTCCCAGCCCAGGACCCTGTCCAAAGTCAGGATATGAATCCTCGGCTCTCGCTGCTGATAGCTCAATACGTCAAATTCTTCGCCCATTTTTCGGCTGTTTCCTCAAACGGATAAATCCCGCTGTCTGATGGTTCGCCCCCAGGTTACAACTTCTTTATTATACTCAATTTATCGCTTAATTGCAAGCCGTTCACACCCGTTTCGCCGGCGGCGAAAAGGCCTTTAATTAGATTTGACGCCGGGAGCGTATTGAGGTATTTTGCTCGTAATATCGATGGGTTTTGATTGAGAAAAATGTTTTTAAGGAGATTGCTATGAGAACGCGAATTTCACTAATTGCATTCACAGCTATTATCAGCATTGTTTTCGCCAACCCGAGTATTTTCGCTGAGGATACCGCCGTTCAAAAAGGAAAGGAGAACACTATGCCTGTTCAATTACAATGGTTTGGCCACGCCAGCTTCAAAATCTCAAGCGGCAGCGATGTAATTTATATCGACCCCTGGAAACTCAAGGATGCCCCGCACGATGCGACCATCGTCCTCGTCAGCCACAGCCACTACGACCATTATTCCGCTGAAGATATCGCAAAGGTCTCCGGTATGGCTACGAAATTTGTTGCCGCAGGGGATGTTATACAAAAACAAGGCAAAGGCCAAACACTAAAACCCGGCCAGTCAATCGACGTCAATGGCATCAAAATCACCGGCGTTCCCGCTTACAACATAGTCAAAGAATTCCACCCGAGGTCCAATAACTGGCTCGGTTTCGTAATCGAAATCGCCGGTAAACGCATATATTACGCCGGCGATACAGACGCCACCGACGAAATGAAAGCCCTCAAAAATATCGACCTTGCCTTGCTGCCGGTAGGAGGCAAATATACTATGAATGCCACCGAGGCCGCTGATGCGACAAAACAATTCAAACCCAGGCAGGCAATACCTTGTCACTGGGGCGATATCGTAGGCAGTCAGGCCGACGCGGATAACTTCAAAAAACTGGCCGCCTGCAAAGTTACCGTCCTCAAACCCGGTGAATCAATCACAGTCGATTGAATTGCAATAGTCATTCCTGTATAAACAGGAATCTATGCGTATTTTATCTCCGTTTGCCTGGATGTGGTCGGGGCAACCCTGATTTTGCCGTTCTAAATGCCTTACTTTGCCGATAACACGCCTTTTATGCTGTATAATTGCGATTACTGGATAACTCATAATGACTTTGATTAAAAGGCGAAAAACATATCCGGTTTGTCAAACGTAGATATTAATGAACGGGACGGCTGGGGGGAAACCAGCAATACCGTAAAAAGCCCGGGCTGCATAGCTTACCGAGCCTTCCTGCAACAGCGGCCCGGCTTCTTTTATAAATCCCTTTAGCGTTTTGTTGTGATTACGCCTTATTTACGTTATGCACCGTGTGGCACCGTGGGCATTCTACCGTCGTTCCGGCATAATTAGGCGGTATCTTCAGCGTCATTCCGCATGCGCATGTCAGGAAAATAAAACCGTTTACCTTTCGCATAATATCCCCAACCTGGCGAAGCTGCTTTTCCTTCTGTTCCTCCTTGGCCTCCTCGCTTGCTTCCCTAAGAGCGATATCTTCCTTCGTTAACGCCGACGCCGGCATAACGGTTCTGCTTTTCGTAACATTTACAAACGCGTCCGAATAGTCCTTCAATGACGCCCCCTGCGACATATTCCGCAAAATCCGTATCCTCTCCGATGTTGGCGGGTGCGTGCTCGTCATGTCCGACAAGTTCCACTCGCCCATTTTCTTGAACGGGTTGACTATGAACATTGGCGCGGTTACCTTGTTGGCCGACGCCAGTTGCGGGGCGTGGTCGTTTGCGATTTTCTCTAACGCGTTCGCAAGTCCTTCCGGGTATCGCGTCAGCCGAGCCGACCCTGCGTCAGCTAAATACTCCCGTCGTCTCGACAACGCGAAATACAATAACTGCGTTACAATCGGAGCCAGAATCGCCGCAACAATCGCGATTATAAGCAGTATCACCATTGCTCCGCCGCCGCCTTTGCCCTCGCTGGATGAATATCTTCTCCTCGACCCTCCGCCATACATCATCCCTCGCAAAAAAACCTGCGACAAAAGCGCAACCGACCCCAGCATAACGCCCGCCAGCGTTACGAATAAAATATCCCGATGCAGGATATGGCTCATTTCGTGCCCCACAACTCCCTGCAGTTCATCACGGTTGAGTTTCGCGAGTAACCCTGCTGTTACCGCAACAGATGCTGATTTGGGGTTGCGTCCTGTTGCAAAAGCGTTTGGCGCCGGGTCGTTGATTATATAAACCTTGGGCATAGGCAGTCCCGACGCAATCGCCATTTCTTCGACTACGTTAAACAACTGCGGATTAACGTCGTGCGTAACAGGCACAGCGTTGCTTGCCGCGAGCATAATCTGGTCGCCCGACGAAAAGCTGATTAGCGTAAGTATCACCCAGATTCCCGTCGCTATCATCAGGCCGAGCATCCCGCCGTCAGGCCCATTGATTGCCATCCCGATAACCGCCCCAAGCCCGACTAAGCACACCGCCATCAGGGCCAGAAGAATTATCGAATTCCTCTTATTTATCCGTATCAGTTCCCACATAAATTCTTTTTCAGTGTTTAGCTCCCCAATCTGTCCTGCCGAAGCTTTGGCGAAGGAGGATTTATTGGGAGGTGTTTTCTATTAGAAACTAACCTTCGGCACTTCGCGTTCTTCTGCCGCTGAAACCTCGAAGAAATCCCGCTTGGTAAAGCTGAATACGCCAGCCACGATATTCGACGGGAACATCTGTATCCTGTTGTTGAAGAACATCGTCTGGTCGTTATACGCCTGCCTGGCGAAGGCAATCTTGTTCTCCGTGCTCGAAAGCTCTTCCTGTAACGCCAGAAAGTTCTGGTTTGCCTTCAGGTCGGGATAATTTTCGACAACCAGCATAAATTTGCTAAGAGCGTCGCCCAGCGCACCTTCCGCCTTTGCCGACTCCGCGACCGTCTTTGCCCCCATCGCCTGTGCCCGTGCGTTTGTTACCGCTTCGAATGTTCCTCGCTCGTGTTGCATATAACCCTTCGCTGTTTCGACGAGGTTGGGAATCAGGTCGTGACGCCGCTTCAGCTGCACGTCAATCTGCGACCAGGCGTTGTCAACCTGGTTGCGAAGCCCCACAAAAACGTTGTAAGTTCCGATTACGTACAGTACCACCAGCAGCAGTCCCGCCGCAATCACCAGTAAAACAATCAGTGCAATCATTCCTATACCCATTTTTTTCTCCTTCAATAATCGCTTTATCTTTTCCCTTCCACGGATTTGAGATTGCCGTAAACTTTAATACAGAGACAGATTATAAAGCAAAACAGGGACTTGTCAACCGTGAGCAGCGCTATCTGACATATAGCTGCCGGTATCGATTTGTTGTTTATTCGTAGCCGTATCGTTTTATGAACCAGCTTTTGACAAACTGCACCAAACATAAATAGGCCAGCGTTATGAGCGTCAGCGCTATGAAATATGATGGAGGCGGCTCAACAAAACCAAGGTATTTCCCAAGCGGAAGAAACGGCAGCACCAGGGCAATGGTAACAATGTAAATCGAAGTGAAAAGCATAAATTGACTGGGTTTGCTTTCAATAAAAGGCACCTTTCCCGTGCGAATGACATGAATGACCAGCGTCTGGGTGCACATGGATTCCAAAAACCAGCCCGTCTGAAACAATGGCACCGACGCGTGAAAAATAAACCACAAAACACCGAAAGTAATAAAGTCAAAGATTGAGCTGACGGGACCGAGGACAATCATAAATTTTTTGATATAGCCCACGTTCCACGGCCGGGACTTAAGAAGGTATTCTTCGTCTATGCTGTCTGAAGGGATGGCAATCTGGGACATGTCGTAAAGAAAATTATTGAGAAGAATTTGAATTGGCAGCATCGGCAGAAAAGGCAAAAACAAGCTCGCCCCCGTCATACTGAACATATTGCCGAAGTTGGAACTGGAGCCCATCTTGATGTATTTGATGATGTTGCCGAAGGTTTTTCGCCCTTCGATTACCCCGTCGATGAGAACCAGCAAACTTTTTTTCAGGAGGATGATATCAGCCGTTTCTTTGGCGATATCCACGGCGTTATCGACGGAAATGCCCACGTCAGCCGCCTTGAGCGCCGGCGCGTCGTTAATACCGTCGCCGAGATATCCCACGATATGTTTGTTTTTGTGCAGGGCGTGAATCACCCTTTCTTTTTGTAGCGGGGAAAGTCGGGCAAACACAGTAGTGGTTTTTACCATTTCTCCAAGCGCAGTGTCATCTGCTTTTTCTACCTGTTCGCCGGTCGCAAATCCCTTGATATTCAAACCCACTTCGCTGCAAATCTTTTTCGTAACAAGCTCGTTATCGCCGGTGAGAACCTTGAACTCTATACCGAGGTTATTCAGAGTTTCGATGGTCTTTTTAACGGATGATTTCGGCGGGTCCAAAAAAGCAATATAACCTTTCAGGATGAGGTTCTGTTCGTCGTCCTTGGTGTAAACATTTTTGGGCTGGTCAAAATTCTTGTATGCAACCGCAAGTACCCTGAAGCCCTCTGCGCTGAGGTCATTGTACTCGTTTTCCAGTTCGACAAGCACTAATTTGGCCTCGTCCAGATCCAGTATTTCGCCGTCGAGCTCGAATTTGGTGCACCTTCGGTATATTTCTTCCGGGGCGCCTTTGACGATAATCTGATGTTTACCGTCGGCCTCGACCACCACCGACATTACCTTGCGCGAAAAATCGAAAGGCACCTCATCGACCTTTTTGTATTGTTTGACTAAAATTTTCTCATAAGACAGTATCGCCCGATCGAGAATATTTTTGAGGCCCGTCTGGTAGAAACTGTTGATATATGCCATACGCAGGACGTCATCGTCCTCTTTTCGAACCACGTCGCAATGTTTTTCCACTACAATCTTGTCGAGGGTCAGTGTCCCTGTCTTATCAGTGCACAGCACGTCCATTGCGCCGAAGTTCTGGGTCGCGTTGAGTCGTTTTACTATTACGTCCTTTTTGGACATCGCAATCGCGCCCTTGGATAGGTTTAGCGCCACCAGCATCGGGAGCATTTCAGGCGTCAAACCTACGGCAACGGAAAGCGAAAACAAAAGCGACTGGATAATATCGCCCTTCAAATAGGCGTTAATGCCGAAAATCACCAGGACCAGCACGACCATAACTCTTATCATCAGCCAAGTAAAGCTGCGAATACCTTTATCGAAACTGCTCTCTACTGATATTGCCGCCAGCCGTTTGGACAACGCGCCGAACCTGGTCTCAAGCCCCGTTTTAGCGACCACTCCAATTGCTGTCCCGCTTATGACGCTTGAGCCCATAAACGCCATATTTGTTAAGTCGGAAGGAGAACTGCTCTTGGGAGTCAGCAGCTCGGCGATTTTTTCAACGGGAAACGATTCGCCCGTCAGAGATGCCTGATTGATAAACAGGTCCTTGCAGGAAATAATCCGCAGGTCCGCAGGCACCATATCCCCCGCAAAAAGGTCTATGATATCGCCCGGAACAATCTCTCGTATCTTTACCTCCCTTGCCTTGCCGTTGCGAATCACCGTGGCCGTCGCCCTTACCATTTCGCTGAGCCGTTCCGCCTCTTTTCCCGCTTTATATTCCTGAATGAATGACAAAAATACGCTGATAACGGCCATCAGTATTACCAGCAGGGCGCTTATTTTCTCCCCGAAGAACATTGAAAAGCCCGCGATAATCAGAAGAACCACCACCAGCGGGTTTAAAAACTTGATGAAAATCTGAAAAATAACCGTCCGCTTTTTCTTCTTGGCCGGCTCGTTGTACCCGTATTCCTCGAGTCGTTTTATCGCCTCTTTTTCGGACAACCCTTTGAGGGATGTATCAAAAAACTGCAGAACGGATTCCTGCGTGCAGCTCACAAAATCAATATCTGACATTTTTTTATTGTTGCTTTGCATTCAACCGGCTCTTTAAAACATTCATAAATTACTTCGCTCTCGCCGGACAATCTGAACCGTGACCACACAAGTGTTCCTCAAAACACGGCTTTGTCCTGAGTTTTTTGTTTGCATCTTGCCCGCTCGGCAAGAATCACTGCATTTTAAGACGAAAACCTGCGGCAGGGCAACCCTTTTTCTCCGGAATAAAAAAAATACTTTGCACCGGCGAAGCGTAGAGAAGCCGGGCGCTATTTTCCCCCAAACATATCCATCAGTATTTGTTTAATCTTATTCCCCTCATCGAGCTTTGCCCTGGCAATGATACCGTTCAGCTCGCCCCTGTCGAACCATAACCCATCTCCTTTTGAGCACCTGTCTATCAGCAGCGTCGGCTTTTCGTGTCCAACGTCAATTTTTTCCATCTTCTTGTCGCATATCGGGCATCGCCTCGCCTTTTCCCTGCTGCTCGTATCTTTGGCAAATGAGTGGATAAGCTTCTTCGCCTTCCCCTTGTCGTCCAGAAGCATTTCAAGCTCGCCGGCGTCTAACCATACCCCTTTGCAGCCCGTGCAGTAGTCAATCTCCACCTTCGCCAGTTCCAGCGTTATCATCGCGTTTTTACATACCGGACAATTCATAATTACACTCCCATCAATACAGCATTATTTATTAAACAGATTACCACCTTTGTCGTTTCTGCGAAAGCAGGAATCCGGAAATTAATCCCCTTAACTTGACATATCAAGGGTATAAGCGTATGCTCTCAACTGTAGTACCGGCTAATCGAACTGTTACAAGGTGAGTAAGAATACCCCCGGAAAAAGTGGCTATCCTTTTGGGTTGATATGGAGCGTTTGGCCGTATGACTGTGAATTTTTCTGACCCGCCTGTGCGGCCAGAGAGAGTATCTTTGTTTCGTTTTGGCGTTTATGTCTCCTTTTTCCTCTCAGGTCTTACCTCTCTGCTTTTTGAGGTCATTTGGAGTCGTCAGTTTGTAACTGTCTTTGGCAACAGCTCTTACGCCATTAGTATCGTTCTCTGCGCTTATATGACGGGTATCGGCCTTGGCGGACTTCTCGGTGGTCGGCTCGCTGACCGTCTTACCCCGCGAATCTTTGCCTTTGCCGTTGTTCAGGCGGTTATCGCTTTTTGTGCCCTGGCAATTCCGTCTATGCTCGACTGGATGAGATTGCTCGTTCCCACACTCTCCGTCTTGTCGCCTCATTCATTGTTGATTAGCGCCCTCGCCCGATTCGGCTTATCTTTCGCCATCCTCGTAGTGCCTTGTTTCCTTATGGGCACAACCCTGCCTCTGCTCGTCCGGGCGGTTACAGATTCCGACAAAATTATCGGTTCTCGTATCGGCCTTTTGTATTGCGTCAATACCCTCGGCGCCGCGCTTGGCTGCCTGGCAGGGGGGTTCTGGCTCACAAGCACACTTGGTCTGCGTGAAACCAATTTTCTCGCCGTAATCATCAATTTTGTCATTGCTGTCCTGGCCCTGGCGCTTTCCATGTATAAAGCCCCCGTTCCGGCTGCCATCCCAATACATCAAACACAAAGGCCCCGGGATTATCACGAGCCGAGGGTATCCTCATCACTACTTTTGGCCATCGGGTTTCTCAATGGTCTGGCAGCGCTCGCCTGCGAGGTCTTCTGGATTCGATATATGTCATTTATGGTTAATTCGACTTACGTCTTCCCCACTATCCTCTGCATTTATCTCCTCGGTGCGGGACTGGGCAGCTTGATATATGGCTTGTTGGCGGAGCGAATACGTCGCCCGGCGCAAATACTCGGCATAGTAGAGTTGTTGATGGCGATATTTGTTCCTGCTGCCTTTATTACGAGCGCCTTTGTTTTTATTAACGGCTCTCCGCCGACGCCCGACCAGAAAGGCATAGCGCTGCTCGCTGTCTTTGTTCCCACTGTACTGATGGGTTTTGCTTTCCCGCTTTTATGCACCGTTTATGGCAGAGGCCTGCAAACCCTCGGCAGCCGCACAGGCCTGCTCTTCGCGGTCAATACCATAGGGACCATCCTCGGTTCCCTTTTGCCGATGTTTCTCTTTATACCGTTCCTCGGCATACAATTGAGTTTGTTGCTCGTATCTGTGCTTTATGGCGCTATGGGTCTTGTTCTCTTGGTATTCACCTCTCTGAAGAATCGCCCCTCAATACTCACTGTTACGTTGCCGGCAGCGGGCGTATATGCCGTCGTTTTATTCCTGTTTTTTGCCGTCGTTCCCTCTGACCTCTGCAAGCAGGTATTCCTCGCCACCGATTTTGATTTGGCTAAGCACACGGATATTCTCTTCTACCGCGAGGGCCGCACCGGCACAGCCGTCGTAACCCGGGACCGCATCAGTGATTGCAGAACAGTTTATATCAATGGCGTATCTGAAGTCCCTCTCCTCTACCCCCATCTGCTCTGCTTCAAAATGATTGGCGACCTCGCCCCAATGCTCCATCCCGCCCCCGATGATGTCCTGATGATATGTTTTGGCGGAGGTGTGGCCGCCGGCGCTACCTCGGTTTTGCCCGATGTCAAATCGCTCACTATTGTTGACCTCGAACAAAGCGTCGTCAAAGCTGCCTCGCTGCTGTCCCATGAAAATAATAATCTCCTCCAAAACCCAAAAGCGCACGTCGTCATTGACGACGGCCGCAATTACATAATGACCTCGCAGCGCAAATGGCCCGTCATTGTCTCCGATTCCACCCATCCCAAATCCGGCGACAGTTGGGTCCTCTACACTCAGGAATTTTACCGGCAGGTCCGCGACCACCTCACTGACGACGGCGTCTTCGTCGAGTGGGTCCCCATTCATGGCCTGTCTCTCGACGAGTTCAAAATCATCGCACGCACATTCCAGTCCGTCTTCCCTCACGCCAGCTTGTGGGTCATTCACGGCTTTGATGAGCAGGCAAAATTGGGCTCTTATGTTCTTTTTGCCGCGACACCACAATCTTTGAAAATAGACGTGGCCAAACTCCAGGCACGCCTCAGCGCAGAACCCGTCCGCCGCGACCTTGAACCCTACGGCCTTCATACCCCCGCCGGCTTTCTTGACGCTTTCCTCTGTGCTGAAAATTCACTCCGGCGATGGACCGGCCCCGGCCCCGTCAATACCGATGACCTCCCTCTGACTCAGTATATGACGCGATATTCCACGGGCCCGATGTTCCGTAGCTCTGATTTCCTCGAACCAATGGAAGGTGTCTGGCCATTCCTTTTCAATACCGGCTCAGAAGAAGACGCAAAGCAGTTGCGAGATGCCATTGCGCTCCGCGTTAAAGTTAATCGCTTTGCTCTTACGGGGCGCCTCGATAAGGCCTACGCTGTTCTTCCCGACGATATTCGATACCGGCAAATGAAAAATATCTACGAAAAAGGGCCCCAATACATCAATACCCTCGTGGACCTCTTTAGTGATAATCCCAGAGTCCTCCAATTGCTCGCGCTTCTGCGTATCTCAGGCCCCGGTGGTCTCCAGGCCGCCGCCCCTATATATCAACGGATTTTGAAGCTCGACCCCAAAAACGTCAATGCCCTCAACTCGCTTGGCGCTATTTGTATAAACGCCAATCTCCTCCCGCAGGCGCAAAATTATCTCACCTTAGCCATCCAGCAGCAGCCTGATTACCTTATCGCTCACTACAACCTCGGCATTGCCCTTTACCGTCAGGGCCGCACGCAGGAAGCCCTCCGGCATATTCGTTTTTGTCTGAGCAAAGACCCCGGCAATCAGGCCGCCAAAAATATGTTGACCTACATCGAAAATCCCCCTAAATCCGCTCCCAAGGATAATAATTCCATCTCAACCGTCGTTTCCCAAAGCCAAAATTGACGCTCTGTACAATCCGTTTTCAAATCGCCAATCAGCAATCGACAATTATTTAATCCGCATTTTCTTCCTGATAACCTGATTATCTGGTACCCTGATTACCTCTGTCATCCGTCTTCCGTCTTCCGGTCTAATTTCCCCTTGACGCTCTTCCCCCAAGCCGTTAGCGTATATCCCCGTTGTGATATAGGTAGGGCGGGGTAAACCCCGCCGATTTGATATCCTGTGGATTTGGAATATGGTTGTTGACTGCCATACGCATATTCGAAGCGCAAGTATGCAAAATCTTGACGCCTCGGAGCATCTCGCCGCAGCCGATGTGGTTGATAAATGCATTATTCTGGCATCCAGTTTGCCAAGTGATGTTGTCGGTGGTGGTGAGCAGGACAGTTCCTCCGAACAGGTCAACAAACATTTGAGCCAGTACGTCACTCGATACGAACGGAAAATGATTGGCTTTGCCTTCATCGACCCTCTCACCGATGGCGTCGGCGTTAAAAACCTCAAGGCATCCACTGAAAAACTCGGCCTCAAAGGCCTCGTCCTCTATTGCTCACAATCCGCCTTTCACCCCGCCCACACCAGGGCGATGCGGCTGTACGAATCCGCCCAGGATTTGCACCTGCCCGTCTTCTTTCACAATACCTCCGTCGGCCAGGGAGGCATCCTCGAATACGCCTACCCATTCCTCCTCGACGAGGTTGCCCGCACCTTCCCGGAGCTCAAAATCATCGTGGGCAATATGGGCTTCCCATTTTATGAACAAACCCTCTGCCTTGTTGCCAAACACAAAAACGTCTTCGCTGACCTCTCCGTAAAACCCGGCAACGTCTGGCAGATTTATAATGTCGTTGCCTCCGCTTATGAGCAGGGTGTGATGGATAAGCTCCTCTTCGGCAGCGCCTTCCCCGCCGCCAAGGCGGAGGATTGTATGGAGGCCCTTTTTGGCTTCAATAAGCTTTTGGCAGGCGCAAATCTCCCTGTCGTCCCCCGCTCGGCCATCCAGAGTGTTATCGAACGCGAAACCCTTAAACTCCTCGGCATTGAAAAATAGAACTTGGAACTATGGTTCATCATTTGTTCAAAAGAAAGTCGCTGGGGTTGCTGCATGAGGAAATGAAGGGTGACAATCGCCTGAGAAGGATCCTTGGCCCATGGTCGCTGACAAGTTTGGGAGTTGGCTGCATCATAGGTGCTGGCATATTTGTTATCACTGGCTACGTCGCTCATTTCAAAACCGGCCCTGCGCTGTTGCTCTCCTTCGTTGTGGCGGGGATGGCCTGTATATTTTCCGCGTTGTGTTACGCTGAATTCGCCTCGATGGCCCCGGTCGCCGGCTCTGCTTATACCTATGCTTATGCTACTCTCGGCGAATTGCTCGCCTGGATAATCGGATGGGACCTTATTCTTGAATACACCGTGGCTTCCGCCTCCGTAGCCCACGGCTGGTCGAAATACTTTCAGAATTTTATCGGGATGTTCCATATCAAAGTTCCGCTACTCTTCTCCGGTGCTCCCTTTGACTACAATCCCTCCAGCGGAATCTTTATGCAAACGGGAAGTTTATTCGACCTCCCGGCCCTCGTTATCGTCGCCATTATTACTATCGTCCTGGTGATTGGCATACATGAAAGCTCGCGCTTTAATAACGTGATGGTGGCAATCAAGGTCTCTGTGGTGGTTCTCGTCATTGTTGTCGGGGCGTTTTATGTCAAAGCCGCCAACTGGCATCCCTTCGCTCCGTTTGGCTGGGCAGGACTGAGCATTTTCGGCAAGACCTTCTGGGGACAGACCGGCGCGGACGGCGCGCCTGTTGGAATGCTCGCCGGTGCCGCGATGATATTCTTCGCCTACATCGGGTTTGATTCGGTTTCGACTCATGCCGAAGAGGCGCGCAATCCTCAGCGTGATGTCCCCATAGGAATCATCGCCTCTCTTATTATTTGCACCGTCTTGTATATTGCCGTCACAATCGTCCTCACCGGCATGGTCCCCTATGACCAGATTGATACCGATGCCCCTGTCGCTGCGGCGTTCCAGCGCGTCGGTCTGTACTGGGGGCAGTTTGTCATCTCCCTTGGCGCCGTCGCCGGTATCACTTCCGTTATGCTCGTGCTTATGCTCAGTCAGCCCCGCGTCCTTCTCGCGATGTCTCGGGATGGTTTGCTTCCCCCCTCGTTTTTCGCCGCTGTACATCCCCGATTCCGCACGCCCTGGAAATCGACCATTCTTACGGGTATCGCTGTCGGCTCTATGGCCTCGCTTATCCCCCTCGGCATACTCGCCGAACTGGTCAATATCGGCACACTTCTTGCCTTTGTCATCGTCTGTACCGCTGTCCTCGTCATGCGATATATAAATCCGCAGGCACACCGCCCATTCCGTTGTCCGTTCGTACCGGTAATTCCGCTCTTGGGCGTATTGTTTTGCCTCGTTCTGATGTTCTCTCTTCCCTCTGCCAACTGGCTCCGATTGTTTATATGGATGTCCGTGGGCGTTATTATTTATTTCCTGTATGGCCGCCATCATAGCGTTTTAGCTCGCCACAGGGCCGCTGAGCGTCTTACCCACAAAGACAACTATACCTGGCAGGATTAAGCTCTTGTCTATAAAAAAACAGCCGACGTTTGAGGAACGCCGGCCGTTCATCCTAGTGAAAAACAGTTTTTCGAACTATGGTACTCTTTATACACTACGAGTGGATGAAACCCCTATTGGGAATTTGCTTATTACAAATTAGGCGATTGCTTAGGTGGCCATACGAAAAATTTTCTTTATTATTTGTTGAAAGCGCAAGGCAGGTATGGATAGAATTAGAGGAATAATTAAAGATTGGAGGCAAATATGAATCGCAGAACATTTTTGAAAAGCGTGCCCGCCCTGACGCTGCTGGCCGCGGCAAAGCCGAGTTTTGCTGAGGACATCAACGCAATATCCACTCCCGCCCGCGACACAAATACAGTGATTCCTTCCGTGTCTGACCTTCAGCCAATCGCGCTTGTGCCTCCCCAAATGGATGGCGGCAAAAGCGTCCTTGCGGCCCTGAAAGAAAGGAAAACCATACGCGACATTCGCGACGAGAAGCTCCTCCCCCAGATGCTTTCTAATCTTCTCTGGGCGGCCTGGGGCGTGAATCGCAAGAGCGGGCCGTTCGGCCAGATTGGAAGGACCGCCGCCTCAGCAAGCAATTCTCAGGAAATAGACCTTTACGTCGTTTTGCCCGAAGGAACATACATCTACGAGCCGGTCAACCATCGTCTTTATCCTGTCGTCGCGGGCGACCTGCGTCCAAAGGTCAGTGCCCACGGCCGCAACGGCTCAATGACGAAAGCCCCGGTAATTCTCATCTATGTCGTTGATATCGCCAAATACGGCAAGTCCCGATTGCAGGAGCCCGGCCTGAGAGATATGGAGATACAAAAATCTTATTACAACGTTGCGACCGGCCTCATTGCGGGAAATGTTTATTTGTTCGCCGCCTCCCAGGGTCTGGCCGCGTGGTTCCACAACTGTAATAAGCCGGCGCTCGCCGCGGAATTGACACTCCGCCCCCAGCAACGCGTCCTCTATGCCCAGACCGTCGGCTTACCGGCATAAGTTCAATCTCGCTAATTTGCCGTGAAACATTAGTCGATAGTCGTTTGTATTTCGACGTTGTAATCTTCCCGCGGGAAATTCAGCCGGGCAAATTCGCCATGGTACTTTATGGCCGCCGCGTCGTATGCCCTTGCTGCTTCGATTTCGGAATCGAAGCGTCCAAGCCATATACTCTTATTGTTATTGCGGATGGTAGTGACCCATAAGCCCCTGCTCTTTTCAAAAGAAACCCCGATATATTGCGATGAGGTTTTTATTTTCATCTTTTTCCTGTTGCTCATGTTCTGCGAGTGGGTTGCTAATCGCAGGTTGCTCCTTCGATTATCCAGAGGGTCCGTGTTTCTGTGGTCAACAAGAGACCCCTTTGGATGGTTCATTATTTCCCTGTGCATCGAAACCATCACTGCCCCTTTTTTTAACGTATCGACGAACCGTATTGCGTATGTCTTGCCGAAGCATGTTTCGCGCACCATCCGAAGTTGCCTAATCGGTAATAATCCTCCTCATCCACAACCGCGAATTTCCCGTCCGTCAGCTCTATCTTGCGATACCCCTCTCCGTCCTTCCATTTCCGCCACATTACCACTGGCCACGCGCAAACCCTGTCTAACCAGTTTGGAACGTTGATTGTTAAGTTAACTTTCATATCCTTATCCACCTCCTTGTCCCCGAGTGTCTGCTCACTTGGCAGGCAACAGGGGACCCATTTTTTCGTAGCTTTGCGGAGACCCCCGCGTCTCGTTTTGCAAAGCAAAACGGCGGGGGCATACTTTACTACACTAACCACTAACGACTAACCACTAACGACTATGGATAGACCCACGAGGTCTCTCCATAATTGGCGCGAACTTGCGCGCTTTTGACGAAAACTAAGGTATTTCCTGATGGGGTCAAAATTGATAAGTCCTTATGCCGCAAAGAGTAAAAAAATTTTATTTTTTTTGCATCTAAGGGTTTTCGACCTGCGCGAAAATGGATAACAGTTGTATCATACAACTGTATCAAACAAGTGTATCAAACGACTGTTCGTATCCAGAATTTAAGCCCTTATAACCAAAGAGGTTACAGCAAAAATGACCACGAAAAAAGAGCGGTTTTTAAGCCACAAAAATGCACAAAAAACACACAAAAAATAGCCCTTCTCCGACAGGCACTTATTGATAACTGCTTAATAAAATAATGGGGTTACGTTGCTTTTTGATGTCCCCATAGCCGCTATTTTTTCATGCGAAAATTAGCGCCCAAGTGAACGCCGCTTGCCCCAGCAATAAAGTTGCTGGGGTTATAATTTTATGAATTTGGCTAAAAATCTTGGCCTTGCGTAAAACGCCCTTGATGTGGAACCGTGTCCGGCACCTTTTGTCCTCGGCTGGATATAATATCCCATTTTTCCTGTCAAAGCGCTAAATCCTTTATCAGGATCGAGCAAAGTACTTTGGACAAGATCGTAATCTGCTTTCACAGCATCATACAATTCGCCATGTAAATCAAATTCTATAACAGAATGAATATAGCTTGGCTCATCAACGTTTTTGCCGACGGTCCTCGCCACAACCACTATTTTCCTAAGCTTTGCGAGAAGATGGCTTTCTTCAAACTCCTTCTGGCAAACATTCACAGGATCGATCATCGTAATCGCCATCGTTTCTTTGAACGCAATTTCCCCGCTTTTTTTGTACTTGAGCGGAATCGATTTTAATTCCCATGAACCAAAATTAGGAGATTGAGCCGAATTAAGGGGCATTTCAAGATAACGCTCAAATACATGTCCAGCCCAGCCCTTGTTCACTTTCCCATCCTGGTATATCGTTACATTATATTTATGAGCAAGCTCGTGAAGCTCTTTGCCGACAAGCTTTTTTAGATTCTTTATGGCCTCTGCTCTCTCCATTGTATCTCTCGCCTATAAAGCCAATTCGCACACTTCCTTGGGATTTAAAAAGGTCGCTTGTTCCAAAACGTCTTGGATTCTTGGAATTGCCATATGGTCAAGATATTTTTGTTCCAAATCAATACCAACGAATTTTCTGTTATTCCTCAACGCCACTACGCCCGTTGTAGCGCTGCCGCAGAAAGGATCAAGAACAATATCACCTTCTTTGCTTGTTGCTAAAATGATTCTCTCTAATAATGCTTCCGGCTTCTGTGTGGGATGCTTGCCATATTTTTTCTCGCCATTTTTAGGAGTTGCTATTGCCCAGACGCTTCTCATTTGCTTGTTGGGTTTTTTTATAAAGTCCTCGCCCCAATTTCTATCCTTCACCAGTCTATAGTTGAAATAATGCTTTGCTTTTTTGTCTTTTCTGGCCCACAACAGTGTTTCATGGCTTGCGGTGAACATTCGACAGGCAAGATTCGGGGCTGCGTTCGGCTTAAACCAGCAAATATCATTTACAAGATGCCATTCTTGTTTCTGTAAGGCGAACCCGCATGCGTAAATAGAATGGTAAGTGCCTGATATCCACAAAGAACCGCTTGGCTTCAATACACGACGACAGGCCTCAATCCAGTTGTAATGAAATTGGAAATCTTCTTCTATTCCTTTGCTTTTATCCCAGTTGCCTTTATTGACACTTACACGTTTGCCTGCATGACAGGTAAATCCGCCGTTGGAAAGGTTATAAGGCGGATCTGCGAAGATTAAATCAATACTTTCAGCTGGCAGGTCGTTTAACACTTCAACTGCATCGCCATTGAAAATTCTTACGTTTGTTCTTTTATAGTATGTTTGCATTTCTACTTTTGCAATTTTTTTAATAATTCCTCTATGTCTTTCCAACACCTTGCACGTCCATCGTATGGCGGAGGGTAATTAACATCTTCCTGCCCCCATATCCATTTATAAGCTCTTATCAGTGCTTCAGGACTTTCTCCTGTTTGGTTCCCTGAATTCAATTGAGCTATCAATGCATCATCGAGTTCTTTGCCATTATACACTTCTTCAAGAGCCTTTAAAACTTTTATAGCATGATTAGGGTTGGATTTGGACTTTTCTTCTAAATCTTCATATATCTGCTTATGGGTAATTTGCCACAACTGATCGGGGGGAGTAAATATGAAAACTAAAAAATCATCTTTTTTGATATTACCAAAAGGTCGTTTCCCGCCTGGTTTTGCAATTACAATCTTTCTGCCGTCGCAAAGTTTTTCAACTTCATAACCTCTGTATTCAATCTGTTCTATACATTTAGCAAATTCTCTTGGAGGGCGATTCTCAATCCGTAGTTCTTTTAAGTCTATGCTATGCGTATATATGTTTTTTCGTTTTGAGGGCATTTGTTTTTTTCCACTGCGTAAATCGCCACAAATATTTTATTTGCCCGATTATCTGATTCTACGGTTTAAGGAAAAAACAAACAAGGCAATTTTGGGAACTGCGTAAACAACGCCTAATGTTTTATATCTTGCGTTTCAACTAACAACATTCTTTAGTCCCTTCCGGGTTCCCCGTGGCCAGTCGGATGCTGTTACTATTTATTTTCCGCCTAATTTTTTGCCGGATTTGGGCGGCAAATAATTCTCCGCAGAAACAATACGTCTGCCTGTTTTTTCTTCCAGTTCGAGGCGAGCTTTCCCTGCAATGCGTCTGCCTTTTTTGCCGGCCACTTCGTTTTCCGGCAATCCTCTGGCCTTCATAGTTTCAGCAATCTGACGGGTTGAAAGTTCCGCCAATGCGGTAAAAATCAATTCCGCTTCGCTCATATGGTCGCGCAGGTTCTGCGTCTTCAATCCTTTGATGTTTTTATGCTCTTTTACCGTTACGCCGGACCACTCTTGATGAATGATATTGGTGAGAATGGCAAACTCTTCGTCTTTTGTGATTTCGTGGTCTTTCCAGTAGTCGGTGAGCTTATTGCGGGTTTCCTGCCCCATCATCCGCTGCTGTATCCATTTTTCGCTGCGTCCGTGCTTTTGCCAGTTTTCTCTCGCTCTGTCAATCGACCTTGCCGGGTCGGCCATTTCCTGCATTCGCTCATAACCCACCTTGGCAAGCCATAGTTTAATCGGCTCGGCCTTGGGGCTTGGAACGGATTGAATCAGCCGCAGCAGGGTTTCGGGATTGGCAACATCGGTAAGGTATTTCTTCCCATCAGCCGCTTCTAATTTCAGTTGGTGACAATTTGTCACCGACTCACTGCCTTCCTTTCCTAACCGTTCTTTCAGCTTATTCCAGTACTTTCTGGCTGTTTGATAGTCCGGCTGCTGTATCAACGCCTGAATAATATCCACCACCGAAAAAAACCATGTTTCGGTCTTTTCATCGTATATCCGGCGGATTTTGTATCCTTCAAAAATCGCCAATGAGTTCGCCATGGGATTCCCTTTAAAAACTCCTGCTTCCCTGTGTTTTCAACCGGTTACATTTTGTAACCGACTCACTTCCCTCTTTCCTTAAAAAACAGTTTTAACCAAACCCACTTTATCCCGTGAGATAACCTGTTCTCAGAAGGTCGAAATACCATTATCGCATCCTAATTTGTCGCCAGTATATCCAAAGTATCGCATAGTATCTCATGGGGTAAACTATAGAATTTCAGAAAGGAAGTGTCAACCCTCCTTTGTTGAAATTACGGAGGGTAGGCGGTTGAGCATTTGAACAGTGGAACAGGAGAGGAAGGGAGAAGATAGTGTTTAGTTTTTAGTTAGAGGATTCGACCGGAAGAAAAAAACATGCGGAATCCGTCCGCCGTAAGGCGAGACCTCGCCAAGGGCGGGCGTAATCAGCGTCTAAAAACGGGACAGGGTCTGTCGCAGCGAAGGCAAGTCGCTGTGGATGATTTGCCAGATAATCTGAAGGTCAATGCCGAAATAGTCGTGGATGATTCTATTTCGCAGGCCGACGACTTTATGCCATTCCACCTGCGAATGTTTTTCTTTGAAATCATCGGGCAGCCGATTCGCGGCCTCGCCAATAATCTCGAGGTTCCTGACGACGGCATCGATGGTTTTCTGGTCGTTTGAAAAAGATTCGAAAGACATTCCCTCGATATACTGAATGACGTGGTCGATTGCCTCGAGTATGTCGCTTAGCAGTAAATTGACGGGACGATTAGACATAAATCAGTTCCGGCTCTATGTATTTCATCGCTTTGGGCGTAACCGCCCGGCTTGATACAAGGTCAACGGAAACGCCGAGCATCTGCTCGATTCTTTCCGCCAGTGTGACAAAATCCAGACCTATCGAAGGGTCAACCTCGACAAGTATATCCACATCGCTATCGACCCGCTGGTCGCCTCTGGCGTATGACCCGAATAAGGCCATTTTGCTGACCTTAAACTTTTTTTGCAGCTCGGGCTTATCTTTGGCGAGGGCTTTGAGTATCTCTTCTTTTGTTGTCATGGCTTCACTGTCCGAAATAGTCGTTTTAATCGTATTCTCTGCCCGGCATTATAAATCTTTTCGCCTGTACGGTCAATCTTGCCGGGACGTTAATCACGAATTTAAATTCTTCGTGATAAAACAAAAAAAGGCACGGTAAAATCCGTGCCTTTACTGTACGCTGAACGCTATACGCTGTCCGCTACACGCTGATTATTTAGTTGAGAATTGAGTCGCCTTCGGCCTGTCCGCAGGGGACCAGTCGCTTCATCTGTCGCTCATAGAGTATATTGTTCTGCTCGATGAGATGTGCGATGAGGCCGACCTCGCTGAGCATAATCTCGATGAGGCCCATATTTGCCATAGTGGATTCGGGACTGTAGTTGGGCAGGACAACCATTATGTAGCCGCAATCGCTGCGTTCGGTGGCCAGACCTGTTATGACCAAACTGAAGTCGTTGACGTTTGCGATGATTGGTTCCTGGCCGTCGTTGATTTTGGCGCAAAGTTCTTTGATGTAGCCGTCGGTGATGCCTAATTTTGTAAATCCTTCGGCGTCGCTCGGCCAGCAGTTGCCCTCTTTGCTGATAATTACCATCATTGGCCCTTCTTCAGGCAGCAAATCGAATACCTGGCGTGCAATCTGTTCGTTTAGGATGCAACTATGCGAATACGATGAGCCGAACATATCCATTGTCGATAGCTCCTTTAATAAAGTACCACAACAGTATCAGGAGCAACTTCGGCATTAGTTTAAGGCGACTTGTGGATGGGCGATTACCGGGGCGATGCCAGTATAAAAAAAGCCCTGCTGATGATTGATTGTGTTTTTATAGGACGGTAGAAATACTCTCCGCTGTCTGCTTCGGCTGTCGTTTGGAATTTGATGTTTTGGTGCTTTGAGTTTGTTTAGGATTTATGGTTTAGAATTTAGGATTTTGACCTGTCTTCTGCCTTCTCCCCTGCGTCTTATCTGTCCGCTGCACGCTATACGCTGTCCGCTGAACGCTGATTTAATAGGAGATATTTGCCCTGAGCCAGTTCCACGGGAACCGTTTGCCCGGACAGTCGGTAACATGTCCGCCTGGAACGGAGCCGTGGCCAAAGACCCTGCTTTTTGGGATATGGTATCGCTGCTGGAGGAAGCGAATCAGTTTGGCGAGTGATTCCATTTGTCGGGAGGTTGGGGCGGAGTGGTTGAAGTCGCCAATTAAGCAGATTCCGATGCCTTCCTCGTTTGCCCAGTTTCCCGGCGTGCCGCCGCAGTGGGCGCCGGTCAATTGTCCTCTCCAGCGGTAAGTCGGCTCGACCTCGCCGTCGCCGCTGTCTGTGCCGTTGCCGATAACGAAATCGTAACCGACGCCGTTCCAGCCGTTGTTCTCGCGGTGCCATTTATCGATTATGGTCGCGTTGCCCTCTGTTGTTGCGGAATGATGAATTATTATAGCTGACCAGGCCCTTTCCGTATGTGTCGGCATCCAGCCGCTCGGAACATTTCCGGGTAGCGGCATTGTCGGTCTTGGCTGATACGGTGAAGGCGTTGTTCTGGGCGGGACAGATGGCGGGGGGGGATAATTTTCATACACGATTTCCGGGCCTCGTTCCTCCTGGCCGCAACCGCTGAATATGAATACCCCTGAAAGAAGCCAAACCAATCGACGCATATATATTATACCGTTTACACCTTTCTATAAGGATTCGAGACAGGATATTATCGGCTATTAGTGGCTTTGGGCTGCACTTTTAAGGTGGCGTTTTTCTTTGTATCTTATCATTCGTAAGCTGTTGCCTTTTTTGCTGTATTCGAGGACGTCCATAAATGACCTCATCAGGAGCATTCCTCTGCCTGCCGGCTTGTAGAGGTTGTCGCCGTATCGCGGGTCAGGGATTACTTCCGGGTCGAAACCTTCTCCCTCGTCGGTCATACATATCTCGACTTTATCCGGCTCAATCGAATAATCGACCTTTATCGCCTTGCTCGGCTCCATTTTATTGCCGTGCTTCACTGCATTTGTAAAGGCCTCTTCGAGGGACAAATGCACGGCAAAAATATCCTCTTCGCTAAAACCATTGGCCTGCAAACCGGGCCGGATTTGATTAAAGACGTCAACCACGGCGGAGGGAGTGCTTGCAATTACGACTGACCGACTAATCGGCATAAATTCAACACCTGCTCATACGTATAAAACCACCCATAAAACCTATGGTACTGTAAACAGCCCAAACTACCGACGATATGGCGTTCCGCATAGCCGATATTCTACTGTTCTTTCGTGAAACTCGCGGCGGCCTCTGCCCTGTCAGGTAATATATCGAAAATTTTGGTCAGGCGTGTTATTTTGAAAATTTCGTAAATTCTCGGGCTGATATTGCAAAGACGAAGCTGGCCATTCTGTTCGTAAATTTTTTTGCTGACACGAATCAGGAGGCCCAGGACGGCTGAAGAGAGGAATTTGACATTTGCAAAGTCAAGGATGAGATTGATTTTTTCGGACTGTTCAATAACCCCCATCAGCGATCCCTGAAGCTCGACGATATCGCGCTCTTCAAGGATTTTTTCGTCGGTGAAGGTTACTATGGTTGCCTTTTCGCCATATTCAACGCTGACTCTTGGTTTTAATGACGCCATAACAAAATCTCCATAAAACAGCGGTTCCCACCCAAAAACTCAGGCCAAATGGGCAAAATAACAAATTTTGAGGAGCAAGGCAAAGGTTTTTCGGTTTTTTTGAATCAGCCACCCCCGCCGTTTTGCGAAGCAAAACGAGACGCGGGGGCAGGCGGAAGGGAGAAGGCGGAAGGGAGAAGGCAGATGACCGAGGACGGAAAGCAGGTTCTCAGGGGAACAGGGAATCAGGAAACATCGAATCCGCCAAGAGGATGGCGAGGTAAACCCTTAATAAATGTCCAATGTCCAATATTAAATGTTCAATGTCCAACCCGCCAGAGGCGAGGGAAGCATTAGGAAATGTCCAATCCGCCTTCGTTAACCCTCCGTCGCACTGTGTGTTATGTAGGGCAGGCACTATGGCGGATAAATGTCCAATATACAATGCCCAATGTTGAAGTTACCCCGCCAAACGGCAGGGGGTGAAAATATTTTAAAAAAACACTTGAAATATAACAAGGGAATTGGTAGAAACTCCCAAATTCGACGTTTTTTTCTTAAAAAGTTGTTGCATTTGGCAATAGAAAATGAATAATGAGAGAATAATTTCGGAGCGGTTTTAGATAGACCACACCAAAATCCGCTAAACGGCGGATAAATGTCCACACCCCTGGGCATAGGAAACGATTGACGTGCATGTGGGCACGGTGTGTAATTGAACATTATGTATGGTTTTTTTAAATTAAGGAGTGTGCAATGAAAATCAGTAGGTCAACGGGCTATGGGTTGTTGGCGGCGGGGTATATCGCCAAGAATGAGAAAGACGGGATTGTGCTTTCACAAACGATTTCAAAGGAATACAACATACCACTGGAATATCTGCTGAAGATATTACAGCAGTTAGTGAGAGCCAATCTTCTCCGCAGCAAGCGCGGCCCTCGCGGCGGCTTTGTTCTTGCGAAGGCGGCAAACAAAATCACGATGCTCGAAATCATCGAGGCGGTTGACGGCCCGATGATGAGCCAGTTAAATCTTGATGAGCACTCAAAAGGCAAATTCAGCAACAAGGCGGAAAAGGCATACGAGAATGGTCTCACGGCGGCAAGGACAGTATATCAGAAGGTTTCGTTGTCCAGCTTGCTTTCGTAATGGCGGTTTGAAGACAGGAATATAAGCCGGCCGGAGAAGATATTTGCACAGACGACCCTGATGGGTATATTGCAGATGGCTTTTCCGGCCGGTTAATTTTTTGTAAGGAATATGTAAAATGCACATCAAGGAATTTCAGGAGTTCATATCCGAGAAGTACGAGAAACGGGACAGGCAGCGCGGCGTGCCGAAGACGTTTTTGTGGTTTATAGAAGAGGTAGGGGAGCTGGCGACCGCGCTTGCGGGCAACGACGCGAAGAATAAGGGGGAGGAGTTCGCGGACGTTTTCGCGTGGCTCTGCACGCTGGCGAATATAAGCGACGTGGATTTGGAAAAGGCGTGCGAAAAATACACGAAGGGCAAGGTGAAGGGGTTTAAGCCGAAGTAGTAATCCGTGACTCGTGACTCGTCACTCGTATTTCGGATTAAATAATTGTCGATCGGCGATTTGGGGATGAGGAATAAGCGATTTCGGATTGCGGATTGTAGATTTCGGATTTATAATTATGAATGAGGATTTCGCACCTTTGACTGGCAACAATTCCGCAAGGCATTTATGATTGACGATTGTCGAATGTCGATTGAGAGATAAGGATTCCGTCGAAGGCGGATAAGAAAAAAAAACAAAAAAAAGGCAGGCAGGACAAAAAATAAAACGCCTTTATAAATATAAAGAAATGATGAATAGCTATACCTAACTGTTGTTATAAAGAGCCCCATAATGAAGATATCACAAGTTGAGCCTGATCCTAAAGATGCATGTCTATGTGGTTCAGGAAAGATATTCAAAAAATGTTGTAGAGACACATATAATACTGACATTAAAGACCATTTTTACGAATACTTCAACGACGGAAAATATAATGATGCCTTAAGAGCATGCCGAAGCTGGATTACATGGTATATTCTATGTCACAGAGCACACACAGTTCCATTACTTAATAGTGGAGATCCCAAATCAGCTTATCTTCTTGAAATTGATGTAGATGCCTTGAGTTATTTGGTTAGTTTACTTCATCGTTGTTATTATAAAACAGGCCAAAGTAAGCAGTTTCCTAAAGTGCTCGGAACTCTTTCAAATGCAATTAAAGATTCACAATGGCAGAACATAATAGTCCGAGAGATGGCGTTCTGGCATTTAATTGATAACGATGATTCTAACCAAGCATTTAAAGAATTAGAGAAGATCGATATAAGTACATGTACTGACGTGGAGACGCTTACACTTTATTTAGATGTTTCACGGAATTCGACTTCATTTCGTGAAACAATAAATCTCATCGACAGGATATTAGCAAATACCCATAAAGAAGATTATATTCTGCAATATGCAAGTTTAAAGGGTTTATCATATTGCTTGATAGGAGAGATCGAAGATGGATGTAATATGATTGATGGCGCAATAGCCAGATATAAAAATTGTGAAGCAGGAAAAAAGACTGTTTATGGAAATTCCTTTCTTGCAAGTAACATGGCAATTCTCGGAGTGTTCAAAGATGATCCCAAGAAAATCACTGAGGCTATAGAAATATACACGAATCAATTAGACTCAGAGTCGTGGACTAATGAAGGGATATCTGTGCAGATGTATGAAATTGCTAAGTGTTATTCATGGCTAGGAAAATATGATGAATCTATAAAATATTATAATATGAGTTTGCAAAAAGAATCTTCTGAAATCACAAAGGTATTTTTTGCAAGGTCTTTAATTAATTCAGGTGCTATCAAAGAGGGGCGAGAACTGCTAGTTTCGATACGAAAAGACGATTTTGATGATGCAGGCAATTATGACTATGCGATATCATGGTCAGTTCTCGCATTTAATTCGAAAGAAAAGAGTGACATTGATCATGCGAAAGAAATGATTAATCAAGCGAAAGGGCGACATCCTCTTTTCGAAAATCAAAAAAGAGAAATATTACTAAACTTAAGTGAGTTGAAACCTACGTCTAGCGATACTTTTATTAAAAAAGTTTTAAAGTCGCTTAATCGTTATATTCTTTTGCGGCCAAGTATATTCGGGGTTGGAATAAATATAAATAGGATCATTGAGGATACAGAACCAAAAATACTACGCCCGACCAACCATGATGGTAATGAATAAGATAGATATCGGTAGTTATCTATTAATTAAATTTTCTTTTCTCAACTCAAAATAATTTCTCCGACTGTTTTTTGTTTTTAGTATGCCAGATAGTCGTTTGCTTTGGTTAATAGCGAGGTGGATTTGCCGAGGTCGGAGATGGTTTTTATTTTGGCGGATTTACGCAACTCAATGATACGCTCAACGGTGATTTGTCCGAGGCCGGGGACACGCAAAAGCTCATCTTTTGAGGCCTTGTTTATATCGACGGGGAAATACTGCGGATTGCGTTTGGCCCAGGATTCTTTTGGGTCGGTATCGAGAGGCAAATTGCCCTGCTGGTCGAAAATGATGTCGGATTCGGAGAAGCCATATTTGCGCAGGAGGAAATCGACCTGGTAAAGGCGGTGTTCGCGCACGAACGAAGCGTCGATAGTCGATAGTTGATAGTCGTTAGTTGATAGTTTATGGTAGTTAGTTGATAGTCGATAGTCAGTTGACGATTGGTCGTCCGTCTTCCATCCTTCGCCCTTAAGGGGCTTCGGAGGACAGGTCGCTTTTGCTTCGGCGGATAAATGTTCGCGAGGGGTAAACAGATTATTCGAATCTGAGTCACCGATTTTCTGGTATGCGCTGAAGTAGATTCTGCGGAGGTTGAGGCGGTCATAAAGCCCCCACATATATTTGACAATCTCGGAGTCGGTTTCGTCGGCGGCGCCGACGATAAACTGGGTGGTTTGTTTGACTCTTTCGTATTTATTGCCCCGGCCTGTAAGGCGGCTGATGAGCTTAATCGGTTCAACGATATCCTCTATAAATCGTTTTTTGTCGGAAAGTTTGGCGAGATATTTTGCGCCGGGGGTTTCGATATTGAGCGAGACGGCGCTTGAGAGTTTTACGGCTTCCTCGATTGCGTTTGCGCTTGCGCCGGGGATGACCTTGAGGTGGATGTAGCCACGGTAGTTGCGACGATAGCGGAGGATTTTGGCGATTCGGTTGAGGCGTTCCATAGTGGCGTCGGGAGTGCCGAGGACGCCTGAGCTGAGGAACAGGCCAAAGACCTCGCCTCGCTTGTGGTAATCGAGAAAGGTGTTTACGGTTTCTTCTTCGTTAAGGGTGCATCGGCGGACGTCCTGGTTGGCGCGGAGGGGGCAGTATTTGCAGTCGTTGGAGCAAACGTTGGAGACGAGGGTTTTGAAGAGGACGCTGGAGCCGCCATTAGGGAGGGTTACAGGATAAATCCAGTTTCCTTTTGCCCCTCGCCTGCGGCGCTCATCGTTTTTGCATCCGCAGGCGCATGCCAAATCGTATTGTGCGTCGGCGCTGAGTATTTCCAGCTTTTGCTTAGTATCAGGGACGCTTATTACGGCGGTCATAGGACACCTTCCGTGGCGTATTTTACCCGCTATTTAACTATTTTTTTTCAGTTTTCGGCTTAGATTCAGCTTTCGGCTGAGTTTCGGTCTTTGGCTGAGGTTTTGCCAAGTACAGTTTCAGCACATCATCCTGCGACAGGGCAACGTTATAAATCCTGAAATCGTCAATTTTGCCTGACCAGTCGGCTGTGGGATACACTCTGCCTCCAATCATAAAGTTACTGATTTTCGGTATCGGTTCCATAGCACCGAATATTTCGGAGACCTTGTCGCCGTTGTGATAAAGGCGGAGCGAATACTCGTTGGCGTCCTTGACGAAGACGTAGAGATTCCAGCTTCCGGCGAAATCGCTGTCGCTTGTGGCCTGCCAGTAAACATGTTCCGTGTCGTTACCAATATCAATTGTCTTATTCGGCGAGGGCACAAAAGCCCGGAGTTTGAGCCAGTTGGGGTCAGGGAATGATATTCCCTCTGTTGGCGCGATTCCCCAGGGGCCGGGCCATTTTTCGTCGGGGGGAGCGGAGGCGTCCTGGTTGACCCAGAAGGCGATGCTCATCTTGTCTTTTACGCGGCTCCATATAGCGTTTGGTATAACGACGGTTTGCTGGGCTGTGAATTTGGCACAGCCGTTGGAGTCGAATCCCTCGCCGGGGCACCATATTGAAGAGCCCCCGCCGAAATTCACTGTCGCGTTAAAACCATTACCGCTTGAATCCTTTGCCGTGTTACCGTCTTTTTCCTCGAACTTCCACCAACCGATGGGTTCAACGGCCTTTACGCAGGCCGGCACAATATTAAAAAAAGTGTTGTTAGTACGATAGCATTACGCATATCAACCTTTCCTTTCCCGGCTATGAGCCGATTGGCACATTATACTATTTTGCCGTTTAAAATCCAGCCCGAAGTGTTTTCATTGACTGCGAAAGGGTTTATATTTATCATAGTCAACCTTTGATATTTGAGACCTGCTTAGCAAGGCAGGGGCAGGTTATTTTTTGAGGTTTGGGTGTTTTGCATCGAGTTTCGAGTGTAAGGATTATGAGCAATTATATAGTGTTAGTAAAACAGGTTCCGGACGTATCGCAAATTACGGATAACGCGTTCGACCCCAATACAGGGACGCTGATACGGACGCGCCTCGCGAGCGTCATTAACGAGCTTGACACGCAGGCGATTGCGTTTGCAAACCGGATGAGGCAGCTTTCGGGCGAGAAGGGGGCAAAAATTGTCGCTTTGACGATGGGGCCGCCGATGGCTGAAGAGGTGCTGCGATATTCACTGAGCAGGTGTGCCGATACGGTGGTTCTGCTTACGGACCGGGCGCTGGGGGGGGCCGATACGGTTGCGACGGCCAATCCGCTTGCCTGCTCAATCAGGAAAATCGCCAAAGAGCTGTTTAACGGCAGCGATGATTACTTTATTGTTTCGGGAATGCAGTCCGTGGATGGCGATACGGCGCAGGTTCCGCCGCAGATAGCGGAGGAGCTGGGAATTTCCTGTATCGCATACGCGACGGATTGCGCATTCAAAAACGGACGGTTTGAATTTACGCGAATTATAAGCGGCGGAAGCCAGACGGTTGCTCCGAAAAGACCGCCCGCGGTAATAACGGTTGCGAAATATGAGTATCCGCTTTTCGCGTCGTTTTCAGCGACGAGGCGTGCGAACAAGACGAAGGTAATGACGTGGGGCGCTTCGGAAATCAGCACGGCGACGCTGATTGGGGCGAAGGGTTCCAAGACGTGGGTGATACGAGTATTTCCGCCCGGTAAGAGCAGCAGGAAGTGCAAGCATCTTTCAGAAGCGAGGCAATTAGCGGAAATAATCGTGGAAAGTGTGAAGTCGTCGGCAGGTGCGGCTGAGGCGGATAAACAGGCGGCGAGATACGTTTTGCCAGCGAAGAGAAAAAGCGTGCTGGACAGGAGCTTCGAGGGGACAGCCAAGGAGAACGAGGACTATAAAATTCTCACCGAGAAATTGCGTGAGCTTGGGATAAGCGACGCGGCGGGCATTGATGAACAGACGAAGGAAAAAATTGTAGCGTCCGCGAGTGAGCATTTTCACAAGAACGCACTGGATGATATGCTGCTGGGTCTGCGTGCCGTTGAGCCGAGTTATAAGGGCGAGGTATGGGTTGTCGCGGAGCATCGCGACGGCGTGATTCACCCGGCGACTTTCGAGCTTATAGGCAAGGCGAGAGATTTGGCCGGCTCGGTAGAAACGAAGGTGGGCGTGGTAATCGCGGGGTATAATTTGCAGTCAATGGCCGGGGAATTGATTGCGGGCGGGGCGGATAATGTTTACGTAATCGACGACCCGTTTTTGGCGGAGTTTGACCCGATTGCGCATCGCAAGGTAATAGCCGACGCGGTGAGCAAATACTGGCCTCAGATTGTTTTATACGCAGCGACGCCGCAGGGGAGGGTGCTTGCGCCGCTTGTTTCTTACAGGGTGGGCTGCGGATTGACCGCCGACTGCACGGGGCTCGATATTCGCGACAGCTCGCGCAAAGAGCAGATAGGGACACTGTTCCAGACGAGGCCTGCGCTTGGCGGCAACGTTATGGCGACGATTTGCACGAAAAACTCGAAGTCGCAAATGGCAACCGCCAGGCCCGGTGTTATGAAACGATTGCCTTTTGACACGACCAGAAAAGGCAACGTCATTATTCACAAAGGCAATGTTACAAAAGACGATATATCGCTGGAAATTATCAAAACGGAGATTGGGGCGGGCAAGGTCAATTTCGACGCGGATGTAATCGTAAGCGGCGGCAAGGGGATGAAGGACAGGGACAATTACGAGCGGATGCTGGATTCACTTTGCGGCGCTATCCGGTCGCGATTAAATGTCCCCGTGGAAAAAGGGGCGTCGCGAGCGGCGGTGGAGCAGGGGTTCGCGGAAAGGATACACCAGGTGGGCCAGACGGGCACGGCGGTGGGGCCGAAGCTTTATATCGCGATGGGGATATCGGGCGCGATTCAGCATATGATAGGCGTAGCGAATACTGAGACAATCGTGGCGATTAACAGCGACCCCAACGCACCGATATTCAAACAATGTGATTATTATATCGTCGGCACGATTGAAGGTGTTGTGCCAGAGTTAGTCGCTGCTTTAGAGGAGCGTTCGTAGTGGCAAACGACAGTGATTTTAGCAGGGTTGAAGTTCTGATTGTGGGCGGCGGGCCGGCGGGACTGAGCTGCGCGATTCAATTGAAGGTTCTCAGGCCTGGGACCGAGATTTGCGTTATCGAAAAAGGCGCGGAAATCGGCAATCATAACCTTTCGGGAGCGGTCCTGGAAAAAGAGCCGATTCATACGCTGCTCGATGCCGCATCGCCCGGCTGGCGGGACAGCGAACAGGCAAAGGACGTGCTGGCAAATAAAATCGATAAAGATGACGTGCTGTTCCTGCTGGGCAGGAAATTCGGATTCAATATACATTTCGCGATTCGCTTAGCGAAAATATTCGGCATCGGCTTTGGGCAGTTGACGCACACGGGCGATTACACGATTTCAATCAGTAAACTCACCAAATGGCTTGGGCAAATCGCGAAATCGCTCGGTATCGAGGTTCTTTGCGGTTTCGCGGCGGCGGACATAATCGTTGATGATAATGGGGCGGGGGCAGTCAAACTCGTTGACCAGGGACTAAATAAAGAAGGACACAAACAGCCCAATTACCTCGAAGGCGAAACAATCAAGGCGAAGTTCATCGTGCTGGCGGAGGGCTGCGACGGGCTTTTGACTGAGAAGTTCATCGAAAAGGCAGGGCTTAAAAGACGGGCGAATCAGCTTTACTCGGTCGCTGTAAAGGAACTGATTAAGGTATCGCCTGAGCAATACGCTGAGTTTACCGCGGGCAGGGTGATTCACGCGATGGGTTACCCGATTTGGACGCCTGTAATCGGGCCGGGGATGTTCGGCGGCGGCATTGTTTATCCTCTTATGGCGGAACACCTGGCGGTTGGGATGATTGTCGGGGCCGACTGGAAATACTGCAACTTCAATCCGCAGCACGCGTTAACGCTTTTCAAGCAGCACGGCAGGGTAAAGAGATTCATCGAGGGCGGCACGGTTGTCGAAGCGGGTGCGAAGATGATTCCCGAGGGCGGCTGGAACGCGATTCCGCGAGACCCAATCAGTGGCGCTATCGGCAAAGGCAACGTGATTCTACTGGGCGATTCAGCAGGGTTTGTGAATATGCTCAAAATCAAGGGGCTTCACAACGCGATTGATTCGGGGATGATGGCGGCCAAAGCGATAATTGAGACGGTTGATAATCCACGTGCCTCGGCTGTTCGTTATACCGATTTGCTTTTGAAATCCAACGTCGCGAAGGAAATGAAACGTGCCGCCAAGTTCAGGCAAACCGTCGCCAAATTCGGGCCATTACAGGGTATGCCTTTGTCGGTGCTGGGGACATTGCTGCCCATGTTCAATATCGAGAAAGATTACGAGGCGATGACGGTTTTGCCTTATCGGCTCAAACCCGGTCAGCTTTTCGACAAAGATACCTTTACGGCTATGGCCGCGACACATCACCGCGAGGAACAGCCCTCTCATTTGACGATTCTCGACCGCAATATCTGCCAGGAAAAGTGCGTGCCTAAATTCAATGCTCCCTGCACTACGTTTTGTCCCGCAGGCGTGTATGAATCCATCCAGGACGAGGTGAAGCCCGCCAATCCTTCAAACTGTCTGCACTGCAAGACCTGTCAGAGGAAATGTCCCTTCGACAATATCCGCTGGACGGTTCCCGAAGGCACAGGCGGCCCGCGTTACCAGCGGATGTGAGTTTATCTTTCTAATTGCGAAATCAAACCTCAGAGGATTGTTCCTCTTCTCGGTATGTCAAATGTGATTTAATAAATCATAAAAAAAGAGCTGTGAGTTTCGCTCACAGCTCTATGTGTGCATTAAAAAATGGGTTTATTTCTACTTTCTGCTTTTTCTCAGCATCAAACCGCCGAGGCCGAGCAACAGCATTGTAGCGGGCTCAGGCACTTCATAGAAGTAAGTGACAGTACCCGTTAGTTGTGCAGATGTAACCTGAGTTGTAGAGGTTTCTCCGCCTGTGTTGGTAAGCCATGTCTGAGTAAAAGTGCTGGCAGGCAACACAATCGTGCCAGGCCCGGTGAATTCCGCAAGCACCGCAGCGGCTGTGTACTGGTCAGAAGATGAACTGTTCTTGGTCAGGTTACCTGACATCACCGACTGCCCCGCACCGAGATTGCTGTAGGCGAAGGCGGGGCTGAAAAAGTCCATTTCCGGAACATTGAGATTTCCGCCCGAATCCTGAACTGTCATCTGAAGCTCCGTCTTGGCATCGCCAGAGGACGGCAAAGTTGAATCACCATTAGTAATGGTCAGAACCGTAGTCATCGAACCCGCGAGGTCAATTTGCACCATAGTAAGGTTACCTAATGCAGAATTGAATTGCTGGAATTGCAATGAGCTGGACCAATCAGTCAACGTTGAAGCAATTGGCGTTGTTGTCGTGAAAGGCCCTGATACCAGAGCGGCAAATGACATACTTGGCAGAACACATGATAGAAACAGACACAAAACAAATTTCTTTTTCATCACACTCTCCTTCCCAACCGTACATTAATGTTTTATGTAGCCCAAAGCTACACACGGTATCACTCCCTTTTATGATGCCGTTGCTCCTTTTGTGATACACTCCATTAAGCTTCAATCATACCATATTCTTTCCCGTAATGTCAAGCAAAAATTCATATATTTCGCAATGTTAAGCAAAAATTTAAAAATTTTGCAGATTTTTTCGGACTTATGCTTCAAAACCGCTTTTTTGGCCCAAAAACGCAGTAATATTCACATAGACATGGGTTTCAACTGGGATTTTCTATTAAAAAGATGAGTGTACTTGGGGCATTTGCCTTTTTTTTCTGCGCCATCGTCGCGGGCCAGAATCCGCTGCCCGCAATATATGCACTTGAACTTTATCACGATTTGACCTCGGGTGACTGTTCGTCGTTTTGGCCTGCAAGGCGGGGGAAAACGCTCTGCAATCCTTTGTCGAGGCTGGTCGTGTAAATGATACAAATAGATAAGGTTACGGCCCAGTGCAGCTTGAAAACGTTATTACAGAATATAAAAATGACGAGAACAGCAATTAGGCCGATGACAACCTCTTTTATTGACGCATCGCGGTCACTGATACATTCTTCATCGATAATTTTGAACAGCATCACAATGAGCAGGACGCCGTTGATAATATTCCATACGGGGAAAATGATCAGCCAGTCCCTGATGCTGCTACTGCTTAAAACGTACCATCCTGAGATGATGCCCGTGCCGGCGTTTGTCAGGACGGCGAAGATAAGCATAATCCATTTTTCGGTGTCGGTTTTTTCTCTTGTGGTGAAGACGTTGTATATGCTGAGGCCCATTCCGGTTATGAAAATTGCAGCAGCGATGAAAACGTAGATGATGAAAGCGTGGATGTGGGAACATATCGCGGCCCATTTGCGTATCTGTTCCCGAAACGGCTCATTGACGGCGTAAAGCAGGATCAGCGTCATCGACATTAAAAACAGAGACATTTCGTCATAGACAGGTATGAGCCAGCCGGCATCTTCTCTGACGAGGTCAGTCAGGTCATCGGACGCATCCGTGTTGTTCGTCAGAAAGAACTCCTCAGTCGCTTTTTTCTTACGCTCGGCGGTGTCCACACCGGTTAAAGGTGCGGTCTGGATCGGGACGCGCAGTTGATGCCTGCACGTCGGACACTTGCCGTTTCTGCCGGCCAGGTCGTCATTCACTGCTATCCGCTGCCCGCAATATATACACTTGAAGTGTATCACGACTCGGCTCCTGTTATTGTCATTCCCGCGAAAGCGGGAATCCAGTATTTAAGCGTTTTATGGACTCCTGCTTCCGCAGGAGTGACATATAAGCAATCGCTCAATAATCGACAAATACGATATCTTCCGGTATCGCGACGACGTCCCTGCGTTTGGGGCCGAGGAGCTTGCGAATTTCGGTAGAGTGTTTGCCCGCGAGGGTTTCAAGCTCTGCGCTGCTAAAATTCGTTACGGCCTTTGCCTTGTCGTTTAGCCAGACGACCTCGCCCGCCTCAAACGCTCCCTCGATTGATTTTATGCCGCTGGGTAATAAGCTCTTTTTATTCTTTACCGCCCGAATAGCGCCGTCGTCGATATTTATCACCCCGGCAGGGGTGCTGTTGAGAATCCATCTTTCGCGGTTACTGAGTTTGCGTTTGGGTAAAAACAGCGTACCGATTGTCTCGCCTGCGATGATTCGCTCGATGACGTTTTCGGTTTTGCCGTTGGCCAGGACGATTTTGCAGCCCGCGTTGGAGGCGACTTTGGCGGCCTCGATTTTGGTCTTCATACCGCCCGTGCTGAATTTGCTGCCTTTGCTGCCTGCGCTTTTGATTATACAATCTGTGATTTCAAAGACCGTATCTATCGGCTTTGCGTCGGCGTATTTTTTGGGGTCTTTATCGTACAGGGCGTCGATATCGGTCAGTATTATAAGCAGGTCGGCGTCGATTTTGCTTGCGACAAGTGCGCTTAGGCGGTCGTTATCGCCAAAAGCTGTACCGATTTCGGCGGTTGAGATACTGTCGTTTTCATTTAAGACAGGCACAACGCCGAGTTTCAAAAGCGTCTCAATCGAGTTTTGCAGGTTCAGGTAGGTCTTGCGGTTATTCAGCACCTCAGCGGTCAATAGTACCTGGGCGACGGTAACGCCGAATTGCTCGAATGCCTTTCGGTATTCCGCCATCAACATTGGTTGGCCTATGGCCGCACAGGCCTGACGCATCCGGACATCGCCGGGCTTGTTTGAAAGCTTCAGTTGTCCCGCTCCCATACCGATTGCGCCGGAGGTGACAATCACCACCTGCTTACCCATCTTAAGCAGTGAACCGACTTGGCCTGCCACCTTTCCTACATACCCGGCGTCGATACTGTCATCCTTCGACAGGATGTTCGTGCCAAGTTTTAAGACAATCCTTTTTGCCTTTGTAAAGTCACGCATAAATCGCCCATTTTGCCACAGAGCAAGCTCTTTTATTTTAGCCACAGAGGGCACAGAGACCACAGAGAATTGTAACCACAGATTTCACGGATTTCCACAGATTCCTTTGTCATTCCGAGCGCAGTCGAGGAATCTATTTTTCTGCCATTCAACAAACAAACCGGTCTTTACTTAGGCCACAGTATTTTGACAATAGACGCTTTAATTAACTCAAGCCATCCCAAGAGATGAAGGATTGTAAGTAATGCCGCAAAAAGAATAACAATATCACGTATTCGCTTGATTATCTGGCGTTTTCTTTCTTTTCTGGCTTTCTTAGCAATTTGCTGGAGCGTTTCAATAAGGTCAGAAGCAATGCTTTTGACTTCCTCTGTTCGCGGGTAAAACTCCTCGTTGTATTCTGCTTCGGTAATAGGTTTGGACGACCAACTATTTAAGTCACATACTTTTTCTTGGAGTACTTTGAAATCTTCTTGCACCTTATGACCTATCTCAGGTATTTTTGAAAGCAACCAGAGAATTACTTCTTTTTGGCCGAAATCAGGAGCAAACCTGATAAATGTGGGTGAATGATTACAAGACTGTTCATCAGTCCATCCTTGCATATTTTCAGCAAGTTTTTCTATCATTTTGATTTCGTTCGATCTCATTATACTCTCCTTGCATATTGCTACTATTTTAATTCGAACAGGCATTATAAGCAATCATTTGCATAAAATGTCGTTGACTCATACGGCTTAAGAGATATACTTAAAAGGTACTATAATTGGCTTGCAGAGGTCAATCTGTCATTCTGAAAGGAGATATTGTGAAACAATACGAGCGATTTATTATCTATGGTTTATTCCTTATACTTCTCATTTTAGTTGGATGGTTCATAGATAATAAAACCAAGACAGATAGATATAAATGTTGGCCCATGAGTAATGGCGATTATGTTGGATCATATATTCTTGATACAAAAACAAGACATGTTTATATTGTTAGAAATGTGGGCACTCATATTCGCGACTTGGGAGTAATCGGCGTTTTTTACGGCAGTATCAATAAGGATGGAAGTATCGACTTCAACGATCTTCCAATGAGAGATAAATAAATGAGAACAGCTTTTGTTAAGTCTTTTGTGCCTTTTTGTGGCTAAGCTAATTTTTTGTGGCTAAATTTTTTTTTACCTTCTGCGTAGTCGGCGACGATTTGGCCTGAGCCGAGGAGTTTCCATTTATAAATCAGGAGGCCTTCAAGACCGACGGGGCCGCGGGCGTGAATCTTCGTCGTGCTTACGCCCACTTCCGCGCCTAAGCCATAGCGGTAGCCATCGCTGAAACGTGTGCTGCAATTCCAGAAAACGCCAGCGGAATCCACTAAATCGAGGAACCTTTCAGCGGTCGCCTTATCCTGCGTAACAATCGCATCGGTATGATGCGAGCCATAGTGGTTTATATGTTCGATGGCCTCGTCAACGCTTTCGACGACCTTTATAGACAGGATGTAATCGAGATATTCGGTTGACCAGTCCTTTTCGGTGGCGGGTTTGACTTTGATGATTGAACGGGTTTTCTTGCAGCCGCGAAGCTCTACGTTTTTTGCGTCGAAAGCGGCTTTCACCTTTGGCAAAAACTCCTTCGCGATTTTACTATCGACGAGAAGCGTTTCGGTAGCATTGCAGACGGCTACATACTGGCACTTCGAATCGACGGCGATTTTGACCGCCATATCGAGAGCCGCTGCCCCATCGACGTAAACGTGGCAAATACCTTCCGCGTGG
The DNA here is from genome assembly GCA_963718665.1 of uncultured Phycisphaerales bacterium. Taxonomy (GTDB): domain Bacteria; phylum Planctomycetota; class Phycisphaerae; order Sedimentisphaerales; family Anaerobacaceae; genus Fen-1362. Next base: position 2,083,378 of record OY970359.1, read on the forward strand.
CCAAGGACGGGGATATTTGTGTGGTTCATTATGTAGCGGACAAATTCATTTGAGCCGCGTGGAATGACGAGGTCGATGTCCTCATCCATCTTGAGCATTTCAGCGACATCCTGCCGGGTTTCTAATAACTGAATCCACCCATCTGGTATTCCTTCTGAACGCTGTCCGCTGTCCCCTGAACGCTGACACGTTGCTTCGGCAATTACTTTTGCGAGTATTTTATTTGTATTGGCTGCTTCGCTTCCTCCTTTGAGAAGGACGGCGTTTCCGCTTTTCAAACACAGCGTTGAAATCTGGACAAGGGCATCGGGTCTTGATTCGAATACGACGCCGATGACGCCGATGGGGCAACTGACTTTGTAGAGATTCAATCCTTCGTCGAGTTCGGTTGCAGTGAGCGTTTTGCCTACGGGGTCATCGAGTTTGATTAAGCTTTCGATACCAGCACAGACATCCGCGATTTTGCCCTCGTCGAATTTCAGGCGTTTGAGCAGGGGTTTTGCTAATTTGCCCGCCGCGGCGGGTAAATTTTTTTCTGCCAGCCGAAGGTCTTTCTGATTGGCGGCGATTATTTCCGCACTTCTGTTTTTCAATGCCTCGGCTATCCGCGCAAGGGCGGCGTTCTTCGCATCGGTTTTAACAGCCGATAACAGTATCGACGCCGACTTCGCTTTTTTGGCTTTTTCCGCTATACTCATAAATTCAAACCACAGATTACACAGATTCCACTGATTTTTTACTTTTTCCTTTTTACTTTTTGCTTTTGTGTTTTATTGTCTTCGTGGTAAAATTGTAATTTGAAAATAGTAAATAAGCAATGATTATGCGGGTGTAGCTTAGTGGTAAAGCTCCAGCCTTCCAAGCTGGTCATGTGGGTTCGATTCCCATCACCCGCTTTTTTTACAAGATTTACCGCGGAGTTCGCAGAGACCACAGAGAAAAAAATATAAAAACGAACTCTATGATGAATTGATAGGGGACAAGTCACATTGGGCGATGGCGATAATCTGAGAAAAACGGAAAATCACAAAAAATTTTCAAGTTCGCCAAAGCTGCCATATTTGCATCTAACCAGTTGTCTTTGTTTGAGTTAGGGGTTCGGAGGCAACGTCCTATAATAAAATTTTAAGAATTTTTTTGAAAGTGCGGAGTTTTATATTGACGAAGTGGTAAGAAGTGGTAATAATTCCCAATAAGTGGTTAATGGGTGGCGATAAGTATCAGACAAGTGGAGACAAGTGAATGCTTTTGCTAACAGGAGAATACGAGCATACCATCGATGAGAAGGGCAGGGTGCTGGTCTCCAACAAGCTCCGCAATCAAATCGATACCAAAGAGCACGGCAGCGATTTTTATCTTGTTGTCGGGGCAAACGGCATATTGTCTTTATATCCGGAGAAATGTTTTCAGCTTATGACGGTTGCTATGGCACAGAAAAATACCGCCCCGGATGAAATTGTAGCTTTCGAGCGAATGAACTTCGCTTTGGCAGGGAAGGTCGAGTTAGATAGCCAGGGACGGCTATTATTAAATGAAAAACTGCGCAAAAGGGCAGGTTTAAAAGATAACGTAACGCTGGTAGGTGTGCGGGACCACATCGAGCTTTGGAACACGCAGGACTGGGAGCAGTATCTTTCGGACAATATGGCGCAGTACCAGAAGCGCGTGGCCCAGGCCCGGCAGGAAGTTTTACAAAAGCAGAGTCAGGATTTAGAGGGATGAAAGGAGTCATTATGTTGGAGTTGTATCCGGACCATTGCGAAGTCGTCAAAGAAGGGTTGAAGGGCACCAGGGCAATCGACGAGCAGACGTTTGCCTCGCTTGAGGTGCTGAATGACCGGCTGGAAAGGGTAAAAAAGCTCGGCGGCAAGTTCGTTAATGTAGCGTTCTCGCCGGCGGCGGAGCATCTGAGGAAGCAATCCGGCAAATTAGCGGTTGGTCATATTTGAATGACGGCGTTTAAAAGTGGATGGTTCGGCGGCGCAACATATACCGGTTCTTGCTGAAGTACTTGTTGAGCAGATAAAGCTGCCGCAGGATGCGGTGGTGGTCGATGCGACCATAGGACAGGGAGGTCATAGCTTACTGTTTGGCAAGAGATTGGGCCCCAAGGGAGCTATAATCGGCCTGGACGTTGATATAAATGCTATCCGAAGGGCCCAATCTGTTTTAGAGGGCTTGCTTTGCAGGGTGATTCTGGTCAATTCCAATTTTTCCGAAATAACGGAAGTTGTGCGCGGGCAGGGGATGGAGAAGGTTGATTTTATACTGGCGGATTTAGGGTTTTGCTCTGCCCAGTTAGAGGATGACCGGATGGGTTTAAGTTTTCAAAAAAATATGCCGCTGGATATGCGTTTGGATAAAAGATTAAAGACCACTGCTGCCGATATAATCAGCAGAGCAGATGAGAAGACGCTCGCGGATTTGATTTACAAGTTCGGCGAAGAAAGAGCATCGAGGCGGATAGCAAGATTTATCGTCGAGCGTCGTCATCGTGAGCCGATTACGACGACGGGGCAGCTTGCCGCGATTATATCGAGCGCGACGGGAAAAGGCGGACAATGGTCACGGATTCATCCGGCGACAAGAACTTTTCAGGCGCTGAGAATCGCGGTGAACAACGAGCTTGAAAATCTTGAGACGCTGCTCGGTTCGGCGCCGGCCCTGCTTGAGGCAAACGGTTACATAGCGGTCATCAGTTTTCACAGCTTGGAAGACCGGATAGTGAAAATGGATTTTAAGAGTAACGAGAAGAATGGGGTTTATAAAGTTATTACGAAAAAACCGATATCGGCATCGCGTGATGAGATATCTGAAAATCACAGGGCAAGGAGCGCAAAGCTAAGGATAGCGCAGAAAGTTTAAGGGAATCGTTTAAGGGAGTCATAAAATGACATCGGACGCAAAAATTGGGTTGTTGCTGGGACTGGTATTCATATTTGTTATCGCATTCATAATTAACGGCCTGCCGGGCCTTCACCAGAAGGATGACAGCAACAAGCTTACGACCAATATGGTCGGACTGTCAAGCAATCCGTCCGGTATCGGCGCCAACGAACGAAAAGTCCAGATGGCTCTGGACCAGCCCGCCACTCCAGCGGGGGAAACTGCGCAGCCGGCAGTCGCAACCCAGGCACAACAGCAACCGATGACAAACCCCGCCCAGCCAGCGCCGACAGGAGCAGTGGCAAGTCAGCCAGCGGCAGGCAACGAGATAGTCGGGCCACCTCAGGCAGCGCCAACAACTGCCATTGGGCCGACTGCTTCCGCTCCGGCACAGGATGTCCCGGCAGTTAATACGCAGCCGACGACGGCACCTGAGACCGCGAAGTCCGCTCCAGCGAAAATATATGTAGTTCAAGCCGGCGACAGTATCAGTGGAATCGCCAAAAAACTTTACGGCGTTAAAGAAGGCGTGAAACAGAAAAATATCGATGCCATATTCGCAGCCAACCGCAAGACACTTAACAAAATTGACGACCTTCAGGTCGGCCAAAAATTAGTAATACCATCGCTACCGGGTTCAACTGCCGCGTCATCATCGCCTGCTGAAGTCCTTACGGACAAGAATTTCACAAAGGTCGAATCGGTAGGTCAGCAGCATTCGACGGTCAAGGCGGACAAGCCGGCGGCAGCGGTAAAACCGGGAAATGTTTACGTCGTGAAAGAAGGCGACAGCTTGTGGAAAATCGCGGCGACTCAGCTCGGCGACGGCAATCGCTATAAAGAGATAGTCAAGGCAAACAGCAGCATATTGTCCAGTGAGGACGATATAGCGATTGGGATGCAGTTGAAAATGCCGGCCAAGTAGTTGAGCCGGCCGGTTTCTTTTTGGTTGTTACACGGCTTATGAGGTTGGGGTTTCGCCTGGTTTTTGTTGCGTTATACTGCACTTCGGTGATGCTGTTCGCGGCATCACTTCGCAACGCCAATGACAGGGTTTTCTACAAAATCTGTGCTGCGCGTGTGTCCCAGAGTCGCCTCAAGCAGCAGCTTGCGGGCAAACAGCTGCGGCTGGAAAATCTGATTAACCCAACAAGCGTTTCCCAGCAGGTTAATCAGCAGATTAATCAGCAGGTTAAGCCGATTAAGCAGATTAAGCAAATTAAGAAGTAAACGGTATTTTCCGATTACAGGGATTCTTTCGGGCAATGAGTAACGAGCATCGAGTATCGAGCGGTCGTATCACCGTCTGGCTGTTTGCGGCGTTAATCATTGCTTTTACGGTCCTGGCAACGCGATGTCTTTATCTCCAGTTTTTCAGAAACGGGTACTATATCGACTTATCCTCGAGGCAGCAGCAGACCGTTGCGACCATATCGCCCCAGCGGGGCGCTATTCTGGATTGTCGTGGAAGGGTGCTGGCCGCCAGCGAGGAAATCCAGACGGTTTTCGTTGAGCCAAGAGTTCTGGATGACCCTAAGGAAACCGCAAGCGAGCTGGGGGACGTTCTGGATATCGGCGCTCATAACATTTGCAAGATGATTACCGAAAGCGAAAATCCTGGTTTTACCAAGATTAAAGTAGGTGTTGACCCCAACGAAGCGATTGCGGTGCGTAAAATTCACGGCGTTGGGATCCAGTCCGACTGGGAGCGTCATTACCCGATGGGGCCGCTTGCGACTCATATTGTGGGATTCACAAGCGCGGATAATCGGGGTCTTGAGGGCGTGGAGCTTGCGTATAACAAGGACCTGGCGGGTTCGGCTGGGCGCAACATTTTTATTTCGGACGCTTTCCGCAGGCCCATTCGTCTCAGGGAGCACGACGCCGACGTTACCGACGGGGTTGGAATTATCCTTACCATCGACGCGACGATACAGCAGTTTACGCGCAAGGCGCTTCTGGAGCAGTATAAAAATTACCGCGCCGAATCGGCGATAGCGATAGTGGCTGAGCCGAAGACGGGTGCGATTCTGGCGATGGTTTCACTGCCCGATTATGACCCTGCCAATTTCAATACGGCGGATGTTAATTCACTTCGCAACCGCACGATAACCGACCAGTTCGAGCCGGGAAGTTTGATTAAGCCGATGGTTATGGGGGCTGCTATTGAGGATGGAATCGTCAGTTTGAAGGAAAAGATATTCTGCGAAAACGGCAACTACTGCGGCAAGGGATTTGGCTGCATCAGCGAATACAAAAACGGATTCGGCTATCTGACGCCGCGTGAGATTCTGGTCAACTCGAGCAATATAGGGATGGCGAAAGTCGGCCAGAAAATGGGCAAGGATGAAGTTTACCAAGCGCTGCGGAATTTCGGTTTCGGCAAAGAGACGGGGATTGATTTGCCGGGTGAGGTTTCCGGATTGCTCTGGCCTCCGGCGAAATGGACCGGCTACAGCGTTACGCGGATACCATTTGGCCAGGAGGTAACCGTTACGGCGATACAGCTTGCCCGGGCATTTTGCATACTTGCCAACGGCGGGCATCCCGTAAATATGCACGTGGTTAAAGCGGTTGTTGACAACGAAGGCAACATCGTGAAGCTGACACAGGCCCCGCCGCCGCTTGCATATTGTATTGACCCCGATGTTGCCAAATGGCTTGTTACGGACGCTATGGTGGGCGTGGTCAACGAGGGGACGGGCAAAAAAGCGAAGCTGAAAAGATGGCAGGTTTTCGGCAAGTCGGGCACCGCCAATATCGCCAAAGTCGGCGAAAGGGGCTACGCCGAGCACCAGTATATCGCATCATTTGTCGCGGGCGCACCGGTCGAAGACCCGCAGGTGATTGTTCTTGTATCGGTTCGCAGGCCTGATATGTCATTGGGCAAGGGCTACACGGGCGGAGCAATATCCGCTCCCGTTGCGGGCAAGATAATCGAAAAAACGCTTACCTATCTTGAGAATCGCCAGGGTTCGCAGAAGAGTTATCTGGCGGCAGATAATCCCAAGGTTCACTGATTATTTATAGCCGAGGTATCCGGCTTCGGCGCAGAACAGCAGGATGTCCCTTCCCAGCGGCGCAGCATCGGATGAACCCGCCTGACCTCCTTCTACGAGAACAGAGACGGCGATTGTTCTTCCTCTCGCGTCTTTTGCGAAACCGGCGAACCAGGCGTGCTCCGGCTGCGTTGTAGAGCCGGTTTTGCCGTATAGTCGTATTCCCCGCGAAGAAAAATTTCCTAACACAGGCGCAAATTCCCTGTTGGCGGTTCCACCCGATTCTTCCACCACGGCGTGCATCCCCTCATAAACGGTTGCCAGTGTTACGGCCGAGATATTGAGGTTGACCGGCTCAGGTTTTGGCGAGCAGGGGTCAGCAATGAGTCGCGGCGGGAAATAAACGCCGCCTCTTGCCAAACAGGCCATCGCGTTTGCCGCCTGCAAAGGTGTTACTCTGAGGTTGCCCTGTCCGATTCCGAACCATCGTCTTTCGTCCGGCTCAAGGGGGGGGAGTTGCTCGAAACTTGTAATTGTGTCGTTTACGGGAGTGTTTGCTATCTGTCCCTGTGCCTGCCTGAACAGTCGAGTCGGGTAGTTTGGCTCCGGTGATTCGTTGCTCGATTGCGGGGGGGCAGTAACCGAATCGGGCAGGGCGGGTCGGCCATAGCCGAACCTGAAAAGCCAGCTTTGCAGAACGACAGGGTCGATTCGGTCGGCCAGATGCGAAAAATAAACATTGCAGCTTCCTTTTAAAGCGTTGCGGGCGGTATTCGGCCACATAGTGTCATGTCCCCAATGGTTTCTGAGATATATGAGACAGTTTGGCCAGCCCTGCGGGGCTCTATGCGAGGGGCAGCTTATTATTTCGCCCGCGGTAATTTTGCCGGATTCCATTCCCGCTACCAGAATCAGTGGTTTTACCGCTGAGCCTGGCGGATAATGCATATTTATTGCACGGTTGCGTAACGGCTCACAGGGGTCGCCGGCGAGTTTGTCATAGGTTTGCCGAGCCAGATTCAAATCGTAATTCGGCAGCGACACCAGAGCGAGAATATCGCCTGAGCCGGCGTCGATAACAACCGCCGCGATTGGAGATTTGCAGTTGGGATTTCGCGAGCAGTCGGTTATGAGCTGCTCGATTTTTTTCTGCAGTTCGATATCGATTGTCAAGCGGACGTCCCGGCCGAACTGCGCCTCTGTTTGGCGCACCAAATTGCGGTCTATGTCGTATACAATCTCACCGCGTTTGCCCCGCAAAATCGGCTCACAAACGTATTCGATGCCGTCTTCCCGCCCGCAAAGCTCGTCGTCAAGGTAGTTGGCCAACCTGTCGTCGGCGTAAATGTCTTTGTCTTTCTGACCGGGCGGGCCTACCCAGCCGATTGTCTGCGACGCGGTTTGGCCGAAGGGATATACACGCTGACCCTTTGCTATGACCTCCACGCCGGGGACTTTGAGAAATTCCACCCTTGCGGCAAATACTGCGTCCTCCGATTTCAATTCAACAACCGGCTGGGCTTTTTTAAGTTCAGCGATATCGTCCACTTTGTTTATCAGCAGGAGGCGGTCACAGGGGTCGGGGAATTTATTTTCAAAATCCGCTATTGCTTCGGTGAGCGGGACATAATTAAGGTTCCGACTGTATTTTTTCAGTATGTCGGTACTGGGGCCGTTTCTGGCCCAGGCGAAAAACGTCCGCAGGTTCCATATTTTGTCGTTTATTTTTTGAAGCCGGATGACCACGTCCTGGCGCGGCATATCGAATTGCACACATTTGTCGATTAACAGCTCGATGTCTTCCTGCCGGTCGGCGAATTGCTGCTGCAGGCCCGATGTGTTGGCGTCCAGCTCTTTCGATTTGGCGCGAAGCGATAACGCCTGGAGGACGCGTTCATCAAGATACCGGCTCAAATCATAGTTTACCGCAAGCCAGAATTTCGGTTCATCTTCGGCGAGGATTTGCCCCTTCCTGTCGAGTATTTTTCCCCGCATTGTTCTGACCTGCTGGAACGAGCCGCTTTGAATCCGTAGCTGCGCGACCTGCTCTCTGTAAAACGATTTTGAGAGCAACTGCATATCTATCAGGCGAAGCACGCAAACGCCGAGCAAAATTGTGCCCGCGATTATCAGGATGGCCATTCGTTTTTTATACATAGATGACGTTTAAAATATGTCGAGAGATTCAAGGCGGGATTATTTTCGCCCGCGACGCCTATTTTTTATAGGCATCAGCCAGTCCAAAAACAAGAATAAAACGGGTCCCAGCACCGCCGAATAAATCGATGTTCCGATTAAAGCGATGAAGCCGCCGGGTCTCGATGTTTGACCGGCGACGCGTGCCAGCAGCCAGGCCAGGATTGCCGTGCCAAGCCCGACGACGAATATGGTAATCGCCTCGTGGGGCACTTTTTTGATGGATATCAGCCGGTGCAGATACGACAGGCCTGTTCCGAACAGCCCAAAACTGATTATCAGGGGGCCTATAGAGAATCCGGTTGCGGCGATGTCGGCCGCGAAGCCGAGCACAAACGAGCTGATAATCGATTCTTTTTCGTTACAGCGGACGGCGAAAAAGACCATCGCAATTAAAAGCAGGTCCGGTGTTACGCGGAGGTCCGTTACCGCGATTGTGTTGATCCAGCTTTTCTGCAGAAGTGTGGCAATCAGAACCAATACCGCAAAACGCGGCCAGTGCATCTTATTTCTCCAGGGTGATATAAAGAAAACCAATTGGCAGAGCAAGGAGTCGCATATTTATTTTCCGCCGGATGTTTTGGCGTTCTCGGCCCGAGTCAGATTGCCGGAGCTCTGCGGGTTCATTATTATTACCGCCACGTTGTTAAGCTTTGTAATATCGCAACTCGGTTTTACGGTGATATCCCACAGCGCCGGGTTTTTGCTGTCTCTTTTGCACTGCTGTATCTCGCCGACAACCATGGCGGAATCCAGAAATCCTGGTTTTTTACGCAGCATCACCGGCTCGCCGACCTTGATTTGGTGTTTTACCGGCACCATTTTTATTTTCGCCGAGTTATTGCCGGCTCCCTGCATCAGCATATTTGTTTCAATGTCAGGTATATTTACCTGGACGGTCGAGGAGGCGTCGGTGAACAGCCGGACCTTGGCGGTGCGGCCCGACAGGTCTGATATGGTCCCGATGACGCTGTTGTCGCCTATGACGAACATATCTTTGCACACACCGTCGTCTTTTCCGCGGTTGATAATCAGCTCGCTTCGCAGTCCTGATACAGACGCGATGATAATATCCGCAGGCACTAATTTGGCGCCTTCGAGGTCGCGCAATCTCGTGCGCAAGCCCGACAACTGCTGAATCGTCTGGTTTTTCTGGAGCAATTCCGCTTCAAGATTTGCAATATAGTTTTGATACTGTGATTCTTTTTTTTCGGCATCATCTTTGAGCGGAAGCTCGGTTTTGGCCGAGAGAGGCATCTGCCTGCCTGCGCTCAGCGGCCAACGGAAAAGACGCGCAAAGGCGAACTGGAACTTACTTGTGATTCCAAGCGGAGAAAACAAAAGGATTAACCCGCCCAGCATAAACCAGGCGAACAACATCCTGCTGGAGATTCTGATTCGCTTCCCTGCCATAACTAAATTTACAAATTCTGGTTATTACAGCATCCTGTGCCGTTACCAGCCGGAGTCGGAATGCTCCATTGTGTCCTTCCACAACTCCAGGTTCTCCAGGTAAACACTCGTGCCCCGCGCCACCGCCGTCAGCGGGTCTTCGACGCGAATTACCTTTAAGCCCGTGGCGTTTGCCAATACCGTATCCATTCCTCGTAGGAGTGCCCCGCCGCCGCAGATGTGAATTCCATTTTCGATGAGGTCCGCGGCTAATTCAGGGTCTGCCTTTTCGAGTGTCCTTGTTACCGCGTCAATAATGGCAGCCACCGGCTCCTTCAGCGCCTCGCGAATTTCTTCGCTTGTGATAACAATTTTCCTCGGAAGCCCTGAAATGGTGTCTCTTCCTGAGACCTCCATAGTCAGCTCTTCTTCAAGCGGCACCGCTGAGCCGATTTGTATCTTTACCTTTTCCGCTCTCGGTTCGCCGACGAGCAGGTTGTATGTTCGTTTGAGATGATTGATAACCGCCTCATCCATATCGTCGCCGCCTACGCGGATTGATTCACAGGTAGCAATATCCGCCAAGCTCATAATTGCGACTTCGGTTGTACCACCGCCGGTATCGACAATCATCGAGGCCGTCGGGTCGGTAATCGGAAGCCCCGCTCCGATGCCCGCCGCCATTGGTTCGTCAACAAGATATACTTTTCGTGCGCCTGCTCGTTCGGCGCTGTCGATAACCGCTCTTCGCTCGACCGCGGTAATTCCGCTTGGTACGGCTATAACCACACGGGGCCTTATGAGATTGCCCCTGCCGTGAACCTTGCGGATAAAATAGCTTAGCATTGCCTCGGTGATTTCGAAATCGCTGATTACGCCGTCTTTGAGGGGTCGAATTGCGCTGATTGAGCCGGGGGTTTTGCCTAACATTTCGCGAGCGATGAGTCCGACCGCTTCGCCGTTGTTGAGGACCTGGTTGGTTCCTTTGCGGACCGCGACGACCGAGGGTTCATTGAGAACTATTCCCTTGCCGCGGACACAAACCAGTGTATTACAGGTACCGAGGTCGATACCCATATCCATGCTGAACCTGCCCAATATAGTGTCTATAAACTTCATCGAGTCCGTTCTCAATATATAAAAATGCCCGGTTTACCCGGGCACATTATATCGCATCCTGCCTGCCGGCTCAACAAGGAAATTTTATGGAATTGTAAATAGCGTGTTGTAGTCGAAATAGCACTTTACAGCGACAAATGCCGCCGTGGCCAGCACTGCGCCGAACGCCACCGCCAGTATGACTGTGTAAAGATTGCTCATTGCCTCTGGTTTCGTGCCGCGTATTGGTGCTTCAGGACTCATATCCAATCCTCAATAAGCTTATCTCAAACCTTACAGGTTGGTCGAGGCGTTGTCACCTACTTTTGGCGGCTGCTGAACCAACTCAAGGACGCCGACAGCCCTTTCGGTATCCACATTCACAATGAGAACGTCGCAGATGAAATCGTCACCGCGTGTAACGTGGAACTTCATTCCCTCTTTTACGCCGTCCGCCGAGCCGATTGATATTGTGGCCAGCGAATTCTTGGCATCAACCTCAGAAATTTGCGCCTTGAGGTTTATCGTTTCGTTTGTGGACTGCGCGGGCAGGGCATTGCCTTTTTCCTGTGTTACGGGTGCGCCTGCCGCCGCGACCTTGCCGCCGGTCTGGATAATCTTGTCCAAACGGTTCTGCAAGTCCGCTTTCTCTTCAATAAGCCGACGTTTTTCGGCCTCAGCCGCATCTATTAACGCGTTCTTTTCAACAACTGCTGCGCTGGTTTGGTCCAACTCTTTGCTGAGTTTTATTTGTTCGGCTTTTAACTGTTTGACATCTTCCTGGGCTGTGCTGAGCAACTGCGTCTGCTTGTCGGTGGTTGCCTGGAAATCTTTTGTGATACTTGCCCAACTGTTGACTCTTTCGAAAAGCTCGGCTTTTTCTCTTTCGATACTGGTAATCTTCGTCTGCAGGTCGTCTGCCTTGGTCTTCAGCGACGCAACCTGGCTGTCCAGCGACTTCTCAAGGTCGTCTTTTTGCTGAATTTTTTCCTTGAGCTGATTGTTCAAACTTGCCTTTTCCTGTTCGAGCGCAGCGCGGTCGGAACTAAGCTTGGAGCACTTTTCTTTGTAGTTATTCGCGTTGGCGATGTATGTTACCACAATGCCGCACAGAAAGATTGCTGATATAGTCAATAGAACTATGAGTATCTTAGTAAGATTGCTCAAGATTAGCTCCTTTCACACCAGTTTTACTAAATTCATATCGAGGGATTATACCTTGCTCCCCAATACCTTACAACATCTTATATTTTACGTTTTTTAGCGCTTTACGTCAAGTTAATTTTGTTAAAATAGGGTATTCTGCTTAGGAGTCATTTTTACCGTCCCATATTGTTCTTTTGGGCACATTGAAAAACCGCCTTAGCAGCGGCAATTCGGGCAAACTGGGAATCGCTTTTCAGCAATTCGGGCAGGAACTTTTTGAGGGTTGGCGTCCTGATTTGGCCTATTGCCATGGCCGCCAGCGTCTGAATTCGTGCCTTTGTTTCCTGGTCTGTTGCGGCTGAAACATCGTGCGTCAGCGCGTTTGCCACTATCTTTTCGCCCGCGGTGTCGCCCAGATAGCCAAGCTGTTCGGCCGCCACAAGACGAACCTCAGGCAGGTCATCTTTCAGCATCGTCAAAAGCGAATCTTTTGCCCGTGATGTTGCCAGCGCTCCCATTGCCCGGATGCCGAAGACGCGGTCGTCGGCGTATGCGCTTATGAGTGTTGCCCAAAGTTTCTGATATATTTTTTCGTCTCCTAACCGGGCTATCGCCTCAATGGCGTTCAGCCGAACCCTGTCATCAGATGCCTCATCATGAATCAGTTGGTAGAGCAATGGCAGGGCGTCCTTATCTCCGATTTTACCAAGCAGAAAGGCGGCATTTGCCCGTACGAGCTGATCGTTGCCGGCTAAAGCCGCGTGGATTTGCTGGATGTATGATTTTGAGCCGCCCAGCATCACCATTGCATAATCGGCGGCCAGGCGAACATTTTCATCGTTGTCTTTGAGCAGTTGCGCGACGTCGTTTTTGCCGGCCGAGTATTTAGCGTCCCCGATTGCCACCGCCGCGGCAAACCTGATAAGGATAAGCTCGTCCTTTGTTAACCGCTGGACGCCCGCCATAAACTGCTGATTATTCGTTCCGGCTGCCATCTCGATTGCATTGACCCTGACCTGCGGGTTGCTGCTGGAAAGCCCCTCCAGAATAATTTTTGCCGCCTCGGTTTTGAGGTCATTGTTTGCGGAATTGTCGGCACTGACGCCGGCGGTTTGCTGTTTTTCAGAGTCGGTCTCGCAACCGACAAAAGCAATCAGGGCGAGTATGACAGATACGAAAATAATATTATTTTTTGCCGGATGTTTCTTTGCCATTCAGGTTACTCCTTTTTTCGCATTTGGTTCGTTGTTTGAGACCGAGTCGCTCGATAATTATCTCTATTATGATTAAAACGAGACACAACTGACAAGTAAAATCCAGCCACGGACCGTGTTTGCTGAAAAACGTGGTCCTCGCGTCAATCGGCACTATATCGGCAAACCAGCCCTTTACGCCTTGGCGGTCGAACGCTTTTTGCGGAAGATTTCCGGCGGCGTAGCCGTTTTTAATCCGGCCAAGGGTGTCAATCATACAGCTTATCCCTGTGTTGACGCTTCGCAGCACCGCTAACCGGTTCTCCACCGCCCGAAAAGCGCAAATCGCCGCGTGCTGTGAAAGCTCGGTGGCGGGCAGGACTTTGCCGTTTTCGAATCGCACAAACCACCCGTCGTTGCTTATGTTCACAAGCCAGTCGATTTGCTTTTGGCCTTTCTCATCCAGTGCGAATTTTCTCGCCATAACGGGCACCGCGTCCTCGTAGCAAATCATTACGCTGAATCTGTATTTGCGGTTCGTATTCGGCGTCTGCATATCAAACACCGTGTATTGCGTGCCCGGGTCAATCGTATAATCGAAATCGTAAGGCGACATTGTCAGGAACAGCTTGTGAACCAGCGGAATATTTGAAAAGGGGAGCATCTCGCCGAAGGGCACGAGATATATTTTCGAGTACTTTTGAGGCGCCTGGCTGCCGTCGGGCTTATACAAAAAAGCGGAGTTAAATTTCTGCGCAAGCCGGATGTTATTTGCGTCGTATCGTGGTGTGGCGTCGTATGCTCCGGCCAGAATGTACGCTCCCTTTTTCGCGTGCTCGCGGATTGTTTCATCGAATAACTTATAGGGATGGTCATCAACCAAGAGACGCAAAATCTGCGGGTTCAATATCGACTGCACCATTGTCTCGGGCCAGACGACAAGTTTTGCGTTTGCCGAGATACACTGGCTGCTTTGCTCCAGCAGCTCATTGAAAATCTGTTCTTCCGCGACAAACGATTTCTTGACGGATATCGGGATGTTTGTCTGCACCGCCCCAATTAACGGCCCCTGTGTGACGAATTGAGCCGACTGGTTTATTCGCCAGTGACCATAAACGATAGTTCCGGCGATTGCCGCGGCAACGATTAAAATTGAGAATTTAGAATTGAGAATGTAGAAACGCCCCCAGGATCCGATTGGTTTTTTTTCTGAATTCTGAATTCTAAATTCTAAATTCTTGGCTGAGATTATTATATCAGCTAACAACCCATTAACCATCGCTACCAGGAACGAAACGCCCGCTGCGCCGAATATGTCGGCTATCTGGATTAGAGTGGTATTTGCGTATTGGCTGTGAGCGAGATAATTCCAGTAGAAGCCGCCTAAGAAAAGCCCCTGCATTTGCTCGATACCCACAATAAGGACGGGTACGGCGATGAAAAGCGGGAATTGTTTCTTAATGCACCATCGCAAAGATAACGCCAGTAAAGGCCAAAGCAGGGCGGTATAAAGGCAAAATGCAATCCAGCCCACGACTGTTACAAAGCTCATCCAGTATATATTGCCGAGCCAGTAACAGGTCGCGACAGCAAAGGCGGTCAGATAAAGCTTGGACGGCTTAGTTTCAAAGAAGCAAACAAGAATAAACGGCACATACGCCACCCATGCCAATGGCCACCAGCCAATCGGCTGCTGCGCCAGCGTCAACATTATCGCTGTCGCAGCAAACGCGGCGAAAAGACACAAAATCTCTTTCGTTTTTTGGATGCTCAATCCATTATGCCTTTCAAGGCAGTCACTATCTCCGAAGAGACATACTGTTTTTGATTGTTCATTCGGATGGCAAACTGGTTTGTGAAAAGTTCGAGCAAATCTTTATCAGACAGTACCTGTTTTGGTGAGTATCCGATATCCGGTATAAGCCGTTTTAATTCGCCTATTTCGACTATATTCAATTTGTGTTCTTTTTCATTATTCACGCGGGTATCGAGTTGTGCCAGTCGTTGCCTTGCTTTTTTGACGTAATCGGCGGAGATTTCGATTCCCACGTAGTTTCTCCGCAGTTTTCTCGCTGCGACCGCTGTTGTTCCTGAGCCGACGAACGGGTCGAGAACGCAGTCGCCGGCGTTTGAGCTTGCTGCGATGATTCTCATCAGCAACTGTTCAGGCATCTGGCAGGGGTGCCAGCCGGTTCGCTCTTTGAATGTCCCGCATACCCGCGAGTCCTCCCATACGTCGTCGGGGATCTTACCCGCCGGGTTAGCTCGCCTATCGTCATAAATCAACTGCCGGTCCGACGGGACTCGCACGGCGTGGTCGTTGAATGTGAAGTTTTTCGGATTATTCACAAAGTAAAATATATGCGTATGCGAGCGGGCGAACTTGTCTTTTGTCTGCTGGCCAAAGGTGTAGTGCCAGATTATCCAGTTGCGCATTACAAGGGCCAGTTCATCGGTGATGACCTTCACATTCGCAGCGTAGTCATCGCCTATGGCGATATAAAACGAACCGGTTGGCTTTAAGACCCTTTTGCACGCGGTCATCCAGTCCTTTGTCCACGCGATGTAGTTATTGCGTTCGACCTTGTCGTGATATTTATCGTATTTGTATCCGATATTGAAAGGCGGGTCTGCGAATATCAAATCCGCGAATGGTTCGCTGACTTTATTTAGCACATCGATACAATCGCCGCAAATTATCTTATTCAATAATTCCTGCATACGGACACATTGTAACTCAAAACCCTGTTCTTGCAAGCTTACCCTCGAATGTCTTAATCGGGGGTTTTAAGCAGGGGTCAAAACTTAAAACTTTCGGCATTGTTATTGACCAGAAGAGTAACGACCCGGAGGTGTGGACTATCACACGGCGGAAAAATGGCGTGGTTGGGTTAAAAAAAGAAACCCGCCTTCGTTGGCCCTCCGTCGAACTATGCGCTATGTAGGGCAGGTACTACGGCGGATGAACCCCCAAGCCCTGTTGATTGGGGATTGGGGATTAATCGCGAATCGATTTAGGTATTCGTAAGCCGGCTTATTTTATTATACTTCCATCTGAGGGGTTTCGGCAGGTGCGGGGGTGGTTACAGCGGGGGCAGTGCTTTTGCTTTTATGATGAAGTTTCACGGCATGGTGGCTTTTTTGAGAGGTGGCAACCGCTTTGTGATGATGGTGTTTGCTCTTGGCGAAGGCGGTATTGCTGCCGGCAAACGCGAGAGTCAACGTGAGGAGAATGATAGCAATTGTTCTGAGTTTCATTTTTTCACCCTTTCTGAAATATATTTTTTTTAGAATGCCTTCGGGCACATCACCCTTTTATTATTCAATCCGGAACGGACACGTATCCGCAGGAGGAAAGGCATTAAAACATAAGTAATGTTTTCGTCCGAATATATTTGATTTCTTGAGAGGAAATCGTGCACTTTTCAATATTTCGTGGTGCCGGGGGCTTGTTGAACAAGAAAGGGCATATTGAGGTCGGACCCTTCGATAAACTCAGGGCAGGCAAGTGCTTGCTATTATCTTAATTTTGGCTATACTGGTGGGTCAGCAAGTCACAAATGGAAAGGGTAGTGCGATGGCGCAATGGGATGAGCAGTTTAGCAAATTAAAGCAAATAATAGAAATGATGAATGACCATAACCTTGTTGAGATACAGATAAAACAGGGCGAGGAGGAGCTTTGCGTCAAGAAGGCGCAGCCGGTGCAGCAGATTACGGCGGTGCCGATGTTCGGCGCGGGATTGGCCGGCGCATCGCCGGGGGCGGCGGCTCCTGCGGCGGGGCAGGCGCAGGAACCGGTATCGCAGGAAGAGAAGCCCGCGGAGATAAAATCGCCGTTAGTAGGGACCTTTTACGCCCAGCCCAGCCCGGATTCGGAGCCGTATGTTGAGCTTGGTTCGCGGGTTGAGCCGGATACGGTGGTTTGTATTATCGAAGCGATGAAGGTGATGAACGAGATAAAGGCGGAGATGAGCGGGGTTATCGTCGATGTTGTGGCGGCCAATGGCAGTGCGGTCGAGTATGGGCAGGTGCTGTTCAAAGTGCGACCCGATTAGTCATTTATGATTTCTGATTGTTGATTTGTGAAATGTTTTCAAGAGTTCTAATAGCGAATCGTGGTGAAATAGCGTTGCGTGTTATCCGGGCTTGTCATGAGCTTGGGATAGCCGCGGTGGCGGTGTATTCGGAGGCGGACAAGGGTGCGGCGTATCTTGATATGGCAGACGAGGCGATATGCATCGGGCCTGCTGTGCCGGCACAGAGTTATCTTAATATACCGCGAATAATGAGCGCGGCGGAGATTACCAACGCCGACGCGATACATCCGGGGTATGGGTTTCTGGCGGAGAATGAGAATTTTGCGCAGATTTGCCGGGAGTGCGGGATAACGTTTATCGGGCCGCCTCCTGAGGCAATGCGGCTGCTCGGAGACAAAGTTGAGGCGAGGAAGTTAGCGAAGAAAGCAGGGGTAAGTTTGGTGCCCGGTTCTGACGGCGTTGTTGAGAACATCGAGCAGGGTTTGAAGATAGCGGCTGGAATAGGATACCCTGTGATGATAAAGGCAGTGGCGGGCGGCGGCGGGCGCGGGATGCGGGTGGCTCATAATGAGATGAGTTTTCGCTCGGGGTTCGCGTCGGCGCAGGCGGAAGCGGATGCGGCATTCGGGGATGGTTCTGTGTATCTCGAAAAGCTGATTGTTGAGCCGAGGCACGTCGAGGTGCAGGTGATGGCGGACGGGACAGGCAACGTGCTGCATTTTTACGAGAGGGATTGCTCGATACAGCGAAGACATCAGAAGATGATTGAGGAATCGCCATGTCCGGTCATAAATGAAAAGACGCGTCAGAAGCTTTGTGAGTCGGCGATACGGATTATCAAACACGCAAACTATGTAAACGCGGCGACGGTCGAGTTCCTTTTGGACAAGGACAAACATTTTTATTTCATCGAGGTCAATACGAGGATTCAGGTCGAGCACCCGGTATCGGAGATGGTTACGGGACGGGATTTAATCAAGATGCAGTTACAGGTGGCATCGGGGGAGAAGCTGGGGCTGACGCAGAAGGATATTAAGCACAGGGGCGTGGCGATTGAGTGCCGGATAAACGCGGAGGACCCGGCGAATGGTTTTTCGCCTTGTCCGGGGACGATAACGCGATATATCCCGCCCGGCGGGCCAGGGATTAGAGTCGATACGCATGTCTATCAGGGCTGGACGGTGTCGCCGAATTACGATTCGATGCTGTGCAAGCTGATTGCGTATCAGCCGACGAGAGATGAGGCGATTGCGACGATGCGGAGGGCGTTGTCGGAATTTGTTATTGAGCCGATTAAGACGACAATACCGGCGAGCTTGTCGATTCTCTCTCATAACCTGTTTGTTAAGAGCAAGATTGACACGGAATTTGTCGAGAGGAATTTCTAATCGACCTGTAGGATTATTTTTCCAGGGCAATCAAATCATTGTAGGATTCGCGTTTTCGGATAATCTCAAATTTATCGCCATCGACGAGGACTTCGGCTGCGCGGCCGCGGGCGTTGTAGTTGCTGGACATAGTGAAGCCATAAGCGCCGGCGGTGAAGATGGAGAGTAAATCGCCTCGTTTAACGGGGGGCAATGCCCTGTCTTTGGCGAAGAAATCGGCGGGTTCGCAGATCGGACCGACGACGTCAACAAACTCCAGCCCTTTAATATCGAGCTTTTCAGTTCTTTTTATGTAAGAGAATCTTTCCTCAACCGTTGCGGGCCAGATGAAGTGAAACGCGTTGTACAGCGGGGGCCTGATGAGGTCGTTCATACCGGCATCGACGATGACGAATTTTTTGCTTCCGCTTGTTTTACAATACAGGACTTTTGTCAGCAAAACAGCGGCATTGGCGGCGACGCTTGCGCCGGGTTCGAGGATGAGTTTGAGTTTTTTGTCCTTGAGCATCGGTACGATTGCTTTGGCGTAGTCATCGGCTGATGGGGATTGTGCGGTGACGTAGTCGGCGCCATAGCCGCCTCCGATATCGAGCGTCTCAATTGTGAAGTCCTTTTTTCGCAATTTATCCACAAGGGCCAGAATTTTATTAATCGCCTCGACGTATGGCCCAACGGTATGGCCCGCGGAGCCGAGGTGCATATCGATTGCGCACAGTTTGACTGCGGAATTTTTACCGAACTGGTCGAAAACTTTTTCCGCCCGTTCGATATCGACGCCGAATTTGGTTTCTTTGACGCCGGTGGTTGTATATTTATGCGTTTTGGGGTCGACGTCGGGATTGACGCGAAGTGCGGCTTTAGGAGTTTTACCTTTTTGCTTGGCAAGGCAGATTAGATTTTCAAGCTCTGCCTCGGATTCGATGTTGAAATAGGCAATGCCGGCATCGAGGGCTTCGATGATTTCTTTGTCGGTTTTGCCGACGCCTGCGTAAACGATTTTCGCGGGGTCGGCGCCCGCCTTGAGTGCGCGGTAAAGCTCGCCGCCGCTGACGATGTCGAAGCCGTAGCCCGCTTTTGCCATAAATTTGAGTATGTTGATGTTGCCGCAGGCCTTAATTGCATAGCAGACCGTTGTGTCGATTGTGTTGTAGGCGTGCTGAATTTTCCTGAGGTGTTCGAGGAACGTGGCCTTGCTATAGATATATACCGGCGTGCCGACCTGCTCGGCTATTTTGTCAACCGGCACCTGCTCCGCGAAGAGCTTACTTTGTTTGTAATTAAAATGATCCATACGGGAACATAGTATAAGAAAAGATAAAGCAAATGCAAGGTTGAGGATTGGCGGCCGGGGTGTTTTTGGCGCAAAGAAAAAGTGGAAGATTCCGTATCAGTTACGTTGGGACCTTCCACTTTCCGCATAACCTTTGCCGGCTTAAGCCGGAAGCGTTATGCTATTTTCTCCTTTTCTTCTTTGCAGTTTTCTTCTTTGCAGCTTTTTTCTTCTTTGCCATTGTTTGTTACCTCCATATGGCACAAAAACCAGTTTACGTACAATAACATAAAAAATTTAGAACTCACCAGCCGAATTGTCAAAGAGGCAAAAAGTAGTAGCTATACTTTCTATCGTCCAAATACCTAAGAATCCTTCAAAGAAATTTTTGTTGATATGGTTTTAAGTAACGCAAGAATCGTTTATGATGGCGAATTATGAGCGAAAAAAGAATAGCTTTATTTGGCGGAACGTTTGACCCGATTCATCTCGGTCACACAACCGTTGCCGCCGCAGCGGGCGAAGGTATTGGCGCAGACAAAGTCATATTTGTTCCTGCGAAGCGTTCGCCGTTGAAGGCGTTTTTCCCGGAGGCCGGCGACGAGGACCGTCTGGCAATGATTAAGCTCGCGACGGAGGGCAACGGCAGGTTCGGGTTCAGTGATTACGAGCTGAAGAAGGCGGGGCCGAGTTATACGCTGGAGACCGTAAGATATTTTAAACGGGAGCTTGGGAGCAATGTTTCGATTTGGTGGCTTATAGGCGCCGATACTCTTGAGGATTTACCGCATTGGTATGGGGTTACGGAGCTGATTGACGAATGTAACCTTGCTGTGATGCACAGGGCGGGTTTTGCGGCGTCGGATTTTTCGAAGTATATTTCGCTTTGGGGAGAGAGCCGGGTTAAAAAGATGCAGCGAAACGTTGTTGAAACGCCGTTAGTCGATATCAGCAGCACCGAGGTTCGAAAGCGATTAGCGGCGGGGCGTGAGGTCGGCGGGATGATAAGCCCGAAGGTGCTGCAATATATCCGCGAACATCGGCTGTATGGGATACGGGACTATTAGCGGGGCCGTGTTTTTTTCGATAGTTTCGTCAGTTTGTTAGCAGCCAGTTTATCCAGCCAGCCACACCACTGTTTCATACCCTCACCAGTTTTTGCGGATACGAGGAATATTTTTGTTTTTTTATTCAGTTTGGAAATGTCGGCTTTGGCTTTTTTGATATTGAAGTCGGTGGCGTCGAGGATGTCTATTTTGTTGATGAGCACGGCGGCGGCCCTGGCGAAAATCATCGGGTATTTGGCGGGTTTGTCGTCGCCTTCGGGGACGGAGAGGACGGCTATTTTGTCGGTTTCGCCGAGGTCGAATGTCGAGGGGCAGACGAGGTTGCCGACGTTTTCGATGAAGAGCAAATCGAGACTGTCGATGGGGAGCTTGTGAAAGGCGTGGCTAATCTGGGCAGCGGACAAATGGCAGGCGCCGTCGGTATTAATTTGATGGGCGGGTGCGCCGGCTTTCCTGATGCGTTTGGCGTCGATATCGGTCTGGATGTCGCCTTCGATGACGCCGATTTTTAGTTTACCCCTGAGAGTTTCGATTGTTTTTGCGAGCAGGGTGGTTTTGCCTGAACCGGGCGACGAAATCACGTTGAGGCAGGGAATTTTGCGGTCTTTAAGAAACGAGCGGTTTTTTGCTGCGTATTCTTCGTTGGCGATAAGGATTTTCCTGCGGACTTTTATTTTGCGCATTTCATTTATCCTCGAATGTTATTTCTTCAAGTAAGAGCGGCGCGTCGGGCAGCAACTCGAAATCATCGTGCCGGCACTTCGGGCATTTTGACTCGTGCAGGTCGAACTCGAATGTCGCGCGGCACTTTTTACATCTGGCTTTTATCGGCTTTTGCTCGATATCAAGTTTTAAATTTTCGCAGACGGTATCTTTGCTGATGGTCTCGAAGGCGAATTTCAGGGTCTCGGTATTTATGGCGTTAAACACGCCGCAGCTTATTTTGGCGGCGAGAGGCCTGGCTTTTTGTTTTTTTGCTTCAGCCGATATGGCTTTGAGGATGAATTGAGCGACGGTTGCTTCGTGCATCAGCAAATCCTCGGCAATTCTCTGCCGTACGGCATCTGGACAATTCTTCTGCCGCCGATTCTGGTGATTGTTTCAACAACGGGAGCATCATCGGTCTTGAGGACTTCTCCGATTATAGCCGTTTGTTGTCCAAGAGGATGCCGGCGGCAGATATTGACGCAGTCATCGGCGATTTCGGGGGCGACGATGGCGACGAACTTGCCTTCGTTTGCGATGTTCAGGACATCAAAACCGAGTGCGTCGGCGGCCGCCTGGACCGTCGGGTTAATTGGGATATCGGCGTCATTAATTCTGATGTCGAACGAGGTTTGCAAGGCGATTTCGTTGAGCGTTGCGGCGAGTCCTCCGCGGGTGGGGTCTCGCATAAATTTTACCCCGTTAGAAACTGTTGGATAGTGTAGTTGAATATCGTTGTGGTTATTTTTTCTAACGGGGTGAACGCCTTTGGTCTCGGTGAGCAGCTTACAGGTCAAGTCAGCAAGGGCGGCACAGTCGCTTTTGAGCTGCGATTTAAAGCCGATGTCCTGCCGCAGTGACATAATGGTCATACCGTGGTCGCCGATTGAGCCGTTGATTAAGATTTTATCGCCTGCTTTGATGTTGCCAAAGCCCAGTTCGACCCCCTCAAGGCGGACACCGATACCCGCGGTGTTGATAAATATCTGGTCTGCGGCGCCGGTTTCAACGGTTTTGGTGTCACCTGTAACAATCGCGACGTTGTTTTGGGCGGCGGTTGCGGCGATGCTGTCTAAAATTTTATCCAGCACGTCAAACGCGAGGCCTTCCTCGATAATTAGGGCCAGCGATATCGCGACAGGTCTTGCACCGCTGACGGCGAGGTCGTTTATCGTTCCGCATACGGCGAGTTTTCCGATGTCGCCTCCGGGGAAAAACAACGGCTTTACGACGTAACTATCGGTAGTGAAGCAGATTGATTTTGAATCGAGATTCAGTTTGGCGGAGTCGGTAAGTTCGGCGAGGGTGTTGTTGGCGAATCTTGGGAGTATATGTTTGCGGATGAACTGGTCGCTGAGCTGTCCTCCTCCGCCGTGCGCAAGCAGGATTTTGTCGTGCACATTCTGGCTCATTTGTTTCGTTTTTCCCGTCTGCCGTATTTGAACCAGGCGGAGCAGGCGCCTTCGGAGCTGACCATACAGGGGCCTACCGGGGTTTGCGGTTCGCAGACGCGGCCGAAAAGCTCGCACTGGGGCGGGTCGATGAGGCCGCAAAGCACTTCACCGCAGCGGCAGCCGGTCGTGTCGTTCTCGGGTTTTTCGGTTAAGCCGAATCGCTTTAATGCGTCGAATTTGCCGTATTTTTCTTTGAGCTGGAGTGTGCTTTTCGGGATTTTTCCAAGCCCTCTCCAGTAGCCGTCCATCGGCTCGAAACATTCGGAGATAATGTTTTGTGCAACCTGGTTACCATGTTCGGTAACGACGGCTGTGTAAATTGTTTTTGCTTCGGGTTTGCCCTCGATTATCTGTCGGCAGATTTCGGCAAGGCCTTCGATTATCTGCATCGGTTCGAAGCCCGCCACGACGCAGGGTTTGCAGAATTGCTCTACAATTCCCCTGAATGCGCCATAGCCGGTTATGACGCTGACATGGCCGGGGCAGAGAAACGCGTCTATTTTGTTATTTTTGTCGCTTAGCAGCGCCTGCATCGCGGGTACGACGATTTTGTGGTTGTTCAGGATACAGAAGTTGTTGATGCCTTCATTTGCGGCCTGTTTTACGGCGACGGCTGTCGCGGGCGTGGTTGTTTCAAAGCCGACGGCGACAAAGACCACCGTTTTGGAGGGGTTGTCCCTGGCTAATTGCAGGGCGTCTTCGCTGCTGAGGACAATCCTGACGTTGCCTGCGGATTTTTTGGTTTCGAGAGAGCCGCCTTTGCCGGGGACGCGAATCATATCGCCATACGTTGCTATGAGGCAGTCATTTCTGTCCGCAAGCTCAAGGACGGTGTCGATGTATCCCTGGTGCGTTACGCAAACTGGGCAGCCGGGGCCCGATAAAAGTTTCATTGATTTGGGAATCATGCCTCTTATGCCGTTTCGGAATATTGAGACGGTGTGTGTGCCGCAGACCTCCATAATATTGATGGGCCTGCCGGTGATTTCACACGCGGCGTCCATAAGAAGTTGTGCGTTTCTGATTCTTCGAAGCATAGGGCCGGGTTATTTATCCTGAGATTTTATTTTGGGTATCGTTGAACTCGTCGATTTCCTCGATGAGCTGCCAGGTTTTTCGTGCCTCGTCTTCGTCGATAGTTGATATGGCGAAGCCCGCGTGAACCAGGACAAGGTCGCCGAGCTTGGCATTGGGCAACAGGGTAGTTCTCGCATTGAACTGATTACCCATTGCGTCAACTATCGCCCTGTCTTCTTCGAGTTTAACTATTCTTGCCGGTATCGCTAAACACATAACGAGACATTTCTCAGTCGTATTCTAATGACTTGTGAACTGCTATAGCGGCCTGGCCGACGGAAACGCAACCGTCGTTGGCCGGAAAATCACGATTGTATAATACTGAAAAGCCGCTTCTTTGCAATAACCGGACAAGACGCTGGGCTAAATACCTGTTGCAAAAAACGCCTCCGCTTACAGCGACTTTACTTAATCCTTTATTTTTCCTTGCCGCCTTTGCCATTTCGAGCAAGCCGGCGGCGGCAGCATTATGAAACTTCGCGGATATAACCGCTGTTTCCTGCTTGTCTTCTATGTCAGCCACAATCTGTCTTATCATTATACGCAAGTCAAGCGTCAACGGTTTGTCGGATTGTCCGGCGAGTTCAAAATCATACTGCTGGTCGCAGTCCGGCGCAGCAATCGCCTCAAGGGTTATTGGCAGTTGTGCTTCAAAGTGGTTGTAATTTCCCAGGCCGAGCATAGCCGCGACGGCGTCAAATAACCTGCCCAAACTTGATGTCTGGATGGTGTTTATTTTTTTATTTATTTGCCCGAAGATGAGTTGCTGTTTGGATTCATCCGGCTCGATTTTATCAAGGAGCCAGCTGAATTTATTTGGTTCAAATTCATTTCCGTATGCCTGCGCCAAAAGTGCAATCGCAGGTCTTATCGGCTGCTTACTTGCGGCATCGCCGCCAGCTAACGGGTAATAGGCCAAGTGCCCGAATCGTTCAAAACCATTCAGGTCGGCGATGAGACATTCGCATCCCCAAATCGCGCCGTCTGTTCCGTAGCCGGTTCCATCGCAGGCGAGGCCAATCACCGGCTTATCTAAATTGTGTTCTGCCATAACAGCTGCGATATGCGCCCAGTGGTGCTGAACCTCGATGATTTTTACGTCAGGCAGTGAGTGGGCATATTGCGAAGACAGATAGGCAGGGTGTAAATCACAGGCGACTAACTTTGGATTTACTTCGAACAGGCCGCGCAGGTGTTCGATTGATTTTCTGTAGTGATGATATACCGCGGCGTCTTCAAGGTCGCCGATGTGCTCGCTGCATATAAGCTGGTTGGCTTTGACGAATGAGAATGTGTTTTTCAAATCAGCCCCGGCGGCGAAGACGTCGCATTGACTGGCTTGTTTTATGGTAACGGGTGCGGGCACGTAGCTTCTCGACCTGCGGAGTAATACGGGCTTGTCTTCGAGGAAATGAACGATTGAATCATCGACCTGCCTGTAAATTTCCCTGTCGTGCATCAGGAACGCGTCGGCGACGTCCCCGAGGCGTTCAATCGCCTCATCATTTTTACAAATCAACGGCTCATCGCTTATATTGCCGCTTGTCATTACCAAAACTTTAATTCCCTCGGCAAAAAGCAAATGATGCAGGGGAGCATAACAAAGCATAAATCCGAAGGTGTTTGTTCCTTCGGCCACGGATGATGCAATCTGTGAGCCGGCATTCTTTGGCAAAAGCACAATCGGGCTTTGAGGGCTTTTCAATGCGGCTTCGGCCTCATTGCTTACTGCCGCGTGCTGTTTTATCGTCTCAATCGAATCCGCCATCATTGCGAAGGGTTTATGCTCTCTTTTTTTGCGTTCGCGAAGTCGGATTACCGCTTCATTATTGAAGGCATCGACCGCCAGGTGAAATCCGCCTATGCCTTTTATGGCGAGGATTTTGCCTTCTTTCAATAACTGTGCAGTTTGGGTAATTATCTTATCGGTTCCGGTTTGAGTTGTGTTGCCCCTGTTATCGGCAAGCCAGATTTTGGGACCGCATTGCGGGCAGGCGACGGGCTGGGCGTGAAACCGGCGGTTTGCCGCATTGTGATACTGGCCGGCGCATTTTTCGCACATCGCAAACGCCGACATCGTTGTATTGGGTCTGTCGTAGGGAATGGTTCTGATTATCGAGTATCTTGGCCCGCAGTTGGTGCAGTTGATGAAAGGATAGCGGTAGCGGAAATCATTTTTGTCAAAAAGTTCCCGTAGGCAGTCAGCGCAGGTGGCGATATCCGCTGTTACTCGTGAGATTGGGGTCCCGCCGGCGTCGCTTTGTTTTATCGTAAATTCTTTTCCGCTTTCGACGATTGGAATTTCAGCGGCAAAGCAGGACGTAATATCCGCCAAAGGCGGGGCGTCTGGTCCGTTGAGCCGTTTGATAAATTCGGCGATTTTGGTTTCTTCGCCCTGTAATTCGATGGTAACACCCTTTGTGTCGTTATAGACAAAGCCGGCAAGGTTCAGTTGCGTGGCGAGCCGATATACGGCAGGGCGAAAGCCCACCCCCTGAACCTGCCCCATTATCAAAATCTTTTTTCGTATGACCAAAGTTTTCTATCTCAATACCAGTGTAAATCAATACGCCCAATTCTGGCAATCGGTTTTACCGGATTATAGCCGATGGTATTAAGATAGCAATTACGGCATAGGGTCGCTTTAGCTGCGATTTTTCATTTGTCAGAAGCGTATATGTCTGGTATTATTACTGGCAGCAGGGGCCATAGCTCAGCTGGGAGAGCGCTTGCATGGCATGCAAGAGGTCGCGGGTCCGAATCCCACTGGCTCCATTGTCATAACCTATTTAAGTACTTGCCCTTCGTTACTCATTTACTTAAACCCCACTTTGATGTGAAATTGCTCTTGGCGTCATTTTGGCGCCAGTCTTTTTTGACTCATCGACGCTTTCGAGCAGCTTGTTTTGTTGAATTGGTCGGCGTTCCTTTGGTTCCGCGATATAATTCCTATGTCGGGAGCGTCTTCGTGGGCTTTTGAAGTTATGCAGGAAGGCGGCATAATGGTTGAGATGAATATTTTTACAGTACGGGAGTGCCCCAATGAGATAAATTGACGTAAGTGCTTGACGTGAAGGGTATTAGATGGATAAATAAGAAGTCGCGGTAACTTCTTATACAGAAGGAAGCAGTCTGTGTCTGCCGTATTATAAAAACTGTATAATCATTGTTGGATGGCATGTTCCCGTATGCGTCCTTCTAACATGCGAAAAATTTTAGGGAGTCATCAATGGATTTAAATCACAGGATAAAGGAAATTGCTGAGATATGGGGAGCAGACTTTTGTGGTGTAGCTGACTTGTCACTGGCCCATGATGCGATCCTGGCACAATGCGGACCGGAGATAGCAGCATATCCCCGGGCAATTTCTGTTGGGATTGTGTTGCTGCATACCATTGTTGATCAACTGCCACACCGTGCCAATCGGGCAGTGGCAGTAAGCTATCGGCACCACGGTTATGAAGTGATCAATCAGCGCCTTGATTTTCTTGCTTCTCGTGTAAGTGGTTTAATTCAACGAGAAGGATATCAAGCTTTACCTCTCTCGGCGGCGAAGCGGGTAGATGACGAACGGCTCTGTGCGGCGTTTTCACACAAGCTTGCGGCACATTTAGCCGGATTAGGCTGGATTGGCAAAAGCTGCTTATTGGTGACCCCCGAAGAGGGGCCGCGAGTGCGTTGGGTCACAGTTCTCACCGATGCTCCGTTACCCGCGACAGGCAAGCCGATGGAAGAACAGTGCGGCAGTTGTAATGAGTGTGTGGAGATATGCCCCGTCCATGCCTTTACGGGGGAAGCTTTTCGCGCATCTGAGCCGCGTGAGAAACGGTATGATGCCAATAAGTGTGATAGATACTTTGTAGCGATGAGGAAAAAAGACCCTGAGTTGGCAGTATGTGGCTTGTGCTTGTATGTCTGCCCATATGGAAAACAGCGAAATCCTGAGCGGGCGGGTCTGTAAATCAATGTGCCACCTAACAACCGCATCCCGTATTATAAAAAAACTCATCCGATGCTAAGTATTTGGGAAACCTGGTATTTTAAGCAGTTTATTTTGTTGAAACTGGTTGACATAGCATATCTCGTTTTTCTTTGCTACTATATCTGGTAGTCCGTCTGCTGACCCTTTTTCGCTTTATCGAGAGCGTCCTGCAATGTCGTTGACCGCAGGATATTGGTAACAGCCCAATGAACCTGGTTCCAAATAGGTCTTGCTATACAATCAGCGGCCCGTGCGCAGGAGCTTTCGTTCATCACGCACTCAACGGTTATGACCGGCCCTTCAAGAACATTGAATATCTCACTGAGCTTAATCATTTCCGGCGGTTGAGCCAAAATATAGCCACCCCTAGCACCACGCTGACTTCCTATAAGGCCCGCCGATTTTAGTATCACCATTAATTGCTCAAGATATTTAACCGAAATATATCCTGGTCTTAGCAATCACCTTGGTCTGGAGAGGCCCTTTGCCAAAATGGTCCGCCAGTTCCAATATTGCAAGCATCGCATATCTTGTTCGAGTCGATAGTTTCATGGTTAATTCTCCACTATTCCTACTGCACTGGTAGTATATTATACGAACAAACTGCAAACTGACATTAAAAAATAACAAAATTTTTTTAAAAAAGTGTTTGACGCAGGTTTTTTGATATGGTATCATTCCCATTATATCCGTAGGATTAGTAGGATATGGTTATACGAAACATAACACAGAAAGGTAATATATGGCTATAAAACAAGATAATAATGAAAACGCAGCAAACGACGCCATCATTAAAGATATTCGAAACGCGGTTGTAGGCCTTGATTATGGAACCGTAACAATAAAGGTGCACAACGCAAAGATAACACAAATCGAGATAACCCAGAAAAGACGCTACGATGACAGCGGCTTAGTTGAGAGAGGGGGTGGCATTTAACGTAAGCAGTGTTTTAGGCCAAGCGGTCAGGCCGCGTTGGCTGAAGTGATATATGTTTGAATAAAAAATATTAATTACCCGCAGGAACAACCAGTCATCTGGAAACCACCTGCCAGACAGTAAGGAGATTTTCAGATGAAGAAGTTACTTGTTGTAAGTTTGGTTGTTTTTGTAAGTATTTTTGCGAATATGGCTTTAGCAGGTGTTCCACTAAACAATGTTGAAGGAGTCGGCGGTATCGCATTTAACCCCCTTGCGTACACGGCAGGCACAAACGGTGACGCAAATTCATTCTTCGGCGAAAACATCAGCAAGCCGCAGATTGGTTTGTGGAACATTCATCTTCACGAAAAAGGTATCGACTGGACAACGTTCGGCGTCGCGGAAACATTTTTCAAACGTGTCGAGCTTTCATACGGCCACGAGACGGTTGACTTTACAAATTCCAAGACAATAAATAAAGACAATTTCGGAGCGAAAGTGCTGCTGCTTTCCGAAGGCGATATTCTGCCGGCGATTTCAATCGGAGGGGTCTTTAAAAACACCACACAGGAACTACTCAACTCATCAAATTCAGGAGCTGACTACTATTTGGTTGGAACAAAGCTCATTAAGGCGCTGCCATGGCCGGTGCTGTTATCCGGCGGCGTGCTTTCCACCAATAGCCAGACACTTGGCGTTCTCGGATTCAACGACAGCAGAAAAGAAGTGTTGTTCGGAAACGTCGATGTCATTCCGCTGTCAAACGCCGCGGTCGGCTTCGAATACAGACAGGGAGCACATTACGACGATTGGAAAGATGCCAACTACTGGGATGCACACGTTGCCTGGTTTGTGAACTCGAACCTGATGCTGGTTGCGGCGTACGTCAACACCGGTGACCAAGGATCAACGAAAGCATTTGGTCTCGGCGACGGACTCGTATTAAGCGCTCAGTACCAATTCTAAATTTAAAAAACTCATATTGTAACGAAAGGAGTGTATTAAATGAGCAAAATTGACCAGAAACTGAAATCGGAATCGATACTGCTACACGGCGGGCAGGAGCCCGACCCGACAACGGGCTCCAGAGCTGTGCCGATTTACCAGACAACATCGTACCAGTTCAAAAATACCGAGCACGCCGCCAACCTATTCGGCCTCAGAGAGTTCGGCAACATTTACACGCGAATTATGAACCCCACCAATGACGTGCTCGAAAAGCGAATCGCTCTTCTGGACGGCGGCGTCGGCGCACTGGCAGTCTCAAGTGGGCAGGCGGCAAGCACGCTGGCGGTTCTGAATATCGCGCAGGCAGGCGATGAAATTGTGTCCGCGGATAATCTTTACGGCGGGACATACAACCTGTTTCATTACACGCTGCCGAAGTTCGGGGTAAACGTCAAATTCGTAAAATCGAATGATTTGGCCGCGTTTCAAAAGGCCATAACGCCACGGACGAAGGCGATTTACGCAGAATCGATAGGCAACCCGAAATTAGACGTTGCGGATTTAGAGGGCATTTCCAAGGTTGCCCACAAAAACGGTGTTCCTTTTATACTGGACAACACCGTTTCACCCTACCTGCTCCGACCATTCGACTTCGGAGTGGACATCATTGTGTATTCGGCGACGAAGTTTATCGGCGGGCACGGGACATCCATTGGCGGGTTAATTGTCGATTCCGGAAAGTTCGACTGGACAAACGGCAAGTTCCCGCTGATTGCAGACGCGGACCCGAGTTATCACGGCCTGAATTTCGTCGAGGCGCTGAAGCCATTGGGCAATATCGCCTATATTATCAAGGCCCGTGTAACTCTCTTGCGCGATGTCGGGGCTGCCCTATCGCCATTCAACGCGTTTCTGTTCCTTCAGGGACTGGAAACACTGCACCTGAGAATGCCGAGACACTCGGAAAATGCGCTGGCAGTGGCTAAATATCTGAGCAAACACCCCAAGGTCTCGTGGGTGAATTACCCGGGTCTTGATTCAAGCCCAGACAAAGAAAGAGTGAAAAAATATCTGCCCAAGGGTGCTGGAGCAATTCTGGGCTTCGGGATTAAAGGCGGCTCGGAGGCAGGAAGAAAGTTTATCGATTCGCTGGAACTGATTTCGCACCTTGCAAATATCGGCGATGCTAAGACCTTAGCCATTCATCCGGCTACGACCACGCATCAGCAGTTGTCGCCTGAGGAGCAGTTAGCGACCGGCGTAACGCCTGATTTCGTGCGGCTGTCAATAGGCATCGAGAACGTCGATGACATAATCGCGGATATCGAACAGGCATTGAAAAAGGTATGAACATAAGTAAGGAGAAATAAAATGAGCAGGATATTTAAAGATATAACCAGGACCATCGGCAACACGCCGTTGGTGCAACTGAACAGAATTACGGAAGGCCTGAACGCCACGGTATTGGCCAAGCTGGAATCGTTCAATCCTCTTTCGAGCGTCAAGGATCGCATCGGGATAGCGATGATTGAAGATGCCGAGAGAAGAGGTCTGCTTGGCAAGGACTCAGTGATTATCGAGCCGACGAGCGGCAACACCGGAATCGCGCTGGCGTTTGTCGCGGCGGCGAAGGGTTACCGGCTGATACTGACTATGCCCGAAACGATGAGCGTCGAAAGGAGGCAGTTGTTCAAAATCTTCGGCGCGGAATTGGTGCTTACCGAAGGCCCGAAGGGAATGAAAGGCGCAGTCGAAAAATCGGAAGAGCTTGCCAAAACTACACCAAACAGCATTATCCTGCAGCAGTTCAACAATCCTGCTAACCCGGAAATACATCGCAGAACAACTGCTGAAGAGATATGGAACGATACCGACGGCAAGGTGGATATATTGGTGGCTGGCATCGGCACAGGCGGCACTATTACCGGAGTCGCCGAGGTAATCAAGCAACGCAAAAAGACATTCAAGGCGATTGCTGTCGAACCCGAATCCTCGCCGGTGCTGTCCGGAGGAAAGCCGGGGCCACATAAAATCCAGGGGATAGGCGCGGGCTTTGTGCCGCAGGTTTTGAACAGGGAAATAATCGACGAGATTATAAAAGTTAAAGACGCGGACGCGGGCTCTACTGCCAGACTATTGGCGAAGCTGGAAGGTATTCTCGGCGGTATCTCGAGCGGAGCTGCTTTATGGGCTGCGCTGGAAGTGGCAAGGTGGCCTGAAAACGCTGGCAAGACAATCGTTGTTGTCCTGCCCGATACTGGTGAACGATACCTTTCCACATGGTTGTTCCAGGAAGTACAAACATGATAACAGAGAAAGTGAGAGAGCAATTAAGCAGTGTTGGCGTTGTCGCAGGTAACATAGGAAAGGAGATAAGATACCTATGCCGTTTATTAACCTGAAGCTGGTCGGCAAACTGACCAAAAAGCAAAAGGAAATAATCGCTCGCGAGTTTTCTCAAACGTTGTTTGAGGTCGCGGGTAAAAAGAAAGAAAGCACGTATCTGGTCATTGACGAAGTCAAAGGGATCGATTGGGCACAGGGGGATAAATTCTTCGGCTAAACTGGTAATAGAGAGATTATATACTGCTCCCCCTTAAAAAATACCACCATATTTTGGCCTATTCCTTAACGGGGGAGCAGTATATTAGCTTTGTCTTCCAATTGTATCTGGCCGGCGTCATTCTGGTGTCAGTGATGTCTGTGTTACGAGTGTATTTACAGTGCGTAACCAGTTTATTGCCACTATGGAGCCATTATTGACGCCCAAATATCACACATAAATATATGAAGGACAAGCACTTGCGAGCGGAAATCATATATGGCATGCAAGAGGTCGCGGGTCCGAATCCTACTGGCTCCATTGCTATAAGTTACTGTCCCACTCAAAAATTCATCCGGCCATAAAAGTTGACGTTTTTTGGATGTGGATGGGGGGAAATTGCTTATTGGCAAGTTGATATTAACTGATTTTGGAAGGGGCTTTCTCTGGCCGGAACGCGTTTTTTTGCTTAATCTCCATTCTCGTACTATAAAAAATTCGTCCAACGCACGAAACGGCGCGCATCCGACAGCAGGATTACGGGTAAGTTAGCTACAAAACTATCAGGCGGCATTGCAGATTCCGATACGCTGAATCTCCCCATCTATGCGAAAAAACATAGTCATTTCACCTGTATTGTCTACGTTTTTGAGTTGACTTGATGCTTAAATATGGGCCTGATGGGTGGGGGATTAGTAATGAAAGGTTCAATTATGACCGCCATCTGGAAGGTAACGGAAGCAGACATCCTAAGCAGGGGTGAAGTGGAGGAGATTTGGTCGCAGTTATGTTTAAGGTCAGTTCGCTCGCGGAATGGCCGCCAGAGCCGGGTCATCTTCTGCCTGTCTGCCTTTTGCGGTCTGCGCGTATCGGAGATATGCGGCCTTCGCCTCTGTGATGCCAAGTTGACCATTCTCCGTCCGGTGCTGGAGATAAGACCACAGATTGCAAAACAACATCGACGCCGTAGTGTGCCACTATGGAGATTACCTACGGCCCTGGCCTGTCTTTTGGATTGGAAGGCCCAGCGTCGGGAAGGGCAGCGGAGATAACTCCCTGCTTAACTCTACTTTCTCGCGCAGCGCAGGGTTTCCCTGCCAAATCACTTGACCAAATACGTTTTTCTAGTATTATCTATCTCGTTCAAAACTATCGCATCTATGGCCCGCATCAGCCGAGCAGCTTTTTCCCTCTGAGCATTATCAAACAAACCACGCTGCATTCGGTCTTAGGGCACAAGGCCAATCAGGATTAAGCCATTGGATTGTTGTAACCTGAGTAAGATTTTGATATTATTGCAGAATTGAAAAGCTTGGTTGCGTAGCCGAGCGTTTAGTATGGGAAATGTCAGATTGTTTATAGTTTTGCTAATTGAGAAGATAAAATGGATAGTATACAGCAAATAATTTCCAAATTTCTTAATCTCGGTATTGTTAGTATAGCTCTTTCTGTCCTACTTTATGATAAATTTGATTTTCCTCATCGTGATATCGTGGTCAGCATTGTTATTATAGTTATCGTTCTGTTTTTAGTATTTATGATATTATATTATGCGATTCGATGTGCTTTATATGAAATTAAGGTTCGTACCCAGAGCATAATTGGAGAAAGGATGGAATATACATGCCAATTTATTAATAACAAGGGGACGCTTGGTGATACTGTTCGATATAGACTACGTAATATTTCTACTATACCTCTGATGAAAGTATTTGTAGATTCGGAAGGTTTTGCTAAGAATATTAATTTCGTGCCAAATTATTATTTTGAGGAGAGAAGCAAATTGCCCGACGGCAAAATTAAAGTTATTGGAAACAATGTATCATTATCCGAATACCCAGAATATTCTTCGGGGATTAAAATTTATCAAGGTTTGTGGGGGGTAACCATTGAACCTCCACTTCAACCTTCTGAATCAGTAATATTTGCAAGAAGTAGTATCGATGATGTTGTTGAAGATAGGGCTTTTGCACCGGAGGGGACCGATTTTATTTTTGCCTCCACAATACCATTTCGTTCTCTTTATATTGTTATTCATGCTCCTCCTGGGTATAAGATATCAAAGGCAAAACGAACTGTGGTTTCACAATCTGGAAAGGAAATTGTATTTGGTAATAATAGGGGCAGCTTCGCCGAGATAAATCGGAATACCATGATCTGGAAAATATCATATTCAAATCCATCCTTAAGATATAAAATACATTTTTCGTTAGAAGAAGTTTCAAATGCCGGATGAACATGAGAAAATATAGAATATTTAGGTTTCTATGCACAAAATGTGGTAGGTGTTGCAGAACTCGCCGAATTGGAGAAACCGTAGTTTTATATGAAAGGGACATTGTTATTCTTGCCGATGCACTTGGAATAAAAGAGGATGCTTTCATATCCATCTATGCTAAATGCTATGAATACAATTATATTACTCAATCTTCTTGTCTATGCATACGCAGAATTGTTCTTCCATGCAAAAAAGGTTGTCCGTTTTTGGAAAAAAATATTTGTTCAGTCCATAGTTTTAAACCTTTTCAATGTGCGGCGTGGCCTTATCTTGAACCGACGTTAAGTTTTGCACATTATAATATGAAATCTTTAGCTTGGTGTCCCGGTTTTGGGCGAGGTTATGTTTTGCCTATGGACAAGATTCACAAGTTAATAAATGAACAGAAACAATATGAATCTGATTATTATTCACAAGTTAAAGATCCTACAAGTAAAGTTTGTAAATGGTTAAATATAATGAAAACGGAAAAGGCATTTGTTATTAAATGCGATAATGATGGTTATTTTAGAAAGGCTACTTTATTGAGAGGAGATGTTTAAATGAGTGTTCAGTTACCACCAAAACCAGTTGCACCTAAAACTAAATAAGACTGATCAGCAACAATTAGAAATACCGATTGACGACAGTTAAAAGTGCCGTTTGAAACAGAATGGTATTAGGCTGTCTGGATTTTGGTTTTAGGAGAATTCAGATGGTCAGGGATGTTTGACGTCAGCTATCTGGACGCGCCAATTCTTGAAGTGGACTACTCGAAATTTCTGCAATCGGGTGCAATGGGATGCAATCCCACGCAATATTTGCAAAATAAACTTGCGATTTTACTATCTTTATAGTTCATTGTGGCCACAATGGTTACGGTAAAAACGCGAATTTTTGACCAATGCGCATGGCATGCAAGAGGTCGCGGATTTGAATCCCACTGGCTCCATTGGCATATCCGGGGTAACTTTGCTTTTTTATGCCCTCTGTTTTCGCTGTTAACTATTTTGCTGCCAATCGGCTGGTCTGAATTATTGCCGGCCACATTTCTCCGTTGCCAATGAGTATTCTCTGTGTTATCTTAACCGCTGTAAAACTGATGGAGAACGCTGGTGGAACTGACATGGTCAATTAGATTGAGAATCGCGGCGGCAGCGGCAGTGGGTATCGCCGTAATAGGCGTATATGCTTGGCCTATTGTTGCGCCCGCGGATCCGTTCGGTGTTGTCTCTGTTACCAACAGCACAATAGGTTCTTATGGCGTACTTGTATTGTTGGGACTGGCATTTGGCGTCGGTCTGATAGCGTATTTCTTATCGTGGCCATACGGCAGTCGAATCGGGATATTGGCAGTGCCGGCGGGGCTGGCTGTCTGGGCGGTGCGCAGCGGCGATATAGGGACATTGATGCAGCTCAATACCTCTATCGTTCACAGGCAGCAGATTTACTCGACGTTTTGCTGGGAGCCGTTGCTTTGGCTGTCAATAGTAGTTGCGGGTTACCTCGGTGTGTTTCTCGCCTCGCAAATTGTGCACCCGGCTGCAACCGGCGAAGCAGGCAAACCACAAAAACGCAGTTTCGGCGTTCTTCTCAATATCGTAATAGCGGTTGTTGGTTCCGCGGTAGTTGCTCAGTTTTTTATCGGAATTTTAGCGCGTGATTTCACGATATGGGATTCGGCATCCGGCGCCGCAGTAGCTCAGCCCGCAATAGGCCAGATTGTATTTGCCGTGCTTGTTTCGTTTGGTATTGTCGGCTTTTTGACTCAAATGGTACTCGGTGTAGATTACATCTGGCCCGTTATAGGAACATGTCTGGTAAATTTCGTGGCAGTAAGCGCTTACGGCAAGTACAAAGTTCTTGAGTACTTCATCGAGCGCTGGCCTGCGATGTTTTTCTCCAATTCGGTTCTGGCGGTGTTGCCTGTTCAGATTGTGGCTTTCGGCTCACTCGGTGCAATCGCCGGATACTGGATGGCCGTCCGATATGATTACTGGCACCAGCACGAGGTC
Source organism: uncultured Phycisphaerales bacterium (assembly GCA_963718665.1). GTDB lineage: Bacteria > Planctomycetota > Phycisphaerae > Sedimentisphaerales > Anaerobacaceae > Fen-1362. The sequence goes on from OY970359.1 coordinate 2,119,951, forward strand.
AAAGGCGAATAAAATACCCCATTTTACCCCGTTCTGAGGGGGAGTTTCATCTTTTTTTGGCACCAATTATTGGCCTTAACTTGTTGCTGCATAAACACTTAAGCTCTATTCGTCCCATAACCAGCCATTGCACTGACAACAAAGTTGGAATTCGTTGTTTTCAGTCCTTAAATTAGCCGAAGAATTATTTGGATTTGCAGATTAACTGTGCACCCTGGGGCGGCGATTAAAATCGTTGCTAGTGAACAGTCGATTTGCTCGTCGCGTAGAAATAATGACGGCCCAATCTGCAAAAGGAGTTAACGATGCTGGTGCTGAGCAGACAAAAAGATGAGTCGATAATAATAGGCGACGACGTGGAAGTTACGATAGTGGACGTCCGCGGTGATAAGGTTCGCCTTGGGATAACCGCGCCGAAGCATATATCGGTGCATCGCAAAGAGGTATATGAGGCGATTCAGCGGGAGAAGAAAGAGGCACAGAAACAGCAGCAGTAGGTGAGTTTTCTCGGGTGTGATTGACCGGCCTGTCGAGAGCAAATACGACAGGCCGGTTTTTTTATGCGCCAGCCTGTCCGCCGAAGGCGAGTTTTGCCTTGAGGGAATTCACTATGGCTGGTAGAGTAATGATGACCCTCCTTCGCACAAAGCTACGGAGGGTAGGCGAAGAACATAGGACATCGAACGTCCAGCTTCGAACATTGAACGCATAATGAAGAAGGGATTTTGACAAATGAGGGTATTATTGATAGGCGGCGGGGGCAGAGAAGACGCGATAGCGTGGAAATTGGCGAAGTCGAAAGAGCTTAAAAAGCTGTATATCGCGCCGGGGAATCCGGGCACGGCCAGATGGGGAGAAAACGTCGCTATAAAGACAGAGGATATTGGCGAAATAGTCAAATTCGCCAAAGAAAACAAGGTTGAGCTTGTGATAGTGGGGCCTGAGGACCCGTTAGCGGAAGGTGCGGTTGATGCATTGGAGGCGGCGGGTATAAAGGCGTTTGGGCCGAGTAAGGCGGCGGCACAGTTGGAGGCGGACAAGTCGTTTTCAAAACAGATAATGCGGTCGAGCGCGGTATCAACTGCTGAAGGCAGGACATTCACCAGGTTCGAGGACGCCAAGGCATATATCGCCAGCAGAGATGAGCCGGTGGTGGTAAAAGCGGCGGGATTAGCGAAGGGCAAGGGGGTTATAGTTTGCGACGAGCCATCCGACGGGATATTGGCGGCTGAGAAGATAATGGTGGACAGGATATTCGGCTCGGCGGGCGATAAGGTTGTTGTGGAGGACAAGCTGATAGGCGAAGAGGCGTCGATACTGGCGTTTGTCGATGGCAGGAGCATATATGTAATGGAGTCGGCACAGGACCATAAGCCGGTGGGCGACGGGGACACGGGGCCGAACACCGGTGGTATGGGGGCATACAGTCCTGCGCCTGTGGTTACGGACGCGATGATGAGCCAGATAGAACGGGAGATTTTGGTGCCCGTTGTGGATTGTATGAATCGCAACGACACGCCATATAAGGGTGTGCTGTATGCGGGGCTTATGGTAACGGCGGGGGGGCCGAGGGTTTTGGAATTCAATGTTCGATTTGGCGACCCGGAGACACAGCCGATTATGATGCGGCTGAAGAGTGATTTGCTTGAGGTTTGCCTTGCGGTTTGCGAGCAGAAATTGGACCAGGTGACGCTCGAATGGGACGAGCGGCCTGCGGTATGCGTGGTGATGGCGTCGGGCGGATACCCCGGCGATTACGAGAAAGGGAAAGTTATAACTGGTATAAACGAGGCCGAACAGTTGAAAAATGTTGTTGTGTTTCACGCAGGGACAGCGATGAAAAACGGCAAATTGGTAACGGCGGGGGGCAGAGTGCTCGGTGTAACGGCAATCGGGGCAACGATTGCCGACGCGCAAAAACAGGCGTATGAGGCGGCGGGGAAGATAAACTTTGAGGGATCGCATTATCGGCGGGACATCGCGGATAAAGCGATAAGGGGCAAAAAGTAATTTTTGGCGACGAGGACGTATGCCGTCGGTTTTGAATAAGCGAGACAAAAAAGGCAGCAACCCCTTCGGCGGCGCTGGGGGCAGGAGAGCCATAAGGTGGTTTCTCGAATTTGTGGCGTTCGGGATTTTGATATGGTTTGCTTTTGCAATCGGCGGCAGGTTGCTGCCCCAGATTGCGCTTAATCAGCTTTCGGATTTGACCAATACCAAAATAGACGTTAAATCGATTGAGTTTCGATTTGACGGGTCGGTTTTCATCAAGGACCTTGCGATTAAGCCGAAGAATCCGACTAATTATGACAATTCCATTTTAAAGGCGGATACGGTCCGCGTGCATTTCCGGCTGAGGAGTTTGCTGGCGCTAAGCCCGAAAGTCAAGGAGGTGTTCGTTGATGATTTTACGCTGAGAATACAGTATGATTCCAACAGTGGCGAGTGGAACCTGTCGGGAATGAAAGCACAGTTCGCCGGGGGGAAAATCGGTCGGCTGCCGCTTGTATGGTTAGAACACGGCACAGTTGAATACAGCAAAGTTATAGACGGGCACGTGAAAGTTATTGCAAGTTCGCCTGTGTCGGCTGGTTTCAGGCCCGCAAAGAAACTCATCGGCGGATACAGTTTTGATATTTCGAGCGCGAGCAAACAGGATTTGAGCAAGAGCGCCGTTTTTGGGAACTGGAAGCCGGGGAAAATTGAATTGGGGGGAAGAATTTCCTCGACGGATGTTCCCGGTTTTGAGCGGGCGTGGACGATTCGGGCGATTGACGCGGAAATGAGTTATGAGCCGAACGGATTATATACGCTTATGGCGAAAGTTAAGGGTTTTACTTCCCCGGCGAGTGAAACGCGGGATTTGTTCGCGTTCGACACTAAATCGGTGGCGGACAAGGCGCCTTTTATTAACGCGCTGCAGATGTTTTTCAGTCAATATAACCCGTCCGGGACGATTGATATTGATTTGCAGGCATCGGGGAATCTGAAGCGATTGAACGAAAGCAAAATAGAGGGCAAGGTTATCTGCAATGATGTTGTATTGTGCGACCGCAATTTTCCTTATACGGTTGAGCATCTGACGGGGCAGGTTGAGCTGACCGAGAAGAGCGCGAAATTGAATAATATAGTTGCTCGTCACGGGACGGTGGAGCTTGCTCTTGACGGCTGGGTGAAGGATTTCGGGCCGGATTATGAATGCAATTTACAAATTACCAGCAACAATATGCTGCTGGATAATGACCTTTATAACGCGATTAACCGTGAGGAGCAGAAGTTCTGGCAGGAGTTTTCGCCGAGCGGATTGGCGGCGACAAATTATTCTCGCAGCAAGCTGCCGGGTGGCGATAAAAGTGTGCTGACTGTTCAGCTACTCGACGTCCAGGGGAAATACGCCGGATTGGGCTACCCTCTTAAAAATATGACGGGCAGGATGATTTTTACCGACGGCAATATGATTCTTGACGGCGTAACGTCGCAGTGGGGCCAGCGTAAGATAACGATTAACGGCAAGGTTGGTTTGGGGCACGGCGAACATCCATTATACGATATTGTGGCCAAAGGTGAGAACATACCATTGGATGCGACGTTAGAGGAGGCGCTGCCGCCCGCACAGAAGGAGTTTTACAATCAGTTTGAGTCACATGGGCTGTTTGATGCGACAATAAGTGTTGCCAGCACCGATAAAGGTGAAATGTTTGCGGCGGAGGTATTCCCGAAGAACAGCTCGCTGAAAGCGAAGGCATTGCCCATACCTGTTGATGATGTTACGGGCAGGGTTGTTTTCACACCGGATACGGTTGATATCAAGGGTATCGAGGGACATTATAAAGGCGGGACGGTGAAATTTTCTGGAAAGGCATGGTTGGCTGCAGACAAGAAGGTGCCGGGTTATTGCCTGTCGATGCGGGCTGTAAAGGTCGGGTTAAGCGACGATTTGGCGGATGCGCTGCCGGGGTCGCTTGGTAAAGTGATAGGACAGTTGCAGCTTGGCGGCGAAGTGAATCTTATGGCCGATATGAGCAAAAATGCCGATGCCAACTGCGGCGATAATCAGTTCATCATAGAATGTTTAGGCAATACGATAGATTGCAACCTGCTGCCCGAGCCACTGCACGATATTACGGGCAGGATAGCGATAACACAGTCGGAAATAGCAATTGATAACATCACAGCCAGGGCAACGCATACTGTTCGCGGCTTGCCGATTGAATCGGTGATGAGATTGGCGGGCAGTGTGTCCCTAAGCGAGGCGAACGGCCCCGCAGATGAGATTCACGTTACGGGCGGGGAGGTAAATTTCTCCGGCGAGAACATCAGGTTCAAAAAGAAGTCAATGGCGAAAATAGATACCGTCCTGAGCTATGATGCTGAAATGAGGCAGTGGCGGTCGCGATATTTTGTTGCTGATTATTACGACGGCAAAATGACAGGCAAACTCCAGTTGACTAAATCAGACAAGGGCGGGTTTGATTATCTTCTCGAAACAGGCGTTGATGGGGCGGACCTGAAAAAGTTCCTTTCGGACACCGATAAGGAGGTTCGACCCGATGAGCATTATTCTACCGGCTCAATAAGCGGGTCGCTTAGCATTATCGGCTCATTGGTTGACGACAATATCCGGCTTGGACGATGCCGGGCGAAAATAACCGATATGCAGGTAGGCAAGATGTCGCCGATTGCGAAACTTCTCGCGGTGCTGAATCTGACCGAGCCGAGCGATTATGCCTTCGACCAGATGACGGTTGACGCGTATATCCAGGATAACAAGATGTTCCTGCGGCAACTGGATTTATCGGGCAAGTCGGTGGCGTTTTACGGGTCGGGCTGGTTTGACCTGAAGACCGATGATATAAAAATGACGCTTACGGCTCGCAGCCGCCGGCTTGCGTCAGCGAATCCATCTGTATGGCAATCGCTGACGGAGGGATTAAGCAGGGCGGTCGTGCGGGTCGATGTAAAAGGCAAAATCAGCGACCCGCAGATTACTACTATGCCATTGCCGGTGATTAAAGAAACGCTGGAAATTCTCGGCACGCCCAAAAACGAGTAGCGTGGCTGATTAAATCAATTAGATTCTGCTGATTACTGCCGAAGCGGTGTATTTGGAGGGGACCTAACTTCTTATTTTGCAGCAAGATATGGCTTGGGGATAAAATTCTGCAAAAAATTTCAAAAAAAGTGTTGACAGGGACGATGTTAGTGATATACTTGTAATAGTTGAGATAGGACAAGTAAAGAGATTGAGATATGCAGATTAAAATAGACAATGCTTCGGACAGGCCCGTATATCAGCAGATAATAGACCAGGTGAAACGCGATATTGCGCTTGGCCGGCTCGGTAAAGATGAAAAATTGCCGACGGTGAGACAATTAGCCGGGCAGCTTGCGATTAACCCGAACACAATCGCCAAGGCATACCAGCAGATGGAGCGGGAGGGGATTATCACAACAAGGCCCGGGTCTGGTGCGTTTGTGGCGAACTTAAACAGCGATTTGAGCAGCTCGGTAAAGAAGAAGCTTATCAGTGAGGATTTGGAGAGGGCAGTGGTGGACGCGTTTCACATGCAGATTGACGGCCAGACACTGCTTAAATGGTTCAATGAGGCCATTGAGAAGTTCAACCTCAAGTAATTGAGAGGACACGCTATGGGCGAATATGCAATACAAACCGAAAATATCGTGAAGTACTTCGATGGGCGACGTGTTCTGGACGGCATAGACCTGAAGGTGCCGCAGGGCGGTATATATGGTTTATTGGGACGCAACGGTGCGGGCAAGACGACGATAATCAGAATTTTACTTGGTCTCGAACCGGCAACGAGAGGCAGAGCGATTGTGTTAGGTGCATCATCGTGGCAGTTGCCTGTGTCGGTGCTGGGACAGATAGGTTATGTAGCGGAAGGGCATAACCTTATTCCGAATTACAGCGTCCGTCGCATTGCGGAGCTATATCGTAATTTATCGGCAAAGTGGAATGAGCAATTTTTCCGTCGGCTTATAGAAACATTCCGGCTGCCGATGGAGCGAAAGGTCAGTCAGCTTTCGCGTGGTATGAGGGCGCAGTTGAATCTGTCGCTTGCGATGGCGACTGAGCCGAAGCTTTTGATTCTGGATGACCCGACGCTGGGGCTGGATACGGTTGCGAGGAGGCAATTTCTTGAGTTGGCGGTGGAGCTTATCAGCCGAGACGGCAGAACAATTCTCTTCAGCTCTCATATTTTGAGCGACGTGGAACGACTTGCTGACAGGATTGGAATACTCAGGGCGGGGAAATTAGTTGTGGATTGTGAACTGGAGGAGCTGAAAAAGCGGGCGAAGAAACTGCGGCTGATTTTTGATAAGGAGCTGCCGAGGGAGCTCCCTATTACCGGGATAATAGCGGAAAAAAGGCAGGGGAGGGAATTAGTCCTTACTGTCGCAAACTGGAATGAAAACAAGCAAACGTTTCTTAACACATTCAAGCCGACAAGCTGCACAGAGATACCGATGACCCTGGAAGAGATATTCATCGAATGCACGGCGTCGGGGACGGATGCGGCAGTCGATTATGAACAAGGAGAGCCGATATGTTCACGTTAATAGCGCGAGAGATAGAAGACAACCGCGTGTTCTTTATCGCGGCAGCAATTTTAGTGGCTATCTTCGGCGTATTGTTTGCAGGGCAGTTATATTACGGCGAGGTGAATGATAGGCCCTTCATAGTAATTCCTGTGTTGAATGCGATGTCAGGGATGTTGATTTTCTGTGCGATGGGTGCGGCGCAAATGTACCGGGACAAGACAAAAAGGATATCAGCGCTGCTGGCGACGCTGGCAGTAACTCGAAGGCATATTTTTATTGCGCGTGTCATTGCGGGTTTTCTGCTGGTTTTAATTGTTTTTATTCCGATAGCGGGGGCAAACATCGCGGCTATTTTGACGAGGTCTATCGAACCATCCCATTTTGTCCGCTTGCATTATACTGAAATTTCCATCCCGGTGTTCCTGCTTGGGTTTGCCTGCTATTGCATTGGTTTGCAGGCGGGGTGGACATCGAGCAGGGTTGCGCCGACACTTGGGCCGATTGCGCTGGGTTTGATTTTGGTACCGGTTATTTTGATTAAAGGTTTCGGGTGGGAGATTTACGCGATACTGGTTTTGTTAATTGCGGCGTGCCTGATACGCGCGTGGTATAAGTTTTCGACGGCTGCCCTTTAGGAGATGACAAAATGAATAAGCCGACCAGTAATCTGATAAACATAGTAGCGACGGGATTTATCGTTTTGGTATTGCTTTCGCTGCTGTTGTTCTGGGGAAGGTTCTTATGTGTTGTTCGTCTCATTAGTAATAGGCCCTCGGGTTCTTCGCAAATTATAATCAGACCTTCGGGATTAGTCCCCGGCGAGCCGGCGCCGAAACGAGCAGTAGAGGAGCCGGTTGTCCGATACGAAGCGAGAACACCCAGCCAAAACGAGCCGAACTTTCGATATTCCAGCATCTATACCAGCATAGACACAGTGCTTGTCTTCAGCAGGGCTATCGGTGCTTTCTGGGATATTGCGGCGGAAATAGTGCCGTATTATGATGTTAATGAAAGAGTTTACTACTGGTATGACGAGGGGAACGGAAGATACTTTTGCTTCGATAAGCCCAGCGGTTTAATAATCCGTAACTATAAATCTTCTGAGCCGAATGATAAGAGTATGTCCAGCAAGACGGAGTTTTTTGCCGGCCCTAACGGAATCTCTGAGAAGGCGGATTCATCTCTTGGGCGGTTCTACGACCCGATTGTAACAGAAGGGTGGGCAACGATAGGTCTTTACGACAAGAAGACGCGTTGTTTTTATTTAATCGACTTTGCCGGAGGCAGCGTCAGCAAAGGGCTCCAATTAGCGGAAGGAGACAGGCGTGAGCCGATTGCGATAGTTGGAATCAGAAACGAATTGCCTATTGTGTCAGGTATTGGAGGGAGTTCGCCACAGATATGGAACGCCGAGAAGGATGTGTGGGAGCAACAAGAAATGTTTTTGCCCGGCGGCGATAAATCGAGCCATGGATACGACTTCGTCGACTGGGATTGGACCTATACATATATCCCTGTGTTAGACAAGACGGGGCAGATTTATATTTATAATACGAGCGAGCAGTCCTTAACTCAGGCCGGGTATTTGCCGATGCCGCAATCCTTGCTTATGGGAGAGCAGCGAAACGATATTGCCAGGCCGAAAGATGTTCTGGCCTATTGGATTCAGCCGTTTTATGCGGTTTTGAGGTCGCCCCGCGAAGGCAAAAAGGTGGGGCGGATTATTGATACGAAATATCTTGGGATGGGCGTTGCTTGTGCTTCGAGAGAAGGTATGACGATGGCAATAGATGTTTTTGACCCGAATGAGAAGATGATATATCGTGGCGATACCACTATGTATTCGTCGGGCTCGACACTGGCGACGATAGATTTATTCTTTCTTGAGAATCTTCAGCCGCCTGTGTTTGAGATTGCTTCATATTTGTGTGGTAATCGTATCGAGGCGTCTGCAGGCCATCGGGCTTTATTTGTTCTGCCTAATTCATTTGTGGGTATGCTGGGCAGGTATAACGGGCCGAAATTTGACCGGGAGGTATTTTTGCCGTTGTTAATGGGGCCGTCTTTGATTCTGTCGATATGGCTTGCGTTTCGCGTAAGAAAAGACGCGAAAATACTCGGCCTTTCCGGCACAGCAAAGAAATGGTGGACAGTGGGGACAATAGCATTTGGTCTGCCCGCGTATATCACTTATCGTCTGACCAGGCCAAAAGAAACTTTAGTTACCTGTCAAAACTGTGGCATGATGAGACGCCCCGATACGGAGATATGCCATCGATGTGGTAGCAAATGGGAAGTGCCTGAGCTTACGCCGCCGAACTGGCGGATTTGCGATTAACCAAAACAACCTCCCGGCGTGAAGTGGAACCACACCCCCACTTCAAACTGCACAAGGTTATCTGCCAAAAAGGCAGTCGGGAGGTTGTTTTTTTATAACCATCTGTTTATACGGAAGTTAGGAGAGGGTATAATCCCGGCACGGGGTTTGCATACTGTTGAGGGATAGTTTATATGAGAAAGGGCAGAAGATATGAAGTTTGATAAATTTACGTTGAAAACCCAGGAAGCGTTGGCCACGGCTCAGCAAACCGCGATGGCTAAATCGAATACGGTGCTTAGCCCATTGCATTTATTGAGCGCGATTGTCAGCGACGACGAGGGCATCGGGCCGGAGATTTTCAAGAAAATAGGCGCCAACGTCGGACGTATCAAAGATATGACGGAGAGCGAAATGCATCGTCTTGCGCAGGGCAAGACCAGCGGACAACTTATGCCTGACCCGGCTTTTAACCAGATTGTGTTAGATGCGCAAAATATAGCGGACTCGATGGGCGATGAGTACCTAAGCGTCGAACATTTGCTGATGTCTCTTGCCTCGGTTCAGAGTGAGGCCAAAGAGATTCTCCGGCTAAACTCGGTGACTGAAAAGCAAATAGAAAAGGCGATAAAAGATATTCGCGGCGGGGAAAAAATAACAGACCAGAGTCCCGAGGGAAAATACAAATCGCTGGAACGATACGGTATTGATTTATTAGATATGGCGAGGAAGGGCAAGCTCGATCCTGTTATAGGCAGGGACGAGGAAATCCGGCGATGTATGCAGGTCTTGAATCGGCGGACAAAGAATAACCCCGTACTGATAGGTGAGCCGGGCGTGGGCAAAACCGCGATAGTTGAAGGATTGGCGCAGAGGATTGTCGCCGGAGACGTGCCTGCCGGATTGAAAAACAAGAGAATTATTGCGCTGGATATGGGCGCACTCATAGCGGGGACAAAATTCAGAGGAGAATTTGAGGAACGACTGAAAGCAGTATTAAAGGAAGTGATTGCAGCGGATGGCGAGATAATTCTTTTCATTGATGAATTGCACACAGTTGTCGGCGCGGGTAAGGCCGAAGGCGCAGTCGATGCCGGGAATTTGCTGAAACCATCGCTTGCCAGGGGCGAATTGCGATGTATCGGCGCGACGACGATTGACGAATATCGCAAACACGTTGAGAAGGATGCCGCACTGGAGCGGAGATTCCAGCCGATTATGATAGACCCGCCGAGCGTTGAGGACACGATAACGATTTTGCGCGGGCTTAAGAATCGATATGACACCCATCACGGCGTGCGGATAACGGATTCGGCGCTTGTCGCTGCTGCGACTTTGTCGAACAGGTATATTTCGGATAGATGGCTGCCCGATAAGGCGATTGATTTGATTGATGAAGCGGCGTCGAAACTGCGAATAGAAAATGACTCGCTGCCGGCGGAATTAGATGATATCCGCAGAAGGGTAATCCAGTTGCAGGTTGAGCGGGAGGCGCTGAAAAAAGAGACGGATGAGGCGAGCAAAGACCGTCTCAAAAAAGCTGAGAAGCAATTGGCTGATTTGCAGGAGCAGGACAGAAAGCTGTCGGCACAATGGGACCGCGAAAAGGGCGAGATAAATTACATCAAGGAATTGAAACAAAAAATCGACGCCGCACAAATTCAGTTCGAGGATGCTCAGCGCAAAGGCGAGCTTGAGACGGCGGCAAGATTGAAATATGACACGATAACCAACCTGAAAAAAGAGCTTGAGGCAAAAGAAGCCCAGCTTGTAAAAAGCGAAAGGACAATGGTTCATAACGAGGTTACCGAAGAACATATCGCGGAGGTTGTCGCCAAGTGGACAGGGATACCTGTTGCGAGATTAATCAGCGGCGAACGCGACCGGCTGATGAAAATGGAAGAGCATATTCGCCAGCGAGTCGTGGGGCAGGATGAGGCAGTGGAGGCGCTTTGTAACGCGGTGAGACGAAACCGCGCAGGATTAAGCGACCCTCACAGGCCAATAGGCGTGTTTTTATTCCTGGGGCCGACAGGTGTGGGCAAAACGGAATTGTCAAAGGCGCTTGCGGACTTTTTATTCAATGACCCCAGCGCCATGATTCGCATAGATATGAGTGAGTTTATGGAGTCACATTCGGTGGCTCGGCTTATAGGCGCGCCTCCCGGATACGTCGGTTATGAAGAGGGCGGCCGATTGACGGAAGCGGTGAGACGCAAACCATATTCGGTAATTTTGCTCGATGAGATTGAAAAGGCGCATCCGGACGTGTTCAACGTGCTTTTGCAGGTTTTTGACGATGCCCGGCTGACTGACGGCAAGGGGCGGACTGTGGATTTCAAAAACACCGTGATAATTATGACGAGCAACATCGCCAGCGAGCAGATACAGAAAATGACTGAGGAGAAAGGCGATGAATGGGAGATTGAGGCGCATGTCAAGGAAGTGCTCAAGGTCGTCTTTAAGCCGGAGTTTTTGAACCGGGTTGATGAGGTGATTGTGTTTCATACGCTTAACGAAGAGCACCTGCGAAAGATTGTTGATATACAGTTGCGATACCTGGGTGAGCGGATGCGAGAGCGGAAAATGGAAGTACAGTTTACCGATGCCGCGAAAAAGCTGATTACCGACGAGGGGTATGACCCAACGTTCGGGGCAAGACCCATGAAGCGGGTAATACAGCAGCGATTAGAAAACCCATTAGCCGTGGAGCTGCTGGCAGGCAAATTCACAGACGGCGACACAATCAAAATCGACGCCAAACAGCACAAATTCACTTTCGAGAAAGTGTGAAACTGTATGCCGACAGCAGGTGGTTAAGAGCCGCCTTGTTGCAGCCATTCATTAGCGAGCGTTGCGAAATCAGCGAAGTCAATCGAGCCATCTCTGTTGAAATCGGCATTGCCGCACCAGCTTGGCTGAGTGCAGACGTCCAGCCAGTGTGAGGCCAAGGCGGCAAGGTCATAGATATTGACAAGACAATCTCCGATACCTGCTCCCTGGGCACTTGCGATATCTGCGGAGGGGCAGTTGATATTACCGCAGTCCGATAACCCGTATATGTTGGACCAGTCCTGCTGGTTCATATCGGGAAGAATTCCGCCAAGAGTTGCATCGTTATTCAACCCGTGCCCAAATGTGCAGGATATTGGCTTGTTGTTGGCGTCAAACGCCGGCAGAAGGTCCCTCGGATTCACCGGATTGGGATACCGGCTTGACCCGCCGAACACGGGATTCGGGTCTAATCGTCCATAAACGGTCTGTGTGCCGACGAGCGTCGCACTAAGCCCAGAAACAGTGACCACATTCGTCATATCCGGGGGTATTAACCGCGCATTGTCTAAATAGAACTTTCCTGTTCCGGTTTCATCTCCGTTGAGCGATAACTGCGCGGAGATGATAATCTGGAACCACGTCGCATTCGTCAAATCATAGTCCGAAATGACAAGACTGTATGTCTTGGAGGCACCATCTGATGCCTGCCAATCCAAACCGGTTAATACATCGGTCTTCTTCTTCCCCTTTCTGTTTACTGCTGTGGCAGTGGTCCACTCTTTCCAGCCACCAGAACCAGGACCATTCTGATTGACGTCGCTATTTAAGGCAATTTTATCAGCGACCTTGACCCAGGTATTTCCATCGGCGAAGTCCGTGGGTAACGCCGTCAAGTCAAACATAAGCGTATAGCCAGCCAGTGAGGTGGGCAGTTCATCCAATGATGGCGCATCCCACTGAAGAATCCAGTATTTACCAGTCCACTGTACACCGAGCGAGCCGCTGCCAAGCGTGACCCCGACTGTGCTGGATTGAGTAAGAACGGGAGAATCATCGAACCCCGGGACCCAGCCATCGTTGCTGTCGGGACTTTCCCAGTTGCCGCACAACAACGGACAGCACTGCTCACCCCAGTAGTAGTAGTTGAGTTCCCCATTTGTTATATTGTTGCCGTCGCTGCTCAATGTTCCATCAAAATATCCACCTCTATCCTCTGTTGGGGAAGATTCGTATTTGAAGTCCATTTCAAGGTCGCCTCTACTTCCGTCAAAGCTATCGACTTCCCAAGTTTCCCACGGTGGGGTGACAGTGTTGTCGTCGAACGTCAGCATCCCTGTGTGCCCTGCGTTGACGTGGCCCTCCTCATCAAAAGGTTCACAAACCAGCACAAGTTGTCCCACAGGTGCCGAATTGTGATATACGCGATATGTTTTTGTTATCTCCAGCGGGTATGATGCCACCGTGTTATTTGTCAGAGAGTCCCTGAAAACTCCCAATTGAGTGTCCAAAAACTGCGCATCAGCCATACTGTTGGGGTCGATATAGAGCAGGTGCTGGTCATTGGCTTCGGATATGATATAGTTGATACATGTGAAGTAATAGTTTATCGCGGTTATCAGGTCTTGTTTTGACTGCGCCAGGACCGAATTGCCATCCGGCAGGACCTTCAGCAGATTCGCATAGCGTTCGAGAAAATCTCCATTTATATTGAACTTGACGTTGGGTTCTTCGCCGCAAAAGGTGCTGTTTATTAACTCTTCCACTTTCGGGTCATTGGTATCGATGGCCAAATTGTATGCCTGCCTGAATTCCAGTTGGCTTTTCAGTGCCGCCAGCATCCCCTGGAGAATCAGTACCTCACCGTAATCGACTATCACTGTTTTGTTCAGACCTGTTTCACTCGGCTCCAAGAATATCTCGAAACGGTCGGTGGGTGAATCGCTGATAGAATTTAATTCCGCGATGATATCGTTTATTTCAGGGATTATCGAGCTTTGTATTCTCTGTGAGACCTCATTTGCGTCCGGTGCCCAGGCCGGTATCTCGTAACAACTGCCGGATTTCAAAACGTTGACCTTGAGTTCGGCAAAGTAATCCCCGACTATGGTTACGCCAAACTCGTTGGCAATATTGATAAAATTGTTGACATCGCCGTTTTCGATAAACAACATAGCCGTTTTGGTCGCTGCGTGCAAAAACACAAGTTCGCTGTCGCTGGCGCAGATGCTTTTCTGCATTCCTTGATCGAGGATATAATACGCCTCGTGCACGCCGGATAATGTGCCGCTGAATAATTCCCACTCAGCCGGCACAGTATAATCGTCGTGGCAGTTGGAGTCGGCAGCCGCAACGTTGGCCAAACAAAAGATAACCGATGCGATAATGGTCCAGACATTTTTAGACATTTTTTGTGTCCTCCTCTTTTATTTTTTAGCAATTTTTATGTCAGTTGCATTCAGGTTACTATCAACACGAATACCTTTGCCTGCGATTCGACTTTCGCCCCGGCGAAGGAAATATGTTCCGTCAGCAGTAAAACTTTGCCTGTGGGTATCCCATATAATGTGATTGCTCTCAAGGGTTGCGCCGTCGGCAGCGGTTATAATGACGTGGCCTCGCAGGTTTACCAGCGGCCAGTTCGAATTCACGATTGCCCGCCTGCACTGAACCGCCTGTCGCAAACTGCTGTCGTCGAGTATACGGCAATCGAGATTATTTATTGTGATTTCGATAACATTGCTCAAATCTATATTTAAGCCCCAGTTATTGTGTGTGTCGGATAACCGACGGAAGATGCCGCTAAAACCATTGTCGCTTGGAGTTACCTCTTCGGAAAGAGCATTGCCCGGCAGGGCCGTTATCTCGGAAAGGCCTGAATTTTCACAAAAACTAAGTTGAAGGTCTTTAACTTCTATTGTTCTTGCTGCCGCAGTCCTGAAAATGCCCACAGGTGCGTTTTGCGAGAGAACCGTCCCGCAACTGACAGCGAAACGCAATTTATTGGTGTTGGGGTCATAGCGATAGTAAGCGAGTCCGGCAAGCTGGTTTTCGGGTGGTAACGTGGTAAGCGACTGAGATTGATAAAAACTTAAATATGGCTTTAAGCTGCTGTGACTGATACAGACAACCACCAATGCTGCCTCGATGATTATCAAAAATGCAAGAACAGCATATCTTCTGCGTATTCGGATTTTTGCATAAGAGAGCAAACTTACCTCCTGCCCTACGGTCTGTGTAATATACCGGGGATTTCTGCAATTCACCCTTTGCTCCCAGCTTACCAAACCATTTATAGCATAATGCAAGCCGGATGTATTTGTCAAGGGTAAAATTTGGGACTTTGCTTGGGAAGAAGAAGGGCGGATTTATCGCTTGCTTTGGGGGTGGGGATAGTGTCTAATTATAAGGGGTTTTGGGAATAACGATAGTTTTTAGCCGATCAAAACATTGGAGATATGCAAGAATATGGCTGACCTAAAAGCTTTGGCTGAGGCAGTGATAAAGGGCGACCCAAACGCGGCGGTAACAATAACCAAGCAGGCGATAGCGGAGAAAATGCCGGCGGGTGACATTCTCAAAAATGGTTTGATAGCCGGTATGGATGTTGTCGGCGTCAGGTTCAAGAGCAACGAGATTTATATACCTGAAGTTCTGATTGCTGCCCGCGCTATGAAAATGGCGATGCAGGTTTTGGAGCCGGAATTAGTCAAGGCGGGCGTCAAGCCGGTCGGCAAATTTGTGGTAGGCACTGTCCAGGGGGACCTGCACGACATCGGCAAAAATCTTGTCGCGATGATGATGAAAGGCGCCGGTTTTGAGGTAATCGACCTGGGCGTTGACGTAACGTCTGAAAAATTCGTCGAGAAGGCCAAAGTGACCGGGGCGCAGCTTGTTGGTATGAGCACGTTGCTTACGACGACTATGCCTAAGATGGAAAAGACACTGAAAGAGCTTAGAAACGCCGGTCTTAAGACAAAGGTGATGATTGGCGGAGCGCCGGTGACGCAGAATTACGCCGATAAAATTGGCGCTGACGGTTACGCGGCGGATGCGGCGACTGCGGTGGATGTTGCAAAACGGCTGATTGCCTGAGCGATTAAATGTTGTTTTAGATATCAAAGCAGTCCCGGTTTATGGGGCTGCTTTTTTATGCGCAGAGTGGTAAAATCGTAAGTAGTAACAGCGGACATTTTGTCCCGTAGTGAAAAGAATATGAGAAAGATAAAAAACGAGGACTTGGCAGGGCTTTTGATGCAGATTAAATTTGCCCCGGCCAAACAACGGCGAAAGCAGCTCGACAGGGCCGAAGAGCTTCTCGACATAATCGAGAAGGACAAGGAATACCCATTCGAGTTCGTTTGTTACAGGATTACGGGATACAGGCCTGAAGATGCGGCAGGGCATAGGCTTATAAGGGGTGATGAGCTGGCGGATGACCTGCAGATTTTTATATGGAAGCTGAGCGGCCAGGTTGCACCGCCCGCCAATGAGCAGAGCGAGGAAGTTTACACCAAAAAACAGCTTGCCAAAAAGATGCACATTTCAACCAAGACCATTGATAGGTGGAGAAAACGAGGTCTGAAGGTTCGCAAGTATCTTTGCGAGGACAAGAGGAAACGACTCGGTTTTTTGCAGTCGGTAGTGGATAAATTTCTGGTCGAACATCCCGCCCTGGCTGAAAAGGCGGGACATTTTTCCCGTGTATCCGAGAGCCAGAAGCAAAAGATAATGGAACGTGCCTGTGAGTTGAGCAGCGAGACGAAAATGAGCAGGCAGCGGATAATACGACAGATAGCAACCGAGACGGGCAGGGGACAGGAAACGATACGATATATTTTATTGAACTATCAGAAGTCGATTCCGGGTGGTGGCGCGGCAAAATTACGACAAACAGCACGATTGCTAAGCCCAGCCGAGGCGGTGGAGCTTGACCGATTGCACAAACAGGGGGCGGGCGTAAAAGAGCTTATGGGGCGTTTCGGCAGAAGCAGAAGCTCGATATACAGGATATTAAAGCATCGCAGGGCGCAATCACTGCTGGCAAAAAGAATTGAATATATCGCAAGCGATGAGTTTACTATGCCCGGTGCGGTGGAAAAAATTCTGGGCGGCTCGCCACAACGGGGACATTCACCTGTACTTAATCGGCAGGAGGAAATGGAGCTTTTCAGAAAGTACAACTTTCTTAAATATCGCGCTGGTGTTATCAGAGAGCAGATAAGAGCCGGGCGTATTACCAGCGCTAGGCTTGATGAGATTGAAAAATGCCTCGCAGGGGCGGAGGCGGCCAAAAAGATAATCATCGAAGCGAATCTGCGATTAGTCGTTAGTATCGCCAATAAGCACACCATTACCGGCGCCAATATCAGTGATTTGGTCAGCCAGGGCAATGTGTCGCTGATTAAAGCGGCTGAAAAATTCGATTACACAAAAGGTTTCAGGTTTTCGACGTATGCGAGCTGGGCAATCAGCAAGGATTTTGCTCACAGGATACCCGGCCAAAAGGCCGGGGCCGACAGGATGACGGCTGATATAAACGAGTTTCAGAAGGAATCCAAAATCGGGCAGAAAGATTTGGCGGCAGTGGAAAGGGCGAGGAGCGACCTTATCCAGGTCATACGGGATGAGCTTGAGAAACGAGAACAGTATGTAATCATTAACCATTTTGGGCTTGAGGGGACGTTAGTCAAAAAGAACAAAAAGACGCTGAAACAAATCGGCGACGATTTAGGCCTGAGCAAAGAGCGGGTGCGTCAAATCGAACTTAGCGGTCTGCAAAAGCTCAGGCAATCGCTAAGCCCGGAACTATTTGACCTGCTTACCAGCTGATGGCACACGCTAATTTGTTGTCGCAAAGCCATTATTGACAGGGGGTTACGCCTTATTTCTTGAAAAAATCAGCTCTTTATGGTAATCTTAATAAGAATAAGGCGTATTCGCATAATCGTCACAAATATTTTAGGGTGGTTTTCAGGGTCCTGCAACAATAATTGCTTTTTTGAGCCGACTATGAAGAATGTTCGCAAAGGACGGTTCAATTGCCATAATTGGTGGATATTAAGCAAAAAAAGGCGTTATTTTTTGAACGTATTATGAAATATTTGGCAAAGTCAATAATAGACATCTATTGGGCAACGAATGGCATATCTTCTATAGTCAAATAAGCATTATACTATATGATACCATGCCTTAAAGCAGAGCATCGCCTGTATGAAAAATATTTTGAGGTAAATAATATGAAGCAGGTCATAATTTTGATCACAGTGGGAATTGTTTTTGTTTTCTGTTCCTCTGTTGGCGTGGCTAATATAAATGTTACGTATAACATCAATACCAACTCAACTCGAACACCCATCAGCAAATACATATACGGCACAAACTTTTACATGGACACGGATTACACCATTCAAAGAATCGGCGGAAACCGCTGCACCGCCTATAACTGGGAAAACAACTGGTCCAATGCCGGCAGCGACTATTATTTTGAAAACGACACGATGTGGGATTCATCGAATCCCCCGGTACCCGGCCTGGGCTATACTAAACTCATCGACCAGTCTAATTCAGTTAACCAGGACTCTATAGTAACCCTGCAATTGGCAGGTTACGTTTCCGCTCCAGTCTCTGGGATGGATTTGAATGCCTTCCCTGCTCCATCGCAGTATTTTTATCCCGTTCAATTCGCCAAAGGCGCTCCATTCTGCAGTCCGCCGAACAATCCAAACACTTCCGATGGCGTTGTTTATATGGATGAATTCGTGAATTTTCTCGTTTGGAAATATGGTTATGCAGGCACTCCGACCGGAGTCAAATTCTACTCTTTGGATAATGAGGTTGACATTTGGAATGCAACTCATTACGAAGTTCATCCGGCACATCCCTTATGCCAGGAAATTAGAGACAAAGGCGTTGCTTGTGCGACAGCAGTCAAAAATGTTGACCCCAATGCCCAAATAACGGGACCTGTCCTTTGCGTGTTCACGGGGTTCCTAAATCTGTGCGGTGCATCCGACTGGTCAAGCGTGCAAGGAAGCCGGCCCTGGTTCATAAGTTATTATCTTGATGAAATGAAAAAGGCGTCGGATGCCAATGGAAGAAGGCTCCTCGATGTTCTTGATGTTCACTGGTATCCCCCGGAGGATGACGGCAACGGCCATGGTATTTGTACCGACGGTCTTAACGATGCGCGACTGTTTAACGCAAGAATGCAGGCGCCGAGAACCTTATGGGACACAAGTTATGTTTATCCAAATAATACATATCCTAATGGCGGTTCAAGCTGGGTAAACCAATCGTATTCGGCGCAATTTTTGCCGATTCTCACAAGATTTAAATCTGACATACAGACTTACTTTCCGGACACCAATATAGGAATCTCGGAATATACCTGGGGCCCTTCTGAGCAATGGGCAACCGGTATTACCACAGCGGATTTCTTAGGTATTTGCGGCAAGTATGGCGTATATATGACTAATTACTGGGGAAGTGGCGGCTATATTGACACAGCGATACAAATGTACAGGAATTACGACGGTCTCCATTCGACTTTCGGTGATACCAACGTTCCTGCGACTATGTCAGATAAGGTGAACAGCTCTATTTACGCCGCTGTATTCGCAAGCAATGCTAATGAGCTTCATCTTATAGTTATCAATAAAAGCCAAACTGACAATATCACCGGGACATTCAATATCAACAGTCCGCAAAACTTCTTGGCCGGCAGGGTCTGGAAATTCGATAACACCAGTTCAACCATTTCGGAAACCACCGCAATCAACACCATCACAAATAACTCGTTCACTTATACCATCCCTGCGATGACTGTTTGCCATATTGTGCTTCAGGTAACCCCGCTAAACGTTTCCATAACTTCGCCTCTCGACGGCGATAGATTTACATCGGGAAGCGACATTGTCATTGAGGCAAATGCTTCCGCTGTTAACGGCTTCGTAACAAAAGTGGAATTCTTCCAGGGTTCGACAAAACTGGGTGAAGCTACAGAACCACCGTATTCTTATACGTGGAACGATGTCAACTTGGGCCGATACAGTTTGACCGCACGAGCAACGGATAATAATAACGGGACAACTACCTCAACGGCAGTAAATATCAATGTTGTCAGCGGCGATGCCACCGGCTTTATTCTTCGCGAATGGTGGACCGGAATCTCCGGAACGGCAGTGAGCAACCTGACTTCAGACATAAATTATCCGACGAACCCAAATGGACGGGCATTGATTACCTCACTGGAAGGGCCGACAAACTGGGCGGATAATTACGGGACACGTATTCGCGGGTATCTGTATCCGCCGGCCACCGGCAGTTACACATTCTGGATTGCTGCCGATGATGCTGGCGAATTGTGGTTGAGCACGGATACCGACCCGAATCACAAAAGCAAAATTGCCTATACACTGAGCTGGACAAATGCATACCAGTGGAATGAGTACTCGTCGCAGCAATCATCGCCGGTTTCGCTTGTTGCCGGCCAAAGCTACTATATCGAGGCGTTGCACAAGGAAAATACCGGCGGTGATAATATTGCGGTTGCCTGGCAGGGACCAGGTATAACACAACAGGTAATTGATGGAGTATATCTATCACCTTATTTATATAATTTCCAAGATTACTCAACTTTTGCCGGCCAGTGGCTTAAAACTAATTGCAATCGGTCCAATGCATGGTGCAGCGGCGCCGACCGTGACCGTGACGGCAGTGTACAAATAGATGACCTGATGATATTTGCCGAATGGTGGCTTTATGACAGTGAATAAGCCGGTAAAGGTTAGTTGATTGCAAATATAGGGGCCGCAAATTATTTTGTGGCCCTTTTTATTTTGGCGATTACTCGTGTCGGAGGGATTCGATTGGGTCCATATTGGCGGCCCGATAAGCCGGGTACAGGCCGAAAGCGATTCCAACTGCGCCCGATATGCCGAATGAGAGTAAAAGCGACATGGCGGTGATTACGGTCGGCATATTGCCGAAATGAGTTACGAAGAAAGGTATAGTGCAGCCGAAGAAGATACCGAGTATCCCGCCGGCAAAGGTCAAAAGCAGGGTCTCTGAGAGAAACTGGAAGATGATATCTTTCTTTCTTGCACCAAGCGCCCTGCGGATGCCGATTTCACGCGTTCGTTCGCTGACGGTTGCGAGCATTATATTCATAATTCCTATGCCGCCTACGAGAAGCGAGATTGCGGCGATGGAGCCAAGAACGATGCTGAAGATTCGCTGTGTGCGTTTTGCCTGTTCCAGAAGTTCGAGGGGCACGGTTAATTCATAGTCGTTTTTTTTATGGAATCTTTCGAGAATGGTCTGGAGGATATCGCGGGTGGGCAAAACGAAGTCGGCGTTGGCGACTTTGACAATGATTTCCTGCAGCTCAACTTTTTCGACGCTTGCGCCGCTTTGCCCTGATATTTTGACGGACATCTCGCCGAAACGATTTTTAACGGTTGTCAGCGGAATGTAAACATTTCCCGCGTTTGCGCCGGCTTGTTTTTTTGATGCCTCGGCGTCTTTTGCTTGCTGTTGCTCTGAAGATGCTGCGATGGGCTGCGGGCTTACGATGCCTACGACGGAATAATAGTCGCTTCCGATTTTGATAAACTGTCCGCGGGGGTCGTCGAATTTAAACAGTTCGTTCATAACTCTTTCGTCGATGACACAGATATCCTGTTTGTAATCCATATCGTAGCTGGAGAGGAACCTGCCCATTACCAGCCGGATGGGGGATGTTTCGAGATGCCAGGGGACAGTGCCTATGACTTCGACGGGGATTTTGCGGTTTCGATACCAGGCCTGATGCGCAACGCGCCGGACTGGGACAATAACTTGTATCCCGGGAATGCTGTTTCGGAAACGTTCGGCGTCATCGTACGTAAGGCCGTATTCCTGCAAGCTTTGCTGCTGGCCTGTGGCGTGCTGGTCTTCGGGGGGCTGAATAGTTTTGACGATGATATTGAGCGAGCCGAGTCGCGCGATTTGTGCCATTGCGTCTCTGCTTGCGCCTTCGCCGATGGCGAGCATCGCGATAACTGATGCGACGCCGAATATGATACCAAGAGCGGTAAGCGTAGAACGAAGACGATGAAGCCACAAACTCTTAATGCCAAGTTTCAGCGTTCTTTTGGTTCTATATAAGAACATATATCAGCGGTTATACCATTGTTTATCTATTCGCCCATCGAACAGGCGTATTTCTCTTTGTGAATGTTTGGCGATATCCTCATCGTGTGTGATAACGATTAGGGTTTTCCCCTGCTGGTAAAGCATATCGAGTATATTAAGGATGTCCCTGCCGCTCTGGCTGTCGAGGTTTCCCGTTGGTTCATCTGCCAGAACTATCAAGGGGTCGTTTGCCAGCGCCCTGGCGATAGCGACTCGCTGCTGCTGGCCGCCGCTTAGCTCCGACGGTCTGTGGTTGACGCGGTCGCCAAGCCCAACCATTTCAGCTAATTCTATTGCTCTGGCTTTGCTTTGATGTTCAGACATACCCTGATAGAACATCGGGACTTCGATATTTTCAAGAATGTTCAGTTGCGAAATCAGGTTGAATGACTGGAAGACAAAGCCGATGTGCCTGCCGCGTATTGCGGAAAGCTCGTTATCGTCGAGAGTTGAGACGTCATGGCCGCCGAGATAGTATTTCCCATTCGAAGGTCTATCCAAGCATCCAATGAGATTGAGCAGGGTTGATTTGCCTGAGCCGCTGGGGCCCATCACAGCAAGGTAGTCGCCTTTCTTTACGACAAGGTCGATTTCCCGCAGGACTTTAAGCTCGACGGCGCCAAGCTGATAGTTTTTGCAGAGTTTGTCAAAAACAAGGATAGAGCCATCGGCGGTAAAATCAAGGTTCCTGGCTGGAAGTTTGTCCATCACTCTGCTGCCTCATACCATTTTTGGATTGTTTGAATTTTTCCTTTGTTTGCTCATCCATCTGATTTGGGTCAAAGGGCATACCAGGCATTTTGCTGACGGCTTTATTGGGGTCCGGCATTTGCGGCGAGTCGTCGGTTGCCTGGGCCAGTATCGGCTGTGGTTGCTGTCCGTTTTTGGGGAATTTGTCGGCCAGTTGTTTTTCCGACTCTTTTTTTGTCTCGTTAATTCTGGGCGGGTTAAGCATAACTTCTTCGCCTTCGCTGAGGCCTTCGAGGATCTGGACCCAGGTATCGTTGAACAACCCTGTTTTCACCTCTTTTTCAATGCTTTTGCCGCCGCTTACAGTAAAACATACTTTTTTGCCGTTTCTGTTTGCGACGACCTGGACAGGCACCACCAAAGCGTCTGACACATAATCGACAAAAATTTCGACGCGGGCGGACATTCCGGGCTTGAGGAAGCTATGAGTGCCTTCAATACTGACCTGTGTTGTATAGACCTTGATGTCGGGACTAAGCCAGTTTCTCTGCTGGTCCGGTAGTGAGGCGACTTTGATGACTTCGCCGTTGAATGTCTGGTCGGGGAAGGCATCCATAACGATAGTGGCTTTCTGGCCCGGCTTTATTTTATCGACGGATGACTCGTGGACGTCTATTTCGACCATCATTGAAGATGTATCGGGCAATGAGATAATTGTCTGTCTCTGATAGACCGTTTCGCCCGGCGCGATAAGGCCAGCGCCGCGGTATCTGCTCATAGTGTCCATGCTTGAGCCATATACAACTAAACCGGGGGCGGGTGCTTTTATAATGCAGGCGGCGAATTGTTTTTTGCTTTTGTCGAGACGGTCCTGTTGAAGGTCCAGCCGGGCCTTTGCACTTTCGAGCTGGGCCTTGGCCTGCGCAAGTTGAGAACGCGCCTTGGCGTAAGTGCGTTCCAGGACGCGTTTTGATTCGAAGTAAGCGCTTAAAAATGTCTGGACCTGTTTTGGGAAATCATAAAGCTTGTAGAGATTAAGCGAGACAATCGCCTCTTCTTCCTGTATTTCATAACTATCTTTTGAAAGCTTGTCGCGGTCCAGTTCGATTTTAGCGACGTAATTTGCGTCAAAAAGCTCCTGCGTTCCTTCGAGCTGGTATTTCGCGTTTGCGAAATTCGCCTTCGCCAGTTTGATTTTATCCTCCCAGCCTTCAATATCCTGTAAACCCTGGCCTCCGAGTTTGTTTGCGTCCTGAATGAAGTTATCAACGTCGATAATAGCCGAAGTATCAACGTTTGGGTCGTTTGCTTCCTTGATGGCGTCGATGATATGATTCGCGAGTGTTTCGCCGAGATACTTCTGGAAGTCCATAAGGGCGAACCTGACTTTGAGTTCCGCCGCTGTAATATCGCTTTCGTTTTGTTTAACCTGTATGTCGTAGGCCTCTTTTGCCTGCGCGTAGCTTGCGTCCTCGGTGGTGAAATCAATTTGGCGCTGAGTGAGCTGTTCTTTTAAGTCGCCCGAATCAAGCTCAACGAGGATTTTACCGTTGCATACGTCTTCGGGAGTGATAATGGTGCCTTCCGGAACGATATTGATGATGGTTGCCCGGCCTTCGACTTCGGATTTGAGGTCGATAGTTTTTTGTGCCTTAATACTGCCGCTTTCGGTGACGGTAACAGTAAGGTTGTCTCGGCGAGCGACGAAAGTGCTGAGAGTTTTGGACTGTGCAGACGTGGAGGTTTTGCTTGCGGCCAGAGTCATAATCAGCATCGCTATAATAACGATGACTAAACCGGCGGCGATAAACCATTTGCTCCGCCACCATGCCGGCTTAGAGGTTGTTTTCGGAAGATTGTTTGCCTTGTTCTCGTTCATTTACCTGTTCCTTGGATACTATGGATTGCGTCCACATTCCGTCTGGTTTGACCTGCAATATGCCGACATCGCTGTAGAAAGTTAGTTTGGCGATTGTGTGGCCCACCAGCGCTGAAGTAAGGTCGTTTTGTGCCAGCAGCAGCGCGTCCTGAGCATCAAGCAGGTCTGTGGTTTTTGCTCTGCCTGACTTCAGCAACAATGGCATATTTTTAACTCTTTCCTCGGCTAATGCCAAGCTTTTTTCCTGGGTAATGAACTCTTCTGCCGTTGCCATTAATTGACGGTAATCCTGGCGGACGCTCTGCACAACTGAGTCAACGCTCTGGCTGTATGCCCGCTGCTGTTGTTCTAATGTTATCAACGCCTGCCTGTAGGTGTTTCGCTGGTTTTTCCTGTCAAAGGGCAAATCGGCGGAGAGCCCCCAATTGTAAGTTCCCTTGTGAAATTGGAAGTTGTCTATATGTGCGTTGCCCTGTGAGTTGACATTTGCGCTGCCGGTAAGGTCGAGCTGTGGGCCAAGCCCTTCGGCGGCGAGCTTGACGGTACGTTGAGCGTCATCGACAGCATCCGCGGAATTGGCTAAATCCAGTCGGCATCTAAGCGCAGTTTCGATTGCGTCATCAATCGAGAATGGAGGTTTGGTTGTGCCGTAGTTTTGCAGCGCTTTAAGTTCATTCTGGTCCAGCTCAAGCGGATTATTGACCGGCAATGACAACATGATTTTAAATGAATCAAGAGATTGTTCGTATAGTTGAATGGTTATTATATAGTTATCATAAGCGGTTAGTTCTCGCTGCCTGGCCTGGTCAACTTCGTAAGGAGCTGTTCGCCCGGTTTTGGCCTCCATTTCCGCCTGTTTTCGGTATTCGACGCTGCTGTTCCAGTTGTTCTTCGCGTTGGTTACGCCGTCCTTATTTTGCAGGACGCCGTAATAAGCGTTGATGGTATTAACTACAAAGGTCTGGCGATATCGGTTGAACGTGCGTATCTGGTATAAAACATTCCGCTCCGCTTGTGTTAGTTCCTCCCATGCTGCTTTACCGCCGCCGTTGCCAAGCAAGGGTATGTCCAGTGTGCCGCTCAAAACGCCGCTCAACGTAGTGCGCGGGTCGCCTGTTAAAAATCTTGCCCAGTCAAATACCAAACTGGTGTTTAACAAGATTCCATCTGGCGTCAGGAATGTTTTTGAAGTACCGACCTCCGATTTGATAGTTCTGTCCTCAGGCGAACTGCCGTTTTTCGTGTATTCGTAATCGATAGTTCCAAACCACTTCAAGGCATATTTGTAACGCTCCCCTGTTAGTGCTAAAGCTTGCAAATAAAGGTTTTCTTTTTGGAACTGATAGTCCCGATTGTATTTTGTGGCTATGGCGACTGCCTGTGCCAGTGTGAGGGGCTCTTCAAAAACCGGGGTTTTGGCAACATTCACGTCGTTGGGGGTGGATATGGTGTTTGCGTCGGAAATGACATAGTTGACTTTTTGGCCGAAATTATTCTGCCACTTGGCATCGATGATTTTGTAAACTTCCTTGTCGGCGTCGGCTTTGTGAAAATCAGGGCTGCACCCCGTGACCATTGCCAAGACAATGGTCATTAGAGCACAAACCGCAAAGACCGACTGAAATTTGCTCATCACCTATACCTCGCTCAATTGGCCTTCCATGACCCAAAGTGTGTATTTGCAATTATACCAAAAATAGATGCCTGATTAAAGCCCTATAATCACTACATTTGCCTGTTAAGAGGCAGAAACTATACAGATTTTGCTGGTTGTATGCCCTGTATCGATTGGTTTTATTGGGTCGTCAAAGGAAAACAACCTGCCCGATTAGTTGGTTACGGCGTTTCTCAAGCGAGGTATGTTTCGGAAAATTGCCGATATTACCGGGGTCATTCTTAATTTACGGCAAGTTTCTTAAGATAGAGGAGATAGTCTCGATAATGATGTGTTGAGGGCTGTGGTAATTCACCCAAACAGATGGCACAGAGTTTGTCCCGCAGCGAGAGGACAGTGGAATTTCACCGTAACCGGCTTATGCGAAAGATGGGCGCGCATAATGCGGCGAAGCAGGGCCTGCCCTTCGTAGTTTTAACGAAAAAGGGTGTAACCTGGGGAACTTACACCAGACCTGCCCTCTTGGCTCTTTTTGCGGCGCGTTTTTCTTCTAATGTTCTTTGAGGTTTCTTTTTGACGCTCTTTTTTACATCATGACCTTTAGACATAAAATATCCTTTCCTTTATTACGCCGCATTATATTATGCGGGCGATTTTGCCGTTTAATATTACGGCTTTCGCGGTGACAAGACAAGTCCAAAACGTAGTAAATATAACGACCGATTGACTGTCCTTGGCTAATCGACTAAAGTAACCGTTATGGCTGTCAAACCTGATAAAACGCAGGGCGCATTGCGCGGAAAGCGGGACGCAAAGCCCCGCCTTATCGCCTTTGAAATAACCAGGCGATGCCGGTATAACTGCAAACACTGCCGGGCGAGCACGGGCCTGCGGGCGGTTCGGAGCTTACAACCAAACAGTGCAAAAAAATAATCGCCTCAATCGCCGAGTTCGCCAAACCAATCCTGATATTGACGGGCGGCGAGCCGATGGAACGCCCGGATTTGTATGAGATTATCGAATACGCCAAAGAAAAAGGCCTTCGCGTTGTGATGGCGACCTGCGGCTATCTTCTCGATGATGATTCGATGATCAAACTCAAAAAAGCCGGCGTTTCGGCACTGTCCTTCAGTATTGACGGCGCCAATGCCGAAACCCACGACCATTTCCGCGATACTACCGGGGCGTTTGATACGGTGATGCGTGCCGCTGAAATGGCCCGCAATGCGAAGATGCCTTTCCAGATAAATACGACGATACACAAGCAAAACGCCGGCGAAATCATCGGGATTGCCGAGCTTGCCAAACGTCTCGGTGCTATATGCTTCAACACCTTTATGCTTGTCCCTACCGGCCGAGCTACGGAAATGGACGACGCCGTCCTTGACCCCATCCAGTACGAATATATCCTCAACGAGCTTCTGCGTATAAAATTAAAAAAAGAAATTGATGTCCGTGTTACCTGCGGCCCCGCGTTTGCCAGGATTTGCGAACAGGCAAAGGCGCGAGGGCTTGTCGCTGAAAGCGCGGGATGTATGGGAGGCAAAGGGTTCGGCTTCATAAGCTTCAAAGGTGACGTCCAGACCTGCGGCTTCCTCGATATCCCGGCGGGCAATCTCGTTGATAACAGCTATAACTTCACAAAAATCTGGCGCGAATCGAAATTTCTCAACGAAATACGCGACACCGCCAGGTTTGAAGGCAAATGCGGCGAGTGCGAATACGTCGAGGTTTGCGGCGGCTGCAAAGCCAGGGCAATGGCTATGATGGGTAATTACCTGGCCGGTGACCCCATCTGCGGATATGTGCCTAAACGGAGGCGCTGACAATGAGCAACCTTTCAGCGTTTGATAAGTGGCTGTGTAATGAGCTGCAAATGGGGTTGCCGATAGCCGAAAGACCATTCGCGATAATCGCCAGGATTCTCAAAAGTAACGAAGCAAAAGTCCTCAAACGCACCCGGGTGCTCGTTAAACTCGGCGTAATCAGACGCCTCGGCGTGTCGATAAACTGGCGTGTGATTGGCAAGGCAAGCACACTTGTTGCGGCTCATATCGAGCAGGAAGATTTGAAAAAGGTTATCTTTGCTGTTAATAAGTTTAAAGGCGTATCGCATAATTACCTCCGCGAACATCATTACAATCTCTGGTTTACCCTGCGGGCCGATTCGCAAAAGGATATTAAAACTATTTTGGAAAAGTTGTCGAAGCGGTTTGGAATTACATTCAATAGTTTGCCCGTTGAAAGAATTTTCAAATTGGATGCGCGTTTCGATGCGGCAAGTGAAGGAAAGCGATTGTTGCCGGAAAGCAGAAGACAGAGGACAGAAGACAGAGGACGGAGAACGATAAGCAAGATTGATGAGCGGATATTAGAGGGATTGCAGGGGGGATTGAAAGTAGTTAAACGACCGTTCAATTTTCTCGGTAAAGATGCGTTTGAAAATTACGATAGTTTGCTGCATATCGCAGAAATGATTGACGAGGGGATAATCAATCGTCTTGGGGCGATGGTAAATCATAATAAACTGGGCTTTACCGCCAACGCTATGTTTGCTTGCGAAGCAAAAAAATCGCGGGCGATTGAAATCGGCGAAAAATTAGCTGCCCTGAGGATTGTAAGTCATTGCTACGAGCGGAAGAAGTTTAAGGACTGGCCTTATAATATCTTCGCGATGATGCACGGCAGTAATATGGGGGATATTCGAAAAGTGGTAGATAGATTTGTGAAAAAAGAGGGGATAGATTCATGTTCGGTTTTGCCGACAGCGGAAAAGCTGAAGAAGTAGAAGACAGATGACCGCGGGCAGGAAATGGGGTTAAACGATGCGGGAGAATGGTTTGACCTGTCGGCAAGGGGGGATATAATACCAAATTTGAGTTAGGATAAGATTATGGGCGGTAAAATTGTGCGGGCGATTTTTCCGGGGTCTTTTGACCCCATTACCAACGGGCATTTGGACGTAATAAACCGGGGTATGAAGCTTTTTGATGAGCTGATAGTAGCTGTCGGCAAAAGCCCCCTGAAAGACCAGCTTTTCACTCCTGAGCAGCGCGTTGAAATGATAACGGAGCTTATAAAGGATATGCCCGGCGTGTCCGTGGAGGGTTTCGACGGGCTGACGGTGGAATATGCCCGGCAGAAAAAGGCCAACGTGATTTTACGTGGTCTGCGAAGCTTGACGGACGTGAATTATGAGTTCGAGCTTGCGATGACAAACCGGTCTGTTACGGGTATAGAGACGATATTTGTAATGACGACCGAGCAATACGGCTTTATCAGCTCGACGCTGGTTCGTCAGGTGGCGTCGCTTGGGGGCGATATATCGAATCTCGTGCCCGAAAATGTGTATCGCCGGCTGAGAGAACGATTCAAGAAACAATAGCAAAAGTGGCGAAAATGATTAGGTACGACGGTTGAGGCGTAATATCGCCTCGAAATACCATTTTTTTGCGGTTTTGAGTGGAGGTATAGCTTTGTTTACGGTTGGTATCGAGACACAATTCAAGGCCTGGCACAGCATTCCTTTGCCGGACGGAACCAAAGAGCCCGAACATGAGCATTTCTGGGCGGTTGAGGTTGAGGTCCGCGGTGATGCGCCCAGTAAAGGCGGTATGGTGATAAATTTCGCGCAGCTCAAGAGCCGGCTTTTGGATGTTACCGCAAAACTAAACGAAACCGTGTTAAATGAGTCGGATTATTTCAAGGACAAATGCCCATCGGCGGAAAACGTCGCGGTGTATATTTTTGACCGCCTTGAATCAACTCTGCCGGATAATGTTCGGCTTAAGAGCATCAGAGTAAGCGAACAAGTGGGCTGCTGGGCGATTTACAGCAAAGAATAGCGGGCAAGGCAGATAGTCAGGATGCATATTACGGAGGGCGGGGAAATTGACGATTATATCTGTGTCAGTATGGTATAATAATCAGGTTAAATCGAGGTATTTATGCAGTGTGAGGTTTGCCAGAGTAAGGAAGCGACGATACACCTGACGGAAATAGCCGACGGCGTCAGGACGGAGATGCATCTTTGCGAGCAGTGTGCGCAGGAGCAAGGGGTCGGAACGAAAAGCTATATCCCGCTCAACGAGCTTTTGAGCAACCTGCTTTCGGTAGGTTCCAAGGGTGAAGAGCCGGCCCAGCCCAGCGCCGATGAGCAGGTATGCCCTAACTGCGGCTACACGCTGGATAAATTCCAGGAGAAGGCGGTCCTCGGCTGCCCGAATGATTACGAGGTTTTCGAGAAACAGCTTTCGCCGCTGATAAAAAAGGCACACGACGGCGCTACGTGCCACTGCGGCAAAGTTCCGGCGAATGCGCCCTCCGACTCGAAAAAACAGCTTGAGATTGCGCAGTTGCGCCAGCAATTGGATGAGGCGGTGCGAAAAGAAGATTACGAGCTTGCCGCGAAATTGCGGGACAAGCTTGCTGAGTTTAAATAACGTGTTTTATCGCAATGAAACTTACTGAAATAAGCGGGAATATCAACGAGTGGTTTAGCGGGGAAGGGCCTCTCTCGGACGTGGTGATTTCCTCACGAGTTCGCCTGGCGCGAAACCTCGCGGGGCACAGGTTCCTGGCCACGTGCCCGGCGACCGAAAAAGCGGAGATATTAAGAAAACTCAAAGACGTTTTAATGGGAATCGACCTCGGCGACGAGGTGTTTTACATCGGCGTTGACAAAGTACCCGCGCTGGAAAAACGGTTCCTCGTCGAACGGCATCTCATCAGCCAGAATCACGCCTTCGGCAAAGGTCCCCGCGGTGCGGTGATTGCAAGGCGTGAGTTTTTCACCGCGATGATTAACGAGGAAGACCACCTGCGCCTGCAGGTGCTAAAGGCCGGATGCCAGTTGCCCGCCTGCCTTGAACAGATTAATCGCATCGATGATATGATCGAGCAGAAGGTCGAATATGCCTTTAGTCCAAAATACGGTTATCTTACCGCCTGCCCGACCAATATCGGGACGGGAATCAGGGTATCGGTTATGCTGCATCTGCCCGCGCTGAAAATGACGGGCCAGATAGAAAAATTTCTCAACGCCACAAAATCGCTTGGGTTGGCGGTTCGCGGACTTTTCGGCGAAGGCACCGAGGCGGCGGGCGATTTTTATCAGCTCTCCAACCAGACAACTCTGGGCGTTCGCGAGAAAGATATTGTTACCCAGTTCGAAAAAACGATTATCCCGGAAATTGTCGAATATGAGCACGCGGCCCGCAGCCAGCTGCTCTCGCACGAGTCCAGTTTGCTCGACGACAAAATATCGCGTGCGCTTGCCTTGTTGAAAAACGCCAATTTGATTAGCTCACAAGAGGCGTTGTTTTTGCTCAGTCACATTCGGCTTGGGCTTAATATGCATAAGCATCAGGGGGCATCGACGCCCGCAATCGACCGGCTTTGCTCGCTGGGAAACGATATTGGCAGCGCAGGCACAAGCGACCGGCTGTCGATTGCCACGGTAAATCGCCTGTTTTTGCTGACGCTTCCCGCCCATCTGCAGCTCAACTACGGCAAAGAGCTTGATTCCACCCACCGCGACGCCCTCCGCGCCCAGATTATTCGTTCAGCCCTCAACGGTTAAGCGGTGTCCCTGACTGCCGTTAGCGTCTGCCAAAATGGCAAAAGCACATACGCCCCTCATTTGTTCGATAACCGTAACTCCTTTGTTTTAATGCCGTTATGATATATTGGCCTTCGGCTGGGCCTTTGGCACGGCGTTTGCACTTTTAAGTTAGAAGCAATTATGTTACCAATACGCGATAAATAGAAAGGGAGTTAAATATGGCTACGAACAAAATAATAGGAATTGATTTGGGGACGACAAACTCGGTGGTTGCCGTAATGGAAGGCAATTCGCCGAAGGTACTGATTAACTCATCCGGCTCACGACTGACGCCCTCGGTTGTCGGTTTTACCGACAAGGGTGAACGATTAGTCGGCCAGATTGCAAAACACCAGCAGGTAACCAATCCTGAACACACGGTTTTCTCAATCAAACGGTTTATGGGCAGACGCCACAACGAGGTCGGGTCCGAGGAAAAGATAGTGCCTTATAAAATTGTAGGTGGCGCCGATGAGCTGGTAAAGGTCAACGTCCGCGGCAAGGAATACACGCCGCCTGAGATATCGGCGATGATTTTGCAGGATTTGAAAAAGACGGCGGAAGATTACCTCGGCGAGAGCGTTGAGCGGGCGGTCATTACCGTGCCGGCGTATTTCAATGACGCGCAAAGACAGGCGACCAAAGACGCGGGGGCAATCGCTGGCCTGAAGGTCGAGCGGATTATCAATGAGCCGACTGCAGCAGCCCTTGCTTACGGCGTTGAGAAAAAGCGAAATGAAAAAGTCGCCGTGTTCGATTTCGGCGGCGGCACATTCGATATTTCAATCCTCGATATAGGCGACAACGTCTTCGAGGTGCTGAGCACCAACGGCGATACGCACTTAGGCGGGGACGACCTCGACGCAGTCCTTATCAATTACATCGCCGAGGAGTTCAGGAAGAAAGAAGGCATCGACCTTCGCAAAGACCCGATGTCGCATCAACGGCTCAAAGAAGCGGCGGAAAAGGCCAAGTGTGAATTGAGCAGCCAGGTGGAATCGACGGTGAACCTGCCGTTTATTACGGCGGACGCATCGGGGCCCAAACATTTGCAGATGACGATTACACGCAGCAAGTTCGAGGCCCTTTGCGAGCCGGTATTCGACCGGCTGAAAAACCCCTGCCTCAAGGCGATACAGGACGCAAAACTTGCGACAAAGGACATCGCGGAAGTGCTGCTCGTCGGCGGCTCGACAAGAATCCCGATAGTCCAGCAGATTGCACGCGAGCTTTTCAAGAAAGAACCAAACAGGAGCTTGAATCCTGATGAGGTCGTCGCGATGGGTGCGGCTGTCCAGGGCGCGGTATTAGCGGGCGACACGGGCGTTAAAGATATTCTTCTTCTGGATGTAACGCCTCTTTCACTGGGTGTTGAGACATTGGGCGGCGTTATGACAAAACTGATTGAACGCAACACAACGATACCGACGAGCAAGACCGAAATATTCTCAACCGCCGCGGATAATCAGACGACTGTTGATATTCACGTTTTGCAGGGTGAGCGCGAGTTTGCGCACGACAACCGTTCGCTGGGCAGGTTCCAGCTTGCAGGTTTGCCATCGTCGCCGAGAGGCATACCGCAGATTGAGGTTGCTTTCAACATCGACGCAAATGGCATTTTGAATGTATCTGCCAAGGACCTGGCGACAAACAAGCAGCAGTCGATTGAGATTAAATCCAGCTCAGGCATAAGCGACCAGGATATCGACCGGATGAAAAAGGACGCCGAATCACATGCCGAGGACGACAAGAGGAAACGTGAGGTCGTGGATTTGAAGAACCAGGCAGACCAGCTTGTTTACGTTACCGAAAAAACGCTCAAAGAGCATGGCAGCAAGGTTTCAGGCGATACTCGCGGCAAAATCGAGAGTGCGGTCAATAATCTAAAGGAAGTCGTCAAGGGCGACAATGCCGACGCGATAAGAAAGGCGCTCGATAACCTCAATAGCGCAAGTCAGGAATTAGGCAAAACGCTGTATGAGGAAGCCGCGAAGAAGACCGCGGGCGGCAAAGGCGCAGCAGGCCCGGCTCAACAGGATGCCCCGCCTCCTCCGCCTGCCGAAGGTGAAGTCCGCAGAAAAGGCGGCGACGATGACGTAATAGACGCGGAGTTCGAAGCAAAAGATAAAAAGTAAAAAGGTAAAAGTAAAAAGTATGAATGAGCGCAGGTTTTTCGAAACTTGCGCTCTTTTTATTTTATTTGGGATTTTAATTTTTCGATGGCAAAGCGGGCGATGATGTTGTGGTCGAAGGCCATATTCGGGGGCAGGTTGTCGATATCGAACCATTGTGCCATAGCGGCATCATCGCCGGCTTTTACGCGGTCGAGTCCTTCTTTGATTATGCCCATATAAACTACGGTGATTTGTCTGCCTCGTGGGTCCCGGCCACAGGTGCCGACGGTGTGCATTTGTTCGAGGGCGATTCCTGTGAGGCCTGTTTCTTCCTGTAATTCTCTTGCGACGGCATCTTCCAATTCTTCATCCATTCCGATGAAGCCGCCTGGAATGGCCCATTGGCCTTTGAATGGTTCGTTGCCTCGTTTGATGAGCAGGAGCTTAGTTGCGTCGGCAATAACGGCGAAAACTACCGCATCGACCGTAACCATAGGCCTGGGCCAGTCGTAAACGTATTTTCCTTTCTCGTTCATTTCGGACAGCATAATAAATATTGGGAATTTAAGCAATTGCCGAAAGGGAGGTAAACGCATAAAATAGGGGTATGCACGACGTTGAAACAGTAATGAGGAATTTAATCGAGATATCGGATGTTGCGCTCGTTGACGGGTGGCGCGGATGGGTTGCGGTTCGCGCCGCGGGCAAAGACCAGTTTTCAAAGGCAGGATGGGAGAAGCTGCTGGCTAAGCCGGAGAAGCTGCTTGAGGGTGCGCAGCAGACGCTGAAAATCGAAGGGTTGAATACCGTTACGGTTAAGTATCTGGATATCGGGGGCAGGGGCGTCAAAGCGGTGATAAAGCGGAGGCAAGCCGGCGGGGGAATTCGTGGATTTTTCAGGTCGATGGGAGCGGCCCACGCGATACGGAATTTTATCGCGGCGGTCAAAATCAGGCAATATGGTCTGCCCGTCGCGGCGCCTCTGGCGGCGGTATATCACAAGAGATTTTTATTTTGCGACCAGAGCATATATATCAGCGAATATATTGAGGGGACAAACCTGTACGAGTTTTTAAAGGATATGCAGGCACAGGGCGAGGAGCGGTACTGGATAATGCGGGAGCTTTCGGCGCGGATGGCGGAGATATTCGCGGAGCTTCACAAAAATAATCTGTGGCACAGGGACGCCAAGGCGACGAATTTTGTCGTCAGTCGTGACAACGACGGGGAGTATCGCGTTACGATTACCGACGTGGACGGGATTAAGCAGTATTTTTCCGCCAGCGAAGACAGGCAGATGCAGGGGCTGTGGCAATTGGCGGCATCGGTTATGGAACTGCCGGGTATTACGCGGACGGATTATCTGCGGGCCTTTGAGATATACTGCGATGAGGTGAGGGTGCCGGCGGAGCAGCGAAGGGACATATTCAGGCGACTTGTGCAGAAGGCGCAGGCGAAGTATCGTCTCAAGCAAGCCAGACAGGGACGTTAAATGATGGGCGACGAGCCGAGACGCATTTTGATTATAAAGCCGAGCGCTTTGGGGGATATAATCTTAGCGCTGCCCGCGTTGTCGGCGCTGAGGAGGAGTTTTCCGGGGGCGAAAATATCGTGGTTTGTCAGGCCTGAGTTTGCGCCGCTGATAACAGGGCATCCGTACATATCTGATATTATCCTGTTCGACCGCAGAAAACTGGCCAAATGGTGGTGCAGTCCGGGCAGTTTTAATGCGTTAAGTTCGCTTGTTAAGCAGCTCAGGGCGGGTAAATTCGATTTGGTATTCGATTTTCAGGGACTTTTCAGGACGGGATTTTTCAGTTGGGTAAGTGGGTGCAAGAGGCGATTCGGGATGGCTGGGGCGAGAGAGCTGGCACACCTGTTTTATACGGATAAAATTTCGCAGGATGCTTCGAGCATTCACTTAGTTGATTATTATTTGAAAATTGTTGCCGCTGCTGGTGCAAAACAGGGAGAAGCGGAATTTAAATTGCCGGAGGACGCGGGGGCAGCGGAACAAATCGACAAACTTTTGAAATCGCAGGGTGTAAACGCCAAATATGCTGTGATTGTTCCCGGGGCGGCACAGCCGGATAAGCGTTGGCCGATTGAGCGATTCGCGGAATTAGCTGATAAAATCGGTTCACGATTCGGCATGCAGATTGTGGCGACGGGTTCACAGGGGGAGCGAGAATATATTGAGGCGATTGGCAGACGAGTTGTCAATCTTGCAGGGAAAACAGCGGTGCGTGAGTTAATACCGTTAATGAGAAAGGCGTCACTGGTCGTGAGCAATGATACCGGGCCGGGGCATATCGCGGCTGCGCTCAGTGTGCCGATAGTGATGATATTCGGGCCTACGAACCCGGCGAGGGTGTGCCCTTATAAACGGCCCCAATGCGTCGTGGCGGCTGAGCCGAACGAACGTGGAATGAATGCGGACAGCTACGCCCCAAGGCACGCTATTACCCATATAGCCGTCGAGCGGGTTTTTGAGACGGCCTGTCAGCAAATCAAGCAGCAGTAATTTAATGGCCCAATTACTTTAATGTAACGGCGCAGCGTTCGCAGACATCGGGGTGTTGCGGGTTGCTGCCTACGCTTGACCAGTAGTTCCAGCAACGTTGGCATTTTTGATGTGTACTCTTTTGGGCAATTATCTGTCTTTCGCCATTGGTTTTTTCAAGCTTAATCTCACTAACAATGCAAAGGGCGGCGAAGGATTTCAAGCCAAACTGCTCAATCGCGGCTGCATCTTCACTGCCGCAGCGGATAGTTACGCTGGATTCCTGATTGCTGCCGATAATCTTGTTTTGTCGCAATGGTTCAAGTGCTTTAAGGACCTCGTCTCTAAGAAACATAAGCTTTTGCCATTTCGGGTCTTCGACTTTGGGACTGGCTTTAGGCATCATCGCCAGATGAATACTATCAACATTTTGTGATTTGTGCTGGATTGCAGCCCAGGTTTCCTCAGCGGTGTGTACGAGAATCGGGGCGAACAATAGCGTGAGCGAATCGAGGATTTTGTAAAGCGCGGTCTGGCAGCTTCGGCGGGATGAGCTGTCTGCGGGGTCGCAATACAAGCGGTCCTTGAGCAGGTCCATATAGATACTGCTCATCTCGATGCTGCAGAAATTATAGAGCAGCGAAAACGCGCGGTGATAGGCGAAATCATCGAATTCTTTGGTAACGCCGGCGATTAGCTTTTGGAGCTGCTGCATTGCCCATTTGTCGATTTCGAACATTTTGTCGTAAGCGACGGCGTTTTTAGCAGGGTCGAAATCGTAGATGTTGCCGAGGAGATAGCGCAGGGTGTTTCTGATTTTGCGGTAGGCATCCTGTGTTTTGCCGATGAGCTCATCGTTGCAGCGCATATCGTCTTGATAGTTGACGCTGGCGACCCAGAGGCGAAGGATGTCTGCGCCGTATTTGGTAACCTCGTCCTGCGCGTTGACGTAGTTGCCCAGCGACTTGGATTGCTTCATACCTTTTTCATCAACGGTGAAGCCGTGGGTGAGAACGGCCTTGAAGGGGGCTTTGCCCATAAAGCCCAGCGCGGGCAAAAGCGATAACTGGAACCAGCCGCGGTGCTGGTCGCTGCCTTCGAGATAGAGGTCAACGGGGATGGGCCAGCCGGCTTTTGAGGCGACGGAGTACCAACTGCATCCCGATTCGAACCAGACGTCGAAGATGTTTTCTTCTTTTTTCAGTTCGTTAAATGAGAAGCCGGGAGGCAATTTGAAATCCGCGCCGAGGATTTGCTCAGGAGAATCGGTAAACCAGCTATCGGAACCTTTTGCAGCGATATGTTTTGAAACCGCCAATACCGATTCTTTTGTCAAAAGTGTTTCGCCCTGAGGATTGACAAAGACCGGGATAGGCAGGCCCCAGCTTCGCTGTCTGCTGATGCACCAGTCGGGGCGAGATTCGAGCATACCTTCGATGCGTTTCTGACCCCAGTCGGGAATCCAGCGGACGTTTTTTGTGGATTCGAGGGAGAGGTTGCGCAGTGTTTTGCCCAGGCCGGGGATTTCCTTATCGACGCTGACGAACCATTGTTCGGTTGCGCGGAAGATGACGGGTGTTTTGCTTCGCCAGCAGTGGGGGTAGCTGTGTGTGATTTTCTGCTGTCTGACAAGCAAGCCGGTTTTAGTGAGGTGGTCGATGACTTCCTTATCGACCTTGAGGACGCTTTTGCCGCGGAGCCATTCGGGGACAGTGTTGTCGTAAGAGCCATCATCTTTCACCGGCGAATATATGGCCAGACCATACTTTTGCCCTGACATATAGTCCTCTGCGCCGTGGCCCGGGGCGGTGTGGACGAGGCCCGTGCCGTCTTCGGTTGTTACGTATTCAGCGAGTATAACCTTGTAGGCATCTTTATCAGTCGGGTTCTTTTCGATAAAGGGATGAGTATAGCGCAGGCCCTCGAGTTTGGAGCCGAGGACCTTATTTGGGTTGACTTTATATTGTCCTTCGTTTAATCCGGCAGCCGCGACGACAGCGGAGAGGCGGTCAGAAACTACGATGGAGACGAAACGCCTGCCATTAAGCTGGTAGTCGAGAGTTACATATTCGAGACGCGGGTGCAGTGCGACAGCGAGATTTGCGGCTAACGTCCACGGTGTGGTCGTCCAAATCATAAAACAAACTTTGGCGTTCTGCGCCTGCTCTGCTGTTACCAGACCAAGTTCGGTTAATCGTGGGATGCTGTCTTTGGCAACGGGAAAATTTACGAAGATGCTTGGTGAGTCGATATCTTTGTATTCCAGTTCCGCTTCTGCCAGTGCGGTTTCACAGCCGACGGACCAGTGAATAGGTTTCAATTGTTTTTTGACGAGACCTTTGCCTACGAGTTCAGCGAAGACCTCAAGGATACCTGCCTCGTAGGATGGCTTGAATGTGAGATACGGGTTTTCGAAGTCGCCGAATACGCCTAATTGCTGAAACTGCTGGCTCTGGAGCTTGACGTATTTGCTGGCGTATTTTTTGCAGAGCTGGCGAATTTCGGGTTTGCCCAGTTGGCGGACCTTTTCACCGAGTTCGGTAACGACCTTTGATTCGATGGGCAGGCCGTGGCAATCCCAGCCGGGGACGTAGGGGGCGTCGAAGCCGGACATTGTTTTGTAGCGGACGACGAAATCCTTGAGGACCTTGTTTATGACGTGGCCCATATGGATATCGCCGTTGGCATAAGGCGGCCCGTCGTGCAGGATGTATAACGGGGCGCTTTTTCGGGCGGCCCTGATTTTGCCGTAGATGTCGCTTTTTTGCCAGTCCTTGCGCATCTGCGGTTCTCGCTGGACGAGGTTTGCCTTCATCGCAAAACTCGTTTGCGGCAGGTTCAATGTTTGGCTGTAACTTTTCTTGTCGTCGGACATCGTTATACCTCAAAAAAGTAAAACCATTATGCTAAATCGAACGCTTGTTAATGTCAATGTTAGTAACCCCCCAATAAATTGGGGGGCTAAATTTAAACGAAAAAGGCCTTTCAGGATTGCCGCCCTGAAAGGCCTTTATAAATCGATATTTTACGCTTTCAGGACAGCTTTGTTATGTCTCCTATAATGATAATCGCAATGACAGCGGGGCACATAATGTGCTTTGCCTGTGCGATTAACCGTAATGTAGATTGTTTTAACGCCATAAATTCACCTTAACAACGTTACAAATCTACTATAGTAGTCGGTTATTGTCAATCGTAAGTTTAACGGCCATTGACACAAGGCCGGTTCGCCTCTTATAGTATTCCCTTTATTAACCGTATTTATTTTAAGAAACGAACAACGAAAGGGCTATTTTGATGGATCCTACAATTTTCAAGGCGTATGACATCAGGGGTATTTACGGCGAGCAGTTTAACGAAGAAGACGCGTGGAAGATTGGTTTTGCGACGGCGCGTTTTTTACCTGCGCTTCTTCACGGTTTCGACAGGGGGCAGACCAATGCCAGGGCGATTTGCGTGGGGCGTGATATGCGGACTCACAGCGAGTCGCTTGCAAATGTGCTGATTGAGGGCATTATTTCAGCGGGTATTGATGTTATTGATATCGGTATGGTCGATTCACCCTTTATGTATTTTGCAATTAATTATCTCAGTGCCTGCGGCGGAGTTCAGGTAACCGCCTCGCACAATCCAGCCAAATACAATGGCTTCAAGGTATCAGGCCCTGGCGCAAAACCCATCGGCGAAGATACCGGTCTAAAAGATATTCAGCATATCGCGATGTCCCTGCTGCATACCAAGGGCAAACCCACAGGCACTGTGCAAAAGGTTGATCTGACGGAGGAATATAGAAAGCACGTTTTGAAATTCCTGCTGCCCAAGCTGCGAAAGCTCAAGATAGCCATCGACGCTTCGAATGGTATGGCTGGTAAAATGGTGCCTGCCCTGTTCTCCGGGCTTGGTTTAAAAATTATCGAGTTGAATTTCAAACATGACGGCACCTTTAATCACGAACCAAACCCGTTGCTTGAGGAAAACCTTGAGGAGCTGAAGGCAGCGGTCGTTCAGGAAAAGTGTGATTTCGGCGTTTGTTTCGACGGCGACGCAGACCGGCTGATAATGGTTGATGAGACAGGGCGAACGATTAGCTGCGACCTGATGACCGCGCTTATGGCGAGGTATTTCCTGAAAAAAGAGCCGAAGTCAACGATAGTTTACGATCTGCGTTCGAGCAGGGTGGTTGCAGAGGAAATCATCAAATACGGCGGGACGCCCCGGCGGGAGCGGGTAGGGCACGCGTTTATGAAAAAGGCACTGCGCGACTCGCACGCGATTTTCGGCGGCGAATTATCGGGGCATTTCTATTATCGCGATAATTTCTTCGCCGATTCAGGGATGATTACATTTGTTCATATGCTCAATATTATCAGTCAAAGCGATGCGCCGGTCAGCGAGCTGGCCAATCCCCTTCGCAGATATTCCTCGAGCGGCGAGATAAACTTCCAGGTCGAGGACAAAAAGGCCAAAATGGACGAACTGGCGAAGAGATACCGTGACGGGCAGGTTGACTGGCTCGACGGCGTTACCGTGGGATTTAAGGACTGGTGGTTTAACTGCAGGCCGAGTAATACCGAGCCGTTATTGCGGCTGACGGTCGAGGCGAAAACGCCTGAAATGCTCCAGGAAAAATTAAAAGAGATACAGTCAATACTTGGCTCGCCGGTTCGCCAAGAGAAACATAAGCCGCAGGAACAGCCTGCTAAAAAAGCGGGTAAAAAAAAGCCCGCAGATAAGTAGAGGAATGAATTATGGAAATCAACAGGAAAACATTTCAGACCCCGAAGGGCCTTGTTGAGGGCGTCCAGACGAAATGGCCCGGCTTTAATATCCTGATTGTTACCGGCTCGAAAGGATTTCTGGCCTGTCCGGCAATCGACGTTGACGCCTGCCAGAGATATGGCGTGGCTGCGGCTTTGGTCGAAAGCTCGCCGGCCAACCCGATTGGCACGCTTGACAGATTTCCCGACAGAAAGATTACAAAGGTTAATGAAAAGGCCAAATTGCTGGGCATTAAAGAAGGTATGCCCGTTGCTGATGCCTTCGCGTTGATTGTATAGTGTCTGACTGAAACTGTTTTTGGAGAGTATAATATGAGAATCTCACACCTTCTCACGTTTGCTGTTCTTTTTGTCATTCTTTCAAATCCTGCGTTTGCTCAACAGGAACCAATAACGTTGACGCTTCCACAAAGTCCATACATCGTTAATCCCAATCCGGCACTGGCGGATGTCAATTGCTTTTATATAACGGTTAGATTGCGCGGTGCGTATAACGACTCCAATTCGGCACTAACTACCCAGATCGAGCAGCAAGTCGAGGCCACGTTCAGAGATTACGATATCAACGTTATAGATACCAATGTGGACGCAAACTCGCCGCTGGCAATGCTCGCAAAAAAGCGGTTAGGTTCTGTATCTAATCTGAGATGGAGGCCCGCCAATGTTCCCGAGTTTCGCATTGAGATTGATTTGTTGAATCTTCCTGATACAAACCAGTGCATTTTTCGCCTTCAAACTTCTTTTTTGAAAAGAGCCCAGCTTGAGAACGGCCCCAAGGCCAATATGATGGCTGATGTCTGGAAAGATGAGCCGGTTATGCGTTTGGTTGCGACAAAGGATTTGGCCGAGTCCCTCATCTCTGCGGCTATTGTTCAGGCGCGGGCGTTTATTGGATCGTGGTCTGTGACCAGGGCAGCAGACAAACAATCGGAGGTCAGTCAAACAAAGCCGCAGTTGCGCAAAGCAACTGATGAGAACGATAAACAGCAATCTGTCGAATCTAAATATGTTTCTTCTAAGAACAGCCAGATATTTCACAAGGCGAGTTGCTCGTCTGCGAAGAGAATATCTCCGAACAATCTTGTGAGCTATGCTACGAGGGACGCGGCAATCGCCGCGGGCAAAAAGCCCTGTGAACGCTGTAATCCCTGAATAAGATGATAACCATACCAAGCCGGATATCGAATTGGTTTACCGGAGCCGTTAGCGATGCGGTTGGGGGACTGGGCCAGTTACTTTGGCCTTCTAAATGCGTCAACTGCGGTGAACATAACGTTGAAACAGGCAGCGGCCTGTGTGGCGACTGCTGGGAGGGCCTCACTTCCGTATGCTCTGCTGATTATTGCAGGCGTTGCGGCAGAGACGTAAGCCCTTACGTTGCTCGTGAAGGTGTTTGCCTGAATTGCCGTGGTGAACAGATGCGTTTTGACGGAATTGCTCGTGCCGGTATGTATGCGGAATCGCTGCGGGATATGGTGAAGGCGTTCAAGAATGACAAAACCGAACTTGATTCGCTAATGGTCTGGCTGGCGGACACTGCGTTGCAGACAAGCACATTTTTTCAGGATATCGATTTTTTTGTGCCTGTGCCTTTACACTGGCGAAGACGCTTTAATCGCGGTTACAACCAGTCGTATCTATTGGCCAGGGGGCTGAAACATCCTTCTGCCAAAGTCAGCACCGACCTTGTCCGTATTCGTTATACGAAGCCGCAATCTGAAATGCTGAGTTTTGCTGCCCGGGTAAAAAATGTGAAGGGTGCATTTGCAGTCCGTTATCGGCATCCTTTCACGGGCCGCAAGATTTGCCTTGTAGATGACATTAAAACTACCAATGCTACGCTGAATGAA
Organism: uncultured Phycisphaerales bacterium; assembly: GCA_963718665.1. GTDB lineage: Bacteria > Planctomycetota > Phycisphaerae > Sedimentisphaerales > Anaerobacaceae > Fen-1362. The sequence continues at coordinate 2,162,811 of OY970359.1, forward strand.
TGCGCGAATACACTCAAGGAAGCTGGGGCGTCAAAGGTTTTTGCTCTGGTGTTATCGGTGGCAGGTCAGGATGCGAGATAATTTTTACGGGGGATGTTATTTCTGGCAGTAATCGATGAGGCGGGCGATTTCGCTGCGAAGGTCTTTGCGGTGAACAATCATATCGACGAAGCCGTGTTCGAGCATAAACTCCGCGGTCTGGAAACCTTCCGGAAGCTCGACCTTAATTGTCTCGGCGATGGTTCGCGGGCCTGCGAAACCGATTAACGCCTTTGGCTCGGCGATGAGACAGTCGCCCAGCATCGCGAAACTGGCGGTAACGCCGCCGGTGGTGGGGTCGGTCAGGACCGAGATAAAGAAGCCGCCTTCCCTGTCGAGTTTGGCGATGGCTGCGCTGGTTTTCGCCATTTGGCCCAGCGATACGACGCCCTCGTGCATCCTTGCGCCGCCCGATGAGCATATAGCCACAAGCGGCAGCTTTTCTTCGATAGCTTTTTCGACGGCCAAACAGAGTTTTTCGCCGACGACATAGCCCATCGAACCCATCAGAAAATTCGGCTCCATAACTGCAAGCACTACGCCTCTTCCCTTGATGAATGCCTTGCCGATTCGCATTGCTTCTTTTGAGCTGCTTTTGTGTTCGTCGGCTTTTAGCCGTTGAAGATAGGTTGTGCCTCTGAAGTTGAAATCAAGTGGGTCGTTGCTGGTAAGGTGGTCGTGCGTTTCCTCGAATGAACCCTCATCGACCAAGTAGCTGATGCGGGTGAGCGAGTCGATGCGGAAGTGATAATCGCATTCCGGGCAGACGTTGAGGTTTTTCTCAACGGTGCTTTTGTAAAGCATGTGCTCACAGGCCGGACAACGCGTCCAAAGGCCGTCAGGCATTTCCTTTCGCTTTTTGAGCGAAAAGCCGTTCCATTTTGATTTCGCTTCTTTTGCCATAATCGGCATTCAGACCTCATTCACAGGATTCAAAGATTCTACCAAAAAAGCGAGCGGATTTCCAGAAACAATTATTTACTTGCCCGTCGAATTGCGTTTATGGCGGCGATTCTGTTTTTTTTGCCGAAGATTGCCCTGCCCGCCACAAGGGTATCGGCTCCGTAACCAACCACGATGGGCGTGGTTTTAATGTCGATACCGCCGTCAACCTCGACCCTGATTTTGGGGCCGACGATGTTGCGGACGGTGCGGATTTTTTTTGCGGCAGCGGCGATGAATTTCTGCCCGCCAAAGCCGGGATGGACCGTCATTACAAGAATCATATCGGCAAGATGAGCTATCTTTTCGATTGCTTTAACCGGTGTTTCGGGGTTAAGGCAAATGCCTGCTGTTATGCCCATACCGTGAAGGATTTTTATCAATTCCGCCGGTTTTTTTTCGACCTCGATGTGAAACGTTATATTGTTGACGCCCGCCTTGACGAAAGCGGGGGCGTATTTTCGCGGGTCGGTAATCATCAGGTGAGCGTCGAAAAACAGATTGCTGTGCTTGCGCAATTCAGCGACTACCGGCGGGCCGATGGTGATATTCGGGACGAAGTGCCCGTCCATAATGTCGAGGTGAACCATTTTGACGCCTGCCTTTTCAATTACGGCAAGCTCGTCGGCCAGCCGCGCAAAATCAGCGGCCAAAATAGAGGGATTGACCTCAATGACGCCGGGTTTGGGCAATCTTCGTTTAATCATAAGCTTCCGTGCAGTATCTCGGTTAATTCTGTGGAAGGTTATTATTTTTCGTCTAAGATTTCAAGGCAGACGAATTTTTTGCCTTCGAGAAATTCAAGCGACGCACCGCCGCCCGTTGATATATGCGTCACTTTTTTATCAAGGCCGAGTTTTTTCAACGCACTTGCGCTGTCGCCGCCGCCGATGACGCTTTTGGCGCCTTTGCTTGTGGCGTCCGCGACCGCCTGGGCGACCGCCTTGGTACCTTCATCGAAGGGGGGCATTTCAAAAACGCCCATCGGGCCGTTCCATACGATTGTCTTTGCGTCGGCCAGCTTGTCGGCGAACAGTTTACGTGTCGCCGGGCCTATATCCATACCCTGCCAGCCGGCTTCGATATCGCCGGTAACGACTTTGTTCTCGGCTCCTGCCTTGAATTCTTTGGCGACGACGGTATCGATTGGCAGTAGTAATTCGCACTTCGCGGCTTTGGCTTTTTCCTGAAGTTCCTTGGCCTTTGCAAGAAAATCATCTTCGCAAAGGGAGTTGCCGACGGTTTTGCCGTTGGCCTTGGCGAATGTGTATGCCATAGCGCCGCCTATGATGATTTTGTTTACTTTGGCCATCAGGTTTTCGATGACGCCCAATTTGTCGGAGACCTTTGCGCCGCCCAAGATTGCGACGAATGGCCTGACCGGGTTGGTTACGGTGTCGCCTAAGAATTTCAGCTCTTTTTCGACTAAGAAGCCGATGACGCGTGGTTTGCCCTTCATCATCGCGGGCACGGTGTACATCGAGGCGTTGTCGCGGTGAGCGGTGCCGAATGCGTCGTTGACATATACATCCGCGAGGTCGGCCATCTGCTTTGCGAAATCGTCCTTTGCCTTACGCAGGGCGGGGTCATCCTTTGCTTTTTTGTCTTTGATTTCCTCTTCTTTGTGGAAGCGGACGTTTTCGAGGAGCAGGACATCGCCCGGCTTTAGCGCCTTGGCTTTGGCTTGGGGGTCTGCACCAACACAATCATTGGCGAAGATGACTTCTTTGCCGAGAAGCTCCGACAGCTTTTTGGCGACGGGTTTCATCGAGGCCTTTGGGTCCGGCTTGCCGTCGGGTCTGCCGAGGTGGCTTGCGAGAATAAGCGAGCCGCCGTCTGCGAGCACCTTCTTTATTGAAGGCAGCGCGGCTACGATTCTTTTGTCGCTGGTGATATTACAGTTTTCATCGAGTGGAACGTTAAAATCCACCCGCATGAATACTTTTTTACCTTTGACGTTTATATCGGCTATCGTTTTTTTTGCCATATTCTCACCTGCTTTATAAAATCGAATATATAATAAAAAAATCGGGTCCCGGTAAATCCGGGACCCGATGGTTTGCTTAGCCGAGTTTCGCCATTTTTTCCATAATATCAACGGTGCGGTTCGAATAACCCCACTCATTGTCATACCAGCTAATCGCTTTAACGGTCTTGCCCTTTACCATGGTGAGCAGTGAATCGAAGATGCTCGAAGCGGGGTTGTTGACAATGTCGCTGCTTACGATTGGCTCATCGCAATAAACGAGGACGCCTTTCATCGGGCCTTCCGCTGCTTTTTTCATCGCTGCGTTAACGTCGGCGACTGTTACCTCTTTTTTCACGTTGACGACGAGGTCAACCAGGCTGCCTACCGGGACTGGGACGCGGACCGCGAAGCCGTCGAGTTTACCGTCGAGTTCCGGGACAACCTTGCCGATTGCCTTTGCTGCGCCTGTGCTTGTGGGAATAATATTTGCGGCTGCTGCTCTTGCCCTACGGAGGTCTTTGTGAATCTGGTCGGCGACTTTCTGGTCGTTGGTATATGCGTGAATGGTGGTCATTACGCCGCTCTCGATGCCAAAGGTATCATTGAGGACCTTGGCGATTGGGGCAAGACAGTTGGTCGTGCAGCTCGCGTTCGAGACGCATTTGATGTTCTTGGTGAGCTTGCCGTCGTTTACGCCCATAACGATTGTGGCCTCGATGTCATCTTTTGCCGGGACGGTTAGAACAACCTTCTTTGCGCCTGCCTTGATGTGGTCGCCGTAGCCGCCCTTTTCCGATGATGCCTTGGTGAACAGACCTGTGGATTCGACGACGATTTCGACGCCCATATCCTTCCACGGCAGTTCCGCCGGGTTCTTCACGGCCAGGACTTTTACGGTTTTCCCGTTTATTATGATGTCTGAGCCCTTTGCCTCGACTGTTCCCTGCCATTTGCCTTCGACGGTATCGTATTTGAACAGGTGCGCCAGTGACTTGGCGTCTGACAGGTCGTTGATGGCGACCAGCTCAAGATTGGATTTGCGTGTCATCAGGATTCTTGTTACGGCTCTGCCGATTCGGCCAAAACCGTTTATTGCTACCTTTGTTGCCATTTCTGAATCTCCTTTTTCGACTGTGATATTAAATAAGGTTTCTTTTGGTAATTGAGCGTTCCGACAGGCCGGAACACAAAGGGAATAATGTATTTGCGCATCTTCTAATTGTCAAGAGGATTACAGGCAATCTCTTTACTTTTCAGGCAGGGGGGTAAAAATCAAAAATAGGGTTAGGGAGCGCGTATGCGACGCGAAATTGATATTTTTTGGAAAAATTTTTATGCTTCTGTCCCATATTATCCGTGATGCCAAACAGGGTATCTGCGATTTCAAAAAATTTGCTTAGAGAAGGCGATTTTGTTCGGTTTTTGTTAGGGTTTTTCGAGGGTGCTGGCCGATAGAAACCACTGATTTCTCAGATGGCACAGAGAACTAAAAAACAGTGAAATCTGTGTAATCTGTGGTTAAGAATGGAGCGTGTATTATGATAGAGAGAATAGGGCCGGTATGCAGGTTCGGGCCTGGCGGCGATTATGAATCAGTGTGGCCGGGCGAATGGATGGAGCAGGCGACGCAGCCGAAAAACGCGATTGGCAGATTGCTGGATGTTATTGCGGGTATGACGGATGTGATTCGAGGCGGCGATCGCTGCGTCGAGGTAACCGGCCCGATTGATATAGAGCAGGAGAACAAGTTGTATGAGTCAGACGAAAGAGGAACAGGCGTCCGGCGAGGGGCTTACGCCGCGGCAGGTTCAGTTGCTAAGCACAATCGCGGGGTTTCGGACCAGCAGGGGTTATTTGCCGACGATTGGAGAGCTGGCGCAGCAGTTAAGCATAAGCCGAGCAACCGCATTCGGACACATCGAACAACTGCGAAGAAAAGGACTTGTGTCGGGTCAGCAGTGTCCTTCGACGAAGGCCAGGGCACGCTCTTTGAACTTGACTTCAAAGGCGCGAAGACGGCTTAAACAAATCCCTGATATCGAGCATCAAGCATCGAGCATCGAGCATCGAGACGAAGGGATTCCTCTTGTGGGCAGAGTCGCCGCCGGATTACCCGTTGAGGCGGTCGAGAACAAAGATTACCTTTCCATCGAATCCTGCTTTGGCAATATAGGCGATATATTTGCCCTTGAGGTCAAAGGCGATAGTATGGTCGGCGAGAACATCCGCGAGGGGGATTACGTTATCTGCAAACGAACAGCCACGGCCTCGAATGGCCAGTTAGTTGTCGCGATAGTCGATAACGAGGACGCGACCTTAAAAAGGTTTTACAGAGAAAATAATCTTGTTCGTTTACAGCCGGCAAACGACGCATACGAGCCGATTTATTCAGACAATTGCCAAATCCAGGGTGTAGTCATCGGCCTTGTCCGAAAACTCTAACTTTTCGTCAAACCCGTCACAGCGGGCAGGCGGATATTGTTACATCATTACTATTCAAGCCACTCCTCCGCCAGAACAGCGAAATCTCTAAAATTCACGATGTCATCTGGGCTGCCCTCTGGGTAGATGTATGCATCTATACCCTCGGTGAGCTACTCTTCGCTCATAACTTTCAGGTCAGCCACCGTCGGGCCGTCTGGCTTTTTTTCACCACGTCGAGGTTAGCCACACTCCGGCGATGTGCATTCCAGCCAGTGATTAGCTATCTCAGCGAAATCGAGCATAGTTACCTCGCCATCTTTGTTGCTGTCTGCACCATCGCACCAGTTATTTATCGCCGCGCAGCCGGTCTCAAGCCAATTGTCTACGAATACGGCAATATCTAATAGGTCCACCCAGCGGCTGTCTTCTTTTAGGTCCCAAGCCGAATAAAACTCAAACGCACCCATATCCACTATTTTTTGCCCGTTACAATTTGCGGTCCCGATGCGAGGGTTGCCTGCCAAGTCGGTGGTAACGCCGGTGGGCACAGCCGAGTTGTCGCCAGCGTCGATACAAGGGCTGCCCGCCTGCAGACGAAGGTCCCCGTAGTAGTCGCTGGAGTACGGATCGGCGTACGGATCGGGGTTACATATGAAAAGTGGGTCGGCGTCAATATTGCCGGTTCCTCCTCCTCCTCCTACCCAGCCGCCCTCGATGTTGCTGTAGCTGATGATGGAATAACTATAGTAATCGTCATAAACCGGGTCAGGAAAATTACCCCACAGGATGCAGTTTGTCACCACTGGCCAGCTCAAGTAGTTGTACATCCCGCCGCCGCCGTACCATGCCTGGTTACCGCTGAATGAGCAGTTGGTAACGGTCGGGCTGCTCTCGTAATTGTCCATCCCGCCGCCGTAGGTGGCCGAGTTGTTGGTGAAGGCGCAGTTGGTCACAATCGAATTGCTGTTGTATTCGTTGTCCATCCCGCCGCCGCTGATGGGTGCCCAGTTTCCGCTGAAAGCGCAACTGGTTACAATCGGGCTGCTGGACTCGTTGTATATCCCACCGCCGGAGTCATCTTCGGCCGAGTTGTCGGTGAATGTGCAGTTTGTCACGGTCGGGCTGCTGTCTTCGTTGCCCATCCCGCCGCCGGATTCGTAGGCCGAGTTGCTGTTGAAGATGCAGTTGGTCACCGTCGGGCTGCTGTATTCGTTGCCCATCCCGCCGCAGTAGGTGGCCGTGTTGCTGCTGAAGGTGCAGTTAGTCACTGTCGGGTTACTGTTGTCGTTGCCCATCCCGCCGCCGTAACTCTCGGACTCACCGTATGCTGAATTTCCAATGAAAGCACAGTTGGCAACCGTCGGGCTGCTCCCGACGTTGCGCATCCCGCCGCCAAAGTCGTTGGCATTGCCGCCGGTAATCGTAAAGCCGTCCAGTGTAGCGCCGTTTACTCCTACAACCACGTAATAGGAATTGTCCGAGTTGTCGCCCTGTGTACCTATATCTCCCGAGAGAATTGTCTGATTTGTGACCCAGTTACGCTGGTCGCGTGTTGTCTCAGTTCCGGCAAAGCCGCCGTAAATGGCCACACCCTGTTTCATAACAAATGATATCGTCCGGCCGGCGTTGCCACCTGTATAGGCAGTAGAATAAGTGGTGCTAACCCCGTCGTCTATGTATGCTTTTACAGCCGCATTCGATTTTATCTCGATAGAAAACGTTACTTGTTTCCCGGCCAAAGCGCTGAAGTTACCAATTTGTTGGTAGACCCGAGTTCCATAGCCGTAGCCTAGACTTTTATCTACTTTCATACTGTAGCTGCCACTGACTTTATTTGATGCCCCGGACTCTCTTGACACGCTTCCTCCACTATACAGACAAGTTGCGTACCAAAAATCGGCGGTATATCCGTCATACTGCCAGCCTGGTCCTCCAAATGTGGTCCCGCTATTCCAATCCTCAAATCCGCCATTATTCACAGTTGACGCAATCGTAACAAGAGCATCATCGAGGTATGAAACCGATGGAAGCCCAAGCTGATCAAATCCGACCTCCACTTTTGTAGCGCTTGCACTTATACTCTTAGTAACTATAAGATTTTCAAAGGCGTTAGTCGTAGTCGTGGGCTTGTATGTCCCCGCCGCAACCCAGATTTCATCGCCGCCGGCCGCCGCCAATAGGGCGGATTGCAGGTCCGTATAAGAGTCAGCCCAGATTGTGCCATTGTTGGCACCGGTTGCATTAGAATTGACATAGATAACTGCAGCCCCCGCAAAATCTGATCCGCAAATGCTACCGACGAGAACAATTATTGAGAAAACGATAAATGGTCTTTTCGCTGACATTTTTGCTCCTCCTTAATTAAGCGTGTTAGCGTGTTAAAAAGTGCGTTTATACATCGAAAACAGGTTCTCCTCATAAAACCGATAACGAATACAACAACATCTATAAATTTATGGCTCTGAAAGCAAGCAAAATGTTACATGTTTTTTATCAAAATTATGCAAAAGATAATTTGGGCAATTTGTCGCCTCGGTTTGCTTGCCCAAATAGGCCTGTTCGTTTAATTGCGAAAGTTGCATACGGAAGAGCATGGGGATAGGGCTTGTCAGATTACCGTGTGGACATTAGAATGGCGTCCCTTCGAATATATCTTGAAAGATGATTAAATCGGGAAACCGGCGAATGGAAATGAAATTAAGGTTTTTGGGGGCAGCACAGAACGTAACGGGTTCAAGGCATCTTCTTGAGGTTGACGGAATTCGTCTTCTCGTTGACTGCGGGCTGTATCAGGAAAGGCAGTTTCTGGAAAGAAACTGGGCGCTGTTCGTTGTGCCTCCCGAAAGCATAAACGCGGTATTCCTCACGCACGCACATTTAGACCACTGCGGATTATTACCCAAACTTGTGCGAGATGGCTTCAGGGGGAGGATTTACTGCACACAGGCCACGGCGGAGATAGCGAGGATAATACTTCTGGATTCCGCCCGGATTCAGGAAGAAGATGCCGAGTACAAACGCAAGAGACACGAAAAACAGGGCAGGAAAGGGCCGCATTCTGATGAGCCGCTTTATACGGTCAAGGATGCAGAGGCGTGTTTCCCTTATTTTGAGCCGGTAAAATACGGCCAGCAGATAAACATAGCTGGTGGTATAGTAGTAACCCTTTGTGACGCAGGCCATGTGCTTGGTTCGTCGATGGTAAAGGTTGATGTGAACCAGAACGGCGATAAAAGAACAGTGCTGTTTACCGGCGATTTAGGCAGACCCGGCAGGCCTATACTGCCAGACCCGAGCATTACCGAAAAGGCGGATTATATTATTATCGAATCGACTTATGGCGACAGGGACCATTGTGAGACCTGCGACGTGAAAAAGCAGATAGCGGACGTTATCAACGCGACCAAAGAAAGGGGCGGCAACATCGTCGTTCCAAGTTTTGCCCTTGAACGCTCGCAGGAAATCCTGTTTTACTTAAAGGAGCTGCTGCTCGAAGACGCCATACCGCATTTGATTATTTTCTTAGACAGTCCGATGGCGGCGAAGATTACCGAGATTTTCAGGAATCATCAGGAATTGTTCGACGAAGAGACGCAGGAGATGCTAAGGGAGCATCATTCGCCCTTTGACTTGCCAGAATTGAAAGTTACGACGACAAGCGAGGAATCCAAGGCAATCAATCATATAAAAGGCACAGTGATGATTATCGCCGGCTCAGGGATGTGCACCGGCGGAAGAATCAAACATCATCTGGCCAATAACATCTCGCGGAAAGAAAGCACGATAATGTTTGTCGGGTATCAGGCGGTGGGGACATTAGGCAGGTTAATCGTTGAAGGCGCAAAAAAAGTGCGAATCCACGGCGAGGAATACAAGGTCAAAGCCAAGATTGTGCAGATAAACGGCTTTTCAGCGCACGCGGACCGCAATGAGATGCTTAGCTGGCTTAAAAATTTCAAATCGCCGCCTAAGCAGATTTTCTTAGTGCACGGCGAAGCCGAAAGCGCGCAGGCATTCGGCGCATTTTTAAGGGACAAAACCGGCTGGCAGGTCAGCATCCCCGCCTACGAAGACCAAGTCGTCCTCGATTAACGGTTGCGTAGTTTGTGGAGGATATGCCAGTATGCGCCGCGTGAGCCGGTTTTAATTGCGTCAACGAGTTCGGTGTTATCGTTGTAATTGTGGTCAGTTAATGCTGCGTCGGCCTCATCAATCGGTTCGAAGAATCTTTTGTCGCCCGCGATAAAATCCTTTATCAACCTCGCGGGATTTGGGCCAAGCAGGTGCGATATGTAAAACGTCGGCCTGAACAAATCCACCGGGCCGGCATATTTTCGTTTGATGTTGGGGTTCGTTTCCATCGGGCCTTCCGCAGCCGCCGTAATCGCCATATCGGTTCCTGGGTAAACCCGCACGCCAAGCGGCGCTCCTGCGCAATCGGGATTGATTTGCTTGATGAAGTCGATTGATTCCCTGACGGATGCCGGTGTTTCTCCCGGGCCGCTGAAAATCAGGTCAATCATCACAGTGATTTTATTATCTTTGCACCACTGAACGGCATTGGCGAGGTCCTGTCTTTTATGTCTCTGGTTTAGCATCGCGTCACAGCCGGAATCACCGGTAAAATCGATACCGATGCATCCGGCCTTTCGCATAATCGCCGCCAATTCCGCGTCGAAGGGCACGACTGCCATATATGTGTACCATTTCAACTGTTTGTCTAATCCTCGCCGCACGAATTCCTCGCAGAGGGCGTATGCGTGGTTGCGGGCGACGTTGAATTCGGAATCGCAGATATGCAGGACGTTGATTCCTTTGGCGAGCAGCGTTTCCGCTTCGTCCGCGACTTCCGCCGGCTTTCGCACGCGTACAAAAGTCCCTTTGCTTATCCGGTCGGCACAATAAATACAATTGTAGCCGCAGCCGCGTTTGGTCTCGATGCCGAGCTGTCCGCCTCGATTAAAATAGGTAACATTATCGACTGTGTCCCTGCTTGTGGAAAGCAACAACGGTTCAGGCCACGTCGGCTTATTTGTGCGAACTGTCTCATCTTCCCACCAGCTTAGCCCAGCGACTTTGTCAAAGCGTCTTCGTCCCTGTAATTGTTCGTACAGTTCGATTATCGCCTGTTCGCCGTCTCCGCGGATGCCGAAGTCGGCTTTTGTGTATTCAACAATTTGCTGGGCGAAAATCGAGAAGCCCACGCCGCCGAGGACAATCGGTGCATCAGTGAGTTTGCGAATTGCTTTTATCTGTTCGGCCAGTTTCGGCACGAACCACTGACAGCTTGGCCAGAAGCAGTCATCGACGTTGCGAAACGATAACCCGACAAGCTCAGGAGTATGTTTGCTGAAATAATCTTTCAGCGTTGCGTCTTTATTATCGGCCAAGCACAAATCGACCAGGTCAACTTCGATACCTGCCTGCTTGGCTGCACCTGCGATATAATCAATCCCGATAGGGGCAATCGCCGGCTGCATCGTATTGGTATTTATCAGAGTAAGCATCTTATATTGTTATGCGTCTTGTTTCTTGCGTGCCTTGGCGTGTTTCTCAGCGAGCCAGCTCAGGATAATGCCTAACTCGAAAAGTAAATACATGGGGATAGCGAGCGAGAACATGGAAATCACATCCCCACTAGGTATAATTACCGAGGCAATGATTACTATAGCGAGAATGGCGTACTTTCGGCTGCGATGGAAGGCCTCAAGGGAAATGAGACCAGTGCGATTCAGGCACAATATCACAAGGGGCGTCTGGAACGTCAGGCCGAACGTCAGCATCATAGTTGTAACAAACGACACATATTGCTGAAATGTAAACGACGACTGAGCGGCCAAGATATTTTCGTTGAACTTTATCAGAATTTTGATAGTAAGCGGCGCCACGAAAAACATAAAGAAAAGAGCGCCGATAATGAAAAGAGCAATGGAAAAAGGTATGGTCATATAGACGTATTTTTTTTCGTGCGGGTAAAGTCCGGCGGCCACAAACATCCAGAGATGATAGAAGACCCAGGGAGAAGCAAGGATTAGCCCTGATATCAGGCATATATTGCAGTAGCTGATAAAACCTTCTGCTGGCCCCAGAATTAAAAGCCTCGATGCCGGATTCGGATTATTACTAACGGCTTTTAGATATGGAGCCACAATAAAGGATATTATGCACTGACCGAATATAAAACAAAGCGTCATTCCGACTAACAGACCGATGATGGCCATAATTAACCGGAAACGCAACTCTTCGAGGTGTTCCCCGAATGTCATTGTAGTATCAGGAAAACCGTCTTTCTTGTTTTTGCGGCTCATCTGGTGCCGAGTAATGAAAAACCTGGCGGCAATTTAGGGTATAATGTTTCAGTTGTTATTTTGGGTGTTTTTAGGCGGCGTGGTTTCGTGGGTTTGTTTAGCAACGTCGTCTTTCACCTTATTAAGCTCATTGGCAACATCGTCTTTAATATCATTGACTTCGCTCAACCCTTTTTTAAACTGACTAACACTTTTGCCAAGGCCACGAGCCACATCTGGTAATTTCTTGCCGAATACCAACAGGGCTACGATTAATATAACCAGCCATTCAAATCCCTCTGGCATACCCAGTGCCTGAACGTATTGCATATATGCGCTCATTTTAATCTCCTATACAAATCTTCGTAGTAGTTACACGATAAAAGTTTAAGTTTCTATGAATAATAAAACATCCGCCGGAAATAATCAACAATCAATTATCAATGATAATACGCCTGCGAATCGGCTTGGTGCTACCGGACCGCTGTTATTGGCACAATTTTCACGTCTCTGTCGCGATCTTTAGCAGTATCTATTATATTGCCCGTTTTGTCAACCGCGATACTTTGGCCGCCATAAATCCTGCCTGACCAGGGGCCTCTGCTTATCCTGCCCACAGGATTTGTTCCCAAAACCACCGCACCTGTTCGTTTCGCGGCGTTTATAACGACATTATGAAACTCCTCGCCGTGCGCGGGCCATTTTAGCTCCTCTTCCGCGTAGCCATAAGGCGCCAAAAGCAGGTTCGGTTTCAATGCCGCCACCCGGTCGAGAAGGTCTTCGCGATGCGTGTCAGCGCATATAAGCAGGCCAATCTTGCCGAATTTGGTGTTCACCGTGGCGATGTCGGATTCGCTTCCCGCCGAATAAGGGGGGGACATCAGTTTTTGCGGGATATTTACCTGGCGGTGTTTGAGCAGAATCTGTCCCCGGTCGTCGATGAGCAGCGCGCTGTTGAACAATCTTCCTACTTCAAATTCCTCAACGCCGATACAGAGATATACCCCGTATTTTTTCGCCAGCTCGCAAAGCTGTTCCGAATCCGGCCCTGGAATTGTGCAGGCCCTGGTATGCGCATCGGAATTGAGCCAGCCAAGCATTGTCGCTTCGGGAAAGCAGATTAACTTTGCGTCTTTTGATTTGGCTTCGGCTATCGCGTTTTCAATCCGGACGAAATTGCCGCTCCTGTCGCCGTCGAGGATGAATATCTGGCACATAGCGATGCCCGGGCCTTTGCGTCGGGATATAACGCGGATGATTGTGCCTATGACGACAATCACCACGAACAGCCCGCCCCAAACCGATGCCCCGTCGCCTGTGCATAATATGCTGAACATTTCGCCTTGTTTCCCCAAACCGGATTGATAAATGATTACTGATTATTATGCCTTCTGCCGGCAAATAATCAATCACCATTTTCCCTATTTGGCCGTCTCTGACTGTCACCGGCTAAAGGCAAGAATTTTCATCATCGCAGTTGAATTGTCGATTGTGATTGCGCTGAGCGTCTGGCGGCGCAAAGAATCTCGGTGACTATCATATTATTTTCGAGAGACGCAGTTTCCTGCGGTTTTATCCCGCCATTAACTATCGCGGCCAGATAAGTCAATGAATCACTGTAAGGAGATTCGATAGGTTTTGCGGCGATTTTCTGCTCGGGTTTTCCATCGATGCGCAAAATAGCGTTCCTGCCGTCGATAGTTTGAATTGAGCCAGCTGTACCGTAGATTTCAATGCTGTCCTTGCCATAGGGCCAGCTCCAGGAGGCCATTATGATGACCTGCGCTTTGGGATATGTGACTATGACGGTCGCGTCGTCATCCACTTTTGTGTAAATATCCGGTTTTGTCTGCCGGGTAATAGCAGTTACGGATAACGGCTTTTGATTATTCAAGAACCATGTTGCGAGGTCGGTGCCATAGCAGCCGAAATCAAAAAGAGCACCGCCGCCGTTTAAGTTCGGGTCGGTCAGCCAATTCAGAAATTCAGGCGAACAGCCGATTTCCTTCGGGCCTGAATGGCCTTTGTAGAAGATAATTTTGCGAATCTCGCCGATTGCCTTCTGCTCGATTACTGTATCGCGGAGCAATGTATTCACGGGTTCCCAGGTTGACTGGTAATTGACGAGGACGTGTATATTGCCTTTTTTAGCGGCTTCAGAGATAGCGGCTGCGTGCTCGATACTGACAGCCAGCGGTTTTTCCATCATTGCGTCTATATGATGCGCGGCGCAGGCCTGGACAACTTGTAAATGGTCGAAGGTGGAGGTATAGATAACCACGGCCTGTGGTTTGGTTTCGTCGAGCATTTTATCGAGGTCTGTGTAAATTATCGATTGTGGAAGATGGTATTTCGCGGCGTAACTAGCGGCAAGTTTGGCGTTTGGTTCGGCGATGCCGACAAGGGTGATGTCCTTGCGATGGGGAAGCTCCCTCAGCAGGCCGGTAACGTGGTCGTGGGTGAGGCCGGCAATCGCGAGTCGAAATGGCGGTTTGACATTAGCGTCCGCTTGCTGGTTTGAGTCGGATGGCGAGGCGGCAATCGCATCTGTATTAACAAAACCAATTGTTGTTATTGTTGCGACAACGAGCAGGATTATTATGGTTCTTGCGGACATAATTTCGACTCCTAAATTTTGAAGGTTTCTAATACGGCGTTTTCCACTCAACACTTTTTGGCCTTTCAGACCCGATATGATACCACACCTTCTCCAAATCGCAACTATCTGAAGTGCCGAAAGATTGATTCCGGAACCTGTTGCTTTGTTACTTTTAGGTCTTTATGCGGTAATTACTGCCGGAAGGTGGTAAAACGCCTCCTTTTTCCTTGACCGTCACCGGTATATAAGGGTATAATAATCATCTATTGCAGGCCAAAGCCCTATGGGATATGGGCATAATCAGGTGTGATGTCAGGAAGCTCTACAAATGAGCGGGAGCGGGCCAAACATTCTTCAGACGAAAATATATCATCTGACTGCCGGACGGCGAAAGTGGCTTATCACCGGTGGTTTGGCTATTGCGCTGGTTTTGCTGGCAATGATGCTTATGGCAAATAAAAACACCGTGCCGACTCCTGAAAAAGCAGCAAACACGTTCAAGGTGTGCAAAGATAACCTCATTATCACCGTTACTGAGAACGGCAGTATCAAAGCCCGCAACGCAATTCACATCAAGTCCGACGTCGAAGGCCAGGTAAGAATAACCAGCATCGTCCCCGAAGGGAATTACATAACCCCGGAGGACGTCAACAACAAAGTGCTGGTGGAACTCGACTCCTCAACCCTGACCGAGAATCTTTCGCAAAGACAAATCGATTTTGCCGGGGCAGAGTCGAGTTTCGCAGAGGCAAATGAGGCCTATTTTATCCAGCTCAAGCAAAATGAAAGCGATATCACGGCTGCGGAGCTAAAGGTCAAATTCGCCCTGATGGATTTCAAAAAATACCTTGGGGATGCTGTTGCCGAAAAACTAATCTTTGCCGTGGAGAATGACCCTAACGCAAAGCGTAACCTGGAATCGTTTCTCGATGACCCGAACAAGCTTGGCCGGTCTCAGGCCTCGCAGAAACTTACGGACCTGCAGGACCAGATAGAGATGGCCGGTTCAAAGCTCGCAAAAGCACAGTATAAACTTGAGGGTACAAAGCAGCTTTACGATGCGAATTACGTTGCGGAAATTGAACTGCAGGGAGACGAGCTGGACAAGAGAAGCTGCGAAATACAAAACAAACAGGCGAGCATTAACCTGGACCTGTTCAAGCTTTATGATTTTCCTAAAGATTCGGAGAAGTTCCTGAGCGACTATTATGAAGCCAGACGTGAGCTGGACAGGACTCACGCTCGCTGCCGCTCAAAACTGGCGCAGACAATAGCTCAGTTGAAAAGCGCCGAGGCCAAATTCGAGCTGGGAAAAGAACGTCTTGAAAAGCTTAAAAAGCAGATTGACGCGTGCGTAATCAAAGCGCCCGGGCCGGGCCTTGTGGTTTACGCGTCGTCAGGCTCCGGTTACTGGTATCACGACAGACCCATAGAGGTTGGGTACACGATTCAACAGAACGAAGAAATTATGTCTCTGCCCGACACCTCTGAAATGATAGTCGAGATTACCGTTCATGAGTCCTCCATAACCAAGATTAAGCCGGGCCAAATCGCAAAGATAACTATCGACGCTTTTCCCGACAGGACATTCACGGGCAAAGTTCTGAAAATTGCCCCTTTGCCCGACCAGCAGCGAAGCTGGTTAAATCCTGACCTTAAGGTTTATGCGACCCAGGTCACAATTGATGGTTCGTATAATTTTCTTAAGCCGGGAATGTCAGCCAAGGTTGAAACCACCGTTGAAGAGCTGAATGACGTGACAATAATTCCGATTCAGGCGGTGGCAAACAGGGGGGGCAAAAAAGTGTGCTATTATGTAAGCGCAAAGGGCCCCCAGCCGCGAGAGGTTCAAACCGGTTCCTTTAACGAAAAATTTGTCCAGATTACGGATGGATTGCAGGTTGGAGAAGATGTTCTGATGAATCCTCCGCTAATTGCTGAGCCAGCCATTGCACAAACAGACACGTCAAAACAGCAAAAAATACCGCTTGCAAACGAAACAAGTCAGAAAAAAGCCGGAACGCAACAGGCCCCGCCTTTATCCGCAAGCGACGCAAACGACCCCAACGGGCAGCAGCGAAAACTTCCAGAGGAAAAGACAAGTAAAAACAAGGGCGATTTACAGAGTGCAGACCACAATGACGGGTCTGCAAGGAATTCCTGACTCTATTAACGTTATGGTTTTGTATCGCATCAGGCGCGTTCTTAAACTGGGCATCAAGAGCTTATGGCTCCATCGTCTTCGCGCCATACTCACTGTCCTGGGCATAATCTTTGGTGTCGCATCCGTTATCGCAATGCTGGCCATCGGCGAAGGCGCCAGCAGGGCTGCTCAGGAGCAAATCGCCCGCCTCGGCTCGCTTAACATAATCATAAAAACTGCTCAGCCGCCCGAAGAACAGAAAGCCACGGGTCAGCAGCAGATTCTTCACGAATACGGCCTGACGTACGCTGATGCCGAGCGTTTTCACAACAGCATACCGGATGTCCGGGTCATAGTGCCGGTTCGCCGTCTTTCTCAACAGGCCTGGTATCGTAATCGCAAGATACCAATCGAGATAATCGGAACTGTCCCGTGGCATCTCGAAACTTCACCTATACGTTTGATTAGAGGGCGGTTCCTCACGTCTTTTGATTTGGATTACAAGCAGGATATTTGCGTCATCGACGAATCGGCTGCCAAAGAATTGTTCATGTTTGACGACCCGATGGACCAGGACGTTAAAATAGGAAGAGATTATTACAGGATTGTCGGTATTGTCACCGCACAAGGGAGCGATTCGACAGCAAGCGTCCCTGAGGAAAAGGCCCCCTCGACAAACGGTCAGGGTGGAGCAAATGCCGGAAACATATATATTCCATTGTCGGCGGTTAAAGAGCGTTTCGGCGAAACGTCATTGCAGCTAAGCAGTGGTTCTCGCAAAATAGAAAAAGTGGAATTACAGGAAGTCATCATAAAAGTCAGCGAGATAGGCAAGGTTCAATCGTCACGCGATATCCTTATCAATCTCCTGGGCCAGTTTCATAAAAAAAACGATTATCAGGTAGTAGTGCCGCTTGAGCTTCTGCGCGAAGCCGAACGCACCAAACGCATCTTCAGTGTCGTTCTTGGTTCAATCGCAGCTATTTCTCTATTGGTTGGCGGTATTGGCATTATGAATATTATGCTCGCTACAGTCAGCGAACGAACCCGCGAAATAGGTATCCGCAGGGCTCTCGGCGCAAAAGAAAAGATATTATCTTTCAGTTCCTTTCCGAAACTCTTTTCCTTACGTTTGCAGGCGGCATACTTGGCATCTTCCTTGGTTGTATTATACCATTTTTTGTAACTCGATTCGGAAATATGCCGACTGTAATCACCTGGATATCTCTGCTGCTTTCATTCGGCATATCTGGTATTGTTGGAATCGCCTTCGGCATGTATCCTGCCTATCGTGCCGCGAATATGGACCCAATTGAATCCCTCCGCCACGAGTAAACCCTGAAACGCCCATTCCTTTTCTAAGTTTGACAAATGTAGAGGCGGGGGGTATAATAACCACCTGTTTTTAGGGGCAATCCCGATAAAAGCGGGATGCGGAAATTTATGCAGCTACTTTCCGGTCGTGCGAGAACATTTGAAACTGTCGTTGGCGTGCTGATTTTGCTTATTATGGTTGCCACAGCGGTCGGCATCTATTTTCTTCAGCGCGATTTTAATATGGCGAGGTTCGGTATTGCGTCGTGGCAGGAGAGCGGTGGCGATTTTCCGCCTGTCGGCAAAGCCGAGACATATAACAACGATAATCTTTACGAGAAAATCGACGGCAAGGCCCCTATGTATCAGGAAGCCGGTTTTGTCAAGCTGACCGCCCAGCGGTTCGCGGCCAAAAATGATTCCGAACTGGGATTCGAGCTTTACATTTACGATATGAACAACGCAAAGAACGCCTTTTCTGTTTACAGCAGGCAAAAAAGGGCGGATGTTACTGACCTGAACGATTTGGGGGCGTCGGCGTTTGGTTATGTGGCGGGTAACGAGATTTGCCTGTCGCTTGGTAAAAATTATATCGAGATGATTGGCTCAGCCGAATCGAACGAGCTTGTTGACGGGATGAAAGGTATAGCTAAAGACCTGTCCGCCAAATTTAAGCCGACCGACAACGACAAGATAGCCGAGCTGGGATATTTTCCGACCGAAGGCACGGTGGCAGGAAGCTGGAAATTGCAGATTGATAATGCTTTTGGCTTTGATGGTCTTACCAATGCTTACTCCGCACAATACAAATCGGGCGATAAAGCGATTACGATGTTTTTCAGCAGACGCAAAAACGCTGATGAGGCGAAGGAAGTCGCGAAGAATTATTATGATTTTCTCATAACCAACGGTGCCAAAGCAATCACGGTTGACAGCGAAATTCTCAAATCCACCGGCGCATCAGTCGTGGATTTTTACGGGAGTTTCGAGATTGTCTTCCCAGCGGGCATATTTGTCGGGGGTGTTCACGAGGCGAATGACAAACAGGCGGCGGAAAAGGCGGCGGAAGTTTTAATCGGCCGATTGAAGGAAATCAATGACTGAACCAAACCAGATAAATTCCGCTCGAAGGCAACTGCTTATCCGCGGGGCGAAAGCGGCGGCTTCGATTGCCGCTGCCGTTGGCGTCGCACGCTGGCTTTATGACCCTAAAGGGCCGGGGGCGAAAAACGAGGAAGTCGGATTTTTGGGGACTACCGTGAAGGGACTGCCTGATTTTTCGGTCCCGCGTAAAGACGGGCAGGTGATAAGTATCGTCAAAGGCGAGAACAGGGCAAGAACTGTAAACAAAGCGATTGAGCTTCTCGGCGGTATCGAAAGGTTTATAAAGCCGGGCGACGTCGTCATAATAAAACCAAACGTCGGTTTCGCGACGCCGCCGATTCTCGGCGCGACTACGCATCCGGATGTCATTGCCGCTGTTGTGAAATTATGCTATGAGAAAAAAGCGAGCAGGGTACTCGTCGCCGACAACCCGATAAATGACCCGGCGAGTTGTTTTACGATAAGCGGCATCAGCAAAGCCGCATCAGCGGCAGGCGCACAGGTCGTGATGCCAAAGAATTCGTATTTCAGCCCGCTCACTTTGACGGGTGGGGTGCTGATTAAGGACTGGCCTGTGTATTGTGCTCCGTTTGCCAAAGCCAACAAGCTCATCGGCATAGCTCCTCTGAAAAACCATCACAGAAGCGCGGCTTCGATGACTATGAAAAACTGGTATGGCCTTCTCGGCGGAAGGCGAAACGTGTTCCATCAGGATATCAATAACATAATCGCCGAGCTTGCCATGTTGGTAAAACCGACACTGGTCATACTCGACGGCACGGTTACGATGATGACCAACGGGCCTACGGGCGGGTCGGTGTCGGACCTGAAAAAAACAAATACGATGATTGCAAGCTGCGATATGGTCGCGGCGGACGCCTTCGGATGTTCGCTGCTGAATCTCAAGCCGGCGGATTTGCCCTATCTGGCAATCGCCGAGAAAGCAGGCGTCGGGACAGTCGATTACGAATCGTTAAAACCATTGAGGGCCGAAGTAACCTGAAAATAATATGAAAATCACGACGGTTCGAAGAATAAACCAGTTGTTCTTTTTTGCCCTGTTTGTGTGGTTTTGCATCGTTACCACGGTAGGGGACAAGTTCTGGCAAATCAGGAACTGGCCTATTAACTGGATTTTGCAATTAGACCCGCTTGTCGCGCTGGGCACTATACTCTCAACCGGCAAATTTTACTGGCATTTGCACTGTGCGCTGGGGATGGTAATCATAACAATAATCTTCGGGCGGTTTTTCTGCGGCTGGATTTGCCCGTTTGGTGCGATACATCAATTCGTTGGCTATCTGGGTAATCGAAGCAAAAAAGTCGCCGAGAAAATCCGGCTGAACATATATCGCAAAGCCCAGTGTATAAAATACTTCGTCCTGATTTTCTTCCTCGGGATGGCAGCGTTTCCACCGCTGGCAAGCACTCTGCAAACGGGATTGCTCGACCCCATTCCTTTGGTAACCCGCTCGTTTCAGCTTGTGCTGCTTCCCATTTTTGATAGGGGCACGTATTTAACCTCGGTCAATGCGCGTTACTATGAGTTTGGCTGGCTGATATTCGCCGTATTTGCAACAGCGGTCCTGCTGAATCTTGTTATACCAAGATTTTACTGCCGGTTCATTTGTCCTACCGGCGCGTTTTTGGCAATCTTGAGCAGGTTCTCGATTTGGCGCATCGGCAAGACCAAAAGCGAATGTATCAACTGCAAGATGTGCGAAAAGGCCTGCGAGGGCGGCTGCGAGCCGAGCGGCAATATCAAAATCGCAGAGTGTGTGCTTTGCTTTAACTGCCGGGATGACTGCAAGCACGACCTCATCGCTTATCAGACCGTTCCCTCGCTTGCTGGTGAAACGCAGGTCGATGTTTCCAGAAGGGGAGTTGTGTTATCGTTAGTTAGCGGCGTATTAGCTGCGCCAGCGATTCGACTAAGCGGCAAAGTCGCTTCGAATTGGTACACCGGTGTTGTTCGCCCGCCCGGCGCTCTGGCGGAGCCGGAGTTTTTGAAACGATGCCTCAAGTGCGGCCAGTGTATGCGGGTTTGCCCGACGAATGTTATTCAGCCGGCCGGTCTGGAAGGGGGTCTCGAAGGATTATGGTCGCCAATACTGAATAACCACATTGGCTCAAGCGGCTGCCAGTTGAATTGTGTCGCCTGCGGACAGGTCTGCCCGACTTCTGCAATCAGGCCCATTACTCTCGATGAAAAAAGAGGCCTTGGCGATTTTGCCTCCGCCGGCCCAATCAAACTTGGAACGGCATTCGTTGACCGGGGCAGGTGTCTTCCCTGGGCAATGGATAAACCCTGTATTGTCTGCCAGGAGAATTGTCCCGTCAGCCCCAAGGCGATTTTCACAAAGGATGTTTTTACGACTGTCAGAGACGGCGTAGTTTTGATTAAGCAGGTAACAGAAAATGCAATCGAAATTGACGGCGGCATCCCCGCTGATAAATTCGGCACGGGCGATTATTATGTTCTTTTTGAGGACGGCAGCCGGCGTAAAATCTCCTCAAATACCGCTACTTCAGTAGGAATTTCCGAAGGCAAATTGCCTGCCTCGGCCGGTAAAGTCAAAATCCAGGTGCGATTACAGAAGCCCTGTGTGGATATCGAAAAGTGCATCGGCTGCGGCGTATGTGAGCATGAATGCCCCGTCAGCGGCAAAAGGGCGATAAGAATTACTGCTGAAGGTGAAAGCAGAAGCACTGACCGAAGATTGCTGTTATAATAGCAGAACAAGGTGAACAGAATAGTGTTACCGAAAGTAGATAATAGTTGAACCTGTATTTATAACCTGAGCTAAAGAACAGTTTATTATGGAGAGTTACCGATGAGCAGTGAATTTAACAGAAGGAATTTCTTGAAAACAATCGGAGTGGCGGGTTTAGGTTCTGTTTTGGTATCTAAGGTAAAGGCCGATTCGAATGAACCAAATGCCGCGGGCGAAAAACAGCAGGGCGAAACCCCACAGGTCCCCACTCGCAAGTTCGGTAAGTCGGGACCTGATGTGTCGGCGTTGTCTCTCGGAGCAATACAACTCATCGATAACCAGGTTATTCTCACAAGTTCACTGAAATGGGGCGTTACTTACTGGGATACCGCTTATGGCTATACCAACGGCAACAGCGAGCTGTGTATTGGCAAGTTACTGGCTACCAGACCTGAAATGCGAAAGAAACTGTTTATCGCTACCAAGGCCTCTCACGCCCAAGGTGCGGAGCAGGTTGAAGGCCGACTACAGGAATCGCTCAAAAGAATGAATACCGATTACGTCGATGTCTTATACGGCGTTCATGGTTTGAATGATATTTCGCAGCTTACCGAAGACCTCAAGCCCTGGGTGGAAAACGCAAAGAAAAAGGGTCTGATAAAATACTTCGGCTTCAGCACGCACACCAATATGGCGAGAAATTTGTTCGAGGCGTCAAAACTCGGCTGGGTTGATGCCATTTTGACGACGTATAACTTCCGTCTTACTAAAGACCCAATGATGCAAAAGGCAATCGATGCCTGTCACAAAGCGGGAATAGCGCTTACTGCAATGAAGACCCAGAAGGGCGTAAACGTCGAGACCGACGAGGACAAGAAATTGATTGAGCATTTCTCATCGAAGGGTTTCACCGAGGGCCAGGCGAAAATAAAGGCTGTTATGGAAGATGAGAGAATTGCCGCTGTTACAGTCGGTATGAACAGCGTTGCCCTCATCAATGAAAACGTCGCGGCGATGCTCGACAAGACAAAACTGGCGCAGGACGACAAAGATGCTCTTGCCGAATACGCAAGCGCAACCTGCAGCGGTTATTGTGCCGGCTGTGCCAATATCTGCGACGCTGCCATTGCCGGCGTGTCAAATATCAATGACGTCATGCGGTCGCTTATGTATCACAACAGTTATGGTGACACACAACTGGCGAAACAAACGTTCGCCGCTATACCAGCCGATGTGAGGTCGAGGTTGGTTACGGCCGATTATCGGCTCGCGGAACAGCGTTGCCCGCAGCGTATGCCGATTGCCCGGCTTGTCCGGCAGGCAGTCGAAAAACTTGCCTGATTAGCTACTTACGCGAGGAAAATTGAATGAGTGAAGTCAGCAGACGCGCGACAAAATACTCACGGTTGATTACGCCGCGGCTGAGTCGCGGTACCCGCAGCGATTACCTGTCGCTATGCTTATGAATCAGGCGGTCCGCACGCTTGCCTGATTAGTAAAAACGCTGATTTTGGGCTGTTTAGTACCCACGGGTATCTGAAAAAATCTTGCCACTCGTCAAGCCGTAACCCCCTTTTAATACAGCACTTACGACTGGTCATCCATTTTTTATTTGGTTCTGATTGTCCCTTGGGTTACAATACAACAGTAGAGAGGTAGTGGTGTTAAAGTTTTGGCTTCGGCGAAGTTGGTGTGATGAGAAGGTTTTATTACAACGTATGGTATCCTTTCACGGTTAATAAGAGAAGGATACTTATTCTTACAATCGCGACGTATATTGCTTTGTGTTAAAAAAGTTAAAACCTTTTCGGCTTTTCTCCGACCGCTCTTGTTGGGCGGTTTTTTTATGTGCTCATTTCTCCATTTCTCAAAGATTGACACTTCGCGGCTCCCGATTTAAGCTTATCTGCCTGAGAACCATTAGTTAAACTGGAAAGGGATTGCCAATGATAATCGTAACCGGCGGGGCGGGCTTTATCGGTTCAGCGTTAATCGCGGCTTTGAATAAACGCGGCATCGACGACATCCTCGTTGTTGACCGGCTCGGTAGCGACCAGCGGTGGAAGAACCTCGTCAACCTGCGCTTTGCCGACTACTTGGATAAAGACGAATTCTTCGAAATGGTAACCGAGGACGTTGTCAGCTTCTCCGCGGACGCTGTTTTTCACCTCGGCGCCTGCTCATCGACCACCGAGACAGACGCATCATTCTTTATGGAGAACAATTTCGAATACACCAAGCAACTTGCCCAGTGGACTACCGAAGAGGGAATTCGATTCATTTACGCCTCCAGCGCCGCCACATACGGCGACGGCGAAAACGGTTTTGCCGACGACGAAGATAAAATCGAAACGCTTAAACCCCTCAACCCTTATGGCTATTCGAAGCAGTTATTTGACCTCTGGGCAAAGAGGAACGGGCTGCTTGGAAGAATCGTGGGGCTAAAATACTTCAACGTCTTCGGGCCAAACGAATATCACAAGGCCGATATGCGTAGTTTTGTTCTAAAGGCCTTCGAGCAGATAAACGCTACCGGCAAAGTGCGTCTCTTCAAATCTCACAGGCCCGATTACAAGGACGGCGAGCAGAAACGCGACTTCCTCTACGTCAAAGACGCGGTTGATATGACGCTTTTCTTTTATGATAACCCTGACACATTCGGCATATACAATCTTGGCGCAGGTGTCGCTCGTTCCTGGAATGATTTGGCAAAGGCAGTGTTTGCTGCAATGGGCAAATCGCCGAATATCGAATATATCGATATGCCCGACTCGGTCCGCAATCAGTACCAGTATTTCACAGAAGCCGACATTACAAAGCTCCGCAACATCGGCTACGAAAAAGAAATCACCTCTTTTGAAGAATCCGTTAGGGATTATGTTACACAATATCTTGCGCAGGGCGCATACCTGAGCGGGACGTAAATTATATGCCGTTTACGCCGTATTATTTTTTAAGTTAGTTCGGGCATTGTGAGTCGGCTGGCGTTGTGATTTAGAACAGATTCTGGTAGAATATAAGAGATAATTGGCAGTCATATTAATATTCAAAGGCCAATAATAAATTGGAAATAGTTATGGCTTTTCCCAATAACAGGATGCGTCGGCTGAGAACAATGGATTCAATGCGTCGGCTGGTTCGCGAAACAACCGTCGCCGTCGATAATCTCGTTTATCCGCTTTTTGTCCGCAAAGGCAATCGTCTCAAAGAGCCAATCGAGTCAATGGCCGATTGTTTTCACTTCTCGCCCGATACTATTGTCAAAGAAGCCGAAGGAGTCGCCAAGCTCTGCATCCCTGCGATTTTGCTTTTCGGCTTGCCTGATAAAAAAGACAAAACCGGCTCCGAGGCCTGGTCGGAAGATGGCGCGGTGCAGTCGGCTATTCGCCAAATCAAAAAAGCCGTCCCCCAACTCGTTGTCATTACCGATGTCTGCCTGTGTGCCTACACAAACACCGGCCATTGCGGCGTTATAAAAGATGGTAAGGTCGATAACGATTCGACAATAGAATTGCTCGCCAAAGTTGCGTTATCACATGCGCAGGCCGGAGCGGATATGGTTGCCCCTTCGGATATGATGGATGGCCGGGTCAGGGCGATTCGCGATTGTCTCGAAAAAAACGGCTTTCCCGATGTCGCGATTATGTCTTACGCCGCAAAATTCGCCTCCGCTTTTTACGGCCCGTTCAGGGATGCCGCCGAATCCGCCCCCGATGTTTCAACAGGTCTTACTGATAGAAAGACCTACCAGATGGACCCCGCAAATGCCCGCCAGGCCCTTGCCGAGATTGCTCTCGATATCGAAGAAGGCGCAGACATTGTTATGGTCAAGCCCGCCTTGCCGTATCTCGATATAATTTACCGTGCCCGTCAGCGTTTCGATTGCCCAATCGCCGCCTACAACGTTTCAGGCGAATACATGATGATTCACGCCTCCGCTTCCGCCGGCCACATCGATAAAGGTGCCGCGATAATAGAATCCCTGACGAGCATCAAACGTGCCGGCGCGGACATCATTATTACCTATTTTGCCAAACAGGCCGCGAAAATTTTATCACTCCCACACTGATAAATCGTTCAGCCCGCCTTTTTGCCCGTAACCACCTGAGAACCCCTTGGGTTCTTCAACTCTCCGGTAAGTTTCGAGCCGTCCAGTTTGCCTTCGAAGTCCATCTCGAATCTCATCCTGCCGAATTCAGGCGCAATCTTGAAAGTAACTTTATCACCTTCGAGAGTAATCTTATCGATAGACGTAACGCCGTACATGCCGCTCATATCCGGGTTGACCTTCAGTCGTTGCTTGGAATTACCCCACGGGGCGGTGACGTCGATAATCCAGGTGCCGATAAGTTCCTCGCCGATTCGTTTACCTACAGCCGGCATTTCGTTGCCTTCCGCCTTACACACGCCCACAAGCGTATCCGTATTCGGCTCGACAGTTCCCTCAAAGCTGCATACATTCTCGGCGTCCTGAACTTTGGTGGTGCTCTTGAAGGTCAGCTTATTTGCTTCGCATTTTACGTCCGTAATCTTACGGTCACCCTCTATTTTTTGCCATTCAGCGGATAACGAGCCGTCTTTGGCTGCGTTAATATCGAGTATCGCGGAGGTTTCACCGCCTGTTGTCTTGAACTTCATATCCCACATTCCGACTGCTAAAGGCATCATTGGCCTGCGGGCGCCTTCCATTTTGGATTTCATTCCGCCGTGGGTCAGTGTGCCCGTAAGCTTGTTGCCTTCAATTGTGCCGGTAAAATATCCCTTGAAGGTCTCTTTGGGGAATTGGACGGTTTGTGTGAAAGTAACCGCATTGTCCTTAAATCTTACATCTTCCAGTTCGGTGAAACCTCTGGAATTTATCCACTGCCCGATTAACTTACCTTCACTGTTTCCGGCAAAAGATATGATTGAGCTGCTGCCCATCCGGTCGCACGGGTCGGCCTTAATAAGCCAGTCGCCGTATAATTCCTTTCCGCCAATACGTGCCGATTCCGGCAGCGTAGAAGCCAATGCCTGAGCAAGTTTGGTGAGGTCTGGCGGCGTATATTTGGGCAATTTGCCGGTAACAAGCAGTTCCTTCACATAAACGCCAAAATCCGGCGTCGGCATATAATTCCAGTCCGATATCAATGTCGGCCCCGCCGTTGTATGTAAGTCCCATGCCGTGAACGACCAGTTATGGTCTTGGACTGCCTGAAGCAGGTGGAGCAGCCAGTCATCACCCATAGCGGTCGAAGGACTTTGTCCCCACCATCCCGCTCTTCTGTTCGGGCCGCCGGAGCCGCCGAATTCGGAGATGATAACGGGGAATTTGGCGGTGGCCTCTTCCATGTTGGTTATCCAGGTAAATATGCTCTGGCTCTTGTTGTCGTAAACGTGATTGGCGTAGATAACACCGTTTCCTTTCGGGTCCTTAAGCTGTTTGCCCGCGAGGATGCCGTTGAAATCGAATGCCCAATCCAGGCCGCCCGCGACAATGACATTTTTAGCACCGGCAGCTCGTATGGTATCCAGCATTTCCTGCATTCCCACGGCTTCGTATTTTTTGGCCTGCATTCCGGGTCTGTTAGGTCGGCTCGTAACCGTTCCGCCGTTTAGCCAGACATCCCAGGTAACATCATGCGGCTCATTGTAAAGGTCAAAAAGAACCGAAGGATTATTCGCATAGAGGGAAGCAATATCTTTCCAGAATATTAAGCTGTTGCGGTCCGGCATCGATTGCTGGCCGATATTCTTGCCCCATTCGTTGGCGTCCGACCAGTGCAAATCCAGAAGGATATAGCAGCCCTTAGAATTGCAGAGGTCAACCGCTTCCTTGACCAGGGCACGATATGGTTTGTAGTCGTCATTCTGGTCTGGAGCTTTGCCGAACCAGCGGTCTTGCGACAACGGCAGGCGAATGATATTGACGTGCCAGTCATCGATTGCCACTCGTATTGTCTCAATGATATGGCCATCGCCATCGCTGGTGAATTCGAGGCCGGACGTGTTTACGCCTCGAAGTGTAACGGGCTGGTCTTTGCCGTTGAGGATTTGATTTCCTTTTATCTTCAGAGGCAATGGCATTCCCGCTTTGGTCTGGGAGGATGAGGATTTGGCCTGCCCTGAGCTTGCCGAAGTGGCCTTGCTATCAGTGCTGTTTTCTTTACTTGCACCGTCAGCGGCAGCTACAGCTAAAAACAGTACGGCCAAAGCTAACACCATTGATTTGAACACTATCCTCAATCGCATTTTGGGTCTCCTTATTTTAGTGTCTTTTGCCCTGCGTCTTGTGTTTTTTGTCTTATATCCTAAACTTCGACGTAATCATACCGTCTTTTATTGCGGCTGTCTCTATAATTGTAGCGTACAACATACAACGTGTAAGCCCTGTCTCGCGGAGGTCTGTTTCGTCCGCGAGGCGAGTGGGGGTGAGTTTGAGGAGTCAGGCGAGGAGACGCTGATTAATTTTGATATTCTTCTGCGGCCGGTTGATAGTTGAGCAGTGGAAAGTTGACCGCCCCCGTTGCTGTCTTGCGACAGCAAGGCACGGGGGATCTGTTTTGCCAAAGGCAAAACGGAGAGGCCGGGATTCGAACCCGGGGAACGGGTTTACCCCGTTCGACGGTTTAGCAAACCGTTACCTTCAGCCACTCGGTCACCTCTCCGAGACAGCAAATTAGTTTAGTGATTGAACCGATTTAATGCAAGCACATAAAAAGAACCGGCCGGCGACAAAATTGCCGGCTGTTTTGTTTGTGAGCTTGTGTATCTGGGCCGGTTGTTCTGTTAAGAACCTTGTAATGATGGATAAAACTCATTGGCAATAATCACACTTGCTGTAATTTCAAGACGGTTGCGGGCAGCCGATTTGGTGTAAACCGGGAATAGTCGTCGTACCTGTTTTTTCATCGGATCGGAAATGCAGGATACAAAAGTGTTGCTAATTCTATAAACATAAGTTATACTCATAGCGCATTATTGTAGAAAAATAGTTCAAAAACCGCTTAATAGCGTTATAAGGGGTTGTGGAAAAGCAAAAACCGGGAAAAATGTGGTATAAGAAAAGCTAATACACAAGAAAAGCGTTATGAATAATCGAACCTTAAAAATGTATGTTTTTTATTGCTCAAACAGTATCGAGCCGGAACAAATGGCCGGGGGCATCAGCAAACTGGATGGGGTTACAGTCAAGACGATAAGTTTGCCGTGTTCCGGGAAAATTGACATCCCATATTTGGTAAAAGCGTTTGAAACCGGCGCGGATGGTGCTGTAATCGTTACCTGCAAACAAAATGAGTGTCAGCACCTGGAAGGGAATTTACGGGCCAATAAACGAGCCGAGGCCGTCGAGTCGCTGCTGGAAGAGATTGGAATGGGTAAAGGGCGAATGGCGGTAATTGTGTTGAAGGAAGGCGGCGTCGAACAGGCCCTTGGCGAAATCAGGGATTTTATTGACAGGGTAAGAAATTTACCTCAGCCCCAAAAGAGCGCTACGCACGTATAAGAAGGAGAAGATAAGTTGTATGAAAATCGACAGTAAACTCGCGAATACAATAGCGAAGGGGAATTTTATAGTCACCGCGGAGATTTTGCCCGGTGCAGGCGGAGACGGTTCAGCAGCCGAAGCAGCATTGAAGGCGCTGGGCAAGGGGCTTGTGGCGATAAACGTGGCGGACAACTGCCATAATATAGGTATGTCTTCCATTGCGGCATCGGTCGCGGTGCTCAAATCAGGCGCCGAGCCGATTTGCCAGATTGTTACGCGAGACAGGAATCGTATTGCGTTGCAATCCGATTTGTTAGGGGCGGCGTATTTAGGAATAAAGAACGTGCTTTGCCTGTCCGGTTATCATCAGACGCTGTCGGCGTGTCCGGAATCGGCAAACGTTTACGATATCGATTCCACCCAGTTCATAGAAATGGCGACGGATATGTCCGAGAAGGGCGTTCTTGCCGACGGCTCAAAGATTGAAGGGCAATTTTCAATGCTCATCGGGGCGGTTGCCAACCCGTTCCTGAAGCCGGTGGAATTAAATATGCTAAGGATGCAAAAGAAAGTCGAAGCCGGCGCAAGATTTATTCAGACCAGCGCCGTATTCGATATTGAGACATTTAGCCAGTGGTTAAACGCGGCGATAAGCGATGGAATCACCGCCAAGGCCGCAATTTTAGGCGGTGTTTTGCCTTTGGATTGTGCTGCTGAAGCGGAAAGATTACGGAATACATATACGGATTATTCAATTCCGGACAGTGTGATTGAGCGGCTCAAAAAAGCCGGCAACGAAGCGGCACAGAAGAAAGAAGGATTGAATATCTGCATCGAGACAATCGGGAAGCTTAAAAAAATGAAAGGCCTCAGAGGTATCCATATATATTGCGGCTGCAAAGGAAAAGTGTCGCCGGAAGTTGTCGCAGCGGCCTTGTCATAACGGGAATCGAATATGCCTGAAAAATATCACATTAAAACACAACCTGTGCCGCCCATAAGCCCGCGAATCGGCAAATACGGAATGGTCGATTGGCGGGAAGATTGCGCACGATGTCATAACTGCGTCAAAAAGGCCTGCGTTTACGACCGTTACAGGCAGGAAGCGGATTATATTCGCAATCTCAGTGACGTGAACGCCCTGTTCTTCGATTGTATGGGATGTTTTTCGTGCGTCCAGGACTGCACAAAGGGCCTTTTGTGTATGTCCATCAATCCCGAATACCAGAAAATGGGAAACAGCTACTGGACTCCCGATATTATCAAAACTACCTGGCTTCAGGCGGAGACGGCGAAGATTCCGGTTTCCGGCGCGGGTTATCGCGGGCCGTTTTCGGGCAAAGGATTCGATTCGATGTGGACGGACATGTCCGAAATCGTTCGCCCCACACGCGACGGGATACACGGACGTGAATACATCAGCACCTCGGTCGATATCGGAAGGAAACTGCCTTATCTCGCTTTCGGTTCGACAAAGCTCACCGCAGGTAACGGTAACAAGACCGGCGCAAACGCTTCGCCGTTAGTTTCGATTCCGATGCCGATGATAATAGATATGACCTCGCCTGTGCATACTTTGCCGCAGCTTAATTCGGTTATTGCTCAGACGGCTGTAAACACCGACATAATAGCGATTATTGATTTGCGTCAGTGGCAGGGAAATGACAAACAGCTCAAGAACATAGCTTTTTATCTTGCTGATGGTCAGGATATCCCGAAAGACACCCTTAAGAAAACCCGGCTGGTGGAAATAGCCGACAGCGGCAAGGTGATAGAACGCATCAAAGAAATAAAAAAGATACATCCGGGGATAGTCATTGCAATAAGAGTTGAGTTGACGGCGGCAGGAGTCGAGCGTGCGATAAAGCTCGCTGAATCCAAAGAAGTTGAAGTAATACATATCGTGGCGGACGCGAATGGCAATGAGATTGGCGCAAGCAAGCCGCGATTCATAAAGGATATGACTCGCCAGATTCACACGACCCTGATAGAAAAAGGATGCAGGGATGAGATTACGCTTATGGCCGGGGGCGGGATAGCGCTGCCGGAGCATATGGCGAAAGAGATTATATGCGGCGCGGACCTGATAACCATCAATCTGCCGCTTCTTATATCGCTTGAATGTCATCTGTGTAATAGCTGTAAGCCGGGGATGATATGTCCGGCCAAGCTGGAAAAAATTGATATTAATTACGGCGTCGGCCGAATGACCAATCTTATCGCTGCCTGGCATGACCAGTTGGTAGAGGTTATGGGCGCGATGGGAATGCGTGAGGTTCGTCGTCTTAGGGGCGACGTCGGCCGCGCGATGTTCTTCGAGAATCTTGAGGAGGAAACCTTTGGCAAGTTTTTCGGTTCCAGAAAAAACAATTAAAGATATCCTTCCTGAGAATACGCTCAAGACGCTTGTGCCGCAGGAAGAGGTGACGCGTGTCGTTAAGACGGCGCCGTCGCGCTATCGCAACGAGATTGCGAAGTTCATTGTCCATCGCAACCTGAATTGCAAACGATGCGGTAAATGTGCCGAGGTCTGCCAGTACGGAGTTCACGTTTTAAAACCCGGCTACAAGTATTTTGCTGAGCCGAAGAACCATTTGTGTATTGGCCCATCCTGTGAAAAGACCGGCAATTTCTGCGTAGCGAAGTGTCCGCAGAAGGCATTACAACTCAAAGAAAACCCGCTGTTTAAGGCGCTGGGCGATTATCGCTGGCCCGGAGATTTAATTTTAGCGACGTGGAAAATGGCTGAAACAGGCGACGTCCCGCCTGCGGAATATGGTTACGAATACGAGTGCGGCAATTCAGGCGGCGGATTTGACCGACTCAGGTTCAAATTTCCCGATAAACCCCCGGTAAGAATCGACGCCGACAAGATAGACACAAGCATATCGCTCAATAAACGCGGCGATGGTAGGCCCGAAATCAAAATTGACGTCCCTTGGTACGGCGGCGGTATGTCATTCGGATCGGTCAGTAACGTAACCCAGTTATCAAAAGCCAGGGCCGCAAAGGCCTGGAACACCTTCACCTGCACGGGCGAAGGCGGATATATGGAGCGGATGAGGCCTTATGACGACCACGTGATTACGCAGGTCGCAACGGGGCTTTTCGGCGTGCGTGAGGAGACGATTCAGCGTGTGCCGATAGTGGAATTCAAATATGCCCAGGGCGCAAAACCGGGTCTGGGCGGCCACCTGTTAGGCGACAAGAACACCCCGGCTGTGGCAAAGATGCGTGAGGCGGTTGTTGGTATATCGTTGTTTTCGCCTTTCCCGTTCCACAGCGTTTATTCCATCGAAGACCATCAAAAGCACCTTGACTGGATAAAGCATGTTAACAAGAGGGCTTTAATATCAACGAAGGTATCGACGCCGACGGATGTCGATATGGTCGCGGTCGGAAGCTACTCGGCAGGGACCCATATCGTCCACATAGACGGCGGCTACGGCGGAACCGGCGCAGCGCCTGATATAGCGAAAAAGAATATCGCGATGCCTATCGAATACGCTATCGGAAGGGTCCACAAGTTCCTGGCCGACGAGGGCGTTCGTGACAAAGTAACGCTTATCGCCAGCGGCGGAATACGCTCGGCGCACGACGTGGCCAAGGCCATTGCCCTCGGTGCTGACGGGGTCGTAATAGGGACAGTTGAATTAGTGGCTCTTGGATGTGTCCGGTGCAGCAGATGCGAAAGCGGAAGGGGCTGTCCGCGCGGTATCGCTACAACCGACCCTGAGCTGGCGGCGAAAATGAATATCGATTGGGGTACACAGCGGATTATCAATCTCTATAACGCCTGGCGAAAAGTGCTTGTCGGAATACTTCAGCGTTTTGGTATGAAAAGCGTGACTGAATTACGCGGACGTACCGACTTGTTAATGCATCTTGATTACACCAATGATATGGGAGTCGAGAAATGAACAATGAAATCATAAAACAACTTGCATATTCGAGAAAGCAATTAGCCAAAAAGCTTAACTACTCCTCGCAAATAAGGAAAGAAGCCGAAGAGGGCGGCTGTGGCGTCGTCGGTTTTTGCTGCAGTGAGCCGGTGCCGGGCAAGCATATTTATGAGCCATCCAGGCAGATGCACAATCGCGGAAACGGCAAAGGCGGCGGCATTGCCGCGGTAGGATTTGTGCCGGAACAGCTTGGCGTCAGCCGGGAGGTTTTAGACAACCATTATATGCTTCACGTCGCTTTCCTCGATGATAAGGCCCAGCCGGAAATAGAAAAACAGTTTATCATGCCTAATTTCGATATTGCAAAATCGACCCAGCTCGATAAGGTCGATGACTGGAAGACAGTGCCCGGGCTGGAAGTTAAGCCGCCTGATGTTTGCCGATATTTTGTTCGGGTAAAACCGAAGGTGCTTGATGCCTTCATCGCTAAAAATAACCTGCAAGCTCTTGACCGCAGCGAAGCGGAAGACGAATTTATCAATCAGAATAGCTTCAGCTTGAATCAGAAGTACTACGCGTCCTTAGGTGAGAAGAGGGCCTTTGTGCTCTCGCACGGCCACGATATTATGATTCTCAAGGTCGTGGGTTTCGCCGAAGCGATTGTAAAGTATTATAAAATCGAAGACCTTTGTGCCCACGAGTGGATTGCCCATCAGCGTTTCCCCACCAAGGGCCGCGTCTGGCATCCGGGCGGGGCGCATCCTTTCGCCGCTATCGATATGGCGCTGGTGCACAACGGCGACTTTGCCAATTACCATTCCGTAACCGAATATCTCAAGCAGCGGAATATCTATCCGCAGTTCCTTACCGATACGGAGGTATCCGCGCTTTTATTCGATTTGCTCAGCAGGACGTATCACTATCCGCTCGAATATATTATTGAGGCGCTTGCCCCGACCACCGAGCTGGATTTTGACCGGCTTGACGCAGAAAAACAAAAAATTTACCGCGACATTCAGGCGACCCATATTCACGGCTCACCTGACGGCCCGTGGTTTTTCATTATCGCACGCAACATCGCCCGCGAGAAAAAATTTCAGCTTATGGGCATAACCGATACCGCGATGCTTCGGCCTCAGGTGTTCGCGTTCTGCGACGGCGAGGTCCAGGTAGGTCTGATTTGCTCGGAAAAACAGGCCATCGACGCCACGCTGCATAGTTTGTCCAAAGACGACAAAAGGATATGCCCGGTGGCGGATAAATACTGGAATGCCCGCGGAGGCAGTTACACCGACGGCGGGTCGTTCATATTTAACCTGTCTAAAAACACCCAGGGCAAAATGCGGATAACCTGCCAGGACAAATTCGGCAGGACCGTGCCTATGCCCAAACAAACAGAAAGTTGCGATTTCTCACAGGAGCCGTCTCTTGTATCTGAGGATGAAGAAAAAATACAGACGCTCATCAGCGAGCGGTTCGTGTCCGGCAATAGTATGGCGATTTTCGAGACGATTCGAGACGTTGTGCATGAATGGACGTTCGATGAGTTTCGTTTTGCCTGCCGGCAGATTGTAAACCAGACCAAAGACCCTCATAAAGCAAATCTCGCGATTGAGGTCCTGACGCTGCTTAATGACCGCAGGTATTCAACCAGCTCGAAGAAGCGAAGCCATATCCTTCACATTGTCCGCAGCGAATTGAACGAGCTGTTCTGGAATATTCCCAATATAGGCGTGAAGGATTCTTATGATGGGAATCATCGCCTCATTGATTTTGGGACGCGAGGCAATCTCAGGGGACCACAGGCCAATGAAACAACCCTTGTAATCGATGCCGCTAATTTTGCTCCCGAAGGAGACGATTGTGACGCGGCGCTTTTAGTTGACGCGTATATTAAGGGCTGGCGGCATTTCATCAGCTTCAATTGTATAGGTCAGCGATTCATTGGATGCGGCCTCGGCCCGGATACCGACGATGTTACGATAGATGTTTACGGAAGCAGCGGCGATTATCTTGCCTCAGGCATCGACGGGCTGACCATCAGCGTGCACGGCAATGCCCAAGACCAGGTGGGTCAAATCACAAAAAGAGGTAAACTTGTAATCCACGGCGACGTGGGCCAGACCTTTATGTATGGCGCAAAAGGCGCAAGCGTTTATGTGCTTGGTAACGCCGCTGGAAGACCACTTATCAACTCCGTCGGCAGACCCAAGGTGGTAATAAACGGAACCTGCCTTGACTTTTTAGCCGAGTCGTTTATGGCGGGCGACCCGCATAACGGCGGCGGCTTTGTTATCTTAAACGGCGTCAAATTCGATGATGACGGCAAATTAGTAGCGCTCCAGCAGCCGTATCCAGGCAGCAACATATTCTCCCTTGCTTCGGGCGGGGCGATTTTTGTCCGCGACCCGAACAGGACACTGGTTGACCAGCAGTTAAACGGCGGCTTCTTCGCCAAAGTAACCGACGAGGACTGGGAGCTGATACTGCCTTACCTGAAAGAAAACGAACAGCTTTTCGGAATAACAATAGAGCAGCTTTTGACCGTGAACAACGAGCGGCGCGAGCCAACAGAGGTTTACCGCAAGGTTGTTCCCGCCAACGCCGCGAAAGTTGCCTCGGAAGATACGGATGACGTTGAAGAGGCCTCCGAAGAGGAATTAGCCGCTAAATAGCGAAAGGTAATTACGGTGATAACAATCAAAAAAACCAAAGCAGGCGAAGCATTGAAAGACGCCGTCGAGAAAATTTCCGGCGTTGACCTGAGCGTTTGTCTTCAATGCAGGAAATGCTCCAGCGGATGCCCCGTCGGCAAACTTACAAAGTCCCGGCCCTCGGAGATTATGCGCCGGCTGCATTTGAACGCGGGCAACGAGCTGCTGGAAAGCGACATTCTCTGGATGTGCGTTTCCTGCGAGACGTGTTCGACCCGATGCCCGATGGGTATTGATGTCGCCGGGGTGATGGACGCTTTGCGAAAGCTGGCATTATCGAGGGGAGCATCGAAACAGGAAGGTAACGTGCCTTTGTTTAACAAGGCATTTTTGAAAACGGTCGAGGTATTCGGCCGGACTTATGAAATGGCGATGATAGCCGCTTACAAGTTAGGCAGCGGCAAATTGATGAACGATACGGAAAAGTTCCCGACGATGCTCAAAAAAGGCAAAATCTCGCTGTTGCCTTCGTTTGGCGGGGACAGGAAAACGGTGAAACGCATATTCAAAAAAACAAAGCAAAATAAAGGGGCCGGAATATGAGATACGCCTACTACCCCGGATGTTCCGCTGAATCAACGGCCCGCGATATGCACCAGTCAACTTTGGCAGTAGCTGCAGCACTGGGAATCGAAATGATTGAGCCGAAGGGCTGGACTTGCTGCGGCGCTACCGCCGGCCACCAGACCGACCGCATGTTGGCAGCGGCATTACCTGCCGCCAATCTGGTCAAGATTAAGGATATGGGGCTTGACTGCGTCGTGAATTGCGCGGCCTGTTATAACAGGATGAAAGTAGCGAATCACGAAATCGTGACCGAATCTAAAATCCGAAGTGACGTCAGCGACGCGATTGGCCGGGATTACGACGGCTCAGTTAAAATCAGGCATTTTATTGAGGTCCTGCTCGAAGACGTCGGCTTGGAAAAAATCAGTAGCGCAATCAAACATCCGCTCAAAGGCCTGAAGGTCGCTTGTTATTATGGGTGTTTGCTTGTTCGTCCGCCTAAGGTCGTTAATTTTGACGACCCGGAGAATCCGAAGTCACTCGATAAGCTGGTTAAAGCAGCAGGCGGCGAAGCAATCGAGTGGCCATACAAGGTCGAATGCTGCGGCGGGGGATTGTCGCTTTCGAGGACAGACGTGGTGGTTAATCTGACGGATTCGATTCTTGGAATGGCCAAGAGTTCCGGCGCGGATTGTATTGCGGTAAGCTGCCCGATGTGCCAGGTGAATCTCGATTTGCGGCAGCAGGACATTAAAAAAGAAACCGGCAGGGACTATCAAATACCTGTCGTGTATATTACGCAGCTTCTGGGGCTTGGTCTTGGCATCAGCTCAAAGAAACTCGGATTCAATAAGCTAATGGTTCCTGCTTCAAATGTTCTGGAGAAGGTGGAAGTGAGCGGCAATGGGTAAATACGACGATAAAAAAATTGGCGCGGTACTTGTGCAGGGCGGCGGTATTGCCGGCGTTCAGGCGTCGCTCGATTTGGCCAACAGCGGCTTTAAGGTTTACTTAGTCGAGCGCGACGCCGCGATAGGCGGTATGATGGCCCATCTGGACAAGACATTCCCGACGGGCGATTGCGCGACGTGCATTGTTTCGCCAAAGCTCGTTGAATGCGCACGAAATTTGAATATCAAGATAATGACGCTCTCGGAGCTGGTTGACCTTGAAGGCGAACCGGGTAATTTCAAGGCAACCGTCAAACGCCATCCGCGATACGTTGATGAAGACAAATGCACCGGCTGCAGCGAATGCACGCAGGTTTGCCCGGTGGATGTGCCGGACGAATTTAACAGGTGTCTGGGGACAAGAAAGGGCATCGCGAAACTTTACGCACAGGCGACCCCCAATATATTCGGCATTTTGAAAAACGGCCACTCGCCCTGCAAGATGGCGTGCCCGGCGAAGGTAAACGTCCAGGGTTACGTCCAGCTCATAAAGAAGAAAGAATACGTCAAGGCGGTCAATCTTATCCGCCAGAGAAACCCGCTTTCAGCAATATGCGGAAGGGTTTGCACGCATCCCTGTGAAGCCGAATGTACGCGAGGTAAGGCCGATGACCCAATCGCCATACGGCTGCTGAAAAGGTTCGCGTCGGATAAAGAAATGGAAATGCTCGAAGCGGGCCAGATTGCCCTACCCGAAGAAAAGAAACCTTCTGCTGACGCGAAAAAAGTCGCCATAATCGGCGCAGGTCCTGCCGGACTTACCGCTGCAAGCGACCTTGCCGACGCGGGCTTCGCGGTTACGGTATATGAATCGCAAAGCAAGGCGGGCGGTATGCTTCGATGGGGCATCCCCGAATATCGGCTGCCCAAGAAGGTGCTCGACCACGAAATAGAAATTATTCGCCGAAAGGGCGTTACTTTTGTTTATAACTGTGTTGTCGGAAAAGACATTACTATCCAGAAACTGCGCAACGATAATGAGGCGGTTTTCATCGCCGCCGGTGCACATAAGAGCCGCAAGCTCGGTATTCCGGGCGAGCAAATCAACGGCGTTATCCACGGCGTCGAATTTCTCAGGGACGCCGGCTCGGTCAATAAGCCCAAGGTGAAAAATAAAGTCATAGTCATCGGCGGCGGCAACGTCGCGGTTGACGTCGCGCGGACCGCGCTTCGCCTCGGCGCAAAACAGGTCGAAATGGTTTGCCTTGAAGGCGCAAATGAAATGCCCGCCTACAAGGAGGAAATCGAAGCGACTCTCGCCGAGGGTATCAGAATTCGCAATGGCTGGGGACCCAAACGCATCACGGGCAACGGTTCGATTACAGGAATAGAATTCAAGCGCTGCACAAGGGTCTTCGATGACCAGAAGCGTTTCAGACCCCAATTTAACGAAAACGAACTTATAACGGTTGACGCGGACCAGATTATTATTGCCATAGGCCAGATGACCGATGAGCAGTTTGTCGGTCACATTGGAGTGGCAAGTGAACGAGGACTTTTCAAGGTTGACCCGATAACCGGTCAAACTTCAGTAGAAGGCGTTTTTGCCGGCGGCGATAATGCCTCAGGCCCAGCGGCTGTTATCGATGCTGTCGCGGCGGGCAAACGGGTCGCCGAATCCATCGAGCGATTCCTGACCGGCAAGGAAATGCTTGTTAATCGTTTCGAGGAAAATCTCAAACCCCTTTCCGAAGATTTGCTTCCCGACACGGAGGACGTGGAGAAAAAAGCCCGCGTTCATCCCAAAGAATTAGCGCCGGCGAAACGGCTGCTGAACTTCGAAGAGGTCGAAAAAGGTCTCACCGAGGCCCAGGCCATCGCGGAAGCCGAAAGATGCCTGAATTGCGCCCTGTGTTCCGAATGCAATCAGTGCGTCGAGGTCTGTGAGCAGCACGCTATCGACCACGCTATGAAAGAGCAGATAGTCAAACTGGAAGTCGGCTCGGTCCTGCTTACCCCCGGCTTTGAGGAGTTCGACGCGACCCGAAAAGGCGAATATGGCTACGGGCGATATTCAAACGTCGTTACAAGCGTTCAATTCGAGCGAATGCTTTCAGCGGCAGGCCCGTTCGAGGGACATCTGATTCGTCTTTCGGACGGCAAGCCCGCCAGACGTATCGCGTGGATTCAATGCGTCGGCTCACGCGATTCAGAATGCGGCAACGATTACTGCTCCTCAATTTGCTGTATGATGGCAACCAAACAGGCACTTGTTTCGGGTGACCACGTCGATGGTTTAGACGCGACCATCTTTTATATGGATATCCGCGCGTTCGGCAAGGATTTCGACCAGTATTACGAGCGTGCCAAAGCGCAGAAAAACATACACTACATCAAGAGCATTCCGTCGCGTGTAATTCAATTACCCGGCAGCAACGACCTTCGCTTGAATTACTACGACCAGAGCAATGATATTCAGCACAAGGACTTTGACTTGGTTGTGCTTTCTGTGGGAATGGAGCCGCCCGCTTCTATGGCGGAATTTGCTTCCCGTCTTGATATAAAGCTCAATGATTTTGGCTTCTGCAAGACCGACCGATTGTCCCCGTTGTCAACCTCCATACCGGGCGTCTTCGTCGGCGGGGCGTTCCAGGAACCCAAAGACATCCCGGAAACCGTTACGCAGGCCAGTGCCGCCGCCTCTATGGCAATGGAATTGCTTGCGCCGGTGCGCAATACCCTTATTACCAAAAAGAGCTATCCCAGTGAGCACGATGTTACCGACGAAGACCCGCGTATAGGTGTGTTTGTATGTCACTGCGGTATGAATATCGCTTCGGTGGTGGACGTAGAACAGGTTGTTAAGAATATCGAGAATATGCCCGACGTGATTTACGCTTCTCATACGATGTTTACCTGCTCCGATACGAGCTTGTCGAACATCAAGGATATGATACGCGAGCATCGGCTCAATCGAATAGTGGTTGCCTCCTGCACGCCGCGAACGCACGAGCCGTTGTTCCGCGAGA
The DNA here is from genome assembly GCA_963718665.1 of uncultured Phycisphaerales bacterium. Lineage (GTDB taxonomy): Bacteria > Planctomycetota > Phycisphaerae > Sedimentisphaerales > Anaerobacaceae > Fen-1362. The sequence continues at coordinate 2,202,856 of OY970359.1, forward strand.
CGCTGCGTGAAGCGGGCCTCAATCCGTATTTGTTCGAGATGGCCAACATTCGTGACCAGTGTTCCTGGGTACATTCGGCTGTACCTCAATCGGCTACCGAAAAAGCCACCGACCTGGTGAAAATGGCAATCAGCAGGTCGCGTTTTCTTTCGCCTCTCGAAGGCGGCACGCTGGCCGTTGACCAGACGGGCCTTGTCATTGGCGGCGGACTCAGCGGTATGACTGCCGCACTGTCGCTGGCTAACCAGGGATTCAAGGTGCACCTGATAGAAAAGGCCGAGCGTCTTGGCGGAACACTTCAGGATATTTATCACACATTCGAGCACGATGATATCGCGGGCTTTACCAGCGCCCTAATAAAGCAGGTTGAAAAGCATCCTAACATAAAACTTTACCTGGGCACAGAAATCACAAGTATTGCGGGTCATATTGGCAAATTCAAAATCACTCTTGCCAAAAACGGTTCGGAATCCGAAGTCACGGGCGGCACGATAATCGTCGCCACCGGCGCACGAAAGGCCCAGACAACCGAATATATGTATGGGACAAAAGGCGTCCTGACGCAGGTCGAATTGGAAAAACAACTGCACGATAAGGCGTATCCTGCAAAGGGCCAGAACGTCGTGATGATTCAGTGTGTCGGCTCACGCAACGAAACGCGTCCCTATTGTAGCCGAATCTGCTGCTCGATGGCAATCAAAAACGCGATTGAAATCAAAAAGCGAGACCCGAACGCGAATGTCTATGTCCTTTACAGGGACGTCAGGACTTATGGCTTCAGGGAAACGTATTTCAAGCAGGCACGCGAAGCAGGCGTCGTATTTATCCGCTATACGCCTGAAGCGGCGCCGGTAGTAAGTCAGAACAATGGTCTTGTAGTAACTGTTAACAGTCCCGACCTGCCTGAGCCAATCAGTATCGAGGCGGATAATGTTGTGCTCAGCACTGGTGTTGAGACCGACAGGGAAAACAACAAGCGTATCTCGGATATGCTCAAGGTGCCGCTTAACGCCGACGGGTTCTATGTCGAGGCACATATGAAACTGCGCCCCGTGGATTTCACCACCGAAGGCATCTTCCTCTGCGGGCTTGCGCATTCGCCGAAATTTATCGATGAGAATATCTCACAGGCCCGTGCTGCTGCGGCAAGGGCTGCAACGGTTCTTTCCAAAACTCTGCTCGACGTCAGCGCTCAGGTTTCGTATGTTGACCAGCAGAAGTGTATATCCTGTATGACTTGTGTTACCGTCTGCCCGTATTCAGCTCCTTTCTGCAACAAGGACGGCAAAGGGCAAATCGAGGCCGCGAAATGTATGGGCTGCGGAATATGCGTTTCGGAATGTCCCGCCAGAGCCATACAACTGCACCATTTCGAGACAGACCAGTTCAACGTAATGATTAAGCAGTTGTTCGCCGGCGGCAACGGTGAAATATTCGCGGGAACATCATCAAAGGCAAAAGAGTTAACGGAAAAAGTGTAACCTATGAAACAGGAAAATTTTGAACCTAAAATACTCGCCTTCTGCTGCCACTATTGTGCGTATTCGTCGGCGGATTTGGCGGGGTCTATGCGTATCCAGTATCCGCCCAACGTGCGAATAATCCGCACGCCCTGCACGGGCCGGCTCGAAACCGAATACTTTATGAAAGCCCTCGAAAACGGCGCCGACGGCGTGCTTATCGCCGGTTGTCTCGAAGGCGGCTGCCATTTCGTCGAGGGAAACCTCTACGCGAAACGCCGGGTAAATTACATAAGAGAAATGCTGGAAGAAATAGGCATCGAAAAAGAACGTCTTTGTATGGTAAACGTGTCCGCCGCGATGGGAAGACCTTTGGCGGAAAATATTACGGATATGGTTGAAACCGTTCGCAAACTGGGTCCAAGCCCTATAAAACAATCTTCCTTCGCTAAAGCTACGGAGGATAAAATTGGTTCATCTAAATAGGAGTGTCGCTTAATGATAGTTGCTCAAAGAAAAAATATACCTGACCTGCTGGCAATCGTAAAAAGCCATAAAAAGCTCCTCGTGCTGGGCTGTGGCACCTGTGTTACCGTGTGCCTTGCCGGCGGACAGCGTGAGGTAAGCATCATCGCCTCTGCGTTACGAATGTCGGCGAAATTAAAAGGGCTTCCACTTGAAGTCGAGGAATTGACCATAGAGCGTCAGTGCGACAACGTCTTCCTCGAACAGGCGGCCGACGCCATAAAACGAAATGACGCTGTTCTTTCGCTCGGATGCGGTGCCGGCGTTCAGGCCCTCGCCGAACGTTATACCGATAAGCCCGTTTACGCGGGGCTCGATACGGCGTTCATCGGCATACTTGAGGAAAGAGGCGTCTGGACGGAAAAATGCGCTGCCTGCGGCGCATGCGTCCTTCACGAATACGGCGGCATCTGCCCCGTTACCCGCTGTGCCAAACACATGCTCAACGGCCCGTGCAGCGGCTCACGCGAAGACCGCTGTGAAGTCAATCCCGAACGCCAATGTGCCTGGCAGCTTATATACAAGCGTCTAAAGGACATCGGCCAGCTCGACCGGCTCAAAAAAATCAAGCCGCCCAAAAACTGGAACACAAGTCAATCCGGCGGTTACCGTACCATAATTCGTGAAGACCACAGAGTTTGATAATGTATGCTGCTTTCCGTAGCTGTTAGAGTCCCAGGTTGGTCCCTCGAAGTTGTAACTCGAATCAGAATAGACCTGCTGTAGTAGCACCGCCCCCGGGCGCAATATAGTCCATTAGCCAGTTATCGGCGAGGACATACAGGTCTTTTTCGTCGATTACGCCGTCGCCCGGTGTCGATGAGATATCGCAATTGGCGTCCCAGTTGGTATCGCCTGAATGGCTGCGCCAGGCCTTTGCCAGTATGGCGAAGTCCTTGAAATCGACAAACCCGTCATAATTGAGGTCTGCCCAGCCAGGCGCGCTTGTAGTAAGCTCAATTCCATTTCCCGTGCCGAGATTGCGTGTGTACTGCTTGTCGGTTGCGTTATTCCAGTGCTCGTGAACGCCCAAACTTGCGGTCAAACCCCCGTTGTGGTTTGGGTCATAGGTAGTCCCCGACGGGGGATTGGGAATTAAAGCGGCTTCGTGCAGATAGTCATGAGCACCGGATTTGTGCGGGTATCCGTTCATATTTGGGTCGTCAGGATTTGCGGCATTCCATTCATTGTACATAAAATCATAAGCGACCGAATCGGCTGCTATCTGGTCCATAGAAAGAAAAATGCTGGATGGCCAGTTACCGTTGAACGGGGTCATATTCCATTTGATCGGGTGGGAATCCCAGCTTCGGCCGGCATATAGGCCGTCGATAAGCGCAAGCAGCGTTTTGCCGCCTAAACGGGGATGACCCATCAAATCGACAATCGCCCTGTAGTGTCCCATCCCAGGCGTTTCTGTCGCTCTCGTCCAGTGTGTGCTGTAATAGCCGCTGTCGGTGGGGTTTCGGATCAGAGAGCCATAGTGATTTTTACCGCAGACGGTGATACCGCCGTCGTTGTGGCTTTTGAGTGTAGGAAAGTCTATAAAATAGGCCGCCTGAGAAAAGTGTGTTGGGATGTAGTCCTGATTTGTGACTCCGCTAAAGTGGGAAGAAGTTGGGTCGCTCCAGTAGAATGGAGAGTTTGTGTCGTATGCGACATTGGTTCTTCCGGTAAAAGAATATCCGGGCATTGTGAGGTAAACGACACCCGGGCAATTGGGGCCGACCATATTATACCAGTAGTTGGGCATTTCTTTACCGGGGTCACCTATGCTTATATTGTTTGGACTGACTCCGGCGACATTAGTCAGTTGTTTTAAAAGGGCTATTGTGAGCTGAGGCGATTCGTCTATTTCGCTGAGGAGAGACGCTGGTTTATTCCCATCAGTAGGATTGGAATACATCAACGTAAAGTTAATTTTTATAGCGATTTTTTCGCCCTGCGTATAGCCAACATTTCCCTTGCCGATTTGCTGGTTGAAGTTTCTGAATATTGCATCCCATGCGGCAGAGTCGGTACTTTTGCCAGTCAGTGAGCGAAGCGCCTTTGAGAGCATATCATTGACAACTTGCTGATTGGTGCAGGTATTTGAATACCAGTAAGGTGGATTATTATTGCCGTCTGAGCCGGGCCAACTTGCGGCATTGGGGTCGTAAATCCAGGCCACCCGGCCTGGGTGAACGCCCTTGCCGACTCCAATTGGGGCATTTGCGGGGTGCGGATCGTCAGCTCCATATGATATTTTCTGATCTGTGCTGCTCATTGCGGCCCAGATGAAGCCGACGCTGGCGACGATGCAGATTGCCGCCAGGACATAGCGTGCCCGCACAAGATGACGTTTTGCCTTATGAAATGCGATGGTTGAGGCAGCCAGACCAACAAGCCAGACGATGAAGCCCGACGCGAGCGGAAACGCTACCCGCTGACAGGGATACGCCGCCCGCGATGGCTTGGGTATCACGCGGATTAAAAACCAGATTAATGCAGCCAGACCCGTGAACGGGAACAGCCACCACGCCCACTTTTTGTTGTGAACCGGGTTGATTATTTTACCTGTTTTGGGACAAACACGCGGCTGGGCTTCTTTTTTTAAAAACGACATCACCGACTCTCCTTTTTAGGGTGCAGATTTAAGAATGGTTGTATCAATTAGTTTACCAAGAATAAGGGGCTGAATCAATGGATTTATGGCCTTTCTATGTTGGGTGTTGGAAATTGGACATTATTCCGTCCTCTGTTCTCCGTCATCTGTTCTCTGATTTTCTCTGTTTGGCCTTTTTCCAGAGCAGTTCGCATAAATCCTTAATTCCTTCGCCCGTTACGGCTGAAATCGGGTAAACACGGTGCTTTAGCTGTTTCCGCAGTTTCTTTACGATTTTGCCTTCTGGGTCGAGGTCAATCTTATTGGCGATGATAAGCTCCGGCTTTTTGGCGAGCGATTTACTGTATTTTTCAAGCTCTTTGCGAATCTGGCGGTAGTTTTTCGCCGGGTCCGAGCCGTCGGGCGGCATAATATCGAGGATGTGAACGATGATACGAGTCCTTTCGATATGCCTCAGGAATTCAAAGCCCAGTCCCGCTCCTTCGTGTGCGCCCCCGATAAGGCCCGGCAAATCCGCCATAACAAACCTGCGCTCATCGGTTAATTTTACTATGCCGAGCACCGGCTCAAGCGTCGTGAACGGGTAGGGGGCGATTTTGGGTCTCGCTGCCGAGCATCGCGAAATCAGTGTGCTTTTGCCCGCGTTGGGCATACCCACCAAACCGATGTCCGCTATCAGTTTCAGTTCCAGCCGGAGATTTCGTTCCTGGCCTGGAACGCCTTGCTCGGCGAATCGTGGTGCCTGGTAAATCGACGTCGCGAATCGACTGTTGCCCCTGCCTCCTTTGCCTCCTTGGCAGATACACACCTTCATACCGATTTCGTTGAGGTCTTTAAGCAGCAGGTCGAAATCTGCGTCGTAGATGAGCGTTCCGGGCGGCGCACGGATTATCAAATCATCCCCGTTGGCCCCGGTACAATTTTTATTCGTGCCTGGCTCCCCATTTTGTGCCCGCCAGTTGTGTTTGCCTGCGAAGTCCAGAAGGGTATCGAGGTTCGCGTCTGTCAGGAAAATGAGGTCCCCGCCTTTGCCTCCGTCGCCGCCATCGGGGCCTCCGTTCGGGACATATTTTTCCCGCCGGAAGCTTACCTTGCCGTTGCCTCCGTCGCCCGCCTTCACATGGATTTTCGCTTCATCTACAAACATTCATCGCTTCTTTACATAAAAAAAGGATGGCACAAAGACCATCCTCTCATCGGTAATCCTTTTGTTTTATTTATACGACGTTTACTTTTCGGCCCGCAATCTGGACTTTGCCTTCGCTGACTGCGAAAAGCGTATAATCCCTGCCCATCTGGACGTTCTTGCCTGCGAAAAACTTCGTGCCGCACTGCCTGACGATGATACTGCCTGCCTTGGCTATTTCGCCCGCATATAGCTTGACGCCCCGATATTTCGGGTTGCTGTCTCTGCCGTTTCTTGTTGACCCTTGTCCCTTTTTATGTGCCATAATTTTACCTCGTTGTTTCTATTGTCATAACAGCTTCTATTTTAGCCAAAACCAGCATTCTAACGATTGCTGGACCGGTTGTCCAATAGATTTTTCGCAAAAAATGGTGGTTTCAGCGTTCTGCTTCTACGATTGCCTTCATTTGTGGTAGGGGAATCATACCTTCGGTCGCCAGCTTTATTTTGCCGTCGGGAGCGATAAAGAAGCTGCATGGTATGCCGTCTATAAGATTGTAGGGTCTGGGCATAATTGCCTGGTTGGTCGCGGTAACGGGATAGTTGATAGCCGGGTTTGTCGCGACGAACTTTCTGACGCGTTCAGGGGTGTTCCTCTGGTCGGTGTAGGATATGCCCAGAATCACGAGTTTGTCTTCGCCGATTTGCTTTCTCAGCTCAATGATATACGGTATTTCCGCGACGCAGGGCCCGCACCATGTCGCCCAGAACGTCAGCATCACAGTTTTGCCTTTATATTCGCCCAGCGTATGCTTTTTATCGTTGATATCCATAACGGTGAAATCCGGCGCGTTTTTCCCGTACCATTCGGTAAAAGTGGGTTCCCAGCTTGTGGCCCGGCGGATTATTTCGTTTAAGGTGGGCTTCTGTATAGTGGATTTAGATGTCGGCTGACTGTTGCTATCTGTCTTCACGCCGTTACTATCCGTTTTCTGTTCTATGTTGTCTGTATTCTGTCCTCCGATTGCCGGCTGTTTTTTATTGTAGAGAATCAACCCAGTTACCAGAATAACTGCGACAACCCAGATTCCGTATTTTATTCTGCTCTGTGCCATATCGGAATTATACAGGCCAATGCCCTGATTTACAAAAAAATTATGCCTCATGTCTGTGGTCTTCCGTCCTCAGTCCTCTGTCCTCCGTCTTCTGCCTTCTTCCTTGCGTCTTTCGTCTTTGGTCTATAGTATGAAGATATGGACGACGGAACTGAACTCGACCTTGGCCCGCAGCCGATTGCTGCAATCTTGGCGAAGCTGAATTTGAAGTCGCACGACCTTGTCGCTGCCTCAACGCACCAGCTTACGCACAAAATGGTCTCGCGTGCCGCAAAAGGCAGACGACTGACTCTTAATACCCAGACCAAAGTCCTCAATGCCCTCAATACTGCCGCAGGCAAAAATTATTCACTTCGCGATTTGTTCAACTATTGACGCTTCCGGCGGATTGGACATTGAACATTTAATATTGGATATTTAACATTTCTTAACGCTTCCCCTTGTTTCCACCCAAATTAAGGGTAGAATTTATCCTATGAGATGTTTACCCGGTGGGATGCATTTTCTGCTATCCCATAGTGTGGTTTACCATGTGGGATGCGTCTTCTGCTATCCCACAGTGTGGTTTACCCGGTGGGATGCATCTTTTGCTATCCCCCCGGGGCAGGTTGAAAAATAAGGGTGGCCTTGGTTTTGTTTGGGTAGACGAATGAACAGTAGTTATAGAACATTAGTTTTTCGGAGGGTTTTATATGAGCAATGAGACGACTATCACCAAAGGGGCGAGATTCTACAAATCAGATCTCCATCTTCACACACCTGCATCGAAGTGTTGGAAAGGAGAAAGAAACGAACAAGAATTGGAGAAGATTTTTACAAAATTAGCGAGTGAACATATTGAAGTTGTTGCTATTACAGACCATAACAGCGTTGAGAACATAGAGGCATGCAAAAAACTTGGGAAAACAAATGAAATCATTATATATCCTGGAACTGAAGTCAGTACGAAAGAAGGGCACGTCCTTGCAATATTTGATCCGAATAAGAGCACAGAAGATATAAAAAATTGGCTAGTAAGGATAGGAATAAAGGAATCTGAACAAGGAAATGCAGAAGTCATCGCAAAAGACCATGAAGGGGGTCAGCTTTCAATTGAGAAGGTTTTTAAATCTATTGAACAAGAAGGTGGCGTTGCGATTGCGCCACATCCCAATTCAAGAGGAACGGGTTTTTTTGAAATTCTAAAACAAAAAGGCCAAGCTCGGATTGATGCTTATAACTCACCCTATCTTAGAGGGCTGGAATTGGGCTCAAATAATATGCAGCTACTCAAATTGGCAAGAGGCGAAATAGCCGGATATGAGAAACGATATGGATGCGTAGCAGGTTCCGATGCGCATAGCATAGAAGAAATTGGGCGAGAATATACATACATTAAATTAGGTGATTTCGGTATAGGCGCGCTTAAACAAGTATTTTATGACCCTGACATGAGAATACGATTCAAAGACGAATATCCCGTTAAAACCCATGCGTGGATTGAATGTTTGGGAGTAAGTCAGGGTTTTTTTGATGGGACCCTATTTAACTTTCATCCTGATATGAATTCAATCGTAGGGGGAAAGGCAGTCGGCAAATCTCTTCTTATTGAGCTAATTAAATTTGCGCTTGGAATCAAATCGCCACTCGAAAAAATAAATCAACAATCTTTAGATATGATGCAAGCTCGCACATGTCTCGGAGACGGCGGGACTGTGATAGTTTATATACAAACATCTAATGGTGAAAAATATAGAGTACAACGCACACTAAGTGATTTAGATCGCGGCCCCGAAGTTTTCTATGGTGATACAGAAACTAAAGCGGGTTATCAAGTAAATGATATTTTCCCATGTCACGTATATAGTCAGAATGAAATCGCACAATTGGGTAACAATCTTCCAGCTTTATTAGATTGGCTTGATGCGTTTTTAGATCTTAATCCTGAACGTACAGAAATTGCAAGAATACGATTAGAAGCTAAAGGTTTACTGAAAAAACTTGATGGAAAATATATAACCGCACTGAAAATCGAGCCACTTGAAAAAAGCATAAAAGAGCTTGTAGAAAAGAAAAAGTTATTAGATAGCAAAGTGAAAGAGCCAATTCTTCAGACATTTCCACAATGGCAACAAGAAGAACGACAACTCCGTGAGATGCAAACAGGATTAAATAAATTGGTGCAAGAGGTGATTCAGCCATTGGAGGAAATTAATGTTGAAGAATATTTGCCAAATAAGCAGGAAAAAACTCCTAATGCCTCAACGATAAACAAAGAAAGAGAAGAGTTGCTTAAATTGAGCACAGATTTTGCATCTGCAGGAGAAACTCTTAAAAAAGCCGTTCATACTAAACAAAAATCGCTGGAAAATTATATCATTGGATGGCGACAAAAATATGATAAAGCAAAACAAGAATACACAAATGTAATTCAATCCGCAGGAGTGAAAAATGCGTCTGCATTGACTTCTGAATTGAATAAATGTATCCAAGCTATCGAAGGCACAGAAAAAGAGTTAAATAATGCAAAGGTTGCAAGACGAGAAGAGATTGCACTTGAACAAACATTTTTAAATACATTTATTCCTGCTTATACAGGGTGTTTTGGTAAAATCTTTGAGAAGCGTCTAGGAAAAGCAAATCAAATCAGCGAGTCATTGGAATCTTTTGTGAAAATTGGCGTACAACAAATGAATGATAGAACAGAATTCGTAAATTTAGTTCATGATATTGCAAAAGGAAGTGGATTACGTAAAGAGCAATGTGATCAAATTGCATTAAAGATGACACCGGTTAAATTAGGTGAATTAATTATAGCAAAAAATGCGAAGCAGTTTGAACAAATGTCGGGAATAGCTGAGAATAAGGCGGCTATTTTCATTGAAAATGCATGGTCGAGATCTATGGATGAAGAGGAATTGGCCCGCCCGTCAAAAATATATCAGATTATGCTTACGGAATTGAAAGATACAGTTACAGTTGAACTCAAGGTAGATGAGGGAACATATAAGCCAATGAAAGACCTTTCAGGTGGATCGAAGTGTACAGCTATTCTTTCGGTTGCTCTGGTCGAAGGAGAATATCCATTAATTGTAGACCAACCAGAAGATGCACTAGATAATCCATTTGTATTCGAGCGGATTGTAAAAACAGTCAGAAAAACTAAATCTAATAGACAATATATTTTTGCAACGCATAACCCAAATGTAGCAGTCGCAAGTGATGCAGATTTGATATATTGTTTAAAAGCAACTGCGAGCCAAGGAAGCATCGACAAACACGGTTCAATTGACGACATAACAACAAGAGATAGAGTTGTAGCAAACTTGGAAGGAGGCGAAAGTGCTTTCAGGCTGCGCAGCCAGAAGTATAACATTATAATAGAGGATCCCAATGCAATTGTAATTGGTATGGGAAAATGAGTTCAGTCATTTTCCCGACCTTTTGGAAAACATAGGGATAGCCAAATATTTCCACAAATAATTGATATTGATGGTACTTGCTCACCACCAATACCGTGATCGTCTATGAGTATCTTTGATCATCTTGTGTCTTCACGCTTTCCGGTTTTTAATTGAAAATCCCCCTAAAAGCACGAAACTATTTTTTGTAGCGTAAGCTTCCTCATCCTCCCGCCAGTCCTCGACTTAAGCTTCGTTAGGAACCGCAATCGGGGATCCAGCTTTTTGCCTTTTGCATTTTGCTTTTTGCATTGAAAAAACCCATCAAAGCACTAAACTGTCTGGTTCCATAAACATGCGCTATTATAACCGGACTAATGATGAAAGGATGTATATGGCTGGCAAACAAATTCAGTTCTACTATAAGAATGTAATGGCTGACGTAATCGGCCCCGAACACGGCATAACCGCTCAGCAGTTAGATGAATTAGCGAGAGAAACTTCGCCTCTCATTCCCAAAATCAAAGACGAAATCCTCACAGGCAACTCCCGCTATGGCCTCCTCCCTGGCGACCCGCAAATCGCCAAAAGCGTCAAAGCGTTAGTCAAGCACTTCAAGCCCAAATGCGAAAACCTCGTCGTCTTCGGCATAGGCGGCTCCGCACTCGGCAATATCGCCCTGCAAAACGCACTCAATCCATTTACCTATAATTTAGACAACAACAAGCGCAAAGGTCGGAGATCTCGCCAACAGGCGGACCCGCGTCTTTTCGTCTTTGATAACGTTGACCCCGCGCAATTCGGCTCATTTCTCGACTTCATCACGCCTCGCTTAGGCAAAACCGTCTTCAATGTCATCAGCAAATCGGGCCAGACCGCCGAAACCGCCTCGCAGTTTATGATTGTCCAGAAAATGTTAGAAACCCGCTTCGGCAAAGAAAAACTCAAGGACCGCGTCGTCGCGACCACCGACCTCGAAAAAGGCACGCTCCGCAAAATCGCTACCGACGCCGGCCTGCACACGCTCGTCGTTCCCGATGGGGTAGGGGGGCGATTCAGCGTTCTCTCAGCCGTAGGCCTTTTCAGCGCAGCCATGACGGGCATAAATATCGACCAGCTTCTCGCCGGCGCAAAAGATATGCACACCCGCGTAACGGAACCCGACTTCTTCAAAAACCCCGCCGCAATCAACGCCGCGATTCAAATCCACTATTACAACCGCAACAAAAGAATATCCGTGATGATGCCCTACAGTTCCGCACTTTACAGTTTCGCCGACTGGTATCGCCAGCTTTGGGCAGAGTCGCTCGGCAAGAAATACTTCCTCGATGGCGGCGAGGCACACGTCGGCCCGACTCCTGTAAAGGCCCTCGGCGCAACCGACCAGCACAGCCAGGTTCAGTTGTATCGCGAAGGCCCAAATGACAAGATTTTTACGCTGCTCGAAATCCAGGATTTTGGCAGAAAAGTCAGGATTCCCGCTCCGCCCAAATCCGCTCCTGAGCTTGCCTATCTTGCCAAAAAAGATATGGGCGAATTGCTCAACGCCGAGAAAAAGGCCACCGAATACGCCTTATGTGCGAGCAATCGTCCCTGCGTAACGGTGCTTTTCCCCAAAATCGACGCCTATACCGTTGGCCAGTTCATATTCCTGTTCGAGGCGACGACCTCATTTGCCGGCGCCCTTTTGGACGTCAATACTTATGACCAGCCCGCGGTTGAGTTGGGCAAGCAGGCGACTTTCGCGCTTATGGGCAAAGCAGGCCAATACACCTCGGACAGGTCTTACGCTGATTTTGCCGCCGAGATTCGCGCCAAGACCGAATTTGACGCCAACTTCGTTATTTGATAACGAATTGACATCAAATTCATCCCCCTTGCCCTCGACGGATGCTCCTTTGGTTTGGCTATCGGGGGGCCTGCTGCTTCTTTGGTCCTGCAACAGGGGACCCAGTATTGGTTTAAACTTTGTGATTTAACGCAAGGTTACTATTGTTTTTTGGCGTCGCCGTGTTAAAATCCAGCCAGTATCCTTACGCTTATGTCTTGTGTCTGTGGTCTTAGGTCTTATGTCTGGTGTCTTTTGTCTTGTGTTTGTGGTCTGGCGTCTTAGGTCTGTTTCGAGGGTCGAAATACCTGTAGTGAGCGAGGTCGAACTATGAATTACGCAGTGATTATGGCGGGCGGCACTGGCAAACGCCTCTGGCCCCTCAGTCGCAAATCCAGGCCGAAACAAGTACTGAAACTTTTCCAGGGCCAGAACCTCCTGCGTTTGTGTTTCAATCGGCTTTCGCCGCTTTTCGACGCCCGCAACATCATCGTTCTGACGAATTCCGGCTATTCTGATACGGTCCGCGAATCAGTTACGGGCCTGCCGTATAATAATGTAATCTCTGAACCAGTCGTCCGCGATACCACCGGCGCGATAGGGCTCGCCGCATCGATACTCGCCAAAGTTGACCCCGACGCCTCAATGGCCGTCGTAACCGCGGACCAGATTATCGAGCCGGCTGAGGTTTTCCAGCAGGCCGTCAAAGACGCTCTCGCCTTCATCAACGCTAATCCCGACCGGCTGCTGACCTTTGGCATTAACCCTACATCTCCCAGTACGCAACTGGGTTATATTAAATGCTCAGCACCGAAAAAATACCCCAACTGTAAAAACGAAATCTTCACCGTCGATAGCTTCAAGGAAAAACCCAGCGAAGAGACCGCCCGGCGATATCTGGCAGAAGGCAAATACTTCTGGAATTCGGGCATCTTCGTCTGGAAGGCCAAAACCATCCTCGCCCTTATCAATAAATACCTGCCCGACGCTATTGACCCGCTCCGCAAGATTGCTACCGCTTGGGATGGGCCGAACCAGGAGCAGGCACTCAATGATTTCTTCCCGAAGCTGCCCAAAATAAGTATCGATTTCGCGGTGATGGAAAAAGCGCCTGGCGTCCACGCCATCAAACTCGACTGCCGCTGGCTCGACCTCGGCTCGTTTGCCGCTCTTGCCGATATTATCCAGTCCGACAAAAATAATAATATCGTCGTCGCAGCACAATCCGAATTGCTCGATTGCGAATCCAGCGTCTTTGTAACCGAGGACGCAGGCCACCTCATCGCGGGTATAGGACTTGAAAATATGGTTGTCGCTCACAGCCCCGACGCGACGCTTGTCTGCCCCGTCGATAAGGCCTATCGGCTTAAAGAGCTTCTTGAGCTTATTGAGAAACGCACCGGGGATAAATTCTTATAGTTCTCACTGCGAAGAACACGAAGATTTTTAGACACGGATTTACACGGATTAACACTGTTTTTTGTTTTTAGCTTTTGCTTTTTTTACTATGCAATCTCTGTGTCCTCTGTGCTCTCTGTGGCTAAATAGCTCTGTGGCAAAAAAATGCGATACCTTTCAATCGATTACGGAAACAAGATTACAGGCCTTGCGATTTGCGACCAGACCGAGACATTCGTTTCGCCTCTTATGGCGATTCCCACCTCCGATTGCCTCATCGATAAAATCATCGAAGTCGCCAAGGCAGAAAACGTTGGTGCTCTCGTCCTGGGCCTGCCTTTGAATATGGATGATTCGGTCGGCCCGCAGGCGAAAAAAGTCCAGGCGTTCGCCGAGCAGATTAAAAAGCAGATTGACACTCCCGTTTTCTTTCAGGATGAGCGGCTGAGCACCTTCGCCGCCGAGGGAAAACTTGCCGACTGGTCTTTAAATCAAAAGCGGGGCAGACCCGTCCGCCGAAGCGACAGCGAAGGCGGATTGACCCGCAAAGGGAAAAAACGCCGAATAGATGCTCTGGCCGCTGCGGAGATTTTGCAGGCGTTTCTCGATTCAAACCGCCACTAAGACACAAAGTTTTTTAGCTACGGATTGGCACAGATTTTCACGGATTATTTTTAGCCACAGAGGGCACAGGGGACACAGAGATTTTCATTTCCGACTCACTATTTACAATTTATTTGCGGATTTCAGAAGAAATAAGTATTATGGTCTGATAATTCCTAATGACTATGCTCAGGAGAAGCATTTAGGTCGGCCTCATTTCTGTCGGGACATTTCTTACCAACCACATCAAGCTGTCCACCTTGGACAGAAGCGTTTTTGTTATTTACTACTGTATTCTCTGAACCAGAAGCAGGGATTTTCGGTGTGTCCGTGTGCACATGATAGATTGCAACGGCTGCGACTAATAGAAGGACAAAAACCGGACCATAAAACCACCAAAACTTGCCGTTGCTGTGAACTTTTTTTCTCAACAAAGGGATAGTGACAGGACTTTCTTCGCCAATCCGCTGCGTGAGTCCAATTTGTGGTATCATTTTATCTATGAATTTCTCCACAGCAGTCCCATGCTTGACAGCCCCATATAGAAGAACGTGATACCACCATCTATCCATAAGCCAAAATGCAACCCAAGCAACAGCACCTAAGAGCATCAATATGCTGGCCAATGGGATTACCGCTTTCCCAATAGTAACAGTATAACCTTCTTTTAATGATAAAGCAGATGCTCCGAGGATTGCGGTAAGAACCGTTATCGCATAATTGCGAATCTGCAGGCACAGGCCATTAAAGTGCTGTTGGACATCGATGGTTTTTTCCCATACACTTACTACATGCCCTATAAGCTCATTTTTCGAATATCCCATTGATTCCCATAAACGTGCGGTCGATTCAAAGCCATCAACATGCTCGACGAAATTAAATAAATTAAGCAATTCCTTAAAAGAACTTTCTATAACAAAGTTTGCAGTAATATCCGCATCGGTTAGCTGTTTCTCTTTTTCCACATCTGCCTTTTTCCAATGTGTAACTTTACGCAACAAATTATATCGAGGATCATTAGTTGACACGCCGTACTTTGCCCATACATCGGTAACAGAAGCCCTCTGGGCCATTGCCACATCTTTCATTAGACTATCGCCGACATAGATTACCTGTTCTGGGGCAGCACCAATTTCTTTGATAATTCTATTTAGCAGTTCCGGATTAGGTTTTATTTCGCCTTTTGGTGTATGTCGATGAATGGTATGCTGAAATTTATATCTTTCTGGCCCATATGCTCGTGTTTTCTCTAGATCAATATTCTTGGGAATATCATGGTCAGCAGTAGAATAAAGATAATCGAGAACGCCATCAAGTCCTAGTTTTTTAATCCTATATTTGGAGTAATATCCCATTGACTCTGTATATCCAACAAGCAGGCAGCCCATTGATCGTAGCACACATAACGTTTGAAGTACGTCTGGATATAGCTTTAAGGCGGTTTGTCTTGCTTGGCGATATGCTTGGATGCATTCACTATAAATAATAGGGATATTACCATCAGGGTGCTTTTTTTGGAGAGACGGGAGCTCTTCCAGAGAAAACGCGTATTCCGAAGTGCCATGTTTCTGGTGGACACTCATGAACTCTTCTTCGAGTTTATCTTGTGGTATGCCGCTTTTATTCACTAACAAGGACAGCATCGCATTGAATGATTTATACCATATGTCAAACCAATCGAATAAAGTATTGTCCAAGTCAGTTATTATAACAGACACATTTTTCTTCATAACTGCTCTTTTCATTTTCAGTATTAGATTAGTTCGCCAGCGGATTTATTATCCTCGGAATTTTTGCCGAAGGCAAGCTGAAAATTTCCTATTGATACTAGGTGTAAATCCGCCAAATGAACGGCGAGCGACGGGGTTCAAGTATTTTCCGGAAAATTCAACTTCTCCCTTCTGCCTTAACTGAACGCTACACGTTGCCCGCTGCTTTTGGGAAGTTCAACCTTGCAAACTCCCCATGGTATTTCCTCGCTGCCTCATCATACGCCTTTGCGGCGTCTTCCTCGTTATCGAATCTGCCCAAGCAAATCCTTTTCTTGTGGTAGTCGATGTTGGCAACCCATCTTTTTCGTCCATTAGTTAAAGAAACACCCATAAAATGGGAGGTGGTGTTCTTTCTTTTTGGAACGTTAATGTTATTCTCCGAACGTGTCGCAAGACGAAGATTAGACCTTTGATTATCAAGGCCATCGAGGTTTCTATGGTCAACAAGAAGGCCTTTAGGCGGCTTCAAAATCTCCCTGTGCATTGCAATTATTGTCGGCCCATCGGCGCATTCATTATCGAATCGAACCGCATAGAAAGATTTGGTTCCTCTTTTGCTAACCCAGTCGAAATCGTTGAGCCAGTAGAAATCGCCCGGGTCAACAAGGGCGTATTTGCCTTCTGTGAGGCGGATTTTGCGGTAGGGGTGGGCAAATTTGCGTTTGCGATAGAAAAGCACAGGCCAGGCGAAAATACGGTCAAGCCAATTCGGAATACTGATTGTTAAGCGAAGTTTCATAGTTCCTCTCCTCGGAGCGCAGCGCAGATCCCCGAGAACCCGCCCCATTGGTTCCGCAGCAGGGAATCCATATTTTCATTCTGGTTTAATTGAAATCCGAAATGGAACTTCTGTCCCTGCTCCCTTGCCCTCCTGGGGCGAAATGCCCGCCAAATTGACCGGCGGGGCGGGTAAACCTTGCGCTTCTGCGCTACTACGCCGACCCGCCTAACTGACTGGCGGGTAAACCTCCTGACCCCTTCGACTCCGCTCAGGGCAGGTCAGCGGGTTAGAATTTTATCAAACAACGCCTGTAAGTCAAGATAAAACTAACATTTTTTAAAAGATTTATGCAAAACGACATAAGTCCTTGTTTGTAAATTGGTTACAACAAAGGATTTTTAAGTCGCTACTCCCGAAAGGGACGCCTGACAGCGGGCGGATAAATCCCGTGAGATAGAAAAACTTATCTCACGGGATAAATATCTACGTAGCGGTTGCCGCCTGTGCGGTTCCATTCGTCAATCGCGGATTTGCCTTCGCCCAAATAGATATCAATGCGTTTTCCCTTTACTGATTGGCCTGAGTCCTGGACTATGAAGTTTGCGGAGGCGAGGCCTGCGGGGGTGGTTGCGCCGTTTTTGAAGACAAGGGTAACGGTTTGGCCGGGCGGGATGAGTAATGAATCGGCGGAGATAGATGACCAGGGAGTAAGGGGTTGGCCCGTTGAGCCGGTGAGTGATGAAACGATTGAATAGGTTGCTGAGTCGGGATGCAAAAGAGCCAGATTGCCGAAGCCGGTAAAGTCGGTGATGCCCAGCCGGGCGTAGCGATTGCGGAGGGTTTGCGGATTGATAACCCATTTGCCTTCGGGGTTTCTGCCTGCGTTTGGTCCTGTGAGGCGGGCGAAACAGCCGGCGCCCCCTGTGTATTTGATATAATCGCCATCAAGGGCGGTTTTGCCCGTGCCCTGCATAGCGACTCCCATGCCGCCGAATAAAAAGGATGCTTTCAAGGTATAAGTTTTGTTTGAAATGGTCGTGGTGATGGTTTGTGTGCCGGGGAGTTCGGAATTGTAAACACAGTGGTAGGCGGTCGCGTAAACATCGGTGATAAGAGGCGGCTGTTTATAAAAGTCATCCGAAGCGGCTGCGCTATCCCCAGCGACGGATAGCAGCGCCATTGTTACGACCCACAACAGATATGACTTTTTCCCGTGTTCCATCACCTATTAATACGATTTTGTTTTAGCCGGAGTGATAAGGGTTATGCTTAAATGTGCCCTCTTTGTTGCTCAAATAAACGCGGGCGACTAAGCAATTTCCTGATAAGCACAATTTTGCGCCAATCGTATAAATGAACAGAACAAGAAGCAGATTTGAAACCTTTCGCAATGGGCACAAATTTGAAAGGAGCTGACAATGATTACGCTAACGGACACAAGAAAAGCGGTGGAGTTTTTCGAGGCGAAGCTCGAATTTACGACCGGACCTGTCGAGCTGAACTCAATGATTGAAAGCGGCGAGTATGTGAACATCATTGACGTTCGAGGCAAAGAGGATTTCAGCAAAGGCCATATCCCCGGAGCGGTAAATCTTCCGAAGGAACGGTGGAACTCGTTTAGGGGATTGAGCAGAGAGAGGGCCAACGTTGTGTATTGCTATTCACAGCAATGCCATCTGGCGGCGAGGGCGTGCAAACTCTTTGCGGAAAACGGGCATCCTGTGATGGAGCTCGAAGGCGGCTTTGATGCCTGGCAGAAACATTCGCTGCCGATTGGGAGGTGAATGAGTATCGCAGCGAAATACACATTAGTGATTTGAGAATAGCCGGTTTTTTAGCCGGCTTTTTTCTTTGGAGGTTGTCAGCCGAGGATGAGATTTGCGGTGGAAAAGTAAAAGAGGAGGGTGGCGATGTCTGCTGCGGCGAGGACGATGGGGCCTGCGGCGACTTTGGGGTCGATGCGGAATTTTCGTATGAGGGTGGGGACAATGACGCCGAGGAGGCAGGCGGTGATGACAGAAAGCCAGATGCTGAGACCGATGGCGAGACCCTGCCATAAGACGCCTTTCCAGGAGTAAGCGGTAAGTCCGACGACGAAGCCGGAGCCGGCGCCGAGGAGGACGGAGGTTAGCAATTCGCTGCGGACACCTATCAATATGCGCCGCCAGGAGGCGTTTCGCTGGAGGAGGACCTGGAGGGTAAGGGCCATTGACTGGATGCTGACGCTTTCGGAGATTGCCAGGACGACGGTGATGAACATCGCGAGGATGGCCAGTTCGCTGATGAGCAGTTCGTATCGGCTGGCGATGAAGGCGCAGATTATGCCGCTGGTGATATTGCAGAAAAGCCAGGGGAACCGGCCTTTGAAGTCCGACCACGGAGAAACCTTTTTTTTGCCGATGGAGACGTGGACACCAATCATCTGGAAGACGTTTTCGAGCTGACGCTGGTGGTTGAGCGAGACGACATCGTCGGTGAAGAGATTGATATCGACGATGCCGAGGATTTTGTTGTCGTCATCAACTACGGGCAGAGCAAGAAAGCGATATTCCGTGAAAAGCTCGCAGGCGTGCAAAACCGACTGTGAATACAGGACCGAGACAGGGGAACGGACCATAATCGACGAGATTTTCGTTTGGGGGTCGCTGGTGATTACGTTTCTTATGGGAACGACGCCTGTGAGGCGATTATGCTCGTCGGTAACGTAGAGATAAAGGATATCTTTAGGGGAGGCGTTATCCCTGATGGATTTTATGGCATGAGCTACGGTTTCGTCGTATTTAAGCGTGACGAAATCGGTCCGCATATAGGCGGAGACAGGTTCCCGCAGATTATGGTCGCTCAATTTAGCCGGCATTACACACCTTTCGGCGGCAACTATACCATAAAGGCAGGCAGAAATTCAATAATGCTGACCATCTTAAATTTATGCGGATTTGTCTTTTCTGCTAAAATTGAGGCTTAAAGAACTTCGAGATAAAGTTAAAAATTTTGAATTTTCGCGACAAATTTGATATTCTATCGAAAATGAGTCTCAGCAGTGTAGTTGAGCAGAAATATACAAGGTTATATGGGAAATCCCAGTTAACTCAAGAACAGGGAGGCAAAAATGCAAAAACGTAAATTGGGAAAAAGCGGCCTGGAAGTCTCGGCTATCGGGCTCGGCTGCATGGGAATGAGTTTTTCCTACGGCCCGCCTAAAGATAAGCAGGAGATGACCTCTCTTATTCGTGCCGCTGTGGAACGCGGCGTCACATTCTTTGACACCGCCGAAGTGTACGGCCCGTTCATAAACGAAGAACTCGTGGGCGAAGCCCTCGCTCCCTTCCGCAAGCAAGTGGTGATCGCCACCAAGTTCGGATTCGACCTCAGCGGCAGCGATACGCGGCCCGGTGCGGCGGGTCTGAACAGCCGGCCAGAGCATATAAACCAGGCCGTCGAGGGATCGCTCAAGCGACTTAAGGTCGAGACAATCGATCTGCTCTATCAGCATCGAGTTGACCCGAACGTGCCGATCGAAGACGTGGCGGGGGCGGTAAAGGAACTGATTCGGCAAGGCAAAGTGAAGCACTTCGGCCTTTCTGAAGCCGGAGTGCAGACGATTCGTCGCGCTCACGCCGTCCAGCGCGTCACGGCTCTCCAGAGCGAATACTCGCTGTGGACGAGAACCCCCGAGAAGGAAGTGATACCGACCCTTGAGGAACTCGGAATCGGCCTCGTTCCCTACAGCCCGCTGGGTAAGGGTTTCCTCACGGGCAAGATCGACGAAAAAACGACCTTCGACAGTTCCGATTTCCGCAACATCCTCCCTCGCTTTACGCCGGATGCTCGGAAAGCAAATCAAGCCCTGGTTGAACTGCTCGGAAAAATCGGGGAACGTAAGAAGGCGACACCTGCTCAAATAGCGCTCGCCTGGCTGCTTGCCCAGAAGCCATGGATTGTTCCAATCCCAGGCACCACGAAGCTGCATCGCTTGGACGAGAACATTGGAGCAGTTAAAGTCGAACTTACCTCAGACGATCTCCGTGAAATCGAAAGCGCCGCCTCCAACATCAAGGTGCAAGGGGATCGGTATCCGGAAAAGCTCGAGAAAATGACCGGTCGCTGAAAAGCTCTCTGCCGTTCTATCGAACGCGCATACATACCTCCATAGAGGAATCAAAATTTTTAGCTTCTTGTCTTGGGTTTTCGGCCTCAATTTTAGCAGCAAAGATAAATTTGGCGCGGATTTATCTTTGACAGCGGACTAAAAAACAATATGATTCATTCCTTTACACATGTAAATAATAGCTCGAATGGAGATGATGGTATGCGTAAGGCAATTGCAGTGTTAGCAGTGGGGGTATTAATTCTTATGTGTTCGACTTTTTCGACTTCGGCTAAGGGGTATCAGAACTTCAAAGTGGCAATTTATGCTACGGCTCGGGACGTGAACCAGATGAGCGACGCCAACTGGCTGGCGACACGCTGGGATGAGATATCGAGGCAGGTTAAAGTCGACAAGATTTATTTAGAGACGAGCCGCAACAATATCCTGGTGGATGTGAATACGGTATTGGCGGCGAAGAAATTTTTCAAGGATAAAGGCGTCGAGGTAGCGGGCGGCATTACCTATACGGTGATGGAAAGCAATCGCTTCCAGACGTTTTGCTATACCAAGCCCGAATCGCGCAAACGGGTGAAAGAAATAGCGGAATATACGGCGAAATTATTCGATGAGATTATTCTCGACGACTTTTTCTTTACCAACTGCAAATGCGAATCGTGCATCAAGGCCAAGGGCAACCAGAGCTGGTCGGAATTTCGACTTGACTTGATGAAGGGGGCCGCGAGAAACCTGGTGGTGGGGCCTGCCAAGGCGGTAAATCCGAAGGTAAAAATGGTAATCAAGTACCCGAACTGGTACGAGCATTTCCAGGGCTGTGGGTTTAACCTTGAGGCGCAGCCGAAGATTTTCGATGGGATATATACGGGGACAGAAACGAGAGACCCGGTTTATACGGACCAGCACCTTCAGCAATATGAGAGTTATGAGATATACCGGTATTTCGAGAACATAAAGCCGGGCGGTAACGGCGGCGGGTGGGTCGATACGTTCGGGATTCGATATATGGACCGTTACGCGGAGCAGTTGTGGCTGACGCTGTTCGCAAAGGCGCCGGAGATTACGCTTTTTAACTTCAGCGCGATGCTGAGGCCCATACCGCAGGAATACCGTGCTGACTGGCAAGGGGGGCAGACGTGCTTCGATTTTAATGAGATGATGAAGCCGATAAAATTGAGTAACGGCACGACAGTTGCGCCAAGCTCAATGGCAAGACCCGCCGGCTATAGTTTAGAGTTGGTTGATAAATTTTTAGGCAAGCTGGGCAACCCAATCGGGGTCAAAAGCTACAAGCCATATAATTCGGTCGGTGAGGATTTCCTGCACAACTATATTGGTATGTGCGGGATACCGATGGATTTGATGCCTGAGTTCCCGGCGGAGGCCAATGTGATATTCCTGACCGAGTCGGCGAAGTTCGACGATGGAATAGTAGCTAAAATCAAAAAGCAGTTGGTTGACGGCAAGACGGTCATAATCACGTCCGGGTTGTATAAGGCGCTGCAAGGCAAAGGTATCGAGGACATCGTCGAATTGAGAATAGGCGACGAAAAGGCGCTCGCTAAAAAATTCCAGTTCCAGCGCAGATTGGGCCAGGTATGTGAGTCCAAACAGGAGATTATGATTCCGCAGATTAAATACCTTACTAATGATTCGTGGGAGGAGATTTTCTGCCTGGCCAGCGGCAATGGCTATCCGATTTTACATTCGGCGGATTATGCCAACAGCCGATTGTATATCCTGACGATTCCCGATAACTACGGGGATTTATACAACCTGCCCGCGGAAGTCCTGACTCAAATCAGGGCCGTGGTGGCGAAAGATATGTATGTTCGATTAGACGGCCCCAGCCAGGTAGCGATGTTCGTTTATGACAACGATACGTTTATCGTGGAGTCATTCCGTGATGAGCCGGTTGACGTGAAGATTGTGGCGGACAAGCGAATAAATAAATTGAAGGACATTCTCACCGGCGAAGAACTCACAGGCGAGGCGATAGTGACCCAGCCGAGGCGATTGGGACAAGCGGCGCCAGCACCCGATAAGATGGCCTTCAAAATGACAATCAAACCGCATTCTTTCCGGGTCTTCAAATGCGAGTAGCATTAGAAGCAATAAGAACGAGTTACCTGCTTTTTATGATATCGCCTATTTTGGCACAATAGGGATATAGATATAGACAGGGCGGTTCATCCATTCCCGTGGGGCATACTGCTCGAAACAGCAGGCGTTTTTGTCTATTTTGTAACGTGAGGCGGGCAGCCATTCGCTGTATATATATTGATAGGTCTTGCCCATATCCTGGCTTGTGCATTTGAAAACGGCGTATTTGGCGGCGGGGATATTGCGGGTCACGAGGGCTTTATCGGGCGGGGTCGCATCGCTGTGAACAGGCGTTCCGGCGAGGTAATCGAAGGCGTCCTTTTTGTCTGTCGCGAAGGTGACACCATAATACCGCCATTCAACGCTGATGGGTCTGAGCTGTGTTCTGTATTGGTCGAAGGCGTCCCAGATTTTGGTATATGTATCCGGATTCTTTTCGTCAGCCGATGTAATGCGGGTTTGAGTGCCCATTATGGTGAAGGCGTCTCTGTCTTTTAAATCGTAGTTCATCACGACTGTTTTTTCGGCTTTGGCGGATGTTTTCGGGGCAGTCGAGGCCTGCTGGCTTTCATTGCATCCCTGTGTCATAATGGAGGCCACTGCTATTATTGCAACGGTGAGATTTCTTATGGTTCGCATGCTATTGTCCTTTCAGCAAAATGAAATAAACTGTTTTTTGTCAGTGGGGTAATTATAATTACTGTCAGCCGGTTTTAGCAAGAGTGAACAATATGTTTTTGAAAGGTAAGGACAATGCGAAGACGGGACGTTTTGGCGTTGCCGATTCTGGCGGCGGCTGGGGGATATAGCTCGAAGATGGCTTGGGCGGAGTCAGGAAAACCAGTGAAAAACGATTTGGTTGAGAAAGCCAAAATCGCGATGCTTTGTATGCAGCGGGCAAGCTGGGAGCAGGGTGTGGCATCGCATGCGATGATAGAGCAGGGGGAAAAGGACATCGTTGTGCTGATGGGTAAAGAGGCCGTTACCCGCAGGAAAGAAGACGGGCGGGTGGCGATGCTTGGAACGGAAAGCGCGGTAACCGACCCCGGCTCGAATGGGGCCGCGATTTTGTATGCTTACAAAGTTACCGGTGACTCGAAACTAAAAGACGCGGCGGACGCGTTATATACATATCTCAAAAAGAGGGCGCCGAGAACTGAAAACGGGGCGATATGTCACGTTACGCCCGGCAAAGAAATCTGGAGCGACGCGATGTTTATGACGCCGCCGTTTTTGGCTCTTATGGGCGATTTCGAGGAGACAATGCGGCAGGTTGATTGTTACCGGGGATTTTTGTGGAACAAGGAAAAGAAGCTGTTTTCACATATATGGGATGACAAGAAAAAGGTTTTCAAGCATGAAGCGTGCTGGGGCGGGGGCAACGGCTGGTGCGCGGCGGGAATGGCGCAGATAATCGATACGCTGCCGAAGGATAAGCAAGATGACCGCAAAAAGCTGATTGGCTATACGGAGGAATTATTGGACGGCTGTATTTCTTTTATGCGGCCTGACGGGCTGTTTCACGACGTGGTTGACGATACGAATACGTTTGTCGAGACCAATTTGTCGCAGATGCTGGCGTATTCGATTTACAAGGGGGTAAAGTCCGGCTGGCTGAAAGATAGTTACCTCAAATCGGCGGACAAGATGCGGACGGGCGCACACAGCAAAGTTGACGAGTATGGCGTTGTGCAGGGGGCGTGCGGCTCGCCGTTGTTTGACCGGTCAGGAACCAGCACCGAGGCGCAGGCATTTTTGCTGATGATGGAAGCGGCATATTCGCGTCTGGCCGGCTGATATTTTGCAATAGCCACTCGATGATATTTTTTGTAAAATTTTTCTATCGTAACCACTGCCCCTGTAAGGGCTTACGAATAACAGGCGCAAAATCATTCGTTTTTTTTCATCAACATTAGCATTGGTCAGTCGCCTTCTGATATAGAAGCAGGAGAACTATGTTTATGACACTACCCAAAGTTCCAGAAATAGTCGCAATTCGGCAAGTTCAAGTAAACGCCGGTCAACACCCCACAAATGTATACGCAGGATTTATCGGAGGAAACCCCAATGGCTAAAAGAATCATTCTAATCTCATCATTTCCCATTTGCGTCGTTCTTGTGATTATTGCCCTTATTTTGGCAGGCGTCGGACACGGACAACCGGCAAGTACCCCTGCAAACATTGAACAGGCAAAATCACAGACTATCTCATCGGTTAATTTGGGCAAATTAGATGACGCTAATACAGCGATTGATAAGCTTATCGCCGGCTATGCCAATAATGCGAATTCGGCCTCGACCCTTGCGGATGCCGCAAACCAGTGCGCCTGGGACAGAAATTACGATGGCGCCAATAGGTTATACCGTGCAGTTGTTGATAAAGAGCCGAATAATCCAATGTCGGTTAAGGCCCGTTTAGGTTTGGCCCGGCTGAATGCCCTTACGCTTATTGAAGAAAAGAACTATCCTCCTGCTCAGCAGCAGGCCGATTCTATGGCCGTTGATTTCAACAGCGAATCGGACCTCCCGGTGGCATTATTTCATATCGGCAAGGAATTTACCTGGCAGCACAGATATAGCGAGGCAAAAGACGCTCTTGCCCACATAGATAATAACTCCCTGTCTGATTCATTTTCAAAAGAGGTTCAATTGTGGACGGCAAGGGCGAATGTCTGCTCGCTTATCAACAAGACAACCGATACAGAGGTCGTTGCCGCAATAGATAAGCTGATGACTGATTTTGCGGGCGATTCGGGCTTGGCGGAGGCGGTTTACTGGATAAGCAAGGAATATGAGTGGAAAAAAGGCACATCGATTAACAGGGCGGGCTGGTACGACACGCCCAACAGCGTATATCAGAAAATAATGCAGGAGTTCAGCGATACGCCTTATGGTCAGGAGGCGGAATGGGACCAGAAGCGATTGGCATACCGGATGAAAATCTTCAAATTGATACAGGAGCCGAATCAGGCCGCAACGGATGCCGCGATTGAAACTATGATAACTGACCTTAAAGGCAGACCTGAGCTTGCGGGTGAACTTTACTGGATTGCCTGCGGCTACGAAGAGCGGCCGGATAAAGGTTCACAGGCAGAGCAGATGTACGCCCGGATAGTAAATGATTGCCCGGGAACGGACGAGGCGGACAGGGCCGTTCTCGATGTCCGGCGAAGGATTTTTAGCGACGTTCTCGATTCAGGCGACGTAAATTCGGCTTATACACTGCTGGACAATTTTATCGCTGACTTCAAACAGAATCTCTACGCCGGCGACTGCCTGGGCCGGGTTACTATGGGTTGTTATAAGAAGGCAGAGGAGCTTAGGGACCAGAATCAGCCGGATAAGGCAATGCTGTATCACCAGGTATGCGCGAATGTATGGGAGCGGATACAAAACAACAGTCTGCCGATTACCAGCGACCTCGTGTATTTGTACTTCTACGTTGCCATTAATTATCACGAAATGCACAGGTGGACGGATGCTATCAATAATTATCAAAAAGTCCTCGACAACTGGCCTGATTTTGAACACGCCTGCGGGATACAGGCGGCAATCGGCGGCTGTTACGAAAAGCTTAGAGATAAGGAAGGAGTTCCGAAAGAAGGGGTAAATCCTTTAATAGAGGATGCCTACATAGCAATTTTGACTAATTACCCCAACTGTTATGCAATTAAAAATGCGGCATATAAACTTGCCGGGATCATGCTGGAAAAAGGTGATAAGGCCTCTGCTGCGAAGTATTATAAGAAGTTCCTTGAAACAGCCAGACCTAATGATGACCGTCTTGCACCTGTTAAAGCCAAACTTGCCGAATTGACCGCCGAAGGAGGGAACAACTAATGATAATGCTGCTTACAAAAAAGACCTTATGGACGTATATTATTACAAGCATGGTTTTATTTATAACAATACTTGTTAATGATGCCTTCGGTGTTGGTGGTGGTGGTGGCCATCCGCCTTGCCCGGTATGCTATAGCTGGGGTTATGATGATGTCTTGGATGAGTGGGGATGTTATATTTGGACCTGCGGTAATCAACAGTGTTGCAACGGAACATGTTTTGACCCTAGTACCACGGGATGCTGTAACGGCGTAACCTATGACCTTAGTTCCCAGGCATGTTGCGGCGGGGCGATTCAGACTAAAGGCGGCTGTATGGGTTGCGTAAATGATAACTGGGTGTATACCTGTGGCGCATGCCAAACCTGCGTAGATGGTAACTGCAAATCTTGCAATGAAGCAGATCCGAATAAAGATTGCTGTAACGGCGCATGCTATGACCCCGCAACCCAGGGATGCTGTAACGGTGAAATCTATGACAAAAGTACTCAGCAGTGCTGTTACGATACTCCAGATGGCTCTGGCTATATATGTGATAATATCATAATCAACGGAACCTGCTGCGCGGGAACGTGCTGCCCCCCAGACCAATGTTGCGATAGACCTGCAGTCGGCCCCCCTGGCTGCACACAAAGGTGCACTAATAGTGGACAGTGCGATTACGGAACACTACCGGAAAATCCGGGCTTTAGTTGTGGGAACGAGGACCCCAAAAGCGGTGGACTTTGCGCAAAGGGCGTAGCGGGAGCTGTTTGTGCTTACAATTCATTTATAGCAACTAACTGCGATGCACAGTGTGCCAGTTGTTCGCCGGGATGTCCTTCAAACTATGTCTGTGCCTGTAGAGTAACAACTCCATTTTATTGCACACAACATTGTTATATTCTTGTATGCCAATGCACGTGCGATCCATGTGAAGGAGATATACAGAGAATAGGTCTCCATTATGAGTGTGCACCATAAAGTTCACCTTTTTTTGGCAGAAAAATGAAAATTTTAATTTAAGGAGCGTATGAATTATGAATAATCTAAGGTTTTGGTTTTTTCTTTTGACTTTTCTATACCTAATCAGAATGGTTAGTGCCGAAGAAACAGCTTCTGAATTATCGATAGAGGAGTTGAAGTTTGTGGCGCAATCGATGAAAGCAGAGGAGAATTCTCTACTCAATGTTCGTATCGATTCAAACGCATGGGTGGAACAAGGACCGACCTCGTCAGGACCTTGGGAACAAACACCTCTCTGTTTCTCAACAACCGCATTCTTTGGAGATATCTCAAGTGGGAAAGCAAGGATTGATTTCCATAAAGAAATTGCGCAATGGGAGAACGGTGCTGCACCATACATCGAGGAAAGATACTCCGTTAGTTATGATGGTGTCCAGGCCAGACGTAAAGAAATTTCAACCTCTTACGATGGGAATACTTTTGAGAGAAATAGCGGGGAGATTTCATTGGAAGCACCGGTACAATTAATAGGTTGTGGTCGTATAACGGGCATAGAAGCTTCTTTATTTTTTTATTACCGCAATATGCCTGCGCCATTTCCAAAAAGATTTTCATCTAATTTTGATGCCGCTGCCGATCCAAATTCTTTTATGTCTGCTCTTGCTGCCTCCAACCCTAAATATTTAAACGTTGAGCCCCTCAAGCATGAAATAGTTTTTGAGAAATTTGGAGATATCCAGTGTATCAAGGCAACTTGTATGGGAAATGGATTAACACAAAGATGGTGGCTTGACCCAAATCGAGGTTTCGCCTTGTTGAAGTTTGAAGATTTGCGGATGGGCAAGGATGGAAATGAGCAGATATCTTCTTCGATAAATGTGACAAAACTCAAAGAAGTGGCTAAAGATATATGGTGGCCAATGGAGGCCTATTTTATAGATCCCTCTCACAATACAGATAAACCTTGGAAACGTATCGTCTATCAAGCTTCAGATGTCATTGTAAATGACCCAAATTTTGATAGCAAGGTTTTCGCTCTTACTTTCCCCAAGGGTTACAGGGTCGACGACAAAGTAGCAGAAAAGACCTATGTAGTTGATGCAAATCTTGCGATGATCGCAGAGCCAAACTATAAACCAAAGTTCAAAACAATCCGCATAGGTGAGTGACACACAAAAATGACGGCGGATAAAATAACTTAACTCCAACTGGCCGGATTTGAACCCGCCTCCGGTGTACGGGGGGATATTTCTGCAATTATTTAAGAGTTGCGTTCTTTTTTGCGACGGTTCCGGTTTGTCTGTCGATTTTAAGCCCCTAATTTTCCCCGGGGGGTAAACGATATTTTTCCGGTGTTCGAAAAAAAGCCCCAAAGTCATACCAAAAGAGCAGCACAAAATAGTTGACAAGGGACGGCGGCGGTGATAGTTTTGTAAACGGTAAAAATTTGTGGCCCCATTCTGTGAAGGATTATGTGGGGTGGTTGGCGTTTATGGAGAAAAACCTTTTGTTAGGAGGTCGAAGAATGGAATCTTATTTGAGATTTTCAATTATTGTTCTTGTGGCAGCGATTTGTCTGCCTGCTATTGCGGCACAGCCGGGTAATACCGCCCAAGTTGGTGTGGCTCCGGCGGCAGAAGCCAATGCCCTGAATCTGCCTGCGTTTCCGTTCCTGGCGGGGATAACGAGCGACGACGTGTATATTCGGTCAGGCCCGGGCACCCAGTATTATAATTGCGGCAAGGTCAGGAAAGACGACAAGGTCAAGGTCGTCGGCAACAAGTTCAGCTGGCTTCAAATAGTTCCGCCGGCGGGCAGTTATTCCTGGATTTCAAAGCAATACGTCCAGATTGACCCGCAGAATAATACGAGCGGAACGGTGATTGGGGAAGCGGTTCGCGTTTACGCCGGGTCGGACGAGGTTCAGCCGATGCACTCTACGTCTATGCAGGTTAAGCTCAACAAGGGCGATAAAATAACCATAGTAGGCGAGGAAAAAGACGGTTACTGCAAGATAGCCCCTCCTGAGGGAGCATATTTGTGGGTTAGCAGCCAGAATGCCAAACCTCTTGGAACGCTGATGGCTCCGACTCCTGCAGCGACGACGACCTCGGCGGCAATGCCGACCACGGCGCATCCTATGCCGGCGTCGCCTTTCCCGACGAATCCGGGAGAATTAAAAGCGCCGGTTTCTTCACCAAATGAGCCGAATACGCCTTCGCCGACTCCTGTTGTTACAATAGAAGAGCAGAGAATGGGTGAGGTGCAGGCCCTCAAGGAAAAAGTTGAAGCAGAGCGTGCAAAACCGGCAGCAGACCAGAACTTCGCTGAGCTGAAGAAGGCGATTGCCGTTATTGCAGACGACAAGCAAAGCCCCAGGGCGGCACGCAGCGCGGCTGGATTATTGAAGACGATTGAGAAGTGCGAACTTTCGCTGGAGGTCGCCAATGCGATAAAGGTTCAGGAAGACCAGTTCACCAAGACCCAGCAAAAAATAGAAGGCGCAAAGAACGAAGGGCTTTCGAAGATTGAGGACAAGGGCATCTTCGCGGCTATAGGCACGCTTAAGGAATCGCCCCTGTTTGCAGAGACGCCCGGCGCGAAGTATTACAAAGTTATTGACGGGAATGGCAAGACGTTGTGTTATGCCAGACCTGCCGGCTCGGCTGCGGATACGGATTTGAGCAAATTTATCGATAAAAAAGTCGGGCTTGTCGGGACAATTGAAGCGAATGCCGACCTCGGCGAAGCGGTAGTTCTCTTCACGAATATACTGGAAATCCAGTAAAAAGCCGGAATAAAAAAGGGAGACACGGCGATTTATAATCGTTTTTGTCACCCGTCTCCCTGCTGCATCGTGTCTGTTTTTCCCGTTTTAACGGGGTCGGCGGATAACGCCTGTTTGCACGTGCAACAAAATTATAGTAGCAAAAATGCCCTGCCAAGTCAAGCAAAACCTGCGTCAAAAGGTGTTGTTTTTGCGGAGGAGAAGGTTTTAGAGGGGGAAATAATATCTAAAAGAAGCGAATTAATGCCGGGCTGTTTTTGGTTGTAAAAAACAAGACCATTCTTTATACTTGTGCAACTTTGAAAAAACCGTTGGTTAGCATTTTCGGAGCAACAAAATGACTTTGATGGTATGGTTTCGCAAGCACAACCGCAAAATAATGGCCTTTGTAGTCATTGCGCTGATGATTGTTTTTACAATTGAGCCGCTGATGAATTACTTCAGCTCGGCAACGACGGGCCAGGGAAAGGTAATCGCCTATTACGGCAACGGCAAGAAGATAACCAGGCAGGACGTGGCTTTGGCTAATCAGCAGATAGAGGCGTTAAAGGCACTGGGCCTGGAATCGGTGCTTAGGCCTGTGGATCCGCGTCAAATGTCTTCGCAGGATATGAGGTCAATTTTACTTGGGGAATTGATTTTCCCTGAGCGTTCCGCCGCCGTCGAATCAATCGGCCGGATAAAGCAAATTGCCACTCTGGACGACTACGGAGTGTCGGATAATCAGATAAATGAAATCTACACCAAGCAATATCCTCCCAGCATATACTGGGTTTTACTGACAAAGGAAGCCGAGGAGGCCGGGATAAAGACATCAACTGAGCGAGCGAAAGAGCAGCTCGAAGTGGTTATACCGCGGATATTCCAGGGAAGGAGCTATGGCCAGATTATCAGCGCGATAGAAAAACAATACCGGCTTTCCGAAGAGCAGGTACTCGAGGCGTTTGCTGATATGAGTTCGATTGTCAATTACTGTGGTGTGGTATGCTTGATGGAGAGTACAACCATACCGCAGATTCTCCACCAGACAAACCTTCACCGGGAAACGCTCGACGTCAATTACGTTGTGTTTGAGGCAGGCACGTTCAAGGATGAGTCGTTCAAGCCGGAAGCGAATAAGGTTGCGGAACAGTTCGCCAAATATAAAGGGTATTTCGCAGGCGAGCCGGACAAGGATAATCCGTACGGTTTTGGCTATAAGCTTCCCGAGCGGGTTTGTCTTGAGTATATAGCCGTTCGGCTGGATGATATTGCCGCGACAATCAAGCCATTGACGCAGCAGGAAACTGAAGATTATTACCAGCAGCATTCATCACAGCCGCCTATTGCATACAGGGATTATTCGGATCCGAACGACCCCAATTCCGGCGTAGTGGTGAAAACCCACAGCTATGTGGAAGTGGCGTCGCAGATATCGAAACGGCTTTACCAGGAGAGGGTTGATTCAAAAGCTGAAAAGATATTAGCCGACGCCAAGTCGCTTACTGAAATCAATTTGTCCGGGATGGATGCTGAACAGGGGAAGCTGACAGACGAGCAGTTCAAGAAGGCGGCTGTTGATTATACGAAAGTGGCGGCGGAATTGACTGAAAAACACAAAGTCCGGGTTTACGCCGGCAGGACGGGCTTTTTGAGCGTGTCTGATATTCAGAGCGACAAGAATTTCAGCTCGCTTTACGCTGGCGGCGCCGGCGTGGCGGAGGCCTCACTTGTGCGAGTGCTGTTCGCGATAGACCAGTTGAAGGTCAGCGAGCTTGGCCCGATGGATATTAAGGCGCCGCGACTTTATGAAAATATTGGCCCGTTGAAGGACGCACAGGAGATGAGCACGGAGGGCTACAAAGGCAAAAATATGATGCTGGTGCGGGTTGTCGCGGCTGAAAAGGCCGCCGAGCCGAAAAGTATAGATGAAAGGATTGACAGACACGGCATACAATTTGAACAGGATGGCTCGGCACGTGCGGATTCGAACACTATAAGAGAAATTATAACCAATGACCTTAAACTGCTTGCGGCGATGGATAAGACCAAAACCAGGGCGCAAGAGTTTGTTACATTGACGACAACGGCCGGGTGGAAGGTAGCAGTCCAACGGTTTAATACGCTTTACGGCAAAAACGCGGGCGATTCCAATACGACACCAGTTAAAGACCGGCCTTTCGTATTGAACAAACGAAGCGGGCTTCACAGGATAGATACACAGGAGATTGAAAAGGTAAAGGCCCGTGCGCAGGGCAATCCGCTGGCCAGAATGATTCTCGACAGGACAATACGGGAAGGGTCGCTTATGGACAAGGTATTCGCCCTTATACCCCAGGATAGTAATACGCTGGCCAAACAGGGGGAAATAATGGAGTTCAAACCGGGAATGTGCTATTACTGCATCGAGAGCGCGACTATTCACCGGCTTTATCAGGAGGTATTTGATGTTACCAAGGCGTCGGAGGTTGTCAGGGACGAATACGCTGATTCTCAGGCGTTGGCTGTATCGCATTACAGCCCCAAAAACATAGTCAATCGTATGAAGTATGTTCAAATAAAAGAGCAGCAGGATGTGAATACGCCGAAGGCCGAGCCGAATGCGGTTCCTGCTGATATTAATCGAGCGGGTAAATAACGGTGTCGTACCATAAAACAGAGGGAAATCCTTGGCCGCTGATGTTTCTGGTGGCGCTGGCGGGATGGTTTTTGCCGGGCGGCGGATACCTCGTGCTTAAAGAGACGAGCCGCGCACTGATAATATTTGTAACGATAGTCGCAATTTTTGCGGCAGGTCTTTATATCGGCTCGATAGGCGTAGTTGACCCATTCGGAGCCAGGTTGTGGTATATAGTGCAGATGGCCAATTCACCGCTGGTGGCGATTATCGGGTCTTATACCAGGGGCGGCGGCTTCCCAGTTTTTGGCAGGCCTAATGAAATGGGCCAGATATATACCAGCACTTCAGGCCTGCTTAACCTGCTCTGTATAGTCAACGCGGTATATATGGCATATCTCCGCAAGACGCAGGATGAGGAGCAATAAATATGCTGGCTCTTGCGGCTGATATTATGGCGCAGTTCAGGGTCCCCGAGGAGATTGGGACTAATCCGCGGTCATTGTTGCTGGTGTTGCCCCTCTTGGCGGCAATAGCGGTGGTATATAAGGCAACAAAGGTGCCAAAAGTTACAGTGGGCAACTTTCTTAAAGAAACCATACTGTTGTTCGGCTCGATATTTGTCTTTATGGTGGTAACGGCGCTGGTGTTGGCGGCTGTCGCCTGGCTGATTATTGGGTAATATAAACACAGTTTTATTCCGGTTGCGGTTCTTCGCAGTAATCCTTGATTACCCCCAGCTCGATCAGGGCATTGAGAGCGGCTTTCTGCTCGGCCTCTTTTTTGTTGTTGCCCCGGCGCTGGGAAAATGCCTCTGGTTAATCACAACCTGGATTTCGAAGCATTTATTATGGTCAGGCCCTTTTTCGTCCAAAAGCTCATAGGCGGGTGTCGTATTGAAGTGCTGCTGAGCAAATTGCTGTAAAATGGATTTGAAATTGCCCTGTGCCTGTTCAACACTGGCTTTTTGAATGATGTAGTCGAAGTTTTTAAGGATGAAAGTTTCTGCCGGCTCGAAGCCGCCGTCGAGATAAATAGCCGCTATAAGGGCTTCGAGAAGGCCCGCGGCAAGCGAATGTGTGAGCGATTGGCTGCCCGCCATACCTTTCCCGACCTTGAGGAATTTGTGCAGGTTTAGATTCCGGGCGACTTGGGCGCAAGTCCCTCGCGAGACGAGCATGCTTTTCATTTTCGTCAGGTCGCCTTCAAGGTTGTCGGGGGAGCGTTCGAAAATGGTTTTACAGATTACCAGGGCAAGAACGGAATCGCCGAGGAATTCGAGACGCTCGTTGCTTAGCGTCCGTTTATCGACCGCTGAGGCGTGCATAAAGGCCTCCGCCAGAAGTTTGCGGCTGGAAAATCGGTAGCCGATAACCTGCTCGATTTGGTCCAGAATTTCCTGTTCCATCAAATTGCCTTGTTTTAGAGTATCATCCCGAGCAGATTACGAACGCCGCTGGTGTAGGCGACCTTTGTAGCCGGCTCAATGATGTTATACAAATATATTACACAAAATATTTTCCTTTGTCAAGTATTTTATCCTCAAGATTGTTGCCCGGGGGATTGCGAAATAATTTTCGGATTGTATGAATCCCGTTATTGCTCACGATATGGCTGCCCCGCCTCGTAAAGTTTTATCCGCTGCCGAATCTTACCGGCCAAATCCTCTCTGCCGGATGATTTGGCGATATTCAACGCTTTTTCCGCAATCCTCACTGCATCGTCAAATTTCCCAGCCGCCGCAAGGCCGTTTGCCAGTGCATCCAGACATTCAGCGTCCCTGTCCCCCGTCAGCTCACAGGCGCGTTTTGCATACCCGATTGCTTCGTTTGTTTTTCCTGCTGCCAATAGTGCAATCCCCATTCTCTTGTTGGCAGCCGGGTCTTCGGGATTCATTTCCAGTGATTTGGCGTAATATTTTATTGCCTCGTCGTATTTCTTTTGCATTTCCAGCGCCGCGGCAAGATTGTAGTATATGTCCGCTGTCGCCTCATTGCGCCTTATAATTTCATTAAAGCAGGCGATTGCCTCGTTGAGCATCCCCTTCTTAAGATAAACACTCGCTAAATTGTTACGGGCCTCGGAATATGCGGGGCTTATCCGCACCGCGTTTTGCAAATGTTTCTCCGCCTCATCAAGCAACCCCAGTTCGGACAAAGCGCATCCGTAGCCGTTTTCCGCCAGAACATTGTCTTTTGTTACCTCGATGTCGTGTCCGAACAGCGTAAGGGAATTCTCCCAGTACTTTACCTGCATTCGGGTCAGTATAAGCAGCGACAACAACACTAATACTCCCATTACTGCTGCTGCCGTTTTTGCTCGCGGCCGGCTGGCTGTAAAATCCCTGACCGCCCAGCCGATAATTATCAGCAGGCCCAGCATCGGGATATACATATAACGATTTGCCATTCCCTGTGCGCCGGCCTGAACCAGCCCTATCACGGGAACAAGCGTCCCCACGTACCACAGCCACCCGACCGCTGCGTATTTTCTTCGCTGGCCCGCGTAAATGCTGGCAGCCGTCAGCAGTATAAACAGTATTATGCATATCACTACGGGAGCATCTGAAAGTATCGCGCGGGGGTGCGGATAACATATTGCCAGACCGCTTGGCCATATCATTTTGACAATGTATTTTATGTAGGAAAGAAACATATTCGCAACTCGATATTCCAGCGGCAATCTCTCCAGCGTCGGGACTATTTCTCCTCCTCGTTGCGCAATGAAAGTCACTCCGCTCAATATGGCCGACATCGCCAGCAGCGGGGTTTTTTCCGCTATCAGCCATACAGGCGACCTATGATTCGTTTTACCATTCTTTGCTTCTACCTGATGTCCCCATTGAAACCGTTCTAACGGCCAGTAATCCAGCAATAGCAGCGCGAAAGGCAGCGTTACAACCACCGGCTTGGTCAAAATACAAAGACCGAATATCGCTAACACTAACAGATACCGGTTTAATCGAGGCACTTTTGCGTAGCGAATATACGCCGCCATTGTCAGCAGCCAGAACAGCCCGCTCAAAACCGTTTTCCGTTCCGCCGCCCACGCCACCGACTCTACCTGTATAGGATGTAGCGCGAATACCCCGGCGATAAATGCGCTTAACCATATTGCCCCGCCCAAACTCCTGAAAATACCGAAGACAAGCAGGGCGTTGGCAATATGAATCGCAACACTGACTAAGTGATGACCTGTTGGGTTCAGCCCGAAAAGCTGACAGTCCGCCATATGGCTGAGCCATGTCAACGGATGCCAGTTTACCGCGTACGACTTTGTTAATGCCCATTTAATCGACTGCAGCGATATCCCGCCCGTTACGTTGGGATTTTCTGTTATATAGGAAGCATCATCATAGCTCACAAATCCGTTGTGCCGTATCGGCTCATAAGCGACAAGCGTCGTTATCACAATCGCTGAGCTTATAAGTAAGACAATTTGTTTTTGGGTTAATCTCATTTATTTCCGCTGGTACGCATGCCTGCCTGATAAAGTTCCATCCGTTTATGTATTTCGACGAACAAATTCTCTTGCCCTGAAATCCTCGCAGCGTTTAACGCTTTTTCGGCAATCCTCACTGCTTCGTCAAATTTTCCAGCTGCCGCAAAGCCGCTTGCCAGTGCATCCAGACATTCAGCGTCTTTGTCCGCTGTCAGCTCACAGGCGCGTTTTGCATACCCGATTGCTTTTTGGGCGTCCCGCACACTTGGTACGTCGGCTGTAGCAAGTATCCAGGCCAGGTTGTTGAGAATTTCAATACTGTTGGGTGACAGCTCCAGCGCCTTGGTCCAGTTTTTTATTGCATTTTCATACTGGCCCAACTGCTCGTATGCCATGCCGAGATTTGCGTAAGCTTCCATTTCGTCGGGATTTATCCGCACAGCTTCTTTAAGATATCCGATGGCCTCTTCCGATTTGCCGGTCACGGTCAATATGGCTCCGATTCTGTTTTGGGCATCAGGATACATCGGGTCAAGTTTTATGGCCTTGGCAAGATGCTTTACGGCGTCGTCAAATTGTCCTTGTTCGCTCATCGCCACACCAAGCTGGTAGTGTATTTTCGCTGAATCACCAGCTTGTTGTAAAACACTGTTAAAGCACTCTATGGCCTCCTTAAATTTGCCCTGTAGCATAAAAGCATTGCCCAGGTTGTTGCGGGCGTTGGTATATAAAGGATTTAGGAGCAGAGAGTTGTTAAAATGCAGCACAGCTTCATTGAGGCGTTTTTCGGCGAGAAAAGCGCATCCGTAGTTGTTTTCTGCAATAGTATTGTTTTTGGTAATCTTCAGGGCGTGTTCGAATAGTGTGAGGTCATTCTGCCAGTATCTTACCTGGGTTCGCGTAAGGGCAGCCATTGAAGACAGTGCAGCCACCGCCAGCACCGCGGCGATTACTTTCCAGTGAGGGCGTTTGGATACAACGTCTTTGACAAACCACGCGATAATAATCAGCAAACCCAGCATCGGCACATACATGTACCGGTCGGCCATTCCCTGTTCGCCGACCTGAATAAGTCCAAGCACCGGAACGAGCGTTCCAACATACCACAGCCAGCCGACCACAATGTATTTTCTTCGCCTTCCGGCATAAACGCTGATTACTGTCATCAGCACAAATAGTGATATGCAGATTAACGATACTGTATCCGAAATGCTTTTATGGGGATTCGGATATGGTACTGCCAGCCCGCTTGGCCAAAGCGTTTTACCAATGTAGCTTATATATGAAATGAACGCATTGGCAATACGGCAATCTAATGATATGTGCTCCAGCGTGGCGACCGCTCCTCCGCTGTGTTGCGCGATTATGGTTATAACTCCTGAAAGTGCTGTCAGCACAAGCATGGGGACTTTTTCAATTAGCAGTCGCAGAATAGTTGCTTTTTGGAAGCGGGCCGTGGCTGCGGTTGCTTTATTCTTGAACCGCGCAAGCCGGTCTAATGGCCACCAGTCAAGCAGCAAAAGCACAAAGGGCAGCGTTATGACCATCGGCTTGGACATAAGCCCCAGTGTAAACACGAGCAGCACAAGCGAATACCTCGTGAAATTCGGCCGCTCAGCGTATCGCGCATATGCGAACATAGTCAGCATCCAGAACAGACCGCTTAACGTGTCTTTGCGTTCCGCTGCCCATGCCACCGACTCAACGTGAAGCGGGTGCAGCGCGAATACTGCTGCCACAAATGCGCTTGTCCATATCGCCCCCGTCATCTTCCGCATTGTCCAGAATAACAGCAAACTGCTGGCCGTGTGAATAAGAACGCTGGTGACATGATGGCCCACTGGATTCAGGCCGTATATTTCGCAGTCCAGCATATGACTAAGCCACGTCAGCGGATGCCAGTTCGCCATGTATAGCTTCGTAAACGCCCAGATAACTGAATCTTGTGTTATTCCGCCGGTTACGTTGGGGTTTTCTGTTATATATGTGTTGTCATCGTAGTGGACAAAATTGTTATGCCGTATCGGTTCATAGGCGAAAAGCGATGCAGCCACCAGCGCTGCCATAATCGAAAATAAAATGTGTTTTTGGCTTAATCTCATTTATTTCTCACGATATGGCTGTCCTGCCTCGTAAAGCTTTATTCGATTTTCAATCGCGACTGCTAAATCATTCTGCCCGGTTTCTCGCGCCAGCTTCAACGCTTTTTCGGCTGTCGCCTTTGCTTCGGCGAATCTGCCTGCCGCCGCAAAGCCGCTTGCCAGCGCATCCAGACATTCAGCGTCCTTGTCCCCCGTCAGTTCACAGGCGCGTTTTGCGTACCTGATTGCTTCATTTGTTTTCCCCGCCGCCAGCAGTGTAATTCCCAGTTGCTTATTAGTATCAGGGTCGCTCGGGTTCAGCTCCAGTGATTTATTGAAGTATTTTATTGATTCGTTATATTTTTTCTGTATGCCGAGCGCCATCGCGAGATTGTAGTAAAGCTCTGCAGTTTTATGATTGCGCTTTATAAGTTCTTCATATATCGAGACTGCCTCGTCGTACCTTCCTTCTTTCAGATATATTCTGGCTAAGTGGATGAGAGCAGTGTCAAACCCGGGGTTTATACGAAGAGCATTGCCAAAATGCTGCTCTGCCTCATCGAGACGGTCTTCATTGAACAAAGCACATGCATAGCTGTTTTCCGTAATTGCGTTGTCTTCCGTAACGCTTAAGGCGTATTCGAAAAGCGTGATACTGTTCCGCCAGTGCCGCACCTGCATTTGGGTAAGTATGAGCAAACTCAATACCGCTGCCACGCCCGTTATGGCCGCGATGGTTTTTAATTGGGGCAGCTTTGCGATTATGTCTTTGCCTGCCATGGCAATGATAATAAGCAGGCCCAGCATCGGCAGGTACATATAACGATTGGCCATCGCCTGGTCCCCGACCTGAACCAGCCCTATCATTGGAACGAGCGTGCCCGCAAACCACAGCCAGCCGACGGCTATATATTTTTTGCGGCGCCCAATATAGATGCTTATGGCCGATATCAGGATGAATAGAAAAGCACAAATCAACGTTGTAGTGTTTAATAAGGTTGAATGCGAGGGCGGATAGAAAACAGCCAGGTCGCTGGGCCATACCAGTTTGCCGATGTATTTTACATAAGAGACCAACGCATTGGCTATTCGATGGTCTAATGTAACTTTATCCAGTGTGCCGATAGCTCCTCCGGATTGCTGCGCGATAACGGTTAGAACGCCCAAAATTGCCGACATTGCCAGCAAAGGCGTTTTTTCCGCAATTAGCCATCCGATTGTTTTTTGGTCTGGTCTGCTCCTTGCCTTTTTGTTTTGCTGATGTCCCCATTGAATCCTGTCTAATGGCCAGTAGTCCAGCAGAAGCAATACTAAAGGCAGTGTAATGACTATCGGCTTGGTCATAATACAAAGGCCGAATACTAATAATACCACGAGATATCGGCCGAATCCTGGTTTTCTGACGTAATGAATATATGTAGCCATTGTCAGAAACCAGAATAAACCGCTTAAAACCGTTTTTCGTTCAGCTATCCACGCCACTGATTCCACCTGTAACGGATGCAGGGCAAATACCGCCGCGACGAATGCACTTGCCCACATTGTCCCCGTGATGTTCTTGAGAATCCATAAAAGCAGCAGGGCGTTGACAATATGAATCACGACGCTGACTAAGTGATGTCCTGTTGGATTTAGTCCGAAAAGCCGGTAATCCAGCATGTGACTGAGCCACGTCAGGGGGTGCCAGTTCGCAGCGTATAGTTTTGTGAACGCGATGATTATCGAATCTTGAGTTATCCCGCCGGTTACGGCGGGGTTTTTCATATACAGGTCATCGTCATAGCTGACAAAGTAGTTGTGTCGTATCGGCTCGTATGCGACAAGCGTGGCGACAGCTATACCAACATATACAAATATGCTTATGTACTTTTGTTGGTGTTCCAAAGTCACTGTAATGCGGCCTAATTTTTTATTATCGCGAACCTGATTTGCGGACGTTTTCTTTTATCCGCTGTATATGGCCTCTGCCCAGCCCCTTGACCTCACAGCCAAGCGCAAAGTATTGCTTTATCTGCTCATCGCTCAGTATCCCGAAGCAGTCGATTATCGCTATCGGCCCGCCTGCCCAAGCCACTATTTTCTTCGGCTCAAGGTTCAGGTATTCCTGATGCGGTACTGCTAATATCAGCGCACCGACGCCCTTAATCGCTGCTGAAAGGTTATTTTGAACCCTGATATTTACCAAATCCTCCTGGTTATGGAAAAATCTCGCCCACGAATGTCCCGGCGAGGGATATACGTTCTGCTGCTCTAATTCATACCAGTGCTCGACGTAAGGGTCATGGACCTGCATCTCTGCTCCCATCTCCGTCAGTTTCCGCACGACAATTTCCGAGCCGCTGTACCGCGTGTCGCCGACGTCCTGCCTGTAGCTCGCCCCGCAAAGCAGCACTTTTGCGCCGGCTATCATTTTGCCCATATTGCGAAGCGCATCGCGAGTCAACTCCGCTACGTGCAGGCCGCGGGTGTCGTTGACGTCAATCGCCGTGGTCGTCATCTTGAATATATCATCCTCGAAACCAAGAATATGCTTATACGCCCAGTAGCCCAGCCCGCCGTCTTTAGGCAGACAATAACCGCCTATACCCGGCCCCGGGAATATCATATTATTATGCGTAGGCCTCATCTTGATGGCATTGATGACCTTAATCAGGTCAACGCCGTTTCGCTCAGCGAACATACTCCATTCATCCAGAAACGCCAGCGTTGTCGCCCTGAATGAATTCTCAACTATCTTCGTCGTCTCCGATTCGATGGGCCTGTCCATAACCGTCAACGGAAAATCCTTGGTATTTAAAACCTCGTGCAGGAATTTCTCAACCCGCTTCCTCGCCTCCTCATTGCATCCTGAGCAAACCCTCCAGAAATCCCGAATCGACGAAACATAGTGTTTGCCCGGCATAACCCGCTCGAAACTGTGCGCGAGCAATGGCTCCGTTTTTATACCGCGGGCAGCGAACGCCTTTTTCATAATCGGCCAGGCGATAAACTCCGTCGTCCCCGGCGCGACCGTCGTCTCAATCAGCGTCAGGCAATTCGCCTGCACTCTCTCGGCGATTGTCTTCATCGTCGCTTCCAGTGCCCCCATCTCAACCTCCCCAGTTCTCATATTCCCAAGGTCATGCTTGGTATAATCGCACTGCACGTCAACAACCACGCAGTCCGCCAGTTTCAGGCAGTCGCTGTTATACGTCGCGATGAGCGTCTTTTTTTCCAGCACGCACCGCTTTATCATCGGGTCAACTTCCGGGTCCTCCGCCTTGACGGGCGAGCGGCCCTCGTTGAGCATCGGTATTTTCCAGTAACTACGCGTGCTCGGCCTTTGGCAGCCGATGACGAATTTGCTGGACTTACCCGTCTTCTTATCGACCGTGTCTGCTATTATGGCCGCCATCACCGCCCCGACGAACCCAACGCCCATTACCACGACGATTTCTTTGCCTTCCTTGCGGGCGGCCTCTGCCAGCGATTCCACTCTCTTGAGTTCTTTTGGGTATTCCTCTTTGTTAGGCAGTTGAAATTTTTCCCCTTCAGGGTTCATCGAATAGTCAGACATTTATAACTCCTTTCCTATAAAGTTGAAGTGCGTATCAAACTTACCCCAAATTTTACAAAATTCTCCCCCTATGGCAAGCTTTTCTCGTAGCGTAGCGACCTGTCCCGCCGTAGCTCTTGGCGAAGGGGGAAGACCCCAGAAATTCGTTATCTGGGGTCAAGTTGTGGTTTGTAGGGCGGGGTTTACCCCGCCAAATTATCTGATTATCACCGCACCTAAACCAGGAAACAAAAACGCGGCGGGTTCGGAGTACGACCCGCCGCGAATACCGCTAAGAGAAAAGGACTGGAAATCTCCGTTAAACCATCGACTTTCCATCTATTCAAAGACGTTGGCGCTTTCAGAAAATCATTCCTTTGCCCCGGCTTTTTTAAGCAGTTGCACGACCTCTTTGTGCCCTTCATGCTTCGCAACCCCTAACGCCGTTTTGCCATCTTTGGCTTTTACATTTATATCGGCCTTCGCCGCCAGCAGTAACTTGACAACCTCCTCGTGGCCCTCCTTCGACGCCACCCACAGGGCGGTTTCGTCGTTGGTTGTATCCTTCACATTGACATCGGCCCCCTTCTCCAGCAGGAGTTTGACAACCTTCGCATGGCCCTCCCTCGACGCTGCCCACAGGGCAGTTACGCTGTCGGTTGT
Organism: uncultured Phycisphaerales bacterium; assembly: GCA_963718665.1. Lineage (GTDB taxonomy): Bacteria > Planctomycetota > Phycisphaerae > Sedimentisphaerales > Anaerobacaceae > Fen-1362. Next base: position 2,245,485 of record OY970359.1, read on the forward strand.
CCTTTTCACATTAACATTGGCTCCCTTCTCAAGCAGGAGGTTGGCAACCTCCGAATGGCCCTCATGCGACGCCACCCAAAGGGCGGTTGCGCCGTCGGTTGTACCCATATTGACATCGGCGCCCTTCTCCAGCAGGAGTTTGACAATCTCCGTATGGCCGTACTTCGACGCCCACATCAGGGCTGTTTCACCAGTGGAACTCTTTGCGTTGACCTCGGCGCCGTCAGCCAGGGCGGTTTTTGCTGCCTTCAAATTGTCGTCCTTTGCGGCTTTAATCAGTTGAGCATTCTTGCCTGATACACCCGAATCGGCAAAGCAAGCGGTTGCAAAAGAAACACACACTATCAAAAACAGGATTCGTTTCATAAAACTCTCCTTAATCTGGTATTTCTCATATTAAACGCCTGGCTACACGACCAGGCCTTTCGATTCAACGTCCTTTGTTAAACCATAATATTTTGCCCCGGCGGTTCAAATCACCGCCCACCAAAATGAAATTCTACGCAGATTCTCCCCCTATGGCAAGCTTTTACTCGTCTGTCTGGAGGGGGTAATTTAGCCCCTCAGTTTATTGAGGGGTTACTCTGATGAGTTTGTAGGGCAGGGTAAACCTCGCCATCTTACCTAATTTGTCAAGAGCAAGGAAAATGGGGCATGCTAAAATAGACAATTGAACCAATTTCCCGATAAACCATCCCTTGTTTTCAGCCGATATAATCTCTTGGCGAGATGTAGTCCCTCAACACCTGGCAAACACCACTCCGTCAAGAACAATCAAGACAATTTTACTAAAAGGTAAACGAATATGACAACTATAGACCCGAATATATTCGAGGACAATTCACCTATCACCATTGCTAACAACTGGCTTAATCAAGAGAAAACAGTGGGCGGCAGCATAACTTTGCGGTGGTGTCGAGACGAGTTTTATAAATTTGAGGGCGGGCATTATCAGCATAAGACAAAAGACCAGATAAAAGGCGGTTTGTATGAATATCTAAGCAACAAGTCCTATATAACCGCACGCAGAGAAATAAAAACTTACAATAGTACCAAAGCAAAAGTTTGCCGCATCCTTAATGCATGTAAGGGCCTATGCCGTGTTGACTCTAACGCCCCGGTCTGGCTTGGCAAGAACGAGAACAATCTTAATACACGTATGTTGCTTGCTTTTCGCAACGGGATTCTCGATATTGATAAATACGTGAAGGGTGAGATTGTGTTATATCCGCCGACCCCGGACTTTTTTACTATGAACTCATTACCCTATGATTTCGACCAGAACGCTGAGTCAGAGCTATGGAACGGCTATATAAAAGACGTGTTTAATGGGGACCAGAAGAAAATCCAGTTGCTTAGTGAATGGATAGGTTACAACTGTGTCCCGGACATATCTCATAACAACCTAATGCTTTTCATTGGCATGACAGCATCCAGTAAAAGTACCGTTGTCGGGACTATGGAAGCTATACTCGGCGAATACCCCAACACCGCTCCATTTTCTTTCGATAATACCCGCGCGTTTAATTTTCTGGCAAGCGATGTGCTGTCGGCGACAGGCACAGTTTACTTTCCTATCACGTTAAAAAGAGCCAAGTCGAATCTTCAGAAGATGCTTCATATAGTAAAAGGTGATGTAATAGATATCCACCCAAAGTATAGACCGGCGTTATTATCAGTTAAATTTCCCTGCCGCTTTACCATTATGACGCGGAGTATGTCTGTGTTTGGTGAGTATGAACAGGAGATGATGGACATGGCGAATATTCTCGCGTTTTCTAATTCGTATGTAGGCCGTGAGAATCGCATGCTTAAAAAACAGCTTAAAGATGAGGCCAAATCAGGCAGACTAATTAACTTCGCTCTCCGCGGTCTAAAATCATTGTATCAGAATCAGGGATTTATTACCCCCGGCTATTAACTAACAGGCCGTAAAGGAGTGAACAATGAAAACTATACGAGTTATAGCAATTGCGATTAGTATCGTGCTTGCTCTCTTTTGTGGGTTTATTTCAATTTTAGCTTTTTATCACGGTGTTGTTGATCCAGACCGCGACACTTGGTCCATATTTTTTGTGTTTGCTCTTGGCTTTATCGGCACGGGTGGTTTTCTTCTTTATGTTTATTATAAACCCCCTAAAATTGTAGCCGCCTTGCACAAGTCCAAATCCTATGCCGTAGAGGCGTTGCGTTTAGGCGGCAAACAGATGCTATGTGATATTATCAAGTGGACTATAATCATCATCGTAGCCGCCGTTGTGTTTCTAATCGTGCACCATATTCTCTGCGACGCGGACCCGGCTGCTGGGTCTCGGTCCATGGGTAGATAGAAGACAACATACGGGCTATCCCCGATTCAGTAAGCGTGCTTTACCCGACGATTGATGAGGCCAAACTTGAGTGCTTGAATGAATTATTTGCTAAATGGTTATCTGGCATTGTTTAACAAACGAAAAAGGTATCAGCCAATCTTTGCCCTGCGAAGCGGGTTACGAAGGCCGGGGAGGTTGTCGAGGTTTGAAAAAAAACGGTTGCTGGGCATGGTTTACTCGATGTTATTTTTTTGTGGGTCTTCGGGCTTTCTTTATTGAAAGTCGTTTACGTTGTGACCATACATCTTTATGTATAATTTTAGAAATAACTTCTTTTGTCTTCATTGGGGTATCCGGGTGTTCCCGAACCTCTTCGACTTTCTTAGCGAATTCCTGAATAAAGATTTCACGATCTTTATATTCTTTTCCAACCCAGAACTTATATCGAGTCCCATCAGGATGTTCAATTGAGATGTATAAACCAGCATCATCATTTTTCGACTTTTTCTTTTGTCCAATAAATTTTTCGTATGCAGCCCATAATAAGGATGCTATAGATGCAACAGAACCGATTGCTCCAAGGACTATTAAATATTCAATAGCGGCAAAAATATGACGACCACGAACTTTATCTGGGTCAAGCCAGAATGTTTGAATATTATCAGCATTAGATTCGATAAAAGAGTAGATTTCCTCTGGTTCAACTCTCTCATGTACATTAGCTAAAGATACCTGCAAGGGTACAGGATATTTAATTTTTTTTCCTCCCACTATAGGCTGATACAGGACAACGTATTTCTTTTTGATATTATCCTGCATATTTGGGGGGAGGCGGTTAAAATCGAGGAGCTGCACCTTAAACGGAAGGTCGCTTTCAACAAAAACCTCGTTGAGCTTCGGCAGTATTTTTTTGGCGGTCTCTTTATCGCAGAGAACCGCCAAGTCCAGGTCGGAGGCGGGATGGTGAGACCATTTGACGCGGGAGCCAAAGGCCCAGACAGTAGCCGCGGGTATATATAATTTTAGCTGCTCCAGCAGATACTGCAAATGAGGGAGGGGAACTGCAATTTGTTCGGCAAGGGTTTGTAAATCAGACGGATTCACCAGTCAAGCCCCGATAGAGATTAACGACGTCCTCGTAAAAACCTTCGGCGATATCCAAAACCGCCTCGGCCTTGTCGCTTGAATAATCGTGCGAGGTATCCTGACGGAATTGCAGGTAGTTGAACCATGCCTCCGGATTACTAATCAGGTTTCTCTGTGCAGCAAGACGGATAACCGACTTGGGACTGCCCGTGGCTGCCTCGGCAAAGCCCTCCTCTTCGAGATGTTTCTTGCAGATTTTCCAGGCGATTTCCAGAGTATATTCAAACCGCTTGATGAGCGAATCCTGAACCGCTTCCTGCTCGAGAGGCGGGCGATTGGCGTTATCGCGATATGCCTGTAACATCTCGCCGAATTGCTGTATTGCGGTTTTTAGCTGAGTATAATCCATTCTTGTATCCTAAGAATCACACCATTAACTATAAATCCTCTCGTTCACGGAGTCAAAATAAAAAGGGGGTAATAATAAATTGCGGATTTTAGATTTGGGATTTGGTGCTTTGGATATTGACCCGTCTTCTGTCCTCAGTTCTCTGTCTTCTATTTACCCGCCTTGCGAATCTGTTCCTTTATCCGTTGTATATGTCCTCTGCCTAATCCTTTGACTTCGCAGCCAAGCTCGAAATATTGTCGAATCTTATCGTCGTCCAAAATCCCAAAGCAGTCAACTATCGCAATTGGCCCGCCTGCCCATTCGACTAACTGTTTTGGCTCAATGTTCAGGTACTGTTTATGAGGAACAGCTAAAATAACCGCCTCGACTCCCTTAACTGCCCTCGGCAAATCCTTCTGCACACGGAGATTTACCAAATCCTCCTGCTTATGGAAGAATCTCGCCCACGACTGGCCCGGCGAGGGAAATGTGTCCTGCTGCTCTAATTCATACCAGTGCTCAACGTAGGGGTCATGAACCGACATCTCCGCACCCATCTCTGTCAGTTTACGCACGATGATTTCCGAGCCGCTGTATCGCGTGTCGCCGACGTCCTGCCGATAGCTCGCGCCGCAGAGCAGCACCCTCGCGTTGGCGACCATTTTGCCCATATTCCGAAGCGCATTGCGCGTCAGCTCCGCGACGTGCAGCGACCGCGTATCATTAATATCAATCGCCATCGTCGTCATCTTGAATATATCATCCTCATACCCAAGGATATGCTTATACGCCCAGAAGCCCAGCCCGCCGTCTTTGGGCAGACAATATCCGCCCACGCCCGGCCCGGGGAATATCATATTATTATGCGTAGGCCTCATCTTGATGGCCTTGATTACCTTAATCAGGTCAACGCCGTTGCGCTCCGCGAACAAGCTCCACTCATCCAGGAACGCCAGCATCGTCGCCCGAAACGAATTCTCGACAATCTTACTTGTCTCCGATTCGATTGGGCGGTCCATTACCGTCAGTGGAAATTGCTCGGTGTTCAGCACCTCGCGCAAAAACTTCTCCACCCGCTGCTTTGCTTCATCGTTGCATCCGGAACAAACCCGCCAAATATCGCGAATCGACGAAACATAATTTTTACCCGGCATCACGCGCTCATAACTGTGCGCAAGCAGCGGCTCCGCCTTTAATCCTCTTGCCGCGAATGCCCGCTTCATTATAGGCCAGCCGATATATTCCGTCGTCCCCGGCGCAACCGTCGTCTCTATCAGCGTCAGGCATTTTTCCCCGACCTTACTTCCGATTGTCTTTATCACCGCCTCAAGCGCCGCCATCTCCACGCTGCCCGTCCGCATATTGCCCAGTTCCTGCTTGGTATAATCGCACTGCACGTCAACCACCACGCAGTCCGCCAGCTTGAGGCAATCATTATTATATGTGGCCGTCAGCGTTTTCTTTTCCGTAACGCATCGCCTTATCATCGGCGCAACTTCCGGGTCCTCCGCTTTGACGGGCGAATTGCCCTTGTTGAGCATCATTATCTTCCAGTAGCTTCTATCGTTTGGCAAATCGCATCCGATGACAAACTTATTCGGCTTGCCCGTTTTACCCTGAGCTCCGTCGAAGGGCTTCTTATCGACCGTGTCGGCTATTATCGCCGCCATCACCGCCCCGACAAACCCCACCCCCATCACCACGACTATTTCCTTGCCTTGCTTGCGTGCCGCCTCCGCCAGAGTTTCCACGCGTTTGAATTCCTGCGTGTAATCTTCTTGTCCCGGCAGGGGGTATCGTTTGCCTTCTGGACTAACCGAATATTCCGGCATTCACTGTTCCTTTCTGCGTTCCGTGTTTACATATTTAACGTCAATAAATCCCGCAGAGTTTACCCTCAAAAACCCGTCAGGCAAGGTTTTTTTACCGCGGCGTTTACCTCGGCGTAGTTCCTTAACGAAGCCGGGAAGCGTAGCGACCTGTGGTGAGCTAAGTCGAACCAAGCCGGGTCTTCCCCCCTGAACACCCAAATCTGAATTTAAAACCCCCTGTGTCCTCTGTGTTCTCTGTGGCTAATAATCATTAAAATCTCTGTGGCAAAATAAAAAAGCCCCGTCTTTCAACAGGGCTTCAGTAACTATCCGCTACACGCTACACGCTGCTTTTCAGTCCTCCGTCTTGCGTTCACCGTTGTTCTTGCATTCCGCCAGCTTGCCCGGCTCAGCGGTTTTCCTATAGCCCAGCGCCTTGATTACCTCCAGCACCTCAGTCCACGTCGGGAAGGGGCGGGCGTTGGCCTTTTTGTATTCATTGATGGCCATCAAAAACTCGAACTGCTCATCGGACATTTGTCCTTCTTCGGCGCTTCTGCGGTCATCGCTCCTGCGTTTGCCCGGCCCGCGCCGGCGGTCAAGTCCGATTCTCCTGTCGAGTCCTGCTCGCCGGTCAATACCGACTCGCCTGTCAACGACACTGTCTCTGCGGTCCTCCTCGGTGTTGCATCCCACGGGCTGTTGCTCATTATTCAGTTCATTTGTTGCCATTGCGTCTCCCTTGTTTATTGACTGCACGCCGTACGCTGTACGCCGTGTCCTGGTTTAACTAATCCTCAAAGATGTCGCCTTCTAAGTCATCTTCATTCTCTTCATCGAGTCCGAAATCATAAAAATCATCGTATGCGTCCTGCGACTCGATTACCACGTGTGCCTCATCCACCATATCGTCCGGCACATACACCGCGAAGTGAGTACCCTCGCCGAACTCATTCGGCCTCTCCTTCACCATCGCTGGGATATCGTTGTTCTTCAGCAGTGTCTCGCAGTCCTTCGCTTCATCCAGCATGCTCGACGTCGCTACCACGACAAGCTCCTGCATTCCCCGGCTGTGATTTCGGCCGCTGCTCTTCGGCGCCGAATGCACCGATATCGAATTACTCGCTTGTGTCGATTGTCTCTTATGTGCCTTTTTCGTCTTCTTATTCATTATTCCATCTCCCTGTCTTACATCTCGTTTCTCGTCGTTCGTAATACGTATTGCGTGGTCAGTTCGCACTACGCAGAACTCTCGCTAATTTCTTCGTCAATTACTCACCCCCTGTTTATCAAAAAATCACATCCTTTTTTAATTGTGCCGCCTTTACCTAACCCCTTGTCTATACTTGACTTACTTCGATATTAGCTATTGGCTGTTGGATATTGGATATTGGACATTGTGCGTTTATCGTGGGGGGGTGGACATTTAATGCTGTCCGCTGTCTGCAAAAACGAAAAAGGCCACGCATTGCGTGGCCTTTTCTCTGAGTCAATTGCTGGTCGTCTATTTCGGTACTACGTTTGTCGCGCAGGGGCCTTTTTTGCCCTGGCCAACCTCGTACTCAACTACCTGACCTTCGCTCAAGCTTGAATACCCGGATGACTTGATTTCCGAGTGGTGAACGAACAGGTCTGGGCCGCCGTCGTCAGCTACGATAAACCCGAAACCTTTTTGATCATTGAACCATTTTACTTTACCTGTACTCACTAACATACTCCTTGGCCTTTTAATCGGCCGTCAATCTATAATGCCTCTCACATTTTGTGTTTGGAATATCCTCGAGAAGCGAAAAGATATGCCCTACAAGTCAGTTATTATACCACATCTTTCCCCCGCTGCACTATAAATAATAAAAAATTATTCAAAATTCCAAAAAAGAAAATGGGATTAGACGCTGATTAACCCAGTGAGATAGGCGAAGCCGCAGCGTTCCTCCTTCGTCCCTGGACTACGGAGGACAGGCTCCAGCCTTATCCTGAGGGAAGTTAAGTCGAGCAAATTCCCTATGGTATTCGAGAGCAGCTTTATCGTACGCAAGGGCGGCTTCGATTTCGGAAGTGAAACTGCCCAACCAAATTTTTTTCCCTTTATGTTTAATATTCGCATACCAGTGGGTTTTTTCAGGGCAAAGACATACCCCTTTATATTGAGACGAAGTATTTTTTGTTTTGCGTCTGTTGCACTGGTTTTGAGAATTGGTGGCTAAACGTAAATTGGCCCTGCGATTGTCGAGTTTGTCGCTGTTTTGATGGTCAACAAGAGTGCCTTTAGGGGCATTCATAATCTCTCTATGTATAAAGATGGTTTCTACTCGTCCGCATTTGGTTTGTTTGAGTATGCGAGCGGCATAAATCCGACCTTCATCGCCGCAGGCGGTCCATTTGAAACGGCCGAGGGTATAATAGACATCGACGTCAACGATGGTGAAGCAATTCTCGCCGAGGTCAATTTTGCGGAAGGTGTAGCCATAACGGAACAGGCGAAAGGCAAGTAGGGGTAAGGTGAAAAGAAAGTCGAGCCAGACGGGAATTGTTATAGTTAAATGTGCAGACATAGTTTCCTCCAGAACAAGAAATTCTAATTTCTAAATCCTAATCTCTAAACAAATCCCAAATTTCAAACAAACAACAAATCACAAATTGCAAATAACAAATGATTTGGAACTTGCCTGTTCTTGGCGTGAAACTTGCCCTCCCGGGGCGAGTACTCGGAAGACGGAAGACAGACGACAGAGGACAGATTGGCCGGCCTCCGACCTCGGTCATCCGTCCTAGGGACCATAACGTTCCTCTATATATAAGGTGAAATTACACGCATTTTAAGGAGTTACGAAACACGATTTTTTTGCCCAAAATCAGTAAGTTCTTGTGGGGGAAGGGATAAAAAAATATTTTAAAATCACCGATTTTTTTTGGGTATATAGGTAATTTTGGGGAAAAGCGATTGATTGAACTGCCCAGATTGACATTTCGCCGCAAATTCGAAAATCAAGAACCCGGCAATAAAGTTGCCGGGTCATAAAAATTGTAAAACCAACACTTGCCCGCCGTCCGTTTGGCGAGGTTTGCCGCCCCCTCGGTTTCGACCACAAGGGGGGTGGCAATTTGCCCCCACCCTTTGGCAAACTCTGGGGCCGGCTTCGTTCATAAACTGTTTTTTGTCTAATGCACGCCAATTTTCCAGACGCCTTTTTCAAGAAAAGCTTCTATGGTCTGGCGGTTTGCTTTATTTATCAAATTGGAGTGTGATAAGTTAAACTCTTTGGCGTATTCGGCAAGCGTCATAATGCGCGCGCTTTCCAGATACGCAAGCCGCTTGTAATAACTATTCGTAAGGGCTTTACCGACTATTTCCTCCATAATCCTTGTGGCGCCTTTTTCGTCAAATTCGTTAAACGCATCGTAATACATCTTCCTGTCAATGAATTTAATATTCACCGGCACGAATCCTTCTCGTATAAGCAGATAATTATTTATTACCCTTCCGATACGGCCGTTGCCATCGACAAACGGGTGGATGTATTCAAACGTAAGATGCAGCAGCGCAATGCGTTTTATAATATTTTCATGACTGTTTGCGTTATACGCCGCGAGCATTTTTTCCAATCTTCCAACCACTTCTTTGGGGTCCGGGGCTATGTGGCTGGCAACTCGAACCCATTCGCCTTGCTGTCTAAATCTTCCGGCGACATCATCCCGGATATTTGCTATAAGCATTTTGTGAAGCAGCAGTAAACCATCCAGGGTAAGCTCCTGTTCTTTGGCTTTTGTATCGATATACGAAACTACCCGCGCGAGATTTTTGGCTTCAAAAATTTCTCTTTCGGTTATGTATCTGTCTAAGTTTATCTGCAAAAGGATTTTTTCTGTGTCTTCGAGTGTAAGGGTGCTGTTCTCGATGGCATTGGAGTTATACACCTGCTCGGCGACTTCCGCTTCGCTCAATAATTTTATAAGCGATTGTTTCCCTACAGACGCGGCATAATACCGCTCCCTGAGCCGATGGATTGTATTAAAAACATGCAATACCTTTGCCATAATTATATTATACGCCTAATTCACGCTTTTGCCAACATAATCGTGAAAAAGTTACAAAAAACCGACTATTTTCACGCTTTTGAACTGTAATTACTCCCGCAAAAGCCGCCTTTGCCTATATCGACCATATCGGTGATATCAACGAAATGATCCTCTACACGCTGTCCGCTGAACGCCGTCCGCTGTCGCCCATTTTCTGTCCTCTGCCCTCCGTCATCTGTCCTCTGTCTTATCACGGCCTTCTACTATCGCTGCTTATCGACTACGAAAAATATATTTGAAAAATATCTCACCTCGCATCTGGCAAACCATATTCCTCAAGAACCTGCCTAAAACGCATTATCCTTGACTTTTTTACTGCCATGTTTACCATATGTTTGTATTTGTAATAAAATTAGGAGTATTGCCAAGAATGGAATCGCGTACAATAACACTTACTAAAGCCGCTTTCGACCACGGAAACCTTAACATACGTTCCTGCGGCAAAAATTTCTTCCCCCAGGACGTATTCGGCAATTCCTCACGCCGTAAAGGCATAGGCGCCCCTATCATAATAAAAGCTGATGGGATTCTACGGCCAATCGAAACGGATATCCCTACAGATGTAAAAACCGGCAAACCTCGATGGATTTTCAGAAATAGATCTTGGGTAAAAGAATTGGATATTTTTGATTAATGGAAATAGTGGAACAAGACAAATTAGTGTTCTCAATCACTTTGGATGATTTGCAGCATGAGTCTTTAGAAAGAATTGGCAGGGTATTGACCGACGAAGAAATCCACATCGCAAAGAAGGGTTTAGAATCTGGATTACTCACGGATATTGATACTGTTTATAAAACGATATTTTCTGAAATGATTGGGAAATGAATATGGCAGCGCAACAATTAAGTCCTTCTGACTTATTAGCATCCCAATTTCTTGAAAAAGCAAAAGAATTTCAAGCAAATGTTGAACTTATCAGAGTTCTAAAGTCAAGAACCTATCATATTGGGGAGGCAAATGTTTTAGTTCGCGCTTCATCAGAGGGTAACAGAAGATATTTTTTTGGCATCAATTATATAACTGTTGAAGAAATTGCGAACCTTGACAACCCATTTATTGCTTTCATTTGTGGTTCTATTAATAAAGTTGTAATTATACCAGCCAAAATTCTTTTCAAGCATTTACCACAAATTAGCCACGACAGAAACGGTGAATACAAAATCAATATTGATAAAGAGTTGAACATTGTTCTGGCAGGAAGAAATAATAGGATTGATTGCAGCGGATTAATAAATAATTGGAATCTGCTTTTGTCTCCTCCTCTAATTAAAGAAGAAGTAAGAAATACAGTGGAGGAAAGCTTGCATTCCATTTTGCAAGGTCGATTGTTGGAAATTGGAAACATTCGCGGTTATCATACCTACTGTCCGGATAAATCTAAAAAGTTCAACGAAAAAAGATTAGAAGAAATCTCAACTCTGAAAAATTGCCCTCAGTTGCAGTTTTCAGATTACAACTTGCTTAGACAGATTGATGTTTTGTGGTTTCAAAATCGTGGAAGCAATTTCGTCCCTGAATGTGCCTTTGAGGTCGAATTATCAACCGGAGTTTGGGCAGGTGTTGGAAGGATGGCCACATTATTGGATTACAAAAATGTCAGCTTTTTCGTAATTGCTAATGACTCAAAAAAATATAAGCAAGTCATGAATTCATTTTCTGAATACGAAAGCCGTTACAAGTTCATTGCGAATGACTTTATCGACGACCTTTATTCTGCCGAGCTCAATCTGAAGGAATTAAGAATTGAAATTGGCTTGTAAAGTTTCAAAACTATAATCCCGAGCCCGCATCAATGCCTTTCCATACGAGGTTGCTTGGCAAAAGCCGTATGGCTTTGTTTTCTTTCATCCATTCTTTAAACACTAATTTCGGAACAAGTATTTTTGAGCCGGCTGCTTTAGCATTAGCTTCTTCAAAGTTTGCGAGTGCAGAATCACAGCAAACAGCAGGAACACAAATTTATTCCGAGGCGCACAGAGTTATACAAAACATAATGGACGGTTTAGCAACGGCCAATGCTTCGCCAAACAAGCCACAGGAAATCAATGCAATCAGGGCTGTTTGCACACATGGCGAAATGAAAAATGTCAAACTTACGAAAGTTGACATTAAACTTGTTGCACAAAACGGTATAATTTATCTATTCGATCTCAAGACAGCAAAACCAAACGCCGGTGGTTTTAAAGAATTTAAGCGGACACTGTTAGAATGGGTCGCAGCTACGCTTGCAAGCAATCCAACGGCGAATGTCCAATCCCTTATAGCAATTCCGTACAATCCTTACGAACCTGAACCGTACAATCACTGGACGATGCGAGGAATGCTTGACCTCCCTAACGAATTGAAAGTTGCAAACGAATTTTGGGATTTTATCGGCGGCGAAGGCGCTTACCAAGATTTGCTCGATATCTTTGAAAGGGTAGGAATTGAATTGAGACCTGAAATTGATGCTTACTTCACACGATACAACAGGCAAAATTAATCAGTGTCATCAGTGAAATCAGTGGCTAAAAAAATATTAGTGTCTTTGTGCCTTTGTGGCGAATCGCCCCCCCGATTAAAAATTTTGCATTTATAGGCATTTTTCTGTTGCAAAAGTAATAGCTATCCGACATATAAGAGAACAATTCGTTTGCCGGCTCAATGGTGTTGGCCGGCTAAATTAAGATTTTAGGTTTTTTTTTATGGAGGTTTTTTTAACATGGCAAAGCAAAAAGAAGTTTTGATTGTCGCCAGCAAAGTCAGAGCATATGTAAAGGGCAAGAAGATGATGACCTCATCTGATGCGATCGGCGCCATCAGCGATAAGGTCTATTGCATGCTCGACCACGCCTGCGAGAGAACAAAAGCAAATCGTCGCAGCACTCTTAAACCACAGGACCTCTAATCTTCCGTTTTATTGCAAAGCAGGCAACTGTTTGGCAATGGCGGTATTGGTCCGAACGTAACACCCTTAGTTTAAAGGGGTTATGTTCATAGAAGCAAAAAGCATAGAAAGGCCGATATGTCTTCGGGCATATCGGCCTTTTCCATTTTTTCAGGGTTAAATCCCGTATCTGCCGGTTTTAATACTGCCAATCCCGGCTTAGTTATCACCCCTTAAAGCCGCCGAACACCCTCATTTCAAAAAATCCCGAAAATTTTCAAAAAATTTTACAAATTCTCATATTGCCTGGCTGCCCCGTACCGGACCGGTAAAATCCAATCGCGTAAAGCTCAAAGTGCCCTGTTAGCCAAAAAAACTCAACTGTAAGCCCTGAAAAGCCCGATTATTGTATCAGATAGCTTGTTTTCGGGTATGGCGTCCGGCTTTGTTTTTGGACGTAATTTAAGATGGTCTAAGTTCCTGACGATACCGTTGGAGTAGGGTAATCGGCGGCTTAACGGTTTATTGGAGTATTTGTTGTTCCACACCGCTTTTTATGGAACGTGGTTATAAATCATTGCAAATTAAATAATTAACACATTACAAAATATTAACGCCTGTTAGGCAACGAGGTAGAACGATGAAAGTTTTCATGCTTGGTTGGGAATTCCCGCCGTATATTTCAGGGGGATTGGGTACGGCGTGTTATGGCCTGACCAAGGCGCTCGACCAGATGGGGGTTCAGATAACTTTCGTGTTGCCGACGGCGGTTCAAACGCAATATGCAAGTCATGTGAAATTGGTAAGCCCGGCAGTTCAGGTGGAATCGGCGGAGACGTCAGGGCGGGTGCGGCATCTAAAAAATGTCAAATTCCGGGCGCTTACCTCCCCGTTACAGCCATATCAAACAGCGAACAGCTACCGGAAAAGAATCGAGGATTCGCTTGCCCAGCTTCGCATGGCGCATGGCAAGACAGACCAGTTTGTCGGCACGCTGGATTACAGCGGGGATATGTACGCGGAAGTTCAGCGGTACGCGGAGCTGGCGATACGGTTGGCGGCGAATGAGGAATTCGACGTTATTCACGCCCATGACTGGATGACGTACCCGGCAGGGGCGGCGGTGGCAAGGTTGACAGGCAAGCCGTTGGTGATACACGTTCACTCAACGGAGTTTGACCGCAGCGGGGAGCACGTCAACCAGATGATTTACGACATCGAGCGGATGGGGATGCACGTCGCGGACAAGATAATCGCGGTGAGCCATCTTACGAGAAACATAATCATCAGCCGATACGGGGTAAGCGGGGACAAGGTCGAGGTCGTTTACAACGGGGTCGAGAGAAACGGCAATAATAACTGGCCCATCGGCGATACCATAATCAACAGGGACGAGAAAATCGTTCTGTTTCTGGGCCGGATAACGATGCAGAAAGGCCCTGATTATTTCCTGCGGGCAGCCAAGAAGGTCCTGGAAAAGATAGACAACGTGAAATTCGTAATGGCCGGGTCGGGGGACATGATGAACCGGTCGGTCGAAATGGCCGCGGGGCTGGGGATAGGGAGCAAGGTTTTGTTTACGGGCTTTTTGCGAGGCGACGACGTTAATAAGATTTTCAAGATGGCGGACCTGTATGTTATGCCGTCGGTGTCGGAGCCATTCGGGATTGCACCTCTTGAGGCATTGGACAACGATGTTCCCATCATAATCAGCAAGCAAAGCGGCGTTTCAGAGGTCATTCAGCATGCGCTTAAGGTTGATTTCTGGGACGTCGATGAGATAGCGAACAAGATAGTTGCCGTATTGAAGTATCCGCCACTGGGGATAACGCTGCGAAGCCACGGCAATTACGAGGTAAGAAAGCTTCGGTGGAGTGATTCGGCGGCAAAATGCGCGAGGATTTATGAAGATACGCTTGTTGGCGCGGGCGTGTAGCCACAGAGAACACAGAGGACACAGAGAATAAAGTAAAAAATGGAATACAGAGGCAATCAGGGTACCAGGGAATCAGGTAATTACGGTTAACACACTTTAGACGAGGGCAAAGGAATGGCTTCGGTTTGCTTTTACTTTCAGGTTCATCAGCCGACACGGTTGAGGCACTACACCGTATTTGACGACCACAGCTATTATTTCGACGACCACAAGAACGCGGAGATTTGCCGAAAGGTTGCCAACAAGTGTTATCTTCCCGCCAACCGCCTGATGCTCGATTTGATTCGCAAATACGACGGTAAATTCAGAATCTCATACAGCGTTACGGGAGTTCTCTTAGAGCAACTTAGCGCATATTGCCCTGAAGTGCTGAGCACGTTCGATGCGCTTGCGAGGACGGGATGCGTGGAGTTTCTGGGGGAGACGTATTATCACAGTTTGAGCTTTCTGTATTCGCGCAACGAGTTCGCGGCCCAGGTTAGCAAGCATACACAAAAAATAAAGGAGCTTTTCGGTCAGACGCCGAAGGTCTTCAGAAATACGGAGCTAATCTATAATAACGAGCTGGCGTCGATGATTGAGTCGATGGGATGTTTCGACGCGATACTCAGCGAAGGAGCGGACCATATACTTGGGTATCGAAGCCCGAATTTTGTGTATAGTCCGAAGGGGTGCAGCCGGCTGAAACTGCTGCTCAAAAATTACCAGTTGAGCGACGATATTGCTTTTCGGTTTTCGAACAGGGACTGGGCACAATGGCCATTGACGGCGGACAAGTTCGGGCACTGGATTGGCAAGGTGAACGGCAACGGTTTTGTGGTGAACCTGTTTATGGACTACGAGACGTTAGGCGAGCACCAGTGGAAGGAGACGGGGATTTTTGACTTTATACGACATCTGCCGGGCGAGGTTTTCAAACATCCGGACAATGACTTCAAGACGCCGAGCGAGGTTGTGAAGGCATATCAGCCGATAGGGGTAATTGATGTGCCTCACCTGATAAGCTGGGCGGACATCGAGAGGGACTTGTCGGCGTGGTTAGGCAACGCGATGCAGTCGAACGCTATTCATGAGCTTTACCGGCTGGAAAAGAAGATTAAAGCGTCGGAAGACCAGAACCTTATAAATGACTGGCGAAAAATGCAGACATCAGACCATTTCTATTATATGTGCACGAAGTGGTTCGCGGACGGGGACGTACACAAATATTTCAATCCTTATGATTCGCCATACGAATCATACATCAACTTCATGAACATCTTAGGCAACCTTCAGGGCCGATGCGCCAGGCATCAACAACAGGCGGTGCCGGCAGGGGCAGTGGCGTAAGGTCATTTTAGATTTTCGACCCTTCGACTGCTTCGACAAGTTCCCCGGCCTACGGATTGCCAGGGCAGGCGGGCGGATAAGGAAACCCTGAAATTCCTATGACCAGGCAAGGAATCAGTCCTTTTCGGACAGGTTGTCATTGAATTTACTACGATTGGCATCCCACCATTTTTTGGCTTGGTCGTAGGTGTCGAATTTCTGCGAGATGAGAAAATCAATCTCGGTTCTGACGTTGTAGCGGAAATCGGGTTCGGCGTCTTTGAGGCCTGTAATGAGAATATCCATAGCGGCAGGACTGGAGACGTCAACGAGGGCAGAGACCGAGTCCTCTTTGACGTCCTCGTACGAGCTGGTGATGCCTGCCTTGAGAACGGACAGACAGATAGCAGGGTCTTTCTGGGCTGCGATCTGAATTGCGCGGGTCCTGACTTCCTGGCTTGAATTGCCGATGGCTGCAAGGAGAACATTTTCCACGGCGGGGTTTGTTATGGCGGAGCAGGCCTCGATTGCGCTTTTTCGGACTTCCGGTTCGCTGTCTTTAAGCGCCTTGGCGGCAACGTAAAGGATATTCGGGTCATCGAGGTCTTCTATCGAGAGCATTTCCATAGCGGTTTTGCGAACCTTGACATCGTTATCATCGAGGACTTTATAAACCATGCCCGCTTTTGATCCGGGGTGCTCATCGGCATACTTTGTTATAAAGGCGATTTTTTCTTCAGCGAAGTGCATTGATTCGTAAGGTTGAAAATCAGGGGGCTCGGGCAGGGCCGGCTTTGGGGGCTGTTCGGCGGCAGCCGGCGGCTGAATCTTGGTTTCGAGCTTAGGCGTCTTCTTCTCGCTCGATGCCGAGGATGGAGGCGTCTGGGAGGATTTACCCTGTTTTCTCGGACAGCCGGCTGCGAAAATCACCGCCAAGGCGAGCGTTACCATCAACCCTGTTTTAACAGCCATTTCAAACCTGAATATACGGTCCATATTTTATATTCCTCAAAAAAAGTTTGGCCACCCGCCTCGCCGCATAGCGGTGGGCGAGGTCTCGCCAGAGGCGGACAGAGATATTATAGCCACAGAGCACACAGAGAGCACAGAGAATTGTTTTTTCAGACACGGATTTACACTGCATTTACTCGGCTTTGCGTTCTGCGGCAAGGCCTTTTTCCCCGAAGTACACTTCTTTAAAAGGCCATTGCCTTGCCCGCGAAGGCCTTTGGCCTTCATTACTAAGCCGAGCAAATAACACCCTTCTTCGTTGACCCTTCGCCGCGCTGCGTGCTATGTAGGGCAGGAACTACGCAGGGCAGGCGGATTTAGACGGAAGACATTGCGGATTTTGATGTTATCGCCTTATGGCGCTAAGCTTTTTTGACCTGCCGGTTTTATCTTTGAATCGCCAAAACCAACAACAAAAAGGGGCCTGACCTCTTTTCGCGCTTTTCCCTTTTTCCTCCCTTGGTTGAACATGGCTAAATACGGATGAGGATTTGGTTATTTTGACTCGCAAAAACAATTGACGATTCCGTTTGGCTTACGATAGAATACTTTCCCAGTCGAGTGGTTAATCTGTTTTGATATGAGAAGACATTTGTTGTTGAGAGGGACAAAAAATGAGGAACATAACAATCGTCATTATTATCAGTGTTCTTGCGATATTTTTTGCAGGCGGATGCGCTATTAAGCCAAAACCGGCGGCTGTCGAATTAAAGTACGGTGATTTTCCGCCGGCACTTAGGCAAATGATTGACGATAGAATCAAGGAGGTAAATTCGGGCGGGGTAATATGTGTAGCCGGGAGAGTAAAGATGAGTGATGGGGCACATATCGGGAGCGGAAAAGATGTTAAAGTGAATTTCCAAGCCGGCTCTGATGAGCAGCTTTGGATATATGACGACGGGTGGTTTATTATGGGGCGACCGGTTAAACATAACACCAGCTACGGACCGGGGAAAATTGTGATAAGTGCCTTCGGATATGACCCGATTGATGCGGCCATACCTATTCTACAGAAAGATATTACATACGCAGAATTTATATTGAATAAGACGCCAGCCGACAAACTGGCAGGTATTTCAGGTGTGATAACGAATGGGCAGGACCAGAGCATCGCAGGAGCAATGGTCAATATATCATTTCCGTTATCCTATAGTGTAGTGAATGAACAGCCGCAAAGGTCGATGAATACAGAGCCAAACGGACATTATTCGTTTGAGGGGTTATCCTCAACTGAATATCATCTCTGGATTCCGGCATTTGCCGGTTATGCAGGTATTGCTTTCGACGTAACACCACAGGCGGGTGAGAAGAAAATAGAAAATCGAAAACTATATAAAAATCGCAGTATTATTATTGATTATGTATATCAGGCGGACGGTAATCGAAGCTTTACGGAGGGAAATATTAAAAAAGGACAAGTTGAATGGAGTGTGGGGTCTGATGGAATGGATTTTTCAGAGGGCAGGGTAGTTGGTTATAACTACAATAGGACGATGCGAGACCTTGAAATGCGGCGAGATCAGGACAGGCTGATATTCCAGGTATTTTACGCCAACGGAAAAGGTAACGGATTCTACGATGCGGGGGAAACGGATTTTGAATCGGTTACAGAGGCGACAGAAAGCGGTTATTCCACCGGGTCCAAACCATGTTTAGTCGGGCACGTCTATGTTGTTCGCACATGCGAAAATAACTACGCGAAATTTATTGTGAGAAGCATTTCCGTGAACAAATAAACGGAGGGGATAATTTAGTTTTAAGTGTTGAGTGTTTAGTTTTGAGTTATGGAAGCGGAGTGGATAATTGTCGATTGGCGATTGACGATTTGCGATTGGGGGATGAGGAAAGAACTGTTTTTATGACCCCGAAGCAGGTTTCGGGACTAAACAAAACAAATTACTGCGATGAAAAATTTATTCGAGAATGGAGGTGACGGTTTGTTTGGCAGCGCCGTCTGGTTTGAGGGTCTTTTCCATTTTGCCGGGATTTGAGGAGCGTGCAATGGCCTCATCTCTGGCGATGCAGCCCTTGAAATAAGCGTCGGCGATACTGTAGTCCATTGTCTGCATGCCGAATTTTCTGCTGGTTTCGATGACGTTGGCGATTTCGTAGATGCGGTTTTCGCGGATGCAGTTTCGGACAGCCGATGTGCAGAGGAGGATTTCGGTGCAGGGGACCATGCCGGGCTTGTCAATTCTGCGGAACAATGTCTGCGAGATGACTGCCTGGAGTGTGTTTGCGAGCATCGTTCGAATCTGATTTTGCTGGCCTGCGGGGTAGATATCGATGATGCGCTCGATGGTTTGAGCGGCATTTATAGTGTGCAGTGTTGAGAAGACGAGGTGGCCCGTTTCTGCGGCGGTTACGGTGGAACGGCAGGTTTCGAGGTCACGCATTTCGCCTACCATAATGATATCGGGGTCCTGACGCAGGACGCGTTTGAGAGCGGAGCCGAAGCTTGGGCAGTCGAAGCCGATTTCGCGCTGTTCGATTATGCTCATCCTGTTTTCGAGGGCATATTCGATAGGGTCTTCGAGTGTGATGATGTGCTTGCGATATTTGGTATTTATGACGCCGAGCATCGAGGCGAGTGTGGTGCTTTTGCCTGCGCCGGTGTGGCCCGTAACGAGGACGAGTCCGCGCGGCAGGTCGGTGAGTTCTTTAACGATTGGGGCAAGGTGCAGGTCGTCGAGGTTTGGAATCCGATTAGGAATCAGACGAAAAGCGATAGCGATGGTTCCTCTCTGGTAGTGAGCGTTGACACGGAACCGATGGCCATCGTCGAGAGTGGTTGAGAAGTCGGCGTCGCGGAGCGTTTCGAATTTTTTGAAGCGGTCCGGGCCGAGCATCGCAAGAACCATTTCCTTGGCGTGTTCGTTGCTGATGATGGGGAAATCCATATCAATAAGGTCGGTGTTTTTACGGAGAATGGGCGGCAGCCCCACGTTGATATGAACATCGCTTGCGCTTTGTCCAATAGCAGTCGTAAGTATTGTTTTTACGTCAACCATAAGCTCTCGCTCAGAACAGCCCATTTAAATTATAAGATGTTTATTCAAAGGTACTTAGCGCAATACCAGTAATCCCGCATAATTTCATCGACATAAGGAGGGGGCGGCTGAAGGAGTTTATTGATTATTGATGATTGAAAATGGGTCCCCTGTTCAAATCCAAGGTAGCAGCACTCGGGGATGACGCTATCGCGTCAATTACGCAGATTTTTGGAGTAGCCACCCCCGCCGTTTTGTGAAACAAAACGAGACGCGGGGGTCTTCGCTACGCTTCGAGGGCCGATAATATCGGGGATTATGTTGGGTTATGTTTTAGAGCGATGCCGTAGAATCGCCAGACGGACTGGAAATCTTTATGGGACATTTTGATTTTGCCGAGGATGGGGTCGCCGATTATCACGTTTTTATCGGTGACATCGAGAATGGCGACGCAATGGTCGAGGAGGAAGGCGTCTTTGATGACGGCAAGGGTAACATCAGCATCTTTCAATTGATTGACAGAGTCGAACTGGCGGAATTGGCAATCGACGCCGGATGCGGCGTATCGGTCCTGGATGGCTTTGCAGAGCGACCAGGGCATAGTGCCAACGATGGGGCTTGTGTGGGAAAGGACGGCTAATTCGCCTTCCTGGGCGGGGAAGCCAAGTTTTCGAAGAGCAGTAACGGCGGCAGCGGGGCCGCAGGTGTAGGATGTTGATTGAACGCAGATATTGTCGGCGTTGGTTATGGTTGGCAGATTGGCGAGGTCGTTTTTGAGTATTAAGGGCAGTGCGAAAGGCAGGACCGCGCCCCATGTGACGACGCCGAGCATAAACAGGAAAACGACGGATTTTTCGATGCGGTTTGTGAGCCGGCCTATGAGGGTCATAGCACCCATTGTGACGGTAAGGGCGATAATAATGAAGCGCAGACGGCCTGAGGAAATCCAGGCGAAGAGGGGATTGAAAGCGTTAAGGCCTGCGACGGTTATAAAGAGGAGCAGGAAGATGATGGCCAGGGGGAGGAAATAGCCGAAGCCCCAGTAAGGGCTTTTTAGACGCGAAAAGGAGCGGCCGCATTTGGCCCCTATGAACGCTGCGTATATGACGCCTGCTAATTCAAACCACCCGCCCATTTTCTTCCCCTCCGGCCTGTGCCGGGTTAAATAGATGCCCTAATGATATAAGCTGATGTTCCCTCACTCGCTTGATTTTGATTATAGCAGATTTGGGGACTTAAATCAAGGGAAATTAGTGGATTGCCGAATGTCGATTTCCGAAGCGGGCCCTGCGCTTTGCTGCGTGTGCGATTGTCGATTGATTATTCAAAGGCGATTGACAGAAGCGGCGAGATAGTAGCGTTTTATGAAATTTTGTTCGGTTTTGGTGAGCGGGACGAGGCCGCCGAAATGCAAGGCCCAGAGGCGGACGAGTGTTGTGCCTGTGGCGAAATCCTTAACGATGGGAGCGTTTTTTTTGTCGGCGGCGATGAAAAGGCCGATGCCTTTGACGAGAAACGCGGAGACAGGTTTGCTGCCGTCTCGCACAATCTTTCTCATACCTGACGCCATTTTTTCCGGAGAAGGTGTTTCGACCCACATCGGGGTGCCATTGACATAGACCATTTCTGCGGGTTCGAGGGGGCCCATGGCGAGGAGTTTTGCGGCATCGGGGCGAGTTAAAAAACAGGCTATTGTTTTATTGTAAATGAAGGTGATGGGGAGGCATTGGCCGGTTGTATTGAAGACGGCTTTTTGAATAGCGGATTTGACTGCGAGAATTTTTTTCGTGGCGGGTGGTTTGAGGCGTAAAGGTTTTAATTTGGGGAGATTATTTTTGCAGCGATTGAGGACTTTGTGCAAGAGGCGCATCGCGTCGGGGGCGTTTTTGGCAGCGACGAACAGGCCGTGTTTGGCGAGGAAAATAATCGCGGGTTTTCTGCTGTAACGCTTTTCGTAGGCGGTTACGAGGTGTGATGTTTTTATCGCGAGCGGGAAACCGGGCGGAGCGTAGGGAATCCAGAGCGGGGGGTATTTTTCGGATTTGAAGAGTTTTGTGATTTCGGCACGGCCGTTTTTGGAATTGACATACGCGCCTACGACCAAGGGGTGCAGGTGGATGACGCATTTATCGAGAAGGGCGTGCAAGTTGGCTTCAACAGAGGGGCGGGCTGTGCTTGCTATGCCGTCGCAGCAGTATGTTAGGAGTCGGGCGGTAATTTGGGGTTCTCGTTTGGCGGTGGGGAGTTTGGCGAGGCACTCATCATTGATGACGCCGTGAACTTTGTCGAGGCGGAGTTTTCGCCAGCCGCGATGGGCCTTCATATCTTTGAGGGCGGTGCCGCTTGCCTTGATGAACATATATTTGCCGTCGCTGGTTTTGACGGAGGTGTTGCCGCCGGCGGCTTGGGTAAGAGCAGGGTCTTTGCCCGTTTCGTTGGATATTCTTATCAGATCCGAAAGGGCGTTATCCATTTGACACAAGGGAAGCGTATCGTTCGAGGAGTTTTTGTTCGGCTTGGGCGGTCCAGATTCCGTTGCTGAGGCAGGCGGCGACGTCGGGTAATTTTTCGGTCATTTTGGCAATCATGGTGAGGGGCAATCCTTTGCAGGCGGGGTAGGCGATAATTTTTCCGGCGATGGAGTGGTTTTCGATGGCACGAATTCCATCGCAGACGCCGTTGAGGCCGCAGACGGCAGCGACGGAGATATTGGTATCGAGGACACCTGATTCGAGTTTTGCCAGCTCGCGTTTCATATCTTCGAGAACTGAGCCGCTTGTGCCGACGAAATACATTTGTTTTTCGATGTAGGCATCGAGGTTTATTTTGGCGGTCATTGTGTCAGGGATTCCGGCGAAGATATTGATGATGGCGCGTTTACCTGCGCTGAGGACTGCCGCGGCGGCAAGCTCGGGGGCGGGCGCCATAATGACGGCGTAGTCGGTGCCTTCGGGCATTTTGTCTTTGACGGGGCTGTATTGTTTATAGGGGACGTTTTTGGCGGCTGCCATTGGTTCGGCGATTTTCAAAAGGGTAGCGAGACGGCCATCATCGGAGTCGCCTGCGAATATGCTGACGCCTTCGATGCCGCGGTAGATATTGCGAATGACGTGCATTGTGCCCATAGGGCCTGCTGCGCCGACGATATTGATTTTGTCGCCTTTTCGGACTTCGCTTGATTGGGGGATGTGTTTCATCGAGTTGGCGGGTTCGTAGTTGATGGTTCCTGTTATGCGGATTCCCGCATAATGAATGCGGCCTATCGGGACGGCGACGTCTCGTCCGAAACGTTCGCCGCAGAGGACAATATTGAAAAGTCCCTGCGGGCCGACTTTTGAGAAGAGGGCCTCGACCCTGTCGGGGTTGGCGCCGAGATAAATCACATCGTCGAAACTGGAGTTGGTCAGGCGGGCAATTTCGGGGCAAAGCTCCATATTAACGCCGGGGACTTCGGGAGGCCTGTATTGTGAGGCCCAGATTACTTTTGCGGGCTGCCCCCATTGTTTGAATAGTTCCGTAAGGTCATTGGGGGTTACAATTACGTCAGCGACAATGAGCATTGTGTTATCCGGCTCGATGCGCTGGGTTTCGTCGGAGGCATAAGCGTTTTCAACGCAGCCCCAGGGTTCGATGAGGGCGATTGCTGAGGCGCTGAGCTTTTCAGGCGCGGGAATGAGCATCGAGTTACCCTGCGGGGAGGTGATGACTCTTTCGTCCATAAGGACGTATTCTTGGAGCGCGCCTTCGAAATTGTAGCCAAAGGCGCTGTTGGATTGGGCGGTGGGGAGCCAGCGATAATCGGTCTCGACGAGGAAACGCTCGCCCGGTTGGAATTTAGTTACGCCTTTGCCGACCTCTTCGATTCGGACGACGGTTTCGTGGCCCGGAACGGTGGGTTTGTCGGCGGGGACGTAACTGCTGATTTCCTGAAGTATGGCGGGGGTGATACCGGATGTTACTTCCGCTTTTCGAGGATGTGCGGCGAATTGCTTGATGAGTTTGAGGTCGCTGAAGCAGAGGCCGACCGCTTCGACTCTACAGAGGACCTGATGAGGCCCCGGTGTGGTGAGGGGTTTCGATTTGTTGAGGACCAGCTCGTTGGCCGCGACTAACTGCACGGCGTGTTGCGTCTTTGGCAAGTCCGACATATTTTTAGTTAAGGCCTTTCAAAAATATCAACCGAATCAACTCAGCAATCGTTAGTTTATATATATTGGTCGAGTGATGCAATGTCTTATCGCTTTTTTATAATATTTTTTTGCGGCGGTGTGTTTTGCGGGCGGTATTGCTTCAGCGTAAACGAGCGGCGGACAAGATGTCTTGCCTGCGAGATACCGCCTAACTGCCCGGTTGCGCGGGCCTGCATCAGGATGTTGCCTATTGCGGTTGCCTCGACAGGGCCTGCTGTAACAATTTTTCCTGTGGCGTCAGCGGTGAGCTGGTTGAGCAGGTCATTTTGCGAACCGCCGCCTAAGACGTGCAGGCGGTCGAGCCGATTGCCGGTTACATCTTCGAGCTGATTTATTGTTTCGGCGTACTTTCGTGCGAGATTTTCGAGAATCGTCCGCACCATTAGACCTTTATCGTCGATGGTTTTTTGTCCAGTTTTTGCGAGGTAATCGTTTAGCCGATGTGGCATATCGCCGGGTGAGAGAAAACAACTGTTATCGACATCGATGGAAGCGGAAGCGGATTTTGCTTTTGCCGCCAGTTCGGTCAGCTGGTTGTATGAGAGGTCGATACCCTGTTTTTGCCAGTGTTTTTTACATTCCTGCAGGAGCCAAAGCCCCATTATATTTTTGAGCAGCCGGATTTTGCCATCGACGCCACCCTCGTTGGTAAAGGGATACGCGAAGGTTTTGTCGTTTATGACGGCAGCTGGGGATTCGACGCCCATCAGGGACCAGGTTCCGCTGGAGAGGTATGCCCATCTTGTTTTGTCGTCGGCGGGCACGGCGGCGACTGCGCTTGCGGTGTCGTGTGAAGCGACTGCTATAACGGGAATCCGCGGGCAGCCGATTTCCTTGGCGACTTTTTCCGTCAATGTTCCGATTATCGTCCCCGGCCGTACGACTTCGGGCATAATATCGAGAGGCAGATTCAATTTATGAAAAATTGTTTGCGACCAAATGCCTGAGCGCATATCCATAAGCTGGCTTGTGCTCGCGAGGGTGTATTCAGCAAAGGCGCTACCAGAAAGAAAGTACGAGACGAGGTCGGCTATGAAAATCAGTCGTTTTGCTTTTGCCAGAACCGGCGAACCGGATAATCGCATCGCAAGAAGCTGGTAAACGGTGTTCAACTGCATAAACTGGATGCCGGTGTGCTCGTAAATTTCTCTTTGAGGCATCAGTCGAAACGCGGCATCAAGCATCCCGTTTGTTCTGCGGTCGCGGTAGTGATAGGGGTTTTCAATGAGGTTGCCACTGTCGTTGAGAAGGCCGAAGTCAACGCCCCAGCTATCGACACCGATGCTGGCGATACGGGGCGATTCTTTGACAGCTTTACTGATACCGGTTTTGACTTCCGATATAAGCCGGGGGAAATCCCAGCGTAAGGACCCATTCTGTTCGACCGGCCCGTTGATGAATCGATGAATTTCCTCGAGACGAATTTTGTCTGATGAGATAATTCCCAGCATCACTCGCCCGCTCTCGGCGCCGAGGTCAACCGCTATATATCGCTTTTCGTCTGCCATAGTTTATGTATTTTTAATCTTCAGGCGGGGCGGTGAGGTTGGATGCCGCTTGAATTCCCGAAGACATTTCCGGGATAATACCGAGTTTGACGTAGATTGGGCGGATATTTTTTCTCATGTCAGGTATTTTCAGAGCGAATACGGCAGCTCCGAGGACACACGATGAACCGCCGATGGCGAGGGTATAAGGGACGCCGATTTTTTCAGCGAGAATTCCTGCCAACAAGCTGCCGAATGGCGTGGCTCCGATAAATGCCATAACATAGAAGCTCATAATGCGGCCTCGTTTGTCGTCATCGACGATAGTTTGTATGATTGTGTTGGTTGCGGCCATCTGTGTCATCATTCCAAGCCCGATTACGAACATGAGGGGCAGTGCGAGCCAGAGGGTGGTGGAAAATGAGATTAAAATGAGGCCGAACCCAAAGGCGGCGATGGCCAGAGGGATAAATTTAAGAAGTCCGCGGACAGTTTTTTTGGAGGCGAGGTAAGCCGCGCCGGTCATAGCGCCTATTCCGGCGAAGCTCATAAGCAGGCCGAAAGTGCCGGGGCCGCCGTGCAGCATTTTGTCCGCGAATACAGGCATAAGCACGTTGTAGGACATTCCCACCAAGCTCACAAGCGCGAGCAACAGGATGAGATATTTCAGGGGCGTGAAGCCGGAGACGTGGGCGAAGCCCTCTTTGAATTCGAGCAGAACGTGTTTTCTGGCCGGGTGTGTTTTTGCGGGAGTTATTTTCATCATTAGCAGGGAGGCGATGACGAAGATGAAGCTGACGGCATTAATGGCGAAACATACACCCTCGCTGGAGGCGGCGATGATTAGACCAGCGATGGCCGGGCCTATGAGGCGTGCGCTATTGAACATCATAGAATTCAGGGCGATGGCATTGCTGAGGTCTTTTTTGTTTTCCACCAGAGAAATGACGAAGGATTGGCGCGTGGGCATATCGAAGGCGTTGATAAGGCCGAGAAAGACGGCGAGAAGAATAATATTCGGGATACCGAGGTGTCCTGTGAAGAACAGGATTGCCAAGAGCAGGGCCTGGAGCATAGAAAGGGCCTGTGTGGCGAGGATGATGCGGTAGCGATTCCAGCGGTCGGCCATAACGCCTGCAACGGGCGCGAGAAGGAAGGCGGGAATTTGGGTTGCGAAACCGACCACGCCGAGGAGAACCTTCGAGCCTGTGAGGCGATATACCAGCCAGGGCAGGGCTATTTGCTGAGTCCAGGTGCCGACGAGAGAGAGAATCTGACCCATGAAGAAAAGGCGATAGTTCCTGTATCGCAGGGAACGAAAGATAATCTGATGTTTTTTCAACTCATCCACTTTATGCTCACCGGCACCGGCAATATCTATGCCGGCTGTTTTTATTTATAATCATCGGTCATAACCAATAAATAGTCAATACGCAGTTGCTCTTAGTCGGTGCGGGTTTATAATCTTTGTCACGATGAGAGTTTTGATTTATGGAGCCGGTGCGGTAGGTTTGGGTTTGGCGAGCTGTCTGCTGAAATCAGGCAGCGAGGTTTACCTTATTGCCCGGCCGGATACTATTTGCGAGCTAAAACAGGGGGGCTTGAGCAGAACGGGCATATTCGGTTCTTTTAAAGCTGAGCGGGATTCCTTTACAGCGTATCAATCTTTGAATGAAATCAGGAATACGGTGTTTGATTTTATTCTTGTTTGCGTCAAGTCGTTTGATTCGGCCTTATCGGCGGAAGATATTTCGAGGCATCCGGGTATTTTCAACGAGAATACAAAAATTGTTCTTTGTCAAAACGGCTGGGGCAACGCGGAGAAGTTTTTGGTGTATTTCCCGAAAGAGCGCATTTACAGCGCACGGGTGATTACAGGATTTACACGGCGAAAACCCAACGAGGTTGAGATAACGGTTCACGCGGACGCGATTCATATCGGCTCGCTTTTCGGCTGTGGACTTGAGTGCGTCGAGCCGATTGCCAGGGCAATAGCTGAAGGGGGGATTCCCACTGTAACCGTTGGTGATATTGAAAAGGACCTGTGGGCCAAGATGCTTTATAACTGCGCTCTTAATCCTCTTGGTGCAATTCTCGATGTTCCTTATGGTGTGCTGGCTGAAGATACTTACAGCAAGGACTTGATGAATCGAATTGCCGGGGAGGTTTTCGCTGTTATGGGGGCGGCTGGTTTTAAGACGCACTGGGTGACATCGGACGATTTTCTGAAGGTTTTTTATGACAAGCTCGTTCCAGACACTGCCAAACACAAGTCATCGACTTTGCAGGATATCGCGGCAGGGAAAAAGACCGAAATCGAGGAATTGACCGGAGCAGTATTGATGCTGGCGGACAAGCACGGGGTTGATGTTCCTCATAATCGTGCGGTTTATGCGATAATAAAGTTTGTCGAGGCGAGGCGAAGCAGGCAATTTTGACAAATTATCAACACCTTGCCTATTTTAAAGCGGGCAATAAAACGCTTATCGTGTAAAAAGACACTTGACAAAAGCGGGCTTTTTCAAGAAAATATAGCATAGTTGCCGATTGAATAAGGGGTGGGTTTATGAGGCCGATGAAACTGACTAAACGAGTGCCGAGTGGCAGAGAAAAAGACCAGGCAGCCATAATCAAGCTTGAGCAGCTTCGTGAGAAGGTGTATTGCGATAATCCTTCTGTTGCGCGTCATGCGTCGTTTAACCTGTCGTGGATGCAGGAGGACGGATACGATATTCTCAAGGAAGCATTATTCAGCACGGCTTGCAGGGCGACGAAAGGAGCGGCGGCATACGGTCTTCGCAAGATGCGGGGCAGGATGAAGAAGAACGGGATAGCCCTCCTTATAGAGGGGCTTAAACATTCCAATGAGGGGACACGTCAGGTTTGTGCGCGGGCATTGTTGCTGGAAAAAGAATCGAAGGAACAGGCGGCTCAGCAACGGCAACAACCGCAGCAGCCGGATTCACAGCCGAAATTCAAGCCGAAATTTAAGCCGCAGTTCAAGATTTCTGAAATATCTCACAAATCGATGCGGGAAAGGCCCAGAAGCGGCAGAGAAAATCCGCCTCACGCTTCGAGATTTAACCGGTAAAACTGACCCCCACCTCAGGCCCACCACACCGACGGCGGGTAAACGTGGTAGCTAATCCTATAACTGGTTGAAATGGCACGTCCTATTTCGTAATATGTTTCCCGATTGACTATTTTATCACTATTCGTCGATTCTTAAATGCGGGAGACGATTATGACATATTTAGCAGTTCCGATAGCAGCCAAGACATTGCAGGAAGCCGAGGAGCAGATACAGGCCGCGGTTGTTGCAGGGGCGGAACTTCTCGAATTACGCACGGATTATCTCGTGCAATTATCCGTTGAGCTTGCCCTTGGGGTTATCAAGGCGGCCAGGCAGCTTGCCCCGGGACTGCCGATTATTGTTACCTGCCGGGATTATCAGCAGGGGGGGATGCTTCGTCATCCGAATGATTTGCGAACGAACGTTCTTACCGCGGCGGTTCGGGCGGGGGCGGATTTCATCGACGTCGAATATGAGAATTTTATATCGGTGGCAATCGGCAGCAAAATATCGCTTGCGCTTTCGGCGGGGAGAGGGACGCGGTTGATTCTGTCGGACCATAACTTCCAGACGAAATTCAAGAATATCACCAAGCATTACTGGGAGATTGCCAACGTATTTGCCAGCGCGATACCCAAGCTGGTTTATTCGGCGCATCATATCAACGATTGTTTCGATATTCTGGATTTGCAGCATAGCGTCAAGGGCGAGATGATTGCGTTTTGTATGGATGAGCCGGGGTTTGTGACGAGGATTTTAACCAAAAAGTTCAACGGCCTTGTTACATTTGCCAGTATCGGCGAAAAGACAGCGACGGCGCCGGGTCAGCCGACAGTTGAGCAGATGCGAGACCTTTATCGATGGGATTCGATAGACGCGCAAACGGAGTTTTACGGCGTGATTGGTGACCCGATTGCGCATTCGTTAAGCCCCGCGGTTCATAACGCGTGCTTTGTCGAGCGGGGTTTGAACAAGGTTTATGTGCCTTTGCTGATTGCTGGCGGGCAGGCGGAATTCAACGCGTTTATGGATAATATTTTCGCTCGGCCGTGGCTTGGTTTCAAAGGTTTTAGTGTTACAATTCCGCATAAAGAATACGCGATAAATTACGTCAAAGAAAAGGGCGGCGTTATCGATCCGCTCGCAAAAAAGATTGGCGCGGCCAATACAATCATTATCAACGGCTCACAGTTGTCTGCATACAATACCGATTGCGTTGCTGCGATTGACGCGATAATCGCGGGGCTTGGTATCGATAAGGCCGGCCTGCGGAAAATGCCGGTCGCAATGATTGGCGCGGGCGGAGCGGCACGCGCGGTTGTCGCGGGTCTGGCGGACGCGGAAGCGAAAATAAAAATATATAACCGCACAGTCGAGCGGGCAAAACACTTAGCCGCGGATTTCAAATGTGATTACGCGTCATTAGACAGCTTACATAAGCTGAAAGAAAAACTAATCGTCAACTGCACCAGTATCGGTATGCATCCGCACGTTGATGCGTCGCCGGTTGATGTGAACCTATTGCAAAAGCATATGGCGGTCTTCGATACCGTTTATAATCCGCCTGAGACGCTGCTGTTGAAGCACGCAAAACAAACCGGCTGCCATATAATCTCCGGCGTAGATATGTTTATTAAACAGGCATCCGCACAATTCAAGCTATTCACAGGTATTGCGCCAAATACTGAGACAATGCGAAAAGCCCTTTCATAAAAGGCGCATGGCGGCGAAATAATTTTCTGTTCGTTGTATTGGCGGGTGGTTGTGGTATAATGATGATGAAGGCGGTGAAAAATATGAACAGTCACGTAGAGATACATAGAGAAAGAATAGAAGCGTTTTGTCAGCAGCACAATGTTTGCGAACTTGGGCTTTTCGGTACGGTTCTTCACGATGATTTTCGCGCCAACAGCGGAATCGGGGTGCTGGTCGGTTTTAAGCAGGAACATATGCCCGAATCAGTCAAACTGGGCGAAATGCAGGATGAACTGGCGAAGATATTCGGTCAGAATGTTGACCTTGTGGAGCGTCAGGCCGTGGAGAAAAGCGAGAATTATATCCGCCGACGGCATATCCTCAAAGCCATTGAGCCGATTTACGCAGGTTAAAGCGAGCAAAGCCGGCCCATCCTTAAAATCAATGCCGATAGGGCGTTTTCATATCAGCATAAAACTTTGCTAAAAGTTACTGTCATTGTCTTTCAATAACCAAATGTGTATAATCCCCGTTTTGATAACATTAATTGAGGACGAAAATGGCGAAGAAAGAAAAGGTAGTATTGGCGTATAGCGGCGGGCTGGATACGAGCGTTATTTTGCCCTGGCTGAAAGAGACGTATGGTTATGATACAATCGCGTTCGCGGTGGACTTGGGGCAGGGCGATGAGCTTTCGGGTATAAAGAAGAAGGCGCTCGCAAGCGGCGCATCGAAATGTATCGTCAAGGATTTGCGAAAGGAGTTCGTCGAGGAATACCTCTGGCGGCTGCTAAAATCCGGGGCGATTTATGAAAATGGATATTTACTCGGGACGAGCATTGCGCGTCCCCTGATTGCAAAATATCAGGTTGACGTTGCTCACGCGGAAGGGGCTATGGGCGTTGCTCACGGTGCGACAGGCAAGGGCAATGACCAGGTGCGTTTCGAGCTGACGTATATGGCGCTTGACCCGACGCTGAAAATCATCGCGCCGTGGAAAGACCCTAATTTTAAATTGACCAGTCGCGAGGCGGCGGTTGATTACGCGAATAAGCACGGGATACCGATTGACCAGAGCAAAAAGAAGATATATTCGCGCGACCGGAATATCTGGCACATCAGCCACGAAGGTGCGGACCTCGAAGACCCGGCGAATGAGCCGAAAGATGAGCTGTGGGTGATGTCAGAGCCGGTTTCGAAGGCGCCAAATAAGCCGGATTACGTGGAGATTGGTTTTGAGCAGGGCGTTCCTGTTAAATTGGACGGCAAAGCGACCGATAGTGTGAAGCTTCTTGAAACGCTGAACGAAATTGGCGGCAAGCACGCGGTGGGGCAGATTGATTTGGTCGAGAACCGTTTAGTCGGAATGAAATCGCGCGGGGCATACGAGACGCCAGGCGGGACGATTTTGATGACGGCTCACAAGTCGCTGGAGACGCTGACGCTCGACCGCGAGACGGCACACTATAAGCAACAGGTATCGCTGAAATACGCGGAGATGGTTTACTATGGCCAGTGGTTCTGTCAGTTGCGCGAGGCGCTCGACGCCTTTATCGATGTTACTCAGCAAAACGTTACAGGCACGGTGCGGGTGAAACTTTTCAAGGGCCGGTGCACGCCTGCGGGAGTGAAAAGCCCGTTCAGCTTGTATAGCGGCGCTTTAGCCAGCTTCAAAATGGGCGCGGAATACAACCAGACCGACGCGATTGGTTTTATTCGGCTGTTTGGTTTGCCGATGCAGGTTGCGGGCGCGGTGCGCAGGAATACTAAAAAGAAATAAGCAGTGAGCGGCGATAAATGCAGGGAAGCGAAATAGTAATGCCGATGTGGTTCTGGATAGTATTTCTTTTTGCTATCGGCTGTTGCGTCGGCAGTTTTTTGAACGTCGTTGTTTATCGGGTTCCTCGCGATAAGTCGCTCGTAAAGCCAGCGTCGGCATGCCCGTCCTGTGGAAAGCACATTCGGTTTTACGATAACATACCGCTTTTTTCCTGGCTGGTTTTGGGGGGCAGATGCCGGTATTGCAAGACGCGGATTTCGCCGAGGTATTTTGTTATCGAGATGCTGACGGGCCTTGTTTTTGTCGGCACATTTTTTCTTTTCTTTAATTCCGGATTGCGTCACGGGATACCGGCGTTTTTATCAGGCGGCTGGATTCTGTACCTGATTTCCGTTGTTATGCTTTCCGCGCTTATCGCGTGCTCGGCGATTGACCTGGAGATGTGGATTATCCCGTTGTCTATCTGCTGGTTCGCAACTGCGGGGGGGCTGATTGGCGGGGCGGTTGCGCCACTGCTCATTCATCCGGCGACCATTCGCCATTATTTCCTGCTGCCTACAACCACCGATTTAATATTTGTCAACCATACCACGGTTGCCTCTTTGTCCGTTGGGGCGACAATCGGGCTGGGCATATCGATGTTGCTGCTGGTAACGGGAATTATAAAGAGAAGTTACGATTTTTCCGGGATTCAGGATTTGTCTGAAAATTCTCAAAATTCTGAAAAGCCGACCGGCTCATCCCCTCAACCGGGTTTGGGGCAGGATAATTCGTCCTCTGATGTGGAGTTTAATGACCGCATTGAGATGTTACGGGAAATGCTTTTTCTGCTTCCCATAATCGTATGCGCGCTGGCTGTTAACCGGCTTTTGGGCGGGTATTCGCCGCTGCATCATTGGTGGGTGGTTTTTTCGCAAAGGCCTGTCGTTGAAGGGTTTATGGGAAGTTTGGTGGGGTATTTTGTGGGCTGTGCGGTTGTCTGGGCGACGCGGATTTTTGGCACACTGGCATTCGGGAAGGAGGCGATGGGGTTAGGCGACGTTCATTTGATGGGTGCGGCAGGGACTGTAATCGGGCCTTTGTTTATAATTATCGCTTTTTTTGTTGCGCCGTTTTTCGGACTTATTTGGGCGGCGGTGCAAATGTTTTCAAAAAAAACCAGGCAAATTCCTTATGGTCCCTTCTTGTCAATGGGAATAGTTGTTGCTATGATTTTTCACAATGGTATTATTGACTATCTGAAAGTTGTGTTTGGCAGATAAGAAAGGAATCGCTTTAATATTTTTAAGGAGGCACAGAAATGCAGTTTACAAAGAGCAAAGTGGCGTTACTGGTTGCATTAATAGCTGTTACGATGTTATCCGGCTGCACCGACTGGAAAAAGAAATCCGATGCGCTGAACGTCGAGAACCAGAATACAAAAGGATTGCTGGAACGTGAGAAGGCGGAAAATAGCCAGATGGCCGACCAGCTCGCGAAAGACCAGCAGACCATTCAGGACCTGCAAAAACAGATTGTTGAAAGGAAGAGGAGCCCCGCTGACGCGACCGGATTCGGCGAGGGTTACGATGTGAGCTTCGATGCGAATGCCGGGACGATTACGGTAACACTTCCGAACGCGATTTTGTTTGACCCGGGCAAGGCCACGCTGAAGGGCGCTACAAGTAAAGAGCTTGACCATATTTATTCGGTGCTGAAGGCCAAATACCCCGGCAGGCATATTGAAGTGGCGGGACATACTGATTCTGACCCGATCAAGAAATCAAACTGGAAGGACAACCTGGAGCTTTCCTCGCAGCGCGCGATGGCGGTTGCCAGATACCTTAAAGAAAAAGGTATTGCTGAGAACAAGATTGCGGCGACCGGCTATGGCGAAGGAAGACCAATCGCGACGAATTCAACAGCGGCAGGCAAACAGAAAAACCGCAGGGTTGAAATTGTTGTTCATATGATGAAATAACACAATCGGCCTGTTGCTGAAAATCTGCAGGATTACCAAAGCAGCCCGTTAATAAGCGGGCTGCTTTTCTTTTGCGGTTGTATTGATAATTCCCTGTTTATTTATACAGACAGTTATAGCCCCGTTTTTTCCGGTGTAGTACGATTTCAGTCCCGACCGCGGCCCGATGACCTGTCTTTTTTCATAAGAAGATTCGCTGCAACTTGCGATGGTAACAGCCGCGCCTATTTGGTCTATGAATGTCGGCTCAGTGGTTTTGGCGGAGCCGTGGTGGGGCATTATTAAGACGTCGGCTTT
The DNA here is from genome assembly GCA_963718665.1 of uncultured Phycisphaerales bacterium. Taxonomy (GTDB): domain Bacteria; phylum Planctomycetota; class Phycisphaerae; order Sedimentisphaerales; family Anaerobacaceae; genus Fen-1362. The sequence continues at coordinate 2,279,761 of OY970359.1, forward strand.
GAGGTCAGGATACAGCCGGAAGATTTCATTTTGCGCAAGTTTTTCGATATCTGAAGTCGCGAGTATTTTCCTGCCAGCGTAATCAATCATCATCACAACTGATTTGTTATTTGCGTTGATTTTGTCGTCTTCATAAATTGCTTTATTTGGCCAGATGAGTTTGACTGTTGCCGGGCTGGTTATTGGAATTTTGTCTTCTACCGGTTTTATCTTAATACCTTTTCGTAGCAGTTCTTCACGGAGCAATTTAACTGTGGCTTTATTTTTTTGGTTTTCAGAGGAAAGGTCATCTGAGTAAATAGCATTTGTTTTACAGTTATCCAGCGTTTCGAGCAGGCCGTTAATGTGGTCGATCTCGGGATGGCTTATCACAACGGCGTCGATTGTTCTTATGCCGCTGTATCGCAGGAATGGCGTCACAACTCTTGTTCCCACGTCGCTTCTGCTCAATGAGCCGGCGTCGAACAGGATATTGACCCCACCCGGCAGTTGGGCCAGTATTGCCTGGCCGTGGCCTACGTCGAGAACTGTAACGGTTAGATTATCCCCGTGCGTCCTTTGCCACCAGGGCAGCGCCAGCGAGACGACGAGTATGATGGTTGCTGTTACGCAAATGATATTTTTGAGTACCTGTCGGCGCAGGGGGAAGAAGAACGTGAGTATTGTCAATGTGTAGAATAATAAAATCACCGCGATGTTTGTTTTTCCCGTGAGCATTTCGGATATGTTCAGACCTGCGAAAAGTTTGACAATCCAAATCAGTAAATTTGACAGCCAGTTAATTATTATTCCCATCACCGCGGAAACGCTCGGCAAAAAGAACGCCACAATCAGTTTCAGGTATCCTAAAAGAGATATCAGTCCAATGAGCGGAGATACGAGCACCGTCCAGATGGTGGTGAGATACTGGATGCCGTAGAAGTGATACAACAGTATGCCGACGTTTGCGAACCATGCGGCTAAACTTACTGCGAAGGCAGATGTGATAAGTGATACGATTTCAAAAATAACCCGGCTTGTCAGGTTTCGTTTTTCCGGCTCGGCGAACCAGCCGGAAGTTGTTTCGGTGAGGAAGTTTTGAACTGGTTTTGAAAACAGCAGGATGCCGAGGACTGAGACGAAAGAGAGCTGCCAGTCCGCCTGGAAGATACCTGTGGGTTTCATAAGCAGCAGGACGACAGCCGACAGGGCGAGAGAATTGAAAGGATTAGACCTTCGGCGGAATATGAACGAAGCGCAAAACGCGAAGCATATTACCGCGGCCCGTAATGCAGGCGCATTTTCCGGGACAACCATCAGGAAAAGTACGGCGGCAATAGTGCAAACAATCGCGCGGCCCGGCTTCATAAGGCCGGCGGTTTTGCAAACCCACCAGACGAATCCAATCACCATCGCAAAATTCATCCCCGAAAGGCAAACAAAGTGCAGCAAACCCGTTTTGCGAAAGGCGTTATAAGTTTCTTTGTCGATATTTGTCCTGTAACCCAGGACAAGGGCGAGGAGCAAGCTTTCCGATTGGTCCCGCGGATATGGTCCGCCCAAAAGCGAGTTAACAGCAATCCTGCTCAACCAAGATTTTGCTTTGGTATATAGCCCTGTGGTGCTGGCGCCGTTGCTTAATAGTTCGATTGCCTGTCTTGAATCTGCTGAGCCGGCGACAAAGACGCCATTGCGAGCCATATATTTGGCCATATCAAACTCGCCGGGATTGGCGGGGCCGTCAAATTTGTTCAGGATACAATATATTTGGACACGGTCACCTTCCCGCAGGTCGAAAATCGGTTCATTGACCCTTACCCGGACAAGTCCGCTTGTTTTTACCCAGCCGGTGGTCGCTTCTGCTTCGGTAAGTTCCAGGTAAAAACTGCTGCTCTGGTCGGTGGGTGTGAATTTTGAGAATTTCCAGTCGTTGCTGTCGATATACGGCTCGGTAACAATCACGCCTCGCACAGTTGCCAGGTTCGGCTTGCTGCCTACGAGATTTCGGATATCATTCGGCGGTGCGCTATTGAAGCTTGCCATGCGAATTGCTCCGAGACAGATGAAAAGGATAACTGTAAGGAAAGGTAGCGTAACGAGATTTTTTGTTCTCATCACGGGCCATATAATAAAAAGTACAGGTAACCCGATTAGTATTGCCGCGAAGGTTATCAGCAACGAAGACCAAACCTGAATCGGTGCGGGCAAATGGTCTTGTATGATTATTCCGGCAATGAGGCCAATAGCACAGAATACAAGCGGGGCTGTGCTGACGCTTTGCTTATAGTAATATGCCGGGCCTCGGTCGAACTGCCTGTCGATTTCCGCCAATTTTTGCTGTATGTTGTCCAAGTTCTCATCTTCCTAATAATTTATGGAAGTTTGGAAGGGTGTTTATAACCGGATATATTCCTTCAGTTTAAAGTTTGCTTCCGTTGTCGCCTCTATTTGTTTGCCGGCAAAATCGTCCACGGCTGGGGGGGCAAATTCGGCAAATATCCTTTGAGTCGGCTGTACTGGGGATGCTCGGTTAGAAAATCCACCGAGTTGAAATCCCTGTCGCAGGAGCTGCCCCATTTGGCCCATAGCTGCCAGTTCTTAGCCATTTTGGAATCGACAACCTTGCCGTCGATTGCACCACTGGGTCTATATGGTCCTCCGCTTGCCGGCACGGAACCATCGTCCAGCTCAGAGTGCCCGCATATGGTCCTCGATGACCGGTTTTCTTTTTTCAGGTAAACGTCATAATGGTCAGCCAGCAGAGTTTTGGCGATATCTGCGGTTATCCTGCCGTAATTTTCCTTCATAAGCTGTTCCCAGCGGACCCGCCTTGAAACGCATGGATTTCTTACATCGTCATAAGTAGCGCTTGTTTCTTTCCTTAAAATCTTTAGGTCCTCCGCGACGTTTGAGCCGGTGAAGTACCCATTGGTTTTTTTCTCGAGGTTATGATATTTCAGTCCAAGCTCCAGCCGGGCGATTTCGCCTGTATTTATATCACCGATTAACCATGAGTTGGCGTAGGCGCCGCTGTTTTTGTCAATCATTATCTTTGCCCACTCATTGATGTCACCGGCATACTGCATTGCCTTTCTTGCCCGCTCAAAAACGGGCGTGCCTTTGGCGTCAAATCCCTTGAAGCCGCCGATGGTGGTCTCAGTGCCAATCAGGCCCGCTGAGGTTATAAAAAAATCCGTCGCGCTGTATATGCAGGGCCCCCACGTCTGCATCAGTATGCGATTACCCTTCTGGGGGATGATATCCACGATAATATTACAGAACTGCAGTTCCGTATACGAGGCCCATGAGTCGTGCGCCATCACTATGGAGCCATCTGCTGTGGCATCCCCTGTGGCTATAAACGCGCTGCAGCCGGGGCCATCGCTGCGAATTTTATCTTTCTTCTGTGGATACCAGTACCACGCTATATCAATGAACCCGTTCATTAAAAGCATCTGGTCGTATGTTATCTCTTTGCCTGCCGCCCGTGCCCCAGCCGTCATACCCTGCATTTCCTCGACGTATTCCTTTGATACCTTGTCCTTGAATAACCTGGCTGCTGCCTTGACGAAGAAATCCAGTTTCTCACTTGTTTCAAACTCCTGCACGTATGCAAGCGTTTTGTTAAAGTCCTCTATTTCATTTGCCGTAAGATACCCGCGCTGAAATCCTCTTTCAAATGGAGCGCCCTCGATATGCAGAAAAATCCAGCCGTTTTTGTCATACCGGTATGCCTTGCTGAGCCATTGTTTTTGCTGCGAGGCGTTTTTGACATCCCCTTGCGATACGTTTACTGGTGAACACGATTGCATTAAAAAGGCAGATAACAACAGAAGACAAGCCAGGAATCGATTGTTTGTGCCCATACTATTTATCTCCTTTTTCTGACTGGTTCAATTTCTGTCAGGCGATTATAGCTGGATGTACTCTTTGGGCTTGAAGTTTGTCTCCATTGTCCAGGTGGTTGCCTTGCCGTGTTTGAGGCAGTAAACGACGAGGACATCGTAGCCCTCCTTATCGACCCATTCTTTCAAAAACGGGAAATCCTTTACGACCTGTTTTTTGAGCTCAAGGTCTTCAATTTCTTCAACCGAGCCGGAAATACGTATCTGGCGTCCCTCCGCGGCATTGTAGAAACACAGCTCAACATTTTCATTTTTTGAAAGCTGCCTGTGCAGGTCTTTGTTCTCGCCTGTATTAAATAGAATGCCATTTTCGTCTGCCCGGTAGAGCATCATCATCCGGACGTACGGCTTATTATCCTCAGCCGTAGCCAGCGCAAAAACAGGATTTTTTTTGATTAGCTTGAAAACCTGTTCTTTTGTCATCGCATTATTCTCCTGATTATGATTTTGCGATTCGTTCCAGTCCGCCCATATAGGGCTGCAGGACCTTCGGCACCGTAATCGAGCCGTCGGCGTTCTGGTAAAGCTCCATGATTGGTATCAGGACTCGCGGGCTTGCGATGACGGTGTTATTAAGCGTGTGGCAGAAGAGGTTTTTCTTTGTCGCGGTGTCCTTGTATCGCAGGTTCATTCGCCGGGCCTGAAACTCGTAAAATTTGCTAGCGCTGTGGGTTTCGCAGTAATTATTCCGCGAGGGCATCCATGCCTCGATATCGTATTTTTTCGCCTGGCCTCTGCCGAGGTCGCCCGTGCAGACCGCGACGATGCGGTAGGGCAGCTCGAGGGCTCTCATTACGACTTCCGAATTGCTTAAAATTTCCTCGTGGAATTTGTTGCTTTCCTCAACGCTGTTTTTGCAGATTACGACCTGCTCGACCTTGTCGAACTGGTGAATTCTGTAAAGGCCATAGGTGTCTTTGCCCGCGGCGCCCGCCTCGCGTCTGAAACAGGTTGACATCCCCGCGAACTTAATGGGCAGCTCCTTTTCTTCCAGTATCTCGCCCATTCGATAAGCGGTCAGCGGCACTTCGGCTGTCCCCGCGAGATTGACCTCGTCTTTTTCCATTCGATAGGTCTGCTCTTCCGAGCCGGGGTAATATCCTGTTCCTCGCATCGCCTCATCGCGCATCAACAGCGGCACCGACATTGGCGTATAGCCCCGCGCAATCATCACATCCATAGCGAATTGCAGCACCGCCCAGTGCAATCTCGCGCCGTCGCCCTTGAGGAAATAACTTCGTGACCCCGCTAATTTTACTCCACGCTCAATATCGATTATTCCGAGGTCAACGCCTAATTGAACGTGGTCTTTGGGCTTGAAATCGAATTTGCGAACCTGTCCTTCTCTTCTTAATTCGACGTTTTCCGTATCGTCTTTGCCAAGTGGTACTTCGTCATCCGCGGGCTGGGCGACAAGCAGCATCAGCGAATCTGCTTGCGGCTGTAACTGTTTTACTTTTTCTTCGAATTGCGATTCGTCGGTCTTGAATTTGGCTAATTGGGCGAGAGCGTTTTGTTTTTCGTCGCCTGTGAGTTTGGGTATTGATTTGCCGACACGATTTTTTTCTGTGGTGATTTCCTGCAAGCCCTTTTTGGCTGAGAGCAATTCTGCGTCAATCGCCATCAGCCGGTCGATATCAACCTCGATATTTTTGTTTTTCGCCGCCTGTTTGAATCGTTGCGGGTTTTCTCTTATTTCCTTGATATCAATCATTGTCTTTTCGCCTTTAGTCCCGATATTTTTTTACAATGACGACGTTATTTTGGCCTCCGAAGCCGAATGACTCTTTCATTGCGATATTGACCTGCATTTTTCTCGGCGTGTTAGGGACATAATCCAAATCCAGCTGCGGGTCGGGGTCGTTGAGGTTTATTGTTGCGGGCACGGTACCATCGCGGATTGCAAGGACGCAGGTAATCAGTTCCGCGCCGCCGGCCGCGCCGATTAAATGGCCCATCGAGCTTTTGATGCTGCTGACAACTATCTGTTTGGCGTGTTCTTTGAATACGGCTTTAATTGCCTTTGTTTCTATCGAATCGTTTTCCGCGGTGCTTGTGCCGTGGGCGTTGACGTAATTTACATCTTTATAAGTTAGACCAGCGTCCGCGATAGCCGCCTCCATTGCCTGAATCGCTCCGCGTCCTTCCTCGTGCATATCCGTAACTCGAAACGCGTCCGAGCTGCTGCCGTAGCCGATGATTTCCGCGAGTATTTTTACGCCGCGTTTTTTCGCGGAGGTCAAGCTTTCCAGTATCACAATCGCCGCGCCTTCGCCCAAGACGAATCCGTCCCTGCTGGCGGTGAATGGTCTCGATGCGGTCTGCGGGCTGTCGTTTCTTTTCGATAGGGCAGTGAGCCGATTAAAGCCTGTCTGTCCCAATGGGTGAATCATCGAATGTGCGCCGCCCGCAATCATAATATCGGCGTCGCCCCTGCGAATAGTCATTGTCGCTTCGCCGGTTGCCTGGGTACTTGCCGCGCAGGCGGTCAGGCAGCTTCGTATTGGTCCTCTTGCGCCGGTGAGCATCGACAAATGCGCCGCGGGCATATTCGCTTCCTGCTCCAGCTCGTGCATTGCTCTCATTTGCACCGCCGCGACGTCGGTCCACTTTGTCCAGTCCATAACATTTGTCTGGTTATCCCAGCCCGCCGCGATTGCGCCGAAGAATGCCTCGTGATTTGCCGCACCTTCGCCCGCGCCGAGATAAATTCCGATTCGTTTGCGGTCGATACCGTCTGTCGGGTTTTCGGTTTCGACGTTTATGCCCGCTTGTCTGCACGCCTGTACTGCCGCGCCGACGGCGAATTTGCTTCCACGATTGCCGTTTTTATGCAGGTCGTGATTTTTTACGAACTTCGCGACGTCGTAATTTTTCACTTCTGCGCTGAAAGTTGTCGGGAAGGTCGAGGCATCGAAAATAGTTGTTTTTGCGACGCCGCTTTTGCCTGCCAGGACTGCCTGCCACATTGTTTCAATATCGTGTCCCAGCGGGCAAACTATGCCCATTCCGGTAATTACGACACGCTCTTTTTTTTCATTTTGTATCATTATTTTAATTCTCAAATTTTTTGAGTATGACAGCGGCGGTTTGTCCGCCGTAGGTGTAGCCGCAGCACAGGGCGTAGTGAATATTCGCCTTTTGTGCCGTTGTTACGATATTGAGATTGCAGCCGACAGCTTTTTTAACGCAGTTTTTCGCTGCTGGTATAATGCCGTCTCTCATCGCTAAAACTGTCGCGACAACATCAAGTCCGCCGCAGGCAGCGCCGGTATTGCTGAGCATACTCTTCGTAGGCCACACGGGTATTCGTTTCATCTCTTCGCCGATTGCCGACTCAATTCCTTTCGCCTCGGCGAGGTCATCCTGTAGAATACCAGTGCCGTGCGGTATTATCAAATCGATATCTTTTGGCGATATGTTCGCTTGCGAGAGCGCCTTTTCAATCGCTATCGTTAATCCATATCCATCCGGCTCGATATGCTCATACACCGAGTTAATGCAGGCGCTTTGACCTGTGCCGATCACTTCTGCGTAAATTTTTGTGCCGTGTCTGGTCGCGTTATCGAGATTTTCAAGCACGACGATTCCGCAGCCGTCGCCGAATATCGAGCCGGTTGCTCCTGAATCAAAAGGTCTGCATGCTCCTTCGGCATCGTCGTTGTGCTGATTGGTAGTCCGTTTAATTAAGCACTGGCGCATTATCAATACGGGGTTCACTTTCGATTCCGCACCGCCTGCCAGTGCGATGTCACTACTGCCCCGTGCGATGACCTCTGTCGCCTCGGCTATCGCGATATGTCCCGAAACTTCTGCGCAGGTGATTGTGTTGCTCGGCCCCTGTATGTCGTGAATGATACCGACGTGGCAGGCCAGCATATTCGGCAAATACTTCAACAGCCACAGGGGCGTTACCAAGTCGAGACCATCTTTGCCCCATTTTTGAATGTCGAATTTGCCGTCGGACAAGCTTTTGGCGACAGCCGGTGCGAGCTCGCAGGGGTCGCAGCTAATCAATCCTGCGCCGATATTGATTGCCATACGCTGCGGATTGACGTTAATTTTCTGCTCGTCGATGGCTTTTGTAATTAAGCCGCTATCCCTGACCGCCTCATCCGCGGCGATTACCGCAAGCTCAATATCCTTCGACATCAGCTTGGTCGCCTTGCGGAATGATTTGGGGACATACTGCTGGATTTTGTATTCCTCGACCTCGCCCGCCAACTGGCAGGTAAATTTCGCGGGGTCGAATTTCGTTATGCGTTTTATACCTGATTTGCCCGCGCAAAGTCCCTCCCATGTCCGGGCCGATGTCAACCCCAGCGGGCTTACCGCTCCAATTCCTGTTATCACCACACGGGTCCGTCCCACAGGGTTTGTCTCCTATTTGTCGGCTTTCTGGAAAACCGCTCCCTGCAGAAGCGATTTGAACATATCGGTGAACACAAAGTTCTCCTTCGGGAATTCTTTGCCCGCAAGGTTCTGGTCGATATGACTGAACATCAGGTCGATGTCGGCTATCGGTTTGTCGCCGCATGTGATTGTTCCGGTTGTGCTGGCGGCTTCAGGGGCTATCAACTCAATCTTCGCAGATAACCTCAAAGTATCACCCGGCCTGACGTAATCGTGGAAAACCGCCTTTTTTATCTTCGCCAGTATGACCTTTTCCTGGAAATTTTTCGCTTCGCCCACCAGTATGCCGGCTGTCTGCGCCATTGCTTCAATCATCAGGCATTCGGGCATAACGGGAAAGCCGGGGAAATGGTCGTGCAGATGCTCCTCGGCAAGCGTTACATTCTTTATCGAGACCGCACTCTCGCCGCTTTTGAACTCAACGAACTTATCTATCCAGATCCAACGCATAGCCCGGCATAATAAGACAATTTCCCCGATTTCTCAAGCAAATCTTTGTTAGCCGCTCCCTACGGTCAAGTTATGCACAAAAACAAGATTTGGAAGAAGCTGGGAGTATAGTAATCCGGGTTTTTGTGCAGAAACGGCCTCAAGGAAGATAAATCTTGACAGTTAAGGCCGATTTTCGTAAAATCATTGGTATCACACCGGGTATCGCATGGGAAAAGTATGTTTTTTAGCCGTATAGGTGGGGTTTTTCAGTTCAGATATACCTTCCGCGGGAGCCAAAGCCGTTTACAACGAAAAGCAGTTAAAAAAACGCATAAAAGGGGCGGGTTATGAAAAGAACAGCGTTAATCATTTCAGCTTTGTCATTAATAATTATTTCCACTGACGCATTCGCAGCCAAACTTGTCTGGCTCAAAGTTGTTGACAATAACTACATTATGGCCCAATTCAAAGACGGGGATGCATGTTTTTTAGACAATGCGCAGGGGCAATATGCCTATATGGGTGATCATTTCTCGGGTTGGGATTGGGTGGTGAGTTACGGAAGCGCACTGAACTTAACAAATGCCACCGCGACCGCTAACTGGGTCATAACATCAGCCAGTGATGCGAATTACGGCTCAACCGGCCTGAATCCGACAAACTGCTATCGTAAATCAAAACTCAATGGTGCGTCTGAAGGTAACTGGGGCAGCTACGACTGGATTTATACATATACCATGGAACACAATATTTATTTGAAATTGCCATATTCTCTTGTGCAGGGGGATAGCTATACCGTTACAATAAATGCAAATACAAATTCCGACACGCTGAGCCCGAACATTACTTTCGATATGTTCAACAGCCCATCGGAGGCGGTGCATGTAAATCTGGTTGGATATCTTAACGATGCCAGCACAAAAGCCGTCGATTTGTATATCTGGATGGGAGACGGCGGCGCGCGTGACTACTCGTCGTTTGTCGGTAAAAAGGTTTATATATACAACGTAAATACCGGCGCCAGCCAGCAGGTGGGAACTGTTGCGCTTTGGAAAAACAGCGGCTCGGACGTAGGAGGTTATAACCTTACGATGTCAAATGTCTGGAAAGCTGATTTTACCGGCTTTAATACTCCGGGGACATACCGCATCGCAATAGAAGGAGTGGGGTGCAGCGAAAATTTCGAGATTAAAAAATACGCTTATTTTGAGCCGTTCAGGGTCAGTACAATCGGCTATTTTTATATGCGTATCGGCCAGGAAACTAATTATCCCGGGATGCCCGTTCCCCGCCAGCCCCTTTTTATTCCCGGTGTATCGCCGGCAAGTACGATAGTTTATATAACTAATATGTCACCTCTTAACTCGAGCTGGAGTGATGGTTTTTGGGACAATCCATCCGCAATAGCCCCTTATGTGACAGGCGCCCAGAACAACAACGCCTATGGGGGACACTCCGATGCAACGGACTGGGACAGGAATCAGGGGCATATTTCAAACATTTATGACATGCTGCTGCCCTATTTTCTTACCGACGGCAATTTGAATGATGATAACCTGCAAATAGCTGAAAGCGGCAACGGCATTCCTGATATCCTGGATGAAGCAAGAAACGAGGTTGATTTCTGGCTTAACTTGCGCGATGGAAACGGATACAGTTACGGACTTACTAATCCTACCAGCGAAACCACTCCGATTCTTTACCAGGCGGGAACCACGCCGATATCAGCATGGGCAAGTGCCGCAAACGCGGCAATGCTGGCTAATTGCTTTATGCTCGCGGGATTGAATGATTTGAGGGATACGTACACAAATGCCGCAGTAACAGCTTACAATTACGCCTCAAACCTGCCCGACCAGATGCTTAGTACAACGCTGGGTATCGGTGATGTAACAATCAGGGGCAAAGACCTGAAAATGACGGCTGCAGCGTTTCTCTACAATGTGACCGGAAATACCGCTTATGAAGACATGGTCAATTCACTGAGCGAAGTTACATCAAGCACCTCGACGATATGTAATGATTCGAGTTATGATCAACTTTGGGCAACTGCCGCCTATCTCAAAACCAAACAAACTGTTCATTATCCGACTTTATTCAGCAATATGAAGGCATCCATTATTAATGAAGCTAAAAATCAGGAAGCAAATTATTCTAACTCCCGGCCAACGCGCAGGGCTACGGACAATAACACAGGATACTTTAAGACCGAACAGAACGTGCAAAGGTGTATAGTTGCCCATGCGGTTGCCGACAGTAATTCGGATAAAACATTATTCGAAAATGCGATGGTACTGGAAGCTGACTGGGAGCTTGGGCGCAATTCCATGAATAGGATTATAATGACTACCGCCTGTACTAACCTGGCAAGCAAGCGAAGTATTGAAAATATGTACACTACCGGCAGAAATGACGGCTACCCCGGTCTGCACCCCGGACATACACCCTATTTGAATACCGACGACTGGGATTCTTCGAGTACAGGTATGACTGGGAATAAGCCGAGCAGGTTGACTGCTCTATGTTACCCCGCTTACGGGACGACGTCCACTACCGGCTGGCCGAAAGCGGAAGGTTATTTCAATGATAGATATGTATGGGCCCATTCGGAATTTACGCCGCAACAGACGATGCGGGGCAAAGCGGCCCTCTACGGCTATTTGTATGGTTTATATAAACTACGCGCTGATTTTGACGGCGATTCAAACGTGGACATGGCGGATTTGGCTGTCTTTGCCAGTTCCTGGTTAAAAGTCCCCGGCAATGCGGGCTACGATTCGCGTGCAAATCTTTACGTGGATTCGTCCGGCATAGTGGACTTGCGTGATTTTGCTGTCTTCGCGAATGAATGGGGCGGAAACTAGGGACAGATATCTATTGTTAATATTGTGCTTTTGCGCAGCCCTACAGCGTCTTGTTTTGCGTAGCGAAGCAATGACGTTTTGCGATTTGCTTATAATTAAGACAATCGGCAGGATTGCTCAGGCAAAACCTGCCGATAAGGTTCAAAAACAAGTGTTTACGTATTAAGCTGCCTTCAGCTTGCTCTGGACGTAGTTGACAATCATACCCACTGTGAACAAATCGGGTAATTTGCTCAGTTCCGGGTTTTTCGCGAATTCGCTGACGTCGGTATGCGGCATTTTGGCCTTTAGTTCAGCGACGCCCTTGGCGGTCAGTTTGCCGTTACTTACAAACTCGGGGTTATTCATCAGCGTTTCTGCAGGGAACAATTCTTCTCTTGCGATTTTAATTCCGAATGCCTTTTCCAGGCGGAACACTATATCGAGAAAATCGATACTCTCCGCTCCCAGGTCGCCCATCAGCGTTGCTTCGGGCTTTACCTCGTCGTCATCGACTCCGAGGGCGTCAACCATCACTGTCTTAACCTGTTCCAAAACCTGCTCTCTGTCCATAGCCATATCAACTTATCTCCTAACTGTTGCTTTATTTCTTCAGCAATTGCCAGCGTTTTTTCATCTCGCTGATAATGTTGGCATCTACCGCCGCTAAACCCGAATCGTTTTCGGCGAGATTAAAATGTCTAAGGCCGAATCGGGCCTCGACAATCTGTTCGCCGTTTGATACGCCTGTGCCCGTGAAACTGCTTACGTTCTCCTCGATAGTTTTTGCCTCAACCGAGTATTCTATCTGCATTCCAGGCGCCAGAAAGGACTTATATTTAACATTTCTGGCCTCTTCGAGCAAGACCATACTATGCGCAAAGTTTTCCGTCGTCCGAACCAGCCACGACGCTGACTCGATGAGTCCTTCGAGTAGCAATACCCCCGGCAGCACTGGGAAGGTCGGGAAGTGGTCCGCCAGATATTCTTCCGCCAGCGAGACGCTTTTGACCGCCTTTATCCGTTTGCCCGGCTCTATCTCAACAATTTTATCAATCAGTATAAACCGCATAGTTGGGGTAATTGTAGCTACCAGGCGGGCATTTTCCAGAGTTTTTTTACCACTCCTGCTGTCTCTCAGCTTACCGCAGAGATGTCACAACGAACGCTTTCGCTATTTGCCGGGCAGTTGACCTTACGCAGGGTATCTTCGAGAATCTCAAAAAACTTGGCGTTGTCGGGCCAGATAATCTGGCTGTTCTGACTGACTGGCTCGTCGAGCGATGTTAGATATGTGCTCAAAACATCCTTATCAAGCCGTTTGCTCCACATCCCCAGGCCTAACCTCTGGATATAGTGCGAGTTGACGGTTTGTTCATACTGACCGATTACGGGTAGCAGCAACATTCTTTTTTTGAAGTACAGGCACTCGCTGATCAGGGAGAACCCTGCGGTCGCTATTACCCCGCGACAACCGGCAAGGTCGGCGAGAAAACCTTCGGTAGATGTCTTTTTGAACAGGCAGTTTTTGTCTTCACTGTCTTCATCGAAGCCGTAAATCACAAACTTTTGGCCGGGGAACTGCTTGAATGCTTCAAGCAGTTGTGCCTTTGCTGTTTTGTCAGTTGAGTAGATGATTATGTCCTCGCCCTTTTCGGGATTCATTGAGCAGACGACAGGCCTGACGACCGGCGGCGCCAGTATTGTCGCCTTATTCTTCGTGGGCACAGAGAAGAAATTAATGATAATGTAAGCCGCGGCGCCGAAGTAGTAGAGTCGCGTTACAGCCGTCGAATTCAACCTTGCGAACCAGTCGCCGGTGTGTTCAATCCTGCAATGCGTCAAGAAGTGCTCGTGGTCGATGCTGATAAACGGGACATTATTTCGCCATGCCCACCACGCCGAGAACGGTTCAAAATCAGTGATGACGAAATCCGGCCTGAAGCGTTTGAATTCATTTTCATAAAGCTGCGTATTTTTCGTGTGGCCTCCGCCAAGGAACGCGCCGGCGTTTGTGAAAAACGTTTTGACGTGCCGGAGCCGGCAATGGTCGTAAACCAGCGACATACCCATTATTTCTTTGACCTGCTCGCCGAAGTACTGCCTGAGGTATGAGTAGCTTTTGCGTGAAGCGGCAAATATGACATCATGGCCTAAGTCAATTAGGTGCTGCCCAATCATGTGTGAGCGACTGCTGTGGCCGTAGCCCTCGCCTGCCACGCCGTAGATTATCCGTGCCATCGGCTGCTCCTGTTAATAATGTTTCCGGTAACACCTCGATATGAAATAAACAGCGTATGTTTAGTAGAAGGATTCACTCTGGTTGTTGAGAATCACCAATCAATGTTTGGGTGATTCTGGCTCCTTCCTGCGACCAGTCAAACATTTCGACGTTTCCATCCGGCCGAATGACTATAAAGTCATTGGTCTGCCCCGTCCAGGAGCCGCTGTTAAAATACCAGTCGTCAAATCGCCCAACCTGATGAGTATGGCCCACAATCGCAACGTCATACAGGCCGGCAGCCCTGTCGTGATAATACCGCATCAGCATTTTCCGCGTCCGTGTTGTTCTTACCAGGGCTGTTATTCGTTCGTTCGGCATTGCGCCGCGGCATTCCTGAACGACGTCGTTCATCTTTCCACTGAGCCATGACCACACCATCAGCGCCTGTTCCCCCATTCCCAGAAACAGTTCGGTTAAGCCGTCATTCGAGAGTATGCAAGTGTCGGTCTGGAAACTGAGCACATGCGAGACCTTGCCGAATATGCGACCCCAGTTGCTTTCGTCCCCTGGAATCAGCGGGTCAACTTCATGGCCGTGCATAAACTTGAACTTGCGAGGGCCTATCACACGATAAAAAGCGTGCCTGGCACACCTGAAGAATTTATGCGGGACTTTATTTGAGCCGATGTAGGGAAGCACCTCTGAATCGTGATTACCTGGGACATAAGTGACGTCTAAACCCGAAAGCAGCTCAAGCAGGTTTTGCCTCTCTTCGAGTATTACATCAATGCGATGCCGCCACAGTTCGAAAAGGTCTCCTGTGATGATTAGTTCCCCGTTGTTACGGTCAACGTATTCGAGGAAGGAATACAAGAGCTTTTCTCTGCCTCTGTGGCTGAGATTGTCTTTTCTCGACCCGTCTCCTATATGCAGGTCGCTGATAACAAAAATGGGTTTTTCAGCGATAATCGTGGTCTCCGGCAATCATTTTGTTGTCCGTCGCATACTTTTCGCACAAGCATTCCCTGCTCTTATAATTATCGGAAACAAATGTTAGGGGAATGTTTATATGGTGTTAATTGCGGGTTAACTTGTTGGCTTTAGGCGGGATTGACCTGCGATTAACGATATTCGCCGCCCAGCCGCTACAGACCGCTTAAAATGAAACTGCGAATATGACCTCAAGATTTTCCCGACATTTTTTGCTTTGAGATTACGGTATTGAACTCTGGAAACGTTTTCGAAGTATGTTATACTTATTTAATTATGAAAGTTCGCAGTGCAAATGTTACTGATGTAAAGGCCATACACGCCCTGATAAATTGTTTTGCGGAGCGTGACCAGATGCTGTTTCGCTCGATGGCCGATATCTTCACAAATCTCCAGACCTTTCTTGTTGTTGAACTCGATGGTCAGGTCATCGGCTGCTGCGCACTTGAGGTAATCTGGTCGGACCTTGCGGAGATAAAATCATTGGCTGTTCACGAGTCGTATCAGGGCAAAGGAGCGGGGGCGATGCTCGTAAACGCTGCGGTTGAGCAGGCGCGTCGGCTGGGAGCGCCTAAAGTATTCGGCCTGACTCTCAGGCCGGAGTTCTTTGGCAAACTTGGCTTCCAGGCGGTCAACAAGGATTCATTGCCAATGAAGGTCTGGAGCGATTGTGCCCGCTGCACGAAACAGCAAAACTGCGACGAAACAGCCGTGGTTAAGCTTATTGAGGGAAGCAGTTGTCCTATTCGACAGTAGGACGTCAGCCGACTTGTCTTCGCTGGAATAACGCCACCGCCAGTGCTAATATACCTCCCGCATAGCAAATCGCGTATATAGCGGTAATCAGCACATATTTGATGGGCAGTGTGCTTCCCTCAACAATAGCGTCGCTTATCCAGAAGACCTGAAGATTAGGAATGGCGAAATAGCATATTTTTGCCCAGAGGTGGGTTTTGGCGAGGGCACCGAAAGCCCAGTCAGAGACAAGGCCCAGAAGGAAGACGCCTACGCAGGCCGAGAGAGTTACCACGATATTGAACCGGCAGGACAGGGCTACCGCTAATGCCGCGATTATAACCGCCGCCAGAAAGAGCAGAACCGAGCCATAAGTATCAACCGCGTTAATATTGTTATTAGCAGGGTTGAACTTCCAGTCGCGGTCGAAGAAAATCAGGAAAATCAGCGCAATTGTGCCCAGGCCAGCCAGTAAAACCATAGCTGTTGAGGTGGCCTTCCAGTCATAAGTATAGTTAAAGAAAGCAGTTAGAAGGCAGGTAAGAACGAGAATGGTCCCTCCGGCTGCTAATACGGTATAGTCGTTGTTGGAATCAACGTTTTCCAGAACGCCGTTCCTTATCGCCATTATCAGTGCTAAGGTACAGATGTAATGGGCCATAGCGACAGCCCCGGTAACTCCCAGGAATTTGGCTAAAATAAATATGGGACGTTGCACGGGCTTGCTTAAAACGGTCATAATGGTTTTATTCTCGATTTCCTCCGCCACAGCCCCTGAAGCGGAGAAAATTGCTATGAACAAGCTTGCTATGAAAAGCGTAGATAAGCCCAATTCGCGCAAAAGCTTATTGTCGTCATCCAGTGTGTACATCGAGATTGCCGGACTGACGAAAAACAGCAGCAGGGCGGCGATGATAATTATCGCATAGACCGGCTGGCGTATGGTTTCTATGAAGGTATTTTTTGCTATTGTAAATAACTTTGTCATTCTCAACGACCTTTCTGGAAATCACGGTTTTTCAACGTCTTTTGAGTTTTAGGCAAGGTTTTTTGCCTAATTTTGGCGATATATTCTTATATGTTATAAAAACCGGCTTGTAAATAGCCGGGAAATACTATATCTATATGCCCTTTGCTTTTAGGGGTTCGTTAGAAACTTTAGGAATTTGATAAATGACAACATCATCAAGACCGGCAAAGCTTGCTGCAATTGTGTCGCTGATAATCAGCGTCATCTTCTTTGTCATTACGATTCTTATCGGCAGATGGAGCGGTTTTGTATCCGTCTATTCAGAGAGTTTTGTTCCGCTTGGTTCGGCTTTAATCTGGCTGGTTTTGCTTATCCAGTTCCATCAGCGAGCCCTTGCCGAGCAGGAAAAGCTCGATATGAGCGAGCTTGTCGGCGAACACAGGGCAGATAAAATCTTTCAGCAGAAAGGCGAGCAGGCACAGCTGTTCGCAGTCGCCCAAAAGCGTCTTGCGATACTTGAAAGGTGGTTCCTGCCGATTTTCTCATTTCTTATCGCCGCCTATCAGGCGGCCATAGGCCTGTATCTGCTCAGGGGTGTTTCGGATTCGAACCCGGCTATCGGCCAACAGCCGCTGTTGTGCGCGGTTTGTATGGTCGCCATTGCGTTTGTGAGTTTTCTGATGTCGCGTTACGCGACCGGGATGTCAAGGCGGCCGGAATGGAAACCGTTGCGGGCGGGAGGTAGTTTCCTGCTCAGCTCGGCGATTTTGTCATTTGCACTGGCGATAGCGCTTGCGCTGGTTCAGTTTAAATTAATCACCGTAATCAGGGTGATTGACTATTTGATTCCAATCCTGCTTATCATCCTTGGCGTCGAGAATCTGCTTAACGTTATATTTGATATCTATCGTCCTCGCCTGACTGGTCAATACAGCAGGGCGGCGTTTGACAGCCGGCTGCTTGGGCTGGTCAACGAACCGGGCGAAATACTTCATACTGCCACAGGCGCAATCGATTATCAATTCGGATTCAAAGTTTCCCAGACATGGTTTTACAAACTTCTCGAAAAAGCCGTTGTGCCACTCTTTTTCTTCGGCGCTATTACGCTGTATCTGCTTAGCTGCGTCATCGTTATTAATCCGAATGAACAGGGGGTAATCGAACACTTCGGTAATCCTAAAGACGCCAAAGGCAATGTCTGGCTGGTCGGCCCGGGCATCCATTTCAAAAGGCCCTGGCCTATTGATATCGTTCGAATATACCCCACGAGCGATATAAAGGAACTGCAAATCGGCTACGTGCCGAAAACAGACCCCAAAACAGGGCAGATAATTCGCGAACCGTTGCTATGGGGCAAGGACCATTACAAGGAAGAATACAACATCCTTGTTGCGAGCCGTCTCGGCACGGAGAAAAGTTCGCAGGGGGCGGTGCCGGTAAGTTTGCTCAAGGCAAATATCCCCGTGCATTACTGTGTCAAAGATATTTACGCGTTTCTTTATAACTATGACAATCCGGAGAGGCGACTCGAAGATATATGTTACCGCGAACTTGCGAGGTTTGCCGCGAGCTCAACTATTGAGGTTGACGATGAGGTTGCTTTGCAGACCAGCTTGCTTGGCGCAGGCAGGTCACAGGCCAAGCAGGTTCTGACGCAAAATATCCAGGCAGCCGCTGACAAGGCGGGTCTTGGGGTCGAGATTGTTTTTGTGGGCCTGCAGGGGATACATCCGCCTACACAGGTTGCCGCCGACTATGAAAAGGTTATAGGCGCGATTCAGAAAAAACAGGCGATAATTCTCCGGGCGGAGGGGGAGCGCAATCTTACCCTTAGCACGCTGGCCGGTTCGGTCGAGGGGGCATCCGACCTTTACGTTCTGGCATCGGATTATCAAAAGGCAAGGCAGGAAAATAACCGCCAGCAGACCGATGAGATTGCCGGCCGGCTGGATAAGGCGTTTGGCCAGGCGGACGGCGATATATTCTGCATGCTGCGGGAGGCCCAGAGTTACAGGTTTGAAAAGGCGACTATCGCCCGCGCCACCGGCGAACGCTTCGACAGCCAGGTAAAAGCATACAGGGCTGCGCCGGAAATTTACAAACGCCAGCAGCGTCTTATCGCGCTGGAGGAAACGCTCAAACCAATCAGGAAATATGTTATTGTCGCCGACCCGAATGACGCGGAGACATTTATTGTTGACCTTAAGGAAAAATTAACGCCGAGTTTGTATGACATCGGCGGTGTTCAGGAGAGCAGTTCACAATGAAAAATATAACAATAACCATCTTTATCGTTCTGCTTTTTGTCATTTTGGCTCTTGTATTCACGATGTTCCAGGTGCGAGAGACCGAATCGGCACTGGTGATGACCTTCGGCAAGGCCACGCGGCAGATAACCGAGCCGGGTTTGTATTTCAAATGGCCTCCGCCAATCGAAATGGTTCAGAAGTTCGATTCGCGGTCGAGGGGTCTTGTGGCTGAGATAGGCGAGACGCCCACGAAAGGGGCGGTGCCGATTATTGTCAACACGTTTATCGTCTGGCGTGTTGCCGAGCCGCTTGCGTTTTTTAACGCGGTCGGGACCATTTCGGAAGCCGAGAACAAGCTGATTACCCAGATAAGCGACACTCAGAACAAGGTAATAGGCAGGCACGATTTCTCCGAATTTGTCAACAGCGACCCTACAAAAATAAAGCTCGATGAAATCGAAAAGGAGATGTTGGCTGAGATTCAGAAGGCCGTGCGAAGCGACTATGGGATTGAAATCAAGGCGATTGGCATCAGGCAGCTTAAAATCAGCGAAGACGTCAGCAAGGACGTGTTTGAGCGGATGAGGGCTGAGCGGAATCGCAGGACCGAGGCGACAATTGCCGAGGGCAATGCCGCATCCAAGAAAATTGTTACGGACGCTCTTTCAATGCAGACCGAGCTGCTCGCGGCCGCTGAGGCCAGGGCCAAGGCCATTCGCGCACAGGGCGACGCCGAGGCCGCCCAGTATTATAAGCTGCTCGAACAGGACCCGCAGCTTGCTATGTTCCTGCGTGATATCGATGCGCTCAAAAAGATACTCGAACAAAGAGCGACGGTTGTTATAAGCGCGGATACCGAGCCGTTCAAACTGCTCAGGCAGATGCCGGACCTGAAACCGAAAGAATAATTGCTGTTTGTTTCATAGGCGGATTTGAAAGATATGACGGAAGAACACGGACACCATCACGAGCACGAACATAATCACGCGACCCCGGATGACGCAGGCCAGGTGCGGCAGGCGGACCCCGGCTATGACTACCTGTCGGGGGCGTTGAAGGTCAGTTTCGCCGTTCTCAAGGTCATAATGGTCATACTGGTGATACTGTTTTTGTTTTCCGGTATCCGGACGGTAGGGCCGGGCGAACGAGCGATTGTTCTGCGGTTCGGCAAAATCAGCGGAGTCGGCGAGGCACGGCTTCTTGGTCCGGGATTGAAGCTGCTTTTGCCCTATCCGATTCACGAAATCGTTCGAGTTCCTGTCGAGAAAAAGGTTAACCTGGCAATCAATTCGTTCTGGTATTATCAGAAACCCGGCGATGAGATGGGTGACGCGGCCAACCAAAAATCATACGCGTTGCCGACGCTTAATCCCCTTAGCGACGGCTATTGTTTGGTAAGGGGCGAAAAACAGGAGGGGGCCGCAGCCGTCTCCGAAGGCAGCGATTATAATATCCTTCACTGCAAGTGGGTTTTGACCTATCAGATTACCGATGCGGAAAGATTCTACAAGCACTGCTATGTGCAGGACGACCATCTTTCCGCCGGACAGAATTACTCGGACATCATTGAGCAAAATATAAACCCGATGCTGGAGAATGTTTTCTCCGACGCGGTTGTCGCAACAATGGTAAATTACACAATCGAAGAGGCAATGTTTGAAAAGGTGGCTTCGGTTACGGATAGGGTCAAGGAGCGTCTTCAAAACAAGCTCAACGCCTTAGACAGCGGCATTAAAGTTGTTTCGGTTCAAATCCGCGATATAACCTGGCCCAGGCAGGTAGGGGCTGCCTTCCAGGCGTCTTTAACCGCCACCCAGGATAAGCAAAAGGCAATCAGCGAGGCAAAGCTAAACGCGGAAAAGATTCTCAATGAGACCGGCGGCCCGATTGCCGGCGAGCTGCTTGCCTCTCTGCATGATAGTTCCTATGACAAACAAAAACAGGAGCAGTTGTGGGGACAGGTTGCCGGCAGGGCACAGGAACAAATAGCCGATTCACGCGGCTATCGGACAAAGGTCGTCGAGGACGCCAGAGCGAACGCCGAGTACCTGCAAAGGATACTTCCGGAATATCGAAAGTATCCCAAGCTTGTCATACAGAGGGTCTATCAGGACGCGATTGAGCAGGTTCTTCGCGACGCCGATGAGAAGACGGTAATTGAGCCCGCGCAGCACGGCAAAGCAACCGATGTCAGGGTTCTCATCAACAGGGACCCTGGGATAAAGCCGAAATCCGAACCCGGAAAATAAACTTAGTGAGGAATCCTGAGAGATAAATAATGGCCCACGAACATCTGCATTTTAAGGACGATATAGCAGTCGAGCATACGCACGGCAAACAGGTTCGCGTCAGTTTGGCGCTGCTGGGGACGCTGGCAGGGGGGACGCTGCTGCTAAGCCACTATGTAAGCAAATGGTTTGTTTACGGCCCCGATGCCTTCCAGACCGAGATTCTCGCATTTGCGGGCGCAATCCTGCTTGGCTCGCCTATCATCTGGCACGCAATTAAAAGTTTAGTGCACAAAGAAGCCCATATGGATGAGCTTGTGGCCCTTGCGATACTTGCCGCCATTGCCACGCGGCAATATCCTGCCGCCTGTGTAGTTGCGTTCTTTATGTTACTTAGCGAACTGGTCGAGAGCAGAACGGCCCTTGGTGCGAGGGCATCGATTGAATCGCTCATTAAACTCACCCCTCAAAAGGCAAATCAACTGCATCCCGACGGCAGCGAAACCGAAGTTATGGTCAGCCAGATTAAGCCAGGTGATATTGTTCGGGTAAGGCCCGGCGATAATATCCCGGTCGATGGCGACGTCGTAAAGGGTTTAAGCTCGGTCAATGAGGCCACAATTACCGGCGAATCGCTGCCCGTTGACAAAGTTCCCGGTATGCAGGTTTTCGCGGGCACAAGCAATCTTACGGGTGCTCTCGATATTACCGTTACCAAGGCGGGCAAAGATACCACCTTAGGCAAGGTCCAGTCGCTGATTTTGCAGGCCGAGCATACCAAGATACCGATTATGCGGATTATCGACCGCTATGTTAAATGGTACACCCCGACCGTTCTTATGATTGCAGGTATTGTCCTGTTCTTCACGGGCAATATCAACTATGCCATTACCATTCTTGTAATATCCTGTCCTTGTTCATTGATTTTGGCGACGCCCAGCGCGATGGTTGCGGCGATATCCGCTGCTGCCCGCCTTGGCATACTCGTCAAGAACGTTGCCGACCTCGAAGCCGCGGGCAAAATCACTGCGATGGTCTTCGACAAGACGGGAACCGTAACGACCGGCCGATTATATGTAACGAAACTCACTCCTGCAAATGGCGTTGAGCCGTCAACACTGCTGTCGCTGGCTTCCTCCGCTGAAAAAATGAGCAAACATCCCGCGGCAAGAGCTTTGCTTGAGGTCGCCAAACAGGCAAATCTCATTTTGCCCGAAGTGGATAATTTTCAGGAAACACCCGGCAAAGGCGTTTCCGCCAAAGTAGCGGGCAGCAGGGTAATCGTCGGCAGAGATTCTTTCCTCAGGGAAAACCAGATTAATATGTCAAATGTTACTCTGCCGTCTCTGCACGAGGAGCAGGGTTTCAGCACACTTTTTGTTGCTTTGGACCATAATTGCATTGGGTGGATAGGCCTTCAGGATAAAACCAGGCCCGAAGCGAAGGAGGCCGTAGCAGACCTTTTCGCACTTGGCGTCAAACGTGTAACTATGCTCACGGGCGACAGGGACGAAGTCGCAGGGCGAGTCGCGGCAGAACTCGGCTGCACCGATTACAAGGCGCATTGCCTGCCCCAGGATAAACTGGCTATTGTGGAAAAAATCAAAAAAGACGGGCACACCGTCGTTGTCGTGGGCGACGGCATAAACGATGCCCCCGCGCTTGCCGCGGGCGACCTCGGCATAGCGATGGGAGCGGCCGGTTCCGACGTAGCAATCAACTCCGCCTCAATCGCGCTGTTGAGCGACGACCTCAAACGACTGCCCGCACTGGTACAGCTTTCACGCAGAACGCGTTTTGTTATCAACTCAAACCTTGCCTTTGGCGTCAGCTTTATAATCGTGGGCATATCGCTGTCGTTTTTGATTCTGCCGACAACGGCGGCGTTCCTGCATTTCGCAAGCTCTCTTGTCGTTGTCTTCAACAGCGCCCGCTTAGTTCGTCACGGCGAAGAACTTCAGCACCATACGGGTGATGCTGCGTAGAATACCTATATACAGGCCTGACGGGATTAGCTGAAATTATGGAATATGCGATTGAAACATTTTCTCTTACAAAGATTTTTTCCGACTGGTGGGGCCGCAGCAGGGTTATAGCCGTTGATGACCTTAATCTGAAGGTTCGCCCCAATGAGGTTTATGGTTTTCTCGGCCCTAACGGCTCAGGCAAAACAACCACGCTCAAAATGCTCCTCGGGCTGCTTCATCCCACAAAAGGAAAGGCAATCGTTCTCGGGGGCGACGCCACCGACCCGCAAATCAATCGCAGAATCGGTTTTTTGCCTGAAGAGTCGTATCTTTATAAATACCTGACGGCCCGCGAAACGCTCGATTTTTACGGCCAGCTGTTCAAACTGCCCGCGAAAGTCCGCAGGATGCGTATCGAGGCGCTGCTGGATATGGTCGGCCTGAAGGCCGTCGCCAACAGGACCATCGGGACATTTTCAAAGGGTATGGCAAGAAGAATCGGTCTTGCCCAGGCCCTTATAAATGACCCTGAGCTGCTTATTCTCGATGAACCAACCACAGGCCTTGATCCCATCGGCACAAGACAAATCAAAGACCTTATCCTCGAACTCGCCAAACGCGGCAAGACGATTCTGCTTTGCAGTCACCTTCTTGCCGACGTCGAGGACGTATGTAACAGAATCGCGATTCTTTATGGTGGCAAGATTCAGGCGGAAGGCGACGTCCGCGAATTGCTGCGGCACTCCGATAAGACCGAAATTCTGACCGGGCGTTTAAGTCCGGCGGTAATCGAGAAAATAAAGCAGACGCTTGCCGAAGAGCACGCGGAATACACCATCGGCTCGCCGATAGACAAGCTCGAAACGTTCTTTATCAATATTGTGGCCCGGGCACAACGGCAGGCCGTCCCGACAAGCGGTGCGGAGAGCAAGACGCAGATTAGCAATTTTCTTTCCGCCGGGATTAATGACCGTGCGAGCCGAGAAGCGATACTTAATCAGCTCGTTTCCGCCTCTGACGAGCGACCGGCTGTTACTGATACGCAGCAGGTCAAATCTCAACCGGCACCGTTGTCGCCGGCTGACGAAAATCTGCTCAAAGAGCTGACCGAACAGACCGATTCAAAACCGGTTGTTATCCAGCCGACACAAACCAAACCCGCGCCGGCGCAATCCGACCAGCCGAATAAGAGCGTTCTCGACGAATTAACGGGCCGGTCTAATGCGGATACAAAGAACGCTCAATCCGGAGATTCCACAAATGCGTAGCATCTGGGCCGTTGCTGTCAATATGATAAAGCAGGCCCTGCGTCTCAAAATTGCCGCGGTCTTTATAGTTCTGCTGCTTGTGCTGCTGCCGGTAATGGGATTGACTATGACCGGTGACGGCACGGTAAAGGGGCGTATGCAGGCGTTCGTCAGCTATGGTATGTCACTGACGGCGTTTTTGCTGTCGATGCTTACCATTTTCACAACCGCGTATTCGCTCACAAGCGAAGTAAAAGACAAGCAGATTTATACCGTTTTAACAAAGCCGATTCGGCGGTTTCAGTTTGTGCTCGGCAAATTGCTCGGAATTGTTATTTTAGACGCGGGTTTGCTTGCTCTTTTTTCCGTTATCATTTACGGCATCACCATTTTATTGCCGACGGTTCTGCGCAGACGAAGCCCAGATGACCCAGATTCGGGACGAGTTTTTTACCGCCAGGGCGTCGGTAAAGCCCGAAGAGCCGGATATTTCGCAGGAGCTTGCAGAGGCGTATAAAAAGCTTAAGCAGAATGGCGAGGTTCCTGCCGGTGTGGATGAAAATCCAGTCGCTCGTCATAATTATATGAATGAGCTTGCTCGCCGTATCGGGCTTAGAAGGCGGGCCGCCGCGGTGGGCGAAGAGCTGCTCATGGAATTCGATAACGTTAAGCCCAAGGAGCCCAACCAGAATTTATTCGTGAGATTCAAATACGATGTTGCAGTCAATCCTCAGGACCTTTCGATATACAGTAAATGGGTTGTCGGTGACGTTCGCCAGCTTCGCCTGGCGGCCAATCTGGATACGCCGATATATTCACTGGAACGAAAAGATGTTATACGCACGTTTCGTGAATTTTCAGTTCCTGCCGACGCGGTTGCGGGCGATGGCTATCTTGCCGTGGCGTTTCTTAATGTTCCTCTTAATAATACGGTTGTTATTTTCCCGTTCGAGGACGGTCTTGAGCTTCTTTACAAAGCCGACACTTTTACCGCCAATTTTATCAGGGCGGTACTGTTAATTTTTGTTTGGCTCGTTTTTCTTTCCGCGTTCGCCGTTTTTGCGGGGTCATTTTTATCGTTTCCAGTTGCCATATTGCTTTGCCTGGCCGTGTTTACTATGGCCAATATGACCGGATACATCGGTGAATCCTTTAACGTTGTCGGCGGCAATGTCAGCCCGGTATATACGTGGTTTCTTCAGCCGATACTTTCGCTTTTGCCGCATTTCGACAAGTTTGACCCTTCTCAATTTTTAGTTCCGGCCCGGTTGTTGAGCTGGTCTTTGCTTGCCTGGCTTGGCTTTTCGACGCTTTGTATCAGAGCCCTGCTGCTGGTGATTTTGTCGCTGGTGATTTTCACTTACCGCGAAATTGCAAAAGTTATCGTGTAACGTTATTATTGGCCCGTGCCGGAGGCATGAAAACATCCGCCGGGCATCCGCCGTAGATTATTAAGTCAATACAATTATGCGTTTACGTGACAAACTGATTATTGTTGTATGCGTTGTGCTGATGGTTGTCCTGCTGACCGTTGCGGGCGACCGTCTGGATTATATAAATTCACAGCGGGTTGAAATGAAGCTGATAAGCAACGAGCCGCTGCAGAATGCACCGCCTTCGCTGGCTTTTGCGACGGTTGCGATGGGGGCGTTCAGGGGGCTGGTGGTTGATATCCTTTGGATGCGGGCTGATAAGCTCAAGGAGCAGGGCCAATTTTTCGATGCAAAGCAGCTTGCCGAATGGATTACCGTTCTTCAGCCGCGTTTTTCACAGGTCTGGGCGTTTCAGGCGTGGAATATGGCCTACAATATCTCTGTGGCTATTCCCGCTGAACAGGCGGACCAGCGATGGCAGTGGGTGAAAAACGGCTATGAGCTTTTGCGCGACAAGGGCATACCCCTCAATCCTAAATCAATCGGCTTGTATCGTGAGCTTGGCAGAATCTTCCAGCACAAAATAGGCAGCAACAGCGACGATGATAATAGATACTACAAATTACAGCTTGCTCTTTCGATTGAACCGTTGCTCGGCCCGGCTGATAATGCCTGGTTTGAATCGCTTGCTAAAGCTCCTGCCGAGTGGAGTCAGATTGCCGCCGACGCGAACATTGCGCCGTTTATCGCTGCTCTGAAGGCCGCCGACAAGAACTTCGAGGATGATTCGCGATTTGCGGGCAATTACCTTTCTCTCCGGCAAAATCCAAACAGATTCGCACCTGCCGCTTTTAGGGTAATCGAGCGGTTCAGAGACACAGCAATACTTCGTGATTTCGATGTTTTCGCAAAGGCATGGCAGCTTCGAAACGTCTGGAAACTTGACCCCGTTCTTATGCTCGAATTAAACCGCATGTACGGCCCGACAGATTTCAATGACCCTAATTATCACTACCCGCTCGATTGGCGGCATCCGGACGTTCACGCAATTTACTGGACGGTTAAGGGGCTTCGCGTAGCGGGCAGAAAAAATGCCGTTAAGACGGGCAGGGGAGAGTACCCGGTTGACGAAATCAATACCGACCGGATTGTTTCAAGCAGTTTGCAGAACCTGTTCCGGTATGGAAAAATCTTTATCTACGATATGAACGAAAATCCGGTCTCACCACAGGGCGGCGAGCAAGTCGCTGCCACTGGGCCGACAAAAGATATATTTCTGCGTGCCGATTTCAGGATGTTCGATTCTTACAACAAGGCAATAACGGAGATTATACACAAATACAGCGACCCAAACGACAA
The DNA here is from genome assembly GCA_963718665.1 of uncultured Phycisphaerales bacterium. Lineage (GTDB taxonomy): Bacteria > Planctomycetota > Phycisphaerae > Sedimentisphaerales > Anaerobacaceae > Fen-1362. The sequence goes on from OY970359.1 coordinate 2,306,675, forward strand.
ATGGGATGATTCGCATATGGTTCAGCACCGCAATATGCTTACCAATGCCCTGACAATGTTTTACCAGGCGGGTCACAGGCAGAAGGCGCAGAAGATATACGATTATGTCAGAGGGCTGTATCCTCGTCCGGAATTTAACGATCCGGCCGTCGAATCTTACATCATCCAGCAGATACGCAAGGACCTCAAGACCATCACAATCACCAAGGCGATGGATACGATTATGCCGATGTTTCGTGAGGCGTATTTCAGATATGCCCTGCGCGATGACGACGCTTCCTATGCCATCGAAAAAATGGCCGAAGACGTATATAATGTTTATACTAAACAATATGGCGATGAGGCACGGCTTCGTTTGCCGGAGTTAAGAGTAATGAAATTTCTTGCGTTTAGGGATTTCTTTTCCGACGAGGAATATCCACTAACAATGCGTCAGACCCTCCTTGCCCGGATAAAAATCGAGCAGCCGAAGCTTGCTGAACAATTCTCACAGATTGAAGAACAGTTGATTCGGGAATCGCAGCAGCAACAGCAGCAACAACCAAACTCGCAATGATGTTCCCCTCGACTAATAAACGTGATGACGCATTTGCTTCCGAACTGACCGCTTCCCAGCAAAAGGCAGTATTTCACCGCGATGGTCCCTTGCTTGTCATCGCGGGGCCGGGCAGCGGCAAGACCCGCGTCATAACCTGCCGCATTGCCGCTCTCGTCAGTTCAGGTGTTCCCGCTTATAATATCTGCGCCATCACTTTTACCAATAAGGCCGCCGAAGAAATGCGCCAACGTGCCGTCGCCATTGGCTCATCCGCCGGCGCACACATCAGCACTTTTCACTCTCTGTGCGTTCGCATTCTCCGCAGATATTCCGAAGTTGCTGGCATAACCCCAAACTTCAGTATATACGACGATTCCGACCAGTCCAAATGCATAAAACAGGCAATCGTTGACTGCAATCTTAATACTACCGATTTTTCGCCCGCGCGAACGCTCGACGCGATTTCTACTTTGAAAAACAAGCTCATTGACGCCGATACCTTTGAAAAGGAAGCAGACGATTTCTTCTCAAAAACGCTGTCAAAAATTTATTCCCGCTATCAGCAAATCCTCAAGGACCTTAACGCCGTTGATTTCGATGATTTGCTTATGAAAGCGGCCTTTCTGCTCGAAAACAATCCCGATGTTCGTTCGGAACTCGGCAATCGGTATAAATATCTTCTCATTGATGAATACCAGGACACCAACCACGCTCAATATCGAATCGCAAAGGCGCTTGCTTCCTCGCACAACAATATCTGTGCGACGGGCGACCCGGACCAGTCAATCTACCGCTGGCGAGGAGCTGATATTCGCAATATCCTCGATTTTGAGCGCGACTGGCCCAATGCCGTGGTTGTTCGTCTCGAAGAAAATTTTCGCTCTGCTCCCTGCATTCTTGAAGTTGCCGACCAGCTTATCGCCAATAACCGGAGCCGAAAGGAAAAACGCCTTATCGCGACAAAACCGCCCGCGGGCAAAGTCGTTATTGAACCGTATAAGGATGAAGTCGAGGAGGCCATCGGCGTTGCGGAAAATATCAGGCGATTGGTTGACGAAGGCGTGCCCCTTTCCAATATAGCTATTTTTTATCGCGTCAATGCCCAAAGCCGGACAATCGAAGAGGCCTTCATAAGGAGCAAAATCCCATATCAAATAGTTCGCGGCGTCGAATTCTACAATCGAAAGGAAATACGTGATTTGCTCGCCTATCTCAAAGTTTTCGTCAATCCCGCCGACAAAGTCGCGCTTCTGCGCATCATCAATACCCCCGTCCGCGGCATAGGCAAAACCACCATCGACAAACTTCAAAACTTCGCCGCCCGCCGTAACATCGGCTTATATGAAGCGATCAAACACATTTCGAAAATTCTCAGCATTTCCAAAACTACCGCCGCCAAACTCACCGCCTTTCTCGCGATGATAGAAGGTTTCAAAAAACAAGTCCCTCTCGATAATGGCGTTAGCCCAAATCATAAATCGAGTGTCGCTTCTCTGGCCGAACTTGTCTTCTCCGAATCCGGCCTCGAAAAATCCCTCGCCGCCGAAGGCGCAGAAGGCAAGGACGCTATTGCCAATATCGAGTCGCTTATCAGCGCAGCCGCTCGTTATGACCAAGAGACCGAAAACCCCTCCCTGATTGATTATCTCCAGCAAATCGCGTTGTTCAGCGACGCCGACGCGTATAATGCTTCGGTTGAACGCGTTGCGCTTATGACGCTGCATTCCGCGAAAGGTCTCGAATTCGATACCGTCTTCATTGTTGGGGTCGAGGAAGGTTTGCTGCCTCACGAAAGAAGCGCGGATAATGAAAATGAAACCGAAGAAGAACGCCGGCTTTTCTTCGTCGGCATAACCCGCGCAAAAGTCAACCTGTTTATCGCTTTTGCAAAATACCGCCAAATCAGGGGCCAGACCCTCCGCACCATACCTTCGCAATTTCTCTTCGAGCTTGGTCTCGCCTTTTCTGAATCTGCTTCTCAATCAGAAATCAGAAATCATAAATCAGAAATAGAGAATGTTAAATCCGAAATCCGGAGCACACAATCGGCAGCTCCTTTTCATAAAGGAGATATTGTTGTGCATAAGAAATTCGGCATAGGCACTGTGAAGGATTTCGCGGATATGGGCGACAACTCCGTTGTTATCGTTGCGTTCAACACCGGCCATACAAAATCCCTGATGCTCAAGTATGCAAAACTTGTGAAACTTTAAGCATCTCAGACACAAAAAACTATGCGGCTAATTATTATTTCAGAATCGGGTAATGGATTTTGGGATTCTTGTTTTTAACCCAGGGCAGTTTTTCCCATGTAATGGTTTCGTTACAGTCGTAAACTTCCCGGTTTGAACGCCAGTCGGGGTTGCCCCATACCATAAACCACGTCCAACAGGGCTGTTCACGCAATTTCGCCAGCGTCGGCGAGGCGCCGACCTCGCCTAAGGCAATTGGTTTGTCGCCCGCTACAGCTAAAAGCTGGTTATAATCGTTCGGGTCAAAGCCGTTCCTATAAACATCAGTCGCGAGGATATCCACCACGTCATCTCCCGGGTAAACGCTGTCATAAGGCAGCACGTTTTCCCTGATTTCGTTGCAGTTATAGACCCATATCAGATTATTGAGCTTGTGGAAATTTACCAGCCGGTCATAAAGCATCCGGTAAAGTTTCTTCGTGCCATTGTCGCCGGTCTTGCCGTTCCACCAGAAAAAGTTTCCGTTTATTTCGTGATAAGGTCTCCACAACACGGGTACATCCGCGTATTTCAGTTGTTTCAGGAAGAACGCTATTACGTCCACCTGCGATTTCCATCGCTCATTGACAGCGGTTCCCGGCGTAATTAAATCCTGCCATTCCTTGTCAGTGATGTGGCCCTGTATCGATTTCCTGAAGTCAACCGGTTCCTCTTCAGTAGGAGGCACCGCGTGCCACATAATTGTAATAATGAACCCATCGTTGTTTCGTCTTATCGCCTCATCAACAATATTCTGGCGAAAATTTATCCCGTCCCATGTGCCCGGAGCGCTGAAGCCGAAATCGAACCCGCACAATGCCGGGTAATGTCCCATCCATTTTTCAATCGTGGGAAGCTGTGTAGTTACGACAAGCGGCGCACAATGCTGGCCGACAAGCGTCTGCTTGCCGGAAATACTGTATAGATACTCCAGCAGCTTTATCGCTTCCGGCGAAGCATTGGGCGTTACTGGTTTTTTTGTTACACTTGCTGCCGGCTTTGTTTTGGCCGGTTGATTGGCGTCCTGTGCGCCGTGCAGCGATGTAGTAGCCATCATTACTCCTATAATAAGCAAAACGGTTAATCTGAAAGCCATTCTTAGTATTCCTTTATTAATTCCAGCATCTTGCGGTCGAGCTTGTGGCCCTTATAGTCCTCATATTCCACGTCTTCGCGTTCGCTGTCTAAAACGCCGAATGGCCCCCGCAAATTCCACATTGCGTATCCCCAGCCGACCTCTTTCCACAGCGAAAGCAAATCCGTCATCCATTTAATGGCTACGTCGTGAGGCGTCTTGTTAAAGCATCCCCATTCGCCCACGTGCACCGGCACGCCCTTTGCCATCAGCGGCTTCCACGTATCAATTAGAGTGGCCCTCAGCGCCGCCTTGTCCCATATCCTGCCGTCGTTGCCTTTCAACGGCCAGGTGGGGACATCAAATGTTTGAAACGCGTCTTTCGGCACCCAGCCCGCCGTATAATGACTCACGCTCATCGGGTCATACCCGCGTGTACTCTGCACAACACCCAAATCCGCTATGCCCATAATAGGCAATCTCCCCACGTCCTTGCCGTCAGCCACAATCAGCCGATTGGGGTCTTCTTCCCTTATTCCCTTTACCAATGCCGTAACAACTTCTACATGACGAGTGTCCTCTTTTAAAGAGGGCGGCTCATTAATCAAATCGAAGCTAAGTTGCGTGCTCGGTATTCCCTTATATCGCTTCGCGAACATCTTCCAGTGAAAGACCGCCGCATCAAGCGCCTTTTGCATTTTTTCAGGCGTATCTTCGTAAAGGTCCATTGGCTCCTGGTCACGCCCGTTGATGCAATATCCCGGTATGCGATGCAGGTTGAGATTGATATGTATTTTGTATTGCTTGCCTTTTTCCACGACTGTGTCGATTTCTTTGAGCACGTCCGTGTCGATATTATACCAGTCGTTTTTGTCGGCCCAGTTCCAGTAAGACATTGGTATCCGGCCAAAGTCGAAGCCCCACTCTTTTATTATCTCGAAATCCTTTTCATTGAATTTTCTTCTTTGCGGGCCTTTTGAGCCAAACCCTACCGGGAAATTAAAGCCGCGATATCGGGGAAACTTCAGGGTTGTTTTCTGAGAATTTGCTGTCATATTTGCTCCTGACGCTGGCGTATCGCTGCTTTTGCATCCGGAAATTGCAGTCGCCGCGATTATGCCGCTTGTCTTTAGAAAGTCACGTCTGTTCATTCAGGGACCCCCATTCTTTTTTGCCGCTTTTGTTTTTCGTATCTGGTATTCTACCATTCCCCGAAACCATGTCAATCAGCTCCTTTACAAATGTAAATATGTCGAAGGCCTAGCATTTCAAATTCATCGTTAGGATGATATTTGCCTTTGTCTGAAGGGACTATTATAATACCTGTTAGCTGGTTCTTGTAACCTAAGATTGAAAAGACAATGTAAGGAGTCGAAAGATGAATTATGTTTGCAAAAAGCATAGAGTCGTTGTGCTGATTATAGTGTTTGTTTTGGCCGGTGTTTTGTCGGCGGATGTCCGGCTGCCCTCGGTCATAAGCGATAATATGATCTTGCAGCAGGGCAAAGCTGTGCCGGTTTGGGGCTGGGCGGACGCTAATGAGGCGGTTACGGTTACAGGAAGCTGGGGGAACGGCAAATGGGAGACAACCGCCGACCATGATGGCAAGTGGATGGTCAAAATCGATACAGGTAAAGCGGGTGGCCCTTATGAGATGACGGTCAGCGGCCAAAATCCCATAACGATTAAGAATATTCTCGTAGGCGAGGTATGGGTCTGCTCGGGCCAGTCGAATATGGAATTTACGGTTAAGCAGGCAAAAAATTCCGCTGAGGAAATAGCCGAGGCCAATAACTATCCACAGATAAGGCAATTTCTCGTGGGACGAAAAGTGATTTATACGCCTATGTATAATTGCAACGGCAAATGGCAGGTATGCAGCTCTCAAACGGTAGGAAACTTTACAGCGGTCGGATATTTCTTCGGCCGGGAGCTTTATAAACAGCTTAATGTGCCGATTGGTTTGATTCACACATCGTGGGGGGGGACGCCCGTTGAGTCGTGGATGAGCAGGGAATACCTGGAAAAAGATCCGAATTTTCAGCCGATTCTAAAGAGGTTTGAGGAGACATCAGCGGATATCAACGAATTGAAAAGGAAGTATCGGGAAGAGATGCAGAAGTATGACTCGATAGTGCCAAAATTAAGAGCCGAAGGCAAGCCGCTGCCGCCAAGACCGGAAGAACCGATAGGCCCGGGGCATCCTTATTCACCAACGGGGCTTTATAATGGGATGATTGTTCCCATTCTTCCTTATGGTATACGCGGGGCGATTTGGTATCAGGGCGAGTCGAACGCCTGGCGGGCATACCAGTATCGCACGTTGTTCCCTGCGATGATTAAAAACTGGCGAGACGCTTGGCATCAGGGTGATTTCCCGTTCCTGTTTGTTCAACTTGCAAACTATATGGAACCGGAGTCCCAGCCGGTCGAGAGCGACTGGGCGGAGTTGCGAGAGGCACAATTGATGACGCTTTCGGTGCCGAATACCGGAATGGCGGTTACGATAGACATTGGCGAACCGGATATTCACCCCAAGAACAAGCAGGACGTCGGCAAACGCCTGGCGTTATGGGCTTTGGCAAAGACATACGGCAAAAATATCGTTTACTCAGGCCCGATATACAAATCAATGAAAGTCGATGGCAATAAGGCCGTCCTTGCTTTTGACAATATCGGCGGCGGACTGGTCGCTAAGGGCGATTCGCTGAAGGGGTTCGCAGTAGCCGGGGCAGACAAGAAATTTGTATGGGCAGACGCTAAAATTGAGGGCGATACAATCGTTGTAAGTTCCGATAAAGTTGCTGCGCCGGCTTCAGTGCGTTATGCCTGGGAGAAAAATCCGGTATGCAACCTGTATAATAAGGAAGGTCTGCCCGCGACACCGTTCAGGACCGATACCTGGCCTGGCGTTACGGACGGCAGGCGCTAACCGGAGTGGATTGTGGCATATACTTTTTCGGGTCGGCGTGCAGTCGTCGCCGCAATACAATGACTAAGGGAAATTCATTCCCGAAAGCCAGCCGGCTTCTCGCGAACAGCCAATTCAGGTTTGTTTTGGCGAAGCGATTGAACGCTCGCGATGAGCTTCTTTTGCTGTTTGCCCGCGAAAATGGCCTCGATTACCCCCGTCTGGGCATATCTATCGGCAAATCCTGTGGAAACGCGGTTGTTCGTAATCGGCTAAAACGGCTGTTACGCGAGGCCTTCAGGCAAAATAAACAACTAATCGCCCCCGGTTTCGATTTTGTGGTTTTAATGTCGCCCCAGTGGGTAAGGCAAACCCGTGAAACAAAGGACATAAAAGCTGCTTTGGGGGCGATAAAATATGCGCAAATCCGCGATTCCTTCCTGAAATTGGCGGCCCAACTGACCTCAACAGGGGGTTAATTTATAATCTTTAGCCCCTTTGCTGCCGATAAATGCTTATGTGAGCAGAGGTTGCCCATTGGGTCCCAAAACTGGATTAGTTTCGATAGGTAAGGCAGCGAAAGAGGCGGGCGTATCACGCCAGTCGCTGCAGTATTACATTATGCTGGGATTGCTCGAAGCAACCAAAATCACAAAAACCGGCAGACGGTTGTTTGACTCAAAGACGATTGACCGGGTCAAACTTGTTAAAAAGCTCAATAAAAGCGGCTACCCTCTGCGGGCCATACGTGAGTTGTTTCTTGAAGGCAGAACTGATATGAAAGGAAAAGGGCGGTGAGCGATTACGAAACAATGCAGCGAAGACGCAGTATGGTCGTCGGGATTTTTGTCATTGTGGCGGTCATCGCGTTTTTCTGGATGATATTCAAATTCGGCGACCTGCCTATTTTAGTCAGCGAGATAAAGTCCTACGAGGTTAAAATTCAGTTCCCAAGCGCACCGGGCGTGCAGAGGGATACGCCGGTTCGGTTTTGCGGTTACCAGATAGGCACGGTAACAGATGTAAAGCCGCCGACTGTGCTCCAGGACCTCAATACCAAAAAATGGTATCACCAGACAATGGTAATCGTCAGTATTGATAATCATTTTAAGGATATCCCTGACATAGTACAAGCAAAGCTGATGACGCGAGGGCTTGGCTCGAGCTATATTGACCTGCGTATTCCGCCCGTTGACGTTTTGAAGGGAAAGGTTCTTGTTGAGGGCAGTTTGCTTCAGGGTTCGACCGGCGTTTCGAGCGAATTTTTCCCCGAGGAAACCCAGGCAAAACTGGAAGAGTTGATTACGGGTATTGCCACGTTTGTCAAAAACAGTAACGACGTTATCGGCGACGCCAATAACAAGGCCAATCTCAAAAACGCACTGGCCAATCTTGCTGATGCCAGCAAGGAGGCCAACGATGCTATAAGCCAGATTAAGGAAGCCGCTGACGCCGGCAAGACAATGCTCCAGAACGCTGATGCCAGGACCGCCCAGATTACCACGTCCCTTATCGCGACCAGCGATAAACTTGGTGAGGTTATGACCAATCTCGACAGTGTTCTTGTCAAGATAAACGACGGTCAGGGAACAGCCGGCAAATTAGTGAACGACGGCCGGCTTTATGAGCAACTGCTTGAAGACAGTAAACAGCTTCATTTGGTCCTGCAAGATATGAAAACTTTTGTTACTGAATCAACAGAAAAAGGCCTTACCATCAAGCTGAAGTAGGGTTGCTTTGCGGGCCGCAGGAGGTTATCATTTGCCTTTCTTTTAATAGAAATCGTGGAAGGTGCGCAAATGGCTAAAAGTTCCGTAATCCGTCCGACGGCGGAAGACAAAAAAGCAGTCGGCAAAATCGCAGAACTGGCAAAAAAAGCCGGTATCGATATAAAAGGCGGCAAGATAAGAAGAACGTCATCGCGGTTTTGCCTCGGCGTTGAGCACGGCGACTATAACGGAACCGAGCTTTTCGGCGTGGGCACTGACCGCTTTATCTGGATGGCATATAAGCCCGCCGAAGGGCGAGGTCTCGCCAAGGGCGGATCCGCCGAAGATTCTTCAATGCGGCTTTATAGCGGCAATTTCCCCGGCGACGGTGTGGTTGAATTTGAGCTGGGTAAAATCCCTGAGCCGAAATCACTGCAAACAGCCGACACGTGGGCGAGATTTGCTTATGGCGTTGATTTTGTTCTGCATCGGGCCGGCTACAAAATCACCAGAGGAATCAACGCAGTAATCTACGGCAATATCCCCGGCGGCGGGATGTCTCGCTCAGCTTCATTGGCCCTGAATCTGATACTGTCTGTTCTGGATGCCAATGGCATTGAGGAGCCGGATAAGCTCAAGATAGTAGATTTGGCACAGCAGGTCGAAAATGACTACATCGGCTCACCCTGCGGCAAATTAGACCAGATTATGATACTTTTCGCCCGTGAGGGTTTCGGCACTTACTACAATCCTAAAAAACAGTCGGTCGAGTATGTCCCATTGGGCAAACGTGCCGCTGATTTTTCGATTGTCGTAATGGATACCGGCACTGTTCGCCCAGGGCTGGAAAAATCGACTTATAAAATCAGGAGAGCCGAGTGCGAACAATTCGTTTCGATTCTCCAGAGGACCGGCTACAAAATTTCCTGTCTTGCCGACATCAAAACCGACGGCCTGTATGAAAAGATATTAGCCCAGTTTACCGGCCAATACCCCCACCTTTGTGACCGGTTCAAATATATCTTTGCCGCCCAGCAAAGATTTTACGAAATGTTAGACGCCTGGAAACGCGGGGACGTAGCGACGGTGGGGCGAATATTCCGCGAAGACGGCATCGGCCTTCGCGACGAGTATAAAATTTCAGGCCCTGAGCTCGAAACGATGTGCGATATCGCAAGAACCATTCCCGGCTGTCTTGGCGAGCGAATGTTAGGCGGCGGGGATAAAGGTGCAGCCGGCGCATTGGTTAAAACCGCGAATGTCAAGGCCCTCAAAAAGGCGGTTGATATTGCATATCCTGCAAGCCGACCCGGTTTTGCCGATAAATACGCTGTCCACGTCTGCAAAGTCGTCGATGGCGTTAGAGTATACGACGGCATGATTTAAGCCTCGTATCTGCCGTCTTCCCATAGCGTCATGCCTGCCAAAATGGTTTTGGCAATCTGCCAAAAATGGTTTTGAACTCTTAAACTCAATCAATATACGGAATCTACTACCGATTGATAAATAATTAGCATAAACACAACTTATTGTGGTGTAAATAGTTACGAGTAAAATGAAAAATTACAGTTAAACGGGTGCCTATTCTCGACCTTTTGGCGCGCCATTTGCACTCCTAAATATCAAATATGTTTGCTCGGCGGAATGCCGAGGATTTGCTAATAACACGTCTTCGTTCATTCCTAATCGAGAGTAATAACTATATGGACAAATGTTTAAGAAAAGGAGTACAGTTTATGAGCGACAAATCTCATCATGTAGTCCATAACCCTGATGGTGGTTGGGACGTCAAAAAAGGCGGAGCTGAGCGTGCCTCAGAACATTTTGACACACAAAAGGAAGCCATCGATAAAGGCAGAGAAATCAGTCAAAACCAACATACCGAATTTGTTATTCACGACCGGCACGGCCGAATCAGAGAAAAAGACAGTCATGGCCATGACCCCTATCCACCAAGAGGGTGATTATGAGTAATTCATGGGAAGATAAATTTAGAGATTGGGCAAAACCACCCGGCAGGACGGAACAAGATCGTTGCGACAATGCGGCTTCTGCAATCCGTAATGCCATTAAAGCAAGCGACAAACTCCGAGAACGCAATATCACAATCTTTGCACAAGGCTCCTACCGGAATAATACCAACGTCCGTAAAAACAGCGACGTAGATATAGGAATCCTTTGCACGGATACATTTTTTTGTAATCCGCTTCCAGAAGGACGGACACGGGAAAATCTGAAAATATATGATGCTACCTATCAGTACGAGCAGTACAAAAACGAAGTCGAAGAAGCCCTTGTAAACTACTTCGGGCGATATGTGGTCAAGCGTGGCAACAAGGCATTCGATATTCACGAAACGAGCTATCATGTCGAAGCCGACGTAGCAGCCTTCTTTGAACATCGTCGTTACTTTGCGGATGGGACATATCTTAAAGGTGTCGAATTACGAACCGACAAAGAGGACCGGCGTGTCATCAACTGGCCCGAGCAGCATTACAACAACGGTACTAAAAAGAATGCAGATACTGGAACCCGTTTTAAGAGTATAGTGAGGGTGTTAAAGTCATTATCCGGCGAAATGACCGGGGCAGGCATACCGGCTGGGGATATTCCTGGCTATTTAATCGAGTGTCTTGTCTGGAACGTTCCCAACAATCAATTTCAGCATTCTACATACACCGCAGACGTTCGCTCAGTTCTTGCTTTCCTATTCAATAACACTATGAATCAGGAGGCGTGCAAGGAATGGGGAGAAGTCAGCGACCTCCTCTACCTGTTTCACCCAGGCCAGAAGTGGACATGGCAGCAAGCACATGGCTTCACTGATACCGCATGGAACTATATCGGATTCGAGGGTTGACTATGAGGAACGTAAACCTAAAGCTATTTCTTTTTATTCTTTTGGGGTTCTCGGCACTCGTATGGTTTGCCATCGCTACGGCAAACGGGCTAAATATGAAGAACCTATTCGACTTCATCCGCCCGATTCCAAAAGTTGTCACTGTCGACCTTCTGCTTGTCGGTGTTTTCATGAAGTGGGGCTGGCGATGGAAATATCTCCAAGGTTGGCTTGTTCCGTTCCCAGATTTAAACGGAACATGGCAAGGGCATATCCAAACCAACTGGAAGGATGCTCAAGGCAAGACACCAGGGCCTATTCCAGTCATACTCACAATCAATCAGACTTTCGGGCGGATTAGTTGCGTCATGCGGACAGATGAAATGGAAAGCCGAAGTTATATTGAAGGTTTCTGCATCGACAAGGAAAGGCAGATTCTACAACTCTGCTACTCCTACACTAGCAAACCGAAAGCAAGTCTTAGAGACCGGAGCACGCCGCACGATGGTTCAATACTTTTTAACATCATTGGTAAGCCAGTTCATAAACTAGAAGGCGAATACTGGACACAACGTCAGACAATTGGAACTGTAACGCTGACTTTTTTAACGAAGAAACTTCTCGACGAGTTTCCTTCGAATTCTCCTATTTGCCCTCTTTCTAATAGAAGTGTATATTCATAGGGTGAGAAGAAATAAGGTCAGATGCTAATTAGTCTGTAGATTTTTGGAATAAGTTTGGCCTGCCGCGTATTATGTTGGTATTAAGTATTGAATATTAAGGAGATAAGTAATGAAATAGGGGAAAACCGGGGACAGCAATCGTTTTTTTCGTAGTGCAACGGAGACCTCGGCGTAGTTCTTCAACGTAGCCGGGCGGCGGTATCCGACACGGAGCGAAGCGACGAGCCCGTTTCGGAATTACGATATACTAAATACGAACTACTAACGACTATCGACTAACGACTAAGTTCCATAAAATTTCCCTGTCTGATAATCCGGAACTTTGATAAACTAACAGACATGCTCAAAAAGATTACAATGGAAGATTTGGGGTACGATATTTTTTTTGAATCCAACCGCAAAAAATTGGGACTGGATAATTTTGATGTTGCCCGCGTTATTGTTGAACACAGAGAAGCTTACAAAATTAAGAACGCAAACGGCGAATATTTGGCGAAAATAACCGGTAGCCTGCTGTTCAGCGCTTCGTCGCGAGAAGATTACCCGGCAGTGGGAGATTGGGTGGCAGCGACCATCCTGGACCCGGAACATGCCGCAATCCATAACATACTGCCGAGAAAGACAATAATAAAAAGAAAGCGCACTAATAAAAGCCGGACCGGCGGAAGAGACGAGATACAAATCATAGCGACAAATATTGATGTTGCATTTATCACTGAGTCGATTGGCAGGGACTTCAATCTCAATCGTTTTGAAAGATATTTCGCCATAGCGAAAGATGGAGGAGTGAAACCGGTTATAATCTTAAACAAAATAGATTTGATTTCCAATGAACAGCTCTGTTCAAAATTGACAGAGATAAAAAACAGATTTAATGAAGTTGAAATTGTCCCCGCCAGTTCCGTAAACGAAGAAGGTCTCGGAGAATTAAAAAATTATATAGAAAAAGGAAAAACTTACTGCTTTCTTGGTTCCAGCGGAGTGGGAAAATCCTCTTTGATAAACAAACTGCTTGGCGAAGACATTATAAAAACTAAAAGCATAAATCTCCGCTCAGGCCGGGGCAGGCACGTCACTACAGCCAGACAAATGTATTTTTTGGCCAATGGTGGCATTGTTATAGATAATCCGGGAATGCGAGAGGTAGCAATGACGGATGCCGGTGCCGGCATAGACGGCCTGTTTGATGAAATAACCGCTTTGGCCAATGAATGCAAATATGCTGATTGCACACATGTAAACCAGCCGGGTTGCGCAGTTTTAGAGGCATTAAAATCAGGCAACCTGGATGCGGAAAAATATTCGAACTATATCAATCTGAAAAAGCAAGCCCGGTATTATGAAATGAACGAGCTTGAGAAGAGAGAAAAGGACCGCAAATTCGGAAAATTTGTGAAAAAGGCAAAACAGCAGGTAAAAAAATATAAGTATTAATATCCTCAAGTAAAAAAAATAAGTATTAATATCCTCTTTGCTCTTTGCTTTGAAAAACTTCCCTTCCTCATCCCCGATAATCAACCCTTAGAAATTTCGTCGAAATTTCAAGGACCTGGTCCCGGAAATCTTTCAGATTTCTCGGGATTATCAATAATCAATCATCAATGAGTTAATCTGGGCAACTTGCCCCATCGACCGATACACACAAAAACGAGGGGCAACAAGGGGCAAGTATCGTTTTCAGTGTAATAATGAGGATTTAGAAGCCGCGGAGGGTGGTGCTTTGTCGTCTGGGCAGGCCGGGTTTGGGCAGACGTTTTAAAATGACGTATTCGATTCCATTTGCTTTGCAGAAGTCGCGTTTTTCAGGTCTGTCGCCATCTTCGTTGACCGCGTAAATATCCGGCTTGATTCGGCGAATTTCGGGTTCCGCGTCCAGCCAGCCGTCGCTGGTGGAAATTAAGGACTGCTTGACGTATTTGATTGACTGGACAACAAACCATCTTTGCAGTTGCGAGAACATCGGATGTCCCTCACCTTTGTAAGCCCTGATGGTTTTATCGTTACCGACGGTAACATAGAGGTCGCCCAATTCGGATACTTCCTCGAAGAATCGCACGTGGCCCGAGTGAAACCAGTCGTAACAGCCGGTAACAATAACTTTCTTTCGGGAGGGAACTGTTTTCTGTAAATCAGGGGCATAATCAGGAAATATGCTAAGAAGATTGTTTTTCAGGACTTGATATTTAATGTTGTTGGCTTGGCAAAATGTTTTTTTCTCAACACAGTCATTTTGCTCGTCCACGGCCCAAATCTCTGGTTTGAATCCCGATGTTTTCGGAAGGGCATCCGGATTAACATCGTTGCATACTATTACCTTATGGATATAGCGAATTGAATCGAGCAGATATAGCCGTTCTTCCTGCGGGAATTTTGGCGGTTTGCCTGTTATTTTTACTATCGCATCGTCGGACCAGAGCAGGGCAAACACATTGCCGAGTTTTGCTGTTTCCTCGAAAAACCTGAAATTGGTCGGCCTGAGGTCGTCAAATGCGCCGCAGACAGCTACGGTATAGGTTGTCATTTTGCCACTCTTACGGTAGCGTGAAACGCTCCCGGCACCGGCTCTTCTGAAATTACGTAGAGATAACCGCCGCCGCAGCCAGAACACATCGCACCGGCGTACTTGTGCTGATAAAAATCAAGCAGTTCCAGAAGGTCAAGGGTCAAAACTGGATGCTTGAAATTCTGCGGCAGAAGTATCTCCCAGCATCGCATATTTTCGTTCAGCGATTCGCCGAGACCTTTTATATCCATTCTGGTAATCGCGTCAAAACAATCCTTTCCGGCCTGCCCGAGCCGGGAAACCCATTTTGGGTCGAGGTTTTTCACGCCGAGGGGATTATAACCTTCAGGCCGGGGCATAACTGTCAGGATATGAATGACCCGCGAGAGCCACTGTGCGATTTCGGGGTTGTTGTTGGATTCTATATGGCAGGGGAATATGCCCCCCTCATAATTGAAGTCGTAATCCAGCCGGTTTATGCCGGGATAAATCAAACCAATCATATCCTGCGAGCCGGAGGGTTCTGTCTTACCCTTGTTTTCCGCATTGTAAAGTTCCTGGACCAGCTTAGCCGGGTTGCCATCCGGTACGACATCACCCCACAATTTCAGCGCGACCGACCGTGTGCTGCTGCAGATGCCGGCCCTGTCCATAAAACGGAACTCCGGCTCAATATTGACCACCACCATCGACCCCGGAGGTGACGGGTTGTGTTTCGAGACGAAGGGCTGGTCAATCCATCCGCCCGCCAGTGCGAGGCGGTATGGTATCCTGCCTATGAGGTCGGTTATATGAGGTTCCTGTTGTCTTGTCATCAGATAACAATTTGTCTGCCTGCTTTTCGGGCCATATACTGTTGCTCTATCCACTTATATGTCGCCTTTAGGCCATCTCGCAGTGTAGCGTCCGGTTCCCAGTTCAGAATTTTTCTAATCATCCTGTTATCGCTGTTTCTGCCTGCCACGCCTTTGGGTGCGTCCAAATCGTACTCGCGTTTTAGTTTAACGCCGCCGATTTCTTCGACAATACTCACTAATTTGTTGATGGAGACCAGCTCATGCGAGCCGAGATTGATAGGGGTGGCGATTAGGTCTTCACAGTGCATAATCATATCGATGCCCTTGGTGCAGTTATCGATAAACATAAAGCTGCGGGTCTGTTTGCCATCGCCCCAGATTGTAATTGTTTCGTTACCTGTATCTTTTGCCTCGATCACCTTACGGCACATAGCGGCTGGCGCCTTTTCGCGTCCGCCATCCCATGTGCCGAATGGGCCATATACGTTGTGGAATCGGGCGATGAACGTCTTGAGGCCTCTTTGGGCCCAGTATTCCTGGCAAAACATCTCGGACATAAGTTTTTCCCAGCCATAACCCCTTTCCGCCATAGCTGGATAGGCGTCCGATTCCTTCAATGCTCTGACTTTGGGGTCTTTTTGCAGGTCGGTGTTATATGCGCAGGCGGAAGAGGAGAAGAAATACCGTTTTGCTCCTGCCCGCCATGCTGACTCAATCATATGTGTGTTGATGAGAATACTGCGCAGGCATTCGATTCTGAATCGCTCGATAAACCCCATGCCGCCCATATCCGCGGCGAGGTTATATACTTCGACCGCGCCCTCGCAGGCTTTTTTGCAGTTGGCCTCTATGCTCAGATCCATACAAAGACATTCCACGCCGGGGACGCGTTGGTACCATTCTGGCAATGGTTTCTTGTCTATCGCGCGAATCCGGGTGAACCCGCGGTCGTGGAAATATCTCGCCAAAGAGCCGGCGATAAAACCGCCTGCGCCACCTATTACAATCAAATCATCTTTTTTCAGTTCCGAACTAATAGCACTCTTTTTGGGCATAGTAATCATCTCTTTTCTGGTTGGATTCTAACGAGGATTACGCCATGGGGTCGAACCATTGCCTCGAAACTGTCGCTGTATATGCCGATATTCTTTTGCCTCCAGAGGTCGCGGACGCCCTGATTGCCGGTTACGCCAAGCTGCTGCCAGGTTATTTTGACGGCGTTCGGCTCTTCACCTGTATTGAAAAGTCCTACTGCTTTTGAGCCGTCTTCAAGGTCTTTGGCCAATACCTGGATTGTGCCCGTTGCGTAGATTTGTTTTGCCATTTTGCCGAGTGGGTCCTGATTAATCGCGAGCACCTCATCGTTGGTAAGCAGGTTCAGCGTGAAGCTGTCGAGCTGGTCTAAGGGGCAACCCAGCAGCAGGGGGGCAGACCATAAGCACCAAAGCGATATATGCGTGTATTGTTCGTCGGGGGTCAGTTTGGTGGGATGGGGCGTTCCCCAGCCGACCTTGCCGACGACCAGCATATCCGCGTCGTTCCAGTGCCCTGGGCCGTTAAAGGATGCCCATTTTTCGTGCTGTTTCCAGATGTCAAATACGCCTTGCGCCCACTGACTTTCGCCTGGGGGTAGCTGAGTTTTACTCCAGATGTCGCGAATATCGCCAGTGGTTCGCCAGCAGTTGGCTAATTTTACCCACGTTGCCGCTTTATTGAACGGTGCGCTATTGGAAAGCGAATAGACGATATCACGCCCGCTTGCGCGAAGGGCGTTGGCCATACGTTTTGTGTTTATCTCATCGTTGGGATTCCAGTCATATTTGAGATAATCGATTCCCCACGCTGCCCACTGGTCGGCGTCGTTTGAATCGAAGGCGAATTTTCCCACGCGGTGGTTCTTTTTGGAATAGTTTTCATAACCCTCGATTTTTTCCCAGGAGCCGTCCTCATTATCGCTGGAACCGCCTACATAGCCGCCGTATGTGGTTATCCAGGGTGTCGAGTAAATGCCGGATTTCAGGCCCAGTGAGTGGATGTAGTCGCAAAGTCCCTTCATATCCGGGAATTTTTTGTTTGGCTGTATGGCGTTTAATTGTCCGCCTCGGCTTCCCTCCCAAGTGTCGTCGATATTGATATAGGTCCAGCCGTGGTTGACGAGTCCGCTGTCAATCATCGCCTTTGCGGATGCGCGGACGTTTTTATCTGAGACCTGGGCTGCCCAGCAGTTCCAGCTGTTCCAGCCCATAGGGGGGGTCATGGCAATACTGTCGCCGCCGACAATTTTGAATTCCCTTGTTGCGACGGCGAGGGTATTTTGTGCCTTGAGTGTTACGTTATAAGTTCCCGGCGTTGTCAGCGTGCCGGTTATCAGGCCGGTGCTGCTGTCGATTGTCAGTCCCGTCGGCAGGTTATCCGCGGCAAAGACAATCGGTCGCTGGCCTGTAGCAGGAACGATGAAAAGGAAAGGACTTCCGGGTCTGACGCCGAAAACCTTTGCGCCGTTTATTCTCGGCTCGTCGGAGACCTTGGGCGTAAGGACATACCGTTCTGTTACGGGCAGCTTTAATTCCTTCGGCGAATATGTTTTCTGTTGGCTGGCCATATCACATCCGGAAATTAAAAGCAGGGCAGTAAGAACATTGATTATCGCGATTTGTTTTCTCATAAGACCCGTCCTTTCTTATTCTTAAAACGACCATAAGCATTTGTTAATCGCCGCATAAGCGATTTCAAACTTTAACTTATTGCGGGCCAGTTATCAAGGACAGAAAAATAGCGGCGGAGCGGGAAAAATATTGTAAAATTATTGACGAACCATAGCTTATCCTATATCGTAGCTACTACGATTCACGAGAAACAACCGGCTTCGGATTTTGGTACGAGAAAGGGCGTGCAGATAAAATGATAAGGGCACAAAAATGACTTCGCAGCCAACAAAGACGCGACGGTCGAGCCACAGGGATATGCTTGATTTGTTTATTCAGAACTGCCGTCGCAACGGACTTAAGATGACGCCCCAGAGGACGGCGGTTTACAAAACGCTGATTAAGTCAAAGGAGCATCCGTCGACTGAAATGGTCTGGGGGCAGGTCAGGCGTTTGTTCCCGGGTATCTCGCTGGATACGGTGAATCGTACGCTTTTGACGCTTGCCGAAATCGGCTTGGCTTCGGTTGTGGAAGGTTCGGGCGACGTGCGTCGTTATGACGGCGACCTTGATAATCACCAGCACTTCAAATGCGTAAAATGTAAAAAAGTTTTCGACTTTCACTATGAACCGTTTGATGATATAAAAGTGCCAGCGAGTATTGCGGCGAAATTTAAGATATTAAGAAAGACGGTATATCTGGAGGGCATTTGTAACTCCTGCGGGGGCAAATCCAGGTATAATCCTTTAGCCACGGGAAATGGTGACCACAAATGAAAGCGGATACGAATTTGCAGACGTTATATTGGACGGTTTTTATGAAGCAATGATCATGATGGAGCAGGGCGCTCAATTCGGAAAGATTGTTTTGAAAATGCAAACTTGATTAATTTTAGGAGAACATAAATGAAGCTTAAAGGAACACAGACGGAGAAAAACCTTTTGACCGCATTCTCGGGTGAATCACAGGCGAGAAATCGTTATACCTATTTCGCGAGTCAGGCCAGGAAAGAGGGCTATGAGCAGATAGCGGCCATTTTCGAGGAGACCGCCAACCAGGAAAAAGAGCACGCAAAAAGGGAATTCAAATTTCTGGAAGGCGGCGAGGTTGAAATTACAGCAGCGTTTCCTGCTGGTGTTATAGGCAGCACGCCGGAAAACCTCAAGGAAGCGGCAGGCGGCGAGCATTATGAAAATACAATTATGTACCCGGAGTTTGCCAAGACCGCGGAAAAGGAAGGATTCCCCGTGATAGCGAGTGTTTTCAAAAGCATTGCCATTGCGGAGAAGAGACATGAGCGGCGTTACGTTGCGCTGGCCAAGAACATAGCCGATGGGGTTGTGTTCAAAAGGTCAAAGCCGGCCAGATGGGTTTGCAGGAATTGCGGATACGTTCACGAAGGGACTGAGGCGCCTGATACCTGCCCGGCCTGTGCGCATCCGAAGGCGCACTTTGAGCTTGAGGCGGTTAATTATTGAAGGTATATAGGCAACCTCCCATCAGAAAATAGGAGATTTGCTTATAGTAACAGTTTTCTCGTTACTATATTCTTATGGGTGAGGGGCAAAGAAGCGAGGCCAGGTTTGGTCCCGGTTTGGGGATGAAACCTGGCCGTATCCCAGCGGTATGTTGGAGTAGTAAATTATGTTTAGAAGTTGGAAGGCAGTATCAGTATATGGATTGGTTGTATCAATAGCGTTAATGTTTACAGGATGCAGGGAGAACATTATGGAAGAACGCAAAGGTTTGGTTACGATGAAGGGTAAGCCGGTTACCCTTGTCGGTCAGGCGGTAAAAGTAGGACAAAAAGCGCCCGATTTTGAAGTTACGGCAAACGATTTGTCGCCGGTTAAGTTTTCGTCTTTTGCCGGCAAGGTGTGTATCATCGCGTCGGTGCCTTCGCTGGACACATCGGTCTGCGATTTGGAGACCCGCAAGTTCAATGAAAAGGCGGCCGAGCTTGGCAGCGACATTGTGGTGCTGACAATCAGTATGGATTTGCCTTTTGCGCAGAAGCGGTGGTGCGGTGCGGCAGGGATAAAAAATGTTCAGACCCTGTCGGACTATCGCGACGCCTCATTCGGCAATGCTTACGGGGTGCTGATAAAGGATTTAAGATTGCTGGCAAGGGCGGTTTTCGTTGTTGATAAAAAAGGCATTGTGCGTTACCTTCAGATAGTGCCTGAGATTGCCACTGAGCCGGATTACGATGCGGTGTTGAAGGCAGTCAAAGAGTTGTAAGGACAAAGCTAAAAGGATTTTGACTTATGACCAACGAGATTAAACCAAATGTATATGCGGTAGGGGCAATTGACTGGGACAGACGGCTGTTTGATGAATTGATTCCGCTGCCGGACGGGACAAGTTATAACGCCTACCTGATAAAGGGCAGCCAGAAAATCGCGCTGCTCGATACCGTTGACCCGCATAAAACACACGTTTTGCTGGATAATCTTGTCAGAGCGGGGGTGGAACGAATCGATTATGTTATCGCGCATCACGCTGAGCAGGACCATTCCGGCTCAATGCCCGACGTGCTGCTGCTTTACCCTGAAGCGAAAGTTGTTACCAACGCCAAGTGCAAAGCGATGCTGATGGACCTTCTGCGTATAGAGGACGACAAATTCATCGTCGTCGAGGATGGGCAGGAATTGTCGCTGGGCGATAAGACGCTTAAGTTTATTTTTATCCCTTGGGTTCACTGGCCTGAGACGATGGGCACATATCTGGCGGAGGACAAAATACTTTTCCCATGTGATTTCTTCGGGTCTCATCTGGCGACGAGCAACTTGTTTGTTGAAGATGAGCCGATGGTTTATGAATGCGCGAAGCGGTATTACGCTGAAATTATGATGCCTTTCAGGACGCCGATAAAAAATAATCTCAAGAAGCTCGAAGCGTTTGACATTCAGATAATCGCGCCAAGTCACGGCCCTGTTTATCAAAGGCCTAAGTTTATAATCGATGCCTACAAGGACTGGGTCGGCGACGACGTTAAAAATGAAGTGATAGTGGCGTACGTCTCGATGCACGAAAGCACGCGGGAAATGGTTGAGCATTTAGTAGATGCGCTGGCCGAGCGTGGTATAAAGGTGCGGCAGTTTAACCTGACAGGTGTGGATATAGGCGAACTGGCGATGGCGCTTGTGGATGCGGCTACGGTAGTTATCGGTTCGCCGACGTTTCTTGTCGGCCCGCATCCCACGGCTGCGTATGCGACGATGCTGGCCAATGCGCTTCGACCGAAGACCCGATTTGTTTCGATTATCGGCTCTTTTGGCTGGGCAGGCAAAATGGTTGAGCAATTGTCGGGTATGCTGGGTAATCTGAAGGTTGAAGTTATAGAGCCGGTGATAACAAAAGGTGTGGCTACGGATAAGGATTTCGTTTCCCTGGATCTGCTGGCGGATAAAATCGCCGCCAAACACAGGGAAATCGGAATTCTTAAATAGTTGTTAATGGTTGGGCGAAAAACTGGAAAAAGCCAACTCATTTTGATATGAAAGGGGCTTACAATGGCTGAAAGATATGAAGTTTATGAGTGTAAGGTATGCGGCAATATACTTGAGGTGCTGCGAGGCGGCAAGGGTGATCTGGTCTGCTGTGGGCAGCCGATGACAAAATTAGTTGTCAATACAGTGGATGCCTCGAAGGAAAAACACGTGCCGGTCATCGAGAAACTCGCCGATGGCTTCAAGGTCAAGGTCGGCAGTGTTCCTCACCCTATGGAGGAAAAGCATTATATTGAATGGATTGAGCTTTTTGCGGACGGCAAAGAGTATCGCCAGTATCTCAAACCAGGCGCCGCACCGGAAGCGATATTCAATATAAAGGCGACAAACGTGACGGCTCGCGAACATTGCAACATTCACGGCTTGTGGGAAGCAAAGTAACCGGCTCGATGTATATGCTCGACAAGGAGCTTGGCAAACGAGGGACCGCGAAGTAAGGAGATTGCTAATGGCTATAAGTTTCAACCTGGACGAAATTTTCGAGATGGCCGAACAGATAGAAAAAAACGGCGCTAATTTCTATCGTGAGGCCGCCCGCAAGACCGGCGACAAGACGACGCAGAAAACGTTTATGAATCTGGCGGTAATGGAAGACGGCCATCTGAAAATATTCCAGGAAATGAGAAAACAGCTCGACGCTTCGGACAGGGAGCCGATGACTTTCGACCCGGATGATGAGGCCGCCTTGTATTTGCAGGCGATGGCCGCGAGTCACGGTATCGAAGGCAAAAAGGATCGGCTGACCAAACTGTCCGGTAACGAAACTATAAGAGAGATATTCGAGATAGCCGTCAACGCCGAGAAGAATTCGATTGTGTTCTATACCGCCCTGAAAGACATTGTCTCCGCCACAGGCAGGGATAAGGTCGATACGATTATTTCGGAAGAGCTTGGTCATCTGGCAATACTTAAAATGCAGTTGGCGCAATTGCCGTAATACGGGTTGAGACCGGTTTGACTTACGCTGAATAGGCAGGAAGCCGAGCAATGCTTGATTTGGAATCACTGTTCAAACTAAGCTATGGTATGTGCATCCTTACTTCAAAAGAGGATGATAAACTAAACGGGTGTATTGTTAACACGGTGTTCCAGTTAACGCCTGAGCCGCCTGTGGTGGCGGTAAGCGTCAACAAACAGTGCCTGACGCACCAGTTTATCAGTGCGAGCAGGGTCTTTGCTGTTTCAATACTTTCAGAAGCGGTGCCGGTACCCTTCATAGGGAAATTCGGTTTCAGGACGGGCAGGGACATCAATAAACTCGGAAAATTACAGTATCGTATCGGCGAAACGGGAGCCCCGATAATTCTTGATTACGCCGTCGGGTTTCTCGAAGCCGAGGTGATACAATATGTTGATGTTGGAAGCCACACATTATTTATAGGCAAAATAGTTGCCTGCGAATTGCTTGAAGGCAAAGGTTATCCAATGACCTATGCCTACTATCGCGACGTCAAGCACGGTCGAACGCCCAAGTCGGCGGCTACGTATATTGAACATAAACCTCAGGCGGCTGAAGGAGTAAAAAAGATGAAAAAATACAGATGTATTATGTGCAGCTATATTTATGACCCGGCACTTGGCGACCCGGACAACGGGGTCAAGCCGGGCACGAGTTTTGAGAATTTGCCCGCCGACTGGGTATGCCCGGAATGCGGCGCCGGCAAAGACGAGTTTGAACCGGTCAATGACTGATTTTCCGGCCGGGCAGCCGTCGTCGCGGTTTTGATGGATGTTTGCTATGAGCGATATTTGTCCGACAATTTTGCCGCAGGAAATCGCCTGTGCGGAGGTTAACGCTCCTCCCTGCGGTATAGTTGTATTCGGAGCTTCCGGTGACCTGGTCCGCCGTAAATTACTCGGCAGCGTATTCGAGCTTTTCAGGCGTGGTTTGCTCAGTGAGAATTTTTATCTTGTGGGCTGCGGCAGGAGCAATTTTTCCGATGAGCAATATCGAACCGATGTCGGTAATGCCGTGAGTGAATCTGTCGGAGATGTTCCCCCGGAACTGCTTAGAAGTTTTACGGACAAGGTATATTATATTGTCGGTGATTACGAGCAGGAGTCATTTTACAAATCAATTGCGGCGAGATTAATAAAACTCAACAAGGCGCATAACGTCGGCGGCAGCCGTATTTTTTATATGGCTGTGCCGCCTTTTTTGTATGGCACAATAGTAAAAGGCCTCGATTCGGCGGGCCTTTCCTGTCCGGGGCTGCCCGGATGCGAACAAATCCGGCTGGTCGTCGAAAAACCGTTCGGCGCCGATTTGAAAAGTGCAGACGAACTTAACAAAATCATTCAGAAGCATTTTGCCGAACGTCAGATATACCGCATCGACCATTATCTGGGCAAAGAGACCGTCCAGAACATTTTGATGTTCAGGTTTGCCAACACAATTTTCGAGCCGGTCTGGAATCGTAATTTCATCGACCATATCCAGATTACAATAGCTGAGTCCGATGGCGTTGAGCATCGCGGTGGCTATTACGACAAAGCAGGTGCATTTCGGGATATGTTCCAGAATCATATTCTCGGGATGCTTGCTTTTGTTGCGATGGAGCCGCCTGTTTCTTTCGATGCCGATTCTGTTCGCGATGAAAAAGTCAAACTGCTACAATGCATAAGGCCGTTGACCGAACAAAGCATAAACACCGATTTTGTCAGGGGGCAATATGCAACCGGCGAAGTTGACGGCAAAAACGTTGCGGGCTATCGCAATGAGCCGAAGGTCGATGCCTCATCCGACACCGAGACGTATGTGGCCGCGAGATTGTTCGTGGATAACTGGCGATGGCAGGACGTGCCTTTTTATCTCAGGACCGGCAAACGCTTAGCGAGAAAAAATACCGAGATTGCCATAACGTTCAAGAAGGTTCCTCATTCGATGTTTGTTTCCGCCGGCCTGGGTGATTTGCCCGCCAATACCCTGGTGATGCAGATACAGCCGGAGGAAGGAATATCGCTGAGCTTCCAGGCCAAGCGTCCCGGCTCCAAGGTTTGTATGGGGACGCTGAGGATGAGATTCAGCTATGCCGAAGTCTTTGGTGGCGAGCCGCCGGAGGCGTATCAGCGATTACTTCTTGATTGTATGCTTGGCGACCAGACACTTTTTACCCGTCAGGATGACGTCGAGGTTTCCTGGGGGTTGCTTGACCCTGTTTTGCAGGCGTGGGCGAACAGACAATCGATGCCTTACGAATACAGGGCGGGTTCGGAGAGTTTTCCGCAGGCCGACCGGCTTATCGAATCCGAAGGCAGGACCTGGCGGCCCCTGCGTGAGATATGAAATTATCTGTTTGGAGAAACATAAAATGAACATATTTGAATTCGCTATTGAAAAAGAGCAACTGGCGGAACAATTTTATCGCGAGATGGCGCAGCGTGCGCCTCACAAGGGACTCGTAAGCATCCTCACAATGCTTGCCGACGAAGAACACGGCCACATTGATGTTGTTACGAAAATGAAGGAAGGAGTCGCCGCTAAGGTCGCGGATACGATATTGCTGACCAACGCCAAGACGATTTTTGCGAAGATGAGGCAGAGCAAAGACAAGTTCAAGTTCGGCGACAGCCAGATTGACCTTTACAAAAAGGCGCAGGACATAGAAAAAGAAAGCCGGTCGTTCTATCGCCAGAAGGCACAGGAATCGGATAATCCGAGTCATAAGGCGATTTTTAACACGCTGGCGGAAGAAGAAAACAAGCATTATTTCCTCCTCGAAAATATAATCGAGTTTGTTTCCAGGCCTCAGACGTGGCTGGAAAACGCGGAGTTCCATCATCTCGAAAAGTATTAATGGGCGATATTTGAAGAGGGGCGGATACAGGTATGGTGCGGGAGAAGCATATCAAAGCGCAAGGCATTTCAATAGTTCTGTGCGGCCAAGCGGGTATGGGCATACAAACGGTCGAGGGTATCCTGACCGGGATGCTGAAACTCGCCGGCTATAATGTTTTTGCGACAAAGGAGTATATGTCCCGCGTCCGCGGCGGCAATAACTCCACGGAAATACGAGTCGGCTCCAAGCCGGTTTCTGCTTATGTTGACCGTATAGATATTCTTGTTCCGTTGAATAAAGGCGCAATCGCGCATCTGCGGGACAGAATTTCCACAGATACAGTGATTATCGGCGAGGCGGAATTGCTGGGCGATGAGGTCCCCGGTGGAAAATCAAAATTCGTCGAGACGCCGTTTACTAAAATCGCCAACGACCTCGGCAACAAGATTTACTCCAACGTCGTCGCTACGGGGACACTGGCCGGTTTACTTGGAATGAAGCTCGATGAGGTTTGCGAATACGTCAGGCGTACGTTTTCCACAAAGGCCGCGGATATTGTTTCAAACAACGTTAAGGCCGCGGAGGCTGGCTTTCGGCTTGCTGGGGACGTGGCGGCCAGGGCTGATATCAAAATCAATATCAGTCCCGACGCGGGCGTTAAAGACCAGATTATACCGAGCGGCGGCGACGCCATAGGGCTTGGCGCTATGGCGGGGGGGTGCAATTTCGTTTCTTCGTATCCGATGACACCCTCGACGTCCGTGCTTAGCTTTATGGCAAAGCACGGACGGGGTTCAGGAATAATCGTTGAACAGGCGGAAGACGAAATCGCCGCGATAAATATGGCGATTGGCGCATGGTATTCTGGCGCACGGGCGATGGTAACAACGTCGGGAGGGGGTTTTGCCCTGATGGTGGAGGGTGTGAGCTTGGCGGGTATGCTCGAATCGCCTGTGGTTATTCACCTCGGTCAAAGACCTGCGCCTGCTACGGGCTTACCCACTCGAACCGAGCAAGCCGATATAGAGCTTGTGCTTTATGCGGGCCACGGCGAGTTTCCCAGAATTATTTTTACGCCGGGCACGCTTGAGCAGGCATTTTATCTTACCGCCCGTGCGTTTAATCTTGCCGACAAATTCCAAATGCCGGTATTTGTTCTCAGCGACCAGTATCTCGTTGATTCTTATTACAATACCGCTGCCTTTGATGTATCGAAGGTCAAAGTCGAAAAATACGTTGTCAAAACCGCAGCCGATTACAAACGCTACGAAATCACCCCCGACGGCATATCGCCTCGCGGCATTCCCGGCTTCGGAAAGGGCCCGGTCTGTGTGGATAGCGATGAACACGACGCTGAAGGGCATATAACGGAGGATTTGGGCCTTAGAACAAAAATGGTCGATAAACGCCTGCTAAAACTCGAATCCGCCAAGGCAGAGATTATCGAGCCGCAGCTTTATCCTAATTGCAAATACAAGAATCTCGTTGTCTGCTGGGGTTCGACTTATCCGGTTGTTAAAGAGGCGATTGAGCTTTTAGGTAAATCCGATACTTCTCTTTTGCATTACAGCCAGGTTTATCCGCTGCACCCGAAGACCGCGGATTATCTGTCTAAGGCAAAACGGGTCGTTATCGTCGAGGGCAATGCTACTGCCCAATTTTCCAAATTGATAAAATTGCATGCCGGTTTCGATATTGAACACAAGATTCTGAAATACAGCGGCCTGCAATTTTCAGTCGAGGAAGTAACTGTCGCATTGAAAAAAATCCTGAAGTGAGGTTTTTATGGATACGAATGTTTTTGATATGGGTGAAATTGATATCGCCTGGTGTCCGGGCTGCGGCGATTACGGTATTCTCAACGTGCTCAAAAAAGCTCTTGCTGAGCTTGATATCGCTCCGGAAAAACTTGTTATGGTCTCAGGCATAGGGCAGGCGGCCAAGATTCCGCATTACCTAAAGACGAATTTTTTCAACGGTCTGCACGGTCGCGCCCTTCCTCCCGCCACCGCAATTAAAGCGGCTAATCCTTCGATGACCGTTATCGCGGAAAGCGGCGACGGCGATATGTACGGCGAGGGCGGCAATCACTTCATTCACACCATCAGGCGAAATCCCGGCATCACAAATATCGTCCATAACAATATGGTTTACGGTCTTACCAAAGGCCAGGCCTCGCCGACGAGCCAGCTTGGTTTCAAGACCTCCGTACAGGTCGCGGGCGTTATGCTTGAGCCGTTTAACCCGCTGGCAGTTGCGATTGCCCTTGATGCCGGTTTCGTCGCAAGGGCATTCATTGGCGATGCTGACAAAACCAAAGAAATCCTCAAAAAAGCGATTACGCACAAAGGGTATGCCTTAGTCGATATATTCCAGCCCTGCGTTACTTTTAACAAAATAAACACCTGGCAGTGGTTCAAGGAACATACTTATTATCTTGAGGATTCTTACAACCCGCACGACCGCTCGGCTGCTTTCAAAAGGGCGCTCGAAACGGACAAACTGCCGCTGGGAATTTTTTATATCAATCCTAACAAGAGCGCATTCGAGAATAATGTCGGGATTTATCAGCAGGATAATCGACCGTTGTTTGAAAGAGAACCGGATATGAATCGGCTGCGAATGCTCATTGGAAAATTCCGGGCCGCCGGCTAATCGCAGGAGTCGTGAGTTAATGAAATCAATGGCTGCCATTTCACCAACCGATGCTTCTGCGGCGAAAGCCGAAAAGCTAAAGGCATTGTTCGAAGGGCTGTATAAAAAATACAACCGGAAAGAGTTAATCAAGCCCGACCCGCTGCAATTTATTTACCGATACAGCGATCCCGCGGATATGGAAATCGTCGGCCTTCTGTCTGCCTGCCTCGCTTATGGCAGGGTTGAGCAGATTCAGAATGATTTGAATGATTTGCTTGGCAGAATGGGCAACAGCCCTTATGAATTTATGCTCAATTTCACGAATAAAGACCGGGCGTTGCTTGAGGATTTCAAGCACCGTTTCAATACCGGCAACGACATATCCGACTTGCTTACGCTGCTAAAAGACGTGCTTGCAGAACACGGCAGTATCGAGAAGTATTTTATGCTTGGGCTTGACCCCGCCCACGAAAATACTATTTTCGCCCTGATGCGTTTCTGCGATTCGCTTTTGGATAAGTATCGTATGACACATCAGGGGCGTCGGTCGAAAGGGCTTGCGTTTCTTCTCGCGGGGCCCGGCCTGGGCGGGGCGGCCAAACGGCTCAATCTGTTTCTTCGCTGGATGGTTCGCAGCGACGATGTTGATGCGGGCCTTTGGCGCTCGGTAGATAAATCGAAGCTGATTGTCCCTGTCGATGTTCATATCGCCCGGCTTTGCAGAATTCTTGGCTTTCACAGTCATAAAAACGTTTCGTTGAAAACCGCCATTGAAATAACGCGCAACTTTGCCCTGATTTCGACGGATGACCCTGTGAAATATGATTTTGCTCTTTCGCGCATCGGCATACTCGAAGATTGTACGGGCAAGCGCGAGAACAGTGTAACGTCTGCGAATTGCTGCCGTGGTGCCGCAACAGGAAGGACTGGTAATGATAAAGATTAGACCTGAAGACCTCGAAAAATACAGTTCAGCCGTAACGCTTTCGGATATGGAAGTGTTCGTGTTCCCTGAATTGTTCTATGCCCTTATTCTCGCCAATATAATGAGCCCGCTTGTCTGGAAATGGCGTGAAGAGGACTGCTTCAAAAAACTCCAAGGCAAGGACAGCTTCAAAAAATTATTACGATTGCGCCAGTTCATAATGGATGAATACGATTTCAACCTCGATTTGGAAACATGGGGGCTTACGAGCAAAACAAAGGAGCTGGGTCGTTTTGCCAAATTCGTTTCGCCCGAAGACGTAGCCAAAAGCAACGGTCTTTTCGGCTACGAGGGTGACAAATACTATTTCGATGTGGATATACGAAAGCACTTCGGCCTGGATAAATACGACACTGATGTTATTCCTTATTGGAAGACCGAAACCGTCGAGGCGATGGAGGCATTTGTTCACAAGCCAAACTACTCCCAAAAAGCCGGTGAGTGCGTCTCGCTTTCCGCGCTTTATGCCGCCGCGGCGTTTATCGTCTGCGGCATACCGCTTGAGAATATATACGCGATACTAACGCCGCTTCATTCGCAGAATTTTATCGATATCCGCGACGGCGTCCTGACCAACAACCGGCGCCTTGTTACAAAGGCGATGTGGTTCAACGGCACCGAAATATCAGGCAAGGCCCAGCGTGCGCTTCGCAATGAAAACGTAACAATTGTTGCCCATTCTTCCGGCTATGCACATTGTTTCTATAAGGAAGCCACGATAAAGCCCGATGTTTACGGGTATTTCGTAAAGCAGCTTAGCTCATATTTATCCAGTGAGCTTTCGCTGGTTGTTTTCGCCAACTATCTCAGGAGTAATTCGTCTTACCAGAAATATTTCCAGCTTTGCCGGGATTGCCACGGCCATCCGCAATTTTTGAAGGCCGAAATATTGTTCAGTTATGAGCACGGCAGCGATTATCGTATTGCCGATAGCACGCACGAAAAACTTCTGGCTGAGGTTGCTGATGAAGATTTTGTCCAAGCCGAGATTCCGGGCAGGGTCCGCTGCGACTTTCTTTGTGATTTTATAACCAATAAGAAAATCGACGTTCGAACCGCCGAGGGCAGGGCGGCAATAACCGGATTCCTACAGCCGGTTATGCCCGATGTTAAGAAATTTGTCGATGAGCTTGCCGACTTTGTTCATTGTGAGCCGAAACTGCCGTCGCCCGAAAAAAACTATCTTCCCGTCCCAGCCATTGAAATCGGTGTTGACTGGACACGCGACAAAATCATCGATTACCTGCAAAATCTTCGTGGCCAAAGCACCACTGCCGACCTTGCCTTTTATGCTTATCGTGATATGGAAACCTGCGACTGGACGCCTTTCCTTAAGGCCGTTGTTGAACGAAACCCTGTTTCTTTGGCAATGGCCCAGTCAATGTCACCCGATACTGTCTATGGGCTTCTGCAAAAAATGGACGGTGTTTCGATTTATGACAGCAAGCGTCTTGCCCAGCCCGATGAGGTCGCAAATTACCGCACCGGCGACGGCCTCGAAAAGGCATTGCTTCTGGCTAACGTCATTCGCCAAAAATTCCCAGATGAAAATATCGATATTGCCGTTGCCGGCAATAGTGTGGTTCTGAAAGGAGCAGGCGAATACCGCTTCGATTCATCGAAGGGGCTCAAAAAACAGGTTCGTATTTCGTCTGCCGGCGAGATTATCGTGTCTGGTTGAGAACCGGCGCGGTTATTTAATTAAAAAAATTATAAAAAAACGAACTTTTTGTGTTGACACTGGTATTAAATAGGACTATATTAGTCCTATAGTTGTTAATCTTGAGGAAACCATGGATATTATCAGGCGAAATACGGATTACGCGTTAAGGGCTGCTGTGGAGCTGGCAGGCAGGTTCGGCGGCGAGCCGGTTTCCACAAAGGAGCTTGCGGATAACCAGCGAATACCATATCAGCTTGCCTGCAAGCTTTTGCAGCGTCTTCATAAAGCCGGGATTGTAAAAAGCGAAATGGGGCCGTCGGGCGGGTTCATACTTTGCAAAAATCCGTCAAGGATAACCGTTCGCCGGCTGGTAGAAATCATTCAGGGACCTGTCCGGCTAAATAATTGTAAGCTTTGCCGGCTCTCTCGCTGCTGCACTATAAACCCGGAATTAGCCCGCCTGCAGGGCAAAATCAATGATTTCCTTGACGGCCTTACGTTGAAACAGTTGGCGGATACAAACGGCGGTAAAAAGCCGACGAAAAACAAACGCGGCAGGAGCAAAAAATGAACGAAAAGAAACGCAATTCGGCTGTTTTGGAAACCTGCCTGGCAAAACCAGCTATTTTGGCGCAACTAATTAATTACGCCGACGACTCGGTAGTAAGTAAAACCATAATCGATAAGCCCGTCGGAACAATTACCCTGTTTGCCTTTGACGAGGGGCAGGGATTGAGTGAGCATACCGCGCCGTATGATGCGGTTGTGCAGGTGCTCGATGGCAAGGCGTTATTGACCATAGGCGGTAAACAGATAAATGTTTCCGCTGGCGAGCTTATTATTATGCCCGCTAATATTCCTCATGCGGTCGCCGCCGAGGAAAAATTCAAGATGCTTCTCATAATGATTCGGGCATGATGGGGCAATAAACAGAAAAAATAAACCTAAGCGAGATTTAAGGAGATATTTTATGGGTATGTTTTGTTATCAGTGTGAACAGACGGCAAAAGGCGCCGGATGCACCGTTTTAGGGGTTTGCGGCAAAGAGCCGACCACGGCTGCTCTGCAGGACCTTTTGATTTACGCTCTCAAGGACCTTTCTCGCTATGCCAATCGCGCAAGACAATTGGGCAGCGTTGATAAAGCCGTGAACGTTTTCACAGTCAAAGCGATGTTCAGCACGCTGACAAACGTCGATTTTGACCCCGCCCGGTTTCAGGTGTTTTTGAAAGAGGCGGCCTCGATAAAAGAAAGGGCCAAGTTGCTTTACGAAGCCGCCTGCAAACACTCCGGCAAAAAAGCGGAACAGTTGCCCTGCGAAACCCGGTGGTGGACTAATCTCGACGATTTGGATGCATTTGTTGAAACCGGCACCCTTGTCGGCGTACAAGATAAAATCAACGAGCTTGGCCCCGATGTCGCCGGCTTGCAGGAATTGATTGTTTATGGACTCAAAGGGCTTGCCGCGTATGCCGACCATGCCCAGATTCTCGGAAAAGAAGATGACACGGTTTATGCGTTTATTCACAAAACACTCGACCGGCTTACTCAGAAGCCGACTGATATTGGCGAACTCCTTCAAACCGCTCTCGCGGTAGGGGAAGTCAATCTCAAGGCGATGGAATTGCTCGACGCGGGCAATACAGGCGCTTATGGCCATCCGGAGCCAACACAGGTTCGCATTACCCCTGTAAAAGGCAAGTGCATTGTCGTTTCAGGTCACGACCTCAAAGACCTCGAAGAGCTGCTCAAACAAACCCATGGCAAAGGCATAAATGTTTACACGCACGGCGAGATGCTGCCCTGCAACGCTTATCTGGGTCTGAAAAAATATAAGCACCTCGTCGGCAATTTCGGCGGCGCATGGCAGGACCAGCGAAATGAATTCGACGCCTTCCCCGGCGCAATCCTGATGACTACCAATTGTTTGCAAAGACCAAAAGACAGTTATAAAGCGAGAATCTTTACCTCCGGTGTTGTCGGCTGGGCAGACGTAACTCATATCTCAAACGGAGATTTTACCCCGGTCATCAAGGCCGCTCTGGCCGCACCGGGATTTACAGAGGATGCTCCTGCGAAATCCATAACAATCGGCTTTGCCCGAAATACCGTTATGAGTGTTGCCGGCAAAGTCATCGACGCAGTAAAAGCGGGCAAAATCAGACACTTTTTCCTCATCGGCGGCTGCGACGGCGCAAAACCGGGAAGAAACTACTTCACTGAATTTGCCCAAAAAGTCCCCAATGACTGCGTCATCCTCACGCTGGCCTGCGGCAAATATCGGTTCAATAAACTCGATTTCGGCGCAATCGACGGCATACCTCGCCTGCTCGATTGCGGCCAGTGCAACGACGCCTACTCCGCGATTCAGATAGCCATCGCCCTGGCAGGGGCCTTCAAATGCGGCGTAAACGACCTGCCATTGTCGTTTGTCTTGTCCTGGTATGAGCAGAAGGCGGTTGTAATTCTTCTGACGCTGCTGCACCTGGGCATAAAGAATATTAAGCTTGGCCCGTCTCTGCCCGCGTTCGTCAGCCCGGCCGCCCTTAATGTCCTGGTTGAAAAGTTCAATATCGCTCCGGTTGGTTCTGTGGACGATGATTTGACGACGATACTGGCAGTCAAATAAAGGAGGCACTATGGCCTTGCGGAATATAATTGTTATCGACGAAGAAAAGTGCAACGGATGCGGGCTTTGTGCCAAGGCCTGTGCGGAAGGCGCAATAAAGATAATCAACGGCAAAGCAAAATTGGTCAGTGAGACCTATTGCGATGGCCTTGGCGCCTGCATCGGGCACTGTCCGCAAAACGCCATCAAGGTTATACAGCGGGAAGCCAAACCCTTTGATGAGGAAGCGACAAAAGAGCATCTCAGCCAAATAAAACAACAGCAGCCGGTGCCGTTTATGTGTCCCGGTATGGTGGCCGCGCAATTGCGAAACACCCCCAAAAAATCCGATTCGACAGCAGGTGATGTCTCGTCGCAACTGACACATTGGCCTGTTCAGCTTAAACTTGTCTCCGCACACGCACCATATTTTGCGGATGCACGCCTGTTGCTCGTCGCGGACTGTGTTCCTTTTACGATGGGGGATTTCCACAGCAGATTTCTCAGGGGCCACAGCATTGTCGTTGGTTGTCCCAAACTCGATGACGCCCGTTTTTACATCGAAAAGCTCGCTGATATTTTGCAGGCCAACAAACTCAAGTCGCTGGGCGTAGTACATATGGAAGTGCCTTGTTGCCATGGTCTTACTCGAATCGCACAAGAAGCGTTGGCAAAGGCCGGAGTTGAAATGTCTTTTGAAGATGTTACGATAGGCCTTAATGGTAGTATAAGCAAGGTCGAACAAATATCGGTTAATTGACTGGCCTTAGCCGGAGTTGATATATGACAGATTTTGTTAAATCGATAGCGATGGGTTTCTGGAATACAGTTCTTGAGATGTCGCCATATTTGTTGTTTGGTTTTTTTATGGCGGGATTGCTCAGTGTTCTTGTATCGAAGCAGCTTGTTGAAAAACATCTCGGCGGCAGGGGGCTTTGGCCGGTGGTCAAGGCGTCTCTTTTGGGTGTGCCTCTGCCTTTGTGCTCGTGCAGCGTCATTCCCGTAACAATGTCGCTTCGCAAACATGGCGCAAGCAGGGGGGCGGCTGTTTCATTTTTGCTCTCGACCCCGCAGACAGGCGTTGACAGCATTTTTGTTACGTATGCCTTGCTTGGCCCGGTCTTCGCTATATTCAGACCAATAGCGGCGTTTGTTACCGGCATAGTCGGCGGCGTGATGGTCAATCTTTTCGGAGATTCTCTCGAAAACGGCTCACAACAAAATCAGAGTTGCGAGGACGAATGTTGTTCCTCTGGGCACAAAACTAACCCTGTTACGCGAATATTCAAATATGGCTTTATCACGCTTCCCCGCGATATCGGCAGGGCGATGCTGCTTGGCTTAGTTGTTGCTGCCTTTATTTCAGCCCTTGTACCTGATGGTTTTTTTGCGGACAAGCTCGGAACCGGCATTTTCCCGATGCTCGTAATGATGCTTTTTGGAATACCGATGTATGTTTGCGCAACCGCTTCGGTCCCGATAGCGGCCGCACTAATGATGAAGGGCTTGAGTCCGGGGGCTGCTTTGGTTTTTCTTATGACGGGTCCCGCTACCAACGCCGCGTCTTTTGTTACCATCTGGAAAATTATGGGCAGGGCTACGGC
Organism: uncultured Phycisphaerales bacterium; assembly: GCA_963718665.1. Taxonomy (GTDB): domain Bacteria; phylum Planctomycetota; class Phycisphaerae; order Sedimentisphaerales; family Anaerobacaceae; genus Fen-1362. The sequence continues at coordinate 2,341,395 of OY970359.1, forward strand.
AATTACTTACATCGCGGCTGTTGCCGGATGCGCATTGCTAAGCGGCATAGTTCTCGATTATATTATCGGCGGTATTATATTCGCTCATACTGCTCATCATGGCTGGATGATGCCGCGGAATATTGAATATATTTCAGCAGTTGTGCTTTTTATTGTGCTGATGTTTGCTATAATCCATAAACCCAAAGAATAAAGGATTAACGCACGAGATTTTTTACGGAGATAAAAACAATGGCAAAGACAAGTATGCCGCACGCCGGCCACAACAAACACCTTTGTTATTTGAACAATCTTGGCTATCAAATAAGCAATCCAAAGGAATACAAGGCCCTTGTAAAGAACGCCAAATTTATATGCAAAATATGTGGCAGGGTTGCCGTCAGCGATAAAAATCTGTGCAAACCCATAGTTCTCTGACAGTTTCCTGTAAATCGGCGTCAGGGTAATTGGGTTTAATTGCAGCATTGGCGTTTCTGTGACAGTTTCTGTCAGTCATCGCGCCAAAATACCAGCCCTTTTAGGTAGTATTACGCCCCCAAAAGAGGGTTTTCCTTATCACATTCTACGGCTATTGCGCCGATATTTTCCACAAGGCCTTTTCTTAGGCCTGTTTGTTGGGGGTTTCATTTAAGGATGCGCGATCTAAAACCAATTCTTCTTTTGGAAGATGACAGCATTGATGCAATGACCGTTAAGAGGGCGTTGAAAGACCTTGATGTCAAAAATCCTCTTGTCCATGTGTTCAATGGCGAACAGGCGCTGGAGTATTTGCAGAATAGCGCCAACGCCGAGCCCTGTGTGATTCTTCTTGACCTGAATATGCCCAAGATGAATGGCATTGAATTCCTTAAGATTGCAAAATCAGACCCAAGATTGAAATGTATCCCGGTTGTTGTTCTTACCACTTCCAGGGCCGACAAGGATAAACTCGAATGTTTTGATAACGGTGTTGCCGGCTATATAGTTAAACCGGTCGATTACAAGGGATTTCTCGATGCAATGAAGATACTCAACCTTTACTGGACACTCAGCGAATCATCTTGCAACCTGGTTGAAGGGCAGGGTGTTGAACCCCCAAAAACTGGCTGTTTCTGACCAGCAAAATTGCCGAGTCCTATAATTATTTGGAGCATTTAAACTGTTAATATGACATTATCTATTTTCCAAAAGAGCGGTTTTTATCATCAAATCAGCCGTATTTTATGCCGATATTAAACCGGGTTTTATGCGCCACCAGTAAATTATGCAAAGGGGGCAACGATGAGAAATCTCAGACCGATACTGTTTGTCGAAGACGATAACGTAGATGCCATGACAGTTAAGCGAGCTTTCGGTGAGCTTGAAATTGTTAATGAGCTTGTCAGGGCAGTCAATGGTGAAGCGGCATTAAACTACCTGAGAGAGCATCTCAACGAGAGGCCCTGTATCATTTTGCTCGATTTGAATATGCCTAAAATGAACGGCATAGAATTCCTCAGGGTCATTAAAGCTGATGACGAACTGCGACAAATACCCGTAATTGTCCTGACAACATCAAAAGATGACCGCGATAAAATTAAAAGTTTCAAATCATGTGTTGCCGGCTACATAGTAAAACCGGTGGACTACAGGGTATTCGTCGAGGCGATAAAAATTTTCGATTCATACTGGACACTAAGTGAACTGCCCGACAGCGTTCCTGAAGATACCGCTGTTGAGCTTCAAAAAACCGACTGCACCGGAACCGGCAGTTAAAAAACAAATATATGGATACCGTCGCTCATCTCGCCGCCGGTCAATTCTTATGGTATTGATTTCCCGCCGATAACTCACAAAAGAAACTCACTATATCTAACCTGTCCTACTCAAAAATTCATCCGGCTGTAAAAGTTAACGATTTTCGGATTCGGAGAGGGAAAAATGCTCATTGGCAAGTTGATATTGACTGATTTGGAAAGGGCTTTCTCTGGCCGGAACGTGTTTTTTTTGCTTAATCTTCATTCTCGTACTATAAAAAATTCATACGATGCACGAAGCGGCGCATCCTACATCAAGAGAGGGTGTAAGTTAGTTGCAAAACTAACAGGCGGTATTGCCCATTCCGATACGCTAAATCTCTCCCATCTATGCTAAAAAACATAGTCATTTCACCTGTATTGTCTACGTTTTTGAGTTGACTTGATGAAAAGGGACGGGCCTGATGTGTGGAGGCTATTTAGAAAAGGTTCAATTATGACCGCCATCTGGAAGGTAACGGAAGCAGATATTCTAAGCAGAGGGGAGGTGGAGGAAATTTGGTCGTAGCTTTGTCTAAGGTCAACCCGCTCGCGGAATGCCCGCCAGAGCCGGGTCATCTTCTGCCTGGCCGCCTTTTGCGGCCTGCGAGTATCGGAGATATGCGGCCTGCGCCTCTGCGACGTCAAATTGACCATACGCCGTCCGGTGCTGGAGATAAGACCGCAGATTGCAAAACAGCATCGGCGACGTAGTGTGCCTCTATGGCGACTGCCTACGGCTTTGATATGCTTTTTGGATTGGAAAGCCCGGCGTCGGGAACAAGGCGCTGGCCCGCAGGATTACTTGGTTTGTGCCCAGAGCCGCTCATCACTTGGCAAACCATTAGACCGACGCAATGCCAGGGCCCGGTTTATAGCAGCCTGTGGAATACTGGGCAAGGAACGGCAGGAGATGCTGACCATCCACACCGGCAGGCATAGCTGCGTTTCACATCTGCTGGCCGCGGGCTGGCCGCTTCCGGTAGTACGAGATATGCTGGGCCACGCCAATTTGTTTACGACAAGCATCTACTCCCACATCGTTGTCGATGACCTGCCTCCGCCGGACCCGTTTGCCTTTGCCAGCGAGCATGTGGAGTAAGGGCGGGGCTTGTGACTTGAAAGCGGGTTAAAGTACGGCGGTGGAGCGTTGGGGGTACAGGGTAAAGCTGCCAAACTTGCTGCTACAGCGGTTTTTCCGGCGCGGAATCGAAAAAGTCGGGCAAAGGGGTATGAGAAGGGATCGGAGGCCGTTCGGCCATTCTACGGGCGCAAAATGCCTTTGGGGCCGACTATGCAACATTCCACAAGGTGGTTTAGCTGCGTTTTTTTCTCAAGCTCGATAAAATCGGGACACCGGGGCCAGGCAGGGCAAAGTTTTGAGGTAGTGAGAAGGTGGTTTCCTTATACGGATAGGCGAGGATTGGCCTGTATGGTCACATGGAACAGCCTTGCATTTTATGGCCTCTGCTGGTAGAATGTGGCAGTAATTGTCCTAAAGAGAAAGGGAATTTTATGAATAGCCTCGCACCCGAATTACCGCCAACACAACGAGCATACACACTGCGCCTGCACGGCGCAGAAAAAGCAAGGGGAGGAAGCCGTGAATTATAACCTGCTCGATGAAAAGTGGATTCCCGTTCTGTGGACTGACGGCAAGTTCAATCATGTCGGCATCAAGGAGGCGCTTACACAAGCGGGACGGATTCAGGAGGTGCGAGACAGTTCCCCCCTTGTGACGTTTGGAATCTATCGTCTGCTGATTGCTGTGCTGAAGTGGTTGTATAACTGCACGTCTGCACCCGTACATTTTTTGATGCTCTCAACGGTAATCTGCTTACACAAGGGCAAGGTTTCAAGACCGGTACTAATCGTGGTGGAATAGACGTAGAATATGATGAGCCGAACGTTATCAATCTCTACTATTTTGGGAGTGATTGCAATGCGATATAGAATAATTCTGCTAATTCTCCTGTTTCTGGCGACCAACTGTTGTTTTGCCGCAACTATTGTAGATGAAGCGGGTTTACGGGCGGCTGCGGCTACAGCAGGAAATAATACTATCAAGGCTAATACGACTTACGCACTAACTGATATCTGTCTTTTTAAGGGCAGTGTAACAGATGGTAATATGTCTTTCACCGTCGATACATCGGCGGGTGATGGAAACGTTGAGATAACGAATGACGGGACTCCCAGGTCGGTGCAGGTTTGTGCGCACGCCCATAATGTGCCGATAATAATAACTTTTACAGGCACGGCGGCAAGCCCCATTGTTTTTAATAGTAATACTGGTGTTCCTCTTCAGGTAAGCGAAGTCTATGGGGATTGGAACGACACTATGATAACGGCAACCTTTAATTACTGTTATTTTAAAGGACAACTTAGTGCCGGCGATGGTTTTAACGTGGGCGGGGCGGTTGTAAACCCTGTTGCTTTGGTTTTTAATAACTGCAAGGCGTTCAACAATACCGGAGATGGTTTTTCGTTTTTAGCGGATAACGGGACTCCTATCAAAACGATGGTGCTGAATAATTGTGCTTCTTATTGGAACAACAACATTAATAATGGCGGTGGTGGCACAAGCGGGTTGGGTGCGGGTGATGGCGTTACCGCCCATTCACCAAATCAAACAATAATTATGAATAACGGGAATTTTTATCAAAATGGCAAAAGCGGTATAGCCATTGTCGGCGGGGGGACGTTAATCGTTCACGATGCCAACATTTATGATAACGGCTATGCAGAACTTGTAAATAATAATGGCTATCAGGTTTATATGGAGGGAACATCCGCTCACCAGGGCGTTTGTCAGATTTATCATTCAAATATCTATAATGAAGTTGCTATTGCCCAAGCCCAACCGCTTGGCTTCGCTAATATGAATGTAACTCTGCACAATAATATAATCGATGCTGCAAACTGTAATGTCAACGACCCCGCTATAGCCATCGATGGTAATTGTTCAGTGAATTTCAGGGGCAATATCTTCAAAAATAACAGGACATTGTATAATTATTTCATAAACGGCTCGCTGCTTTCCTCTGGCGAGATTGCCAACAATGATTTTATCAATAACGTTCGGGATGTCAATATGGCAACACCTGCCCTGCAACTTTACAATAATATCTTCTTTAAAATGGCGGGCGATGCCAATGCTATTAACTGTTTTACAACAAATGCATACACCAATAGTTGCGGTGGCTATAATTGTTTTTATGGTTTGGCGACTGCCACTAATTATTTCAAAGGTGATAACGGCCTGAAAACGACCGATATTATAGCAAATCCATTATTCAAAGACAAAGATGCAAATGACTTCAGTTTATGGGGTTCTTCATACTGTATAAATAGGGGTATGTCTACTCAGAGTGGTGGCTCATCAACCATCGGTGCTTGGCAACCAAAAAAGCAAAATAGCTCTGTAATACTGGCAAAATAAGGCGTTCTACTTTAGATGCACATTAAATAAACGAGCAGAACAAACTTTTACAGGAATTAAATTCGAGAAAGTGAAATATAAAACGCTCATTGATTTTAATTTGCTCTGTAGAAAAGATTGAAGCATAAGGTTTAGTCATGGCGATAAGTGTTAATAATAACAATAACTTAGGTTTCAGCCATAAACCGCGTTGGAAAGGATTCCACGATGGCCAAACACGGAGTTATGACCAAATCACCTGTTATGCTGGCAAAGCAGGCACTTCAGACAGCCACAACGGCACTCTCGCCATATTCAGCCAATCGCTCACGCCACGATTTTACACAGGCACAGTTGTTCGCCATTTTGACTCTGCGACAGTTTTTTCAAACCGACTATCGTGGGATTGTACAGTTGCTGGCGGACTTCACGGACTTGAGAGCTGCGATTGGGTTGTCAAAAATTCCTCACTACACTACCCTTCAAAAAGCACAGCAACGTCTGCTAAAAAAAGGGCTTGGGACAAGCTGTTAGCCGCCATTTTCAGTATTGCCAGCCGCGATGGCTTAATCGAGGAACGCCCCGAGGCATCCATTGATTCGACGGGGCTGGAAAGCCGGTTTGTCAGCCGACATTTTCTAATGCGTCAAGGCAAACATACCCAGCAATATCGCCGATGGACAAAACTTACGGTTGTCTGCCACAATGCCAGCCATCTGATTGCTGCCGGCTTGGTCAGCACTGGTCCCAGCAATGATTGTTCCTACCTTATGCCGGCAGTTTCCCAGGCGGTAACTAATCTGCCTATAGACCGGCTTTTGGGTGATGCAGGATATGACGCAGAAGCCAACCATAAATTCTGTCGTCAGTATCTCGGCATCCGCTCGACGATTATCGCTATCAACAACCGACGAGGTAAAAAAGGCGAGCTTACAGGCCATTACCGAAATCAAATGAAGAATAACTTCCCGAAACGTAAGTTTGGTCAGCGATGGCAAGTTGAGAGTGTTATGTCTCGCATGAAACGTCGTCTTGGCTACGCCCTTCGTAGCCGAACGAATGAATCTCGCAGTACCGAGTGCGTCATGAGAGTTCTGACCTACAACCTGATGCTTCTCTATTTACTTTTCATAAAGAACTTTTAATTAAAGGTTTCTACAAAGCAATGTGATATTTGCAAAGAAGTTGTTAAAGGTGAATGCAAAACCTGCCACTTCACGAATGAACACCCCAACGAAGCCTCTCCGTAAGGCTGTGAAGATAACCGTAAAAACATCTGTTATTTTCACGGCTTTTCACACCTAACAAAAATTATTCCTAGTGTAAGTTTCTATTTTACATAGACTTCCTGCTCCTGCCATCAAGTGTGAATTTCGCATTCCCATACTCTACAAAGACCATCGAATGTTTTTTTACAGGATCTGAATATGAGGACATTATTGAGAGTGCCGGATTTAATTGAGGCTATCGAGCCGCTTGTTGGGACTAGGATTGTTGCCGATGATGTTTTCAGGCTCATCGGTAGTGGCGACATAAAGCCTTTGGGTGTTGTCCAGAGGACGCCGGTATTCGACCTCGACCAAATTGCGGGCATAGCAGAAGTGATTAGACAGGCGGCAAAGGGGGACAACGATGACCGTTGACCGGCAGACCATAGCCCCGGCACCGCTTGTTTCTGACAGTATCCCGCCGCTTTTGGTCGATAGCCGCAGGGCCTCGCGCCTTTGTGGAATTTCCCGTTCGTCCTGGTATTCGCTATTAAGTGCAGGCCGCATAGGGCCGCCAACGATTAAGCTGAATGGCCGGTGCTTATATAGTGTTTCGGATTTGACGGAATGGGTCGCGTCGCGAAATCCTGAAACCGGCCTTCTACCGACACGTGAACAATGGATTGCGAGGCAAAGGCCGGAGGGAGCAAAAAGATGCCTTTAATGGAATATCAAACATTCAATTTCCGGCCCGCTTCTATTGAGATTATCAAAAAGGCAAATTCGATAATCACCGCATACCAGGCCAACGGCTATGATTTGACGCTCCGGCAGCTTTACTACCGGTTTGTTGCACGTGCCCTTAGACGAATCGCCCTGAATATGGAGCAAGTCCAACAATACAAACCACCGCCAAATTTTGCCAAACTGACTGACACTCGATGCAGTGATTATATTGCCGGGTATGGCCGTGAGTCGTGGGAGTTAGATGCACTTGACCCGAAAGTAATCTGGGAACTAATCGGTTGCGAGGTTAACAGACTTACGGACCGAACCAATCGGCAACAATTGATTGACCTACAGGAATCAGACAAACAGAAGCTTGCCTACCTTTCAGACCACTGGGAGGAAATAGGGATATGAGCCAACCAAACGAAAATACGCTCTTAAAAGCCGCTTTGGAATATCACCAGCGCGGGTGGTGTATCTTTCCCGTGGTACACGGCACGAAAAAGAAACCCTGTATCAAGTGGAAAAAGTACCAGCAGCAGCGCCCTGATGAAAACACCATCCGGGGGTGGTTTAATGGCGGGAAAAAGAACATAGCGGTTGTGTTCGGTAAAGTATCAGGTGGCCTTGCCTGCCGTGATTTTGACACGATGCCAGAGTATGAACTTTGGGCAGGAAACCACCCAGACCTTGCAAAGATATTGCCGACAGTACAGACAGCAAGGGGTAGGCACGTTTACTTTGAGCAGAAGCAAGTTGAAGGTAGTAAAAAAGTGTCAGCCGGTGAGCTTAAATGCAGCAAATGTTATTGTTTGCTTCCCCCATCATTACACCCGTCAGGTTCAATTTATCAATGGCTCATACCCCCGAATGATGAACTGCCTGAATTATCACTAAAAGATTTCGATATAGCAGACTTTACAGAAGAGACAGAAGAAGTAGAGGAGACAGAAGAACCTGATGACAGTGAAGATATTGAAGCAATAAAGATTGCTTCTGTCTCCTCTGTTTCCTCAGGCTCTTCTGTTTCCTCTGTCTCCTCTGTAAACGATAGTGTTATTGTTTTTGAAAATCTTGATGTTAAAGTAAAAAATTATGTCAACACCGCTATAAAATGCACAAGACCCAATAAAGAAGGGTATCGAAACTTTTTGATTTTTCAGTTTTGCCGGTGGTTAAAAGGCAACGCTGAATTTGAAAAATGCCAGGCCGGACAGTTAAAACCGCTGGTCAGACTTTGGCACGAAAAGGCATTGCCGACAATTGGGACAAAACCGTTTGACGAGACCTGGGCTGATTTCTGCTATGGGTGGACACGGGTGAAATATCCTAAAGGCAGCGGTGAGCTAAAGATTGCGGTAGAAAAGGCATTAAATGCGCAAAAAAATCTTGCCGCTGAAGAACTTTACGAAATATCGGAAGTAAAGCTTTTGGTACGGGTTTGCTATGAACTTCAGGCATTGCGCAAAACCGAACCGTTCTGGTTGTCTTGGAATGACGCTGCTTTGATATTAGGCGTAACGAAACCGACAGTGGGCAAATGGCTGAGTATGCTTGAAGCTGACGGAGTTATCAAAAAGGTTGCCGAATATACTGCTAAACGAGCGGTGCGATATAAATTTATTGCGAAATAAAAAATATGTGCTTGACAATATAGCAAGTATGTGTATGATTGAGGTGTGATTTTGGAACGTATAGCAGAAGCCATTGAAAAGTCGGGTAAGACCAGATACCAGATTGCACAAGAAACGGGTATCGACCAGGCGGTGCTTTGCAGGGTAGTTTCTGGTGGCAGTTGCGGCACAAAAACCGCCGATCTTCTTTGCAAGTATTTGGGGCTGGAGCTTACGCCGAAGAAGCTAAAACGAAAGGCAGGCGCAAAATGAGAGTTTTCAGAACATCATACAGAGACAAAGGCGGGGAATTCCACGAAGTCAAAAACTACTACGTCGAGCTGCGGGACCATTTAGGAACCGTTCGGCGTTTTCCGGCCTTTGTTGATAAAATGGCGTCCGCGGCGCTTGGCCGACAGATAGAACGGCTTGTATCTTGGAAGGTTGCAGGTGAACAGCCGACACCGGAATTGACACGCTGGCTTGAGGGAACGCCACAGAGTTTGAGAAAACGGTTTGCAAAGATAGGACTTCTCGATGCTGAACGTGCAACCGGTGGACAGCCCGTTGCCAAAGTCGTCAAGATAGGAAATAAAGAGGTTTTGAAAGATTGTTTGCTTGCCGACTTTGAGCGTTCGTTGCTGGCCGGTGGAGATACGGTTGCACAGGTCGAACTAACCGTTGGCAGGTGCAGGCGGATTGTCGAAAAATGCAGGTTTGCTGCGTGGACGGATATATCGGCAGACGCCGTGAGCCGCTATATTGAGAATTTACAAGGCAAAGACGGTTTGAGCAAGAGGACGGCAAACCATTATCTGCGGTCAATAAAGCACTTCTGCCGGTGGATGGTTAAGCAGCGAAGGGCAAGCGAGTCACCCTTGGCACAACCTTGACTGCGTGTCCGTCGAAACAGGCGATATACGACACGGACGACGGGCACTTGAGCCGGACGAGATTCGCCGATTGTTAGAGGCAACGGCAACACAGCCGATGCGTTATGGTCTGACAGGGCGGGAGAGGATTTTGTTGTATCGGCTGGCAGTTGAAACGGGTTTGCGACGAAACGAGTTACGTTCTTTGAAGGTGTTGTCGTTCGACTTTGAGGGCTGCACAGTCACGGTTGAAGCGCAGCATACAAAAAATGGCAAGCTGGCCGTGTTGCCTTTGAGGGTGAATACGGCGGCGGAGCTAAGGCAATTTGTAGCTGGTAAGCCGCCGAATACGCAAGTTTTCAAGGTCCCGGGCGCGACTGCAAAGATGTTCAGGATTGATTTGAAGGCTGCTGGTATCGACTACGTTGATGAATCAGGGCGGTATACGGACTTTCCACTCACTGCGACACACCACAGGGACGCTATTGGCTGCTGCCGGTGTTCACCCGAAAACGGCGCAGACCCTTATGCGACATAGCGATATAAATCTGACAATGAGCCGATACACGCACACGCTGACCGGTCAAGAATCCAGAGCGGTTGAAAGTTTGCCGGACCTGTCCACGCCGAGCCGACAATCACAGCGGGCGGTTGCTACGGGGACAGATGGGAAAAACTTGGTGCGTTTCTTGGCGCTTGATACCGGAAAACATCTGACTACATCGGACACGGTTGGACAGGAAAACCGCATTGTCGATAGTAAAAACGCATTATCTACTGCGCCCGGCCAGATTCGAACTGACGACCTCCGGTTTAGGAAACCGGCGCTCTATCCTACTGAGCTACGGGCGCGACCGCCCCTATTATAGGGGAAAGCGAGTTTTTTTGAAGAAGAAAAAGTAGAGCTTGGTATGTTTCAAGTAAAATTAAAGAAGCCGGCTATAATACCGGCTTCTTTTGGTTGTTGTGTTGCCTGCCGCTAATAGATTATAGCGGTTGCTTCTTCAATTTTGCGGACGACCTCGGAAACGTCCGCGGGCATAGAAACATACCCGTCAAACCCTTTCTGCAGTAATGCCGCTGCTTCACCTCCTCCCAGGTGATTCACAAGGGCGATTACCTTGATGGTCTGCAGCTCTTCGTCCGACCGGATATTCCTGCATATAGCCTCTGCGTCGATGTCCGTTGCCAGCAGGTTCACAAGCAAAACGTGCGGCTCGAATCTTTGGACCGCGGTTCCCGTCTCAAAGTTGTTTTTCGCAATGCTCACTTCGTAGTCCGATTTGGCCTTCAGCGTCTCCGCCAGTTTTGATGCCGACTCGACATTGCTATCGACTATAACAACCCGCATTTTGCCGACGGGAACCGCCGGCACCGGCATATTATTCTGCTTCATAAACCGAATCAGTTCGTTAACTGGTATCCGTCGGTCTTTGCTTCCCGGTATCCTGTAGCCCTTCAACTGCCCGCTGTCGAACCATTTAGACACTGTTCTCGGCGCGACGTTGCAAATCTTCGCTACATCACCTGTCGTTAATACGTTCTTGCCTTTTGCCATTTTTATATTCCTCTTCAGGAGTGGTTTTTTGCCACTTGCACGTGATTTATCGGCTTTACCATATATGCCGTTTAGGACAACCGCCCCATTTCCAAGCCGTATTACTGATATTGGCCTTCGCCTCTATTACTACGTCCTATAAGCCGAAACAGTTCCTGACGGCAAAAATAGGGCGGGCAGAAAGTATTTGGCAAATTTGGGTCTGAACAGTAAAATCCATCTTTTCGTATAACCTGCATTTGATGCTTTAAGGAGCCGTGTATGCGTATATTTTTGTCTCGTCCTGACATTACTGACAGGGAAATTCAGGCAGTTACCGATGTGCTCAAAAGTTCAAACCTTTCACTTGGCCCGAAACTGGGCGAATTTGAGCAGGCCTTCGCTAAATATATTGGCAGGAAACGAGCAGTCGCTGTCAACAGCGGAACAAGCGGCCTGTATCTTTGTATGCTTACCCTGGGTATCGGGCCGGGTGACGAGGTAATCACAACGCCGTTTACCTTCATCTCCACTTCCAACGTTGTGCTTATGGCGGGGGCCAAACCCGTCTTTGTTGATATTGACCCGGTAACTTTGAACATCGACCCGGATAAAATTGAACAGAAGATAACAAAAAAAACGAAAGCGATTATTCCTATTGAGGCCTTTGGCAGTCCCGCTGGCTTCGATAAATTTCGCCGGATTGCCGACAAGCACAAACTCGCCTTTGTCGAGGATAGTTGCGAGGCCCTCGGTTCCGCGTTAAATGGCAAAAAAGCCGGCACTTTCGGCGATATTTGCGTCTTCGCGTTTTACCCCAATAAGCAAATTACCACCGGCGAGGGCGGCATCATTCTTACCGACGATGATAAACCTGCGGATATGTGTATCTCGTTGCGTAATCAGGGCAGGGCGGCGGGTGGTAGCTGGCTCAGCCACGTGCGGCTGGGCTATAATTATCGCCTCAGCGATATCAACTGCGCCCTGGGTATCGTGCAGCTTTCAAGAATCGAGGAAATAAAACGCAAACGCAAACAGGTCGCCAAATGGTATCAGGAAAACCTTGCCGGCGATGACCGCCTGATTGTTCCGACCGAACCCGCCGGCTGTGATACCAACTGGTTTGTCTTTGTTGTTCGCCTCGCAGACAGGTTTACTCGCCAGAATCGCGAAAATGTTTTGCAGACGATGCGCGACGCCGGCATACAGGTCAGCAACTATTTCACGCCCGTTCATCTCCAGGCGTTTATGGTCGAGCGTTTCGGCTTCAAGCCGGGCGATTTCCCCGTAACCGAGAAAATCGCCGAAAGGACCATAGCATTACCGTTCTACAATAATCTCAGCAAAGATGAAGTAGGTATTGTCTGCGATGAGCTTCGCCGAGCGATTGACAAACTTTAAAAATTGCACTTACAGTGCATAAAAAACGCCGTCCCTAAGGGACGGCGTTTTTGTATTTGGAAAGGATACGTATTATTTGGGCAACTGGTCCTCAGTCATCTCGCGCACCGTCAGGTCCGCGTATATGACGCGATACATCTGGCTGCCGGCAGGGCGATACCAGAATATCGGCATATCAGGGGTATTTATCTTCACACCGTTACCCGCATACCGCCACTTGCTCTCCTCTCTGGGCAGTTTGGCCACGAAAAGCAATGCATTGAACATCTGTTGAGGATTAGCCTTGTCCCACGTAGAGCCTTTGAGCTTGCCCTGTTTGGCCATTTCCATACAGACCTTGGCAAGCTCCGGTCCGGCTACCATCGGTGGGAAGGTCTCATCGGTATTTCCATTGGCCCACCATCCCAGGAAAGCGACAAATATCTCTTCCGTCTGGAGAGCATCATCGGCTTTCATCTCGGCGCCCATCGGCTTGTATCCTGCCGGAGGTGTCAAACTGAACAGCGAATCCTCCAGTTCAACATCGAATCTGATATTCTTTATTATCGTGTTCATGCCCGGGGCGCTGGCGTACTTGTGTTCCACTTGCACAAGGTCGCCGGATTTTGCGTCCAGCCAGATTATCGAGGTCAGGTCGCCTTGTGTCACTCTGTATCCTTCGCAGTCAATGCCGTCTATCTCCTTTGCTCCGAGGTTCTCATCCGCCTTTGCCGGCAGGTTCCTCATCGCCTCGAAAGATGCGAAGGGTCCGGAGTTACCTGTTGGCTTGAGGCTGTTTAAGTCGCCGATGGAATACCCGCCTTGCGGCACAATGGACATCGCCTTGCCGCTGTTGGCATCCAATATCACAACGTAACCGTCGATCGTTGTCGTTCGCAGGAAACCTGGCTCTTTGTATGCCACGTCCACTTTAATCGTTTCGCCAGTGCCGGTGTTGGCCTGCTTTATTACCGTGTATACTACCGTGCGGGCATTCTTTATCTCCTGCACAATCTGGGCATAGGCGTTGGTTCCTGTCAAAAAGTGAACGCATAACAGGCCGGCGACAACAATGACCGCCGCTGCCAATTTTGTTATTCTGCTCTTCATAATAATTCTCCATATATTCGCCTTCTCGTAAGGCGTTGGGATTCCTGTTTGTTCGTGTGCTTTCATTGCGTCGTCTAAAATCTGTTTTCGCAATTCGGCACCGGCTGAAAAATTCATTTTTTTTACTGAACTTTCTATCTTTTCTGACGGCCTCATTTTTGCACCTCATCATTCAATATTGACCGCAGTTTATCTAATCCGTATCGATATCGACCTTGAACGGTATTGATTGACACGCTCTGCAGAGCCGCTATTTCCCTGAATTTCATCCCGCCTTTCAAATGCAGGACCACCGTCTCACGTTGTTCGTATGGCAGTTCCGCCAGAGCCCTGTTCAGCCAGTGCGATACCTCGTCGCTTATGACTGCCTGTTCAGGGCAGTCCGACTCACCAATCAAAGCATCTTCCTTTAATTCGACCGGCTGATGTCCGGCCCTGCGAATCTGGTCGCGTGCCTGATTTACTACACAAGTTGTCAAATAGCTCTTAAGGTTTCCCTGTTGGCCGAAACCCTGCCAGGAGGCCGCGAATCGAACAAATACGTCGTGCACGATGTCCTGGGCTGTATTGAAGTCGTTGGCAAACCCCACTGCCAAAGTCAGCAGATAGTCGAGATACTTCTCGTATATGCGGCAAAGCGCCTCCTTGCTGCCTTGCCTGAAACGCCATTTCAATATTTCATCTTCTATCATCTGGTTCCGGTCTAAACCTTTTTAACGGCCGTCATTCACTAATAACACGGTTGCACTATATGTTTTAGTATAGGCAAAATAACATTTTTAGGAAGCGCATAAAAAAAACGCCGTCGGGTATTCACTCGACGGCATGTGTATTTCAGCGGTTGCCTGAATTATTTGACCTGGTAATCCTTGGCTGGTATCAGCGAATTGGTAAGACCGTCCAATTCCTCTTTCGTCAACTGCCCGTTTACTGCGATTATCAGAATCGTTCCGGAAGGCGACTCAACGATATAGCCGCTGCGGTTCGCTGCCGGTTCGATACCGGAGCTGCGAAGCGTGAGGTCCGTCCACCATGCTACCGAACCAGCATTTGCCCATACCTTGTAACCATTCGGGTAAACCGTTTTCTCTACCGTCTTTCCACTCGCTTCTATCTGCTTGTTCATCGAAGCCATAAACTTGTTGTGCGTTTCGGATTGTGCAAGGATTACATGTCGATTGTCTTGTGCCTTGTAGATTATCACGAACATTCGCTTCGGTGCGCTCATTGTGTCAAGCACGTCCACAATAATCCGCTGCTGTGTCCAGTTCGGGTCGGTCGCGAATATATGCGTCTCGAATGAAGACCGCTCGACCATATCCCGCACGGAAATATTTGGGATTGCAGCATCGGAGGCAACCGTTACCGCGCTGGGTGTTTGACCGGCCAGCTCTTTGTTGCTCAACTCGCCAAGGTTCCACGAAAACTCCGGTTTCTCAACCGACTCGCTTAGGACCCTTCGGACGATAACCTGCGGCTTTCCATTGGTGATATAATCTATCTCGGCGACAATCTCATCGCTCTGCCGGACCTTGAACAGGTAATATGTGTTCAGTTCGCCGGTATAGCTGGTAAAGCCGGCTTTATATACGGTTACTTTTGTCCCGTCTGCCAGAACATCGTTTGTAACCGCCTGCACCGGCTGCCGAAGGCATTTTTCATCGAGGCACTGCTGGACCCCTGCCGTCAAACCAAGAAATTCAGCCGGATTGTCCGGCGCCTTGAAATTCGCCGTGACGGCTTCACTCTTAACTTTTATCGTTCCGTTATCCATCGACTCGGACTGATATACGAAGCTACCGTCGTAGGAGTTGGCGAAGATGATATTGCCGTCTGTTTCCATAACACGCGCGAAACGTCCCGTTGCAGAGTCATACCACGAGTCGTCCTGGATAGTATAGGCCTGCTGCGAACCTTCAGAGAGCTTAATCCGGTTCGTCCCGGTCCACCCGTTGGCCTGCAGCGAAGATATCGGCAGCCAGGTTACCATCCACTGCCCCAGTATTTCATGATTTATTTTGTTTACTTCTTCGGCGGACTTCTTTGTATCGCCCAGCTTTTCGATAAGTTCCGCCCCTTTGTTGCTGGTCGGATAAACCGTAATCTCGCTGACTAAATGCACAATCCCGGTTTTGGCAAACAGCGACTTTTCCGCTGCCTGCGCCTTTGCCAGTAATTCCAGGGATGTTATTGGTGCCGTTACATCATGGTGAAATATCGCCCAGCTTGCAATTCCCACGACAGCTATTACTGCTGCCGCCGCTATTAATCTCATTGATCTGTTTTGCATAATCGCTCTCCAAACCCCGGTTTGACGGGATTGTTTTTCCTGTTGCCATTGGCGTCGTGCAAAAGCAGCCAGCAGTTCCTGTTCGAGCTTATCTCTGTGACGGTAATCCGGTTTGTCGTCGAATGTCATCTTGTTCATAAGTTCTTCAAATTTTCTTTCATTAGGATTCATAGTGTCACCTCCTGCCCGTCAATTTGGGCTGAAGAGATATGCTTTCGCAGTTTTTCCATTGCCCGCGATAACTGACTGCGGACCGTGCCGGCGCTTGTGCCGACTACCTCGGCGATTTCCTCTGTTTTCATGTTCTCAAAAAAACGCATTGTGACGATAGCTTGTTCTTCCGGCTTTAGCGTGAGCAACGCCTTTTTGATGACGGCCTGATTACCCTGCGACTCGTCAGCCGCAGTGACCTCATCGACACTGTTTTTACTCGACCCCCACCGTACCCAGGTCAATATTGCGCTTCGGCGGGTGGTCTTTCTCAAGTGTTCGTTGACGGCGTTCGTCGCTATCCGGTAAAGCCAGTTCCGGAATTGTTTCTCGTTGCCGTCAAATGTCTGGAAGTTCTCCACCATTTTCAGGAAAACTTCCGACGTGATGTCCTCTGCAGTGGTTCTCTCAAAGAGCCGGTGTGCACAATACCTGAAAATAGCGTCGTAGTGACGTAAATATAACCTTGTGAAGGCCCCGGGGTCACTTTTCGCCTGCGTCATCGGGTCCGGCTCGAAGCTAAAACCACTGAGTTCACTTATACCCATCATTTTGCTCTCTAAATCGAATTGTAAATTTCTTGCTATCATCGCAATTATAAATGCGCGGCTGCCTAAAACGCGGCAGTATTTTTTTTTGAAATCTAATAGTCTCCGGAGAAATAGGGGCGTAAGTGCTTATATGGCAGGGGGTTATAGCTGTGCTTCGAGGTCAATTATTTTCGCTGTCGATATCCTTTTTTTTATGATTTCACCTGCCAAATCGACCCATTTGCCGCATTCATCCAAAACGACGCTGTCACTGCTTGCGACTATTTTTCCGCCTTTTATCAACACTGCATCCGGGCTTGTAACAAGGTCTATTTCCCATTTCCAGTTGCTCTTTTCCGCAAGTTCACGAAGAAGAGTTTTTAATCGTCCGCTGTTTGAAACAGGGCTATCCAACAGCCATAATGCTTCGCTGATGCCGGTTTGTTGCAGAAATCCGCCTATAAGTTCGATGGCGGGTAGCGTCTCGCTGACCTTGCGATATGTCCCGTGAATGCTCGCCAAATCCCTGCAGCACCCGTCCCGCCCTCTGAAAATCAGCCCGCCGCTCATTGCCGCTTCAATCGTTATCAAAACATTATACCCGTCAATCGCGATTACTTGCGCCGCAATCTTGCTGATTTCAAGTTGTCGGCTCTTGCGGCTTGCCCGCTGCTCATCCGAGCACGCACTTCGCATCATCGCTAATCGCTGTCTCTCGGTCAGTGTGAATCGGTCGCCCACAAGCTTCAGCGAACTTTTTTCAGCGTACCCCTTGTTCAGCAAAAGCGAATAATCCGCGACCGCGCATCGAATGTTAGGTATCCTGTCAGCCGCAAACAGCGTTGCGTCGGAAGGGTGCTGTCCCCTGTGTGCCCGTTTGTCAGGCATAAACACATTTCCTGTTTTATGCTGATTCTGTTTTTATTATTTTGGCTTATCTTCCTGAAGTTGTTTGGCTTTTTCGAAGCACAAATTCGCATCCTTGGTATTGTTTATCGCCGAATACACCTGGCCAAGATGTGAATACGTCTGTGCCGAATCGCCATTTTCTGACAGGTCCGCCCGCAGCAGCTTTATAGATTCCTCGAATTGTCTCGAAGCCCCTTCGTTGTTGCTGGTTTTGTTCAAAGCAATCCCAAGATAGTAATGAAGCATTGCCGTTAGGGGCTTGTTTGACTTTATGTCATTTTCCGCCAGCACCGAATCCAGCGCTCTGACGGCTTCCTGCCACTTATTGTGGTCTGCTAAAATCTTCCACATCGAAAAATTTGCTTTCGCCGACAGCGCGGGGCAAAGTTTAATCGCCATTCGATATCTTTCGACGGCTTCTTCCCATTTGCCGGTCTCGTTCAGTTTTTCTGCCTTCGTGATATACCTATCAGCTATTGATACTGCTGATGTCGCTCGAACAACGGGCGTCATAAGATTTTCTACGGGGGCATAATCGTCATTAAGAGCAATCCAGTCCGCTTTTTCCCCGAACGCAGCAAGGTCATTTTCATCACGTATTATCAGTTCTGCGTCCGCAAGGTTCTCTTCTGTATTAATTTTTTCAAGATTTAGCGGTCTTTTACTCGCTATCACTATGAAATTAGCCGGCAAATCATAGTCGCTCTGTCTGGTCACCACGTAAATATACGGGAAGGTCTCCTTTATGGTCTCTACGAAACTGGCGACAACTTTACCTCCTTCGTGCATATCAATTATATTCGTCAGATACACGCCGTCCGCCGCCAGTATATCGGAAATTTTTTCGTTGAACTGCCGCGTTATTAATTGGAAAGGCACCGACAAATCGCTGAACGCGTCCATATACACAAAATCATATTGCGGTATCTCTTGACCCAGGCGTTTCTTTTCCAGCAATTTGTCAACGTAGTTGCGGCCATCAAGGTTAATCGTCCGGATAGGCGTATCGCGAGGCAGTCCGAACGCTCGTATCGCCGTCTCGGTTACCGTCGGGTCTATTTCCGCCACGTCCACGCTGCTGCCGGGCCATAAGTCCAGGATGTATCGCGGGAAAACATATCCGCCGCCTCCTATCGACAGCGTGCAAAGTTTTTCTTTCCCGGCTGCGGCCCTGCGGGTTACTGCCCCGTAAACCCGAACATAGAAAAACCGCAGGTCGCGAATCTTATCCATTATTATCTGGCTATGACTTTTAATGTTGTCTATGACAAACTGTCGCTCATCCGGCTGCTTACGCAGTTGTTGAACCGCTACATAGCTGTATTGGCTCTCGGTTTCATACAGCGTATCCGGCTCTCGCGGCTGCCTCAGTGAAATTGCCGAGCCGATATATTGTGCCTGTTTCAAATTTATTGTTCCTGCCGCCGCCAGAAAAACAACCATAACGGAATACATATACATCCACACGGCTCTCGGCTGGTATATCAGGGCGATTACCAGCAGGATTCCTGCCGTTACCCACAGCGTATCGACAGTCCCGATTGTCCCGATAAGCCAGAAGCCCGCGAGGAATGTCCCAAGTATGCTCCCGGCCGCGCCAAGCGCATACATCCTGCCCACTGTCCGCCCGCTGTCCTGCCTTGATTGCAGCGCCATCTTCACCGCCAGGGGACTGACAGCGCCCATAAGCATCGATGGAATAAAAAACACAATCGCGATATGGCACAGCACTCGTTGCGCCATTTCCATACGCCACAAAAAAGTCCACCCGCCCATAAGATTGTTCAGGATTATGGCGGCGATACAGGCCCCCGATGATGCCGCGAGCAGCAGGCCTACGGTTTTTCTTGTCGCAAATGAATCCGCCAGCCGGCCGCCAAGATAATACCCGAGCGTAATTCCCCCGAGTATAACGCCTATAACAGCCGTCCACGTGTAAAGCGACGAGCCGATATGTCTCGCCGCCAGCCGGCCCGCGACAATCTCTGTCATCATAACGCAGGCGCTTGCTAAAAATATCGTCGCTCCCGGTACGGCGCTCGATGTAAATGCCCTTTGTTTTGTATTCGCTTCGTTCATCTGGACGGTGGCTTATTATTCCCTGTGCCTTTTCGTTAAGGTTGCTTATCAATCCGTTAGCCGTTACAATTATCATTTATCGATTATCAATAATCAATGCGTTATTTCAGAAAGACACGATGCCGAGCCATAACTTAGCGAAGATTACGATAGATGACCTGGATATAATCGGCTATTCGATTGCCGGCGAAGAAACCGTTGTCGCTATGCCTCAGCTCGACGTCTGCTTCGATATCGGCAAGGCCCCAGACCAGATTATACCAATAAATCACGTTCTGCTCACCCACGGCCACATGGACCACGCCGCCGGTATCGCTTATTACCTCTCTCATCGCAATTTCTGCGGACAAGCTGCCGGCACAATTGTCGCCCCAGAAAATCTCCTGCCTCCCATTAAAGACATCATCGACGCGTGGGCTCGCCTTGACGGCAACAACCTTCCCGCCAATCTCGTAGGCGTTAAGCCAGGCGACGAGTTCCAGATAAAACCGAACCTGGTCGCCCGCGTATTCCCCACAAAGCACAGCAGGGGATCTGTCGGTTTCACCGTAATAGAAAAACGAAAAAAAATAAAACAGGAATTTGCCAATCTCTCAGGCCCGCAGATTGTCGAATTGAAAAAGCAGGGCGTGGAAATCGATAATCCCCTTGAAATCCCGATTGTAACTTACCTCGGCGACACACAGTACGTCGATTTCTCACAACTTAAATACATTGCCGAAAGCAAAATTCTAATCGCCGAATGTACTTTTTACGTTGACGAACACGCCGACAGGGCTCACGCCGGCAGACATATGCACATCGATGAATTTGTGAAATTGGTTACTGAGCTTAACAACCAGCATATAATCATCACACACACCACCCAGCGAACGCCTATGAGCCAGATTCGCAAAATACTCAAAAGCCAGATACCCGCAGACCGCTTCGACAGAATCATCCTCCTGATGGACAGTGGAAAAAACAGAACTGTCTCATAGTAATAATATCAGCCAACTGTTGCCTGTTTCTCACAGACCTGCTAAAAATCAGGCCTGCTATCGGAGAAAAAGGGGCAGGAGTCGTTTTTCTGTTTTGGGGCGTGATAAACGTTTTTTGCTTGCGTTATGAGCCGGTTTGGGTAGATTTTAGGGTGATAGTTAAATAATTTTCAGGAGGCCTGGTTATGATAGGCAAAAGCGTTCGTTTAGAGAGAATAATCGACCGCAACAGCGGCAAGACAGTCATCATCCCGATGGACCACGGCGTGACTGTTGGTCCCATTAAAGGGCTTGTGAACCTGCGGGATGCAGTAAGTAAGGTTGTGGCGGGCGGCGCTAACGCGGTGCTGATGCACAAGGGGTCGCCCCGGTTTTGCCATCGCGGCAGCGGCAAGGACGTCGGGCTTATCATACACCTTTCCGCGGGCACGACCCTTAGCCCTGACCCCAATGCCAAAGAGCTTGCCTGCACGGTTGAGGAGGCGCTGAAACTCGGGGCAGACGGTGTATCGGTGCATATCAATCTCGGAGCGGATACCGACAAGGAAATGCTTAAGCAGCTCGGATACGTTGGGGAACGATGTATGGAATGGCAGATGCCGCTCTTGGCGATGATGTACACACGCGGGCCGAAGATAAAAAACGAATATGATGTCAATAATACCAAGCACGCGGCAAGGGTGGCTGCGGAACTCGGCGCGGATATCGTCAAGGTGGTTTATACGGGCAGCCCGGAGAGTTTCGCAGAGGTGGTCGAGGGGTGTCATTTGCCTGTGCTGATTGCGGGCGGCGAGAAGATGGAGACAGACGAGCAGATTGTGAAAATGATAGAAGGGGCATTGAAGGCGGGAGCGGCGGGGCTGTCGATAGGACGTAACGTGTTCCAGCACAAGGACCCCACGAAAATAGTTTCAGTTTTCAGCAAAATGGTGCACAAAGGCCTCTCAACGGCTGATGCATTGAAGATGCTGAAAGAATAGGGGAAAAGGGGTCAGGCCCCTGGAGATTTGATTATGATAGGCAAGAAGATACGATTAGAAAGAATAATTGACCGCAACAGCGGCAAAACTGTAATTATCCCGATGGATCACGGCGTGACCGTAGGACCTATTCCAGGCCTGGAAGATATGCGTGAGGCGGTAAGCAGCGTCGTGGCGGGCGGGGCAAACGCAATTTTGATGCACAAGGGAATCGTGGGTGCGGGCCACCGGGGCACCGGCAAAGACGTGGGGCTGATTATTCACCTTTCGGGAGGCACAACGCTTAGCCCGGACCCAAATGCCAAAAAACTCGTCTGCACGGTTGAAGAGGCGATACAACTGGGGGCCGACGCGGTTTCGGTGCATATAAACCTGGGCGCTGAGACCGATAAGGATATGCTTGGCCAGCTCGGCTTTATTAGCAAAAGGTGTATGCAATGGCAGATGCCGCTTGTGGCGATGATGTACACACGCGGAGATAAGATTAAAAGTGAATTTGACGTTACTTATGTTAAACACGCAGCCAGAGTCGGCGCGGAGTTGGGCGCTGATATAGTTAAAGTTCCCTATACCGGCAGTATTGCGAGTTTCAAAGAAGTCGTCAGGGGTTGCCCTGTGCCTGTTGTGATAGCGGGCGGGCCTAAGATGGAAAGCGATGAAGACATATTCAATATGGTTGAGGGGGCGTTGAAGGCCGGTGCTGCTGGGGTATCGATTGGCAGAAACGCCTTCCAGCACAAGCACCCTGAAAGAATGGTTGCCGCGTTGTGCAAAATGGTCCACGAAGGCGCAAGCGTCAAAGAAGCGATGAAAATGCTGCGGGTGAAATCGAAATGAAAAAACTTTGGGTAAATGCGACACCGTATGAGAAGAAGATAGTAACGACCGCGTTGGAAAGCGGGGCGGAGGCGGTGGTGCTACCGGAAGGCAAAGCAGAGACGGTGCGGCAATTGGGCAAAATCAAAATCGTCGCTAAAGACGGCGATATCGTCCCCGGCAAAGATGTTGAATTTGTCGATATAAAGGGCAAGGCAGACGAAGACAGGGCGGCGGCGGTTCCGGCAGAAAAAATAGTCGTATTGCGTATGCTGGACTGGACGATTATCCCGATTGAAAACCTGCTTGCCAGACGCGGCAAGAACATAATGGTGCAGGTGGCCGACGGCAAACAGGCGAAACTGATGGCCGAGATACTGGAAAAGGGCGTTGACGGGGTTGTTTTGAATACGACGGACGTCAATGAGATTAAAAAGACGGCTGATATTTTGCAGGGTATAGGCGAAAAGATTGAGCTTGTAATCGCGACGATAAAAACCGTCAAGCAACTTGGTATGGGCGACCGGGCGTGCCTTGATACCTGCACGCAGATGTCACCGGGCGAGGGAATGCTGGTGGGCAATACCGCATCGGGGTTCTTCTTAGTTCATTCGGAATCGATTGAGAATCCGTATGTCGCTGCCAGACCCTTCCGCGTAAATGCAGGCGCGGTTCACGCATATACGCTTGCGCCGGGCGGCGGCACAAAGTATCTTGCTGACCTCAAGGCGGGCGATGAGGTGTTGATTGTAGATTGCAAAGGCAAGGGGCAGGTGGCATATCTGGGCAGGAACAAGATTGAGAAACGCCCGATGATGCTTATCGAAGCCCAAGCCCAGGGCGTTTCGATAACGCTTGTATTACAGAATGCTGAGACGATTCGATTGGTCAGCCCTGAAGGTAACCCCATCTCGATTACCTCGCTAAAGCCGGGCGATAAGGTGTTTGCCCATATTGAAAAGGGCGGCAGGCACTTCGGTATGAAGGTTGACGAAACACTTATAGAGAGGTAACTATGGACTGGAATCACGATATAATTCCTGCGCTTCTGGCGATTGGATGCGGAGCAGTCATCGGTCTTGAACGCCAGTTTAAGCACAAACCCGCGGGGCTTCGCACAAACATTATGATATGCCTCGGTGCGGCGGTCTTTACCTTAATCTCAGAAAGGATGGCTTTGGATAGCCATGATTCGGTTACGCGAATTGCCTCAGGGATAGTTACAGGCGTCGGCTTTCTCGGCGCAGGCGCGGTCATACAGGACAGGGGAGGCATTCACGGTCTGACGACCGCGGCGACGATATGGCTGGTGGCGAGTATCGGTATGGCCTGCGGCGCAAGGTTGTATTACCTGGCGGTTATTACAACGTTTCTTGCATTAGTGGTACTGATTGGTCTGGGGCGTGTGGACAAATACTTAGGCCACAGCGACGAACAACACAAGGGCCACTAACAAAACCGGTCTTATTGGCCGGCGGTAAGCGTCGCATCATTCCGATTGTCCGGTTCATTTCTGTAACGATGGTTTGATTTGCTTGCCTACAGGTCCCAGCCGGCGATTGGTTTTCCGGCCTGGCTTGTCCAGTGTAAACGCTGGATTTCACGCAGGAGGTCGCCGTGCCGGTTGTTTCGCAGGCAATCGGAGATAATTTTGGCGTTTTGCCTGAAGTAATACTGCATTAGGGCTGCCTGCAGGCGTTTTTCCGCCCGGCCGCGGGGAATATGAATTTGTTGCTCCCTCACATCCCGTTCACTTACAAACATCGCGGTAGAAAGCGTCAGGGGTACCGGGACGAAATCCTGAACCTGCCTTAGTCGCCAACGCCTTTGCACAAGGTATTCGGTGAGCTTAATCGCGTCGTCGGTTTGGCAGCCGGGGTGCGCGCTTATGAAGTAGGGCACTAAATACTGCTCTTTTCCCGCCTTACGGGTTGCTTTATCGAATCTTGCCTCGAATTGTTCAAAAATCTCGAAGCCGGGTTTTCCCATAAGCTCAAGCACGTGCGGACAATAGTGTTCCGGGGCGACCTTGAGATGCCCCCCGACGAAATGCCTGGTAAGCGTATCTATATAATCATTGCTGTGAAGCGCAAGGTCGTGGCGGATACCTGAGGCGACATATACGTTTGATTTTTTCGCTCCCGTGGTTTTCCATTTCAGGAAGGCGTCAAACATTTTGAACTGCGAATCATAATCGACCTTCATATTTTTGCAGACAGAGGGGTATAGACAACTCGGTCTGTTACAGGCGCCTGCTTTGTCGCATTTCATTCCGAACATATTTGCTGTGGGGCCGCCTATGTCGAATATCGTGCCGTGGAAGTCAGGATGTGAGCGAAATCTGTCGGCTTCGGCAATCAGCGATTCGATTGAGCGTGAGGATATGTCTTTACCCTGGTGAAAGTATATTGAGCAGAACGAGCAGCCGCCGAAACAGCCGCGATGAGTAGTTATTGAGAATTGCACGGGCTTTAACGCAGGCACACCTCCGGCCAAATCATATTTCGGATGCCAGCACCGCGTAAAAGGAAGCTCATACAGCGAATCGAGGGCGGTGCTGTTAATCGGCTCAGCGGGCGGCAATACCACGATTTTGCCGGGGTCCTGTTCCTGGATGACAGCGGCGCCGGTGGGATGCGCCTGTTTTTGATATTGGAGCTGGGCTGGCATAGCAAGTGATTTGTCTGCCTGCTGCTGTAAAAGCGAGGGCAGAGGCACAGCGTTTTCAGGCAGTGGGGTTCTGTTTCTAACGGGATAGGCAGTGCCTGGGATATTGGTCAGTTGGTCAATTGATTCGCCGTTGTTTAGTCGTCGGGCGATTTCGATAATCTGATGTTCGGCCATACCGTGAACGAGGATGTCCGCTTTGGCGTCGATTAGCACTGAGCGTTTGAGTTTGTCTTCGATATAGTCGTAATGAGCTAATCTGCGAAGCGATGCCTCAAGTCCGCCAAGAACGATTGGCACGTCGGGAAACGCTTCGCGTGCCCTTGCCGAATAGACGAGCAGGGGCCGGTCAGGCCTCAGGCCCAGTTTTCCGCCGGGGCTGTAAACGTCTTGTTTTCGCTTGTTGCCGAGCGAGGCGTAATCATTCAGGCATGAGTCGATGCAGCCGCTGGTTATACCCCAGAATAATCGTGGTTTGCCTAACGCCCTGAATGGCTCGACGCTTCGCCAATCCGGCTGCGCCAGAATCGCGACGTGGAAACCATTGCTTTCGAGAAGCCGACCAATCAGCGCGACGCCGAATGACGGATGGTCAACATATGCATCGCCAGTTATGAGTATGATGTCAGGCTTGTCCCAGTCGTGCTGACGAATCTCCTCAGCCGTCGTCGGAAGAAAACAGTTCATATTTTGCGTTAACCTGTTCATACAACTATCTTACCACGCTTTGTTTTTTTCTGTTCAAAATTTGAGAGATAAAATGAACAACTGTTCAAGTAAAACGCATGTATTGTATCGGACTATAAGAGAGGTTATTGGACGTAAATGGGTTGCCCAGATTGCCTGTATTTCGCGGTCAATTTAACCGTTACGGGCAGTTGTTGCCCAGTTCAAAAAGTGTGTAAAAAAGTGAAGCAATATTAAAGAGATGGCCGAAGTGCATGATGTTGACAAGTGAAAAATTGTGGCTCTGAAAAATGACCGATACGGTCATAATTAGCCAGGCCTTATTGACCCGACACGCAAATCGCACACAAGGCAGATGGTGATTCTGGGTTCAACAAGCAACGGCTAACCTAAAAAAGGCAAGAGCCACCTGAATAATGGGAGAGCGTCGTTCGCTCTCCCATTCTTTTTTATTGGGATTAAATCACAGGGGCAACAAAAAGGGGAGGCAAGGACTCAGCTTTTCATCATTGACCCTATAGTCGGTCTCGATTTTGTTTTTATCTGACCCGCCTCCCTTGCGAAAACAACTCCATCGGACCGTGGTGATAAAGAACCACAAAACCGCAATCCGATTATAATGAGCGGCTTCCAGGTCGCCAATAAAAAAAGAATAAAAATATATTTTTTGGTAACCGACTCGTTTTTTTGTGTCAAACCGGCTTTTTTTCCACAAATAGTGCCTCTACGCGCTAATAATATTTTCAATGTATGCCGACAAATATAATAGGACGTTGGCAAACGCGAAATTAAAATACAGATAGAGGTGTGCAGTGAAAATCGGAAGTATAGCCGGCGATATAATCGTTTTCTCAGTACGTGGGGAACCTGACCTTGGAGACGAGCTGCAGGCCATAATTGAGATGGTTGCTGGCGACGTCGATAGTAACGTCATCGTCAATTTCGTATGCGTCGATATCATCAAGAGCTCAAGCTTGACTAAGCTGCTCGGACTCAGGCAGGCATTGGTTGCCCGTGGGCGCCAGCTTGTGCTTTGTAGTATTCATCCTTTAACTCAAAGCATACTGGAAATCACGGATATCAACAGCGTTTTTGCCATTGCCGCCGACAAAGAAGCCGGCGTATCCCTGATTCGCAGCAACCAGTTTGCCCATGTATCGTAAATCAGGCAATCTGCCGAGCCAGTCCTAAACATACCTAATTTCCGAAAACCTGTTGCAATTTTTGTGATGAGCGGTTAGCATCTATTTGGCCGGTCTGGCTTAGGATGTTCCACCATGACCGGGATTGCCGAGCAGGGACACATAGGTCAGGCAGGTTGGCCCCAATGGCAGAAAAAACCCAAAATAAGCCGGGTAAAAGCGCCCCTAAGGGGGACGTCAGCGAATATATCAAGTCGCTAAGCGAGGAGTATCGCATGCTCGTCGTCCTCAAGGCGCAATTGTATGGCAGAAGCTGGGAGCCAATGATTGACGACCTTCGCAACCGTCTCGTCGGCAAGCCGTATATTTTCAAGCTTGCCAGCAGAATCCAGGATGATATTGAGCGAATTGAACAAATGCGGAAATTCGAGGCCGACCATAAAGTTGACCTCGCTGATTATGTAGAAGTGTGATAACGCCTCGGTTTTATTGTCGGGGCATAAAAAGTGTCGTCGGCTCGTAATTGGCCGGCGATGGAGGTGGTGAATATGCTGAAATCCAGTTTAACACTAATTGCAATAATGATTTCCCAGATTGTTTTCACGTCGGTGCTTTCGGCTCAGGATGATTCGCAATGGTTGATTCCGCGAGCGATGGTCGCTTCGACCGAGCTTAAAATCGTCTGGCAGTTTAACCTGCCGATGGCCCAGGGCGAATCACTTAACGACATGCTTTTATGTGGTAATCGGCTTTGCACGTTATCCAGCGGGAATTACCTGTCCTGCATTAACAAAGCCGACGGCAACGTGATGTTCGCAAATTCCATTGCGCCGGCGGGGCTGCCGGTTGTTGACCTCGAATCATATAAGGGCGAATTGCTTACCATAGTGGGCAATAAGCTTGTCGAAATCAACGCCGATTTCGGCACCGAGAAGACAAAAACTCAAACAGATACCGGGGTAGTATGCCCGGTTGTTCGCAATGAGTCATTCTTTTATATTGCCGGCGCCGACAATCGTATTCGCGTATTCAGGGCCGACGACAAAGTAAAGGTTTTCGAGGTTGCCGCGGAGAATAATTCTCGTATAACGTCGGTTCTGGCTGAGAATGATTTCGTTGTTTTCGCTACAGAGGCAGGTAATGTAATCCGAATAGCCGCCGATAAAGCTGCGAAAATTTGGCAGTTTGATGCTCCCTCGGCTGTCGTCGGGCCGGTTGTTCACGACGCGACATCGTTATATTTTGCCTGCCGCGACACGTGCGTTTACCGTATCGAACTGTCTTCGGGCAAGCTGTTGTGGAAATACCAGACGCAGGGAGTTCTCGATACCGCACCTCAGCTCGGCGGCAAACTGGTTTACCAGTGCGTCCCAGGCATGGGTTTGGCTGCGATTGACAAGCAAACCGGCAAACTTGTCTGGCAGGTTAAAGACGGCGCAGGGATGCTTTCTGAATCGGGCGATAAGACGTTTGTTATTACCAAGGGCGGGGTTCTGGTGGCGATGGACAGCTCCAAGGCGAAACAGCTTTATTCGGTCAATGTAGCCCTGCCGATTCAATATGCCGCCAACACGGCTGATTCGAGGATTTATATAGCCGACGCACAAGGGCGAATTGCCTGTCTTGAGCCGGCCAAATAATCGTTTTGCCAATATCTGGTTGTGATTTTGAAAGGGGACATTCAAATGGATGTAAAAATCAAAACCGCTCTGATTAGTGTCTCCGATAAAACAGGGGTTGTAGATTTCGCACAAACGCTCGCTGATATGGGCGTCAAAATCATCAGCACGGGCGGCACCGCCCAATCGCTTGCCGATGCCGGGGTTGATGTTACTCCAATTGAAAAAGTTACCGGCTTTCCTGAAATGATGGACGGACGGGTCAAGACGCTGCATCCCCAAATTCACGGCGGATTGCTTGCGATTCGAGACAAGGCCGACCACAAGGCCGCGATGAAACAGCACGGAATCGAACCAATTGACCTGGTTTGCGTGAACCTTTATCCCTTCGAACAAACCGTCGCAAAGCCGGGTTGCAAATTCGAGGAGGCAATCGAAAATATCGATATCGGCGGCCCGAGTATGATTCGCTCCGCGGCGAAAAATCACAAGTTTGTCGCTGTCGTTACGAACCCGGACCAATATACATTAGTCATTGAGCAAATGAGAAAAAATAACGGCTCAGTAAACGAAGAACTTCGCGGCGAGCTGGCCAGGGCCGCGTTTGCCCTTACGGCGTCTTACGATGCTGCGATATCGCGATATCTCAACAAAAAAGCGGATGTTGAATTTCCGGAACGCCTTTCAATTCCGCTCAAAAGAGAGATGTCTCTTCGCTACGGCGAAAACCCGCACCAGCCGGCGGCATTTTATAAGCTCACTGCCAGCGGCGAACCCTGCGTCGGTGCAGGCAAGATTATGCAGGCGGATACCGAAATAAGTTTCAATAACCTGCTGGATTCAAACGCTGCTTTCGAGCTGGTCAAAGAATTCGATGAACCGGCGGCTGTTATTATCAAGCATCTCAATCCCTGCGGCTGTGCTATCGACGATGATATTTGCATCGCTTACCGCAAGGCATACGAGGGCGACGTAACAAGCGCGTTTGGCGGAATCGTGGCAGTCAACCGCAAAGTCAATATCGAGCTTGCGCAAACGATTATGGAATCATATAGCAGGTTCGGCAAGGCCCTTGGCGCAGAGGGGTTCTTCGCCGAGGTAATTATCGCTCCGCAGTTTGAGCCCGAGGCAATCGAGATAATCCGCACGCTGAAAAGCTGGGGCAGCCGGGTGCGCCTTGTTGAGACGGGCGCAATCGATAAAAACAAAATCGACGCAGGTGAATTTGACCTTCGCTGCATAGTAGGGGGTGTGCTTATTCAAAAACGCGACCTCGTCGGCTGGGAGCCGAAATTACTAACTGTTCCCACGAAAACAAAACCCACCGAGGAACAACTCGCCGACCTCCGCGTTGCCTGGCTTGCCGCCAAACACACAAAAAGCAACGCAATCGTCCTTGCCAAAGGCCGTAAAATCATCGGCATCGGCGCGGGCCAAATGAACCGCGTGCAGTCGGGTTTCATCGCTGTCAAGCACGCGGGAGAGCAGTCAAAGGGATCTGTTATGGCCTCTGATGCGTTCTTCCCGTTCCCTGACAATGTCGATAATGCCGCACAGGCGGGAATCGTCGCAATTGCTCAGCCGGGCGGCTCCAAGAAGGATGATGAAGTTATCGCCGCCGCAAACAAATATGGCATTGCGATGGTCTTCACCGGCAAACGACACTTCAAACATTAATTGAATCGGGGTTTATCCCGCCAATCATATAAAAATAAAAAGCCCGACGAAGTGTCGGGCTTTTTGTGTTTTTTCCATTTGTGGCTTGTGTTGCTATATGCCGGCGGCCTTGCGGAGTTTTGCGGCCATATCAGTTTTTTCCCAGGTAAATTCGGGGAGGTTTCGGCCAAAGTGTCCGCCGTGGCTGGTCTTCGAGTAAATCGGCCTTTCGAGGTTCAGGTGCGTAATCATTCCCTTTGGGGTGAGCGGGAAAAGCTTGCGGATGATTTCGCTGAGTTTTTTATCGCTGATTTTGCCCGTGCCCTTTGTATCGACGAGCACCGAAAGCGGGTCAGCGAAGCCGATGACGTAAGACAGTTGAATTTCGCAGGCGTCCGCGAGGCCGGCTGCGACGATGTTCTTTGCGACATATCGCGCCATATAGCTTGCGGTCCTGTCAACCTTTGTGGGGTCTTTGCCGCTGAAGCATCCGCCGCCGTGTCTGCCTTTTCCGCCGTAGGTATCGACGATAATTTTTCTGCCCGTCAGGCCGCAGTCGCCAGCGGGGCCTCCTATCACGAATTTGCCCGTGGCGTTGATGTGAAAGATTGTGCGTTTATCGATAAGTTTTTTCGGCAGGACCGGCAGCACAACCTTTTCGATTATCTGCTTGCGCAACTGGGCGTGAGAGATATCCGGGTCGTGCTGTGCGGCGACAACGACCACGGGGATATGCGATGGTTTGCCGTTGGTGTATTCGACTGTTACCTGGCTTTTGCCGTCGGGTCGCAGCCAGGGGAGTTTCTTTGTTTGTCTCATTTGTTCAAGGCGGGTTGTTATCGCGTGTGCCAGTTGAATCGGCATCGGCATAAGCTGGGGCGTGTCTTTGCAGGCGTATCCGAACATTAGGCCCTGGTCGCCCGCGCCTTGTTCCTTGTGCAGTCCTGCGCCTTCGGTTACGCCCTGTGAGATATCCGGGCTTTGCCGGCCTATCGAAACCAGCACCGCGCAGTTTTCGTAATGAAAACCAATTGCCGGGTCATCATAGCCGATTTCTTTAATTGCCTGGCGTGCGACTGCCGGTATATCAACTAAAGCTTTGGTAGTTATTTCACCTGCCACAACCACCATATCGTTTTTGACCAGCGTTTCACAGGCAACCCTGCTTTTCTTGTCCTTGGCGAGGCAGGCATCCAGGACTGCGTCGGATATGCAATCCGCGACTTTGTCCGGGTGTCCCATCGTTACCGATTCGCTGGTGAAAAAATACGTTTGGTTGCCGCTATTTTGTTTTGCCATTTTTAATTTATCCCATTATTAAAATGTTGCGTTCAATCCGGCTTATTGGCCGGCACGGTCGTTAAGCGTCCAGTCATATCTGAGAAATTCAACCGTATAATTGCCTGTCTCAAGATAATCGACGTCCTGCGGAGAAACATATTTGGTCAAAAAGTTGAGAATTGCCCTTACGGCCGGCTCCTGCTGCTTGAATTTCAGGTCGGTGCCGTATTTGGCAATAAACTGGTTGCCGTACCATGTGGAGTTCAATATCGACGACAGATATACCTTCTGATTTTCCCTGTCAATCTTGAAGGCGTGCTGGCCGGCGAGAAATTTCTTTACCTGGTCGTCAAACTGCACCGAAAGATTTCGGCCGCAATATGCCTCGTTTCGCAAAGGCGTTCCTGAAACCGAAGCGTATGATATCGCAAAGAATGCCAGGGGCTCGCCGAATTCGTTTTGTAAGAACCGCTGGTCTATTTCCTGCAGCGTAAATTCCTCGTTCATCATGATAAACTTGTGCTCATCCCATATTCCTTTTATGTGCCTGATGCTGTTGGGGGGCCAGAAAAGCCGAAGCATCCTGTTTGACTCTATAGGGTAATTGTCCACGATTATTTTTATGAAGTTCAGATTATACCCGTTTATCCAGAATGCGAGCTTGTCGTCTTTTGACCAGGAGTTATATTCATTGCGGTCAAGTTTTCTGAACTGCTCAAGCAGTTTAGCCATCTCCATTTTTTTGTGTGAAAGCGCCTTATAATCGACCAATCCGTCCTTGTTCACATATTTTTTCAAAAACTCTGTAACTTGGTCGAACAAATGGGTCGCTGTGTTGTTTATAGCAGGTGATGTTGGCCGCGATTTTGCAGAATCGGTCTCGGCCTTCGCCGGTTTTGGCGTAACCGCTTGCTGCGTATTTGGTTCTGCCGGTTTTGCCGCTTGTGCTGTCGGCTCAACTACAGTAACAGTAGTTGTATTTGGTTCAGCAGGTTTTGTTGCCTGCACAGTTGGCTTGGCTACAGGGGCTGCCGGAATATTTGGTTCCTGTTGCACGGCCTGCTCGATTTTTACCGGTTCCGGCTTTACCTCAACCGTATTTGGCTCGATTGCCTTTGCGGGTGCTGTTGCCGGCTGCGGCGTAACGGCCGCGGCAGGGGGATTTGATGGTGCAGCGACGTTTGTCGATTTCTGCTCGCAACCCCAGCTAACCAGCAATGTTACCGTTAATATTCCCGTCAAAACGATGTTTTTGCTCATATTATACATTCCATTATTAACACGCAATTTATATACAGACACCAGCCCAAAACACTTAATAATAAAAGAATTGGCCGATAAATGCAATAGCCAAATGGCCGCTTTTTCTGTTGTTGGCACCAAGAAACTTACCCTTTCAGCACCGCCAGCGGGGTCATTCTGGCCACGGGTTTTGTCCAGCCGCACTGGGTTACAATCCGGACTACCTCGTCTATGTTCTTATATGCCGCAGGGGCCTCTTCCTTTATACGGCGTTTGTCGCCCGTAATCAGTGTTATCCCGGTCATACTCCTTTTGAATTCGGCGTCGCTAATCAGGGCGGCTCCGGCGTTTTTACCGTGCCTGCCCAGACCTGATGCGGCTGTCCTGCTCATAACCCGGCCTGCGCCGTGATTCACCGAGCAAAGCGACTCCTCCGAATTGCCCGTTCCCACCATAAGATAACTGGCAGTTCCCATTGAGCCGGGTGTGATTATCGGCTGGCCTACCTGTTCAAAGGGGGTTGCTTTCATAAGGGCTGGCCCGAAGGCCCGCGTAGCGCCTTTGCGATGAACCCAAAGCGACTTACCCTCGTGCGTTTCCAGTTTCGCCATATTATGAGGCACGTCATATACCAATGGCATAGGTGTTGGCCCGAACATCCGCGAAAAGCATCGCCGGACCAATAACGCCATAATGTGCCGATTTACGAACGCGAAATTTGCCGCGGCGCCCATCGCGGCAATATACCTTTTACCCTGCGGACTGTTTGTGTCGAGAAAACTGAGCATTTTGCGTCTGCTTTCCATCTGGGGCTGGTTAGCCGCGACGCTCATATACTCATCCGCAACCTCATACCCGAAACGCCGAGAGCCCGAGTGTATCATTACTACTATCTGATTTTCAAAAAGCCCGAAGAACTTAGCTAATTGCTCATCGAAAATTTTCTGCACAAGCTGTATTTCGATAAAATGATTGCCGCCGCCAAGTGTTCCCAACTGGTCTGCGCCTTTTTCAATCGCCAGTTTCGGTGCTGCTCCCATATCCGCTGGCATTTGACCATTGTCCTCAATCCTTCTTATGTCTTCGGCAAACTCCCGCTCATCAAATGCCTCCCAGGCCCTGTGTTTGACTTTTTGAACAAGTTTCGGCAGACCGGCAACTCCTTCAGTTGTTACGATTTCAAGCTGGTGCTTGTCCAATGACAGATTGCTCATTCCTTCGCCGAGCGGTATATCTCTGGCAATCGAATTCGCAATATCATCGGTGTTTATCTGGCCTTTTGTGAAGGGTGTCCGCAATAACCGCATTCCGCAGTTTATGTCGTAACCCACCGCGGGCGGCATTATCGCGTCTTCAAGGCCCAGAACCGCCCCGATAGGTATGCCGAACCCGACGTGAATATCCGCCGTTGCCAAAACCTTTTTCGCGGGAGGCAGACACGCTGAATCGTAAAGCTGTCTTATTGCCTCCTGTTCGATATTTATTTCATTCGATGCGAATACCGTGGCATCGACGACCATTTGGCCTTTTTGCTCCATCCGCAGCCGAAAAGGGTCTATCCGAACGAGTTGGGCTTCTGTTCCGGTCATAAATAAATCCTTATGCCATATTATACGCCGGGCCTGTGGAATCAGTTAGCGTAAAAACCCGCGAAAAAGGCCGACCAAAACGCGTTTAATCGGCTTGACAAACAAGCGTCTGCGTGTTACTCTATTGCATTGTGAACAAAGAGGTTGTAACCCTTTAGGGGCGTTTACGGATGACTATGAAATCATTATCGCTTGTCGTCGGCATCATATCTGTTTTTTGCGTTTTTTCAGCATCTGTCAGGGCTGTTGACAGTTTGGCTATTGAGGCCGTTCGTGCTAAGTCGGTACTCGATGAGGCCGATTTTAAGACCATCGATGACTTTGTCGCCAAGGCAGTCGCCGAGATACTGATTACCGAGGACTTCTCTTCGATTTCCAATACCCGTGCCATAATCGTTGCCAATAGCGCCAGCACCCAGCCAAATCAGACGCAGTTTGCCGAGCAGTTTTCCAAGTCCGCTCAGAACTATATTTCGGCGGCGTTGTTGAAGGCCGAAGGTATGACGCCGGCAGACCGGAGTTTTAAGCTTGTTACAAACCTGCTTATGCTTACGGATGCTCTTGCGGATATTCGCCTGGCGGAGGTGGCTCTTAAATACGTTGACAGCAAAAATGAGGTGATTAGATACTGGGCCGTTCACTGCGTGACAAATCCGGAAATCACCGAAAAGCTGAATAGCCCCAAGGCCATTGATACTGCCCGGCAGGTAAGTAAGCGTCTCGATGAAATCGTTGCGACAAGCAGTCCCGATACGCTGGGGCTTATCGCTTCTTTTGCCGGCTCGATTAAGATAGCGGAAGGCGAGTCGCTTCTGCTTAAGGTAGCCGACCGGCGAATCGCGTCTTATGCGGACTGGACTGTTGAGCGGGAGCTTACGGACGGCAAGATTTTGCAGATACTCGGCGACAGGAT
Organism: uncultured Phycisphaerales bacterium; assembly: GCA_963718665.1. Lineage (GTDB taxonomy): Bacteria > Planctomycetota > Phycisphaerae > Sedimentisphaerales > Anaerobacaceae > Fen-1362. The sequence continues at coordinate 2,376,609 of OY970359.1, forward strand.
GGCCTCTTCCAGCGCCAGTAAGGAGGCGGTCGGGAAAAGATTCGGACAGTTGCTATCATACGTTTTTCAGCGATATATAAAAGGCGCTGAAGTTCTTGACGCGGGTCAAAAGGAACAACTCGTTTCCGTTCTTGTCGAGACGGAACAGTCCTGCCTGAGCAAAATTACAGGCAAGCCCCGGTTCAACATTAAAAAAGCGATTGAATCCGGGGATATCAATGCCTTACAACAGGAGCATAACAACCTGCTTGGCGATGAGACAAAAGCGGGGGAGCTGAACATTAATTACGGTAAAGACGCCGGCGGAGCCGTGATAACACATCCGCTTGCCCTTGCATCGCCGCCAGCGGAATCGAAATAGCCGACGGAAGTTTTAGAACTGAAGGAACGTTTAAGTTTCGCCAGACATTGGAGGTTTGGCCTTATAATGAACCATCGAACAAACGCCGCGTGGTTTTTCCTATTATTTCTTCTCGCAGGCGTTATTACACTCCAAATTTTATCGATGATCCGGTCGGACCGCCTTTACGTCGCACTCAACAAAATAGAACGGAGCATCGAAGGCGATGATTCACAGGCAAAACCGGAAACCGCGTCGAAAATTTTTCAGTCCTCCGGCGAAACATATCCCGGTGATGACGGCGACTGGCTAATCTGGGCGTTTAGGGTTGAGCCGAAGACGCTGAACCAGATAAACGCGGAGAACGACATTTACTCTCGCTGGATTACAATGTCTGCTATTTTTGAGCCGTTGATGGTTTATGATTTTGACGAGGTGAAGCTTAAGCCGCACCTTGCGGAAAGCGTTGATATTTCCAGAGACGGCCTTGAGATTACGTTTCATCTTCGCGATGACATTCACTTTTCCGATGGCGTCCCGATTACCGCGGATGATGTTATATTCACCTATCAAACCGTCATAGACCCAAACGTTGACGCCGCGAATCTTGCGAATATGTATGTTGATGTTGACCGGGTTGAGAAAATCAGCGACCGCGTTGTCAAATTTTATATGAAACAGCCGTATTTCAAGGCCCTTGAGGTGCTTTCGTTCTGGGACATAGGAATTTATCCAAAACACATTTATCAGTTCAAAGACGCCAAAGAGTTCAACAAACGGGTTTCTGAGCCCATAGGCAGCGGCCCGTATGTTTTCGAACGTTGGGACGTAGGCAAGCAGATTGTCCTTCGCAGGAACGAAAATTACTGGGGCCGCAAGCCGCATATAAAAAAAATAGTGTATAAATTCATAAATAATTCGATTGCCGCGGCTCAGGCGCTTAAGGCGCACCAGGTTGATATTATTGTCGCACATGATTCCGAGCTGTTCGCCAATTTTGACGCCGACGAAGAGTTCAAAAAGGAGTTTTCTTGCCTGGCTTATTGGAACCCCGGCGTTCCTTTTTATTACATTGGCTATAACGAGGATTTGCCTTTTTTCTCGGATGCGCGGGTTCGTATGGCGATGACGCTGAATATTAATCGTGAGCTAATCATATCAAAGCTGCTTAAGGGCTACGGCCAGGCAATCACGGGGCCATTTTATAGCAAGGGGACACAAAACGACCCTGCTATTAAGTCATGGCCATACGACCCCGAGCAGGCGAAAAAACTGCTCGATGAGGCCGGCTGGATTGATCATGACGGTGACGGAGTCAGGGATAAAGACGGTGTCGTTTTCCGGTTCAGGCTTTCATACGCTGCCGGTGACTCTTTGTATGAACGCTTGGCGGTGTTACTGAAGGACGAGATGGCCAAAATCGGTATCGAGGTCATTCCTGACCCTTACGAGTGGTCGGCCCTGCTGCCTAAAATCACCGAAAGACATTTCGAGGCGATGATTATGGGCTGGGGCGGGGATATTGTCGAGGACTACTACCCGGTTTTCCATTCCTCGCAAATCGGCAAAGGCGGTTATAACTATGTCGGCTTCCGTAATTTGGAAGCCGATACGATATTAGAGCAAATCCGTCGCACTATCGACATCGGTCAGCAGGACGTTCTTTGTCATCGGCTGCACAGGATTCTGCATGAGCAGGAGCCCTACACCTTATTATTTGCCAGGCCGACGTTTCGTCTTGTTGATAAACGCTTCGAAAACGTTAAGATTCATAACATGGGCCTGAATTATTTTGAGTGGTATGTGCCGAAGGAAAAACAAAGATATAAATAAAGGACGATTTTATGAACGGACGGTCGGGCATATTCAAATTCTTTTTGTTTTTGTTTCTCAGCATAATCATACTTTTACAGTTTCTTTCGATGATTCAAAGCGACCGTCTGTACGAGCGGCTAAACACTCTTATCAGCCGGTTGGAAAGCTCAACGGTATCTGCACCTGTCCGGACAGAAGAAAAGACCACACCATCCAAACCATCCAATAAGAGTGAGTCCATTTTTGCGGCATATCCAGGAGACGAGGGCGACTGGCTGATTCGTAACCTGGAAGGCGAACCGGCCACTTTGTGCGATTTTCTTGCCACTTCGGAGTGGAGTTCACGCTGGATAGTATCGGGTAATATCTTTGAGTCAATGATTGAATACGAGCCGGACGAGTTTAAATACAGGGGCCGGCTTGCGGAAAAATTCTCCATTTCCGATGACGGCCTGGTCATTTATTTCAAGCTGAGAGATAATATCTGGTTTTCGGATGGCCACCCGGTTACTACAGACGATGTCATTTTCACTTACAATACAATCACTGACCCCAATATCGACGCCGCGAGTTACGCCAACTATTTCCGCGACGTGGATCATTACGAGAAAATAAACGACAAGGAAATCAAGTTTTATATGAAAAGAGTGTATTTCCTCTCGCTTGGTTATCTCGGGGGCATGACCATTTATCCCGAGCATATTTACAAATATAAGAATGCTCGCGAGTTCAATGAACGCAGAAGCAATCCTGTCGGCACAGGACCATACGTATTTGAAAAATGGGACGTAGGCCGACAAATTGTCCTGCGGCGAAACGAAAATTACTGGGGGCCGAAGCCGAAAATCAGGAAACTGGTATTTCCCTTTATTACCAACACGACCGCTGAGCTGCAGGCGCTATTGGCGGGCCAGATTGATTATATGAGACCCGTGCCCGACCAATATGCCGAGAAGTCCAATGATGAGAGTTTCAAAAAGGACTTCTATTGCCTCTCTTATTGGGACGCGGCCAACACGGGCTATTTCTGGATTGGCTGGAACGAAGCGAGGCCGTTTTTCGCGGATAAGAAAGTTCGTCTTGCGATGACCTATCTGATTGACAGGGATTCAATCATAAAACATATCCTGCGAAATCCCGAAGCGCGGATTCCAACAGGCACTTTTTATATATATGGCAAACAAGGCGACCCGAACATCAAGCCCTGGCCATACGACCTCGAAAAGGCAAAGCAACTGCTCGACGAGGCCGGGTGGATTGACCACGACGGCGACGGCATACGCGACAAAAACGGCGTCCCGTTCCGTTTTAAGTATATGATTGCTGCCGATTTGGCCCTGCACGAGCAAATCGCCAAATTAGTTAAAGACGCTGCTGCCAGCGTAGGTATCGAGGTTTTGCTTGACCCATACGAATGGTCGGTTTTTTCCCAGAAGGTACAAAATAGAGATTTTGACGCGGTAAGTATGGCCTGGGGCGGTGGTATTGAGGAGGATCCTTATCAGATATGGCATTCATCGCAAAGGCAGAAGGGGTCCAATTACATTGATTTCAATAACCCGGCAGCCGATGCTTTAATTGAGCAGGCCAGACAAACCCTCGACCCCGATAAACGAAATGCCCTATATCATCAGTTCGACAGGATAATACACGAAGAGCAGCCATATACGTTTATTTACACCCGGCCGGAACAACGATTTCTTGATAAGCGTTTTCAAAATGTGACAATTCACAAACTCGGCATCAACGAGCTTGAATGGTATGTCCCCACCCAGTTCCAGAAATATAAATGACGACGTATATAATTAGAAGATTGTTTTTGATGATACCCACGCTGCTGGGTATTACGATTGTTGTGTTCGCCATAAGCCGAATGGCGCCGGGCAATCCCGTGACTTTGTCTATGGGGCCGAGCGGTATGATGGACGCCCAGCGGGCTGCCGACGTCCGTGCGGCGAGGATGAAACTCTACGGCCTCGATAAGCCGGTTTACGTTCAGTATGCTATCTGGCTTGGCAGGGTGGCGCGACTTGATTTCGCCGACTCAATCAAGCATCATCGTCCCGTCATTGACCTCATCAAAGAACGCCTTCCCATTACGCTTACCCTTAATCTTATATCTTTCGTTATCATTTACGCTATTTCAATACCTATGGGTATTCTCTCGGCGGTGGGACGCAAAAAGTTTCTTGACCGTGCCAGCTCCGTTATGCTGCTGATGCTGTGGTCATTGCCTTCGATGTGGGTGGGGCAGATGCTAATTGGTTATCTTTGCGGACCGCCTCTCAACTGGTTTCCGCCCGCGGGCCTGTCCAGCAATGACGCGGAGCAGTTCCCGTTTTTCCAGTGGCTTGCCGACCGCCTATGGCATCTTGTGCTTCCGGTCTTTTGTCTTACCTATGCTGGTTTCGCGTATCTGACAAAACTGGTCCGGGCGGGGATGCTCGAAAACCTCCGTGCTGATTATGTCCGCACCGCAAGGGCAAAAGGGCTTTCGAATTGGGCGGTCACATTCCATCATGCCTTTAGAAACAGCGTAATTCCGGTCATAACCATTATGGCGACCCTGCTGCCCGCGATGTTCGGCGGCTCAGTCATAATCGAGCGGATTTTCAGCGTCTCCGGTATGGGGCTGCTTGCTTTCGAGGCGGTTACCACGCGTGATTACAATGTTGTTATGGGTGTTGCCACAATAGCCGGCGTTTTGAATTTGATAGGACTGCTTATGGCGGACATCGCCTACGCGGTTGCGGACCCGCGAATAAGTTTTGAGTCAGCGGTGTAAAGCTTTATGAGCGAAAACAAACAAAAAACCTGGGGCACATCATACGGCGAAATGGTCTGGCACGAGTTCGCCAAAAGCAAGTTCACGCTTTGCTGGCTGGGCTTTATAATCCTGCTGTTTGTGTTTGCTATTTTCGCCCCGTTTCTCGCTAATGATAAGCCCTTCGTTATCAAAATCGACGGCCAACTGCACTGGCCCTTGTTCAAAGCGTTTACCGCGAGCGACTACAGTATTTTCTTGGCCGCGACTGTCGCTGTGATACAATTACTGCTTGTTTTGCGAAACCGAAAAAACGTTGACCCGTCGATTCGCTCAGGCGTTTTATGGCGGCAGATTTTCATAAGCGTCATTGTTGTCCTCGCTGGCATTATACTCCTGTATATCTTTATACCTCGCCGGCTCGATGCCACCGATTACAAGTCGATGCTCGTCTCCGGCAAAGCGACAAATGCCGTATTCGCCCCCGTTCCTTATGGTTATGGCAGGACCGATTTAAAGGTTCGGGAACAGCCGCCAAATCGGCAGCACTGGCTCGGCACCGACGATGTCGGCTCCGATGTCCTATGTCGGCTTATTCACGGTAGTAGAATTTCGTTATCCGTCGGCTTTGTCGCCGTCGGCATATCGAGCATCATCGGAATCATCATTGGCGCAATCCTTGGCTACTTTGGCGGTAAAATCGATTTCCTCGGTATGCGCCTCGTCGAGATTATGATGGCTGTCCCCGTCTTTTTCCTCATCATCACAATTGTCGCGTTTTTCCCCCGAAGCTTATTCAACATAATGCTGATAATAGGCCTTACCACGTGGACCGATGATGCGCGTTTTGTCCGCGCGGAATTTTTCAAACTCCGCAGGCAGGATTTCGTCCAGGCGGCTGTCTCACTGGGCCTGCCCCTGCGAAGCATCCTTTTCAAGCATATGCTGCCCAACGCCATCGCGCCTGTTCTGGTCAATGCGACCTTTGGCATCGCCGGTGCGATATTCATTGAAGCCGCTCTTAGCTTCCTCGGTTTCGGCGTTGCACCTCCGACGCCAAGCTGGGGACAAATACTCAGTTTGGGCGTCAGCACAACGGGCAGATTCCTATGGTGGCTTACTTTGTTCCCGGGTCTGGCTATATTCTTCACGGTTCTTGCGTATAACCTTGTCGGAGAAACGCTGCGGGATGCCATTGACCCCCGGTTGAGGGAATCGACGTGAGCGATAAAGGCATACTACTGGATATCAAAGGCCTTTGCGTTAATTTCTTTACCGAGAACGGTGTCGCAAAAGCCGTGCAGGACGTCAGTTTCTCTGTGAAAAAGGGCGAGACATTTGCGCTCGTCGGTGAAAGCGGCTGCGGCAAAAGCGTTACCGCGTTGTCCGTTATGCGTCTTATAGCCGACCCGCCGGGCAAAATCGTCGCGGGCGAAATAAATTTTGACAACCGAAACCTGCTTGAAATGTCTGAACAGCGAATGCGCTCCGTTCGTGGAAATCGCATCGCGATGATTTTCCAGGAGCCGATGACAAGTTTGAATCCTGTCTATACCATCGGCGAGCAGATTGTCGAGACAATCCGGCTTCATCAGAAAAAAAATGAAGTTGAGGCATGGGAACTTGCCACTGAAATGCTGCGAAAAGTCGGTATCTCCGACCCCGGCCAGCGCATCACCGAATACCCGCACCAGATGTCCGGCGGGATGAGGCAGCGTGTGATGATTGCTATGGCAATATCCTGCAAACCCGAATTGCTCATCGCCGACGAACCAACCACGGCGCTCGATGTCACTATCCAGGCGCAAATCCTCGACCTGCTTGACCAGCTCCAGAAACAAAGCCAAATGAGCGTTTTGCTGATAACCCATAACCTCGGCATAGTTGCCGAACGTGCCAGGAATGTCGCCGTGATGTATGCCTCAAAAATTGCCGAATTGTCCGACTGTAAGTTCTTGTTTGACAATCCGTTACATCCATATACGCAGGGTCTGCTAAAATCGCTTCCGCGCCTCGGCTTTACCGGCAAACGCCTTTACACAATTCCCGGCATAGTTCCGGAGCCGCTGCGTTTTCCCGCGGGCTGCAAATTTCATCCCCGATGTCCCATCGGTTGCAACGATAAAAGATGCCAGACAGTCGAGCCGCAGTTACGTCCGCTTGATAACGGCAGGGCGGTTGCCTGCTGGTTTGCGCCCGGCTATGAAAGGCCCGATGACCCGAAATGAATACTGACGCCAATACAAACGGTTTCCTGCTCAAGGTTGACAACCTCAAAACCTACTTTCCCGTCAGGAAGGGATTATTGCGGCGCACCGTCGGCTACATAAAGGCCGTCGATGGCGTTTCACTTGCCGTCAAACCGGCGACGTCTTTCGGCCTGGTCGGTGAGAGCGGCTGCGGCAAAACCACCGTTGCCAGAAGCGTCCTTCGCCTGATACCCGTTACTTCCGGCAAAGTCATCTTTGATAACACCTATATTCTTGCTTTGGATTCTGTTCGTATGCGTGATATCCGTGCGGGCATAACCCTTGTCTTCCAGGATCCGTTCGGCTCACTCAATCCACGTATGACCGTCGCCAACATCGTCGGCGAGCCGCTTAAAGTTCACAAAAAAATAACAGGGTCGGAGCTCACTGAACAGGTTCGCCTTATTCTTTCCAAGGTGGGTCTCTCGGCGGACGCTATAAATCGTTACCCGCACGAGTTCTCAGGCGGCCAGAGGCAGCGCATCGGCATTGCCCGCGCACTCATCCTCAAGCCCAAACTCGTCATCTGTGATGAGCCGGTCAGCGCCCTCGATGTTTCCATTCAGTCCCAGATACTCAATCTTCTCAAGGACCTCCAGCAGGAGTTTTCTTTAACGTATCTGTTCATCGCGCACGACCTTGCCGTTGTCCAGTTTACCTGCGATATCGTGGCCGTGATGTATATGGGCAAAATCGTCGAGCAAGCTACCGTAAGCGAGCTTTATAATAATCCTTTTCATCCCTATACAGTTGCCCTTATGGCCGCCATTCCCAAAATAAATGTATCTCCACAGGCCTCGACGCATCGGCTTAAAGGCGAAATTCCAAGTATTTTCAATCCGCCTCCCGGCTGCCCGTTTAACCCGAGATGCCAATTCGCAGGCGAAAATTGTTTCTCCAGGAACCCGTCTCTTGTGCCTGTTGCCGGAAATGATGAACACCTCATTGCCTGCTGGCATATAAAAAAGTGAATTGTTTTATATTGGTGATTGTAAAATCTGCCGAAATAAAGGAAAATGGACTTCGATAATGTCATTTTAAGCGGATAATTGGATTGCGGGGTTAATATGGTCGAGGAAAAGCTTGGCCAAATCACAACTGAGGGCGATGTTGCCATTGTTACTTTCAAGAAAAGCTCGATAAGTAACGTCGAGGATATTTCTATTACCGCCGGGCATATCGCCAGGTTTATCGCGGACAGCCGCCCAAACCGGGTCATCTTCGATTTCAAAGGCGTCAAGTTTTTCTCATCGAGGGTTCTTGGTCTGCTGCTCGAAACACGCGCCTCTTTGTCCTCTTATAACGGCGATGTGCTCATCAGCGGCATCAACCCGCAGCTTCACAGGGTATTCAAAATTACCAATCTCGACCAGGTATTTGAGTTTTTTCCGGATACCGAAAGTGCCTTAAAAGCAAAACGTTCTACTTAGGTCTTTTTTTGCAGGAGGCAACACTATGTTTGTTACGATGCAGTTCTCAGTGTTTATGGTTAACAAGCCGGGCGTCCTCGCTCACATTCTCGCGGAATTTGCCAGGGCCAAAATCAATATCAATGCTATGACCGTGATGGATTCAGTTGAGCACGGGGTGTTGCGGGTAGTGCTCGATAATCCTGAAATGGGTGAAAAGATTCTAACTGCCGCCAACCTGCCCTTTAATAAGACCGAAGTGCTTTGCGTCAACCTCGACAACAGGTCGGGTGCTCTTGCCGGTGTCGCGGAAAAACTTGCCGCTGGCCATATCAATATATCCTACGCATATTGCACCACGGGTGCAAAAGGCGGCAGGACCACCGGTATTCTCAAGGTCGCCGACGTCAAAAAGGCAATGAAAATTCTACAGGAAGGCAAAAAGGCGTCCAAATCGCAGCCGATTATTCGACGTCATCAGGCCTCTTCGAGAATGTAAAAATCCTGCGGTTAAAACGGTTGACACATCCTGTTTGAGCCGCTATATTTATTACCATTCGGGGCCGTAGCTCAATTGGCTAGAGCATCGGACTGTCGATCCGAAGGTTGAGGGTTCGAGCCCCTTCGGCCTCGTTGTTGCAACTTAAGGGCTGGCAAGCAGTTATGTTTGTCAGCTCTTTTGCATTTATGGCTCTTTGGTAGGGTGCGCAACAGGTGTATACTGCTCCCCGTTAAGAAATACTACCATACTTTGCACCATTTCTTAACGGGGAGCAGTATATGACGACGCACATTCTTATTTGTCCTCTTCTTCATTTTGTTTTCTCTTTTTTTATTTTATTGACCGGTTGCTGCCCTGCAGCCCTAAAATTTTTTATAAATTTCCAATTTTTCTCTTGACATGCTCTGTGCCGGTGCTATAATTTACTTCATCAAGTAGGGTGAGTAAGCGTAGAAGAGGAAGGTCAAGCGAGAATAATGTGTAGATGCGGTTGTATTGTGCCCGCGCAGATGGTCTGCTTTGCACAAGACAATAGGTACTTTTCTAATCCACAGAGGTGGGCAGATGTACCAAAAAGCATCTATACTGGTCATCACTCTTGTTTCAGCAGTCGTATTTCCTTCAATTGTTTCTGCAGCAATCTCTACCGACCCAAGCGCCTTACCAGCATTTCGCAATCACATTACATTTACCGCTGGTTCAGCGCTATCTGGTTCTCTTGACTACGCCGTCTATGCGCCGGGCTCCTACGATGGCTCTTTAGCATTCCCGTCGAACGAATATGTTTACTGCTATCAGATTTTTGACGGCCCGAGTTCTACTGTCAATATCGATTATTTCTCTGTAGGCCTTTATCCGGGTGTTACCATGTGCGGCTTCGGCTGCCAGCGCATTTCCTATATCCGCAGAGAAACTTTTTGAAAAACCAGCAGGAGTGTAATCGCTAAACACTTCTTAAAGTTTGAATCGTTTTAATAAGAAATCCGACATTTTTGCCGGGAAAGATAGATCGGAAAAAATAGAAAGGAATATAGTTATGAAAAAGTTAATGTTAATAACAGCTTTGCTGGCGATAATGGCAACACCTGCGCTGGCGACCACAAGTCTCGGATACTGGCAGGAGGGTGCTCCTGGCACTACGCATGAATTCTGGGATTTCACGCCGGCTTCCGTGAATCTAGGTAATAATAACCAGTTCTACCCTGAAATCGAATTCAATCCCAATGACGCTGGTAAACAGGTTTACGCACAGACAGTTCTTGGTACCTGGGATAGGATAAGCGATCTCACAGGCAACACGATTATTTTAGACTTGAAAATCAATGACTATACAACTGCAAACCCCTATAAGTATGTCTGGGTTAACTTAGGGCTAACAAATGGCAGCGTATTTGAGGATTCATTGGCGGGAGCCGCTCCCGGAGTCGACGTTGCCGTCACTAACCTCCCGGGACCTGGACCTGGAACAGGAGCTGATTTCGGCTTTTTAGTCGAGCCAAATCCGTACTTTGAAGACATTTTAATTAATATTCACGCGGATTCAGTTAATGCACCTGCTGTTCTGGATTGGATTGACGTCGATACCATCTGCACCCCCGAACCCGCCACGCTCTTGCTGCTTGGCTTAGGTGCGGTGATTGCGAAAAAAAGGCGGCGGTAGTAGAAGTTTCTCCGCTGGGGGTTTTCAACTTTCCCAGGCCCGTCCCTTAGGGACGGGGCCAACGCCGCGATGGACTTGGCCATCCCTGACGGGAAGCGTCCCTTCCGGGACGGGGTCATCTCACAAAAACCAGCACATACAAGCATATACTACCACATACTTTGATTTTTAGCTTAATAATGCAAGTATGTGGTTGTATGTGGTACTATGTGGTACTTTTTAGGGAGATATTTTAGGCAGCCTTATTGACTGCTTCATCTTATTCAAGTTTGCCATCATTTCTGACAAACTGAGTTGCTTCTTTTCGCTTCCTTCTGGCTTTGGTAATCGCCAATGCCAGCATTTATTCCCATCATCATCGAATTCAGGGAAACACTTAACGCTGAGTTCCTTCCTTGCTTTTGCCAAAGTAGTTTCTTTGAAGCCGTTTTCTTCGGCAAGCTTGAAGATTTCTTTTGAACTCATTGACACTCCGCCGGCTAATAACTATTTCAGCCATTCGACGGCACGGTTTTTTTCGGGGGCCTCGATATTGCTCTGGCTGGTCAGGACATCCTGTGCGGTGATATTTACTTCCTTATCCTCAAAGACCACGCGGCCATCCTTGATTTCAAACGCCAGCGAAGACGGCCTTTCGCCGATATTAAACTTGATGTTAATCAAAAACCGTCTGCGGCCATTCGGATTAGACGGGTCATTGCTGACAAGCCATACCGCGCGAGCCGCTGGAGTATTTTGCCTGTGCCGATGACGAGCCGTTTTCGGTAAGAATGGGAGTTGTAAAGGGCCGACTCAGTGCCTTTAACAGAATAAAGGCCCTTGTGAAGTTGCGGTAATCTTAACTCGTCCCGGCAAAGCGAGCCATAGCCGGATTTGTGCTGCAAATATGTCTTCACGCATGTGATTAGCCAATCCCTGGTTGGGCGCAAGCCCCAGCTTACATAAGCGTAATCTGCCTAATCTGGCTGTAGCCAGCGAACGCCACGCCGAAATCAACGGTGCCAAAACTTGCCGTAATATTCGTATTCCTTATCGTCAGCATGAAAGAACATTTATTGAAATCGAAACTGGCCATTGCAATGCCCCCTTCTGTCACTTCAGCTTTTGAGCAGGTGAATTTGCCCTTCCCAGCTTTGAGCTCGTTCGTAGGTATGGTAAAGGTCTGTGTGCCCAAAATGACGACAAGGCCCTCGCTGACCCTATTTGCCATGTCCACATCTGTATCTTCAACCGTAAAGCTGCCTTTGACCAACAACTGGTCGGTGTTAGGTTTCTTATTGCCTGGCTTAACCTGACACTTGTCGACTTTTAAGGAGTATTTGACTCCCATCAGCAGGATTATTGGTATCGGCTTATTTTGGCCGTTGACTATCGTTTCGTTGACTTTGGCTGTTCCGATGTAATCACCAACATTTATATCGAAAGTCAGCGGGCAATCAAGGCCCAACAGGTTGACGTTATTCGCCGCAGAGACAAAACTGTGGGTCTTAACGTCATATTTGAAAGACTTCTTTACTCCGTTCTCTGTGCCTGAATAACTGTATTTGTCCTTCTTAAGGGTCTTGCTGTTAATAGCGAAGGTTAGAACACAGGGATTAACCATATCATTTGAGTCGACGGTGACCTCGATAACAGTGGCATCGTTGAAGTTGTCGGCGGTTGCGTCTATCTTGCCTGAAATGGAAATTTTGTCACTATTGTCCTTGCTGCCTGCGATGATAGTGCATTTGGTAACTTGGATGCTGCTACTAACGCTGCCTCCGACAATGAACTGTGTGAAGTGGGTTGTCTTGAAGCGAATGGCATACAGGGTGGGAGATATCGCAATGGTCTCAACATTGGTTATGCCCTGTTGACTGAGCGCGTCAGCCAGCGTGTTATACCAGTATGCAAAAGCCGGGTTGTTAGAGGCGGAGACGCTGTATGGTATGATAATTGTGACGGGCTGGTTAAAATCCGTTCCGCTCGGGCCAAACTCATAAGGGAAAGTGAAAAGCGACACCGGAAGTTTTGGCGGGTTCTCTACCTTTGAGATCGTGATGTTCAACTCACAAGGATACGCTCCCGCCGGTACTACTATGGAAATGTCGTTCATGCCGGTTATGTTTGCCGGCTCGGTACCTATGATTGCGTCTGAGGCAGGAGAAACATTTTGAGAGGCCAGCGCATTAGAATGCACGAAAGTACTCCCGGCATAGTAGATATCAGTATTCTGGTTTCTGTCATCCACCCACACAAGATATGGATACCCGTATCTATCTACTCCTATCACAGGGGCGGATTGATTTGAGCTTGTAGCATTATTACCCACGAAGATATTCGTTTCTTTGCCGTGGTTGACATCTACAAAGTACAAATTTGTTTTACCACTTTTAACGATATTTCGCATATCCTGCCAGCAGGCGAAAACCCTTAAGCCGGCACCGGTACTACCAGTGGTGATAATCACTGGCGTTAGCTGGTCGGCGCCCGAGTTGTCATCGACAATATTTCTTCCAGCTAAAGAAGTTTCCGGCAAACCGTTCGACGCCGCATAGTATATGTCCTTGTTGCCGGCCGTGTCATCGACCCACAACAAGTGCAGAATAGCACCGGTGGCCTCTGTGGCGATTGCAGGATTTGTCTGGTTCCCTGGCTTGGTTACAATCGGCACGTTAGCCCAGGGCCCGTTATTCGATGCCGCTCCGTAAATGTCGCTTGAACCATTTCTCGAGTCCGCCCACACGACATAGACGGTATTGGCGGAATCCACCGCGATGGCCGGCTTAATATGGTCGGAACTGTCGGAGGTTATTCTTGAAGTTGTCTCGGTTGCAAAACCATCGCTTGAACTTGCTATATAGATTTCCTGATTGCCCGTTCGGTCATCCTGCCAGGCGATATATGCTTTCGGAGGTATGGAATGGTCGACGGCTATAACGGGATTAACCGCGTTGTTATCGGAATCCGTTACTTTTGTTTCGGTGGACCAGTTTATTCCGTCAACCGAAGTTGACATGTAGATATCCCATTTTTTTAGTCGATTGTCCTGCCACGCCAGGTACAATTTGTTATAAGCATCTATTGCGAGGGCAGCATTACACCTATCGCTTTGGTTATTTGCCTCTCGAACGCTAGCGCCAAAATTATCTGCACCTGCAGGGAGTTTGCCAACGTAAATCCCCCTTCTCATGCCGCTGCTGCTTACCGCCCCCGCGTGCCACGCTACCCAAATATTTCCCGCGCTATCTCGCACAGTTGCAGGATGCCCCTTACTGAGATTATTCGAGCTGGAGTTAACCATTTTATTCTCGCCGAACGAACGCGTCTCGGTTGCGAAGGAATAAGAATACTGGCTCATTGCGTTGCCTGCGAGGTCCTGGGCATTTACCACAACACTTACTTTCTGGTCGTAATCAAAGGTGGTGTTTGGCTGGTAGATAAATGTATAATCGGCCTTGGCACCTGTTCTGTGGCAACAGCCGTACGGGCTGTTGTAGTCGGCTGTGTCGCCCGTATACACTATGTTGTCGTTGACTTTGATTGTTACTGAATTGGCATCGACCCCTTCGCCATTATCCGTAACGTGCAGGATTATCAGTCTGTCTAACGGTATCTGGATTGAGTCGGCGGCGGGAGACAAGCCGCTGACGGTTGGTGCAGACGTATCGGTGCTATAAACGGTTATCGTTATTGTTTCAGAATCCTGAAGCTGGCCGTCGCTTGCGATAAAGGTAACATGGTAAGTGCCCGCCTGGTTTGGGGCTGGTGTCCATCTGAAGCTTTGGCTGGCGAAGGTGGCGCCGATGGGCAAACCTGTGGCTGAATAAGTTATCGTATTACCATCGGGATCGGTTGCATTTACACCGAAAGCTAAAAGGTTGTTTGTATAAACCGATTTATCACCAATTGTGGACAGGACAGGAGCTCGGTTTACGTTATTTACGGTGATGGTGATTGTATTTGAATCCTGTGCCTTGCCGTCACTCGCGATGAAAGTGACCTGATATGACCCTGCTTGGTTGTAATTAGGCGTCCAGCTAAAGGTTTGGCCGACAAATGTTGCGCCGCTCGGCAGATTCTGTGCTGAGTATGTAATGGGGTCGCCATCGGCATCGGTGGCACTGATTGAAAAACTTAAAGTGCTGTTTTCATTAACCGACTTATTGCCAATAGCCGCAAGTACTGGCGGCTGATTAATACTACCTATTACGCTTACTGGGCTTACTGTGATAGTGATTGTATTTGAATCCTTTGCATTGCCGTCACTCGCGATGAAGGTGACCTGATATGACCCGGCCTGGTTGGAATCAGTCGTCCAGCTAAAGGTCTGGCCGACAAACGTTGCGCCGCTCGGCAGATTCTGTGCTGAGTATGTAATGGGGTTGCCATCGGCATCGGTGGCACTGATTGAAAAACTTAAAGTGCTGTTTTCATTAACCGACTTATTGCCAATGGGCGCAAGTACTGGCGGCTGGTTCACGTTATTTACTGTGATCGCGTTATTTACTGTGATAGTGATTGTATTTGAATCCTGCAGCCAGCCATCACTCGCGATAAAGGTGACCTGATATGACCCTGCTGGGTTGTAATTAGGATTAGGTGTCCAGCTAAAGGTTTGGCCGACAAACGTTGCGCCGCTCGGCAGATTCTGTGCTGAGTACGTGATTGTGTCGCCGTCGGCATCGGTCGCGGTAACAGTAAAGCTCAAAGGAGAATTCTCATCGACCGCCTTATTTCCGATTGCTCCCAAAACAGGTGCATGGTTATTTGGATGCCAAACATTTCCATAATTGGCACGATATGTATCCCACATCGAGCAAACCCAGCTACTCTCATAGCACCTATATTGTACTTCTGTTTTCATAAATCTGTCTTGATAATCAAAGAGCGCATTATGATTCCACAATGTTTTGGCGTTCATAATATGTGCCGCTAATACCCATCCTGTCCAAGTGGTAGCAGTACAACAGCTTCGATAGTCAGCATCCCAGTTTTTGCCATCATAATTTGGTATCATAGAGTGCCGGATACCCCATTCAGGAAGCCCTATATCGCTGGAAATGTATTCTTCTTCTTCCTGTGTGTTTGCTGTATTACCGTGACCATAGTACACAAAATCTGAAATAATATGTGTAAGACCGGAATAAACTGTTCCATTTGGATCGGCAGGATAACCACGATAGGGAACTGTTAATGTCAATGCCGTATTACTATCAATCGAAGATATATTATACGCCGCACCATTTGGGTCATATCCTTCTGCATCTACTGCACCAAACATCTTGGCATATGTCGGGTTGATAGTTTTCCATGCTGTTCCTGACCCCACAACGTTTGTACTCCCTTTAGTGCAAGTCGCCGTTCCAACGGTAGTTGGAGTATGATACCCATATATCGTATATGGTGCAGTATATACATCCGCGGCACTGACGTAGAATGTCTGGTCGTCTTCGCCAAAATGAATATAATCTGGGGGTGGGTTACCTGCCCCATATCCACCTGTGTAAATATAATCCCCGGACTTATTGCCGATTGCCGTCATATTGGCATCGTTAAGCATAATACCGGCAAAGAGAATCGGCCATTTTCGACCGCTTTCGTGACCACCATCTGCAGACCAAATAGATAGACCCCCTGCTTCTATAATACCATAGTTGTCTATACCAAGCTGAACAAACCAAGTCAGTAGTATTGCTTTTTGCGCATTAGTATAATTCAGTTGTAGTTGTAAGGCACCAATACCAACCTCATTGGACATTTCTCGCCCGTAGGCAGGCATATCCAAATAGGGGGCTATAAACTCGCAAGTATAACCAGCTACGTGGTCAATCCAAGGCCGTTCAAAATATGCTTCAACGGTTGCTAATGTAGGCGGACTGCCAGCAGGAACAAGAGTTCCTAAAAGCGACAGTTGGTCACTCAGGTCAGAAACATTGTGCCTAATTGTCTTATCTGTACCGCAATACGAAGGTCTGAATGAGTTGGTATCAGGTGCAGAAGAAACAACTGTTAGTATTGCTGCTGTAAGAACCATAGCATAATCGGAGCCGCCAGTGTTTGTCCTTGATATCGTAGAGACAAGCGAACTGTTAACAGGAACTGCCAAGGGATTAGAGGGACTAATACCGAACGCCACATTCAAACCGGATGTCCAATAAGGTGCTGTACTTACATAGCCCTGGCTGGCACCGGGAACTGGATTTATCATTGACCCGTTAATGGTTACACCCGCAGGGAAGATATATCCATTCTGAACATAAGTTCCTGTGGTAGTGAATGAGCATGGGTCAAATCCGATTATGTTTACTGGCCCGACAACCCAATAATCGCCATTGGCAAACTGACCGTAAGGGTAATTTGCATCAAATGTCCAAGTAATACCAAACTGGGTTATTGAATTAGCCTGAGCAGCAAAGCCCCTGCTCGTCAGGGCAGCATTAATTATCAATAGCAGACAGACCAATATGCGTATAAGCGGGTGAAAGGGCCTGCTCACCGGTAACAAAGCATAAAATGCTGTTATAATTCTCATTACCAGCCCTCCTCAATCAAAAAACAGTTCGTGAGAGCCAGTTCTTAAAATAGTGCATAATCTTAAATCTGGCCTTACGCAACTGCAACTTTATTTTTTGCTCACGTAGCACAATATAAATAATAAGAATAAACAGCCAGGAAGCAAAACAGGTCGAATGAAACTAAAAGTTATGTGAGACGCACTTGATACGATTGTTCAATATCAGGGGGGGTAAATGCATCGGAAATCGCCTATCTGCGGCCCCGAGGTGCGGCTGTCTCCCATTGTCCAACCCCAAACGCTATTTTTTGAGGTTTTATAGGACGTTATTTTAGGGCCTGAACACTGAGTTTATAGGTGTTCTGTGGTGTTTTTATAGCAACCTTGGGTTAACTATTTGTTGTACTATGGAGGGGAATAGCCTTGACAAATGGTAAATAACTGTTACTATTTGAATAACCGCTTAATTTGCAGCGGTCGTGTTCAGGGACGAAGAGATCAGCATTTTTGACCCCACGGAGTTGGGTTAAATGTAATTCAGTGCGAAAACTGTAACCCGAGGGAAGTTGATTTTAGGACGGAACACCAGCTTGAGAGGCGACGGTCGCCTTAATTTTTTGTCTGGCAATTTATACTTTAGGGTTACGCGTTAAGTGGTAGTCGAAAAGGGAGTATTATGGAACCGGGAACCGGTGTTCCAAGGGGCCTAAGTGTTCTCTACGGTAGTGACTATGAAAAGTCATGGAAACTATCGACGTGGGTACTTTGGGCATTGGCTGTAATCACAATTATAGTTTCAGGTGTGGGCTACCGCGTTTTGGCTAATCGGTTCAAACTAATTAATGTTCCAATCAAACTACCGGTTCCATTGAGTGCATTTCCCATTCAAATTGGCAACTGGGTAGGTAGCGAGTTGACCATTCCGGCCACTACCAGAGAGTATATGGAAGAAAATTTTGCAGATGATTTTTTCAGCCGAAGATATGTTAATTCCGCTGAAGGTATCTGGGCGGATGTTTATATGGTGTATTGTTCAAGCCGGCCTAGCGGCATACTTGGGCACCGGCCCGGTGTATGCTACCCGGCGAACGGCTGGCAGCACCAGAATACCGAAAGGTCGCAACTCGTCTCAAAAGCCGGGCTTCAGGTTGACTGTCTCGTGGAGCGGTTCCGGAAAAATACGTTGGCACTCGATGAAGTCGTTGTTATGAGTTTTTATGTCCGCAATGGTCGTATTACAGCAGATGAAGGCGATTTATCGGGGGTGTTTGGTCGCATATTTAATATTGCCAGAGACCCAAGTCGTTACGTGGCTCAGGTGCAGATAAGCTCTGTGCTGGAAAGTTCGGTTAGAAAGGCCGCGCATGACATAATAGACCGCGCAGTTGATTTTCTGCCCGACGAGAACGGTAAAATCAGAGCAGCAGGATTTATACAGCATTCTGGCGTTAACGTCAAAAGTACCGAGTAACAAAGACATTCCTGGCTGTAGAACGCCGGGTAACGTATTGTGCGTCAAAAGGTTACGTCGATTTTTCCAATGTAACCCACGGGGACGGAGTGTGTCAGGGCTTTGAATAATATGCCGAGATTTGTCAGCCAATTGCAGAATTATCATAAGTATATACATTACAGGATAGATTTATCATTGAACCATATTTAGTCCATGTACCGCTTCTCTGATCTGTGTACAATGTTGAATGAACTATTGAGTGGCTAAAATGAATTTTTAGAGGAACTTAAAGCTTTGCGAATGAATTACTGGTTACTGAAAGCTGTTGGCGAAGACGACCAATCGGCTTGATCGCCGATGAAGACGGAGTCTGTTGTTTTGAGCAGTTTGCGTAATAAATTAATAAAAGGCACCATATGGAATTCGATTGCCCAATTTGGCACAGTAGGGTTCAATTTCGTCCTGACTTTCATTCTCGCCCGATTGTTATCTCCTGAAGATTATGGCCTTCTTGGCATGGTTACTGTAATTACTGGATTTCTTGGTTATTTTTCTGAGTTTGGGATGATTGACAGTCTGGTAAGAAAACAAAACCACGATGAGCTGGATGAGAATACAGTGTTTTGGGGCGGAATATTCTTTTCGGTTATTATATACATTTTGATATATATTATATCACCATATATTTCGCTGTTTTATGATAAGCAAGAATTGACTTCAATAAGCCGCTGCGCCTCATTAGTTTTTATTATTGGCTCATATGGAATTGTTCCACTGGCTCTGCAATTCAAAGAACTGAATTATCGAGCTATTTCGATTGTATCTTTGATTAGTCTTTTTATTTCCGGTATTATTGCGATATTGCTGGCATACAAAGGTTTGGGGGTCTGGACGCTGGTTATCCAATTACTCGTTCAGACTCTTGTATCTTCAGTGGGTTATTTTCTATTTATTCCATGGCGGCCGCGATTTAAGTTTTCGATCATACGATTTAGAGAATTGCTCGAATTTGGTTTACACCGTACTTTTAATAATCTTATTAAGTTTTTCTCAGAAAATATCGATCGGTTACTCATTGGAAAGATTCTTGGTTCCGTCCCGCTTGGCTATTACACGATGGCTTTCCGATTGATAAGGTTTCCAGCTGAGAAGTTTACATCCATATTTGGTAAGATGCTGTTTCCGGCTTTTGCCCGGATGCAAAATGATACGGGCCGCATGCGGAGGAATTATCTTAAAGTAACAATTTTGGGCGGGCTGATAATTCTGCCTTTTGTTATTATTCTTTTGTTTGCAACAGAGCCATTAATACGCTGGACGATAGGAGAAAAATGGATGCCGATTTGCGGCTTGGTTAGGATTCTTGCTATTTATTTGCTGATATTTTCAATTTCTTTAGCAGATGAACCTATTGTATTGCTTCTTGGAGTAAAATTTCTTAATTTTATGAAGCTTCTTCAGTCGATTTTGCTTTTAGGGGCAGGTTTTTATATTGTGAAAGAGTACAATATTGCCGGAATGGCTTGGCTGTATAGTGCTTGCTATTTATTGTATATTATTACTCTCAAAATAAAGCTGTATAGAATATTGGTTTACAAACAACAAACTAACAATTGAAAATAATAGATTAGTGTATTATTTATAGGTTAACCCACTGAAAGAAGGATTTATTATTGATGTCATATTCCTGCAGATATTTCCGAGCCCGTAAAAGAAATAATGCAATTGAAACTGATGGTCTTCAATCATGTGTATTGGGCAATAAATTGTCGTCTGATAACAGTGCTGATTTTAACGGGGTATTTGTCGAATGGAAATGGGATGGGACATGTTTAAATATCTCAAATGATTACTGCGGCTATTATCCTCTTTTTTATTATGCTGATAAAGAGCAGATTATTGTATCAGATTCAATAGTAAAGCTGATTGCACTTGGTGTACCAACTGAATATAACCGGGAAGCTCTTTCAGTATTTTGCCGTTGCGGTTTTTTCCTCTCGGATGATACCCCTTTTCGGCAAATTCATACATTACCCCCAAACGCGGCCTTAACCTGGCAAAATGGAAATATGTCTGTAAAAAGCCAGAGAAGGATCAATAAAGCTGCAGATTTAACTACAGAGCAGGCGGTTGAAGGCTATATTGAATTCTTTAGGCAATCGATGGCTAAATATCAGCCGTATAATGAACAGTTTGCACTGCCCTTATCGGGCGGCCGTGATTCACGGCAGATTTTGCTTGAACTCTGGCGGACAAAAAAACTGCCCAAAATGCTGGTAACATGCGGCGACAAAAGAGATATAGATGTTGCAAAAATTTTTGCAGAACGATTAAAGATAAAACACCAAATCCTGTCAGGTAAAGGAAAATGGACGGATTATGTACTTAGAAAGAACATTGCAACTCATTTCTGTGCACTTGAGCATGCCTGGCTTATGGAATTGGGGGATTATTTGTCTGCAACTACTGAGGAGTTTTACGAGGGTACCGGAGTTGGGGCTTTGGCGCGTGGAGATTTGTTTACACCTGAAAACGTTGCGTTGTACAAGGCCAACCGGCTACGTGATATTGCTAACTGGGTATTCGATAAGTTCGGACCGCCCACAGAGTTTTTTGATTGTTTGCCGGAGGAATTTAACTTTTTGGGTAGAACCAGAGATATTTCGGTTGAACTCTTTGCCAATGAACTTGGGACTCTCTTGACTGCAGCAAATCCTCTAACGGCGATGAGTTTCTGGAATTGGGGCCGACGGGCAATAGCTCTTTGGCCTTTTGGTATAGCAAGCAGAATTAAAAGAGTAAATACACCCTATCTTGACAGGAATTTATATGATTTTGTTTCTTCCTTTGCCCCAGAGCTGGTTCTCCGGCAGGAGCCGCAAGCAGCGGCAATAAAGAAAGCATTTCCGGAATTTGCAGATGTTCCATTCTATAACGAACTGCCGAAAAGCATCTCTAAAAAACGTTCTTTAATAAAAAGGCTTGCAAATTATTCAAATAAATTACTAACAATCGCCAGATTATGCCCTTCCCACTTGCCCTTATTATATACAATAAAAGAAAACAGCCTCTTATCGAAGAGAAATATAGGTATGCAGGAAACTGTATTATTCTATTTATCTCAGTTAAAGTATTGCAGCAGCAAAGAAAATGCAGAACGAACGTTAGCCGAATATTCCACAGTCTATAATAAAAGAAAAAATATTTACCACTAAAGAAAGAGGTTAGTAGAATATTTGGAGTTTATGATAACAATTAAAAAATCATAAGTTTAATAACAGCTACCATAAATTTTATATGGAATGCGCCGCGTTTTCATTCTTTCAGATGGTGTTCGCAAACTCATCGCTGTCAGATGCTGAAAAAGCCGAAGGCAATTCATATCGGTAAAAATTAATAAAAATGTATTGATTGAAGGCAGGGTGTATATAATAACTATTTTTTTTGATCATCCGGAACTTTCGCCCAGTCAGGTGGGACTTAAAGCTGTGCCGTTGGTGATTGAAGATGAGGTTTGGATAGGCGAGGGGGCCGTGATTCTAAAAGGCGTGAGTGTGGGTAAAAAGCAGTCATTGACGTAAATGCCGTCGTAACGAAAGATGTGTCTGCCTATACGGTTGTAGGCGGAATTCCGGCACGAGTGATCAAGAAAATTGGTATCAGTAGAAGCGAATGAAGAAAGTGTTATTTTTAGCATATTATTTTCCGCCGATGGGTGGCGGCGGGGTTCAGCGGATATCAAAGTTTTGCAAATACTTGCCGCTGTTTGATTATTGTGCTGTTGTTGTCGCCGCAAAGAGTAAGTATTACGGTCACCCTGACGATCGTGTTCTAAATCAGGAAGTCAAGGATATTCCAAGATATGATATAGATATAGAGCCGCCGACTATAAATTCCTGCTTTCAGAGAATCACTGAAAGTGATTTAGGGCGATTTTTTAATTTGCATCAAATCCAATTGACTTATAGAGCTCAAAGAGCAGGGCAAATTGCGATCCAAAAAGAGAAACCGGATTTAATCTGTGCATCGGTCAGCCCCTTTCCCATGGCGCAAGTGGCCGGAATGCTGTCTGAAAAATATCATATCCCATGGGTGCTGGATATGCGGGATCCATGGGCTTTAGACCCGATTCAATGCTATGCTACAAAACTTCACTATTACCATGATTTGCGCACAATGAAACGAGCGTGTCGACGGGCAAATGCTGTGATTATGAATACGCCGGATTCGCTTGATGCAGCAAGAAAAAGCTTTCCAAATATAAATTCCCATAAATTTACATGTATTACCAATGGCTGGGATGCGGAGGATTTTAAATCGTTTACCTATCCAGGCGTTTTTCGCGATCCTGTAAACCCGATGACAATTGTTCATACTGGCGTCTTCCATACGCGTTCTGCCTTATCGCAAAATCTTTCTGCAAAGAAAAGTTTCAAGGATAGTTGGAAGAGGTTAAAAAACGCGGTGAAATACTCCGTGGGCAATTCAAATTTACTGACTCGAACGCCAAATTATTTGTTTCAGGCCATTTCGTTCTTGTTGAAACAAAAAAAAATATCCAAAACGGATGTGCGGGTAATTTTTGCCGGAGATTGTACCTCTGAAGATATAACCTTGGCCCAAATGCATGGTGTTGATGAGATGGTTGAATTTCGAGGCTATTTGGATCACGACCAATCGGTTCAACTGCTGAATAAAGCAGATGTACTTTTTCTTCCGTTGCATGAACCCGAAGGGGGGTTGCCTTTGATTGTTCCCGGTAAAACCTATGAGTATCTGGCTGCTCAAAGACCGATCTTGGCAGCTGTACCGAAGGGGGACATACGACGTTTTGTGGAAAAAGCGGGTCTGGGGTATGTTTGTAATCCGACCGATGTTGCTCAAATTGCATCTATGCTTTTGGGGTTGATAGAAAGATATAGAAGCAGAACGGGTTTACGTGTCAGTCCAAATCATAGTTTCATTGGACAGTTTGAACGAAAAAATTTAACAGAACAGCTTGCGGTACTTTTTGATAAAGTGTTCTCTGGATACTGATATTTATAAGGGATAATTTATCGTGTTTTACATTCCTGGCACCAATCGGTTTTATGGACTGCTGTTACGCTTATTCATGAAGTTTTATTATATTGGGGAAAATGTAATAATTGCTCCTTCTTGTGAGATTCGTCGAGCGGCAGCACCTTATATTTACATCGGAAACCGTGTTTCTTTGGGTAAAGATGTGTGGCTGAATATCCCTTATGAAGTGCCGGTTTCTATTAGAAATAGGCCTATAATAAAAATTGGTGACGGTACAGCCATTGGTAGACGCTGCATGATTACTGCGCTAAACAGCATTGAGATTGGCAATAACGTTTTGTTTGGCCCCGGAGTCTTTATTGCCGATCATTCACACGAGTTCGGAGATGCTTCCAGACCGATCGTGAGCCAAGGTGTAACAGAACCAGGCAAAGTAATTATCGAAGAGGGGTGTTGGTTTGGTTATCACAGTGTGGTGGTTACCCATAAAGGTCGTGAGATTCGGATTGGGCGCAACTCTGTGATTGGGACAAACGCCGTGGTAACTGAAAGTTTCCCATCATACAGTGTTCTGGTGGGAAACCCAGCACGAAATGTAAGCAAAGCAAAGTAATTAACCGACAGAAATCTTGTTTATCCTGTCTAACATTGATTCAGTGTAACCAGTGTTTTCGGCGGCTGAATATTCTGTGTTCATCCGTATAATCTATGGTTTAAAAGTGATTGGTTTGACATGCTCGGGAAATTTCTTGTTTATGCAGTTTAAGTTGTATGAATGAAGAAAGTGAAATTGTTGGGCAACCGGAATTTGTGGGACATACGGTCGTTCATCCGTTGGGATTGATGGCGGTTGTTGTTCTGGGAATATGTGTCTTGCTATTGCCAAGACGATGGTCCGTCTTGCCGCTTTTGATAATGGCCTGTTTTATTCCATCGGCACAGAGGATTATTATCGCTGGCTTGAATTTTGACTTTCTGCGTATCATGGTGCTGTTTGGCGTTATGCGATTGATCCTTCACAACGAGCATCTTGCATTTGTATGGAAACCGCTCGATACTATAATGGTCCTTTGGGTATGCAGTGCTATGTTGATCTATAGTCTTCATCAGGGCACGTTTTCCGCCGTGATTAATCGTCTGGGTTTCGGGTTTGACGCCTTTGGTATGTATTTTTTGTTTCGCTGTCTAATCCGCAACTGGGAAGATATTGACCGGCTGGTAATCGGCGGCATTATCATCAGTATCCCGGTGGCAGCATTTTTCCTGTTTGAAAGAAGTACCGGACGAAATATTTTTTCTATTTTTGGCGGCGTTTCTGCAATTACGGTGATTCGCGAGGGTCGTCTGCGCTGTCAGGGTGCTTTTTCACACGAGATTCTGGCCGGGTGCTTCTGGGCTTCACTGATGCCGTTATTTGCTGCTTATTGGTGGAAAGGGACCCGAGAAAGAGTCTGGGCCGTAGTCGGACTTATAACAACATCCATTGTTGTAATCTGCTGTGCCTCCAGTACGCCGGTCATGGGTGTCATCGCCGGGATGATAGGAGGGGGAATGTTCTGGCTTCGCCGCCATATGCGTTTAATTCGCTGGGCTATTGTTCTAACCTTGGTTGGCCTGCATATGGTGATGCAGGCGCCCGTTTGGCATCTGGTATCACGGGTCAGTGCTGTGGGAGGGTCAACCGGATGGCATCGATATAATCTGATAAATCAAGCTATCATAAATTTCAGTGACTGGTGGTTAACTGGCTGTTCCGGCTATACGGTACTTTCATGGGGTGTCCATGCTGGTGATATAACTAATCAGTATATTTTGGAAGGCGTTCGTGGCGGTTTTTTAACGTTTTGTTTGTTTATTGTTGTAATCGTAATTGCATTTCGCGAGGTCGGCAAACTCTGGCGTTTACAGTCCCAGCATCCATACTGCCTGGCATTGTCTTGGGCGATGGGTGTGAGTCTTTTTGTCCACTGCATGAATTTTATTGGGGTATCCTATTTTGGGCAGATTCATATCGTGTGGTATCTCATCCTGGCCATGATCGGAAGTATGTCGATTCAGGCGGCGCCGGTGTTGATGCCAAGAATAACGCTTTCATCTAAAGCCATCAAAAAACAGCGTTATCGAAATCTTCAGGCCGGTGGTGGGTAACAATGGAGTTTCTTGATGTTTCTATCATCATCGTCAACTGGAACACGCGCGACATCCTTCGGGGTTGCCTGTGGTCGGTGTACGAACAAACACAGGATATATCTTTCGAGGTGATTGTCGTAGATAATGCTTCGACCGACGGTTCTGTCGAAATGGTAAAGAGGGACTTTCCGCAGGCTGTTTTAATAGAAAACATGGGAAACCGCGGTTTTGCTGCGGCAAATAATCAAGGTCTTAAAATCACAAAAGGGCAGTATATCCTTCTTCTGAACAGCGATACAATCGTCCTTGATGGGGCGATACAGAAAACAGTTGTATTTGCGGAGCAGCATCCGGAGGCGGCGGTGATAGGTTGCAAGGCGTTAAATCCCGATGGGTCTCTTCAACCAACCTGCTTTATGTTTCCATCCTTAATCAATATGTTCCTATCATCCACTTACCTATATGAGTTATTTCCAAGGGACAGATTCTTCGGTAGGGAACGAATGACTTGGTGGGACAGAAACGATGTAAGGGAAGTTGACGTGGTAACGGGGTGCTTTATGCTGGTAAGACGTCGGGCAATCGAGCAGACAGGCCTAATGGATGAGCAGTTCTTTGTTTACGGTGAAGAAACGGACTGGTGCTATCGGTTCAGGCAGGGAGGATGGAAGGTCCTGTTTATTCCTGATGCTAAGATTGTTCACCTCGGCGGGCAGAGCAGTAAGCAAATGGCATCCCAAATGACTTTACAATTGAAAGGCAGTATCCTGCAGTTTATGCGCAAACACCATTCTTTTCTGGAGTATAGCATAGCCTGTATTCTGGTGTGGTTGTTTTTTACGATTCGTGTTCCATGGTGGTTTATAAAATACATTTTCGCCCGGACGCAAAAGGATTATTGCCGTATGAAGATGCTTACATATCTTACTGGAATGAAAAAACTTCTTTTCGAGGGCGGCAGAGGGCTTAGTGTCAAGCCCGGCAGTTAAAGATTGTTATATCCGTATGCAATTTGATAAAAAATGCAGGAACGGTAGATTATGTTGAATTCAATCTTAGGTCTGACCAGGGACGTGGCAACAGTTTATCCGTCAGGTCAGAGACCTAATCTGTCGATTCAGGAACTGATTACAAATGGAAATAACTCTACAACCCGTTGATCGGGACACAGGACAGCAGTTTGCACCATCCTTTATGGATTATAACTATCGACAGCTTTGGGAATATGGTGTTGCCAGTGCTGCAAGGGTGGGAGCTCAAAGCGAACATGTTGCAATTTATTGTGATGATGAGTTAATTGGTCTTGCGGATGTCCGGATAAAAAAGATTCCCATAATAAAAACAGGGGTTGCCTATATTAATGGGGGGCCATTAGTTAGGAAAGAATGTGATTCCGGCGGGAAAACGCTTGGATTGTGCCTAAAAGCACTCATTGCTGAATATGTCTGTCGGCGTAAACTGTCTCTTAGAATTAATCCGTTGCCAATGTGTCCTGATTGGAATCGGCGTGCAGAAGCTGCGTTCCTTGAAAATGCGTTTCAGTGGACTGTGAATTTCAGACAGTATCATACGATCATCATTGATATCGGGCAGCCTTTGGATGTTATTCGTAAACAGCTTCATCGAAAATGGCGTAACTGTCTGAATAATGCGGAAAAACAAAATATGTCGATTGTCAGCGGAACGTCATTGGAGCTTTTTGAAAAATTTAACGGATTATATAAGCAGCTTCGTTCCAGAAAGAACTTTGATGTCGATCATGACGATGGTTTTTTCATGAGGGTGCAGAAGACACTTGATGAGTCCGAGAAGCTGTATACCAGTATTGCCGAAGTAGATGGAGTGCCTATCGCTGGACATGTTTCAAGTATGCTGGGCGATACCTGTGTCTATTTATTAGGGGCGTCAAGCGAGCAGGCGCTGAAAACGAAAGTCGCTTATCTGCTGCAGTGGCATACGATCAAGGTGGCAAAGGAAAAGGGATGCCGATTGTATGATCTTGGCGGCATTGATCCGGAAAACAATCTAGGGGTGTTTCATTTCAAGCAAGGAATGGGCGGGGAAGAGATGACATCGCCTGGGCCATTTGAGTATTATTCAGATGGCCTCAAGCGGGTCGTGTTGTGCGGCGTTTTCGAGCACGGCGGCGTAATGCAATTTGAGAGAGTACTGCAGTTATGACATCTTATGTGATTATTACACCCGCCTATAATGAGGCGAACTATATCGGCAAAACAATCGACAGTGTGCTGGGGCAAACGGTCCGTCCGCTGATATGGGTGATCGTTGATGATGGTTCTTCGGATAAAACCTGGGAGATTATTAGCGATGCTTCCCAAAAACATCCATGGATTGTAGCACATCATCAATTCAAAAACGGTCAATCTAATGCAGATGGCCTGGTGACTGCTTCAGAAGCAATAGCATTTTTGCGTGGATATGATATTGCCATCGAAAAGTACCCGAATCCTGGTCTCGTCGTGAAACTTGATGCTGATTTGAAGTTTTCGCCAGATTATTTTAAGCTGCTTATAGACGAGTTTGATTCAGATGAGACTCTGGGAATTGCAGGCGGTGTGATCTACGAGTACAAAGGCAAGAATTTAATCCGTGAAAAAATAAGCATGGCTCATGTTCGAGGAGCCACAAAGGTGTATCGTTGCAAATGCTATGAGGATATTGGCGGAGTACGTCCGGTCTTCGGATGGGATGTGATTGATGAAATACAAGCCCGTGAGACAGGCTGGCAGGTAAGCAGTTTTGAACACATTCATCTGATTCATTTGCGTCGAACAGCGTCGCGAGGCGGACGGTTTACAGGTTGGGCCCGCAATGGGTATATGGCTTATTACATTGGTATGTCTCCACTCAGAATGCTTCTTCGTTCCCTGTTTCGTTTGGTGGTTATTGGTGATGTTATCCAATCGTTGGGCTTGGCATATGGATATTTTAAGAATTATTTTTGTAGAACAGGGCGCTTGGAAGATTTAGAAATACTAAGTGCTGTAAAAAAACATCAATGGGTAACGGCCAAAAAAAGTCTGCGTGAACATATTGTATAGTAACTGCTGTTAAAAGGTAAATTATGAAAAATGGTACCAAATTAAGTGTGGCTGTTATTGGTTGTGGAATAATAGCCAAGGATCATCTTGGTTCAATAAGAGATAAGTGCGGCCCGGTAAAACTGTTTCTTTGCGACAGGAATACTCAGGCAGCAAATGCTTATAAACTTTCTCTTGGAGGTGATACTGAAGTTTATGAAGATGCGTTTCGGTTAATATCGGAAAATAAGCTTGATATAGTCCACGTTCTTACTCCGCCGGATTCGCACTATGGTATTGCCCGCCATGCTATTGAGAACGGCGCTAATGTTTTAATCGAAAAACCCATGACACTTACTCTTTCTGAAACGGAAGGTTTATTTCAGTTGGGAAAAAAGTATGGGAAAAAAGTATGTGTGGGGCACAGCCTTTTATATATGGAATGTATGTTAAAGGCTTTCGAACTGATTAAGTCTGGCAAAATGGGGCGGGTTATTAGTGTACATTGTTTTTTCGGACATGCAGAGAAGAAGAAAACGATTCCTTATGGCGGTGTTAGTCATTGGGCATATAGTATGCCGGGTGGCCCATTGATCAATCTCGTGTCACATCCAGCAAGTGTTCTGGTGGAATTATTGGGAATACCTAAAGATATTAATCTGTTTAGTGATGCTCGAAATCTCATGCCGTATGGATATTCTGATTTGCTTGATATTTCTATTAGGTCTCCTAAAGGGCATGGTTCACTTACTGTGAGCATGGCCCATGGCAATTCTTCTCGCTATGTTAATATTGAATGTGAAAAAGGAAGCATATATGTTGATCTTGGATGGCAAACATTCGTGTCTAAGTATCATAAAGGCAAGTTTGGCCCATTGTCCAAAAAGTTTGGCGGTATTGGAAAGGGGCTTTCACTTATTAAAAGTACACTTGGCATAATCTACAAAGTTGCTACAAAAAGAATAAAATCTAATCCTGGCACAAGGGAATTGGTAGTAAGATTTTATCAGGCGGTACGTGAACAATACGATTCTCCTGTTAGTGATGCTAATGCAATTGGCGTAGCGAAAATATTGGAACATGTCATTGCGGCAAGTAACAAAAAATCTGAATAATTATAGTTTTAAGATAGGTAGGATGATATGAATATATTGGTAACTGGTTTTTCAGGAAACTTGGGAAGGGCTGTTGTTAAATCCTTAATCCAAAATGGGCATAAATTGCGAGTACTACTTCATGGTTCAGCGTTTTATGCTCAGGAGTTTGATCTTGATGTTGAAATTATATGGGGCAGTTTATCTGACCATCAATTGTTTGAACAGCTTACGGAAGGTATGGATGCAGTTGTTCATTGTGCATGGGAAGGTCGCGGTGCTGGTGATGGTATGCTTGAAAAAGTGAATTTAGATGGTACGATGGCTTTGATTGAATGTGCTGAACGTAATAATGTTAAAACGTTTGTGCATATATCCAGCGTGGGTGTCTATGGATTGAATCGTTATCTATGGGGCAGCCAGGTAAATGAAGATACGCCGATGGTTAGCGAACAGGATTCAATGAATAGCTATCCTTGGGTAAAAGTGCTCATAGAAAAAAAATGTGAGGAGATTCATGATAGATTGGCAATGAACCTTGTGGTTATACGTCCAGGGTTGTTGTTTAGTGATGTGAAAGCACCTGCTAAAAAATTAATAGGGTCTAAAGTAAAGCGGTATGGATTGTTTGTTGGTAAAGCGAACAATCACTTGCCTTATATTCATGTGGATGATGTTGCCGGAATGATTCTATTGCTGCTTGATAATCCTGTCAAATACAGGGTGTATAACTGTGTACCGACTAATCGTTTATCTGCGGCGGAATTCTTTGAACAATGGGGTCTCTACAAAGGGTATTCTGCCAGAGTGCTTAAAATGCCCCCTATTATGCTGCGTCTCATGTTCTGGGGTGTTCAGAAGTTAAAAAAAGCCATGGGCAAGAAAATTGGCAGTTCAAGTGTTGATTATCAAATTATGACTGGTATTAGGAATATCTTCTATAGTGCTGATAGGGCAGTAAGTGAACTTGGGTGGCAGGACACTACTACCAGTTCTATAATATCGACAGATAAAAGCACACAGAAATAGGTGAATATACCTATGAAAAGCAAGAAAATATGTCTGGTAGCATCGGCGGGGGGGCATTTGACTCAGCTTTTAAAGCTTGAGGATTGTTGGCGAGATGGCGAGTTCTTCTTTATTACGACTACTGATGTAATGAAAGAAAAACTTGAAAAGTCAGGCAAAACATATGTAGTTGGCGAGTGTAATCGTAACCATCCTGCCTGTGTCATTAAGGTATTACTGAATTGCATCAGGATAGCGTTCACAGAAAATTTTGATGTTGTGATAAGTACCGGTGCTGCTGCTGGTTGCCTGATGTGTTTTCTTGGTAAAATCAAAGGTGCGAAAATAGTATGGCTTGATAGTATCACAAATGTTGAAAAACTTTCACTATCGGGTCGAATGGTGAGGTTTATAGCGGACCTGTTTCTTGTTCAGTGGCCTGAACTCGCCAAAAAACACAAAAATGTAGAATATATAGGTACAGTAGTATGAATTTTCTGACAGTGGGGACACAATTTCCATTCGACCGTCTAGTTCGGGCTATAGACGATATGTATGACGAAGGTTCGATTAATGAAGACATATTTGCTCAGATTGGACAAAGTACATACAGACCCCGCAATTTCGAATCGGTGGCTTGTCTGGAAAAAGGTGTGTTTGACGACTATATGAGGCAAGCCTCCGGGATAATCGGCCACGCAGGAATGGGTACGATAACCATGGCCTTATGTAACCATAAACCATTGCTCGTGATGCCGAGGCTCAGGAGATATCGCGAGGTTGTTAATGACCATCAATTGGCCATTGCTAAGAAGTTTTCGGAACTCGGGCACATACTAGCAGTCTATGATGCTAAAGATTTACCGGAGGGCGTTCGTAGGTTGGATAATTTCGTCCCTCTGGACAGAAAAGCCAACCCTGAAGCGGTGGCTGATAGAATTGTTCGTTTTCTTAATAATCTGCGTGACTGACTTCGGGAAAAACAAGTGCTTACCAACAACCGTATCAAAGCTGTAATACTCGCTGGAGTTCGTGACTTTGGGCGCTGCCCCATAGCATCACGTTTGCCTGCACCGCTGTGGCCGGTGGCAGGAGAGTTTACCTTGAAACGTCTGCTTCTGCACTTAGCCAGTCAGGGGATAAAGCACATAACAATCTGTTCGAACGGTGACAGTTCGTTGCTAAAGAAAGCAATTGATATTGAAAACATCCGGACGTTAGATGTGTGTTTTTGGGAGGAACCGCTGCCGGTCGGCACCGCGGGATCCATTCGCGACGCCGTGAATGGTAAGACAGACGAATTGGTCCTGGTATTTTCCGCCAATATGATGCGTCCCCCCGATATTAGTTTGTTGATAGCCGCTCACCACGAACAGGGGGCCGACTTAACCGTGGCGTTCAATCCAGCGTCGGAAAATGACAATATAAGGGGTGAGGCAGCTGGCATCTATGTCTGCAATTCATCTGTGTTGGAACACATTCCAGCAGTAGGTTATTACGACATAAAAGAAAGTTTGATTCCGGAACTGCTTCGAGCTGGTAAACATGTGCATTATTCTGTGCTGCCACACAGTGCTGGCAATTTCCGCGATTGGCGAGGGTATTTGGATGCCATCAGCAACTACCTCGAAAACATGGCAGAAACAGATATCGATTTGAAAATATGTGAGAAGAATAGCAGGCACGTTATCTGGAAGGGTCATGGGGCAATTGTTGAGTCAGGAGTGCGGTTTTGCGGCCGGGTTGTTATTCTCGATGGCGCTCGCATCGAAACAGGTGTTGTGATATTTGGTCCGACTATTCTCGGGCGCAACGTCAGTATCGGCGAAGACAGTGTTGTTGCCGGCAGTGTTATTTGGGATAATTCGCAGATAGGTAAGAACTGTGAAATCCAACGATGCCTCGTCGATTACAATGTGGTCGTGCCGGACAATAACGTGGCAGGGGGCAACTGCATACCATCTGAACCGAAGGGAAGCTTGAAAAGGTCGATTACCAGGGCGTCGAAGCCGGAGAAACAAGGAGTTGGCGGATTGCGGCGGCAACCGCAACAGGCGTTTGGCAATCTGAACGAAAAACAACCGAATCGAAGGCAACGACAAGAACGAAGCATTCTGCCGTGGTTGGCGAGTGGGTTTGTATTCCTTGCTTTCTTGTGGTCTTACTGGCCTGGGATTATGGACCTGTGGAATACCTGGCAGAGGAGTGATGAGTATTCCTCCGGCCTTTTGGTTCCTTTTCTTGCTGTTTACATCTTGTGGTCGAGGCGCCGGCAGATAATCGGAGTTCAGATACAGCCATCCTTGTGGGGCCTGCTGGCGTTTGTGGTAGTTCAGGCGGTGAGATTCTTCGGTCTATTCTTTATGTACGGTTCCGCGGAGAGATTATCGATTGTTTTAAGCATTGCTGCGCTGGTGTTGCTCTTGTTTGGGTGGGAGTTTTTCCGCAAAGTGTCTCCAATAGTGCTGTTTCTGCTCTTGATGTTGCCTTGGCCCAATCGGGTTCAGGCCGCTCTCGCGTTGCCTCTGCAGCGATGGGCTACATCATCTGCGGTGTTCTGTCTGGAGGTGATGGGTTACGATGTTGCGCACGAAGGCAATATCATTCATATCGGTAATGTCACCGTCGCAGTGGCGGAAGCGTGTAACGGGTTAAGGATGGTCACGGCATTTTTTGTAATTAGTGGCCTTGTGGTATTGCTGGTCGAACGGGCGTGGTGGGAAAAGCTGATAGTCTTTGTTTCCAGCTTGCCCATCGCTCTGCTCTGCAACACTGTGCGACTGGC
This sequence comes from uncultured Phycisphaerales bacterium, assembly GCA_963718665.1. Lineage (GTDB taxonomy): Bacteria > Planctomycetota > Phycisphaerae > Sedimentisphaerales > Anaerobacaceae > Fen-1362. The sequence goes on from OY970359.1 coordinate 2,410,377, forward strand.
AATTACCGCGATTGCTTTCACAGTACTTAAAGGTGAATACTGGGAGAAGATGTTTCATGACTTTGGTGGATATGCGATGATGCCGCTGGCCCTTGCGATAGTAGTTGGTGAACTTTGGTTTTTGGTAAAACTAACGACAGCCCCAAAGCAGAATAGAATAGTGGTAACCAAGGGTGCCCAATGACCGGTTGGCACAACAAATTGTGCCGGAAGGAGAGTTGATAAATGAATACCATAGAAAAATATGAGGGCGCTTCGATTGAACGCAGCCCAATCGATTTTGAAATGCCCCCCATGCCTGAAAGTGCCTCGACAGCCAGCTTGATTGCTGCTGTTCTTCGCCAGTGGTACATTGCAGTGCTTGTATTTCTTGTAATGTGCGCAATCGGAATCCCTGCAATATGGTTGTTTTTAGAACCGCGGTATGATGTGACCGGCGCAATAAGAGTTGCCCCTATTTTGTCGAATATCCTGACTGGAGAGGCCGATAAGGGAGAAATATCAAACTACCAAAGCTTTATGAACACTCAGGCAGATATGGTTATTAGCCCTCAGGTAATCCAGAGAGTGGCGGATGATTTGACGGGCAAGCATCTGACGTTCTTTGAAGACCGAATAACTGGCATTGGTGCAAAATTGAGACGCAAGATGGACATAGGCAAGGTAAAGCTTGATGCGGCGAACATATTAAAACAGGCGATGTACGACGGGATAATTACATCTATGGCGGCTCGTAATAGCGAACTGGTGAAAGTTACGATGACGAGCAACAACCCGGAAGAAGCAAAGAAGATTGTTGATGCTTTCATTCAGGCCTATATGCTTGTCGAGGTCTCCAACTCTCTGCAGGGGCGGGATCAGCAACTGACGGTTCTTGAGAATGAGCAGAAGGTTTTGGCCGAGAAACTCGAAAGTCAGCGAGAAGCGATTCGGCAGCTTGGGCAGGAATATGGAAGTGTTACACTGACCGGCCGGCAGGATATGATGTTGGCGCGAGTGTCGAACTTGCTGGCTGAACAGACAAAAGTGGAAGCAAAAAGAATGGGGCTTGAAACACAGATTAAACTGCTCGAGGAGAAAAAGCCAAGTTTATCGCCGGACGAATTGATGAAGATGAGTGAGGAATACCTAAACTCGGACATTGCCGTGAAGGAACTGACTAAGCAATTGGCGCAGCTGGAACAAGACGCGATTCTTTCCAGCCAGACGATGGTGCCGGGTAATCCTATGTTGCAGCAGAAAAAGGATTTCGTAAAGACGTTTCAGACGCGACTCGACGAGAAGCGGGAAGAAGTGAGTAAGAAGTTCGATGAGCGGATGTCCAAGCAGGTGGATAAAGCCAGCGCTGACGGGTTGGCTAATGCCCGGCTGGATCTTGAGCAGACGGTTGTGTATGAGAATCGACTTCGGGAAATGCTCGCAAATGAAGATGCTAAGACAGTGGAAGTGGGACGAAAGCAGTTGGCTATCGAGGAGATTAAAGAACAACTGGCTTCAACGAAGGAGATATACGACACTATTGGGCGGCGAATACAAGAGCTGGAAATGGAACGAAAACGTCCTGCACGGGTCTCAGTTGCCTATAACGCGGATATCGCGAGCATTCAGGATAAACGAGTCAAGCTTACTCTGGCGATTATATTTGGCGCGCTGGCCTGCGGACTGTTTGGAGCCATAGTAAGGGACAAGGCAGACCTTAGCTTGCACACTCCCGACGATGATGTGGTCAGACGCATTGGAATTCGGATAATCGGGACCACCACACGTCCTCGAACAGTTGAGCAAGCTCTTTGGTCAAGACAGGTGGCCGAGGACTATCAAACAATTCGCGCCAACCTGGGATTACTTGACGATGGAGGGATGCCTAAGAAACTGGTTATTACCAGCCCTGGTCCGCGAGACGGCAAGACCACTTTTGCTGTTAACCTTGCCACAAGTCTATCAAGGTCGGGTAAGAAAGTTCTTCTGATAGATGGCGACTTGAGAAAACCTGATATTGGGCGGCTGTTGAATATCCCGAGAGAATCAAGATGTCTGCAGGATGTGCTTTTAGGAAACAAACTTGAGAAAGCTGCGTGTGCTGTGTCTTCAAACGGGTTGTATGTGCTTGCAGCGGATTCCCAAAGTTCTATTGACCCTTACGAGTTGTTGGCTTCGCCACGGATGGCGGAGCAGGTAAACAATATCAGCGAGGAGTACGACCACGTCATCATTGATACCCCGCCGGTGCTGGCATTTCCTGATGCCCTTTTGTGGGCCAAGGCGGCAGGCGCCGTCATACTGACCGGTTTTGCCGACCAGACGACCTCGCCGGACCTCAAAGAAACAAAGGAGAGGCTCGATGAGATAGGCGTGAGAATATTGGGGACTGTTCTCAGCAACGTTCCAGTCGGTCGTAGTTATTACCGTTATGGATATGGCTATTACGCACAGGGCGGGCATACAAAACGAAACGGCAGAAATGCTGCCAAACGACCTTTGTTGTTACCGACAGATAACCCTGATGAGAAACCTAACGATTTGGTTTCGTGACGTCTGACCGTCCTGTAGGTAATCAATTATGGGAATCATAAGAAATCTGATTGTTCTACGCGATACAAGCAAACAGCAGGCAAAAGATAGCAGCGACCTGCTCCGGCTTATGGTGTGCAACGAACCGTTTGGGAGTTTTGTTCTTGACTGCCTCAATGATACTGCCGGCTTTTGCAAGACGGGGAGGACGATAGCAATTCCACAGGAGTGGGCTGTTCCGGATATAAAAAGCAGGCCAGGTATAGTTTACTACACAGAAACCGTGCCCATTTGTTCCAAACATATAGGACCTGTGCGAGAAAATTCTTGGGTTGTCGTTTACGACGGGAGATTTCTTACAGCGGTGGATAACCAGCAAATCCGTGAGATATTAGCTGACAGCCAAGCGGATGTGATAGCGATAAACATAGTCACTCAACTACGAACTTCATACGAGAAGGTTCTGACCACTTCACAAAATGAGCTTGTTGGGTTTCGGTTGTTCTATGAAGATGCAGCCCAGCCATTTCCGGTCCCAGACGACTGGCCTCATCATCTCTTCTTGAGGGCTGGCGTGCTGAGCAGGCTCTTGATGGAAGGCGGTTTGCCTTTGGCTTTCGATAAGCTACTTGATCTGTGTTATTCAAAGTCGCTCGTGGTGCACAGCGCCAATGTCGGAGGCTCTGTGCTGGACCTGACTACAGAAAATGGTTTGCTGAAGTTAGTGCAAGGCAGGTTGGGTTCAATCGCAATGCTCTCTCATCACTGTGTGGACCATTCGCGAGGTAACAACAACGGGGATGATACCGCCGTAGCGGACAGTGCGAGGTTATTCGGCAAAATACTGCTCGGGAAAGGTATCAATATAGGTGAAAATGCAATCATAGTTGGTCCTACGATGGTTGGCAATGATGTTAAGATTGGCAGGGATGCCGTTATAAGGGCATCTGTTATTGGCCCTGGTGTGTCAGTTCAGGCAGGCGAACTTATCGAGGAGAGGGTTCTCACGAACTTGCAGGCTGTTCCGAACAGGCCTGCGATAAAAACGCGCAGAGCTAACGCAGACCCAATGTGGAACGACGCTCAACATAATACAAGTCGGGGCAATTTCCGAGAATGGCCGAAATTTTCATATGCGAGGTTCATCAAAAGAGTTCTTGATATTCTTACAAGTGTAATTGTGCTGATTCTGTTTGCACCTGTTCTGCCAGTAATCATGCTGGTCATAAAGCTGACCTCTCTCGGGCCGGTATTCTTCAAGGACACACGTCAGGGGCTGCATGGAAAGGTGTTTAAGTGTCTAAAGTTTAGGACTATGCAGGTTGGCGCCGACCGAATGCAGGAGCGACTTCGGATTTTGAATCAGGCCGATGGGCCGCAGTTTATGATAACCGACGACCCGCGACTAAGTGCTGTCGGGAGATTTTTGCGCGAGACGTATATTGATGAGATACCACAGTTTGTCAACGTGCTGTTGGGACAAATGAGCGTGGTGGGTCCGAGACCGTCCCCCGAAAGTGAAAACCGCCTTTGTCCGTTCTGGCGGGACGCTAGGCTGTCGGTCAGGCCCGGCATCACCGGCCTTTGGCAGATGTGCAGGACCCGCCAGCCAATGAAGGATTTCCAGGAATGGATACATTACGATATCAAGTATGTTAGAGATTTATCGTTGAAGTTGGATTTGTGGATATGCTGGCAAACTGCCAAAAAAATGGTGGCGAAGTTCGTCAGCCAATTTTGAGATCCGGACACACACTTAAAAGGGTAAAAAGGAGTAAGCGAGATGGCAGGGAGATATTTTAACTGGAAATTGATAATAGTCTTGTTGATAGGACTTGTTGTTCTGGGCTCTACTGCTTTGGGTTTACGTAAATGGCAGAAAAGCAGAAGGGCCGAACAGGGGCTTGTGCTCGGGAACAAAGCGTATGATGAGCACAGGTGGGAAGAGGCAGCAAATCAACTTGGCCGTTATCTCGGTGTTATGCAGGATGATGTGCCGACGCTGCTCAAGTATGCCGAGGCGCAGTTAAATATCAGACCTTTGAAACAAGACAACATTCAGCAGGCCATAGCAGCTTACCGGAACGTTTTGCGACTGGACCAAAGCAACATCAAGGCTGCGAAGCCCCTAAGTGAAATGTATTTAAGTATGGGGATGCCCGGAGAAGCCGAACTGGTTGTTACTCGGGCACTGCAAGCGGGCGAATCGATAGAACTGCGAAAAGTCCTGGCAATCGCTCTGGCAAACCAGCGCAAATTTACAGAAGCGGCAAAGGAGCTCAAAAGCATCATCGAGAAAAATCCCGAGCAGGCATCGGTCTATGAGGTATTGGGTCGGCTGGTTGAGCAGCGTCCCGAAGAATTCACCGAAGACCCTAACTTTTGGTTTGACCAGGCAGTAAAAACAAACCCCTTTTCCGCAGAGGCCTATATTGCTCGCGGGGCATACTTCTTAAGGCATGGAAACAAGAATGGGGCGATGGCCGATTTGGAACAGGCAGAACAAAAGGATTTGTCCGATCCAACTACACGGCTTCGGCTTGCGGAGGGGTTGATTAATGCGGATGCTGCGGACCGCGCCAAAAAACAACTCGAGATTATTCATGCTTTGGAGCCAAACAATCAGCTTCTGTGGCAGCTATGGGCGCAGCTTGCACTTAAATCGGACTTAAATGATATGATGTTGAAAGTTGCGGACACCGGATTGAAAGAGCTTTCGTCTCAACCTTGGGATTTTATGCCCGATGCCGCAGAGTTGTTCATCAGATGTGGTCAGCTTGAACGTGCCGGAGAGTGTATCTCTATGATGCGCCAAAAGGACGTTGCTCCTGCGATGACGGCTTTTTTGGGGGGGCTTTTGGCTGAAAGCCAGGGACGCGGTTATGAAGCTGTCAAGTATTGGCGTCAAGCGATTCAGTTGGGGGCTAAGTCCGCGAGGGTGCGAATCGCACTGGCTAACGCGCTATGGCGGCTTGGTGACAGGCAGTCAGGTATCAATCAGTTACGTACCCTCGTTTCGGAACAACCGAATCTTTTTAGCGGACGTATGGCTCTTGCACGGATGCTGGCGGAGACCGGTCGATGGGCTGATGTGGCGGAGCAAACTCGTATGGCAAGGCAAATCGCCCCGCATAGCGGCGATGCGGTCTTACTGGATATCCAGGCGAGGATACAAGTGCTCGCAGACAGCAAGACAGATAAGGAGTCATCGTCGTATCGTGATATAGAGGCGACACTTGATAACCTTGATAAAGCCACTAATGGCGCCATCGAAGTCAAACTTTTGCAGTTTCGGCTTGCTCTTCAGCGGGACAAACTGCCTGAGGCCGAGAAACTAATAGCCGACTTGGAGAAGGCACATCCGGCTGAATTGAAGGTTACTTTGGCCGAGGCAGACTTGCTCGTTGCACAGAACAAAATCGATGACGCAATCGCAAAACTACGCGAGGCAATCGGCACATCCCCGCAGTCCACGGCGGTTATGAGGTATCTTGTTGTTTTGCTGGCAGCAAAGGGGGACCATCAGGAATGTGAAACGCTGATTAAGTACGCCCTCGCATCCGGGGTACAACCTCCCGCGAAAATAGAGATGTGTTTGTTGCTGAGTGACGTTTATAGTCGCTGGAACGAGAGCGGCAAACGTTATTCGCTGCTCAACTCGCTTGCCGAGGAGCTGCAGGACGACATTATCGTCCAGCGGGAGCTGTTGACGTGTGAGGAGGTATTAAAAGACAGCAGCCGTGCACAGCATGTCGTTGACAGGATTAAGAGTATCGAGGGCGATGACGGCTGGCAGTGGCGATATGAACAGGCGAAGATTTGGTTCGCTCAGGAAGATTTCAAGAGTCGATACCCTCAAATCGTGTCGCTTCTTCAGGGAAATCTTCTGGCCAATCCCGATGACCAGGCCAGCCGAGTGTTGTTGGCGGCGGCATACGAAAAAGGGGATGACCAGCGTCTTGCGATTTCGACTTATACTGAGGCGATTAACCGATCACCAAAAGACATTCGGATAATAGTGCCCGCGGTTGCCGCTCTTTATAGGGCTGGCGAATATGCCCGGGCGGAGGAAATTCTCAAGCAGGCGGCCGAAGAGAAGCTTTACCATCCCGAACTGGAACGGCTGGAGATCCAGGGTGCCCTTGGACGCGGTGACCTTGGCTCTGCGAATGATGTTCTGGAGAAAATGCTGGACAGAGACCCGAACAACCACTCGGTGTGCTTGTCTCTTGCCCTGCTGAAAATTCGGCAGGATCAATTAACGGAAGCGGATAAGTTGGTGGGGAAGTTGAGGACCGAAGAGCCGAATTCTTTGCCGATTGCTGCGGCACAAGTTGAGCTGGATATTCGCAGGGGCAAGTCCGACGACGCCTTACACATCTGTGATAAAATGGTGAATAAATTGCATACTGCTTCTGCCTGTTTGCTTCGCGGGAGGACATACGCTGCTCTGAAGCAGGCCGACAAGGCAAGAGAAGATTTTGAACGTGCAGTAACTATGGAACCCAACAATGCGGATGCATGGGTTGCCAAGAGTATTTTTCATCATTCACTTGGAGAATCTGACAAGGCAATTTCCGATATTAGCCACGCATTATCTGTTATACCAGATGACCTGCAAATCCAGAAAACCGCAGTGTCCCTTTATCTGGCATCGGACAATAATGCTTTACGTCAGGAAGGAGAGTCGATTCTTCAAAAAGCGATGGACTCGCATCCTGAAGATGCCGAACTTCGCCTCCAGAAAGCGCAGCTGCTGCTTGCCAAAGGGACAGCTCCAGAAATCGAGGAGGCAACAGGTATCCTTCAGGCCATAACCGAAAAGCAGCCGGATGTTGGAGATGCTTGGGTGCTTCTGGCACAGATTGCTTTGCAGGACGGCAAACCAGCAAAGGCGATTGACATTGCTTTGCGTGGTCTTGTCCACAGGCCTAATGACAGAACCCTGCTGTTGTTGAAGGCGAGGGGGGAGGCGGCAAGGTCTCCGGCTCTGGCGTTGCCGACTATGAGGGCTTTGTGGGAACTCGACCCGAACAACGCAGACGCGACGGTTTCTCTGGCTGAAACATACGTGGCCGCGGGCGAGTATGAGGAGGCAGTAGATTTTCTCAGAAAACAACCGGCTTCTACAGATGCTTTGCAACAACGCAGGATTAAGTTGGCTCTTGCCATGGCGATGTACAAGAATGGCGATAAGACCGAGTCAGAGGAAATACTCCGAGTGTTGTACGAGTCAGAACCGAACGACCCCAGTCCGTTGTTGGCACAAATCAGACTGCTGCGGGACGACAAACTGTGGGGCCAGTTGCGAGAGAAGGTTACCGCCTGGTGTGAAGAGCATTTCAATGAGACAAGAACAACTGTCTTTATCGCTGATGAGCTCGCGGGAGTCAAAGACGGCGAAAGTAAACAGATAGCCGAGGAATTATTGCGATGCGTTCTGAAGCGAGATGCGAATTCTGCTGTGGTAATGACGCGACTTGGTATGTTGCTGCAGACGGCCGGGCATCGGCAGAAGCGGCAAAACTGTATGAGCGGGTTCTTGAACTGCAGCCCGATAATCCGATCGTCATTAATAATCTTGCGTGGATTCTTTGTGAGGAGCAGGGGCGTCCTAATGAGGCGATAGAGCTTGCTGAACGTGGCCTGGCGAAGGCGCCTGACTACGTTGATTTGATTGACACTCGTGGTATGGCGTACTATCGGCTGAAGCAGTACGACAAAGCGGCGCAGGATTTCAAGAAGTGCGTCCGCTTATATCCCAGCCGGGCGTTGGCCATAGTCACTTCGTATTTTCATTTGGGAAGGTGTCTGGCAGACCTTGGAGAAAAAGCTCAGGCAATTGAGCAATTGAACAAGGCCCTTGAGTTAAACAAAGAACTTGGCGGCCTGGGCAGCGCTGATATCGCCGAGGCACAGCGATTGCTGGTACAATTATCAGGTGGAGGAAATTAATATGTTGGAATCATCACAACCAGGAAGAAAAGTCAGCGGCACTGATAACGGGGCGGACGAGTCACTGTATAAGCGGCCTGATGTGAGTTTGCTTGATGATGGACAGTGGCTCTATGTGCAGCACCGCTATCGCTTAAGCCCGCGCGAGCTACAGGTGGCTAAACACGTATGCCAGGGGTTTGCCAACGAAGAGGTAGCAGCGTGCCTGAGGATAAGGGCCGGCACCGTGAAAACACACTTGCGCAACATTTACCGGAGAGTTCACGTCACCAACAAAATAGGGATGTTGCTGACCTTTGTTGAACAGGTAGCCAGTTCCTGTAGTAAACCCGGGACCGTCGGCTGCGGAATGACTATTGTTAATATGATACAGCAGGCAAAACCGGCTACAGGGTCATCTGATGAGACACATTAAAGAACACAGGCAAACAGGATATCAATCCTGAACATATACCTGCCATAAGTTTCATTTCTTTTTTCTCGCCTCCGAATAAGGTATTCCCGCAATTTTGTCATAAAGAGCATTACCATTTTAGGGTTAACCCAAAAGAGTATATTTGCTCGTCTTTGAGCTAAAATCAAGAGGTGAAATATACCACCATTAGAGTTTTCCCGCAAGTATTTCTCAGAATTTTCGGACTTTTCTGTTGACTAAATGCTTACGATAGAGTTAAACTTACCTATTGTAGCTTAGTGCGGGGAGGGATCCCCAGGTAGTATAACGCCTCAGTTCTTTAGTATGTGTTAGGTGGAGGTGTAAAGAGTGTCAGAGCGGAGACGGGGGAAAACCTTAGCGATTGTGGTGTTGCTATGTGCGGCTTCGGTTGCCAGCGCATTTCCTACCGTCATTTCAGGAAATGCACCCGTCTGTTCTATATCCACATCAGACGACTGCGCCACCAATGTTATGATCTATTGCCTGGGCCCCAGTGCGGCCTGCGACCAGATAAGTGAATTGGGCAGGGTGATGCTCCAGCCGCCGTCCGGCAGTCAGATAACGGTAACATCAGAGAACCAGCGTTGCCTGCCCGCGTTGCCGTCGGCGATAGCAATGGTTCTGACGGGATTCATATGTATCTCTTTGATTCGGGACCGCAGGGCCTGGCTGGCTGTCCTGGCGGGGCTGCTGTGGGTGGGCCAGACAGGTATTTGGGCTTTGCCCGAAGTGACCTCACGGCTGAGCCGAAGAGTCCACAGCGGCCAACAAGTTAACACGGCACTTGCTGCCCCGTATCCTCTCGGAGGATGTTTCTATCCAGATAGTTACAATGAAGAGACCCGATATGCAGGTCTTTTGCACCACCTTGCCGGCATACCTCGAGACATCAGCACCTTCACAAATAACCGCACGGTACTTATCAGGTATTTTTCCGGCGTGGCCGGTAAAGATACGCGAGCATTGCATCACGCGATTCTCGAATCGCAGCTTGTCTTAAGCCAGCTAACTAACTGTTTGGTTTCCGGAACCAGGCAGTTCGTTTGTTTCAAACCAGCATTCATTTCTTTCTGCCAATTACCGCGTGGCCCTCCTATATCCGCAGAGATACTTTTTGAAAAACCCGCAGGAGTGTAATCGCGAAACACTTCTTGAAGGTTTGAATCGTTTTAATAAGGAAACCGGCATTTTTGCCGGAAAAGATAAATCGAAAAAAATAGAAAGGATGACAATTATGAAAAAGTTACTTTTAATAACAACGTTGGTCGCCTTAATGACCGTTCCGGTCTTGGCGACACCAACTATTGACTTCAGCCAGTCCACCGGCGGATGGAGTTATACGGCATCGGGTCCGGGCACAGGGACTTTTTCGTTCCAGCCTATGATTATCGTTGATCAGGGACTGGGCAGTAGTTTGGACCCGCTCGTTGGTAAAGAGGTAGTCATCCCTGACCTGACTCTAAGTGTACTGAACGTCCTTACTCCAGTAACCTCAACGATAAAAATTACGGATGGTTCAACAGATTATCTTACCGGTACGCTCGGCAGTGGGAATGCTTACATAGTTTTTGCGACCGTAACCGGCTATCCCGAAATCCAAGCTGATATAACGGGCGTTACAGTTATTAACACCATTTCATCGCCGGCTTTGGCAGCTATTGACTCATATCCATTGGACTTTGCTCTTTCATTGAATTTGGCTGGGGTAAATGTCCAAAATGCAATCAGTCTTGGTCATCCAAATCTCAGAGGCGGTTCAGTGGCAGGATCGATGAACATTATCGTTCCTGCTCCTGGTGCAATTCTGCTGGGCAGCATCGGTGTGGGTCTTGTCGGCTGGTTGCGAAGGAGAAGAACACTGTAAGGAATTACCTTGATGAGTTTTTTAAGAAGAAAGATGATTATGAAAAAGTTAATTTTAATAATAGCTTTGCTGGCGCTAATGGCAACACCTGCGCTGGCGGCCCCAACTATCAACATCGGTAACCAAAGTCTCGGATACTGGAAGCAGGGCGACCCCGGCACTACATATCAAGTCTGGGATTTCACGCCAGCTTCCCAGAATCCAGGTAATCCTATCCAGTTCTTCCCTGAGCAAGAATTAAATCCCAATGACCCGGGCAATATGGTTTACGCACAGACACTTCCTGGTACCTGGGATGGAAGCAGCGCTCTCGTAAGCAGCGCGGACAACGGCAACAGGATTGTTGTAGACTTGAAAATCAATAACTATGCAAACGCCAACCCCTATAAGTATATCTGGGTTGACTTAGGGCTAACAGGTGGCAGCATAGAAAATGCTACAGCGGCAGGAGATGATCCCACAGTCGACGTTACCTCCAGTCTCGTCGGATCTGCACCTAATGGAATAGGAACTAGTTTCGGCTTTTTACTCAGGCCAAATCCGAGCTTTGAAACAATAGTAATCACTATAGATGGTGGATCACTGGATTGGATTCACGTCGATACCATCTGCACCACCACCACCGTCCCTGCTCCGGGAGCAATTTTGCTGGGCAGCATTGGCGTAGGTCTTGTCGGCTGGCTTCGAAGACGCAGGACTTTGTGAACTTTTGAAGTTGGAACTGTGATGTAAAGCAAAGGGGCTGGGAATTACGACCCAGCCCCGTTTTTTTTGCGCAGGTTTATCCGCCGCCCTTCTAACCGCCGAGACCGCGAAGCACGCAGAGGTTATTTTTTGTTTTTTTCTCTGCGTTCTCAGCGTGCTCTGCGGTAAATTCTTCTGTTTTTACCACAGCCAGTTTGCTGCCATAATAGCCAGGTCATTAAGGTCTACAATTCCATCGTTGTTCAAATCCTCGATGACCTGCACCTCACAGGTTGCCAAGTTGGGCCAGGTCAAGGAAATCTACTCTGCCGTCAACGTTGAGGTCGGCGATATTACCGTTTTTGCTCGCCTGAGACGTCCCGCCGTAGGCGCCCATATTGATTCGTTATAAATAATATTGGCGTCCGAGACCGAAACGGCAAGGCAGACAATCATTGTTGTTATTAAAACTTTATGCTTATACGTATCCTCACTCCTTCTTTTAGGCCGGGGTGCAGAAACTAACAGTGGGGTTTCGCCAGCTCCCAATACCATCCCACCAGTTTGAGATGTGGTCAGTAATAGTCAGGTTCTGATATTTCTCCTTATACAATTCCAGCGCCATACCGTGAAGCCGGTGCATACAATCGAGTCCTCCAATTTGCCATGCGCGAACACCTATACCCACTGCCTGACGTTCGGCTTGTGCAAAATTTGCCCTGTTCGCAGTCAGAAGCACTGTGAGCTTTTCGGCATCAGGCGTCAGAAGCACCTGCCAGCGGCGCCGGTCCTGCTCCTGTTGTGCAAACAGCCGGTTGAGCAGTTCCTCTCGGTTTCGTTGTCGTTCTTCCCGCTGGCGTTTGCCTTCGGCCAGGCGCTGGAGCCGGTGCTCTCGACTCGTGGGTGCAAGCGTCTCCAACATTGAGGCCAGAGGGTCTATGATAACCCACGTCAGGAACGTTACTGCCAACGTTCCAAGAGCAATACCAGAAAGGAACTGGGTGATTCTTGTCTCGCCGGCCATTGCGACGGCGCCGGTCAAAACACCCAGTAAAGGCACCGAGACGTAAAAAGCTAGGTAGGGGCCTGAGCTGGTAAGAGGGTGCTCAGCAGTCATTTTTTGGCCTGTGGCGGTTGCACCAAATATAGCGAACAGATACAAGCTGATTAACAGAAATATCAATAATGCCGATTGCCCGGATAGAGAAAATATGAGCCACCAGTTGAACCCCGCCTGGCGCATTATCAGCATCGAGAGATAACCCAGGCACACCACAAACCAGATGGTGCCCGCAAGGTGAACCATTTTCAGCGTATTTCTCTGGTTCATTTGCCCTCGTAGTCGCTTGACCGTAATACGGTAGTCAAGAGAAAGTCAGTCCATCTATATTATTGTCCTTGTTGTTGTACGTAGTTGCCATAGCCACTGACGTTCTGCTGGTTAGTACCTCCAAAACCACTTTGCATGATATAGACACCTGAAAAGGCCCTTGCGATGGGTCTGATTACCTCTTCTATCTTCATGCTTATTGCGGAGAGCACCGTTGGTGGGACATATATAACGTCGCCTTCCTGCAACAAAACGTTCTTGCCAAGCTCACCGTGCGCCATCATCCTGTCGAAGTCCACTTCAAATATCTTTGCTTTCACTTTTTCGTCCCCCGAGGGTCTTATCACCTGGACTCTTCCCAGCCACGCCATCGGGTTAGGTTGTGCATCGGAAATGGCCGACATCACGCTGTCGCGACCAGTGTAGAGTTTAGACCCGGGCTGATAGACCTGGCCGAGAACATAAAACACCTTGCTTTTGAAGGCGATGACGCGAACCTCGATGGGTTGGTCGCCGACGAGTGCATAAAGCGTTGAAGCTTTCTTCTGGATAGCGGCGGCAACTTCCTCCGGTGTTTTCCCTGCTGCCTGGAACTCGCCAAGTATCTCAAAGCTGAGTTTGCCGTCGGGCCGAATTCGCATACGCTGTGCATTTAACTCGGGGATTCTGGCGCAGTGCACTTCAATCTCATCCGGAGGTTGAAGAATATACTTTTCTGCGGTGACATCGGTCTGGTAGGGCTTCAAAAAAGCCTGTATATCTCGTGGATTCGATGAAAAACAGCCCGTAATAAAAAAAACAGTTGTCAAGAGCAGGAATGCGCGTATAATCCTGATTTGTAAAGATAGCATTTTATTAGCTCCTTTCCCTTTTGTTATGTAATCCGTTGTTTTCACAAAGCCCATAATTGGCGCAACACTCTCCTTTTCATGAAATTATTATATTATTATATCAATTGCTACGGCTTATGTCAAATTATTTATGAGATTTCTGGGTTGGTTTATGAAGAGGGGCGAGAACCCGAGGGGGTTTGGGGGAGAAACTCCCCCATGTTGTCGGGGTGACCGTCGCAGGCGGACCAGAGGGGCAGAGCCCCTATGGAGAGCGAACGAAAGTGAGCGATGGGTTCAATGCCTAAGGCAGGAGCCCCTTCGGCCTCGTTGTTGCAATTTGAGGGCTGGTAAGCAGTTACGTTTGCCAGCTCTTTTGCATTTATGACCGTAGTATATAAAAATTCGTCTTACGTTAAGTATTTAGTAAAGCTAATCTTATAATCAGCTTGTTTTGTTGAAGCTGGTCGATTTTCCAGCAGTTATGCAGTATAATTCATTTATCGGAAACGTCTTGGTGGGCTTTTGAAATCATACAGAAAGGCGGCCTGATGGATTGGATGAATATTTTTACAGTACGAGAATATCTTCTTTCCTATCCTTCAAATCACTCACACGAACCGGTATCAGCAAAATCTCCGACCGCGGCCTCGGCATAGACCGATTCCGCCTTCTCACCCACTCCGAAATCAACTACCTCCGGAAATCCACCGCCGAAAAACACCCGGCTAAGGATTAACATTAACCACATCGCGTCCGCTGAAACTGGCAAAATCGATTCCAAAAACCGTCTCGCCGGCAGCAGTTGCGAAATTGGTCTTATTTATCGTCAGCGTAAACGTGCATTTGTTGAAATCAAAAGTCGCGGAGGCAATCCCTATAAGGGTGGAAGAATCATATAATTTCACCTTCGAGCAGGTGAATTTGTTTTTCCCGGCTTTGAAATTTCCCTCCGGTATCGTAAATGTCTGTGAACCAACGGTAACAGAGAACGAATGCGTTGCCATATTCTCATCGTTAAGGTTTTCCACGGAGAACCCGCCGCTGACAGCAATCTGGGTGATGTTGCTCGTTATCTTATTGCGCGTGAATTTTGGCTTACCATCAACCCGCAGAGAATCCTTCACGCCCATCAAAAGGTTAATGGGTATGGGCGTTTTGGGGCCGTTGACTATTGTCTCGTTGACTTCGGCTGTCCCTGTCCAACCCCCAACATCTATCTCAATACCAACAGGGCAGGAAAGCCCCGTGAGGTCCACATTACTCGCCGAGAAGGAAAACGTCGTCTTCCTGGTATCGAAAGCAAAAGACATCTTCGAAGGTTTACTGGTTATCGTGCTGCTGAATTTGCCCTTCTTTAATGTCTTATTGTTGACTGGGAAGGTGAAAACACATGGGTCCATATCCTCAGCATTCTCAGCTCTAATTGTAACCTCGACATTGGCATCGCTTGAGTTATTGGCGTCATTGAAATCATCCGCTGTGGCGCCCATCGTCCCTGAAAAGGAAATATTATCGCTATTTACCTTACTGCCTGCAGTAACAGTGCATTTGATAATTGACACGGTATTTGAATTCGTGGAGACATAACCGGAATCCGATAAGCTGAAATCACTTATCCCGCAACTGTTCTTGGCCTTGACCCAGTAGTAATACGTCGTCCCAGAGGTTACGCCGGAGTCATCAAAAGGCGATGTGTTGCTATCGCCTAACTTCGATGCCGAACCTGAACTTTTGCTGGTGCTGCGCCAGACCTCGTAACCGGTGGCATCTGAAGCCGAATCCCATGTTATTCTAATATGGTCGTTATATGTTCCATCGGTAGCAGATACGCCTGTGGGGGCCGATGGCACAGTGCAGGACGGTGAAGCATATCCTGAATCTGACGAGCTAAAGCCGCTTGTCCCGCAACTGTTCTTGGCCTTGACCCAGTAGTAATACGGTATGCCGGTAGATACGTTGCTGTCATCAAAAGGCGATGTATAATCACCTAACTTAAAGGCCGAACCTGAATTGTTGCTGGTGTTGCGCCAGACCTCGTAATCGGTGGCGTCTGAAGCCGAATCCCATGTTACTATAATATGGTCGTTATATGTTCCATCGGTAGCAGATACACTTGTGGGAGCCGATGGCACAGTGCAGGACGGTGGTGGGGGTGGGGGTGGCGGCGTGGTCGTATGAGCATACCCTGAGTCCGACAAGCTAAAATCACTCGTCCCGCAGTCATTCCTGGCTTTCACCCAGTAGTAATACGTCGTCCCGGGAGTTACGCTGCTGTCACCAAAAGGTGATATTGTGGAATCACCTAACTTCGATGCTGAGCTTGAATCGCTGTCATTGCTGCGCCAGACCTCATAGGCGGTGGCCCCGGAAACAGAATTCCAGGTGACCCGAACCTTATCTGTGTAAGTCCCGTCGCTGGCCGATACGCCTGTAGGAGCTGATGGAGGGGTGCAGATGGACTGCCAGGCGAGTTTTGGGTAATCCACGCCGGAGATTTGCCAGACAGAAGTGAAGTCCCACCCGGCGAAACTACTTTGCTGCTTCATTTGAGTATTCGTTAACGGCGTCCCAATACCGTTGTCAGGCCCGGCAGTATCCAGAAAATAGCTGTTTAAGATAAAGGTGCCATTATCGTCGTAAGTGAGATTGGTCCCAACCAGTCCGCCGATATCGGCATTATTAACTTCGACAGATACACTATCTGTTGAGTAGCAGTTGTTGATATCTCCCCAAAAGTTTATCCCTACCAGACCGCCGATACTCATGCAATTAGCTTCGTTTGTAACAGTCCCCGCCGAGTAACAATTTACGATAATGCCTAAATAGTTTTTCCCTACCAGACCGCCGATGTATGAACTATTATTTCCGCCGGTAACAGCACTTGTCGAAAAACACATGTTGATAACACCATTGCCGTAAATACCTCCTGCAAACCCGCCGATATAATTCGCATCATTGCCGCCGCTGACGGTACCTGCCGAATACGAATCGATAATATTGCCATCGTTAACTTCCACCCCCACCAGCCCGCCCATATAGAAGGAATTATTTCCCCCGGCAACATCGCTATCAGAAAAACAGTTGCTGATAGTGCCCGCGTCTTCCCCTGCCAGTCCGCCGATAAAAGCTGAACCATTTCCGCCGGAGATGCTGAAATTTTCCAGCTGGAGATTTTCTATCTTACCCCCGGAACCAACAAATCCGAATAGTCCCAGGTAATTATTTCCGATTCCGCCGGTATTTATGGTCAGATTGCTGATTGTATGGCCGTTACCATCGAAAACACCGATGAACCTAACCCCGTCGAAACTGCTGTTTGTATTGTCCGTATCGGGCGCAATTATTGCGGCTGTAAATGTACCGGATGCGCTGAGGTCAATATCAGCCGTAAGAACAAAATTTGCGCCGTAATCGCCTGTACTTAATGTCAGCAGGTCCGTCGCTGTGCCGATTTTGTATGGATCACCTGAAGTGCCCGACCCGCCGGAGTATTTGGCAAGGCAGACTTGGCCAAACAAAACCATCGCCGCAACAAACACAATTATCTGCCGTTTGGATATTCTTGTTTCTGAGTTCATTAGATATTTCCTTTAAATTTTCGAATTCAAAATTTAATTATACACTGTCAAAATCATACCATAACAACCCCCTATTTCAACCACAAAACCACATGCTTACCCATTTTGCAAAACAAAGAAAAGCATTGCGCCAGCCCTTCCGAATCACGTTTTTATCGGATGTTCCTGAGTGCCGTAAGAAGAATTAAAAAAGTTTACTGTTAAATATCAGCAGAAGCTGAATGTTCGCTTTGCACAATTCAACAGGATGTAGATTGTAATCTGAATAGCCGCGAAAAACCCGGCAAATGATCAAAGAGCAACACTATAAAAAGGATAATCGCGTGCAAAACCGGCTCAAACCCTGTACTATAAAAAAACTCATCCGACGTGAAGTTTTGAGGACACCTGACCTTAAAGCAGCTTATTTCATTGAAATTGGTCAACGTAACGTAGTCTTCTTATACGGCTTAAGCCACCGCGCACCATTTTTTCCGGAAGGTATTTTTCGTGTGAAGCGGCCACGAGCGTGCCCCCGCTAGTGGATCACAGAGATAACTTTCTGGCCCACAGGGGAACAGTTCTCAATAGCGTTTTGCTTAAGTAAAAAAGATTAATCCGAGCCATCGATTTGCAACAGACATGCTCGTTTGAGCTACTGTTACGCTTCGGTTGCGCTTCGGTCAGCATCATAAGTCTTTATTTGACAAGCATAAACCGTTTATTCACAAATACTTACAAAACCCCGAATCGGACTGTCGATCCGAAGGTTGAGGGTTCGAGCCCCTTCGGCCTCGCTTGCAGAAATAAAACATGATGCCTTTGCGGCGACCTGTTTTGTTGAGCCAATCATCAGGATATCATCTGGGTTTGCTATACCATTCTTTTACGATTTTCTCCGCCGGCTTTCCGTATATGCAGAAGGTCGTATCGCTTTTCGCTTTTTCGAGCGAATAAAGGTCGGTGTGCCAGTCCCACCATGCGTAACCGATGAACCATGGCTCGTCCCAGAAGGTTTCCAGCATCACCTGGTAAAATCTCGCCTGTTCATCGCCGTCGTAAACCATCGTATTGGGGTCGTTGTGAGTCCAGGGGATGGCGCTGCACCCCTTGGCACTGCACATCCCAAGCTCGATGAAAAATACCGGGCGATTAAATTTCTGGCTTACCTTGCGCAGATTTTCTTTTACCGGCATCACTCTTCGCCTAAGCGCCTCTAATGTGGTATCTGACGGCAGAACATTGTTAAGGTCTTTCATTGCCGTCTGCACATCATCTGTCCCTATCGGGTAGTATCCGCTTACGCCTATGACGTCCGTCGCGTCCCACCATCTTATTTTGATTTCATCGCCGTGATTGGTGTTGTAAGTAACTGCGCCGGGATAAATCTTTCGTATCTCGGCAATCAAATCCCGCCAGCGGTTGACGAACGGCTCAGTTGTCGTCATCTCGCATCCTAAGCACAGCATTTCGCAGTTTGTTTCTTTGGCAAGCTGGGCGTAATGCAGAAGAAACCGGTCGAACTCGGCCCACCATTGCGCCCACAGCTCCGAGTCGATGGTTTTGCCGTCCGATTTTCTAAATTGAATATATCCTCGCCATGTGCCGTCCCGCACGTTGACTGTGGGCTTGAGGATGACTTTGAGATTATTCTTGCGTGCAAGCTCAATAGCCCCGCGAATTTCATTGTCCGTAGCCATACACGGGTCGTTTTCGCCCCAGAAGATATTCGGCTCATTTGGCTTGTTCATTTCCGCGCCAAAAGCGATACAGACCCAGTTGGCGCCCGTATCGGCCAGCTTCTTCATCGACTCAGCCGGCGCATCGCCGAGATATTGTCCCCGCGTCCCCGTCCAGCCCCAGCTATGACCCTTTATAAAACCCGTCGGCGAATATGTGCTGGTAAACTTGGAGGGCTGATTTGCATCTGCTGCGAACGCAGATGATGCAATACATAAAACAGAGGTCACAAGACAAAGCGATATTCTTTTAATCACAGTTACATCTCCAATCAGTTATGTTTTCCGTATTTTATTTCCACGCGGGATATTTGTGCTTCGCACCCATATTCTATTTTCAGATATTGTGCGTCATCGCCGGCTCCTGTGCCTGTATAAAGAACAGGAGAGTAATAGCTGTAATCGCCCTTGCCGGTGAAGTAATCGTGACGTGAGAACTTGACGGGCGTGAACTTTTGGTCGTCGGCGGACACATAAAAATTAAAATCCGTAATACTTGCAGGGAAGAATGAATAAACCTCCCAGGAAACAATCGGCGGTTCTACTTTGTAAATTATGGAACTTCCTTTTATGCCTTTCAGCCGGTGTATGTCCTCTTTGAATTTGCGTGCTTCTTTTGTCTCTAACGACAGTGCCCCTTTGCGATTATTGATTGACTTAAAATCCTGCAGTTCATCGACAAGTGTTTTGCAGGTTACAGACACAGGCCCAACGACGTTTGATGGCCCGGATTCGCCCGCGGAGTTCCCTGCTGTAACACGGTAATAATAGCTTTTGCCGATTTCGACTCCGGTGTCATTGAAAAGGGGGCGATATTGAAAATCAGCATCGGATATATTTTGTCCTGCGCTCAGCCACGGGCCATCTTTAGATTCTGCTCTTTCGATTGTGTAACCGGAAGCGCCTGCACTGCCTTGCCAGGAAATTGCCGCCGCGTTTTTAATATCGAGAAGTGTCGGCTCTGAGGGCTTTTCAATGGCCGGGACAGCAGCGGGGGTGATTTCAAAGGCCTTACGACGCATCAGGGATAAAACATTGGCCTCGTCAAAAGTGTCGCCGGAAGCAAAGCCCGGCCAATGGTATGCCTTGTACTTGTCGCCTCCGTGCGGCTCGCTGTGTGAATAGAAGCCGCCGTCGCGGTCATGAAAACGCAGCGACCAGATTAAAACGCCGCTTACCTTTTCATCTCTTACGGCATCCAGCAGGGATTCGACGTCTTTGGTGGGGATAAAACCGAACTCGCCGACAATATAGGCCTTTTTACCGCGGGCAAGGGCGGCGGTCCCTTTAATCTGTTCAATCATCTCAGCAGGGCTTATCGGTATCTTGAACATAACAGGATAGTGATGAGTCGTAACGATATCGATGTTTTTATCTTCAAGCGACAGGTCGCGGACGGGGGTTAGATGATAGCCGTCCATAACAAGATGATTCGGGTCGATACTTTTAATGTATGCGGCGGCCTTGACCGTCCACTCCGGCGGGCATATAAGCTCATTACCGGTCTCCCACGCGAGGATGGCCTTGTCGTCCCGGTATTTTACGCCTGTAATCGAATTGGTGCGGTTTACGACCGAATTAACAATCGCTTTATAATCCTCAAAAAGCTCAGGGTCGGTCCAGAAATCATCCCTTGTTTTGCCCCTGAATGCTGCGCAGGCCTCGATTCCACCCCACCATCTGGCGTTATCGATGAATGGGAAAATAATCCGAATGCCCTTTTTATTCGCGATAGCCAGGGTCATATCGAGGGATTTATACGCCTTTTCATTGAATTTCCCCGGCCCGACTACATGCCTGGGGATATTAGGGTCTTCGCTGGCTCTGCGGAGGGAAAGCGTGTAAATACGCGCGACCCGGCCCCCCATTTGCCTGACGGATTCGAGCGCATCGTTGATTTCGAATTCATCGGGCAGCCGCCAGGGGTTCATCTCGGTGAAAGGCATGTTATCTTCGTTATAGTGCAAACAGGGGACGTTAAAACTGATAAAGCGAAACTCGCCGTTTTCGTCCATTAGCTTGTCGCCGCGGGTATAAACAAAGGATTTAAACATTGAGTCGGATTGTCTGGCGGAAGTTTCGGCCTTTGTGACAGATATGAGTAAGGCCATAGTTGCGAGCAGAACGATTAACTTTTTCATTTGCAGCTTCCTTGCGTTATCGAAGTTATGTTAAGACCGGACAAAAGCTACACCATTTTAGCGTTGGCTTCGGTTCTATCAAGTATCTTCAAGTGAAAGAATGCGGTTTTATATGTCCCTAAAATAAACGGGGCCTGCCCCGCCACTCGGCGTTGCAAGCCCCGAAGAAAACACTAACTAATTAACAAGTTGCGTTTGTTACGGCCACAGTTGGATCTGGTGCCACTCATTTCCCATTACAGCCAAATCCTGGAAGTCGACAATTTCCGTTGCCGGGTTGCCGGAACTCTTGAGATTGGCTTTGGTAGTCAATGGCAGTAGCAACTGGCCGGTGCCGTCGGTTGCAAGATATGCTATTTCTGCATCTGACAGAGCATAGTCGTAAATCTGGAAGTCAGCGAGCTTACCTGACCACATGGCCCAGTTGGTGCCGCGTGTGCCGATATGGATTGAACCAACCGGCGTCGAGAACATAGGGAGTCCGACAGCAGCATTCGGATCACCAGGCAAACCGTTAGTGTCCACTTCCGCGACGTTGTAACCATCTTGGTAAATTGCCATTCTGAAGTTGCCGTTGGGGTCCGGTCCGCCCTTGACCCATGTCCAGTGGTTCCAGCGGCCGCCAAAGTCCAGCAATGGCAAGTATGTCATTAAACCGCCGTAGTAAACAGGTTGTGCGGGCGAAACGTGCAGGTATAAACCAGTTTGCGCTGTGGCAGCACCCGCCGTGAGACGTGACGGACAAGGAACTTCCACTTGTTCTGCGCTATTGTCTGAGAGCCAGACACCCCAAATACCTGGGTATTGAACAATGAAATCGGCTAACATGCTTGCGTTAGACCACACTGAGACGGTTATTCCGCCGCCATCAGGTGTCGAATGGTTGCTGTCAGTCATAAAGTTCACAGCGGCTGGAGGGGCGGAAACGTAACTCTGAGCGTTTGCAGATCCACCTCCCGCGGTTGGGATTGGCTGAATGAAGTAGCACGCGCCGCCATTACGGCCGTCAGTAGCGTCCCAGTTGAGTGCAGCCCAGTTGCTGACTGTGCCTGTATAACTGCCCGTTGAACCGTAATCAACAACGTTAGTCGTGGTGCCGGTATCGTTGAATTTGTACCAGAGTACCGGTGTCTTGGGTTTCGTAATAGTAGCGAAGGTGCGTAACTCTGCTTTCTGGAGCCAATACTCCGCGAAGATGCTCAAATCATTGATGTCAACGTCGCAGTCGCCGTCCATATCAGCCGATAGGGTAACAGACGGGTTGCATGTCGAGGCATACAGCCGGATGTTGTCAAACATCACGTTGCCGTCGCCGGCGCTGCCCCCAGGGTTGGCGAAGAGACAACGCTGACCAAAGCCGAGGTGGAAAGCGCTCACTGCTGCCATGTTCACAGACCCTGGATATGCATTGGTGGTGAAGTTGGGGTCATTGAGAGGGATATACCATTGTTGCCAGGCGGTCGCCAGTTGGGCGTTGGGGTTATTGAGGTACACGCCGACATGGCCAGCCGTATCTTCGATAGCTACATACATTACGTTGTAAGTCGGATCGACCGCGTTAAGCGAGGCCCCGATATAATCTACTCTTAAGGCCTTGGGCTGCGTAGAAAGCACGTTGGTGTTGCCTGTGAATATCGTGCCGCCGCTGTAAAAGCGTGAGACCTCTGAGAATGGTTGTGCGTTATAGTAGTAACTGCCATGTTTCCCAAGTGAATCGAGTGCAAAGGTCAAAGTACCACTCGGGATTACATTAGGGAATGTTGTTTGGTAGGTAAAGTCGTAGCAAGAAGCGATGGTATTACCCATTGTCCAGTTGGCGTTTACATCAGCCGTGTTGTTGTAATCTTCAAAGTCATCGATGGTGATAATCCCCGAAGGTGTAAAGGTCCAAAGTACAGGTGCAGTGACGCCGCTGAGGCCGGTTGAACCCCATTGCGTTGTGCCGTTAACTTCCGTTACCTTCCACCAGTAGGTTGTGCCCGGCACTAAAGGTCCGTACCAGTTAGTCGCTAAGCCCGTAAGTGAATATGAGGTGCCGGTCTGTGTGCTTCTGTAAACTTTAGTAGTGCTGCTGGTGGCGCTGTAGACCGTCGCGCTGTCCGTGCCAACAAATACCATGTGGCTGGTTGCAAAGTCGCCTTTCGTCCAGCGTAATGCCAACGGTTCGGTTAAGCCATTCCGTCCGTTATACGGGTTTGGATTGTATGCCTTGCCGTCATGGCTCGTGAATTTCCAGACCAGGCCTTTATAAAGCGTGGTGTTAGAGCCGATAATATTGCCGCTTCCGTCGTATATGTTTGATGTGATTGCATTATCATCAACTCGCCAATAGTAGTTAGTATTAGTTTTGAAGTTGAAATTGTTGACATCCCACTGGTTCGGTTCTGCATTGGCTTCATTTACTTCGTGCATGAATTGTGGTGATGTTATGGTTGCGGCACTAATGTCCGCGGTGGATGTCCCGAAATACACGTCATGGTTTATGACGTTGGGTTCGCTGCCACTGTTCCAACTGAGCATAATGCCGACATTAACATCGCCGACTCTGTAATGAACGTTCGTCGAGTTCATATCCGGCGAAGGTCCCCAGGGCCTTAGCATGTTGACGCTGTCACTTACTAATATTGTATTGGTGCCGTCAAATACAGGTATTCCGATGTTGCCGCGTGTGGACACAATGCTCTTGCCCGCGATGAGACCGGGAAGATTCGGACTGGTAATCAAATAGTTGCCTGCAAGTTGCAGTGTGCCGCCGCTGATATCGATTTTGTTTTCCGGATAGTCCTGGTAGAAAATGAAATTGTTGTCTCCTATGCACTGCAGAGTTCCGCCATACAGGGCAATATTGCCATGATAGAGAGCGACCCTTGGGACGCTAATGAGTCCGCCATACATCGTCACTACACCTTTGTTCATAAGTTGATAAGTGGTCGAGCCGCCGCCGATATAAAGACCGTTTCCCGTGACAGAAGTCGGGGTAGTTACCGTGCCGCCAAGAACTGTCAGTCCGGCAGTGCCCACTGAGTTGGCGTCACCATATGTGAAATCGGTGCCGTTACTGGCGAGGTAGATACATTCTCCGGCATTAAAATCTCCTGAATTAACTTCGACGGCTGTGCTCGGAGCGCCTGACCATGACCAATCTAATACCGCCAAAGCTGAGCATGCCGCATCGCCGTTGATTATCGGGCCGGGGTACGGTTCGATAACCACAAATGTGTTGCCGTCTGGTGGAATTGCTCCGGCAGGTTCGCCGGCATTATGGACCCAGTTACCGGCGTCAAACCAGTCCTGGTTACTGTTGGTATTGTGCCATACCACAGTTGTGTTCCAGTCGAAGGCCATAGCATAATTGCACATGGCCAAAAAACATAGAAGTGCTAAAATGGATACAATTTTCCTTGACATTATGTTTCCTCCTAATCACCCTAAAAAACGACTACATTATAAAACTATGGATGCCTGGCGGACGCCGCCAGACGTTATTCACCAAGTATAATACCAGACCAATACTGAAAAATCAAGCTATTTTTGCAGTTTCGCGAAGTTTTTTTGGACCATAAGTTGCCGATATTTCGCGTAACTTCTTGTCTGACAATACATTATGCGATAAAAACAAGTCAGTATCATCGATGGAACAAAATTTAATTGTTGTAACATATTGTAATTACTGTACTTAGAGCTTAAAGCCCTGTTATCGCCCGTTAATATGGTCAAAATTTGTTTAAAGGCCTAAAAATCCCCTGTTTTTATAAAGAGCTGCTATTTTTACCGCCTAAGCGGCTTATTACATATTCCATTCCTGGGCAAAATGGGCAAAGTCAACGAAAGTGTATGGGTTAAGCCATGTGCTGGTGAAATCCTTAAGGTCCCAGATGTTTACATGGCAATCGGGAACCCCTGATGGGCCGGTCAAATCCCACGTCGGCGGGGAGGCCTGCAGAACTATATGGCAAACAGTTGTTGCCGGTATAGTATATGTGAAGGAGTTATTTGTGATAGAGCTGATTGGCGTTGTGGCCATGATATTTACGCTGTTATTGTCAAATTTCCAGACATTGCCTGATGTGAAGGTTTGCGGGCTGGTAATATTGAAGGTTCCGGTGATGGCATTTGTGATGTTCTTGTTGATGACTATAAGGTGCATCTCGCAGGTATAGCCGTTGAACACAGAGGCATAAATGGAGCTGTCAGCCGTGTCGGACATTGTCGAATAAACTTCCGTATCTCCGAATGTGGATTTGTTGTTGTCGTAGTTTGTGTAGATTTTTACCGCGGCATCTACATAGTTACCGTCACCCCAGTAACTCGCAAGGTAAACTCCGTATTTGCCGAAGATACCAAGGACATCCGTGGTGGCTATGCCGCCTGAGTAGTGGGTTTCTCCGCCGTAAGCATACTCGGTTATCGTAAGATTGGTGTCAGGATAATAAGTATTTATTGATTTCTGTATCCTGGGGATTATTGGCAGGTAACTACTGTACCACTCATTAATCCAGCTATTTTCACCGTTAGCCCCAACGTAAGTCGGGTCCCATAGGGTTCTCGGTGCCTGCATACGTGCGTTATACATTGCCGTGGTCCTTATGTCATTAGTAATCCTATTACCATCGGTAAAATCGGGGGTATCCTGTGCCTCAGGATACCAGTGAACATCGAGGGCGTCGAGGAGTCGCTTGCCGGCGACGGATGAATTTGCATCCATCTTGTCTAAGTAGTAATCGAGGAACCAGCTATAGCCGGCGCTAAGGGGGGCAGCCCAGTCGGGTGCGTTCTGGAAACTATAATAACCATTAAATCCATAACTTACGGGGCCAAGCATCTGGGCATTGGGGTCAACATTTTTTACAGCTAAGGATATTGCCACGCTTTTATTTTTATATTCCGCGCAGCCGGTCGCGGCAGGGTGAACTTCAGGGTGAGTGCTGTCCCAGAGGTCGGGTTCGTTGTCCATACAATAAAACTTTACGCCGTTCGGGTCACCCCCGTGGCCATACTTGCTAACAAGGAAATTAACAAATTCATCCATATAAACAACACCGTCGGAAGTATTCGGACTGCCGGGCGGATTGCAGAATGGCGATCCTTTGGCGAAAACAACCGGATAAAAATAAATTGATGGAGCCGATTGAGTAGCGAGATTTATCTGTACCCAAATAGGGGCTGAGACATATCCTGCCATTTGCACTGTTACGATAGAGTCCTGATGGTTCGCAACGCATAAATCGCGGAAATCGTTGGTAATGGCGTAGCCGGGTATCGAACTCGAACTCATTTCCTGGTCGTTTTCATAATACCAGTCATTGCCTGCGTTGGACCAGTTGTTTTCCCAGTTGTAGGCGGTCAGGCGATTACCGCCGCTTCTTACTACGGTGTAATTTGAGTTGCCTGTATCGTTTGTGCCGTAAACGTATTTGCTGATAGGCGTCCTGTTGACGTCGGTATTGATATTATAGGTGACGTTTATGTTGGCTGATGTGACTGATGCGCAGAAAACAAAGACCACCAGTATCGGGGCGGTACGCCTCATATCTACTCCTCCTTGCTAAGCTATGCTGCCCGCCGAAAAATACTACCCCCCGGCAGGAAGCTGGTTTCGGGTATGGCTATCTTATTATATATCACAGAAAGGGCAAAGTCAACGAATTTGTCCGGAAAAGTGTTGCATCATTATAATATAACCCGCAAAATACCTTACTATATTGATGGCCTGTTTTGTGAAACAACATGAATACGGAGAGAAAAATGAAGACGCAAAGAGGATTTTTGATTGTAACGATTGTAGCGTTTGTGTTTATGCTGAGTTTATCCTGCGAACCGAAGTTTGAGCCATTTCAGATACAACCACAAACCGGCGAAAATACCGCCGGACGACAGGTAGTCAATTTCAACGGCGACTGGAAGTTCGCCAAAGGCGGGCAGAATGGGGCACAGGCGGTTGATTTTAATGATTCGTCGTGGAAGGCGGTTCGGCTGCCTCACGACTGGGCAATTGCCGGGCCATTCAATCCAAAGGAAGACGGCTACGCCGGCAAACTGCCCTGGTGGGGGCAGGGCTGGTATCGCAAAAGCTTTAAGCTCGACAAGGCCGACGCTGGTAAACGCGTATATTTTGATTTCGACGGCGTAATGGCGTTTCCGAAGGTTTATGTCAACGGGCAATTGGCCGGTGAATGGGACTATGGTTATATGTCTTTCCGTGTCGATGCGACCCCATTCGTGAAATTCGGCGCCGACAACGTAATTGCGGTGTATGTTGATACTCGCAATCACGGCACGCGATGGTATCCCGGGGCGGGTATTTATCGCAAAGTAACAATGACTATAACTGAGCCGGTTCACGTCGCACACTGGGGAACTTATATTACGACTTCCGAAGTGGCCGACGCGTCAGCGAAGGTCAATGTTCGCTCGACTATTGAAAATCATAGCAAGGGCAAATCGAAGGTCAGCGTTGAGGTTACACTGTTTGACCCGGATGGCAAGACGGCTGCGACCCTCAAGACCGACGGCGTTGCCATATCGGCAGGAGGGGCAAAGGACGTTAACCAGTCGTTTGTGATTGCAAACCCGCAGAGATGGGACATCACAAGCCCGAAACTTTATACGGCGAAGACAATTATTCGCCAGGGCGATAAAGTAGTGGATACTGATACGACCACATTTGGCATACGCGAATTCAAATTCACCGCTGATGACGGATTTCATCTCAATGGCAAACGAGTGCAGCTTCACGGCGTGTGCCTGCATCACGACCAGGGCGCTCTCGGCGGGGCGTTTTATACCCGCGCGATGGAACGCCAATTAGAGATTATGCGTGATATGGGCGTAAACGCAATTCGCACAAGCCACAACCCGCCTGCGCCGGAATTGGTGGAGCTTTGCGACCGGATGGGTTTTGTCGTGTGGGATGAGTGCTTTGACAAGTGGGACAAGACCGCGGACAGATTTGACCCCAATAATATGCCGTTAGAAAAATACGGCGAAAAACAGATTCGCAATTTCGTGCAGCGCGACCGCAATCACCCAAGCGTTGTTGTCTGGTCAATCGGCAACGAAATTGACTCACCGCCCAAAGACCCGCAGGGCCTGACAAAAGAGCGGGTGAAATTTATGAGCGATTTTGTTCGCAAATACGATTTGACCCGCCCGGTTGGTATGGCCTGTTGTTTTCCCTACCAGGTGGCAAAATCGGTATTCGACGCACTGGACCTTACCGGGTGGAATTATCAGCGAAGATACGCCCAATACAGGCAGCGATATCCGGATAAGCCCATCGTTTACAGCGAGTCGGCTTCTGCGCTTAGCACTCGTGGTTTTTATGATTTGCCGCTCAAGGGTTCTAAAACACAATACTCAAAGGAGTTTCAGGTCGATTCTTACGACCGTAACGCGGCGCAATGGTCGGATATCCCGGACCGCGAGTTTGCTTTGATGGAAAAGGATAAGTTTGTCGCGGGCGAGTTTGTCTGGACGGGTTTTGATTATCTCGGCGAGCCAACGCCTTACAGCAGGCAGGCAAGAAGCTCATATTTCGGCATTGTTGACCTCGCGGGCATACCAAAGGACCGCTTTTATCTTTACCGCAGTCACTGGCGGCCCGATGTTGCCACGGTGCATATACTGCCTCACTGGAACTGGCCCGACAGAATCGGGCAAAATGTCCCCGTGTATGTTTATACCAACGGTGACACAGTTGAGCTGTTCCTCAACGGCAAATCCTTAGGCAAACAGACCAAGGCGAAAGAAGCGGGGCCATCTTACTATGGTTCAATAGATAAATACCGCCTCTGCTTCAACGACGTAAATTATGAGCCGGGCGAGCTGAAGGCGGTCGCCTATAAGGATGGCTCGGAGATAGGTCAGGAGATTGTGCGCACGGCGGGTGAGCCAGCGAAAATCCGTCTTACTCCGGATAGAAAAGAGTTGTCTGCCACCGGCGATGACCTCTGCTACATCCTCGTTGAGGCCCTCGATGCCAATGATACTTTGTGCCCGCTGGCGGATAATCTGATTAAGTTCAAAGTCGATGGCCCCGCTGAAATCGCTGGGGTCGATAATGGCAATCCTCTTTCTTATGAGCCGTTCCAGGCGGATTACAGGAAGCTGTTCTTCGGCAAAGCAGTGCTGATTCTGCGGACTAAAGAAGGGCAGGCCGGAGACATTCACATAATCGCCGACAGTGACGACCTGACCCCTGCGGGCGTTGTCGTCCAAAGCAGGTAGTATCTAACTAATGGAACTTAGTTAAAAAGAGGGCCGGCTGAAAAATGGCCGGTCCTCTTTGTTTTTATGAGTATAGCCCAATCGCTGACTCAAGGATTTAACGTTGATGCTGTAGCTGAACCCCATGCAGCAATCTGTGCCCAGCGAATGTCCCTGGTTTGCGTCGCAGGGGTTATTATGTAGCCGGCTGTTCCTTTCTTGGCGGCGTCGAGAGTGCTGGATTCCTGCCATTTGTGGTATTCGGCGTGGCCATCAGCAAAAGAAAATGTTGTTCCGTCGCCGTGCCGTGCCGATGGCGCGTCCCACCATTGCGGCGGGCTTTGGAAAGTGACCGTCCAACCGCCCTCCGTTGTTCCTTCACAGCCGCCATCGTCAACAAAAATCATACGTTCGTATGCTTTCTTAATGTCCTGGCGGGTCTTAATGAGCATTACGTTCGTATTTAACACAGCAGCCGCGATTACTGTGACATTCATCTGGTCAACTACAGAAAATGACCTCGTCTCGTCGGCAGTAGCCCTCGGGCATTTGTAGGCCTTTACGTCTTTGACATACCTGAACAATGCCCCATTTGCTATCTGTGTTTTTTTTTCGGCCTGACCAAATACAGCCCCTGTCGGCCAACATGGCGGAGCGCCCAGTCCCTTAAAACCCAGGGCCATTCATTGTAATGATTTCCGCCTGCCGCATAAGCTAAAGTGGCTGAAGTGCATGGCGGTTCCGCAACTTGCCCGTATTCTTCCGAGTCGCCGCAGACGATTTTGTCGCCGTTATCGTCAGCGTACATCATCCATGCGGCAGTCAATTGCCTCTGATAATTAAGACAAACAGCCCGTTTTCCCTGTTCTCTGGCTCGGCTCAGCGCGGGCATCAACACTGCCATCAGCAGAGCGATAATGGCGATAACAACCAATAGTTCGACTAATGTAAACCCGGACCCGCTGCGTTTGCTCATAATAATCTTTAGCCACAGAGTAACTTTTTAGCCACAGAGCACACAGAGAAAAGCTCAATCCCTTTGCGTTTTACAGACGTAAACAGTTATTTACACAACAACACATTATATTTTGCATCAGGCGGGGCAAAAAAAGAACGCCATTTTTTGCTTAACATCCACCATTTTCGGCATATAATACGGGTGTGAAGAATCTTAAAAGAGTCGCGTTGATGATTGAAAGCTCTCGGGCATTCGGCAGAGACCTGGTCCGCGGGATTATGAGGTATTCGCGGCTGCACGGGCCGTGGGTGTTTCCGTGGGTGTTCTACAGGCAGGACCTGTTTTACGTTGCTCGCGGGAGCGAACGAGCCGAATTAGAGCACCTGAAAAAGTGGGGGCCCCAGGGCATAATATCGCGCGATACGAGAGATATCGAAGAGTTGGCAAGATGGGACATTCCATTATTTGTCGCGGTGGCGATGGAGCCGCCCGCGGCGAAGCGAAACAACATAGTAACTGATAATCGTGCGGTAGGCAGGATGGCCGCGGAGCACCTTCTTGAGCGGGGATTCCGTAATTTCGGGTACTGCGGTTTTGATGATATGTACTGGTCCTGCCAGCGAGGGGAGAATTTCGGCGCACGCATATCAGAGGCAGGTTTCAAAACGAGCTTTTACAAACAGCCCAAATCCCGCGCGAATCGTTTATGGTACAGAGAGGAGGCGATTCTTACGGAATGGCTGCGCGGGCTGCCAAAACCGGTAGGGATTATGGCGTGCAACGATGACAGGGGGCAGCATATTACCGAGGCCTGCGCCAATGCGAAGCTCGATGTGCCTTATGAGGTGGCTATTATCGGCGTAGATAACGACGACCAGGTATGCGATATTTCAAACCCGCCGTTGTCGAGTGTTGCCCTGGATGTCGAGAAGGCCGGCTTCCAGGCGAGCGAACTGCTTGACAGGATGATGGCGGGAGAAAAGATGCCGCCCCAGATGGTGATTATTCCCCCGAACAGGGTGGTGATGAGGCAGTCAACCAATATCGTTGCGGTAGAGGATAAATTAGTCAGCCATGCGTTGAATTTTATTCATCATAACGCCAAACGCCTTATACAGGTGGATGACGTCATAAAAAATCTGAGTGTTTCCCGGCGTAACCTGCACGACAAATTTATGAAGACGCTGGGACGTTCGGTTTATGACGAGATTAAGCGAGTTCGGATAGACCTTATCAGCCAGATGCTGATTGAGACGGATTTGTCGATATCGGATATTGCGTTAGGCCTGGGATACGATAATACTAATCATATTGCCCGGTACTTCAAGCAGAAAATGGGAATATCGCCGCTGGAGTACCGCAAGCTTCACGGCCACAAATAGCCGCGAAATGTTTTAAAAATTCCGGCATAATTGATTGAAAGCAGGAGAAATGTGAAATGAAAACTGAAAAGCGGTTCAACAAACAGCGTTCAGCGTTCAGCGTTCAGTGTTTGGCGATAATTGTTCTTTGTTCATCGGTTGTTTTTGCGGCGTATCCCTTCGAAGACCCGAATCTCCCGATAGAAGACAGGGTGAATAATATCGTTTCTCTTATGACACTGGAGGAAAAAATATCCTGTCTCAGTACCGACCCCAATGTTTTGCGGCTCGGTATCAAAGGTTCCCGGCATATCGAAGGGCTTCACGGGGTTGCGCTTGGCGGGCCGGGCGGATGGGGCAGGGATAATCCCGTCCCTACGACGCAGTTTCCGCAGGCGATTGGTATGGCAGAGACCTGGGACACAGACATAATTAAGCAGGCGGGCGAAATCGAGGGCTACGAAGCGCGATACACATTCCAGAAGTTAAACAGGGGCGCGCTTGTCGTAAGGGCACCGAACGCCGATTTGGGCAGGGACCCGCGGTGGGGGAGGACCGAGGAGTGTTACGGCGAGGACCCGTATTTTAACGGGACACTCGTCGTTGCCTTTGTGAAAGGGCTTCAGGGGGACAATCCGAAGTACTGGCAGACGGCCGCGCTTATGAAGCACTTCCTGGCCAACAGCAATGAGAACGGCCGCGGCAAATCATCCTCCAATTTTAACGAACGCCTTTTGAGAGAGTATTATTCGGTTCCTTTCAGGATGGGTGTTGTCGAGGGCGGCTCCCGCGCTTATATGGCCTCATACAATGCCTACAATGGGATACCCTGCACAGTTCAGCCGATTCTGAAAGATATCACAATCAAAGAGTGGGGACAGGACGGCATAATCTGCACCGACGGGGGCGCTTATAAAAACCTGGTTACTCAGCACAGGTATTATCTCGAAATGGATATGGCTGCCGCGGCGTGTATTAAGGCGGGCATCAACCAGTTTCTGGACAGATACCGCGATGGTGTAAACGATGCGCTTAAAAATAAGCTGCTGACCGAGGCGGACATCGATAATGTTATAAAAGGTAATTACAGGGTTATGATTCGGCTTGGTCTGCTCGACCCGCCTGATAATAACCCTTATGCCAAAATCGGCAGGACCGATGCACAGGACCCCTGGCTTACAGACAAGCATAAGCAATTTGCCCGATTGATTACGCAAAAATCGATCGTCCTGCTGAAAAACACCAATAATTTATTGCCTCTTGATAAGGACAAGCTGAAATCCGTCGCGGTAATCGGTCCACGTGCCGATGAGGTCCTGCTCGACTGGTATAGCGGCACGCCGCCTTATACTGTTTCACCGTATGAGGGAATAAAAAATAAACTCTCTGGCAGGGCGACGGTTCAGCTCGCTATTGATGATACCAACAACGCTGCGGTTAATCTGGCGAAACAATCCGACGTAGTTATTGTCTGCGTCGGTAATCACCCGACCTGTGACGCCAATTTTGGAAATTGCCCGAATCCCGGCGAGGGCAAGGAGGCGATTGACCGGAAAATCATCACTCTCAGTCAGGAAGAACTGATAAAAAAGGTATATCGAGCAAATCCCAATACGGTTGTCGTGTTAATCAGCAGTTTCCCCTATGCTATTACATGGACACAGCATAATGTCCCCGCGATAATTCATATGACGCACAACAGCCAGGAACTTGGCAACGCTTTAGCGGATGTTCTTTTTGGCGATTATAATCCGGCTGGCCGGCTCGTCCAGACGTGGCCTCGTTCTCTTGACCAGTTGCCGCCTATGATGGATTATGATATTCGCGACGGCAGAACGTATATGTATTTCAAAGGCGAGCCGCTTTATCCATTCGGATATGGTTTGAGTTACACCACTTTCAAATATACGAATATGCGGACAAGTTCAGACAGCATTTCCGAGAATGGCCGGATTACTGTAAGCGTGGATATTACAAATACCGGCTCACTCCCTGGCGACGAGGTCGTTCAGATGTATGTCAGGCACCTTGGTTCCGAAATTCAAAGACCGCTTAAAGAGCTGAAAGGTTTCAGGCGAATTACGCTGCAGCCGAATGAAACGAAGACCGTCCAGATACAGTTAAAGGCAGAATCGCTCGCTTACTGGAACACGGATGCGCAGCGATTTGTTGTGGAGCGTGACAAAATCCATATAATGCTCGGCGGGTCTTCCGCACAGACCAAACTCGAAAAAACCGTAAGCGTAGTTGGGGGGTAATTACAATGAATCTTAAAATAAACGATGCCGTAAAAACGATAGGTTGCATGTTGGTTATTTGCTTCGCGGGCTTTGGCAATGGTGCGTCCGCTGACGACCTGACGTTGTGGTACACACAGCCGGCGAAACAATGGGTTGAGGCGCTGCCCATCGGCAACGGCCGGCTTGGTGCTATGGTCTTTGGCGGCATCGATAAAGAACGTATCCAGCTTAACGAAGACACCCTTTCCGCTGGCGGGCCATACGACCCGACTAATCCAAATGCCCTCGCTGCGCTGCCCGAGGCACGCCGGCTCATCTTCGCGGGTGACTTTAATCAGGCCAATAAGCTCATCGGCGAGAAAATGATGGGCAGGCCGATAACGCAGATGCCGTATCAGACGGTAGGCGATTTGTATCTTACGTTTGCGAATATCGAAGGGGCCGCAAATTATCGCCGGCAGCTTGACCTTGATACTGCTATTGCCCGTGTGGATTTCCGCGCCGGCGATGTAAATTTCACACGCGAAGTATTTTCCAGCCCGATTGACCAGATAATTGTTATTCGCCTAACAGCGGACAAACCGGGAAAGATTTCGTTTGCCGCGGCGATGCGCACTCCACAGAAAGCAACCATAATGGTGGAATCGCCAGATACGATGATAATGCGAGGCGTCAATCCGCAGGCGGCTGGCATAAGGGGGGCATTGAAGTTTCAGGCCCTTTTGAAAGTGATGGTTACTGGCGGGCAAATTAGCAGTGACCAGAACCAGGTTTCCGTTACCAACGCGGATTCCGCAACGCTTCTGGTCGATGCGGCGACGAGTTATAAAAGTTTCAAGGATGTCACCGGCGACCCGGACGCTATTATACGTAAGCATATTGGCGAGGCGACAAAAAGAGCTTTTGAAATTATTCGCAAAGACCATATAGCCGAACATCAACGGCTGTTTAGCCGGGTAAAGTTAGACCTCGGCACTACGGAAGCTTCCAAACGTCCCACCGATGCGAGAATCAAAACCTTTGCTTCCGCCAATGACCCTCAGCTTGCGGCCTTATATTTTCAATTCGGGCGTTACCTGCTTATTTGCTGTTCTCGTCCCGGTGGCCAGCCGGCGAACCTGCAGGGTTTATGGAATGAAAGCACCAATCCGCCCTGGGGCTGTAAATATACGGTTAATATCAATACCGAAATGAACTACTGGCATGTGGAAACGACGAACATTTCTGAGTGTGTAGAACCGCTGATAGCGATGATAATGGACTTGAACGAAACCGGTGCTCACACCGCTAAAGTGTGCTGGGATGCCGACGGCTGGGTTTGTAATCATAACACTGATTTGTGGCGTGCTACTGCGCCGGTCGATGGGCCATTGTGGGGCTTTTGGCCTACGGGCGGGGCGTGGCTTTGCCAGCACATCTGGGAACACTACCTTTTCACTTGCGACAAGGAATTTCTGGCAAAGACGTATCCTGTGATGAAAGGTGCGGCTCAGTTCTTTCTCGATACCCTTGTTGAAGAGCCGAATCATCACTGGCTTGTTACCTGCCCGTCACTGTCTCCTGAGAACATTCATCCTTTCGGAAACGTTAGCATTTGCGCGGGGCCGACGATGGATACGGAAATTCTGCGTGACCTGTTTTCCAACTGTATAAGCGCATCGGAAATCCTCGGCATTGATAAAGATTTTCGTGAACGTCTTGCTGTCGCGCGAGCCCGTCTTGCGCCGTTACAAATCGGCAAAGCGGGCCAGCTTCAGGAATGGCTCGATGACTGGGATATGCAGGCGCCGGAAATTCATCACCGTCACGTATCGCATCTTTACGGGCTTTTTCCGAGCGACCAGATTTCAGTGCACAAGACGCCTGAACTTGCCGCGGCAGCCCGCAAATCGCTGGAGATTCGCGGCGATGACGCCACCGGTTGGGGACTTGGCTGGCGTTTGAATCTCTGGGCGCGACTTCACGACGCCGAACACGCTTATAAAATCCTCCGTATGCTGCTGTCCCCGGACCGCACCTACCCGAATATGTTCGACGCACATCCGCCTTTCCAGATAGACGGCAACTTCGGCGGAACCTCCGGTATAGTGGAAATGCTTCTACAGAGCATAAATGGTGAAATAGAAATGCTGCCCGCGCTGCCGAAGGCCTGGCCGACCGGCTCAGTAAAAGGATTAAGGGCGAGAGGCGGGTTTGAGGTAGATATTGCGTGGAAAGATGGTCTCCTGGACAACGCAACTATAAGATCGCTCAACGGCAACGCTGTTCGCGTTCGCACGGCAGCGCCGATAAATGTCACCTTAAAGGGGAAAGCCGTTGAGGTAACCAGACCACAAGCCAATGTCGTGGCCTTCAAAACCAAGGCAAACCAAAGTTATAATCTCACGGTCAGCCAATAAAAGGACGAGTTATGAGAGCAGCAAATACAATTATTGTATCGATACTTGTGATTTGCTCTGCATCTGCTTTTGCCGGAGACAACTTGGTTAATCTTGCGGGTCAATGGCGGTTTGCTCTCGATGTAAACAACGCAGGGATAAAAGATAAATGGTTCGAGAAATCCTTAGACGACACCATTCAACTTCCCGGCACCACCGACGAAAACCGCAAGGGAATACTCAACAATGCCCGCGAAACAAGCCGGCTTACGCGTTTGTATCCATTTGTCGGCTCCGCCTGGTATCAGCAGGATATAAACATACCGGCTGAATGGTCAAACAAACGTATCACATTATTTCTCGAATGCACAAAAAACAGTCGGCTTTGGGTTGACGCCAACGGTCTCAGCACACAGGATTCGTTAGTTGCTCCTCATATTTATTCGCTTGGCCCTTTGTCGCCGGGCAGGCATCAGTTAACGCTGCGAATCAATAATTCCGAATACCCGCCCATCGGCGACCCGCACCAGATTAGTGACCAGACGCAAACTAACTGGAATGGCGTCATCGGCAAAATCGGACTTATCGCGACCGACCCTGTCTGTATCGACGACGTTCAGGTTTATCCGGATGTTGTCGCAAAAACAGTCAAAGTTCGCGTCAGTGTAATCAACACTACGGGGCTGCAGGCCAATTCAACCTTGACGTTTAAAGCATCGAAAACAGACGGGACGCCGCAGGGCCAGCCCGTTTCGATTTCTTTTCCGGCAGGCGACAAGCCGGTGGTAGTTGAAGTCAACTATCCGCTCGGTGATAACGCGAAATATTGGGATGAGTTTTCTCCTGTGCTTTACAGGATTACCGTTTCTCTTGATGCTTCGTCGGCAGGAAAAAAATATGCCGACAGCAGGGAGGTTACTTTTGGCCTGCGAGAATTCAAGGCGAAGGGGACACAATTCAATATCAACGGAAGGACAACATTCCTTCGCGGCAAACACGACGCCTGTGTCTTTCCGCTCACGGGTTATCCGCCTATGACTGTCGCGGGCTGGCTGAAGGTTTTCAATACCGCAAAATCATACGGCATAAATCATTATCGTTTTCATACCTGGTGTCCGCCCGAGGCAGCGTTCGAGGCGGCGGACCAGGTGGGCGTATATATGGAGGTGGAATTGCCGAACTGGGCCAACTTCGGCGAGCCAAACCATGATAATTTCTGTCTGGCAGAAGGCGAACGGCTTCTGAAAACTTTCGGCAATCACCCGTCTTTTGTTATGCTTGCCCTGGGAAATGAGCTGGGCGGCAAACAGGAGCTGATGGTGCCGGTCGTGAGGCAATTGCGTCTGCTTGACTCCCGCCATCTCTATGCTCAGGGCACCAACAACTGGTTCGGTATGGTTGACCCCAACGACGATTTCTGGGTGAGTTGGCAGGTTCGCTGGCAGAAAATCCGCGGTTCATACGCAGCGGTCGATACCCCTCTGGGACATATACAGGTCGGCCCGCCGGGGACAGATAAAGATTACACCCGTGAAATCAAAGGCATTACCGTACCTGTTATTTCTACCGAAATAGGCCAATATCAAATATATCCCGACTACCGTGAAATCGACAAATACACTGGCGTTGTGCGGGCGCGCAATTTTGAAATCTTCCGTGACCGTCTCAAACAAAATGGAATGCTTGACCAGGCAGGCGATTTCTTCCGTGCGTCAGGGGCATTGGCAGTGCTGTGCTATCGTGAGGATATCGAGGCAGCATTGCGAACTCGTGGTTTTGGCGGCTTCCAGCTTCTCGATTTGCAGGATTTTCCCGGGCAGGGCACCGCTCTTGTGGGCATACTCGATGCTTTTATGGAATCGAAGGGTCTCATCGAGCCGGCCAAGTGGCGTCAATTTTGTTGCGAAACTGTTCCTCTTGTCCGTATGAGTAAATACACTTGGACAGTGGGCGAGACATTTAACGCCAAGACGCAGGTTGCTCACTTTGGTTCGTCCGACATCAATAACGCCGTCGGCGTCTGGATCCTGCAAAATGCCAAAGGGAACACTCTTGCCTCCGGGCGATTGCCTGCACAAAATATATCTCAGGGGACGCTTGCGTCACTTGGGGATATCAATATCCCGCTTAAGGATGTTGCTTCGCCGACAAAACTTAAACTTACGTTTGCGATTGAAGGAACCAACTTCGCTAATTCATACAATATCTGGGTATATCCTGATAAGGCCGACACATCCGTGGGTAATGTCATCATAAGCCGAAAGTATGATGATGCGACGCGAGAGGCATTGAATATCGGCAAAAGTGTTCTGCTCATACCGGAAGCCAACGACCTTAACAATTCGCTCCCCGGTATGTTTGCCTCTGATTTTTGGAATTACGGAATGTTTAAAAAGCTGGCCGAGGAGAGAAAAGTCCCTGTTGCTCCTGGGACTCTGGGTATACTTTGCGACCCTTATCATCCTGCGTTTGCTGATTTCCCCACGGAGTTCCACTCCAACTGGCAGTGGTTCAATCTGCTTCGCAATTCCCGCACGATGATTCTTGACGCGATGCCTGCCGGCTACAGGCCGATCGTCCAGGTTATTGATAACTGCGAACGGGCAAAGAAACTGGGCAATATCTTTGAAGTCAAAATGGGTAAGGGGAAACTGCTGGTCTGCTCAATAAATCTGCCTGCGATACAGGATAAACCCGAAGCGAGGCAGCTATTGCACAGTTTATTACGGTATATGAACTCAAACCGTTTTGAGCCGAAAACGACAATTGATGACACGACCCTTGGCCGCATACTTCAGTAGGTTAGCGGGAACAGAATAATATAAACAGACAGGCGAGCAGGAGTCAGGTTGTTATTTCTTTTTTTTGCCTTTGCTCTTTTTGGCCTTTTTGATGCTCTTTTTCATTCCCGACCGACATCCACACGTATTACACATTTTTATTCCTTTCCTAAACCTGATACATGTTGACTTGTTTGCCGCACAGGTTATACTACCATCCTGCCCCGAAATGGTCAACAACCCACTGTCTGAGGCGAGATTGACTGGCGCATTTGCGTTGATTTTGCCGAACATTTAAATAAATGGCCGATAAGGCAGGACGGCAACATTGGGATGCCAGATGTTACAAAGTGTTGTTTTAGCTGAACTGAATCCGTTAAAGCCGGTGATAGCTGCGCCGTTGTTTCGTTTTTCAATAGACGGATACGAGATTATATTCAGCAACCACATGCTGATGGTAACGGTTGCTGCGGTTGTCTTGCTGATAATAATCCCTCTTGGGATAAGCAGGAAAAGCTT
Source organism: uncultured Phycisphaerales bacterium (assembly GCA_963718665.1). Classification (GTDB taxonomy): domain Bacteria; phylum Planctomycetota; class Phycisphaerae; order Sedimentisphaerales; family Anaerobacaceae; genus Fen-1362. The sequence continues at coordinate 2,449,868 of OY970359.1, forward strand.
GACGCCTCGCGGGTGGCAGAACTTTGTCGAAAGTTTATGCGTTTTTCTTCGTGATGAGGTCGCCCGGCCAGTCCTCGGACATAACACAGACAGGTTCATCTTTTTCGTCTGGACGATGTTTTTCTTCATTTTGACGATGAATCTGCTCGGGATGGTTCCTACTGAAGCGATGGTTTATCTTATAACGGGCAAGGAGTATCGCTATGGCGGCGGTGCCACAGCCAACATCTGGATTACAGGCGCCCTGGCGATGGTGACATTCGTCCTTACTCACGCTGTCGGGATAAAAGAATACGGACTATTAAAATATCTCTCGATGCTGGCGCCGAAGGTGCCGTGGCCCATCCTGCCTTTGATTTACGTCCTGGAGATATTAAGCGCGCTGGTCAGGCCTTTCGCCTTGGCTGTCCGTTTGTTCGCTAATATGCTCGCGGGCCATATAGTACTGGCGACCTTCATCGGCCTCATACTGATTTTCAAGAACTGGTTTGTCGTAGCGGGTTCGGTTGGGGCGATAATAGTGATGTCATCTCTTGAGCTGCTTATTGCTTTTATACAGGCGTATATTTTCACTTTGCTTTCAGCTTTATTTATAAGCTTGGCTTTGGAATCAGAACATAGTTGATGGGTTAATGTTTTTGGAGGTTTTGAGCAAATGACAGAATTAGCAGGAAGCGTGTTGGCGGCCGAGGTAGGCGTCGGCAATGGTTTGGCGATACTCGGCGCCGTCGTCGGTTGCGGCCTGGCGATTCTCGGCGCAGGTATCGGTATCGGTTTCATCGGCGGTAAATCGACCGAGGCGATTGCCCGCCAGCCGCAAATAGGCGGAAGAATCGTTTCGGCGATGATTATCGCAGCTGCGCTCATTGAGGGCGTTACTTTGTTTGCCTTAGTCATCGGCTTTTTGGCAATCTTCTGGATGAAGGGTTAAACAAGAGGGCAAATAAATGTTCAGATTAAAAACAACAGTAGTCGTGTTGCTGGTGCTTTCAGCAGGCGCATGCGCATTGGCGTCAGGCGGCGAGGCGTCGACCGAGGAGCAGGGCATTTTCAGCGGCACGTTCGCTGATTCGTTATGGACTCTGATTGCCTTTGTGCTGCTCCTTGTAATCCTTACCAAAGTTGCGTGGAAGCCGCTGGTTAAGCAGCTCCAGGCCCGTCAGGATTATATAAAACAGCAGATAGACGCAGCGGACACGTCTCGCAAAAATGCCGAGGCGCTGCTCGACCAGTACAAACAGCAGGGTATCGAGATTGTGAACAAACTGACCGCGCAGGCACAATTGCTTGAAAAGGAAATGGTCAGCAAAGCCGGCGACGAAGTTGCCCAGATGAAACGAAGAGCACAGGCAGACATCGAATACGCCAGAATCTCGGCATCGCAGCGGATGTGGCAGGAGGCCGAGGATATGCTGCTTGCGCTTAGCGGCGAAATTGTCGGAAGGGCCGTTACTCATGAGGACAATCTCCGGCTTCTCTATGAATCCATAGAAAAGCTCAAACGCGAACAGACGGGTGGACGATGACCGGAACCGATATAGGGCTGCACGTTGGCGACCTCTACTCAAAGGCGTTGTATGACCTTGCAGCGGAGTTCGGAATTGTCGAAGAGGTCAAAGACGAGCTGACGATGCTTGAGACGCTTATCGCGCAGGAAAAGGAATTTCTGCACATTATGGCGTCGCCGCAGTTTACCGCCGAATACAAGCAGTCGCTGCTGAACAAAATGTTCTCGGGTAAAACAAGTGATTTGACCCTGAATTTTCTGCTCGCAGTTGACAGGCACAACAGGACGATGTACCTGCCGCAAATGATAACCAGTTTCGGCGAATTATGGGATGCCCATCATGGTATCAGTATTGTTGAGCTGACGCTTCACGACAATATCAATCCTGATGAGCTGGCCGGCATTACACAGGCCATTTCGAACGCGATGGGCAAACAGATTCAGCTTAAATTGAAGGTTAAGCCCGCCATTATGGGCGGGGCGGTCATAAGATACGGTGAAAGTGTTATCGATAATTCGATAAAGAATCGGCTGTATCACGCCGTGCGTACTGTAATGGACAGTTGTAAACAGATAAGGATAAAAGATGAAGTCCAATGTCAGTGAAATCAGCAGTATTCTAAAGCAGGAAATAACCCGCTATAAAAACAAGCTCGACGTTTCCTCTGTCGGAAGGGTTGTCGAGGTGGGCGACGGCATCGCGCGTATCTACGGCCTGGATAACGCTATGTCCAGCGAGATGCTTCGCTTTGAAAACGACGTCCGCGGCGAGGTGTTCAACCTCGAAGAGGATTCCATAGGAGCCGTCATCTACGGCGACTATACGAGCGTCAAGGAAGGGTCCGACGTCTATGGGACGGGCCAGGTTCTTTCGGTGCCGGTCGGGCCTGAGCTTATCGGCCGAATCGTAAACCCGCTTTGTGAGCCGATTGACGGCAAATCGCTCATAACATCCGCATCCAGAAGATTCATCGAATCGGAAGCCCCGAATATCTCCGAAAGACAGCCGGTCAAACAGCCGCTGCAGACGGGCATAAAAAGCATTGATTCTATGATACCCATCGGAAGGGGACAAAGAGAGCTTATCATCGGCGACCGCAAGACGGGCAAAACCGCTATTGCCGTTGACACGATAATTAACCAGAAGGGGCAAAACGTAATCTGCGTTTATGTCGCCATCGGCCAGAAGGAATCCACCGTCGCTGAAATAGTCGAGACGCTCAGGCGTTTCGGCGCGATGGAATATACAATTATTGTCGCCGCCGCTGCCGCCGACAGCGCGCCTATGCAATATATAGCTCCTTACGCGGGCTGCGCAATCGCGGAATATTTTATGTATGAGCAGCACCGCGACACGCTTTGCATTTACGACGACCTCAGCAAGCACGCGGTAGCATATCGCCAGTTGAGCTTGCTTCTTCGGCGTCCTCCGGGACGAGAGGCATACCCGGGCGACATATTCTATCTGCACAGCCGGTTGCTCGAACGTAGTGTGAAGCTTTCCGATGCGCTTGGCGGCGGCTCGCTTACCGCGCTGCCAGTAGTCGAAACGCTCGAAGGCCAGGTATCGGCGTATATTCCCACCAACATTATTTCAATCACCGATGGCCAGATTTATTTGCAGAAAGACCTTTTCCACGCCGGCATCAGGCCCGCTATCGACGTCGGCATCAGCGTCAGCCGAGTAGGCGGAAACGCGCAGGTCGCCGCGATGAAGCGCGTCGCCGCGAAACTGCGTCTTGACCTGGCGTCATATAACGAGCTGCTCAATTTCGCCCGGCTTGGAACCGAGCTTGACGCGACGGCGCAGGCACAACTCGACAGAGGCGCCCGAATGGTCGAATTGCTCAAACAGCCGCAATTTACCCCGATGACCGTCGGCGAACAGGTCATAACTATTTTCGCCGGCTCTACGGGACTCCTCGATGATATCCCCGTTGACAAGGTCAATGAATTCGGCGTCCCGCTCATAAAATGGATTGCACAGGAGCATCCGGCTTACATAACCGAAATTAATACAACCGGCAAATTAGACGATGTGCTGGCGGCAAATATTACCGCGGCTATCAGTAAATTCAAGGAAACCCGTAAATAGAAATACGCTGAACAATGGCTGCCATAAGACAAATACTTCAGAGGAAAAAAGCGGCACAGAATATCTGCCGTATAACCAGGACGATGGAGATGATATCCACCGCCAAATTCAAGTCGTATAATCGCCTTTGGCAGTCCGTCAGCGATTATCACAACGCCTTGGCCAGGGCCGGCTATCTTATGGCGACCGGCGAAGCCGCGCTGACGCATCCGCTGTTGGGTGAAAGGACAGGCCCAAAGCGGGCAGTCCTTGCCGTTGGTTCTACGAGGGGCCTGTGCGGCTCTTATAACTCCGAGGTTTTCAAGCTTCTTGCCATCCATTTGAAAATGGCCCAGGCGGCGGGTAAACAACTCGATATTTATCTGCCTGAAAGCCGGCTGTTAAATTCGCTTAGCCATTATGGTGTTACTCCAAAAAAAGTTTATACCTCCCTCGACGAGATGCCAACATACCTTCAAATCGAGGAAATAGCGGATGATTTTATCGAACAGTACATCAAAGGCGACCTCGAACAGTTCTCGATGGTGTATATGCATTACCATTCCGCCTCAAGCCAGCAGGCGCAGTCGCTGACGATTTTGCCCCTGACGGATTTGATTGCGGAGCTGGCGACGAGGTCCACGCCTATTTGGCCCTGGAATTTATCCTTCGATGATTTCCATTTTTCGCCGCCGATGTATAAAAGCGTCGAATCGCTCGCCAGGATGATTGTGTCCGCGTGGATATCAGCGTGCTTTATGGAAGCCGCTCTGAGCGAACACTTAGCGAGAATGGTCGCGATGAGAAACGCGACCGACAACGCCGACCAGATGATTAAGGATTTGACTACGGAATATAACCGTGCGAGACAAACGCAGATAACCGGAGAATTACTCGATATTATTGGCGGTACAGGAGATCTGGCGTGAATAAAGGAACTATAATTCAGGTAATAGGCAGCGTCTTTGATGCTAAATTTGACCCGGAAAAAATACCCTCTATTTACAACGCGGTGCAGATACCGGGCGATTTCGGCAAAGGACGCACCAAGCTCTACGGCGAGGTCCAGCAGCATCTCGGCGGCGGAAGAGTACGCGTTATTTCACTCGGCAGCACAATGGGCCTCAAACGCGGTATGGAAATCATCGATACGGGTTCGCCATTGATGGTCCCCGTGGGCAAAGAAACGCTCGGCAGGGTATTTAACCTGCTCGGAGAACCAATCGACCAGCGTGGCCCCATACAGGTCTCAATGACAAAGCCAATCCACAGGGACCCGCCCAAGCTCATCGACCTTTCCGCCAAAACTGAAATGTTTGAAACGGGCATCAAAGTCATCGACCTCTTGTGCCCGTTTGTCCGCGGCGGTAAAACCGGCTTATTCGGTGGCGCAGGCGTCGGCAAAACCGTCATCATCCAGGAGCTTATCGCAAGAATTGCCACCAAACACGGCGGCTACTCCGTCTTCGCGGGCGTCGGCGAGAGAACAAGAGAAGGAAACGACCTCTGGCTCGAAATGCAGCACACCAAAATCGGCAGCAGCGAGGATACCGTTCTTAACCATACCTGCCTGGTCTTCGGTCAGATGAATGAACCCCCCGGGGCAAGATTGAGAGTCGCCCTTACCGCGATGACTATGGCGGAATATTTTTGTGAAAGCGGCGTCGGTGATACGCTCCTGTTCATCGACAACATATTCAGGTTCTCACAGGCCGGCTCGGAAGTGTCGGCGATTCTCGGGCGTATCCCGTCGGCGGTCGGCTACCAGCCGACCCTGGCGACGGAGATGGGACAGTTGCAGGAACGTATTGTCTCCACGAAGACCGGCTCGATAACATCGGTGCAGGCGATTTACGTCCCTGCCGACGACCTGACTGACCCGGCGCCGGCTGCTGCGTTTACGCACCTCGACTCCTTTGTCGTGCTAAACCGGGCAATCACCCAGAAAGGTATTTACCCCGCCGTTGACCCGCTCGAAAGCACATCGCGTCTGCTCGACCCGAATATCGTCGGCAAAGAACATTATGAAACCGCCCAGACGGTTCTCGAATTCCTCCAGAGATATAATGACCTTAAGGATATTATCGCGATTCTCGGCGTCGATGAATTGAGCAAACAGGACCAGACAATCGTGGCAAGAGCCAGAAAGCTCGAAAGGTTCTTCTCTCAGCCGTTCTTTGTTTCAAGACAGTTTACCGGCCTCGAAGGCAAATACGTCGAACGCTCCGCAACAATCGAAAGCTGCAAGCAGATATGCGAAGGCAAATGGGACAAGCTGCCTGAAGAGGCGTTTATGTACGTCGGCTCAATAGAAGACGCCGAACAGAAAGCGGCGACACTTTCAGTCAAGGGAAAATAATATCGGCCTGCTTTGAATATGGATAATACTTTTCAATGTGTTGTAGTTGCCCCGCTGGGCAAGATAATCGATTGTAAAGCCACATCGATTGTATTCCCCGCCCACGATGGTATGGTCGGCGTCCTTTATGACCATATGCCGATGTTCTGCGAGCTTGGCCTGGGGATGATGGAAATCGAATATGTGTCCGAAGAAGCCGGCAAGCCGCAGCACAATAAGGCGCTCGTGGTTATTGACACGGGGTTTGCCCTCATCGCACAAAATCTGGCGACTATCGTCTCGAACGATGCTTTTTCCTCGACCGATATCAAAAAGGAAAGAATCGAGCGTGTGATTGAACGAATCGAGAAAAAGCTGTCAGCCGCCGCTTACCCCCCGGATCAGCAGGAACACGAAACACAAAAAGTCGCCCTGCTGAAGACCTTGTTGGCGGGGGGCGAATCGAATCCGCTTGATTTGGCCGGTAAGAGTTCCGTATAAATGTCCCCGCAGGAAAACCAGTCGGAAAACAAAAAATGGAAGGCCCTTATGAAATGGTCGGGGCTTGGTGTCGAGTTTGCCGGCGTTATTATCCTGTTCTGCTATTTCGGCTATAAACTCGACGAAAAATTACAGACCAGTCCCTGGTTTCTTCTCGCCGGTTTCTTTCTCGGCTTCATCGGGATGTTATACATCATAATCAAGGACACCCGTAACCTCTGGCGGGACTAAAATGGATACGCCGAACGACACACGTCCCCAAAATACTCGTCGGAAATTCGCCGCTATGGTTGGGGTATATTTCGTCGGCACCCTCAACGATAATTTTTGCCGCCAGTGTGTGATGCTTCTGGCCGTGGCGTGGGGCCTGGCCCGTATGCAGAGTTATATTACCGTTCTGTTTACGGTGCCGTTTATTATTTTCGCCGCTTACGCGGGTTTTCTGGCGGACCGTTTCTCGAAACGCTCGGTGGTGATTGGCGTTAAGCTCGTCTCCTTCGTCGCGTATATTCTGGGAATCATCGGGTTTTGTCTGAATAGCTGGGCGATTATTTTGGTTACGGTATTTATCCTCGGCCTTCAGGCCGCGGTTTTTAGTCCCGCGATAAATGGTATCATTCCGGAACTATATCCTCCCGCTTTCGTCGTTACCGCAAATGGCATTATCGCCGCGGCTGTCAACATCGCGATATTGCTGGGAATCGCTGGCGCGGGCCTTGTTCTCGACATCAAAGGCACAGTATGCGATGCTCCCCTCGGTATGTTTCTTGCCGCGACAGTCGGCTTAAGCGTCGCTTTTATCACGTTTGTAGTATCCTTTTTTGTCCCCGGATTTCCCGCCGCCTCACCCAAAGCCCGTTTCCCCTGGCAGGGGCCCTGGGAGTCGGTAATCACGATTGCTAAAACCAGAGGCGATTCTCTGCTCGCTAATTCGATTTTCGCCAAGGCCTTTTTCTGGTTCGCCGCTTCGCTGCAAATTCTTGTTATTAATCCGCTGGGCTTGACGCAGTTCGGCCTTACCAAGACAATGACCAGCGCTCTGATTGTCATTGAGCTTGTGGGAGTCGGTATCGGCAGTTTGCTCGCTCCTTTGATTGCAAAAGGTGAGAAATGGTATCGGGTGCTGGTCCCCTCGGGCGTTGTGATGGCCATTGCTATGTTCGCGGTGACGACCGTTCCATATCTGCCTTTGTTTACGCACAAACCGGTCGTCATAGGCGCACTGGCGTTTCTGGGAATTGCCGGCGGCGTATTTTCGATTCCAGTAACGAGTTTTGTTCAGGTCAGGCCCGCCCCTGAAATGAAAGGCAGAATGATTGCCTCGTCGAACTTTGCCGACTTTGCGGGTATATTACTTTCAGGCGCGGTATTTTATATTTTTAACCGCCTGAATATAATGCCAAGCAACTGTTTTGCGATTGTGGCTGTTTTAACATTCGCAGCAGCGGGCTGGCTCTTAATGTCACTGCGGGAGAGAACCCAGAATGCTTATTGATGTTGGGATGATAACGGTGTCGAGATTCCTGCTTTGGTTGCGGTACCGAATACGCCTCGTCGGTCTCGATGCAATCGAGGCGAAGGGAAAGACCGGAATAGTTTTTCTGCCGAATCATCCCGCCCTTATGGACCCCATTATCCTTTATACATATCTTCAGAAGCGTTTCGCGCCTCACGGTTTCGGCGACGTTGACCAGGTCGATAGACCTCTTATTGGCTTTTTTGCCCGCAGGTGGGGCGTGCGAACTGTTCCGAGTATCGAGAAGTATGGCCCGTCTGCCAGGGCCGAGATTGAAAAGGTCCTCGACGAGACGATTACTGGGCTTAAACATGGCGAAAACCTTGTTTTGTGGCCCGCAGGAAGGTTATGTCATAGTTACAAAGAATCGCTCGGCGCAAACAGCTCCGTCGAGAGTATTTTGAAAAGTTGCCCCGATGTCCGCGTCGTTCTTGTCCGCACACGCGGTTTTTGGGGCAGCTCATTCAGTAGGGCGTCCGGCAATGAGCCGCTTGTGATGTCGGTTTTGCGTAAGGGCATTTTGCAATTGCTCGCCAGTTTTATTTTCTTTGCACCTCGCAGGGAAATCACAATAGAATTTTACGAGCCGCCTGACCTCCCTCGAAACGCGGACCGTAATATTTTCAATCGTTTCCTCGAAGATTTTTATAACGCCGATGCTCCGCCAAATACCTATGTCCCCTATACGCTCTGGGAAAGGGGCGGCGTTCGCGTTGTCCCTGAGCCGATGCCGCCGACGTTGCAGTCCGATTATTCGAAAATCCCGTCCGCGACGCGGCAGATTGTTATGACGTATATGTCCGAAAAAACAGGCATATCGAACCTCAAAGAGACCGACCGGCTGGCCGCTGATTTGGGAATGGACAGCTTGGTTCGCACCGATTTGCTCCTCTGGCTCGAAAAGGAATTCGGCTTCCGTCAGGCCGACGCTGACGCGATGCAGACAATCGGCGACGTTATGCTTGCCGCCTGTGGGCAGTTTGTCTATCTTGCTACGACTTCCATTAAACCGGTTCCGGCAGGGTGGTTCAGGCCTCATCCCCAAATCTGTGCATCAGTGCCCGACGGCGATTCTATTACCGATATCTTCCTTATGCAGGCCGCGCGTCAGCCGGACCATATTGTCATTGCCGACCAGATTGCCGGCGCAAAATCATACCGTGACATCGTTACCGCCTGTCTCGTTCTTCGCCCTCTTATCAAACAGTTCGAAGGCGACCGCATCGGCATAATGCTGCCTGCCTCCGTAACTGCCGATATCCTTTATCTCGCGACGCTTTTCGCCGAAAAAGTCCCCGTTATGGTTAATTGGACCGCCGGGCCGCGGAATATCCTCGCTTCACTCGATGCCGTCGGCGTAAAACATATCCTCACGAGTAAGGCCCTCGTTGACAGGATAACTTTGCAGGGTATTGACCTCTCAGCCGTTACCGAACGGCTCTGTTTTCTCGAACAGTTGAGCGGGAAAATCTCTCGAACTCGCAAACTAATCGCCTGGCTTGCCGCCCAATTGTCCTGGGCTTCTCTGCGTAACGCCAAAGTCCCCCAAACCGCCGCCATCCTTTTCACAAGCGGCTCCGAAACGCTACCAAAAGCTGTCCCGCTTTCGCACGTCAATATACTTGCCAACATACGCGATGTGCTTGGCACAGTCAAAATTTACGAAACAGACCGTCTCATCGGTTTTCTGCCTCCGTTCCATTCCTTCGGCCTGACCGTTACCGTTGTGCTGCCCGTTGTCATCGGCGCAGGCCGTCTATTACGCCAACCCTACCGAATCCGATACCCTCGCCAAAATCATCAGTGCGTACGGTGTTACCGTTCTTCTCGGCACGCCGACGTTTCTGGGCGGTATCGTCCGCGTCGCAACCGTTGAACAGCTCGACTCCCTGCGTTTTGCCGTAACCGGCGCGGAAAAATGTCCCCAACAGGTTTATGATTCTCTTGCCGCGAAATGCAAAAAGGCCGTAATATTCGAGGGCTACGGTGTTACCGAATGTTCTCCCATTATATCGCTCAATGATGAAAACGACCCAAAACCATTTTCCATAGGTAAACTCCTTCCCTCGCTCGAATGTCTCCTCCTTCATCCCGACACGGAGCGCAGCGCAGGGCCTGCTTCAGCAACATTGAAGCCACTTTCTCCGCCCGCCACCGGCATCCTTCTCGTCCGCGGCCCAAGCGTTTTCGCCGGCTATCTCAACTATCCTGGCAAATCGCCTTTTGTCGAAATCGGAGGCAAACAATATTACAACACCGGCGATATTGTCTGCATCGACCATGATGGCCTTATGACTTTTCAGGGACGACTCAAAAGATTTGCCAAGCTCGGCGGCGAAATGATTTCCCTGCCCGCCATCGAATCCATTCTCGAAGCTGCTTTCCCTGCCCTGAGCGGGGTCGAAGGACCCTCTGAATCAGATAAGTGGCCGACTCTTGCTGTCGAAGCAACCGAGGCCGAGCAACCTGAGCTTGTCTTGTTTACCTCTCGTGATATCGAACGCGAGGAAGCCAATAAAAAAATCCGCGACGCGGGCCTTTCAGGTCTTCACAGTATCCGCAGGGTAATCAAGCTCGACCAGATTCCCCTCCTCGGCACAGGCAAAACCGATTACCGTGCACTGAAGCAGCTTCTGAAATAAACCACGAACCTGTCCTCTGACTTGTCCGCCATAGTTTTAACGAAGGCGGAAGTCCTTCAGGGACGTAGGAGGATTACACAGATTTCACGGATTAAGTTTGCCGTAAAAAAGCTTGTTTTCTATCATCATAGAACAATATAATGATTCCTTAAGGCCGGGTGATATGATTTTGCATTACAAAGGAAATAGGTGTGGTGTCCTCAGGATTTGAGAAAGTTGAGTAACTATGAGATGGTTTAAGAAGTATTTCGGATCTCAACAGGGAAAACGTTGGGCAAAGTTAGAAGCTATACAGGCCAAACTTCGGGAGCTATGCAAGATGCCAACCGAGGGACTCTCGCTCAAGGAGATTTATGACCGGCAAATGGGTCCTATCCTTGATCTAGGGATTGAGTTGAGCCGTCTTGGCGGTGTAGAATTTATGCGTGCGGCATTAATCGGCTTCTCGGTGCACGATCAGAAAATAATTTCTTATGCTTGGGAAGGACACGGCGGTTGGAGCGATCCAGCAAACAAAGAGATGGATAAAAAAGTGTGGGATGACCTCATAAACATTTTTGGTCGTCCATGATAACACACTTCCGAACTATCGTTCAAACCGGGGGACAGCTATCGTTTTCGGCGTTATTCTTTTTCCCTTTTTACTTTTGTCTTATACTCTTGTGCCTTATGTGCCTTTTCGTGGCTAAGGTCAACGCGTGAACTTTCTGAACTCCTCCATCAATGTCTTCGTCCACTTGCCGGGTTTGCCGTCGCCCGTCATTTTGCCGTCGAATTTAACAACCGGGATTATGTCCCTTGTCGTTACCGCCAAAAACAGCTCATCTGCGCCTGCCGCCTCTTTGGGTGTCAGCGATTTTTCGACAATCCCCAGCCCGATGTTCTTCGCCGCCAGCTCGACGTATTTTCGTGTTACCGAGGGCAATATATTCGCCTTGAGAGGCGACGTGCGCAGTTTGCCTTTAACAATCCCGAAAAACGCCGAAGATGACCCCTCCGTAATCATCCCGTTATCATCTACAAATACGGCCTCCCAGCATCCCTTTTTGTCCGCGTCGCCTTTGGCAAGGACGTTCGGCAGCAAATTCAGCGACTTGATATCGCATCTCTTCCAGCGAATATCGGGATACATCGATACCGCGACGCCCTCGTTTTTCAGCTTGGGGTTATCCTTCAGTTCAGTAATCGTCAAAAAGAAATTCGGCTTCAAATCCGCCGCCGGTAAATGGTCTCTCATCCCTGAACCACGGGTGATATGAAAATATATCTTTGCGTTTGCTATCCCCGCCTTCTCAAACGCCTTTAGCACTTTCGAGCGGATTTCCCCAACGTCAACGCCGGCTATCTCAATCGCCTTCAAGCTGTTGGCAAAACGCTCAAAATGCTCATCTATTGCGAATATCCTGCCGTTATAGCTCCTTAGCACTTCATAAACTCCGTCGCCGAAGAATATCCCCCGGTCAAGGTACTCGCTGCCTACCTCCTCGATGCCCATCATTTTGTCGTTTATCATCGCTATCTGCATAATTATGATTCCTTAAAATTACTCCCGGGTTTATCCCGTGGGATTCGTTAAAAATATCCGATATTTCTCTTTACTGCAATACCGCAGTTGCTATAATACTCAGCTTTTACGAATGTTTGAATTTGAACGTCGGAGTGATTGAAATGTACGCAGTAATCGAACAAGGCAGTAAACAATATAAGGTCTCGCAGGGCGATACGCTCGATATCGAGCTTACGGAAGTTGCCCCAGACGCGAAAAACATCGAGCTTGGCAAGGTCCTGCTCGTCAGCGATGGCAAAGACGTCAAAATCGGCGCCCCATACCTCGCAGGCGCAAAGGTTATCGCCTCATTCAAAACCTCAGCGGAACAGGCGGTTGTTAAGGGCGAGAAAATTCAGTCCCAGTATTTCCGCAGACGCAAAAACTACAACAAGAAAACCGGCCATCGCCAGAAATTTCTCCGCGTTACCATCGACAAAATCGAATCCTAAAAATGTTTAGCCCCTAGGTCTGCCTGGGGGTTATTTTTTTTCGTGGGAGTATATTATTTCCATCCCACATTTTCCGCATCGAAATTTTACTTCGTATTCCCTGTCATCCTCATCCAGCAAAATCATCGGCTCCACGGGTGTTTTTTCATCTTTTCCGCCGCATAGCCCCAGTTCCTGTCGTAGGCAGTATTTTGTCGTCATTACCACCTGTCCCGACAAATCCAGCCCCGATTCCGCCGCCGGCTCGATTGTCTCAACGCCGTGGCGATGGTAAAACTCCTCCGCCTTTTTGTTCAGCACGTTGCCTCTGAAATCCAAAGTTTGTTGCGGGTAGGGCACATCATTTTTCAGGATATGACCCGCCGCGCGAGGCCGATTCACTTCTCTTGCCTCAAGCATTTTTTCAGCCAGTTCCCGTTTCGCGGCGTTCAATCGTGACACAGGCAGAAAATAAACATCCAGCGTCTCTACCCGCACCTCCGAACACTCGAAAATCGTATTTCCGAGTTTGCTTAACTGCGTAATAATCGTTTGCTTTGCCTGCTCTTTTTTCAACGCCGGCTGTTTATCTCCGTTTATTTCCACCGTTGCCTCATTGCTGTCCTCATCAGCCCCGATGAGAATCAATCCCTTGGCCGACTCACGCATAACCATCGTTAATCCGATTTTGCGTTCTGCGGATTGGCCCGACAGCTTGCGATAAAACTCGTAATCGTAATTACGGTAAATCTTCTCACCCCTTCTTATATCCTGCATCTTTTGCGGGTAAATCTTTCTGCCCTCAACCCGATTGATGACCGTCCCGGCCAAATTCTTCTGTCTGTCAAAAAAGCAAAGCCCGTCCGCGTTATGCAGTTCCTGTTCGCCGTCTATGGCAAAGTAATTATTTCCCGTTTCCGTTACCGTGCCCACAAATTCGCCCATCGATTTGGGCGTATCAATTGAGCCAAGATTTGCTTTCTTGCCTGTAATGCCGTAATCAGAAAATCCCCGATTAAACGTCTTCTCCGGGTTCGGCTCAAAGTTAATTTGTGGCGTTCCCGATGATGCGCGTTTGAGTTTCTTTTTCGCTATTATTTCATCCAAACGCCTGCGATAAAAACTCACGGTATTCGCGACGTATGCCGTGTCCTTCAATCGTCCTTCAATCTTGAACGCATCAACCCCCGCGTCAATCAGCTCTTCCAGATGCTCGACTAAGTTCAAATCCTTCAGCGATAACAAGTGTCTGTCTTTGGCGATTATTTTCCCCTGTTGGTCTTTGACGCTGTATATCCTCCTGCATGGCTGTGCGCATTGTCCCCTGTTGCCGCTTCGTCCGCCGATTGCGTAACTCATATAACATTGTCCGCTCGCCCCGACACATAATGCGCCGTGTATAAAACACTCAAGCTCGATTGTCGTCGCCTTGCGGATTTGCCTGATTTGTTCGAGTGTCAATTCCCTCGCCAATATCGCCCGCGAAAAGCCGACGTCCTGAAGAAATTGCACCTTCTCAGGCGTATCGTTATTCATTTGCGTGCTCGCGATTATCGGCAGGCCGGGCAAATCTAATTCCAATAGCCCCGTGTCCTGTATAATCAGCCCGTCGATTCCTGCTTTTTGAAGCTGGCCAATCATCATCTCCGCCGGCGCAAGCTCATCATCCTTCAAAAGCGTATTCAGCGTAACATAGACCTTCGCGTAATACTGGTGAGCGAAGTCCGCGACCTGCTTTATTGATTCAACGGTGTTATACGCCGCCTCGCGTGCCCCGAAGCGTTGTGCCCCCATATAGACCGCGTCCGCTCCGCATTGTATTGCTGTTATCGCTGTTGCCGCGTCCTTCGCCGGCGCCAATAATTCGATTCTTCTGGTCATTACTGTGATTTTAGAACAAATCACGCCTTTAGAAAAGGATTTATCGTCGCTGTTGGCTGTAGTATGATGGACAAAACTTGGAATGAGGTATTTCAAACCCGACCTTTGATATATCAAGTTTCATCCGTGACATATCATTGTTCAGCTGAGGCAATCAGCCACAAAAAGGGCTTCTACAGCGTCAAAAATGCTGTTCGCCGCAAAAATGCACAAAAGGGGCACAAGAAGGGATTAGGAAAGCTTATGTTGGACTAGTTCACGGTTATCAGACACAGATTCACGCAGATTTACCTGATATTTCCCATATTAAACGCTTGGCTACGCAACCAAGCCTTCCAGTTCCATAATAATATCAAAATCTTCCTCGAATGACAATAATCCAAGCTGGTTTTTTAGATTTTGTCTCCAAATCCGCATCTTATTCAAAACGTTACTTTTATTTGGGAAACCAGATTAACATTTCTTAACGGATAATGTTATTTATGTGCCGGACCTGACGATTTTCTGTGACAACTGGCCGCACTAATTGTCAATAAACCTGTGATTATGATGGGTATTGCGATCCTTGCTTGGCTAATTCACAACTTACGTTGTTATGCATGCTCTTCGTTTCGGGCTTCAATAGTTTCCTATTCTTCTTGTTCCTATCAGTTTTGTCAAAATAGTCGTCAATCTCATAATAGTACTTGGCAACGAGCTTCGCCTTGATTGTGATCATTTCACAAAATTCTGAAGCCCAATCTCCACTGAATTTAAAATATTTCAGGTACACATTAACAGGGCAGTAACTCACTAACGGGTATTTTCTTGCTGATTCCGAACCGTAAGCTCTCTCTTGAATGTAGGCGCGAAGTTTGTGGTTTCTCTGTTCGTCAATACCTCTGTGTACGTCTCCAATCGCAAATTGAGTGCCGAGCTCCATTGCTCTGTGACAAGGATAAAGAATGCCTTGCCAATCGCAAGCGAGCCCCTCGGCTGTAATGCCGCACATTTGGGGACAACTGACCTTCTTTAACATCTCATAAAGTTGCCTCGCACAAAGCAAGATACCCTCGCCACGTAGCATTCCCTGTACCAACTTTTCGTATTCCTTCTCAAAGAGATCAACATCTTTGCGAGTATACCATCCGTAGTTCTGAATCACATTGATGTAAACTCCGTTCTGAAATCCAACATCCCATAGATATCGGAGATTATCGTACAGACTAGGAATAATTCCAGCCTGCATCGCAATTGTAACTCTCCCTAACGAGGCCAAACGCGGCAACCATCTACTTATACGGTCAAATCCCCCCCGCATGGTATCGTGGCGTTTTTTCCGACCATCCAAGCTCAAGAGGACAGAAATTGGCTCACTTTCAAGGAGCGCCATGGTTTTTTTGCCGATTAGAGTTCCATTTGTGACAACGCCAATACTTGTATCTGGAAGTTTATGGCGAAGAGCCTCAACTATATGTTCAAACGCATCTTTGCATAGGAGCGGTTCTCCTCCGAAAATCTCGACATGATGCGGTCTGCATTTCACGCAGTATTCAACAAAATTATCAATTACCTCTCGGCTAGCTCTTGCCTTGGGCTGCTTATGATATTTTGTGCCCTGAAAACAATATTTGCATTCTAGGTTGCAACTCGGTGTCAACAGAATATATATGGTCTTGCTATCCATTTCAACACAGTCTTTCCTTTGCGTGTCGTCGGCTCAACCTCTACAGCAACCAGTGATAAACTGAAGGTGGGTTCGAGTCACAAAGACACAAAACTCGCTTTGCGGGTAACTCGCGCCACAAAAACCAGACGTCACTTGGCAAGCATCTGGCGCAGTTCTCACTCGCTTTCTTCATCAGTTTGTTAAAAGCCGGTCCTACAGATTTAGCCTTGGTTGCTCTGAAGGCACGTGAACAAACAAGCGGTTCCAATCTGACAACCGCCCGTACTACCGGTTGACTCACAACCCGATGGGGGACATCCTTCAGTCTGAAGAGCCGTGAACAAACAAGCGGTTCCAGGTTGACAACCGCCCGTACTACCGGTTGACTCACAACCCGATGGGGCACATCCTTTAGAAAGATCTTCGCAAGGTTTTACTTTAATTCGTGCGAGTATGGTTCTGCTCAATTCAATGAAATGGGATCGTTCTTCCGGTGTGGCGTATTGGTAGGCCATCCTCAATTGAGCCCACAGTGGAATTTCTTTGCCCTCTGCGTCACTCTGTCTTTTCTGATTTTTAGCCATTGCTCTACTCCTTTCGACATAATAGATAGGAACTTAGATTTCATGACAATGCCCACAAGTCAAATGCCGTCGTCCCAGTGGTATTAAGAACACCGCACGCTACACGCTCAACTATTAATTTCCCAACCGGGATTTCCCATTTAAATCTGCTCAGCTACGCCTCTTAGTCTCATTTCCAATAGAACACAGATAAGTAATACTGCGCCTGTTTTGGAACACATAGCCCACCCATGAGGTTTTCCCTCGCTCAATTCAAATATCTCCTTGCTTTGTAGAAACCTTTAATTAAAAGTTCTTTATGAAAAGTAAATAGAGAAGCATCAGGTTGTAGGTCAGAACTCTCATGACGCACTCGGTACTGCGAGATTCATTCGTTCGGCTACGAAGGGCGTAGCCAAGACGACGTTTCATGCGAGACATAACACTCTCAACTTGCCATCGCTGACCAAACTTACGTTTCGGGAAGTTATTCTTCATTTGATTTCGGTAATGGCCTGTAAGCTCGCCTTTTTTACCTCGTCGGTTGTTGATAGCGATAATCGTCGAGCGGATGCCGAGATACTGACGACAGAATTTATGGTTGGCTTCTGCGTCATATCCTGCATCACCCAAAAGCCGGTCTATAGGCAGATTAGTTACCGCCTGGGAAACTGCCGGCATAAGGTAGGAACAATCATTGCTGGGACCAGTGCTGACCAAGCCGGCAGCAATCAGATGGCTGGCATTGTGGCAGACAACCGTAAGTTTTGTCCATCGGCGATATTGCTGGGTATGTTTGCCTTGACGCATTAGAAAATGTCGGCTGACAAACCGGCTTTCCAGCCCCGTCGAATCAATGGATGCCTCGGGGCGTTCCTCGATTAAGCCATCGCGGCTGGCAATACTGAAAATGGCGGCTAACAGCTTGTCCCAAGCCCTTTTTTTAGCAGACGTTGCTGTGCTTTTTGAAGGGTAGTGTAGTGAGGAATTTTTGACAACCCAATCGCAGCTCTCAAGTCCGTGAAGTCCGCCAGCAACTGTACAATCCCACGATAGTCGGTTTGAAAAAACTGTCGCAGAGTCAAAATGGCGAACAACTGTGCCTGTGTAAAATCGTGGCGTGAGCGATTGGCTGAATATGGCGAGAGTGCCGTTGTGGCTGTCTGAAGTGCCTGCTTTGCCAGCATAACAGGTGATTTGGTCATAACTCCGTGTTTGGCCATCGTGGAATCCTTTCCAACGCGGTTTATGGCTGAAACCTAAGTTATTGTTATTATTAACACTTATCGCCATGACTAAACCTTATGCTTCAATCTTTTCTACAGAGCAATATCTCCTGTCATATCTGAACATATTTTTCTCCCAAGCAAGGCACAATTAAATATATCATCCTCCACAGGTGTGGGGCCATGTTGCTTTTGTCAGCTTATGCAAGCCACTGAAGTTGTCAAGTAAATTTTGCCACTTTTTGGGATTTATTTTTATTAACCGTCAACAATTGGGAGCGGGGGACGCCTTTAATTGTGGGGTTTAAGCTGCGGAGGGTTTCTGCGCGATTAACGACCTTGACAGTGAATCCTGTTCCAATTCTTTTGTGATGCTCATTTTACGAACGATTTTCAGCGGTCTCCGCGATCCCCGCGGTTAATGATTTCTTCTGCTCTTTTGCGCCACTGCTGGGGCCCTTTTTGCAGAAAATACTCGAACGACTCATCATCCGCCAGTTTCCCCAATATGGCTTTGCGTTCCGATGCGTCTGCTATCTTTTCGATTATGAACCCTCGAATTGCCTCAAGCGAAGCCAGAAATTCCCCGTGCTTTTCTGTAAATATATTTTCCAGTTTCTTTCGCAGGTGTCCCGCGTAAGATGGGCAATTTCCATCGGTTCCTATCGCAATCTGTAAATCCCCTCGCTGCACCACGGCAGGTACATAAAAATCACAAAGCTCAGGCGAATCGACCACGTTGCACAATATCTCCAATTGCTGGCAATCCTTGTAAATCTGCCTGTTTAACGCCTCATCATTCGTTGCCGCGATGACCAGCGTCGCCCTTCCGATGTAATCCTTTGAATATTTGCTCTCTATCAGCTCTGCTGTAGTCCCTGAGCATACTTTGCGAAGCATCTCATCGAGACGCGGGGCCACCACGACTAAGCGTGCGCCGCTGCACAGAATTGTCTCTGCCTTTCTTGTGGCCACGCTGCCGCCGCCGATGATAACGACTCGCCTGCCGTTCAAATCCAGGAATATCGGATATTTCGCCATAACACACCATTATACCGCGCATACTTCCTAATTGAAATAATTGCCGACCTGTGTTACACTCCTTCGATTATGGCTGTGAAATTAATCAGACCGCCGTTGACGGATGCGATTATCCGCTCGCTCAAAGCGGGCGACGAGGTCATTATTGCGGGCACAATCTACACCGCCCGCGATATGGCCCATAAGCGTCTTTGTGAGGCGATTAACAAAGGAGCATCGCTGCCTTTCGATATCAAAGGCGCACTCATCTATTTCTGCGGCCCGACTCCCGCTCCTCCCGGCAGACCAATCGGCTCCGCAGGTCCGACAACCTCCGCAAGGATGGATGCCTTCAGCCCTACGCTTATCGCCGCAGGCCTCAAGGCGATGCTTGGCAAGGGCTATCGTAATCAGGCCGTCCGCGATGCTCTCAAACAGCATTGTGCCATTCACCTTTCAACCATAGGCGGGGCAGGGGCCTTGCTTGCTAAACATATTACCTCCGCCGAGATTATCGCCTACGAAGACCTCGGCACCGAGGCAATCAGACGGCTCGAAGTTGTCGATTTCCCCGCCATCGTCGCTTACGACTGTTACGGTAATTCCGTTTATAAATGAATAACTCCGACGTATATCTGTATGGTATGACCGTGCTTTCAACGATTCACCAGTTGAAGGCGAAATTCCCCTTAGCGGATGGCTATCAGGAAATTACCAATACTTTTGTCATCCCTGGCGGCGAGGCGGCTAACGGCGCTATCGTGTTAAGTAACCTCGGTGTCCCCGTAACGCTTGATGGTCCCTTCCTCGGTGATGCAACCGCCGAACCTCTTTGCTCGTATCTGAAAAATCGCAACGTCGATTGTTCCCTTCTGCATCATCACCCCAGCTTCCCCGGCTGGCGAGATATCGTCTTCTGCGATGGCGATACCCGCACCGTCTTCGGCTGGTTTGTCGATTATTTCTCCGGCGGACACAAATTCTGGAATAAACCAAATGAACAGGCAATCAAATCCGCCAAATGCGTCGCCCTCGACCCATTCTTCGGCTCAGAATCCGAAGATGTCGCCAAATTATGCCAGAAAAATCATAAGGATTATGTAACCATCGACAGCCGTTTCGATACCGTTATCGCCAAAGGCGCAAGGGCGATTGTCTGCTCGCGGGAATTTCTCGACCGCGAATATGCGGGCATCGAACCTCAGGAGTTATTAAAGCAATACCAGTCAAACTGCGCAGGCCTTATAATTTTCACCTTCGGCAGTCGCACCGTTTTATTTGCCTCCGCGAAAACATCTGTTCAATCATTTCAACCATATCCAATAAAGGTTGTGGACACTTTGGCCGCAGGCGATACCTTCCGTGCAGGCGTCGTATATGGCATATTGAAGGGCTGGTCCGATTTGGAGGTCGTCCGTTTCGCCTCCGCCACCGCCGCCGTCTCCTGCCTCCGCTTCCCCTCTGTATATGAACCGCCTACACTTGCCGAGATAACGGATTTGATAAACTCGCGTTTGGATTAAACACCCTTGTTTTCCACCTGTGATTCTCCTATAATCGTCCTTGTCCAAAAATCGTAAAATAAAGGAGATATCCCTTTGAAAGTCGCGTTACTTGGTTTGATGCAGTCAGGCAAAAGCACCCTCTTTTCCGCAATCAGCGGCAAGGCGATGTTGCCCGCCGGAACTACTAACATCGAGCAGGCAATCATAGCCTCTCCTGATGAACGAATCGAATGGCTCACTAATTTATACAAGCCAAAGAAAACGGTTCACGCGACAATCGAATGTCTCGATGTCCCCGGCCTCAACTTCTCCGACGACCACGGCCGCGCCGCCGCAAAACGCCTCATCGACCAGATTCGCATCGTCGATATGATTGCCCTCGTTATCGGCGCGTATGAAAATTCTGCCAACCCCGCCAAAGACCTCATCGACCTCCGCACCGAGCTGTTGCTTACAGACCTTGCCCTCGTAACGACGCGAATCGAAAAACTCGAAAAGGATGCCCACAAGCCCTCAAAAACCCAGGCCCACGACAAAGCCGAGCTTGAGCTTCACAAAAAACTCCAGGAGGCAATCGAATCAGAAAAGCCAATCCGCTCAGTAATCACCAGTGAGGCCGAGCTGGAAATGGTGAAGGCGCTTGGTTTTCTCACCCTCAAGCCGATGGTCGTCGCCGTAAATATAGGCGAAGGCGCACAGGAGCAGAAACTGGAAATCGCCGGCGACGCTTCAACGCCCATAATCAGTGTCTGCGCAAAGCTCGAATACGAATTGTCGCAACTGGACGCCGAAAGCAAAAAACAGTTTATGTCCGATTTGGGTATCACCGAGTCCGCCGCGGGCAAATTCGTCCACGCCTGTTTCAAAACGCTCGGCCTGATTAGCTTCCTCACCGTCGGCCCCGACGAAGTCCGCGCCTGGCCCATAAAGCAGGGCACTACCGCTCTCGACGCCGCCGGCAAAGTCCACTCCGATATCAAACGCGGCTTCATTCGCGCCGAAACATTCGCTTACAGTGATATAAAACAGTTAGGCGATGAAAAGGCCGTCAAAGCCGCCGGCAAATTCCGCCTCGAAGGCAAGGAATACGTCGTCCGTGATGGCGATATAATCAACTTCCGCTTCAACGTCTGACCGTCCTCCGTTCTCTGTCTTCTGTCCTCCGTAACTGCGGCTGAAGGGGCTCGAACCCCCAACCTTTGGTTCCGTAGACCAACGCTCTATCCAGTTGAGCTACAGCCGCTATTGTCGAACATAAAAATCGCCTATAATTCCACGTCCAACACCTTAATTATATGTGTCCGCCCCTGTTTTGCAAGCAAATTAGGCGGCTGTCCGCTGGTCGTGATTGTTTGGCGTTACCTGTGCCGGTAAAACTCCCAGCCCATATAATTGCCTATTGCCTCGGTAATTGCGTCGGCCTTTTGCGACATATTCATTGCCACGTGATGCTCGAAGCCCATCCTGCATATAAACTGCAAAAGGTTCTGCAGATTCGGTATCTTTATCACGCCGTAACCCCCGAATGTGTCGAGCCGGTCGTTTGTGAACTCGCCTTCGCCCACGTATGCGCTGATAACGCCCGCCGCGTCGTCCGTAGAAGTCCTGCAGAATGTCGCGCTGCCCGGCGCGATTCTCCCCACTATTGTCCCGTATGTGTTGTCCTTGCCTACCGACCCCGCGATGATTGCCTGGTAATCCATCTGTGCGGATTTGAAAAAGCTCTTCGGCAGGTTGCTGCAGTGGAACAGCACGCATTTGTCCGGCTCGTCCGCGTAATTGTTGTTCCAGTCCAGCAGCGCGCTCGGCGTCCCTGAAGCTAATTGCAGGATATACATCCCCAATAGTCCCGTGATATCGACCTCGCATGCGCTTGGCATCAACGACTCGCTCATCATGCTCATCACCGTGCAGGGCACTATCCCGAAAAATTCCTCAAGCGACGTCCAGCACTGAATCGCTGTCCCGTCAAGCTCGTTTTCCTTTATCCACTGGTCAACCACGTATCCGAACTTCGCCATTTTCAAAAGCGATTCAGCCGGAATCGATTCAGTTGATGTGTATTGCTGGATTGCGCCCAGTTTCTTTTTTACGTTCCTGTCGTTGTCGGTAAGCTGTGTGATTCTGCCCACGATTTCCGAAAGGTCAATCGTCTCGACCGCTATGCCCGACAATTCCAGAATCTTTTCGCTGTATCGGACGGTGTTGAATGCCCCTGTCCTTGCGCCGATTGCGCCGAAGCGGGCGTTCTTTAACCCTTTGACAATCCTGCAAACCGACGCGAAATCATCCAGCTCCTGTTTGAACTCCGCCGAAGCAACCCCCATGGTATGGGTTTTTGTCAGGGTGTACGGTATGCCTGCCTGCTTCAGGTTATTGCAGACGCTCATTTTCCCGCAGAACGAGTCCCGCCTTCGTTCTATCTGCATATTCTCAGTTGCATCGGGTTCCGCCTGTATCAGAATCGGCACATCGAGCCCCGCGCGTTTTACTGATTCCGCCACGCCTTTTTCATCGCCGAAGTTGGGCAGCGTTACTATGATACCGTCGATTTTTTCGCTATTTTTCGCGAATAGTTCCGCGCACTTTTTCGCGTCCGCGTATGTCTCAACCGACCCGTATTTGGTATCCTGCATCGACAGAGCGATAGCGCCGAACCCGTTGCTCTTGAGCACTTCGAGAATATCTTTGCGTCCCTGCTTTGCCAGTATATCCGGGAAAAATCCCCTGTTTCCGACTATTACTCCAAACGTCGTCTTTTGCATTTTATATCCTTTCCAGCCGAAGTGTTACTTACAGATTTTAACCTGTTACGCAGACGGTATTATAACACGTTGGAGTGCGATATTCCACAGACAGAGCTTCAGGATTTTAGGTTGCCGAATGCCGATTTTAGCCGTGAAGAGAACGGTTCCTGCCCTCTTTTCCTTTTCTTTCTTCAAAATAGTCATCCAAAAAGTTATAGTATCCTTTTAGAAACGGCCATAGATTCGGTCTTTGGCCTGCTGATGAAACTGATGGCGGTTAATAAAGGTTGGGGTGTTGACGGATGAATAATAAGCAATGGCAGGTGCTTGTAGATGTTATATCAGGCAAAGACGTTAATTTTTTGCCGGTTGGTTTTATAATAGACAGTCCCTGGCTGCCGGGCTGGGCGCATATTTCGACTCTTGATTATTTCACCAATGATGAGCTTTGGTTCGAGACCAATAAAAAAGCGGTGCAGACTTTCCCGGAGGTTTTGTTTTTGCCGGGGTTCTGGGCGGAATACGGTATGTGCACGGAACCGTCGGCGTTTGGCGCTAAATGTGTGTGGCATGAAAATGAGCTGCCGTACGCGGAAAAGATTATCTGGCAGATTGAGGACATCGACCAGCTGACCGTGCCTGAGCCGGAAAAGTGCGGGCTGGGGCCGTTTGTGCTGAACCGTCTTAAGCTCAACCGCAGTAAAATTGAGGCGCTCGGACATTCCATAAAGTTTGCCGTATCGCGTGGGCCTTTAAATATCGCGTCTTTTCTTATGGGTACGACGGAGTTTTTGATGGCCCTGAAGACAGATACCGAAAAGGTTCACAAACTGCTTCGTGTCATTACGGACTTTACGACAAGATGGCTTCGATTACAGAAAGAGACGTTCGACACAATTGATGGGGTTTTGATACTGGATGATATTGTTGGGTTCTGCGGAGAGCCCGATTTCAAGGAATTCGCGAAGCCATATCTGAAGGAGATATTCGGCTGTCTGGACGTGTCCGTTAAGTTTTTCCATAATGACGCTGGCGGAAAGGTATGTGCGCCGCATCTTGCGGACATTGGAATCAATATGTTTAACTTCAGTTTTGAGCACTCATTGGAACAAATGAAGCAGTGGACCGAAGGCAAAGTTGTGTTGGTTGGAAACATACCGCCGAGGGACGTATTGGCACAGGGCAGCTCCGAGCAAATCGCTGAAAAGGTCAATGAGCAGATGCAGGGGCTGGATGATAAAACCGGGATACTTTTTTCGTGCGGAGGCGGAATGCCTCCGGGCGTATCTTCCGAAAATATCATGGCTTTTATACAGGCGGTCCGTGCAAATAATTAGCTCAAACCAGGGGTAATACAAATGAGGATTAAAATTTACATCGTGGCGGTTTTGGCTGTTCTTTTGGGAACCGTTAATGTTTTTTCACAGGACTTTTTGGGGCATCGTGATAACTTCAACATCGTTGACTGGAAGTTTTATAAGGGCGATATACACTCTGCCGAAAGCGGCGACAAGATATCGGAACAGGGATGGGAAGATGTAACTATACCTCATACCTGGAATGCGAAAGACGTTCTGACTGAGGGAGACCATTGTTATCAGGGGGTAGGATGGTATCGAAGCAGTTTTGATTTGCCAAAAAAGCAAAATAGCAGGCGATACTTTATTCGTTTTGAAGGCGTATGCTTGGTGTCTGATGTATATGTCAACGGTATTTTCATCGGCCGGCACAAAGGCGGTTATTCGGCTTTTTGCTACGAAATTACCCGGCAGGTCAGGACTGGCCGGAAAAACAGTATTTCCGTCAAGGTGGATAATTCGATGCAGCCGGACGTGGCGCCTTCTGGGACCTATCTTTATCCTTTGTTCGGCGGCATTTACCGTCCTGTCACCGTATTCAGCACGGATGATTTATGTATTTCACCTCTCGATTACGCTTCGAGTGGGGTATATATTTGCCCCGTGAATGTTTCTGCTAAACAAGCGGATATTGAAGTGGCGACGCTCTTGGATTACAGCGCAGCAAAAGACCCAAACGACGCCGAAGTAATGCTGAAGACGAACGTGCTGGACAATAATAATGTGATTGCTCAAAAACTTGAGAAAGTCATCGTTAAAAACAGTCAACAGACCAAAAACATTTCGAAAATTCACATAGACAATCCGCATCTCTGGAACGCTAAAAAAGACCCGTATTTGTATAAGGTGAATGTTTGCGTGGAAGACACGCAGGGAACAAAAATAGACGAAATAGACCAGCCGCTTGGGCTGCGTTTCTTCGAAGTTGACAGGGACAAAGGTCTTATACTGAACGGCCAACCGTATCATTTGCACGGCGTGTGCAGGCACCAGGAATGGGAAGGATTGGGGTCTGCGCTAACCGATAAACAGCACGAAAAGGATATCGAACTGATTCTTGAGCTCGGTGCCAATGGCGTTCGTCTGGCTCATTACCAGCAGGCGGACAAGATGTACAGCTTGTGTGACGAGAAAGGCCTTGTTGTCTGGGCGGAAATCCCGAATACTCCGGCGTATCGGGCGGAAAACCCTGCATATCTTCAGAACTGCAAAGAGCAGCTCACGGAACTTATCAAACAAAACTACAATCACCCCGCAATTTTCTTCTGGGGAATGTACAACGAAATTCCAATCTCCGCCGAAGATGTAAAATCGCTGCACCAGACCGCCAAACAGCTTGACCCCTATCGTTTAACCACTCAGGCGGACTTCACGCAGGTTACAGGCAGACATTTCGTGACCGATGTCGCCGCCTGGAACTGGTACTTCGGCTGGTACTACGACAAGTTTGACAAATACATCACATGGTATGACAACCTTCACAAACAACACCCCCAAATAAAAGGCGGCCTGAGCGAATACGGCGCCGAAGGTTGTATCAGCCAGCAACAGGAAGACCCGAATCGCCCTAATCCTTACGGCAGGTTTTTCCCCGAGCAATACCAGCGCCTTTACCACGAGGAGGTCTGGAAGAATATAAAAGACAGGGACGATATCTGGTGCAAGTTTATATGGAACATGTTCGACTTCAGCTGGACGTTTGCCAAACGCGGCGACCGTGATTTTATTAATCACAAAGGGCTTGTTACGCATGACCGCCAGGTGAAAAAAGATGCCTTCTATTTCTACAAGGCAAACTGGTCCGATGAGCCGGTGCTTTACATTCTAAGCAGACGCAATACACAGCGAACCAAAGAAGCGGCAGAGGTGGCGGTTTATACGAATCTTGACGAGGTCGAGCTGTATGTTAATGAAAAACTGATTTCGAGTAAGAAAATGGATTCAGATATTCACAAAATTGTCTGGAAAGACATTGTGCTTAGGCCCGGCCCAAATAAGATAAGTGTAATCGGCCAAAAAGGTGATAAGAAATACACCGATGCATGCGAATGGACGTATGTAAAAAACAAAGGTTAAAAATCAACAATCAAATATAGATTAAAAATTTTAAAAAGATGGCAGTTCCTCGTCGCGGTTTACATTTGCCTTTTACTTTTTAATTGTCTCTTTGTCCGTAATAGGCGCCTTTGCCATGTTTGCGAAGATAGTGTTTGTCCAATAGTTCCCTGCTGATTTGACGCTGTTTCGGACTTAACACAAGCGTCCTCATCGCCATTGTCGCTATTTCTTCGAGAACAACCATTGACTCGACTGCCTGCCCCGCGGTTTTTCCCCAGCTAAACGGCCCGTGGTTCGCGACAAGCGCCGCCCGCATTTGCATCGGGTCAATCTTGGCAAATCGTTTGATAATTGCTTTTCCGGTGTTCAGCTCGTAGTCGTTTTGTATTTCTTTTTTCGTCAGCGGCTTGGTGACGGGCACCGTGCCGTAAAAATAATCCGCGTGAGTTGTGCCTAAGCACGGTATTTCCCTGCACGCCTGCGCCCAAACCGTCGCGCTCATCGAGTGCGTGTGACATATCCCGCCTATCGACTTGAAGTTTCGATAAAGCGCAAGATGTGTAGGCGTATCGGATGATGGTTTGAGATTGCCTTCGACAACTTTACCCGCCAAATCCACCAGCACGATCTTGTCGGCTGTCAGCTCCTCGTAAGATACGCCGCTGGGCTTTATCGCGACTATTCCCTCCGCACGGTCGATTCCGCTTACATTGCCCCAGTTGTAAATCACGAGGTTTCGTTTTTGCAGTTCGATATTCGCGTCACAAACAAATTTTTTCAGTTCTTCGTGCATAGGTCCTTAATATTCAAAAGTTTCTTCATAACGTTCGCCATTGTTCCCGAACCAAAAGCATCATGAATCTGTTTATAAAGGGCGTAACCCCTTTTGTAAATGGCGTGGTTTTCCGCGATAGGTTTGTAAGTGACCTTTTTTATCCCGCACATCGCCCTCTGCGCCTCGGCAAAATTCTTATGACCGCCCGCCGTAACCGCCGCCGCGATTGCCGCTCCGAGCGCGCAGCTTTGTGCCGAGCGTGACACCTTCATTTCCCTGCCTGTAACATCCGCGTAAATCTGCATGACCAGCGGGCTTTTTTCCGCTATCCCGCCGCAGTTGATTACTTCCGATACCTTCACTCCGTATTCCTCGAACCTGTTTATGATTGTCAGCGCCCCGAATGCCGTCGCCTCAATCAGCGCACGGTATATCTCTTCGGGCTTGGTATGCAGCGTCTGTCCCAGAAGCAGCCCCGTCAGCCGCTGGTCAACTAAAATGGTGCGATTCCCGTTGTTCCAGTCCAGTGCCAGTAATCCCGATTGTCCGGGTTTGAGTTTCGCTGCTTTTTTGGTTAGGGCATCGTGCGAACCCGCTATTTTGCCTCCCGGCTGGATATAATTCACAAACCAGTTGAATATGTCCCCAACTGCCGACTGTCCCGCCTCCAGTCCGATATACTCTGGCAATATCGACCCCTCAACTATTCCGCATATCCCCGGTATGTCCGCCAGCTGTTTGCCTTGTTCTGATACGAGCATATCGCATGTGCTTGTCCCTATTATCTTGACTAACTTGCCCGGAGCGATGCCTGAGCCAACTGCCCCCAAATGTGCATCGAACGCGCCCACTGCAACCGGTATACCCGCATTCAATCCCAACTTTTTCGCCCATTGCTGCGTAAGTTTACCCGCCTCTGTTTCGATGGTATATGTCTTGTCATACAGCCGGCCGCGAAGCTCGCCAAGTTTGGGGTCCAATTTCGCTAAAAAATCCTTCGCAGGCAGTCCGCCCCAGTCCGCGTTGAACATCGCCTTATGTCCCGCCGCGCACCTGCTTCGTTTCATCGCCGCTGGCTTTTCTGTCCCCGTCAGCACCGCCGGTATATAATCGCAGCACTCAACCCAGCTGTACGCCGCGTCAAATACCTTCGGGTCAGTTCGCAGGCAATGAAGTATCTTGCTGAAAAACCATTCCGATGAATATACCTGCCCGCACTTTGCCAGATATTCCGGATGCTCTTTTTTCGCCAGCTCCGTTATTTCCGCCGCCTCCGCGAAACCCGTATGGTCCTTCCACAGCCACGCCTGCGCGTTTTTATTCTTCTTAAACTCAGGCAGCATCGCCAGGGGTGTCCCGTTTTTGTCCATTGGCAGGGGGGTTGACCCCGTCGTATCAACGCCGATCCCGATTACCGCTTCAGGTTTGAATTTCTTATCGCTTTTTTTGGCCTGTCCTGAGCATTGTCGAAGGGCAAGAGTAATCGCCTTTTTGATTGTTACTTCGATACCTTTGATGTAATCCGCCGGATTCTGTCTTGCGAGATTATGGTCGTTCTTATCTAAGATGATACCTGCTTGTCCCGTCGGGTAATTATAAACTGCTGTCCCGATTTCTCTCCCGTCCGCGATATCGACAATTACGCACCGAACCGAATTCGTCCCGTAATCCAATCCTATTGTATATGCCATTTTATAATCCCGTAATCAGCTTTTTGCCTTTCGTCTGCCGAGAATCTGGTCGGTTATGACGCCGATAAGAATGACTGTCCCCATCACCGCGAAATTCAGCGAGCTTGGAATACCTAAGAGATTTACAAGATTCTGCAAAACCTGCAATAGGGCGGCGCCTATAACAATACCGATGACCGAACCCTCGCCCCCGCGAAGTGAACACCCGCCAAGCACCGCTGCCGCGATTGCGTAAAGCTCGTAAAAATTCCCGTGCGACGAAGGCGAAATCGAATTGGTATAAAACGCCAGCAATATCGCCCCGATACCTGCCATTAACGCTGAAACAACATAAGAGCTTGCGATAACTAAAGATGTATTGATGCCCGAAAATCGCGCCGCCTCCTCATTTCTGCCCACCGCGAAAAGATACCGCCCATAAACCGAGCGATGCAGAATGACCCACATAATAAAACTGATGATAATCAAAAGAACAAACGGCATAGGTACGCCCAGCACCTCGCCTGTGGTTAATTTCTGCAATGTCTCGAAACCCGTGCAGTACCCGAAGCCCAGCGTCTGGTCTTCCGCAATATATCGTGCCAGTCCCCTGTAAAATAAAAGTCCGCACAAAGTAACAATAAAAGATTGCAGATGCATCTTCGCGACTAAGAAACCATGAAAAATGCCTATCACGATGGCAATCAGCAGGAGGGCTGCGATAGCCAATGGCCAAGGCCAGCCCCACCGCATCAGCATAAACGAAAGCAAAACCCCGAACAATGCGAAAAGCGAACCCACCGAAAGGTCAATCCCGCCCGTGATAATGACTATACCCACGCCGATGCTGAATATGCCGAACATTCCGACCAATCGCGCTGTGTTCTGCAAATTCATAACGCTAAGAAACAGCGGATTTAGAATCGCCACCACAATGCATAAAACAACCAGCATCGCGAATATACCGAGTTCCTTTTTCATTCTGCTCCTTAGTTATCTTTATTGCCTGCCCGGCTCGTCTGCCCGACCGCCAATCGCATTACGGCCTCTTCCTCGAACTTGTCGCGCGTCAAAATCCCCGTGATTTGCCCTTCATGCATCACTGCGATGCGGTCGCTGACCCCGAGAATCTCTTCCATATCCGAGCTTATCATTACAATCACAACCCCGCTGTCCGCCAACTCGCGCATAAGGTGATAAATTTCCGCCTTGGAGCCGACATCGATGCCGCGCGTCGGCTCATCGAAAATCACAACCTTCGGCTTTAACGCGAGCCATTTCGCCAAAACAACTTTCTGCTGATTTCCGCCGCTGAGGTTTTTAACTAATGTCTCTACCGACGTAATTTTCATTTTCAGCTTTTCGCATTGCTTCTCTGAGACGCTTGTTTCCCGTCTGCGTTGTATAAGCCCCAAAGTCGTATAACTGTTCAAATCAGGCAGCGTTATGTTCTCGCGAAAAGTCATATCTGTTATAAGTCCCGATTTCCTGCGGTTCTCCGGTATAAGGTAAATCCCGTTTTCGATAGCGTCGCCCGCGCATCGTATCCGCAATTTCTCCCCGCCGACGTTTACCGAGCCGCCCGTAGTCGCTTCAACCCCGAAAATCGCATGTGCCATTTCTGTTCTGCCCGCGCCGACAAGCCCCGCGAATCCGAGTATCTCCCCGCGTGAGGCCTCGAATGTTATTTTATGGTGCGGATATCTCTGTGTCCTCAAATCGCTGACGCTAAAATAATTGTCCCCGGCCTGCGACTTCGGCGAGACAAAAAAATCTTCGAGTTTTCTGCCAATCATCAGCCGGACCATATTGTCGTGAGTTATCTTGTCCCCTTCGAGCGAGCCGACGTTCGCCCCGTCTCGCAGGCCCACAACACGGTCGGCACATTCCTTAACCTCAGACAATCGGTGCGATATGTAAATGATGCTTACGCCGTTAGAACGTAATTGCCGTATCACCTCGAAAAGCTTTTTCGCCTCCGACAGCGTCAAACTCGACGTCGGCTCATCCATTATCAACAATCGTGCGTTTAACGATAACGCCTTCGCCACCTCGACCATTTGTTGTTGTGCGATGGACATCTGGCTCAAAATCGTTTTCGCGGGCAGGTTGAGTCCGAGTTGTTTCAGGTATGGCTCCGTCTCCGCCCACATCCGCCGCCGGTTGATAATCCTCAATGGCCCCAGCCGAGTCGGCTCTCTGCCCAAAAATATATTCCCCGCGATGCTTAAATTATCCAGGATATTTAACTCTTGGTGAATAAAGCCAATCCCCAGCTTTATTGCTTCGGACACATTTTTAATAACGACGCCTTCCCCGCCGATTTTGATTGTCCCCGAGTCCTGCTCCAAAACCCCGCCGAGTATGTTCATCAGCGTTGACTTGCCCGCCCCGTTCTCGCCAATCAGCGCTACCACCTCGCCTGCATACACCGTCAGGTCAACCTTATCGAGTGCCTTCACGCCCGGAAAGCTCTTCTCGATTCCCTGCATCTCTAACAATTGTATGTCAGCGGTCATAAGTTAGTAGCAATGAATTTGCGTTATTACTTTTTCAGGATTTCGTGGACCTTGTCCATAAACGGCACAACGTTGTCCTTTTTAATAATGATCGTCGGCACAATAATCATCCCGTCCGCCGGTATCTTCGCGTCATTGCCTTTTACTATATCAGCCAGCACCTTCATCGAGCGGTATCCGAACTCGAATGGCTGCTGGACCACCGTCCCGTATATGTGCCCGTCGCGCACGCCCGTCAGCGTCTCCTCGTTCTCATCGAAGCATACGATTTTCACCTTCTCTAATTTCCCCGCGTCCGTGATTGCGTTGAGAATGGCAGGCCCGTTGTAATTCCAAAGTCCTACGCAGCACGCCAAATCCGGGTATGTCACCAAAGCGTCCGCTACATTTGCCTTTGCACGAACCTGGTCCACATCGTCCGTCTTCACGTCGATGATTTCTATTTTCGTCCCCCCGATTGCCTCTATGATGCCCTGTATTCTTTCCTTTGCGTTCTGCGTGTCCTGTTTACCCACAAACAGCATTATCTTCCCCCCGTTCGGCAGGACCTCTTTTATCATCTCGCCCGCCTGCCTGCCCGCCGCCACGTTGTCCGTCCCGATGTAGCATTTACGCTTGCTCCCCGGTATGTCACTGTCGCAGGTAATAACTGCTATCTTCCCCGCAAGCTCATCGATAAACGGCTTCTGATTCAGCGGGTCAACGGGCGATATCGCTATCCCCTTCACGCCCCTGGCCATCAAATCATCGATAATCCTTCGCTGTTCCGCAGGCGTCGCGTCCGATGTAATCCTGAAATCAACCTCAACGTCGGGCGATTCGCTCGCCGCCTTCTCGCATCCTCTCTTCGCGAATACCCAGAAATTCGCCGTGTTGTTCGTTATGAAAGCTAATTTTGTTTTCCCCGCTTTGCCGCCTTCCTTTTTGGAACACCCATCCGTAAATACCCCCAACACAATCGCACATACCATTAAACTGATGAAAACTGTTTTCTTCATTTTTGAATCCTTTCATATAGGGTTTTTCATAAGTAATAACGCCTGGTGAAGGACTATTATATGTGTTTGCCCGCTTTCATCAACACCCCTTATAATCTTCTTGTGGCCAAATTCGCCTCTAACGTTTAAAATGCCCGATTGTTTGAAAGGGGCCAAAATGAAAAGAACAATCAATATCGTTTGCGTGTCAGTCATCATTGCGTTGTTCGCCGGCTGCGCAAAACAAACCTGCCAAAATAAACCCGCCGATGCCAAATCAAAGCAGACGTTTACCGCCGATTGGGAATCCCTCAAACAACGCAACCCCGCCCCCGAGTGGTTCCGCGATGCGAAATTCGGAATATATTTCCACTGGGGTGTTTACTCTGTCCCCGCCTTCGGCAACGAATGGTATCCCCGCAATATGTATGATATAAACTCGCCGGAATACAGGCATCACGTCAAGACCTGGGGCGAGCCGAATAAATTCGGCTATCCCGATTTTGTCCCGATGTTCAAAGCCGAGAAATTCAACGCCGACGAGTGGGCAGACCTCTTCAAAAAAGCAGGCGCACAGTTCGCCGGCCCCGTCGCCGAACACCACGATGGCTTCTCGATGTGGGCGAGCAAACGCACCCCCTGGAACGCCAAAGATATGGGCCCTCACCGCGACATCGTAGGCGAGCTTGAAAAAGCAATCCGTAAACGGGGTATGCGATTCGTCACCACCTTTCACCACGAGCGCAATGGCCTCTACGAAATCACAAAAAATGGCAAAACTTACTGGACAGGCCACTACGAATTCGTCAGACGCTATTTTCCCGACCTCCTCAACGACCCCTGTCGCGCGATTATGTATGGCTATATGCCCGCCGACAAATTCTACCAGATGTGGCAGGATAAGCTCATCGAGGTCATCGACCATTATCATCCCGACCTGATGTATTTCGATGCCTGGCTCGACGAAATCCCCGACAAATATAAGATGGCCTATCTTGCCCATTATTTCAACGATGCCGCTCGATTGAATAAGGAAGTCGTCGTAACCTGCAAAAATGACCAGCTGCCTCGTGAAGTCGGCATGGAGGATTACGAAAAGGGCAGGGCGGACAAACTCACTGATTTCGTCTGGCTCACCGACGATACAATCAGCCGCGGTTCCTGGTGCTATACGGAAAACCTTAGCATAAAGAGGTCCCTCGAAATCGTGCGTACCCTTGCGGATATCGTCAGCAAGAATGGCCAGCTGATGCTCAATATCTCCCCCAAAGCCGATGGAACCATACCGGATAACCAGAAAAAAGTGCTTCTCGAAATTGGCGACTGGCTTAAAACAAATGGCGAGGCCATTTACGGTACAAGACCGTTTGTCGAATACGGCGAAGGCCCCGCGAAAATGGAATCAGGCGGTGGTTTCGCCAAAATGAAGGGGGGCTATTCCGCCAAAGATATCCGCTACACCCGCAAAGGCGATACCGTTTACGCCATCGTCCTCGGCTGGCCGGGCGAAAACCAGCAGGTCACAATGACCCTCTTCGCCAAAGGCGGCAAAGCGGAAAATATAAAGGTCAAGGATGTCACTATGCCGGGCGTCTGGGGCAAAATCAAATGGCAAAGGACCGACGCCGGCCTCGTCGTTACCACCCCCGCCAAAAAACCCAGCGACCTCGCCATTGTCTTTAAATTAACGACCGATGGAAAATAAAATTGCAGTAATTTCTTTATAATGTTTAGCCCGGCAACTTTATTGCCGGGTCATGTATTATGGTTAGCCCCGAAGCCTGCTTCGGGGTCATCCAAATAATATTTAGCCCCGCCATCTTCGCCTTTGGCGAGTGGCGGGGTTACTAAATACTATCGACTATCAACTCGCGCAGTGTGGTTTCTTCTTGAACACTCCCCATTTCTCGTTACAATGCATCCCAGAAAAAAAGATGAACTTTGGCAGAGTGAAAAATAGTGTTTTATCTCTTTAGGTTTTTTCTATGAATAAAATCAAATTAGAAATTGCTGAATGGGAATATGACCTTGATAGACAATTAGGACCGGAAGGTGGATTTGGAGCTGTTTTTTGGGGGAGAGGGGAAAAACATAGCCCTGTTGCTATCAAGAAACTGAAAATCAACGCTCAACAAGCTGCTCATAGAGAATTGAGAATTGCTAAAGAATTGGCTAACCGCAGTTTATCTAATGTGATTCCAATATACGACTCTGGACAAGATGCAAATTCAAATTCATATTTTATTGTGATGGCTTTGGCAGAAAAGAGTTTGCAGGACGAAATCAAGGTCGCTCAGGTCTGCGAAGGTGCACGAGCCGTCACTATTTTACTTGATATCGCGAATGGACTTTCTGAGATATCAGATATATTTGTTCACCGCGACCTTAAGCCAGGTAATGTGCTTTATCATGAAGGAAAATGGAAGGTTGCAGATTTTGGAATAGCAAGATTTGTAGAAGATTCCACCTCTTTACATACACTTCAGGGTTGTTTAACTCCGCCATATGCAGCCCCTGAACAATGGAGATCTGAGCATACAACGACAGCGACAGATATTTATGCTCTTGGTTGCATTGGTTACTTTCTTTTAACAGGTAATCCTCCCTTTCAGGGGCACAGTGAAGCAGAGTTCAGACAGCAACATCTTTCGGGAACACCACCACATTTGGAAGGTAATTGCCCTCAGTTGACTTCCCTACTTGCGATGATGCTCAGAAAAGCACAAGAGGCGAGGCCAAATTTGAAACGAGTTATAGACAACCTGATGGAGATTGCCAAAAATCCTGATAGCGGCAAATTAGATAAGGGATTCGGTTCATTGGCTTCAGTGGGAGCAGAAATGGCCACCCAACAGGCGAAAAAGGAAGCTGAGCAACAAGCAATAAAAGCTGAACAGGAACGGCGGAAAGCCATTGCTGCAGAAGCAGAAAAGATATTTATAGGAATGAGAAAGGAATTATTTGAGAAGATATGTCGAGTAGCTTCGGTAGCAACTTATACTCGTGACGAAATTACTTTGGGTAATGCGAGCATGTATATTAAACTCCTTTATAGTAACCAAGAACTTGCAAATGTAAAAGCATTTCGACGATCGAATTGGGATGTTCTGAGTGCGGCAATAATAAGGGTAATACAAAAAGAACCACAATATCAATGGAGTGCATCGCTGTGGTACTCGAAATTGCCAGGTGAACTTGAGTATCGATGGCGAGAAGTGTCATATTATGTGGATCCTTTACGGGCAAAGCTACATTTACATTATATGTATCAACCATTTGGTCTCGAAGACTTAAATGAAGCTGATTTAGCAACTTCTCCCACTTATGGGTCCATTTACCGGATTGCCTTCGGCCCTGAAATTATTGATGATGAATGTTTCGATGTTTTTTGCTCTCGATGGGTAGAACTATTTGCAACGGCTGTAAAAGGACAGCTTAGAAAACCTCGATTACCTTTGAAATGAATGAGGTATCTTCTTGCAAAATTAGTAAAAGTGTAAAATTACCCAAAGCTGCCCGACAGAGAAGTAAAAACCCCTCGACAAGCTCAGGGCAGGCAATCTGCGATTTATCCGCCGAATTTCCGGCGGCATCCTAAATTACTAAATACTATCGACTATCAACTAACGACTAAATACTAACGACTAACGACGAATAATTAAAACCCCCCGTTTGTAAAACCCCCGGCCTAAGGCGTCGGGGCAATCTGTTAATATAGGCAATTTGGCCAAATGTTTGTGCGCGAGGGTCTAAAAAAATCCGGGAATTTTTGAAATTTTTTCTATTCCTTTTCTCACAAGAACTTACCGACTTTGGGCAGAAAAATAATGTTTCGTAACTCCTTAAAAACCCCGTAATTTCACCCTATATATAGAGGCACATAGTTCCTCTGTAGTAGCGCAGAAGCGCAAGGAAGTTGGGTCCCCGCCAAAGGCATGCGAGGATCTCCGCTTCGCTCCGACAAGCATTTCGCCCCAGGAGGGCAAGGCATCAGGAACAGAAGTTCCAGGAAGATTTCCGATTTTCGATTGCCGATTGGCGATTTAACTTTGGATTTCGGATTGTAGTTAAAACAAAAAAACTCTGTGAACTCTGTGGCCTCTGTGGCTAAAAAATTTGCTCTGTGGCAAGAAAGGAAGAGGAATGAGTATGTCTGCGAAACTAACAATAACAATACCCGTCTGTCTCGACCTTATTTTCACCTGTCCACTGCTGCTTTATCGGCTTTTGCGATATGGTTATCACTTTCGCCGAATTTACTTAGGCGAAGGCAAATGGACTCTCCTCGACGTTAAGGATTATTATCGTCTCAGAATTTTCAAATGGATTCTCTATGGCAACGGCACCAACTTATATGCCATCCGGCATCAGTTAATCGAACCAAATAAGACAAAGACCGTGTATATGCACAGGGAAATAATGAATCCGCCTGCCGACCTTGTCGTTGACCACAGGAATTGTGATGGCCTCGACAATCGCAGGTCAAATCTCCGCTTTGCTACTCACGCTCAAAACACCCGCAACAGGCGAAAGAAAAAGAACGGCTCTTCCCGGTTTCTCGGCGTCTATTTTAATAAAGAAAAATCCACCTGGGACAGTCAGCTTAGACATAACGAGAAAAGAATATGGGTTGGCAGATTCAAAACCGAAATCGACGCCGCAAAGGCGTATGATAAAGCTGCTCTCAAATACCATAAGGAATTTGCTCGACTTAACTTTCCGAAGGAAAGTTGACTGAACGCTACACGCTGAACGCTGTTCGCTGTATATACCACGGCGAATTCGCCCGCCTTAACTTTTCGGAGTGAAACGGAGACCTCGGCGTAGTCCTTCGACGAAGCCGGGCTGGCAAATTATGGAATTTACACGAAATCTGAATCTTGACAGTTGTAGGGGCGGGTCGTATAGTAAACCCTCCATACAAACGATAGTGATTCCGCTGACTGGCGGCTAAAGGTCGTAATTGAAAGGAGTTATTATGAAGCTCGGCCGGAAGTTGAGGATGGGAATGATTGGGGGAGGCCCCGGGGCATTTATCGGGGATGTGCATCGCAAGGCATCACGTTTGGACGGCGAAATCAAGCTTGTCGCAGGCGCATTCGATATCAATCCTGAAAAATCCGAGCAAATGGGCAGAGAGCTTGCGCTCGACCAGGCGAGGGTTTATGGCACTTATACCGAAATGCTCAAATCGGAGTTGAAGCTGCCTGAAAGCGAGCGGATTGATTTCGTTTCGATAACGACGCCGAATAACTGGCATTTTCCCATCGCGAGGGATTTCCTCAAGGCGGGATTCCACGTTATGTGCGAAAAGCCGATGACGATTACGAGCAAGGAAGCAAAGCAGCTTCAGGCGCTTGTGAAAAGCACAGGCAAGGTTTTTGGCCTGATGCACAATTACACCGGCTACCCGATGGTGAAATTGGCCAGGGATATGGTCAGGAAGGGCGATATGGGCGCGATTCGCAAGGTTGTTGTGCAGTATCCGCAGGGGTGGCTCGCGACGGCTTTGGAAAAAACAGGCAGTATGCAGGCGGGCTGGCGAACTGACCCCAAGCAAAGCGGCGCGGGCGGCTGCGTCGGCGATATCGGAACTCACGCTGCGAATTTAGCTGAATACATCACAGGAAATAAAATCACGCATATCTGCGCGGAGCTGACGGCATTCGTCAAGGGACGTCTGCTTGATGACGATTGCAACTGTCTGCTCAAGTTCGATAACGGGGCCAAAGGTATTCTGCACGCAAGCCAGATTTCGATTGGCGAGGAAAATAACCTTGCCATCTGGGTTCACGGCGAAAAGGGCAGTTTGGAATGGCATCAGGAAAATCCTAACTACTTATATACAAGGGCGATGAACGCGCCTGAGCAGGTCTGGAAACGCGGCAATGGCTACATAGGCGAATACAGCGCAGCGGCTGGACGCGGAACAAGATTACCCTTTGGACATCCTGAGGCGTTTTTCGAGGCATTTGCGAACAATTACCGCAATTTCGCGGAAACGGTCAAGTGTGCGATTGCGGGCGACAAGCCCGGTGAGCTTGAGAAGGATTTCCCGGGCGTCAACGAGGGTGTTCGCGGCATATTGTTTATCGAAACGGTTGTCGCAAGCGCAAAGAGCGCGAAAAAGTGGACGCCGATGAAAAAATAAACACTTTTTACCGCGGAGCACGCGGATACCGCAGAGAAAAAATAAATAAATGAATCTCGGCGTTCTTTGCGGTCTCGGCGGTGGATATGTAAACATAAAATTAAGGAGAAGGAAAAATGGCAAGACCGGTAACATTATTCACGGGACAATGGGCGGACCTTCCTCTTGAGGTTTTGGCGGAGAAGGCGGCGAGCTGGGGATATGACGGGCTGGAGCTGGCCTGCTGGGGCGACCACTTCGACGTTGACAAGGCGCTTGAAGACGATAAATATTGCGAATCGAAGCGCAAATTGCTGAAAAAGCACGGGCTTGAGGTTTTTGCGATATCGACGCACTTGGTAGGCCAGGCGGTTTGCGATAATATCGACGGGCGTCACAAATCGATACTGCCCCCGGACGTCTGGGGCGACGGCGACCCGGAGGGCGTTCGCCAGAGGGCCGCAAAGAAGCTGATGGATACCGCCAAGGCCGCCAAAAAACTCGGCGTCAAAGTCGTCAACGGTTTTACCGGCAGCTCGATTTGGCACTATGTGTATTCCTTCCCCCCTGTTTCAGCGGATATGATAAAGGCGGGGTATAAGGATTTCGCGAAACGGTTTACGCCGATACTGAATGTTTTTAGGAGCCAGGGCGTGAAGTTTGCGCTGGAAGTTCACCCGACGGAGATAGCGTTTGATATCGCGTCGGCACAGAGGGCGCTGGAGGCGGTGAAGAACCACCCGGCATTCGGGTTTAATTATGACCCGAGCCATTTCGGGTATCAGGGGGTTGATTACGTGAAGTTCATCCGGACGTTTGGGAAGCGGATATTCCACACACATATGAAAGACGCGTGGTGGGGGCACG
The DNA here is from genome assembly GCA_963718665.1 of uncultured Phycisphaerales bacterium. GTDB lineage: Bacteria > Planctomycetota > Phycisphaerae > Sedimentisphaerales > Anaerobacaceae > Fen-1362. The sequence goes on from OY970359.1 coordinate 2,489,367, forward strand.
GGGATGGGACGGTCGGGGTGTTCGGGGGGCATACGGAGTTTGCGGACCCGAGGCGATTCTGGGATTTCAGGTCGATTGGGCACGGCGATATCAATTTTGAAGAGATAATCGTCGCGCTGAACGACATCGGTTATCAGGGGCCGCTTTCAGTTGAGTGGGAAGACAGCCGGATGGACCGCGAGCATGGGGCGAAAGAGGCGTGCGAATATATCAAGAGGGCGGACTTTAAGCCGTCGCAATTGGCATTCGACGCTCAGTTTGACAAATAAACCACGCTGAATAATTGGTTTAGTTAGGTTGTTGATTTAGATGAATGTGAACCTGAATCGGCGCCGGTTTCTAAGGCAGACGGCCGGTGTCGCAATAGGCGGTATCGCACTTCCATATATAATCCCTGCGCGTACTTGGAGCTGACGGGGGTGTTGCGCCGAGCAACCGTATTACGATGGCCGGTATCGGGGTGGGGATGCAGGGGCCGTGGAATGTCAAACAGTTTCTTCAGGAGGGCGACTGTAAGATTGCGGCAATCTGTGATATCGACAAGAATAATCTGCGCGACGGCGTTGAGATGGTGAACAGCCATTACGGGAACAAGGATTGTGATGCTTACGCGGATTACCGGGAGGTTTTGGCGAGGGGCGATATTGATACGGTTGTGATAAGTGTGCCGGACCACTGGCACGCGATTACAGGGATAGCGGCGGCGAAGGCAGGTAAGGATATTTATTGCGAGAAGCCGTTGTCGCACGATTTGAAGCAGGGCAGGGCGATGTGCGAGGCGGTGAAGCGATATGGAACGGTGTGGCAGACGGGGAGCTGGCAGAGGTCGGAGGAAAGATTCCGGTATGTTTGTGAACTGGTGCGCAACGGCAGGATAGGCAAGATTAAGCATATTGAGGTTGCGCTTTATCCGGGGCACCGGGATTTCGCGGGGACGAAAGGACAGGAAAAAATCGGACCAGCGCCTGCGGAGCTTGATTATGATACATGGCTTGGGCCGGCACCATACGCGCCATATTGTCCGGCAAGGGTACACAGGAACTGGAGATGGAACCTCGATTACGGCGGCGGACAATTGATGGACTGGGTGGGGCATCACGTTGATATAGCTCACTGGTCGATGGGACTTGATTACACGGGACCTGTGGAGGTGGAGGGCAAGGGAGAATTTCCGGTTAAGGGCGTGTGGAATAGTCCAACGGATTACGATATAAATGTGAAATACGCCGACGGGCTGACAATGCTGGTAACCAGCAGGATAAAATACGACCTTGGAAAAGAGTGGACGGACGAAAGCGGAGTGAAATGGTACGGGGAAAAAGGGTGGATTTGCGTTACGCGCGGGGGAATGGACTCGGAGCCGAAGGACGTGGTGAGGGAGAAGATAGGGCCAAATGATATACGGCTGTATGAATCGCCGGGACACTGGCGGAATTTTCTGGATTGCGTGAAAAGCAGGAAGACAACGATATCGCCGGCGGAGATAGCACATCGCTCGGCGACGGTGGGGCACTTAGGGCAGATAGCGATGCTTCTGGGCGCAAGATACGATTTAAGCCGGAGACGGAAGAAATTATCGATGACGCGACGGCCGCGAGGTTGCTTGGCACAGAGATGCGAAGCCCGTGGCATGTATAAATATTTTTTGTAAAGGGGACATAACGATGCCAGAGAACAATAAAGTAAATCGACGGGGCTTTTTAAAGACAGCGGCAGGCGCGGCGGCGGGGGCAATAGCGATACCTTATATTGTGCCATCGTCGGTATTCGGAGCCGATGGCGGGGTTGCGCCGAGCAACCGGCTGCACGTGGGGATGATTGGAGTCGGCAGCCAGGGGACCTGGGACATGCGAGGATTCCTGGATAAGCCGGAGGCGCTGGTTGTGGCCCTGTGCGATATCGATGTCAAACACCAGAAGACCGCAAAGGCGGAGACGGACCTGAAATACGGGAACAACGACTGCAAGACGTATGGTGATTTTCGCGATATGATAGCGCGAAGCGATATAGACATAATATCGACGGCGATACCTGACCACTGGCATTCGATACCTGCAATAATGGCTGCTGAGGCGGGGAAGGATATTTACGGTCAAAAGCCGCTGGCGCGGACGATTCGCGAAGGGCAGGCGATATGCGACGCGGTGAAGCGATACGGGAGAATTTGGCAAACGGGGAGCTGGCAGCGGTCGGTGTATAATTTCCGGCGGGCGTGCGAGCTTGTGCGCAACGGGAGGATAGGCAAGGTTCATACGGTTGAGGTTGGTTTGCCGACGGGCAGCACGCGAGGCAACGAATCGATTAAGCCGGTGCCTGAGGGGGTTGACTGGAATATGTGGCTGGGGCCCGCACCGTGGGTGCCGTTTAGGGGAATTTTGCACTGGGACTGGCGGTGGATTATGGATTATTCGGGCGGGCAGATGACGGACTGGGCGGGGCATCATATTGATATCGCGCACTGGGCACTTGATTTGGAGAGAACGGGACCTGTTGAGGTCGAGGGGCACGGGACATATCCGAAGGACGGGATATTTAACGTTCCTTATCAATACAAGGTAACGACGAAATACGCGAACGGGCTGACGATGATAATCGCAAACGACAGGCAGCTTCCTCACGGTATGGGGACATGCTGGTACGGGGACAAGGGCTGGCTGCACGTTACGCGAGATGAGCCGATACACGCGGAACCAAAGAGCGTGGTGGACGAGGTAATAGGGCCAAACGAGATTCATTTATACGAGAGCAAGGACCATTTTCAGAATTTTCTGGACTGCATAAAAAGCAGGCGGGAGACGATTGCGCCGGCGGAAATTGCTCACCGGTCGCTGACGCCTGCGCTCTTAGGCGAGATTTCGATGCTGACGGGCAGGAAGCTGAAATGGGACCCGGAAAAAGAGGTTATCATCGGCGATGAAGAGGCCAGCCGGATGTTGTCACGGCCTATGAGAAGCCCGTGGCATTTGTATATGTAAATAAGAAACGTTATACGGTTGCGGTCGCGCGGCTCGCATCGGCAACGTATTGCGAATAGTTAAGGAAAGAAAGATGAAAAATTTCATATTAACGACTGTTATAGCACTGGGAGTTATTATGGTTTTTGCGAAAAACGTTATGGCGGACGGTTCGCCGAAGGTACTAAAGCCGGTGTCGGATGAGATGACGGCTAAGATTGAGGCGGCGGCTCCGGAAAAAGCAACCGCCAAACCTCTAAAGGCGAGAAAGATATTAGTATTCTGGCTTTGCAGGGGTTATTACCACGAGAGCATACCTGTAGCGAACAAGGCGATTGAGATTATGGGCAAAAAGACCGGGGCATACAGCGTGGTTTTCAGCGACGATATGAATATGTTCGACGCGAAGAAGCTGGCGGAGTTTGACGCGATATTGTTTAACAGTACGACGAAGCTGGAGTTCAATGAGCCGGGGCAGAGACAGGCGCTGATGGATTTCGTGAAGGGCGGGAAGGGCATCATCGGTTTACACGCTGCGACGGATAATTTTTACAACTGGCCCGAGGCGGCGGAAATGATTGGCGGGCAGTTTATCGCGCACCCGTGGACAGCCAATGGGGTTTGGGCGATAAAGAATTATGAGCCGAATCACCCGCTGAACGCGTCGTTTAAGGGAGAGGGTTTCAAGGTCAGGGACGAGATTTATCGCCAGAAGAAGCTTAGCCGGGTTGAGAACCGTCGTATTTTGCTGGCGCTCGATTTTGATGACCCTGCGACGAAGAACGCAAAAGGAGCAATGGAGAGCGACCGGGACATGCCTGTGAGCTGGATAAAAGATTACGGCAAGGGGAGGATATTTTTCTGCGGACTTGGTCATAATAACGAGATATATTATCGTCCCGCCATACTGCAGTATGAGCTTGACGGCATCCAGTTTGCGCTGGGTGATTTAAAAGTTGACGCGACGCCTATTAAAGAAGGCAAATAAGAAAGGAAGAAAATATGAATCGCCTGTTAAAAGTTTCAGTTGTTGCGGCCGTTGTTTTGTGTTTTGGCGGAGTGATATACGCTGCCGATTCCAACGAATTTGGCCAGTTGTTAAACAATATCAAGACGTATGATTTCAATAAAAGCCGGGTGGACCTTATCAAAATCAGCGGTATGATTCGCGAAGCGAGCGGTAAACCCGAAATGAAGGCGATGGAGAAGCAGCTTGATGATTTTCTCAAATCGGACGCCAGTTACGCGGCGAAGGATTTTGTGTGCAGGGAGCTGAGCATTGCCGGGACGGAGGCGTCGGTTCCTGCACTGGCTTCGATGCTGACGGATGAGAAGGTTTCGGATATTGCGAGATATGCCCTTGAGCGGATACCCGGGGCGGCAGTTGATGATGCGCTGCGGCAGACATTATCGAAGTCCGAAGGCAAAGCAAAGGTTGGAATCATAAATACGCTTGGGGTTCGCGGGGACAAGAAGGCGGTCGAGCAGCTGGCGAAACTGACTAATGACGCAAATGAGACGGTCGCGGTCGCGGCGGTTGCTGCACTTGGAAGGATAGACGACAAGAGCTCTACGGACGCGATTGCCAAGGTAAAAGACAAGGCGACAGGCGCGGTTAAGACGGCGGCGACTAACGCATATTTGCGGTGTGCGGACCGATTGACGACCAAGGGGGAGAAGGAAGCGGCGGGGGCGATTTATAAACAGTTATACGCCGCAAGCGAACCAATGATTATCCGCGTAGCGGCGGCGAGAGGTATGATTGTGACTGCTGGCGACAAGACGGGCGAATTGATTGTTGAGATGCTGAAATCAGCCGACAAGCCGATTCAAACAGTGGCGATAGCGACGCTGAAAGACGTGGCGAAGACCAATGTGATAAAGGTGGCTGCGGAGCAGATGCCAAATCTGGAAACCACGCAACAGTTACAATTAATTTCAGCCCTGGCGGATTGTGGGGACAAGGTCGCGCTACCGGTGGTTCTGTCGGCGGTCAAGAGCAAGGATACGGCTGTGCGTGTTACAGCTTTGAGGGCGATGGGGATATTAGGCGACGTATCGTCTATTGATATGCTTGTAGCGGCAGCGGTTTCGAGCGGCGGCGAAGAGCAAAAGGCGGCACAGGAGAGCTTATATCGGCTGCGCGGTCCTGACATTGACGACGCGATTTTGAAGAAACTTCCTGATGCCGAGCCAAAGGCGAAGGTCGAGCTTGTTCGCAGCTGCGAACAACGGGATATAAAGAAATCGGTGCCCGTGCTGATGAAGACAGCTAAAGACGCGGACGCGAAGGTGAGAATAGAATCAATCAAGGCGCTGCGAGCGCTGGCGGAGCCGCAGGATATGGCTGCACTTATCGAACTGCAATTGGCAGCCACGGGCAATGACAGGGGTGAGCTTGAAAAGACGGTAGTAGTTGTGGCTCATAAAATTGCAGAGGACAAAGGGCAGGGACAAGCAGTTCTTGCGGCATTGCCAACGGCGAAAGACGTGGACTCGAAATGTTCGCTGCTGAGCGTTCTGGGAAAGATTGGCGACGAGGCAGCGTTGCCGGTTCTGCGGGAATCGCTTGGGGACAAAGAAGACAAGATTAAGGACGCGGCGGTGAGGGCACTTTCGGACTGGCCAACTGCGGCACCTGCGGCGGATTTGCTGAAGGTTGCGCAGATGTCTGAGAACCAGGTTCACAAGACATTAGCTCTTCGCGGTTACGTCCGGCTGGCGGGATTGAAGAGCAACAGGCCTGCGGAAGAGACGATGAAGATGTATAAAGACGCGATGGCGCTTGCGGCGGATGTTTCCGAGAAAAAAATGGTGCTGTCGGGCCTTGGGAGCACGGAAAGTTTTGAGGCGATGCAAATGGCAGCGGGCTATCTCGATGATAAGGATTTGAAGGAGGAGGCCGAGGCGGCGGTGGTTAAGATAGCAGAAGCGACTATGAAGGGACATTCGAGAGAAACAAAAGAGACGCTGCAGAAGGTGATTGACGGCACGACTAATGAGTCGGTGCGTGAACGGGCGCAGAAACTGCTTAAACAGGGCAAATAACGGTTTTATACGCGATACTAAACAGGAGACCTTATTATGACTAATGAAAACGTCGGCAAAGAAAAGGGATACGGCATTTCACGGAGGCAACTGCTGGGTTCGGCGATGGCGGCAGGGGCGTTTACGATTATTCCGAGTTATGTGCTGGGAATGGATGGTAAAAAGCCGCCCAGCGAAAAGCTGAACATCGCGACAATCGGCGTGGGCGGTATGGGAGGCAATAATACCCGCAGATGCGCGGACGCGGGTGAGAATATAGTTGCGCTTTGCGACGTTGACGAGAAACTGCCGGGGACGGTAAGAGTTTTCAACGATTATCCCGACGCGAAGAAGTATAAAGATTTTCGCAAGATGCTCGAAGAGATGAAGAATATCGACGCGGTGATAGTCGCGACGCCTGACCATACGCACACGGTGGCGGCGATGATGGCGATAAAGATGGGTAAGCACGTATATGTGCAGAAACCACTGACGCGTACGGTTTATGAGGCGAGGAAACTAACCGAGGCGGCGAGACAGTATAAGGTAGCGAGCCAGATGGGTAACCAGGGACATTCGGGCGAGGGAATTCGGCTGATGTGTGAGTGGATATGGGACGGGGCGATTGGGCCTGTGCGGGAGGTTCACGCGTGGACAAACAGGCCAGTGTGGGCGCAGGGAATCGACAGGCCGAAAGAAACGCCACCGATTCCAGAGGGATTTGACTGGGACCTCTGGCTTGGGCCTGCTCCGGAGAGACCATATAACCCGGCGTATCATCCTTTTGCGTGGAGGGCGTGGGTGGACTTCGGAGGCGGGGCTTTAGCCGATATGGCGTGTCATATTCTTGACCCGGCATTCTGGGCGTTGAAGCTGAAATACCCGATAAGCGTCGAGGCGTGTACATCGACGAGGATGTCGGGCGAGGGCTGGGGCAAGGTAGGTGTGCGAGAGACGTATCCGCAGGCAAGCATCGTTCGCTATAAATTCCCGGCGCGAGGCAATATGCCTGAAGTGAAAATTAACTGGTATGATGGCGGGCTTATGCCGGCGAGACCGGAAGAGCTTGAGCCGGGCCGGATGATGGGAGATGATGACGGCGGCGTGCTGTTTGTCGGGGACAAGGGCAAATTGATGTGCGGCTGTTACGGTATGAACCCGCGTTTGATACCGGAAAGCAAAATGGAGGCATACAAGAGGCCGGCGAAGACGCTGCCGAGAATCAAAGACGGCATTGACGGTCACGAGAAGAGCTGGATTGAGGCCTGCAAGGGTGGTATCGCGGCAAGCTCGAATTTCGAGTATTCGGGGCCATTCACGGAAACGGTGGTGATGGGAAATCTGGCGATGATGAACCCATATAAGGTGCTCGAATGGGACGGCGAAAATATGAAGTTTACCAATGACGAGACCGCCAATGCGTTCGTTAATCCGCCTTATCGAGCGGGCTGGACGATATAACTACAAACCATTTTATAGCTTCTGGATTCCTGCTTCCTTCGACAAGCTCAGGACGGGTTCACGGGAATAACAGTTGTGAAAATGGGTTGTTAAACTTGGGATTGGTTTATGAATAGTAACGGGATTTCACGCAGGAGTTTCGTGAAGGGGACCGTGTCTGCGATAGCGGGCTTTACGATTTTGCCGAGGTTTGTTCTGGGCGGGGCGGGTTTCAAGCCGCCAAGCGAAAAGCTCAATATCGCCTCGGTGGGTATAGGCGGTCAGGGCAAGGAGAACTTGAAGGCCTGCGAAGGCGAGAATATCGTTGCGCTTTGCGACGTTGACTGGAATTACGCGGGGCCGGTTTTTCAGGGCCATCCGAACGTGAAAAAATACAAAGATTTTCGCAAGATGTTAGACGAGGTGAAGGATATCGACGCGGTGGTGATTGCGACGCCTGACCATACGCACGCGACGATTGCTATGGCGGCAATCAAAATGGGCAAGCACGTATATGTGCAGAAGCCGCTGACGTGGTCAATAGAAGAGGCGCGTAAACTGACGGCGGCGGCGCGAGAGGCGAAGGTTGCCACCCAGATGGGCAACCAGGGACATTCGAGCGAAGATATTCGGGTGCTGTGTGAAATGATATGGTCGGGGGCGGTAGGGCAGATTCGCGAGGTGTATGCCTGGACGGACAGGCCATACTGGGCGCAGGGCATAGTTCGGCCGGCTAATTCGCCGGCGATGCCTGAAGGGCTGGACTGGGACAACTGGCTGGGGCCTGCGCCTGTTCGAGCATATAATCCTGTTTATCACCCGTTTGCGTGGCGTGGCTGGCAGGATTTCGGGACTGGCGCGCTGGGGGATATGGGCTGTCATATAATGGACCACGCGTATTGGGCGTTGAAGCTGGACAGACCGACTGCTGTTGAGGCGTGCGTTTCATCGCGTGTGGTTAAGAACTGGGAGAGGATGAAAAATAAGGAGACGTATCCGGATGCGTCGATTGTCCGTTACGAATTTCCGGCTCGCGGGGATTTGCCTGCGGTGAATCTGACGTGGTATGACGGCGGATTGAAGCCACCTCGACCGGCGGGGCTGGAAAAAGAACGTAATCTCGGAGACAACGGCGTTATTTTCATCGGCGACAAGGGAACGATAGTGGAAGGGCGAATTATTCCTGAGTCGCGAATGAAGGATTACCAGCGGCCGGCCAAGAGCATACCGCGAATAGCCGGCACACATGAGCAGAACTGGATTGACGCCTGCAAGGGCGGGACTGCGGCGTGCTCGAATTTCGAATATGCGGGGCCTCTGACGGAGACCGTCCTGCTGGGCAATGTCGCAATACGCACGGGTAAGCGGATTGAGTGGGACGGGCCAAATATGAAAATAACCAATATCCCGGATGCCAATGAGCTTCTTGGCCGCCAGTACCGCGAGGGCTGGACTTTGTAGTTGCCATGCGGGCGGAAATTAGGTATTATTTAATCGCGTTGTGGGGCGGGGTGGAAGTGCGTTTGGTTAGGTTTTGAAAAGGGCTAAAATGAACGAAAATAGGACATCAACGGGGCTTAACAGGCGGGAATTCATTCGTTCGACGGCAGCGGTCGGGGCGGGGCTGATTTTTTCGCCGATGGTTCTTGGGGAAACAGGAGCCGTCGCCAAATCGGACGATATAAACGTGGCAATAATAGGAGTGGGCGACGAGGGCAGGGTGCTGCTTGAGTCGGCGGTGAAAATACCGGGCCTGAGGTTCAAAGCACTGTGCGATATCTGGACGAGTTTCAATCAGCAAAACGCGTCGAGATTCCTGAAGGCATACAAGCAGGAGCATAACGTATATGTTGACTATCAGGAGATGCTTGCCAAGGAAAAGGATTTGCAGGCGGTCATAATCGCGACGCCTGATTTCTGGCATTCAGAGCAGACAGTGGCGTGCCTGAAAGCCGGATTGCATGTTTATTGCGAGAAGGAGATGTCGAACACGCTGGATGGCGCCCGCAAGATGGTTGTGGCGGCGAAAGAGACGGGCAAACTGCTTCAGATAGGGCATCAGCGGCGAAGTAATCCGCGATATCTTCACTGTTATAATAAGCTCCTGAAAGAGGCGGGCATCCTCGGTCGTATTACGACGGTCAACGGGCAGTGGAATCGCTCGGTTCAGCCGATACAAGGTTTCCCGAAAGGCAAGGAAATTGATGAGGCGACGCTGAACAAATACGGTTTCAAATCGATGGAGCAATTCCGCAACTGGCGATGGTATAAGGGACTTGGCGGCGGGCCGATAGTTGACCTCGGCTCGCACCAGATTGATGTATACAACTGGTTCCTCGAAACGGCTCCTAAGGTTGTTATTGCCAGCGGAGGGACAGATTACTACAACAAGAAAGACCACGAGTGGTATGACAATGTAATGGCGGTTTATACCTACGAAACGAAGAAGGGGGTTGTCAGGGCATTTTACCAGACAATCACTACCAACTGTTATCAGGGTTACTACGAGGTGTTTATGGGCGACCAGGGTTCGCTGCTTATTTCAGAAGCGGGCAGCAGGGGCGAGGCGTATCGTGAGCCGACGGCCCCGCAGTGGGACCAGTGGGTCAAGAACGGTTTCCTGCTTGCGCCTCCTGAAAAGAAGGAAGAAAAATCGGACTCAGGCGCACTTGTGGATGTTCGTGAGTCGCCGATTCCGGATATGTATAAAATCGGCGTAGAATTCAAGGACTTGTATCACAAGCCGCATTTGGAGAATTTCTTTAACGCGGTCCGCGGCAAAGGGAAACTAAACTGCCCGGCCGAGGTTGGATACGAGACCGCGGCGACGGTTCTGAAGGTTAATGATGCGGTTGAGGCGGGCTGCAAACTGGAATTCAAGCCGGAAGAATTTAAGGTTTAACGGTTCAAAGGACTGATTGAACATTGAGAAACGGATTGATTGCCAAGGCATTGCTTTTAGTAATCGTACTGGCGACAGGGATCGCTGTCGGTGCGGAGGCGAAACTTGGCGACACTCCCGACGGCAGCAGAAGTAATTTCGTTCATTTAATACCGCTGCTTGCCGAACCGGTGGTGGGCAAAGAGCCGGACCAGATTCACCCCGATTCAGACCCTGTGCTGCCGTTTTCAACGAAACAGACATGCGGGGCGTGCCATAGTTACGACAAAATCAGCACCGGCTGGCATTTCAACGCGATTGACCCGAATGTTAACCCGGGCCGCAAAGGGCAGCCGTGGATATTCGCGGACCCGACAAGCGCGACTCAGATACCACTGTCATACCGTAAATGGCCGGGGACATTCAGGCCTGAGCAGATAGGGCTGACGCCGATGGCGTTTTTGCAGTCATTCGGCAGGCAGATGCCGGGGGGCGGTATCGGTGAAATGGTCGATAAAAGCGATAATCCCGAAGAGGCCTTGCGTTCGGATGTTACCGGCAAGCTGGAGATAAACTGCCTTGCCTGCCACGACGGCAACCCCGGGCAGGATATGGGCGGGGCGAGCGGTTACGCGATACAGGTAATTCTTCGCGGCAATTACCGCTGGGCGGCGACGTCGTCCTGCGAGTTCGCTTATGTAACTGGCTCGGTAAAGGGATTGCCCAACGAATATGATTTCAGAGCTCCTTTCACGTCCGGCGATTCAAAATTAAAGCCGCCCGTTGTGGCGTATCGCAAAGAGGCGTTTGGCCACAATGACTGGGCGGGTTTTGATATTCGCAGAGAGCCACCGAAGCAGCGATGTTATTTTTGTCATTCGAATGTTGATGTCCGCGACGGCAAAACGGAGAAGTGGTTTACGGATGAGGACGTCCATGTTGCCTCGGGATTGATTTGCGTGGATTGCCATCGCAATGGTCTTGAACATAATATCATCCGAGGGTACGCGGTCGAATCGCGGGACAGCAATAATCCTTTAACAACGATTTCATCGTGCGAGGGTTGTCACATCGGCAAGAACGGTGAGAAACCCGTTGCCGGACGATTTGCCGCGCCGACGCCGAAGCACGCGGGTATTCCGCCTTCACATTTTGACAAGTTGAGCTGCACGGCATGTCATTCAGGCCCGTGGCCCACGAATGAGACGATACGGACAAAGACCGCGAGGGCGAATGCGCTGGGTATCGCAGGCGCGAGCAAGGAAGGCGAAATCCTGCCTCATCTGCTGTACCCGGTTTTCGCGAAGGGACAGGACGGCAAAATCGGAGTATTCAAACTTTTCTGGCCCGCTTACTGGGCGACGATGAGCGACGGCAATGTAACGCCTTTAGCGATGGAAACCGTCAAGTCGGCCACTTCAAGGGTAATCACGAAGGCGGCATTTTCAAAGACGGGCAGTTGGCCTGAATTGAAAGACGAAGACGTTATTAAAATTCTGACGGCCCTTGGCGAAAAAGTTGAGGCGGGCGCCAAGCCGGTTTATGTCACGGGAGGCAAACTGTATTCGCTGGATGCGGGCGGAAAACTTGTGTCGGCGGACAGTAAAATGGCGAAACCGTATATGTGGCCGATAGCGCACGACGTCAGGCCCGCGGCCCAGGCGCTGGGAGTTCGCAACTGCCAGGATTGTCATACGACAAATTCGCCGTTTTTATTCGGGCTTGTTTCGGTTGATTCGCCTTTGAAAAATCTTACCGGCAGGGAAATGGTTGCTTTTGAAAACCTGCCGCGGTGTTATACCAGGGCGTTCGCGTTCTCATTTGTGTTCAGGCCGTGGCTGAAGGTCGTGGCGATTCTGTCATCGCTGGTTATTATGGGCGTGCTGGTCCTGTATGCGTTGAAGGCACTTGGTTTTGTGGCTAAGGTCGTTGTTGGAGACGAGAAGTGAGCTGGTTGATGGACGTCAGTATGTTTCGCACGGTGGCTGAGGCCGGGTTCGCGGCAGTGGTCGCAGCGATACTGCTGCACTTTATCGCATCAAAGCCGAAGTTCGATGACGTCTTCGGCAAAGACAGGGGACTGCGCATACTTGACCCGCTGCGGCTGGTGGTTTTCGTTAAGACGCTCTTCTTCATCGAGCAGAAATGGAGTTTGGTCGGCGTGCTGAGAAAATTAGTGTTCCTGCTTGCGATTTTATGTTTTGTTGTGCTGGTGATTACGGGTTTTACGCCGATGATTTTCCTGGGTAAGTCAATAACGGGCTGGTGGCTGATGATTCATGCGACGACTGCGCCGGTTTTCGCGGCTTGTATGGCGATACTCGCTATCCTGTGGGCGGACAGGAATCGATTAGACAAAAACTACTGGCCTTTGCTTAACAGGATTGTTGGCCGCAATCCGAAAAGCACAGCTGCTCCCGAAAAGCACGAGCTTAAGCTGCGGATATGCTTCTGGGTGATTTTGACGATGTCGCTGCCGGTGATTCTTAGCGCGGTAGTGAGTATGTTCCCGATTTTCGGTACGCATGGTCAGGAAGTGCTGCTGCAAATTCATCGTTACAGCACGTTGCTCTTGTCATTATTTGCGATTATATATCTGTATCTTGCGGCGATGACCGAGATGAACAGGACCGCTGCGAAGTGATTCATTGGCTGGCGCGAATGTCCCCGGCTATGTTTGGCCGGGTTATGCAAATATGAATTTATAGTTAGGAGAACAGATTATGAGTAACGGAATGCTGCCAAGTTACCTTGGTATGGCAAAGCCAAACCCTGCCGACAAGCGAGCGCCGTGGTTTAAGGGCACAGCGCCTGTTTACGCGGGCATCTTCCTGTGGGTCGTCTTTTATATGAAGATAGCCGACGGGACGCTGTCGAAAGCTGGTCTGGGCTTAAGCTTACTCGGGCTGGTTGTTGGCGCCCTGATATGTTATTTCCTGTTTTACCTTGTTCCCGGTCTTTTGGGTATGAAGACGGGTTACCCGCTTTACGTTGTCGGCTCATCGACGTATGGCACAGTGGGCGGTTTTTTAATGCCCGGGTTGCTGATGGGACTTTTGCAGTTCGGCTGGCTTGCGGTCAATTCAGCCGTATCGACAAGTTTTATCCTCCAGGCATTGGGATACGATGCTTCGCCTGGAACGACTCCGTTTATCATCGTGTCAATAATCTGGACGGTCCTGGCTGTGTTTGTCGCGCTTAAGGGGATTCAGTATGTCGGCAAGGTCTCGACATTCCTGCCGATTGTTCCGTTGGTTATGATTCTGCTTGTGTTTTTTACCAACGTCGGCTCGGCGGGGAATTTTAAGCCAACACCCGGCGCAGACGCGTCTGAGGGATTTCTGACGATTATAACCATTGTTGTGGGCTTCTTTGCAACAGCGGGGGCGGCGGGCGTCGATTTCGGGATGGGGAATCGCAACGCGAAAGACGTTCAATTAGGCGGTGTTGTGGGCATAATGCTGGCGATAATAGTGGCGGGTGGTTTGCCTTTAATAGCCGTAGCAGGCGCCCACGCGGCCAATCCGGCGATGACGAGTTTTTCCTTTGACAGCGTTATCAGCGCACAGGGAGGGGCTTTGGCAAAGTCGATGTTCGTACTGTTTGCGATAGCGAGTTTTGCTCCCGCGTGTTTCAGTACATTTATAGCAGCCAACAGTATCGGCACGATGTTCCCGAAGGCCAATAAGGTCGTTATGGTTTCGATTGGCGGAGTTATTGCGATTATTCTCGCGGCGACGGGCAAGGCACTGAATCTTGTCGGGGTTTTCAGCATTATCGGCGCGTCATTCGGACCGATTTGCGGCGCGATGGTAGCGGATTATTTCCTGAGCGGCAAGAAGTGGGCGGGGCCTCGCAAGGGAATCAACATGGCTGGATATATCTCCTGGGCGATTGGATTTGTCGTTGCGATACTGCCGACGATTAACGCCGAAAAGTTCGGTTTTATCAGTCCGGCCCCGGTGATTGCGTTCTTTATCGGCCTTGTTGTTTACGCGGTTTTAGCCAAGGCGGGTTTACAGCCGGCAGTTGTTGAGATGACGCAGAACAAGTAGCTGTCCGCGATTGTTCTTATGAACTGATTATACGGCAGGGGCCTTGGACTTAGGGTCTCTGCCGTTTTATTTTAACGCTAAAAAATGACTGAAAAATATTACAGATTATCAAGACGGGTTTTTTTGCGGAAAGGATTTGTCGCAGGCGTGGTGTGCGCGTTGCCTGTTATCGTTCCATCTTCGGTATTTGGCGAAAACGTGCCGAGCAACAGGATTACAATCGGGATAATCGGCACTGGCAGCCAGGGTATATTGAACCTTAAGGCGTTTTTGCGTAAGCCGTCTGCACAGGTAACAGCCGTTTGTGATGTTGATTATGCACATCGTGAAGAGGCGAGAAAAATAGGCAAATTGTCCGCAGATTCGTCATATAATGATTTTCGCGAATTGCTTGCTCGACAGGACGTTGACGCGGTAGTGGTTTGCACGCCTGACCAGTGGCATGTGCCCATATCAATCGCCGCGGCAAAGGCGGGCAAAGACATATATTGCGAAAAGCCGCTCGCTTACAACGTTGCCGAAGGCAGGATGTTGTGCGATATCGTAAAACGATACGAGCGTGTTTTACAAACGGGGAGCCATCAGCGGTCGGATAATAATTTCAGGCAGGCCTGCGAGCTTGTTCGCAACGGCAGAATCGGGAAGCTGCAAACAATCAAAGTCGAAATCCCGGAAAACAGCAGGCCCAATCCGCTTACATGGAAAGTTGAGCCGCCGCCGGCGGGTTTGGATTATGACCTGTGGCTGGGGCCCGCACAATACAGGCCTTATATCCAGCAGGGATGTCATTACAACTGGCATTTTATTTATGATTTCGGATGGGGACAATTGACAAACTGGGGAGCGCACGCGATCGATATCGCTCAGTGGGGTAACGGCACAGATTTGACCGGCCCTGTGGAGGTCAGCGGGACAGGCGAGTTTCCTAAAGAAGGACTGTTTGAAACGCCGTTGCGTTATGACATAGAATACAAATACGCCAATGGGGTTCGCCTGTTATGCACAACGGGCAAAGCAGGAATCCAGGAATCACCTGTCCGCTTTGAGGGGACCGAGGGTTGGATATTTGTAAGCCGGGAGAGTTTTTTCTCGCAGCCGGCGTCGATTGTTCAGTCAACAACAGGACCGGATGAAGTTCATCTTTATCGCAGCAAAGACCATCATCAGAATTTTCTTGATTGTGTTCGGCTGCGGACAAAGCCGGCTGCGGACGTCGAAACAGGACATCGTTCAGCCACGGTTTGTCACTTAGGCGGTATCGCAGTTCGGCTCGGCAGGAAACTGCGGTGGGACCCGGCAGGAGAACACTTTATAAATGACGCTGAAGCGGATAAAATGCTGGCCCGGCCGATGAGGTCGCCGTGGTGTTTGTGAAATAATAATAGTTGTGAAGGAGTGAATTGATGGCATTATTATTCGGTTATGATATTGGCAGCTCGTCGATAAAGGCGACGCTGATGGAAGCGGAATCAGGCAAAGTACTCGCGTCGGCGACAGTGCCGGACAGGGAGATGGAAATCATCGCGAAAAAGCCCGGCTGGGCGGAACAGCACCCGCAAACCTGGTGGGATAATGTCGTTGCTGCCACACAAAAGATAAAAGCGCAGACCAATTTCGCCGCGGGAGACGTCAGGGCAATCGGAATATCGTACCAGATGCACGGTCTGGTGGTTATTGACGCCAAACACGAGGTTCTCAGGCCCGCGATAATCTGGTGCGACAGCAGAGCGGTCGAAATCGGAAAAAAGGCGATGAAAAGTATCGGTGAGAAAAAATGCCTGACGCATCTTTTGAATTCCCCCGGTAACTTCACCGCGTCAAAACTCAAATGGGTCAAAGACAACGAGCCGAAGATTTACGCGAAGATTTATAAGATGATGCTCCCCGGCGATTATATTGCGATGAAGATGACCGGCGAAGTCAAGACCACGCCATCTGGGCTTTCGGAAGGCATAATGTGGGACTTCAAGGAGGAAGGGCCGGCACAGCTTGTTTGCGGACAATATGGTATTTCGCAAAATCTTGTCGCGGAGGCGATGCCGACGTTTTCGGTTCAGGGGCATCTTACGAAGGAATCAGCCAATTTGCTGGGATTGAAGGCGGGCACTATTGTTTCTTACAGGGCGGGCGACCAGCCGAATAACGCGCTATCACTGAATGTTCTCAATCCCGGTGAGATAGCGGCTACCGCGGGGACATCGGGAGTTGTGTATGGAATCACCGCCAAGGCGAAATACGACGCCAAATCGAGGGTCAATACGTTTGTTCACGTCAATCACAGCGCGGACAAGCCAAGATACGGCGTGCTGCTTTGCGTAAACGGCACGGGAATACTTAATAGCTGGCTAAAGCACAACACGGGGGCGATTGATTATCCTGAAATGAACGCTCTTGCGGAAAAAGTTCCGGTCGGCTCTGATGGTCTTGTGATTTTGCCTTATGGCAACGGCGCGGAGCGGACTCTCGAAAACAAAAATCTCGGTGCTTCGATACACGGCCTGAATTTCAATATTCACAACAAGTCGCATTTGCTGCGGGCCGGGCAGGAGGGAATTGTCTTTGCACTAAATTACGGGCTTGAGATTATGAGAGGTGCGGGCGTTGAGGTGCGGACGGTCAGGGCGGGTTGCGCAAATATGTTCCTTAGCCCTATTTTTGCCGAGGCGTTTGCGACGGTTACAAAGTCGGTTGTGGAATTGTATAACACCGACGGTTCACAGGGGGCCGCACGCGGGGCTGGAATCGGCGCCGGGTTATACAGAGACGCCAAAGACGCGTTCGCGGGCCTGAAACCTGTAAAGAAAATAGAGCCAAATAAGAAATTGACAGCAGCATACGAAAACGCTTATAAGAAATGGTTTGGGATTCTAAAACAGCAGTTACAGTAAAAATATGACAGACAATCTAATAAGGAGCAGGTGAAATGGCTGAGACACGAAGCGAAGTGAAGAGCCCCGAAGGGAAATCATTACACAGTATATGCAGATGGACGTTTAATGCGGGTAAGGGCGGTTTTGTGCCTGGTGATATGAGGCCGGAATGGGGCGGGTCATTCGGCACGCCTGAAATGATTGAGTTGACGGCTAAAAAGGTCAGGCCGCGACTGCCGAAAAATGTCGAGTTGGCTATCGAGATGCACGTTGACGCTGAGGTTGATGAAAACAACGCCGAGGCCGTGGCGGATGCGCTTATTAGCAATAAATTGTATCTGGCGATGATAACGCCCGGCGCTCACAGCCACTTCGCTTATGGCGGCATAGCGTCGCTGGACCCAAATGAGCGTAAGGCCGCTGAGGAACTGGGGACAAGAACCGTTGACCTTGCTTACGGGACACTGAGGAAGGCCTGGCATCCTGATATCAAAAAGGCGCCGTCGTTTGTGATTTGGAACGGCTCGTTTGGATACGATATCGCGACTGTGGGCGTTAAGCAGATGTATCAGAACCTCAAGGAAAGCGTCGCGGGGCTTTGCAAGTACGAGCAGAAAAAGGGCGGCAATCTGCATATCGGATTTGAGCCGAAGCCAAACGAGGGGCACCCGGCGATGCTGATACCGACGGTGGCAAGCGCGATATTGTTCTGGAGGAGAATCGAGGAGGAATTCGGCGTACCGAGAAAGAACAAGGGCGTCAACAAGGAATTCGGCCATTCGGAAATGATTGGGCTGGACCACGTTTACGACAGTGTTGAGGAGCTTGATAACGGTATGATGGTGCATATGCACCTTAACAGCCAGGGTTACAACGACGGGATAATTCTCGGCGGGCCTGGTAAGTATGATATCGACCACGGCGCGAGAATCAACGGTATGAATATCGCGATTGCGGGGCTTATTCAGCAGGCGGGATATGCCCGTTGGAAGGGCCACGATATGCAGACCCGTGCGTATGACAACGCTGAGCAGGGAATCGACAGGGTTATCAGAAGCGTATTGAGCTGGGAGGCGTGCGAAAAGGCCGCCAAAGGACTGAATACAAAGGCGTTGATGGCTTTACTTGCCAAACGCGAGACCGCAAAGGCCGAGGATATGATGCGTGCCGCGGTTGTGGCCGCCCAGAAGTATTTTGATGAGATGTACAAGTAGCCGAAGCCCGGTTGCGATTGACAAGACGCTGCTGAATCAATAAAATGAATAAACCCTTTTATTGGTTTTGTGGGTGGTTTGACTAATTTTAACGAAGGAGATATACGCAAAATGGCACGCAAAAGCATTCGCATAACAGCAAGTATAGCGTTGGTAATACTTTTGGGATTAGTTGCCGCGGCAACACTGAAAGCTGGGCCCAAATCCGCCGACGGCAATGCCCCGGCAACGGATACCAATGTCGTCGAGTCAAAGCCCGCCAGCGATTTAGTGCCTATACCGCTGGTTTTGCCCAAGCCGCAGTTTGTGGGTACGCCGCAGAATTTTCAGGGCATCGCGAATCTCGAAAAGCCGATAGGTAAACCCAGGGAGCCGTTTTACGCCCCAAAGGGGACGACAAATGTTGCTTTTAAGAAGCCGGTGAAAAGCTCGGATGAGCAGCCGATTATCGGCGAAATCGAGATGATTACCGACGGGGACAAAGAAGCGACAGACGGCAGCTACGTCGAATTAGGCCCGTTAAAACAAAATATAACCATCGACCTTGGGGCGTCATACAATATCTATGCCGTTGTAGTGTGGCATTATCACAAGCAGGCCCGTGTTTATAAGGACGTGATTGTGCAGGTCGCCGGCGACCCAGATTTTATTAAGAACGTCCAGACTATTTTCAACAATGACACGGACAACACAATGGGCCTCGGCGCCGGCAAAGACAGGAATTATGTCGAGACATCCGAGGGCAAGCTCATCGACGCCAAAGGCGTGGTGGGCCGGTATGTTAGGTGTTACAGCAATGGCAACAGCGCTAACGACCTGAATAATTATATTGAGGTCGAGGTTTACGGAACGCCTGCGAAATGAAGTAGATGAGATACTGGCTTGCAGTATCAGCCGTTCTGATTTTGGCCGCAGCATTGCGGATTTCCCGTTTGGATATCCGCCCGATGCACGGCGATGAAGCGGTCCACGCTTACCGATTCGGGCAGCTTCTCGAGGCAAACAACTATCGCTACGACCCGACCGAATTCCACGGGCCGACGCTGAATTATTTTACGCTGGTTTCCGCGTTGCTTTCCGGCCAGCATACCTACGCTTCACTTACAGAAATAACGCTGCGAATTGTGCCGGTATTTTTCGGACTGATTTTAGTCCTGATGCCTTTGTTGCTGATGGATGGTCTTGGCAGACCTGTCGCGGTGGTTGCCGCTGCGCTTACGGCGATTTCGCCCGCGTTTGTTTTTTACAGCCGATATTATATCCCGGAAATGCTGCTTGTTTGTTTTACTTTCGGGATGATTGTATCGGGATACAGGTATGCTCGCAGCCCAAAGTGGATATGGGCGCTGCGGACGGGGGTATTTGCGGCGTTGTGCTTTGCCACAAAAGAAACGTCCGTCATTGCTTTTGGTGCGGTTATAGTTGCTTTGGCGATTGCGCTGTTGACTCGCAAAGACGGCAGGGCGACGCTTAATCTGGTGCGCCCCGGTCATTTGGTTTTGGCGATTATTGGTGCGATAGTTGTATGGGGATTATTTTATTCTTCCTTTTTCAAAAATCCGGCCGGATTGCTCGATTCATTCAGAACCTACACCATATATTTTGAGCGAGCGGGTCATAATCAGCTTCATATTTATCCGTGGTATTATTATTTGCAGTTGCTGATTTATAGTAAGGCCGGGATGGGGCCGCCGTGGACTGAAGGGTTTATAGTGGTAATGGCTTTAGTAGGCCTGTTAGTTATTATAAGCAGGCGGGGCGTATCCGGCCTCGATTCAAACCTGCTTAAATTTATTGCCTGTTACACTGTGATAATGACCGTCGTTTATTCGGCGATACCCTATAAGACACCGTGGTGCCTGCTGAGTTTTTATCAGGGTATGATTCTGCTGGCGGCGGTTGCCGTTGTCGCGGTAGTTAATTCGCTTGGGCGGGTGTTGTCTCGAATAATAATAGTCCTGTTTTTTCTGGTGTTCGCAACGGACCTGTGCTTAGAGGCGTTTCTGGCGAGCCGTGTTTATGACGTTAATGCCGGCAATCCTTATGTATATGCTCACCCGACAAAAGACGTGCTGACAATCGCCCGGCGAGTCGGGGAAGTTTCACGAGCGTATCCGGCGGGGGTCGATATGCCGGTACTGGTGGTTTGTCCCGATGGTGATTATTGGCCGTTGCCGTGGTATCTGCGCTCATTCAAAAACGTGGGCTATTATAATGATGTTAACGAGATTAGCACGCCTGCGCCGGTCGTAATCGCATCCGCCGGTTTTCAGGAGCGGCTTATAGGTCGATTGTTTGATATTGCACCGGCGGGGCAGAAAAATCTTTATGTCCCCCTGTTCGATAAAGGTATTGAGCTTAGGCCTCAGGTCGAGCTTCGCGGCTACGTAACAAAAGACCTCTGGGACCAATGGCAATCGAGCAAATCCGATAATCAGGTCGTCAAATGAGAGCAAGTTATGGCTGAGCAGCAACCTGATACAATCTCGTTTGAAAAAGACCGGTGCGGAATCGCCAATCTCAGCTCGTTTAAACATAACGCAATGGCGGCGACGTTCGAGATATTCATAGTTCATCGAGATGCAGTTTACGCTGAGCAGGCCGCGTGGGCGGCGTTTGAAGAGCTTGACCGCATCGAAAACAATCTCAGCCGATTTATGGATAACAGCGACGTTTCGCGAATTAACTCTCTCGCCGCAAATCAGCCGCTGCAACTCGGCCCGACGGCTTTCGAATGTCTGGCGACAAGTATTGAGTTGTCTATACAAACAAAAGGGGCTTTTGATATTACAATCGGCCCATTGTATGACTGCTGGCTCGATAAAGACCGGACGCCTCGTAATCCGTCGAAAAAGGATATTGAGGCCGCACTTAAAAAAATGGGCAACAATCTGCTTGTGCTTAACGAGACCGAACATACCGTTACCTTAAGAAGCGATGATGTCAGAATTGATTTCGGCGCGGTCGGCAAAGGTTACGCCGCGGACAAAATCGCACAGTTACTTGGCGAGTGGGGGATAAAGGTCGCTCTTATTTCAGCGGGACAAAGCACGATTTTGCCTGTTGGCGTCCCGGATGGTTTAGCGGGCTGGCCTATATCGTTGTCAGACCCGGCGGATTACAGCCGACTCATTGCGAAGATTAATTTGGCGGGCAGGGCGATTAGCGCATCTGGGCTGCGCAAGGGACAACACATAATAAATCCGCGTTCAGGAAAACCGGTTACGAGGCCTGGCGCGTGGTCAATGGCAAAGACGGCTGCCGAGGCGGACGCTCTCTCGACAGCTTTTATGGTGATGCCGGCTAACGCGGTGCAATCTTTTTGCGAGAAGCACCGTGATGCCTCTGCTCTGCTGGCTTTATCAGGTAAAAGCAAAAAGACGGGTGGTCGAATCCTGCGTTTCGGGCGATGGGGAAGGGCGAATTTTTACTCGAAGTAATGCGGGATATTTGTTTAAGTTGATTTTCTTATTTTCAGCAGTTCTGAAAGTATTCGCCAAAAGCTTTTTGCTGGTGAAAGCCGGCTGTCGAGGTCGCATGTCCAGTCGATGGGAAATTCCGCGATTCTGTAATGCTGATTTATAGCCCGCCTGATTATTTCGATATCGAACATAAAGCCGTCGGTTATGCACTGACCATAAAGCAGGCGAGCGACGTCACCGCGGTAAATTTTGAAGCCGCACTGAGTGTCCGTGAGCTGGGCTGGCAGTTTCATCATTCGTATTACAAACCAGTGAAAAAGCGCCGAGCAGATATGCCTATAAAGCCCCTGGTCTTTTACGAGGTGCGTCCCGGCTAATTTACGAGAACCGTGAGCGATATCGTATTTGCCGGTTTTGAGCAGTTCCAGTCCTCGCAGGATATTATCGGGAGGGACGCAACTGCCGCTGTCCGCGAACATCACGTAATCGCCGGTCGTCTGGATTATTCCGCTGCGGACGGCGTATCCTTTGCCGTGGCGATGCCGGTTTCGGATTACATTGATTCGTATCCGGCTGTTATATTTATCGCCCGCTTTTTGTGCTTCGTCAGCCGTTGTGTCGCTGCTGCCGTCGTCGGCAACTATAACTTCCCCGTCGAAGCTGTTTTTCAGGAGAAATTCGCAGGCGGATTCGACGTCGCGTCCGATTTTGCCGCATTCATTAAATGCAGGGATGACGATTGACAGCTTCATCAGGTTCCTTGATTCTCGCATCGGGAGAACTTTAGCTTGCCTGGAAACGAACCTTGGCCTGGCCGATGAGATAGAAACTTCCCGTAATGCAGACAAGGTCTTCCTTGCCTACTGCGTTTTTTGCCAGACGAAGCGCCTCCCCAAGAGCGGGGGCGGTTTGGCACATCTTGCCGGATATGGCAATGTATTTTTCAGCCAGCTCATCGGGCGACATCGCTTTGAGGGAGTTGCTGCGAGTGAAAATCACCTTATCGGCGCCGAATTGCAGCTCCTGGAGCATTCCAGCGACGTCTTTATCATCGTTACAGCCGAAGATTACTATCATCGAATCGTAGGGGATGCTCTGGCCTATCGCGTGCATAAGCGCTCTTATGCTTGCGGCGTTGTGCGCACCGTCTATGAGGACTCGCGGGTCTTCACAAATCATCTCCATACGGCCCGACAATTTGACTTTTGCAAGGCCTGTGACCGTTTTATCGTTATCTATCTCGAAACCGCAACCCTTGAGCTTGTCGAGCATCGCAAGAGCGAGACCGCAGTTTACCGCCTGATGAATGCCGAGCAGCGGGACTCGAAAGTGCTCAAATTTGCTGGTGGGCGTTGTCAGGCACACGCGATTATGCGGCCCGTGCTCGGACGACGTCTCAAAGCGATGCGAGAAATCGATATCTACGCCGGTTACGCTGATTGGCGCCTTGACTGCCGCGGCCTGCGCCCTCAGCACCCGCATTGCGTTAGGGTCCTGCTGGACCGTTACGATGGGGACACCCGGCTTGAAAATACCGGCCTTTTCCTTTGCGATTTCTTCTATCGTGTTTCCCAGTTGTTTCTGATGGTCGAAGCTCAGATTGGTGATGCCGACGACCTTTGGCTTTATCACATTGGTGCTGTCTAATCGACCGCCAAGGCCCGTCTCAATTACCGCGACATCCGCCTTGGTATCCGCAAAGTGCATAAAGGCGAGCGCCGTAATTATCTCAAAGAAAGTCGGGGCGCTGGTTTTTGAAACGGTTTCGACCGCTTTGTATATACGGTTAAGCAAACCGAGCATCGCGGTTTTAGTTATCATTTCAGAGTTGACCATAATTCGCTCGTGCAGGTTAACCACGTGCGGCGAGGTGTACAGGCCGACCTTATAGCCGTTTGCTTCGAGCATATTCGCAAGCATTGTGGCGGTACTGCCTTTACCTTTTGTACCGGCTATATGGACTGTATCGATTTTGGTGTGAGGATTACCTACCAGCGAAAGCAAATGCTCCATCCGCTTCAGGTTGAACGTATCGACGTTGTATCGTAAGTGCTTTTCCTGCTCGTAGTTAGTTCTATTAAAAAGGTATTTGATTGCCTCATCGTATGTCTTGAAGGGTTTGCGCGAGACCACCACCGCCGTTTTAGAGGTGCGGCCTTTTGCCTGTTTCTTCCGAGTTTTCGTAATGCTTCGTACCATAAAAACCTGAGTATAACACAATACCTTGTGTTTTTCAACTTAATAGGCCCGTTAATCGCACAGAATGCTGTTTTACAGGCAAACCGTAAACATAACTCGTTGTTAAAAATAAGGTTATGAATGCGACAATATACGATTCTTTTGCCTTGGGTGAGCCGTAGTATTAGGAAACCCAAATATGTTATTATGAGTGCTTATAATGCGACAAGAATTCGCAAACTACAAGGCCCAAACTGCAATTATATACGGAATTAGAGAGTGGTTGTTCACCTGGCAGTAGTGACAAGCTGGCTTATATGTTTTATCGTCGTATCATAATTTGACTTGACCTTACACAATGGGGACATATACTCTTGTGGTAATTGTTTTAAATTCAGGTTGTTTAATGCACCCAAATTCACCGGATATCGAGAAGTGGTTGAAACTGGCAGGCGCGGAAGGCGTCGGCCCGGTTACTTTTGGCAAGATGCTCGCTTATTTCGGTTCGCCGGAAAGAGTTCTTGGTGCGTCGGCTTATGAACTGGCGAAAGTTGAAGGGATAGGTCTTCACACCGCGGAAAAAATTGCGGCCAGTTGTGATAAAAGGGATGCCGAAGCCGAACTGACATTGGCTGAAAAACTTGGGGTATGGATTATTCACCTTCAGGATGAACGTTACCCGGCACAGCTAAAACTTATTTACGACCCGCCTCCTCTTTTATATGTCAAAGGAACTCTCGTTGAGTCGGATAATCTTAGTGTGGCGATAGTGGGGTCCCGGCGGTGCAGCTTATACGGCAGCGAGCAGGCGTCGCGATTCGCGCACATATTGGCAGGCGCAGGTTTTACAATATGCTCAGGATTGGCGCGCGGCATCGACACCGCGGCTCATCAGGGCGCTCTTGCCGCCGGCGGACGCACCATCGCGGTCGAGGGCTGTGGATTAGCCAATGTATTTCCCCCCGAAAATAAAAAGTTATTCGATTCAATTGTCGAATCCGGCGAATGCGTAAGTGAATTGCCTATTCGTTATGAACCTTTGGCTGAGAATTTTCCCCCTCGCAACAGGATTATAGCCGGCTTGTCTCTGGGGACAATCGTTATCGAGGCGGGCAGCAATTCCGGTGCGCTTCATACCGCCAAATCGGCTCTGGAATATAATCGCGAGGTTATGGCCATGCCGGGCAAAATCGATTCTCCGCTAAGCAGGGGAGCCAATCAGTTGATTAAGCAGGGGGCCAAATTAGTTGACTGCGTCGATGACATAATGGAGTCGCTTGGGTACATAGGCGACAAAATAAGAGGGCACGTTAATCAGCAGGCCGATTTGCTTACGGCGAAAGCCGAGATGCCTTTGTTCGATATCGCCCAGTTAAACCTCAACGCCGGCGAAAAATCGGTTTATGAGTGTCTGCATAGCGAGCCAGTTCATATTGAGCAGATTATCGAGGATTCGCAATTGCCGGCGGGAACCGTAAACGCCTCGATTGTTTCGCTGCGATTAAAAGGCCTGGTGAAGCAATTGCCGGGCAGTATGTTCGTGCGAAAGTAAACAGTTTTTATTCCCACAGTAGCAGTTTGTGAGCTATTGTGGGCGAGGCCGTGGGGGGAAACGACGTGGGGCAAGGTAGCCAGGATACTTCCTGTTCTGTATTGCATAGTTGCCGGCCTTTTTAAAATATTTCGTATTTTCCGAAAAATTTCTGTTGGCGCGGTAGCACTAATTTGATATTTGTATGCGCAGATAGAAAGCCGTGTTGGCTGAACGTATAACATTTATTATTTTTAGGAGGAGTTGATTATGAACAGAATTATGGTTTTGGCGGCGATGGTGATGTTAACTTTTGTTGCCGCAGTCAGGGGCGATGGGCCCACCGTTGCTGCAGTGACTAACTGGCAGCTTCAGGCGGTTGATGAGGACGGCGTCGGGACCTATGACGCCACGGACAAAGTCACCATCACCGGAATCGTCCTTAATAATCCTGAAGAGATGCTCGACCCAACCCCGAGCACGACCGGTATGGGCGGCCAGTGGCAGGTTTACATCCAGGGCGAAGGTAGCGACCACGCTGGCACCGCCGTTTATATGGGGCAAAATTACGTCATGATGGGGGGCGGGAACGAAACGGCTGACCAGTGGTCTTCGAAAATGTGGAGTGCGAATCACGACCCCAATACCGGTTACACTTTCCACATAGGCGACAGGGTAAGCGTAACCGGCTGGTATACGTTCTACGACGGCAAGACGAACATCAATCAACAACATAACACCGACCCGTTCTATGACTTTAATGTTGTGCTGGTTACCCCGGCGGCAGGATTACCTCAGCCGGAAACTATTACCCTCAGTATGGTAAAGAACAGCAGCAACCAGTTTATCTTTGACCCGACCAGAACAACCGGCTGCGAGTATTACCAGGCGAGATTAGTGCGGGTTGACGACGTCAATATCACTGACCCCAACGACTGGGCTCCTAATAATACCCTGACGGTTATGGATAACGCCGGCCGGACCTTCCCGCTGCTGCTCGGTATCGGTGACGGCTTCACAAAATATTCCTGTCCGACGGGCCAAATCAGCATCATCGGGATTTTCGACCAGGAAAGTACCGATAATACAGATGGATATCGGCTGTGGGTTACCAATTACGACGGCAACGGCTTGGTATTGACCGACCGCAGACACAAGAGAGGCAACCTGCCCGGTGATATTAATTCGGATTATATGGTTGATTTTACGGACTTCGCCGAACTTGCGAACAACTGGCTCCAGCAGGCGCCGGGCCTGTATCCCGGCAGCCCCTAATTACGGATGAAACGGGCCTTCACCTTAATAGAAATTCTGGTTGTTATCTCGATCATCGGGCTGCTGATGGGAATGCTGCTGCCTGCTGTTTCACGGGCGAGAGAGCAGGCTAAAGTTACCGTTGTTAACGCCGAGCTTCGCCAGATAGGTATTGCGATGGATATGTATTTCGATGATAACCATAAGTATCCTCCTACTCAAGAAGATTGTGCCACGGGCAAATTGACGGACCACTTGTATCAGCTTCCCAGGGCGCTGATTACAAGCCATTATCTTCCGTCAATGCCAAAAGACCAGGCGATGACGACGAATTTGGAAGACAGGTATCACCTTGGCCATACCTATAAGTACCGGAGTTGCGGTGAGGTAATTGTGAGTACTAACGTCATTGCGCCATATATGTGCGCAGAGCTATGGATACCCGATAATTTCCCCACAAGCAGCAGCATCGACCCTGAAGAAGGTCAATGGCGTCCTGACGATAACGAATGCAATCCGTACTCGAAGGGAAATAAGAGTTTCTTCCCTCTGGTTTCGCCAGTAAGCTGGGTGGTTTTCAGTTTGGGGCCTAATTTCAGCCAGGACTGGCTCGATGAAAAACTCGGCGCAGATAATGACAACAGATATCCCGTGCCTAAAGAATTATGGTACACGCCGAAGGAGCGCAGGGGGTTCATTGTAAGAATGCGAATTAAAAACGGGGCACAGATTGGTTCATTTGAAGGTAACCAATAAACGAAAGCAATTTAATTGTATCTGAAAGGTGTTGACTATGAGTTGTGTGCAAGTAAAAGGAATGGTTGTTACTCTGGTTTTTGTGTGTCTTACAGGTTGTATATTTGTTTCGGGATGCTCGATGGGAAATAATAACGAGGCCGAGATGACTCCAGGAAAAGCTCTGGTAATCGATTTGACAGATGCTCCTGAATATCAGCCGCTTTTGAAAGGTGTGCCGCAAACGTCAGGAATGCACTCGGGCAGGGTATATTTGAAACCTGGCGAGGAGTGCGGCAGGCACAGCACGGGAAGCCACGAGGAAATGCTT
Source organism: uncultured Phycisphaerales bacterium (assembly GCA_963718665.1). Lineage (GTDB taxonomy): Bacteria > Planctomycetota > Phycisphaerae > Sedimentisphaerales > Anaerobacaceae > Fen-1362. Next base: position 2,517,259 of record OY970359.1, read on the forward strand.
GTTTTTCTGGCAGGCAGAGGCGAAGCCATGATTGGTAAGAAAGGGCGACCAGTGGGGGAGGGAAAGATTTGTTATATACCACCTTATACGTTTCATAACATTAAAAACACAGGCACTGAGCCGCTTGTTTATATTTACTGTGTTGCGCCTGTGAGTCCGGCCGTTGCGGACGGTGCGGATGAGCATCAACACCAGCATTAAATAATCGCAACAGACAGGTTTTTTCGAGGATTTTTTGTGTTGATAGGTTCATAAGAATTTGTTATTCTTATGCGCTGGCTATTTGCTCAAAATGCGAATGGTGCACGGCGGACGTCGAAAGGGGAAATGAATTATGCATATGGCGAATGAATTATTGTCGGTGCCGGTGGCTACGGGGACATTGGCAATTGCGGGAGGGTGTCTGGGGCTGATTTGCAAAAAAGTCAGCAAAATTGTCAGTTCGGATAAATTGCCCCTGATGGGTATTCTTGGCGCGTTCATATTCGCAGCGCAAATGGTCAACTTTCAGCTTCCTGCGATGCCCGGCACAAGCGGCCATATGGTCGGAGCCGTCCTGCTGGCGATTATATTAGGCCCGCATCTGGCGGCGATTGTCATTTCATCGGTAATTATCGTGCAGTGCCTCATCTTCCAGGACGGCGGTCTACTTGCCCTTGGCTGTAATATCATCAATATGGCCCTTGTACCGTCTTATGTCGGTTATTTTCTTTATAAAGGGATAACAGCGGGACAATGCAGCAGCAGGCGAACATACATCGGCGCGATGCTGGCTTGCGTGGTTGCTGTGGAAAGTGGAGCGGTTTTAGTCCCCATCGAGGCGACTTTATCCGGCGTGCTTGCGGTTCCATTCTCGACTTTTCTTATAACAATGATAGGCGTGCATTTTCTTGTTGGTTTGGTTGAGGGTCTGATTACCGTAGCTGTTCTGGGCTATATTCAGCAGGTCAGGCCTGATTTGGTTTTGAATTCACTACCCGGCAAAATCCGGCTAAGCCGAAAAACTGTGCTGGTAACATTGCTGGTTTTCGCGATGATTGCAGCCGCCGGGCTTTCACTGCTGGCGTCGAAAATGCCCGATGGACTTGAGTGGAGCTATCGCGAAAGACCCGACCAGCCCGATTTCAAGCCGGTTATCACGAATGAAAATACAACAATCAATGCGGTTGACCAGTTGCAGTCAAAATACACGCCTTTGCCCGATTATACCCTGCGAGGCGCATCCGCGGACACCTCAAAGGCATGGACAAGCTTCGCGGGTGTTTCGGGTTCACTCCTGACGATGCTGGCGGTCTGGGCGGGTATGTCGCTGATGAGAAGAAAAGAAGCAAAGGCGCTAAGTGGTTCGTAAATGCACCACGCGTACATAGACAAATTCGCTTACCAGGATTCACCGATACATCGCCTTGACGCAAGGGTGAAGTTTATTATCACGGTTGTTTTTACAGCCGTGATAATTTCGCTGCCTCGCACTTCGGTTAGTATCTTATTTTGTTATGCCGTCGGGCCGTTTGTCATTTTGGTTATGGGTGGCATACCGCTGCGTTTTACGCTCAAGCATATTCTGTATGTCAGCCCTTTTGTGCTTGTGCTGGCGTTTACCGGCCCCTGGTATGACAGGACAGCCGCGACGGTTGTTTTTGGCCCGTGGATTTGGCACACGACCGTCGGCTGGCTTCGTTGCTGGGGTATCCTCAGCAAATTTGTGGTTACCATGCTGGCCCTGATTGCGCTGATTTCGACTACCCGCTTTGCGAATCTGCTTGCGGGTCTTCAACGGCTTGGCGTACCTCGGCTGCTGGTTATCCAGATGGGATTTTTATATCGATACATTTTTCTCCTGATTGACAGCGCCCATCATATCCTGCGTGCCCGTGCCGCACGCTCGGCGGGCGGAGTGGCTTTCGGCAGGGGAGTCAAATACGCCGCTGCTATGGTCGGCTCATTATTTGTCCGCAGTATTGATGCCGCTGAGCATATAAACGCCGCTATGCAGGCACGCGGTTTCGACGGCAACTGGCGAACCATCAATCGGCTGGAAGTCCATGTCGCTGATTATATTTTTATTGTTATCGCCGCCTGTTTTATTCTTGGATTGTATTTTTTTGTCAAACCTGTTTTGGGATAGCCGGCTATGGTAAAAGCGATAGAGGTTGAAAATTTTTCATACAGGTATCCCGACGGGACGATTGCTCTCAATGGTATTACGCTCGACGTCGAATATGGCGAGCGTCTCGCCCTGATAGGCCCCAACGGCGCGGGCAAATCCACGCTGCTTTTGGCGATTACGGGTTTTGTCAGGGGAACAGGCAGGGTGGTTGTTGACGGGCTGGAAATCACAAACGGCAATCTAAAGCAGGTGCGTTCACGAATCGGCTGTTGTCTTGAAAACCCAGAAGACCAGCTTTTTATGCCGACGCTTTTTGATGATGTGGCGTTTGGGCCGTTGAATATGGGTCTCGATTCTCAACAAGTCAAAGAGCGGGTTAATCTTGCCTTGGCCGAAGTCGGTCTTGCAGGGATGGCCGAGCGTGCGCCACATCACCTCTCCGCAGGCCAGAAACGCGCCGCGGCAATAGCTACCGTGCTGTCAATGTCCCCGAAGATTATCACGCTCGATGAACCGGATGGCTCGCTGGACCCGCGAAACCGCGACAATCTTGTCAAGCTGCTTGCCGGGTTATCTCAGACGCTTGTTATAGCGACCTGCAATATGGATTTTGCCGCCGCTGTTGCTGATAAGGCGGCTGTGATTGACGGCGGAAGGGTTATTGCCGCCGGACCTGCAAAAAAGATAATGTCTGATTCAAAACTTATGACGAGTCACGGGCTGGAAGTGCCGAGAAAATTTATAAGTGGCTGGTCGCCGGCCTGATTATTTAGCGGTTAGAAAGTGATTCTGAAATCGGTGAGTTTCGGGTCGGGTGTCGCTTCCTCAATATCTATATGGCTTATGGTCCCTACGAAGGAATCCTGCAGGTCGCGGATGCAGTTGTCTATCATTTCTGCTGGCCCCTGGGCAAACATTTCAACGTCGCCGTCCGGAACATTTCGCACGTAGCCCGTCAGACCGCATCGGTTGGCTACATTCAGGGCCGTAAACCGAAAACCTACGCCCTGAATGCGTCCCGAAAAGACAATGTGTCTTGCAATTACGTCCATAGATAACCTCTTATCGCAAAAAACTAACTTTCTCAACATTCTATGCTAACCAAAAAACATATTATATGCAAGCGCGGGTTAATGACTAATTTGATATTCACGGATGGCTTGACGTAGGGTATAATCTCCCGACTGTTTAGTACTAAAAATAATGATTTTTTCCGCACAACTTTGCGGTTGTATCAGTATTGGTTGGCTATGCCTGTAAGAACGAAAGAGCAAATTGAACGGGATGAGCAGATATACCAGATAACGACGCTGGTAGCCGGCCGCTTTACGCTCCAGGAAGCGCTCGACAAGCTTGCCGAGGCCGCGGTCAAAATCACCGGCCTCAAGGCCTGCTCGATTCGCCTGCTCGACGAAGATGCCGGTGACCTGAAGATGCGAAGCACCTACGGGCTGAGCGAAGAATATCGCAACAAGGGCGTTGTCACCAAAGACGACCCTGTTATCAAGGCCGCCTTCGCGGGTGAAGCCGTCGTCCTCGATGATATGCAGGATGACGACAGGGTCTCATTCAGGGAATCCACGATAAAAGAAGGACTCGTCGGCCAGCTCACCGTCGCGATGAAATTCAGAGATAAGCCTATCGGCGTCCTGCGGCTTTACAGCGGAAAACCCGTGCATTTTAAAGATGACGATATTGACCTTGCAAGAGCCATCGGTTCGCAGTGCGCCGTCGCTATCACCAACGCCAAGCTTTACGCCGAGGCCATTGAGGGCGCCCGAATCACCGAGCAGATGCGCCTCGCGGGGCATATCCAGCGGCGAATGATTCCGGAAAAGGCGCCTCAGGTCTCAGGACTTGATATAGCCGCTACGTATATCCCCTGTTTCGACGTGGGCGGCGACTTTTACGATTTTCTGGAACTGGGCGACAACAAAATCGGTATCGTCATTGCCGATGTTATCGGCAAAGGTATCCCGGCTGCGATTATGACAAGCTCGTTTCGCGGTGCGCTGCGGGCTTATTCGGAATGGACCGATGAGCTGCTCGAAACTGTTCGCCGGCTCAATAAAATGGCGTGCAAGGAATGCGCCGCGGGAGAATTTATCTCCCTGTTTTATGGCATTATCGACGTGAGCAAAAAAAACATCACCTATTGCAACTGCGGCCACGAACCGCCCGCTTTATACAGGGACAAACATATCATTGACCTGAACAAGGGCGGTCTTGTCCTTGGCGTTTTGCCGAATGCCGAGTACCAGTCGGAAACCGTTCAGTTAAACGAAAATGATTATCTGCTTTTTTATACCGACGGGCTGATTGACGCCGCCAATTTCGAGGGCGATACATGGGGCAGGGACCTTCTTCTCAAAAGCTTTGGTAAATGCCATATAAGCTCTGCCTCCCAGGTGATTAATAATATACTCGCATACCGCAGACGGTTTGTAGGCCTGGCCCGGCAGGTGGATGACACGAGTATGGTCGTCGTCAGGGTCGCAAAACCGGCTGACCCGCTTGTGCGTTAGGTGGTTAAAATTTTCTGCGGTCTTTGCGGTTAAATTTATGGCTCGACTTGTAATTACTATTGATGGTCCAGCCGCCAGCGGCAAAAGCACCGTTGCCCGCTTACTGGCGGTGAAACTTGACGCTGTGTTTCTCGATACCGGCGCGATGTATCGGGCTGCCACTCTTGCCGCGATGCTCGATAGTGCGGACATGACTAATCAGCAGCGAATACTCGAAGTGATTGACGAAAGCGTATTTGAGTTTAAAGCGACCCCTGACGGTATGCTCGTGCGAATCGACGGTGTAGATACCACTACGCAAATACGCGACCCCAAAGTTACCGAAAATGCCCGTTACGTCGCTTGTCTTGCCCCCGCGCGCCAGCGTCTGGTCGATATGCAAAGGCGGTTTGCTCAGGCGTACGAAAGGATTGTTAGTGAGGGCAGGGACCAGGGGACGGTTGCTTTTCCCGACGCTAACGTCAAATTTTATCTGACCGCCGACCTCAACGAGAGGGCACGCCGAAGGCAGGTGGAGCTGAAAGCCAAGGGCATAATGCAAACCGATGATGAAATCCGTCAGGCCATTCTCAAAAGAGACCAGAGCGATGAAAACAGGGCCGTCGGGCCTTTGAAACCGGCTGATGACGCGGTTATCGTTGATACCACCGACTTGTCTGTCGATGAGGTCGTCGAAAAGCTGGTTGATTTTGTGAAACAGAAATGCCCAATGAAACTTTAAAAAATCGCTGGAGTTTATTTGCACGGCGGTGCTGCTGGTTATTCTGCCGAGTGTTTTTCCGTATGCGGTTTATCGGCCTGGAAAATATCCCGGCGAGCGGGCCGTTCATTCTCGCCGTTAATCACCAGAGTTTTTTTGACCCGCTGTTTGCCGGCATTATGTTTAGAGGGCAGCTTTGCTTTATGGCACGCGACTCACTCTTTAAAAGCAAAATTTTTGGCCCGCTTCTTAAATCGGTCAAGGCGATACCGGTTCGCAGGGGACAGGCCGACCTCGCGTCTATAAAGGCCATTATCGCCAGGTTGAAGGAGGGCGACGGAGTATGTCTGTTTCCCGAAGCGACACGAACTACCGACGGCAAAATCGCTCCCTTTAAAGGGGGCTTTACGCTTTTGTCCCGCCGTGGTAATGCCCCTGTTGTCCCCGTATTGATTGATGGCGCATTCGAATGCTGGCCCAGGCATCGAAAGTTATTCAAAATCGGCTCGAAGATTACCGTTACTTACGGCCAACCAATATCGGTTGAAAAAATAACAGGTATGGAAGACGACGATTTCGCCGCTATGCTGACCAATACAATGAGACAAATGCAGTCCGAAACCAGAATCGCCCAGGGCAAACAGCCGTTTAATTATGACTGAATCCTCATTGGTGCGGTTATTTTCTGCTGCTTATTATCTCTTTAATACTTCGATTTAGCAGCTTATTAAATTCATCCGGCCGTTCCAGCATTAAAAAATGCCCCGCGCCTTTCATTATCGAAACGTCGAATGACTGCATATATTTACGGTTCGCCTCGGACTTTGTGGGCCAGAGGTCCGCGTTAATACATCTTACCGGTACCTTGACTTCCTTGAAAACACTTATCATTTTCTTGTCTGCTATTGTTCCTGTATATTCCTCAAGCGCGCTTATCGCGATATTCGGCGGCGCCGATGACATATCGTCTATAATCCATTTTTCAAGTTCGGGGTCGATGCCTTTGCCCATCATCTGTTCCACAAATGTCTTTACCGATGCCTTGAAATCCTTTTTGAATCCGTCTATCCCTATCAGCTTGCCGGCTTCCTCTCTGCTGTACCACTCTTCCACGTTTTGCAGGGTATCGACGCCTATAATCCCGATAACTTTCTTCTGCTCCATGCTCGCCGCTGTCGCGACTATTTCCCCGCCAAATGAATGCCCGATTACAATTACCTTGTTTGCGTCAACCGCCTCGATTACCGCCTTAACGTCCTGCGCGAAACTTTCCACCGAATAAATTTTGCGACCCATGCTCGAATTGCCGTGTCCCGCCAAATCCATCGTAACTACCCTGTATTCCCTGGCAAAAATCGGCACCTGCTCCCGCCAGTATCTGCTGTCACAGCTCCACCCGTGAACGAATACCAGGGTTACATCACCGCTGCCGTAGACGTTATAAGTTATCGTCTCCCCGTCAAATGATTTGACACAGCGAATCTGGCCGCAGGGCTTTTTTGCTGAACAGGATAGGGAAAGAATCGCAGTTGCGGCCAATAAAATTGTCGGGAAGCCAAATTTGTGTATTAAAGAGCTTTTTGTCATAACTTCCTCCCTGTTTTTTAAATTCGTAAATAATAATTCATAAATCATAAATGAATTATGTCGCGACAAGCTCTGCTACCCCGACCTTGTTTCTCGCTCCGACCTGTTCGACAAACGCCTCAAGACGTGTCGTCAGCGTTACGTCCTCCTGGCCGTCGAAGCTGAGATTCAGAATCGGCATCTCATTGCAGTCGGCGCTCAATCGCCTTGTCTGTGTGCTGACTATCGTCGAGGGCATACAGGTAAAAGGCATTACGTTTACGACGCCGCCGAAGCCGTCTGTGTGGTATTCAACCATTTTGCCTATACTCAGTATCGCCTCACCTTCAAATGACGCATCGATATATGGTTTTGCCAAGTCGATTGTATGTTTTGTGGGGTGTTCGGCAAGCCGGCCAAATTTTTTCTCCATCGGCTCCGCCAGCGACCGTTCAATCCTGTGCTGGAAGAAATTCTGAACTGCGTTATTGAGCAGGTTTTTCCACTGACCTCTGCGATGCGCCATTTTGTGGCGTGTGAAATTAGTATAATAAATCCATTCCGCGAGCGGGGCGAGGTCGCAGGCCGCCCCAAGGTCTTCAAGCCGACGAATGATATTGAGATTCGCGAACGGGTGGTTGCGGACGTATATCTCGCCAACGATGCCAATCCTGGGTTTTTGCAGTTTGTTGTTCAGTTTGACTTTCGCAAACTCTTCGGCAAATTGTCTAAAAAGCAGAACCTTGTCTGGGAATCGGCTGTGCTTCACCAGATGCCGGGTCCATTGCTGAACACAATTTTCATATACCTGCTGAACCTGTTTGGTATCGACTGCAAACGGGCGCAACCGCAGAATCAATTTATGCAGCAGGTCGATGCCGACGATTGAGGTCCAGATGTCTTTCATAAAAGTCACCGGCCCAGCGCCGTCGAAATTGCTCACGAAATGGCTGTAGAAGTTGCTGTCCTGATTAGGGGCGAAGATAATTGCCTCATCAACGCCGGCATGTTTGAAGACAAGTTTATGCATACAGTGATAAAGGCCGAATCTGCAGGGGCCTGATGTGCCGGGCATAAAGAACGCCGCATTCCGGGGCTTTATGCCGTCCTGCTCCAGAACCTTAAGCATTTCTCCGCATGTTATCGCGCAGGGCAGGCACTCTTTGCCTGTGGTATAAGCCCTGCCTCGCATAAGCGCCGCCTCATCCGCAATCGGCATAACCTCCGAGGGCTGTCCGTATGCCTTCAGACATGCTGCTATTCCGAACGACGCGTCACCCATGTAGGGTATGTACAGCGTCCTCTTTCCAGCATACGTTTTATTTACTTTGTCTTCTGTCTTCTGCCTTCTGTCTTCTGTATTCTGTTTGTAGTTCTTCAAACTTTCTAAAAACGCCTCAATTCGCGTTACTACCCCCGCATCCGCAGAATGCTCATCTATTTCCAGCTGCAGGCAGGGCTTATTTCCCATTATGTCTTTGAAGAAGGGCATCAAAAACGAATCAGGTCCGCAGCTGAAATTGGACAGATACACCGCGAAGAGGCGGTTGTCCCGTTTGATAATTTCCGCCGCACGCAGAATTTTTTGTCCGTACGACCAGTAAATTTCACTGTGCAGTTTTTCATCGCTTAGCCGGGCTTCTTTGAGGTCGAGCATATCCATCGGCATCATTTCCACGCCGGCGTCGATGAATTTTCCGGGCAATTGCAGGCTCACGCCTTCGTCGCAGCCGTTGTATGGCCTGCTGACTAACACAAACAATTTCTCATTTGGCCCGATACCGGCAAGAATCTCTTTGCCTTTGTCCAACAGCGCCTGCTCAAAGCCCTGTTGCGTCTCGAATCCTTTTTCCACCGCCTTGCGAACCAGCGATGATGAGACATTTAATTTTTTGCCGAGTTCCGCGAATGTCTTTTGCGTAATACTGTCACCCTCACCGAGACGCAGCGTGGCAATTAACAACTTCGTTTTGCCAAGCTTATCGCCGAATGCGCTTCGCACCTGGTATGGGAACGACTGAACGTATGGACAAAAATGATTGTGCTTGTTCTGCGGGAAGCTGCCCGCTACGGAAACTATGCTTGGCAGGAAGATATAATCCACGCCTTTTTCAATCAGTTCGACAATATGTCCATACGCGACTTTGACTGGAAAACAGGGTTGAGCTGTTACCGATTCTACGCCTTTGCGAATCGTCTCTTTGTTTGTTCGACCTGATAAAACAACCTCGAAACCCAGCTCTTTGAAAAATTGTGAAAATGTGGGCAACAACTGCCAGGATACAAGCGCCATCGGGATGCCAATTGTTTTTGATTGTCGGTTGCCGATTGCCGATTGTCGATTAAGCCCTGCGAATTCAAGGAGTTTGGTCTGGCGGTATTGGAAGGCATTGAAACGGCTCTTTTTTTGAATGGTTTTTTTGAGGTTATACCTGTCGCATCGTGACCCGTAATATAATGGTTCCGAGCCGGCCAGTTGCACTTTCTTTATCTCGCAATGGTTCGAACAATGGTCGCAGGTGAACGACTCTACGGTATAATTGGCATTTACAAGATTTTCGAATCCCTTGAACCTGCTTTCGGGTTTGATACCTGATTGTGTGGCGGCCTGTTCGATATGTTCGGCAGCAATTGCCGCAGCGCCAAGAGCGCCCGTAATTTCATGATGGTCGGGGACCATAATGGGTTTGCCGGTTACTTTTTCGAAAGCCGCCCAGACAGCCGTGTTAAACGCCGTGCCGCCCTGGAAGCAGATGTTATTCCCGATTTTTCGTCGTCCGACAACGCGGTTGAGGTAATTGGCGACAATAGAGTAAGCAAGACCCGCGACGAGGTCTTCAGTAATCGCTCCCTGCTGTTGATAACTCAGCAAATCCGATTCCATAAAAACCGTGCATCGCTCACCCAGTTTGACGGGCGATTTGCTCGCGAAGGCAAGCCGGGCAAACTCTTCTTTAATGCTTATCCCCAATCGACTTGCCTGTTCTTCAATGAATGAACCTGTCCCCGCGGCACAGGCGTGATTCATCTCGAAATCAACGACCACGCCGTTGTTCAGCGAGATATATTTGCTGTCTTGGCCGCCTATTTCGAAAATGGTGTCCACTTTGGGATTTATGATGGCTGCCCCGGTGGCCTGAGCGGTAATTTCATTTATAACGACATCCGCACCGATAAAGTCGCCCGTTAGGTATCGCCCGGAGCCGGTGCTGGCTGCGCCGATGATTTTCACTTTGTTTTGCACCTGTTCGCCGATTGATTTCATCACCTGATGTATCGCGTCTAAAGGCCTGCCGGCGGTCATCAAGTAGATTTTAGCGAGGATGCGTTTTTGCCTGTCTATCACGACTGCCTTGGTACTTAATGAGCCGACGTCGATGCCGAGATATGCCTCTATTGGTTCAGCAGCTTTTGCGAGCAGGTCGTTGCGAACATTATTTTTCGGAGGAGGTAAAACCGGCGTTGCGAGCAGTTCCCTGCGAGGGGCGTTTTGAAGTGATGAACCACGTTGACTGGTATATTCGTCGATATTCTCAATCAGCGAGTTGGCGGAGATGCTGTGTAATCCTTTGCTTTTTGCGGTGAGGACCGCACCGATTGCGCCTGTGAAGAAATGGGTCTCGGGGACGATGAGCCGGCCATCTGTAGTTTCAAAGACCTCGGAGATTGCCTTGACGACACCGGCGTTTGCGGCTACGCCTCCTGTAAAGATGATTGGTTTGATAAACTCACGTCCGCAGCCGAGGTTGCTTTTGAGGTTTCTCGCAAGGGCCAAGCAAAGCCCCGCGAGGATATCGGCCACCGGCGTTGCCTGCTGCTGGAGGTGAATCATATCGCTTTTGGCGAAGACCGAGCATCGGCCCGCCATTCGCGGGACATTTTTGCTTTCAATCGCCAGCCGGCCGAATTCTTCCTCTATATTGATGCCTAAGCGGTCCGCCTGCTGGTCAAGAAATGAGCCGGTCCCCGCGGCGCATACGGTATTTAAGGCAAAATCTTTCACCTGTCCAGCGCCTGACTCGTTGTGCAGGAAAATCAGTTTGCTGTCCTGGCCGCCCATTTCAATGACGGTGGCGTTTTGAATATCCGGATACAGATACGATATCGCGGCGGCCTGCGCAGCCACTTCATTTATGAAGGGAATTCCCAGTAATTTGGCGGGCAATCGTGCGGCGGAGCCGGTCGCCGCGATTGTCTCGACGTTGGCGGGATTTATCTTTGCAAATATCTCCCGCAATTGCGTGCGGAATGTCTCTACGGGTTTGCCTTTTGTCCGCCTGTAGTCCGAAAGGACAATTCTGTTCTGGTCATCAAGAATTACGACATCGCTGCTGGTTGACCCGATGTCAATACCGAGAAAGAAAGTTCCTGTGCCTCTGATAGGTTCGAGGCCGAGTCCTTTGGTTGTCTGTGATGAAATAATTTTCGGCTGTTCTTGCTCCATATTCGGCTTCCTGGTCCCCTGAATCTCGTAACCGTCAGGGACGCATTACTATAACCGATTTTTTGCTGTTGACAAGTGGCGGGTTCCGGCATTTTGGACGCACTGTTTCGAGGTATGAAAAGGCACTCTGGAGTATGTCCGCCCGCTACCGAGAACGTCTTGTATTATGCGAAAGCTTCGTCTAAACTGTATGTGCATTTACAAGGATAAGCCGAAGGAAACAGCCGGAGCGATGAACGGATATTGGCAAACAAAACAGGGGCAGCTGGTAATTCTGATTGCGATTTTAATCGGCTCGGCGATTCTTCTGCTGGCTAATCTCGGCAATCAGTATCTGTGGCAGGATGAGGCGCAGACGGCGCTTATCAGCAAGACGATACTTACCGATGGCGTTCCGCGAGGGTATTACGGTAAAAATTATTTCTCACAGGAAGAGGGGGACGAATACGGGAAAAATTATATCTGGCGATGGCACACGTGGCTGCCGTTTTACGTTCTGGCCGGGTTTTACGAGGTATTCGGGGTAAGCACGTTTGTCTGCCGGCTGCCATTCGCGCTGTTTGGTCTTGGCACAGTTGCGCTGCTGTATTTTTTTGCCAAATCGCTTTGGCCTGGGACTCGGATACCAGCGATTGCGGCGTCATTGCTGGCGATATCGGTTCCGTTCCTGCTTTTATGCAGGCAGTGCCGGTATTACAGTATGGCAATGTTCTTTACTTTACTTTCGTTGTACGCCTACGTTTTGCTGCTGGAGGGGAGAAAACACGCTTCTTTATTGCTGTTTGCCGCGATGACACTGCTGTTTCACAGTCAGCATATTTATGTGGCGATTTTTTTCCCGGCGGTTTTTCTGCACGCGGTGATTTTCCATCGCACCCGACTTAAAACGCTGGGCAAGGTAGCTGCGCTGGTCATATTAGTCAATACGCCCTGGCTTATCTGGCTTTCCGGGATGAAATACGCGAGCCCATACCAGGAAGCGGGACTATTGCGGGTGCTTTTTGTTTTTATCGTGAGGTATGTCCATGACCTTGCCTGTTATGTATTTCCAGTATGGCTGTTTGCGGTGCTGCCGGTCTGGTATATTGTTACTCGCGTCAGAACGGGTCGGTTTCCAGTGTTCAGCCGGCAAGTATGGGAGAGATTATCACTGCTTGTCTTTTTCATTGTGTTCAATATAATCGCAGTTTCGGCTAAAACCCCTTCTCCGTTTTTTTGGTACTTAGCCCCATCGATTATACTGCTGATTCTTCTGGCGGCTGTTATCATAAACGCCGCGTGGGAGGCGCATCTGCTTATCGCTGTGGCGGCGGTCATTTTGTTGGTTACTACCGGCCAGATGAAGGATTACCTTTACGAAATTACCCATGATTATGACGGGCCTGAGGAAGGTATCGCGAAATATCTTAATGAACACGGTTCCCCTACGGATATTGTTGCTGTTACAAATGGCGACATGGCACTGAAGTTTTACACCAAAATGAGGGTGGTCGGCGGATTTACGGGCGAAGACCTTTCGCCCGCGAAAAACGCCCGGTGGGTGATAATTCGTAAACATAGCTTTGTCGGTAAAGAACAAAAAATGCGGGATTATCTGCAGGAGAATATACCGACGCAGGAGTTACACAAGATAATAATCAATTATCCTGACATACTGTTTGAAAACAGGGAAAACCCGAACGAGCACCGTTTTCGAACCGACACAGAGGAGAGTAATGTGGTTATTTACGAGAGGATGAACTGATGGGGCAGACAAAGAAGTCAGCCGTTGATAAGAAACTGGATGTTGCCGCTCGCTTCAATATCTGGCCTTGGGTGGCGATTATCGGGGTGATAATCGCAGCGGCAGTTATTCGAGGTCGGCTGCTTTCTGTGCCATTCGAGCGGGACGAGGGCGAATATGCTTATATAGCGCAGCAAATGTTAAAGGGTGTGCCTCCTTATGTCTCGGCGTACAGTATGAAGCTGCCGGGAATCTATGTTGTTTATGCCCTGATAATGACCTTGTTTGGACAGACGCATACGGGTGTTCACCTCGGTCTTCTAATCTTCAATGCCGCGACGATATTTGTGGTATTTTTGCTTGCCAAAAAAATATTCGGGTCGATTGCCGCGGTTGCTGCCGGTGGTGTCTATGCTGTATTATCCATAACTTCCGGAGTAACAGGGCTTTGGGCGAATGCGGAGCATTTTGTTATTCTGCCGGCGCTTGTGGGCATATTACTTATTTGTAACAGCAACGGCAAAACAGGGTATGTCCGATTGCTGATTGCAGGACTGCTTTTCGGTCTTGCGTTTATTATCAAGCAGCACGGTATTATGTTTGCTATTTTTGGCGCGTTGTATTTGCTTTATTCCGGTTTGCGACAAAGGCCGATTCAATGGCTAAAAGTCATTATCTCTCAGATTATTTTTAACGCCGTGGTTCTTCTGCCGTTTGTTTTAGTATGTCTTTTTTACTGGTTTTACGGCACCTTTGATAAGTTCTGGTTCTGGACGTTCACATACGCCCGCGAGTATGCGGCGGGCGTTTCTCTGGATGCCGCATGGGAGCTTTTAACATACCAGGCAAAGATGATGTTCTATGAAGGTTTTCCAATATGGTTTCTTTCTGTTTTTGGCTTTTTCGCCGTTGTTGTTATGAGGAGATATCGTCAATTGGCGGCATTAGCCGCGGGATTTTTTATTTTTTCATTTTTGGCCGTTTGCCCGGGTTTTTATTTCCGCAACCATTATTTCATTTTTCTTTTGCCCGCGGCGGCAATTTTGGCCGGAGTTGGCATTGCTGTGATTGATGGATTATACGCGGGAACGATGCCGATGCCGATGCGGCTGGCCATAACCGGTAGTATTGGTCTCATTGTTATCGGCTATACGTTGTATGACCAGCAGGAGTGTTTATTTACTCTTTCACCGGAAGATGTTTGCCGAAAGGTTTATAGCGTCAACCCATTCCCGGAATCGCTTCAGATAGCAAAATTTATCCGGGATAATTCGCGTCCCGATGCCCCAATAGCTGTTGTCGGCTCCGAACCGCAAATCTGCTTCTATTCCGACAGACGTTCGGCTACCAAATATATTTATACTTATCCGCTTATGGAGCCACAGCCGTACGCCATGCAGATGCAGGAAGAAATGATTGCTCAAATTGAGACCGCCAACCCTGAATTTGTGATTTTTATAAATGTTCCCATGTCATGGCTGGCAAGACCAAATTCCGTTCAAAAGATATTCGGGTGGTTTGATTCATATTTGTTCACACATTACGAGGTGGTCGGTATCGCCGACATTTTGGGTAATAGGCCGACTATCTGGCGGTGGAACAATCAGGCAGCCAATTATAAACCAGTATCGATAGCATCGGTTGTTGTTTTAAAGAGGAAACAATGATACCGGAAGCGGTTTTGCGCTACCGAGGATAATGAAGAACCGCTATAATGTTCTTATGTTCGCGAATAAAAAAGTAGTTGTTGTGATGCCGGCTTATAACGCTGAGAAGACCCTTCGCAAGACCTATGATGAGGTGATGGCGCAGGGAATCGTTGACCTTGTTATTATTGTTGATGACGCAAGCAAAGACGGGACGGTCGATGTGGCGTCAAAACTGCCTCATGCCGTTGTCCATACGCATCCGCAAAATCGCGGGTATGGCGCCAACCAGAAGACCTGCTATAAACTTGCTCTCGAAAACGGGGCCGACATCGTAATAATGGTGCATCCCGATTACCAGTACACGCCGTTGCTGATACCGGCGATGGCGTCTATGATTGCAAACGAGCTTTACCATTGTGTGCTGGGTTCGCGAATCCTCGGCGGTCATGCGCTGGCGGGCAATATGCCGATTTACAAATACGTGTCAAACCGGTTTCTCACGCTTGCAGAAAACATTCTTACGGGTGCGAAGCTGTCCGAGTACCACACGGGCTACCGCGCTTTTTCCAGGCAGTTGCTGGAGCGGCTGCCTCTGGACGGCAATTCCGATGATTTTATTTTTGACAACCAGATGCTCGCCCAGATACTATGGTTTGGGTACACGATAGCCGAGGTAAGCTGCCCGACGAAATACTTCCCTGAGGCGTCATCAATTAACTTCGGTCGCAGCACCAAATACGGTTTCGGCTGTTTGTGGACGGGATTAAAATTTCGCCTGGCGAAAATGAACCTCATAAAATCACAACTGTTTCCAAATAATCGATGCGTAAAATCACCCACAAGTCCCGTGCGTCCTGGGTAATCGGGGCAGCCCTTGCGGTAATTACAATCGCCGTATTCTGTCGGGTCGCGACATTTTATTTTATCACATACGATGACCCCTCTTACGTTACCGCGAATCCGCAGGTCCAGGCGGGCCTTAGCGTGAAAAATTTTGCCTGGGCGGTTACCTCTTCGAGTGCCTACAACTGGCATCCGCTGACGTGGCTTTCGCTGATGCTTGATTGTCAGCTTTTCGGTCCTGACGCGGGCCGGCTTCACATGACAAATCTGTTTCTGCATACGGCTAATACTGTTTTGCTTTTTATTCTTTTGCTGCGAATTACGAGCGCCTTATGGCCCAGCGCGTTTGTCGCCGCGGCCTTTGCGATTCACCCGCTTCATATCCAGTCGGTCGCTTGGGTGGCGGAACGCAAAGATGTGCTGAGCACCTTGTTCTGGCTGCTGACGATGTTGCTTTATGTGCGTTATACCGAGCGTTCTTCGATGGGCAGGTATGTCCTCGCGCTTTTTGTTTTTGCTTTGGGCCTTATGGCCAAGCCGATGCTTGTTACGCTGCCTGTTATTCTGCTGCTTCTTGATTACTGGCCGCTTAAACGCAAATGTTCGCTCCCAAAGCTGCTCTTGGAAAAACTTCCGTTTGTTTTTCTTGCCGGCGTATCAAGCGTAATAACGCTCGTTATTCAATCGCAAAGCGGGGCGGTAAAAGACGTAATCAAATTCCCGTTTGACATTCGAGTCATAAACGCACTTGTCTCATACGTTAAATATATCTTAAAAATGTTCTGGCCCGTGAATTTGTCGGTGTTTTATCCTCACCCGGGCCGGTCGCTTCATTTTTCTGATGCGGTTATCCCCACGCTGCTGCTTGTTGCGGTAACGGCTTTGGCGATTCGTTTTGCCAAGACACGCGGCTATCTATTGTTCGGCTGGTTGTGGTATATCTGCACGCTAATACCGGTAATAGGCCTGATTCAGGTCGGCAACCAGGCGATGGCGGACCGATATACGTATATCCCGCTTATCGGGCTATTTATCATCATTGCTTGGGGATTGCCTGAATTGTTCGCCCGATACGCTTTTCGCAAAACCGTTCTCGCAATCGCCGCGGTGGTTGTCCTTTCGGCTATGGTTGTCTCGACGTGTATGCAGCTTGGTTACTGGCAAAGCAGCGTTACTATTTTCGAACGAGCCGTTGAGGTAAATCCGAATGACCGTTTTGCGCAGGCGAATCTCGGTGTCGCTTTTCTTCGCAAAAACTCTTACGACGACGCGATTGTTCATTTTGAAAAGGCGCTGCAAATCGACCCCTGCGACGCTATGTCGCACCTGAATATAGGGGTCGTGTTGTTCCGCAAAAATAAAATCGACGAGGCGGTAAGTCATTTTGAAAAAGCGGCGGCAATTGACCCGTGCGACGTGCCGACACGCCTGAATCTCGCGACCGGTTTGGCAAAACAGGGCAAAACGCAACGGGCGATAGAGCAATGTGATGAGATTCTTCGAATAGCGCCTGGGCGAAGCGAGGCGATTGAATTGAGACGACAGATTCTTCAGCAGCAGCAACGCCAATGATAAAAACAATCCTGCTTGACAGTTACCCCGTTTGCAAATAGAGTTTCCTCTGATGTCCAGAACCCTTTACATAATCGATGGCCACGCGCACATCTACGCCGCGTATTTCGCGCCTATGCGGCAGCGGCTGACCAGCCCATCGGGGGAACCCACCAAGGCCACATACATATTTACTACCGCCATACTTGGCCTGATAAAAAGCCGAAAACCCGATATGCTCGTCGTGGCGATGGACAGTAAAGGACCGACGTTCAGAAATGAGATGTATTCCGATTACAAGGCGCATCGGCCTCCTATGCCTGACGATATGCCCGTGCAGATAAATCGTATCGAGCAGATTCTTTCGGCGATGAATATCCCTATGCTGCGAATAAACGGATTCGAGGCGGACGATATAATCGGCACGCTTGCCAAAAAGGTCTCAAAAGAGGGTATTGACGTTTATATATGCACAAAGGACAAGGATGTTCTCCAGCTTATTGATGACCACGTTTTTGGATATGATATCAAGACAGGTGAAGTAACCGACGAGGCATGGGTTAATGCGGAGATGAAAATTTCGCCTGCCCAGTTCATCGACGTTTTGGCGCTTCAGGGGGATACCGCCGATAATGTTCCAGGTGTCGCGGACGTCGGCCCAAAGACGGCTATTGAGTGGATACAAAAATACGGCTCGGTTGATAACCTGCTGGCGCACGCCGACGAAATCACGGGCAAACGAGGCGATAATCTTCGCAAATCGAAAGAAATTATTAATCTCAGCAAACGGTTAGTAACGATTGACTGCGATGTCCCTGTGAAGATTGATTACGAGGCGTTTACGATAAAGCCGGTTGATGAGGCGCTGCTGACGCAGATATTCAATGAGCTTGGTTTTGCCCGGCTGCTTGGGCAAATGTGGCTTTTGCCTACTGAACAGCAAGTTCAAACACAGCAACAGCAGGGCGTAACGGCCGGCGGGGGGCCTGTTTCGGCGGCGACGGCGGAGCATAACTATCAACTTATCGATACTCCGGAAAAATTCGAGGAGTTTTTCGAAGAACTGAAAAAGCAAAAATCGTTTGCCGTTGATACAGAGACAACTTCTATTGTGTCAATGCGGGCGGATTTGGTGGGGATAAGTTTTTCCTGGCAGGCGAAAACCGGGTTTTATATTC
Organism: uncultured Phycisphaerales bacterium; assembly: GCA_963718665.1. GTDB lineage: Bacteria > Planctomycetota > Phycisphaerae > Sedimentisphaerales > Anaerobacaceae > Fen-1362. Next base: position 2,535,548 of record OY970359.1, read on the forward strand.
CGGTGCGTGCGCCGATGGGGGCAAAACGCCTGCCTTTGGCTATGGTGCGGGAGAAACTCGCCCCGATATTCGCCGACAAGGCGATTAAAAAAATCGGGCAGAATATCAAATACGATATGCTGGTTTTGCGCAACGCGGGGTTGCCTTTTGCGGGCGTGTATTTCGATACAATGGTTGCCTCGTATTGTCTCGACCCGCTGCGAAACAGTCATTCGCTTGATAATATGGCGCTGGATTTTCTCGGGCTTACGAGCATCCCGATATCCGCACTCATTGGCAAGGGGAAAAATCAGCTCAGTTTCGATATGGTCGATACGGCTGCGGCCTGCGAATATTCCGCGGAGGATTCGGACCTGACGTGGCGGCTGTATCAGTATTTCACAGCGCAATTAGAGAGACGGCCACAGATACAGCCATTATTTTACGATGTTGAGATGCCTTTGGTAACCGTTCTCGCGGAAATGGAATACAACGGCGTTTCGCTGGATACCGAGATACTTTCGGATATGTCGGAAGACATAACCGCGTCGATTAACCGGCTGGTTGACGAGATTTACCAGACGGCGGGTGCGCCGTTCAATATCGATTCGCCGAAGCAGCTTGCCGAAGTGCTTTTTGGCCGGCTGGGATTAAAATCCGTGCGTTCGGGTAAAACAGGCCAAAGCACCGATGCGAGTGTTCTGGATGAGCTTGCCGAGGAGCACCCGATTATTAATCTTATTCTCGAATACCGCACGCTGAGCAAGCTAAAAAACACTTATGTTGACAAACTGGGCTATCTCGTAAACCGTCGAACAGGCAGGGTTCACGCGTCGTTTAACCAGACGATAACCGCGACGGGCCGATTAAGCTCAAGCGACCCCAATTTGCAGAATATCCCGATTCGCACGCCTTTGGGCGCGAAAATTCGCTCCGCGTTTATACCCCAAAACAAAACCGATTGCATCCTCAGCGCGGATTATTCACAGATAGAGCTTCGCTTGTTGGCCCAATTTTCGGGTGATAAAGCGCTGCGTGAGGCATTTGCCGCGGATATGGATATTCATCGCTTTGTAGCATCGCAGATTTTCAACGTGCCGATTGAAAAAGTTACATCCGAAATGCGCTCTCGGTGCAAGGCGGTAAATTTCGGGATAATTTACGGGCAGGGGGCTCTTGGTTTGGCGCACGGAACGGGGCTGACCTTAGCGGAGGCGAAAAAATTCATCGAAGATTATTTTGCCAGATACAGCTCAATTCGTCAGTTTATGGACGGCGTCGTCGAGCAGGCGACAAAAAACGGTTATGTCGAAACAATTCTGCACCGTCGGCGAAAAATACTGAATCTTGAAAGTCCCAACCCCGGCAAACGGGCGCAGGCGAGGCGATTAGCCGTAAATACGGTCATACAGGGTTCGGCAGCCGATTTAATCAAGGTTGCTATGGTCAATATTCAGCGAAAAATTGAATCGGGAAATCTGCCCGTCAAAATGATTTTGCAGGTTCACGATGAGCTGGTATTCGAGCTGCCGACCGCTGAAGCCGAGAAGCATTCAAAGTGGATTGCCAATGAAATGACAAACGCGATTAAATTAGACGTTCCTCTGAAAGTCGATATTACTTACGGCCCAAGCTGGCTCGCGGAGAAATAAATATGGCAAAACTTTCACCGATGCGACGGCTAATGAAGCTGATTCATCCGGAGGGGATACCGTGGCCCGGCTCGGTTTTCTATAATGCCATTAGTTCGTCGACGATATTTATGAAGCACTATGAGCTTGCGGCTGAAGACATATTGAGCCATTGTTCTGCACAGCATCCCTTTCGGGAGCAGGGGACGCTGCTCGATATCGGCACAGGTCCCGCGCCTCTTGTTAAAACTGCATCAGCAATCGCCGGCTATGCGACTGGTGGGGATTGATTCGTCAGCCGCAATGGTAAAACAGGCGAAACAAAACATTGCCCAGGCAGGTCTGTCGGAATTCATCGAGATTAAAGAGGGCAGCGCAAATCAAATTCCGTTTCCGGACCGGTCCTTCGATATCGTTGTCAGCACCGTTTCGATGCACCACTGGAAGCAGCCCGAGGCATGCCTCAATGAGATTTATCGTGTTCTGAAGGACAATAGTTTTGCCTTAATATACGATATTGTGAGTGATACGCCCCGAAGCACGATGAGCGAGGTAAAACGCGAATTTGGCCGGCTCAAAGCTACGATGTTCTGGCTTCACAATTTTGAGGAGCCGTTTTATACCCGCCAGAATTTTGAGGCAATCGCCCAGTCGTCGCTTTTTGGGAAAGGGCGGACTCAATTCCTCGGTTTGTTTTGCTGCCTGATACTGAAAAAGTAATTCGTTTTGTTGACGTGGAATACGCCAAGCCCTAAAATCCCTTTGTTATCCGAGTAGTGTCATTCCTGCGAAAGCAGGAATCCAGAACTAATAGACAATGGGAAAAACAAGATGATAACGGTAAACGAGAATTTTTTGAAATTGCAGGCGGGGTATTTATTTCCCGAAATAGGCAAACGCAGGCGTGCGTTTCAGCAGGCGCACCCTGAGGCGAAGATTATCAGTATGGGAATCGGCGATGTTACGCAGCCGATTGCCCCGGCGGTAATCGAGGCGATGCGCAAGGCCGTGGATGAGATGGGCAAAAAAGAGACGTTTCGCGGCTACGACGACGGTGGCATCGGGTATGCTTTCCTCAGAGAGGCGATTGCGAAAAATGATTTCAAATCGCGTGGCGTAAGTATCGATATTGATGAGATTTTTGTCAGCGACGGCGCAAAATCAGATACCGCCAACATACAAGAGCTTTTCGGCCTCGATAACATAATAGCAGTGGCTGACCCGGTCTATCCCGTTTACGTCGATACCAATGTTATGGCGGGACGGACGGGTGCGGTCGCGGGGCAGGGCACATATTTGAAAATCGTATATATGCCCGCCACGGCGAAAAATGATTTTGTCCCTGAACTGCCAAGAGAAAAGGTGGATATGGTTTATCTGTGCTTTCCGAATAACCCGACCGGCGCGGTTGCGACCAAAGAACAGTTGAAAAAATGGGTCGATTACGCGAGGGAAAATAAAGCCGTAATTCTTTTCGACGCCGCATACGAGGCGTATATAAGCGATTCGCAGATACCGCATTCGATATATGAAATCGAAGGCGCTAAAGAAGTAGCGATTGAGTTTCGCAGTTTTTCCAAAACCGCCGGTTTTACCGGGCTTCGCTGTGCTTTTACCGTTGTGCCGAAAGAGCTTCGGGCGTTCACCAGAGCAGGACAAAGCGTTGCCCTGAATCTGCTCTGGAACAGACGACTTTGCACCAAGTTCAACGGCGTATCGTATGTTACTCAGTCAGCGGCTGCCGCGGTTTATACCGATGAGGGCAAAAAGCAGATTCGCAAAACGATTGATATTTATATGAACAACGCGAAGGTTATTCGTGAATCGCTTACCGCTTTGGGATATAAAGTATATGGCGGCGTTAATGCTCCGTATATCTGGGTGAAAACTCCTGAGGGCGTCGGCTCGTGGCAATTCTTTGACTTGTTGCTCAATAAGGCACACATCGTAACAACCCCCGGCGCAGGGTTCGGCCCAGCGGGGGAAGGATATGTGCGATTGACCGCTTTCGGCAATCCTCCTGATGTTGTCGAGGCGATGGGGCGAATCAAGGCCATATCTAAATGAGCGACATAATCGCATACATCGGTTTGGGTGGTAATCTTGGCGACCGGGGAAACCATATCGACAGAGCCATTCAATCTCTGCGAGAAACGCCGGATATTTCGGTCGAGCATGTTTCAGCCGTCATCGAGACCAAACCATTGGGCGACACGGAACAGCCGAAGTATTTGAATTGCGTCGCGGAAATACGAACATCTTTTTCAGCCGCAAAACTTCATCAGCAGCTCATTCGCATCGAGAACGCACTTGGTCGTAAGAGAGGTAAAAAATGGGCGTCGAGAACCATTGATATTGACCTGCTGCTGTTCGGCAATGAGGTAATAAACAGCGATACGCTTACCGTTCCTCATTCGCAAATGCACCTGCGTTCGTTTGTGCTGGCGGGATTGCGCCAGTTGAATCCGAAGCTGTTGCATCCTGTTCTCAATGAGACAGTTGATACGCTTGCAGGTCGGCTGAACGGCGGCGATTTTGCCCTCAAGCCCGATAGGCCGCAGCTTATAAGTATCGCAGGCAATATCGGCGCGGGCAAAACTACACTTACAAAAATACTTGCCGAGGTGTTTAAATGCAGAGCAATCTTCGAGGCATACGACACCAATCCGTTTTTGGCCAAAGTTTACGCGGGCAATCACGACCTTGCCCTTGATAGTCAGTTGTATTTCCTTTTTACGCGTCTCGAACAGTTGAACCCGACATCACTCGAAAAAGGGAAGTCCGTCGTTACCGATTACCTTTTTCAAAAAGAGCAGATATACGCAAAATTGCTTTTAAACGCTGAGCAATTGATGTTGTATCAGAAATTTTATTCGATTGTGTCGCCTGCGATTACCAATCCTGCTGTCGTAATATATCTGCAAAACCCGCCGAAGCAGTGTCTTGAGCGGATTCACAAACGAAGCAGGCCCTATGAGCAGCGAATTGAAAGCAGTTTTCTCGAGGCCGTCGGCGCCGGTTACGAACAGGGTTTATGCGACTGGAAAATTTGCCCCGTCATCCGGCTCCCCGATTTCGATTGTTTCGACAAAAACGCGGTCGATTCGCTCGTCAGGCAGTTGAAATGTTACCTCGCTTGCGGATAATAGGTTTGAAATGAAAATTGCGAAGACAATTAAATTGGTCAGGGCAGCTATTAAAGCTGCCCGTAAAGCAGGCAGGGCAATCGGTCTTGTTCCGACGATGGGTGCACTGCATCGCGGACACGTATCACTAATCGAGCGTTCGGCAAAGCACGGCGATTTTGTCGTGGTCAGCATATTTGTAAACCCGACACAGTTCGGCCCAAAAGAGGACCTCGCCAAATACCCTAGGCCATTGCGCGAGGACCTGCGAATCTGTGAAGACAACGGCGTTGATGTTGTTTTTATCCCCGATGCGAGGGAAATGTATCGAGAAGAAGAGATTACCTGGGTCAATGTAGATAAAATTTCGGAGCCGTTATGCGGACGTTTCAGGCCGGGGCATTTTCGGGGGGTAGCGACCGTATGCGCGAAACTTTTCAATATCGTGCAGCCCGACATCGCGTATTTTGGCCAAAAAGACGCCCAGCAGCTTGCCGTGATAAGACGAATGGTCGCCGACCTCGATTTTACGCTTAAAATCGTGGGTTGCCCGACAGTGCGCGAAGCTGACGGCCTTGCGCTTAGCAGCAGAAACTTGTATTTGTCGTCGGATCAGAGAAAAGACGCGACCTGTATATACCGCTCGCTTAAAACCGCCCGCGAAATGATTGAGGCGGGCCGAACAAATCCCAAAACAATCGCCGCTAAAATTCGTAAGATAATTACCGCCGCAAAATCGCTCAGCAGCGTTGATTACATAAGCATCGTTGATGCCGAGACACTTCAGGACGTCAGCCGAGTTACAGGCAGGGTGCTGATTGCCATTGCGGCAAGATTCGGCTCGACCCGGCTGATTGATAACCTGACAGTGGACTGCCGGACAAGATGATGTATAATAATCTTTTTTAATTTTATAAGAAGGCAGGCAAATAACAATGCTCTTAAAGATGTTAAAATCGAAACTGCACCGGGCACGCGTAACCGAGACCCGGCTTCACTATCCCGGCAGCATTCTAATCGATTCGGCACTGATGAAGGCGACGGGTATTCTGCCTTATGAGGGTGTTCTGATAGCCGACCTGACCAACGGCAGCAGAGTCGAGACCTACGTTGTGCCGGCCCCGGCAAACTCGGGCCAGATAGTTGTCCTCGGCGCAGCGGCACAACTGATGAATAAAAATGACATAGTAATAATCTTCAGTTTTGCCTATTGCACCCCGGCTGAGGCGAAAAAGCTTAAACCGAAGGTTATTCTCCTTGACGAGCACAATAAAATTCGAAAACCGCTTAAACAATAAATAGGCAATCAAAGGTTTATAGATGCATCCTGAACTATTCAGAATACCTTTTACTCCGTTGACGGTCAAGGCCTATGGTCTGATGCTGGTCATTGGTTTTCTGATGGCTGTGCATATCATCAGGCGACTTAGCAGAAACATCACGCCCGACCCGCAAATGATTACCAACGCATCATTGTATTGCCTTGTCGTGGGCGTAATCGGCGCTCGCATATTTTACGTTCTGCATCACTTCGACAATTTCAAATATAACCTGATGAGTGTGTTTGCTATATGGGAAGGCGGGCTTGAGCTTCTGGGCGGCGTTGTTGGCGCTATCGGGATAATTGTTCTCTACCTTCGATACCACAAGCTGCCCACACGCCAATATCTCGACATCCTCGTAATCGGGCTTATGTTTACGCTTTGCTTCGGAAGAATCGGCTGTTTCCTCAATGGCTGCTGTTTCGGCAAACCATGTGATTTACCCTGGGCGGTAAGGTTCCCTTACAATTCATTCGCCTACACAAGCCAGGTCGAGCCAAACCCCGCTCGAAATCGCGCCTCGCCCCAGATGCGGCTGCCCGACGACTTTTTTAATTCCGGCGTACTGAAACCCTATGACCAACTGACCCCGCAACAAAAAGAAATGGTAACAACAGGCCCTTACCGCTGCATGGCAGTCCACCCTACGGAATTGTATTCCTCCGCAGACGCGGCTATTATCGCCGGCCTGCTATACCTGTTCTGGAAAAGGGCACAAAACGCTCAAAAAGCCAAAAACTTCCTCAAACCACTCACAAAACCGGGTGGCACCTTTGCCCTTATGTTCATCCTTTACAGTTGCGTTCGCTTTTTTGAAGAGTTTCTGCGTGACGATAACCCATTCGAATACGGAAGGTGGATGATTTACAAGGGCGGCACTATCTCCCAGAACCTCTCCATTTATATGCTCATCTTTGGTGTTGTCCTGATGCTCATTTTCCAGAAACTTCCTGCCGATAAACAATCATCCAAAACCCGCTGATTTTTCTGAATGATTCACGGGCTTTTGATATAATGGTAACAACTGTTTTCTTAAGGATACTATGGGGCTTTACGAAAGAGATTACACCCAGGAACAAAATGATGCGCAGTCGCGCTATGCGCCGCAGATGCGCCTGGGCTTCCCGTCCGTAACCCCCATCGTAAAATGGCTTCTCATCACCAACGTCTCCGTTTTCTTAATCAATGTCATTTTCTCATCCCAGGAAGGGACGGGAATGACGTTTCTTCAAACGTATTTTGCCCTGATACCAGCTACTCCGATGCTCACCCTCCAGCTATGGCGACTGATTACTTACCAGTTTCTTCACTGGGATTTTAATCATATATTGTTCAATATGCTCGGGCTGTTTTTCTTGGGGCCGTCGCTTGAACGTCAGTGGGGCAGCAAAAAATTCCTCACGTTTTACCTTTCCTGCGGGGTGGCGGGGGGGCTCTTTTATATCCTTCTGGTTATGACTGGATTTTTGTCTGCCGGGCCGATGGTAGGTGCGTCAGGGGCAATACTCGGTGTTCTCACCGCCTGCGCGATTCTCTTCCCGCATTTCGTCGTATTTATTGTTATCTTCCCTGTGCCTATCCGCGTTGCCGCGGTCATTCTGATGGGCATCTCATTTTTTACCGTCCTGTCGAAAGGTGCAAACGCCGGCGGCGAGGCGTGTCATTTCGCCGGTATTGCCGTGGGGGCGATATATGTTCTGTCGGATTCCTGGCGGACCGCCCTGAAATTACGCTTCAAGGCGTCAAAATGGGAGAAATATATCGAATCCGAACGCCGGCTTCGTCTTGAGGTGGACCGTATCCTCAAGAAAGTTCACGATAACGGCATACAATCCTTAGCCGCGTCTGAAAAACGCATCCTTAAAAAAGCGACCCACCTCGAACAGGAACGCCTGCGTAAATAAAACAGCGAGGCCTTGCGCACAACTCGCAAGGCCTCGTTTAAATCCGCAATCTAAAATCTGCAATTTACAATCAGTTGTCCCATTCGAACTTTTCCGGCTCGTTGACAAGCTCGGTAACACGTTCCTTAACCTTCTGGCTCTTGAAATCCTTGCCCTTCCATTTCTCGACCTCGGTCTTTCTCTGGTCAACCTCTTTTTGCAGTTCCGCCAGCTTTTTGGTCAGGTCTTCATACGCCATTTGTTTACGTTTGACAATCAGGTCAAACTGCTGGCCGACAATCTGTTCTAATTCCGCGGTAAGCGTTTTTTTCTGCTTTTCATCCTTTGTTGCCCCTATTTGTTTGAGCAGTTCCGCCCGTTTGCCTTTAAGCTCCAGTTGCTGCTTCAGGACTTTCGCAAGGTTCGGGTCGTCTTGAGCCGCCTTACAAATCGGCCCATATTTCTTCCCGCTAATCATCACCGCTCTCATATACTGCTCGGGATTGTCCTTTTTGATCTGCTCCAGTTTTGTTGCTTCATCAGGATAATTTTCCTTGAGGCATTTGAGGTACTCATCTGTTCTTTCCTGGATTCTTTCGCGCATTATTTCCGCGCCCGGTCCGGGCATTGTGGATACCTGCTCCATCATACGCGACATAAACTGTTCATGCGTAGCGTTTCGCAGTTCTGCCTTGAATGCATTTGGGTCTTTTTCACGCAGCTTGGTCAGCTCATCTGCTTTTTGAGGATTCTTTTCCTTTAGCTCGGCCAATAAGCGGTTCGTCTGTTCCGGCGTCAACTCAAATTGTTCTTTGTCGTGCATCGGGCCGTTGGGTGGCGGAGGTGGCGGTGCGGCTTCAATCTGGTCTTCTTTGGCGAGGTCTCCTGCCCTGGTCTGGCTCACGCCCGTCATTGCCAGTGCGCATGCCGCTACCAAGATCGCCTTCCATAAGTTTATTCTCATATCCTTATCCTTTCCACATATCGCCGTTAACTTCGATTAATTCTGTTTCCAAATCTCCGACAGATGTGCTTCCATTGACGTTGTTGTCATCAGATTGAGCCCCCGACAACTCACTCTGTATATTTTCTATTTCTGCTTTCAGCACGGTTACATCCGCATCATCGGCGCCTTCCCACACTCTCGCGGGTATCGATGCCGCGATTATCCTGGTTTGTTGGCTGTTCTGTGAGTTGCCATACCGCATTAGCACCAGGACTGATACTACAATTACCGCCGCCGCGACAGCCGTACCCAGAATCTTTTTCTGTAATACGACTATTCGCCGTCGTCTTACCGCGGCCACGACATTTTTCTTCACCTCGGCGAGTACCCGTTCATCCGGCTGAGGCGATTGATTCGCCCCCAGAATTTCTTCACCCTTTTCTATATCCTCAGCTGTCTGCTGGGCTGCCGCCTCATCCATAAAGCCGGCCAGCAACTCTCTCAAATTTTCATTCGCTGAATTATTCATAATGGTTATCCCATCAATTTCCGCAATTTCTTTAATCCACGGTGCACCTTTGATAATGTCGTCCCGATTGGTTCTCGCCTTGATTCCGCAATCTCCTTGAACGACATCTGTGAGTAAAATCTCATCATTATCAGTTCCCGCACGTCGTCGTCCAATTCCCCAAGCACCATTTGCAGCTTGTCGGCGTCGTCATTTTTTCCACCTATAACACCAGCCGATTGCGACATTATCCGTTTGCTGTGCTCATCCAGAAGTCGCGTCTGTCGCTGTTTGAACCGCAAATGGTCGCGGAAGATATTCGACGCCATTGTGAATACCCACCCGTCGAAGCTGCCGCCGCGGTAACTGCCTATCTTTTCCACTAACTTTGCAAATAGCTCGCTAAGCAATTCCTCGCTCAAATCCCTGTTGCCGGTCAAGCGGTAGAAATATCCGAAGCATCGCCTGCCATATATATCGACGAGTTGTGTGAAACATCCCTCGTTGCCTTTCTTACACCCTATAATTACCCGTTCAATATCACGCTGCGCCATAATTGGCCATTTTTCACTTATTTTAGACGCACCTGACCGCTTGTTTATTGCATTTACACGCAGAATCGCTATACTTATATCTTGACTATGGCCATAACAGAAGTAAAACCTTCTTCAAAAAACACCTGGGCCGCCAAATTCAAGCGGACTGTAACCGCCTTTTTGCCTGTCTCGAAAAAACGCCGGGGCCAGTGTATCCGCTGTGGCGCCTGCTGCAAACTCCCCAATGTCTGCCCCTGGCTTCAATTTGACGCCCAGGGCAAAGCCATCTGCAAAATCTACCACCTGCGCCCTATGAACTGCCGAAAATACCCGAGAACCGGCTCCGAACACATTACCTCAACCTCCTGCGGTATTCACTTCGAGAAATAACAAGCTGTTTGAGAATTCTTGACCCCGGCATTTGGTTTAACAAAGTTTTTACATTAAACTAATCATTTGCTAATATAGACAGTGGATACTATTCAAAAAACATAGGGAAAGGGATACAAGTGGTCAGAGGAAGCATACTTGCTGTAGATGACGAAGAAGATGTGCTGGAACTGGTGCGGTATAACTTCAACAAAGAAGGATTCAAAGTTGAGACGGCCATTACCGGCGAAGAGGCGTTGAAAAAGGCAAAGGCCAACCCGCCCAGCGCTATACTGCTTGACCGTATGCTGCCGGGGATAGACGGCATCGAGGTTTGCAGGCAGCTTAAGGCCGATTCGAAGACCAGCTCAATACCTATAATAATGCTTACCGCCAAAGGCGAGGAGTCCGATGTTGTCTCCGGACTGGAGGTCGGCGCGGATGATTATGTTACAAAGCCGTTTAGCCCCAAGATTCTTATTGCCAGGGTGCGGCGAATTCTATACAGGGCAACAGCGGCAAAGCAGGAAAATACGCCCGTCAAGATTCACGATTTGACCATAGACCCCGCCCGATACGAGGTGAAACTCAAAAACAAGCCGGTAGAATTAACTTTTACGGAGTTTATGATTCTTTATACGCTGGCGAAGAAACCGGGATTAGTGCTGAGCAGATACAATATAGTTGACGCGATTCGCGGGAGCAATTATGTTGTTACCGACCGGGCCGTGGATGTCCAGATTGTTTCTTTAAGGCGCAAGCTCGGCCAGTTCGGAAAATACATTGAGACCGTAAGAGGCGTGGGCTATCGTTTCAAGGACTAATTGATGGCGAAAAGGCGGCTGCTTTGGCAGCTTTATCTTCCCTACCTGATAATTACTATTCTGGCGCTTGTTCTTTTAAGCTGGTATGCGTCTTATTCGTTCCGCTGGTTTTACTACGATGAGATTGCACAAAATCTCGAATCGAGGACTCGGCTTGCAGGGCGGCAGATTTTGCCCGCTGTGAGTCAGAAAAGTTTCGACGAGGTTGACCAGTTGTGCAAATTGCTTGGTCAAACCGCCGGGATTCGGCTCACGATGATACTTCCTGACGGCCGGGTTGTCGGCGATTCGGACCAGCAGCCGGCCAAAATGGAAAATCACGCGGACCGTCCTGAGTTCAGGCAGGCGGTGAGCGGGCAGACCGGCAGGTCCGTGCGATTCAGCGACACCTTAGGCAAAAATATGATGTATATCGCTGTGCCTCTCAAAGAGCAGGAGCAGACAATAGCAGATTCGACCTCTTCGGCTGGTTCGACAAGCTCGCCGCTGGCGGTTGTTCGCGGGTCGCTTTCGGTAATCGCTGTTGACAAGGCGCTGAATGATATTTACGCAAAAATAATCTGGGGAATGGTGGGGGCGGCGGTTTGTGCGGCGGGCGTAACTTTAGTTGTATCCCGCAAGATAACCCGGCCCATCGAACAAATGAAAGACGCCGCGAAGCGGTTCGCCACGGGGCAGTTAGACCACAGGGTCCCCGTGCCTGATTCTGAAGAATTAGCTGAGCTTGCAGAAGCGCTTAACGAAACTGCTGACCGTCTCAAGCGAACAATCGAAACCATAACAAACCAGAAGAATCAGCTTGAAGCGATTTTAAGCAGTATGGCTGAAGGCGTGATAGCTGTGGATTCGGACGGACGAATCGTGAGTATCAATAAAAAGGCGGCACAGCTTCTTGAGATAGATGGCAATTCGGCCACAGGACGCATTATTGAGGAAACAATCAGAAATGTGGATATCCAGCGATTTATGCGATATACCCTGAATCTCTCTGCACCAACGGAAGAGGATATTACTCTGTCGGCAAAGCCGCCTGTTTTGCTACGGGCCAGAGGCACATACCTCACCGACCATCAGGGCAATAAAAGCGGGGCTGTTATTGTATTGAGCGATATGACGAGGATGCAGCGGCTGGAAAATATCAGGCGCGACTTTGTAGCCAATGTCTCTCACGAGCTTAGGACGCCGATTACTTCCATTAAAGGATTTGTTGAAACACTCTTAGACGGCGCCATTAACGAACCCGAACAGGCACAGCGATTTCTCAAAATTATAGCGGGCCATACCGACCGGCTGATGGCGATTATAGAAGATTTGCTGAGCTTGTCCCGCCTCGAAGAAAACGGCCAAACGAGAATGATTGCGAGGGAGCATTTGAAGGTGAGGTCCGTTCTCGAATCGGCAGTTGAGCTTTCCGGTCCGAAGGCAGGCGACAAGAAAATCAAAATCGAGATTGACTGCGATGATGATTTGGAGGCATTGATAAACCCTACTTTGCTTGAGCAGGCGGTTTTGAATCTCGTTGATAACGCCATTAAATATAGTCCCGCTGAAAGCACGATTCAGATAAGCGCACACGCAGCGGATTCGACAAGCTCACCGCAGGCGGAAAATGAAGTGATTATCGCGGTGAAAGATTCGGGCTGCGGCATAGAAAAGAGCCATCTTTCACGCATATTCGAGCGGTTCTACGTTGTTGACAAGGCCCGCACGAGAAAACTCGGCGGGACGGGCCTTGGCCTTGCGATAGTCAAGCACATCACAAATCTTCACGGCGGCTCAGTTACCGTCGAAAGCACCCCCGGCCAAGGCAGCACCTTCACTATTCACCTGCCTGTTAGATAAACATTTTCTCGATTTCCTCTTTTTCCAATAATACCCCTTTAATTAACACAATTCTAACATCAATTTAACAGGCCTTTAGCGAAGCTCAAATAATATCCTAAATGGGTACGACGCCATCCGGGGTGGTCTCGGGTCAGCGTTCAAGTAAAAGAAGTGTTTTGTGGAGGTATGAGTAATGAATAAATTAAGGATGATTTGTGGGTGTCTGCTGCTGGGTCTGGTTTTCGCCTGCAGCGCAAAGGCCGACGAAATCAGCGATATGAAAAAGCAGATAGCTGATTTGCAGGCCAGATTAGACCAGCTGGAAGCACAACAGAAGAAGGTCGTCGCCGAGGAGGTCAACAAGGCCATAGAGCAGAAACAGGTTTCAGCGTTGCCGGAAAACGCAAAATGGATTGAGAACATGAAAATCAGCGGTGATTTACGGTACCGCTACGAGGGGATTGATTCACAGACCAAAGGTAAATGGTCGAGCAAGGGCGAAAGCGACAGCATAGAACGAAATCGGCTTCGCGCCAGGATTGGAATTTACGACAAAATCAACGATGAGGTTGACGTCGGTTTCCGGCTTGGCAGCGGGTCAAACGGCGACCCTACTTCTACAAACCAGACCGAAGGGGATGCTTTCAGCAAAAAACCGATTTGGCTGGACCAGGCATACTTTGACTGGCATCCGAAAGATATAACGGGTTTTGACTTCATAGGCGGCAAAATGGTTAATCCTTTCTACCGGGTCGGCACCAATGAGTTAATTTGGGATGTTGACCTGAATCCGGAAGGTCTTGCCGCCAAATACGAACTGCCGATTAACGATTCTCTAAAGGCATATATCAACGGCGGCGGATTCTGGGTTGGAAATCCCGATAATGTCGATACCTCAGCTGGAGCTTCTACATCGCTGTGGGGGATACAGAGTTATCTGAAGAATACTTTTGAGGACAAGAGTTACCTGCTGGGCGGCATGAGCCTTTACACATACGGGAATATCAAGGGAGAACCCAACGTTAGCTCGACGTGGGGCAAGAACAGTTTCTTCGGCAATACCTCAGTCAACGGGACTTACAAATATGGTTATGACATCGTTGAGGGATTCGCAGAATACGGCACTAAAATCGCGGATTTCCCGGTCGCAGTGTTTGGGGATGTTGCTCATAACACGGATGCACCCAGCGGCAAGAACAATGGCTGGCTCATCGGAACCATATTCAACAAGGCAAAAGACCCCGGCTCATGGCAAATCGGATATGATTATCGCGACATTGAGTCCGATGCAGTAGCAGGCCAGTTCAACTATTCTGATTTCGACGGCGGCGGCACAAACGCCAAGGGCCACCAATTTAACTTCGTTTATCAATTAGCGAAGAATTTCCAGACCTGCCTGACCTACTTAATCGATGAAAACAGAACCACGAACGATAAATACCGCCGGCTGCAGGCAGATTTGGTTTTCAAATTTTAAAGATGATTTGTTCTAACGAAAGATTGACCGATTATTAACATAATCCTAACAATGTTCGCGTAATTTAATCTTGAAAGGAGAAAAAGCGAAATGAAGAGATTGGTGTGTAGTTTAGTTTTGCTGGCACTTGCAGCCACAGGTCTGGTGCGGGCGGACGTGGTATTTAAGTTTTAAATGGACCTTAATTGATTCTAACAGAAACCTAACTCTTTCAGTTTAGGTTGATATAAAAGGAAAGATTATGAAAAAAATAATTGCACTATCATTAACGGTGGTATTGGCGATGGCGGCAACCTCACTGGCAGAAGTTACGCTTAACGGGGCTGGAGCGACCTTCCCTTATCCCGTGTATTCTGCATGGGCTAATGAGTATAGTAAGGTTACAGATGTAAAGCTGAACTACCAGTCTATCGGGTCGGGCGGCGGGATTAAGCAGATAACTGAACGCACGGTAGATTTCGGAGCTTCCGATAAGCCGCTTACTCCTGAAGAACTGGCCAAGAACAAGCTGATTCAATTCCCGGCAGTCATCGGCGGGGTCGTGCCTGTTGTCAATATCACAGGCATCAAGGCGGGAGATTTAAAACTCGATTCCAACACGCTCAGTAAAATTTATCTCGGTGAAATAAAAAGCTGGAACGACCAGAAAATCAAGGAATTGAACCCAATGCTTAATTTACCCAGCAACGAGATTACCGTAGTACACCGCTCAGACGGGTCTGGAACAACCGCCATCTTTACAGATTATTTGTGCGACGTTTCTTCTGAATGGAAAGAGAAAGTCGGCACCGGCACCTCCGTGAGTTGGCCGGTGGGCATCGGCGGCAAAGGAAATGAAGGAGTGGCAAACTATGTTCAGCAGCAGAATAATTCCATCGGCTATGTGGAATTCGCGTACGCCACGCAAAACCATCTTGCCTACATACTGCTCAAAAACCGTGCAGGCACATTTGTAGAACCGAGCTTCGAGAGCTTTGAAGATGCAGCCGCAACCGCCGACTTCGATGCAAATAAGGATTTTTACCTCTGGCTTAACAATGCGCCGGGTAAAAAGTCGTGGCCTATCGCGGGCGCCACATTCATTCTTCTCGCCAAAGAGAAAAAAGAATCGAATGTGAAGGTTGTTAAGTTCTACGATTGGGCATTCAGGAATGGAGACGATAAGGCGAAAGAACTTATTTATGTCCCGCTTCCTGAATCGTTGAAAGACAAAGTACGCGGATATTGGAAGTCGAACGGCATTGAGTAAAACAGCATCACCTGCTAAGAAAGAGAAAAAAAGAAGTGAAAACAAACGGGTCAGGTATATGCCTTTATACCTGACCCGTTTGAGCGTTGTTAGAAATACCATAGTAGAGCATCGAAAGAAGGGTTATCCTTTGATACTATTTCCTAAAAAGAATTTTTCCGATCTGTTTTTTTCCTCTCTTACCGCTGTTGCGTCATTTACGATCATCATTTTCATTGTCGGAATTCTGACGGTACTTTTTAAGGAATCTTCTCTTGCGATGAAGAAGTTCGGTCTGTTCAATTTTCTGACATCGACCGCGTGGGACCCCGTCAAAGGCATTTTCGGAGCAGCCACCACCATTTATGGCACCTTTGTCACAACCGCCCTCGCCCTGCTCTTTGCCATACCAACCGCCATCGGCATAGCGATATTCGTCACTGAAATCGCCCCAAATTTTCTCAAAGGCCCTTTTGGCATCGCTATCGAACTGCTGGCCTCCATCCCAAGCATTATTTACGGCATGTGGGGACTTTTTACCCTTGCTCCCATCATGTCGAAATATGTCGAACCGGCGCTACAGGGAACCGTTGGGAAACTGCCCTTTGTCAGTATCCTGTTTCAAGGAACTCCTATGGGTATTGATCTGCTGACGGCAAGCGTCATCCTCGGCATTATGATAATTCCTTTTACGGCAAGCATCGCTCGCGATTCATTCAACCTGACCCCACCAGTTGTCAAGGAATCGGCCTATGCAATGGGTGCAACGCAGTGGGAGGTGGTTAAGGATGTAATACTCCCCTACTCCAGACTGGGCGTGTTCGGAGGGGCAGCGCTGTCTTTAGGGCGAGCGTTGGGCGAAACTATGGCGGTTGCCTTTGTGCTCGGCAATAGTCACAAGATTGCTACATCGCTCCTTGACGCAGCTTCTACCATCACTGTAACACTTGCGAATGAATTTACCGAAGCTGATAGCGACATCTATCTGTCATCTCTCTATTATCTTGCGCTCGCATTATTCGTGATGAGCTTCATCATATTGGCGATATCGAAATATTTTCTTCTGAAAGCTGAGAGGAGATATCATCGATGACATATGAGCAGAAACGTAAAGTTAATAACTTTATTGCCCTCGCTCTGAGCGGCTTTGCAGCGGCAATAGGACTGTTCTGGCTCATCTATATCTTGGCGGATGTCATAATCCATGGAATAGGCGCATTGCGTCTTAGTCTATTCTTTAATGACCCTGCCCCTGCCGGGGTCGATGGAGGCGGACTGAGAAACGCTTTCATAGGCCAGTTGATGATAATCGGCATCGCCACTTTGATTGGCGTGCCGATAGGCATTCTCGGAGGCACATTCCTGGCAGAGTACGCACGAGGGAAAAAAATCGCCAGGTTTATCAGCATTCTTGCGGATATCATGGTCAGTGTCCCATCAATTGTGGTAGGTGCGTTTATCTATGCAATTCTCGTACGACCGCTTCATCATTTCAGCGGCTGGGCGGGGGCCATCGCGCTTTCGGTCATTATGATTCCGGTGGTTCTCAGAACAACGGAAGATATGCTCTCGCTGGTACCGTGGACATTAAGGGAAGCGGCATTTGCACTTGGAGCGCCTTATTATAAAGTAATCACACAGGTGGTATATCGCGGCGCATCCGCAGGAATCCTTACCGGTGTGCTGCTGTCTATAGCCCGGGTGGCAGGTGAAACCGCACCGCTGCTTTTTACGTCGTTCAACAACAACTTTTTCTCATGGAAGATGAACGGACCCGTCGCTTCGCTGACGGTTACCATCTTTCAATACGCAATGGGGCCGTATAAAAGCTGGCATACGCAGGCGTGGGGCGCAGCGTTCGTTATCACGTTGTTCATACTTATTCTGACAATAACAGGCAGAACGGTCATTTGGTGGAGGTATAAACATTGATGGAAACTATTGAGATAGAGGTTAAAAAACTGGACTTTTATTATGGCGGGAAGATACATGCTCTGAAAGGAATATCACTGCCGATTAGTAAAAACAGCGTTACGGCGATCATCGGGCCGTCGGGATGCGGCAAAACGACGCTGCTTCGCTGTTTCAATCGAATGCACGACCTCTATCCGTATCATCGATATGAAGGCCAGATCATCTTTCAGAATAAAAATATTCTGTCCGGCGACATAGACCTCATCAATCTCAGGAGCCGCATCGGCATGGTGTTTCAGAAACCGACGCCATTTCCGATGTCAATAGCCGATAATATCGCTTATGGTCTAAGGCTCAAAGGCATAAAAAATAAATCGGAACTGTCTGGCCTTATCGAACAATCTCTTAAACATGCTGCGCTTTGGGAAGAAGTCAAGGATAAGTTGGACAAAAGCGCCTATGAACTTTCCGGCGGCCAGCAGCAGCGGCTTGTAATCGCGAGAGCATTGGCCGTTGAACCGGAAATCCTTCTCTTCGACGAAGCCTGTTCCGCCTTGGATCCGATTTCAACCGCAAAAATCGAAGAATGCATAGTGAATCTAAAGAAAGACGTTACTATCATAGTCGTAACGCATAATATGCAGCAGGCGTCGCGTGTCTCCGATATGACCGGTTTTCTTTACATGGGCGAACTCATAGAATTCGGGACCACCGATAAAATATTCACCAGCCCCACCAACAAGCAGACTGAAGATTATGTTACCGGCAAATTCGGCTAAAATGTATGAAAGCGATAAAGTGCAATTGTAACAGTCCATATGACGGAGAATGGTATGTCTGTGCATTTACAGCGAGAAATTGAGAATCTGAAAAAGAAACTGCTGACACTAAGCGCTATTGTTGAGACGGCCGTGCGTGATGCGACGCTTTCGATTGAGAACCGCGATTACGAACTTGCCCAGAAGATAATTCAAAACGACCCCCGGATTGACAGTATGGAGGTGGGGGTAGAGGAGGACTGCCTCAAGGTTCTCGCTCTGCATCAGCCGGTCGCAATTGATTTGCGTTTTATCGTTGCCGTGCTGAAAATGAATAACGACCTCGAACGCATCGGCGACCTGGCTGTAAATATCGCGGAGCGGTCGGCGTTTCTGTCTAAGCATCCTCCCGTTGGTTTTTCTCTGGGTCTGATTGAAATGGTTGATAAAGTACAGGATATGCTCAAGCACAGCTTAGATGCGCTTATCGGTCTCAGTTCCGGCCTGGCTCACGAGGTTTGCGCAAGCGATGATGCCGTTGACGCCATGAACAGGCAGATGTATATCAAAATTCAGGACGCCATAAGAAGAAATCCCGAACAACTGGAGTCGCTTATTCACCTGTTGTCTGTGTCAAGACATCTGGAACGAATAGCCGACCACGCCACCAATATCGCCGAGGACGTCATCTATATGGTCGAGGGACAAATCGCCCGCCATCGCACCGAAGATTACAAATAATTGTTGGGATACTCTTTAATCCAGCCATCATATCGACGCCAACGCCCACAACAACTAACTGATTTCTAACAAACACATAATCATATTCTGACAATCCCTGCTTAAACTGTGGACGTATTAATAAAAGGAGGATGTTGATGTGACCGCTGGGTGCGTAGCCAGGGTGTAATAGGGCACCCCAGCGAGGAAGTAAAACACAATGTTGTGTTTTTGATATAAATCGATGTTTAAGGAGTGAACAAATGGTAACAATGACAAGAAAACCACGGCAAGTCCACGGAATAAACAAGTTTCATTATTCATGGTTTACATCTTTTCTTCTTGCTTATGAAACTGACGCACGAAGATTGAACCTGCGCTGCCTGGGCTGCCGGGAGTTGATAAAGTTTGATTACAAGAAGCCCACTCATATAAGAGGCGTTATAGAATTTAACGGCTTATATATACCCGTCATAGACCCGGGTATTTTGCTGCTCGGCCGGCCGTCGGCATTCAGTAATTTAAGCTGCATACTGATTGTGCCGCACCGCTGGGAAAATCAGCAGTATTATACGGGCGTTGTAATAGAAGACATCGATGAGATTATGGAGTTTGCATCCAGCGAACCTGATATTGAGCCGCTGAGAGACATTAGCGTCAATATCAGATTTGTCCTCGATATGCGCAAAAGCCCCGGGGCGGAATCGTGGCTTTATGAAAATCATCGAATGCTGGATATTTGCAGAAACGAAAACCAGCAGGAGCAGGATTATATCGCCTTTGAACGAAGGTGCTCAGAAAAAATGCTTAGCGCATAGCAACCGAATTGACTTCCGTATCATTCCACCAGGTTATCTGGCAACTGCTCGACAAATGCCTTTATTTCATCACGCACTCTACGATAAATGCCCAATACTTCCTGCTCAGTCACTGCCTGTTTTGCCAGTCGAGGCGGGTCATCAAAACCGAAGTGAACAACTTTCGTTTTACCGGGGAAAATGGGGCAATGTTCGTGGGCGTTGTCACAAACGGTGATAACAAAATCAAAATTTACGCCTTTGAACTCGTCGAGGTGTTTTGAGCGATTATTCGATATATCAACACCGACCTCAGCCATAACCTTGACAGCAATCGGGTCAAGACCGTGCGGCTCGATACCGGCCGAATACGGCTCAATCGAATCGCTTTTAAACTTTCTCGCCCAGCCCTCGGCCATCTGGCTCCGGCAGGAATTGCCGGTGCAAAGAAACAGAATTTTAAGTTTTTCAGAATGCTTCATAACTTGCACTTTCCGGTTATTAATATTATCGGTGACCTTACCCCCCGAAAACTGAGCCACTTATAATTGGAGCTCCGGCATGATAGAGCCCGTTTACAATGCGTGACACAAGATTCAGGCAGAAACAGATCATAGTGATTTTAAGAGATTAAGAGAAGCCAAAAATAGGGGACGACAGACACTTTTTAACTCTCTAAGGCATTTCGGATATTGGCAAAGCAAGCAAGAAGTTGTTATACTACAACCACTTAGAAAATTAGGCGCCCGTAGCTCAGCTGGATAGAGCAACGGATTTCTAATCCGTAGGTCACAGGTTCGAATCCTGTCGGGCGTAGTGGACAAGCAAGGATATTTTGCTTCAGTGGAGAGGGGCGTCCGGAGACACGGGTTTTGCCACCAAAGAAAGAAGTCCTGGAATACATAATCTGCGAGGGGTTCGTCTTTAACGCGATATCGTATGACGGGCCGGATGAAGAGGAGGGGCTTTTTGTCCCAATATTGCTATTTTCAAAAATATCATAGCGATGAGCTAAAAATTGGTCTTCATATGGCTTTGGGATGCCCAAATAGGTCAAAAAACGCTAATAAATGATGCCGGAATCACAAAAAAACACAAACTATGATAATAAAACGGTAATGTTGCACGTTATAATAGGTAAAGGACATAACAAGGCAGGGGAGGCCCCGTAACAGTTTTTTTAGCGTGAGAGGTGTGGTTATATGAAGCGGAAAAGAGGCAGTTTGTGGTTGGGCTTCGCACTGCCACCGATGTGCTTGACGCGCAGGCAAAATTCGCGAATGCCCAGATCGCTGAAATTGGCGCGCTGACGGAATACCAGATAGCGCAGGTTGACCTTGCATACGCGACGGGGACGCTTTTAGGTGCGACGAAGGTGAGCTGGGAACCAAGTATTCCTTAAAGAAACCCCTGAATACAGATATAATTTCCCGAAGCGTTCCACATCCGTTGGGGGGGCACAAAGCGTTGTTTTCCATTATACGATATGATAAAGTAAATCTTTTATCAAAGTGCGTTGCCGAGACGGTGACGTAACTGGATTTTGGGGTAACAGAGCCGCGATGGCTGTTAAGATAGAAACTCGTAATATCTGTGGACCGCTGGCGACCAAGATATATATCTCGGCGACTCTTGAGAATTGCGCACCGGCGAAAGACAAGCTTTTGGAGATGTTCGCGGGCATTCGTAAGATACTGACTGAGGAGCGGGCGAGCATCCTTCAGGAGCGGATATTTACCGTCGATGGGACATTGCCTGTTGTTTCAGCAGCGCGTGCCGAAGCGTATGGCGAAATAGACGATGGTGTTGCGCCGAGCGTGTTGATGGGCAGGGAAAGCAGGCGGGGGCACACCGTTGGAGTGCAGGTTCACGCGGTGGCGCGAGTGGACAAGCCCGAGGTTGTCAGGATTTATGGTAGGGCGTGCGGGCGAGTGATTAGAACGTCAGGCGGGGTATATTTAACGCTTTCAGGGATATCGGGAGGCAAATCGGGCGAACGTCTTGGGCAAACGATAGCGATGTTCGAGAAGGTGGAATCCGCGTTGAAGCAATACGGAAGTGATTTCAGGGCTGTATCGCGGACATGGATGTGGCTTGGTGATATATTGTCCTGGTATGGCGAATTCAACAAGGCGAGGAATCAATTCTTCGAGAAGCGAGGCCTGATTGGCAAAGGTATCCGGCAGTCGATGCCTGCGAGCACGGGTATAGGACTGGGGCTTGGCGGGGACGGGCAATTCGGGATGGATATGACGGCTGTTCTTGAGCCGGCGAGTTCGATCGAGCTGTTGGCGGCGATTGGCCGGCAGCAGTGCGCGTTTGATTATGGTTCGGCGTTTTCGCGTGCGTCGCGAGCGAGCAGCCCAGCAGGCAAAACGGTATTCATTTCGGGGACCGCCTCGATAGATGTGAAAGGAAATACGACGCATATCGGGGACGCGAAAGGACAAATTGCGACAACAATCGAAAACGTCAGGGCGGTGCTGCGTGATATGAATTGCCAGGATGGGGACGTCGTTCAGGTTGTTGCGTATTGCAAGACGGCTGAGGTGGAGGGCGTTTTTGAGGAGTTCAGGAGTCAGCTCAACTGGCCGTGGATAACGACAATCGGCGACATCTGCCGGGACGACCTTTTATTTGAAATCGAGGCCGCGGCGATGCCGCAGGCAGGGCGATAACGAGAGAAATATCCATCTGGCATGTACTTGATTTTGCGGCGGATTAGGATTATTGTGCGGCAAATTCGAGGTTTGACCGGCAGTCGGCTGTAAATTCGGCATTTAAGTTTTGGAGACAGGATATGGACAGCAAAATAATCAAAGAATTCAAAAGCAGAGTCCAAAAGGAGCTTGATGAGGATATTGTTCCGTTCTGGTCACAACGCGCCATCGATCCCAAAGGGGGGTTCATCGGCAGAATGAATAACGATGGCGTCATCGAGGAGAAGGCGCCAAAAGGACTGATACTAAATACCAGAATACTCTGGACGTTCTCCACGCTTTATGTTTTCGAGAAAAAACAGGAGCTTCTTACGCTGGCAAAACGGGCATACGGCTATGTTATGGAATACTTCTGGGATAAGCAAAATGGGGGTATGTACTGGCTGCTGGACTGGCAGGGTAAACCCATAGATAGCCAAAAAGTGGTCTATGGACAGGGGTTCGGGATATACTCGCTTTCGGAGTATTACAGGGCAACGGGCGATAAGGATGCGCTTGCCAAAGCGATGGAGCTTTTCGGCCTGCTGGAAAAATACGTCTGGGACAAGCAATACAAAGGGTATTTCGAGAAATACGACAGCGACTGGACGAAATCAAAAACCCAGCAGCTTACTTCCGGAGATATGGCTGCCCCGAAATCAATGAATACGTCGCTTCACATGCTGGAAGGCATTGCCAATTTATACGATGTGAACAAGGACGAACTGGTCGGGCAGCGGGTTGGCGAGATGCTTGATATATTCGCGGATTATATACTGCACCCGTATGGGACGTATTGCCAGTTGTTCTTCGATGAAAAGTGGTATCCCAAGAGCGAGAAGGTTTCGTTCGGGCACGATATCGAGACGGCATGGCTGGCGCAAAGGGACGCGGAGATTTTCGGCAAGCCGAAGACGATAGAGAAGCTTAAGCGGATGGCGATGAAACTGGCCGAATCGACGTATGAAAGAGGCCTGGATAATAATAAGAGTATGTTCTACGAGGCGGACCTGAAAGGCATCAGCAATTCAGGCAAGGACTGGTGGGTGCAGGCCGAGGCGGTGGTGGGATATTTGAACGCCTATCAGTTGACCGGCGACCAGAAATATTTCGACGTCGCGCAGAATATCTGGCAGTTTATCGAGGATTACGTCGTCGATAAGAAGGGCGGCGAATGGTTCTGGACGATTGACGCCAAGGGCAACATTGACAAATCGAAACCTAAGGTCTCAGAGTGGAAGTGCCCGTATCACAACAGCAGGGCGTGCATCGAGATAATACAGCGGTTAGACAAGATTGCCAAAAAGGCCTGAAGACAGTTCTGTGAAATCTGTGGTTAAAAAAGGAGAGGCCGGTCAAATAATTGACCGGCCTCGTAATTCCTGGCGATACCTACTCTCACCCGAAAGGACTACCATCGGCCTGACGAGCTTAGCTTCTGAGTTCGGAAAGGGATCAGGCGTTTCCCCGTCAGTAAATTCACCAGGAAACTTTTTATCCCCCTAATTAAAGGGGTACATATTCAATTGTCAACTTGTCGCTTGAAACAAGAAAAATATGCGGGTGATAAAGTGGGCACAACCATCTGAACATTCATCGTCAGATTACTTACGTTGAACAACCAATGAATGATATGGTCAAGTGATTGAGCGTTAGTACCGGTTAGCTGAAGCGATTACTCGCCTTACACACCCGGCCTATCAAACTGGTGGTCTACCAGTGCTCTTTGTGACCGAAGTCACCGGAATCCTAATCTTGGAGGGGGCTTCCCGCTTAGATGCTTTCAGCGGTTATCCTTTCCCGACATAGCTACCCGGCGGTGCCCTTAGCAGGACAGCCGGTACACCAGCGGTCAGTACTTTCTAATCCTCTCGTACTAAGAAAATATTTCCATCAAGATTCCTACGCCCACGGCAGATAGGGACCGACCTGGCTCACGCCGGTCTGAACCCAGCTCGCGTACCACTTTAATCGGCGAACAGCCGAACCCTTGGGACCGCCTTCAGCCCCAGGATGTGATGGGCCGACATCGAGGTGCCAAACCTCCCCGCCGCTATGAACGCTCGGGGGAGATCAGCCTGTTATCCCTAGAGTACCTTTTATCTGTTGAGCGACGACCCTTCCACACAGGATCGCCGGATCACTAGGTCCTGCTTTCGCATCTGCTCGATCTATAGATCTTGCAGTCAAGCATACTTATGCCTTTGCGCTCTAATCGCGATTGCCAACCGCGCTGAGTATGCCTTTGAACTCCTCCGTTACCTTTTAGGAGGAGACCGCCCCAGTCAAACTGCCCACCTGACACTGTTCTTCGCCCAGTTTCATGGGTCGAAGTTAGGTGACTAACAGAACAAGGGTGGTATTTCAACGGTGGCTCCGCCCCGACCGAAATCGGGACATCATCGCCTCCCACCTATCCTACGCAAGTTATGTCAGGCATCAATATCAGGCTACAGTAAAGGTTCATAGGGTCTTTCCGTCTTGCCGCGGGAATGCGGTATCTTCACCGCATCTACAATTTCACCGAGTCCGTCCTTGAGACACTACTCCAGTCGTTACGCTATTCATGCACGTCGGAACTTACCCGACAAGGAACTTCGCTACCTTAGGACCGTCATAGTTACGGCCGCCGTTTACTGGGGCTTGAGTTGCCAGCTTCTCTCGTATTGCTACAAAATGACCGGCTCCCTTGACCTTCCAGCACCGAGCAAGCGTCATTCTCTATACATCCACTTTTGGTGTTAGCAGAGAACTGTGTTTTTGATAAACAGTCGCCAGAGCCACTTCACTGCACCTCCCCGCACCATTTTTCCCAGCTCGTGCATTATCGACGACATTCAAAGCTTCTAAAAATCTAGGAAGTGATAATGCTGAATTTCTGAGAAAAATGGTGCGGGGTAGGGACCCCTTTTCGCAAACTTACGGGGTCAAATTGCCTAGTTCCTTAAGAACGGTTCTCTCGAGCGCCTTAGGATATTCTCCTTGCCTACCTGTGTCAGTTTTAGTACGGTTATGCATCGTTGTCCTGTTTGAGGTTTTTCTTGGCGGAATTTCGGGCTGCTAGGGTATCTTAAATCGACCCTCGCGGTCCCGCAGCGTTTTGCGCCGGTATTTTGCCCTCGGCAACACTACGGGCACGATAGCCACTACTAGTCGGCTTCCAGCCGCAGCTTCCGCGTCACCCCCACAGTTAAAACCTTCGATACATAGTGCAGGAATATTAACCTGCTGTCCATCGTTTACGCCTTTCGGCCTCGACTAAGGGACCGACTAACCCTGGGCGGATTTACCTTCCCCAGGAAACCTTAGGCTTTCGGCGAACAGGATTCTCACCTGTTTTATCGTTACTCATACCGGCATAATCACTTGTTGCCGCTCCACCGCTCGTTACCGTACGGCTTCTATGCTGACAACAACGCTCTCCTACCACTTATCTGAGGGCGAACCCTCAGTTAAATCCGCAGCTTCGGTATCCTGCTTATTCCCGATCATTATCGGCGCCGGACTGCTCGGCCAGTAAGCTGTTACGCACTTTTTAAATGGTGGCTGCTTCTAAGCCAACATCCTGGCTGTCGCCGCAATCCAACTTCCTTAATAACTTAGCAGGATTTTGGGACCTTAGCTGGCGGGCTGGGTTGTTTCCCTTTCGACCACGGAACTTATCTCCCGTAGACTGACTCCCGAGGTAACCTTTGCGGTATTCGGAGTTTGGTTGGGGCAGGTGACCGGGTAGGCCCCTAACCCCATTCAGTAGCTCTACCCCCGCAAAGGAGTATCTCAAGGCTAGCCCAAAAGCTATTTCGGAGAGTACGAGATATCTCCACGTTTGATTAGACTTTTACTCCTCCTCACAGCTCATCCCATAACTTTTCAACGTTAATGAGTTCGGACCTCCTCAGCCTTTTACGGCTGATTCATCCTGGCCATGAGTAGATCACGTGGTTTCGCGTCGTACCGCCTGCGACTATATCGCCCTATTCAGACTCGCTTTCGCTACGGCTACTCCCCTTAGGGGATTAACCTTGCCACAGACGGCAACTCGCCGGTTCATTAAGCAAAAGGCACGCGGTCATCCATTACCCGCCCTAAGACGGGTCATAGGACTTCCACAGCTTGTAAGTGTATGGTTTCAGGTTCTTTTAACTACCCTAATAGGGGTACTTTTCATCGTTCAATCGCCCTACTGATTCACTATCGGTTGCCGAGTAGTACTTAGCCTTGGAGGGTGGGCCCCCCTGATTCGCACGGAGTTCCACGAGCTCCGTGCTACTCTGGAACGCTGATGTAACGGAGGGTGCACGCAGTCGCATACAGGGCTATCACCTGCTATGGCTCAACTTTCCAGAAGATTTTGCTTGCGTTACCTTTGTAACTCCAAATCAGCGCCCGCAACCCCAAGAAGCAAGCTTCCTGGTTTGGGCTATATCCGCTTTCGCTCGCCGCTACTTACGGAGTCTCGGTTGATTTCCTTTCCTGCAGGTACTTAGATGTTTCAGTTCCCTGCGTTAGCTTCAGCCGGCCTATACATTCAGCCGGTGATGACAAGAACTGGTTGCCCAGTCATGTCGGGTTTCCCCATTGGGAGATTCCGGGATTAACGGTTGCTCGACACCTGCCCCGGACTTATCGCAGTCAGCCACGTCCTTCATCGCCTCTCGGCACCAAGACATTCCCCATACACTCTTAGTAACTTGACCATATCATTCGATGATTGGTCAACCATGAGTAATCGCCAAAAATAAATATCCAGACATTGCGCTCCACTTTAAAATTATGGACTCGCCACGTTTAGAAAGACAATAAAAAATTTACTACACCCGCATATTAACTTGTCAAACAACTTTACCTGGTAACCCGCAGGTTTAACCTTTGGACCGACCAAAAATCCGCTTTTGGCGAATTTAATGGAGACGACCGGGATCGAACCGGCAACCTCTGGCTTGCAAAGCCAACGCTCTCCCAGTTGAGCTACGTCCCCGGAGCCGCGATTCAGGAATCTTAAACTTGAAATCTCAAATCTCAAATTCCGAGTGGGCCCGGGAAGAGTCGAACTTCCGACCTCACGCTTATCAGGCGTGCGCTCTAACCAACTGAGCTACGAGCCCTTTCAATTGCGGATTTATGATTGTGGATTGCTGATTGAAAAAGCAGATTTCAAACCACAAATCGACAATTTAGTCGAGGCCGGATAGTTTACATATACACATAAAAAAGAGCAACAAAAAAACCGCTGCCTAACTGCCAGCGGTTTATAACGATTCATCCGCTATTTCAGCTAAGGCAAAACTTTCAACACTTTGAAAATTCTGTTCAAATTCACCTACGCTTTCCACCCACATCCGACTATGGCTAATGCTACGCCGGACAACTCCGTACTGGCATATAAAAGCTTCGATGCCAGCATTAGCATATCAAGCATATTGGATTATCGACAGTGCGTCAAGAATATTTTATGAAATTTTTTATTTTTTTTACAGTCCCCAAACCCGCTTCTAATGGGGTTATACGGCGATTCTCAATGTGTGTCCAAAATAAAAATTGATTACTGATTGTTTTTCGACGGTGGACGGACAGGCACAGAACGGAAATTAGAAGCGTTTGGTGCGGAAGTGGCAGTAGGGGGTGCCGCCGGTTTTGCCGTAATAATCCTGGTGGTAATCCTCAGCGGGCCAGAATTCTTTCGCTGGCTCAACCGATGTTACAACTTTGAGGCCTTTTTTCTTCAAAATCTCAATCAAATGTTCGGCAACTTGCTTTTGCTGCTGGTCAACGTAGAAAATCGCGGAGCGGTATTGATAGCCAATATCGGGACCTTGCCGGTTACGCTGAGTTGGGTCGTGGATTTCGAAGAAGAGCTTGGCGAGGTCTTCATAATTGGTTTTATTCGGGTCGAAGACGACTTCGACGGTTTCAGCGTGGCCTGTTGTGCCCGTGCAGACCTGTTTGTATGTGGGGTTTTTGGTAGTTCCGCCCATATAGCCGGCTGTTACGGAAATGACACCCGGAGCGGACTTGAGCCAGTAATCAACGCCCCAGAAACAGCCGCCTGCGAAATAGGCCTTTGTGGAAGGTTTGCTGTTGGGGTCATTCGGGTCGTTGGCGTCTATTTTCGCGGCGGGCACAAAAACGAGTGAGATTGAATTGACGCAATGCCTTATGTTTTTCTCAGTTAAACCCTCGCCTGTGAAGACGTGGCCGAGGTGCGCGCCGCAATTTGCGCAGATGATTTCAGTGCGATAGCCATCGGGGTCCGGGACGCGTTTTACTGCGCCGGGGATTTCGTCATCGAAAGAGGGCCAGCCGCAGTGTCCGTCGAATTTGTCGGAGCTGCGATATAGCGGCGCACCGCAACGCTTACAGACGTATATGCCCGGTTCTTTATTATTGAGGTATTTGCCGGAGAAGGGAGCTTCGGTGCCTTTGTAAACGATTACATACTCTTCTTCGGGAGTCAGTTTATTGTTAGTCATTTGCTTATCTCCCTTCTGCACGGCCAATGCAGCCAACGCGACACCTAAAACCACTATTCCCGCGTATTTGAGCTTCATTTTCATATCCTCGTATAACTTCTACTCTTTAATACGCAAGTATGCAATCAGCCGTTCAGGGTGAATTCGTGGTTGCCGAGAGGGTTCATACAAAAACGACGAACAATGCGGCGGCAGCAGGTTACTTATGAGTTACCAGGAGTGTTAGCAAACACCGCCAAATCATCAAAGTTCAAATACCACCAATTATCTGGCTTTTTTAAATTCCGCGATTGCCGCCTGCATAACCTCCTTGACGCTCGTGTTATGCTCCTGTGCGGCTTTGGCGCAATCCGCAAATTCCGGCTTGGCATTTACGACCTTGTCGGCCCACCTCCCGACCTTGATTTTTATATTCCCGAACCCCGTTGTCACCGTTACAAACTCCCTCGCCAGCTTGCTTCGCTCGACAATTTGCCTGCGGACGCCAAAGGTAATCCCGCTTTGGAAGATTATTTCTTCCATTTTGGCGATGTCGGCTGTTTGGCAGATGACGGTCAGTTTTACGGCGGGGCGGGTCTGCTTCATAACAATCGGCGTTGTGAAAACGTCCAGCGCTCCCGCTGAGAGCAGCTTGTCCATCACGTTCGCGATTATCTCACCGGTTGAGTCGTCGATATTTGTCTCAATCAGGCAAACTCTGTCTGTTGTTGCCGACGATTCCTCTGCCGACCTGCCTAAAATCAGGCGGACGACGTTTGGAACGTGTTCGCTGTCCAAAGTTCCCGCTCCATAACCAGTCGCCTCGATTGTCATAGGGGGTATCGGGCCAAAACTTTCGGCGAGTGTTGTTAGTATCGCTGCACCGGTTGGTGTGAGCAGTTCCTTATCAATTGGCCCGCCGACAGTGGGAATTCCTTTTAATAACTCCGCCGTCGCCGGCGCAGGCACCGGCATTATTCCGTGGGCCGCTTTGACCTGTCCGCCGCCGACTGCCAGCGTCGAGCAGTAAACCTTTTCTATTCCCAGGGCGTCAAATCCAATCGCCGCCGATACGATATCCACAATTGAATCCATCGCCCCTACTTCGTGAAAGTGAATATCGTCAGGGTTTTTGCCGTGTACTGTCGCTTCGGCCTGTGCCAGCCGGCCAAATATAGCGATGGCTGTCTGCTTCGGCTTTTCGCCTATTTTACTGTCATTTATGATTTTCTTTATATCGCCGAGGTGCCTGTGATGATGCTCTTCTTTGATAAGCGGCACGAAATGCTTCGCGCAATCCGGCGCGTCTGGTTTCGCTGACTGTAATATCAAGGTTTTTCAGGCCGAGGGTCGCTATTTGTGATTTGAGGAATTCAAAATCCAGACCGGCGTCGAGCATTGCCCCGGCTATCATATCGCCCGCCGCTCCGGAGAAACAATCGAAATACGCAATTTTCATAATTGAAGCACCTTCCAAAGACCGCTTTTTCACCTATTATCCGGCCCAATCGGTTTTTTTGCAAGCCGATTCACCCTGCGCGATGACGATGTTTGGCAGGGGGGATAAGACCGAAGATATAAAAAAGGTAAGGGGTATTATGTGATTACGGGTGAAATCGAGGTTAAGTATTTGCGGTGGCCGTCTGGCGAACGGCAAGCTCATAACCTTGCATTAACTCGTCGATAAGTTCTTTCACTGAGACAAGCTTGTTGACTCTATAGACATTCGCGCCCGCAAAGGCAAAGCCGTGCTCCAGGTTACCTTTCTTGGCGTTGGTCAGCGCCAAAGCGATGCAATACGGCACATTTTTGAAATCGCAGGTCCGCAGGCACTTCCACGGGCATTGGAACTTTTCCTTGCGCCGGACGCCACCCGGTCAAGGAAATCACAGCGAATGGCCCTTCCTGGTAGTCCCACGGGGCTGTCAATAATAAGGATGTCGTCTTTTTCGCATTTAATGTAGGCCTGTTTAAATTCGTCGGAGGCGTCGCATTCGTGTGTGGCGACGAATCTTGTCGCCATTTGCACGCCGCTTGCCCCCATCTGCATAAATTTGTAGATGTCTTCTCCGGTGTATATTCCGCCGCCGGCAATTACAGGTATGTGTTTGCTGAACTGCTGCTCGTAGGGTTTTATCGCATTTATTACGTCGGGCAGTATCTTTTCCAGTGCGTAATCGGGGGCGTTAATCTGTTCTTTTCTGAAGCCCAGGTGTCCGCCCGCCATCGGGCCTTCGACCACAACGCCATCAGGCACATGAGAATAATGTTTCGCCCATGACTTGAAAATCAGGTCCGCGGCTCTGCCCGATGAAACGATAGGGACAAATTTCGTATGCAAACTGCCCAGTGCATCCAGCGGCAGTGTATTTGGAAGCTTTATCGGGAGCCCCGCTCCAAGAAAAAGAATATCGGCACGCGAATCAACTGCGCACTGGACCATATCGTCAAAATCCGAAAGGGCCACCATTATATTAACGCCGATGATTCCGTCTGTTTTTGACTTGGCTGTTTCTATTTCCCTGCGCAGCGCCCTTTTGTTTGCTACTTTGTAATTGGTGTTCACGTCGCTCTCGAACTGGCCTATTCCGGCTGTCGCGATTACACCGATTGCGCCTGCTGTTGCGACCGCGGAAGCCAGCCCGGACAAAGAAATGCCTACCCCCATTCCTCCCTGGATAATCGGAATCCTGGCCTTAATGCCGCCTATCGACAGCATTGGTATTTTTTCAAAAATCGTAATATATCACTCTTCATTTCTAGGGTTTTTCAACGGGTGATAATCAACGGGTAGTTTTCACATTATACTCTATCGGCTGATAATATGTTGGAAAAAAAATATATTTTATTTATAACGCGAAACCATCATTGCTTTTTCAGAGCCGAGAACACAAAAACCGCAATCGGTTGGTTCCCTTTACTTCATCATCCTCGTGTCGGAAAAAGCTAAATTTGGCGGATAAAAGATTTCAACCTGCCCGCAAAATGTTATAATACTGAACTTTATCCGCCGCAGGCGTGGTTTATTCGTCGTAGGTGGGTTTATCATTGATTGTCTAAACAAACATATAGAGATATTATGGCAACCGATTTCACGAAACTGAGTGATGGCGAGTTGTTGGACCGCTCCGCGGCAGGCGAAGAAGGTGCGTTTCGTGAAATCGTCGAACGTTACAAAAACGGCCTATACGCCTTTTTACACAACTTTCTGAACCGGGCCGATGCTATCGAGGACGTTTTTCAAGAGACCTTCCTACAACTGTTCACCAGCAGGGAAAGTTTTGACCGGAGCAGACCTCTTCGCCCTTGGTTATACACAATAGCCGCGAATAAGGCCAAGGACGCCCTTAGAAAAATGCAAAGAAACGCCACTGTTTCTATCGGCACGATGAGCGATTCCGACGAAATGTCGTTTGACGATATGCTAAACGTCCTAACTTCTGAAGAGGAGAGACCTTACGAAGACCTCGAAAAAGGCGAAACCGCGGCCAATGTAAGACGGGTTATATCGAATATACCGGATAATCTGCGAGAAATTTTGGTTATGGCGTATTTTAACCATTTTTCCTACAAACAAATGAGCGATGTCCTTCGTATTCCTATTGGCACGGTTAAAAGCAGGTTGCATACGGCAGTAGGTCGGTTTGCTAAGGACTGGAAGGCAGCCGTTAGGAGCAAAAAGACGCAATGATATCACTAAATAATCACCAAAAAGAGCTTCTTTTCGATTATTGCTTAGGGATTACATCAGAAGCAGAATCAGCACAGGCACAGGAATTAGTATTCTCAAACGAACAGGCAGCCAAATTCGTCAATTCAATAAAAGCGTCATTATCACCCCTCGAAAGCATAACCCCCTCGGAATGTCCTGCAGAACTGGCGGAGGGAACGATTTGGCGTATCAAACAAACGCTGCGGACCAGCCAGGCGGGGCTTAATGAGCTTCTTAAGGCGGAGCAGAAGCGCAAAACTGGTTTCTGGTATGATATTTTTGCCCGGCTGGCTACGGCGGCGGTTTTTGTTATTGTAGGTTCTGCCCTTATCACGGGTGGTAAGATGGCCACAAACTACGCCCGCCAGATGTCCTGGCAGACCAAGTGCGGTTCGCAAATGGCCGGCTTATTTAATGGCCTGAGCAACTATAAGAATGACAACAACGGTCAGATGCCTACCCTCGCATCAGCATCTGGCGACCCGTGGTGGAAAGTTACCTATCAGGGGCCTGAAAACGTGTCAAATACGCGCAAAATGTGGGTATTGGTAAGGAACGGTTACGTTAAGCCGGATGCTTTTATGTGCCCCGCCACCAAACCCTCCAATAGTTTCACCTGCAACCCCAAAGAATATAACGATTTCCCCAAACGATATTTAGTTACATATAGTTTCCGCATCAATTGCCCTAAGGCGGCGGGACTGGAAAAAATGGGCAGGCAGGTAATAATCGGTGATATGAGCCCCATATTCCCGAATGTATCAGTGGCTGAAAAAGAATTGAATGTCAATCTCAGCGATGCCCTAATGAAGAAAAACAGCCCGAATCACGGGGACAGAGGTCAAAACGTCCTGTTCTGCGACGGCTCGGTTGTGTTCGTAAAGGAACGTTATGTTGATGCTTCCTTAGATGATATCTACACAATTCAAGGCAGGCAAACCTATCAGGGCGTAGAAGTGCCCACATCAGAAGCAGACGTATTCTTAGCCCCGTAATTTAACTCAAAAATCAAATCTCAAACTGCTTTGTAGAAACCTTTAATTAAAAGTTCTTTATGAAAAGTAAATAGAGAAGCATCAGGTTGTAGGTCAGAACTCTCATGACGCACTCGGTACTGCGAGATTCATTCGTTCGGCTACGAAGGGCGTAGCCAAGACGACGTTTCATGCGAGACATAACA
This sequence comes from uncultured Phycisphaerales bacterium, assembly GCA_963718665.1. Lineage (GTDB taxonomy): Bacteria > Planctomycetota > Phycisphaerae > Sedimentisphaerales > Anaerobacaceae > Fen-1362. The sequence continues at coordinate 2,569,429 of OY970359.1, forward strand.
CTCTCAACTTGCCATCGCTGACCAAACTTACGTTTCGGGAAGTTATTCTTCATTTGATTTCGGTAATGGCCTGTAAGCTCGCCTTTTTTACCTCGTCGGTTGTTGATAGCGATAATCGTCGAGCGGATGCCGAGATACTGACGACAGAATTTATGGTTGGCTTCTGCGTCATATCCTGCATCACCCAAAAGCCGGTCTATAGGCAGATTAGTTACCGCCTGGGAAACTGCCGGCATAAGGTAGGAACAATCATTGCTGGGACCAGTGCTGACCAAGCCGGCAGCAATCAGATGGCTGGCATTGTGGCAGACAACCGTAAGTTTTGTCCATCGGCGATATTGCTGGGTATGTTTGCCTTGACGCATTAGAAAATGTCGGCTGACAAACCGGCTTTCCAGCCCCGTCGAATCAATGGATGCCTCGGGGCGTTCCTCGATTAAGCCATCGCGGCTGGCAATACTGAAAATGGCGGCTAACAGCTTGTCCCAAGCCCTTTTTTTAGCAGACGTTGCTGTGCTTTTTGAAGGGTAGTGTAGTGAGGAATTTTTGACAACCCAATCGCAGCTCTCAAGTCCGTGAAGTCCGCCAGCAACTGTACAATCCCACGATAGTCGGTTTGAAAAAACTGTCGCAGAGTCAAAATGGCGAACAACTGTGCCTGTGTAAAATCGTGGCGTGAGCGATTGGCTGAATATGGCGAGAGTGCCGTTGTGGCTGTCTGAAGTGCCTGCTTTGCCAGCATAACAGGTGATTTGGTCATAACTCCGTGTTTGGCCATCGTGGAATCCTTTCCAACGCGGTTTATGGCTGAAACCTAAGTTATTGTTATTATTAACACTTATCGCCATGACTAAACCTTATGCTTCAATCTTTTCTACAGAGCAATCTCAAATCTCAAAACGGATAATTTTATACAATTATAGCCAGGGCGTATTTCTATTTACAATGACGGCTTTGTGGATATAATCAGAATCGCAGGCAGGGGCATGGTGGCTCTCGCCGAAATTTTTATTGAATAACAAAATAAGGAGACCAAAAAAATGAGGAAGTTAATGAGGTTAACTGTGGTGTTGGCGGTATTGGGTGTTTGTGCGCCATCGTATGGATACATCCTTGTTTACAACGTTACCGGCGGAATGAAGGCGTTGGAATGGAACACCTCAAAAATAATCAGCATTTCGGTCAAGGGTTGTCTGGTGGCAGATATTAATAGTAATAGTAACGGTGATAATGAAGTCAATGATGCACAAATGGTGCTCTGCGGCAAAGATACGGGCGGCAACCTCGTTTACTATAAAGATTCACTTAACAAAAGCGACGAAGGCGCCAGCTTGTACACGACAGGTAATGTTGTTGGGGTTGATGTATGGGACCATAACAGCCCCTTTTGGTATGAGTTTACGATGATTGGCAATATTAAGGCCACAGATGTCGGCTTAGGAGCCAACTACAAGGAGTGGGCTGCAAGCAGCTTGAGTGGAAGTTTGGGTTCCTGGTGGGATCAGTTATTAGACAGCAGTCAGGAACTTTTCGGGACAGGCGCGGCCACAATGACACTTGATACCACACATACCAAGGCCGCCAATGCAGGTTCACTATCGGTTGATTCTGTTATTAGTGCGTTTATAGACGGACTGAAAGCCAAAGGTTATCACTCAATAGTTTTGCCGGATTGATTAAAGAGACGATTCCGCTTTGTGGCTGAACGCAAGCACTTCGACGCCGCTCAGTGCAAGGTGGAATCGTCTTTATTTTAAGTGTCGAGCATATCCCATTCGAAGCCGACGAGCCAGCGAAGGGCGGACAGTTTGCCGTTGAGCATTCCCCATTCGAAGTCGTCGTAAGGGCCGAGGTTTTCGATGCCGTATTTTGCCTCGATTTTGCGGGCGTTTATCTCGGCATCCTTCCAGATTTGCGGGTCGCACTCCTCTTCGCCGTCTTCAATTGCTTGTTTCAGGTCCTGGTGCCTGTTGTACCAGATTTTGTCGAGCAGCTCGCCGATTTGCTCGTCGATTTCTTCCTGCGTTCTTTGTCCCGGCATTTCCGAATCTTCCTGGTCATCCGGATTAAAGGAGTTTCTTGATATCATAGCCATTCATCCAAAATTAAGGATCATCGTTAGTTTTTCTTCCTGTAGCGTAATTATAGCCGGTATTGATGACAGAGTGCAAGGGTGAACAGGAGTTGGTTAAACTGGGCAAGAAGGCGTAGTTCTAATCCCAACAGGATTGGTTTAGTGCGCCCGGCAGGAGTCGAACCTGCAACCTCCGGGTTCGAAGCCCGGCACTCTGTCCAGTTGAGCTACGGGCGCAAATATCATTCCCGCTTGGCCGATAATAGCAGGTTATTCGGCAAACTTCAATCATTACCCCGTGTTACCTTGTGTAGTTTTCCGTCATTTTTATTTGACTATTCGGCCGATAAATACGTATAATGAAAAACTGATTATTCTGTTATCGGGGGAAAAATCGTGACAGATACGGTAAAAACACATGTAAAAATGGTGATCATTGCTATTTTGTTGGCTGTTGCCTCGGTTCCGGCTGCTGCCGATGATGCGATGTGGACGTGGGTCAGCGGCTCTAATACTTTTAACCCAACCGGCACAAACATCATCCCCGGCGGACGAGAGGAATGCGTCTCATGGATAGATGATGCCGGAAACCTGTGGTTTTTCGGCGGGTATGGAATAGGTAGTGATGGCAGCGCGAGCCTGGGCCTGCTGAACGGTTTATGGAAGTTTGATGGAACTGGCTGGACATTGGTAAAAGGCCATGATATGACCAATATATCCTACCAGGGCGGGGTATATGGCACCGAAGGGTCAGGGTATTCGAATAACACACCCGGTGCGAGAAGTAATAGTGTTTCGTGGACGGATATCAGTGGCAATCTCTGGCTTTTCGGTGGATACGGATACGATGCGAATGTGACCCTCGGATTATTAAATGATTTGTGGAAGTTTGACGGCAGTAACTGGATATGGATCACGGGTTCAAATGCTGTCAATCAATATGGTGTGTATGGAACAATGGGAGTTGCTAACTCAAATAATACGCCCGGGGCGAGAGGATCGAGCGCAACCTGGGCGGACAGCAACGGGACACTGTGGCTTTTCGGCGGGTACGGCTATGGCAGCAGCGGCTCGGTTGGAGCGTTGAATGATTTATGGAAGTATAGGGGCTCCAAATGGATATGGGTCAACGGCTCAAAAAGCATTTCCCACAAGGGAGCTTACGGCACCGAAGGTGTCGCAGATGCGAATAACGTGCCGGGGGCAAGATATGGAACCGTCCTGTGGATGGATATCAAAGGCAACCTGTGGGTTTATGGCGGATACGGGTACGACAGCAGGGGCAATGGCGGGTATTTGAGCGATTCCTGGAAATTTGACGTTGACAGCAATGAATGGACGTGGGTCAGCGGCTCAAATCGTGTCAATCAGCATTCAGCCGGTGTATATGGGACACAAGGGGAACCTAATGCGAACAATGTCCCCGGTGACCGCATGGGGGCTGCCTCCTGGAGGGACAACTATGGCTATCTTTGGCTTTTCGGCGGAATGGGGTATGATAGCGGCGGAACTTACGGACTATTAAATGATTTATGGAAGTTTAACGATTCTGTCTGGGAATGGGTCAAAGGCTCGGACACCGTATCGGAATCCGGCACATACGGCACCCAGGGAATCGCAAATTCGGATAATACACCGGGGGCACGCGGTTACAGCGTTTCCTGTATGGATACAAGCGGCAATCTCTGGCTTTTCGGCGGATATGGATACGATTATTTAAGCAACGACGGCAATTTGAATGACCTGTGGAAATTCGGCAGTATTATCCCGCAAGGGGTTCAGCTAAGGGTTTTCTGCGAGGCAAATGAAATTACCAATGGCCAGAGTGACCCTGTTATTCTGGGAACTGCTCCAGTCAGTATTACAGGGCCGAGCAAAACCTTCACTATTCGTAATAACGGCAGCGAAACACTCGTATTGGACGTGCCTTTTGCCCAGCCGACAGATTTCAATATTACGCAACCCGAAGAGTCCGTACTGGCTCCGGGTGATTACACAACCTTTACCGTTACGCTGGATACGAACGAGATAGGCGTTTTTCAGGAGACCATCTCTTTTGATAACAACGACGTCGATAATGACCCCTTCTCATTCACAATTAAGGGGACCGTTGTCCAGTGGGAATTCGGGAATATACCTGGCAGCAAAAATAACACAAAACTCACGGTTCCCGACGTCTGCGGCGTGTCGGTTACGTTCAGTTTGACGGGCGGTGGGTATGGCGAAATAGTAGGCGACAGTAATTTCAGCCAGGTGAACCTGTATGGCACAGGTGAAAAATCACAACTGACAATCGCGGCAAAAACGGAAATCAGCGTCGGCGATATCAATTCAACCGGCTCACTGAAGGCAATTACGGCCAAAACGACAAACCTGCGAGGCAATATACAAGTATCTGGTTCGCTCGCAAGTTTGGTTATCAATGACGTTAATAATTCGAATACGATAACCATTGGCTCTTCATCGAACCCAAAAGCAACGATATCACTCAGCTTTGACCGGGTGGCCGACCTGACGATAAACAGCCAAATGCCGGTAAAGGCAATTTCGGCGACCGAATGGCTCGGCGGGGCTATCGATGCGCCGTCGATTGCCAGTATTACGGCCAAGGGTAATCTGGACGTGAACGTTACAATTGACTCTGCTGTCGGCAGCATCAAAACCGCTGGGACTCTATCGGGCGAGTGGAACTGCAATACGATTAAAAGTGTTTCGGCTTTGAACATTACCTCGGCAACGCTGGCTCTGGACCAGGCACCGAATGCCAAAGTGCTCGCCCTGGGTACTCTTACCGTAAAGAGTTACATTACCGACAGTCAAATAATATCTGATGGAAACATCGGCACAATCAATGCCGGGGCGATGATAAATTCGGTTTGTTTCGCAGGCATTAAAGACGGCGTTACCGGGTTGCCCGACCCGAATGCGGACATCAATTACGCACCACCAGCTTCTATTAAGAGTATCACGGTGAAGGGTATCAAAGGCGAACCGAATTCTTTCATCAATAGCGATATTGCCGCGGCGAGTATCCTGAGCGCAACTTTAAATTATCCCCAGAGTGATAATAACGGTGTGCCATTCGGTGTGTCCGCCGGCTCTATTAAATCGCTGAAAATTAAAAACACAGGCGGGTCCGTTACGCTCAAAAATCTCAATTCGCCCAGCGACAACAACGATTTTGGCGACTTTAAAATTCGCCTCTATTAGAAACGCCAATTTATTCGCCAAAATTCAAATCACTCGCGTAATACTGGCGAGCCGGCTCAATTTATGCTATAAGCACAGGTGATGTTTGGCCGTCCGGGACAGCAGGGCGGCGATAAGTGTATTGCCGGAGAATTTGTAATGAAGGCGGCCGTGCTGACGGGCATAAAACAGGCACAAGTAATCGATTTGCCGAAGCCATCCATAAAAAATGATAGCGATGTTCTCCTGAAAGTCGCTGTCGTCGGGGTCTGCGGCAGCGATATCCATTATTACCTCTCAGGCAGAATCGGCTCAAAAATCGTCCAATACCCCTATGTCGTCGGGCATGAATGCTCCGCGATCGTAGTAGCGGTCGGCAAAAAGGTAAAGCACGTCAAACCCGGCGATACAGTCGCCGTCGAACCTGCTGTCTCCTGCCACGAATGTCCCCAGTGCAAAATGGGCAGAGAAAACACCTGCTGTAACTTGAAATTTCTCGGCGTTCCGGGTGAGCTGGCCGGGTGTCTTTGCGAATATATCGTTATGCCCGGAGATTGCTGCCTGCCGACAACTGGGCGATTAACTCACGAACAGGCCGCTCTCTGCGAACCGTTCGCGATTGGTGTTTATACCGTTCAGCAATCCCGATTGGCCAAAGGCGACAAAATAGCCATTTTGGGCTCAGGCCCTATTGGCTTAAGCTGTCTGATTGCCGCGAAAATACAGGGCGCCGGCTCCGTTTATATGACGGACAAGGTTGACTACCGAGTTGAGTTCGCAAAAAAGGCCGGCGCAAGCTGGGTCGGCAACCCTGATAAAAATGACGTCGTGAAGGATATTCTTCAGCTTGAACCATTAGGCGTTGATATCGCCTGCGAATGTGCGGGTAAGCAGGAGACAATCGACCAGGCCGTCGAAGTTCTCCGGCCAGGCGGTATTTTTATGCTCGTGGGCATCCCCGAATCCAACCGCGTAAGTTTCCCCATTGACCGCATCAGAAGAAAAGAGATTACCATTATCAACGTCCGCAGACAAAATCATTGCGCTTCACGGGCGATTGAGTTTGTGGCGTCGGCTAAGGCGGCGATTGACTCATTCGTTACCCACCGTTTCAAACTTGAACAGGTAAATGCGGCGTTTGACATTGTCGCTGATTATCGCGACGGGGTCATCAAAGCGATGGTTATTTTGTAAGATGGGAGCTATGATTAAAGCGTGCGTAGTCAGTATCGGTAACGAGCTTCTCAACGGCCACACGACCGACACGAACTGCTCGTATATATGCGGCCGGCTGCTTTCAATCGGCATACCCGTTGTCAACGCTTATACAGTCGGTGACGATATAAAGCAAATCGTCCGTTCGCTCAAACGAGCAGCTGAAGACGCGGATATAGTTATCGTTACGGGCGGTATGGGACCTACAGATGATGATATCACTCGACAGGCCTTTGCCGAATTACTGGGAGTCAGATTGCAGGTCAAACCAGCCCTGTTGAAAGACATAAGAAAATTCTTCGCTGACAGGGGATTGCCGATGCCGGAAAAAAATACCATTCAGGCCTGCGTTCCCAAAGGTGCATCGGCACTCGAAAACCCGTTTGGCACAGCGCCTGGCATTTTTGCCAAAATGAAGAAAAAACTCTTTTTCGCAATGCCCGGGGTGCCTGTCGAAATGAAAGAGATGCTTGAAAAATCCGTCCTGCCTCGCTTGGCAAAGAAGGGGGCCTGCGGCTTTACTATTGTCAAAAAAGTCCGGTGTTTTGGCGTGGGCGAATCGGCCCTTGCGGAAAAACTCGGTGACCTTATGGACCGATGCAGAAACCCGCTCATAAATTCAACCGTTGGTTCGGGCGTCATTACGCTTCACGTCGTCGCCTCCGCCAAAACAAAAAAGCAAGCCGAGCAAATGGCTAAAAAAGACATTAACCATCTTCACTCGCTTCTCGGCGACCTTATCTTCGGCTTCGATGACCAGACGCTGCCGGAAGTAGTAGGGCACTGGCTAATGCAAAACCGAAAGACAATCACCGTTGCTGAATCCTGCACGGGAGGGCTTTTGACAAAGCTCATTACCGATATACCCGGCGCAAGCGAATACTTCACACATGGCTGGATAACTTACAGCAACAGAGCCAAGACCGAACTGCTCGGCGTGCCAAAGAAACTCATCGAAAAACATGGTGCTGTCAGCGAGCAGGTCGCTTCCGCGATGGCGATTGCCGCCAGACAAAAAGCAAAGTCGGATTTCGCTATCGCTATAACTGGTATCGCCGGCCCCGCGGGCGGCACCAAACAAAAGCCCGTAGGCCTGGTTTATATCAGTGTCTGCGACGGCGATGATTGCCAAACGAAAAAATGCCTGTTTTCTTATACGAGGGATTTGATTCGCACCAGGGCAGCACTCACCGCACTCAATATGCTTCGCTTGCGGTCTTCGCGTGCTCAGCGGTTAAAACCTTAATCGGGGCGACAGGACTCGAACCTGCGACCCCTTGCACCCCATGCAAGTGCGCTAGCCAAACTGCGCCACGCCCCGTATTAGGGTATTTTAACACCGGCTCACCGGCTCAACAAGGTTTTTCCGCCTTTAAATAATATATGAAAAATGTTTGACAAAACCCCCTGACTACGACAAAATGTTAGTCATAGCTAACATTCCTGTCGTATAAATAATAAAGGATATTGCTTAATTATATGGTTTTTAGAAAAAGCAACGTTTTGAGCGCTTCTCAAGAGGATTATCTTGAGGCCATCCTGAATGTGGCCGACGCTTCCGGTATGGCACGAAGCACCGATATTGCTGTATCTCTTGGTGTAGCCAAGCCGTCCGTTACAGGGGCGATAAAGCTGCTGGCTCACAGAGGTCTTGTTAATTACAAGCCATACGGATGTGTGACGTTTACACAGAAGGGTTTTTCGCAGGCGGGACGAGTCGCTCAAAGACATGAAATCATAAAGTCGTTTTTTGTGGATGTTCTCGGCGTCGATGCTGCTGTTGCTCAAAAAGCGGCCTGCAAGGCGGAGCATCTTTTAGGCCCGGTCATAATATCACGTATGCGGGATTTCACTAATTTAACCAAAAAGAAAGCCCGGCGCGGAAGGATTGAAACGAGTATCGCAAGAGGTAAAGCGGCAAAGAGATAAAATATGGAGACCACAATCACAAGGCCATTGTCGGAAATTGCGGAAGGACAAACCGTCAACATAATAAGAATCGACGGCGGACGGGGTATGAGAGTCCGGCTGACTTCGCTGGGGCTTTTGCCTAAAACGCAGGTAACGGTGGTGCACAACGGAAGGTCCGGCCCGTTCGTCATAAGCGTAAAAAACTCTAAGATGGCCCTCGGCAGGGGAGTAGTGGACAAGATTATGGTATCGTGATTCGTCCCAACATTATATTTTTTGCTTTATAAGTTAGGTGTTCCTAACTTTTAAATCGGTGGAATATGACAGACAGTAAGCTGAAAAAAATAACCGTTGCCCTGGCCGGCAACCCGAACAGCGGCAAGACCAGCGTATTCAATATGCTGACGGGCGCCAGCCACCACGTTGCCAATTACCCCGGCACAACTGTAGAAACGGTCCAGGGGACGCGCACGCACGGGGATTTTCGCATTGTATTTGTTGACCTGCCGGCGCATACGGCCTGACCACGTTTTCCGCGGAAGAGCTGGTCGCACGCAATTTTATAATCGATGAAAAACCCGACATTGTTGTTAACGTCATCGACGCCTCGAACCTGGAGCGGAATTTGTATCTGACCACCCAGCTAATCGAGCTTGGCGTGCCGATTGTCCTGGCTTTCAATATGAGCGATATAGCGGCTCGGCGGGGTATCGTCTTTGATACGGACCGGCTTTCCGAGCTTTTCGAAGCCCCTATTGTTCGCACCGTTGCAAGTAAATCACAAGGCCGACTTGATTTGCTCAACGTTATTGTCGCCGAAGTAAACGCTCCGCGAAAGCTCAGAACTCATCATATAACTTACGGCGACGAAATCGAAAACGCACTGAGACAAATCGAGCCGCTTGTCCGTTTTGAGCAGCCGGCTCTTGCCGCAAGGTATGGCCCGAAATGGATTGCCCTCAAGCTGCTCGAACAGGACGGCGGCATAATCACGAAAGTCGGGGGCGGCCGGCTTATCGAAGTTGTTAATGGTACTGTTGCCAAGCTAAAGACCATTTTCGGCGACGACCCCGAGGTAATCATTGCCGAAAGACGATACGGCTTCATTTCCGGCGCATGTCAGGAAAGCGTAAAAAATACTGTTGAGCTTACTCATACCACAAGCGACCTTGCCGACGTGGTCCTCACCCACCGCGTATTCGGCCTGCCCATTTTTTTGCTGATGATGTACATGGTTTTTTATTTAACGTTTTCAATTGCCGCTTACCCGATGGCTTGGCTGGAGCAATTTTTCGGCTGGTTGTCATCGGCGATTGCTTTAATCTGGTTCTCGCATGATGGTAACTGGCTGCGCTCACTTATAATTGACGGTATAATCCCCGGCGTGGGCGGCGTCCTCGTATTTTTGCCCAATATTCTTCTTCTTTTTCTCGCAATCGCCGTCCTCGAAGATTCCGGCTATATGGCCCGTGCCGCCTTTATTATGGACCGGCTGATGCACAAAATCGGTCTCCACGGCAAAAGCTTCATCCCTATGCTCATAGGTTTCGGCTGCTCGGTTCCCGCAATTATGGCCACCCGAATTCTCGAAAATAAACGCAACCGACTCACAACCATTATGATTTTACCCCTGATGAGCTGCGGCGCACGCCTGACTATTTACGGCCTTCTCATACCCGCTTTTTTCCCGCAGAACTGGCGCGGGCCTGTCCTGTGGCTTATATATCTGACTGGCATTGTCCTGGCCGTCATTGCCGCAAAGGTCTTGCGTCTCACGGTTTTCCGCGGCGATAACACCGACTTCGTTATGGAGCTGCCTCCTTATCGTGTCCCTACCTTCAAATCGCTTTCTGCTCACACCTGGCTGCGGGGCTGGTTATATCTCAAAAAAGCGGGTACCGTTATTCTTGTCTTTTCAATTATCCTCTGGGCCGCGATGAATTATCCCAGGGTCAGCGAACAATCTGTTGCCGGATTGTCCCCGGACCAAATCCGGCAGGCACAGCTTGCCAATTCTGTTATTGGCAGGGTCGGGCGGGCAATCGAGCCGGTTATTAAACCTCTCGGCTTTGACTGGAAAATCGGAACTGCCCTCATCGGCGCAACCGCGGCAAAAGAATTATTCGTCTCACAATTAGGCATTATATACGCCGTATCTTCCCACAGAGATTCTTCTGCCACCACACTCCGTCAGCATTTACAGGCCGATTATTCTTCGCTTGTCGGCTTTTGTATAATGCTGTTTTGCCTGATTAGCTCCCCCTGTGTCGCTACCCTTGCCGTCACACGTTCGGAAACTAATTCTTGGTTCTGGGCCGCCTTCCAGTTTGTTTTTCTCACCGTGCTGGCCTATATCATTACCTTTGCTGTTTATCAGATTGGCTCACTCGTTATGGCTTTATAACGGCTTTAGTATTGATAGTAGAGGGGGTCGATTTGCAGCCAGTTCTGTGCCAGTATCGCGAAGTCGGCAAAATCTATAACGCCGTTGGGGGCCAGCAGTGAATCAAGCGGCGAGTCATCCGACAGCCAGTCCGCGGCCAATGTCGATAAATCGTTGTAGTTCACGACATAATCTATTGGCGGCAAATCGCCCGCCATAATCGGATGAAGTTCAAAAGCAAAGCCGTAATTGGCTGTCTCGTTGCTCGTCGAGTTATTCGCAATTGTGATTGTATAATCGCCAGGCGTGAGTATGAGCAGGTCACATTTTATAAGATTGTCACTGGTATTGTAGCCAAACATGGTTTTGTTAAAAATTGCGTTCGGCTCACCCGGCGCACAAACATTCATATCGATGTTGGCCAAATGGGCGTACATCATATTGTCTATCCTTCGCAGCCAGGTGGTTGTTGCTATAAGCCGGCACCTTTGCGCTATATGAATCGTGTAAACATTTGTTGCCCCTTGCCCAATCCGACCGAATCCCCAGCCCCTGTCCTGTGTGATTGTCGTTCCGGGCTCGACTTCGTTGGTATCCAGCAGTTGATAAGCTCGAAGACAATCAAGCCGACCATAACCCCTGTCCGCCTGCCAGGTATTGTTCGAATCTGCCGGATTTGTGCTGATGTCCGTTTTACTGTTAACATTCGGCATCGCGGAATTAACCAGCACCGCCTTTATTACAACGCTGCTATTATCATTCGGCCCCGGTGTTGTGTCCGCAAGTTCCAGTAACAGTGCAGCCGCCCCTGCGGCATGCGGTTCCGCCCAACTCGTTTCCCCGCCTGTTGACCCAACCGTCGTCCATGCTGTATCACTGCTCGATGTTGGCACTATCTGATTTTGTGATGGTGCGGTTATATCCGGCTTGCGTCTGCCGTCTGTTGTTGGCCCGGAACCGCTTATAAGTCCCGCCCAGCGATAGTCAGAGGGGTTATTCGGGTCGGTAAGCCGAAGTCCGCCCGTGGTTATGCCGTTATAAGCGTCGCCAAATATGGTAACATACGTGTTTCGATTGCCCGCCGCATTTACAAAAGTCACGCCATACTGATACGCATAATAATCGTAAAGCAGTGTCCATGGGCTATTGCCGTTAGGTTCGGTTCCTGTCCCTGTAGTAAATTCGAACCCGGTAACAATCACACGGCAATTATAATCTTCAATCAGCTCATTGAGGGCGTTAATAAGCCATGTGCTTGAAACGTTTCCGCTGTTGTCCGAAACTCTTGCAGAGTAAATAACCGCTCCTGGAGCTACTCCGATTTCGTTCGGATATGCGGCTCCACCGTTGCTCGCGATTATTCCTGCCAATTGCGTGTCGTGTGCGGTAATCGAATTACCGTCGCCTGTGAAGTCGTAATCAAAAGCATGTATAATGCCGTTGGCGTCTTGGAAGGCCTCATGTGTGGTTAGCACACTGTCAGCCGATATGAATCCGACATTAACGCCTTTTCCCGTAATGCCGAGTTGGTGCACCGCTATTGCATCAGACCCGTCTGGACCGGTTGATTCCACCAGACCGTATGCCTTCTGCGTCAGCACACAATATTGTGCTGAAACTATGACACCCCACAACGCCATGATTCGGGCGTATCTGCTCACACCGTCCTCCATGAACAATCAGCATAAAACTAGGTTCCATATTATAGCCAGAAACAGGCCGAAAAATCAAGGGAAATCGCCTCTATACCTGTTTAAAACAGGAAGAATTTGATACTTTGCGGTTACTGCCTGAACCATTCAACAAACTGCTTCAAGCCCTCGCTGATGTCGGTATTCGGATTATACCCCAAATCCCTGTGGGCTTTTGTAACGTCCGCGTATGTCCGCTCCACGTCCCCCGGCTGCAAAGGCAATCGCTCTATAACCGCTTTTTTGCCCAACGCCTTTTCAATCTCACCAATAAGGTTATTGACTGTTATCGGTCTTGATTCGCCGAGGTTGTAAATGTTATAACCGGTACACTTTTTAATGCCCGCCACTGTCCCGTCGATTATGTCGTCTATATAGGTGAAGTCCCGCATCATACTGCCATCGCCATAAATGGGTATAGGTTTGCCGTCCTCGATTAGCCGGGCGAATTTGTGAATCGCCAAATCGGGCCTTTGCCTCGGCCCGTAAACCGTGAAAAACCGCAGGCAGGTCATCGATATGCTGGCGAGGTGATGATAAGTATGACAAATCAACTCGCCCGCTTTTTTGGTCGCCGCGTATGGCGAAATCGGAAAATCGACGTTGTCGTCTTCCGAGAAGGGAACTTTTTTATTATTGCCGTAAACGCTTGAGCTTGAGGCGAACACAAACTTTTTTATGTTGTTCTTTTTAGCCGCTTCGAGCAGTGTAACCGTCCCGTTTATATTCACGTCCGCGTAAAGCGCCGGCTGCGCAATCGATGGCCTCACCCCGGCTCTTGCCGCCAGATGAACTACTACATCGGCCTGTGGTGAGCTTGTCGAATCCATGCCATCGCTCACTGCCTTATTCATAGCCGCCGAATCGCGTATGTCTGCCTCGACTAATTTGAATTGCTTATTCCGCAGACAATCTTTGATATTGTTATGTTTTACCTGCGGGTCGTAAAAATTATCGAAGTTATCCACCCCGACGACTGTCCATCCGTCTTTCAACAGCCGTTCGCACAAATGCGACCCGATAAATCCCGCCGCTCCCGTTACTATCGCCTTCATATTAAAATCTCACAAAACATCTGGCCTGCCCACGCTGTGATATTCGATACCCGCCTTTTTTACGATGTCGAGGTCGTAAAGGTTTCTGCCGTCGAAAATAACCGGCTTTTTAAGTTTTTTGACGATTAGCTCGAAATCCGGATTCCGGAATTCCTGCCATTCCGTAAGGATTACAAGAGCGTCCGCGCCATCGAGCACATCATAGTCATTTTCGAATATCTCGACTTTATTGCCCAATGCCGTTTTGCCGGTCATCCCCGCCTCAGGGTCGTATGCCCGAATTTTAAAGCCCTGCTCTAATAGTTTATTTACGCAGTTAATGGCGGGTGACTCCCGCACGTCGTCGGTTTTCGCTTTGAATGCAAGTCCCCATACTGCCAGTGTTAGACCATTGCCCTTGCCTTTGAAATAGTCGCTTATGCGTCTGGCGAATCGCTCTTGCGACGCCTCGTTGGCCTTTTGGGCCGCCTTGGCCATCTTCACTTCCATTTTTTGCTGTTCGCCTGTGTATATCAGCGCTCGGATATCCTTCGGGAAACAGCTCCCGCCGTAGCCAACCCCTGGGAATAAAAACGCTCTGCCTATTCGCGAGTCACTTCCGATTCCCTGCCGAACCGATTCCACGTCGGCGCCCATTTTCTCGCAAAGTCCCGCTATCTCGTTCATAAACGATATTCGCGTCGCGAGCATCACGTTGGCCGCGTATTTTGTCATCTCCGCCGACATCGGGTCCATAAATATAATCCGGTTGCCTTTTCGCATAAACGGGCTGTAAAGCTGCTTCATCGTCTCCCTAACCGATTCTTTTCCGGTCCCGATTATTATCCGGTCCGGGCTCATAAAGTCCTCGACAGCCGAACCTTCCTTCAAAAATTCCGGGTTGCTCACGTAATCGAATGACTTGTTGGTTTTGGCTCCCATTACTTCCGCCACTTTTTTATGTGTCCCCACCGGCACCGTGCTTTTTGTAACAACAATTCTGTAGTCGGGTATAATTTGGGCGATATCGCTCGCCACTGCCAATACCGCCGATATATCCGCGGACCCATCCGGCTGCGATGGTGTCCCAACCGCAAGAAATATTATCAGCGCGTTATCAACCCCGTGTTTTAAATCCGTCGTAAACTCGAGCCGTTTGACCTTCTCGTTACGCTGAACTATTTCGCTCAGCCCCGGCTCATAAATCGGTATTATGCCTTTTTTAAGCCCGTCGATTTTTTCCCCATCGTTGTCAACGCAAATTACGTGATTGCCCGCCTCCGCCAGGCAGCCCGCCGTAACAAGCCCTACATACCCGATTCCTACCACGCAAACCTTCATTCGACCTGATTCTCCTTCTTTAGATTCCCTCGGTTTCGTCAATTGCTTCTATCATATCCGTGCCTATCTCTACACTGGCCGCCTGGCCCAGCATATCTATTTGAAGCACAAGCCGTGTCTCATTCCTGGTCTTTACGACTATTCCCGCAAGCCCCGCCAGCGCGCCGCCAATCACTTTGCATCTTTGCCCGACCTTGATGTAATCGTGAGGCGACAAAATCGCGCCTCCAGCTATTGCACGCTCTATCTGCGACAACTCTTCGACTAATCGCTGCTGGTTTCTGACGTCTATCAGGTTCGCGACCCTGTTCGTTTTTAGCGTCTCAACCCGCTGTCTTTCGTCTCCGCAGAAAAACAAATATCCGCCAAATATCGGCAGCAGCGACTTTATCGTCCTGCCCCGCGTCTTTTTTACCTTCCAGCTCATCGGCAGAAAATAACTTATGCCTTTGCCCGCCAAATCACTCGCAAGCGCCTTTTCATTCCGGCTTTTGGTGTGCGCAACCCACCATTGCCCCGCGAACTCGCGAAGCGTTTTCCCCTCGGGCCAAATCATCGCCGGATTGTCGCTGGGCTTCAGCAAACGCGATTCTCCATAATCCTATTTATAAAACTCAAGCACCGTTTTGCCAACGTGCTCTATCTGTTCGGACGTCAACTCCTGGTATATCGGCAGCGATAAAACGCTTTCCGTAATCTTTTCAGCAGCCGGGAAGTCGCCTTTTTTATACCCAAGCCCTTTGAAGCAATCCTGTAAATGCAATGGCTGCGGATAAAATATCCCGCTGCCGATACCATGTTTTGACAGATGCACTTGCAGCATATCTCTCTTCGGCACGGTTATTGTGTATTGATGATAAATACTCACGTTATTTTGCTCAATCTTCTGCGACTTAACTATCGTCCCGGCAAACATACTATTATAAATCGCCGCGTTGTCTCTTCGCTTTTTGTTCCATTCATCAAGATATTTCAGTTTCACGCTCAATACCGCGCCCTGGATATTATCCATCCTGAAGTTGCCGCCTATCATTCGATAGTAATATCTCGGGTTTTCGCCGTGCACCCTCATCAGCCGAATCTTTTCCGCCAGCGCATCATTGTTTGTTACGACCATACCCGCATCGCCGAATGCTCCGATGTTCTTCGTCGGGTAAAACGAATAGCACCCGATGTCGCCGATACTGCCCGCCTGCTTGCCATCCTGAGTTGCACCCATTGCCTGTGCCGCGTCCTCAATAACGAGCAATTTGTGCTGGCGTGCGATTTCCATAATCGGCTGCATTTGTGCTATCTGGCCGAAAATATGCACTGGTATAATCGCGCGTGTCTTTTTGGTTATTTTTGCCTGAATCTTCGCCGGGTCGATATTGAACGTCCCGGCATCGACATCCACAAAAACTGGTTTCGCCCCGACTCGCGATACCGTTCCCGCGGTCGCGAAAAAAGTAAACGGCGTCGTGATTACCTCGTCACCCGGCCCTATCCCCGCTGCCATCAAGCTCAGCAGCAGCGCGTCTGTCCCGCTCGAAACCCCCGTTGCATATTTGCATCCGCAGTACGCGGCCGCTTCCTTTTCGAATCGCTCCACCGCAGGTCCAAGGCACAATATCTGGCTGCTGCATACCTCCTCAACCGCCCGCATCAGCTCGCTTTTATATTTCGCGAACTGCGCCTTCAAATCGAGCATCACAACCTGCATCGTTTCACCTCATCCTTGTCTTATATCGTTGCCGTCAGGTATTCCGTTTCCGCTGAAAAACGCATCACTCCGCCGTATGCCGCCGGAATCAGTATCGTATCGCCGGCCCTGAATTCAACCGTGTTCCCTTTCTCCGCAATCGTCCCGAATCCGCTCATAATCATAATCGTCTTCATTTTCCCGGCTGTCAGCAGCATCTCGCAGCTCCTCGCCTGGTGTCCCTTGTCAACCTTGAAACAGTCGCTATCAACAAGTCGCCCGACCGATGCTACCGAAAGGTTATCTCCAGAGGGGTCAAAATGAATGCTCTCCAGCGCCTCCTCGATATGAAGCGGCCTCGGCTTACCCTTGTCATCCACCCTGTTCCAGTCAAACACCCGGTATGTTGTATCTGATGGCGTCTGAATTTCCGCTATCAGCAATCCCGCCCCAATCGCGTGAGGCGTCCCCGCGGGCAGAAAATGACATTCACCGACCTTCACAGGCACCTTGACCAGCAGCCGTTCGACCGTTCCGTTTTTTATCGCTTGTGCAAACTTTTCTCTTGTTGTGCCTTTTTTCAGTCCCTTGTAAATCACCGCCCCTGGCTGTACCTGAATGATATACCAGCACTCCGTCTTGAAATCGCCCTTACCCATCCTCTTGCAGGTTTCTTTGTCTGGGTGAACCTGCACGCTAAGCACGTCTCCGCAGTCCAGTAATTTTATCAGCAGCGGAAGGGGCAGCTTGAATTGCTCCGCCCCGGTTATTTCCTTCGTGTATTTACGAATCACCGATTCGATCGTATCGCCCGATAGTTCGCCGTTGACGATTTTCGACTTGTCCGCGGGCAGGTCCGCCAGTTCCCAGCTTTCACCGATGCGTTTGCCCTTGGGCATTTCTCTGCCGAACACCTCGCGCAGCTTGTTTCCGCCCCATATTCGCTCTTTGTATATCGGCCCGAATTTTAATGGATATGCCTGCATACCCCCTATGTTAATCCGGCAGGGGGGTATTGTCCAGCCCTGCGTAGCTTTAGCGCAGTAGGGTCCACAGTTTGATGCCGGCGAATCATTATGTTGGCCGCGCATTTTGAACCTGCGCAGACGGCCAGTATTATCCCGAATACGGTTACGACGGAAGCCCCTGTGGGCAAATCCCATTTTGCCGAGGCATAAAGCCCCAGGACACTTGCCGCAAACCCAAGCCCCCAGCCAATCAATAACCGGCCTGCCACGCCCCTTACAAAAAACATTGCACAAACTGCCGGAACCACTAAGTAACTGAAAACCAGCAGCACACCCGCTACACGCACCGAACTTGTTACGACAAAACCAAATGTAACGTAGAAAATAAAATCCCATAAACGAATCCACAGGCCGCTCTCACGGGCCAGTTGCGGTTCTATTGAGATTAGCAGGAATTTTTTTCTTAACAGAAAATGCAATAACCCCACGGCTATATATATTACTGAAATTTTTAATATCTGGGGCCACGTTACAAAAAGGATGCTCCCGACCAGCATATCTTTTATCGCCTCCTCGCCGTGGGGGGCCTTGTCGAGAACAAGAATTGCCGCGGCGGAGCTTACAGCATACACAATCCCGATGATTGCCTCCTGTGGGACGGATTCATCACGAACCCGTCCCAAAGCGAACAACCCTGCGCCAACAAAGGTAAAGCCAAGGGCAATCAGATACGCCTCTGTGCTGTGCAGCTCGTATCCGGCCAATAACGCTACTGTGCTGCCAAGAGCTGCCACTTGCGCCAAAGCCAAATCCACGAATATCACGCCGCGAGATACGATGTGGATGCCTAAGTAGCAGTGTATCCCCGTAAGTATCAGGCACGCCACGAACGGCAATAACAGCAATTCAATCATCCCATTCATTTTGATGTCTCGCTTAATGCTTCGCTCAACCGGTTAACTACATTGTCCAGCATCGCTATATAGTCCTTAACCTGCTCGTTGACGGCGTTGGGAACAACGACCACTTTTGCGCCGGTCTTCTTCGCCACTGCCTCCGCATCATCACGGTTATAAAACGGCTCCATTAAAATAACCCTAGCTTTCTCCGATTTCATTGTGTTTATCACTTCGAGGATATGCCCCGGTCCAGGCGGTATTCCCGGTTTCGGCTCAAGCTCAGCGACCACGTCAAGATTGAATCGGTTAGCAAAATAGGGCCAACTGCGATGGTAGATAACGATTTTTGAATGTTCAAACGGCTTGAGTTTGGCAACCCACCCGGCCATAGCGTTATCCAGCTTTGAAAGAAACGCCGCCAGATTACGGTCGTAATCTCCCGCGTGCTCAGGGTCAAGCTGCTTGAGACGCTGGCAGATGTTTTTCGCTATGATTCTGCCGTTGTAAGGGTCGAGCCAGTAATGCGGGTTGCCCAAAGGATGAACGTCACCCATCGACCGGTCTATTTTCCCGGTGGGAACCTCGAGTTTCATAATTCCTTCGGAAGCGTCCAAATGGCCCGGCGTGTTGATTTGTATCCGCGGATTACGCGAGCCCTGAAGAATCAAACCTTCATAGCCGATTTCCAGTTCCATGCCCACGCATATCCAAAGGTCCGCTTTCCTGGCCTTCATCATATAACTTGGTTTGGCCTGAATAAAATGCGGGTCTTCATCACCGCTGCCAATGGAGGTAACCGAAACGTGTTCGCCGCCGACCGACTCTGCTATTGACGCAAAGGTTGGGGTCGTTGTTACAACATTTAATTTGTCCGCACCAAAA
The DNA here is from genome assembly GCA_963718665.1 of uncultured Phycisphaerales bacterium. Lineage (GTDB taxonomy): Bacteria > Planctomycetota > Phycisphaerae > Sedimentisphaerales > Anaerobacaceae > Fen-1362. The sequence goes on from OY970359.1 coordinate 2,588,697, forward strand.
CACCGGCAGGGGAGCAGGATAAACAAGACGCTCAAAATGAAGCAGGGGAAAAACGCCCGTTGAAACTTAATCGAATTCATAATTTGTCTCCTTCTTATTAGTATTGATGTGCCGGATGCAGTCCGATTAGGAAGTCCGCCTGAAGCCATATCTCATTTCTGTTTACATTGCCCGCGAAATTATCACCGTCGGTATGCTCGAACTGCAATCGCCAGAACATAAATTCGCTCTGGTGAAACGTCAGGCCCGTCGTGTAAGAAGTTTCATGCAAACGGCTGCTATCGGGAAACTGTGTATAATCGTATCGTCCGAATACGCTCCATTCCCTGTTGAACTGATATTCCAGCGAGCTGTACATACCGTGTGAGTTCACCGTGTCCTTGTCGCCTTCTTCCTTCTGACTGAACAAAATTTCGTTCATCCACGTCAGCGATTTGTAAAGGCCATATTGCGGGTCCCGCCATTTGTAGGTCAAATCCAGCCCTTCCACGTTTGACCGGTGTCCTCCGTTGGTGTTTGCATCATTGTCGCCTGTCGCGAAACTTTCCCCGACCTCGATGCTTGAGCTCCTGTCCAAATCGAAAAAGTTTTTCAGGTGCGTAACATACATCAAACTGTGCGCCTCGTCCCCGGCAAACATTGCGTCGTTGCCGTTGTTTTGCAAATCAAACGTAAGCTGCATATAATTGTCCCACGGGTTAGGCACCAACCACGAAATTTCACCGCCGCCGTCGTTCAATCCTTCTTCGCCGAAGAATTTCCTGATTACGTTGGGCCTGTCAACCCAGGGCATCGCGTGGGTATGAAACGTATTGGCTTTTCCGAAAACCGAGTAGAATTTGCCGAACCTTGCCTGAAGGTCGTATGGCAGGTCTGTGTATGTGAAATATCCTTCTTCAATATCAGGGCTATAGGAGCCGTCATCCTGCCTCTCTATGCTTAGAATTAAATCCGCACGCCCGTATGGGTCAACAGGACTGGAAAACCCGAATTCAACTTCCCTGAGTTGCGCCTTTGCGGTCTTGCTGGCTGCTATAGTATCAGGCGTTTCGCCTCTCGGCGTCGGCCCTCCGTGAAAAATAAAATCGCCTATTGCCGAAATATCAGGGTTAGAACTCTGAGGTATGCTCGCTGGGCTTTCCTTATTTTCAGCATGCGCTGCAACCGGCAATGGGGTCTGATTGGGTTCAACAGGCCTTGCCTGCACGGGAGCAGCGGGGGGCGGGGCCACATTACTGCGTTTAAGAAGGTCGATTTCTTCTCTAAGCAATTTTATCTCTTCGGTGTGCCTTTCATTTGCGTCCTTCATTTGCTGTCGAAGCTCAGTTACCTGCTGCCGGAGGGATTGCATATCGGCATTGGCTGCATCGCCTTGTTCTGCTCGGCCAACGCCGGCAAATAGCAGGATTGTCAAAAAACAGAAACCATACTTGATGGCTCGTGTATTCATTTGTCTGTCTCCGTAAATCCATTGGATAATAGAAAGTCCCCGCTGCTGCCAATGGTCTTGGCGGGAAAAATAAATGTGGTATTAACCTGGATTAGGAGACAACCGGCGGGGCACGCGGGCCTAAGAGACCCGGCATTGAAATCGCTGGCGCGACTTCGATATGAAATATCAAACTCTGTTCGCAAACAGGATACTGGCTAATCACTGTTTGTTCTTCGACCGTTATACTATGGGGCAGCGAAAGCAACTGCTGGCAAATCGGGCATTCGTGTTCATCGTGCCCCGCGTGGTGCTCTTCACATAAAAGATGTATGAACAACAGGGCCTGTGTCGCAAGCAGCGAGAATAGCAGCGTCGTTGTCAATATCAGTATCGTTCTCGTTGTTTTGCTCATCATAGATGTTCCTATGCGCATTTCGGACACAAACCTTCTAATCGCACCTGCTGCCGATGTATCACAAAACCAGCCGGTGCGCTTGTCGCCATTGAAACCGACACGTCGTGCAGGCAACTTGTCCTGCCGCAGCCCGTGCATACAAAGTGCGGATGGCACTGATGTTTCGTGCATTTGTCTGCAAGCTCATAATACTGGCTTCGTTTTCCGACAAACGCCTTATGCACCAGGCCGGATACGACCATATTTTCCAGTGTTCGATACACCGTTACACGGTTCGGGCCAGTTTTACCGATTGCCGAGAAAATCTCGTCAGCCGTCTGTGGCTTCGCCGCGTTCAACAAAACCTCAAGAACCATTCTCCTCGGCTTCGTCTTTTTCAGCTTTGCCGAATTAAGAAGATTGTCTATTCTTTCTTTTAACTGCGATTTCATTGTTTCTTTCTCCACCGTTCAAATTGTCAACCAACCAGGCCGAAGACGGTCTAAACAAATCTGGTCACAAGGAAAATGAATAACAGGCCTGCTGCGGTAAGACCAATCATTTTCATGGAAGAATGTTTGCTGTGCGCCTCTGGCAGGATGTCGCTCGCGCCAATATACATCAGGAAACCCCCGAAAAAGCCCAGATATAAAACGAGGTAATAAGGCGGCAGGGTGAAAAGCAGCGTCGAAGCGGCCCCCATAATCGGGGTCAGGGAATCGAGTAATAGAAATAATTTGGCTCTTCGGGGACTGTTTTTGTTCACTAATACTAATGTGACCGTGTTCATACCATCCGTGAAATCGTGAGATATGACTGCGATAGCGACCAGGATGCCGGTTGAAGAGCCGGCCTGAAAACCCAGGCCGATACCGACGCCGTCCATGAAACTGTGGCCTGCCAGGGCAAGGGCCGAAAGGATTCCCACCTGTGGATGCTTGTGGTCGGCGTATTCTTCTTCGTGGGCGTGGTGAATCAGGATGGTTTTTTCAAGGACGTGGAAAATTATATAGCCGGCCACAAAAGCAATCATCGCCCCTATCGGGTCAAAATTATGCTCTTTGACCTCGTTTATTATTTCCGGCATAATGTCAAAACTGAAAACGCCGACAAGTACCCCCGCGGTGAAGCACATAATGGTGTGCAGTTTGTCCTTGAATTTAATCGAGAACAATCCGCCGAAAAAAGTGGAGAAAAACGTTGCGATCGAAAATATAACAGCTTCCATAAATATGTCCTTTCGCGTTGCTAATGGCGACGGTTTTGAAACGGTTTTTGAAAGAAACCCATGATTTTCAGCCAAATAGCTTTACACATCGCCGAGAGTGAAACAAATATAAATCCTATAAATGCACCCACCCCAAATCCAACAGGACATGCAGGTTTGCCGCAGAAGGGGCAGACAGAAGATACTGAATATAATGCGCTAATCATAAGCCACCATCGTAAAAAGGAAGAACGGTATATCTTTTTTAGTGTTTTATCTATCCACATATTTTTCTGTTGACGGTTTTGGCTTTCGGTTTCTAAATCCGAAATCCGCAATATCGTTTCTAGTCTTGCCGAGCATTTTAACCTAAATGCAACTAAGTTGCAATTGATTTAAGGTGTTTTTTTAAGTTTTTTTTGTTTTCGTAACATCTTGCTGTTGAAAGAGTTAAGCTCGCGCTAAAATTTACTGTTTTCTTACAACTGCATTTGCGTCAATCGCTGCGGCTATCTCATCGTTTTTTTCTTGGATGAATTCCTCTTTCAATATGGCAATAATATCGTCTGTGGAAATCTTTTCTTTTTTGATGATAGTGTACCCGTAAGAGTCAGCTATAGGTTTGCTGCAGACCCCAAACGGAAGTTTTTCCATATCCGGCCAGGCCGTATTCGATGGCATAGGCCCCAAACAGCCGCCTTTTTGACCCGAGACCGTATCATCTGACATTTCTTTGGCTACTTTTTCGAACGACTCTCCTTTCTCAAGCCTGGCCCATGCCAGATTGGCCCTTTTGGAAGCACCCAAACGCTGCTCATCTTGATTATTAAAATCCTTGATATGGAATATAATTTGAAATAACTCGAAGTATTTCTTTTCAAATTCTGGTTGACGGTCTTTTACAAGTTTTGATACCAAATCTTTTTCAGAATACTTTTGACGCCATAGCCCATCAAAGTACGCATCCATACCTTTGCTAAGCCTAACTGTTTCACGGAATTCATCCAATGTGTAATGATTTGCTTGCAGAAACTGCTCTAAATTCGCATAGCGGCAACATGGACAGCGTGGACCGGGCGGATTTTTCTTATAATCATCTATTTCCTTATCTACCTCGGCGGCTGATACCTGTATTTTGTTTGCATTTAGGAAATGACGTAATTTTGCTTCATCTATCAATCTTTGAAGCTTCATGTCTTGTGTATATTTGTCGATGCCAGCAAAGGTAGCTGGTGGCATTCCGGCAAGTATGTCTTTTTCATAAATAGGCTCACCATCAACCGTGGCAACGATTTTACCAGCTTTGTCGGCGACCTTGTTTACGTTGTTTGTGTCTGATGTTACCGCAGGTGATTTCTCTGTGCCTGCCAAAGCTTGAGAGTGTAATAAGGCCCAACTTATGGCAGACACACTCATTGAGAACAACAACATATATACCAATTGTCTTTTCATATTAAAGTTCCCGTTATGTAGTTTGAGAAAAAAGCCTCCTCTTAACATTCCGTATATCAGGATCAAAGGCAATCCACAAAAACACGATTAGGGTGAAAATTTCATAACTTATCGGCAAGAACGGCCCCATATCCATGCTTAACAGTGGGACAGTTCTTTTCCCTTCGCCCGGCACGGCGTTGCATACACTTATTATTCCCTTGCTGGAAAGTTCATTAGGATCACGATTAATTTGTAAAACACCGGTAAACACGCCTCTTTGTTTCCATACTGGCGGCAAATCGTTTTGATTTCTGAGCATTACAACGGCTGCATTGTAGAAATCCGGCCTTGTCCCTTGCATAACACCATCCCAGAAGTATTTGCCAACAATGATTGTAGGTGGATTTTGACTGGTCCTTCCAACAATATACCCATCGATAATTACCTGCTTTCCGTTAAGAGCCAAAAAGGTACTGGAATTGTTCTGGCCGTCCTGCAAATAGGAACTGCTTCGTAATGATTCCAGCAGATCGAAATTGAACTTAGGCAAATTCAGTTTTATTGCAAGGTCATTTGCATCCGCATCGACATTATTTTCATTTATCGGATGCACTGATTCAGCAGTCATGCGGTAGATATAGCCCTGGTCGGGGGATGGATCGACAAAAAACACGCCATCAACTATAACCGGTGTGAGCCGCTCAAATTTGACAGGATCCTTGCTCTCGACAAGTACATACTGATTGTACTGTGGCCTGGGTCCATAGCAGCAGGTCTGCGTACTTCTCAAAAGGCAAAACACGTGAAGCTGTTCAGCCGGTTGAAGTGGATACATAAATCCGATGATACTCACTTTACGTTTATTTAATGCGGTAATTTGCGGCGGCGGTGAGGTTTTGGTTTCGTCCTGATAATCCCAGAGTTTTAATGTGGCAAATCCGACAAACTGTCCGCTCGTCGGGTTCAGAGTACTTTCATCTATCGATATGGTATTGTGCCCCAAAGGACCAGTATCTGCACGTACGGTAACAGCACTTGTATTACTCAACTTTGTTTTAATAGCTTTGCTGCGTAAATAATATTCAATATGATTGGCAGCAAAAATGCCCACCAGGATAGGAAACCCAATCAGAATGGTCCATCTGCGTTTCATTTTTATACCTGCATATATACTATTGGTGTTTCTCGTGGTCGGGATCATATCCTTGCGGGTAACGGATTAGCACATCCATGAGCTGCCCTTTGAAATCAACTTTGCACGATCCCTCAAACTCTTTGGTTGTCTTTAACCAATCAGCCCTACTAATGAAACGCGAGCAGTCTCCGCTGGTCTCACCGGCCAATTCAATGGGTGATGGCGTAAGCGTGAGGGTAGTGGTCTGGTTGGAGTTTTTAATAGCCAGTGTAATTTCCTTATCAGGAACGCGAACTGACTTATCTGTGTTATTCTCTCCTCCTACAAACCAGCAGGTGAGCGTATCGCCATCAACTGTGACTTCTACATGCCCTGTTTCACAACTTCCAATAGCATTGAGACAGCCGCCATGGTGTGCCTCGTGCTCAGCTTTGCGTTGAGGGTTTCCACTGGTTACGTTGCCATGAAAGAAAATACCACCCACAACAACACATATTACAAACCCGCTAATCAAACCTATAATTAATCCTTTGGACATTATAATTCTCCTTTAAATATATTAAATTACGACACAGGAATAAGATTCTGAACAACAGTTTGGCGGTATGCTGCAATTGCGGGAATTATACCCGCCAAAAGACTAATAACTGCTGCCCCCGGCAAAATCCATATATCCGCCGATGAGATATACCATGGACTAAGCAAAAGTCCTGTCTCTGCATGAACATAGTAACAGCCAACCTCCACAATACAGTGCCCAAGCAACAGACCACTTAAGACACCTGCCAGACTTATTATCAACGCTTCTGACAATACCAGTCCGACAATAATAAGGCGAGTTGCACCAAGTGTTCTCATTAACGCAATGTCACGACGACGATCTTTTAAAGCGGAAATCAATGCGACAAAAAGGAACAGCGTAGCTAAAACCGTAACCATCAGCGCCACCGCGAAAAGGACATTATCCACCCAGCCAATGATATTGAATAGTCGCGGCATTACCTCATTTGGAATTACCAATTGAGCATCTTGAGACTGGTCAATATCGTATTTGAGGGCTTGTATGGCGGGGTTCATTGTTCCACCCCGGCCTGACTTGATTTTGAGATATGCACCGCTGATCTCGCGATAGTCCTCATCTATCGCCATTTTTGCGTTATGTCCCTCCAGTGTATAAAACCGCTCAAGAGGGATGTAAATCGCACGGTCATATGGAGTTCCGGTAGGAGCAAGTATTCCCACGAACTTGATATGGTCGTTAACATGGACGGGATCACCTGACTGCACACCACAAACCGGATTGAAAGTACTGCCTAAAACAATGTGCAGTTCCTTGGCCGCAACTGAACCGGCCACCGCCTCATCGAGGTTTTCAAGTCGCCGTCCTGCTCCCCCCTCTCTCTTGTTAAAGGAGAAGGTTTTGCCGGGCACATATTCAAATTCGGTAAGGAACGCAGGATCAATTGCGTTGACCCTGAATCCACCGTACGAATGCCCTGTACAAAATGGAATGCCTTTGACCACAATCGGTGCTTGGAGCACTTTTTTGTAATATGACCATTTAACTTTGCCGGGCATAGTTTCAAGATTATAGATCGCGTTAAGCACGATTTGCAGTGAAGATCCTTTTGGTCCCAGAATTGCATCTACCCCGATTCCGCTTTCGGTAAATGCTTTGTGCGACTGCTCTCTCAAAGATGTCACGGCTATCAGCAGGGACGAACCAACTGCTATCGAGATCAAGGCCAGAGAGCTTGAAAGCCAATGTTGACGCAGGCTTTTGAGCACAATACTATGAAGTCTCATGCTGACCTCCAAACTTGGCACATGCTTTGTTCAATTCAAGAAAATTGATTTTTTTCTGGAATTCACGAGTTACGGACTCCTCGTGGCTGACAAGCATTAGTGCCGAACCATGCCTGGTGCACGCATCTTTGAGTAATCTGACCACCTCTACTGTATTGGCAGGATCAAGAGACGCAGTTGGTTCATCGGCTAAAATCAACTGAGGCTCTTTTAACAGTGCCCGCGCGACGGCGACTCGCTGAGACTCGCCTATGGAGAGTTGAGAGGGGTAATGATGCATACGATTGCCGAGTCCCATTTCATCAAGCAATGCCTTGGCTTTGACCACATCTGGTTTTTTATGGCAAAAAACAGAACCCAGCAAAACGTTCTCCAAGGCACTGTAGCCCTGAAGCAGGTTGAATATTTGAAAGATATAGCCGATGTGCCTGGCTCTAAACCGGTCCCGTTGTGCTTCACCCAGGCTTGTAAGTTCATGATCGCACACGCTCACTAAACCCGATGTGGGCGGCAATAATCCGGCAACCACATTAAGTAGCGTGGTTTTACCACACCCCGAACTGCCGAGAATGGCAATTTGTTCACCAGGTTCCATACCCCAATACGGTATATCCAAAACCGTAAGTTCCCGTAACCCACTGCGGTATGTCAAATTCAAATTCTTGATTTCTACAATCATCTCAAAACCCCTGTGAGCACATTACATCCGCAGAATACAATCTGTCCTGATTGCCAAAGTTGTGCCACCATAAAAAACGTCAGTACATTATACAAAATGTCATTCCGATCGCTTCTAAGTCTGAAATCCGCAAAATCTTTTCTGACGTTGTCGGCCATTATAACTAAATGCAACCAAGTTGCAATAACTTTCTGCGAATATATTTGTGCTTAGATAAGTCCTTGCCTTTAAAGTAGTTATAGCCGTTGCATGCTGTAATATATTAGTTAAAATGGCCGCTTTTTTATGCCGTCTTTGCTTAAGTGGAGCCCTTATTAGTCCGAAAAATCATTGTCGCACTTGTGTTTTTATGAGCGTAAAAAAGGGATTTGAATGGCCTCTGATATTCAAAAGTTGATTGCTTATACGCCCCAGTTGATGGTTTTTGTAATCTTTATGACCGGGGTCCTCACCTCGCTTAGCTCAAGCACAATTGTGCGTGTTCCCGTGGCGCTCGGTTTCATCGCCGGCGCGACCGAATCGAAGAAAAAAGCCCTGTTTGTTACTTTCCTTTTCGTCTTCGGCCTCGTCGCCGCCTACACCCTTTTGGGAATGTTCCTCGGAACGGTAGGCCGGGTCGCTTTCACTATTGTTCAGTGCAACAAGTACATATTTTATCTGCTCGGCATCCTGCTTTTCGTCTTTGGATTGTTCATCGCGGGCCTGCTCAAAATAAAACACCTTCCGGCTGTTCTCCAGTTCCGCGAAAGCTTCAAACACGTTACATTTTTCCGTGCGTTTTTCTTCGGGACATTATTCGCCCTTATTGAGATGCCGACCTGTCCGGCAAGCGCCGGTCTGCTCCTTATGCTTGCCAGCTTGGTCGTTACACATAATATCGCGCATTATGCCGTAGCGATATTTGTCAGTTTTGCCCTCGGCCAGAGTTTGCCCGTTCTGGCTGTCGCGCTGTCCGCCAATTTAGTCAAAACCGATATCATTATGTTCCTCGCTTTCAAAATCCAGCGGGTCGAGGATCACATTAATTTAATCGCGGGTAATATGCTTATTATGTTTGGTATCTATTATCTGGTTATCGCCTGAGTTAATTTGCCTATGATGTCCGAAGACGAAAAACTTGAAAGTATGCTTGCTGATCCCTGGCTCGCAAAGCCTAGGACGAGATGGTCTGTGAGTATCGTGTTCGTTATGTTGGCCCTCTTTGCCCTTAAGCCGGTTATTGTCGACCGCCTCATTTCACGTGCCGAGGCCTATTCTTCGTATAATATGTTTAATAACGCCGAAAGAGAATGCCACAAGGCCATCTTCCTCGACGGCGACAATATCCGTGCATGGAATCTCCTTGGTAACGCTTATAAAAGCAGGGGAGACATAGCCAACGCTGTAAACACTTACCTTAATGCCATTAACATTAACCCTGCCAACAAAGTCGCGCACTTCATGGTCGCGATGATTTATACCCTCGATAAGAATTATAACAGGGCTATTCCGCATTTTGAGCTGATTAGAATCCTCGGCCCCGAATCGCCCAGAGCCCTTGCCTGCGACCCCTTCTCCTATTATCACGCCTCACTCGAAATGTTGTCGCTCTGTTACGAAAAAACGGGCAGAATCGACAGGATGAATGATATAGTCAAAGATCTCGCAAGGACTTGCTCCGGCCGCCAAAAAGATGAAAATATGCTCCGGCTGCCCGACGCTAAATAAATTCTCGCAAATTACCTGCCTTCACAAATTACACCTTGAGCCGACAGCAATTTTACTATTCACTTTTTTCCCGAACCAGATATGATAGTCCGTAATTATGAAAGTCCTGAAAACCGTATCTGAGCTTGGTCAGTTGCCCGATGGTTGTGTCCTGACCATCGGCAACTTCGACGGCGTCCACACCGGGCACCAGCAGAATATAAAAGTTGCCCGTGATATCGCCACTCTTGAACGCACTTCGCTGGCAGTGATGACTTTTGAGCCGCACCCCGTCGCAATCCTGCACCCCGAAAAAGCCCCAGGTGTTCTCACGCCGCTCCCTCTCAAAATTCACCTTTTGGAAGATTGCGGCGTCGATTATCTCATCATTCTCAGAGATACCACCAGTTTGCTTCGCCTCCTGCCGACCGATTTCGTGGATAAATTCCTCTTAAAAGACGTCCGTCCCAAAGTCCTCGTCGAGGGCGACGACTTCAATTTCGGCGCAAACCGTGCCGGTAATATCGATACCCTCAAACAAATGGCCGAACCCGACGGTTTTAGCGTCGTTGTCGTCCCCTCAAAACTCGTAAAACTTCACACAGGACAATCCCTTCGCGTCTCAAGCACCACTATCCGCTATATGCTCCAGTCGGGACACGTCGCCGACGCCGCCTTTCTTTTCGGCAGGCCCTATCGTCTCATAGGCAAAATAACCGCCGGCAGAGGCAAAGGCAGACAACTCGGCTTCCCAACCCTCAATATGCAAATACCCTCCCAGATTATCCCCCAGGAAGGCGTTTACGCCGGCTTCGGCTTAATCGGCGACTCCGAAGAAGATGTCTGCCGCTCTGATAATCGTTTGCCTTCCGTCTTCAGCATCGGCCAGGCCATCACCTTCGGTGACCAGCATTCCCAGCTTATCGAAGCACATGTCCTCGATACTAATCTCGGCGATATGTCAGGTAAATGGCTCGCTATGGATTTCGTTGACCGTATCAGGCCCCAGAGGCGGTTTGAGTCCCCGGAAGTCCTCGCCGCACAAATCGCCAGGGATTGCGATTCAGCAAAACAAATCCTGGCCGCAGAGAAAAAAACATGACTTTTTAACTGTTCACTAAATGTCTGTGTCTTAAAAAAATTAGATTTCTCTGTGTCCTCTGTGCCCTCTGTGGCTTAAAATAAAAAGAAAACCTCTGTGGCTTCGGGTGAATTGATATGTTCAGTTACGAGCTTGACATAATAATTTTAATGTTGATTTTCAACGCGGTATTTACTGCGTATGAAATGGGCCTCGCCACCATCTCGCGTGCAAGGATTGCCATTCTCGTCAGCGATCGCAAAAAAGGCGCCGACGCCGCCGCTTTTATGAAAGACCGTATGGAGGCCAGTTTGGCCGTCATCCAGCTCGGCGTTACCCTCTTTACTACTATTGCCGCTGCTGCGGGTGGTGTTGGTGCGCAGGACGCATTCGCTCCTTATCTTGCCCAGCACTGGCATATCTCGATGATGCTGGCAAAGGTCGTCGCTGTTACATTTGTCATTATCCCGCTGACGCTTGTTACCATTGTCTTTGTTGAGCTTGTTCCCAAAATGTTCGCTCTCAACAACAAGGAATGGATTGTCCTGCGACTCTCGCCTTATATGAAAATCCTGGCGAAAATAATCGACCCCCTTGTCTCCGTTATCGAATTTGTCGTCAAAAAAATACTTGTTGCTATTTCAAAAATGCAGCCCGGAACACGCGACGCCCAAATCCCCTGGCTCCACGAGCTTCGCGCAGCCGTCTCGCTTGCCCGCACGTCCAAGCTTATGGGCGAACGCGAGGAAAAAATCGTTCTTGCCGCCGCGCACCTCTCCAGTCACGCCGCCCATGACATTATGATTCCGGTTAAGGATATCTCCGCCATTTACGTAGGCAGTACCCTCTCTAAGGCCCTTGTCCAGGCCCACCTTGATATGCACACGCGTTTCCCCATTTGTATGGTCGAAAACGACCCCCAGACAATCGAGCGCTACCTCAACTTCAAGGACATCGTCTCCGCTCTCCGTATAAATCCCTCCGACCCCACCATCAAAGGCATCTCTCGCCCCATGACCAGGGTCAAAGAGGATATGCCTCTGCCGAAGTTGCTCGAGATGATGATACAGGAAAAGACCCACATCGTTATCGTCGTCTCCGCCGACAATGCCGTGATGGGTATGATTACGCTCGAAGACATCATCGAGGAGCTTGTCGGTGAAATCGAAGACGAATTTGACCGCCTCCCCACGCACATTCACCCTTGTCCCTCCGGCTGGATTATGGGCGGCGGCGTCCTTATGACAACCGCCACTTCAACTGTAGGACTCGACTGGTCAGAAAAATTCGCCGGCCGTGTCCCCACCCTCGCCGAATGGTCCAATCAAACCTTCGGCTCAGCTCTCAAAGGAGGCGAAACCATCGAATCCGACGGCTTGCGCGTTATCCCCAGAAAATTCAGACGCAAAAAACTCCAGGAGGCAATCGTCTCACTAATCTCCTCTAATTCATAAGGATTATAAAATGAAATACAAACCGAATATCGGCATTATCGGGGCTGGTATGATTGCTGGCCTCCACCTCGACGCATTACTCAATGCCAAAAGGGCAAACGTCCTCTGGCTCGCGGACGTCGATAAAAAAGTTCTCACCGAAAAACTAAAAAAATATGATGTCCCATACGGCACAACCGATTATCGCGACATCCTGCGAGACAACAGTATCGACGCCGTTATTGTCGCTGCTCCGCCGTTTGTGCATTTTGACGCCGCCGTTTCAGCGATGCGGGCGGGCAAACACGTCCTTATCGAAAAGCCCCTTGTGATAAATCGTTCACAAATGAATCGCCTCGTAAAAGAAACCGAAAAACACAAAAACCTCGTCATCCTCGAATGTTCCGCCAGGCACACCCGCCTCCAGCCCAAATTCCGTTTCGTTAAAAAAATGCTGGACAACGGCGATATCGGCGAGGTCTATCACATCCACCACAATCATCTGATGCGGGGAACTTTTATCGAGTACAACCCGCGCGGCGTCTGGTCCCCGAAAAAATCCCTCGCAGGAGGCGGTCCCTTCCTCGACTGGGGTGTCTATGACCTCTCTTTCCACCTCGGCCTCCTCGGCGACCGCCCCAAACTTGCCAAAATCAAACGCTTCGCCAGAAACGGCATCAAAATCTTCTCAAACCCCAAAATCAAATCCGACGTCGAGGAGCACGGCGCCGCCTTAATGGAATTCGATACCGGCCTCACGTACTACTACGAACGCGGCGCAGGCGTCCACTGCGAAGTCCCCAACGAAACACGCATCTTCGGCACAAAAGGTTCGCTGCGCTTTTCTATGCCGACCTGGAATTCGCCGCAAATCGAGCGGTTCTGGGTTAACAAAAATCGCGTCGAAAAACGCACCGTCTATAATGTCGATATGTCAAAACATCCCGGCGACAATCCCGCCCTCATAAATCACTTCCTCGATTGTCTCGCGGGCAAAACCAAACCGCTGATGCCTGTTTCTCTTGCCGCAAAACACATCGATATACTATTTCAAATACTTGGTAAATAGGGCTATAATAGCAACTCGTATGAATAACCAGAACTTTCAAAAAACCGTTGAACTCATAAATAAATCAACTAGAGTGCTGATTACCACCCACACCAAGGTTGATGGCGACGCCGTCGGCTGCTGTGTAGCGATATCTGAAGCGCTTTCCGCTATGGGCAAAAACCCGCAGATTCTCTTCCTCTCGCCGTTGCCCGACTGGTATGGCTTCCTGCTCGAAAAGCCCGTTCTTGTCCTCGGCAGGGACATTTCAAAAGACCAGCTTCAACAAAACAAATTCGACCTCATCATTATCGTAGATACCAATAGCTCCAGCCAGTTGCCCGGTTTCGAGGAATATCTCAAACAGGCCGATACCCCTGTCCTTGTTATCGACCACCACGCCACCTCAGACGGCCTTGGCGACGTCGAGATTGTTGATTCAGCTGTTTCAGCCGCCTGCTCCATTGTCTTTGACCTGTTCCGGTTTGCCCGCTGGCCCATCACCCCCAAAATCGCCCAGGCACTCTTCGCCGGCATCGCCACCGACACCGGCTGGTTCCACTTTAGCAACACCACAAGCCGATGCCTCCGCGATTGTGCCAACTTAATCGACGCAGGCGTAAATCCAGCCGATATTTATCGTCTCATATACCAGACCTTTTCGCCCCAGCGTTTCAAACTTATGACCGTGATGCAAAACACCCTCGAATTGCATTTCGATGGTCGATATGCCTCGCAGTTTCTCACACAGCAGGATTTCAAAACCACCGGCGCAAAATACGAAGACACCGAAAATCTCATCGACCAGTGCAGGCGCATCGCCTCAGTCGAGGTCGCCGCGCTCTTCGTCGAATTAAAAGATGGCAGAATACGCTGCTCGCTTCGCAGCAGGGGGGCTGTGGATGTCTGCAAAATAGCCCGCAAATTCGACGGCGGCGGCCATACCTCCGCCGCGGGAACCTACCTCCCCGCACCCCTCGACAACGCAAAAAAAATCATCCTTGACGCCGTCAAATCTCAATTATAATTGCAAAGTGGCTGGGCGGCCTTTTGTCATTCCCGCGCAAGCGGGAATTCGGTAGGGTGTGCTCTGCCTGTCCTGAGCTTGTCGAAGGAGCACACCAATCTTCTTGACTATTCGCCCAAGGTCAGGTTAAATATCACCTTTTACGAACTTATTATAAGGATGACTGATATGATTATGAAAGTTAGCAAAAGAGCACAGGCCGTGCCCCCGTCAGCCACGTTGGCTGTTACCGCAAGGGCGAAAGAACTCAAAGCGCAGGGCATAAACGTCATCGGCTTCGGTGCAGGCGAACCCGATTTCGACACTCCAACATACATCAAGGATGCCGCCATCGCCGCCCTTAACGCAGGCAAAACAAAATATACCCCCGCCTCAGGAACCATCGAGCTGAAAAAGGCAATCGCCGAAAAATTGCTCAAGGAAAATAAACTCGAATATAAACCCGAACAGGTTGTCATCAACATCGGCGCAAAGCACTCGGTATATGGCGCGATGCAGGCAATCCTCGATCCCGGCGACGTCGTCATTCTCCCTACCCCGTTCTGGCTCACATATCCCGAAGCTATCAAATTGGCTGGCGCAAAAGTCAAAGTCGTCAAAACCAGCCGGCAGAATAGCTACAAGATTACACCCGAACAACTGAAAAAGGCCATCAGCCCCAAAACCAAAATGTTCGTCCTCAACTCCCCCAATAATCCGGGCGGCTTCACCTATACCCCCGAAGAACTTGCCCAGCTTGCCAAGGTTCTCGAAGGCACCGATGTCGCAGTCCTCTCCGATGAAATCTACGAACGCCTCGTTTACGCCGGCACCAAATTCATCAGTTTCGCCGCCCTCAGCAAAGACGCCTACGACCGCACCCTCACAATCAACGGCTTCAGCAAAACCTATTCAATGACCGGCTGGCGACTCGGCTACACCGCGGGCCCCGTTGACGTCATCAAAGCAATGGGCCGACTCCAGGACCACTCCACATCGAACCCCGTAACCTTCGCCCAGGATGCAGCAATCACGGCGTTGAAAGACCCCAATAACGAGGTCGAAAAAATGCGAGTCGAATTCGAAAAACGCGCCCAGTACATGGTTGACCGTCTCAACGCAATCAAAGGCGTCAAATGCATCCAGCCCACAGGCGCATTCTACTGCTTCCCCGATGTCTCCGCATATTTCGGTAAAACAAAAGGCGGCATCGAAATCAAAGGCAGTATGGATTTCGCCAAAGCCCTCCTCGAACAGGCCAACGTCGCCGTCGTTCCGGGTCTGCCCTTCGGCTGTGATAAAAATGTCCGCCTTAGTTTCGCAACCTCGATGCAGAATATCACCGAAGGTATCGACCGAATCCAGAAGTGGCTGAGTTCGTAACCGGTCGCCCGTGGCCCAGGGCAGATTATATCGAATCTGGACCTCAGTACCGTTACCTCATAATTATTTGAACAATACAGCGACCTTTTTCTTTTGTGCCGCCGTTATCGCTTTTGGCTTTGTCCAGACCGCCATATCCAAACTTCGTCTGCAGTCGCAATCTTCGCAGACCATCTCGTGCCTGTCTGCCAGAATTGCCTTAATCAGTTCGAGGCAGTTACCGCTTGCCTTTTGCAGGTTCCCGATTATCTCGCGCAAAAGCTCCTGCTTGTCTCTTTTTTTCTTCTGTGGCTTCCAGCAGTCGTAATCGCTCACCAGAGCTACCAGCGAATAGCACATTTGCGCCTCCCTCGCTAATTTCGCCTCCGGCATCGCCGTCATCCCAATCAGATCTCCTCCCCAAATCCTGTACATAAGCGATTCTGCCCGCGTCGAGAACATCGGCCCCTCTATCCCGATGTATGTTCCTTTGCGATGCGTCCTGACGTCCAATTTTTTCGCCGCCTCCGCGATAATATTTCCCAGTCGATTACACGTCGGTTGCGCCATCTCCGTGTGAACGGCTCCGAAAGTGTCGAAGAAAGTATTTTGGCGGCGGAAGGTGCGGTCGATAAACTGGTCAACTATGACAAGCTCGCCGGGCTGGATTTTTTTATGCAGCGAACCCACGGCGCACGTCGCTATGATTGCGTGTGCGCCAAGTTTTTTTAATGCGAAGATATTCGCGGCATAGGGCACCTCACTGGGCGATAATTTGTGGCCTGGGCCGTGGCGGTTGATGAACGCCACCCGTTTCTTGCCTATCTTACCAATCATAATCCTGTCGCTGGGTTTCCCGAAGGGTGTTTTCACGTCGTGAAACTTCGCGTTTTCAATTTTGTCGGCCAGCACATCACCCAGCCCCGACCCGCCTATCAAGCCAGTCAATCCTTGCTCCATATTTGCCTCCAGGTTACCCTAAATTACCAACATATCTGCTTATATCGTCGATTAGAACGTATTTTCTCTAATTAGCTTTTCTGTTCTTCAATGTCTTGGTATAATATGAATTACACCCGTTTTTTTATATGTAAAAAATGACGATAACCGAACGTATAAAGGAAAAGGCCCTCGAGCTGGGTTTTGACCTCGTGGGTGTTACTGATGCCTCTCCGGTTGGCAGGGAGCAGGTCAGTCGGCTTATTGGCTGGCTCGATGCCGGCTATGCGGGCCGGATGACCTGGCTGCACTCAAATCTCGAAAAACGCACCGACCCCGCCAAACTCCTGCCCGGCGCCAAATCCGTTATCGTCGTCGCTCTTAATTATAAACCGCAGAATGGTCATCCGTCTTCTGTCCTCCGTCATCCGTCTGCCGTCCCAATGGGCCGGGTTGCCCAGTTTGCCCAATATGATGATTATCATCCGTTTATAAAAAAAATGCTGCGCCAGCTCGCCGATTTTATCGCTTCAGCGACCTGTCCGATGCAGTTCAAGATTTGTGTTGATTCCACACCTTTGCTCGAACGGGCGCTGGCCGTAAGAGCGGGATTGGGCGTAATCGGCAAAAATCGTATGCTGGTCAATCCTCGCCTCGGCCCGGCGATTTTCCTTGGGGAAATTATTACCAATATCGAGCTTGACCCAGATAAGCCATTGAAGGATTCCTGCCCGGATTTCGGCAAATGCGTCGCTGCCTGCCCGACAGGGGCGTTGAAACAGGATGGCTCATTCGACGCCACTAAGTGTATCAGCTATCTGACTATCGAGGCCAATACCGATGTGCCGGCGGAGCTGACGCCGAAGATTGGCAACCACCTCTTTGGCTGTGCCGAATGTCTGATGGCTTGTCCTTACCATCAAAAAGCGCCGACTTGCACCAACAAGGAATTTGTTCATCACGCCGACCGGGCTGAATTGAATTTGAATGATTTACTCAACCTTACCGAGGAGCAGTTCAAGATTCAGTTTGCCCGTTCGCCGATTCTTCGCCCCGGCCTGTCTCACCTCAAAAAGATTGCCCAGATTTGCATTCAGAATGCCAGCCAAAGTGCTTAGCCACAGATTACGCAGATTGCACAGATTTTTTAGCCACAGAGAGCACAGGGGACACAGAGGTTTTTAACCACCGATTGGCACGGATGGACACGGATTTACACTGTATTTGCTCGGCTTTGCGTTCTGCGGCGAGGTTTTTTCCCGAAGCACACTTCTTCAAAAGACCATCGCCTTGTCCGCAGAAACCCTAAAAAGTGGGTTTCTTTGTATAAGCCGAGCAAAATAACGCGGATTTTCGGCTGACAATTTTTCATATTGCCCTTTTATAAAGCTGACTGCTGTTCCTTCGGCAAGTTTGCCGGCTGACTGTAAAATGACGCAGATTTGCTGATGTTGGCCGAAACAAATTCATAAGAACCCTTCTTCGTTGTCAAATAAGGTCATAGTCCTTTTGACTAATCAAAAGGACTATGAGCATCTTAATCAAGTGCAGGTAGAGATTGGTTAGCTTGGGTTTTTATGGTGGGGGCGATTGCTTCTCCAATGGGGTACGCCAGACCGCGGCCCGTCCGCTACAGGCGGGGATAGTTAGTGTTGAATGCTTGACGACTACCTGCAAAAAGGTATAATAAAATTGCTTTTGGCTGGAGGCAAAAGGCAATGAGGAAAAAAGGTTTTTCATTAATAGAATTGCTGGTTGTGATGGCAATCATATCCCTGATGATGGGTATCCTGATGCCGGCGATAACGAGGGCGTGGCAGGCGGCCTTACAACTGGTAGCACCGTATGTTACAGGCACAAATCCTCAGACATACGCCAATGATGTAACGCCTTCACTTGATGAAATAACGGTTACATTTGACCAGGTGATGAAGGACAATTCATGGTCGTGGACGGGCGGAGGTGAGACATACCCGCAAACTACGGGGCAACCGAGCTATGACCCAAATAGAACAATATGCCGTTTGCCGGTCAGGCTGGAGCCGGGAAAGGTTTATTGGGTAGGTGTAAACGGCCCAATTTATTATCAGAATTTTTTTAAGAGCGCCGAATATGGAGCCCCGGCCAGGCGATACGTGATTTTGTTTGCAACTACGGACCTGGATGGAAAGCCGACGGCTATACCTGCTGATTTGCTGGCAAAAGCGAAGGAGATTAACTAACAGAGCAAAAGGGGGAGGGGGGATTCTCGATGCTGGATACTGGATACTGGATACTGGATTCTCGATGCTGGATACTCGATACTGGATACTTGATACTCGTAGCGGATTCGGCTTCGCCGAATATTAATCTAAAACGGTTGAATTAGGGGCGGTTCTGTGGGCAAAAGCTAATTGATATCAGTAAAGAGTTACTCAGTTTGGCAGCCAATCCTGCCATTACGGCATTCAGTCATCTTTTGTGTCGATTATTGTGTGTTACATAAGTTATTATGGGGCAAGGCATTACGTCAATATGGTTAATTATGGTTGACGTCGGCACGGCGTTTGCAGATACTAAAACAATTGTCCTATGTGAAGGATGCCTTGTTGGCCAGGGTGGGCCGAGAGTAATGTATATCTCTCATTATTGCCTTGGTCGGTTCTGGTTTAAGGAACTGAAAAAATGTCTGTGGTAAAAGATGAAAATGTTTCGATAAAAACCCACCTAAATTCTGAGTCCCCACTAACCGCTGATGCCTTTGATGCACTCATTAACCATAAGCATGAGGATATAAACGTCGACTACAAGGAGAATTTTAATCCCACCGATGAGAAGGACTGGCACAGTATAACTTCTGATGCGATGGCTTTTGCCAATGTTTCAGGCGGGTATATCGTTTTTGGCGTAAGAGATGGAGATTTTTGCCCAGTTGGTTTATCTGAATCCTCTGCCAAAGCATTAATAGATACCAATATGGTCATTCAAAAAATGAACCGTCATGTCGCACCACCATTTTCAATGATCAGCACAAAGGCCTATACCATGCCATCCGGACTCGTCGTTGTGGTTATGCACATACCTGAATCTAAAGGTAGAACACATATTTTCGTAAAAGAGGTCTCATACAAATACCCGTCTGGCAAGGAAAAACTTCTATCCTATGCAGGTATGATTTATGTGAGACGAAGCGCCACAAATCAAGTCATTCAACCCGAGGATTTCGAGTTCATAATAGAACGGAGGATAAAATATTACAAAGAATTACTTCACGAAAATATCGCGAAAGTCGTGGAAGCACCTATGGGACATCAAGTTTTGGTATTCGACCCAAACGCAACCAGTGAAGCAAAAAATACATTTTCTATTTCTGACAGGGCCGACGCTATTTCTGTCAAAGGTATGAGTTTCACAACTGCTCCGCAAACTGATGTCGAGGAGATATGCGGATGGATTGCGCTTTCGCAGAGACATGCAGATTTTCAGCCGGACGAGGAAAGACTCTGGTACATGTATTCCAAAAGGCATGAACTCATCCTAACAAACGTGCAGCTTATCGAAATACTCAGATTTTATTTACTGAGAGAGCTCCCAACCTTTTTTTGGATGAGACGTCTCACGGCCGAAGAAATTGGTGTATGTTTATTAAAAATATTACGCGGCTCAAAGAACAAACGAATTAGAAAAGATATAGTGAATGTAGCGGCATTTCTAGGAGGTGGATTTAATTCAAAGATACGCCGGGGCTTTGATGATGAAGAATTATACCGTGACTTACGATGTATTCAGAATAATCCCTCCGATGCCTTTTCTTTTAAGGCTTTGATTGACGGCGACGAGGAAAACTTGGAGCAGAGATTAACAGAACTTGCTTCGCAACTTTCTCAGGGCAGCAGAGACGTTTTACAAAAGCTGCGTGCCAAAGAGCTCGACTGCCGTTTGTATGCGAGGACCGACAAATACATCTTACAACCCACGGAAACGGCAAAAGAGCCGCCAATCGAACTCCGCCATTCGGTATAAGCAAATAACCCCGTCACACGCCAAGGGCGATGATGACGGGGCTAAATATTATTTGGAGTTTGACGCATTGATTTCGTTGGCGTAATCTTCGCGCAAATAACTGGGTCCCCGGCAGAAAACCAAGGGAGCTAACCCCGAGGATCTTCGCTGCGCTCCGAAAAACCCCGATGAGATAGGCAAGGCCATCTCACGGGGTAAAATTTAGTCGGGCAAACTCTCCATGGTATTTGATAGCGGCCTCATCATACGCTTTTGCGGCGTCGATTTCGGAGTCGAATCTGCCGAGCCATATTTTCTTATTCTCGTAATGGATTTTAGCGGCCCATTTGTTGCGGGATTTATCGAAATTTACGCCGACGAATTTTGAAGTGGTCTTTGATTTAGTTTTCGGCCTGTTAATCATATTTTGTGAGTGAGTAGCCAGACGGAGATTGGCCCTGCGATTGTCGAGACCATCGCCATTTCTATGGTCAACAACAAGGCCCTTAGGCGGATTCATAATCTCCCTGTGCAAAGAGACAAAGCGTGTTTTCATAGGGCCAAGTTTGGAGGTCCTGAAGGCATAGCATTTTGTTTTGAAACCCTTAAGCCACCATTTGAAATTACCAAGGCGGTAATAGTCCTGCTGGTCAAGAATTGTCCATTCCCCTTCGCCCAGATAAATCCTGCGAAAGTCATAGCCATATTTGCGCCTTCGATAAACCATCAAAGGCCAGGCGCAAATAATGTCGAGCCAAACCGGAATCCCAATTGTTAAGTTGATCTTCATAATCCTCTTCCTTTCTTTTGCCACTAATGGCTTGGCCATCCCTATCGGGAGGCGCAAAGACACTAAGTTTTTTTAACCACGGATTACACAGATTTACACGGATTCAATCGGCCAGTGATGTGTACTCGATACGACCAATTCTCCAAACGATGTTTGTGCGATTGGTCCGTATCTCGTCCACAAGAACAACGGCGTTGTTCTTCGGCAAATTTGCCGTTATGGCCGAAACAAATTGGAACTTCTGTTCCTGATGCCTTGCCCTCCCGGGGCGAAATGTTTGCGCTTCTGCGCTACTACAGAGGAATATGGTTCCTCTATATATAGGGTAAACTTGCGTGCTTTTTAAGGAGTTACGAAACATTTTTTTCTGTCCAAAATCGGTAAGTTATTGGTAAGTCCTTGTGAGACAAGGAGTAAAAATTTTTTGAGATTTTTGGATTTTTATAATTTGCGATTTGCGGGTTTTTGTGTTGTTTACCCATTTTAACATGGTGTATTAGTCGATAGTATTTCCGAAGCGGGCTCGTCGCTTCGCTCAGTGTAGTCGTTAGTCGATAGTAATGTGGATTGTTTTTTGGGAAAATAAAAAACCCCGGTCAGGTTTCCCTGGACGGGGCTTTGCGTGCTTCTAATTACGCGATTATTTCATAGTTGGTTGTTGCCTGTTAATTTCGTTAACGGCAGCGGCCTGGTCGGGCACTATTGTAAATACGCTGTCCAGCGCCGTTACCGAAAAGATTCCTTTTGTCGCTCTTGCCACGC